>NZ_JAANQO010000011.1:0-2112810 GCF_011605905.1 Cronobacter sp. HA18003 | reverse complement strand
CGGAAATCCGCAACATCAAAATTTGCAGCCCCCTGCGTGTGACGGCCATTACCAGTGATGCTGACGGCAGTAATTATGGCCGCCTGCTGGAGTGGGAGGACACCAACGGCAACAGCCGCAAATGGGCTATGCCGATGGAGCTGCTTGGCGGAAGCGGGGAAGAGCTGCGTCGTGTGCTGCTGGTTAACGGGCTCTCCTATATCAACATCAACGGGATGGCGCGTGCGCATCTGATGGAATATATCTCGCTGTGTAAACCGGACAGAAAAGTGACCTGCGTGAACAAAACAGGCTGGCACGGTGGCGTCTATGTGCTTCAGGACGAAGTGATAGGCCGTGACGCGCAGTCTGTGATTTTACAGACCAGCAGCGTGCAGGGCCGTGACTTCCGGGTGAACGGCACCGCAGACGAATGGCGCGAACAGATAAGCCGCTACTGCGTGGGGAATGCGCGGGTGGCTTTTGCCGTCAGCCTGGCTTTTGCCGCACCGCTGCTGCAACTGGTCGGCATGAGCGGGGGCGGCTATCACCTCAAGGGCGAATCCACGGACGGCAAAACCACCACCATGAAAGTGGCTGCTTCCGTCTGTGGGGGAACCGACTTCTGGCATACGTGGCGCGCCACCGGTAATGCGCTGGAAGGCACGGCCAGCCGCCGCAACGACGCCACGCTGATGCTTGACGAAATCCGCGAGGTGGACGGGCGCGAAGCCGGTAACATCGCCTATATGCTGGCGAACGGGCAGGGCAAGGCCCGCGCCAGAACGGACGGTTCTGTACGGGAAACCAGCCGCTGGAACCTGCTGTTTCTGTCCACCGGGGAGCTGTCACTGGTTGAACACGCCGCAAATGCCGGAGAACGCACCTATGCCGGTGTTGAGGTCAGGATGATCCAGATCCCCAGCGATTCGGGCAGATACGGCGTGTTTGAGGAGCTGCACGGCTTCAGCGGCGGCAAGGCGCTGGCTGAGCACCTTGAACAGGCAGTGAAGCTGCATCACGGCGCGCCGTTCCGTGACTGGCTGCATCACCTGACGCAGGATTTACCGCAGGTGACCAGCGAGGCGAAAGCCATGCTGAAGGCGTTCACCCGCAGGCTGACGCCGCAGGATGCGGGGAATCAGGTCGGGCGTGCAGTCACGCGCTTTGCTCTGGTGGCAATGGCCGGGGAGCTTGCCACCCGCGCCGGTATCACCGGCTGGCCGGAGGGTGAGGCTTTCCGGGCCGCTGAGCGTTGTCTGGCTTCATGGATGGCTGACCGTGGCCATACAGCCAATCAGGAGGATAAGGCCGCACTGGAACAGGTGTGCGACTTCATGACCCGCAACCAGTTCAGCCGCTTTGCCGACTGGCATGACGAGCGCAACCGGCCTGTATCCATGATGGGGTTCCGTAAGGTGGAGAAGGGCGGTAATGACAGCGAGCCGGTAACCACCTTTTATGTGCTGCCGTCCGGCTGGAAGGAAATCTGCAGGGGTTTTGATGCCCGTAAGGTGGCGCGGCTGTGCGTAGCCGCCGGGTGGCTGGAGGCGGGCAGCGAAGGGCGTACACAGACCAACGTCCGCCTGCCAGAGATAGGGCTAAAGCGGGTGTATCAGTTTAACAGTCAGGTACTGGGGAGCGCGGACCCGGTTTAAATCGCGCGAGTCTTATTTATCTGAGGTAACACTGGTAACAGAGGTAACAGCCTGTGTTTATGCGGCGTGTGACCGTTACCAGTCAGAAAACATGAGTGGTAACACTGGTAACAGAAAACAGCCTGTTACCGCGTGTTACCACAGTAAATACCGCAGTGGTAACGGGATTTATCTTTTAATATCAAGGATGTTACCGGTGTTACCACTGTTACACGTCTCTGACAGAAAGCGCCATGTCCGGAGCCTTATTTCTGGCGGGCCTGTTTTTAAGGAATAACCATGCGGATAATGAAAATGACCTGCCCGGTATGTCTGGCAGACGCAAAAATACGCAAGACTAACCGCAAACATCCCCAGCTGGCTGATGTGTACTGCCAGTGCAGTAATATGGAATGCGGGCACTCCTTTGTAATGAATGTCTCGTTCTCACACACCATCAGCCCCAGCGCGCTGAGCGGCCAGGGGCGGGTAAAGGAGCTGATTGACTCACTGGGAGAGCATGACCGCAAAAAGGCGCTGGCGTTGTTACAGGAGGCCGAAGAAAAGCATTAACAGTAACTGCCGGGCGTTCTGACGAACATGCCCGGCACCCTGTTTTCGGTGTCTGTGTTTTTCAGTTTCATCCTGAAAAAATCCTTTTATTATCAATCGCATGTAAAATTTTCTTTGCTTGAAAATCCTGTCAGTAGGTCACAAAAAGTTAAATTTAAACTGTAAAATCAGTGAGTTACTTCTATGCCGCACAGTTACGGAAAGGCATTAAAGTGAAAAACAGTGAAATTTCTTTCAACTTTTTCAGTCTGCTTTCTGGCTCGCCAGCCCGGCAGTGGCGCGGGCTGGCGATACCGACTGTAAAAACTCAAAACTGAAAAAATTTTGTGATCCAGAACCCGCAGGCGGGTGCGGTGTAGTGCCGTTTTTGTCTGCAAACGTTTTATTTTGTGGGCCTACGGCTGCGCCAGCGCAACGAGGCGGGCGGGATCTGTTTCATGGGTGGCGGCGCCTGGTTTACGTGATGTGGCGCTGTAGTGCAATTTTTGCCGAAAAAATTTTTATCAGGGTTGCTTAAGAATCTAATACGTCTGATCACATTTCTTATAACCATATTCTTGCAACGGTCTTAGCTTAAATGTCATGATTCTAAGGGTGATGCTCATCAATCGAGGCGGAGTTAACCTTAAGGGCAATATATGGCGAGTAAAGCAAATTTAGTAAACTTGGATGCAATGATTAAGCGTGCAGACTTTGCAACAGAGACTGATGATGAAACTACTTTTGATACAATTAATAGTATATCGGTCAGAGATTTGAATGATTTTACGGCTATATTAAGAAAGCCAGACTTTCAGCGAGAGACAAATCACTGGTCACCTAATCAAGTCGTTTCAATGCTTGAAAGCTATGTTAACGGTGATTTAATACCAGCAGTAATTCTATGGAAAAGTTCATATATATTTGTTATTGACGGCGGGCACCGTCTGAGTGTTTTGAAGGCTTGGATCGAAGATGACTATGGTGATGGGCCATTATCTTTGAAATATTTTGGCTCGGAGATTTCAAAGGAGCAAAGGAGTATTGCCGATAAAACTCGGAAACTCATTAACGAGCGCGTGGGCAGTTGGAGCCATTTTAAGCAAAGGCTTCAGGATGAAGATATATCATCCATAGAAAGAAATAAAATCACAAATATATTAACTAGAGGGCTGACAATTCAGTGGGTTAAAGGTAACGCTGATAAAGCCGAAAGCTCTTTCTTTAATATTAATATGCAAGGAACTGCACTGGATGAGGTTGAAGAGCTCCTTTTGAAAAATAGGCATAAACCAACATCTATTTCGGCGCGTGCTGTGATTCGTGCGGGAAAAGGTCATAGGTATTGGTCTGCTTTTAATCAGGAATACTCTGATAAAATAGAAAGTGCTGCTAAAAAACTACACTCAATATTATTTGACCCAGATTTAAATACTCCGGTGAAGACGCTAGATTTACCACTTGGCGGCGCACGAGGCGTGAGGGTTGCAATTCAGTTACTTATTGATTTTATTCTTATTGCCAATAGAGATCAACAAGGTAATCCAAAATCTTTAGATAAGCAGGACGATGACGATTCCGGACTAACAACGATCCAGTCGCTTAATAACGCAATAAAATTGGCTGAAGTTATTACAGGCAACGGTGATGGGAGTTTAGGGTTACATCCTGCGGTTTATTTTTATGGCCCAACAGGTAGACATACCAGTCCAATGTTTTTAGGAACATCTGCATTAATTGCTGAAAAACTTAAAAACAATGACAGGGTTTTTTTCAAAAAATTTACCAATATAAGGTCTAGATTAGAGTCGATTTTGGTTAAAGATAAAGAATTGATTTCTTTGATTATTCAAAAGAACAGCCATAGGTCCAGAGATGTTAAATATAAGGAATTTTTGAACGATTTAATTAAAAGGTTAGAAGACGAGCAAGATCTTTCGGAAACCGAATTAATTCAATTAGCTGGGTTGCAGGGGAAAATAGTTGCAGGCGATATTGCATCAAAAGCGAAGAAATTCACTGATGATCAAAAAAGCATGATATTTATTAATACTGCGTTACAATCTGCTATAAAATGCCCTATTTGCAACGGATATTTGGACACTACAAAATCAGTGTCATATGATCATATTATCAGGGTTAGGGAAGGTGGGGTAGGGTCTTATAATAATGGTCAGTTAACCCATCCATATTGCAATCAAGCTATTAAGAACTAAAGTTTATAAAAAGATATGAATTTTTTTGAAGTATATTAAGGTTGTATTTGATAGTGTCATGCCGCTGAAGGCATGACACTTTTTATAGGTGGCATTAAAAGATAAAACAGATCTAATAACTCGTAGAAACACAAGGTGGGGGCATCTTTGGGGGCATTTTTATGTATTGAAACTTAGATTATTCAAAAATCAATAACTTATGTTATTGTTGTGTTCCTATTATCACCACTAACCCTACTAACCCTACTAACCTTAGTAGTTTTAATAATTACTCTCTTTAATGTATTTTCATGTAAGGTTTGTCCGAGATTTTAATAAAAGGTTTGTGTTCTACTGAATTCTTATATAACAGTAAAATTCATACCATAGCGGTTTTTTATCTTTAAATCGTAATTTTCAACAATATATATTATTGAATATCTTTTCCATATTTGAGATTTAATTTTTTACATTTGTATTGCTCTATCGTTTAGCCAATTTAAAAAAAATGCATTATTTAATAATTTAATAATTTAATAATTTAATAATTTAATAATTTAATAATTTAAATGAAAATTTCTTATTTATAAGAAATATATTTAATCTTAAAATTTAGACCTCCACAATCTTAAAGGAATGTATTATGAAACAAATTGCTATCTTCAATCATAAAGGAGGAGTGTCCAAAACAACAATGACATTCCACTTGGCTTGGATGTTAGCCTCTCTAGGTAAGCGAACTATGGTAGTTGATTGCGATCCTCAATGTAATCTTACCGGCGTATTTTTGGGAGAGGTAGATGCAGAAGATTATCCTTTTGAGAGCGCTTCACTTCAAAAGCCAAAAAATATACGCGATGCTGTACGGCCTGCTT
Source organism: Cronobacter sp. HA18003 (assembly GCF_011605905.1). Taxonomy (NCBI): domain Bacteria; kingdom Pseudomonadati; phylum Pseudomonadota; class Gammaproteobacteria; order Enterobacterales; family Enterobacteriaceae; genus Cronobacter; species Cronobacter sp. HA18003. The sequence goes on along the minus strand of NZ_JAANQO010000011.1, from coordinate 2,107,572 downwards.
TTGAATCTCGACCTTATATAATAGAAGCTACTGAACTTTATGAATCTCCTGCCCAAAATGGACTGTACTTATTACCGGGGCATGTTGGTTTGGCCGAGTATGAAAGCCAACTTGCAGTATCTCATGAATTAAGCAATTCTCTGTCAGCTTTACAAAATATTCCTGGAGCGCTTCATCATGCAATAAAAAAAACAGGTGAAGCTAACCATATTGATTTTGCTTTAGTTGACATGAGTCCCAGCCTAGGAGCCATCAATCAGAATCTGTTCATGACAAGTGATGCTTTTATTATTCCTATGGCACCAGACCTTTTTTCTTCTATGGCATTACGATCTTTATCAAGAACATTACCAAAATGGGCAGAATGGGGACGAAAAGCAGCAAGTAATGCCACTCTTAAATCAGCTGATTATCCTTTTCCTGATTTAACACCTAAATATTTAGGATCATCGGTTCAGAATTTTAGGAAAAGGGCCAGAGGGAACGAGGAAGCGAAGCCAACTCAAGCTTTCCAAAGATGGTTTGACAGGCTTGCAGAGACACGTAATACAGAGCTACTTGATGCACTTAAATCTGTTCATATGTTACTTAATAACAAAGATTATGATGATGCGGGCGCACCATTGAAAGATTTTATCATGGAAATCGGATCATTAGATGGATTAATTGCAACAGCACAAGAATTAGCAAAACCAGTATTCGCTATCAACCTTCAGGCTGACACTGATTTTAGAGGTAATGTGGCGGATACATACCGAGCTAAAATTGAAGATGTGCGTCAAGGTTTTGAAGCTGGTGCTCGAAAAATAATTGCTTTAACGGACAAATTCTAAATGTCTAGATTCGATAATGCCATGATAACGTTTCAGCATGCAATGGCACGTGCTAAAGAAATGATAAGTTTATATGATGCATTGTGTGCGTTACGAAAAACGCAGCCTGAAAATGATGATGCACTTAGATCAGCTTATTTTCAAATTGTTAGCTCTTTCGACTTTTTTGCACATGAAATTGCTGCCATAGAGGCAAGATATCGCTTTGAGAATGGAATAAGAACTAGAAATATCATACTCCCCATGGAGATTATGACCATTCAGGATAAAAATGATAGAATAAATGCTGCAGAATTAAGTATTAGAAATACAAATTCATTCAAAGCCTTTGTTGATCCTGGAAAACTTGCAGAGATGCTTGCTTGTTATTGTAAGGAACCGTGGAAGAAAATATGTGAAGAAATGAATGCAGGAAAAGAGTTGTCTGAGCAGAAGACAATGCAGGAACTAAAGGGAAATCTTAAAAGCATTTGGAAACGTCGGAATAGAATAGCACATGAAGCTGATGTAGATCCGACTCTTGCTGGAGTATCGCTTTGGCCTATCTATAAAGAAGACACCGAATTCACGATGGCTTTTATTAAGGATGTCGCCAATCAGTTACCTAAAGTTATTGCAGTTGAACTTCCTGAAGAAGCGGAAGATAAACAAAGTGAAGAGGGCGAACAATAATATTAAATACAAGGCATTGAAGCTGCCTTGAATTGATTTGGTTCTTGATGGCTTCAATGATTCTTATTGTAAAAATCACACTTGAATATTCTTTAATTTATATAGATTTAATAACATAGTCTCTCAGGCAATACGGGTGTTCAGTCCGGTAAAGGATATTTATAAATAGATATTAATTATCTATGCATATACTTGAAATTTCTCTGTTAAAACATTTAAATACAAATTGTCCGATACTCTCGCCTTCTTTTCGCACCTTTTGCATTCTCCGGACAACCTCATGTGGTACGCGAGTGGCGAGAATTTGAGACTTTCCATGAATCGCTTTGGTGGTCATTCTGGTCATCCTCTGATTTGAACGCTTTGTCTTTAATAACACACTTTTCAAGATTGCAGTGTTGAACACATTACGAGTAATGTTTGCCTTATCTGAGCCTACCGCTCAATAAGCGAGACCCGAAAGTGCGCCAACACTTCCGGGCCTCTGACCACAAACGTTATACGGAGTAACGCTATGGCTAACGTCAATAGTAACACACCCGCACGCCCTGAAAATGAGGGCCATAATCTCAATCTGAACGCTCCCGCCACCCCGATGCCGCCGTCGGCGCATTCCAGAATGTTGAGCCTGCATACGCTGTGCGAAGGGCCGATCACGGCGGAAATGGATTTCTTCCCGCTCGCCACGCTGTGTGAAGAAACAGTCAGCGAACTGATTGAGTGTAAGGACGCGACGCTGTTTCTGGCGCTGGCCGGGAGACTGGCGCTGATGCTGGAATCCCTCGCGGCCGCGCTCGACAGACCGGTGCCGGCGCATCTGTTTGCTTCACTGACGGCCGACACGCTCCCTTCAGAGGTGCCGTTCTGCATCGGCAGCGACGCGCAGATGCTGAGCCACTACTGTAAGGCACTGAACATGGCGTTGATAAGCCGCGCGCACCCGCCGGAAATAGCGGAAACGCTCACAGGGCTGCTGTTTGATCTCGTGAATCATCTGGTGGAATTTGTGAGAGCGCCCTGTTTTGTGCGCACTGAGGAGGGCTATGAAGACTGGGCCGGGCAGCACGTCATGTCGCTGAACTGACAATAAGGCCGGGGGTTCCCGGCCTTTTTTATCTGGCGCGCCAGTACAAGGCAATAATCAGAAAGAGATTAAACACCTTTTATTCCAGGCTCGTTATGTGAAGCATCTGTATTTCTTTTATACGCTGTCTGTTCATATTGATATTACAGGCCGTGGCGGCATTCCCCAGGTAGTGCGTGCTCGCTGCTTCTGCCACTGCAACGCCGCAATAATCATCACGATATTTAAGCCATTCGGCCTGGCTTTTTTTGAATAATTCAATCATCCGTTTTTTGCGGTCTTCATCGCCCATCCACCATTTGGTGTAATCAAAGTTCTCCATCTCCTTAAGCTTGTCCGCATAAGCCTTATTGAGCGCCCCGGTGGATTTATCATCAATGTCACCTAAGCATTCGCTGTTCTCGTCGCCATATTGATCTTCGCAGGCTTTTACTTCATCGTTTCGCGTTACGTTTGCTGTCTCAGCCGCCAGCGAAGCGTGGCTGACCAGCAACACAGAAATGATAAAAACGATTTTTTTCATTACAGTAAATCCCTTACTTTTCGTCTTGAGCCTGAACCCTGTATACCGCCATTCTACTGCGCGTAGCCGCCTTTAACCGACGTCTCTTTAAGATAAAAATCTGTCGCCCTGCCAGAGGTGTTAGCACGGGTAACCAGGGGTCTTCACCTGGTCGTCTCAACCACGATTAACTGTATCTCTTTAATGCGCCGCTTGTTCATATTGATGTTACAGCCTACCGATGCCGCGCCAATAAAATGCGTTTCCTGCTCGCCGATAGTCGCTACCTCGCAGTAACTATCCCGGTAGGTCAGCCAGTCACGCTGGCTTTTGCGAAAGGCCTCAATCATCCTTTTTTTACGGTCTTCATCGCCCATCCACCATTTGGTGTAATCAACACGCTCCAGCGATTTAAGCTTCGTCTCATACGCCTGTTTGAGTTCGGCTTCGGTTTTATCGTTGAGATCTTCCAGACACTCGCTGCTGAATTCGTAATACTTATCTAAGCACTGGTCGACGGCGTTATCCGCGTTAATATCTTTCTGATCGGCAGCCATTAAGTTATGGCTGATCAAAAGCGTGGAAACGAGAAAGACGATTTTTCTCATTGCGGTAATTCCTTTACTTTTATCCTTTATCTCCGCGTTACATGCAATCTGTAGAGGGCATAACTATCAGGGTGTTAGCCCGTACAGACTTTCAATCTCATGCTGCCGTGCATGATTCATGTCGATAACACACTGAGTCTCAATGTCGTATTGCGTGGGTGCCCATTCCCCTACAAGAGAAGCGCGCGCCGCACAGAATGCCTCTCTGGATTGCAGCCAGAGCGCCTGTGAGCGCGCAAACCTTTCCCGGAAGACGGCGCTCATCGTCACGCCTCCAAAATCGTTTAATTTGAAGGGAACGTCATAATTTTTATCAATCGCTTTATAGAGCCGTTCAATGGTTTTACTAAGCGCCTCATCCGAACGTTCTCTCGCCTGCGCTTTGCATTCTGACTGGCTTTTTCCGTCTTCTGCATATTCCGGCAGAGAAAAGCAGGGAGCGAGTTCTTTACCAAACTGAAAAGAAACGGCCAGTGCGGCAGCGGGAATAAAAGGCACCGCGATGAGAAGTGCCGTTATTAACTTCATCTCTTTATCAGGCTCCGTTGGGTTAGCGTTCCGGCATAATTCTTCACCGTTTCATCTCAACCACTGTCAACTGTATCTCTTTGATGCGCCGTTTGTTCATATTGATGTTACAGCCTACCGACGCCGCACCGAGAAAGTGAGTACCCTGGGCTGCGGTAGTCGCTACGTCGCAGTAACCGTCCCGGTAGGTCAGCCAGTCACGCTGGCTTTTGCGAAAGGCCTCAATCATCCTTTTTTTACGATCTTCATCGCCCATCCACCATTTGGTGTAATCAACACGCTCCAGCGATTTAAGCTTCGTCTCATACGCCTTTTTGAGTTCGGCTTCGGTTTTATCGTTGAGATCTTCCAGACACTCGCTGCTGAACTCGTAATACTTATCTAAGCACTGGTCGACGGCGTTATCAGAAGTAATGTCTTTTTCATCTGCCGCCAGCGAAGCGGTAGCTATCATTAACAACGGGATTATTGCCATGATCCTCTTCATTTTTGCAGATTCCTTATTCTTATTTGTGTTCTTTGCGCGTCGCGTCTTGAGCTTACGTCATTTCGAAGATAAGTAATAATTTCATTCCTGCTACCGCCTTTCGCTATAATTGCCACCATCTCATTTGCGGTAACATTACCCTGAAAAATGGTGTCGATAAATGTATCTCTAATCACGGTATCAATGCGGCTCCAGGGTAACGCATTCGGTATATTTAAATGACGGGCATGTCGGTCATAAACCCCCTTAGCATATATGACCTTTTCCTGATACGCGATTTCAAATAACCGAATTTGTTGCTGATGAGTAATCTCGCCTACCAGAGGCCCATAAAATTGAACAAACATCTCCGCTTCTCGTCCGGTAAGATAAGCGGCTTTAGAGCAAATGACAGCCTTATATTCCTCAATATCTGCGTGTCGCAGCGTAGCGATTATTTCGCCGGCGCTGCGCTTCTTCATATCAAACCCCCGCCCAAGCGTTACACCAGACTCAAACCTGGGATGGTGGAGTATCCTCGAAAATTGCAGCAGATGTTTCGGTTGTCTGAAAGGCGCAACGGCGGTGATGTAATCCACGCCTTCACTGTCAAACGTCGTCTGGCCTTGCCGGACAATAAGGGGCCCTGCGACATGCCGTGGCCGCCAGCGGGGCGTCGTGGCTTCATGCAGGGCGTGCATAAACCAGTAATCAACCGGATGAATCAGCCCGGATGGTTTCATATTCAGTAAGCGCTGATACCAGTAAATAGCTTCCTGCGTTTGCAAATCACAGCGTCCATTTATGGTAATGTATCGCCCCGTCGTTTGACTGTAACCCGCATCGGCGATGAGTTTTTGTAGTATTTTAACTTCATCCGGATTATTCGTTCCACAGAAGCCAACCGAACCTGTGAGTCTGAATACCCTCGGGTTGGGGTAATGACGTTTTGGCATATTTTTCTCCCTGCCTGCCTGACAATCCGTTATTCCCGGGATGGTAGGCGGCGGGAGTAAATATAAATATGATTCCTGTCATTCTTTAAAAGGGTATTATACCGTTCAGCATTCAATGCTAATGCTATTAGTCGATGCTGTTAATGGAATTGGTTATACATCTTATGAATGCTTTTTATATTTTCATTTTGCTGCGGGTTATTTGTTTAATAAATATTATGGCGCCTCTGTAAGGTGAATGTTGATGAAAAAAGAAGAGGCCGAACAGGCCGTTCTTGACTGGTACAGAGAAACATGGAACGGGAAACCTTTTATTTCAGGAAAACCCTGGACGCTGGATCCCGATCGTTTTGCTTCCTGCCTTAATGCGCATAAAGCACGTTGCGCCAGCGCCATTAACGCTGCGTATGCTTGTTGAATCCGCAAAGGCGGGCCACTGGCTTTATGAGTAATCAACGGGCTGCAACTGATAAAGCCGGTGTCTTCCGGCCTTTGTATGTGGTGCAGGTCAGAAAAAATCATTTACGGAAGAAAGCGCTCATGACCCGAAGAGGCCTGTTTATATCGGTATTGTTCTTTATGCTGGCAGGCTGTGTCACGTTGCCGCCAAGAGATAAGGCCAGCGTGACAGCGGTCAGGGGAAATATCTGCATCCGCTTGCCGGCACAACAGGGCGAAAGGCTCGACTGGATGGAAATCATGGAAAGCGCCAGGCCATCCAGCACTATTATTCATTATGACGTTGCTCACCCGGTTTGGATTGCCGCCGGGGAGTGTTTACCCGTTAAAGGGTTTCACTTCGTTGCAGGAAAATCTTACTCGGTGCTGATTGCGACCGTTATCAACGCGAAAGAGGCGCGTCAGTACGAATCAAGATTTACAATGGGGCAAGGGCTGGCTGTCATTCAGGAATAATCGAACATGTAGGCGCTATATAACACGTTGAAACAACGTGACGGCAAACCGCAGCGGCCTGGCATAGTATAAAACCCATTAAGTTTTGGATGGCCTGCAACAGTGATCAGTAAATACGAAGCCTTGCGCATCGCAAAAGCCTGTGCGAAACAGTATCGCTTAATCTGGAATGAGAAAAACCTGACGGTAACGAAAGGCCGGCTTGATGAAACGCCCTGTTTTATTGTGTCGACGCTTGACGACGGTATGGCAGAAACCGGCGCCTGGATGGATTTTGTCTTTTCTACGCCGGTGCGGTTTTATATCGATGCGTTAAACGGCACGTTTTTGGGGTATGAAGCAGGCAACCGCGGCGTGAACCGGGTCAGGCCTGCGTCATCTTAATTATTTGAAGTTACCCCGCCGCCAGCAAACAGATCTTCAGCGCCACGTTATACGACGCCTCAAACGATTTCACCGGCAGAAACTCAAAGCGCGAATGGAAGTTATGCGCGCCGGTAAAGAAGTTCGGCGTTAACAGGCCTTTGGCGGAGAGCGCCGCGCCGTCAGTGCCGCCGCGCATCGGAATGGTTTTTGGCGCAATGTCGAGCGCCTCCAGCGCCTGGTAAATCAGGTCAATCGGGCGGCGGTCGTCGCCAATCGCATTGCTGATATTGCTGTAAACGTCGCTGATGGCGATTTCCACTTTCGCGGTCGGGTGCGCGGCGGCGATTTTTTCCGCCACGTCATGCAGCTGCTGTTTACGGCGCTCAAAGGCCTTAAGGTCGAAATCGCGAATGCTGGCGTTCAGCGTCGCGCTGTTCTGGCTCGCCTGCATTCCGTTAAACCACACATAGCCTTCGCGCCCGGCGGTATGCTCCGGCGTCTCCTGGCGGTCGAAGTGGCTGATAAAATCGGTCGCCATCAGCAGCGGGTTCACCAGCACGCCTTTCGAGGCCATCGGGTGCGCCGTCACGCCGGTAAAGCGGATCTCCGCCTGCGCCGCGTTAAAGTTCTCATACACCACTTCGCCCAGCTCGCAGCAGTCGATGGTATAAGCGAAATCCACGTCAAAGCGCGCGAGATCCAGCGCCTTCGCGCCGCGCAGGCCAATCTCTTCATCCGGCACAAACGCCACCACGATATCGCCGTGGCGCATCTCAGGCGTCAGGTTCTCCAGCAGCGTCATCACCACCGTCACCGCCGCTTTGTTATCCGCGCCGAGCACGCTGGTGCCGTCGCTGAAAATAATCTCTTCGTTCGGGTAAGCGGTTATCTCCGGGTGCTCCGCCACGCGCAGCCAGATATCTTCTCTGGCGTTCAGGCAGAGATCTTCACCGGTAAACGTGAGGATCTGTGGATGAATCTCCGGTGACAATCCGACGTCCACAGTGTCGATATGCGTTATAAAACCGATGCGCGGCGCGCCCGGCACCGTGCCCTTTTTCACGGCGGTGACGGTCGCGTGTTCATCAATAACAACGTGCGTGAGACCCAGTGTTTGCAGCTCATCGGCGAGGGCGCGGGCCATCTCGTGCTGGCCCGGCGTGCTGGGCAGCGTGGTGGCGGACGCATCACTCTGGCTGGTGATTGCCAGGTAGCGAAAAAAGCGGCGGGTTAATTGACTGCCGAGCGATGATGGCATGGTGGATCCTTCTTTATTTGTGTTATCAGGTGTTTGCGTTGTGATTTTAATGTTATTGATGAAGTGACGAAGAGTCAGGCTCCTTTGGCACGAAATAAAAAACATAAAGGAATTACGATGATTAGCAAGCACACGATTCACGCGCTGGCGCTCGCCGCCCTCACTACCAGCGCCGCGGCAGGCGCGAGCACGCTGGTGTATTGCTCTGAGGGCTCGCCGGAGAACTTCAACCCGCAATTGTATACCTCCGGCACCAGCGTCGATGCCAGCGCCGTGCCGGTCTACAACCGCCTGGTGGATTTTAAAACCGGCACCACCGAACTCGTGCCGAGCCTGGCGGAGCGCTGGGAGGTCAGCGACGACGGTAAAACGTACACCTTCCATCTGCGCAAGGGCGTGAAATTCCAGAGCAACAAATATTTCAAACCGACGCGCGATTTCAACGCCGACGACGTCATCTTCTCGTTTATGCGCCAGAAGGATCCGAAACACCCGTATCACAACGTCTCGAACGGCAACTATTCCAACTTTGAAAGCCTGGAGTTCGGCAAGCTCATCACGGCTATCGATAAAGTGGATGACCACACCGTGCGCTTTACGCTGGCCCACCCGGAGGCGCCGTTCGTGGCGGATCTCGGCTGGTATTTCGCCTCAATTCTGTCGGCGGAATATGCCGACGCGATGCTGAAAGCCGGCACGCCGGAGCGCGTGGACATGGATCCGATCGGCACCGGGCCGTTTAAGCTCGCGCAGTACCAGAAAGATTCACGCATTTTGTTTACGGCGTTTGACCAGTACTGGCAGGGCAAAGCGAAGCTCGACCGGCTGGTGTTCAGCATCACCCCGGACGCCTCGGTGCGCTACGCCAAACTTGAGAAAAACGAGTGCCAGGTGATGCCGTTCCCCAACCCGGCGGATCTGCCGCGCATGAAGCAAAACCCGGATCTCACGCTGATGAGCAAATCGGGGCTGAATACCGGCTTCCTCGCGTTCAACACCCAGAAACCGCCGCTTGATAACGTCAAAGTGCGCCAGGCGCTGGCGATGGCCATCAACAAGCCCGCGATTATCGACGCCGTTTTCCAGGGGACCGGCACGGCCGCGAAAAACCTCCTGCCGCCGGGCGTCTGGAGCGCGGATCAGGGGCTTAAAGATTACGACTACGCGCCGGAGCAGGCCAAAGCGCTGCTGAAAGCGGCGGGGATGCCGGATGGCTTTAGCATCGATCTCTGGGCGATGCCGGTGCAGCGGCCCTATAACCCGAACGCCAAACGTATGGCGGAGATGATCCAGGCCGACTGGGCGAAAATTGGCGTGAAGGCGCACATCGTCACCTATGAGTGGGGCGAATATTTAAAACGCGTGAAAGGCGGCGAGCATCAGGCGGCGCTGATGGGCTGGACGACCGCGACCGGCGATCCGGATAACTTCTTCGGCCCGCTCTTTACCTGCCAGTCCGCCAACGGCGGCTCGAACTCCGCGAAGTGGTGCTATGCGCCGTTTGATAAGCTCATCAGCGAGGCGAAAGCCACCAGCGATCGGCCGAAGCGTGAATCGCTCTATCGTGAGGCGCAGCAGATGATGCACGATCAGATGCCCGCCGTGATGATCGCCCACTCGACGATCTTCGAGCCGGTACGCAAAAACGTCACCGGTTATGAAGTCGATCCGTTCGGCAAACATATTTTTTATCAGGTGGATCTTAAGAAATAAGCCTGCGAAACCGCCTCTGCGGAGGCGGTTTTATCACGGCGACGGGCGGGAGAGGTTACGCGAAAATGCCACATTCGCCACCGACTGCACTTTCCAGGCATTCCCTTCTTTGACCATGCAATCAATCACCATGTGATCCTGTTTTTCACCAAACGCGATATAGACCTGCTCGCAGGCCGCATCGACATCGCTGGCGACGGCGGCGATTTATCACTCCCCGCCTTCCCCCGTCACACAGCCCACCCACGCTTTTTGTGTAACGGCGCGCCACGTCTCACCCTGGCGTTCGAAAAACGCGGTGGTTTCATTTAACAGCGCATCCGGGGAAAGATGCGGCGACTGCAACAGCGCCAGCAGCCCTTCGTAGCCCGCGCAGGTGTGCCACTGGCACTGCGCCACGTAACCGATATTATTCTCCACCCGCATATGCTGGAAAAACGGCGCGTGAAGCGCAGTGACGGCCTCGCGCTGCGAGGCCACAAGCGGCACGAAAAGGAGCAGGGCGCTGTCGGTGCCGTTCGCGGGCAGGGTAAAACGGTGCGGCGCGGGCAGCGGGCGCGGCGGCGTCGGGGCGACGATCGGGAAGGGGAAATCGGTTAAGCGGCGCGCGAGCACGTCGCGCAGCAGCGGGCCGCCGCCCTCAAGCGTGGCCTGCCACGCCTGTGCGCTGGTGTCGCCTGCCGCCTTCAGCAGCTCGCGGGGAAGCTGCGCCAGCAACCGCCGTACCGCGATGGCCTGAGCTTCCTGCGCCTGCGCGCGCGCCGCCAGCCGTTCGGCTTCCGCGCCGTAGCGGTCATCCGGCTCCCAGAGGTATGTCATCATCTCGGTCGCCAGCATCATCAGCAGCGCCTCATCGCCGCAAAGCGTGATGCGCCAGCGCCCTTCAACAAGGCCTGTGCGCAGCGCGCCGCCGCTCAGGCGCGCCCGGTCGCACAGCGGGCGCAGGCGCGCGAGCAGCTCCATGCCGCGACGATCGCTGACCCGCGTGCCCGGCGCGGGCTCAAGCGTCAGCGTGATGCGCTCCGCCTCTGGCCGCCATGCCAGCGGCGCGCTGTCGCCCGGCAGCGCCACGGAAAGCGGCGGTGGAAAATGCGGCGCGGGCGTAAACGCCGTCACAGGCGGTGCGTCACCCGGCGCATACGGGAAATCGCCTGTGGTGAGCGTTAGCGCCTGTGTCGTCACCGTCGCGCCGTGTACTTCAGGAGAGAGCCACAGGCGCGTCGGGCGCTGGGCCAGGAGTGCCGCCAGCAGCGGGCGCAGCGCGTTACCCTTCACCGGCGGCAGGCCGAACGCGCGGGCGCGCAGATGGTCCATCGGCGCGAGCGCATTAACGTCTTCGTCGGCGAGGCGCAGCAGCGGCGAAAGCGCGTCCTCCGGCAGCGCGGCAAGCGCCGCTATCCACTGGCGTAACTGCGCCTCCACGTGCGCCGGATTCACGGCGTCACGGGTCAGCGCGAAAGAAAACCGCAGCCAGAGCGTGTCGTCATCCAGCGCATCGGCCTCAAGTGCGGCGTCATCGGCGAGCGTCTGCGCGCGCAGCGCGGCCATCAGTCCGCCGGGCGCTTCGCTGTGCAGGCACTGCTCCAGCAGGCGCAGGGCCGGTCGCACGTCAGCAGGCAGCAAAAAGCTCAGTTCCAGTTGCGCAAAGCCCGGCTGCGCCAGCGCGCCCGATTCACCCGTGCGGGCATTGATGGCGAGCGGTGCGGCCCCCCCCGGCCGGATGCGCGCGGCGGCCTCGCAGGCAAGCTTCTCCAGCGTCTCCAGCGGTTGCGGGCCGCAGAGCCACAGGTGCAGGTTCCCGGCGTGATAGTGCTGATGATGAAAGGCTGTCAGTGCCGCGCGCAGCCGCGCCGGATCTTCGCCGAAGGCTCTCTTATTGCCGATGCGCAACCGCGTGAGACGCGCATCGCCCGCCATTAACGCCAGCAGCGCCGCCTCGCGCCGGGTGGCGGCGTCCTGCGCCAGCAGCCGGTATTCGGCGTCAATCACCTGCGCCTCCTGCATCAGCGCCGCTGGCGTAAAGCGGGGCGCGGCGAGCATATCGGTCAGGCGCGAAAGCCCGGGCGCCAGCGCCTGCGCAGGCACTTCAAAGAAAAACGCGGTCTGGCACAGCCGGGTGGAGGCGTTAAGCCGCCCGCCCTGATCCGGCACCCAGCGCATCAGGCGCTCGTCATCGCGGTAGCCCTCGCTTTCGCGAAATAGCATATGCTCCAGCAGATGCGCCAGCCCCGGCCAGTCGTCCGGCTCGTGCAGGCTGCCCGCGTTGACGCGCCACAGCGCCGCGGCCTGCGTGGCCTGCGGCTGGTGGATAAGCGTGAGCGTGATGCCGCTAGCCAGCCTGCGCGTTTGGATCATTGCGGCGTTTTGAAAATGAGTTGTGAGTTGGCGCGGTTGCGAAACCGCAGATCGCCAATGTCCATCTGCGTGCTATTGGCCGCCTCGCGCGCGGCGAGGATCGTGCCGTGGTGCGGCGATTTACTGCACACCGGGTCGGCGTTGGCCGCATCGCCGGTCAGCATAAATGCCTGGCAGCGGCAGCCGCCGAAATCCTGCTCTTTTTCCGGGCAGGAGCGGCACGGCTCTGGCATCCAGTCGTTGCCGCGGTAACGGTTAAAGCCGAACGACTCATACCAGATATGCGACAGCGACTGCTCCAGCACCGACGGGAATTTCACCGGCAACTGGCGCGCGCTGTGACACGGCAGCGCGGTGCCCTCCGGCGTGACGGAGAGGAAAATCGCGCCCCAGCCGCCCATGCAGCCTTTCGGGCGCTCTTCGTAATAGTCCGGCGTCACAAACAGCAGGTTAGCGAGATTGCCGGTGTCGGCCATCTTCTCGCGGTAGTGTTTCACCACCTCCTCGGCGCGCGCGATCTGCTCGCGGGTCGGCAGCAGCCCTTCGCGGTTCAGGTGCGCCCAGCCGTAAAACTGACAGGTGGCGAGCTCCACGTCGTCCGCGTCCAGCTGGATGGCGAGCTCGATAATGCGGTCGATCTGGTCGATGTTGTGGCGGTGCAGCACGAAATTCAGCACCATCGGGTAACCGAGCGCTTTTACGGCTTTCGCCATCGCGAGCTTCTGGTGGAACGCTTTCTCGTTGCCCGCCAGCGCCGCGTTCAGCGTCTCGTCGCTCGCCTGGAAGCTTATCTGGATATGATCCAGCCCGGCGTCGGCGAAGGTCTGGAGCTTTTTCTCAGTAAGCCCGATGCCGGATGTGATCAGATTGGTGTAAAAGCCCATGCCGCGCGCGGCAGCGATAAGCTCCGGCAGATCTTTACGCACCAGCGGCTCGCCGCCGGAAAACCCGAGCTGCACCGCGCCCATGGCACGCGCCTGGCGAAAGACGTCAATCCACTGCTCTGTCGTCAGCTCATTCTCCTGCGCGGCGAAATCGAGCGGGTTTGAGCAATACGGGCACTGCAGCGGGCAGCGGTAGGTCAGCTCCGCCAGCAGCCACAGCGGCGGGTTTACGGGTTTCGCGTCACTCACGGAAAATCACCCATTTTTGTTGATACGCGAGGCCCAGAAAGCCCAGCACATCGTCGGTCAGCGGGGCGGCTTCCGGGAAGCGCGCTTCCAGCGTGTCGATTATCGCGCCCGCGGTCTGCTGGCCGTCCACCAGTTGCAGAATGGCGGCGGCGCTCTCGTTCAGCTTCGCCATGCCTTCCGGGTAGAGGATCACATGCGTGTTCTGCGCCTCTTCCCATTGCAGGCGGTAGCCGCGGCGAAATTGCGGAATATGATGGCGTTCAGGCTGCATCAGACCAGTCTCCGTTTGTGCCACACCGCCTCGCGGGTGACGGTGTGATAAGGCGCTCTGTCCAGCGTATAGGCCATGGTCATGGCGTCGAGCATGCTCCAGAGGATGTCGAGCTTAAACTGCAAAATCTCCAGCATTCGCTGCTGGCGCTCCATCGTGTTGCAGTATTCGAGTGCGAGCGAAAGCCCGTGCTCGACGTCGCGGCGCGCCTGGTTTAAGCGGCTGCGGAAGTAGTCATAGCCTTCCGCTTCAATCCAGGTGTAGTGCTGCGGCCAGCTGTCGAGGCGCGCCTGGTGGATTTGCGGGGCGAACAGCTCGGTCAGCGAACTGCACGCGGCCTCTTCCCAGCAGGCGCGGCGGGCGAAGTTGACATAGGCGTCCACCGCGAAGCGCACGCCCGGCAGCACGCGCTCTTCAGAGAGCAGCGATTCGCGCGACAGCCCGACCGCCTCGCCAAGACGCAGCCAGGCTTCAATGCCGCCTTCGCTGCCGTCATAGCCGTCGTGGTCGAGAATGCGCTGCACCCACTGGCGGCGCACTTCCGGATGCGGACAGTTCGCCATAATGGCGGCGTCCTTGATGGGAATGCTGGTCTGGTAATAGAACCGGTTCGCCACCCAGCCCTGGATCTGCTCGCGGGTCGCCTCGCCGTTATGCATGGCGATGTGATAAGGGTGGTGAATGTGATAGAACGCGCCTTTCGCGCGCAGCGCCGCTTCGAACTCGTCGGGCGTCAGCAGTCGTTGCTCGGTCATAAAGCCTCTTATAGCGCGATTACCATCCCGTCGTGGCTCACCTCAATGCCCAGCTGGTGCAGGGACTGGCGCTCCGGGGACGCCTCGTTGAGGATCGGGTTGGTATTATTAATATGAATGAGAATCTTGCGCTCCGCGGGCAGGCGCGCCAGTAAGGCCGCCAGACCCTGTTCTTCCGACAGCGCCAGATGGCCCATCGCTTTGCCGGTGTTATGGCCAACGCCGGTGGCGGCAAGCTCGTTGTCGCGCCACAGCGTGCCGTCAATCAGCAACACGTCGGCGCGCTCAAGCCACGGCAGAATGGCGTCGTCCGGCTCGCCGAGGCCCGGCGCGTAGAGCAGGCTTTTCCCGCCTTCTTCTTCGATAAACAGCGCGACGTTATGGCCCGGTAGCGGGCGATCGCGGTACGGCGAGTAGGGCGGCGCGTTGCTCAGCAGCGGAATGGCGGTGAAATGCACGCCAGGACAGACCCGCACCTGAAAGCGCGACAGCGGCGCAATCGGGTGATGAATCAGCCCGCCGTTCCAGTGGGAGAGCATCGGGAAGACCGGAAAACCGGTGCAGAGATCGTCATGCACTTCCGGCGTGCACCAGACATGGTGCGGGCAGCCTTCACGTAAATTGAGTAATCCCGCGCTGTGATCTATCTGGCTGTCGGTGAGAATAATCGCGCCGATGCCGGTGCCGCGCAGCACCCCGGGATTATGCAATTCGGGTGAAGCGAGAAGCTGGTGGCAAATGTCGGGCGAGACGTTGCACAGCACCCAGTTTTTCCCGTCATCGCTGACGGCGATGGAAGACTGGGTACGCGCGGACGTTTTCATCGTGCCGTTACGCACGCCCTGGCAATTGGCGCAGTTGCAGTTCCACTGAGGGAAACCGCCGCCCGCCGCAGAGCCGAGAACTTTGATTTGCATGTGCAGAACCGGAAAGGAAAAGAGAAAAGGTGCCCGCGAAGCCGCGGGCACAGGCGATTAACGGTTGGAAATGTACAGGGTCACTTCCAGACCCAGGCGCAGGTCAACAAACGCAGGTTTAGTCCACTTGGTCATAGTCTTACTCCTCATCTAACGGGTGATTTTTTACCACCCTGGTGAAACCGATTACCGGCGCGCTTATGTTGCGTAAATGTGATCGAGATCGCAACTTAAATGCTTATCCATTTATTGCGATTCTCCCCAGGCGAGCCTGAGCACGCGCAACCAGTTGCGCCAGGCAAGCTTTTCCAGCAGCGGCGCGTCGAAACCTGCCGCTGCCAGCGCCTGCATCAGACGCGGTAAACCGGTGACGTCGCCCATCGCATCCGGCAGGCTGATGCCGTCGAAATCCGATCCGAACGCCACGCGGTCTTCACCCAGTTTAGTAATCAGATACTCAACGTGCGTAACAATTTCGGATAAGGGCGTATCGCCGTTGCGCTGCCCGTCGGCGCGCAGAAAGGCGGTGCCGAAGTTCACGCCGACCAGACCGTCGCTCGCGTTAATGGCCGCGAGTTGCTCATCGGTAAGGTTGCGCGGCTGCGCGCAGAGCGCGTGGGCGTTGGAGTGGGTCGCCACCAGCGGCCCGCCGCCGATGGCCGCGGTATCGAAAAACGCCTTCTGATTCATATGCGAGACATCCACCAGCACATGCCGCTCGCGGCAGGCGCGGATGAGCGCTTTACCGGCAGGCGTTAACCCGGCGCCGGTATCGGGCGAGCCAGGAAACGGCCCGCTGACCCCTTCGCCAAAAATGTTCGGCGTGTTCCAGAACGGCCCAATGCTGCGCACGCCCTGGGCGAGCAGGGCGTCGAACGGCTCCAGTTGGGCGTCGATCGCCTGCGCGCCTTCGATATGCAGCACCAGCGCCACCACGTCATCCGCCATGCACTGCTCGATATCCGCCACCGTCCGGCAGACGCGCATTTTCCCGCTGGAGGCCTGCGCCATCGCGTGAAACAGCCCAATCTGCGCCTGCGTGATGGCGAGCGGATCGTGCATCGTTTCGGCATCCGCCAGCGGCAGATTACGCATCTGCGCGACATACTCCGGCGGCGGCACAAACACCGCGAACAGCCCACCGGCAAAGCCGCCCTGGCGCATCCGCGGATAATCCAGATGGCCGCCTTCCAGGCCGCTGAACACCGCCCCGACAGGCTCGGCCTCCGCGCGTAGCCACAGGCGCAGCAGCAGATCGTTATGGCCGTCAAACACGGGTGGGAAAGAAGAGTGAAGGGCGTGCATCGGCGCTCCGAAGTAAAAAAACGGTTAACTTATTGTGGCATGGGTGAGGGGCGACTGCTTAAACGTGGGTGCGGTTTGGGGAGAGGGGGCGTTGAGATTGTTTTTATTTCAACATCTGTAAGCGACGTAGGCCTTTCGCGGATCTGCTGTATCTTTTCGTCTGAGGTTTGTAAGTAAATATCATCATCTATGCGGTATTCAGTGTTGCCGCTTCGGGTTTATCCTGAGGGGTTAATATATTAATTGCAAATGATAATTAGCACTTTATGACCTAAATGAATGATCTTGGCAGTGGTAATGCAAATGATCCCACTATCTTTATTGGTTTTCTTTTGTTTTATGGCGGAAGGCGGCGAGTTGAAGACATTCATAACAGCAGGCTATTCTAAAAAAGAAATATATCATTGGGGATTTTGCAGAAGATAATTTTTTTGCGGTTCGTCATGTTTCAACGAAAATGGTTTGAGCCGCTTAATAAAAGCGTATAATGATATTTCACCCAATGGATATATAAGGATGTGATTCAATGAGTGGACTCGCGCAGCCGTTAACTGTTTTTACAAGTCAAAAGCCTTTTAACGATCGCAACGCTGATGATATGAAGTATGGCGATCTGGATGAGAAAACGCTTAAGGAGCGTTTTAAACTGTATCAGGTGTCACCCTTTATTGATTATTGTACCTATCGTTCTCCCTATGATCACCCGGCGCTGCGCCGCCTTGCGCCTTATACGAAAGAAAGAGTGATTGAAATGCTTTTTAATGATATGAAAACGCAGTCCAAAGCTTTCTCTTTTGTCGGCACATATAAAGGCCTTATCGCCAGATTAATTGACCATATGCATTACAAAGATGGTGCGGATTATTATGATTTGCAGATGAATGAAGCATATAGAAAAGTTATAACCCAGGATAAAAGTAATACAAGTGCAGTAGGTACTATCAAATATATTCTTGATAGACATAATTTTGATAAGTATGTGTTAACGAAAGATCATTTTACAAAACCTTTTACGAGTGTGCACTTGCCTAAATTTGTTGGTTGGCAGTCATGCATTAACGGTTTGGGAATTTCCATACATGATGTTAATAGTACACAAATTTCTATTGACTCGCTGGTTCTGAATAATAAAAAATACATTGCTGTTATTCGTTTTAAAGGTCAGGATCATTTTGGGCTTGATACTGATGATATCAGTAAAGTACAATTTAATGCCTTTACTTTCTTTAGAATCTGGTTTGTCTTGCAGAGGTTCAATAAATTCGGCTTTAAACCATTTTTTACAAATTTTGAAGCTAAAATAACCATTGCAGGTGAATATAATGTTTAAGCAAATCCTTTTTGCTTTGTTGTTAATATGTTTTACATGGTTTTGCTGGGGTTTTCTTGCGCCAACAGAAATAATTAGGGTGGCTGATGGTAAAGTATATATTAATCATCCGCCGCTCACAGATCGGGGTAAGATTGACTGGTGGAATAAAAACAAAGATAACCTGCAAGAAAAATATCATTTAATCGATAACCCCGAAGACTTTACAATCACCATCATGTATTTCGGAGGGTATGTCGCGGCACCGACAGGCAGTAACGATGGCACTATAGACGATTATAATTGTTTCGATGATATTAAAAGTGATGAAAATTGTATTTATAATGATGTCGTGATGAGGGTTGGAGGAGATTATAGTAAGAAAGTTTTCTTTGGTCTGGATGGAAAACTTTACAGACAAACCCCCGACGGTAAACTCACGCTACTTGAAACTCATTAAATGTTGAGCCTCTGCGCATTAGTGGCGCAGAGGCATTATCTGTGTGCGGCTTATTATTTAAATCTGATATAAGAGGGCACATATTTCATAAACCAGTACAGCACATGCACCAGCCACATAAACGTCAATACACCTGCGTGCTCGGGAACAACATAATGAAAAATAACACCGCCGAGCACAATGAAGAAAAGGGCGACGTAAGGTAAATACGGCTCAATGAAAAAGAAAATAGCTTTTTTCAGCATGACGATTTTCCTTATTTATCTCCCGTCCCGCGCTTCGGTTATTCTACACGGCTCCGGCACATTCCGCTTCCCTGTACTACCCTTTATTTTTAACCTGTTGAAGGAGGCACGATGGCACAGCCGCATCTGATCGATACCCTGGAATTTGGGCCGGAAAACGCGCCTGAGTGTAAATATGAAATCTACGGCGAGGATGACAAACAGCCGCAATACGCCACGCGGTTGGTGCGTGACGATAACGGTGAATGGCAGCCGCAGCAGGATGAGATCCGTTTTGCCGCGCAGCAGGAGCAGCAGGCCGCCAGCAGCACGATGGATTACGGTTACAGCGACGGCGCGCCGGAACTGCGTGATCTCCTGGCCGAAGCGAAAGAACACTGCGAGCGCGACTGGCAATCGCGGCAGTAACGTCAGCCCCGCTGCGCCAGCGGCGGGAATTTCCTGAAATAAAACGCGGCCTCGCGATAACATCAGCGCGCTCTGTTTCCTCTCTCACTAAAACCCGCCTCCCTTTTATTTATTGCGATTTTACTTATTCCACAAAGCGTTATCTGTGCTCAATGCCGGGCTGAGCACGCCATCACACGCTCTGAAACCGCCATACGCTTAAGCGCCTGTGTTGACTTAATTTGTATAAAGCGTATTTTTCAGGACATGAAAACTATTCTGATTATCGCCCCGGAAGGGGGCATGCTGCTGGAAGCGACCGGCATCGCCGATATCTTTACCCGGGCCAACCAGTTGCGGTCTGCGGATGCCCCTGAGCCGCACTATCAGGTGACGCTTGCCACCACCCAGCCGCATCATGTGATCCACGGTGCCTCCGGCTTTAAGCTGCTGGCTGAGCACCGCCTGTGCGATCTCGCGCCGCACACGCCTTTTGACACCATCATGGTGACGGGCCGCGGGCTGACGGAAGAAGAGGGCGACCAGGTAGCGCAGTGGCTGGCACAGGCGGCACCGTATGCCCGGCGCGTGGTCTCGGTGTGCGGCGGGGCGCTGCTGCTGGCGCAGGCTGGTCTGCTGGACGGGCGACGCGCCACCACCCACTGGCGGCTGCTTGATACGCTCGCCGCGCGTTTCCCGGCGGTGACGGTAGAGCGCGGGCCGATTTACGTGCAGGACGGCGATATCTGGACGTCGGCAGGCGTAACCTCGGGGTTTGATCTGACGCTGGCGCTGCTGGAAGAAGACGGCGGTTTTGAGCTGGCGCGCAACGTCGCGCAGGAGCTGGTGATGTATCTGCGTCGCCCCGGCGGCCAGTCGCAGTTCAGCCGCTATCTGCTGACTCAGGCGAAAACGCCTGGCCCGATCCGCGATCTCCAGGGCTGGATCCTTGAGAACCTGGCGCAGGATCTCAGCGTTGAGCGGCTGGCGGAACACGTGGCGATGAGCCCACGCAATTTCACCCGTGTCTTTACGCGCGAAACCGGCGTGTCGCCCGCCCGTTATGTGGAAGAGGCGCGCCTTGACGCCGCCCGCCAGCGCCTGGAGCAGGGGAGCGAAAGCATTGAGCAGGTCGCGACGCAGTGCGGTTTCGGCAACGGTATCAACCTGCGCCGCGTCTTTGAGCGCAATCTGCATCTCACGCCGTCCGACTATCGCGAACGCTTCTGCGTGCGCATGATGGCGTAAAGTGATCTAATCTCGTCATTTACGCCATTGGCTCTCTGTTACACACTCTCTACAGAACGTTAACAGAGGAGCTTCATCATGGTTAAAGTAGGCATTAACGGATTTGGCCGTATCGGCCGCAACGTACTACGCGCCGCGCTGGGCAATGAGGCGTTTCAGGTGGTGGCGATTAACGATCTCACCGACAGCAAAACCCTGGCGCATCTGCTGAAACATGACTCCCTGCTCGGCACGCTGCCGGCGACCGTAGAAGCGGGCGAGGGCGAGCTGAAGCTCGACGGGCGCGCCATCCGCGTCTTCTCCGAGCGCGACCCCGGCAATATTCCGTGGAGCAGCGTGGGCGTGGAAATTGTCATCGAAGCCACCGGTTTCTTTACCGACAAAGCCCAGGCCGAAGCGCATATCACCAAAGGCGGCGCGAAACGCGTCATTATTTCGGCCCCGGCGAAAAACGACGACCTGACCATCGTGATGGGCGTTAACCATGAGCAGTACGATCCGGCGCTGCACCGCGTGGTCAGCAACGGCAGCTGCACCACCAACGGTCTTGCGCCCGCAGCCCAGGTGCTGCATCAGCAGTTCGGCATTCAGCACGGCCTGATGAACACTACCCATGCCTACACCAACAGCCAGGCGCTCCACGACCAGCCGGAAAAAGATCTGCGCGGCGCGCGCGCGGCGGCGCTCTCCATCGTGCCGTACTCCAGCGGGGCGGCGAAGGCGATCGGTAAAGTGATCCCTGAACTCGATGGCCGCATGACGGGTTACTCGCTGCGCGTACCGGTGCCGGTGGTGTCGATTGTCGATCTCACCGTCACGCTCGCCCGAGATGTCACCGTGGAAGAGGTCAACGCCGCGTTTCTGAAGGCCTCTCAGGAAGGGCCACTGCAAGGCATTCTCGGCTACAGCGATGAACCGCTGGTCTCCAGCGACTACCGCGGCGACCCGCGCTCGTCCATTATCGACGGTCTCTCAACGCTGGTGATTGGCGGCAACATGGTCAAAATCCTCGCCTGGTATGATAACGAATGGGGCTTCTCAAACCGGCTGGTGGATCTGGCGCTGTTAATGGCGCGCCGCGGCCTGTAACGTGTAGTGGTTGATAAAAAGGATGGCCCTGAGCCATCCTTTTTTATTATGCGCGCCGCCCGTCCGGGATACGGGCAATCACCTTGATTTCAAAGTCAAAACCCGCCAGCCAGTTCACGCCGACGGCGGTCCAGTTCGGGTACGGCGGTGCCGGGAAAATAGCCTGTTTAACCGCCATAATGGCCGGGAACTGGCGCTCGGGATCGGTATGAAACGTGGTGACATCCACCAGATCGTCAAAGGTACAACCGGCGGCGGCGAGCGTTGCGCGCAGGTTCTCAAACGCGAGGCGTACCTGCGCTTCGAAATCCGGCTCCGGCGTGCCGTCGGCGCGGCTGCCCACCTGGCCTGAAACAAATAGCAGATCGCCGCTACGGATGGCGGCGGAATAACCGTGTTCTTCATACAGCGCATGACGGTTAGCGGGGAAGATAGGTTCGCGAGAAGTCATAGGGTGTCCTGTTAATGTTGGGCAAGAAGCCGGGTGCGCCTTGCCGGGAATTGATTTAATATACGCGGCGTATGTGAACAATCATTGCACATACGCCGCGTATGTCAATTGAAATACGTCGCGTATGTGAAAAGGAGATCCTATGGCCGCAAAACGGCGCATCGACACCATGGAAGAAAACCGCGCGAAACTCATCGCGGCGGCGCGAAAGGCGTTTGCTGAGAAAGGGTTTGCGGCGGCTTCAATGGATGAGCTCACCGCCAGCGTCGGGCTGACGCGCGGCGCGCTGTATCATAATTTCGGCGATAAAAAAGGACTGCTCGCCGCCGTGGTCGCCCAGGTGGACGGCGAGATGGCGCAGCGCGCGAAAGCGACCGCCGCAGGCGTGGAAGACCCGTGGGAAACGCTGATCGCCGAAGGCGTCGCCTATATTCGGATGGCGCTGGATGAAGAGGTGCGGCGCATTGTGCTGCTGGATGGCCCGGCGTTTCTCGGCGATCCGGCGCAGTGGCCGAGCCAGAATAGCTGCCTCGACGCCACGCGCGAGACCGTTATCAGCATGATGGCGCGCGGGATAATCAAACCGGTGGACGCCGACGCCGCCGCGCGGCTGCTGAACGGCGCGGCGCTTAATGCCGCGCTGTGGGTGGCCGCAAGCCCGGAACCGGAAGAAGCATTGCCGAAAATGATCGAGGTGTTTACGCTGCTGGCAGGCGGTCTGCGCGCCTGAGTATGAAAAAAGGATGGCCTGGTGCCATCCTTTTTTGTCAGCGAAACCGAAAGAATGGATGTATCGCAAGAGGTTTCTTTCAGGCAACACGTCACGGCTAAGCCAGCCATCATTGATTAACCGCCTGAAACAGCCTCACTAAGACAG
This sequence comes from Cronobacter sp. HA18003, assembly GCF_011605905.1. Taxonomy (NCBI): domain Bacteria; kingdom Pseudomonadati; phylum Pseudomonadota; class Gammaproteobacteria; order Enterobacterales; family Enterobacteriaceae; genus Cronobacter; species Cronobacter sp. HA18003. Next base: position 2,084,869 of record NZ_JAANQO010000011.1, on the reverse strand, counting down.
GCGCGAAAGTGATAACGCCCATTTGGCATAAGGCGCTTTTAGCATGGCCGGGCTGTAAGCGATACTGAGCCGTTCGCAGGCCATTTACAGGTCTTTCCAGTCAGGCAAATTATTGGCCTTTTTACGCCAGCTATGAAACGCTGCCATGATTATGCCGAACAGAAGCCCACCTGCGAGGCTCCTTAATATCGCCGAGGAAGGTTGGACGCCCATTGCTTGCCATGTGAAAAACCACATAACGAGCCCCCATACAAGGCTAAACCCGAATCCCATAATTAATGTTACTTGCCAGAACGGCGCGAAAGGTAAGGGAGGGATTTTTAATCCTGACTTCCATAACAGACGCAACAGAGGAGGGGCATAGTTGCTGCGCCACATGTTTTTACTTTCCATCATGGTAAGTGCACGTTCCTTTTTTCGCTCAAAACTCATCTTTGTTCTCCCTGAATGACGCTTTATCTGTTTGTACAATTTGTATTGTGATTGCTTGCATTCACATCTGGGCTGAACCGCGCTGACTTCACCTGGTATCATAACTCAAAAGATACTGTTTAATTCCGTCCCACGCCCATACCAAATCCCTAATACCTGCCTGCCCTCAAACGAAGCCGTTTTAATTTCAGGTTCAGCTGGCGAATAACAAGCCCATCTTTTTGCGTTCTGCGCATCCCGGTCCAGACTGAAAGCTGGGCCGCGCCGCCCTTCGGGCCTGAAGCGGCGCGGCAATCTGCTGATAAAAAGAGGGGCCGCTATGTCTGAAGAACGAATGATCAACACCACTATCGTTATCACCGGGGCGTCGAGCGGTTTTGGCCGCGGGGCCGCGCTGGCGCTCGCCAAACGCGGCGCGAACGTCGTGCTGGCGGCGCGTCGGGGCGAGGCGCTGGAGGCGCTGGCGCAGGAGATAAACGCTGACAACGGCCACGCGCTGGCGGTGGAAACAGACGTCAGCCAGCCGGATCAGGTGGAGCGCCTGGCGCAGGCGGCGATCGCGCGCTTCGGGCCGATTAACGTCTGGATCAATAACGTCGGTATCGGGGCGCTCGGCTGGTTCTGGGAGATCCCGATAGCCGACCATGAGCGGCTGGTGGATGTGAACCTGAAAGGCGTGATTTACGGCGCGCACGTGGCGATGAAACATTTTATCGCCCAGGGCTTCGGCGTGCTGATTAACACCGGCTCGGTGGACAGCGAAGTGCCGCTGGCGTTTCAGTCGAGCTACGCCGCCACCAAAGCCGCCGTGCTGAGCCTCGGACGCACCATTAACGAGGAGCTGCGGCTTAACGATTACCACGACATCAAAGTGGCGACCATCATGCCGTGGGCGGTGGATACGCCGTGGTGGACGCACGCCGCCAACTATACCGGCCACGCGCCGCGCATGGCCGCGATGGATTCGCCGGAGAAAGTCATCGACGCGATGGTCAAAGCCTGCTTCAAACCGCAAGAGGAGATCCCGGTGGGCTGGAAGGCGCGCTCGTCGAATTTATCGCACCATCTTTTCCCGGATATGACGGAAAAACTCTCCGCGAAAGTGATTAACCGCTCGGTGGAAAAAGCGCAGCCGCTGGCCCCGACGACCGGCGCTATCTATACGCCGATGGCGGACACTACGACCATTGACGGCGGCATTCGCGCGCGAATGAAGCAGGAGGATAAAGCGCGCTGAGGCTCAGCACTCGCGCAGGGCTTTCACCAGGCGTGCCATTTCATCGAGCAGCCGTTCACGAGAGGCGTTGCGATCGCCCAGCGGCGCTGTGGAGCGGCGCTCGATAAAGCGGGTCGGCAGCAGGGTGGAGCCGCTCTCGCCGTGGCCCGTGAGGCGCGCCACCATGCGGCTCACCGCCTGCGCGCCCAGCCGGTTGAAATCCTGCTCGACGGTGGTAAGCGGCGGAATGAAATAGGCGCTGTCCGGCGTGTCGTCATAGCCAATCACCGACACATCCTGCGGCACGCGCAGGCCCAGTTCATCCAGCGCGCTCATGGCACCGAACGCCATCTGATCGTTCGCCACCACCAGCGCCGTGATATCGCGCCGGGTGCGGAACAGGCTCAGCGTCTGCTGCCAGGCGTCTTTCGAGCTCCAGTCGCCGTGTAAAACCGCGCAGGGGGCCAGCCCGTGCGCGCTAAGCACCTCCTGCCAGCAGGCGAGACGCATGCCGGATGCCACCGAGTGTTCTGGCCCTGCGAGCAGCGCGATGCGCTGATGGCCGCCGTTCAGCAGTAACTCCACGCTCTGGCGCGAGCCGTCGCGCGGGTCAAAGCTTACGTGAAAGACGTCGCTGTCGGCGGGTACATCGAGAAACAGGCACAGCAGATCGCTGTTGTCGTTAACGAGGCTTGCGGCCGCCTCCGCCCCGAGCGGCAGGTTGATAATGACGCCATCCACTTTCTGCGCACGCATTTCATTGAGCGAGCGTTGTAGCTCCTCCAGCGTGCCGGTTTCCAGCGTGGCGATCACCACGCTGTAGTCCGCTCGCGCGGCGTGGCTTTTAATGGCGGCGGCAATCTGCGACGGCGCATGCAGCGCCAGAGAAACGGTGATAAACCCGAGCGTGCGGGTGGCTTTCCCGGCCAGCAGTTGCGCGCTGCGGTTTGGTACAAACTGTAGAGCGTCCATGGCCTCCAGCACCCGCTGGCGTGTCGCGGGCGAAACCATCTCCGGCTTATTAAGCACGCGCGACACCGTCTGGTGCGACACCCCGGCTTTCTGCGCCACGTCATCCAGCGTGCTGAGTCGTTTTTTCATCGCCATTCCTCTGCCTGTGTGGCCTGAATCATCGGCCATGGCGCGCGATAAAGTCAATTTATGGCGTGCAATGTCGTTCGCTAACATCACTGTTGTGACGAAGATCGCAATTCACGATCCTGCATGCGCTGTGATGTGATCCAGGATCTCATTCTGCAACGCCGCCATTCGCGATCTGTCCGGTTTCCCGCCATGCTGATCCTTTATGTTAGCGCACGACATTTTATTCTTTCCAGGGAACCATCATGACAGAAAACCCCACCACGACCGCTTTTAACGAACTTCAGACGCGCCCGCTGGCGACGATCCTTGCCCGCAACGACTGGCAGAACCCGGCGATCACCAGCGTTAACCGTCTGCCGTCCCATACGCCGCTGCACGGCTGGCGCGACGCCGATCGGGCGCGCCGGGGAGAGCCATCCGACGCCGTGCTGTCGCTCGACGGCGAATGGCAGTTCAGCTTTTTCGCCAGCCCTCACCAGGTGCCGGAAGTCTGGCTGGCGGCGGATCTCAGCGACGCCCGCGCCACGCCGGTGCCGTCAAACTGGCAGATGGAAGGCTACGACACGCCGATCTACACCAACGTGCGCTACCCGATCCCGGTGAATCCGCCGTTTGTGCCGGACGACAACCCGACAGGCTGCTATTCGCGCGATATCGAGGTGCCGCAGGCGTGGCTGGAGACGGGCCGCACGCGCATTATCTTTGGCGGCGTGAATTCGGCGTTTTATCTCTGGTGTAACGGTCAGTGGGTGGGCTATTCGCAGGACAGCCGCCTGCCGGCGGAATTCGATCTTACCGGCGTGCTGCACGCGGGCCGCAACCGCCTGTGCGTGCTGGTGCTGCGCTGGTCGGACGGCACTTATCTGGAAGATCAGGATATGTGGCGCATGAGCGGCATTTTCCGCCCGGTCAGCCTGCTGCATCTCCCGGAGCAGGCGCTGGCCGATGTGCGCGTGCATACCGAGCTTGCGCCGTCGCTGCGTCACGCCACGCTGTTCAGCGAGGTGGAAGTGACGCCCGCTGCGTGCGGGCTTAGCGTGACACTCGCGCTGTGGCACGGCGAAAACGAAATCGCGAGCCAGACGCTGCCGCTCGGCTCCGCCCCGATTGATGAGCGTGGCAACTACGCCGAGCGCGTCACGCTCTCGCTTGACGTTGACAACCCGCTGCTGTGGAGCGCCGAAACGCCGCATCTGTATCGCGCGGTGGTGACGCTGCTGGATGCCGACGGCATGCCGCTGGTCTCTGAGGCGCACGACGTCGGCTTTCGTCGCGTGGAAATCAACAACGGCCTGCTGACGCTCAACGGCCAGCCGCTGCTGATCCGCGGCGTTAACCGTCACGAGCATCACCCGGAAAAAGGCCAGGCGGTGGACGAGGCGGCGATGGTGCAGGACATCCTGCTGATGAAGCAGAACAACTTCAACGCCGTGCGCTGTTCGCACTACCCCAACCAGCCGCGCTGGTATGAACTGTGCAGCCGCTACGGGCTGTACGTGGTGGACGAAGCCAATATCGAAACCCACGGCATGGAGCCGATGAGCCGTCTTTCGGACGATCCGGTGTGGCTTGGCGCGTACAGCGAGCGCGTCACGCGCATGGTGAAATGCAACCGTAACCACCCGAGCATTATTATCTGGTCGCTCGGCAATGAGTCTGGCAACGGCGCGACCCACACCGCGCTCTATAACTGGATCAAGCATCAGGACCCGACGCGCCCGGTGCAGTATGAAGGTGGCGGGGCGGATACCCGCGCGACCGACATCATCTGCCCGATGTACGCGCGCGTGGAGACCGACCAGCTGATTCCTGCGGTGCCGAAATGGTCGATCAAAAAGTGGATTTCAATGCCTGGCGAAACCCGCCCGCTGATCCTTTGTGAATACGCCCACGCGATGGGCAACAGCCTGGGGAATTTCGCTGATTACTGGGCCGCGTTCCGCCAGTATCCGCGCCTGCAGGGCGGCTTTATCTGGGACTGGGCCGACCAGGCCATTACGCGCGTCGAGCCTGACGGCAGCCGCTGGTGGGCCTACGGCGGCGATTTCGGCGACACGCCGAACGACCGTCAGTTCTGCATGAACGGGCTGGTCTTTCCGGACCGCACGCCGCACCCGGCGCTCTTTGAGGCGAAGCATCAGCAGCAGTTCTTCCAGTTCCGTCTGGTGAGTGAAAACCCGCTGCAAATCGAGGTGACCAGCGAATACCTGTTCCGCGAGAGCGACAACGAGCGCCTGCTGTGGAGCATCGAGGTGCGCGGCGAGACGCGCCTGAGCGGGGAACTGACGCTGGAGCTCGGCCCGCAGGCGTCCCGCGTGCTGACGCTCAGCGACACAGGCTTTAGCGCCCGCGCGGGCGACGAGGAAATCTGGCTGCATGTGCGCGTTGAACAGCCGCAGGCGACGCCGTGGTCGCCGGAAGGGCATCTCAGCGCCTGGGCGCAATGGCCGCTCGCCGCACCGCTCGCGCTGCCGGAGCCGGTTGCGGCAGGCGACGCGCCGCAGCTTGAGATCACCGACGCGGAATTTGTCATTCGCCACGGGTGTCAGACCTGGCGCGTGAGCCGCGCCAGCGGTCAACTGATACAGTGGAGCGACGACGGCGTGGATCAGATCCTGACGCCGCTTGCCGATCAGTTCATCCGCGCGCCGATCGATAACGATATCGGCGTCAGCGAAGTGGAACGCATCGATCCGAACGCCTGGGTGGAGCGCTGGAAAGCCGCCGGGCTGTATAACACCGAACACCGCTGCCTGGCCTGCGACGCGCAGACCACCCGCGACGGCGTGGAGATCGTCGCGCAGCACGCGTACTTCGTAAAAGGCGTGGCGGACGGCCCGGCTATTCTCAGCCGCTGGCGCATGGTGGTGGATAACCAGGGCGCGCTGCACTGCGATATCGACATCGCGCGCAGCGCCGCACTGCCGCCGCTGCCGCGCGTGGGCGTCGTCTGCCAGTTACGCGGCGGCGAAGAGACGGCAAGCTGGCTCGGCCTCGGCCCGCATGAGAACTACCCGGACCGCCTGAGCAGCGCGTGCTTCTCGCGCTGGACGCTGCCGCTTTCAGAGCTCACCACGCCGTATATTTTCCCCGGCGAAAACGGCCTGCGTTGCAACACCCGCGAGCTTAACTGGAACGGCTGGCAGGCCGAAGGCGAGTTTCATTTCTCGCTAAGCCCTTACGGCACGCGTCAGCTGATGGAAACCAGCCACTGGCATAAATTGCAGCCGGAGGCCGGGATCTGGCTGACCATTGATGGCTTCCATATGGGCGTTGGCGGCGATGATTCCTGGACACCGAGCGTGCACCCGGAATATCTGCTGACCGCGCGGGAATACCGCTACCGCTTTACCCTGCGCAGACGGCAAGGCTGACAGGGCGCGACCGCCGGGGCGCGCCCCGGCGGTTAACAACAAAAACAACCTCCACACAGAAGGTGAAAGATGAATAAGCCTGCCCTGACCCCGGTTGAAAAACAGAACTTCATATTCTTTTTGCTGTTCTTCTTTTTCTACTACTTCATTATGTCGGCCTACTTTCCGTTTTTCCCGGTGTGGCTGGCGGATGTCGCGCATCTCAGTAAAACGGATACCGGCATTGTCTTCTCGTGTATTTCGCTGTTCGCGATTATCTTCCAGCCGGTGTTTGGTCTCATCTCCGACAAGCTCGGGCTGCGCAAACATCTGCTGTGGACGATAACCGGCCTGCTGGTGCTGTTCGCGCCGTTTTTTATCTTTGTGCTCAAGCCGCTGCTGGCGTTTAACATCTGGGTTGGGGCGTTTGTCGGCGGCTGCTATCTCGGGATTGTCTTCTCAAGCGGCTCCGGCGCGGTGGAGGCGTACATTGAGCGCGTCAGCCGCGCCAATAATTTTGAATATGGCAAAGTGCGCGTCTCCGGCTGCGTGGGCTGGGCGCTGTGCGCCTCGATGACCGGCATGCTGTTTGGCGTGAACCCTAATATCATCTTCTGGGTGGCGTCGGCGTGCGCGCTGATCCTGGCGGGCGTGCTGTGGTTCTCGCGCCCGGCGGGGGAGAGCGGCAACCTGATCTCCGGCACGAAGGAGACCAGCCAGGCGTTCTCGATGAAGCTTGTCAGCGAGCTGTTCAGAATGCGCAGCTTCTGGGCGTTTATCATCTATGTGGTGGGCGTGGCGAGCGTGTATGACGTCTTTGACCAGCAGTTCGCCAACTTCTTTAAAGGCTTTTTCTCAAGCCCCGAGCGCGGCACCCAGATTTTCGGCTTCGTTACCACCGGCGGCGAGCTGCTTAACGCCACCGTGATGTTCTTCACGCCGTTTATCATCAACCGCATTGGCAGCAAAAACGCGCTGCTTATCGCGGGCGCGATTATGTCGATGCGCATTATCGGCTCGTCATTCGCCACCGCCGACTGGCAGGTGATCATCCTCAAAACGCTGCATATGTTTGAGCTGCCGTTCCTGCTGGTGGGCACGTTTAAATACATTTCCGCCGTTTTTGATCCGCGCCTTTCCGCCACGCTGTTTCTGGTGGGCTTTAATCTCTCCAAACAGCTCTCCGGCGTCGTGCTCTCCACTTGGGCGGGCCGGATGTATGACACCGTGGGCTTCCAGCAGACCTATCTGGTGCTTGGGTTGATTACGCTTGGCTTTACCGTTATCTCGTTCTTCACGCTCCAGGGCCGCCCGCGCCCGGCGCTTGAAAAATCGCCCGATTCTTCGCTGGCCTGACGGCCACACCGCTCACGGGGGAGCGCGGCTCCCCCAAATTCTTCATGATGAATAAATTGCATGGTATTGATGCGACAAATCTGTCCATTAAGGGAAGAGTGCCGGGCCGCTTTCTTATACACTATGTGCCGCTATGGTAATCCGCCCGTTCCGACGCGGCTCCCAGAAAGCCAATGGTGAGGCTTCTGCCGCGCAAAAAAGAGTAAGACAGATGGAAATCAAACACAAAAAAAACCGTTCGCTTTACATTCCCTACGCAGGCCCCGTTCTGCTGGAGTTCCCGCTGCTGAATAAAGGCAGCGCCTTCAGCATGGAGGAGCGCAGCAACTTCAACCTGCTGGGGCTGTTGCCGGAAGTGGTGGAAACCATTGAAGAGCAGGCGGAGCGCGCGTGGCGACAGTTTGAAGATTTCAAAACGGATATTGATAAACACATTTACCTGCGCAACATCCAGGACACCAACGAAACCCTGTTTTATCGCCTGCTGGAAAACCATCTTGAGGTGATGATGCCCATCATTTACACCCCGACGGTGGGCTCGGCCTGCGAACGTTTTTCCGAAATTTACCGCCGCGCCCGTGGGGTGTTCATCTCCTGGCCGAACCGCCACAACATGGACGACATCCTGCAGAACGTGCCAATCCATAACATCAAAGTGATCGTGGTGACGGACGGCGAGCGTATTCTCGGCCTCGGCGACCAGGGTATCGGCGGCATGGGCATTCCTATCGGCAAGCTGTCGCTCTACACCGCCTGCGGTGGTATCAGCCCGGCGTATACGCTGCCTATCGTGCTGGATGTCGGCACCAACAACCAGCAGTTGCTGAACGATCCACTCTATATGGGCTGGCGTCACCCGCGTATCACCGACGACGAGTATTACGCGTTCGTTGATGACTTTATCCAGGCGGTGAAACAGCGCTGGCCGAACGTGCTGTTGCAGTTTGAAGATTTCGCGCAGAAAAACGCGATGCCGCTGCTTGAGCGCTATCGCGACGAGATCTGCTGCTTTAACGATGATATTCAGGGCACCGCGGCGGTGACGCTCGGCACGCTGATTGCCGCGAGCCGCGCGGCGGGCAGCCAGCTCAGCGAGCAGAAAATCGTCTTCCTCGGCGCAGGCTCCGCCGGGTGCGGCATCGCCGAGCAGATCATCGCGTGGATGCGCACCGAAGGCGGCTTAAGCGACGAACAGGCGCGCGCCCGCGTCTTTATGGTCGACCGTTTCGGCCTGCTGACCGACAACATGCCAAACCTGCTGTCGTTCCAGTCGAAGCTGGTGCAAAAACGCGACAGCCTTAAGGGCTGGGATACGCAGAGCGATTCGATCTCGCTGCTGGATGTGGTGCGCAACGCCAAACCGGACATTCTCATCGGCGTCTCCGGCCAGACCGGGCTTTTCACCGAAGAGATTATCCGCGAGATGCACAAGCACTGCGCCCGCCCGATTGTTATGCCGCTCTCTAACCCGACCTCACGCGTCGAGGCGACGCCGCACGACATCCTGAACTGGACCGACGGCGCGGCGCTGGTGGCGACGGGCAGCCCGTTCCAGCCGGTGACGGTGAAAGAGAAAACCTACCCGATTGCGCAGTGCAACAACGCCTATATCTTCCCCGGCATCGGGCTGGGGATTATTTCGTCCGGCGCGCTGCGCGTGACCGATGAAATGATGATGGCGGCGAGTGAAGCGCTGGCCTCGCATTCGCCGCTGGTCAATACCGGCAGCGGCCTGGTGCTGCCGCCGCTGACGGATATTCAGCAGGTGTCGAAGGATATCGCGTTTGCGGTAGGCAAAATGGCGCAGCAGCAGGGTGTGGCGGTGAAAACCTCCGCCGAGGCGCTGTTACAGGCCATTGAGGAAAACTTCTGGCTGCCGGAATACCGCAGCTACCGCCGCACCTCTATCTGATGCGGCTTCACGCTGGCGCGCCTGCGCCAGCGTCTCTTCCCGTTGTTTGTTTCATCTGCCCCAGCGCGCCCACAGCGTTCTGCCCGCCACGGTCGTTATCAGCGAACAGATAACCGACACCACCGCCAGTTCAATAAAATAGGCGTTAAAGTCATCCAGGAAAGGCACCACGTTCACCACGGCGGCGACGTCGCGTAGCTCGGCGGTATGCAGCAGTGCGAAAAGCACCGGCGGGATATTCAGAAAGAAAAAAATAAACAGCAGGCAAAAGATAATGGATTCAAGGGTGTTGGCCGGGGTGACTCTCATTGACGCGCTCGGTTCTGAATAAAGGACAACCCCGACGACGCCTGTCGCCGCGGGGTCTGGCCTCGCATCATACCTGAAACCGCGCCCCGACCACAGGTGATTTTATCGCCGTTTTTTTATGACAATTGTTATATTTCTGTAACACACTTTCCGTAGCCTCACGTGCATAAAAATGATTCCCCTTGAAATCGATATTTCGAAAGGAAACCGCAATGGGCAGACCGTTAAAAACCTTATTCAAACGTGAGCATAGTGAAGAGATCAGCAACCCGAGCGATAACCGCGCGTTTTCGCAGGTCGCGGAAGTCTATTTGTCGCGCCGCCGCCTGTTACAGGCAGGCGCGGTCGCCGGTGCCGCGGCGGCGTTTCCGTTTCTGCTGAAACCGGAAAACGCGCTGGCGAAAGCGGTCTCGAACGCGAGCGGCAATCTCGGCAAAGCCACGGCGCTCGGTTTCACCAGTCTGCCGGTTTCCACGGAAGATACCGTTATCGTGCCGGAAGGCTACATTGCGAAGCCCTTCTACAAATGGGGCGACGCCACCGGGCTTGCCGGGAATCTGCCGGTTTTTAAAACCGACGGCAGCAATACCACGGAAGAGCAGGCGGCGCAGGCCGGGATGCACCACGACGGCATGGCGTGGTTTAGCCTGCCGCAGGGCGGGAACAGCGCCGATCACGGCCTGCTCGCCATGAACCATGAATACATCGATAACGGTCTGCTGTTTAAGGATGGTGACGCCAACTGGAGCGCCGACAAAGCGCTGAAAGGCCAGAACGCGATGGGCGTGTCGGTTATCGAAGTGAAAAAAGCGGCCCAGGGCTGGGAAGTGGTGCGCCCGTCCTCTTTCGCGCGCCGCATCACCGTGAACACGCCGATGAAAATCACCGGCCCGGCGCTGCACAACCCGCTGATGCAAACGGCTGACGATCCGAAAGGCGAAACCATTCTCGGCACCATGCAGAACTGCGCCAACGGCTTTACGCCGTGGGGCACCTACCTGACGTGCGAAGAGAACTGGTCCGATATTTTCGTGAAAAAAGCGGAGATGAACCCGCTGGAAAAACGTTACGGCATCAGCGACAGCGACGACTCCTACCGCTGGAACGAAGTGGATAAGCGCTTCAGCGTCGACGCCACGCCGAACGAGCCGAACCGCTTCGGCTGGGTGGTGGAAATCGACCCGTACGATCCGCATTCGGTGCCGCGCAAGCACACCGCGCTTGGCCGCATCAAGCACGAAGGCGCGGCGGTGACGCTCGCGCCGGATAACCGCGTTGTTGTCTATATGGGCGATGACCAGAAATTCGAATACATCTATAAATTTGTCTCGGAAGGCAAATTCAACCCGCAGGATCGCAAAGCTAACATGCACCTGCTGGAGAAAGGCACGCTGTATGTGGCGAAATTTAACGACGACGGCAAAGGCGAGTGGCTGCCGCTGGTGTTCGGCCAGAACGGGCTCGACGCCAGCAAAGGCTTTGAAAACCAGGGCGACCTGCTGATCAAAACCCGTCTGGCGGCAGACGCCGTGGGCGCCACCAAAATGGACCGCCCGGAGTGGATTGCGGTCGATCCGTACCACACCGGCAGCGTTTACTGCACGCTCACCAACAACAGCGATCGCGGCAAGGAAGGCAAAGCGCCGGTGGATGCGGCCAACCCGCGCGCCAAAAACGTTTACGGCCACATCATGCACTGGCTGGAGGAGAACGGCGACCCGACCGCGCTGGCGTTTGCCTGGGATATTCTGGTGATGGGCGGTCGCACCGATACCGACAAACCGGAAGCCAAAGGCAGCATGAAGGGCGCGGAATTCGGCAGCGCCGACGGCCTGAGCTTCGATCACCGCGGCGTGCTGTGGATCCAGACCGATGTGTCGTCATCGACCATCAACCGCAAAGATTACGAAGGTATGGGCAACAACCAGATGGTGGCGACGATCCCCGGCACCAACGAGTTCCGCCGCTTCCTGACCGGCCCGCGCGGCTGCGAAATTACCGGCATCGCGTTCACGCCGGATAACCGGACGCTGTTTATTAACATCCAGCACCCTGGCGAGCCGGGCGAAGGGCTGAGCGATCCGCAGCATCCGACGGCGGTGTCAAGCTGGCCCGACGGCGATAAAGCCGGCCGTCCGCGCTCCTCGACCGTCGTTATCGTGAAAGCCGATGGCGGCATGATCGGCACCTGATTTCTGCTTCATCCGTCATTAAAAACGCAGGCGCGGTTAGCCTGCGTTTTTTTATTAGAAAGCCCCGTCAGGCCGCGCGCTGACTTCCTTCACAGCTTTGTGGTGCGGTTTAGAATCATCTGTTATATAACATTCTCTTTTATTCATGTTTACATTCAGGCCTTTCGGTATATTCCTCCAGGATAAGACTGAAAGTCAGAAAGCCTGCGCCTCGCGCGCCGCTGAAGGAAAGTAAAACCTTATGATAGTTTTAAGGAACATCTCGAAGCTGTTTCATCAGGGTAAGGACACCATTACGGCGGTAGATGACGTCAACCTGGAAGTCGAGCGGGGACAAATCTACGGCATCATCGGCTATAGCGGCGCGGGGAAAAGCACCCTGATTCGCCTGTTAAATGGCCTCGAAAAACCGACGTCCGGCAGCGTGACCGTGGCGGGTAAAGAGATTTCCGCCGCGCGCGGCGAATCGCTTCGTCAGGCACGCCTGAAAATCAGCATGGTGTTCCAGCACTTTAATCTGCTCTGGTCGCGTACCGTCAGTGAAAATATCGCCTTTTCGATGCAGATCGCGGGCGTGCCGAAAGCGGAAATCAAAACCCGCGTGGCGGAGCTTATCGATCTGGTCGGGCTGAAAGGGCGCGAAAACGCTTATCCGTCGCGCCTGTCCGGCGGGCAGAAACAGCGCGTCGGCATCGCCCGCGCGCTCGCCAACCGCCCGGATGTGTTGCTGTGCGACGAAGCCACCTCGGCGCTCGACCCGCAAACCACCGATCAAATCCTCGATCTGCTCCAGGACATTAACCGCCGCTTCGGGCTCACCATTGTGCTGATCACCCATGAGATGCATGTGGTGCGCAAGATTTGCGATCGCGTGGCGGTGATGGAAAACGGCCGCGTGGTGGAAGAGGGCGACGTGTTGCAGGTCTTCACCCATCCGCAGCAGCCCATTACACGCCAGTTTGTGCGCCAGATTAGCCAGGAAGGGGCCGACGACGCGTTCGACCCGACGCTTGCGGGCGAGCTTAACGGCGCGGTGATTAAACTGACGTTTGTCGGGCACAGCACCCACCAGCCGGTCGTTGGCGAGCTGACGCTGCGCTACGGTCTGCCTTTTAATATTCTGCACGGCAAAATGACCCAGACCGCCCACGGCGTGTTTGGTCAGCTCTGGCTGCATGTGGTGGCGACGCCGGAACAGCTTGAGAATATCCTCGCCGATTTACGCCTGCATGAGATCCACTGCGAGGTTATCAAACATGCTTGAGTCCCTGTTTCCCCATCTGAAGATTGACCAGCTCCTGGCCGCCACCCAGGAGACGCTCTACATGACCGCGCTCTCGGGCGTCGCCACCTTTGTGCTCGGCATTGTGCTGGGGCTGGCGCTGTTCTTAACGGCGCGCGGCGGGCTGTTTGAAAACCGCCTGGTCTATGGCGTTATCTCCATCGTGGTGAACGTGTTCCGTTCCATCCCGTTCATCATTTTGATAGTGCTGCTGATCCCATTTACCAAAACGATTATCGGCACCATTCTCGGCGCGAACGCCGCGCTGCCGGCGCTGATTGTCGGGGCCGCGCCGTTCTACGCGCGTCTGGTGGAGATTGGCCTGCGCGAAGTCGATAAAGGCGTGATTGAAGCCACCCGCTCGATGGGCGCGCGCATAAGCACGCTGATTTTCCGCGTACTGCTGCCGGAATCGTCCCCGGCGCTGGTGTCGGGAATTACCGTCACCCTGATTGCGCTGGTGAGCTACAGCGCGATGGCCGGGGTGATTGGCGCAGGCGGGCTTGGAAATCTCGCTTATCTGGAAGGATTCCAGCGTAACCATAACGACGTCACGCTGGTGGCGACGGTCGCGATACTGGTGATCGTCTTCATCATTCAGTTCATCGGTGACGCCTTAACCTCTTATTTAGATAAACGCTAACAACAACAGAGAACACACATCATGAAAAGAGTACTGACGCTGATTGCCGCCGCCACCCTGAGCGTTTCCGCCTGGGCCGACACCCTGACCGTGGGCGCGTCCAACGTGCCGCACGCGGAAATTCTGGAGCAGGCGAAGCCGATTCTGGCTAAGCAGGGCATCGATCTGGAAATCCGCCCGTTCCAGGATTACATCCTGCCGAACACGGCGCTGGCGAGCCGCGACATCGACGCGAACTATTTCCAGCACATCCCGTATCTGAACAGCGTGCTGAAAGATCACGCCGACGATAAAACCTATGATTTCGTGAGCGCGGGCGCGATTCACATCGAGCCTATCGGCATCTACTCCAAAAAATACAAATCCCTGAAAGATCTGCCGGAAGGCGGCAAAGTCATCATGCGTGACGCCGTGGCGGAAGAGGGCCGTATCCTCTCTATTTTCGAGCGTGAAGGCGTCATCAAGCTGAAGCCGGGCGTGAACAAAGTGGACGCGCGCATCAGCGATATCGTTGAGAACCCGAAAAAGCTCAACTTCCTGCCGAACGTGGAAGGTTCTCTGTTGCCGCAGATGTATAACAATGACGAAGGCGACGCGGTGGTGATTAACGCCAACTACGCCATCGACGCGGGCCTCGACCCGGTGAAAGATCCGATCGCGGTGGAAAGCGGCGAGAACAACCCGTACGCCAACATCATCACCGTGCATAAAGGCGACGAGAAGAAAAAAGATATCGTGGCGCTGGTGAACGTGCTGCACTCCAAACAGATTCAGGACTGGATCCGCACCAAATATAAAGGCGCGGTTATTCCGGTGAATAACTGATTGGCTATAAATAAAAAAGGGAGCTTGGCTCCCTTTTTTATTATTGATGGGCTTAAATCCTGTGCCCCGGATTGTCGCAGGCCAGCGCATTGGCGGCGCAGATAAGCGACAGATGGCTTAAGCCGAGCGGCATGTTGCCGCGCCAGCCGCCGGTGCGGGTGTCGTACATCTCATTAAAGATCTGCACGTTGCCGCTCTGACACAGGGTATCAAGAATCTCTTTCATCTCCTCCTGCGCCTGGTTGCGCTTTTCAGCTCCGCCAGCGCCTCGACGCGCCAGAAGGCGCAGGCCACAAAGGTGCTTTCTTCCACCTCGACGCCCGAATAGCGGTAGAGCATCGGGCTGTTATGGCCGAGTTCCTGATAGATCGCCTCAAGTGTGGATAGCATCCGCTTGCGGTTAATTTTGCTGCCGTAATAGTGGGTGAGGCTGATGGCGGCGTCGAGCGTCTCGCTGCCCGCGTAGAAGGTGTACGCCTGGCGGCTCTCGCTCCAGCAGTGCGTTTCAATCCACTCGCTGATGCGGTCGCGCTCGCGCGCCCAGCGGCCTTTCCATGTCGGCTCGATATGACCAATCTCCGCCAGCGCCACGGCCTGATCGAGCGCCAGCCAGCAGGCCATTTTCGAGTGCGTATAGTGACGCTCCTCGGGCAACTCCCAGATGCCGGAATCGGGCAGCCGCCAGCGATCGGCGCAGCGGTTCGCCAGATGGCCGAGCAGGCGCGAGGTGGCGAGATCGAGCACGTGCCCCATCTCAACGAACAGCCGCGCGGTGCCGAGCAGATCGCCATACATGCTCGGCTGAAACTGATCGCGCGCGTTATTGCCGACCCGCATCGGCTGCGTGCCCTGATAGCCTTCGAGCTGCGGGTAGCGCTCCTCCGGCACCAGCCCGCCTTCCAGCGTATAGCAGGCGCGCAGGTGGCCGTCGTGGCGGATAATCGTCGAGGTAAGCCAGGAAAACGCCGCCTTACAATCTTCAAGCGATCCCAGATAGACAAACGATTTGATAATCAGGCAGGCGTCGCGCACCCACGCGTAGCGGTAGTCATAATTTTTCTCCTTGCCGATGCCCTCCGGCAGTGACGTGGTGGCGGATGCCGCCAGCGCCCCGGTCGGCGCGTACCAGAGGAATTTGAGCGCCAGCGCCGAGCGCTTCACGTGATGCTCAAACGGGCCGTTCCAGCAGAGATTCTCCGCCCAGTCGCGCCAGGCGTGGTCGCTGGTTTCAATGCGCTGGTCGATTTTCTCAAGCGGCGGCACCGCCAGCGGCTCCTTTTCGGTCGCCACCAGTGCTATCAGCGAGCGCGAGCCGGGAGAGGTGGTGAGCGTGCCGCGCATGCCCGTATCGTCGCAGTAGTCGGTTTGCACATCATCCGTACAGCGCACGGCGACCATTAAATCGTCGAGATGGAAAATCGTTTTCTCCTGCACGTGATCCAGCCACGGCGAACAGGTGCGGGCGCGCGTGCCGGGCTTAAAAACCACGTTCAGACGCACATGGCCCTTAATGCCTTCAACGCGGCGCGCCATCTCGCTCCAGGGCAGGCGGCCTGCGAACGTACTGTTGATGGATTCGGTAATCAGCACCTCGCCGGAGGCGGTTTTATAGCGCGTCTCCAGCACGTTGCTGTTCTCACGATAACTGCGCGACATCTCCCACTCGTCTTCGGGCGTCAGCGCGAAGTAGCCGCCTAGGGGCGCGTCGAGAATGCGGTCAAACAGCGGCGGCGAATCGAGATTCGGCACGCACCACCAGTCGATTGCGCCGTCCGGCGCGATAAGCGCCACCGAGCGGCCTTCGCCGATAACGGCGTAATCGCCGAGGCCCGCGTAGCCGTTCTCGCGCGCGGGGGAGCGGTAGGTCTTATTTTTCACAGGCAGAATAATCCTTTCTCTGAACAGGCGCGGGCACCGGCGACGAAACGGTAGTGCCTTAAGCGTAGACCATGAGAGCGCGGTCACAGTTTGACCAGAGAAGGGCGGTGAAAAAACGGCCCGCCGGGTGGCAGGCCGTAAGGGGCAGGATTAACGCAGGTTGTTCGGGAAATCCGCGGGCAGTTCGCTTGCCGGGCAGGCGATGACGCTTTCGTCATTGGCACCGCAGTCGCGCACAAATGTGATGGTGGCGAATTCGTCGATCACTTCGGTCGGGTAAGCCGGGCCAGCTTCGCGGTAGGCTTCCATCTGTTCAATATGCTCGTTCTGGAAGCAAACCGTTTTCTTCGGATCGTTCATCACCCAGCGCGGGAAGAAAATCGTGCCGTGGAACAGACGGTCGCCGAGGTTAGCAATCAGGCTCACGTCGGTGCCGGTCGGTTCGGTCCAGGAGACTTTATAGGTGTTTTCACCCACGCGGACGATATAAACGCGCTGATCTTTCACCCAGCGGTTGCCGACGATGCCGCTGTGGATGCGGTAGTCGATGGTGTTGTCGTTTTTAATGTACAGCTCGTAGTTCCAGCCGTTGTCGTAGGTGTAGACCAGATGTTTACCCACAAAACCGCTTAAATCGTGTTTGTCGAAGTGACTCATTGTTGGCCTCCTTTGTTTCGTTGTGTACAGCATAGGCCTTTATTTTTTTAATGAATAACGCTAATTTTGCATAAAATTGATTCAAAATTTCGATGAGTTATGCATAAAACAACGCTGGAACAATGGGCTTTACTGGACAAAGTGGTCGAGGAAGGCAGCTTCGCCCGTGCGGCGGAAAGCACGCACCGCAGCCAGTCGTCGGTGAGTTACAACCTGGCGCTGCTACAGGAGCGGATCGGCGTGGCGCTGCTCGAAACCCAGGGCCGCCGCGCGGTGCTGACGCCCGCAGGCGAACTGCTGCTGGCGCAGG
The DNA here is from genome assembly GCF_011605905.1 of Cronobacter sp. HA18003. NCBI lineage: Bacteria > Pseudomonadati > Pseudomonadota > Gammaproteobacteria > Enterobacterales > Enterobacteriaceae > Cronobacter > Cronobacter sp. HA18003. The sequence continues at coordinate 2,067,400 of NZ_JAANQO010000011.1, read as the reverse complement.
TGCGCCCGCTGCTCAGCGCCTTTAGCTGGGTGGAGGCGCATGCCGCGACGCTTCGCGACGGCGTGCGCACCCGCATCGATCTGGTGGTGGACAACATTTTTCCGCGCGAGACGCTGTTTGCTATCCTGCGCGAGTTTCAGCGCCAGCATCCGTCCACGCAGGTGCAACTGACTGAAGTGCTGGAGAGCCAGAGCGACGTTATCGCCGCGCATTCCAGCGCCGATCTGCTGGTGCTCTCGCGCCGTGAAGACAGCCTCGGGCGCGGCGAATGGCTGATGAACGTGAATTTTGTGGCGGTGGCGCACCGCGATCATCCGCTGGCGCAGATGCCGGGGCCGATTGGCGATGAAGCGCTCGGGCGTTTCGCCCGCATCCGGCTTGCAGGCGGGCAAACCCAAAGCCCCGGCGGCGCGCCGGAGCAGTGGGTTTTCTCAACGGTGGATGCGGCTATCGAAGCGGTGATGCATCAGGTGGGGTACGGCTGGCTACCGGAGGCGCGGATCGCCGGGCCGCTCTCGCAGGGGCTGCTGCGCGCGCTACCGCTCGCTCACGGCGCGCGGCGTGCAACACCGCTGCATCTGATGGTGAAAAAAGATTTACAGGTGCCGGATGCCGCCGTCAGCACGCTGATAGCCCTGTTCAGCCGTCTGTGCGAGGCGTAGCGGTGCGCCGGTTGCCAAGATAAATCAGCGCCAGCGCGACGGCGAGACAGAGCACCGCGCCAAGACGGCTTAGCGAGAACGGGATAGCCGCGTTGCCGAGCCAGCCGAAATTATCGATAAGCATACTCATGGCGAGCTGGCCGAAAATCACCGCCACCGTCGCGACCGCGGTGCCGATGCGCTGCACCGCCAGCACCATAATCACGATATACGGCACGCCGCACAGCGCGCCGGTGAGCTGCCACTTCGGCACGTCCAGAAGCGATGTCGCATGCGGCGGCTCAAAAAAGAAAATCAGCAGCGCGCAGACCAGCGCCCCCACCGAGAATGTCAGAAAGGCGCAGCGGAACACGCCGACTTTGCCGCCGAGCTGGCCGTTGATCGCCGCCTGAATACTCAGCAGCGCGCCGCCAAGAATGGCGAGAATAATCATGATTGTCGTCATTATGGTTCCTTAGCTTTGCGCGACCAGCGCCAGGGCGGCGAGAATAAACACCAGCGCCAGCAGGCGCAGTTTATCTATCGGGCGGCGCTCAACGCCGAACAGCCCGAAATGGTCGATAATCAGACTCTTGAAGACCTGCCCCGCCAGAATGCCAATCATGGTCATGGCGATGCCGATAACCGGCGTGGCGACGGTAAGAATGACCACATACCCCGCGCCAAGCAGGCCGCCGGTAAGCTGCCAGCCGGGCTGGGCGAAAAACGACGGGCTGTTGCGCGGGCTGTAAAACAGCATCAGCAGAAAGGTAAGCGCCGCGCCGACGCCGAAAATGCTGAACGCCGCCCAGAAATCGCCGACTTCACCGCCAAGCGGCCCCAGCAGGCCCGCCTCAACCGAAAGCCCCATCCCGCCCGCAATCACGAGCGCAATTAATAAAAGCTGCATGATAATCCTTAAAAAAATGCCAGGCGGCGCAGTGTAGTGGAGCGCGGTGCGTTAAAAAACGCTACGATCGACGAAACACCTTTGCAGGAATCGCACAAATGAACGAGAGCGGGGCAGTGAATATCCGCGCACTTCAGCTTTTTATCAGCGTCTTTGACGGGCAGAGTTTTTCGGCGGTGGCGCGCCGGGAGGGCGTGTCGGCGTCGATGATTTCGCGCACCGTCCGCCAGCTTGAAGAGGCGCTTGGCCAGCAGCTTTTCTACCGCAACACCCGCGCGGTGATCCCAACCGAAGCAGGGCGGCTGTTCGCGCAGTACGCGCGCGGCATTACCGAGCAGTTCAGCGAGGCGCGGCGCGAGCTTCAGGACCGCTCGCTTGAGCCGTCCGGGCTGCTGCGCATCAACGCGCCGGTGTTCTTCGGGCAACGGCATATCGCGCCCTGGCTGACCGGGCTTGCGGAGCGCTACCCGCGCCTGCAACTGGCATTAACCCAGACGGACGATTACGTCGACCCGCACCGCGACGCCACCGATCTTATCGTGCGTATCGGCACGCTCACCGATTCGAGCTTTCACGCCCGCGTGTTCTGCGAGCAGCGCTACTACTTCGCCGCCGCGCCGCGCTATCTGGCGCGTTACGGCGCGCCCGCCTCGCCCGAGGAGCTTCAAGCGCACCAGTGCCTGGTGTACAGCGGCTCCTCGGGGCCGAACCGCTGGCTGGCGCGCAAACCCGGCGAGCCGTGGGTGCATTACCCGGTGAACGCGCGGCTGGTGTCAAACAACGCCCATTCGCTGCTGACCGCTGCGCTCGACGGCATGGGGCTGGTGCTGTTCCCGGACTGGATGACAGGCGAGTGGCTGGCGCAGGGGAAACTGGTGAAAGTGCTGCCGGAGTATGAGGCGGCGATCAACACCGAGGCGCAGCACATCGCGGCCATCTACCCGAACGCGCGTCACCCGCCGCTCAACGTGCGCGCGGCGATCGACTACTTTGTGGAGGTGTTCGGCAAGCCTGTCTACTGGCAGCGCGACTGACTCGCGCCCATAAAAAAGGCCGCGCGGGGCGGCCTTTTGATGTTTACGCGCGGTTACGGCAGCGCGTAGGCAATCACGTAATCCCCGCGATCCGGCGACTGGCGCGCGCCGCCTGCGGAGATAAGCACATACTGCTTGCCGGTTTTCGGCGAAACATAGCTCATCGGGCCGCCCTGGCTGCCGACCGGCAGACGCGCTTTCCACACCTCTTTACCGGTCGAGGAATCAAAGGCGCGCAGGTAGTAATCCTGAGTACCGGCGATAAACACCAGTCCGCCCTGCGTCGCCAGCGTACCGCCAAGCGTCGGCATGCCCACCGGCATCGGCGCGCGCATTTTGATCCCGAACGGGCCGGTATCCTGCACGGTGCCGACCGGCACCTGCCAGACGATTTTCTGTGTTTTCAGGTCGATGGCCGAGAGCGTGCCAAACGGCGGTGCCTGGCATGGGATGCCGAGCGGCGACATAAAGCGGTTTTTATTTACCGCGTACGGGGTGCCTTTGAGCGGCACCGCGCCCATGCCGGTATTGATCGCCTCGCCGCCGTTGCTGCCGCGATCGATGGCATCGGTATTCGCCGGGATCATCTGCACCCACAGGCCAAGACGCATGTCGTTGACGAAGAGGTAATGATTATTCGGGTCGGTGGAGAGGCTGCCCCAGTTCATCCCGCCGAGCGATCCGGGGAAGCTCAGGGATTTATCGGTGCCAGGCACGGTAAACAGGCCGTCGTAACGCATACCTTTGAAGGCGATGCGGCAGGCGAGCTGATCGAACGGCGTCGCACCCCACATATCTGATTCCGTCAGGGTCTGCGCGCCAATCTGCGGCATACCGACCGAATGCGGCTGCGTTTTGGTGTACTGCTCATTCGGGATATCGCCAGGCTTCATGGGCAGCTCTTTGACTTCTGTCAGCGGCTTGCCGGTCAGGCGATCGAGAACGAAAATCTGCCCCGCTTTGGTGCCGAACACCACGGCAGGCGTGGTTTTACCGTCTTTTTGCGGGAAATCCACCAGGCTCGGTTGCATCGGGATGTCGAAATCCCACAGATCGTTATGGACGGTCTGATACACCCATTTCTCTTTGCCGGTGGTGGCGTCCAGCGCCAGCACCGACGCGCCATATTTATGATCGAGCGGCGTGCGGTTCGCGCCCCACAGATCCACCGAGGAGCTGCCCATCGGGATAAACACGGTGTTCATCGCCGGATCGTATGACATCGGCGCCCACGAGTTCGGCGTGCTGCGCGCATAGTGCTGGCCCGGTTGCAGGCGGGCGTTCGGATCCTCATTACCCGGATCGAACGCCCAGCGCATCTCGCCTGTGATCACATCAAAACCGCGCAGTACGCCGCCTGGCATATCAGTCTGCACGTTATCCGCCACGCGGCCACCGACAACCACCGTCGTCCCGGCCATCGTCGGGGCGGAGGTGAGCTGATATTTCGGATCCTGCGCCTCGCCAAGCCCCGCTTTCAGATCCACCACGCCGTGGTTGCCGAAGCCTTCACAGAATTCGCCGTTATCGGCATTAAGCGCAATCAGGCGCGCGTCGATGGTATTCATCAGAATGCGACGCTGGCAGGCGGCACCCGCGGCAAGCGAAGGCGCTGGCACCGGTGTGGCACCCGGCAGGGTGGGTTGCACGACAGGTTTAGTCGCGTCGAAATACGCAAGGCCACGGCAGCGGTTCCAGACTTCCGCTTTGGCGTTGATTTCGCGCTTCCAGATCTGCTTACCGCTGTCTGCCTCTACCGCAATGACGTTGTTGTGCGGCGTGCAGAGATAAAGCGTATTGCCGATTTGCAGCGGCGTCTGCTGATCTTCCGCGCCGTTGCCGGTCGGGCTGTCGGGAATATCGCCGGTGTGGAACGTCCAGGCGACTTTCAAATCTTTAACGTTATCGCGGTTAATCTGATCCAGCGCGACGAAGCGGCTGCCGCCCGGCGTATTGCCGTAATTCGTCCAGTCTTTTTGAGCATTCTCTTTATCGACCGGTTTTAGCGGTAGCGGCTCGCCTTTAAACGCGACCGTCGGGTGCGGCTGGAACATCTGGATAAGCGTCACCACCATGCCGACGGCAATAACGGCGCTGAACGCGTAAGAGAGTTTCGCCAGCGGCGCTTTGCCTTCGCGACGGCGCAAAGAAGGCCAGGTGAGAAACGCCAACAGCATCATGCCCGCAGGCACCATCAGGCGCGACACCAGCCCCCAGAACGACAGGCCCGTGTCATACAGCGCCCAGATAAGTGTGCCGACAAACACCAGAATAAACAGCGGCACGGCGGAGGCGCGACGGCGCAAAAACTGAATGGCCGACAGCAGTGTGACTACCCCGGCAATCAGAAAGTAGGCGCTGCCGCCAAGCGACACCAGCTTGCCGCCGCCGATAACAAAAAAGAGGCCGATAGCAAGCAATACCAGCCCCAGTAATACAGACCAGATGGCCAGCCCCTTAGAGCCGCCGGTCTTGTTTTCCGTCATACCATTACTCTCCCGAAAAGATGCAAACCCGCGCGTGGCGGGTACAAAAACGCATCATACAGAATATATGATGCGTAAAATTCGCACAAAAAAGCCTTTCGAGTGTAACATCGGACAGCTTTGAATGGGGCGTTAATGCCGCCCCGGTGTTCTAAACCGCACTTTTTTCAAACTCTTCAGGCGGTTTCATCCTCGCTTTTTTCAGGCAACGCGCGCGTGCGTCCTGGCCCTGCGGAGAACGTGTTCCAGCAGGTAACAAAGAGCGCGGCGATAAGCGGGCCGACCACAAAGCCGTTAATGCCGTAGACTTCCAGCCCGCCGAGTGTCGAGAGCAGAATCAGCCAGTCGGGCATACGGATATCTTTACCCACCAGCAGCGGGCGCAGCAGGTTATCGGCAAGGCCCACCACCACCACGAAAAAGGCGGTCAGCAGAACGGCTTTAATAATCGCCCCGGTGGTGAAAAGATAAATCACCGCCGGCACCCAGATAAGCGCGGCGCCGACTGCAGGCACCAGTGACAGAAATGCCATCAGCGAGCCCCAGAGAATGCTCGCGCCTATCCCCGCGAAGTAAAACGCCACGCCGCCCAGAATGCCCTGGACCACCGCCACCACGACGGTGCCTTTCACGGTGGCGCGCGCCACGGCGGCAAAGCGGCGGAACAGCCGCTGTTTGACTTTATCCGAGAGCGGCACCGCGCTCAGCACCACCGATACCAGCCGTGAGCCATCCTTCAGCAGGAAAAACAGCAGGTAAAGCATGATGCCGAAGCCAATCACCACGCTGAACGTGTTGCGGCTGATAAGGAAAATACTGCCCGCCACATACTGGCTGCCCTTGAGCGCCACGCCGGAGATTTTCTGCTGAATGGCGGCCGCGTTATCGAGCTGGTTTTCCGCCAGCATCCGTTGCGCCCAGTCCGGCAGGATACGCACCACATCGGCCAGCAGCGTGGGAAGCGTGGTGTTATTGGCCTGCACATCGCTGTAAACGGCGTTGAACTCGCTCACCAGTGACGACGCCACCACGGCCAGCGGCACGAAGACCAGCAGGCAGATAAGCACCACGGTTAAAAGCGAGGCGATGTTGTTGCGCCCGTTCATCATGTGGCAAAGCCTGCGCTTTATCGGATAGAAGATGACGGCCAGGATCACCGCCCACAGCACGGCGGAGAGATACGGTTTTACCAGGTTAAAAAAGAGGATCGAAACGATAAACAGGATCAGGATAAAAAAGGCCCTGGACATCTCTTTCGAGTTCATGATGCGTCCTTATTGTCATTAAAAGCAGCCGGATACTACAGCGTCGCGGCATCGGCTTCATCCCGGAGAGTCTTATAAACGTAGCTGAAGGGCGCAAAAAGTGGCGAAGAGGAAGGGCGGGGGCCGGCAAAAAGGCCCCCGGCAGGGTCAGGTCACCGGCCACTGCGTGAGGCGGATGCCGCGCTGCGGCGCATTCTGCGCAAAGTCGCTCAGGACGGCTTTCACATCCGGGTCGAAGTAGTCGGCGTTGTCATGCTCGGCAATCACCACGCTCTTCTCCGGGATTTTATCCAGCAGCGCCTGTAAGCGCGGGTTATGCATAAACGTCAGGTTCTGGTGGATGCGCAGCACATAGTGATCGTCATAGCGCGCCAGTTGCAGTGCGTTGCGGTGGCTGTGCCACAGGCTCAGCGCTATCTGGGCGATAAGCCCGATGCCGATCCCGGCGAGCATGCCGAACGCGATAATCCCGATAATGGTGGCGAGAAACGGCACATATTGCTGCGCGCCCGCGCGGAACTGCTCGACGAACAGGCGCGGCGTGGCGAGTTTATAGCCGGTGTAGAGCAGCACCGCCGCGAGGCTCGCCAGTGGGATCGTCATCAGCACGTCGCGAAACCACAGCACGCAGATAAGCAGCAGCGCGCCGTGAATGAAAATCGAGAGCTTGGTCTGCGCGCCGGTACTGACGTTCACTGAACTCCTGACAATCACCGCCGTGATCGGCATCGCCCCCACGAGACCGGCCAGCAAATTGCCCGCGCCCTGCGCCAGCATTTCACGGTTCGGCGACGGTGGCGGGTTTTGCGGGCGCAGCTTTTTCAGCGCCTCCTGGCTCAGCAGCGTTTCCAGGCTCGCCACCAGCGCCAGCGTGACGGCGACGATATAGACCGACGGATTGGTAAACGCCTGCCAGGCGGGGGATTCCAGCTCAGAGACCAGCGCGCCCAGGCTTGCGAACTCCGGCAGCGTGATAAGCGGCAGGCGTTCAAGCTGGGCGGGCGACATGCGGCTTAGCACAAGCGTCGTGACGCAACCCACCAGCACCGCCACCAGCGGGCCGGGCATCCACGCGAGGCTTTTCACGCGCCGGATGGCGGGCGAGCCCCAGAGCGCCATCAGCAGCAGCCCGGCGGCGGCCACCGCGATGGAGACCGGTGAAAACGTGAAGCCCTCGCGAAAGACCGCCAGCAGGCTGTTTTCATCTGCCGAACCCAGCGCCACCGGGATCTGCTGCATAATCAGCAGCAGGCCGATCGCCGCCAGCATCCCTTTAATGACGCTGCCCGGCACCAGCGAAATAAACCGTCCGGCGCGGATAAGCCCGAGCACGATTTGCAGGACGCCCGCCAGCACCAGCGCCAGTAGAAACGCGGAAAACGAGCCGAGCGTTTCAATGGAGGCCACCACAATGGTCACGAGACCCGCGGCCGGGCCGCTGACCGCGAAGCGCGACGGACTTAAGGCCGTGACCAGCAGCCCGCCGATAATACCCGTCAGCAGGCCGACAAAGGGCGGCAGGCCGCTCGCCTGGGCGATGCCGAGGCAGAGCGGCAGCGCCACGAGAAAGACAACCACCCCCGCCAGGCTATCCTGGCGCAGCGTATTCATATTCATACGGCTTCCTCCCCGGTTTGTTCCGTCAGCATTTCAAGATGGCCGGACGCCAGGTCATAGACGCAGCCGTAGACATTCAGCTCCTGGCCGCTGCGCCAGATATTGCGCACCGTGCGGGTCTGCACCAGGCGGTTAAACTGCGCGATGACGTTGGCTTCCACCAGTTGATTGAGCGTTTGCGCATCCGGCGGCGACGCGTCGCGCCCGGCGATGTGCTCTGAGAGCGCCTCGCGCAGGTGGCTGATGCGCCGCGCGAGCGATGAGGATTCCTGCGCGAGCGACATCTGCGGCAGCGTCAGCGCCGCCTGCACGCCGCCGCAGCCGTAATGGCCGCACACCACGATGCGTTTCACCTTCAGGTAATGGAGCGCGTATTGCAGCACGCTCATAAAATTGTCGTCGTCGGGGTCAATCATATTGGCGATATTGCGATGCACGAACAGCTCGCCAGGGTGGGAGCCTGTCAGCACCTCTGCCGGAACGCGGCTGTCGGAGCAGCCAATCCATAGCGAGTGCGGCTGCTGCTGGTCAAGGTGTTTGCCAAAGTAATCCGGGTCCCGTTGAAGACGCTGTTGCGCCCAGCTACGGTTTTTGGCCAGAAGAGGTTTTAAGGTGGTCAAAATGCGGTCTCCATGAGGGATCCAACGAGCCAAATATTGACTGCCGGTAAAGGCGTTTTCCGTGGACTCGTTACGACGAAATTAATAAGTAGCACTCTTCGGCGATATTTATGCCTCAGGAAAATCCTATAAGATAAATTAAAGTTTAAAGGTTTATCAGCTTTGTAAAGTTTTAAAAATTATGGGTAAGTAAATGCGAGTGGCGATAATAGAAACAGAAAGATAATAAAGAATGAAATGATTAGCGCGATGATAATTATTGCTGGTAACACATTGTTTTAAATCGGATAACAATAAAAAGGCGTATTGATCTTCTCATAAACGCTATGGCGCACGCTGACGATGATTCGCTCTTTTTATCCCGGCAGAGTGAGCACTCCGAATAATCACATTTGCTTATATTTAAACGGCCGAAAACATTTTTTCTCATGAGTCGCCGTGGAGTGACTGGTCTTAGGCTTCCATGACATCACGCGGTGAATATGCGAAGGTAGACAGATAAATTACGGTGAAACAGGGACAATACCGATGGCAGGGAATCTCCTCCTCTGGCTGATATCATCAGCAATGCTGCTGGCCTATTTCTGGTTTGTGACGCTCAGAAAACCGTTTAAAACGGTGAGTAGGCACTTTCTTATTCTGCTCGGCGTCCATGTGGCGCTCAGTATCGCCGCCATTCAGTTAAAAAAATCAGGTCATTTTTTGCCGGATGAATATCGCACCGCGGGGCTGTGGTTTATCAAAGGCTATATGGCGGTGATTGTGGTGTTAATGATTAACTTTTTCGCGGCGCTGGTCGAGCGTGGTGTTGCGAAAATGGCCGGATTTCATGAAAAATATAATGCGGCGAATCTGCACCGCCAGCCGCTGCGCGCGTTTATGCGCCATCAGTCCGCTGTCGTCTGGGGCTACCGGGTGCTCCTTCTCACGGGCGGTATCTACATGCTCTGGGCGATGTGCTTTCGGATGGGACTGTAGGCCGGGAGCGAACCCGCTTAAATTTCGCGGGTTCTCAGCGCATTTTTTTAAGAAATTAAAATAAAAGTTTATTACCACTAAAAAAGATCGTAGCGAAAGTAACCGATTATTTTGGCAAGTTGAATGAAAAAGCGGCGATATCTGCCGCTCACTGCGCTGACCAGAATCCCTGAATAAGATAAAACTTAACCATCATCATAATTTTTCATAAAATCCGCGCTAAAAATGTCTGCGTGCCGTGAGGTTCAGCGTAAACTGCGTTTTCGCCAGGGATGCTACGTAAATACCAGACTGGAGGTGAATATGTATTCCTTTATCGCCAGGCAGCCCATCTTTGACGCCGCGCTAAATACTGTCGCGTATGAGCTGCTTTATCGCAATGGACTGACTAATACGTTTCCGCTGGTGACGGAAGAATACGCCACCAACCATCTGCTGGCGGAGCAGTTCCTTGTCACCCCGCTGCAGCGCCTGGTGGGACAACATACGTCGTATATTAATTTTCCGCATGAGATGATCGTCAACGGCCTGGCGCAAACGCTGCCGGCGGAAAAAGTCGTCATCGAAATTCACCAGAATGCGGCCCCGGAACCTGAGCTGTTAAAAATGGTGCGGGAGATGTACTACAAAGGGTTTCGTTTCGCGCTGGATAACTTTCGCCTTAGCGACGCGTGGGCCAATTTCCTGCCCTATGTGACGGTCATTAAGTTCGATATTCAGGCGTCAACACCACAGGAAATTGCCGCCTTTATCCGCGCGAATAATATCAGCCAGCGGAAATTACTGGCGGAAAAAGTCGAAACTCGCGAGCAGTTTACTCTCTACAAAGAGATGGGGTTCCAGCGTTTCCAGGGCTATTTTTATGGCGAACCGGAAATGATTAAAACCCGAAAACTGCCGGAGCAGCAGATGTTTATTCTGCAACTGCTCAATGAAGTGGTCTCGGCTGACCCGGATATGCGCAAAATAGAAGAGTTGATCAGCCGCGATGTGGCGATTACGTATAAGTTGATGCGCTATGTTAATAACATCAAATATAAGATAAATCACCACGCCAACGCGGATGTACTGCCGTTTCGCAGTATTCTCTATTTCTTAGGCTTAAGCGAGCTGCGCCGGTTTATCGCGATACTGGCGGTCACTCACAGCAGCGAACCGGCCGTGACGGAGCTGTTTAACTACAGCCTCGCCTGTGGGCGCTTCTGCGAAAAAGCCGTGGCGCACACGGGGGCCGATATTAATGAAAACGATGCCTTTATTGCCGGGCTGTTTTCGCGGCTGGATATTATCCTCGGCGTACCGATGGCGGTACTGATTGAGCAAATCACCGTGCCTGCGGTGGTGCGCGAGGCGCTCTTAAACCGCGGTGGCACGCTCGGCGCGCTGCTGAATCTTTATGAAGGCTATGAGCAGAACCACTGGCAGGGGGTTTCGCAGGGCATGAAGCAGCTTAATTTGAGCGAAGCGCAGGTGACGAAACTCTTCCTCGATGCGGTGGAGTGGGGCGATCGGATAATCTAACGCTGGCACCGCTGCCGGTTTTTGCCCGGTTGTGGTGCCAGATGTGCAATATCGTGCATTATCCCTGCGGTACGTCCGCCAGCGAAAAGTAAACCTCAAGCCCGTGCTCGCGGGCGATTTCCACATCACGGTCAGCCTCCGAGAACGCGCCCGGCAGACGCAGCACCGCGTCGCATTTCGCCACCAGACGGTGCGCGACCGGGTATAAAAAACGCTCGCTTATCGCATCGCCCGGCTTTTCGCTGCCCGCGGCCTGGGCGAGCGGCAGCGCAAGCCATTCGCCAATCACCGGCACGTGGCCGCGCTCAAACAGGGCGAGCGCCGCCTGCTCAAGCCGCGTCAGGTTCTGGCGCATCAGGGTTTCATCGCCGTTGGTGCCGCTGCGCCACGGGCCCGCGACCAGGATCATTTTGCTCATGGTTTTCTCCTTACACTATCGCGTTCAGCGCCGCGTATTGCAGCAGCATGATGGTTTTGGCATCGACAATCTCGCCGTCACGCACCGCGCGCAGGGCGTCATCGATGGGCATTTTGACCACTTCGATATCTTCGCCTTCTTGCGCGACGCCGCCGCCCGCGCCGCGCCGCCGCGCCGGATCGTATTCGCCGATGAAGAAATAGAGTTTTTCGGTGACGGAGCCGGGGCTCATATAGGCTTCAAACACTTTCTCGACGTTATCCACCAGATAACCGGTCTCTTCTTCGGCTTCGGACCGAATACGCACTTCCGGTTCCGCTTCATCCAGCAGGCCCGCCGCCGTTTCGGTCAGTACGTTGTCGTAGCCGTTAAGAAAGACCGGCAGGCGAAACTGGCGGGTAAGAATGACGCAGCGCTCGGCGCGGTTATAGAGCAGAATCGTCGCGCCGTTGCCGCGGTCGTAGGCTTCGCGGCTCTGGCGCTGCCACTGGCCGTCTCGGCGCAGATAATCAAAGGTATATTTTTTCAGCACATACCAGTCGTCAGACAGGGTTTGCGTTTCGACAATGCGTACTTTTTCACGAACAGATGGCATGATGACGTCTCCACAGGTAGAATTGGCAACATAGCGTGCATATTCGTGCATGGTCAAGAAAATTCGTGCAACAGGAAACCGGTATGCTGACGTCACAACGTAAGAAGCTCATTCTGGAAAAGCTTGCGGCGGAAGGGCAGGTGCAGTCCCGCGCGCTCAGCGAGTGGTTTAACGTCTCCGAAGATACGATCCGCCGCGATCTGCGCGAGCTTTCTGCCGAAGGCCGCCTGCAGCGCGTCCACGGCGGGGCGTTGCCCGCTTCGGCGGCGGTGGTGGATTACGCCGGGCGCAGCCAGCTTTCGATAGACTCCAAGCGGGCGGTCGCGCGCCGCGCCGCCGCGCTGATTGAACCGGGGCAGATCGTGATGCTCGATGGCGGCACCACGACGGGCGAGCTGGTGAAATGCCTGCCGCCGGACCTCGCCATTACGGTGATCACCCACAGCCCCGGCATCGCGCTGCAACTGGTGGAGCATCCGCGCATTGAGGTGATCCTCATCGGCGGGCGGCTGTTTAAACATTCCATAGTCTCGGTGGGGGCGGCGGCCATTGAAGCCATGAGCCATCTGCGCGCCGACCTGTTCTTTTTGGGTGTCACCGGCGTACACGCCGAAGCGGGCCTCAGCACCGGCGATTACGAAGAGGCGTGCGTGAAGCGCGCGCTGGCCTCGCGCGCGGCGGAAACGGTCGTGATGGCCTCGCGGGAAAAGCTGAACGCCGCCTCGGCGTTCTGCATTGGCGATATGTCGCTGGTAAACACGCTGGTTGTCGAGGGCGATACTGCTGACAGCCTGCTCGCGCCTTTTGAAAACCTGGGCGTGACGGTTGTCAGGGCGTAGCCCGTCGGCGTCACCAGAACGAACCCGACGGAAACTGCGCATGATCGGCCAAAGCTGTCTATCCTGAGAATATGAGCATATGAAAACGGTTATGCGGATAATTTCAGGAGGGGTAGTATGAAGTTTTTCTATTTCATTTCACTTATCGCTGCGGCCAGTTATCTGTTTGCCTTTTTACCGAGGGCAAAAAGTGACCGCGAGCCGCTCGCGTACTGGGGGTGCTGGATTTATCTGGGCGCCTCTGCGATTTACTGGGCGATTTATGGTTTAAAGCACTACTTTTAATCAAACTCAACGCGCGCCGGGAAATAATACCCGGCGGTAAGGAATATTTCGTTTAAAAAGTAAATAGCGACAGTAATAATCCTAAAAAGTTTCTTTTTACCTTACCTCCATAATTCCATCGCATTCTTTACAAAATTACGCTATCTTTCCGCGCGCAAAAGCCTCACTCTGATGCTTAGCCTCATTACTGTGGTTAAAACTACCCGGATCAACGCCGTGTTGTGTGAATAATTGCATTAAACACAAGGTAATGCAGGATTCTGGTTGCAGACTCATCTGATGGCCGGAACGAATTTTCGTTAATGAAGGCTGTTATTATTAGTGGGATAATCTTTTTAATGACAGCGTTATGGCGCTGTTGTTGTCAGGAAATGTCGAATAATACGACGGAATGTTTCAGCGTTTATGGAAAGACCACTTTTTATTCACATCCTGAAACGGCTGTAATTAAAACCGAAAGCCTCACCGGCACGGGTTTATTTTTTTCCTCCATATTATTAGGTAGCAGGAAGGCTGTATCCCTGCTGAATGATTGTCTGTCTGGTTTGTACCGCTTACGGAACGGCTTCTTTATGCGATACATCTCTGTGCATAAAGGGGCTTTATGAATCACGTCACGCCTTTTTCCCGTGCGCTGCTGCATCCGCGCTACTGGTTTACCTGGTTTGGTCTTGGCCTGCTGTGGCTGCTGGTACAAATGCCGCACCCGCTGCTGATGCGCCTTGGCGCATTCCTTGGCCGCAACTCGCGCCGCTTTCTGAAGCGTCGTGAGAAAATCCTGCGCCGCAATCTCGAACTCTGTTTCCCGAATTTCAGCGAGGCGCAAAAAGAGCAGCTGATTCAGGAAAACTTCCTGTCGCTCGGCATGGCTTTGCTGGAAACCGGCATGGCCTGGTTCTGGTCGGACGCGCGCATTAAAAAATGGTTTAACGTCGAAGGGCTGCATCACCTGCATCAGGCGAGCGCGCAGGGGCGCGGCGTTATCGTGATTGGCGTGCACTTTATGTCGCTGGAGCTTGGCGGGCGCGTGATGGGCCTGTGCAAGCCGATGATGGCGATGTACCGACCGCACAACAATAAAGCGATGGAGTGGGCGCAGACCAAAGGGCGTATGCGCTCTAACAAAGCGATGATTGACCGTAAAGATCTCAAAGGCATGGTCAACGCGCTGAAGCAGGGCGAAGCGGTCTGGTTTGCGCCGGACCAGGATTACGGCCCGCGCGGCAGCACCTTCGCGCCGCTGTTTGCGGTAAACGACGCCGCCACCACGCGCGGAACGTATGTGCTCTCACGCCTGAGCAACGCGGCGATGCTGACCATTGTGATGATCCGCAACCCCGATGCCAGCGGCTATAAACTGATTATTCAGCCGGAGCTTCAGGGCTACCCGCGTGAAGATGAAGCCGCCGCGGCGTGCTACATGAACAAAGTGATTGAGCGCGAAATCCTGCGCGCGCCGGAGCAGTATCTCTGGATACACCGCCGCTTCAAAACCCGCCCGGCGGGCGAAGCGTCGCTCTATACCTGATACGCGTTTCTACAGAAAGCCCCGCGCCGTGCGGGGCTTTTTTTTGCGTATCTTTATGAGATTGTGCGGCGTTTTTTGAAAAAACACGCGGAGTGTGGGTTAATAACATTTTGTTTACATATGGAGCTGCCGCGATGGCCCGGATTGCCGCCCCTTTTTCGTTTCGCGAAACCATGCAAATGCTGGCACAGCGAAAAGCGCTGCGCCTTGATGGCGACCAGACGCGGCTTATCAGCGAGCTCGATAGCCTCGCCGCGCCGCTGCTGGCGGGCCACGCGCGGTTTGCCGGGTTGTATGTCTGGGGCAGGCCGGGGCGTGGCAAAAGCTTTATTGTCGATAACTTCTTTGCCTCGCTGCCGCTCGCGGCGAAAAAACGCGCGCACTTCCATGATTTCTTTCGCGAACTCCATCAGCGCATGGTGGATAAATCGCTGGAGCAGGCGCTGCGCGCGCAGTTAGGCGACGCGCGGTTGCTCTGCTTTGACGAATTCCACCTGCACGATCCGGGCGATGCGATGCTCGCCAAAAAGCTTTTAGAGGTGGCGCAGGCGATGAATATCACGCTGATCCTGACCTCCAATTATTCGCCGCGAGAGTTGCTTTCACACCCGCTCTACCATGAGCTGTTTGTGCCTTCCATCGCGCTTATCGAGCGAGAGATGACGATTTTCGCCCTTAACGGCGAGCGCGATTACCGCCTTGAGGCGGGCAGCGACGCCGGGCTGTTCAGCAAGGGCGCGTGGCTGCAGCCAGGCACGCCTGACCAGCGTGCGGCGCACGGGCTTGCGGTGGCGCACGGTGAATTTGCGGTCACGGCCGGTTATCACACCTTTTATGCCGCATCACCGCCGGGCCATCTGCTGCATTTCACCTTTGCGGGAATATGTGAAGCGCCGACGGCGGTCATGGATTATTTAACGCTGTGTGAAACGTATTCCTGCTGGCTTATCGATAATGTGCCGCGGCTTTCCCGCGTCAGCCCGGCGGCGGCGCAGCGGTTTATTAATCTTATTGATGTGCTTTATGATAAGCAGCGGCAGTTATTTATTTCGAGCACGTATTCGGTCGCTGAAATTACGGATGCCGTTGGGCTTGACGATATTGGACGCACCGCCAGCCGTCTGGCGCAATTACGGGTAATACAAGATCCTGTTACCGGCTAATAGAATTAATACGCGTCAGTAAATAATAAATAAGGGTGCCTGAAGGCATAAATCCGCCAGTCAAATCGCGGGGATGGCTCCCCGCGTCAGACGCTTACTCTCTGGGTTTACAAGCCAGTGAAGCGACAATCTCCATCCCCGCGCCCCGCAAGCGCAGCTCGCAAAGCGTTTCCCGTGAAAGGGTGGTGAACATTATTACCGTCACACAAACAATAATAATGCACCAGATAAAAGTATTGTCCTTCATAGCCATTCTCCTTGCCGAAAGGCGAGTAAGAGGCTAACATATGAACTGTTCGGGTTCATGTGTCGGCCTCGGGTTAAGGTAATTAACTCGGGGCCTTCATCTTTCCAGAACCTGCATAATGCCTGAAACCAGAAAGCCTCAGGCACCCGCCGCGAATAATACGCTTCTTTTACATCCGTAAAATCTTTTCTTTTTCGCTGTTTATTAAAATGAGCCAAAGTGAATATTCACTTCTTTTGTTTGCCGCGACAATTCTCATTAATGCTTCCTGTTATTCTTTTTCTTATTTATGCCGCCGGGAATGGCGCTCCTCTTCCCGCGCGGCGTGGATCTTGCCGCGAAACACCCAGAACCCCCAGCTGTTATAGATAAGCGTGATGGGCACAAAGACGCCAAAAGCGATAAGCATCAGCTTCTGCGTGGCGGGCGGCGCTGCAGCCTGAATAAGCAACAGATTCGGCGGCAGAATAAACGGAAAAACGGCCAGCAGCATCCCACCGAACGCCGTGATAAACAGTAAGAGTGTCATCGCGAGCGGCAGGAAATCGCGCCGCTGGCGCAGCGTCAGTATCACGCCCAAAAACGCCAGCAAACCCACCGCCACCAGCGGCCCGCTCCAGCGCCACAGTTGCAGATGCAGCCGGTAGGTCTCATTGAGCTGCACCGTCCAGACCAGCAGGCCGGCCAGCAGCGCGGCGGTGAGAAGGGCAAGCCACATGGCCTGACGCCGCGCCCACGCGTTGAGTTCCCCTTCGCAGCGCCAGATAAGCCAGCACGCGCCGAGCAGCGCATAGCCGACGCTGAGCGCCATCGCGCAGAAGACCGAAAAGGGCGACAACCAGTCCATCGGGCCGCCGGTAAATGTCGCGCCGTTATGGGTAATGCCTTCAACCCACGCGCCCATCGTCGCGCCCTGGCTTAACGACGTCAGCCAGGAGCCTGCGATAAACAGCGCGTCGAACAGTCGCGGGCGCAGGTGACGGTACTCAATCGCCACGCCGCGCACAATCATCGCCAGCAGCATGATATAGACCGGCAGGTAGAGCGCGCTGTAGAGAATGCTGAAGGCGACGGGGAACATCGCCAGCAGCGCGCCTGCGGTCAGCACCAGCCAGGTTTCGTTGCCGTCCCAGACCGGCAGCAGCGAAATGTTCATCTGCTGGCGCGCCTGCGGCGACTGAAACGGCGCGAGCAGCCCCACGCCGAGATCCGCGCCGTCGAGCAACACGTAAATCAACACGCCTGCGGCGAGCGCCCCGGCGCAGAGCAGCGTTAACAGCGGCAGAGAAAGCAGTAGTTCAGTCATCTGAATGCCCCCGCAGGCTGTGCGGCGTCACGCCGCTGCCGGTTTGCGCCGCCACGGACGGGTTGGCATCCGGCGTGTCGTCGCCCGGTGGTTTCGCGAGCAGGCGCAGCATAAAGCCCATGCCGAGTGCGAAAATCAGCAGATAGACCACCACAATCGCGACAAACGAGCCGAGCACCAGCGAGGGCGCGATGGGCGAGGCGCTCTCGCGGGTCAGCAGCTGCCCGTAGACGGTCCACGGCTGGCGGCCCGTCTCGGTGACGACCCAGCCCGCGAGCATCGCGATAACGCCCGCCGGTGCCATCGCCACCATGCCGCGCTGCAGCCAGCGTGCCTTCCACAACCGACCACGCAGCCGCACCACCAGCCCGGCGACGCCAACGAAAATCATCAGAAAGCCGAGCCCGACCATTGCGCGAAACGCGAAGAAGACGCCGGGCACCCAGGGCAGTTCGTCCGGCGGATACTGATTCAGGCTATGAATGGTGCCGGTGAGGTTATGGCGCAGATAGAGCGAGCCGACGGACGGGATCGCCACTTCAACGTGGTTGCGCCGCGCCTCCATATCCGGGATCGCGAACAGCCGCAGCGGCTCGCCTTCGCCGGGCGGCGGCGGGTTCCAGCTGCCTTCCATCGCCGCCAGTTTAACCGGCTGGTGGTCACGGGTGTTTTCGCCATGCAGATCGCCCACCACCGCCTGAAGGGGCGCAAGCGCGAGCAATACCCACAGCCCCCAGGAGAACATTCGCCGCGCGCCCGGCTGTTGCGGATGCTTGAGCAGGTGCCACGCGCCGACCGCCGCCACCAGGCACGCGGTGGCGAGCAGCGCGGCGATGGACATATGTATCAGCCGGTACGGAAAGGACGGGTTGAAAATCACCGCCCACCAGTCAACGGGCTGAAAGCGGCCATCGGGCCCGATGATGAAGCCCGCGGGCGTCTGCATCCAGGAGTTCGCCGACAATATCCAGAAGGCGCTGAACAGCGAGCCTGCCGCCACCACGCAGGTGGCGACAAAATGCACCCATGGACGCACTTTGCCCATGCCGAACAGCACCACGCCCATAAAGCCCGCTTCGAGGAAAAACGCCACCAGCACTTCCATGTACATCAGCGGCCCCATCACGGCGCCAGCGCGGCTGGAAAGCTCGCCCCAGTTGGCACCGAACTGGAATTCCATCAGCACGCCGGTGACGACGCCGACTGCGACGTTCAGGGCAAAGATCTTGCTCCAGTATTTATAGAGATCGAGATAAATGCGCTGCCTGCGCCACAGCCACAAGCCCTCCAGCAGCATCAGCCACTGCGCGAGGCCTATCGTCAGCGCCGCCAGCACGATGTGAAACCCGATGGTGAAGGCGAACTGGCTGCGCGCCAAAAGCAGCGCGGTTTCCGGGCTAATCATTATCAGGCGTCGCTCGGCTTGCCGGTAAACGAGGAGATGGGTTTATCCACCTCCTCTTCCATCCGGCGGGAGAAGGCTTTCAAACCGTTCAGCAGCGGCGTCAAAGAGCGCCACAGCTCATCGTCATGCAGCATTTTCCATGCCCCGCGCGCGCCTGGCGCGTCGGCCTGTTCGCTTTCCGGGCGCGCTTCTTCGCGGCTCAGTTCCGCGGCGAAATCACGCACGCCGAAGGCGAGCTTATACATCCGCTCCGGCGGAATGGTGGAGAGCGCCATCAGCAGCACAGAGATATTCTGGATAACGTTCAGCGAACCTTTGCGGCTCAGGCCGTCGATGATGACCTTGATCCACTCGTTGTTAGACGCCACCAGATCGTTGGTCAGGCGCAACACGCCATGCTCATGCAGCGTCTGGAGCAGGCGTTGCAGCTCTTCGTCCGCCGTCGGGCCGATACGTGGCGGCTCGGGCTGATAGTCAATCGCTTTAGCCATTAAAATTTCTCCGGGTGAGGTTCCTGTTCGGGCGGCAGACGGTAATCGTCACGCTGCCATTTCTCTTCGACCGGCACGCCCGCCATCGGCGTGCGGGCACCATAGCGGAAGTTGTGCCGCGGCAGCGGGGACGGGTGCGGCGCGCGGGAGAGTTTCTCCAGTTTTACCGCGAGCTCTTTATACGCTGGCGTGTTGACGTCAGGGTCGTGGTGCTCGCCGGTGAGCGCGTTAATGCCGGGTTTGCCCTGATGAATAGAGATAAAGAGCGACTGGCCCGCCACGCGATCGGTGATGACCACCGGCACCTCCAGCGAGCTGCGTCGCGAGGTGAGTTTCACCCAGTCGCCCTCTAAAAGCCCACGCTCAGCGGCAAGCTGCGGGCTGATTTCCACAAACCAGTCGGGCGACAGCGACATTGTACGCCCGCCGCGTCCGCTCTGGTTGGTCGACTGGAAATGCTCCAGCATGCGCCCGTTATTGAGCGCCAGATCGTATTCGTCATCCGGCGCTTCGGCGGGCGGTTGCCACTTCAGCGGGTAGAGCACGGCGCGGCCATCCGGGAAGTTAAACCCGTCGGTGTAGAGCAGCGGCGTGCTTTCGCCGTCAGGCTTCACCGGCCAGAGCTGGGAGTTCCAGCCTTCAAGACGCTCATAGCTGACGCCCGCGAACAGCATGGCGATACTCGCCGCCTCCGCCATGATTTGCGAGGGGTGCGTGTAGCCCCAGTCGTGGCCCATGCGTGCGGCAAGCTCGGTCAGAATGCGCCAGTCCGGGCGGCTGTCACCGAGCGGCGGCATGGCTTCATAGAAGCGCTGAATGCGTCGCTCGGTATTCACATAGGTGCCGTCTTTTTCAATGCTCGGGCAGGCGGGCAGCACCACATCGGCGAACTGCGCGGTGCGGCTTAAGAAGAGATCCTGCACCACCAGAAAATCGAGATCGGTAAAGCCCTCGTGCACGTTAGTGCTGTCAGCGTCGGAAAACGCCGTCTCTTCGCCAATGACATACATGGCGCGAATCTGTTTCGTGCGCGCGTGCTCCACCATCTCGAAGTTATCCGAGCCTGTCTCCAGAGACAGTTTTTCCGGCGCCACGCCCCAGGCTTTCGCCCATTTGGCGCGCACGGTTTCATCGCTCACCGATTCATAGCCGGGGTAGTAGTTTTTCAGGCAGCCGAAATCGCTCGCGCCCTGCACGTTATTATGCCCGCGCATCGGGTAGCCGCCTGTGCCGGGGCGACCGTAGTTGCCGGTGACCAGCAGCAGGTTGGAGAGCGCGGTACTGGTGTCCGCGCCGTGGCTGTGCTGGGTCACGCCCATCGCCCAGACGATGCAGACGGACGGCGCGTTGCCGATAAGCTCGGCGGCGGCGGTCAGCTCCTCCACCGTAAGCCCGGTCATGTCGGCGGCGAAGTCCAGCGTGAACGGCGCGAGCGACTGGCGGTATTCGTCCACCTGGTTGACGTGCGCTGCGAGAAACGCCTCGTCGGCGTAGCCGTGGTCAAACATATAGCGCGCCATCGCCGAGGCCCAGACCATATCGGTGCCGGGGCGAATGCGCAGGTAACGGTCGGCGCGCTCGGCCATTTCGTGACGGCGCGGATCCACCACCAGAAGCTGCTGCCCGTGATGTTTTTTCGCGGCTTTCATGCGCGCGGCGATCACCGGATGGTTCTCCGCGGTGTTGCTGCCGACAATCACAATCAGCGACGCCTTATGCAGATCCTCAATGGTGCCCGCGTCGCCGCCGTAACCGACGGTGCGGAACAGTCCTTTGGTGGCCGGGTTCTGGCAGTAGCGCGATGAGTTATCGACGCTGTTGGTGCCAATAATAAGACGCGCGATTTTCTGCGTCAGGTAGGCCTCTTCGTTGCTGCCCTTGCTGGAGCCGATAAAACCGATGGCCTGCGGCCCGTACTGATCGCGGATCGCCAGCAGACGGCGCGCCACCAGTTCCAGCGCCTCGTCCCAGCTCGCTTCACGGAAGCGGTCGTTCTCGCGGATAAGCGGTGTGGTGAGGCGTGCTTTATCGTTAAGGAAATCCCAGGCAAATTTGCCCTTCACGCAGGTGGAGATGCCGTTGGCAGGCGCGTCGGCGACAGGCTGCACTTTCAGCACGTGGCGGTCGCGCGTCCAGATCTCGAAGCTGCACCCGACGCCGCAGTAGGTACAGACCGTTTTGGTGCGTTTGATTTCCGGCTGCCGCCAGTGCATGTCCATCACCGAAATGCCGGTAATGATCTCAGCGCCCGTGGTGTTTTCGATGGCTTTCACCAGATCTATCATCGGGCGCTTGAGCGTCTGCTTCATGCTGGTAAATGGCCCGGCGTCCGGCTGCATGGTTTTCTCAAGCAGCGCGTTGCAGGGACAGACGGTGACGCAATGCCCACAGCTCACGCAGCTGGAGCCGGCGATAGTCTCGCCGCCGTCCCAGAGTACGCGCGGGTGGGCCATGGTGTAATCGATGCTCAGCGTCTCGTTGACCTCGACGTTCTGGCACGCCTCCACGCAGCGCCCGCACAGAATGCACTGGTCCGGATCGTAGGTGTAAAACGGGTTGGAGTGGTCTTTAACGTAGGGTTTGCGCTGGTATTCGTAGCGCTGAATCGGAATATGCATATCCGCCACGGCATTATGCAGCGTGCAGTCGCCGGTGTTGTGTTCGCAGACGGTACAGTAGAGTTCATGTTTGGCGAGCAGCCTGTCCATGCCTTCGTGCTGCGCCGCCTGCGCCTCAGGCGTGCGGCTGGCAATTTCCATGCCCTGCGCGCTTTTCAGCGTACAGCCGCGCACCAGCTCGCCCTGATACTCCACCCAGCAGACATCGCAGGTTTGCATCGGCTCAAGCGCGGGGTGGTAACAGACGTGCGGGAGCTTGACATCGCAGGCCGTCAGAAAATCGATAAGCGGGATATTCGCGGGGCCAGTCAGCGGCCTCCCGTCATAAAACAGGGTACAGAGCGACTCTTGCATAGTGCTTCCTCAAACGTGCCTTGCCAGTGCCGCGAACGTGCGCCGCAGCGAAGAAGAGCGGCTTCTCCGCGGGGAGGCGCTCTCGTTATAGTGACTTAAAGGTAGTAACCGACCCCTGGCTTCGCCAGCGAAGGGTGTTGCGAAGTATGTATGCGGTGAATAATCAGGCGAGGGCAGTTGCGCATAAGTGGCTGAGCGCACGACGGCTTTTGCATTTCGCACCGCTTCCCGGTATAACGTTCAGTTATGGATGTTTAGACGTCTGAACGTATAGAAGGGTTTATGCAGGAATCGCAGCAGCTACAACGCACCATGAAGGCCCGTCATCTGGTGATGCTCTCACTGGGGGGCGTTATCGGCACCGGGCTGTTCTTTAATACCGGCTATATTATTTCCACGACCGGGGCGGCGGGCACGCTGCTGGCGTATCTTATCGGCGCGCTGGTGGTCTGGCTGGTGATGCAGTGCCTCGGCGAGCTGGCCGTCGCCATGCCGGAAACCGGCGCGTTTCACGTCTACGCGGCGCGCTATCTGGGCCCGGCGACCGGCTATACCGTCGCCTGGCTCTACTGGCTCACCTGGACCGTGGCGCTCGGCTCAAGCTTTACCGCCGCCGGGTTCTGTATGCAGTACTGGTTTCCGCAGGTGCCGGTGTGGGTCTGGTGTCTGGTCTTCTGCGTGGTGATTTTCGGGCTGAATGTTTTCTCCACGCGGCTGTTCGCCGAGGGAGAATTCTGGTTTTCGCTTATCAAAGTCATCACTATCGTGGCGTTTATCGTGCTGGGCGGGGCGGCGATGTTCGGCATTCTGCCGATGAAAGATGGCTCGCCCGCGCCGCTGTTCCATAACCTGACCGCCGCGGGCTGGTTCCCCGCCGGAACGCTGCCGATCCTGATGACGATGGTGGCGGTGAACTTCGCGTTTTCCGGCACCGAGCTTATCGGCATCGCGGCCGGTGAAACCGAAAACCCGCAGCAGGTGGTGCCGGTTGCGATTCGCACGACCATCGTGCGGCTGGTGATTTTCTTCCTTGGCACCGTGCTGGTGCTGGCGGCGCTGATCCCGATGGATCAGGCGGGCGTGGTGAAAAGCCCGTTCGTGCTGGTGTTTGAGAAAATCGGCATTCCGTACGCCGCCGATATCATTAACTTCGTGATCCTCACCGCGATTTTGTCCGCGGCGAATTCGGGGCTTTACGCCTCCGGGCGGATGCTCTGGTCGCTTGCCAACGAGCGCACGCTGCCGCGCGGTTTTTCGCGCCTCACGCGTCGCGGCGTGCCGCTGACGGCGCTGTCGGTGAGTATGCTGGGCGGCGTGCTGGCGCTGTTTTCCAGCATCGTGGCGCCGGATACGGTCTTTGTGGCGCTCTCGGCGATTTCCGGTTTCGCGGTGGTGGCGGTTTGGCTCAGCATTTGCGCCGCGCATTTTATGTTCCGTCGCCGTCATCTGGCCGAGGGCCGGGCGCTCAACGAATTACATTACCGCGCGCCCTGGTACCCGCTGACGCCGGTGCTGGGCTTCGCGCTCTGTTTTATCGCCTGCGTCGGGCTGGCGTTCGATCCGGGCCAGCGCATCGCGCTCTGGTGCGGGCTGCCGTTTGTGGCGTTCTGCTACGGCGCGTATTATCTGACGCAATTTTTCCGCACGCGCCGCACCGAGGAGCCTCGCCATGTTGCTGAATAACCCGTTAACCCCGCTCTTAAGCCAGCAGCCGTTTGTGGTGCTGGACGGCGCGCTCGCAACCGAACTGGAAGCGCGCGGCTGTAATCTCGCTGACAGTTTATGGTCGGCGAAAGTCCTGATGGAGCAGCCGGAGCTGATTTACGCGGTGCATCTTGATTACTTCCGCGCCGGGGCGCAGTGCGCCATTACCGCCAGCTACCAGGCGACGCCAGCCGGTTTTGCCGCGCGCGGGCTGGATGAGGCGCAGTCACGGGCGCTGATTGCGCGAAGCGTCGAACTGGCGCGTCAGGCGCGTGACGATTATTACCACGAACAGCCGGATGCCGGACCGCTGCTGGTGGCAGGCTCCGTCGGGCCGTATGGCGCGTACCTGGCGGACGGCTCGGAATACCGCGGCGACTATGCGCTTTCGGCGGCGGAGTTTGCGGATTTCCATCGTCCGCGCGTGGAGGCGCTCCTTGAGGCGGGCGTGGATCTGCTGGCCTGCGAAACGCTGCCGTCGCTCCCGGAAGCGCTGGCGCTCGCCGCGCTGCTGGAAAGCTACCCGCAGGCGCGCGCGTGGTTTACCTTTACGCTTCGCGACAGCGACCACATCAGCGACGGCACGCCGCTTAGTGATGTGGCGGCCGCGCTCGCGCCGTATACGCAGATTGTGGCGCTCGGCATCAACTGCGTGGCGCTGGAGAAAACCACTGCCGCGCTGGCGCGTCTGCATGACGCCACCCGGCTGCCGCTGGTAGTGTACCCGAACTCCGGCGAGCAGTATGACGCGGTGAGCAAAACCTGGCGTCACGACGGGCACGCCTGCCAGACGCTGGCGCATTATCTGGGGGAGTGGCGCGCGGCGGGCGCGGCGCTGATTGGCGGTTGTTGCCGCACCACGCCTGCGGATATCGCGGCGCTGCGCGCGCAGCGTTAAGGGAAATGCCGGGTGCGCTTCGCTTACCCGGCCTACATAACCTGGGCATCTATTTTGTAGGGCGGGTAAGCGAAGCCGCACCCGCCGTTTTTTTTACCAGAAGATGACCTGAATTGTAGGGCGGGTAAGCGAAGCGCACCCGCCAGTTAGGGAGCGGGGCGCATAGGGAAGGCCGGTGAAATCGTTCCGTTCGCCATCACGTCATTTCCCTCTGTGCCGTTCTCTCACGCGAACGTGCAAAGGGGGCTCGCCGCCGACCCCTTTGCAATCCCGGCTCCCGGCGGAAATCGGCCCGGAGGGCCGATTTTTTTAGCCGGAGTAAAACCATCCACCTTGCCGTCCGCGTTGTGGCCGGGCGGAAAAACGGTGGGTGCGCTTCGCTTACTCACCCTACGATGAAATGGGAGAGCGCCACGCACCCGGCATCCCAATCCTCACTCCTGCACCTCTTCCCATCGCACAAAATTAACTAATCTTTGCCGGTTTTTTTCTAAAAACGATTCGGTATTAGCGATGCTTTTTTATTCCTTCAACTGATGTCCCGCAGCGGAAATACTGCCCGTATAACAAGAGACTACAGGGGCAGACAGTATGGCAATCACATCGCGTATTACGCTCATCGGCGCGCTGGCGCTGTGGGCATTTCAGGCGCAGGCGGTAAATGTCACCGTCGCGTATCAGACCTCCGCCGAACCCGCCAAAGTGGCGCAGGCGGATAACACCTTCGCTAAAGAGAGCGGCGCGACGGTCGAGTGGCGTAAATTCGACAGCGGGGCCAGCGTGGTGCGCGCGCTCGCCTCGGGCGACGTGCAGATAGGCAATATCGGCTCCAGCCCGCTCGCCGTCGCGGCAAGCCAGAATGTCCCCATTGAAGTGTTTCTGCTCGCCTCACAGCTTGGCAACTCCGAGGCGCTGGTGGTGAAAAAATCGATTCGCACACCGCAGGATCTCATCGGCAAACGCATCGCGGTGCCGTTTATCTCCACCACCCACTACAGCCTGCTGGCGGCGCTGAAACACTGGGGCATTCGACCGGATCAACTGAGCATCGTTAACCTTCAGCCGCCGGCGATCATCGCCGCCTGGCAGCGGGGCGATATCGACGGCGCTTACGTCTGGGCACCGGCCGTTAACGCGCTGGAAAAAGAGGGTACGGTGCTGACCGACTCCTCGCAGGTGGGGAAGTGGGGCTCGCCGACGCTGGATGTCTGGGTGGTGCGTAAAGACTTCGCCGAAAAACACCCGGAAGTGGTCACCGCCTTTGCCCGCAGCGCGCTGGCGGCCCAGCGCGGGTATCTCGACAACCCCGACGGCTGGCTTACGCAGCCGGATCATCTTGAGAAGCTCGCGCGCTTAAGCGGCGTGCCGCAGGGCGATGTGCCGGGGCTGGTGAAGGGCAATACCTATCTTCCCGCCAGCCAGCAGGTGGAGCAGCTTAACGGGCCGGTTAATCAGGCGATTGTCGACACCGCCGCGTTTTTAAAAGCGCAGGGCAAAGTGGCGCAGGCCGGGCAGGATTACCGCGCGTTCGTCACCGATCGCTTTGTGAAGCCGCTGGCTCAGCCGTAAGGGGGCGCGATGCTACAGGTCTCTCACCTTCACGCGAGTTTCGACGGCAAGCCCGCGCTTGCCGATATCAGCCTGACGCTTAATGACGGCGAGCTGCTGGTGGTGCTCGGCCCGTCCGGCTGCGGCAAAACCACGCTGCTGAATCTCATCGCGGGTTTTTTACCGGTGGAAACGGGCAACATTACGCTCGATGGCCGCGCCGTCACCGGGCCAGGCGCCGATCGCGGCGTGGTGTTTCAGCATGAGGGGCTGCTGCCGTGGCGCAGCGTGCTCGATAACGTCGCGTTCGGGTTACAGCTTCAGGGCGTCGGTCGTGAAGAACGCCGCGCGCTGGCGCGCCAGATGCTTGCGAAAGTAGGGCTTGAGGGCGCGGAAAACCGCTTTATCTGGCAGCTTTCCGGTGGGCAGCGGCAGCGTGTCGGCATCGCCCGCGCGCTGGCGGCCGACCCGCAACTGCTGCTGCTGGATGAACCCTTCGGCGCGCTGGACGCCTTTACCCGCGAGCAGATGCAGACGCTGCTGCTGCGCCTGTGGGCGATAAGCGGCAAAAAGGTTCTGCTCATTACCCATGACATCGAAGAAGCCGTGTTTATGGCGACCGATCTCGTGCTGCTGTCGCCGGGGCCAGGGCGCGTGCAGGAGCGGCTGAGCCTTGATTTTGCGAGGCGGTTTGTCGCGGGCGAACCGGCGCGCGCCATTAAATCCGATCCGGCATTTATCGCCCGTCGCGAATATGTTCTGAGCCGGGTCTTTGAATTACGGGAGAGCGTCTATGAGCGTACTGATTAACGATAACGCGGCGCGCACGCCGGTGCGCCGCCGCCGTGTGGCCGTACGCCCGGTGACGATAAGCCTCGCCACGCTCGGCGCGCTGCTGGCGCTCTGGTGGGCGGCGACGGCGCTGCAACTGGTGAGCCCGCTGTTTCTGCCCGCGCCGCAGCAGGTGCTGCGCCAGCTCATTACCATTGCCGGGCCGCAGGGCTTTATGGACGCCACGCTCTGGGCGCATCTGGGCGCGAGCCTGGGCCGCATGCTGACCGCGCTGCTGGCCGCGGCGCTTATCGGCATTCCGGTGGGCATCGCCATGGGGCTTAACCCGACGCTGCGCGCCATTCTCGACCCGCTGATTGAACTGTACCGGCCCATTCCGCCGCTCGCCTATCTGCCGCTAATGGTTATCTGGTTCGGCATCGGCGAAACCTCCAAAGTGTTGCTGATCTATCTGGCGATTTTCGCGCCGGTGGCGATGTCGGCGCTGGCGGGCGTGAAGAGCGCGCAGCAGGTGCGTATCCGCGCGGCGCAGTCCTTAGGCGCGAGCCGCTGGCAGCTGCTGTGGCATGTGATTCTGCCCGGCGCGCTGCCGGAGATTTTAACCGGCCTGCGCATCGGGCTTGGGGTCGGCTGGTCGACGCTGGTCGCCGCCGAGCTTATCGCCGCCACGCGCGGGCTTGGGTTTATGGTGCAGTCCGCCGGTGAGTTCCTGGCGACAGATGTCGTGCTGGCGGGCATCGCGGTGATAGCCCTGGTGGCTTTTATTTTAGAACTGGGGCTGCGCGCGCTGACGCGCCGTCTGACGCCCTGGCATGGAGAAACGCAATGAGCGAACGCATAACCATCACGCCGCTGGGGCCGTATATCGGCGCCCTGGTTTCCGATATCAACCTGGCGCGACCGCTGAGCGACAGTCAGTTCGAGCAGCTGTATCACGCGCTCATCCGCCATCAGGTGTTGTTCGTGCGCGATCAGCCGATTACCCCGCAGCAGCAGCGGGCGCTGGCGATGCGCTTTGGCGATCTGCATATCCACCCGGTCTACCCGCATGCGGAAGGCGTGGAGGAGATTATCGTGCTGGATACGCATAACGATAACCCGCCGGATAACGATAACTGGCATACCGACGTGACCTTTATCGACACGCCGCCCGCGGGCGCAATCCTGGCGGCGAAAGCGCTGCCGCCCACCGGCGGCGATACGCTCTGGACGAGCGGCATCGCGGCGTTTGAGGCGCTCTCCGCCCCGTTTCAGCAGTTGTTAAGCGGCCTGCGCGCCGAGCACGATTTCCGTAAGTCGTTCCCGGAGTGGAAGCATACGAAAACAGAGGAAGAGCATCAGCGCTGGATCACGGCGGTGGAGAAAAACCCGCCGCTGCTGCACCCGGTGGTGCGCACGCATCCGGTGAGCGGCAAGCAGGCGCTGTTTGTGAACGAAGGCTTTACGACGCGCATTGTCGATGTGTCGCCCAAAGAGAGCGATGCGCTGCTGAATTTTCTTTTCGCGCATATTACAAAGCCGGAATTCCAGGTGCGCTGGCGCTGGCAGGAAAACGACGTGGCGCTGTGGGATAACCGCGTGACGCAGCACTACGCCAACGCCGATTATCTCCCCGCCCGGCGCGTGATGCACCGCGCGACTATCCTTGGCGACAAGCCCTTTTACCGGGCCGGTTAAACCGAGGGCGCTGCGGCGCCCTTTCTTTTGCGTAGCGCTTGTACATTCGGTTACACGCCGATACCAATCACTCACTGAAGCGGCGGCACGGGTTCTCTATAGTGATTTCCAGAGCCCCGACGCGGGGTAACTAAAAGCCAATTCGAGGGTATAGAGATGAAAAAAGTATTAGCGCTGGTTGTTGCCGCCACTATGGGTCTGTCTGCTGCTGCGTTCGCTGCTGATAACACTGCTGCACCGGCTCCGGCTGCTGCTGCAACCACTACCACCACTGCTGCACCGGCTAAAGCGCCTGCTGCAAAAACGCATCACAAAAAATCGCATAAAAAAGCCGTAGAGCAGAAAGCTCAGGCTGCGAAAAAGCACCACAAGAAAGCCGCTGAGCAGAAACCGGCTGCTGAGCAGAAAGCTCAGGCTGCCAAAAAGCACCACAAAAAAGCAGCCGCTCAGAAACCGGCTGTAGAGCAGAAAGCTCAGGCTGCGAAAAAGCACCACAAAAAAGCAGTGAAACACGATGCTGCTAAACCGGCTGCCCAGCCTGCTGCATAAGTTTTACGATTCCCCCAGTAAATCAAACCCCCGGCTTGCCGGGGGTTTTTTTATGGGCGGCGTGCGGGCTGAATGGTGGGTGCGCTTTGCTTACCCACCCTACGATGAGAATGGTGTTGTTTGTAGGGCGGGTAAGCGAAGCGCACCCGCCGTTCGGGGTTTCTCGATCTCGTTCAGAAAGAGCGTCGGTATGAGGGAATATATACCAGGGCGGTGAATAGGTTCCGTTCGCCATAAAGTCGCCTTCATGTGGGCGCTTTGCTCACGCGAACGTGCAAAGGGGGCTCGCCGCCGCCCCCTTTGCAATCCCGGCTCCCGGCGGAAATCGGCCCTGAGGGGCCGATTTTTTTTAGCCGGAGCAAAACCATCCACCTTACCAACCGATTAACGCCCGGGCGGAAAAAAGGTGGGTGCGCTTCGCTTACCCACCCTACGATTAGCGTAACGTAACGTGATTTGTAGGGCGGGTAAGCGAAGCGCACCCGCCAACAACACCGATTAGGGTGATTCAACCGCCGGCGCGGGCGTGCCGATATATCGCTCACGACGTGACGCTTTAAGGCGCGTTAAATCCACTAACACCAGCCCGTCCACACAATCATTAAACGCCGGATCGCTGCCAAAATCGATAAACTGCACGCCGCCCGGCTCGCACAACTCTGAATATTGCTTGTAAAGCGGCGGAATACCGCAACCCAGATTCCCCAGCAGCGACTTCAGACGCGTTAAATCTTCCTGATAACTTTCGCCGCCAAACTGCGCCAGCGCCTCCGGCAGTGACACCGGGTAAGGGCGACGCGAGGCGGCGAGTGGGTGCTGCGCCGGGAACCAGAGCCGGTAAAACGCGACCAGCAGATCCCGCGCGGCAGGCGGCAGGCCGCCGGAGATAGACACCGGCCCGAAGAGATAACGGTATTGCGGGTAGCGCGCCAGATACGCGCCGATGCCCGACCATAAATAATCAAGCCCGCGGCGTCCCCAGTATTGCGGCTGGATAAAGCTGCGGCCAAGCTCAATCCCCTGGCTTAAAATATCTTCCATCCGCTCGTCGTAATGAAACAGACTGTAGCTGTAAAGCCCCTGCGGGCCACGCTGCGCCACCTGTTGCGCTGTCGGGATAAACCGGTACGCGCCGACAATCTCCAGCGCCGCGTCGTCCCATAACACCAGATGCCAGTAGTCGTCGTCGTAGGCGTCGGTATCGCGCCGCTTGCCGCTGCCTTCGCCCACGGCGCGAAAGGCGATTTCACGAAGCCGCCCCAGCTCGCGCAGCACCGGCGCTTCTTCCATCCCGTTGCGTCGCCACAGATAAATGGTTTTGCCGTCCGGCGTCTCGCCCAGCGTCTCCGCCTGGGCCAGCGCCCGGCGCAGCACGGCCCGGTCTTCCGGGCGCGCGATGCCGCATTCGGTTTTAAAGCAGCCCGGCTGTCCTTTGCCCAGCCGTGAAACATGCTGGCGAAAACGCGCCGCCGCGTCACGCGGATGTGCGTTTGCATCATGCCAGGCGCTCCACGGGATACGCTCGCCAATATTGACTGGCAGCGTCGTGCCGCGCTTGCGAAACATTTCGCGAATAAGCATCAGCATGGCGAGCGGCGGGGCGACCAGCGCCGCGCCGTAAAACGCGAGACTGTTGCGCCCGGCGATATGCACCGGCAGCACCGGCGCGCGGTATCGGCTTGCGAGCTTCACAAAACCGGCGTTCCAGACGCCGTCCTGGATACCGTCAGGGCCAGGGCGCGACACCTCGCCTGCGGGAAAGAAAATCAGCGCGCCGCCGCGTTCAAGATGCGCCTCCATCTCTTTAATGGCGGTTTTGCGGGTGCGGTTGCCGATGTTATCCACGGCGATAAAGAGCGACGACAGCGGCTCCAGATGGCTCAGCATCCGGTTCGCCACCACGCGCACGTCGCGCCGCACGCGGGAAATGGCGTAGAGCAGCGCCAGCCCGTCGGCGGTGCCGGTCGGGTGGTTGGCGACAATCACCAGCGGCCCGTTATCCGGGATCTGCTCAAGCGAGCGGGCTGGCAGATCGCAGCGAATATCGAGATGCTCCAGCACCTGCTCGACCATATCGAGCCCTTTGAGATGGCGATGGCGGGCGGCGAATTGCTGAAACTCTTGTTCATACAGCAGGCGTTTGAGCGTTTTTTTCAGCCACGGGGCGGGGGTTTTCTGGGGGTAAAGATCGTCAAGAACGTTGTCGATGCTGAACACGGTTGTGTCTCCTCGGGAACCGTCTGCGAACAGTGATAGACCCGGAAGATGACGGCCGCATGTCAGGGGCGTGAAGGAACGGTCACAGCGTGTTAAGAAGGAGAAAACGCGGCGGACAGAACGCCCGCCGCGACAGGTCAGAGGATGTTTTTCTCGGCCAGATCGAGCGCGAAGTAGCTGAAGATAAGATCCGCGCCCGCGCGCTTGATAGCGCCGAGGCTTTCCAGGATCACTTTCTCTTCGTCAATCGCGCCCGCCTGGGCGGCGAATTTGATCATCGCGTATTCGCCGCTCACCTGATAAGCGCCAAGCGGCAGGCTGGTGCGCTCGCGCACGTCGCGCAGGATGTCGAGATAAGCGCCCGCCGGTTTGACCATCAGCGCGTCCGCGCCTTCGGCTTCATCCAGCAGCGATTCGCGGATCGCTTCGCGGCGGTTCATCGGGCTCATCTGATAAGTTTTACGATCGCCTTTCAGCGCGGTGCCCGCCGCTTCGCGGAACGGGCCGTAGAACGACGACGCGAATTTTGTGGAGTAGGAGAAGATAGCCGTATCCGTGAAGCCCGCGGCGTCGAGCGCCTGACGGATGGCTTTCACCTGGCCGTCCATCGCGGCGGAAGGCGCGATAAAATCGGCACCTGCAGCGGCAGCAACCACTGCCTGACGGCCCAGGTTGACCAGGGTCGCGTCGTTGTCCACGCCGTGTTCGCACAGCACGCCGCAGTGGCCGTGGCTGGTATATTCGCAAAAGCAGGTGTCAGACATCACGACCATTTCCGGCACGGCGTCTTTGGCGATACGCGACATACGCGCCACCAGACCGTTTTCATTCCAGGTGTCGCTACCGCACTCATCGGTGTGGTGCGAAATCCCGAAGGTCATCACGGAGCGGATGCCCGCTTTCGCAATACGCTCAATTTCACGGGCGAGGTATCTTTCCGGGATGCGCATTACGCCCGGCATGGCGGCGATCGGTTTGTAGTCGTCCAGCTCTTCCTCAACGAAAATCGGCAGTACCAGATCGTTGCGGCTTAACGAGGTTTCTTCAAACATGGCGCGCAGCGAGGCGTTCTGACGCAGGCGGCGCGGGCGGGAACTCAATGAAAAATCGGCCATAATTGCTTCTTATCAGAGAAATGGGACAGGCTTTATTTTAACCCGAAACAGGAAGGGATGTTTGACGATTGTGGGCGCTAAATCACGCGCGCCCGCAACGGACAAGGCCTGCCGGGGCGTTTTCACGGCAGACCCTGGCGCGCGCATTATGAAACGCGTTCTTTAAGCAGTTCAATAAGGCGCTCCAGCGCGAAGACCGCCGCCTGATCGATAACGGTTTTCGGATCGCCATTGAAATGACGCTTTTCCGCTACGGTTTCCTCGCCCGGCATGCCCCAGCCAAACCACACGGTGCCTGGCGGCGTGCCGTCTTCACCGCCGGATGGCCCGGCATAACCACTCACCGCGAGGCTGACATCCTCGCCCGAACGCTCGCGGGCGCCCGCCGCCATCTCATGCACCGTCTGTTCGCTGACGGCGGTATAGAGGCGCAGCGTCTCTTCTTTCACGCCTAACATGCGCTGCTTGGCTTCATTGGTGTAAGTGATAAAACCGCTCGAATAAAAGGCGGTGGTGTCTTCGGTGGCGCACAGGGTGTACGTAATAAGCCCACCGGTACAGGATTCGGCCGTCGCCAGTCGTAGCCCGTGTTGATTCAGCCAGATACCGGCCTGTTTTGCGGCGTGCTGAAGTTTTTCATTCATTAGATTCACTTTCTCCATGCCATTAAGATATTCATATTATAGATGAGTATCGTCAGGGGAAGCGTAAAAGCCCGGGCAACGAAACGGCAGGGAAGTGTTATAACTGAGGGCTATTTTATTTTTAAAGCCAATATTCCAGGAGTGGATATTTAAATAAACAATATTTTGGCGATAATCAAAATGAAGGGTTTTTCGTCTGATAAGGTATAAAGGGATAACGAGAGAGAAACCGGTTTTATTCCTAAATAATAAAAGAGTGCGGATTCGTACAATTGGTAAAGAAGAATTGAACCTTTAATTTTTCAGCGTGCATAATTTTATCGTTAATACATCACGCTTGTATTACGGCAAACCATTTGATGGACCAACTTTGTGACGTCCCTGAGGAGGGATGATAAATGCACTCCTGGAAAAAGAAACTTGTAGTCTCACAATTAGCCGTGGCCTGCACGATGGCTATCGCTTCTCAGGCCTCCGCTGCCACGGATATTTCAGGCAAAAGCTACGACACGTTTTATTATGACGGCGGTATTATGTATCAGGGCTATGTCGGTTACGATTACGGCTCTGATTATTATAATGGCAATATTTATCCGCAAATTTCCGGCGCGCATGTCGATGGCGTTATTTCCACCTGGTATCTTGATGAGGGCACCAGTAATAATACCAACCCTAACGCGCTGACCATTAAAGACAGCACTATCCACGGGATGATTACCTCACAATGCATGACGGAAAACTGCGATAACCGCACCGGGGATTATCTCTATAACCGTCTCGCATTAACCGTCGATAATTCCACTATTGACGATGACTTTGAGCACTATACCTATTATAACGCCGATGATAAAACGACGGCGTCTATGGATGTTTTTGATCTCGGCACGGCAATTACGCTCGATCAGGAAACCGATCTGGTTATTCAAAATAATTCTCATGTTGCGGGTATTACGCTGACGCAGGGATATGAATGGGAAGATAATCAGGATGTGACATCGCCGACTGGCTCAAATAGCGGTGAAATTTTTAATAACAGCATTGTGGTAAAAGATTCTGTGCTGAGCTCCGGCTCATGGACGGATGAAGGCACCAGTGGTTTTTATGGCCACACGGGTAAAGCCAGTGATTACGATAACGCCATTACTGCGGATGATATCGCGCTTGCGGTGATTGCT
Organism: Cronobacter sp. HA18003; assembly: GCF_011605905.1. Taxonomy (NCBI): domain Bacteria; kingdom Pseudomonadati; phylum Pseudomonadota; class Gammaproteobacteria; order Enterobacterales; family Enterobacteriaceae; genus Cronobacter; species Cronobacter sp. HA18003. Next base: position 2,032,760 of record NZ_JAANQO010000011.1, on the reverse strand, counting down.
AATCCGGCTGCTGATAACTCAATGCAGACGACGGCCTCTTTCGACAGATCAACCATTAACGGCGACATCTATTTCGAAAGCTCCTTTGATGAAAACTTTGGCGGGTATGACCGCGTTACGCTGGATCAAGACGGCAACCCGGTCATCACGCACGTTGATGCCTATGACGTGAACGGCGACGGTACGCTGGATTCTAACGGCTGGGATAATACCGACCGCCTGGACGTGACGCTCACCAACGGCAGCAAATGGGTGGGTGCGGCGATTTCTAATGTCGAAGCGACCGCCGAGCTGTATGACTATCAGCCAAACAGCATCTGGCCTGGCTCCACGTATGGCATCGAAAACAGCGATACCGCGTTTAACGAAGCGGGCCACGTGACGGGCAATGAAGTCTATCAGAGCGGTATTTTCAACGTGACGCTGACAAACGGCTCCGAATGGGATACCCGTAAAGTGTCTAATATCGACGCGCTGGTGGTGGATAATCATTCACAGGTTAACGTTGAAAGCTCATCGCTGCTGGCGGATTCCATCACGCTGACCAATGCTTCGACGCTGAACATCGGCGATGATGGCGCGGTGGCGACCGATTCCCTGACGCTGGACAGCGGTAGTCAGGCGACGCTCACGGAAGAAACCGCGTCGCTGTACGCCAACACGCTCACCGTTGCTAACGGCGCGCAGCTTAATCTGGGCCTCGGTCAGGTGGATGCGGATAACGTCGTGCTGACCGACGACGGCGTGCTTAACGTCGCAAGCCGTGACTATGTGCTTGATGCATCACTGAATAACGCGCGTTACGTCACCAACGATCCGCATCAGAAAGACTATGACGAGGGCGTGATTGCGCTCAACTCAGATGGTCATCTGGCGGTAAACGGCGATGTGGCGGGCAACTACCGGGTGCGTATCGATAACGCCACTGGCGCGGGCTCGATTGCTGATTATAAAGGCAACGAAGTGATACGGGTGTATGACGATAACGACGCGACATCCGCGCGCTTTACCGCCGCCAACAAAGCGGATCTGGGCGCGTACACCTACGAGGCGCAGCAGCAGGGCGACACCGTAGTGTTGAAACAGCGTGAGCTGACCGACTACGCCAACATGGCGCTGAGCATTCCTTCCGCCAATACCAATATCTGGAATCTGGAACAGGATGTGCTGAGCACGCGTCTTGCGCAGGGCCGTCATACGCCAGGGGATAACGGTGGCGCATGGGTGACCTACTTTGGCGGTAACTTCAACGGCGATAACGGCGAGCTGAGCTACAACCAGGATGTCAACGGCCTGATGGTTGGTCTCGATAAACTGGTGGAAGGCAACTACGCCAAATGGATGATCGGCGCGGCAGCGGGCTTTGCGAAAGGGGATATGGACGATCACAGCGGCAGCGTTGATCAGGACAGCCAGTCCGCGCGTCTCTATTCTTCCGCGCAGTTCGCCAACAATGTCTTCCTGGATACCACCCTGAGCTACAGCCATTACAGCAACGATTTGAGCGCCGTGATGAGCAACGGCCAGGCGGTCTCCGGTGATGCGTCCTCCGATGCCTGGGGCTTTGGCCTGAAACTGGGCTATGACTGGCAGTTCAATACGCAGGGTTATCTGACCCCGTACGCCAGCATCTCTGGCCTGTTCCAGGATGGCGACGGCTATCAGCTGAGCAACGATATGCGCGTCAACAGCCAGTCTTACGACAGCCTGCGTTATGAACTGGGCGCAGATCTGGGTTACACCTTCAACTACGGCAACGATCAGTCCTTCACGCCGTATGCCAAACTGGCCTATGTCTATGACGATGCCAGCGGTAACGACGCCGATGTCAACGGCGACAATATCGATAACGGCATGGAAGGCTCCGCAGTACGCGCAGGGCTTGGCGGTAAGTTCAGCTTCACCAAAAACTTCAGCGCCTATGCCGATGCGAACTACCTCGGCGGTGGCGATGTGGACCAGGACTGGGCCGCGAACGTTGGCGTCAAATACACCTGGTAATTTCTGCAGTTAGCGTCAAAAGCTGCCTGTCCCATGTGGACAGGCAGTTCCTCCCCAACACACCTGAAATGGATATCTCGCGTGTTAGATCTGGTAAAACCCCTACATCATCTCGACGCTCTTCAGCGTCATCTGGCCCCATCAGGAACGCCGTTTGATATTGACGCCCATTGCGAACTCTCGTTTATCAACGAGCAGGGCGAGCAACAGTGCTGGTTTTTTAAGGAAGGGAGCCTCAATGTCTGGCGTGAAGAGAACCATATTCACGTCGATTTAATGACTTCGCCGCTCTATTTAAGCTTTTCTGATGCGGTGATCCCGGAGCCGCTTCGCTATACCCTGATAACGGAAACCCCCTGTCGCGGCTTTCGAATGCCGGTTCGCCGGGCAATTGAAATCATCGAACATCGCCAGCTGTGGAAGTCATTCTGTCACTGGCAGACCTGGCTGATGCGCTGGTTTGAGTGGCGCGACGCGCACTTTATCGGCACGACGACCTATTCACAGATCCGTTCCACGCTGTTAACGATGGCGGCCTGGAGCCCCGAAGTGCGCGCGCAGGTGGGCGTTATTCACCATATTCAGAACCATACCCATATTTCCCGTTCGGTCATCGCTGAGATACTCGCGGAGTTGCGAAAAGGCAAATACATTGAAATGCAGAAAGGCAAGCTGGTGGCGGTCAACAAACTGCCGCTCAACTACTGAAACATAACGGCGCCGCACAGGCGCCGTTATTGCTTTACAGGGCAGGCGTTTGGAGCGGTTTGTTGCCGCTCAGTTCCGTCACCAGATCGTTTATCCCGTCGCTCATATTAGTAAAGCGCGTCAGCGGCGAGCGGGTCACTACCACGAAAGCGCCAATATTGCTCTGCGGGATCATCGCCATGTAGGTGATAAAGCCGCCGCCGCCCCCGGTTTTCTGAATGATGCCAGGACGCCCGTCTTTCGGTGCCATGTACACCCAGCCGAGCCCCAGCGCGTCCGCTTTACCCGGCACGTCCATGCCGACGACGCGGGTTAACTGCGTACGTTGATAAATCAGCGTCTGCATCCGGTCCGCCTGCGAGCTGCGGCGATGGAAATCGGATGCCAGGAACTGCTGCATCCAACGCATCATGTCGTCCGGCGTGGAGTAAACGCCGCCGCTGCCGATGGCCGCCAGCGTGTTGTTGCACGGGCTCGCGCCTTTTTCCGCGATCATCAGGCGTTTGCACTGATCCGGCGACGGCGTGAAGGTGGTGTCTTTCATGCCAAGCGGGCGGGTTATCTGCTCTTCAAAGAGTTGGGTATAAGGCTTGCCCGCGGCGTTGGCCAGCGCATCGGCCAGCAGATCGAACGCGAGGTTGGAATAAGACGCCGTGGCGCCAGGTGCCGCTTTTAACGATGCGGTGGAGAGCCACTGCCAGCGCTGCTCGCGCGTGGGCCAGACAAACACCGGGCGCTTCGCCGCGCCGCCGGGCTGCTCGCGGGGCAGGCCGCTCGTATGCGTGGCGAGATTCACCAGTCGAATTGGCTCGCCCTGATAGGTCGGCACGCGCGCACCGGGCGGCGCGTAGCGGCTCAGCGGATCGTTAAGCTTCACCACGCCCTGATCGAGCATTTTCACCAGCATTTCGCTGGTCATCAGTTTGGTGAGCGAGGCGATGCGGATAACCGAGTCGAGCTGCGGGCGCACGTTATTGCCGGGGCGCGTTTCGCCGAAGCTTCGGAACACGCGCTGATTGCCATCAATCACGACAATCGCCATGCCGGTGGCGCCGCTGCCGTAGAAAATATGGTTGGCGTAACGGTCAACGATATCAGACGCGAAGACCGGGTCAGGCGAGGTTTGCGCGGCCTGGGCCGCAGAAAAAGCTGCGCTTATCAGCAGGGCGCAGGAGAGCAGACAACGTTTCAACGAAGCAATCCATTCAGTGAGCGGGAACAGAGGGTATTTATACTACTGCGCGCGGATCTGCAAAGGCCCGAAAAGCGTGCCAGCCCCTGAAAAAACGTAACGATGCGTAACAGCTCGTTTTTTTTGCGCAAAATTTTTCCGACGGTGCCGCGTGCGTTGCCTGTGATAATCTCCTGCTTTCCCTGAGAAGGAGTGCATGATGTCTGTACCACGGGTTGTGATGGTTATCGATATGCAAAACGGCGTTTTCGCCACGCCGCGTTTTGACCGCGACGGGCGCGTCGCCCGCATTAACCAACTGATGGCGGGCGCGGAGCAGGTCATCATCATTCAGCATACGGAGCCAGGCGGGCTGGAAGAAGACTCGCCAGGGTTCGCGTTTCTGCCGGAGCTCAACGTGCCGCAAAACGCCCTGCGCGTGACCAAAACCGCCTGCGACGCCTTTTACCGCACGCCGCTTGAGGCGCTGCTGCGCGAGCATCACATTGACGCGTTCGTGGTATGCGGCTGCGCCAGCGATTACTGCGTCGATACCACGCTCAAACAGGCGGCGAGCCGCGGGTTTCAGGTGACGGTCGCAGGCGACGCCCATACCACCGCCGATCGCCGCGCGGCTGCCGCCCCGGTGCTTATCGATCACTACAACGACGTGTGGAGCACGCTGACCGTACCCGGTAACCCGCTGCGCGTACTGAATACGGATGTGATTCTGGACGCCTGGCAGGCGAACTAAACGGCGCGGGGTTTGTCTCATGACGGCGCGGGTAACTGGCGCGCCGTTACACTTTTGGAAACACGCCGGGCGGCGTAGCCGTTGCCTGCCGCGTTACACTCAGTACCCCCTGCCGCACGCGCAGGGCACAGGCTATACAGCAACAGCAAAAACAAAAATATTTGCAGGAGCGATTGATGTTTAAATCCTTTTTCCCTCGTCCCGGCGCTTTTTTTCTTTCGGCGCTGATCTGGGCGATGCTGGCCTTCGTCGTCTGGCAGATGGGCGGCGGCTGGCTTGCCGAACGGTTCGGCGTGGCGGGCGAACTGCCCATCAGCGCGGCCCGTTTCTGGTCAGGCAACTTTATTCTTTTCTATGCCTACTACGCGCTTTGCGTGGGGCTGTTCGCCGCCTTCTGGCGCGTCTATTGCCCGCACCGCTGGCAGCGCTGGTCGGTGCTGGGTTCGGCGCTGCTGATTTTCGTCACCTGGTTTATGGTGGAACTTACGGTCACCATTAACGCCTGGTATGCGCCGTTCTTTGACCTGATCCAGACCGCGCTCGGCGCGCCCAACAAAGTCAAAATCGGCCAGTTTTACAGCGGGCTCATGGTGTTCCTAGGCATTGCGCTTATCTACGTCACCGTGGGCGTGTTGAACTATTTTTTCATCAGCCACTACATCTTCCGCTGGCGTACCGCCATGAACGAATATTACATGGAACACTGGCCGCGGCTGCGCCATATCGAAGGCGCCGCGCAGCGTGTGCAGGAAGACACCATGCGTTTCGCCTCCACGGTTGAAGATATGGGCGTGTCGCTGTTGAAAGCCGTGATGACGCTGATTGCCTTTCTGCCGGTGCTGGTGGCGCTCTCGCCGCACGTGAAAGAACTGCCGGTAGTGGGCGAGGTGCCTTACGGGCTGGTTATCGCCGCAATCGTCTGGGCGCTGATGGGCACCGGTCTGCTGGCGCTGGTCGGCATTAAGCTGCCGGGCCTGGAGTTTCGCAATCAGCGCGTTGAGGCGGCCTATCGTAAAGAGCTGGTTTATGGCGAAGACGATCCGACGCGCGCCGATCCGCAAACGGTGCAAGCGCTGTTCAGCAACGTGCGCTTTAACTATTTCCGGCTCTATTTCCACTACACCTATTTCAACATCGTCCGCATTCTCTACCTCCAGGTGGATGCGATTTTCGGTCTGTTCCTGATGTTCCCGTCCATTGCGGCAGGGTCGATTACGCTTGGGCTGATGACGCAGATAAGCAACGTGTTTGGCGAAGTGCGCGGCGCGTTCCAGTATCTGATTAGCTCCTGGACCACGCTTGTTGAGCTGATGTCTATCTACAAACGTCTGCGCAGCTTTGAGCGCACGCTGAACGATAAACCCGACCCCGAACCCGAGGCGCAGGAAGCGCTGTAAGGACGGTTTGCCGCTGCGTCTTCGGAGCGATCCGCTTTTCGCGGCGGCAAAAACGTGGCAGGGTAAACGCCCTGAACCCAGCCAGACAGGATTATCATGGCCGCCACGTTTGCCTTGCCCACCCGTTTTCGTCTTCTGACGCTTACCGCGCTGCTCACGCTTGCGGGGTGTACCAGCCAGACCACGACCACTGAAAAGGGCGCGAAACCGCTCGACGTGCGCGCCGTAGTGAAGCAAAAAATGCCGGCGAGTGTGAAAGATCGCGACGGCTGGGCGCGCGACATCGCCCGCGCGTTTGAGACGCAGAAAATCCCGGCAACCGAAGAGAACATCTGTTCGGTGCTGGCGGTGGCGGAGCAGGAGTCCAATTATCAGGCTGACCCTCAGGTGCCGGGGCTTGGCAAGATAGCCTGGAAGGAGATCGAGCGCCGCGCCGGTAAGCTGCACATTCCCGCCTTTGTGGTGCACACCGCGCTGCTTATCAAATCCCCGAACGGTAAAAGCTACAGCGAGCGGCTCGATAACGTGAAATCCGAGCGCGAACTGAGCGCCATTTTTGATGATTTCATCGGCATGGTGCCGCTTGGACAGACGCTGTTCGGCAACTTAAACCCGGTGCACACCGGCGGGCCGATGCAGGTCAGCATTGCGTTCGCCGAACAGCACGCGCGCGGCTATCCGTATGACATCGACGGCACGCTGCGCCAGGAGGTCTTTACCCGTCGAGGCGGGCTGTGGTTTGGTATTTATCATCTGCTGAACTATCCGGTGGACTATTCACGTCCGCTCTATCGCTTCGCGGATTTCAACGCGGGCTGGTATGCGAGCCGCAATGCGGCGTTCCAGAATGCCGTCAGTAAGGCGAGTGGTGTGAAACTGGCGCTTGACGGCGATCTTATTCGCTATGACAACAGCGAGCCGGGTGCGACCGAAAACGCGGTGCGCAAACTGGCCGGCCAGCTTGATATGAGCGATAGCGAGATCCATCGGGCGCTGGCGAAAGGGGATAGCGAGGATTTCAGCGACAGCGAAATTTATAAGAAGGTTTTCGCGCTCGCGGATAAACGCGCGGGCCGAACGCTGCCACGAGAAATACTGCCTGGCATTCAACTGGAAAGCCCGAAGATCACGCGTCAGCTCACCACGGCGTGGTTTGCGAAGCGTGTGGACGACCGTCGGGCACGCTGTATGAGTAAAGGTTAAAAGCGACGACGTCGCAGGCGGAAGAAAAACGCCATGACCATCGCAAAGACGCAGCCTGCGAGAAACGGCACCAGCGCAAAGATGGTGCCGACAGCCAGCCCCATTTTGATTTGCGGACGGCCGCTCTCCTGCATCTGCATGAGATTATCCAGAACGCCCGGTGCATGTACCACGACATTCAGGAGTTGCGCGCCAACCCAGAAAGAGAACAGCACAAACAGCGCGTAAGCAATGTTGCCAAGCGCGGTGGATCTTCCTGGTTTCCCGGCGATTATGGGTTTGGGTAACGATATCTCAGCCATACAGACCTCCGGGGTTTTACCTTCGTACTGACGTAACGCCAGGGTGCTACAGGGGGAAGTTTGGCAGGAGATTTTATTTGTCAATATCGGATTCGTGGTAATTTGGCGGGCAGATTACTCCTGAATGTCAAAATTATGTCGATTCTCACATTTCTGTAACTGCGTTAATAATTGGTTAACATTCAGACTTTTCTTGCCTGATAACGGGCAATTACCGCTGCGCTGACAAGCGTTTTTTGACGCTTTTAAACGTCTTTACGCGTAACCGTAACGCGCGTCACACCGCGCGACGCGGGCCACAGACAGCCATGACGCGATGTGCGAAGATGCTTTTTTTGACGCTTTCGGAGCAACCATGCAACTCTCTGCCAAAATTCGCCGTGACTGGCACTTTTATGCGGTCGCACTGGGCCTGATTTTTATTATGAACGGCGTGATTGGCCTGCTGGGATTTGAGGCGAAAGGGTGGCAAACCTATGCGGTGGGGCTGGTGACGTGGATTATCTGTTTCTGGATTGCGGGTTTTATTATCCGCCGTCGCCCGGAAGAATCGAACGCGGCGGAAGAGTAACGCTTACGGCTTAGCCGGTGATGGAGCTTTTCAGCGCCGCATCGGCCTGGTGGCGCTCCAGCGCCAGTTCAATCAGGCGGGTAATCAATTCCTGGTAACCAATGCCGCTCGCCTGCCACAGCTTCGGATACATGCTGATATTGGTAAAGCCTGGCAGGGTGTTGATCTCATTGATGATCACTTCGTTGTCCGGCGTCAGGAACACGTCAACACGCGCGAGCCCGGCGCACTCCAGCGCCTGAAACGCGCGAATCGCGATAGCGCGGATCTTCTCATTCACGTCAGGCGCAATATCCGCAGGCACCACCACGCGGGCGGCCTGATCGTCGATGTATTTGATGTCGTAAGAGTAAAACTCGCTGCTCACCACGATTTCGCCGCAGGTGCTCGCTTGCGGTGAATCATTGCCGAGCACCGCGCACTCGATCTCACGGCCTTTGATGCCGGTTTCCACCACCACTTTATGGTCGAATTCAAATGCCAGCGCGACGGCGGCGTGATACTGCGCTTCGTCATTCACTTTACTGACGCCGACGGAAGATCCCTGGTTCGCGGGCTTCACGAACAGCGGCAGGCCGAGCTGCGCTTTCACGTCTTCAAAAGTGATGCGCTGGCGGTTGGCGCGGGTCAGCGTGATAAAAGGCGCGACCGCAAGACCGGCATCGCGCAGCAGGCGTTTGGCGACGTCTTTATCCATGCTCACCGCCGAGCCGAGCACGCCGGAGCCGACAAACGGAATGTTCGCCATGCGCAGCATGCCCTGCAGCGAGCCGTCTTCGCCGAGCGTGCCGTGAACAATCGGGAAAATCACATCCAGCTGCGGCAGCGCCTGGCGGTTGTCTGATTCGATGAGTTGCTGCTCGCTGAGCCCTGGGATCAGCGCGACATTTTTCTCGGAGCGGTGCAGGGCGATGCGCGCCGGATCTTCCGCGTTCAGCAGATAACGGGACGCGTCGTTCACATGCCACTGGCCCTGTTTATCAATGCCCAGCAGCACGACGTCGAATTTTTCTTTATCAATCGCATCGACGATATTCTTCGCCGACTGAAGCGACACCTCGTGCTCCGCTGATTTTCCGCCAAACACAATGCCCACGCGCAGTTTTGCCATTTTTACAACCCATCCTTAAAGCAGACGAAAGTCCACAACATAGCACGCCCGGCAGGCGGATTCATGTGGTTCGTGGCGGGCAACGGCGTCGTGCGGCGCACAGCGGTTATACTTTGATTTTGTGTCTGGTTTTCTGGCGGTGGCATGGCGAAAAAAGGGATAGCGATGGTGACAACCCTGGCGTTAACGGCGCTCGCAGGCGTCTGGCTTTATGACTCTCTGCCGGCCTGGTATAACCCGTTCGCGCCGCTCTCGCCGCTTGACCCGCCGACGATGGTGACGCGCTATAAACTGCGCCAGATGGCGAATAACCCGCAGGCGTGTCTGGCGCTGCTCGATGAAGCCCGTAAGCGGGACATGATCCAGTACCGCGTCCAGACGCCCACCCAGGGCGACTGCCCGCTGGCGGCCCCCGTGCGGGTGCTACGCTTCGGCGAGGTTAAACTCAGCAGTTCGTTTCTTGCCAGCTGCCCGCTGGCGCTCAGCAGCGCCATGTATGTGCAGCAGCAGGCGAAACCGATTAGCGCGTCGATGATGGGCAGCCCGCTGGTGCGCATCGATCACTATGGCAGTTACGCCTGCCGCAATATTTATCACCGCGCCAATGCGCGCTTAAGCGAGCACGCGACGGCGGACGCGCTGGACGTCAGCGCGTTTCGCTTCGCCAACGGCCAGCAGATAAGCGTGCTGAAAGGCTGGAAGGAGAGCGGCACGCGCGGCGAGACGCTGCGCGCGCTGTTTGGTCAGAGCTGTCTTTACTTTGGTAATGCGCTCGGGCCGGACTACAACGCCGCTCACGCCAACCATTTTCACTTAGGGATGCGCGGTTTTGGCATTTGCCGCTAAGGAGAATCGTCGGCGCAGGACGCGCTTTGGTGTGATAAATGTCACAAATGATTTTATATTAATAATAAGCGTCCAAAATATTACAGGCCGCACGCTTATGCACTAACACCGCGGCATATCCTGATACCCTGAGACATCATTGACTTAGACATAGCGCGCGTATGGAATCCTGGAAGGTTAACCTTATCTCCGTCTGGTTTGGCTGCTTTTTCACGGGCCTGGCTATCAGCCAAATCCTTCCGTTTCTGCCGCTTTATGTCGCTGAACTCGGTGTGCAGTCGCACGAGGCGCTGTCGCTCTGGTCGGGCCTTACCTTCAGCGTCACTTTCCTGGTTTCCGCTATCGTCTCGCCGCTCTGGGGCAGCCTTGCCGACCGCAAAGGCCGCAAGCTGATGCTGCTGCGTGCCTCACTCGGTATGGCGGTGGCGATTTTATTGCAGGCGTTTGCCACCAGCGTCTGGCAGCTTTTCGCGCTGCGCGCGCTGATGGGGCTGACCTCCGGCTATATTCCCAACGCGATGGCGCTGGTCGCCTCGCAGGTGCCGCGCGATCGCAGCGGCTGGGCGCTCAGCACGCTCTCTACCGCGCAGATAAGCGGCGTGATCCTGGGGCCGCTGATGGGCGGTTTTCTCGCCGACAGCGTCGGGCTGCGCCCGGTATTTTTGATTACCGCGCTGCTGCTGATGATAAGTTTCGCGGTCACGCTGTTTCTGATTAAAGAGGGCGTGCGGCCCGCGCTTGCCAGAGGTGAACAATTGAGCGGCAAAGCGGTGTTCGCAAGCCTGCCAGCGCCGTGGCTGGTGCTGAGCCTGTTTATCACGACGATGGTTATCCAGCTCTCTAACGGTTCCATCAGCCCGATTCTGGCGCTGTTTATTAAGGAACTGACGCCCGACAGCAGCAATATCGCGTTTTTAAGCGGCATGATCGCGGCGGTGCCGGGCGTGTCGGCATTGCTGAGTGCGCCACGCCTCGGGCGCCTGGGCGATCGCATTGGCACCGCGCGGGTGTTGATGGCAACGCTCATTCTGGCGGTGGTGCTGTTTTTCGCGATGTCGTTTGTCACCTCGCCGATGCAGCTCGCGGTGCTGCGCTTTTTGCTCGGTTTCGCCGATGGCGCGATGTTCCCGGCGGTGCAGACGCTGCTGGTGAAATACTCCTCGGATAACGTCACCGGGCGTATCTTTGGCTATAACCAGTCGTTTATGTATCTCGGTAACGTGCTGGGGCCGCTGATGGGGGCCGGGATCTCCGCCGCGGCGGGCTATCGCTGGGTATTTATCGCCACGGCGCTGGTACTGTTAATTAACGTCTGGCAATTCGGTACGGCATTAAGGAAAAACGCACGCCGTTAATAATAACGTGGCTGTTATCAGCGTCATTAATTCCTGTTATCGCGGCGGCCAGCGATTATTCTCTGGGCCGCCGCTTTATTTTGCTGGTAAAACGTTTCGCTGACGGCGATTTTTTGTCGCGCCGCACAAATCCGCGATGACAGAAAAAAAAGCGCGGGCGAGCACTAGGCAACCTCAAAAGGGAATGATAACGTCGTGGCAACAACTTCACGGGAAGACAGTTATGAAAAATCTTATAGCTGAACTACTGGTCAAGCTTGCTGAAAAGGAAGAAGAATCCAAAGAGTTAGTGGCCCAGGTCGAGGCGCTGGAAATCGTCGTGACCGCGTTACTGCGTCATCTGGATCCCAATACCCAGCAGACGCTGATTGCCAGTGTGGAAGGGGCGCTCGAAGGCGTTCAGCCTGAAAGCAACGTGCCGCAACGTGACACCGAATTGCTTCAGCAATACGTAAAGAAGCTGCTGCGGCACCCCAGAACCTGAGCGTATAACGGGCGCGCCGCGTTATTATTCTGTTATCTGATTTCTTAACACTGACGCTCTGTCTCATCCGCAGGCACTTTTTTCGGCACCGCTGACGTTTTACTGCCGGAATAAACGCAATGCCTGCGGATATTCCTGTTTTTATTCTTCCGTCGCTACACCAGCCCGCAGATAATACGTTTTGCCTGACCTCATTCGAGCGTAATACTTTTTCCTTATTTCATCGTTACGTTATTCCCGCCTTTTTTAACGCAGAGTACGAATATATTCTCCTGAGTACGCTAAGCGTATTTTGGGGCCAGTTCCGCGCTGCCTGAAATAACGCGCTACGCTTTTTCCTCATCCGCGCCCTGAGCCTGCACGATTTACCTGCCTGACACCGGTGACACAGACAGAAAGCTCTCTGATTGTCCATGAGATAAACGGTGGACAAAACGTCTGCTGTTCAAATTTTATCGTGTTACGTCACATTAATTCCCGTCATGCGGGGTTATCGCGCGAGGTGAAGCGATTTTTCGGTTTTATAACCTGCATCACAAAACGGACTGCCACAGCAAATTTATCCATATCTTCGCCGTTTCCCGCCTGACGGTTTACCGGCGTTACCACTACCGTTATGGCAATGGCCGATTGCCTTTAACGGGAGAGAAAAGATGTCCTCGGTAAGTGAAGTCACGCCTGCTGTCAGCGCTCAGGAACGCAAAGCGCGTCGCATGAATCTGTTTGTTTCGGTTTCCGCCGCCGTCGCGGGTTTACTCTTTGGTCTCGATATCGGCGTCATCGCCGGGGCGCTGCCCTTTATCACCGATCACTTCAGCTTAAGCAGTCGCGCCCAGGAGTGGGTGGTGAGCAGCATGATGCTCGGTGCCGCGCTGGGTGCGCTGTTTAACGGCTGGCTCTCGTCGCGGCTTGGGCGTAAATACAGCCTGCTGGCGGGCGCGGCGCTGTTTATTATCGGGTCACTCGGCTCGGCGTTCGCCCATTCGCTGGAAATATTGCTGGCTGCCCGCGTGATCTTAGGCGTGGCGGTCGGGATCGCCTCCTACACCGCGCCGCTCTATCTCTCAGAGATGGCCTCCGAGAAAGTGCGCGGCAAAATGATTAGCCTTTATCAATTGATGGTGACGCTCGGCATTCTGCTGGCGTTTCTTTCCGATACCGCGCTGAGCTACAGCGGCAACTGGCGCGCCATGCTCGGCGTACTGGCGCTGCCCGCCGTCATTCTGCTGGTGATGGTGGTGTTTTTGCCCAACAGCCCGCGCTGGCTTGCGGCCAAAGGCATGAACATCGAGGCAGAACGCGTGCTGCGCATGCTGCGCGATACTTCGGAAAAAGCGCGTGAGGAGCTCAATGAAATCCGTGACAGCCTGAAGGTGAAGCAGGGCGGCTGGGCGCTTTTTACCGCCAACCGCAACGTGCGCCGCGCCGTGTTTCTCGGCATGCTGCTCCAGGCGATGCAGCAGTTCACCGGCATGAACATCATCATGTATTACGCGCCGAAAATCTTCCAGATGGCGGGGTTCGCCAGCACCGAAGAGCAGATGATCGCAACGGTCGTGGTGGGGCTGACCTTTATGCTGGCCACCTTCATCGCGGTGTTTACGGTGGATAAAGCGGGCCGCAAACCGGCGCTGAAAATCGGCTTTAGCGTCATGGCGCTTGGCACGCTGGTGCTCGGCTACTGCCTGATGAAAGTTGACCACGGGGAAATCTCCACCGGCATCTCCTGGCTTTCCGTCGGCATGACCATGATGTGTATCGCGGGTTACGCCATGAGCGCCGCGCCGGTGGTCTGGATCCTGTGCTCGGAAATCCAGCCGCTGAAATGCCGCGATTTCGGCGTCACCTGTTCGACCACCACCAACTGGGTGTCGAATATGATTATCGGCGCGACATTCCTGACGCTTATCGACCATATCGGCGCGGCGGGCACCTTCTGGCTCTATACCGCGCTGAATCTGGTGTTTGTCGGCGTGACGTTCTGGCTTATCCCGGAGACCAAAAACGTGACGCTGGAGCATATCGAAAAGAACCTGATGGCGGGCAAAAAGCTGCGCGATATCGGGCAGTGAAGCAAATAAAAAGGGCTACCGACGTAGCCCTTTCTTTTTAGCCCTTGCTGAGCTTCTCCGATTTGGCCATACACTGGGCCATCGCTTCAATCACCGCCGCGCGCATGCCGCGCTCCTCCAGCACCCGCACCGCTTCGATGGTGGTGCCGCCCGGCGAGCAGACCATATCTTTCAGCTCGCCCGGATGTTTGCCGGTTTCCAGCACCATTTTGGCTGAGCCCATCACCGCCTGGGCAGCGAATTTATACGCCTGCGCGCGCGGCATACCGCCGAGCACGGCGGCATCGGCCATCGCTTCGATAAACATAAAGACATACGCAGGGGCCGAGCCGCTGACGCCCACCACCGGGTGAATCAGATATTCCGCCACCACTTCCGCCTCGCCGAAGCTTCGGAACATCGCGAGCACATCCCGGATATCTTCCTCGCTGACCAGGGCGTTCGGCGTGATGGAGGTCATCCCGGCCTGCACCAGCGACGGTGTGTTCGGCATGGTGCGGATGATTTTACGATCGTGCCCCAGCACGGTTGCCAGCTGATCCAGCGTGATCCCGGCGGCGATGGAAACCACCAGCGAGTCTTTATTCAGGCTGGAGGCGATATCGCTCATGACTTTCAGCATGATGTTAGGCTTCACCGCGCCAAAGACGATATCCGTCGCCTGGGCCACTTCCTGCGCGCTGGAGGCGGTATTCACGCCAAACTCCTGCTTCAGCGCCTGTTGGCTCTCTTCTGATGGCGTATAGACCCAGACGTTTTCCGCCCGCGCCTGGCCGCTGGTCAGCAGGCCGCTGAGAATGGCCTTGCCCATATTGCCGCAACCGATAAAGCCTGTTTTCTTTTCCACAGCATCTCTCCGTTTTATCGCGTCCAGATTCATATGGGCTATAGCTTAACGCGCTTTCCGGCAATCCGTTAAGGCTTCGGCTACGCTTATCCTGAAACCGGGAGGTGGGGAATGGACAAAATCGTTTCTGACGAAAGCGCCAGCCGCGACGTGCCGGTGCGTGAGCATATGCATGCCCAGCGCATAGAGTGGCGCATTCAGCAGGGCGGCAACTGGCTGCTGTTTGCAATCGTGTTGATTGCGCTACTGGGCGGTTTTTCCGATGGCTGGTTGAGCGAAACCTCAGCGACCAATCCGGAGAAAAGCCTGACGGTGGAGTATCAGCGTTTTCTGCGCGCCGAGAGCGATGAGCCTTTCGCGCTGCGCATTCAGGGGCCGAAAAATCAGCCGGTGACAGTCGCGTTCGGTGGCGATTTCCCCGATCGCTTCGTGCTGCAAACGCTCCAGCCACAGCCGGTAGTGACCCATACCGGACAGCATTCACTGACGCTCACTTTTGCGCCGACGCCGGATGGCGCTCACGCCGTCTGGATAGTGACGCAGCCGCAGTCGGCAGGGCGCGTTACCTCTACCGTGACGCTTGAAGACGCATCGCCGGTCCATCTGAATCAGTGGGTTTATCCGTAGGAGAACATCATGGATAGCGTATTACGCGCCGCAGGCATGTATTTTTTGTTGCTGGTGGTGCTGAAAATCGCCGGTCGCCGCACGTTGCTGGAGATGAACTCGTTTGATTTCGTGCTGCTGTTAATCATCAGTGAAGCCACCCAGCAGGCGCTGCTCGGTAACGACTTCTCGTTTACCGGTGCGGCGATCACCATCATTACGCTGATTGTGCTCGATATTCTGCTGAGCTATGTGAAAAACGCGTTTCCGCGACTCGATCTGCTGCTCGACGGCTCGCCGCTCATCCTGGTGGAAAATGGCCGCCTGCTGACGGCGCGCATGAAAAAAGCGGGGATCTCGCGGGAGGATATTTTAAGCTCGGCCCGCACCAGCCAGGGGATCGAGCGGCTGGAAGAGATAAAATTCGCCATCCTTGAGAAAAATGGCAAAATCTCCATTATTCCCGCCGACAATCAGGAGTCGTAATGCCAGTCTGGGTGGATGCCGATGCGTGTCCGAAAGTGATTAAAGAAGTGCTGTTCCGCGCCGCCGAGCGCACCGAAACGCCGGTGATTCTGGTGGCGAACCAGCCGCTGCGCGTGCCGCCGTCAAAGTTCATCCGCGCCCGCCAGGTGCCCGCCGGTTTTGACGTGGCGGATAACGAAATTGTGCGCTGCTGCGAGCCAGGCGATCTGGTGGTCACGGCGGATATTCCGCTGGCGGCGGAAGTGATAGCCAAAGGCGCGGTGGCGCTAAACCCACGCGGCGAGCGCTACAGCGAGGCCACCATTCGTGAGCGCCTGACGATGCGCGATTTTATGGATACGCTGCGCGCCAGCGGCATCCAGACCGGCGGCCCGGATGCCTTAAGCCAGCGCGACCGCCAGCAATTCGCTGCTGAACTCGATAAGTGGCTCAGCGGCAGAAAACGCCAGGCTTAAACCCAGTTATCGTCATCACCACCGAAATCGTCGCCGCCAAAGTCATCGCCCGCGAAATCGTTATTCCAGTCTTCATCGCTGCTGGCAGGCACGTAGTCGTTGGCGTTGTCCTGCTGCAGCCCGGCGTCCTGGTTCAGGAACTGGCTGTCATCCGCCTGGTTATAATCTTCAACGGCGTTGACCGGGCTATTATCCGCCGGTTGCGCGGGTTCGTTGATGATATTGACGATCTCCTCCGGCTGGTGGTGGCTGAACATGCTGGTCAGCATATTGCCGAGCACCACGCCACCCGCCACACCGGCGGCGGTTTGCAGTGCGCCCGCCATAAAGCCGCCACCGCGTGGGGCGTTATTGTAATACTGGGGGGCTGCCTGCTGTGGCGCGTAGCCTGCCTGCGGTGCGCTCTGGTACTGCTGCGCGCCGGGGATGGGATCGGAGCCGCGCGACGTGGCCTGCGGGCGCGGGGCTTCCGGCTCGCTCTTGTTGCCGCCAAAGAGGCCAGCCAGGAAACCGCCGCTGCTCTGCTGGCGGCTCGCCGACTGCTTAAGCTGCGCCACTTCCGCTTCGAGCGCCTGAATACGGCCATTGAGCTGTTTCATGGCCGCTTCCTGGATAAGAATGGTTTGCGCCATGTAATAGGCGGCACCCGGCTGGTTGCGCATATGCTGCTCAATCCAGCGCTCAGCGTCCGCATCGCGCGGCGCGCTGTTTTCACCGGCGGCTTTGAGTCGGTCAAAAAGCCCGTCAATCAGACGTTGCTCTTCAGATTGCATGATTCATCCCTCTGTCATTGAACGCGTCAATAGTTAAGTCTGGAGAAAAATCGGCGCTTGTAAATATCCGGCGCGTAAAGGAAATAAGAAATATGTAACCGGGTGCGGCGGATAGCGGGGTTGTGTTCAGTGGGCGCTTTCAAGTATGGTGGGCGCGCCTGACGAACGCCCGTCAGTGGTATCGTGGCTTTACACCCTTAAAACGGAAGAAGGGTTGTCCTGCGCGGGATGTCGCTGTGTCCGGACTCTTTTGTAAGTTTAAATTTACGCCTGTCTTATGTACTAGTTTGTTGTTAAACTCACGGCTTACGGCCTGCTGTCTAACCCTTTCGCCGCAGGCGGAAGGCGAGGTAATCCATCCATGAATCAACCCATTTATTTAATCGGCGCGCGCGGCTGCGGAAAAACCACCACCGGCGAGGCGCTGGCACGCGCGCTGGCGTACGGCTTTGCCGATACCGATCGCTGGCTGCGGGAACATACGCAGATGACGGTCGCTGAAGTGGTGGAGAAAGAGGGCTGGCCGGGTTTTCGCGCCCGTGAAAGCGAAGCGTTACAGGCGGTCACCGCGCCCGCGACGGTCGTGGCGACCGGCGGCGGCATGGTGCTGCGTGATGAGAACCGCGAGTTTATGCGCGCGCATGGCGTGGTGATTTATCTCAACGTACCGGTTGAGGTACTGGCGCAGCGGCTTGAAGCCTTCCCGGAAGCGGGGCAGCGCCCGACGCTTACCGGCAAGCCGGTGACGGAAGAAATCGCTGATGTGCTGGCGGTGCGCGATGCGCTCTATCGCGAGTGCGCTCACCATGTGATTGACGCCGCCGACGCGCCCGCGGTTATCGTCTCTCGCATTATTGACGCACTGCAGGTTGCCCACGCCAGCTAACTGACGGGATTGTCTATACTTAACGCTTCTGACCGATAAACAAGGAAGCGCTATGCCGACCAGACCTCCTTATCCGCGCGAAGCGCGCGTGGTTCCCGTTGAAAAAGGCGTGCCGGGCAAAACCGTCACCAGTTATCAGCTCCGTGCCGATCACCCCGAGCCGGATTCGCTCATTAGTGAACACCCTACCGAGCAGGAAGCGCTGGACGCCAAGCGCCGTTACGAAGACCCGGACAAATCCTGACCCCGACCAGCGGAAAGCGCGTGCGTTACGCTGCGCTTTCCGCCACTCCGAAAATGAGTCGTTACCGCTTTGCATCACACCTTTCATCCAAACCTAATGTTAACGATACGTTATGATTATTGTTAAGCGGCAGAGGGCTTTTTTCTCCGGATAAGGCCCGGAAGCTGCTACGCTTTGTGATCCATCTTTCGCTTGCGCTCAAGTTCCGGGCGAAAGGTGTCGTTAACTGTTTGAGAAGCTGTAAATCAAGGCGATAAAAATGCGTGCGACTCTGGCCATACTTACCATCGGCGTAGTGCCCGTCAGTGAGATCCTCCCGCTGTTAACCGAACATATCGATGAACAGCACATCACCCATATCAGCCTGATGGGGAAACTGTCGCGCGCCGAGGCGATGGACGATTATGGCGCGTCGGGCCATGAAGAGACGATAATCACCATGCTCGCCGATGGTGAAAAAGCGACGGTATCGAAAGCCAAAACCGAAAGGGCGCTGCAAAGCGTGATTGAAGTGCTCGATAACCAGGGTTATGACGTCATTTTACTGATGAGTACGCAGCGTTTTTCGGGGCTTCGCGCGCGCAACGCGATACTGCTGGAGCCCGAACGTATTATTCCGCCGCTGGTCGCTTCCATTGTCGACGGGCACCAGGTAGGCGTGATTGTGCCGATCCCGGAGCTTATGGATATCCAGGCGCAGAAATGGCAGGTGCTGGAAAACCCGCCGCTGTACGCGCTGGCGAACCCGTTTTACGGTACAGAAGATGAGCTGGTTGGTGCCGGGCGCGATCTGCTCGCGCGTGGCGCGGATGTATTGCTGCTCGACTGCCTCGGCTTTCATCAAAAACACCGCGATCTGCTGCAAAAAGCGCTGGATGTGCCGGTATTACTCAGTAATGTCCTGGTGGCGCGTCTCGCTTCCGAACTGCTTATCTGAGCCGTTGTCACAATTTGCGTGACAGCGCTCCGGCTGGCCCTCTATATTGTTTTTCCAACCATTTTTTCAGTAAGGGCCTGCTTATGCTTCAGAGTAACGAATACTTTTCCGGTAAAGTGAAATCTATCGGCTTCACCAGCAGCAGCACGGGCCGCGCCAGTGTCGGCGTGATGGCGGAAGGGGAGTACACTTTTAGCACGGCCCAGCCGGAAGAGATGACGGTGGTCAGCGGCGCGCTGCATGTGCTGCTGCCGGGCGAAACCGAATGGAAAACGTATGAAGCGGGGCAGGTGTTTCACGTGCCTGGGCACAGCGAGTTTCATCTGCAGGTGGCCGAGCCGACATCCTATCTCTGCCGCTACCTGTAAGCGCGCCGCCCCGGGCGGGGCGACGCGAGCGTCTTAACGCTGGGCTTCGCCGCCCAGCGCTTCCACTAAGTTCTGGATCAGCGCCGCCAGTTCGCCGGTCATCAGCGTGAAATCGGCGTCAAAGCGTTGCGCCACATCTTCACGGGCGATGTCGTCGTTCTGATCGCGAAGCTCATCGGCAAATTTCAGGCGTTTCAGCGAGCCGTCGTCGCACAGCATAAACTGCACGCGCTGTTGCCAGTCGAGCGCCAGTTTGGTGACCACTTTCCCTGCTTCGATATGCACCGCGATTTCGTCGCTCACCAGCTCCTGCTTTTTACAGCGGATCACGCCGCCATCTTCCAGAATGGCCTTAAGCTCCGCTTCGTCCAGCAGCTGAAAACCCTGCGGCACGTTATTGGCGCGCACCCATTCGGTGAGCGTCAGCTCAATCGGGTTTTCCAGCGTCAGCGGCACCACCGGCAGCGAGCCGAGGCTTTTACGCAGCAGCGCCAGCGTATCTTCCGCTTTTTTGGCGCTGGCGCAGTCCACCACGATAAGCCCGCTGGTGGTATCGATCCACATCATGGTCTGGCTGAAGCGGCTGAAGGCGCGCGGCAGCAGCGAATGCAGCACTTCATCTTTCAGCGAATCTTTTTCCGTCTTTTTAAGCTTGCGGCCCTGATCGGCCTCCAGACGGGCGATTTTCGCCTCCAGCGCCTGTTTGATGACCGGCGCTGGCAGAATTTTCTCTTCTTTGCGCGCGCAAATCACAATCTGGCCGTTGGCGGCGTGGGTAAGCGCGTCGCTGCCGCCGCCCATTGGCGGCACCCAGCCGGTTTTCGCCATATCCTGGCTGCCGCACGGGGTGAAGGTAAACGCAGCTAACTGTTTTTCCATCTCATCCGCACGCAGCGCGGCGTCGCGGTTTAAACGGTAAACCATTAAATTTTTGAACCACAGCATGTTAATTTCCACGGCCTGGTAGTTAAACGCAGCGGGCATGATAACGAATCAGCCGCGGCGTTTCATTGCCTTTCACGGGCAGGTTATCTACTCTCCTGGTAAGTCATTGAATATGAGGAAGCAGACGTGCGTATTGGGATCGATTTAGGCGGCACCAAAACCGAAGTGATTGCGCTTGGCGATGACGGCGAGCAGCGCTTTCGCCACCGCGTGCCGACGCCGCGTGACGACTACCCGCAAACCATCGAGACGATAGCCGGTCTCGTGGAGCTTGCCGAAAAAGAGACCGGCGAGCGCGGCACTGTCGGCGTCGGCATTCCGGGTACGCTCTCGCCGTATACGGGCGTCGTTAAAAACGCCAACTCCACGTGGCTGAACGGTCAGGCGCTGGATAAAGACCTCAGCGCGCGGCTTTCTCGTGAGGTGCGGCTCGCCAACGATGCTAACTGCTTTGCCGTGTCGGAGGCGGTCGATGGCGCGGCGAAGGGCGCGCAGACGGTCTTTGCGGTTATCATCGGCACCGGCTGCGGCTCCGGCATCGCGCTTGGCGGCATGAGCCATATAGGGGCCAACGGCAACGCGGGCGAGTGGGGCCATAATCCGCTGCCGTGGATGGATGAAGACGAACTGCGCTACCGGGAAGAAGTACCGTGCTACTGCGGCAAGCAGGGCTGTATCGAAACCTTTATTTCCGGCACGGGCTTTGCGACCGACTATCATCGCTTAAGCGGTCAGCCGCTCAGGGGCAGCGAAATCATCCGGCTGGTGGAGGCGCAGGACGCGCTGGCGGAGCTTGCGCTCAGCCGCTACGAGATGCGGCTTGCGAAATCGCTGGCGCATATCGTCAATATTCTCGACCCGGATGTGATTGTGCTGGGAGGTGGCATGAGCAACGTCGACCGACTCTATAAAACCGTGCCGCCGCTGATGAAACACTGGGTGTTTGGCGGCGAGTGCGAAACGCCGGTGCGCAAAGCGGTGCATGGCGATTCCAGCGGCGTGCGCGGTGCGGCGTGGCTCTGGCCGGTGGTGCGTTAATATAAAAAGAAAGGGGCGCAACGCCCCTTTTTATCGGCCTTAATCGACCTGATATTCGCGCGCCAGGCGGCTCACGCCAAGGCCGTTAATTTTTCTGACCTTGATCTGCACCGGGATACGCTCTTTCATCGCCTCCACATGGCTGATGACGCCGATGGTTTTGCCGCTGGCGTTCAGCGCGTCAAGGGCATCCAGCGCCGTATCAAGCGTCTGGGCGTCCAGCGTGCCGAAGCCCTCATCCAGAAACAGCGAATCGATGCGGGTTTTATGGCTCACCAGATCCGAGAGCGCCAGCGCCAGCGCGAGGCTTACCAGGAAGCTTTCGCCGCCGGAAAGCGTGCGGGTGTCGCGCACCGCGTCCGCCTGCCAGGTGTCGACGACTTCCAGTTCCAGATCCTCACTCAGCTTGCGTTTAAGCAGGTAGCGGCCATGCAGGCGCGTCAGCTGGTTATTGGCGAGCCATACCAGATTATCCAGCGTCAGCCCTTGTGCGAACTTACGGAATTTATCGCCTTTCTGCGAGCCGACCAGATGGTTGAGCTGGCCCCATTCGTCGGCCTCGCGCCTGGCCTCGTCAATCTGCCCAAGAAGCGCTGCCAGTTGCGTACGGCTCTCTTCGTCCTGGCGTAACTGCTGGCGCAGTTCCCCCTGGCGCGTGGTGTTATCGCGCAGTTGCTCCGTGACCGCCGCGAGCGCGGCTTCGCTCTGCTGAGCGTCAGCCTGTTCTTCCAACGATTCCGGGCGCGCGCTCAGGTGGCGCTCCAGCGCCTGCTGCGCCTGCGCAAGCAGCGTGTGCTGCGTTTCGCGCTCGCGCTCCAGCCGCTGTTTTTGCGCTTCGAGCTGGCTGCGGGCGGCGTCGTCCAGCAGGGCGGCGAGAAACGCTGCTTTATCCGCAAACGGGCTTGCGGCGAGCGCCGCCTCAAACGCCTGCAGGGCGCTCTGGTAGCGCGCGCGCTCCTGCAGAAGCTGCGCGCCAAGTGTCTGCCACTGCGCCTCCAGCGATAAACAGCGCGTATGGATCTCCTGGCCCGCGCGCGGCAGGTCGTCTGCAGCGAGCGACGCCGCCTGCGCATCACCCTCCTGCGGCAGCAGGGTCAGCAGCGCTTCACAGGCGGCAAGCTGTTCACGCAGACGCTGCTGGCGCTCGTGATTTTGCTGCCAGCGGCGCGCCTCTTCTTCACGTTCGGCGAACCACGGCGCGGGGTTGTCGTTATCCGGGGCGGGCAGGGCGAAGGCGTCAAGCTGGTCGCGCAGCGCCGCCTGCTGCGTCTGCCAGGCCGCTTCCAGCGACGTGACCTGGCGCTGTGTGCCTTCAAGCGTGGCCTCCAGCATCTGACGCTCGCGCAGCAGATGCAACTGCTGTTCGCGGCGGGTCTGCTCGTCAAGCCAGGGGGTGAGATCGTCGCCCGGTGTCTGGGTGAGCCCTGCCGCCGCGCAGAGCGTCTGCCATTGTGAGGTGAGTGCTTGCTCTTCTTCCAGCAGGCTTGCCGCTTCGCTTTCCTGCTGCTGGCGCTGTTTCATCAGCGCGTCGAGCTGGCCGCGCAGCGCCGCGCCCTCGGTGCCGAGCTGCTCTTTCTCCTGCTCTAGTTGCGCAAGACGCAGACGGCTCGCGTCGGGCTTCAGCGCCTGATACGCCTCCACGGCCGGGTGTTCGGTCGCGCCGCACAGCGGGCAGGGGCTGCCGGGTTGCAGGCGCGCGCGCTCTTCAACGAGGCTCGCGATACGCTGCTCCAGATCGCACACCGCTTTCGCCCGGGCCACATCTTCCTGTTTGGTTTTGTAATCCTGACGCTTTTGCGCCAGCTGCTGTTCGGCGTGCTGAATTTGCGTTTGCAGCGCGCTGTTCGTCTCCTGCAGGCGCGCTTTACGGCGCGTCAGGGGCGCAAAGGATGACTGGAGCGTTGCAAGTTGCTGGCGCAGCGGGCGCTGCTCGTTAAGCTTAGTCAGCGCCTGCGCGGCGTCCTCCGGCGAGAGCGTAAGCCCGGCGTCCGGCATCGCGTCGCGCTTGCGGCGGGTGGCGTCAAGCGTCTCGTTCAGCGCGCGTAGCTGGTCGCGGTCGCGTTTCTGCTGCGCCAGCACCGCGCGCCAGCCCGCGAGCTCGCTGCTCCAGAGGCGAAAGCGGTCATGCTCCGTCAGCCACTGGCCGAGTTGCGTGAGTTCTGCCGCCTGCGCCTGCGCCTGCTGTGCAGCGGCCTGGCGGATCTCACGGCGGCGCTGCTGGCTTTCCTGTAAGCGAACGCTTACTTCTTCATACTGGCGACCGGTGGCGGTAAGGGCGGTTTCCAGCTCCTGACAGCGCAGCCAGGCCGGACGCAGTTTTTCCGCCGGTAGCGCCGCTTCAAGCCGTGCGAGATCCGGGGCGGCGGCCTGTAACGCCGCATCCGCCGCAGCCGCAGCCTGGCGCGTCGCGTCGAGCGCGCTGGCAAGCGCGGTGCGCTGCGTCAGCCACAGGTGTTCTTGCTGTAACTGGCGCTGGCGGGCAAGCAGCGTTTTTTCCTCGTCAGTAAGCGCCTGCAAACCTGTGGTTAAGCTTTCCCGTTGCGCTTCGTCCAGCAGCCGCACGCCCTGCGCCTGCGATTCAAGCTTCTCAAGCTGGCTGCGGGCTTCTTTATGCTGTTCGAAAATACGCGCCGAGACCTGACCGTAGATTTCGGTGCCGGTCAGCTCTTCCAGCAGTTCGGCGCGCGCTTTGGCTTCGGCATTGAGAAACGCGGCAAACTGCCCCTGCGAGAGCATCATCGAACGGGTGAAACGGTCGTAATCCAGCCCCGTCAGCGCGGCAATTCTGTCGAGTTTGTCTTTGATTTTATCGGCGACGATTTTGCCGTCTTCGCAGCGCGCCAGCTCCACGCGCGGCGCCTGCAAGTTACCGTCCGGCTGGCCGCGCGCGCGGCTCTGGCTCCAGAAGGCGCGCCAGGCGACGCCTTTGACTTCAAACTCCACTTCCGCCAGACACTCGGCGGTGTCGCGCGTCATCAGGTCATTCTGGCTTTGCGACAGCGCGTTCAGGCGCGGCGTGCGGTGGTAGAGCGCAAGGCAGATGGCGTCGAGCAGCGTGGTTTTGCCCGCGCCGGTCGGGCCGGTAATGGCGAAGAGCCCGTTGCTCGCGAACGGTTCGGCGGTAAAGTCGATTTTCCATTCGCCTTTCAGCGAGTTCAGGTTTTTTAGGCGCAGGGTTAAGATTTTCATGCCTCGTCCTCCTCGTGCAGGCTCTCCAGGGTGCGGGCGAAGAGCGTGCGCAGGCGCGCTTTCTCCGGCTCCTCAAGCGCCTCCAGCTCCAGGCGGCGTTCAAACACCTCTTCCGGCCCCAGCTCGCTGAGCGTTTCGGTGCTGAGCGTGCCGAGCGCGCGCTCGCGCATTTCGCGGCTGCGACGCAGAAGGACAACCTCCACCGGCAGGCTTTCGGTGAGCTGACTTATCTGACGGTGCATATCATGCAGAAACTCGCCGGTGTCGATTTCGATATCGAGCCAGACTTTCGGCTCGTCCGGCGCGTCGCGCCACTGTTCGAGCTGCGCGGTAATGGATTCCAGGCTGCCTTTCAGCACCGCCAGCGGCTGGCTGACCGGTACCGGCAGGGCTGTGACGTCGCGCAGTTTGCCGTCTGCAAACTCCACCAGATAAACGCTTTTCTCTTTGCCGGTTTCATCAAAGCTCAGCGCAATCGGCGAGCCGCTGTAGCGGATATGCTCGCAGCCCGCCACTTTCTGGGCGCGGTGAATATGCCCGAGCGCGATATAATCGGCGGGCGGAAAGCGGTCCGCCGGGAAGGCGTCGAGCGTGCCTATATAGATGTCGCGTACCGCGTCACTTTTGGTCACGCCGACGGTGGTCAGATGGCCGGTCGCGATAATCGGCAGGTTACGCTCGCCGCGAAGCGCGCACGCGGCCTCATAGCTCTGCTGGTAGTGCAGGCTGATGGCTTCCAACAGTTGCTGCTGCTTTTCACGGCCTGACTGCCCGCTGAGGCTTCGCAGTACGTCGCGCGGGCGTAAAAACGGCACCGGGCAGAGCACGGCACCCGGCTCGCCGTCGCGGCGGTATAAAAGCGTGGCCTGCGTTTCTGGCGTAAGCTGCGCGCTCGCGATAACGTGGGTATTGAGGCAGGCCAGCAGTTCGCGGGATTCATTGAGCGTCGCGACCGAATCGTGGTTGCCGCCAAGCACGATAAGCGGGCAGTTCGCCGCCTGGAGTTTGACCACAAAGCGGTTGTAGAGCTCACGCGCATAGCTTGGCGGCGCGCCGGTATCGAAGATGTCGCCCGCGACGATAATCGCATCCACCTGATGCGCTATCGCCGCCTCCAGCAGCCAGTCGAGAAAAGCTTCATGTTCGGCGGCGCGGCTTTTGGCGTAAAAATTTTGTCCAAGATGCCAGTCTGAGGTATGCAGAATACGCATGGAATGCCCTGTGGCGAAAAAGCGAGAAGGGGATTATAAACATCCAGTACGGCGGGTGTCCTGTTTCGTCGCGCCGCCAGGTTTAACCGCCTGCGCTGACAGGTCATCTAACGGTCATCTTTTTCATAAATCTGTCATAAATCTGACGCATAATGGCGCCGCATAACATACTGTTTACTTTATTTAACAGGGCGAATCATG
This sequence comes from Cronobacter sp. HA18003, assembly GCF_011605905.1. Classification (NCBI taxonomy): domain Bacteria; kingdom Pseudomonadati; phylum Pseudomonadota; class Gammaproteobacteria; order Enterobacterales; family Enterobacteriaceae; genus Cronobacter; species Cronobacter sp. HA18003. The sequence continues at coordinate 2,006,599 of NZ_JAANQO010000011.1, read as the reverse complement.
GCGAGACGTATTCTGGTCGTTGAAGATGAAGCACCTATCCGCGAGATGGTGTGTTTCGTACTGGAACAAAACGGCTTCCAGCCGGTGGAAGCGGAAGATTATGACAGCGCGGTGAATCAACTCAATGAGCCCTGGCCCGATCTGATTTTGCTGGACTGGATGCTGCCCGGCGGATCGGGGATCCAGTTTATTAAACATATCAAACGCGAAGCGCTGACCCGCGAAATTCCGGTCGTCATGCTGACCGCGCGCGGCGAAGAAGAAGACCGCGTGCGTGGCCTGGAAACGGGGGCTGACGATTACATTACCAAACCGTTTTCCCCGAAAGAGCTGGTGGCGCGTATTAAAGCGGTCATGCGCCGTATCTCGCCGATGGCCGTTGATGAAGTTATCGAAATGCAGGGCTTAAGCCTCGATCCGTCATCGCACCGCGTGATGACCGGCGAAAATCCCCTCGATATGGGGCCGACCGAATTCAAGCTGTTACACTTCTTTATGACGCACCCGGAGCGCGTTTACAGCCGCGAACAGCTGCTGAATAACGTCTGGGGCACCAATGTGTATGTGGAAGATCGCACCGTGGATGTGCATATCCGCCGCCTGCGTAAGGCGCTGGAGCAGAGTGGTCATGACAGAATGGTTCAGACGGTGCGCGGCACGGGTTATCGGTTCTCAACCCGTTTTTAAACCCAAAACAGGAGTGTGACGCGTGCTGGAACGGCTGTCATGGAAAAGACTGGTGCTGGAGCTGTTGCTCTGCTGTATTCCGGCGCTGGTGCTCGGGGCGATATTCGGCTATCTGGCATGGTTTTTACTGGCGGCGGTGACCGGATTGCTTATCTGGCATTTCTGGAATCTGCTGCGGCTCTCCTGGTGGCTGTGGGTGGATCGCAGCATGACGCCGCCGCCCGGCAGCGGGAGCTGGGAGCCGCTGCTCTACGGTCTGCACCAGATGCAGTTGCGCAATAAAAAACGCCGCCGCGAACTGGGCAATCTTATCAAACGCTTTCGCAGCGGCGCGGAATCCCTGCCGGACGCCGTGGTGCTGACCACGGAAGAGGGCGTCATCTTCTGGTGTAACGGCCTTGCGCAACAGCTTCTCGGCCTGCGCTGGCCGGACGATAACGGCCAGAACATCTTAAACCTGCTGCGCTACCCGGAATTCACCAGTTATCTGCGCGGCAAGGAGTTCAACCGGCCATTGCATCTGGTGCTCAATAACGGGCGTCATCTTGAGTTTCGCGTGATGCCGTACAGCGAAGATCAGCTGTTAATGGTGGCGCGCGACGTCACGCAGATGCACCAACTCGAAGGCGCGCGGCGCAACTTCTTCGCTAACGTCAGCCATGAGTTGCGCACGCCGCTGACCGTGTTGCAGGGGTATCTGGAGATGATGCACGAGCAGACGCTCGAAGGGCCGCTGCGTGAAAAAGCGCTGCACACGATGCGCGAGCAGACCTTCCGCATGGAAGGGCTGGTGAAACAGCTACTCACGCTCTCGAAAATCGAGGCGGCACCCGCAATGCAGCTTAACGAAACCATCGACGTGCCGATGATGCTGCGGGTGGTGGAGCGCGAGGCGCAGACGCTGAGCCAGCAGAAGCAGACCTTCACGTTTGAGGTCGATCCGCAGCTTAAAGTGCTTGGCAACGACGAGCAGTTGCGCAGCGCGATTTCAAATCTGGTGTATAACGCGGTCAACCATACGCCCGCCGGGACGCACATCACGGTGCGCTGGGAGCACGTGGCGAACGGGGCGCGCTTTAGCGTGGCCGACACCGGGCCGGGGATCGCCGCGGAGCATATCCCGCGCCTCACCGAGCGTTTCTATCGCGTGGATAAGGCGCGTTCGCGCCAGACGGGTGGGAGTGGGCTGGGGCTTGCGATTGTGAAACATGCGCTGACGCACCACGACGCGCGTCTGGAGATTGAAAGTACGCCTGGCAAAGGCACGACGTTTTCCTTCCTCCTGCCGGAGCGGTTAATCGTCTCCGCGCCTGCCAAAGCGCTTTCTGACGCTTAATTCGTCAACCTTTCTTTCCAGGGCCAGCCATAAGCTGGCCTTATTCATTTTTTCGCCGACTCTGAACGCTTTTTACAGCGTTTGACGCTTTTTTGCTCGCGCGAATCGCCGGAGGTTTTTTACGATTTTAGATTTTATCACTGCTCTGAAACTTAGATCTGGCATAAAGGTCTGGTTTTACGATCCCGTCTTGCCTTTAAACGTTATAAGCGTTTAAATTGCGCCCCTGCTATTGCCAGACCGACTGTTTTTACCTAGTAAATCGAAAAACAATTCTTCGCCAGCGTAATCGGGAAGCATATCCCGCTGTCAGCTCTGCAAATAGCCGCGTTTTCGTCAGGTAACTGGCGATAAAAAATTAGTCAATTTCAACACCACATCCACAGGCAGTAAATCTTATGACCCATCGTTTAAAATCGCGCGACATTATCGCACTGGGGTTTATGACCTTTGCGTTGTTTGTCGGCGCGGGCAATATCATTTTCCCTCCCATGGTTGGTTTGCAGGCCGGTCCGCATGTCTGGACGGCGGCGATCGGCTTTCTTATTACCGCCGTGGGTCTGCCTGTGCTGACCGTGGTGGCGCTGGCGAAAGTTGGCGGTGGCGTTGACAGCCTGAGCCATCCGATTGGCCGCGTCGCGGGCATTCTGCTGGCGACGGTGTGCTATCTGGCCGTCGGGCCGCTGTTCGCGACGCCGCGCACCGCGACCGTGTCGTTTGAAGTGGGTATTGCGCCGCTCACCGGCGACGGCGCGCTGCCGCTGCTCATCTACAGCCTGGTCTATTTCGCGCTGGTGATTCTGGTGTCGCTCTATCCGGGCAAACTGCTGGATACCGTGGGTAACTTCCTGGCCCCGCTGAAAATCATCGCGCTGGTGGTGCTGTCGGTGGCGGCGATTGTCTGGCCGGCGGGTGATATCAGCGTGGCGACTGATGCCTATCAGAAAGCGGCGTTTTCTAACGGCTTCGTGAACGGGTATCTGACGATGGATACGCTCGGCGCAATGGTGTTCGGCATTGTTATCGTCAACGCGGCGCGTTCGCGCGGCGTGTCTGATTCTCGTCTGCTGACGCGCTACACCATTTTCGCGGGCCTGATGGCAGGCGTCGGCCTGACGCTGCTCTATCTGGCACTGTTCCGTCTGGGCTCTGACAGCGCGACGCTGGTGGATCAGTCCGCCAACGGCGCGGCGATTCTGCATGCGTATGTTCAGCACACCTTCGGTGGTGCGGGCAGCTTCCTGCTGGCGGCGCTGATCTTCCTCGCGTGCATGGTGACGGCGGTCGGCCTGACCTGCGCCTGCGCCGAGTTTTTCGCGCAGTATCTGCCGCTCTCTTACCGCGCGCTGGTGTTTATCCTGGGTCTCTTCTCGATGGTGGTGTCGAACCTTGGCTTAAGCCAGCTGATTCAGTTCTCCATTCCGGTGCTGACGGCCATCTATCCGCCATGTATCGCACTCGTTGTGCTGAGCTTCACCCGCGGCTGGTGGCATAATTCGGGCCGTGTTATCGCCCCGGCGATGGCGGTCAGTCTGCTGTTTGGTTTGATTGATGGGGTGAAAGCCTCCGCGATAAGCGGTATCCTTCCGGCCTGGACTCAGAAACTGCCGATGGCGGATCAGGGGCTGGCCTGGCTGCTGCCGACCGTCGCGATTACGCTGGCGGCGGCGCTCTGGGATCGTGCGGCCGGACGGAGCGTGACAACCACCGCTCACTGATCGTCGGTTGATTGTTGAACCACGGGGCCTGGCTCCGTGGTTTTTTATTGTATGACGTGGTACTGGAAAGATGGAAAACGAGAACAAGCTCAAGCGCGGATTGAGTACAAGACACATCCGCTTTATGGCGCTGGGTTCAGCGATTGGCACCGGCCTGTTTTACGGCTCGGCGGACGCCATCAAAATGGCGGGCCCGAGCGTACTGCTGGCTTACATTATCGGCGGCGTGGCGGCGTATATCATCATGCGCGCGCTTGGCGAGATGTCTGTGCATAACCCGGCGGCGAGCTCATTTTCTCGCTACGCGCAGGATAACCTTGGCCCGCTCGCAGGCTATATCACCGGCTGGACCTACTGCTTTGAAATTCTGATTGTCGCCATTGCCGACGTCACCGCGTTCGGCATCTATATGGGCGTCTGGTTCCCGACGGTGCCGCACTGGGTCTGGGTGCTGAGCGTGGTGCTTATCATCTGCGCCATTAACCTGATGAGCGTGAAAGTCTTCGGCGAGCTGGAGTTCTGGTTCTCGTTCTTTAAAGTCGCCACCATTATCATCATGATCGCGGCCGGTATCGGCATCATTGTCTGGGGTATCGGCAACGGCGGTCAGCCGACCGGCATTCATAATCTCTGGAGTAACGGCGGCTTCTTCGCGAACGGCTGGATTGGCACCGTCATGGCGCTGCAAATGGTGATGTTCGCCTATGGCGGCATCGAGATTATCGGCATCACCGCCGGTGAAGCGAAAGATCCGGCCAAATCCATTCCGCGCGCCATTAACTCAGTGCCGCTGCGTATTCTGGTGTTTTACGTCGGCACGCTGTTCGTGATTATGTCTATTTACCCGTGGAATGAAGTCGGCACCAACGGCAGCCCGTTTGTGCTCACTTTCCAGCATATGGGGATCACCGTTGCGGCGGGCATTCTGAATTTCGTGGTGCTGACGGCCTCGCTGTCGGCGATTAACAGCGATGTGTTTGGCGTGGGCCGTATGCTGCACGGCATGGCCGAGCAGGGCAGCGCGCCGAAAGTGTTCGCCAAAACCTCGCGCCGCGGCATTCCGTGGGTGACGGTGGTGGTGATGTGCTTTGCGATGCTGCTGGCGGTGTATCTCAACTACATCATGCCGGAAAACGTCTTCCTGGTGATTGCGTCACTCGCGACCTTTGCGACCGTCTGGGTCTGGATAATGATCCTGCTCTCGCAGGTGGCGTTCCGCCGTCGCCTGAGCGTGGATGAAGTCAAAGCACTGAAATTCAAAGTGCCGGGCGGCGTGGCGACGACCATCGTCGGCCTGATTTTCCTGGCATTTATCATCGCGCTGATTGGCTATCACCCTGATACCCGCATTTCGCTCTACGTCGGTTTCGCGTGGATTGCGCTGCTGCTGGTGGGCTGGGTGTTTAAACGCCGCCGCGACGCCCGACTTTCCGCATAACGCGCCCTCTCATCCCCGCCGCCTGGCGGGGATGTCGTTTTCGCTCTACGCTCACTTCTGTTTCTCCGCCTCCCGTCTCCTCCCCCAATAAAATCCAGAATGAGGAAGGCGCGCGGTTGCCCCTGTGGAAAGATGCGCCTGTTTTCTGTCGATTAAGGATCAAAGTGTATGTTGAATGCCTGGCATCTCCCCGTTGCGCCCTTTATTCACCGGCAGGGGGAGAAATTACTCATTACCCTCTGGCTTGCGGGCGACGCGCTGCCGGAAAAGGTCATGCTGCGTTACGAGCGCGATAACGAAGAAACGCCCTTTGAAATGAAGCGTCTGACCGCCGCGCCGCATCCGCAGGTCAGCGCGTGGCAGGCGAGCATTCCGCTCGGCGACGGCCAGCCGCGCCGCCGCTACTGCTTTAAGCTGTTATGGGGCGATCGCCAGCAGTGGTTCAGCCCGCTGGGGCTGAGTGAGTTTCCGCCCGCCCGGCTGGCGCTGTTTGCCATCGACGCGCCGGACGACGGCCCGCAATGGGTGCAGGATCAGGTGTTCTACCAGATTTTCCCGGACCGCTTCGCCCGCAGCACGCCGCGCGGCGCGCAGCAGGACAACATCTATTTCCACCACGCCCAGGGCCACGACATCATTCTGCGCGACTGGCACGAGCCGGTCAGCGCAGAGGCGGGCGGCTCGACGTTTTACGGCGGCGATCTCGACGGTATCTGCGAAAAACTGCCGTACCTGAAAAAACTCGGCGTCACGGCGCTTTATCTCAACCCTATCTTCAGCGCGCCGAGCGTGCATAAATATGACACCGCCGATTATCGCCACGTCGATCCGCAGTTCGGCGGCGATGAAGCGCTGCTGCGCCTGCGTGAAAAAACGCGTGAAGCGGATATGCGCCTGATTCTGGACGGCGTCTTTAACCACACCGGTGATACGCACCCGTGGTTCGATCGCCAGAATCACGGCACCGACGGGGCGTGCCATCACCCGGATTCGCCGACGCGCAACTGGTACACCTTCGCCGAGGACGGTCACGCCTTCTGCTGGCTCGGCTACGACAGCCTGCCGAAACTCGATTTCGCTGAGCGCGATGTGGTGGAAGAGATTTACGCAGGCGAAGAGAGCGTGGTGAAACACTGGCTGAAAGCGCCCTGGAGCATCGACGGCTGGCGGCTCGATGTAGTGCATATGCTTGGGGAACGCGGCGGCGCGAAAGCAAACCTGCGCCACGTCGAGGGGATCACCCGCGCGGCCAAAGCCGTAAACCCGCAGGCGTTTGTCTTCGGCGAGCATTTCGGCGACGCGCGCCAGTGGCTGCAAAACGACGTGGAAGATGCGGCCATGAACTACCGCGGCTTTACGACGCCGGTGTGGAGCTTTCTTGCGGGCGTCGATCACGGCCTTGAGCCACAGCAGCTTGACGCCGCCGACTGCGCGCGGTGGATGGATGAGTATCGCGCCGCGCTCTCGCACGAGCAGCAGTTGCGAATGTTTAACCAGCTCGACAGCCATGATACTGCGCGTTTTAAAACGGTCGCCAAAGGCGACCCGGCGCGCATCAGGGCGGCGGCGGTGTGGCTTTTCTGCTGGCCCGGCGTGCCGTGCGTTTTCTATGGCGACGAAGTGGGCGTGGAAGGCGGCAACGATCCGTTCTGCCGCCAGCCGTTCCCGTGGGATAAAACACAGCAGGACGGCGAGCTGCTGGCGCTCTATCAGCGGCTCGCGCGCCTGCGCCACCGCAGCCGGGCGCTGCGTTCCGGCGCGTGCCAGGTGGTGTATGCGAAAGGCGACGTCTTTGTGTTTACGCGTGTCTTCCGGCAGGAGCGCGTGCTGGTGGCGCTGAACCGCGGCGCGGCTTGTGAAATCACACTGCCGTTCTCGCCGCTCCTTGATGACCGGGCCTGGACGCGCGAAGAGGGCGACGCCGCGCTGGAAGGGCTGACGCTGCGGCTCGCCGCAGGCGCGGCGGTGATCCTGCATTCGCGATAAGCGTAACGAAACGCGGTAAAGGAATACCGCTTTTCATTCAGATATGGGAAAGTAGCCGCACTTCTGCCGCAGGGTCTGAAATCAATGGATGAGATTTTTGTATTTGCTGCTCTGATTGCGCTCTTCTGCGTGGTTGTGGTGCCGGTGATAGCCATCATGGCGCTAAAACGCAGCGCGCGTAATGAAACCGAACTTCATCGCCTGCGTAATCGCATAGAGACGCTGGAAGCGCGGCTTGCCGCGGCGTCTGCGCCGCCGGGTGTGGAAACCGCGCCAGTGGCAACGCCTGCGCCGGAGCCTGCGCCCGTGTTTGTCGCGCCAGAACCCGAACCGGTGCCTGAAACCGCGGCAGCGCCTGAGCCTGAACCGGTGCCGCAGGCGGACGCGCCACCGGTCTGGTCGCAGGCGGTGCGCAACGCGGCGAAAGCGCCTGCACCCGCCGCTGCTACGCGCCGCGAAGAACCCGCGCCGGAACCGCGCCATGCCGCGGCGTCAGGCGGGCTTATCACCAGCCTGACGCGCTGGTTTATGCAGGGCAATCCGCTCGCTAAAATCGGCGTCATCCTGCTCTTTTTGGGTATTTCCTTCCTGCTGCGCTACAGCGTTGAGCGCGACATGCTGCCGCTTGAGCTGCGCGTGGCGGGCGCGGGCGTCGCGGCGCTGGTGCTGCTGGCGTTCGGCTGGCGGCTGCGCCACAAGACGCCGGTCTATGCGCTCATCCTTCAGGGCGGCGCGGTGGGCGCGCTCTATATCACGATTTTCGGCGCGTTCCGGCTCTGGCAGATGCTGCCGATGCCGCTCGCCTTCGGCCTGATGCTGGTGGTGTGCGCCGCGAGCGTCGCGCTGGCCGTGCTGCAACGGGCGTTAAGCCTCGCGATGCTGGCGAGTCTCGGCGGCTATCTCGCGCCGCTGCTGCTCTCAACTGGCGGCGGCAATCACATCGCGCTTTTCTCGTTCTATCTGCTGTTGTCGGTAGGCATCGCCGCCGTCAGCGTCTGGCAGCACTGGCGCGAGCTTAATCTGCTCGGCTTGCTGTTTACCTTTGGCGTGGCGGGCCTCTGGGGCATCAACGGCTATCAGCCGGACGAGTGGCTGAGCTGCCAGCTCTTTCTTATCGCCAATATTCTGCTCTTTGGCGTGGTCTGCGTGGCGCTGTCGCTGCGCGCGCAGGGGCGCAAGAAAATCGTCGACGGCGTGATGCTGTTCGCGCCGCCGCTGGTTGGCTTTGGGATGCAGTATGCGATTACCCGCCACTGGACCTATGGCCCGGCGTTTTCGGCGCTCGGCTTCGGGCTGGTCTATTTGCTGCTCGCGCGTGCCGCGCTGCGCCGCTATCCGCAGGAGGGGCGAATACTGGCGCTGGGCGGGCTGGCGCTCGGCGGCGCGTTTGTCACGCTCGCTATTCCGCTGGCGCTGTCGGCCCGCTGGACAGCGCTCGCCTGGGCGCTGGAAGGGCTGGGGCTGCTGTGGTTTGGCATGCAGCAGAAGCAGCGTCGGATGAGCTACAGCGGCAGCGTGCTGCTGACGCTGGCGGCGGCCAGCGCTGTTTACGCATGGGTTGATGGTATTACGCTGCTCAACGCGGCGTTTATCAGCGCGGTGCTGGCGCTCTGCTGGCTGGCGGGCGGCTGGCTGTGGCGCGAACCGCAGCGGCAGGTGAGCCGGGCGCATCTTGGCGCGGGCATCGCCTTCTGGCTGATGGCGCTGCTGCAGACCGCCCGCTGGGCGTTTACGGATATCTCCACCGGGCTTGCCCTGATGCTTGCACTGCTGACGCTCTCCGTCTTGCTGTGGCTCGCGGTATCGCGCAAAGCGGCGTGGCCGGATCTCGCTTACGCCGTCTGGCTGCTGTGGCCGGGCATGGCGCTGATGCTGGCTTGTCACATTGTTATTGATGGCGCGCTGGTGCTGGCGGGCTGGCACAGCCTCGTCTGGTGCCTGACGCTGCCGTGCGCGCTCTGGCTGCTGCGCCGTGATGCCGGTGCGTTGCCGGTTCGCCTTCAGCAGGCGCTGCATCTGTCGCTGTTCTGGATGCTGCTCCTTGCCGCTGGCGCGGAAACCTGGTGGTTTACCGATAGCCTGCCGTGGGGCAGCGAGGCGTGGCAGACCGGCATTATCCTTGCCGTCAGCGCCGCTATTGTGTTGCTGGTGAACGGCGCGCTCCGGCGCGGCGTGTGGCCGTGCGCGCAGTGGCCTGCGCTTTACAGCGGGCCAGGGCTGTTGCCGGTCGCGCCCGTACTGGCGTTCTTACTGCTTGCGGGCAACCTGATGAGCGGCGTAACAATCGACTGGCCGTACCTGCCGTTGATTAACCCGCTGGAGCTTGGCGCAGGTTTCGCGCTGCTGGCGGTGCTGAGCGGGTGGCGGCTGCTTACGCGCTTCTGGTCACCGCTGTTACAGCAGGCGCAGCCGTGGGCGCTGCTCGTCTGGTATGCGCTGCTGTTCTGGTGGGGCAATGGGCTGGTGCTGCGTACGCTCGCGTGGATTGGGGATATTCCGTGGCAGTCCGACGCGCTGTGGGATTCTCGTCTGGTCCAGACCACGTTCGCGCTGCTCTGGATGTTGCTGGCGCTGCTGGTGATGGTGAGCGCCACGCGTAAAGGCGCGCGTCAGGGCTGGTTCTGCGGCGCAGGCCTGCTCGGCGTGGTGATTGTGAAGCTGATGCTGGTGGACAGCGCAGGCGGCGGCGGGCTTGCGCGCGCCGTGGCGTTTATCGGCGTCGCGGTGCTGGTGCTGATTGTCGGTTATTTCTCACCGCTGCCGCCGAAAGCGGCGCAGCCGGTCAATACCCGTCAGGGAGAGGCAGAATGAAACAGTTATGGGTTGCCCTTGTCTGGGCGTTCGCCGCGACGTGCGCGGCCAGTGACGACACCCCTCGCGCCGAGCGTCCGCAGGATTATGCACGCGGTGTGGAACTTGCGGTGGAAGGGCAGTCGCCGTGGTATCGACTGCCGCTGCCGGAGGCCGTCTATTCGCAGAGCGCCTGGCCGGATCTGCGCGATATCCGCGTGTTTAATGCGCAGGGCGCAAGCCTGCCTTTTGCGCTCGACACCACCACGCCGCCCGCGCCTGCGCCGCAACGCGCGCCGCTGACGGTCTACAGGCTTGACGCACAGCCGGTTAAAACCAGCGAAGAAGAGCAGCGCACGGTGCTGTTAACCTCGCCGTCCGGTGTGCAGATCCGCATGGAAAACGCGCCGGTAGAGCAACTGAGCGCGAGCTGGCTGCTCCCGCTTGGCGAGAACAACGGCGAGCGCGCGCTGACGCAGCTGCAACTGGCGTGGCCACAACAGGTCAACGGCTGGCAGGCGCGCGTGGACGTGCTCGCGAGCGAGACGATGCGCGACTGGCAACCGATCATCGCGGATGCGCCGCTGCTGGATTTAGCCTCCGGCAATCAGCGGCTGTTGCAGAACACGGTGGATTTCAGTGGTGCGCCGTCGCTCTTCGGCGCGAAATACCTGCTGGTGGTGGTGAAAAACGCCAGCGCGCCGCTTGATTTTACCTCGGCTACCGGGCTGTGGCAGGCACCGCACGTACAGCCGCGGCGCGTCACGCTTGCCGCGCATGGCGAGAAAGAAAACGATGACGCCGCCGTCTATCGCTGGGCGCGGCCACAGCCGTTCGATGCCCTGACGCTGCGCCCGCAGCTTGAGAACGCCGTTGTGCCGGTGGAGATTGAGTATCGCAGCGCGGATAACATGGCGTGGCAGCCGCTCGCCCGCACGGTTATTTATCGCCTGCCGGAGAGCCCGGCGGTGACGCTGCCGCTGCACGGCGAGCAGATTTCCGCGCTCCGCGTGCGGGCGGTGAACCAGCGCTTTGGCGACGCGTTCCCGGAAGTGACCGGCGAGCGCGACGAAAAAACGCTGGTGTTTAATGCCCAGGGCAGCGGCCCGTTCCTGCTCGCCTGGGGCAATGGAGCCGCTAAAACGCAGGCGCTGGAGTTACAAACGCTGGTGCCGGGTTCTCACGATCCGGAGATGTTGCCTTACGCGCAGGCGGTAAAAGCGGTGACGCTCGGCGGCGACGCGCGGCTGACGGCCAAAGACGCCAGCGCGCAGCGCAACGCGCTCTACAACTGGATCATCTGGGCGGTGCTGGTGGCGGGCGCCGCCGGGTTGCTGCTGCTCGCCTGGCGGCTGTGGCGCGAGATTCGCGGCGAAAAAGCGGCGTAATCAGAGCGTTTGCTCGCGCGCCATCGCCATCATGCGCGGATAAAAGCGCCAGAACTGGCGCTCCAGCGCGGCGTAATGGGTATTGAGATCGTCCCAGGAGTCGCGCAGGGCCGCGAGTTTCGGCCGTCGGCTCGCCATGCCGTTGAGCACGCGGGCGATGTAGTCCATCTCGCGGTAGCGTTCCATCCAGCGTTCGCGCCAGAGGTAGTTATTAAGATTCACAAAGCGCTCCGGCGCGTCGGGCAGCGTCGGTAAAATCTGGGCGTGCGCGTGCGCGATAAATTCCGCAAGCGGGATCTCCGGTGAGATTTGCGCCCAGTGGCGCGAGAGAAAGTGATCCCACATGACATCCAGCGTGACCGGCGCCACGCGGCGGGTTTCCGGGCGGAACCACTCGCGCGCCTCGCGCACTTCCGGCAGGTTATCGGTCAGCACATCCACGCGCCGGTGCATGTAAATTCCCGCCACGACATCCGCCGGATAAAGCTCATCCGGTTTGCCGCGCACGAAGTCCGCCATCAGATTGCCGGGCAGCGAACTTTGCGCCAGATGCGCCAGATGCAGATGGGCAAGAAAATTCATAACGATCCTTTCCTTAAAGAGAGATAAAGCGGCTTATCAGTTGCAGGGAGCGCGCCCCGGCACTAGACTAGCCGCCTGTTTTTTATGTCAGAGTTCCAGCCATGCGTTTGACCGATTTCTCCTTTGAATTACCCGAATCCCTGATAGCTCACTATCCGCAAGCCCAGCGTAGCGCCTGTCGCCTGCTGTCGCTCGACGGGCCGACGGGAGATCTCACGCACGGCACTTTCACCGATTTGCTCGATAAGCTCAACCCCGGCGATCTGCTGGTGTTTAACAATACCCGCGTGATCCCGGCGCGCCTCTTTGGCCGCAAGGCGAGCGGCGGCAAAATTGAAGTGCTGGTGGAGCGTATGCTCGACGATCATCGCGTGCTGGCCCATATCCGCGCCTCTAAAGCGCCGAAGCCGGGCGCGGAACTTCTGCTGGGCGATGATGAAAGCGTAAACGCCACGATGACCGCGCGCCACGACGCGCTGTTCGAAGTGCAGTTTAATGACGCGCGCCCGGTGCTGGATATTCTGAACAGCATCGGCCATATGCCGCTGCCGCCTTACATTGAGCGCCCGGATGAAGAGGCTGACCGCGAGCTTTATCAGACCGTTTACAGCCAGAAACCGGGCGCTGTCGCGGCACCGACCGCAGGCCTGCATTTTGATGAGCCGCTGCTTGAGCGCCTGCGCGCGAAAGGCATTGAGATGGCGTTTGTCACGCTGCACGTCGGCGCGGGGACGTTCCAGCCGGTACGCGTTGAGAGCATCGAAGATCACGTGATGCACTCTGAATACGCCGAAGTGCCGCAGGAGGTGGTCGACGCGGTGCTGGCCGCGAAAGCGCGCGGTAATAAAGTCGTCGCCGTGGGCACGACATCGGTACGATCGCTTGAGAGCGCCGCGCAGGCAGCGCAAGACGCGCTTATCGCGCCGTTTTTCGGCGATACCCAGATCTTTATCTATCCGGGCTATCAGTACAAAGTGATCGACGCGCTGGTGACCAACTTCCACCTGCCGGAATCGACGCTAATCATGCTGGTGTCTGCGTTCGCGGGCTATAAGCACACCATGAACGCCTACCGCGAAGCGGTAAAAGCGGAGTATCGCTTTTTTAGTTACGGTGATGCGATGTATATCACGTACAATCCGCAGGCCATTAACGAGCGTCCGGGCGAATAACCGGGCGCTTGCCGCTTTTTTCTCTCTCCTTAACGGGAGAGGGCCGGGGTGAGGGGCGCCCTCACTCTGTAACATTAATCATCAGACTGTCTCTCTGATGTGGAGAAAAACGTGAAATTCGAACTTGATACGACCGATGGCCGCGCGCGCCGCGGCCGCCTGGTATTTGATCGCGGCGTCGTGGAAACCCCGGCGTTTATGCCCGTGGGCACCTACGGCACCGTCAAAGGCATGACGCCGGAAGAAGTGGAAGCCACCGGCGCGCAGATTATCCTCGGCAATACCTTTCACCTCTGGCTGCGTCCAGGCCAGGAGATCATGAAGCTGCACGGCGACCTGCACGATTTTATGCAGTGGAAAGGCCCGATCCTGACCGATTCCGGCGGCTTCCAGGTCTTTAGCCTGGGCGATATTCGCAAAATTACCGAGCAGGGCGTGCATTTCCGCAACCCGATCAACGGCGATCCTATCTTCCTCGACCCGGAAAAATCGATGGAGATCCAGTTCGATCTCGGTTCTGACATCGTGATGATCTTCGATGAGTGCACGCCGTACCCGGCAGACTGGGATTATGCGAAGCGCTCTATGGAGATGTCTCTGCGCTGGGCGAAACGCAGCCGCGACCGCTTTGACAGCCTCGGCAACAAAAACGCGCTGTTCGGCATTATTCAGGGCAGCGTTTACGAAGATTTACGCGATATCTCCGTGAAAGGTCTGGTAGAGATAGGCTTTGATGGCTACGCTGTCGGCGGCCTGGCTGTCGGTGAGCCGAAGGAAGATATGCACCGCATTCTTGAGCATGTCTGCCCGCAGATCCCGGCGGACAAGCCGCGCTACCTGATGGGGGTGGGCAAGCCGGAAGATCTGGTCGAAGGCGTGCGTCGCGGCATCGATATGTTCGACTGTGTCATGCCGACGCGCAACGCGCGTAACGGCCATCTTTTCGTCACCGAAGGCGTAGTGAAAATCCGCAACGCGAAGTACAAAAGCGATACGGGGCCGCTGGATCCTGAGTGTGATTGCTATACCTGTCGCAATTATTCACGCGCCTACTTGCATCATCTTGACCGTTGCAACGAAATACTGGGCGCGCGGCTCAATACCATTCATAACCTTCGCCACTATCAGCGCTTAATGGCTGGTTTACGCAAGGCTATCGAAGAGGGTAAATTAGAGCACTTCGTCGCGGATTTCTACCAACGCCAGGGGCGGCCGGTGCCACCGTTGAACGTTGATTAATTTAATAATGAGGGAATTTGAATGAGCTTTTCTATTTCTGACGCGGTAGCCGCTGGCGGTGCGCCGGCGCAGGGCAGCCCGATGTCTCTGATCCTGATGCTGGTCGTGTTTGGTCTGATTTTCTATTTCATGATCCTGCGTCCGCAGCAGAAGCGTACCAAAGAGCATAAAAACCTGATGAACTCCATCGCTAAAGGGGATGAAGTGCTCACTAACGGTGGTCTGGTGGGTCGCGTGACCAAAGTAGCGGAAAACGGCTACATTGCTATCGCTCTGAACGACACCACCGAAGTGGTTATCAAGCGTGACTTCGTCGCAGCCGTCCTGCCGAAAGGCACCATGAAGGCGCTGTAATTCATTGTTTTCCCAAAGGGAACTGCCGTGTTAAACCGTTATCCTTTGTGGAAGTACCTCATGCTGGTCGCCGTGCTTATCGTCGGCCTGCTTTATGCACTTCCCAACCTGTATGGTGAGGATCCGGCTGTTCAAATCACTGGCGCGCGCGGCGTCGCCGCCAGTGAGCAAACGCTGATCCAGGTCCAGAATACGTTACAAAAAGAAAAAATTTCCGCGAAATCTGTGGCTCTGGAAGAGGGCGCAATTCTTGCGCGCTTTGACTCCACCGATACTCAGCTGCGCGCTCGTGAAGCGCTGATGAGCACGATGGGCGATCAATTCGTCGTCGCGCTTAACCTCGCGCCTGCCACCCCACGCTGGCTTACCGCTATTTCCGCCGAACCGATGAAACTGGGTCTCGACCTGCGCGGCGGCGTTCACTTTCTGATGGAAGTGGATATGGACACCGCGCTTGGCAAGCTCCAGGAACAGAATATGGACAGCCTGCGCAGCGATCTGCGCGAGAAAGGGCTGAGCTGGACGAACGTGCGTAAAGCCGATAACTACGGCGTGACGATTCAGTTCCGTGACAGCGATATCCGTGACGCCGCGGTCTCTTACCTGACGAGCCGCCACCGCGACATGGTTATCTCAAGCCAGGGCGATAACAGCCTGCGCGCGGTGATGTCTGATGAGCGTCTGCGCGAAGCGCGTGAATACGCTGTTCAGCAGAACATTAACATCCTGCGTAACCGCGTGAACCAGCTGGGCGTAGCCGAGCCGCTGGTGCAGCGTCAGGGCGCTGACCGCATCGTGGTTGAGCTGCCGGGTATTCAGGATACCGCTCGCGCGAAAGAAATCCTCGGCGCGACCGCGACGCTGGAATTCCGTCTGGTTAACAGCTCTGTTGACCGTTCTGCCGCCGCGGCAGGCCGTGTTCCAGGCGATTCTGAAGTGAAGATGACCCGTGAAGGCCAGCCGGTTGTGCTGTACAAACGCGTTATCCTGACCGGTGACCATATTACCGATTCCACCTCCGGCGTTGACCAGTACAACATGCCGCAGGTGAATATTTCGCTCGACAGTGCGGGCGGTAATATCATGTCCAATTTCACCAAAGACAACATCCATAAACCGATGGCGACGCTCTTTGTGGAATATAAGGACAGCGGTAAGAAAGACGCCAACGGCCGCAGCATCCTGGTAAAACAGGAAGAAGTGATCAACGTTGCGACGATTCAGGCGCGTCTGGGTCAGAACTTCGTGATTACCGGCATCGACAACCCGAACGAAGCGCGTCAGCTTTCGCTGCTGCTGCGTGCGGGCGCGCTGATTGCGCCGATTCAGATTGTGGAAGAGCGCACCATTGGCCCGACGCTGGGTATGCAGAACATCACTCAGGGTCTGGAAGCATGTCTGGCGGGCCTCGCGGTCTCCATTCTGTTCATGATTCTGTTCTATAAGAAGTTCGGTCTTATCGCCACCACGGCGCTGCTGGCAAACCTGGTGCTGATCGTCGGCATTATGTCGCTGCTGCCGGGCGCGACGCTCACCATGCCGGGTATCGCGGGGATTGTGTTAACCCTTGCGGTCGCGGTGGATGCGAACGTGCTGATAAACGAGCGTATTAAAGAAGAGCTCAGCAACGGCCGTTCGGTGCAGCAGGCGATTGACGAAGGTTATCGTGGGGCGTTTAGCTCGATTTTCGATGCCAACGTCACGACGCTGATTAAGGTCATCATCCTGTACGCAGTGGGGACCGGCGCGATTAAAGGGTTTGCTATCACGACCGGTATCGGCGTGGCGACCTCCATGTTCACCGCTATTGTCGGTACCCGTGCCATTGTGAACCTGTTGTACGGCGGCAAACGCATCAACAAGCTGTCTATCTGAGGAGTGCGTTGTGGCACAGGAATATACTGTTGAACAATTGAACCACGGCCGCAAAGTCTATGACTTTATGCGCTGGGACTACTGGGCCTTCGCCATTTCCGGCCTGCTGCTTGTCGCCTCTATTGTGGTGATGGGCGTACGCGGGTTTAACTGGGGTCTCGATTTTACCGGCGGTACGGTTATCGAGATTGGCCTGGAAAAACCGGCGGATCTGGATGTAATGCGCGAGTCGCTGGTAAAAGCGGGCTTTGAAGAGCCGCTGCTGCAGAACTTCGGCAGCAGCCGCGACATCATGGTTCGTATGCCGCCTGCCCAGGGTGAAACCGGCGGTCAGGCACTCGGCACCAAAGTAGTGAACGTCATTAACCAGGCCACCGGCCAGAACGCGGCGGTAAAACGTATCGAGTTTGTCGGCCCGAGCGTAGGCGCTGACCTCGCTCAGGCGGGCGCGATGGCGCTGCTGGTTGCGCTGCTCTCCATTCTGGTTTACGTCGGGTTCCGCTTTGAGTGGCGTCTCGCGGCTGGTGTGGTTATCGCGCTGGCGCACGACGTCATTATCACCATGGGCGTGCTGTCGCTGTTCCAGATTGAGATTGACCTGACCATCATCGCCTCGCTGATGTCGGTTATTGGTTACTCGCTCAACGACAGCATCGTGGTTTCTGACCGTATTCGTGAGAACTTCCGCAAGATCCGCCGCGGAACGCCTTACGAAATCTTTAACGTGTCGCTGACCCAGACGCTGCAAAGGACGTTAATCACATCCGGTACGACGCTTGTCGTGATCCTGATGCTTTACCTGTTCGGCGGCGCGATGCTGCAGGGCTTCTCGCTGACCATGCTTATCGGTGTCTCTATCGGTACGGCGTCGTCCATTTATGTCGCTTCCGCTCTGGCGCTGAAGCTTGGCATGAAGCGTGAACATCTGTTGCAGCAGAAGGTGGAAAAAGAGGGCGCGGATCAACCGTCTCTTCTGCCGTAATCGCGCAGCAGCGTTTTACGTTTATAAAACCGCAGGTTCAGGCCTGCGGTTTTTTTTTCGCCTCGATAAGGGATAAAGAGGGCAGAAGAGGCGGTGCGCGTACATCTGTGGCGTAACAGCAGGGCGCGATAATCAACGCCCATAAAAAAAGCCAGCAGAGGCTGGCTTTTTTACACGTTCACCGGGGTAAAGCTTAGAAGTTGTAACCTACCACCAGGTAACCACCCCAGCCCGTAGTGCGGGTGTTGTAGTTAGTGAAGGCTAACTGCGCATCATCGTTCCACTGACCGCCGTTGTGCCAGTAACGCGCGACCACGGAGTAGTGCCAGTGATCGTAATTCAGCGCCAGAATATGGCTGGAGGCGATGGAATCGTTAGTGCGGGATTTCACGCCATTGAGCGCATAACCGCTCTTATCGCCGAGGTCTGAACCCCAGTCAAAGTTGGTGAAACCGATATAGCTCAGGTTGCCGCCCCACAGCTGGGTGATCGGCACGAAGTATTTCACTTTAAAGCGGTAGCCATCCCACTCATTCTGGTTTTCTGCACCGTAGTTCTGCCACTGGTATTTGGCATACACGTTCAGGGAGAGGCTCATCGGCAGGCCGGTGTCGATATCGGTACCAAGACCCATATACCAGGTGCTCTGACGGCCAGAAGCGTTGCGGCCCATATCGTAGATATAGTTATTCGCGAAATACCACTCTTTGAACGGGCCAAACGCCAGGCTGGTGCCGGTCAGCTTATCGATAGAGAAGCGCGGTTCGATCTCCACAAACAGCGGGGAACCGTGATTCCAGATCCCTTTAGCATCAGTGTTACCGCCGAAGAAGACCGGGGCGTCAGCGTAGCCGTAGAAATCAAACCAGTCTTTTTTGGCGAACGCTTCATATTCCAGATAGGTATCGTTGCGGATGGTCGGTCCGAAGCGCGTGTGGTAGCTGCCCACCACGTTAACGCTCTGGTGCCACCAGTCGGAAACAAACTCACTATTGCTGGTTTCTGCCGCGCCGGCAGTAAAAGAGGTGGAGAGCGCCAGGGCTGCACCGGCAGCTAAAACAATTTTTTTCATAATAGAGCCACTGTTTTCAGGAAATCCCCATTTCTGGGTGGAGTAATGCTTTCGCGCAACGCGGATAAACCGCCGCCGCATAAATTGTGCTGCCTATTATAAGTATCCAGCCTCACAAAAATATGTGGCGTTTCACATTCTTGTCATGTACGTAATCGATTGCGTTCACGTTTGCGTACATCGGAACGCGGATTCTAGCGGCATAAGGGAACTAAGCCAACTCCTGTTACACCATTTTTGCGAAGCGGCAGGGATGAAATGAAGAATTTACGACGCGAGAAAAGCAAGAAAAGCGAGCGGCGCGAATGTAACAAACCCCGCGCCGCAGATGGTGAGGCTCTCAGGGCGTGACGACGGCGTCACCAGCGATAAGCGGCTGAATATCATGCACGCGGATAAAGCCCAGTTGTTCTGGCGTAATGCCGGTCAGCGTCAGGGGAATGGAAACATCACTCGGTGCCAGCGTGCTGGCGGGTGCGCTGAACGGCTGGTTCTGCACGTTCACTTCCTGATAATTTTCGGTGGTGCCCTGTAACTGGCCCCATTCGACGGTGCCGGTAAAGGCGGGCAGCGCCTCGCTGGATTCGCTCTGGATAAACAGCGTCGCCTGTGTGCCGTTTGCGCCCGCCGTGACGTTACGCAGCGACATTTTCAGCATACCGAGCTGGCTGCTTAAGCGAGCGGGCGTGTTGGAGCCCGGCAGCAGGTAAACGCCGCTTTTCGATTTTACATTCAGCGCGTTCTGTTGCGTGATTTTGACGGTCTCCTGCTTGAGCTTCGTCATCTCCTGATTGAGCGTGCTGACATTCTGGTGCATCTGGCGTACTTCGCTTTGCGGGGCGCAGGCGCTTAAGGCCAGCGCGCTGGCGACGATAGACCATTTCAGATAACGTGTTGTCATTATTCGCTTTTCCTGAAAGAGTGGCGGTCTTTTTATGGTAGAGCGTAACGGCGCGTCCGGCATAGCGCCTTTGTCTCAAAAAGGTTGCGTCTTTGTAGTCCCGCCAGTTCAGGGTAAACTGTTGTTCAGTTAACTTTTTCAGTCAGGAAGCGCTATGCATTGCCCGTTCTGTTTCGCCGTTGACACTAAAGTGATCGATTCCCGCCTGGTGGGAGAAGGCTCCTCGGTGCGCCGCCGCCGCCAGTGCCTGGTGTGTAATGAACGTTTCACGACCTTTGAAGTCGCGGAACTGGTCATGCCGCGCGTGGTGAAAAGCAACGACGTGCGCGAGCCTTTTAATGAAGACAAACTGCGCAGCGGCATGCAGAAAGCGCTGGAAAAACGCCCGGTCAGCTCCGATGACGTGGAGATGGCCATCAACCATATCAAATCCCATCTACGCGCGACCGGTGAGCGAGAAGTGCCGAGCAAACTTATCGGCAATCTGGTGATGGAGCAGCTTAAAAAGCTCGATAAAGTCGCCTACATCCGTTTTGCCTCGGTCTACCGCAGCTTTGAAGATATCCGCGAATTCGGCGAAGAGATCGCCCGCTTACAGGATTAACTGATGTCTGACGAATTTTACATGGCGCGCGCGCTTAAGCTCGCGGGCCAGGGACGTTTTACCACGCATCCGAATCCGCGTGTGGGCTGCGTGATTGTTAAAGAGGGCGTTATCGTCGGCGAAGGCTTTCATCTGCGCGCCGGCGGGCCGCACGCCGAAGTGCATGCCCTGCGTATGGCAGGCGACAAAGCGCGCGGTGCTACCGCGTATGTCACGCTTGAACCCTGTAGCCACCACGGACGCACGCCGCCGTGCTGCGATGCGCTGATTAACGCGGGCGTCGCGCGCGTTGTCGCGGCGATGCAGGATCCGAACCCACAGGTGGCGGGCCGCGGTTTGTATCGTCTTCAGCAGGCGGGAATTGAGGTCAGCCACGGTCTGATGATGAGCGAGGCCGAAGCGCTCAATAAAGGCTTTCTCAAGCGCATGCGCACCGGTTTTCCGTTTATTCAGCTCAAGCTTGGCGCGTCGCTTGACGGCCGCACGGCGATGGCGAGCGGCGAAAGTCAGTGGATAACCTCGCCGCAGGCCCGGCGCGACGTGCAGCGTCTGCGCGCTGAAAGCCATGCTATCCTCACTACCAGCGCCACGGTGCTGGCCGACGATCCGTCAATGACGGTGCGCTGGGATGAACTCGGCGAAGAAACGCAGGCGGTTTATCCGCGTGAAAACCTGCGCCAGCCGCTGCGGATCGTGCTCGACCGCCAGAATCAGGTCACGCCCGCGCACAAGATTGTCAATCAGCCCGGCGAGACATGGCTTGCCCGCGCCTGCCCGGACGACACCGTCTGGCCAGAGGGCGTGGAACAATTGCCGACGCCCGTGCACAACGGCAAGCTCGATCTGGTGTTGCTGATGATGCAGCTTGGCAAACGCCAGGTGAACAGTTTGTGGGTTGAAGCGGGCCCGCAGCTCGCCGGCGCGCTGCTTCAGGCGGGGCTGGTGGATGAGCTGATTGTTTATATGGCGCCGAAATTGCTCGGCAGCGAGGCCCGCGGGCTGTTCGCGCTGCCAGGACTTGAGCGGCTCGCCGACGCGCCGCGTCTGGAATTTCGCGACGCCGTTCAGATCGGCCCCGATTTGCGCCTGCGCCTGACGCTCGCCTGACGGTGGGACGTAAAACGTAAGCAGTGCGCGAAAGAGTATGATAAAATCCGCCCCCCTGCGGGGGCTACATAACCCTAAGGTAAGAGTATGAACATTATTGAAGCTACCGTTGCTGCCCCGGACGCTCGCGTCGCCATCGCCATTGCGCGTTTCAACAACTTCATCAACGACAGTCTGCTGGAAGGCGCTATCGACGCCCTGAAACGCATTGGTCAGGTAAAAGATGAAAATATCACCGTCGTGTGGGTGCCGGGCGCTTACGAGCTGCCGCTGGCGGCTCAGGCGCTGGCGAAAACCGCAAAATATGACGCGGTGATTGCGCTCGGTACGGTGATTCGCGGCGGCACCGCGCATTTCGAATATGTTGCCGGCGGTGCCAGCAACGGTCTGGCCCACGTGGCGCAGCACAGCGAAATCCCGGTAGCTTTTGGCGTACTCACCACTGAAAGTATTGAACAAGCCATCGAACGCGCTGGCACTAAAGCCGGGAACAAGGGCGCCGAAGCGGCGCTGACCGCGCTTGAAATGATTAATGTCCTGAAGGCTATCCAGGCCTGATTTTTTTGTAAGGGGAATTCCGTGAAACCTGCTGCTCGTCGCCGCGCCCGTGAGTGTGCCGTCCAGGCGCTTTACTCCTGGCAGTTGTCCCACAATGACATCGCCGATGTTGAATACCAGTTCCTGGCGGAACAGGATGTCAAAGATGTGGACGTGATGTATTTCCGCGAACTGCTCTCCGGGGTGGCGACCAACAGCGGCTATCTCGACGGCCTGATGAAGCCGTACCTGTCCCGTCAGCTCGAAGAGCTGGGCCAGGTGGAGAAAGCGGTGCTGCGCATCGCGCTGTTCGAACTCTCAAAACGTGATGATGTGCCGTACAAAGTGGCCATCAACGAAGCGATTGAGCTGGCGAAAGTCTTCGGTGCTGAAGACAGTCATAAGTTCGTCAACGGCGTGCTCGATAAAGCCGCGCCGCACATCCGCCCTAACAAAAAGTAATTTCCGCCTGCCATCGGCAGGCGAGACCTGACGCTCGTTTTCTTTTACCGTTCTGTGCTTAAGGCAGACGAAAAGCTGACGATTGTCTACTATGGTCATCAATACGAAGAAACTGCGGTTCTTCGTCTGCTTTCTGAGGCCGGGATCCCGGCCTTTTCTTCTTCTTATCTGTTGAGGCGTAACCTTATGTCATGCGGTGAGTTTTCCCTGATTGCACGTTACTTCGATCGGGTCAGAAGCTCTCGTCTTGATGTCGAGACCGGCATTGGCGACGACTGCGCGCTATTGACCGTGCCGGAGAAGCAAACCCTGGCTATCAGCACCGACACGCTGGTGTCGGGTATTCACTTTTTACCGGATATCGATCCGCGCGATCTCGGCTACAAGGCGCTGGCGGTGAATGTCAGCGATCTGGCGGCGATGGGTGCCGATCCGGCATGGCTGACGCTGGCGCTGACCCTGCCGGAGGTGAACGAGACCTGGCTTGAAGCGTTCAGCGACAGCCTCTTTGAACAGCTTAACTATTACGATATGCAGCTTATCGGTGGCGATACCACCCGCGGCCCGCTCTCCATGACGCTCGGCATTCACGGCTTTGTTCCCGCCGGACGGGCGCTGAAGCGCTCCGGCGCACGGCCTGGCGACTGGGTGTTTATCACCGGCACGCCGGGCGACAGCGCAGCCGGGCTTGCGATTTTGCAAAAGCGGCTTCACGTCGAAGATACCAGCGACGCAGGCTATCTGGTCAAACGCCATCTGCGCCCGACGCCGCGCGTGCTGCACGGTCAGGCACTGCGCGGGCTCGCCAGCGCCGCTATCGATCTCTCGGACGGGCTGATTTCCGATCTCGGGCATATCCTGAAGGCGAGCGACTGCGGCGCGCGCATTGAGCTTAACGATCTGCCGTACTCCGACGCGCTCTCTCGCCATGTTGATCCGGAGCAGGCGCTGCGCTGGGCGTTGTCTGGCGGTGAGGATTATGAACTCTGCTTTACGGTATCGGAGCTTAATCGCGGTGCGCTGGAGGTGGCGGTGAGCCATCTTGGCGTACCCGTGACCTGCATCGGCCAGCTGACCACGGCGTCGGAAGGCATGGTATTTTTACGCGATGGCGCGCCGGTAACGCTCGACTGGAAAGGATATGACCACTTCGAAACGCACATTTAATAAGGATGTTGCTAAAAGCCGCCTGAATTTACGCAATCCGTGGCATCTGCTCGCCACCGGCTTTGGCAGCGGTTTAAGCCCGTGGGTACCGGGCACGATGGGGTCGCTTGCGGCGATCCCGTTCTGGTACCTGATGACTTTTTTACCCTGGCAGCTCTACTCGCTGGTGGTGATGTTTGGCATTAGTCTTGGCGTCTATCTCTGTCATCAGACCGCCAAAGATATGGGCGTACATGACCACGGCAGTATTGTCTGGGATGAGTTTATCGGCATGTGGATTACGCTGATGGCGCTGCCGACGAATGACTGGCAGTGGGTCGCCGCCGGGTTTGTGATTTTCCGTATTTTCGATATGTGGAAACCCTGGCCTATCCGCTGGTTTGACCGTAACGTTCACGGCGGTATGGGGATCATGGTGGATGATATCGTCGCGGGGATTATCTCGGCCGGGCTTCTCTACTGGATTGGGCATCACTGGCCCATCGGCCTGATTTAACGAAAACAGCCCTCTGCGACGAGGGCTGTTTTTTTACTGGCTTATTTAAAACCCACCACCGGGTGCGCTTTGTAAGGCGTCTCCAGCTCGGCCATCTCTTCAGGGGTGAGCGTTACGTCAACCGCCTCAATCAGCTCCTGCAACTGCTCTTCGCGCGAGGCGCCGATAATCGGTGCGACGACGCCGGGTTTGCTTAAAAGCCAGGCCAGCGCTACCTGAGCGCGGCTCACGCCTTTATCTTCGGCGATGAACGCCAGCCGTTCGGCGATTTTCGCGTCGTTTTCTTCGGTTTCGCTGTAGAGCGTTTTGCCGAACTCATCGGAAACCAGACGCGCCGTGGTTTCGCCCCACGGGCGGGTCAGTCGCCCACGCGCCAGCGGGCTCCACGGGATCACGGCCACGCCCTCGCGATAGCAGAGCGGCAGCATCTCCTGTTCTTCTTCACGGTAAATCAGGTTGTAGTGGTTTTGCATGGTAACGAACGGCGCCCAGCCGTTCTCTTTTTGCAGCCGCAGCGCCTGTTCAAACTGGTGCGGATGCATTGACGACGCGCCGATGTAGCGCGCTTTACCCGCTTTCACCACTTCGTTCAGCGCTTCCAGCGTCTCTTCTATGGGCGTGTCGTAGTCCCAGCGGTGGATTTGCAGCAGGTCGACATAATCCATACCGAGGCGGCGCAGGCTGTCGTCAATCGAGCGCAGGATCAGCGGGCGGGAAAGCCCCTGCGGCAGGTCGCCGACCTGGTGATAGACTTTAGTGGCGACGACGACCTCTTCACGCCGCGCGAAATCGCGCAGCGCGCGTCCAACAATCTCTTCGCTGCTGCCGTCGGAGTAGCTGTTAGCGGTGTCGAAAAAGTTAATGCCGCCGTCGATGGCGTGTTTGATGATAAGGCGGCTGCTTTCTTCGGGGAGAGTCCAGGCGTGATTACCGCGGTCCGGCTCGCCAAAAGTCATACAGCCCAGGCACAGACGGGAAACCTGAAGGTCGGTTTTTCCTAATTGCTTGTATTGCATGGTTCCGCTCCTGCTTTAGGGTCACAAAGGTCACCGTTAAGCATAGCAGGAGCGGAAACAGAGCAGGGGTCAGGCGAGCCAGTCCCGCACGCGTTGTTCGATGCCCGACGCGGTCAGGCCAATTTCGGCGCGCGCTTCGTCCTGCGTACCCTGTGGAATGAAATGATCCGGCAGGCCAATATTCAGCACCGGCACCGGTTTGCGCTTCGCCATCAGCACTTCGTTTACGCCGCTACCGGCACCGCCCATCACGGCGTTTTCTTCGATGGTGACCAGCGCCTCGTGTCGCCCGGCGAGCTCCATAATCAGCGCTTCATCAAGCGGCTTCACAAAACGCATATCCACAAGCGTGGCGTTCAGCGCTTCAGCGGCCTGCGTGGCCTCCGGCAGCAGCGTACCAAAGTTGAGCAGCGCTACTTTTTCACCGTGGCGTTTCACCACGCCTTTGCCGATGGGGAGTTTCTGGAGCGGCTCCAGCGTCACGCCGAGCGCATTGCCGCGCGGATAGCGAACCGCGCTCGGGCCGTCGTTGTAGTGATAGCCGGTAAACAACATCTGGCGGCACTCGTTTTCATCGCTCGGGGTCATGATAACCATGTCCGGGATGCAGCGCAGATAAGAGAGATCGAACGCGCCCTGGTGCGTCTGGCCGTCAGCGCCAACGATGCCCGCGCGATCGATAGCGAACAGCACCGGCAGTTTCTGGATAGCGACATCGTGGATAACCTGGTCATACGCGCGTTGCAGGAACGTGGAGTAAATCGCAACGACCGGTTTATATCCGCCAATCGCCAGCCCCGCCGCGAAGGTCACCGCATGCTGCTCGGCGATCGCCACGTCGAAATATTGCGCCGGATATTTGCGGGAGAACTCCACCATGCCGGAGCCTTCGCGCATGGCGGGCGTGATAGCCATCAGTTTGTCGTCTTTGGCTGCGGTTTCGCACAGCCAGTCGCCGAAAATCTTCGAATAACTCGGCTGACCGCCGCTGCTTTTCGGCAGCGTGCCGCTTTCCGGATCGAATTTCGGTACGGCGTGGAAGGTGATCGGATCTTTTTCCGCTGGCTCATAACCACGGCCTTTTTTGGTCATGATGTGCAGGAACTGCGGGCCTTTCAGATCACGCATGTTTTTGAGCGTATTCACCAGCCCCAGCACGTCGTGGCCATCCACCGGGCCGATATAGTTAAAGCCCAGCTCTTCAAACAGTGTGCCCGGCACGACCATGCCTTTGATGTGCTCTTCGGTACGCTTGAGCAGCTCTTTGATGGGCGGAACGTTAGAGAACACGCGCTTGCCACCTTCGCGAAGCGTCGAATAGAGCTTGCCGGAAAGCAGCTGCGCCAGATGATTATTAAGCGCGCCGACGTTCTCGGAAATCGACATCTCGTTATCGTTCAGGATAACCAGCATATCCGGGCGAATATCGCCCGCGTGGTTCATCGCCTCAAACGCCATCCCTGCGGTGATAGCGCCATCGCCGATCACGCAGACGGTGCGGCGGTTTTTCTCTTCGCGCGCCGCGGCGACGGCGATGCCGATACCGGCGCTGATGGAGGTGGACGAATGGCCGACGCTCAATACGTCATATTCGCTCTCGCCGCGCCACGGGAACGGGTGCAGGCCGCCTTTCTGGCGGATAGTGCCGATGCGGTCCCGGCGGCCAGTCAGGATTTTATGCGGATACGCCTGATGACCCACGTCCCAGATAAGCTGGTCGAACGGCGTGTTGTAGACGTAATGCAACGCCACGGTGAGTTCCACCGTGCCAAGCCCGGAGGCGAAGTGTCCGCTGGAGCGGCTTACGCTGTCGAGCAGGTAACGACGCAGCTCGTCGCACAGCTTCGGCAAACTCTCTTTTGGCAACAGGCGGAGCTCCGCAGTGGAGTCCACCAGCGCCAGGGTCGGGTATTTGGCAGTATCAAAACTCATCAGAGACTCATCGTGGTGTTATACGTTTATTTATCACGTTGGATTATGAAATTCGCTAACGCTTCCAGTGTCGCGGTATCCAGCGCTTGTGCTTTCAGCGGCGCCAGCGCCGCCAGGGCGTCATCGCACAGACTGCGCGCTTTCGCCTGGGCTTGCTCAAGACCCAGCAGGGCGGGGTAGGTGCTTTTGCCAAGTTGCTGATCGGCCCCCTGGCGTTTTCCAAGGGTTGCAGTATCGCCCACCACATCCAGAATGTCATCCTGTACCTGGAAGGCAAGGCCGATGCTGTCTGCATAGCTGTCGAGATAAACCAGCGCGTCGCGGCCTTTATCGCCCGCGCACAGCGCGCCCATTCGCACGGCGGCGCGGATAAGCGCGCCCGTTTTGTGGCGATGGATACGCTCAAGCGCGTCGAGATCCACCTGCTGGCCTTCGGCTTCGAGATCGAGCGCCTGGCCGCCGCACATGCCTGCCACACCGCTGGCTTTCGCGAGCTCAGACACCATCGCGAGCCGGTCGCGCAGCGCCACGTTTTCCATCGGCGCGTCGCTTAAAATCGAAAACGCCAGCGTTTGCAGGGCGTCGCCCGCAAGAATAGCGCTCGCTTCGCCAAAGCGGATATGACAGGTCGGCTGTCCGCGACGCAGATCGTCATCGTCCATGGCGGGCAGATCGTCATGCATCAGCGAATAGGCATGAATACACTCAATCGCTGCCGCCGGAGCATCCAGCGCGGTCGGGTTAACCCCAAACATCTCGCCAGTGGCGTACACCAGAAACGGGCGCAGGCGTTTACCACCTAATAATGTGCCGTAGAGCATCGCCTCAACCAGTGGACTCTTCTGAAACGGCAGCTCGCCGATAAAGTGCTGTAACGCGCGATTGGCCCGCTCGGCCTGCGCCTGAAGCTGTTGACTGAAATCCATGTTTACTCGGCGTCCGGCGTGAAGGGGGTAAGAGGCGCGTCCTCATTCTGAGACAACAGGATCTGAACGCGCTGCTCAGCCTGCTGCAGTTTTACCTGGCCCTGGCGCGCGAGCTGCACGCCGCGCTCAAATTCATTCAGCGCTTCTTCCAGCGGCAGGTCGCCGCTTTCCAGACGGGTGACTATCTGCTCAAGCTCCGTCAGGGCCGTTTCGAAACTGGCCGGCTGTTCATTTTTCTTCGGCATAGTAAATATCTGACTCTATGGGTTAACGTCATGTTAGCGACACTGCATGGTAGCGGAGACGCAAAGATTAGCAAATAACGCCTTGTGGGTTGGTAATAGGCGCAGTGACATCGCGATGATGATATACTGCCGGGCTCACGATGCAGGCGCGGTTCTGCCTGCTGTACCATTTTCTAAGCCCCGGTGGGCTTGCCAACGAATCATAGCCACCATGAAGTTTATCATTAAATTATTCCCGGAAATCACCATTAAAAGCCAGTCTGTGCGCTTGCGCTTTATAAAAATCCTGACCGGGAATATTCGTAACGTCCTGAAACACTACGATGAAAATCTTGCCGTGGTTCGCCACTGGGACCATATCGTAGTGCGTATTAAAGATGAAACTCAGCACGACGCGGTGCTTGACGCCCTGACCCGTATTCCCGGCATTCACCATGTGCTTGAGGTGGATGACGTCCCGTTCACGGACATGCATGACATTTTCGAGAAGACGCTCGCCAACTGGCGCGACCAGCTCGAAGGGAAAACGTTCTGCGTGCGCGTTAAGCGACGCGGTCAACATGAGTTTAGCTCGATTGAAGTGGAGCGCTACGTCGGCGGCGGTTTAAATCAGCATATTGAATCTGCCCGCGTCAAACTCAAACAGCCTGACGTGACCGTGAATCTTGAGATTGAAGATGACCGCCTGTTGCTTATCAAAGGCCGCTATGAAGGCATCGGCGGTTTCCCGATCGGCACCCAGGAAGATGTGCTGTCGCTGATCTCCGGCGGTTTCGATTCCGGCGTCTCCAGCTATATGCTGATGCGTCGCGGCTGCCGCGTGCACTACTGCTTCTTTAACCTGGGCGGCGCGGCGCACGAAATCGGCGTGCGTCAGGTCGCGCACTATCTGTGGAGCCGCTTTGGCAGCTCGCACCGCGTGCGTTTTGTGGCGATTAACTTTGAGCCGGTCGTCGGCGAAATCCTTGAGAAAGTGGACGACGGCCAGATGGGCGTGGTGCTCAAGCGTATGATGGTGCGTGCGGCCTCAAAAGTGGCGGAGCGCTACGGCGTGCAGGCGCTGGTCACCGGCGAAGCGCTGGGCCAGGTCTCCAGCCAGACGCTGACCAACCTGCGTCTTATCGATAATGTCTCCGATACGCTGGTGCTGCGCCCGCTTATCTCTTATGACAAAGAGCACATCATCGATATCGCCCGTAAAATCGGCACCGAAGATTTTGCCCGCACCATGCCGGAATATTGCGGCGTGATTTCAAAAAGCCCGACCGTGAAAGCCGTGAAAGGAAAAATCGAAGCCGAAGAGGCGAATTTCGATTTCTCTATCCTCGACCGCGTCGTGGCGGAAGCCACCAACGTGGATATCCGTGAAATCGCCGAGCAGACCGAGCAGCAGGTAGTGGAAGTGGAAACCGTTAACGGTTTCGGCCCGAACGACGCGATTCTGGATATTCGCTCTGTCGATGAGCAGGATGAGAAACCGCTGGTGGTTGAAGGCGTTGAGGTCGTTTCGCTGCCGTTCTACAAGCTCAGCACGAAGTTTGGCGATCTCGACCAGAGCAAAACGTACCTGCTGTGGTGCGAGCGCGGCGTGATGAGCCGTCTGCAGGCGCTTTACCTGCTGGAGCAGGGCTTTAAGAACGTGAAAGTCTACCGTCCGTGACGTCATGGCGTTGCGCTGAGACAAAAATCCCCTCGGTCGAGGGGATTTTTTTATATCCGTGGCTTAACGGGATAATGCTTAATAGTCGCGATAGCTGTAAATCCCCGCGGCCAGCACCAGTTGCCCGGCCACCTCATGCGCTTTTTCGCGCCCGACCAGCAGATCGATAATCTTGAGCGCGAAATCAATCGCGGTGCCCGGCCCCTGGCTGGTGAGCAGGTTGACGCGCGGATCCCAGACCACGCGCTTATCCTGCCACTGATCGTCCGGGATCGTCTCTTTCAGCGCCGGAAAGCCGGTCATATTGCCGATCGGGAAGAGCTCGTGCGGCACCAGTACCGTACCCGCCGCCGCGCAGATGGCCGCGACAATCCGCCCTGAGAGATGAAACTGGCGCACGGTTTCGACCAGCAGCGGGCTGTCGCGAAACGCTTCGGCACCTTTCAGGCCGCCCGGCAGAACAATCACATCGAAATCGCCGTCGGCGACTTCCAC
Organism: Cronobacter sp. HA18003; assembly: GCF_011605905.1. NCBI lineage: Bacteria > Pseudomonadati > Pseudomonadota > Gammaproteobacteria > Enterobacterales > Enterobacteriaceae > Cronobacter > Cronobacter sp. HA18003. The sequence continues at coordinate 1,976,432 of NZ_JAANQO010000011.1, read as the reverse complement.
CAGCGGCGCATCCGCCAGCAGCCGGACGCCGCGCGAGCAGGTGATCGTCAGATTGCCGTCGCTGGCGACGCTCGCGGTGGTGACGTTAATCCCGCCGCGCACCAGCAAATCGATGGTGGTGACCGCTTCGGTCTCTTCAGTGCCAGGGGCGAGGCATACCAGTGCCGATGCGCTCATACTCATTCTCCTTGCGTTTAATCTGTTCATACAGACGGCTGTTAACCGGCAGCGTCAGGCCATGCGCTCTGGCGCGGCGCAGCAGATAGCCGGTGATGTAATCTATCTCGGTGTGACGCTGCTGGCGGATATCCTGCAGCATCGAGGAAATATTGGCGGCGGTGCTCTCGATCACCTGATTGATGTAATAGAGCAGGCTATCCGGCGACGTATGGTGTCCTTCACGCTGCATCACCAGGGCGACTTCGGCGCAGATCTCGCGTACCTCGTCCTGGCGCATGCGCAGGTCGCCGTTCGGGCAGTTATAAAGCGCCGTCAGCGGGTTAATCACGCAGTTGGCGGCCAGTTTTATCCAGCGTGAGACGTTGACGTTATCATGCCAGGCGACATCCGGCAGCGCCTGCTGGAGCAGCGCCGCCAGCCGGGAGTCATCCTGCGCGCCGGGCGTAACCGGGCCAATGTGAGTGGTACCGCAGGCGACATGTATCACCTGGTTGCCTTCGCGCCGCGCCGCGTGGGTCGTCACGCCCGCCAGCAACGGCTGTTGCACGGCGCGCAGCTCATCAAGCGTGCCCATGCCGTTATGCAGCAGCAGAATCGGGCTGGCGGCCGGTAGCCGTGTCGCCAGCGTGCTTACCGCATCTGAAACCTGCCAGGCTTTCAGCGTCACCAGTAACAGCTCACTTTCTGCCAGAAATCCGGTGTTGTTAGTCGTAAAGGTGTGCTGGAACACGCTATTGTCGGTTTCCAGCAGATTCACGCTGTATGACGATTGCGGCACCCGCAGCCATCCCTGCACCTCGTGACCTTGTTTATGCAGCGCGCTCATCCAGAGCTGGCCTAACGCGCCGCAGCCAAGCACGGTAATTTTCATGGTTCCTCCTCGCCCGCAACAGCGCCGGGCGTTATGTCATACGTCTATTATAACGTGAGCGCTTAGGCTTTCGCCTGCCGCCGGTTTCCGGGTTGTGTTATGCGCCTTTGCGGGTATTATGCAACGCACATACTGTGAGGGAGATAGAAAACATGCCATCTTTTGACATTGTCTCTGAGGTCGATATGCGCGAAGTGCAGAACGCGGTAGAGAACGCGACGCGCGAGCTCGAAACCCGTTTCGACTTTCGCAACGTGACCGCAAGCTTCGAGCTGAACGAAAAAAATCAGACCATCAAAGTGACGAGCGAATCTGATTTCCAGGTCAACCAGCTGCTGGATATCCTGCGCGCGAAGCTGTTGAAACGCGGCATCGAAGGCAGCTCTATTGAGGTGCCGGAAGAGTTCGATCACAGCGGAAAAACCTGGAGCGTGGAAGCGAAGCTCAAGCAGGGCATCGATTCCGCAATGGCGAAGAAGATCGTGAAGCTGATTAAAGACAGCAAGCTGAAAGTCCAGGCGCAGATCCAGGGCGAGCAGGTGCGCGTCACCGGTAAAGCCCGCGACGACCTCCAGCAGACCATTGCGCTGGTGCGCGGCGGTAATCTCGGCCAGCCGTTCCAGTTCAACAATTTCCGCGACTAAGCGGTAAGTCGAACAGACGGCACAAAAAAGGGCGGATTTTCCGCCCTTTTTCTTTGCTGATGACTCAAGCGCCGAGCATTCGCTGCTCTATCTCGACGCGGTTCGTCACTTTGGTGTCGATTTTCAGATACGCGCTACGCTCATCGGCCACCACAATCGCCTCGCTGACGCCCGCGCTTTCGCGTAAACGCTGCGCCAGTGTTTCATCGGCAGTCACTTCAGGCGGAATTTCCACGCGTATGCTGCTGACATAGGGCGGCTCTTTCATCGTGGTGCTCACGAGCAGCCACACGGTCGCCAGCAGCGCGCCCACCAGAAATACGGTTTGCGAGTCAAACAGGCCATCAACCCAGCCGCCGAGCGATCCGCCAATGGCCACGCCCAGAAACTGGCTGGTGGAGTAGACGCCCATCGCGGTGCCTTTATAGCCCGCCGGTGCCGCTTTACTGATAAGCGACGGGAGCAGCGCTTCCATCAGGTTGAACGCCACGAAGAAAAGCTGAACGCCGACGATAAGCTCCCAGAAGTGCGGGCCCGCGCCCCACAGCACGATTTCCGCAATCAGCAGCAGCGCCACGCAGAAGAGAAACACGCGCTTCATTTTGCGTTTCGCTTCGGCGTAGATGATAAACGGCACCACCGAGACAAACGAAATCAGCATCGTGCAGAGATAGACTTTCCAGTGCGCCGCCGCCGGAAAGCCTGCCGCTTCAAGCTGGCCGGGCAGGGCGACGAAGGTCGACATCAGCAAAATATGCAGACACATGATGCCGAAGTTAAGCTTCAGCAGCGTCGGCTCCGCCAGCACTTTACGAAAGCAGCCCTTCACCATGCCGGAATCGCGGTTCAGCACGTGATTGCTGCTGTCAGGCACGACCCAGAGCGTAATGATGATGCCTGCGGTGGCGAGCACTGCGATCATCCAGAACAGCGCATGCAGGCCGAGCGCGTGGGTGATAATCGGCCCGAGCACCATCGCGATGGCGAACGTGATGCCAAAGCTGACGCCAATAAACGCCATCGCTTTGGTGCGGTTCTGTTCGCGGGTGAGATCGGAAAGTAGCGCCATCACGGCGGCGGCAATCGCGCCGGAGCCCTGCAGCGCACGCCCGAGAATAATGCCCCAGATGGAGTCGGTCAGCGCGGCGACCAGGCTGCCGATAACGAATATCGCCAGTCCCCCGACAATCAGCGGCTTGCGGCCGATGCGGTCAGAGAGCAGGCCAAACGGTACCTGGAAAATCGCCTGCGCGAGGCCGTAAATACCGATGGCCAGGCCAATCAGCGCTTCGCTTGCGCCCTGTAGCGCCATTCCGTAAGTAGTAATGACCGGCAGTACCATAAACATACCGAGCATGCGCAAAGAAAAGACCGTCCCTAAACCCCATGTCGCGCGCAACTCGACTGGCGTCATTTTGTTATCGTTCATTACCACCTCAGATAAAAAGCAGGTCTTAGTGTAGTGCGAGGGCAAGGGAGGGTAAATGCCGGGTTATTTAGAAAATATTTCAAGGGTTAACTATTAATGCTGCCAATAAAACGAGCGCCAGATTGCAGCAATAAAAAAGGGTGCCGCAGCACCCTTTTTCGTATCGATGACTTACCAGACGTAAGTCAGCAGATTATGTGAATCCGGCACCATGAAATCGACGGACATCATCACGCTCAGCGAGGTGATAGCGACAATCGAGAACACAAACAGCTTACGCGCCCAGACTTTGTCGTTTTCAGCCTTGTAGCCACGCAGGGCCATGCCAAGCCACCAGACGCTGACCGCTGCCGCCACCACCAGGTATTTATACCCGGCATAACCACCCAGCGAGAGCATCAGGGTCGCCACGGCGAAGGCGATGATATAAAGGGTGATGTGGTTTTTCGCCACAGAGATCCCTTTAACCACCGGCAGCACCGGAATATTGGCGGCCTGATAATCCTTGAAGCGGAAAATAGCAATCGCATAGGAGTGCGGCATCTGCCACAGGCTGAAAATCGCAAGCAGGATCAACGCGCCGGTATCGAATTCGTTGGTCACCGCGCAGTAACCGATAACCGGCGGCGCGGCGCCCGACAGCGAGCCAATCAGCGTGCCATAGACCGAGTGGCGTTTCATGTAGAGGCTATAGACCCCGACATACACCACAAAGCCCATGACCGCCAGCCACATCGCCAGCGGGTTCGCGCCGAACCAGAGCAGCATAAAGCCAGCAATACCCAGCAAGGTGGCGTACACCAGCGACATTTTCGGCGAAATCAGTCCCTTCACCAGCACACGGTTTTTCGTGCGCTCCATTTTGCGGTCAATATCACGGTCGATGTAGTTGTTGAACACACAACCGGACGCCACGACCAGCGACACCCCCACGAGGGTGAAAAGGAACAGGGGATAGTCGATGCTGCCTTTGGAAGCCAGCAGGAATCCCCCGATAACCGATATCAGGTTGCCGAAGATGATGCCTGGTTTCGTTACTTGCAGGTATTGCTTAATCATACTCGCCGCTCTTAGTGAACCATCATGTTGTAATTCAGGTTCCACATAATCCAGATAGAGCCTACCACTACTATCGCGATAATCAGCAACGTAAAGACAAAGGCTACCAGGTTCCAGCGCTCCTCAGAGGAGGCGTTCATGTGCAGGAAGCACACCAGGTGAACCAGAATCTGTACGACTGCGGTTGCCACGACCACACCCAGCAGGGTGCCGTGAGACGCGGAGCCGTTCATGACCATCCAGAACGGGATTACTGTCAGAATGACCGACAGGATAAACCCGATCAGGTACGTCTTGACGCCACCGTGGTGGGCGCCGTTGTGATCGGTTGAATGACTCATTACATCGCCCCCATCAGATAGACTACAGAGAACACACAGATCCACACGACATCCAGGAAGTGCCAGAACATGCTCAGGCACATCAGGCGCGCGCGGTTATTGTGGGTCAGACCGCGGCGGGAGACGTGAATCATCATCACCACCATCCAGATAAGGCCAGAGGTCACGTGGATACCGTGGGTGCCGACCAGGGTAAAGAATGCGGACAGGAAGCCGCTCTTATCCGGGCCGAAGCCTTCGGCGATCAGATGATGGAATTCATAGATTTCCATCGCCACGAACCCTGCGCCAAACAGGAAGGTCAGGGCGAGCCAGGACATCACCTGGCTCTGTTTGTTGTTGTTCATGGCGATCATCGCCATGCCATACGTGATGGAGGAGAACAACAGCAGGAAAGTTTCAACCAGCACAAACGGCAGTTCGAAAATGTCTTTCCCGGTCGGGCCCCCCGCCGTGCCGTTCACGAGAACGGCATAGGTGGCAAACAGACATGCAAAGAGAATGCAGTCGCTCATCAGGTAGATCCAGAAGCCAAAGACCTTATTGGCTCCTGCATCGTGGTGCCCATGCTCATGGCTGCCATGGGCAAGTTCGTGATTAATGCTCTCAGTTGACATTTTTCAGCCCTGCTTTGGTGATTTCTTCGAAGTGCTGGTTTTCCAGTTTCTCAACGGTGGCTACCGGTACGTAGTAATCCACGTCTTCATCGAAGCTCTTCGCAATCCAGGTAATAACGATACCCGCGAAGCCCACGATAGCCAGCCACCAGATGTGCCAGATCATCGCGAAGCCAAAGATGGTGCTGAACGCGCCAATGAAAATGCCTGCTGCGCTGTTCTTCGGCATATGAATTTCTTCATAGTGCGCCGGCTGTTTGTAAGCTTCACCTTTGTCTTTCATTTCCCAGAACGCGTCGCGCTCGTGGATTTCAGGCACTACTGCGAAGTTATAGAACGGCGGCGGAGAAGAGGTTGCCCACTCCAGCGTACGGCCGCCCCACGGGTCGCCAGTCAGGTCACGGTTCAGGTGACGGTCACGGATACTCACGTAGATCTGCAGGATGATGCACAGGATACCGCACGCGATCAGCAGCGCACCGATTTCTGCGACAATCATCAGCGGCTGGAACATCGGGTCGATGTTCTGGCTCACACGACGCGTCATACCCATGAAGCCCATGGCATACAGCGGCATAAAGGTTACGAAGAAGCCGATGATCCAGAACCAGAACGCACGGATGCCCCAGGTTTCGTTCATCTTGTAGCCAAAGGCTTTCGGCCACCAGTAGCTCATCCCTGCGAAGCAACCAAATACCACGCCGCCGATGATGACGTTATGGAAGTGCGCAATCAGGAACAGGCTGTTGTGCAGTACGAAGTCTGCGCCCGGTACCGCCAGCAGAACGCCGGTCATACCACCGATGGAGAAGGTGATGATGAAGCCGATAGTCCACAGCATGGAGGAGTGGAACTGAATGCGGCCCTGATACATGGTAAACAGCCAGTTGAAGATCTTCACCCCGGTCGGGATGGCGATAATCATCGTGGTGATACCAAAGAAGGCGTTAACGTTCGCGCCACTACCCATGGTGAAGAAGTGGTGCAGCCACACGATGAACGACAGCACGGTAATCGCGATGGTCGCCCAAACGAGGGAGGTATAACCAAACAGACGTTTCTTCGAGAAGGTGGAGGTGATTTCAGAGAACACACCAAACACCGGCAGAACCAGGATGTACACTTCCGGATGGCCCCAGGCCCAGATCAGGTTCACGTACATCATCATGTTGCCACCCATATCGTTGGTAAAGAAATGGGTGCCCAGATAGCGGTCCAGGGTCAGCAACGCAATAGTGACGGTCAGGATCGGGAAGGAGACGATAATCAGGACGTTAGTACACAGCGACGCCCAGGTGAATACCGGCATTTTGAACATGGTCATGCCCGGCGCACGCATCTTCAGGATAGTCACGAAGAAGTTGATACCGGTCAGTGTCGTACCAATACCGGAGAGCTGGAGACTCCAGATCCAGTAGTCCACCCCGACGCCCGGACTGTACTCAATACCCGAGAGCGGCGGATAAGCCACCCAACCGGTCTGAGCAAATTCGCCCACACCCAGAGAGACGTTCACAAGAATTACCCCGACAACGGTGAACCAGAAGCTCAGGTTGTTCAGGAAGGGGAATGCCACGTCGCGCGCGCCGATCTGCAGCGGAACCACCAGGTTCATCAGACCGATAACGAACGGCATCGCCACGAAGAAGATCATGATAACGCCGTGGGCGGTAAAGATCTGATCGTAGTGATGCGGCGGCAGGAATCCGGCTTCGCCGGAGGCCGCCAGCAATTGCTGGGTACGCATCATGATGGCGTCCGCGAAGCCGCGAACCAGCATCACGATAGCCACGAGGATATACATTACCCCCAGACGTTTGTGGTCCACAGACGTGAGCCACTCGTTCCACAGATAAGACCACTTACCGAAGTAAGTGATAGCTGCAACTAGCGCCAGACCCCCGACGATAATGGCAGCCACCGTAACCATGATAATCGGCTCATGGTACGGGATTGCATCCAGTGTAAGTTTTCCGAACATCGTATTATTCCTCGGCCCCTTAGTGAGAGGTTTCCGCGTGATTCATGTCCATGCCTTCCATGCCTTCGTGGGCGTTATGCTCCCCTTCAGACTGAGTCATATCCATGCTCTTCCCAGGTCCCATGAATTTGTTAATCACATCTTTAAACAAATCCGGTTTTACGCTGGAGAAGTATTCGACTTTGTTGTATTCGCTCGGGGCCGCCAGCTTGTCGTAGGTCGCCATATCGTTAATGGTTTTGCCAGACTGCTTCGCTTTGGCCACCCACTGGTTGAAGGTCTCGTTATCCGGCGTGGCGATTGCCTTGAACTTCATGCCGGAGAAACCTGCACCACTGTAGTTAGCAGAAATACCGTCGTAGGTGCCGGCTTCGTTCGCAATCAGGTGCAGTTTGGTCTGCATACCTGCCATTGCGTAGATCTGGCTACCCAGGCGCGGAATAAAGAAGGAGTTCATCACCGAGTTGGAGGTGATTTTGAATTCCACAGGCGTGTTCGCCGGGAACGCGATTTCATTGACCGTTGCGATACCCTGCTCCGGATAAATGAAGAACCACTTCCAGTCCATTGCGATAACTTCGATGGTCACCGGCTTCGCATCGTGATCCAGCGGACGGCTGGGTTCGAGCGAGTGCGTGGTTTTCCATGTCAGTACTGCAAGGAAAATGATGATAAGGATCGGGATGGTCCAGACAACAGCTTCAACTTTATTGGAGTGTGACCAGTTGGGGCTGTATTTTGCGTCCTTATTGGTTGCCCGATATTTCCAGGCGAAGCCAATAGCCATCAAGATGGCTGGAATCACGACAATCAACATCAGCCCGAGGGCGGTCAGTATCAGTGAACGTTGCTCCAGTCCAATCTGTCCTTTGGGGTTGAGAAGCGCAGCATCGCAGCCACTGAGTAAAACAGTGCCTGCGAATAATGACAGCAGTCCCAAACTTTTATTGTATTTCCTGAGTCTCATTTAACGACCTCAATTCAGGGGGATCTGGTGGCGGTTAAAGTGTGCCGGGCATTTTACGGGAAGGTTACATTACTGTAAACACGAATGGCGCACTGTCTGCGGGGTGTAACCGGGTTCTGTCGCTACCGTCACAGCCAATGCAACAAAATGTAAAATGTAAGCCATGACAGCCACATGGCAAGGGTTATAACAAAATCCTATGTAAAGTAAGGTCAAGACGGGAATTGAGTATATCGGGGAGAAAATAACATACAATAAATTAACAAGGCGGTTTCAAATGAGAAACAATAACGGCGCGGAAATAATTATTCCCGGTGCTGAATCGTTAAAAATAATGTCGCACAGAATGATAAACGAAATTATTTAAAGTCTCTGCTACCAAATTTCGATAAATATATCTAAGCAAATCAGATGCTATTTTATTGACCAGTAAATTGGAACACTTTCTTCGTTGTGCTTTTTTTCTGGCGATAAAAGCAACAAAAAAACAACAATTATTCAGGGTAAAGGATTGATACACATGGAAACAGCAACGCCGCTCGTCGGCATCGATCTGGGGACATCCAACAGCGCGGTGGCCTGGTTTAATGAAGGGCAGGCCACATTGATTGCCGATGGGCAGAAGCACGTCCTCACGCCATCGGTGGTCGGGCTGGATGACGACGGCCATTTCATTGTGGGCGAGGCGGCGAAAGCGCGGCTGGTGAGCCATCCGGCACTCACTCATGCGAGCTTCAAGCGCTACATGGGCACCGATAAAATCTTCGCGCTCGGCGAACACCGCTTTCGCGCCGAAGAGCTGTCTGCCTTAGTGCTTCGCAAGTTGAAAGCCGATGCGGAAGTGGCGCTTGGCTCTCCAGTTACCCGCGCGGTGATCACCGTGCCAGCCTGGTTTAACGATATCCAGCGTAAAGCGGTGAAAGCCGCCGGGCATCTGGCCGGGCTTACGGTTGAGCGGCTGGTGAATGAACCTACGGCGGCCTCGCTCGCCTACGGTCTTGCCGATAATCGCGAGCAAAAGTTTCTGGTTTTCGATCTGGGCGGCGGCACGTTTGACGTTTCCATCGTCGATATGTTTGAAGGCGTGATTGAAGTGCGCGCCAGTAGCGGCGACGCCAGGCTTGGCGGCGATGACTTTACCGACATCATCCGCCAGTGGATGCTTTCGCGTTACCCGAACTACCAGCCGTCCGGCGCGCAGGAAGAGGCGCAACTGGTGGACGCGGCAGAAAGCCTCAAGCGGCAACTGACGCACCAGGCGCAGGCGACCGCCACGCTCAGCGCGGGCGGCCATGAGATGACGTGGACGCTCGACAACGAGACTTTAACGGAGATCTGCCAGCCGCTGCTGGCGCGCCTCAAACAGCCGGTCATCCAGGCGCTGCGCGACGCCCGCTTTGATATCAGCGATCTGGACGATGTGATTCTGGTGGGCGGCGCCACGCGCATGCCGGTGGTGCGCCAGCTGGCCGCGCGTATGTTTGGCCGCTTTCCGCGCGCCGAACTCAACCCGGATGAAGTCGTCGCGCTCGGCGCGGGCATTCAGGCCGGACTTGCCAGCCTTGACGCCGCGCTCGATGACATCGTGCTTACCGACGTCATGCCATACTCGCTTGGTATCGAAACGGCGCGCCGCAACGGCGATCGCTATGACAGCGGGTATTTTCTCCCCATTATTGAGCGCAACAGCTTTGTGCCGGTCAGCATGTTCCGCTCGATTTCCACTGTTTACGATAACCAGCGCCAGCTTGAGATCGCCGTGTTTCAGGGCGAAGCGCGCCGCGTCGCGGAAAATATTCTGCTCGATAAATTCACGCTTGATATTCCCCCGCGCCCGGCGGGCGAGGTAACGGTGGACGTGCGCTTTACCTATACCCTCGACGGCATTCTGGAAGTGGAGTGCAAAGTGGACGGCCAGGAGAGCGCGGCGTCGCTGGTGATTGAACGCGCCCCTGGCAGCCTTAGCCCGGAAGAGATCAAACAGCGTCTGGCACAGCTCGACGCCCTGAAAATTCACCCGCGTGACCGCACGGAGAACCGGCAACTGCTGGCGCAGGCGAGCCTGCGTTATGAGCAAACGCTCGGCGAAAGACGCCATCTTATCGATCACTACAGCGCGCAATTCGAGCAGGCGCTGGAGAGCCAGGATCTGCGTGAGATCGCGCTCGCGCGCCAGGCGCTGGAGCAGATCCTCGCGCAATTTGACGACGGATTACGCTAATGGACGCCTGGACGCTTCTTGGCCTTGAGCCAACAAAAGATAAAGGCGCGCTGCGCCGCGCGTGGGCAAAAATCGTTAAGCAACACCGCCCGGATCAGGATCCGCAAAAGTATCAGCAGTTACGCGAAGCCTATGAGGCGGCGCAGCGCTATCAGGAGTATGACGAGGAAGAAGAGGATGAAGAGGGTGATGATGAAGGCGTCATTACCTACCGCTTTACGCCGCAGACTTTGTTGACGCCGCAGGACGAGCCTCTGCCGCAGGCTGAAACCGTGACGCTGGCTGACTGGGATGCACAAACGCTTAACGAGCAGGCGCAGGCGCTCGCCACCTCGATTGTGGCTGACGAGATGGCGGGCTGTCAGCAACTGGAGACGTTTCTCGCAACCGGGCTGCCGGATGCGCTGGCGGCACGCCGTTATTTCAGCGAGCGGCTTGCCGATGCGCTCTCACAGGAGGAGTGGCTGACGCGCGGCATGCTGGAGCATGTGGGCAGAATTATGGGCTGGGAGCTGGATCACTACCGCAGCACGGCGCTGCCTGACGTGCTGGTTTGGGCGCTTGAAGCGCGTATCGCCACGACGGAAGAAGAGTACCGGATGGTCGTGGAGCGCGGCCAGCATCAGGCGAACTGGCTGTCGAAAGCCCGCTGGCGGTTGATCAGCGAACCGCAGGCGCCGCTGCCCTGGTGGGGGCGTTTCTGGCCCGGTTTTCTGGATGAGGCACGCCAGCGCGCGCGCGCGATGTGCAGCGAGCATCCGGGGATGTGGCAGCGTCTGAATCCGGTCATGATTGAGCTTTTATCTGCGCCTGGCTGGGCGCTGCCACTCTATACCTTTATGGCTGTGCTCTTCTGGGGCAGCGTGCTGGGTTTCCTTGCGATCGACCCGCAGGTGACGGCGGTGGATGTCGGTATCGTCGGCGCGATAGTGGTGGTTTACCTGTTTGGCATACCTTATCTCTGGAACCGCTATCCGGAAGGCAGTCGTCAGCGGATCGGCATTCGTGTCGGGTACGTGCTGTTATCCGTCGCGCTACTTGCCCATCCGGTGGGAGAGCTTGCGCGATATACCGTCGGGTTTTACCACAAAAACCATGAAATCACGCCGCTGCTCTATGTGGTCGTCATTATCGTGGCGGTGCTGGTGGTGTGTTTAAGGCCGCGAATGCGGGTCTGGTGGCGCTGGCCCATTGATATTATCTCCGGGCCGTTGGGGTTTCCTGTAAACCTTATCAGTCAGCTTCCGTGGATAATCAACCTGCTTCTGATTCCGTTCGGCAGCAAAGTCTATAGCGCGATAATAAGCAACATGATTACCTTACTACGCTTAGGGCTGTGAACGCGCAGAGCCCTTGCGCAGCGCCAGGTAATCCAGCAGGCAGCCGAGCACGATACCGGCAAGCGCCAGCGCTATGCCCGCTTCAAGCAGCGTGACGCCGAAGGTCAACGCGCTCAGACCGAGCGCGTGACTGATGATAATCAGCAGCCAGACGCCTGCCAGCACGCAGCCGAGCAGCAGCAGACGCAACGCAAACCGGTAGCCAGCCGGGTAGGCCTGGCGGCGCAAAAACTTGCCAGTATCGCCCATATATTCCAGCGTTTCCTTGCACAGCTGTAAAAGCAGAAGGCCCGGCACGGCCGCCGCGACCGAGAAAAGATAAAACGTCGGCCAGCCGTAGGCTTCCACAAACCAGCCCGCGACCGGGCCGACATAGACGCGGCCCACGGCCGAGAGCGCAGAGAGCAGGGCGAACTGTGTGGCGGAGAACGACTTATTACAGAGCGTCATCAGCAGCGCGACGAACGCCGCGGTGCCCATGCCGCCGCACAGGTTTTCAAAAAAGACCGCACCGGCCATGCTCAGCAGATGTTTATCCGTCACCGACAGCAGCCAGTAACCCGCGTTTGAAACCGCCTGCAAAATCCCGAAAATCATCAACGCGCGAAACAGTGAGAGCCGCTGCATCAGCGCACCGCCGAAAAGCGCGCCAATGATAGTGGCGAGCAGCCCCAGCGTCTTGTTCACCATCCCCACCTGACCGGCGTCAAAGCCGACGCCGCGAATTAAAAAGGTGGTGGTGAGGCTCATGGCGAACGCGTCGCCAAGTTTATAAAGCACAATCAGCAGCAGAATAAGCCAGGCGTTATTGCGCCCGAAGAAATCGCGCAGAGGCGCGACCACCGCCTGCTCCAGCGTGCGCGGGGCGGGGATCGCGTCGTCCGGTTCGGGCGCAAGCCAGGTGGCGATAATGCAGGGGATCAGCAGCGCGGCCATCAGCCAGTAAGTGGCCTGCCAGCCAAGCCAGCGGTCCGCCATCCAGAGCGCAAGCCCGCCAGACACCAGCATCGCCAGCCGGTAGCCCAGCACGCTAATCGCAGCACCCGTTCCGCGTTCATCTGCGGGCAGCACGTCCGTTTTCCAGGCATCAAACACGATATCCTGCGATGCCGAGCAGAACGCAATCAGCACCGCCAGCGCCGCCATCCAGCGCAGATGCGTTGAGGGCTCTAAAAAGCCCATCGCGGCGATGGCGATCAGTAATAACAGCTGTGTGATAAACAGCCAGCCGCGGCGTCTGCCGAGAAACGGCGGCGTATAGCGGTCCATCACCGGCGACCAGAGAAATTTAAAGACGTAAGCCTGACCGACGAGGGAGAAAAAGCCGATGGTTTTGAGATCGATATTCTCGACCGTCATCCAGGCCTGGAGCGTGCCGGAGGTGAGCGCCAGCGGGAGTCCAGAAGCGAAGCCGAGGATCAGTAAAATGGCGGATTTCGGCTGCTGGAAAAGACGTAAGTAAGAACTGTGCATGGGCGGCCGTAAAAAAAGCGGCCCGGCGAACCGGGCCTTTAACAACAAGGATGATTAACGCGCGTTCTGTTTGATGAACTCGTGAATGCTGGTGTCCTGCGCCATATCGGCGATGGTGTCGCTCAGCACGGAGTTAACGGCGTCGGCGATGTTTTTGTTGCTCGCCTGGAAAGCGCCTTCAACAGAATAGCTGGCGCGGTAGTTTTTGGTCATCTTATTGCCGGTCTTCGCGGTGGCGATGATAGAGATATCCGCTTTGGTGGCGATGTTGTAGCGCACGTTACCCTGCGAGACGTCAGCATAGAGCTGGTTGACGATAATTTGCAGATCCACCGCGCCGCTTGGGCCAATCATATAACCGCGGGAGGTCATCTGTTTTTCCAGCACTTCCTGGAGCAGGAAACGCAGATCGCGAGAGGCGGTCAGCGTTACCAGCTGGTTGTCGCGGGTGACTTTCGCGAGCGCCTGATCCTGACGCTGGTCAGCGCCGTTGATGCTGACGGTCACGCCCATCAGGCTCGGGTCCTGCTGCGGCAGGGTGATTTTCGGGGAGACTTCAATCGTCGTCGGCGGTGTGGCACATCCGGCCAGCATAAAAAGGGCGACGAGCGGGAAGAGTACTTTTTTTAACATGTTCAGGCTCTCAACGGTCCATGGGCAATAAAGAAGAAAATTCCCGCCATCATAGCATCGCCATGCGCGAGGGGAAGAGGCCAGTCGACTGAAAATAACGCAATGTCTTTTTTATGACCGTCGCCTGGCTTCGCACCGTAACAGATTCCCGTAAAACGGCGCGACCGGGCGCACAGCCTGCCATAAAGCGAAGCGGCTGCAAAAGTTAAAATTGTGTTGTTTTTTGACAATGGAAACGGTAAAAGCGGCTAACCTTTAAAGTGATGGCTGCCATCGCAGCGTGGTCGAGGAGAGTTTTATGATGATACGCGAGCAGATCGAAGAAAAACTGAAAGCAGCGTTTGAGCCTGTCTTTCTGGATGTGGTGGATGAAAGCTATCGTCATAACGTACCGGCAGGCTCTGAAAGCCATTTCAAAGTCGTGCTGGTCAGCGATCGCTTTGTTGGCGAGCGTTTTCTGAATCGTCACCGCCTCATCTACGGCATCCTTAGCGAAGAGCTGGCCTCGACGGTGCATGCGCTGGCGCTGCATACCTACACGCTTAAAGAGTGGGAAGGGCTACAGGATACTGTCCTGCCTTCTCCGGCCTGTCGGGGAGCCGGCACGCTGGCCTGATTAATCACAGTTGCAACGTCGGGAGCTTTTCCAGTATGTTGCGCCAGCGGTAAGAAAACGAAACGGCCTGCGTGGCCGTTTTTGTTTTGCCTGAATTTTGCACGGTATGTGCATTTTTCAGTCGTAATTTTGCCGGGAAGTGTGAAAAGTGCCGCAATGCCTCGGCTGGCTTTTCTCGACTCCCCAAGGGGATGCCGCTATAATGCTGCGTCTTATTTTTCGGAATGTCTTCGGGACGATTCTGGCGACAGGGATAGTGTTTCTGCTAAAGAAGACGTCCCGGTTCTGCGAAGCGAATACCATAGGGCTTCCAGAGTTGACCGAGCACTGTGATTTTTTGAGGTAACAAGATGCAAGTTTCAGTTGAAACCACTCAGGGCCTTGGGCGCCGTGTAACGATTACTATCGCTGCTGACAGCATCGAGAACGCTGTAAAAAGCGAGCTGGTCAACGTGGCAAAGAAAGTGCGTATCGACGGCTTTCGCAAAGGCAAAGTACCGATGAATGTTGTTGCTCAGCGTTATGGCGCTTCCGTGCGTCAGGATGTGCTGGGCGATCTGATGAGCCGTCACTTCGTTGACGCCATCATCAAAGAAAAAATCAATCCGGCTGGCGCGCCGAACTACGTTCCGGGCGAATACAAACTGGGCGAAGACTTCACCTACGCGGTAGAGTTCGAAGTGTACCCGGAAGTTGAGCTGAAAGGCCTGGAATCTATCGAAGTGGAAAAACCGGTTGTTGAAGTGACCGACGCTGACGTAGACACCATGCTGGACACCCTGCGCAAGCAGCAGGCGACCTGGAAAGACAAAGACGGCGCTGCTGATGCAGAAGACCGTGTGACCATCGACTTCACCGGTTCTGTAGACGGCGAAGAGTTCGAAGGCGGCAAAGCGACCGACTTCGTACTGGCGATGGGCCAGGGCCGCATGATCCCGGGCTTTGAAGAAGGCATTAAAGGCCACAAAGCGGGCGAAGAGTTCACCATCGACGTGACCTTCCCGGAAGAGTACCACGCAGAAAACCTGAAAGGTAAAGCGGCGAAATTCGTCATCAACCTGAAGAAAGTTGAAGAGCGCGAACTGCCGGAACTGACTGAAGAGTTCATCAAACGTTTCGGCGTTGAAGATGGTTCTGTTGCTGGTCTGCGTGCTGAAGTGCGTAAAAACATGGAGCGCGAACTGAAAGGCGCCGTGCGTAACCGCATCAAGTCTCAGGCTATCGAAGGTCTGGTGAACGCGAATAACATCGACGTTCCGGCGGCGTTGATCGACGGCGAAATCGACGTGCTGCGCCGTCAGGCTGCACAGCGTTTCGGTGGCAACGAGAAACAGGCTCTGGAACTGCCGCGCGAACTGTTCGAAGAACAGGCTAAACGCCGCGTTGTTGTTGGCCTGCTGCTGGGTGAAGTGATCCGTACCCACGAGCTGAAAGCTGACGAAGATCGCGTGAAAGCGCTGATCGAAGAGATGGCTTCCGCTTACGAAGATCCGTCAGAAGTTATCGAGTTCTACAGCAAGAACAACGAGCTGATGGACAACATGCGCAACGTGGCGCTGGAAGAGCAGGCGGTTGAAGCGGTACTGGCGAAAGCCAAAGTGACCGAAAAACCGACCTCTTTCAACGAACTGATGAACCAGCAGGCGTAAGCCCTTTCATCGTTTCACGACGAGGCACATGGGGCCCGTCACCGCAGGGTGACGGGCTTTTTTGTCACTTTTCCTACCCAAAAATGGCGGGTCAGGCGTGTTTCGGTGTTAGCGTAACAGCAAAAGATTGTTATGCTTGAAACAGGGCATCATTATCCCCATTAATGAAACAGTAAAAAGTGAACGACTGGCTGATAATCCGTCCGTAAGGTGTTTACCGGCAGGAGCATAGTCATCCTGTACGGTCTCAAGTAGAATCAGTGCAGCAGGTTACTCAGAATATTTATCCAGGAGACGGATATGTCATACAGTGACGAACGTGATCAATTTGCACCCCATATGGCTCTGGTGCCGATGGTTGTTGAACAGACCTCGCGCGGCGAGCGTTCTTACGATATTTTCTCCCGTCTGCTCAAGGAACGTATCATTTTTCTGACCGGCCAGGTCGAAGACCAGATGGCCAACCTGATTGTCGCGCAGATGCTGTTTCTGGAAGCGGAAAACCCAGAGAAAGACATCTATCTTTACATTAACTCGCCGGGTGGGGTAATCACCGCCGGGATGTCTATCTACGACACCATGCAGTTTATTCAGCCGGACGTCAGCACCATTTGTATGGGCCAGGCGGCGTCAATGGGCGCATTCCTGCTGACCGCGGGCACGAAAGGGAAACGTTTCTGCCTGCCCAACTCGCGCGTAATGATCCACCAGCCGCTGGGCGGCTACCAGGGGCAGGCGACGGATATCGAAATCCACGCCCGCGAAATCCTGAAAGTGAAAGCACGCATGAATGAACTGATGGCGCAACATACGGGCCAGCCTCTTGAACAAATCGAGAGAGACACCGAGCGCGACCGTTTCCTCTCTGCAGGTGAAGCAGTAGAGTATGGTCTGGTTGACTCCATCATGACCCACCGTAACTGACGCCCGCCACGCGAGGGCCGCTATACTCATTAAGAGGTGGTCCTCGGTATCCTGGCGGCAGGCGCTGGTATTGGCATGGCGTTGTCGCGTGCGGCACTAAGAACAGAAAAGAGGTTTTGACTCATGACAGATAAGCGCAAAGACAGCTCAGGCAAACTGTTGTACTGCTCTTTTTGCGGCAAAAGCCAGCATGAAGTGCGCAAGCTGATTGCCGGGCCGTCCGTGTATATCTGCGACGAGTGTGTCGATCTGTGTAACGACATTATTCGCGAAGAGATTAAAGAAGTGGCTCCGCACCGTGAACGCAGCGCTCTGCCGACGCCACATGAAATTCGTAGCCATCTTGACGATTACGTTATCGGTCAGGAAAAGGCCAAAAAGGTGCTGGCGGTAGCGGTCTATAACCACTACAAACGTCTGCGCAATGGCGACACGTCTAACGGCGTTGAGCTTGGCAAAAGTAACATTCTGCTGATCGGCCCGACCGGTAGCGGTAAAACGCTGCTCGCCGAAACGCTGGCGCGCCTGCTGGATGTGCCGTTCACCATGGCTGACGCCACCACGCTGACCGAAGCCGGTTACGTGGGCGAGGACGTGGAAAACATCATTCAGAAACTGCTCCAGAAGTGCGACTACGACGTGCAGAAAGCGCAGCGCGGCATCGTGTATATCGATGAGATTGATAAAATCTCCCGGAAATCCGATAACCCGTCTATCACGCGTGACGTTTCTGGCGAAGGCGTTCAGCAGGCGCTGCTGAAGCTTATCGAAGGCACCGTGGCTGCCGTACCGCCGCAAGGCGGTCGCAAGCATCCGCAGCAGGAGTTCTTGCAGGTGGATACCTCCAAGATCCTCTTTATCTGCGGCGGCGCGTTCGCGGGCCTCGATAAAGTTATCGCGAACCGCGTAGAAACCGGATCCGGCATTGGTTTTGGCGCGACGGTCAAAGGCAAATCGCAGAAAGCGACCGAAGGCGAACTGCTCTCTCAGGTGGAGCCGGAAGATCTGATCAAGTTTGGTCTGATCCCGGAATTCATCGGTCGTCTGCCGGTGGTGGCCACCCTGAATGAGCTGAGCGAAGACGCCCTGATCCAGATCCTGAAAGAGCCGAAAAACGCCCTGACCAAGCAGTATCAGGCGCTGTTCAATCTGGAAGGTGTGGAGCTTGAGTTCCGCGACGAAGCGCTGGAAGCCATCGCGAAGAAAGCGATGTCCCGTAAAACCGGTGCGCGTGGCCTGCGCTCTATCGTAGAAGCGGCGCTGCTTGAGACCATGTACGATCTGCCGTCCATGGAAGAAGTGGAAAAAGTGGTCATCGATGAGTCGGTGATTGCCGGCCAGAGCGAGCCGCTGCTGATTTACGGCAAGCCGGAAGCCCAGCAGGCATCCGGCGAATAATTCGCCCGTTCCGACAATCAGTTAACAATAAATGGGGGAAATATTCCCCCATTTATTTTTCCTGCTTCCGTGCCGTTGAATGTCCGGGAAACATCCCCATATACTGATTTACTTAATTGGTGATGCCGTGAAGTGCGTTCACATGCGCCCCATCACCAGGCGGAAACTAAACTAAGAGAGAGCTCTATGAATCCTGAGCGTTCTGAACGCATTGAAATCCCCGTATTGCCATTGCGCGATGTGGTGGTTTATCCGCACATGGTTATCCCTTTGTTTGTGGGACGGGAAAAGTCTATTCGTTGTCTTGAAGCCGCCATGGATAATGACAAAAAAGTCATGCTGGTGGCGCAGAAAGAAGCCTCAACGGATGAGCCGGGCGTGAACGATCTGTTTACCGTCGGTACCGTGGCGTCTATTTTGCAAATGCTGAAACTGCCGGACGGTACCGTCAAAGTGCTGGTCGAAGGTTTGCAGCGCGCGCGTATTACCACGCTTTCCGACAACGGCGACCATTTCGCGGCAAAAGCGGAATACCTCGAATCGCCGGCTATTGACGAGCGCGAGCAGGAAGTGCTGGTGCGCACCGCGATTAGCCAGTTCGAAGGCTACATCAAGCTGAACAAAAAAATCCCGCCAGAAGTGCTGACGTCGCTTAACAGCATCGACGATCCGGCGCGTCTTGCGGATACCATCGCCGCGCATATGCCGCTGAAGCTCAGCGACAAGCAGTCGGTGCTGGAAATGTCCGACATCAATGAGCGTCTGGAATACCTGATGGCGATGATGGAATCGGAAATCGACCTGCTGCAGGTTGAGAAACGCATTCGTAATCGCGTCAAAAAACAGATGGAAAAAAGCCAGCGCGAGTACTATCTGAACGAGCAAATGAAAGCCATTCAGAAAGAGCTCGGCGAAATGGACGACGCGCCGGACGAAAACGAAGCGCTGAAGCGTAAAATCGACGCGGCCAAAATGCCGAAAGAGGCAAAAGAGAAAGCCGAAGCCGAGCTGCAGAAGCTGAAAATGATGTCGCCGATGTCCGCCGAAGCGACCGTGGTACGCGGTTATATCGACTGGATGGTGCAGGTGCCGTGGAACGCGCGCAGCAAAGTCAAAAAAGACCTGCGTCAGGCCCAGGAAATCCTCGATACCGACCACTACGGCCTTGAGCGCGTCAAAGACCGCATTCTGGAATACCTCGCGGTTCAGAGCCGTGTTAACAAAATCAAAGGGCCGATCCTCTGCCTGGTCGGGCCGCCGGGGGTAGGTAAAACCTCGCTCGGTCAGTCCATCGCCAAAGCGACCGGTCGTAAATATGTCCGTATGGCGCTCGGCGGCGTGCGTGACGAAGCGGAAATCCGCGGTCACCGCCGTACTTACATCGGCTCCATGCCGGGTAAACTTATCCAGAAAATGGCTAAAGTGGGCGTGAAAAACCCGCTGTTCCTGCTCGATGAGATCGACAAAATGTCCTCTGACATGCGCGGCGATCCGGCTTCCGCCCTGCTGGAAGTACTCGATCCGGAACAGAACGTGGCCTTTAACGATCACTATCTGGAAGTGGATTACGACTTAAGCGACGTCATGTTCGTCGCGACCTCCAACTCCATGAACATTCCGGCGCCGCTGCTGGACCGTATGGAAGTGATCCGTCTGTCCGGTTACACCGAAGATGAAAAACTCAACATCGCGAAGCGCCATCTGCTACCGAAGCAGATCGAGCGTAACGCGCTGAAAGAGAATGAGATTAACGTCGATGACAGCGCCATTATCGGCATCATCCGTTACTACACTCGCGAAGCGGGCGTGCGTAGCCTTGAGCGTGAAATCTCTAAACTGTGCCGTAAAGCGGTAAAACAGCTGCTGCTGGATAAATCGCTCAAACGCATCGAAATCACCGGTGAAAACCTGAAAGATTTCCTGGGTGTGCAGCGCTTCGACTATGGCCGCGCCGACAGCGAAAACCGCGTAGGGCAGGTGACGGGGCTTGCGTGGACGGAAGTGGGCGGCGATCTGCTGACCATCGAAACTGCGTGCGTGCCGGGTAAAGGCAAACTGACTTACACCGGTTCACTGGGTGAAGTGATGCAGGAATCTATCCAGGCGGCGTTAACGGTCGTTCGCGCGCGCGCTGAGAAGCTTGGCATCAACAGCGACTTCTACGAAAAACGTGATATTCACGTTCACGTGCCGGAAGGTGCCACGCCGAAAGATGGCCCGAGCGCCGGTATCGCGATGTGCACCGCGCTGGTCTCCTGCCTGACCGGCAACCCGGTGCGCGCCGATGTGGCGATGACCGGTGAAATTACGCTGCGTGGTCAGGTACTGCCGATTGGCGGCCTGAAAGAGAAACTGCTGGCGGCGCACCGTGGCGGCATCAAAACCGTGCTGATCCCGGATGAAAACAAACGCGACCTGGAAGAGATTCCGGAGAACGTGATTGCCGATCTGGATATCCACCCGGTTAAGCGCATCGAAGAAGTGCTGACGCTGGCGCTGCAAAACGCGCCGTACGGCATGCAGGTCGCCACCGCAAAATAGTGACCTGACGCAAGCGCGCTGAGAAAAACAGGGCTGGTAAGTGCTTTCGTACTTGCCAGCCTTTTTTTGTATAGCTAATTTAGATTGCCGGTCTGGGGTGCCATCAACAACTCCTGTTGTAAGGGCATGTGAGGACTGTTATAACTGCTGCGCGGTCGCACCCTGAAGGATCCCGGTGCGATATAAAATATAAAGAGAGGAAGAGAAGAGTGAATAAATCTCAACTGATAGACAAAATTGCCGCAGGTGCCGATATTTCTAAAGCAGCGGCTGGACGTGCGTTAGATGCTTTGATTGATTCCGTGACTGAATCTCTGCAGTCCGGGGATGAAGTCGCGCTGGTTGGCTTTGGTACTTTTTCCGTTCGTGAACGCGCTGCCCGCACTGGCCGCAACCCACAGACGGGCAAGGAAATCACCATCGCGGCTGCGAAAGTTCCGGGTTTCCGTGCCGGTAAAGCGCTGAAAGACGCGGTTAACTGATCCTGTGGCTGGCGTCAGCACAGCCAGAGGATAAAAAAACAAGGCGCATCATAAGATGTGCCTTTTTTCTTTCTGGATGAGTAATCTGCGGATATGGGCTGACAACCGCCCCGGTTTCTTGTCACAATACGCCTTTGCGCGCAGCGGCCCAGCGGATGTCGCCATGTTTCTGTGCGAGTTCTACCTGTCATTCTACAGCGGAGTGTTGTTACACCATGATGGACAATTTACGCGCGGCGGCGAATCACGTCGTGCTCAAGATCATTCTGGGTTTGATTATCCTGTCATTCGTACTGACTGGCGTGAGTAACTACCTGATTGGCGGTAACAGCAACTATGCCGCGAAAGTTAACGACCAGGAAATCAGTCGGGCCCAGCTTGAAAACGCGGTCAACATCGAGCGCAACAACCTTGAGAGAAGACTGGGCGACCGTTTCTCTGAGCTCGCGTCCAATGAACAATATATGGCCGAGCTGCGCCAGCGCGCGCTGCAGGGGCTGATTGACGAAGCGCTGATTGATCAATACGCGCGTTCGCTGCATCTCAACATCAGCGATGAGCAGGTGCGCCAGTCGATTTTCAAAAACCCGGCGTTCCAGAGCGACGGTAAATTCGATAACGCGCGCTACAACGCTATTATCACCAGCATGGGCATGAGCGCCGATCAGTACGCGCAGGCGCTGCGTAATCAGCTCACGACGGACCAACTGGTCAGCGCCGTGATGGGCAGTGACTTCATTCTGCCGGGCGAAAGCGATCAGTTCGCTGCGCTCTTTGCCCAGCAGCGCCAGGTTCGCACGGCGACCATCGCGGTCGATGCGCTGGCTCAGAAGCAGCAGGTTTCCGAACAGGAAATCAAAGACTACTATCAGCAGCACACCAATAATTTCCAGTCGCCTGAGCAGTTCCGCGTAAGCTACATCAAGCTTGATGCCGCAGCGCTCGCTGAGAACGCCAGTGAAGATGAAATCCAGGCGTACTACGACAAACATCAGGATGAATTTGGTCAGCCGCAGCGTAACCGCTACAGCCTGATCCAGACTAAAACCGAAGATGAAGCGAAAGCCATTCTCGCGCAGCTCAAGCAGGGCGCGGATTTCGCAACGCTCGCCAAAGAGAAATCGGTCGATGTCATCACTGCCCGCAACGGCGGCGACATGGGCTGGCTGGAGCCGGGTACCACGCCGGATGAGTTCAAAAATGCCGGTCTGAAAGAGAAGGGCCAGCTTTCTGACGTTATCAAATCCTCCGTGGGCTTCCTGATTGTGCGTCTCGACGACATCACGCCAGCCACCGTGAAGCCGCTTTCTGAGGTACATAACGACATCAGCGCGAAAGTGAAGCAGGAGAAAGCGCTGGATGCCTTCTTCGCACTGCAGCGTAAAGTGAGCGATGCAGCGAACAATGATAACGAATCACTGGCAAGCGCCGAGAAAGCCGCGGGCGTGAAAGCGGTGGAAACCGGCTGGTTCAGCCGTGATGCAGTGCCTGAGGAAATTAACTTTAAGCCGGTGGCCGACGCTGTGTTTGGCGGCAACCTGCTCGGCGAGAACGGCACGCCGGGCAGTAATTCAGACATCATCACCGTCGATGGTGACCGCGCGTTCGTGCTGCGTATTACCGATCACAAACCGCAGGCGGAAAAACCGCTGGCAGAGGTGAAAGATCAGGTGACGGCACTGGTGAAACACCAGAAGGCGCTGAAAGCGGCAAATGAAGAAGCGCAAAATCTGCTGAGCGCGCTGAAAGCGGGCAAAGGTGACGAGGCGCTGAAAGCGGCAGGCATTGCTTTCAGCCCGGTAAAAACCTTTGAGCGCACCACGCAGGATACGCTGACGCAGCCGGTGTTCGCTCTGCCGCTGCCAGCCAAAGATAAACCGAGTTACGGCATCGGCAACGACATGCAGGGCAACGTGGTTCTGCTGGCGCTCGATGAAGTGCGTAGCGGCACCATGCCGGATGCTCAGAAGAAAGCGATGGCGCAGCGTCTGACTCAGAACAATGCAGAGATTGCCTTCGACGCGCTGCTGAAAGGCCTGCGTAAAGACGCCAAAATCAAACTTGGCGATGCGGGCGCACCGCCGCAGCAATAACGAGACGTCTCGCACCATTTCTGCAACTCACTGCAAATACCAAAGGCCGCTTTCGCGGCCTTTTCCATTTCTGAAATCTGACATTTGAGCCTGCTTCTCTCTCCGCTTAAGGTGGCGAGGCTGTTAACAAACAAGGAGAACACAGCATGAAACGTGGAATCAAAGCCTTATGTCTCGCCGTCGCGCTGGCTGGCGGCACTTTTTGCACCGCAGCTATCGCGGCACCATCAGCAGGAAAAACCCAGGCGGAGCCGGTAAAAGAAAAAACCGCCGCCACTACGCCACAGGCGAAGCCGGAAACCACGGCGGATGCGCCAGAAGAAACCGTTAGCATTAACACCGCGACGGCGGATGAACTGGCACAGGCGATGAACGGCGTTGGTAAAAAGAAAGCGCAGTCTATCGTCAGCTATCGCGAAGAGTATGGTCCGTTTAAGTCTATTGAGGATTTAAAACAGGTGCCGGGAATGGGGAATTCGCTCGTCGAACGTAATCTTTCCCGGATCCGCCTCTAATCGTTAGTCATCCACGCTTGCAGAGTTGAAAAACTTTGCCAGACTAAAGAGGTCATACCAGTGGTGTGACCTCTGTTTTTATATCACTCTGTATCCCTGACAAAAAGAAAAGGTTCAAGCGCTATGCAGACTCAAATCAAAGTGCGCGGGTATCACATGGATGTTTATCAGCACGTGAACAATGCGCGTTATCTGGAATTTCTTGAAGAAGCCCGCTGGGATGGGCTGGAAAACGATGAAAGCTTTAAATGGATGATGGCGAACAACATCGCGTTTATCGTCGCCAATATCAATATCAACTACCGTCGGCCCGCCGTGCTTGGCGATCTGCTGACTGTCACGAGCCAGGTGAAGCAGCTTAACGGTAAAAGCGGGGTCTTAAGCCAGGTCATTACGCTTGAGCCGGAAGGCGAAGTGGTCGCCGATGCGCTGATCACCTTTGTCTGTATCGATCTGAAAACGCAGAAAGCCTTACCGATTGAGGGCGAGCTGCGTGAAAAACTGGAAAAAATCACAGGGTAAATTCTGCAATAGTGGCGCTTGTGCTGGCAATCATGGATTTATCACCGCACAGGGTGAACAATCCGGTAGATGTTAACAGCCCACAAGCGTCGCGAAAAAACGCCTTCAAAATCAACAGGGCAGCCGTTCTTTAACAAGATGGGTTGTTGTAAAAATGTTGGTAGGATGCGGAAGGCGAAAAAATGCCATTCAGTACAAAGGGTTACTTTTAGTCTGTTCCCCGCGCGAGCGGGGATAAACCGGTAAACGGCGTTGCGCCGTCCGTCGTTGCCGACTGTTCCCCGCGCGAGCGGGGATAAACCGTGATGTAGCTCACCTGGCGTTCCCCACTCTCCCTGTTCCCCGCGCGAGCGGGGATAAACCGCCGGTACGGTTAGTGGCACCAGGCTTGGCGTGCTGTTCCCCGCGCGAGCGGGGATAAACCGCGTCGCTGACGGCGCGGTACGTGATTACCTGTCTGTTCCCCGCGCGAGCGGGGATAAACCGTGGCGGGTGGCGCGGGTTTAATCGGATTAGGGCTGTTCCCCGCGCGAGCGGGGATAAACCGCCGGATTCCATATCGGCGGCGGGCATAGGTGACTGTTCCCCGCGCGAGCGGGGATAAACCGTTTCCCCAGCTGCTCCCGCAGCACCTTACAGGCTGTTCCCCGCGCGAGCGGGGATAAACCGCGTGCTGCCGAGGTTGAGCGCCAGAACCAGGGCTGTTCCCCGCGCGAGCGGGGATAAACCGTTACAGTTAAGCGAAGAGGTAAGAGCGGCGAACTGTTCCCCGCGCGAGCGGGGATAAACCGAGATTTACGAAATAGACCCGATTCAGTGCATCCTGTTCCCCGCGCGAGCGGGGATAAACCGCGCTTAGCAACCCTAACGCTTATGCATTCCTCCTGTTCCCCGCGCGAGCGGGGATAAACCGTCACTTCGGAAAGCGGCGACAGCAAATAAGCACTTTTCCCCGCGCGAGCGGGGATAAACCGCGCACGCTTCCGTTTTCGCCGCGAGAGTGTAACTGTTCCCCGCGCGAGCGGGGATAAACCGGCTAGCGCGTTGAATGTGACGGTAGTTTTTCGCCTGTTCCCCGCGCGAGCGGGGATAAACCGCCGCTGACCAGGTCATTACAGCGCTTGCTGGTCTGTTCCCCGCGCGAGCGGGGATAAACCGAAATGTGGGCCAGCGGCAAAAGCATCTACTTCCTGTTCCCCGCGCGAGCGGGGATAAACCGTAATACCGCCGATTCGATCCACTCCGGCTTCCCTGTTCCCCGCGCGAGCGGGGATAAACCGTAGACCCTCGCACGGTTCGTCATTATCTCTCACTGTTCCCCGCGCGAGCGGGGATAAACCGAGCATCTTTTAAAGAGGTCTTTATGGGCCACACTGTTCCCCGCGCGAGCGGGGATAAACCGATTTGGTTCGGCCTGAACGATATACCGGTGAGCTGTTCCCCGCGCGAGCGGGGATAAACCGCCTCTAATACACAGGAGTTGCCACCCGGCGAGCTGTTCCCCGCGCGAGCGGGGATAAACCGAGTGTCTACATTTAATGATGTCAGTTTGTGTTCCGTTCCCCGCGCGAGCGGGGATAAACCGTCTTCCGGCGCGTCGGCCAGCTCCACCTGCTCCCGTTCCCCGCACGAGCGGGGATAAACCGATAACGGCCAACTTTACATTTAAAAATGATGGCCGTTCCCCGCGCGAGCGGGGATAAACTGAGCTCATGAAGCGCAACAGCTTCGGCTCTCTGGCGTTCCCCCGCCAGCCGTAATAAACCGCTCAGGCTCTTAGCGCCTGTCACTCGCCGCCCCCTTTCCCGCCACAATCTTCAGTAACGTTTATACTTCAAAGCCCTTGTTAAATTTTGAACACTGCGCAACGAAGGAGAGGCTATGCGAGTACACCATCTCAACTGCGGTTGTATGTGTCCTTTGGGCGGCGCGCTGTACGATGGCTTCAGTAAAGGGCTGCATGCGCACCTCATCTGCCACTGCCTGCTGATTGAAACCGACCATCACGGGCTGGTGCTGGTGGATACCGGCTTTGGCTGTGACGATATGCGCCATCCGCGCCGCCGTTTACCACTCTTTTTCCGGGCGCTGAATAATATCCAGTACCGGGAATCATTAACGGCGCTGCACCATATTAAAGCGCTCGGCTTTAAGCCGGAGGATGTACGGCACATTGTGCTGACGCATCTGGATTTCGATCATGCCGGCGGGCTGAGCGATTTCCCGCAGGCGCAGGTGCATCTGATGCAGCGTGAAATGACGGCTGCAGAAGGGCGCGGCACGTGGCTTGACAGCGCGCGCTATCGTCCGGGGCAATGGGGAAATCGTTCCGGCTGGCATGGCTATCATCCACATGGCGAGGCGTGGTTTGGTTTCAGCGCGGTGCGCGCGCTCGATGGTTTGCCGCCGGAGATCCTGTTAATCCCGCTGCCGGGGCATACGGAAGGGCACGCAGGTGTGGCGATTGATACGCCGCAGGGCTGGTTACTGCACGGCGGTGATGCGTGGTTCTATCGCGATGAAATGGCGGCAGACCCGCACTGTACGCCGGGCCTGCGCTTTTATCAGTGGATGATGCAAAAAGACAAAGCCGCGAGGCTTGCGAATCAGAAGCGCCTTCGGCTTCTGGCCGCTGACGCCAGCGCGGGCGTGACGCTGTTTTGCAGCCACGACGCCCGCGAATTTGAACGCCTGAGCGGGAAAAACCTGGCTATTTAAGCCCGGTTTTCTGTTTCATGGCGGCCATAATGGCAGGCTTATCGGCCTCATACTGACTAAGGCCATTGGCGCGCAGGTGGCAGGCCGCGCATTCGCCGCAGCCATCACCCTGAATGCCGTTATAGCAAGTCAGGGTCTGGTGGCGGATGACATCAAGCTTGCCCCAGTAATCGGCGAGCGCCCAGGTTTCGGCTTTGTTAAGCCACATCAGCGGCGTTTCAAAACGCACGTCGCGCGCCATGCCGAGCGCAACGGCATGATTCAGCGCTTTGACAAATTCATCGCGGCAATCCGGATAGCCGGAGAAATCGGTCTCGCACACGCCGGTAATCACCGCTTCTGCCTGCACCTGATACGCGTAAATCGACGCCAGCGTCAGGAAGAGAATATTGCGGCCAGGCACGAAAGTGCTCGGCAAGCCTTCGGCGTCAGGATCGTAATCCGGTACCGGGATGCTGTCGCGCGTCAGGCTGCTGACCGCGAGTTCGTTAAGCAGCGTCACATCCAGCACTTTATGCGCCCGTGCGCCCAGCGATGCGGCAAGGGCGCTGGCGACATCAATCTCCGCACGATGGCGCTGGCCGTAATCGAACGTGACGCAATGCACTTCATCATATTGATGTAACGCCTGAATCAGGCAGGTGGTGGAGTCCTGGCCTCCGCTGAAGACCACAACGGCACGTTTCATAAAGCCCCTGTCATTGAGTAGCAAAAACGTTATGGTAGCGCCGCACCGTCGCGTCCACCAGCTTCTTGCGGCGGCGGCAGCCACGCGCGGCTAAAATCAAACCAGCCGAGCGCGTTCAGTTCGATGCCGTTCACGCCCGGCGGCGCGCTTATCTGGTAGCGATAATTAAAGAGCGGAGTGATAACGGCGTCGTGCATCAGCGTCTGCCATACCTCGCGCAGCGCCGCGTGACGGCTCTGTTCATCAGGGTGGCTTTGCACCGCGTCAAGAGTGGCTTCCAGATGCGCCCGCTGTGGGCCTGTTAACAGATGCCGCCAGAGCGGATCGCAGCGCAGCCACTGCTCCAGCGTATATTCCGGCGCTTCGCCAATCAGCCTGTCACCCATGACGATATCCGCCTGCGCCAGTTGCGTACAGCCGTCCCAGTTTTTCGCATTATGAAAATGCAGCGTGAGCGTGCATCCACGCTGTGCCAGCTCATGCTGAAGCTGGCGTGCCATTACCGGCAATTCCACCGGCAGATGATAGACCAGCGTCAGCGAGGGCGGCAGCGGTGGCGGAGGCTCGTCGGGCCATTGCGGCAAATGCCAGCCCGGCAGCAGTTCACTGCTTGGTGTAATCAGATGCTCATCAAGCGGCAGGGAATCTATCATGCCGCTGCGGTGAACCCGTTGCATCAGCCAGCGCGCCTGCGCGTGTGAGAGTTGTCCGTTTTGCCGGATGCCGAGATAACAGAACCCGAGGCTGATGCTGTTGCTGACGGGGCGCAGATGCACGAGCTCTTCCTGCTGCCCGATGGCTATCTGTACCGGGTGCCGGCAGCTGGTACCGAGCGCGCTGTCGAAGAGACCGGGCGTTATCCAGTATTCAACCGCGTTCAGCAACGGGTGCCCGAGATGACAGCGATCGTGGCTTTCAATGCGCACCAGCTCAGGCGTAAACGTGGCGAGCCGGAATGGCCCGCTGCCGATCGTTGTGTCATCCGGATGCGCCAGATAACAGCCGTGACTGGCAAGACGCCACGCGAGCCAGTGATCCGGGCGCGTGAGTTCAAAACGCAGGCAGTGCTTATGCTCCACCGTAATCTCTCTGACGCTCGCGAAAAGCTGGCGCAGCGTCTCCAGCTCAAGCAGTTGTTGCAGCCGCTGGCGGAGTTGCCAGGCATCCACCGGCTCGTGATTGTGCCAGTGCAGGGTCGGGCGCAGATAAAACCACCAGCTGAGCCCGTCCGGCGAAACGCGCCAGTGGTGGGCTAAATCGCCTTCCGGGCGCGCGGTGTCGGGGTTAAAACGCGTCAGGCCGCTGAAAATCTGGCGGGCGAGATGCTGCTCGGCGCGGCCGGGCAAAAAGCCGGGCTTGAGCGGCTCCAGCGGGCGATAGTAAGGAATGCGTAGCGTCGGCGTGTCGTTATGCCACTGGCCGCCCAGAAACGGATGCAGTAACTGGCGCAGTTGCCCGGACGCCAGCTGTGCGAGCGCCAGCGCATTATGCGTCTGCCCCTGGCTTAACACCGTTTCCATCATGCCGGCGCGCACGGTGTGCGGCGATACCAGAAAGATCAGCTCGCCCCGCTTGCCGCGTCCCGACTGCGCGCGCCAGCGCAGCCAGCCGTGCTGTTCAAGCTGGCGAAGCAGCGTGCGCATGTGGCGTTCACTGCAAAAACAACGCACGGCGAGCTCGCTGATAGTCACGGCCTGCGGCGCGCCCTCAGAAGGCTGCCACAAACGCTGAAATTGATTAAGTCGGTTCAGAAGGCGCATATAAACCCGGAACGATTTTTCCTAACTCTTCACTATTAGTTCCGTATATGCCAGGCAATACTGCAAGTCAACCGACAGAGGGAGACGAACCATGGCGCGACTGGGTGCTTTTGATATGGATGGCACGCTGCTGATGCCTGACCATCAGCTTGGTGAAGCCACACAGATGGCGTTGCACCGTTTGCATCAGCGCGGCGTGACGCTGGCGTTTGCAACCGGTCGCCATTTGCTGGAAATGCGACAGATGCTGCAAAAAATCGCGCTGGAGGCGTTCCTCATTACCGGCAACGGTACGCGTATTCATGCGCCGTCGGGCGAGCTGCTGTTCGCGGAAGATTTATCGCCGCAGGTCGCGGAAGCGGTACTGCACGGCTACTGGGATACATCAGCCAGTCTGCACGTGTTTAACGACAGCGGCTGGCTGACGGATAACGACGATCCGGCGCTGCTGGACGCGCACGCCTGGAGCGGGTTTCGCTATCAGCTCACCGATCTGAAGCGGCTTCCCGCCCATCAGGTGACGAAAATCTGCTTTGTTGCCGATCACGACGCGCTGTGTGAGCTGCGCGTTAAGCTTTGTCAGACGCTTGGTTCGCAGGCGCATATTTGCTTTTCCGCGCTCGACTGTCTGGAGGTGCTGCCGCCGGGTTGTAATAAAGGCGCGGCGCTGCAGGCGTTGAGCCAGCATCTGGGCATTACGATGGCGGATTGTATGGCGTTTGGTGACGCCATGAACGACCGCGAGATGTTATCGCTGGCAGGGAAGGGGCTGATTATGGGCAACGCGATGCCGCAGCTTCTGGCAGAGCTCCCGCATCTGCCGGTGATCGGGCACTGCAGCAGACAGGCGGTCGCCCACTATTTGACGCATTGGCTGGACCATCCACACCTTGATTATTCCCCCGAATGATGAGGCATTCCAGCAAGCCGGGGGAACCCCCGGCTTTTTTTATTTACCACCGCTGATAGTGACCGTCAGCTTCATCAGTGAATAGTTGAAGAGATCCGGCGGCATGGTATCCGGGTTATAGAGATCGCCTGCGAAGCAGTAAACCTCCATTACACCTCCCCGTTTACCGAGCTCCAGCGCCTGCTGGAAGATATACGGCAGGTTTTCGTCATAGGTCACCGGCACATTGGCGTTATTGTTGATCACGCGGCCTTCATACGTTGCCTCTTTAAACGTGACGTTAACGGTCTCGCCTGGCGCAATGGCTTTTTTGCCAGCCTTCGCCTGCACAAAGAACAGCGATTTATTACGCTTGAGCAGTTTTTTCTTCGCGGTGGCTTTTTCAAGCTGATCAATACCCGCCTGATACTTTTTCTCTTCGCGACTCGAAAGCTCTTTCAGCATCGACTCATGCAGCGATAGCAGCGTTTTTGGTTCGACCGCGACTTTTTGCGCCAGGCCGTCTTTAATGCCTGCCAGCAGGATGGGGAGATTGGTTTTAATGCCAAGATCCGCCATCTGATCCATGCTCTTTTGCACCAGCCTTGAGAACATCACGCCGTTCGCATAGGACTGCTTATTGGCTTTATCCTTAAGCGCCGCGGCGCTGACTTCCGCTTCAGATTTCGTCGCCGCCACTGTTTGCGCCTGCGTTGCCGCGTCGGCTTTCAGTTTTTCCGCCTGCGCCAGCAGCTCTGCTTTTTCTTTCTCGGCCTGCGCTTTTTGCGCCTCGGTTTGCGCGCTCAGGCTGGCCAGTTTGGCGTTGAGTTCTTCATTGGCGTGTTTAAGGGCTTCCAGCTCAGCCTGTGTTTTTTGCTGGCTGGTGGCGGAGGCGGTAGTCAGCGCTTTGGCCGACTGCGCCTCTTCTTTCAGCGCGAGCAGCGCTTTATCCGACTGCTGTAAACGACTTTCTTTGTCTGCCAGCGACTGCTTCAGTGTGGCGATATCTGCCTGGGCGGCAGCAAGCTGCTGAGTGAGCGCTTCTTTTGCCGCGACAATCTGCGCGGCCTGCTGTTGTTGACTTTGCAGCGCCTGCGCTTTTTCGCTCTGGCTGCCTTTCAGGCTGGCAAGCTCTGAGGCAAGGGCCGCGACTTTTTCCTGCGAGGTGGCGGCAAGCGTTGTCGAGGCGTTGAGTTTTTCCGTAAGAGCGGCGATCTGCGCCTTAAGCGCGGCTTCTGCCGCCTGATTTTTCTCAAGCAACGCGGTCTGCTCCGCCTGCGCTTTTTGCAGTTTCGCTTTCTCTTCTTTGCTAAGTGAACTGTTCTTCATCAGCAGGCTGTTCTGCTCGGTGAGCGAGGCTTTCTCTTCCTCAAGCTGCGCGAGCTGTTTGTTCAGTGCACCGATGCTCTTCTCATTTTGCGCCGTCAGCGCCGCTTTTTCTTGTTCAAGCTGCGTGAGTTGCTTTTGCAGCGAGGTCTGGCTCTTCTCGCGCTCGCTGCCTGCCTTTTGGAGCGCGGCGAGTTCGGCGGTGCGTTTATCAAGCTCTGCCTGCAGCGCCTGCGCTTTTTTATTAGCGGCATCGATGCTCTGCGCACTTTGCGCCGTCAGCGCCGCTTTTTCTTGTTCAAGCTGCGTGAGCTGTTTTTGCAAATCGCTCTGGCTCTTCTCGTGCTCGCTGCCTGTCTTCTGGAGCGCGGCGAGTTCGGCACTGCGTTTATCAAGCTCTGCCTGCAGCGCCTGCGCTTTTTTATTAGCGGCATCGATGCTCTGCGCACTTTGCGCCGTCAGCGCCGTTTTCTCTTTTTCCAGTTGTGCAAGCTGTTTTTCCAGCGCGCTCTGGCTCTGCGCGCGTTTATCGCCCGCATTTTTCAGCGCCACCAGTTCATCGGCGCGCTTATTCAGTTCATTGCGCAGTGCCTGCATGTCGCGGTTAAAACGCGCTGTGTCTTTCGTATTACGTTCTGCGATGGCGGCTTTTTCTGTTTCAAGACGCGCAATCTGTTTTTGCAGTGCGCTTTCGCTCGCCGCCTGGCTGTTGTTTGATTTTTTGAGTTGCGCCAGTTCTTCGGTTTTGCTGGCAAGCGACGCCTGAAGCTCCGCGGTTTTCTGCTCCAGCGCTTCAATGCGCGCGGCCTGTTGCGTGCTGGTAGCACCTTGTTCGCGCTGCGCGTTTTGCAGGCTGCGGGAGAGGCGGTCGTTCTCTTTCGCAAGCGCGCTATTGTCTTTCAGCAGTTGCGTATTTTGCGCCTGAAGATCGCCGGGAGCGCTGAGGCTTTTCTTCTCTTGTTCCGCAGCTTTAAGCTGTTTTTTCAGGCGAGCGATCTCCTGCTGGAGATCGTTGATTTGCGCCCGGGAAGCGGATGGCGTTTGTTGACGATGGGTGGGGGCAGGGAAGTCTATCTGCTTCACTTCGATTTGCTGAATTGACGACAGAAAATCATTTCCCTGAACGGCAGCGCTATTTTGCGCAGCCCAGGACGACTGTCCGCTCAGTGCGAGCGCCAGTAAAACAGCGATCGCGCTTTTATGGCTTTTGATGCTTCCCTTCATCCCATCACCTCTCATTTAGCAAGCCCTGCGCCTTTTTTCAGTTCGGCCAGAAGAGACTGTGAAATTGTATTGCAGGCGTCATTGACCCGGAATTGATACAGCGGAGTGATGGTTTCCACCATAATATTGGACAGATCGTTACTGATAGAGGCGTAATATTGTGTCGCTTTAATGCTGCGATATAGCGTGTCGATCTGCTCACGATATTTTTCACGGTTAATATCTGAAAGGTGTTTAGTCTCCGCGAGGCAGCGTTCAAGACGCAGTTTGGTATCACTGCTGACGGGGGCTAACTGATTCATGGATTCAACCGGCGTTGGGGCAGGCTGTGCGGGGACGACAGGCGTCTGCGACACATTGCTTTTTACCGGGGCGCTTTTAGGGGCGGTGGTACAGGCGCTTAAAGACATCATCATCGCAGCGATATAAAGGATTTTTTTGTCCAACATATTATCTCTTATGTGTCTGATTACAGAATGCCAGCAATCCCTGCGCAATCTGGCCGGGATGATCCGAAATATGTCCAGTAATAGACTGGCTAACCACAAACAGCGCGCTGCATTAGGCCAGCATACCGGGAGAAAGAAAGGTGATTTTATACAGAGTTTATCAAGATAGATTTTAATAAATTCTTAAAAGTGATTCTTCGCTATTTCAAAAGTATGAAAATCTATAATTACGATGGAGTTGTATTGTTTTATTTTATCAATAAATTATATGCATAGATTTCAGGAATGTTTTTATTTTATATTTTTGGAATAAACAGGGCGTGACATAAATTTAAAAGCATGATGCATATAAAAAGCGGCGAAGGTTCGCCGCTTTGATCTTCACCTTTCCATCTTAACCCACGAGTTCCTGAATGGCTGCGCGCCAGGGCGAGATATCGTCAATCGAGGCCGCCACCCATTCCGGGTTGTGATAGGTTTCGAGATACCGCTCGCCGCTGTCGCACAACAGCGTAACGATAGCGCCGCAGCGGCCTTCTTCACGCATCCGCGCGGCCAGCTGCAGCGCGCCCCACATGTTGGTGCCGGTGGAAGCACCCACTTTGCGGCCCAGCAGTTCGCTAAGCCATTGCATCGCCGCCACGCTCGCGGCATCCGGCACCTGCAACATTTCATCAATAACATCGGGAATAAAAGAGGGTTCGACGCGCGGACGGCCAATCCCTTCAATGCGGCTGCCCACATTGTTTTTCAGCCCGCTGTCGCGCTGCTGCCAGTAATCGTAAAACACCGAGTTCTCAGGGTCGACCACCATCAGACGCGTGGCGTGCCCCTGATAACGCAGATAGCGGCCAATGGTGGCCGATGTACCGCCGGTACCGGCGCTCATCACGATGTAATCAGGAACCGGGTGCGGCTCGCCTGCCATCTGCCGGAAAATACTGTCGGCGATATTGTTGTTGCCGCGCCAGTCGGTCGCGCGCTCGGCGTAGGTAAACTGATCCATATAGCGGCCACGCAACTCGCGGGCGAGCACCTCGGAGGCCTCGTAAATTTCACAGGCGCTCTGCACGAAGTGGCAGCGGCCGCCGTAAAATTCAATTTGTTCCACTTTGCGCCGCGCGGTGCAGGCGGGCATCACAGCGATAAACGGCAGGCCCAGCATGCGGGCAAACCAGGCTTCGGAAACCGCGGTCGAGCCGGAAGAGGCCTCGATAATCGGCGTGCCTTCGCGGATCCAGCCGTTGCTCAGGCCGTATAAAAACAGCGAGCGCGCCAGGCGGTGTTTCAGGCTGCCGGTAGGGTGCGTGCTTTCATCTTTCAGATAGAACCAGATGCCCGGAAAGGCGGGCAGAGTAAAGCGGATCAAATGGGTATCCGCGGATCGCCGGGCGTCGGCGTGGATCTCATTAATGGCGTGGTGAACCCAGGTGCTGGACATGATACGTTCCGGTTTATCAATTTGTGCCCAGCGTAAAGCATCTTTCAGGAAAATAAGTTGCCATTTAGCCTGCCTGTTGCTGATATGAGAGGAAAATTTTCTACAGGAATCGGGAATGTTAGATAAAATTGATTGCAGACTGCTGGCGCTGCTTCAGGAGGACGCGACGCTCTCTTTGCAGGCGCTCGCCGATGCCGTTAATCTGACGACGACGCCCTGCTGGAAGCGGCTCCGGCGGCTTGAAGATGACGGCTATATTATTAAGCGCGTCGCGCTGCTCGACCCGGAAAAACTCGGCCTCGGCCTCACCGCTTTTATGCTGATCAAAACGCAGCATCACAGCAGCGACTGGTACAGTCAGTTTGTCGCGGTGGTGGAGGAAATGCCGGAAGTGCTCGGTTTCTGGCGCATGGCGGGCGAATACGACTACCTTATGCGGGTACAGGTGGCCGATATGAAAAGCTATGATGACTTTTATAAACGTCTGGTCAACCGGGTGCCGGGGCTGTCAGATGTCACGTCGAGCTTCGCCATGGAGCAGATAAAATACACCACGGCCCTGCCGCTTAAGCGCTGAACCGTCTGGCTCGCCACGACGCCCGCGCTTTATCATCAGACCAATCAGGAATTTCGCGTGCGATTATTTGCTCAGTTAAGCTGGTATTTTAGCCGGGAGTGGCGTCGCTACCTCGGCGCGGTTGCCCTGCTTATTGTTATCGCCATTCTGCAACTGGTGCCGCCAAAAGTGGTGGGCTACGTTGTCGATGGCGTCACTCAACACCATTACACCACGCGCCAGGTGCTGCTGTGGGTGGGCCTGCTGGTGGTGATTGCGGTAGTGGTTTATCTGCTGCGCTACGTCTGGCGCGTGCTGCTTTTCGGCGCGTCCTATCAGCTGGCCGTTGAACTGCGGCGCGATTTTTACCGCCAGCTCAGCCGCCAGCATCCGGAGTTTTATCTGCGTCACCGCACCGGTGATTTGATGGCGCGCGCGACTAACGATGTCGATCGCGTGGTCTTCGCCGCCGGCGAGGGCGTGCTGACGCTGGTCGATTCGCTGGTGATGGGCTGCGCGGTGCTGGTCATCATGTGTACGCAGATCAGCTGGCAGCTCACGCTGCTGGCGCTGTTGCCGATGCCGGTGATGGCGATTGTCATCAAGCGCTACGGCGATCAGCTACACCACCGTTTCAAGGCCGCGCAGGCGGCGTTCTCATCGTTGAACGACAGAACGCAGGAGAGCCTGACCAGCATCCGCATGATTAAAGCGTTCGGCCTGGAAGACAGACAGTCGGCGCTGTTTTCTGAAGACGCGCGCGATACCGGCGTGAAAAACCTGCGTGTGGCGCGCGTGGACGCCCGCTTCGACCCGACGATTTATATCGCGATTGGCATGGCGAACCTGCTGGCCATCGGCGGCGGCAGCTGGATGGTGATGAACGGCACGCTGACGCTCGGCCAGCTCACCAGCTTTACGATGTATCTGGGCCTGATGATCTGGCCAATGCTGGCGCTGGCGTGGATGTTTAACATCGTCGAGCGCGGCAGCGCAGCGTACAGCCGCATTCGCGCGCTGCTGGCGGAGGCGCCGGTAGTGAAAGATGGCCAGGCGTCGCTGCCCGCCGGGCGCGGTGTGCTGAACGTGGCTATCCGCGAATTCCGCTATCCACATGCCGCGCGCGATACGCTGCGTAACGTGCAGTTCACGCTGAAACCCGGCCAGATGCTGGGGCTGTGCGGCCCGACCGGTGCCGGCAAAACCAGCGTGCTGTCGCTTATCCAGCGCCATTTCGATCTCGACGCAGGGGAAATTACGTTCCATGACGTCTCGCTTGACCGCGTGCATCTGGATGACTGGCGTGGACGGCTTGCGGTCGTCAACCAGACGCCGTTCTTATTCTCCGACACGGTTGCCAGCAATATTGCGCTCGGCAAGCCCGACGCCACGCAGGAAGAGATAGAACAGGCGGCGAAACTCGCCTGTGTGCATGACGATATTCTGCGTCTGCCGCAGGGGTATGACACCCAGGTCGGCGAGCGCGGCGTGATGCTCTCCGGCGGGCAGAAGCAGCGCATCTCTATTGCCCGCGCGCTGCTGCTGGAGGCCGAAATTCTGGTGCTGGATGACGCGCTCTCCGCCGTTGACGGCCGTACTGAACATCAGATTCTGCATAACCTGCGCCAGTGGGGCGAAAACCGCACGGTTATCATCAGCGCGCACCGGCTGTCGGCGCTGACCGAAGCCAGCGAAATTCTGGTGCTGCAACACGGCCAGGTGGCGCAGCGCGGGCGTCATGAGTCGCTCGCGGCACAGCCCGGCTGGTACCGGGATATGTATCGCTATCAGCAGCTCGAAGCGGCGCTGGATGACGCGCCGGAAGAGAACGACGAGGAGGCGCTGAATGCGTAATACCGTAAAAAGCTGGCCGACGCTAAAACGTCTGCTGGCGTATGGCTCGCCGTGGCGTAAACCGCTCGGCGGCGCGGTGCTGATGCTGTGGGTGGCCGCCGCCGCGGAAGTGACCGGGCCTGCGCTCATCAGCTACTTCATCGACAACCTGGTCGCGAAAAACCAGCTGCCGCTGGGGCTGGTGGCCGGGCTGGCGTTCGCGTATGTGCTACTGCAAATCCTCGCCGCCGGGCTGCACTACTGGCAGGCGCTGCTGTTTAACCAGGCGGCGGTGGGCGTGGTGCAACAGTTGCGTACTGATGTAATGGATGCCGCGCTGCGCCAGCCGCTCAGCGCGTTCGACACGCAGCCGGTGGGGCAGCTGATTTCGCGCGTCACTAACGATACCGAGGTGATCCGCGATCTCTATGTCACGGTCGTGGCGACGGTGTTGCGCAGCGCCGCGCTTATCGGCGCGATGCTAGTGGCGATGTTCAGCCTCGACTGGCGTATGGCGCTGGTGGCCATCACTATCTTCCCGGCGGTGCTTATCGTCATGATGATTTATCAGCGCTACAGCACGCCGATTGTGCGCCGGGTGCGAACCTATCTGGCGGACATTAACGACGGCTTTAATGAAGTCATCAGCGGGATGAATGTCATCCAGCAGTTCCGCCAGCAGACGCGTTTTGGCGAGCGCATGAACGCCGCCAGCCATTCGCACTATCTGGCGCGAATGCAGACGCTGCGCCTGGACGGCTTTCTGCTGCGCCCGTTGCTGAGCCTCTTTTCCGCGCTGGTGCTGTGCGGCCTGCTGATGCTGTTCGGCTTCACCGCCATCGGGACGATTCAGGTGGGGGTTCTCTACGCCTTTATCAGCTATCTGGGCCGCCTGAACGAGCCGCTGATTGAACTCACCACCCAGCAGTCGATTTTGCAGCAGGCACTGGTGGCGGGCGAACGTGTGTTTGAGCTGATGGACAGGCCGCGCCAGGATTACGGCCACGACGACCGCCCGCTGACGAGCGGCGCGATTGAGGTGGATAATGTCTCTTTCGCCTATCGCGACGATCAGCTGGTGCTGAAAGATATTTCGCTCTCGGTGCCGTCCCGTCACTTCGTGGCGCTGGTCGGTCATACCGGCAGCGGCAAAAGCACGCTCGCGAGCCTGCTGATGGGGTATTACCCGCTCAGCAGCGGCGAAATCCGCCTTGATGGCCGTCCGCTGGCTTCGCTCAGCCACGGCGTGCTGCGTAAAGGCGTGGCGATGGTGCAGCAGGATCCTGTCGTGCTGGCCGATTCGTTCTTCGCGAACGTCACGCTCGGGCGTGATATCGACGAAGCGCGCGTCTGGGAGGTGCTGGAAACGGTACAACTGGCCGAGCTGGCGCGCGGCATGAGCGAGGGCATTCATACCCGCCTTGGCGAGCAGGGCAATAATCTCTCCGTCGGGCAGAAGCAGTTGCTGGCGCTGGCGCGCGTGCTGGTGGACGCGCCGCAAATCCTTATCCTTGATGAGGCGACGGCGAATATTGATTCCGGCACCGAGCAGGCGATTCAGCATGCGCTGGCCGCTATCCGGCCGCACACGACGCTGGTGGTTATCGCGCATCGTCTCTCAACGATCGTGGAAGCCGACACCATTCTGGTGCTGCATCGCGGGCAGGCAGTAGAGCGGGGCAGCCATCAGGCGCTGCTTGAGGCGCGCGGACGCTACTGGCAGATGTATCAGCTCCAGCTTGCGGGTGAAGAGCTACAGGCCGCCGCGAAAGAGGAGCCGCTCAGCGCCTGATGCACCAAAATCAGGCGTTCTGCTAACACGCATCGTTAGTGGTGCAAAAATGTAACGCACCGTGCACTCGCATGGTGCGTTTTTCTTTTCTGCCTTCCGTTTCCTTCAATTAATCCTGCTTTCCTGCCGCAGTTTTTGCCGCCGCCGCACGCTTTTCTATTCCTGGCACGCCGCTTGCTTTATCAGATCATCTTCGCTGCCGCATTACCCATTTCTGACTGGAGGGGATCTATGAAGCTGGTTACCGTGGTAATCAAACCGTTCAAACTGGAAGATGTGCGTGAAGCACTCTCCACCATTGGCATTCAGGGGCTTACCGTCACCGAAGTGAAAGGGTTCGGGCGCCAGAAAGGCCATGCCGAGCTTTACCGCGGCGCCGAATACAGCGTGAACTTCCTGCCGAAAGTAAAAATCGACGTGGCAATCGCCGACGATCAGCTGGATGAAGTGATCGAGGTGGTCAGCAAGGCCGCGTGGACCGGAAAAATTGGCGACGGCAAAATTTTTGTCGCCGAACTGCAACGCGTGATTCGTATTCGTACCGGCGAAGCCGACGAAGCGGCTCTCTGATTTCTGGCCAACCGTTACAGGAATGCACAAGATGAAACACACAGCTTTCAAATCGGGTTTCGGCCTGCTTGCTCTTCTGCCGGGTATCGCCCTGGCGGCGCCCGCGGTGGCGGACAAAGCCGATAACGCTTTTATGATGATCTGCACCGCGCTGGTGCTGTTTATGACCATCCCGGGGCTTGCGCTGTTTTACGGCGGTCTTATCCGCGCGAAAAACGTGCTCTCAATGCTGACGCAGGTGTCTGTCGCGTTCGCGCTGGTCTGCGTCCTCTGGGTGGTCTATGGCTACTCACTGGCGTTCGGCAGCGGCGGCAGCTTCTTTGGCAATGTCGACTGGCTGCTGCTGAAGGGCATTAAAATTACCGACCTGATGGGCACCTTCTATCAGTACATTCACGTCGCGTTCCAGGGCTCTTTCGCCTGTATCACCGTGGGGCTTATCGTCGGCGCGCTGGCGGAACGCATCCGCTTCTCGGCCGTGCTTATCTTCGTGGCGGTGTGGCTCACCTTCTCCTATGTGCCGATTGCCCATATGGTCTGGGGCGGCGGCCTGCTGGCCTCTGACGGCGCGCTGGATTTCGCGGGCGGCACCGTGGTGCACATTAACGCGGCGGTAGCGGGTCTGGTGGGTGCGTATCTGGTTGGCAAGCGCGTTGGCTTCGGCAAAGAAGCGTTTAAACCGCATAACCTGCCGATGGTCTTTACCGGCACTGCGATCCTCTACTTCGGCTGGTTCGGCTTTAACGCCGGCTCCGCCAGCGCCGCCAACGAAATCGCGGGTCTGGCGTTTGTGAACACGGTTGTTGCAACGGCGGCGGCCATCCTTGCGTGGGTGTTTGGTGAATGGGCGCTGCGCGGTAAGCCATCGCTGCTGGGCGCATGTTCCGGCGCCATTGCCGGTCTGGTGGGCGTGACGCCTGCGTGCGGCTACATCGGCGTGGGCGGCTCGCTTATCGTGGGTATCGCGGCAGGTCTGGCGGGCTTGTGGGGCGTCACGCTGCTGAAACGCTGGCTGCGCGTTGACGACCCGTGCGACGTATTCGGCGTGCATGGCGTCTGTGGGATTGTGGGTTGCATCCTGACCGGTATTTTTGCCTCAACATCGCTTGGCGGTGTGGGTTACGCCGCGGGCGTGACGATGGGTCATCAGGTGCTGGTGCAGCTTGAGAGCATCGCCATTACCGTTGTCTGGTCCGCTGTGGTCGCGTTTATCGCCTATAAAGCGGCGGATTTGACCGTGGGCCTGCGTGTCTCCGAAGAGCAGGAGCGCGAAGGGCTGGATGTCAACAGCCACGGCGAGAACGCCTACAACGCTTGATAGCGGCGTTATCTCCGGAGCAAAAAACCTCCCGCATGCGGGAGGTTTTTTATGGGGGCGAGTGGCAAGGTGGGTGCGCTTCGCTTACCCACCCTACAAAAGACGATCACATAGACTGTATTAAACGTAGGACGGGTAAGCCACGCGCACCCGCCATGAAAGGGGCTATGAATGTAAAGGTGGGTGCGCTTTGCTTACCCACCCTACAAAAGACGCTCACATAGACTGTATTAAACGTAGGGCGGGTCACCCGCCGGGTCGCAAAAAAATTATCCGCGCTTTCTCATCACGCCTTCCTGCACAGTCGAGGCGACCAGCACGCCGTCCTGCGTATAAAACTCACCGCGCACAAAACCGCGGGCGCTGGAGGCGGACGTACTCTCCACGCTGTAAAGCAGCCACTGGTTCATATCGAACGGGCGGTGGAACCACATCGAATGATCGATGGTCGCCACCTGCATCCCCGGCTCCAGGAAGCCAACGCCGTGCGGTTGCAGCGCCACCACCAGGAAATTGAAATCCGATGCGTAACCGAGCAGCGACTGATGCACGCGCACGTCGTCCGGCATCTGCCCGTTGGCGCGCATCCACACCTGACGCTCCGGTTTCGCCGTGTGGCCTTTTAACGGGTTGTGAAACTCTACCGGGCGGATCTCCAGCGGCTTATCGCACAGAAATTTGTCCTTCACCTGCGGCGGCAGAAGGTGCGCCAGCGAGCAGGCAATCTCCGTTTCCGATTTCAGCCCGTCAGGCGCGGGCGCAGGCGGCATGGGTTTCTGATGCTCGAAGCCGCTTTCCGGCGCCTGGAACGACGCGGTCATATAAAAAATCGGTTTACCGTTCTGGATAGCCGCCACGCGCCGGGCGCTGAAGCTATTGCCGTCGCGCAGCACTTCCACGTCATAAACAATGGGTTTCTGGCTGTCACCGGGGCGCAGAAAATAGCTGTGGAATGAATGCACCAGACGCTCTTCCGGCACCGTTGCTTTGGCGGCGTACAGCGCCTGGCCGACGACCTGGCCGCCGAACACCTGCCGTAATCCGAGATCTTCGCTTTGGCCGCGAAAGAGCCCTTCTTCAATTTTTTCCAGATTTAATAACGCGAGTAAGTTGCTCAGCGCCTGACTCATAAAGGGTCCTCTACATACCGGGAAATGCACAGCCGTGCGAATGAATATATCCCGATTATAACGCAGAACGGCAACTGGTCAGAGGGGTTAAATAATCTTAATAGCGCCCCGTTTCCAGGCGAAAATTAGTGATATGTGCCACACTTAGCACGACAAACATGTTGTAACAGCTCACGCTGGTGAGTGCCTGGCGCTTACTGGTGGAATGAAAATAAGGAGAACGCCATGAAACTCGTGCACATGTTAAGTGGTTTAGCCGTTGCCGTTGCTCTGGCCGGTTGCGCGCAGGATAAAAGTGCTGATATTGCTGTTCCAGCCCCGAACCCGAATACTTCCGGCGTCGCGACCAAGCCGGTGATTAAGCAGCCGAACGTTTCCGGTACCGTCTGGATCCGCCAGAAAGTGGCTCTGCCGTCGGACGCCGTGCTGACCGTGACCCTTTCTGACGCCACCCAGGCGAACGCGCCGTCGAAAGTGCTGGCGCAGAAAGTGGTGCGTACCGAAGGTAAACAGGCACCGTTCAGCTTCGTACTGCCGTTTAACCCGTCCGACATTCAGCCGAACGCCCGCGTTCTGCTGAGTGCGGCGATCACGGTTAAAGATAAGCTGGTGTTTATCACCGACCGCGTCCAGCCTGCGGTGAACGAAGGTGGCACCAAAATCGACCTGACGCTGGTGCCGGTGCAGCAGACCGCGGTGCCGGTACAGTCTGGTGGCGGTGCGGTGACAAGCGTGCCGTCAACCTCGCCGACGCAGGTCACGCCGTCCTCCGCCGTTCCGGCCCCGACGACGTACTAAACCCGCACAAGCGCCTCTTCGGAGGCGCTTTTCAGTAGCGCCACCCGTAGCGCGCCAGATCGATCTCTCCTTTCCCTGAGACCTGCACCCCCTCCGCGAGCAACGCCTGCCGCTGGCGCTGTAAATCCGGCCCGGTCAGCGAAATTTCCCCGTGACAATTCACCACCCGATGCCACGGCAGCGTGCTGCCTTCCGGCAGACGCTTTAGCACGCCGCCTACCTGACGCGCCGCCCGCGGCGAGCCCGCCAGCCGCGCCACCTCGCCATAGGTCGTGACGCAGCCTTCCGGGATGGCGGCGACAATCTGGTAAACGCGCTGTGGAAAGGTGTCGTGGTGGTTCATAGAGGCTCCTTGATTTCAGGCGTTAAGCATAAGAAAGAGCGGGCGAAGGGCGCAACTGGGAGGCGTTTTTTATCAGTCATTTCAATGTAAATTCTTTATATATCAGTTAATTGTATATTTTCAGGGAAAAGGAAATACGCTTGCGCTCACGGTACGATTCCGGCGTGCGCCGCAGAATAGGCGGAATTTTGCAAAGGACTGATTTATGAGCGGATATTTATACTGGGGTAAGTCACGAAAGGGCGAAAACCATCGGGGCGATGAATACCACCTGCTGCAATGGCATTCCCTTGATGTAGCTGCATGCGGATACGTGATGGTGATGGAAAACTACTTTAACGCCGCATCTCTCTTTGCGACGCTCGGGATAGACGATCGCGAAACGGCGGCCACGTTTTTCGCCTGGCTGCTCTGCTGGCATGATATTGGCAAATTTGCGCGTCTGTTTCAGCAACAATACCGCTGCGACGCGCTGGCGTGCGGCCAGCGCGATGTTAACGACAGCCGCCATCACCATACCGTCACCGGCACGTGGCTGTGGCAAAACCATCTTGGTGATTGCGTGGCGCAGGGCATGACAGGCCCGCTGTCGGCGCGTGAGCGTAAACGCGTGCTGGACCGCTGGATGCCTGCGGTGCTCGGCCATCACGGCAAGCCCGTCTCCTGTGAAAACTGCCATAACGATTTCCTGCCGGAAGATATCGCTGCCGCCAGAGCGTTTGCGGGCGCGGTGAATGCACTCTTCCCGGCGGTTGCGCTGCCGACGCAGTGGAAAGACGATAGCTGGCGGGAGGCGTTCCCGGAGAAAAGCTGGCTGGTCTCCGCGCTCACGGTACTGGCGGACTGGACAGGCTCCGCGAATCTGTACTTCCCCTGGGTGGCGCAGGCGATGCCGTTTGAAGATTACTGGGCGCGCGCTGTTGCACAGGCGCAACGGGCGCTGCGCCTGTTGCCGCCAGCAAGCGACGTCGCGCCCTTTACCGGCATCGAAACGCTTTTTCCTTTTATCACCAGGCCTACGCCGCTTCAGCAAAACGCGCTGGAGATGGATATTCACGCGAAAGGCCCGCATCTCATCATTCTTGAAGATGTCACCGGGGCCGGAAAAACGGAGGCGGCGCTGGTGCTGGCGCATCGCCTGATGGCGGCGGGGCAGGCGCGCGGGCTCTATATCGGCCTGCCGACGATGGCGACGGCGAACGCCATGTATGCGCGGATGTCGCAGGCCTGGCTGCGGCTGTATCGTGAAGGCAGTCATCCGAGCCTCGTGTTGGCGCACAGCGCGCGCAAACTCTCTGCGGGATTTAACGCCTCCATCTGGGTACATGAATTACTGCCGAACGACTCCGGCGATGAGGCCGCCGCGTATGAAGGCTGTGCCGCCTGGTTTGCGCAGTCGCCTAAAAAGGCACTGCTCGCTGAAACCGGCGTCGGCACGCTCGACCAGGCGATGATGGCGGTCATGGCGTTTAAGCACCAGAATCTGCACCTGCTGGGCCTGAACGACAAAGTGCTTATTGCCGATGAAATCCACTCTTACGATGCGTATATGTCGCATGT
Source organism: Cronobacter sp. HA18003 (assembly GCF_011605905.1). Classification (NCBI taxonomy): domain Bacteria; kingdom Pseudomonadati; phylum Pseudomonadota; class Gammaproteobacteria; order Enterobacterales; family Enterobacteriaceae; genus Cronobacter; species Cronobacter sp. HA18003. Next base: position 1,931,541 of record NZ_JAANQO010000011.1, on the reverse strand, counting down.
GGTGGAAAAGCTTGTCGAGACGCGTGCCCGCTACGGCAACGCCACGATTTTGCTTTCCGCCACGCTTTCGCAGGCCCAGCGCGACCGCCTAATCGCCGCTTTTTATAAAGGGCTTAATACCACGCGTGAATCGCCGCGCCTCGGGCCTGACGACTACCCGTGGATAACGCATCTCCACGCGCAGGGCATTGACGGGCAGCGCGTCGCCACGCGTGCGCAGGTGCAGCGGCGCGTCGGCATCGGCTGGATGGAAGATGACGCCGCGTGCTTTGATAAGATCGAGACGGTAGCGCGCGAGGGCGGCTGTATCGGCTGGATACGAAATTCCGTCGACGATGCGGTGAACAGCTACCGGGAATTAATTCGCCGGGGGAATATCCCGGAAGAGAATATTATTTTATTTCATAGCCGTTTCGCGTTTATCGACCGTAATGATAAGGAACAAAAAACGCTGGAATGGTTCGGAAAACAAAATACGATTAATCGAAGCGGTAAGGTGATTATATCTACTCAAGTAATAGAACAATCCATCGATATCGATCTGGATTATTTAATTAGCGATCTCGCGCCGGTCGATTTATTAATTCAGCGCGCCGGACGTTTGCAGCGGCATAGTCGTGATAAACAGGGGCAGCTTAAATTAACCGGCGCAGATGAACGCCCCGCGCCACGTCTGGATATTCTGGCGCCGCGTTGGGAGGCGCAGCCGGATGAGAAATGGCTGACCTCCGCCATGCGCAATACCAGTTACGTTTATCCGGCGCATTCGCGGCTCTGGCTGACCCAGCGGATATTGCGCGAGCAGGGTGAAATAAAGATGCCGGAAGCGGCGCGCCTGTTAATTGAAGCCGTATATGGCGAAGACGTTGAGGTGCCGGAAGGCATGAAACGTTCTGAAGAGAAGGCGCTGGCCGACTATTACTGCCAGCGCGCCATTGCGAGTAAGTATGAAATTTCCCTCGACGTTGGCTACAGCGTTGAGAGCGCGGAGCTATGGGGGCCGGACGTCTCGACCCGTATTGGAGATATGACCATAAGCGTATCGCTCGCACGGGAGACATCGCAAGGCATAACGCCCTACGCGCAGGGCGATAACGCCTGGGAGATGAGCGCGCTGCGCGTGCGCAAAAGCTGGTGGGACAAGCACCGCGGCGAGTTCACGCTGCTTTGCGGCGAGGCGCTCTCTCAGTGGTGCAGCGCGCAGCGTAAACCAGAGGCGGTGGTGATTCTGCTGCCGGGCGGCTATTCAGCCAAAGAGGGGCTTATCGGCGAGGCGTAGCTTAGTCAATCCCGGGGCACTTGCCCTGGGATTTTATCCCCGCGAAAGCGGGGAACGGTTAAACACCAGGAGAAAAAATACACCGGTTTATCCCGGTTAATATCGACGGGAACGAAATAAGGGTAATAGCTAAGAAATAAAATAAAAGGTGTAGTTTTTATTTTGATGTTTTTTTTAGCGCTATGTCACTTTTTATTTGAATCTTCAGGCGTATTTTTCAATGAGTTCGATCGAGGTGATTGAATTATTTTTGATATGAATTAATTGTCTTAATTAATTTCTGCCATCCATTGTTTAAACCTTTAAAGGACGCATGCCTGCGGGATATCTGTCAGGCAAGGGAGGGATATGTTTTGAGTTCATTAATCACCACAAAATGGCTCCCCGTTATTTACCGCGACGGCACCCGTGGGAAAATCGCGCCGCTGGATCTGGCCGATGAAAACATTCTGGACCTGATTTTGCCGCGTCCGGATTTTCAGGGCGCGGCCTGGCAGTTTCTGCTCGGTCTGCTGCAAACGGCGCTGGCCCCGAAAGACGCCGAAAGCTGGGAGGATATCTGGGAAGACGGCTTAACGGCGGAGGCTATCCGCAACGCCCTGGCGCCGCTGGAGAAACTCTTTGAATTTGGCCCGGATACGCCCTCGTTTATGCAGGATTTCGAGCCGCTCGACGGTGAAAGCGTCGCGCTGGCGCTGCTGCTGCCGGAAACGCCTGGGGCCCAGACACTAAAGCTCAATAAAGATCATTTTATTAAGCGCGGCACCACTGAAAAATTCTGCCCGCACTGTGCGGCGCTGGCGCTCTTTTCGCTCCAGCTAAATGCGCCATCAGGTGGGAAGGGTTACCGCACCGGGCTGCGCGGCGGTGGGCCAATGACCACGCTGCTGGAACTGCATCGCTATCAGGGCGAGCGCCCGGCGCTGTGGCGCAGGCTGTGGCTTAACGTATTGCCGCAGCGCGAGGGGCGTCTCCCGCGCCCGGCCAGCTACGACGCCCACGTCTTCCCGTGGCTCGCGCCGACCCGCACCAGTGAAAAAGCGAGCGATATCATTACGCCGGAGCAGGCCGATGCGCTGCAGGCGTACTGGGGCATGCCTCGGCGCATTCGCGTGGATTTCTCCACTACACAGCCGGGCACCTGCGATCTCTGCGGCGAGCCGGGCGACGCGCTGCTGACGTCCATGACCGTCAAAAACTACGGCGTCAACTATGTGGGCTGGATGCACCCTTTAACCCCTCACCGCATCCCTAAAAAAGAAGGCGGGGAGATGTTCTCCGTGAAAGGGCAGCCGGGCGGCCTGCTGTGGCGCGACTGGCTGGGGCTGATGATGGAAAGCGAAAACGACAACAACCGGGAGCAGCCTGCCCGTATTGTCAAAATCCGCCAGCAAAAACCGTTGCCCGGCGCGGAAACCGGGCTCTGGTGCTTTGGCTACGACTTCGACAACATGAAGGCCCGCTGCTGGTATGAGCATCATCTGCCCTTCCTGCAACTTCCCGAATCGCAACAGCCGTTTATCCGCCAGACCCTGAGCGACGCCGCGCGGGTCGCCAACCTGATGCTCAGCAAGTTACGCAGCGCGCTGAAAGAGGCCTGGTTCGGCGAAGGCGCGACCGTGCGCGGCGATTTCAGCTTTATCGATATCGACTTCTGGCAGCAGACGCAGCCGCGGTTCCTGGAGCTGGTCGAGGCGGTCAAGGCCGATACTACCGGCGACAACCGTTCGCTGCTCAGCGCCTGGAATAGCGATATCTGGCGGTATACGCGCCGCTATTTTGACGACCACGCCCTGACTAACCCGCAGGAGCGCACGGAATTCGCAGACATCATGAAAGCCCGCAAAAAGTTTTTCACGCAGGCGAAGGCGAAGCCTGCCGCGAAAGGCGCGCGGGCGAAAAAACCGCAGGAGGCAAACTAAGTGAGCATCTTATCGCAGGCGCACCGTGAGTCTTTACTCAAATGGCATGCGCTACTCAATGAACAACAGGGACGGCGGTTGCGCGCCAGCCTGCGTCGCAGCCATACGCTGAACGAGGTGTGGCTCAGCGAAGGGTTTCGGTCACTGGCGGCGCGCGTGCCGACGCGCTCGAACATTGAGGGGCACGAATGGCGCTTCTGTGCGCTCGGCATCGTCGCGGCGCTGGCCGCCCATATCAAAACGGTAGATACGCGCGCCTCTTTTGCCGAACAGCTCGGCCACAAAGAGGGCAATCATGCGGTGATGTCCGAACTGCGCTTCCGGCGGCTCAGCCAGGCGCGCACGCAGGAGGAGCTGTTCCGCCAGTTGCGCCGCGCGGTGCAGTTGCTGCGAGGTGTGGTCAATCTGCCGGATTTAGCGGAGGGCGTTTTCCGCTGGTGCAAAGAAGAAAACGAACGCGAGTGCCGCGCGGCGCACAGGCGTGCCCCGACCGATTACATCCGCGTGCGCTGGGCGCTGGATTATTACATGGCGGGCAACCCCACAGACGCTCCGGACGCAGAAAACACCGATTTACCGGCTGATTCGGCCACCACTCAGGAATAAGGAACATTCACATGACAACGTTTATTCAGCTTCATCTGTTAACCGCTTACCCGGCTGCTAACCTGAACCGCGACGACACCGGCGCGCCGAAAACCGTCACCATCGGCGGCGCGTCGCGCCTGCGTGTCTCTTCGCAAAGCCTCAAGCGCGCCTGGCGCACCTCTGAACTCTTTGAGGCGGCGCTCGGCGGGTATACCGGCACCCGCACTGCGCGCATCGGCCGCGAGGCGGCGGAGATCATGCTGGCGGGCGGCGTCGCGCAGGCCAAAGCCATTGAGTGGGGCGGCGCAATTGCCGCCTGCTTCGGCAAAGTGAAAAGCGAAAAAGATAAAAACAGGCTGGAGAAAGATCCGCTGATCAACACCGAAACCGAGCAGCTCGCCCATGTCAGCCCGAAGGAAAGAGAAAGTGTGCATGTGCTGGCCCGTACGCTCGCAGTGGAGAAACGCGCGCCGACGGTAGATGAACTCAATTTCCTGCGCAAAGACGCGATGGCGGTGGATATCGCGCTGTTTGGCCGTATGCTCGCGTCCACGCCGGAGCATAATATCGAAGCCGCCTGTCAGGTTGCTCACGCGTTCGGCGTCGGTGAAACCCTGATGGAAGAAGATTTCTTCACGGCGGTGGACGATCTGCGCCAGGCCGCGGCGGAAGACGCCGGCGCCGGACATATTGGCGAGCTGGGTTTCGGCTCGGCGCTTTTTTACACCTATCTGTGCATCGACCGCGATCGCCTGCTGGAAAACCTCAACGGCGACGAACAGCTTATGGCGAAAACGCTGCGGGCGCTGGGCGAATGTACGCTGAAAATCTCCCCCACCGGCAAACAGAATAGTTTCGCCTCGCGCGCGTACGCCAGCTGGGCGCTCGCCGAAAAAAGCACGGAGCAGCCGCGCTCGCTGGCCGCCGCGTTCTGGGAGCCAGTGACCGGTCACGATCAGCTTGACGAGGCGGTGCGCCGCATCATCACACTTCGCAACAACATGAATAACGTCTATGGCGGCGGCGCGACGCCGTGCGCAGTGCTGTATGGCGATAAAGGGGAAGGTTCCGTCGCGCAACTGCTGGATTTTATCAGCGCATAAGGGGCGACGATGAACCGCTATCTTATTTTTCAGCTTCAGGGGCCGATGGCCTCCTGGGGAGAGATTGCCGTCGGCGAGGTGCGCCATACGCGCGCGCTGCCGGGGCGCTCGGCGCTGCTCGGGCTGCTTGCCGCCGCGCTCGGCATCCGGCGTGACGACGAGGCGGCGTTAAACGCGCTGAATCAGCATTATCAGTTTATCGTCTGCGCCGGAAAATCAAGCGCCTGGGCGCGTGACTACCACACGGTGCAGGTGCCACGCGAAGCCCGTAAAGTGCGCTATTTCACCCGTAAAGATGAACTGCGCGACGCGCAGATGCTCGAAACGACGCTTTCGCGCCGCGATTATTACGCCGATGGCTACTGGCTCGTCGCCGTCGCGGCGACGCCCGGCGCGCCTTATACGCTTGAGGCCTTACAGACGGCACTGCGCGCGCCGGTTTTTCCGTTATACCTCGGACGTAAAAGCCATCCGCTCGGGCTGCCGCTCTGGCCGCATCTGTGCGAAGGCGAGGCCGCCTCGCTGCTGCGCGAAGCACAGGCGCGCTACGGCGCGGCATTAAGCGAGCTTAACCCGGCGCTGAGCGCGCTCGCGCAGTTTCATCCGCACCTCTGGTGGGAGGGCGAGCACGACGGCCTCACGGCGGATGAAATTCAGATCTGGCGTGACCAGCCGCTCAGCCGCCGACGCTGGGATTTCGACATCCGGACGGTGCAGCAAGGACGACTGACGCAGGAGGCGACATGTATCTCTCAAAAATAACGCTCCCCACCGCCAGGCTCACGCCGGAGCGGCTGATGGAGATGATGGCGCGCGGCGAATATGTCATGCACCAGTGGTTGTGGGAGCTGTTTCCGGGCGTGGCGCAGCGGCAGTACCTCTACCGGCGCGAGACGCTGCAAAACGGTTTCTGCTTTTATCTGCTTTCAGCAAGCGCGCCCGAGCGCACGCACCCGCTATTTGAGATTCAGACGCGCCCGTTCGCGCCAGCGCCTGATGAAGGCACCGCGCTGCGTTTTTCGCTGCGGGCTAATCCGGTCGTCACCCGCAACGGTAAAAGGCACGACGTGCTGATGAACGCGAAACGCGAATGGCAGCTTAATCAGAAGCAGGGCGCGCTCTGGACGATGCAGGAGCAGGCGGCGCTGGCGTGGCTCGACGCGCAGGGCGAGAAAGGCGGCTTTCGTCTCTCGCAGGCGTGCGTGGCGGCATACCGTCAACAGCAGGTCGTGAAGAAACGCGGCGAGTTGATCCAGTTCAGCACGGTCGATTATGAAGGCGCGCTTATCGTGACCGATCCGGCGCGGTTTATCGCCCGGCTTCACGAAGGCATTGGCAAATGTCGCGCTTTCGGCTGCGGACTGATGCTTATCAAGCCGGGCGACGGGGTATGAGCTTTGTTCCCCTCAACCCGATTCCGCTTAACGATCGCACCTCGATGATTTTCCTCCAGTACGGTCATCTCGACGTACTGGATGGCGCGTTCGTGCTGGTGGATAAAACCGGCGTGCGCACGCATGTGCCGGTGGGGGCTATCGCCTGCATTATGCTGGAGCCGGGCACGCGGGTGTCTCATGCCGCGATCAGGCTGGCTTCGCAGGTCGGTACGCTGCTGGTATGGGTGGGCGAAGCGGGCGTGCGTCTTTATGCTTCCGGCCAGCCGGGCGGCGCGCGGGCTGACAAGCTGCTGTACCAAGCGAAGCTCGCGCTCGACGAGACGCTGCGCCTGAAGGTGGTACGCAAAATGTATGAGCTGCGTTTTGGCGAGCCGCCGCCAGCGCGCCGATCGGTCGAACAGCTGCGCGGGATCGAAGGCGCGCGCGTGCGCCAGACCTACGCACTGCTGGCGAAACGCTACGGCGTGAAGTGGAACGGGCGCAGATACGATCCGAAAGACTGGGAAAAGGGCGATGTAGTGAACCAGTGCATCAGCGCGGCGACTTCCTGTTTATACGGCATCAGCGAGGCGGCGATACTGGCGGCGGGTTACGCGCCCGCCATCGGTTTTATCCACAGCGGCAAGCCGCTTTCGTTTGTTTACGACATCGCGGACATCATTAAATTTGACGCCGTGGTGCCGAAAGCATTCGAGATAGCGGCCCGTCACCCGGAACAGCCGGATCGCGACGTGCGTCTGGCGTGCCGGGATATTTTTCGTAGCGAAAAGCTGACCGGCAAGCTTATCCCGCTGATTGAAACCGTGCTCGCCGCCGGTGAAATCGAACCGCCGCAGCCCGCGGCGGACATGCTGCCGCCCGCGATACCGCAAGCCGATTCGCTGGCGGAAGCCGGTTTCAGGAGCCGCTGATGAGCATGCTGGTCGTCGTGACGGAAAACGTCCCGCCCCGGCTTCGCGGACGGCTCGCCATCTGGCTGCTGGAGCTGCGCGCCGGGGTTTACGTGGGCGACGTATCGCGTCGGGTGCGTGAGATGATCAGGCATCAGATAAATGAGTTAGCGGAGGAGGGCAATGTGGTGATAGCCTGGGCCACCAATAATGAATCCGGCTTCGATTTCCAGACGTTCGGCGTTAACCGTCGTATCCCGGTGGATTTAGACGGCCTGCGCCTTGTCTCGTTTTTACCGCTTGAAAATCAGTAGGTTATTCGCTCTTTAACAATGCGAGATTGTGAACCAAACGTTGGTAGGATGTTGTTGCACGAAAAAGTGTAATAGATACAAGTATATAGTTTTAGAGTGTTCCCCGCGCGAGCGGGGATAAACCGCGCCACTAACGCCGTTTTGGCATCCGGTGCAAGTGTTCCCCGCGCGAGCGGGGATAAACCGTTTATCGTTCGGGCGGTAGATCCCTGCGTTTGGTGTTCCCCGCGCGAGCGGGGATAAACCGCCCCTTCTGCACGGCAACGACAGGAATCACGCGTGTTCCCCGCGCGAGCGGGGATAAACCGCGCGTCGGTATCACTGTCGATACCGAGTTTGGGTGTTCCCCGCGCGAGCGGGGATAAACCGGTCGCGCAAAGCGCCATGCGGCCTGCGCCCGGGTGTTCCCCGCGCGAGCGGGGATAAACCGCCCGCAGCAGACAGAGCCTTTGTCACCGCATCGTATTCCCCGCGCGAGCGGGGATAAACCGCCTACCGACTCCGAGAGAACGCGTACACAACCGTATTCCCCGCGCGAGCGGGGATAAACCGGAAAATGTGTTTAACGCAGTGAAAATGATGGAGTATTCCCCGCGCGAGCGGGGATAAACCGGGATTGCACGGGCAGTACTAATTACGTTGGAAGTATTCCCCGCGCGAGCGGGGATAAACCGCGCAGCGTGTTATCACCAACAGAGGTGTTTCTGTGTTCCCCGCGCGAGCGGGGATAAACCGCGGCACCACCTTGACGCAGCTGGGCTGCGAACGTGTTCCCCGCGCGAGCGGGGATAAACCGCGGCAGAGGGAGGGGTTTTCGGTGATATTTCTGTGTTCCCCGCGCGAGCGGGGATAAACCGATCACTTTCGCTTTACACGTGGTGACGATCCGGAGTTCCCCGCGCGAGCGGGGATAAACCGCGGTGCCTGAGCAACTCGATCGCAATATTATCGTGTTCCCCGCGCGAGCGGGGATAAACCGTTTATTTCGTGCCAGGTAGCGTGTGTGAACTCGTGTTCCCCGCGCGAGCGGGGATAAACCGTATGGCGCTGGCGGTTCCCGGTGCAAACGCCTGTGTTCCCCGCGTGAGCGGGGATAAACCGACTACGGGTCGGACGTTGTCGTTACTTACCCCGTGTTCCCCGCGTGAGCGGGGATAAACCGAAGGGTGGCGAACGTGCGTGAAGGGATTTCGAGTGTTTCCCGCGCGAGCGGGGATAAACCGGTTCTTTAACGCTCTGGTGACGCTTACCGTATGTGTTCCCCGCGCGAGCGGGGATAAACCGATTACAACCAGATCCCCGGCACTACGCAGACAGTGTTCCCCGCGCGAGCGGGGATAAACCGCCAGTTTCTCAACGTCCAGGCACGTGTGACGCCTGTTCCCCGCGCGAGCGGGGATAAACCGGATAACCGTAGCCAACAGGCCGTAGAAGAGGAGTGTTCCCCGCGCGAGCGGGGATAAACCGCTATTAACGATCCCGACGTTCGCGGCGTGCTGGTGTTCCCCGCGCGAGCGGGGATAAACCGTGGACGGGGGTTAAGCGCGGAACAGCTGAATTGTGTTCCCCGCGCGAGCGGGGATAAACCGATCCCTCGCGGCGTTTTAAACTTGAGCAGCTCGTGTTCCCCGCGCGAGCGGGGATAAACCGGGAAGTAAACCATGCCCTACGCCACACCAGACGTGTTCCCCGCGAGAGCGGGGATAAACCGACGGCGACGCTTGTCAGCCCGCCCGAAGGCGTGTGTTCCCCGCGCGAGCGGAGATAAACCGCGACGTTTTTACCTACACCGTGCAAATACTGGCGTGTTCCCCGCGCGAGCGGGGATAAACCGCCGCCTGCGTCCTGACCGGCCTGTAGGCTTTTGTGTTCCCCGTACGAGCGGGGATAAACCGCGGTGATGCACCTCGCCGCGATAGATGATCAAGTGTTCCCGGCGCGAGCGGGGATAAACCGACGTAACCGGTTTTCGACACGGTGATCGGGGAGTATTCCCCGCGCGCGAATAACTCCTGACCGCCGGGCTCACCCAGCCTTTAAACTTTACAGGCATTATTGAACATGAATAAAACCATTTGCACCTTACTTATTACTGCCGCGTTGTGTAGTACTACCGCTGTTGCCAGTGATGAAACGCTTGAACAAAAACCGCAGCAGGCCGCACTTAATTTTAATCGCTGGTATATAAGCGGCTTTCAGAATACTCATCAGGATCTTCTTGATAGCAAGCAGATTAGACATTACGTGACAAAAACAACGCTGGAGAAATTGCGGCGAGCCAGACCGAATGAAAATGAATTTTATGATGCGGACTTTTTCATCAAGGCTCAGGACATTCTGCCGGACTGGACTTCTCATATCGTCATTACGGATGTCGAGTATGACCCGGTTTGTACGCAGGTGTATGTGTCGTTTGGTCAAAACCCGGCACATGGGGTGATCGATTGTATGGTGAAGGAAGCGGGAATATGGAAGGTTCAGTCCGTTGCACGCGTGCCAGTGGCAAAAGGGAAACCCTGAAAAGGAAATCGAGTCGTTGAGTAGAGTCCTTGCGCCCGGTGGGTGCGCTTCGCTTACCCACCCTACATCTATTGATTGCAAGGCCAGGTGGGTGCGCTTCGCTTACCCACCCTACATCTATTGATTGCAAGGCCAGGTGGGTGCGCTTCGCTTACCCACCCTACATCTATTGATTGCAAGGCCAGGTGGGTGCGCTTCGCTTACCCACCCTACATATAAACTGGCGCGCCAGCGCTTATCCGACACACAAACTTTTCCCGCGCCTGCTCGCGATTGCGCAATAAACCGGCATACGGCGCGCGTTGGGTTGCAATCGCCGGGGGCAACAGACATAATGCGCCCTGCGCGTTTAACGACGCTCTCAATGGGGGCCCTGTTGGTTCTCCCGCAACGCTACTCTGTTTACCAGGTCAGGTCCGGAAGGAAGCAGCCAAGGCAGATGACGTGTGTGCCGGGATGTAGCTGGCAGGGCCCCCACCCATTTCAGGCTCTCCACCGCGATAACCTACTTCTACTGTGCTGCTTTTAAGCATCCGCTTCTGCGTTTTCCCGTTCTTCCCACAGCTATTTATTTCCGCGTTGCAAACCGCTTTATTTTATTCTGTCGTTTAAATTTAATTATATTGTCATATATTTGTCATCTTATTGTCATAATCGCTGAACCGATATCTCATTTTTAAAACGTCTTTTTATAAGTAAGAGCTTAATGCTGGATCTTAATAATCAATTAAGGTATTAAATAGCTCTCATCTGAAAGGAAAGGAATTTTCTATGACTGCTGCGGTGCTTAACGTAAAAATAGATACCGATCTTAAAGAAAAGCTTCGTCAGTATGCTGAGCAGCACGGTGAAACGCTCAGCGCCGCCACAGAAAAGCTGTTGCAAAAGGCGCTGGTGCTGGGCGAGGAAGACGACGTGGTGAACAGCGAAGAGATCGACAGCCAGCACACCGAAGAAGATGTATCCCCACTTTCTGTAAAAGAAATCAAAGCGCTACGTAAACTGCTGAAGAAAAGAAAATGAAAGACGCGTCTTTATCCACTACGGCTGCAACCTACCGGGAAGCCTGTGAGCTGTTGCGTTCAGGCTATGTCAAACACGTCCGTCTGGGCTGGGATGTCGGCAGCGATGAGTTTTTTCGCATTGCGTCCGACTGGTGCGATGCAGGTGCAAAAATAAAAAAAGAGGGCGATGCGTTTGTCATTTCCCTGAAAGGTTTTCCGGTTCCCCGCCAGCATTAATTCCCTCCTGCTACACGCGTCATGAATATATCATCTGCGTGACACGGCGCTGTTACAAAGCGCCGTCATTATCCTCGCATAATAAAATGATACGCCTCACCATCTCAAATTATGTGCAGTCATGGATGACCGTTTTTTTATGGCGGGCCGGAAGGCTCGTCGTCTGTTTTTCTTGCCATTATTAAAACTCGATGCTTCTTTGTAACTTTTGCTTCAGGTTCACCTTAATGACAGAGGTGTGCAATGATACCTAAGTTATTGCTTGTGGCAGGCCATATCGCCAGCGTGGTTATCTCTCTCTGGTGCGCGTATGTAGTAGCGATTGTCGGTGTCTTTTTGCTGCGCATCACCTGGCCTGTTCTGAATATGTAATGTTCACACCAGCCCACGGGCAGTCGACGCGCGCGTCTCCATCAGCTGATGCCAGAGCGGCTGTAACCGGGCAAACGCCTCTTCCAGGCGTTCAGTCTCAAGCGTAAACGGCATTCGCAGAAAGCGCTCAAAGGCTCCCTCGACGCCAAACCGGTTGCCCGCGCCAAGATGAATGCCGAGCCCTTCGGCGCTGGCCGCGAAACGTGTCGCAAGCGGGCGCGGCAGCTCCACCCAGAACGATAATCCCCCTTGCGGCAAGCTCGTGCGCCACTGCGGAAAATAGCGCTGCATGGCGTCCAGACACGCATCGCGGCGCGCTTTTAACGCCGTGCGTCGCGGCGGCAGAAAATGCGGGGCATCCTCAATCAGCGTGGCGACGGCGAGCTGTTCCAGCAGCGGCGAGCCGAGATCGAGCGTATCGCGCATCTGGATCAGCGATGCGATAGTGCGTGTGCTGGCGCGTATCCAGCCAAGCCGCAGCCCACCCCAGAAACTCTTACCTGCCGAGCCGAGCGTAATGACCGTATCCTGGGCGTCAAACGCGGCGAGCGGCGGCGGCGGAGCCTCTTCATACCAGAGATCCACCATCGTTTCGTCGACGACCAGCGTTGTGCGGCTGGCGGTGGCCGCGGCGGCGATGCGCTCACGGGTGGCGGCGTCCATGCAGTAGCCGGTAGGGTTGTGGTAATCGGGAATGAGATACGCAAGGCGCGGCGACGTCTGGGCGAACGTGGCCGCCAGCCCGTCCGGATCCCAGCCTTGGCTTGCCAGCGCCACCGATACCGGACGGCATGATGCGCCACGAATGGCGGCGATGGCGAGCGGATAGGTTGGGTTATCGATAACCACCCGGTCGCCGGGGCCGGTCAACAGCCGCAGGACAAGCGCAAAACCGCTCACCGCGCCGTTCACCAGCATCACCTGATCGGGGCTGGTGGGCAGACCGCGCGCGCTATAGCGGGCGGCGAGAGTTTCACGCAGGCGCAGCAGCCCCTGCGGATCGTAGCCCGTATGGCCGAGATAATCCGGCAGTTGCGCCACGGCGCGCTGGCAAGCCGCTAACACCTCCTGGCCTGCGCTCAGCGCTGCGGTAGAGAGATCGAGCGCGCCGCCGCTGCCGGTGAGCGTTGGCACCGAGGCGCTGGCGGGCAGGGCGATTTCCGAGCCTGCGCCGTGGCGGCTTATCAGAAAACCTTCATCGCGCAGTAGCCCCAGCGCGCTGGCTATGGTCGTGCGGCTGACGCCCAGCGCGCCGGCCAGTTCACGCTCGCCCGGCAGACGGCTTGCGAGCGGCAGGCGACCATCCAGAATGATCAGGCGCAGCGCCTGCGCCAGCTGACGATAAACCGGCAGGCGGGAATGCGCCTGCTGCCAGTGGCCGAGCAGGCGCAACAGCGAGGCTGTGCCGGTACGACGATGATTCATAAGCAGTCCACTTTGTTGAAACTGGACCTTAATCTTACGTCCACTGGCCTTAAAGTAGTAGCCAGATGACGAATGAGGGAAAAAATATGTGGCGTCGTTTGGTGCAGTTGTATGTCGGGCTTTCGCTGTATGGCGTATCGACCGCAATGTTCGTCCGGGCCGATCTCGGTACCGATCCGTGGAACGTGTTTCACGTGGGGCTGGCGCGGCTGCTGTCGCTGAATCTCGGTGCGGTGATTATTGGCGTCGGCGCGCTGGTGTTGCTGTTGTGGGTGCCGCTGCGCCAGAAGCCGGGGCTTGGCACTATCAGTAACGTCATTATGATTGGGCTTGCGGCAGATGCGGCGCTGGCCGTGCTGCCTGCGCCGTCGTCGCTGGCGCTGCGTGGCGGGCTGCTCGTTGCCGCCGTGGTGCTGAATGCGCTGGCAACCGGCATGTATATCGGCGCGGGCTTTGGCGCAGGGCCGCGCGATGGTCTGATGACCGGCATTCACGCCCGTACCGGCTGGTCGGTGCGAAGTATTCGTACTGCGATTGAAATCACCGTTCTGCTGGCAGGCTGGGCCATGGGCGGCACGCCCGGAATTGGCACCGTGGTGTATGCGCTTGCCATCGGGCCGCTTATTCAGCTCTGCCTGCCGTGGTTTCTGGTGCGGCGCGTAAAACCTGCCGCACCGGCCGTGGCAGCCGCTGAAAAAGGATAGGTCATCTTTTTGCCGCGCTGCGTTATGCTGGGTGTTTTCGCCGATGAGGAATGGTCATGTCGAACCCTGCAGCCTTACACGCGCGGCCAGCGCTGCACTGGAGCAGCGAAGCGCTGGCCTCAATACTGTGCCGCTGTTTTGATGGCTATCTGGTGCCGTTTCAACTGGATGGCGCCGCGTTTGCGTACCGTTTCGCCGCGGAAAATGTCTGCCTGAACGCGAGTCGCGTCTGGCTTGCGGGTGAGCAGGTCGTCGCGCTGGCGCTCATCGCCCGGCGCGGCTGGCGCAGCCGTCTCGCGGCGTTCGCCATTCACCCTGACTGGCGCGGTAAAGGCGTGGGTAAAACGCTGATGATGCAGTTGCTGGATGAAGCCCACGAGCGCGGCGAAAAAAGCATGACGCTTGAGGTGATTGTCGGTAACGACGCCGGTCAGGCGCTGTATGAGCGTGTGGGGTTTACCTGCGAGAAAACGCTGGTAGGTTTTCAGGCCCACAGCCCGGCAGCGTTTGTGAATACGCAGGCGTTAATGCCCTGCGATCCGCATGACATCGCACAGCGTATGGCAGCGCAGGCGGAAGACCTGCCGTGGCTGATGGCTCCGGAAACGGCGCAGGCGCTGCCGGGCACGGGGTTTTCGCTGGATGATAAGGCGTTTGCCATTATTGCGACCGGTTTTGCTCAGCCGCAACTGCGCGCGTTGTGGGTTGCGCCGCAGGCGCGGCGTGAAGGGCGCGCCCGGCAGTTACTGTCGCTATTGCATGAGCGCTTTGCGGGCTTAATGACGCCCGTGGCGGTTGATCAGCGCCTGGCGCCGCTCTTTGAACAGAGCGGTTTTCGCATTCAGCCGGTGCGCCAGTATGAGATGCGGCATCGGCTTAACTGACGCCGTGCCGCCCGCACCAGGCGATAAACTCCCCGGCGGGCAGCGCCTTGCTGTAGAGCCAGCCCTGCGCGTACTGCACGCCGTGTTCCCGCAACCACAGCGCCTGGCTTTGATTTTCCACGCCTTCGGCCACCATCTCCAGCTTCAGCGTTTTCGCCATTTCAATAATGTGCGGCGTGACGGTTTTGTACTCCAGCGCATCGACAAACGATTTATCGATTTTCAGGATATCGACATCCAGATCTTCGAGATAACTCAGGCTGGAGTAGCCGGTGCCAAAGTCATCAATATAAATTTTGTGGCCCGCCGCGCGCAGGCGCGCGATGATTGGCCCGCTTAGCGCCGGGTCGGCGAAGCCGCGTTCGGTTATCTCCAGCGCGAGCTGATGCGGTGCGACGCCGTGTTGTGCCAGCGCCTGGCTGAACATATCGACAAACTGCGGATCGTGCAGATCGAACGCGGAAATATTGATGGAGATATGCTGTTGCGGATGCGTGCGCAGCCAGTCGCCAAGATCGTCCAGCACGTTATGGACAATGCGGCGCGTCAGCGGGCCGATAAGCCCGGTCTGCTCGGCAAGCGGGATAAAAATATCCGGCGTTAACATGCTGCCGTCAGGCTGCGGCCAGCGGATGAGCGCTTCAGCGCCGGTGGGCTGGCCATTGGACAGACGAATGATCGGCTGATAGTGCATCACCAGTTCATTATTGGCGATACCGTCCTGCAGGCGATAGCGCGGCGACTGCAAACGCCGCAACAGGCGCAGCAGCCAGAACGCTAATGCGAGGCTGATAAGGATACCCGCCGGGAGCCAGATAAGCTGGAGTTTACGGATTTCTGCCGTCTGCGGTGCCTGAGAGGCCCACGCCACCACGGCAATCCCGGAGCGCGGCTCGCGGTGAATCAGATAGATATTGCCCTGATACTCAATTTTCTGGGCACCGCTTTTACGCGCCATGTTCCAGACCGTTTTATCAAACGGGCCGCTACTCGCCAGCACGCGGTTGCGCGGCAGCCCAATGATGGCGGTGTTAATCGGCCAGGCGCTGAACGGAATTAAATCGATAAACGAGCTGGGATCGATAAGCACCATATGTGGCCCGTGAGCAACCATTACCATGGGTATCGACAATCCCACATCGTTTTGCGTGCTGAACCAGATCTGGTAATTTTCATCGTTAACCCATGTCGGCGTCGGCAGCGGTTTTGACGCGCTGCGCCCGACCAGCGAGGAGCAGACCGGCGTCATATCTTTTAAGTAAACCACTTCCTGAACATGGCGGAACACAAACGACGTGCGCCGCATCGCCTGTAAATGCGCCTCGCTGCACGGCTCGCCGGTAAAGCTGTTGATTTTGGCGAGCGCGGCTTTCGCCTGCTGCATGATGTCATTAGTACGGATAAGCGTGCGTTCGGTATAGGCGTCCAGCTCCACGACAAAATGCTGTTCGGCCTGATGACGGGCGAGCCAGAAACTAAACGCGACAGGCAGCAAAACGCTGAGTAACAGCACGCCTGTTACTATTTTTATCCGTCTTGTGATGGTCACGATTGCTGCCTGCCCTGAAGAAGAAATGAGTGCCGGAGTACTTCTAGCGTAGTGGGGGATAATGGCTTTTGCGACGGCACGGCGCATTGATTTTGCGTAGGGTTAGGGCAAAAAAAGTGTGTAAAGCGGGCGCAGCAATGACGGCTGCGCCGCGAGTATGGATTTTAGCGCCGGTGCGCGAGACGCCGCACCAGCCGGTCGCCGAGCGTCTGTACGCCCTGAACGAGCGCCACCAGAATCAGCACCGTGGCGGCCATCACTTCATTATTAAAACGCTGATAACCGTAGCGAATGGCGAGATCGCCAAGCCCGCCGCCGCCGATAACACCGGCCATAGAGGAAAAGCCTATCAGCATCACCACGGTAAGTGTCACGCCAGAAAGCAGCGCGGGCAGCGCCTCCGGCAGCAGCGCTTTGCTTATTACATGCCAGGCGTTGCCGCCCATAGCAATAATCGCCTCGGCGCGCCCGCGGTCCACTTCATCCAGCGCGTTTTCCACCACGCGCGCAAAGAACGGAAATGCGCCGATGGTAATCGGCACGACGGCAGCGGTGCTGCCAAGCGTTGTGCCGATAATAAGACGCGTCAGCGGGATTAACGCAATCAGCAGCACGATAAACGGCAGCGAACGCCCGACGTTAATCACGCTGCCCAGCACGCTGTTGAGCTGCGGTTGTGGCAGCACGCCGTCGCGGCGGGTGATAAACAACACCACGCCGACCGGCAGGCCGATAAGCACCGTAAAGAGCGCCGCCAGGCCGACCATGTAGAGCGTCTCCAGCGTGCCCTGCGCCAGCAGCGGCCAGAGATCTTCAAAACTCATGCCACTTCGCACCATATTCTCTCCTCCACGCCATGACGGCGTAAAAACGCCTGCCAGGCGGCGTTGTCGCGCACCAGCGTCTGACGCAGCACCGACCAGGGCGCGGTGAGTAAATCCGCGAGTCTCCCGCTCTCCACCAGACGCCCGTTCTCCAGCAACGCCGCGTGGTCGCAGATGGCTTTAACCACCTCAAGCTCATGCGTAATCAGCACGATGGTCAGCCCGAGCTGGCGATTGATATCGGCAAGCAGCGCAAGAATGGAGGCGGTGGTCTCCGGGTCGAGCGCGCTGGTGGCTTCATCGCACAGCAGCACGTCCGGGCGCGCGGCGAGCGCGCGGGCAATGCCGACGCGCTGTTTCTGCCCGCCGGAAAGGCGCGAAGGAAACGCGTCGGCTTTATCGGCAAGCCCGACTAACGCGAGCAGTTCCGCCACTCGTTCGCGCCGCGCCGCGCGCGGCACGCCCGCAATCTCCAGCGGTACTGCCACGTTGTCTGCCACCGTGCGCGCATGGAGCAGATTAAAATGCTGAAACACCATCGCGGTGCGCTGCCGGTGCTGGCGCAGCGCGCGGTCGTCGAGGCGGGTAATATCCACGCCGTTCATCAGGATGCGGCCCGACGTTGGCCGCTCCAGCAGGTTTAGACAGCGCAGCAGCGTGCTTTTGCCCGCGCCGCTGCGCCCCAGAATGCCGTACACGGCACCCTGTGGAATGGCGAGCGAGACATCGTCCAGCGCCGGGTGGCCCTCTCCGGCGTAAGTTTTGCTCAGCCCGTCAAGCGTTATCATGACTGCGGCACCGCGACCGGGATCACCGAGCCGTTGTAATGCTGGCGAATAAATTCCGCGACCTGCGGCGACTGTAAATCTTTCGCCAGCGCTTTGATGCGCGGATCGCCTGCCAGCGTGGGCGTGGTCACCAGGAGGTTGGCGTAAGGGTTATGATCGGCGCGCTCCAGCCCCAGCGCGTCTTTGGCGGGTGTCAGGCCCGCTTCCAGCGCGTAGTTGCCGTTGATCACCGCCAGATCCACATCGTCAAGCGAGCGCGGGATCTGCGGCGATTCAATTTCCAGGATCTTCAGTTTTTTCGGGTTATCGCGGATATCCTTCGGCGTGGCGAGACTGCTCGCCGGATCGTTAAAGCCCGCCTTGAGCGTAATTAGCCCCTGGTTTTGCAGCAGGAACAGCGCGCGGCTCAGGTTGGTGACGTTATTCGGCACCGCCACGGTTGCGCCCTCCGGCACGGCTTTGAAATCCTTATATTTATGCGAATAGATGCCGAGCGGCTCAACATGCACCGTGGCGGCGACCGCAAAGGTTTTGCCAAGCGCTTTTTCCTGATCCTTCAGGTAGGGCAGATGCTGAAAATAGTTGGCGTCAACGTCGCCATTCGCCAGCAGCTCGTTGGCGTTGACGCCGCTGGTGAGCTCCACGACGTTCAGGTCGAGCTTCGGATCGAGTTTTTTAATGTAGTTAAGAATTTCGGCGTGCGGCACCGGATCGGCGGCGACACGCAGCGGCTCGGCGGCCTGTAAGCCTGCGGAAATCAGCAGTGCCAGCCCGGCCAGCGTCATAGTGGCTTTCTTCATTTTGCTTTCCTTAGTAAGGGATCAGGCGATCAGTTCGTGGCTTTCGCGCAGCACGTCACGGTAGTAGCGCTCGGCGACATCAGGGTGTGAGCGCAGGCGGCCTTTTAAATAGTTCCAGCCGACATCACGCAAAAGCGGGTTGCGCGGATCGCTCTGCGGGCCATGCGCCTCGCGCGCCAGCTCCGGCGGCAGCGGATAGACCGGCACCACGCCGTCGAGCCGCGCGCCGAGGAAAAAGGCGATGGAGAGGCGTTCGTTATCCGCGGGCGGCGAGACGACGCGATGCACCGTGGCGCGCAGATAGCCGTTGGTGGCAAGCTCCAGCAGTTCGCCGATGTTCACCACAAAGCTGCCCGGCAGCGGGGCGGCGTCAATCCACTCGTCAGGCGCCACTTCCACCTGTAAGCCTTTCTGCTGATCCTGTAACAGAAAGCTTAAGAACCCGGAATCTTTATGCGCGCCGACGCCCTGGTCGCTGCCGGTGCGCTGCTGGCCGGGGTAGCGAATGAGCTTGATATGCTCGTTGGGTTGCTCGCCGTAGAGCGTGTCAAAGGCGTCGGGTGAGAGTTGCAGGGCTTCGGCGAACGCGCGCAGCAGTCGCAGCGCCATCTGCGCCATATCGCGCTGAAAGCGCAGCAGCGTTGGCCTGAGCGACGGCTGCGCGGCAGGCCAGAGGTTCGGCCCCTGCAAGCGACGCCACGAGGGCGCATTCGCTGAAAGCGCGAGCGCCGGGCGCTCGGCACCGATATCAAACTGCTCGCGCCAGTCCGGCTTGCCGCGCGTCAGTTCCGCCGCCGCGCGGTTATAGCCGCGAAAATGCGGAGAGTGGATCATCGCCACCTGCGCTTTTTCTTCTTCCGGCAGGGCAAAGAACTGGCGCGCCTCGCGCTGGACATCCTCCAGCAGACGGGTGTCGACGCCGTGGTTAACCACATAGAAAAAACCGATATCGCGCGCGGCGTAGCGCAGATGATCGAGAAACGCGGCGCGATCGGCCGGGCCTGCATTGAGTCTTGCGAGATCAAGAATTGGCAGGGTAGAGGGTAATGCTGTGCTCATGGGGCGCTCCGTTAGCAAAAGAAAATCACAGTCGGTTATCTGCAAACAGACAGGCACAACAACAGCGCTGGCGCATGGGAGTCTCCTTCATTTGTTGCCATACCGCCACACTGCCCGAAAGACGCCCGCGCGCCCAATATCGTTCTTTTCTGATTTATAACGTCATGGGGTAAAAAGGATTTCTGGCTGACGCATAAGTAATTATTTCAAAATGTTTCCATGAAAAATGGATTTGTTTTATCCGTCAATGAGTTAATTTTTTGTTAATTTTTTAACATGCATTCTGCCTTCAAGTTTAGCGCTGCGCTGCCGTTGTCCTGAATGAAGAACCCTCTGATCCTCTCCAGGAAAATAACAATGCTAAAAACAACGCAGGCCAGATTTATCTTTTTACTCTGTCTCTTTCTTGCTGCCCTGAGCGGCATTACCGCGCTGGTGATCCACTTTTTCGTCACGCCGGAAATTAAACGCACCGAGACGCGGATTATCCGTTATGAAGTGGATAACGTGGCGTTCAGCATCGTTGAGCAGATGAACCGCGTGCAGGCGCAGATGCGCAGCGTGACGCAGAGCGTCGCGGCGATGCAGAGCGATGAAATCGATCGTCTGTTACCGGCGCTGGTGGACCAGTACCAGGATGTGAATGTATTTGGCGGCGGCGTCTGGCCGCTGCCGGAAAAACGCGAGGCGGGGCGTAATAAATTCAGCACCTTCTTTGCGCGTAACGCCAGCAATCAGCTCGAAGTGAATACCTACTGGAACTCCGACGCGGCACCGAATTACTACGAACAGGTCTGGTATAAAGCGGGTCTGAATTCGCCTGCCAGCCACTGCGCCTGGGCGAACGCGTATCAGGATGACGCGAGCCCACAGCCGCGCACCAACTGCGCGATGGTCATTACCAAAGATGGTCAGCCGTGGGGAGTTGCGACCATCGACGTGACGCTGGGCTTCTTTAATCAGCTCGCGAAACAGATGAACGACGCCATCTCCGGGCGCGTGCTGATTGTGGAAGCGGACGGCAAAATCGTCGGCGACGCCGCTCAGGTCGGCAAAACCGCGAGCCTGAAGAAGCTGGCAGACCTCGGCGACGATCCGATGGCGCAGACGGTGCAGAAAGCGCTTTCCACGTTCCGCCCCGGCGAGAAAACCGAGCAGGAGTATGATCAGGACGGCGATTCGCATACCGTGATGCTGCAATCCATTAAAGGCAGCCCGTGGATTATCGCAGTCGATCTGCCGACCGCGCTGTTAACCGCGCAGACCGATACGATCCTCGCGCGCCTGAGCATGGTGCAGATCCCGATGCTGCTTCTGCTGCTGGGCGTACTGGTGCTGTTTATCCGCTCGATGATGGGCAAACTGGCCGATCTTAACCGCAATATCAGCCGGCTCTCCGCAGGTGGGGCAGATCTGACGCAGCGCCTGGAGCCCACCAGCAGCCCGGAATTTAACGCGATTATCAACAGCTTCAACGGCGTGATTGATTACCTGCAAACCATGCTGCGCCAGGTGAGCGATAGCGCCCGCGCGCTGTCGTCGGCGTCGCAGCAGATCTCAGGCGGCAACCAGGATCTCTCGGCGCGCACGGAAGATCAGGCAAGCTCGATTGAAGAGACGGCGGCGTCAATGGAACAGCTCACCAGCACCGTGCGCCAGAACGCCGATAACGCCGCACATGCCAACGAGCTGGCGCACCAGGCGTCGCAGGTGGCGGAGCGGGGCGGTAATGTGGTGCGCGAAGTGGTCAGCACCATGAGCGCTATCCAGAGTTCGTCCGGCAAAGTGGTGGATATTATCGCGGTGATCGACAGCATCGCCTTCCAGACTAACATCCTGGCGCTGAACGCGGCGGTGGAAGCGGCACGTGCGGGTGAGCAGGGCCGCGGCTTCGCGGTGGTCGCCTCGGAAGTGCGCAGCCTGGCGCAGCGCTCCGCGCAGTCGGCTCGCGAAATCAAACAGCTGATTGAAAACTCCGCCAGCAACGTTGAAGTTGGTACGAAGCTTGTGAATGAAGCGGGCGCGACGATGGATGAACTGCTGAGCGGCGTGCGCAACGTCACCACGCTGATGGGCGAAATCATGTCCTCCAGCCGCGAGCAGAGCGCGGGTATCTCGCAGGTAAACCTGGCGATTAACCAGCTCGACAGCGCGACGCAGCAGAACGCGGCGCTGGTGCAGGAAGTCTCGGCGGCGTCGCACTCGATGACCGAACAGACGCAGCAGCTTGACCGCGTAGTGGCCGGTTTCCGCCTGTAAGTTTTTACTCACTTCTGAAAAGCCGACGCCTGATGCGTCGGCTTTTTCTTTACCGTCGCCCCGTGATAGCCGCTGCTTGCAATTTCAGCGGCGTCGATTTACGATGTTGTTATGTTATAACATTAACAAGAGGCGAATGATGAAAGCTGATATCCATCCGCATTACCGTACCGTGGTGTTTCACGACACCAGCGCCAACGAATACTTCAAAGTTGGTTCGACCATTAAAACCGAGCGTGAAATTGAACTTGATGGCGAAACCTACCCGTATGTGACCATCGACGTGTCGTCGGCTTCGCATCCGTATTACACCGGGCGCCAGAAGACCATTACCACCGAGGGCAGCGCCGCGCGCTTCCAGCAGCGTTTTGGTCGCTTCTTTAACGATAAAAAGGCGTAAATCATGCAGGTGCTGAATTCACTGAGGAGCGCGAAGGCGCGTCATCCTGACTGTCAGATAGTGCGACGCAAAGGACGGTTGTATGTCATTTGCAAAACGAATCCGCGGTTTAAAGCGGTACAGGGAAGGAAAAAAAGAAAATAAGCATCGCCCTCGCAAGAGGGCGATTTTTTTAGTGCGCCTGTGAGGCGGTGGCGGTATTCACCGGCGAGCGGGCAGGGCCGTTATTTTTATCCAGCGAGTAGATATCGTAAAACGATAAGGCTTTCTTACGAGTCAGCATCTTCTCAAGCTGCGCTTTTTGTTCAGCGCTCACGCGCGGGGACGCCTGAATTTCTTCTATCAGACTCTCCGGCACGTCGCGGGTGTTATACCATTCGCCGTTATAGCACACGCGCAGATCCAGCACGTCGATATCTTCGTAGCGGTAGCGTGGATTCACGTCAAAAAAGAAAAAGCCGTTTAACAGCACAAACAGCACGACCAGCAGCCAGACTGAGCCTGCCAGCGTTTCTGACTGTAGCATCACCGCAAGCGTTGCCAGCCAGCCCAGATACATAGCGATAAACAGGCCAGGGTGCTTACGAATAAAGCTGATGCTAAAGCGTGGACGGTTGTCGCGCTTCTCTTCTTTGTTGAGTCGGTCAATGGTGGCCGTCAGCAGTCGCTGGATTTCAGTCATGCAAAACCTTCAGAATCGGTGTCGCGCGTGCGCGGGAATGGGCATTTTATGAGGCCGCCGTTCGCGAAAAAAGTAACAGACGGCCAACAAAAAACCATAACAGTTAACCGAAGCGGCGCTCAAAGGCGGCGAATCACCCGCGCCGGATTGCCTGCGACCACGCAGTTGGCTTCCACGGAATGCGTCACTACCGCGCCTGAACCGACCACCACGTTATCCCCAAGCGTCACGCCCGGATTAATAATCGCGCGCCCGCCAATCCAGACGTTATCACCAAGGGTGACGGGTTTTGCAAACTCCAGCCCGCTGTTGCGCTCGGTCGGATCCAGCGGATGCGTGGCGGTATAAATATGCACGCCGGGTGCCAGCATAACGTTAGCGCCGATATGCACCGGACAGACATCCAGAATCACGCAGTCGAAATTGGCGTAGAAATTCTCGCCCAGATAAATGTTATAGCCGTAGTCGCAGCGGAAGGTGGGCTCTATGTACGCGTTGCCGGCTTCCCCCAGCAGTGATTTGAGGATCTCCTGACGCTGTGCCTTCGCATCCGGCGCGCTGTGATTGTATTCATGCAGCAGATGCCGCGCGCGCAGGCGGTCCTCACGCAGCTCCGGGTCGTTCGGGCGGTAAAGCTCGCCCGCAATCATCTTGCGTTTCTCTTCGCTCATGGTGGTTTCGCTCCGTGAATGGAAACTCTGATAGTAGCGACTAAACGCGCGGCTGACCATTCACTGCATTTGAGGGGAAG
The DNA here is from genome assembly GCF_011605905.1 of Cronobacter sp. HA18003. Lineage (NCBI taxonomy): Bacteria > Pseudomonadati > Pseudomonadota > Gammaproteobacteria > Enterobacterales > Enterobacteriaceae > Cronobacter > Cronobacter sp. HA18003. Next base: position 1,907,790 of record NZ_JAANQO010000011.1, on the reverse strand, counting down.
AGAACAGGAGAGAGAAGCCATGCTAACGGAGGACATATCCGGTGTGGCACGCACAACGCGAATCGCTCGACACTAACATGGCGTCGACAATATCAAAGCCAGATAATCACATACAAAATAGCGGGAGATTAACGAACGAACTTCCACACGGCGGTCGGAATTTTATCGTAGAGCTTATTCATCGTCAGTTCAGCCAGACGATGATCCGCCGCTGAATAAAATACCGCCAGTTCGTTGTCGGATAATTCATATTTATTTTTTTCAATAACGCGCTCAAGCGTGTCAATTGTCTGACAACGTCTCAGTCGCATTAAATAATCGGTTTTGGTTAATGGTTTGGTCGTCATAATACACCTAAGTAGTTGTTCTATTTTTAAAAAGACAAGCTTACAGGGTTTTCTTTGCTGGCGTTTACGAAACACCGGAAAAGCCTGTTTCCGGACTTGCGCCATTTTTGTAAATCTTGCGCATTGATACCGTAATTGCTGAACAGCATAAAGGTATCATCCAGATATTCATCTAATTGCTCAATGAGAGCTGCGTCATCTTCATGCTTAATTTTATAATTCAGGCCGAAGCTGGCAATATGCTCAATCAAGTCGTTGAGTTGCAGGTTAACGGCAGAAGTGGGGTCGTTAACCCAGCCATGCTGGTTTTCGCCGAGCGTGGCAAGGCAATCATGATACAGGCTTTCGCAAAGAAATTTAAGCTGCGCTATATCATGCCGTTTTGGTGAGTATTCGTCCATAACGTATCCCCTTTTTAGCGAAAAATTTTAGTCAACAGCACCGCAGGGGCAGATACACAACCAGTGTCTGGAGCCGTGGCGCTCCATTTTTAATCTACTGTTACTATAAAACACCCTGGGGATTTTTTCCTGGCACGATTACGAAAAATTACATTTCCGCGGTTAATCGCACATCGGCGCAGACTCTTTTACGCGAATCAATAAAGGCAAGGCACGCAGACGCATTCAGAAAGAAAACTTAACCTTTAAGTCTTAGTTTTACCTTAGTTTAAAACGTTTATTTATTCACGCCTGAAGAATATTCTGTAATAAAGGTTTTTTCTGCATCAGATTAATCCCAATAAAATATTTATAGCGAAAAAAAGAGAAACGAAAGGCGCGAGTGATGTTTTTTTGCGCGAAGCGTTAAAACACGTATGCAGGGAAGGGGTAAAAAAAAGGCCGCATCTGCGGCCTTTCTTATTAGTGATGCTCAACCGGATGGCTGTGCTCGATATCTTCACTCTTACGGCTGAAGCGGCGGCGAACCACCACAAAGAACACCGGAACGAAGAAGATAGCCAGGATGGTTGCGGTCACCATCCCGCCCATTACGCCGGTACCGACGGCGTTCTGCGCGCCGGAGCCTGCGCCCGAGCTAATCACCAGCGGCATTACGCCGAGGATGAACGCCAGCGAGGTCATCAGGATAGGACGCAAACGCATACGTACCGCTTCAAGCGTCGCCTCGATGAGACCTTTACCTTCTTTTTCCATCAGATCTTTGGCGAATTCCACAATCAATATGGCGTTCTTCGCCGACAGGCCGATGGTGGTGAGCAGACCCACCTGGAAGTAAACGTCGTTGTTAAGGCCACGCAGCGAGGCTGCCAGCAGCGCACCGATAACCCCAAGCGGGACCACCAGCATGACCGAGAACGGGATTGACCAGCTCTCATACAGCGCCGCCAGACACAGGAACACCACGATAAGCGAAATGGCGTAAAGCGCAGGCGCCTGGTTGCCGGACAGACGTTCCTGATAGGACATGCCGGTCCAGTCGTAGCCGATACCGGTCGGCAGCTTGCTGGCAAGCTGTTCCATCATCGCCATCGCTTCACCGGTACTCTTACCCTGCACCGCCTGGCCCTGGATCTGCATGGACGGCAGGCCGTTATAACGCTCCAGACGCGGTGAGCCATATTCCCAGTGAGACGTCGAGAAGGCGGAGAATGGCACCATCTGGCCGTTTGTCCCACGCACATACCAGTTGTTGATATCACCTGGCAGCATACGGTATTGCGCCTGCGACATGACGTACACTTTCTTCACGCGACCGCGGTCGATGAAGTCGTTGACGTAGCTGCCGCCCCACGCAGAAGCGAGCGTGGTATTGATATCACTGATAGAAACGCCCAGCGCCTGTGCTTTTTCCTGGTCGATGTCGATTTTAAATTGCGGCGTATCTTCCAGACCGTTCGGACGCACCTGCGAGAGCAGATCCGGGTGCTGCGCCGCTTCGCCCAGTAACTGGTTACGGGCCTGCGTCAGCTTGTCATGTCCCAGGTTGCCCTGGTCGATAAGCTCGAAGTCAAAGCCGGTCGCCGTACCGAGTTCCACAATCGCCGGAAGGTTAAAGGCGAACACCATCGCATCTTTAATCTGCGAGAAACGGCCCATCGCACGGCCGGTAATAGCCGGAACTTTGTTTTCCGCACCCGGACGCTCATCCCAGTTTTTCAGCGAGACGAACGCCAGACCGGTGTTCTGGCCGCGACCGGAGAAGCCAAAGCCGTTAACGGTAAAGACGGAGTTAACGTTGTCTTTCTCCTGGGTGAGGTAGTAGTCGGTCACCTCATCCAGCACCTTCTGGGTACGCTCCTGGGTGGCACCCGCTGGCAGCTGCGCCATCGTCAGGAAGACGCCCTGATCCTCATCCGGCAGGAACGAGCTTGGCAGACGGATAAACAGGAACGCCATCGCCACGACGATCAGCAGATAGAGCAGCAGATAACGACCAGTGCTGCGCAGAATGTTGCCTACGCTGTCGGTGTAATGGTGCGTGCTCTTGTCGAACATGCGGTTAAACCAGCCGAAGAAGCCTTTTTTGCCTTCGCCGTGATCGCCTTTCGCGACAGGTTTAAGCATGGTGGCGCACAGCGCTGGCGTCAGGATCAACGCCACGATGACCGACAGCACCATCGCGGAAACGATAGTAATGGAGAACTGACGGTAAATCGCACCGGTCGAGCCGCCAAAGAACGCCATCGGGATAAATACCGCCGAGAGCACCAGCGCGATACCGACCAGCGCGCCCTGAATCTGACCCATCGATTTGCGGGTCGCTTCTTTGGGCGGCAGGCCTTCTTCAGCCATCACACGCTCGACGTTCTCAACCACCACGATGGCGTCATCCACCAGCAGACCGATGGCGAGCACCATCCCGAACATGGTGAGGGTGTTTATCGAGTAACCGAAGGCCGCCAGTATCGCAAACGTACCGAGCAAGACGACTGGCACCGCAATGGTCGGGATAAGCGTCGCGCGGAAGTTCTGGAGGAACAGATACATCACCAGGAACACCAGCACGATTGCTTCGACCAGCGTTTTCACCACTTCGAAAATAGAGATTTTAACGAACGGCGTGGTGTCGTACGGGTAAACGACTTTCAGTCCGCTTGGGAAGAACGGCTCAAGACCAGCAATGGTCTTGCGCACCGCTTCAGCGGTATCCAGCGCGTTCGCGCCGGTCGCGAGCTTGATACCGAGACCCGCCGCCGGCTGGCCGTTATAGCGTGCGATAATGTCATAGTTCTCGCCGCCGAGCTCAACCTTCGCCACGTCTCGCAGCAGCACGCGCGAACCATCCTGATTGACTTTCAGCAGGATTTTGCTGAACTCATCGGCAGACGTCAGACGGGTCTGCGCGATGATCGAGGCGTTCAGCTGCTGGCCTTTCACCGGCGGCGTACCGCCAAGCTGACCAGCCGCCACCTGGGCGTTCTGCGCTTTAATGGCGCTGATAACGTCCACCGGCGTTAACTGGAAGTTGTTCAGTTTGTTCGGGTCGAGCCAGATACGCATCGCGTACTGAGAACCGAAGAGCTGTACGTCACCGACACCGGTTGTACGGCTGATCGGGTCTTTAATGTTCGCACCCGCGTAGTCCGCGATATCTTCCTGCTTCATCGAGCCGTCGGTGTTAATAAGGCCTAACACCATCAGGAACGAGCTGGAGGATTTCTCAACGCTCACGCCCTGTTGCTGCACTTCCTGCGGCAGGAGCGGCATAGCGAGCTGCAGTTTGTTCTGCACCTGTACCTGCGCGATGTCCGCGTCGGTGCCGGATTCGAACGTCAGCGTGATCTGCACGGTGCCCGAAGAGTCGCTGGTAGAGGACATGTACATCAGGCCATCGATACCGTTCATGTTCTGTTCGATAACCTGCGTCACGGTATCCTGCACCGTTTTCGCATCCGCGCCCGGATAGGTCGCGTTAATCGTCACCGCTGGCGGCGCAATCGACGGATATTGCGCCACGGGCAGTTTCATAATGGACAAGCCACCTGCCAGCATGATGATGATGGCGATCACCCACGCGAAGATGGGGCGATCGATAAAAAACTTAGCCATGTTTTAACGGCTCCTGTTAACTCAAGACTGCGGTTGCTGTGACTGCGTCTGACCAGCGGCGCCGGATTGCTTTTGTTGCTGCTGGTTGTCAGTCACTTCCTGCGCTTTGACCTGCGCGCCCGGGCGAACCTTCTGCAACCCGGTGATGATCACGCGATCGCCGGCCTTCACGCCGTCCGTCACGACCCATTTGTCGCCCATCGCCTGGCCGACCTGCACCGGACGCACTTCCACTTTGTCGCCTTCGCCCACGACCATGACGGTCGCGTCACCGCGCGGAGTACGGGTTACGCCCTGCTGCGGTACCAGAATCGCGTTCGGGTTAACCCCTTCTTCGAGACGCGCGCGGACAAACATGCCCGGCAGCAGCGTGTGGTCAGGGTTCGGGAAAATCGCGCGCAGCGTGATGGAGCCGGTGGTCTGATCCACAGTCACATCGGAGAACTCCAGCGTGCCGTCCTGCGGATATTTCAGGCCGTCAGCCGTCGAGAGCGTGACTTTCGCTTTCCCGTTTTCCTGTTTCAGCTGACCGCTCGCCAGTTCCTGTTTAAGGCGCAGGAAATCGTTGCTGGACTGAGTCACGTCAACATAGATAGGGTCGAGCTGCTGGACGACGGCGAGCGCGGTGGTCTGGCCGTTTTGCACCAGCGCGCCTTCGGTTACGTTCGATTTACCGATACGACCGCTGATAGGGGAGGTCACTTTGGTGTACGCGAGGTTGATACGCGCGGTTTCAACCGCCGCTTTCGCCGCGACCACGGCGGCGTTCGCCTGCTGGGCTTCCGCCTGCGCATTGTCATAATCCTGCTTGCTGATGTACTGCGTGCCGAGCAGTTTCTGATAACGGCTGAGCGTCACCTGCGCGATATTCGCGCTGGCCTGGGCTTTCGCCAGATCGCCTTTCGCGCTTTCGTAAGAGGCCTGATAAGGCGCCGGGTCGATTTGATAAAGCGACACGCCAGCCTTGATCTCGCTGCCTTCTTCAAAATTACGCTTGAGAATAATGCCGCTGACCTGCGGACGAACTTCCGCCACACGATAAGCGAGGGTGCGGCCCGGGAGTTCAGTTGTGATTTGCAGAGGTTCGCTTTTCAGCGTCACTACACCCACTTCGGGCGCCTGTGGCGCTTGTTGCTGAGCCTGTTCACCGTCACATCCTGTTAGCGCAAAGCTGCCTGAGAGCATCAGAACGACCGCCAGAGGCGTGAACCCTCTGTTTTTGTTCATATCTAAACCTCGAGTGTTCGATTCCAAAAAATGACCAATGGATCAAAAGTCCGCAAACCCATTGCTGCGTTTATAGTGTCGTCATGCTATGGTACATACATACAAAAATGTATGTAAGTCTGACTCCTGTAAATTCACCGACCTATGGCACGAAAAACCAAACAGCAAGCCCTGGAGACGCGTCAACACATTCTGGATGTGGCGATTCGCTTGTTCTCGCAACAGGGTGTGTCAGCCACGTCCCTTTCAGATATTGCTCAGGCGGCGGGCGTAACGCGAGGCGCGATTTACTGGCATTTCAGGAACAAGTCGGATTTGTTTAGTGAAATCTGGGAATCATCAGAGGCCAGCATTGGCGATCTTGAAAATGAGTATCGGGCAAAATTCCCAGACGATCCACTCTCTGTTTTACGGGAGATTCTCGTTTATATACTTGAAGCTACGGTGACAGAAGAGCGCCGTCGCCTGATGATGGAAATAATTTATCACAAATGTGAGTTTGTTGGAGAAATGGCTGTGGTGCAACAGGCGCACCGCAGTTTGTGCTTCCAGAGTTATGACCGTATCGAACACACATTAAGGCAGTGCATACAAAGCGGCATGATGCCGGAAAACCTGCAAACCCGCCGCGCCGCTATCCTGATGCGTAGCTATATTTCAGGCCTGGTGGAAAACTGGCTTTTTGCGCCACAGACGTTTGATCTTAAAAGCGAAGCGCGCGAACTGGTGGCGATTTTACTGGAGATGTATCAGTTTTGCCCGAGCCTGCGCCGCGCCCCGGATGCCGCGCCTGCACAAGACGCCTGCTAAAATATTCTTAAAGCCCGGCGGGCCGCTATTCCATGCGCGAGAGCCGTGGTATTCTCAGCGCCGTTCCAGTATCCCCGCAGGCATTCCGCGTGCGGTCCGGCCATGACTTCATTCAAATGATTATGCAGCACACAATCCTTTCGCGACGCCTGGCGTCCGCTGTACTTTTTGCCGTTCTGCTGGTGTTCGGCGCGCTGTCGTCCGTTGCGGCGCAGGCGGCTCCTGCGAGCGGCGATCTTCCGTCGCGCGCTGACGTGCAGGCGCAGCTCGACGCGCTCGGCAAACAAAAAAACCACTCCGCGCAGGACAAACTGACGACCGAAGATTTGACGGCGACGCTTGAGACGCTGGATAAAATCGAGCGCATCAAACAAGAAACCGTGCAGTTGCGCCAGCAGGTCATGCAGGCGCCCGAGAAAATGCGCCAGGCGACAGACAACCTCAGCGCGCTGCAAAACCAGGACAGCGACGAGGTGGTGCGCCAGACGCTGAAAAACCTGTCGCTGCGCCAGCTGGAGTCGCGCGTGACGTCAGTGCTCGACGACCTGCAAACCGCACAAAACGATCTCGCGACGTACAACAGCCAACTGGTGTCGTTACAGACGCAGCCAGAGCGCGTTCAGAACGCGATGTACAACGCCTCGCAGCAGCTTCAGCAGATCCGCAATCGCCTGAATGGCACCGCACCTGGTGAAGAGGCGCTGCGCCCGTCGCAGCAGACGCTCCTGCTCGCGCAGCAGGCGCTGCTCAACGCCCAGATAGAACAGCAGCGTAAAAGTCTTGAAGGCAACACGGTTCTGCAGGACGCGCTGCAGAAACAGCGCGACTACACTACCGCGAATATCAACCGTCTTGAGCATCAGTTACAGCTGTTGCAGGAGGCGGTGAACAGCAAACGTCTGACGCTGACCGAGAAAACCGCGCAGGAGGCGATAGCCCCGGAAGACGCTTCCAGCATTCAGAACAACCCGCTGGTACGCCAGGAGCTGGAGATCAACCACCAGCTCAGCCAGCGCCTGATCGACGCGACCCAGAGCGGCAATACGCTGGTGCAGCAGAATATCCGGGTGAAGAACTGGCTCGACCGCGCGCTGCAATCTGAGCGCAACCTCAAAGAGCAGATCTCTGTGCTGAAAGGCAGCCTGTTGCTGTCGCGCATTCTGTATCAGCAACAACAAACGCTGCCTTCCGCCGATGAGCTGGAAGATATGACCAACCGCATCGCGGATCTGCGTCTTGAACAGTTCGAGGTGAACCAGCAGCGCGACGCCCTGTTCCAGAACGACGCCTTTGTCGAGAAGCTGGAAGAGGGGCACAAAAGCGAAATTAATGACGACGTACATGACGCGCTGTTACAGGTAGTCGATATGCGCCGGGAGCTGCTGGATCAGCTCAACAAGCAGCTCGGCAACCAGCTGATGATGGCGATTAACCTGCAAATTAATCAGCAGCAGTTAATGAGCGTCAGCACCAACCTGCGGGAAATGCTCACTCAGCAGATCTTCTGGGTGAACAGTAACAAACCGATGGACTGGGAGTGGGTGAAAGCCTTCCCGCAGGCGCTGCACGATCAGTTGAAGTCGATGAAAATCACCTTTAACTGGGAGAAAGCCTGGCCTGCGATGTTAAAAGCGCTGCTGGCGGGGCTGCCGCTGTTGCTGATTGCCGGGCTTATTCGCTGGCGTTTCGGCTGGCTGCGCCAGTACCTGAATACGCTTGCAGGCGAAGTCGGTCAACTGCGCAACGACAGCCAGTTGCACACGCCGAAAGCGATACTGATTAACCTCGTCCGCGCGCTCCCGGTTTGCCTGATTATTCTGGCCGTCGGGCTTATTCTTTATGTGATGCAGCTGAACATCAGCGATCTGCTCTGGGCGTTCAGCAAAGAGCTGGCGGTGTTCTGGCTGGTCTTCGGCCTCTGCTGGCGTGTGCTGGAAAAAGACGGTATGGCGGTCAGCCATTTTAATATGCCCGCGACACTGACCAGCCACTGGCGTCGTCAGATTGTGCGCGTGAGCCTGGCGCTGCTTCCGCTGCTGTTCTGGTCGGTACTGGCAGAACTCTCACCGCTGCATCTGATGGATGACGTGCTCGGCCAGAGCATGATTTTCCTGAATCTGCTGTTAATCAGCGCCCTGGTGTGGCCGATGTGCCGCGACAGCTGGCGTGATAAAGAGTCGCACACCATGCGGCTGGTGACGGTCACGGTGCTCTCCATCGTGCCGGTCGCGCTGCTGGTGCTCACCGCGACGGGCTATTTCTATACCACGCTGCGTCTCGCCGGGCGCTGGATAGATACCGTCTATCTGGTGATTGTCTGGAACTTGCTTTATCAGACCGTGTTGCGCGGCCTGAGCGTAGCGGCGCGCCGCATTGCGTATCGCCGCGCGGTGGCGCGACGCCAGAATATGGTGAAAGAGGGCGCCGAAGGGGCCGAGCCGGTAGAGGAAACGTCGCTGGCGCTCGATCAGGTGAACCAGCAGACGTTGCGTATCACCATGCTTTTAATGTTCGCGCTGTTTGGCGTGGTGTTCTGGGCTATCTGGTCTGATTTAATCACCGTTTTCGCCTATCTCGACAGCATCGTGCTGTGGCACTACAACGGCACCGAAGCCGGGGCGGCGGTCACGAAGAACGTGACGCTCGGCAGCATTCTGTTCGCGGTGGTGGCGTTTATGGTCGCCTGGGCGCTGATTCGCAACTTACCAGGCCTGCTGGAAGTGCTGGTGCTTTCACGCCTGAAAATGCGCCAGGGCGCGTCGTACGCCATTACGACCATCCTGAACTATGTGATTATCGCGGCAGGCGCGATGACCGTGTTCGGTTCGCTCGGCGTGTCGTGGGATAAACTGCAATGGCTGGCGGCAGCGCTGTCGGTGGGTCTCGGTTTCGGCCTCCAGGAGATCTTCGGTAACTTCGTCTCCGGCCTGATTATCCTGTTTGAGCGCCCGGTGCGTATCGGCGATACCGTCACCATCGGCACCTTCTCGGGCACGGTCAGCAAAATCCGCATCCGCGCCACGACCATCACCGACTTTGACCGTAAAGAAGTTATTATCCCGAACAAAGCGTTTGTGACGGAGCGTCTCATCAACTGGTCGCTGACGGACACCATCACCCGCGTGGTGATCCGCATTGGCGTGGCGTATGGATCGGATCTCGACAAAGTGCGCGAGATCTTACTGAAAGCGGCGATGGATCACCCGAAAGTGATGCACGATCCGGAACCGGCGGTGTTCTTCACCACCTTCGGGCCAAGCTCGCTGGATCACGAACTGCGTCTGTATGTGCGTGAACTGCGCGACCGCAGCTATACCGTGGATGAGCTGAACCGCACCATCGACAGACTGTGCCGTGAAAATAATATCGATATCGCCTTCAACCAGCTGGAAGTGCATCTGCATAACAACAACGGCGAGACGCACACCGAAGTGAAGCGCGATTTACGCAGTGACGATAACGGCGAGGCGAACGCCGCCAAAGCCTGACGCCGGTGCTCGCCCTTTCCCCACCAGGGGGAAGGGCGATTACTGTTCTGCTTCGGCAAGCTTTCGCAGATAGTCGTTACGCACAATCTCCAGCGCCGCCAGCACTGTTTGCGGCGCAATGTCATGATTCTCCAGCAGCATAATCAAATCGACCGCGAGCTTAACTTCATCAGGGGCTTGTTCCAGCGACATTGTTTCTCTCCTCGTCATTGATTCAGCGCGTAATGCGCTCAAGCGCGCGCTCGGTGCGGGCGATAGCCGTGCGACAGCGCGTAAGGCGCTCGTCAAGCGCGGTGATTTCACGCGCCAGTTGCGGGTCATGGCGTTCAGCATAGCGTTGCTCGCGCTCGTTTTTCATTGCCAGCAGGCGACGTTCATATTCCTGATACTCCGCAAGCCGCGCGTGCAGCCGACCGCCGGGCAAATGCGCGTTCTCATGACGACGCAGCGTGGCGGTGGCCGCCTCGCGCTGTAACGCCTCGATTTGAGCCGCGAGCCGTTCGGCAAGCCACGCCACGCGCGTCGCGTCACCCTGATTCACCGCCGCTTCCAGGTGCGTGAGGCTCTCTTCGGCTTCCGTCAGATAATCACCGAGCCGCGCGCCGCGGCATGCAAACAGTTGTCTGTCGAAGCGCGGTGAAAAGTGACGCTGCGAGGCGAGCGGCCCGATAAGCGTATGCAGCGCGGCGACACGGGTCTTCAGCGATTGTAATAATAGGGGCGTTCTCATTTTACTCCGGGCGTCTGGCCATGCGGGCTGTGCTACAGTACATCACCTGCTTTCGCGAGTACGATTATGCAAAGGACTATTTTACTCATCCTGGGGTGGCTGGCGGTAGTGCTGGCAACGCTCGGCGTGGTGCTGCCGCTGCTGCCGACGACGCCGTTTCTGCTGCTGGCCGCCTGGTGTTTTGCGCGCTCATCGCCGCGTTTTCACCACTGGCTGCTCTACCGCTCGTGGTTTGGCGGTTATCTGCGCCACTGGCAGCAGCACCGCGCAATGCCGCCCGGCGCGAAACCGCGCGCGATGCTTTTTATTCTCGCCACATTCGCTATCTCACTGTGGCTGGTGAAGATTTTCTGGGTGCGTATTCTGCTGTTGGTCATCCTTTCCGGGCTGTTGATTTTCATGTGGCGCATCCCGGTGATTGATGAAAAACAACAAAACGGGTAAAGCCTGCCCGCAGTGGTTGCATTTACCGCGCGCAGCCAGTAAATTCGAGCGTTTTCGAGTACAGGGGCCGTTGATTAAAGGGTGAGCAAATTCGCCTTTCAGTCGTGTCCGGCAACCTGTGAGTAATACCGTTTTTATCAGGCATATATCCATGACCGCAACTGCGCAGCAGCTTGAATATCTTAAAAATAGCATCAAAAGCATTCAGGATTACCCGAAGCCGGGCATTCTCTTTCGCGACGTCACCAGCCTGCTGGAAGACCCTAAAGCCTATGCGCTGAGCATCGAACTGTTAGTGGAGCGCTATAAAAACGCGGGCATCACGAAGGTGGTGGGCACCGAAGCGCGTGGTTTCCTGTTCGGCGCGCCGGTCGCGCTGGCGCTGGGAGTGGGTTTTGTCCCGGTGCGCAAACCGCGTAAGCTGCCGCGTGAAACGATTGCAGAAAGCTACGAGCTGGAGTACGGCACCGATCAGCTGGAGATCCACGTTGACGCGATCAAGCCTGGCGACAAAGTGCTGGTGGTCGACGATCTGCTGGCGACCGGCGGCACCATTGAAGCCACCGTGAAGCTTATCCGTCGTCTGGGCGGTGAAGTGACCGACGCGGCGTTTATCATTAATCTGTTCGACATCGGCGGCGAAGAACGCCTCAACAAGCAGGGCATTACCTGCTACAGCCTCGTGCCGTTCCCGGGCCACTGATCTTCCTTCCCGGCAGCCTCGCCCATCGGGTGGGGCTGTGTTAGCATTACCCCTTCAGAATCCACCACTCAAGCGTTTCAGAGCCTGCCCATGAGTTATCAGGTCTTAGCCCGAAAATGGCGCCCACAAACCTTTGCTGACGTCGTCGGCCAGGAGCACGTGCTCACCGCCCTGGCGAACGGTTTATCGCTGGGCCGAATTCACCACGCCTATCTGTTTTCCGGTACGCGCGGCGTCGGCAAGACTTCTATCGCCCGTCTTCTGGCGAAGGGGCTGAACTGTGAAACCGGCATCACCGCCACGCCGTGCGGCGTGTGCGACAACTGCCGTGAAATCGAGCAGGGGCGTTTTGTCGATCTGATTGAAATCGACGCCGCCTCGCGCACCAAAGTGGAAGATACCCGCGACCTGCTGGATAACGTCCAGTACGCGCCCGCCCGCGGCCGCTTTAAAGTTTACCTTATCGATGAAGTGCACATGCTCTCGCGCCACAGCTTCAACGCGCTGTTGAAAACGCTGGAAGAGCCGCCTGCGCATGTGAAATTTCTGCTTGCGACTACCGATCCGCAAAAGCTGCCGGTGACTATCCTCTCCCGCTGTCTGCAGTTCCATCTGCGGGCGCTGGATCCGGATCAAATCCGCCAGCAGCTTGAACATGTGCTGACGCAGGAAGGCATCGCACATGAGCCGCGCGCGCTGCAACTGCTGGCCCGCGCCGCCGATGGCAGCCTGCGCGACGCGCTGAGCCTCACCGATCAGGCCATCGCCAGCGGCGACGGGCAGGTGACCGCCCAGGCGGTAGGCGCGATGCTCGGCACGCTGGATGACGATCAGGCGTTAAGCCTCATTGAAGCGCTGGTCGCCGCCGACGGCGAGCGCGTGATGCAGCAGATTAACGACGCTGCCGCGCGCGGCGTCGAATGGGAAGCGCTGCTGGTCGAAATGCTCGGCCTGCTGCACCGCGTCGCGATGGTGCAGTTGTCGCCGTCCGCGCTCGGCGCGGATATGGCACCGCTGGAGCCGCGCCTGCGCGAACTGGCGCGCGTTGTGCCGCCGGGTGATATTCAGCTCTATTACCAGACGCTGCTTATCGGGCGCAAAGAGCTGCCGTGGGCGCCGGAGCGTCGGATGGGCGTGGAAATGACCATGCTGCGCGCGCTGGCGTTCCACCCGCGCGCGCCGCTGCCGGAGCCCGAGCGCGACGTACAACCTGCCCCCGTACTGCCGGTGGTGAACGCGCCTGAAGCGCCGGCAATGCCTGCGTCTCAGCCTGCTTATCAACCCCAGGCGCAGCAGCCCGTTTCGCCAGCCATTTCTCAACCGCAGACGCCGCTGCCCGACACGACCAGCCAGCTTCTACAGGCGCGCAGTCAGTTGCAGCGCGCGCAGGGAGCGGCCAAAACAAAAAAGAATGAACCGGCAGCGCCAGCCACAGCGCGGCCGGTGAATAACAGCGCGCTGGAGCGGCTGGCGTCCGTGACCGAGCGCGTGCAGTCCCGGCCCGCGGCGGTCAAAGAGGACGCCCCGGCCAAAAAAGAGGCGTATCGCTGGAAAGCGAAAAATATTGTGCCCCAGGCGCAGCAGGCCCCCGTCGCCACGCCGCGGGCGCTGAAAAAAGCGCTGGAGCATGAAAAGACGCCGGAGCTTGCCGCCAAACTCGCCGAAGAGGCGATTGCCCGTGACGAATGGGCCGCCGAGGTCAGCCGCCTGCAGGTGCCGAAGCTGGTGGAGCAGGTGGCGCTGAATGCATGGAAAGAGCAGGACGGGCAGACGGTTCGCCTGCATCTGCGCCCGTCGCAGCGTCATCTTAACTCGGCGTCAGCACAGAAAACGCTCGCTGACGCGCTGGGCGTTTTGTACGGCGCGCCGGTTGAACTGACTATCATTGAAGATGATAATCTGGCGCACCGGACGCCGCTGGAGTGGCGGCAGGCGATTTACGAAGAGAAACTCGCCCAGGCGAGAGAAGCGATTATCGCGGATACCAATATTCAGACGCTGCGTCGTTTCTTCGATGCGGATCTGGATGAAGAGAGTATTCGCCCCCTTTGACAGGCAGTGCCGCTGCCTGTTGTAACCCTTGGCCTCGCTGTCGGCACTGCCGTCAGCGACCTGAAGCAAAAGAGAGAAGCTTATGTTTGGTGGTAAAGGCGGTCTGGGCAACCTGATGAAACAGGCCCAGCAGATGCAGGAAAAAATGCAGAAGATGCAGGAAGAAATCGCTCAGCTGGAAGTGACGGGCGAATCTGGCGCTGGCCTCGTTAAAGTGACCATCAACGGCGCGCACAACTGCCGTCGCGTGGAAATCGATCCGAGCCTGCTCGAAGACGATAAAGAAATGCTGGAAGATCTGGTTGCCGCCGCGTTCAACGACGCCGCGCGCCGCATCGAAGAGACGCAGAAAGAGAAAATGGCGTCTGTCTCTTCTGGCATGCAGCTGCCGCCAGGCTTCAAAATGCCGTTCTGATGTCCCCCGGACGGCAGGCTCCGCCTGTCGTCCCGCTTTTCCCCTCTAAATCTCTTCTATATCTTTGATTCTGGCCGGAACGCCGGTTCTGAAGACGCCAGTAAAACTCTCTTTAAGTATTCGTTAATTGTATGAATCCCCCCATGATTATTACTATGCGTGAATATTATTTCCCTCCTGAATTTATATGGATCAGAGTGGTGTAATAATAATGGCCGGTTTTATCACGGCTTTTCAGGTCGGGAAATACCGCCATTCAACAATGAGAGTAAAAAGGAGTTAATTCTCGATTTAGTAATGCGAATGGAATTAATAAAGTCACGGGAATGCTTTGTTAATTTATCTAAAGGAATAAATCAAATCATGATGCAATTAACGAAAGGCGGTTGCGGTGTTATTGCCGTGCTTGCAGCGCTGTGTGCTTCTGAAGCGGCGCTCGCCAATAGCCAAACCATCACATTCAACGGAAAAGTGCTTGATGCCGCCTGTACGGTAACAGTAGGCGACGGCAGTTCCACTGTTGAATTAGGTGAAACCGTTAAATCGGATCTGGTAAATAAAGGCGATACGGGTGCGCCTAAACTTTTTACCATCACCCTTTCTTCCTGCCCGGCAGGCAGTCCTGCGAAAGCCAATATTAAATTTAACGGCGAAACCGATGGCGATGACAGTTATTTCAAAAACATCGCCACGACCGATGCCGCGACAAATGTTGGCGTGCTTTTGAAACAGTATGGCACCGACACGGTATATGTGAACGACGGTAATACGGATATTACGTTACCGGCGGAAGGCGGCGACGTCACTGTGGATTATACCGCGCAACTGGTGGCGACCGGCACCGGCGTCACGAAAGGGAATGTGGTTAGCACATTAACGTACAGCATCAGTTACCAGTAATCAAAGGAGGGGCAACCCTCCTTCTATCCGGAGTTTTCTATGAAACCGTTAGCAATCGCGCTGCTTTGCGCACTTTCTGTCAGCGCCGCACAGGCGAGTGTTGTCGTCGGCGGCACGCGTGTCATCTTCGATGGTCAACAAAAAGCGGCGACATTATCCGTACAGAATAAAGACAAAACCGCCAACCTGGTGCAGTCCTGGATATCGCCTGTCTCGGCAGATTCCGCCGCAAAAGACACGATGATTATTACGCCGCCGCTGTTTCGTCTGAACGCCGGTGAAAAAGCCTCTGTGCGTATTGTTCGCTCCGGAAAAACGTTGCCTGACGATCGCGAGTCTATGTTCTGGCTGAATGTCAAAGGGATTCCGGCAATGGAGGGAACGCCTGCCAAAAATGAAGTGCAAATTGCCATTAACTCGCGCATTAAATTAATTTACCGCCCGGCTAGCCTGCGTGGCAATGTGCCCGAATCCGTCGCCGATAAATTAACGTGGAGCGCTGACGGTAATGCAGTAAAAGTAAATAACCCCACGCCGTATTATATGAATTTCTCTACCGTCACAGTGAATAACACACCGGTGAAGAGTGCCACGTTTGTCGCGCCTTTTTCCAGCGCCGATTTTTCACTGCCCAAAGCGCAAAATCATGGTGACGTGAAATGGCAGATAATTAACGATTTTGGCATGCGTGGAAACGAACACACCGCCAGATATTAATTTTTGCATTTATGACCGGGCATCGCGCAATGACATCATTAACGAAAATACGGCCAGTGATTACCCTCGGGATAATCTGCGCAGCGTTTTCTGCAATGCGCGTAGCCCGGGCAAATGAATATTTTAATCCGCATCTGCTGGAGACCAGCGAAACGTCAGCCTCAGCGCTTGATCTGAATTTGTTCAGCGAGGAGCAAACTCCGGCGGGGGATTACAACGTCGATATTTATATCAACGGTGAATTAGTCGATGCCGGTACTTTTACTTTCCGTTATGTCGACACGGCGGAGAATAAACGCCTGCTGTTGCCGTGCCTGACGCTGGAACAGCTCCGCCAATGGAACATCAAGGTTGAAAATTATCCGGATCTGACAAAACAGGGTGAGACCTGCGCTAACCTGCTGGCTATCCAGGGCGTGTCCGCCCGGTTAATACTCAATCAGCAACGTTTTGAACTCTCCATTGCGCAACTGGCGATGACGCATCGCGCGCGCGGTTATGTGCCCGAAGAAAAATGGGATGACGGCATCACCGCCGGGCTTTTGAATTACAGTTTTTCCGGGCAGACCACCACGTCGCGCGTGAACGATGCCGTGCGTCACAGCCAGTTCGTCAGCCTCCAGCCGGGGTTTAACTTCGGGGCCTGGCGACTGCGTAACTACTCAACGCTTAACATCAACGATGGAAAACATCAGTGGCATTCGGTCTACAGCCACGTCTCCCGTGATATTCGCACGCTGAAAAGCCGGCTGATGATAGGCGAAGGAAATACTGACGCCAAAGTCTTCGACAGTGTCGCGTACACCGGCGTGTCGCTGGCGTCCGATAATGACATGCTGCCGGACAGTCAGCAGGGCTTCGCGCCTGTGGTACGCGGTATTGCCCGCAGCGACGCAGAAGTGACGGTTTATCAGAACGGCAACAGCATTTACAAAACCTCTGTGCCGCCGGGGCCGTTTGAAATCGATGATATCTACCCGACCGGTAGCGCGGGTAACCTGAACGTGACGGTGAAAGAGTCAGACGGCAGCGAGCAGAATTTTGTCGTGCCTTTTGCGTCGCTGGCGGTGTTACAGCGCGAGCATCAGTTAACGTATTCGCTGGTTGCCGGCACGACCCGCAACGATGGCGATGCAAAAAACGCGCTGGATTTTATCCAGTCTGACGCGGCCTGGGGGCTATCCAACGCGCTCACGTTCTACGGGGGTATCACTCAGGCGCAGGATATCTACTCCAGCTATGCGCTGGGGATTGGCGCGAATCTCGGGAATTTCGGCGCGCTGTCGGTAGATGTGACACAGGCCAAAGCGCAACTCGCCGATCGATTAACCCCCGGCAATATGAAAAGCAGTACCGGGCAGGCCTGGCGTATGCGCTATAGCAAAACGTTGCAGGAAACCGGCACGGATATTTCCGTCGCCAGTTATCGCTACGCGACGCGCGGCTTTTACTCTTTTCAGGATCTGATTAACGCCCGCGACACCGCTGAAGAGATCGATAACACCGATCATGCGCAGCACCGCTTTGACGTCACGTTATCGCAAAGTACCAAAGTGGGCTCGCTTTCGTTATCGCTGATGAAAGAGCGCTACTGGAACCAGTCGCAAATGACCTCCATGAACCTGGGATATGGCAATAACTGGGGGCAGATTACTTATTTTATTAGCTATGCCCGGAACATGAACGTTACCGGCAGCGATGACACTAAGCGAACCAACGATAGCCTTATTGCGTTGACTGTCAATGTGCCCTTCAGTGCGTTCGACCATAAGGGAGAACTCGCCTCCGCCTCAATGAACTACGCCATGAACAGCAGCGCGCACGGCGCCACAATGCACAGCCTTGGCATGAGCGGTTCGGCGCTTGCCGGCAATAGCCTCAACTGGCAGGTGCAGGAAGGCTATAACGCCACCAATAAGAAAACGAACGGCAACGTCAGTCTTAACTATCAGAATTCATGGGGCGAAATGTCCGGCGGCTACGGTTATGACAATTTTACCAGCCGCTATAACTATGCGCTGCGGGGCGGAATGGTCGCGCACGCCGATGGCCTGACGTTCTCCCGAACGCTAAATGAGAGTGTCGCGATCGTCACGGCACCTGGCGCGAAGGATATTCCGGTCAATGGGCAGAACAATGTCCACACCGATGCTCACGGCAACGCCGTCGTGCCTTATGTTCGCCCGTATCACGAGAATGCGATTTCGCTCGATGACAGCGGGCTTGCGCAGGAAAGCGATACCGACATTGAAAATATCACTAAAAAAGTGGTGCCGACGCGCGGTGCCGTGGTGAAAGCGCGCTACCAGACCTTTGCCGGGCTGAAAGCGATGCTGACGCTCACCTTTCATGGCAAACCCGTGCCTTTCGGTGCGCTGGTCACAACATCGGATAACCCGGACCCGACAGCGCACAGCGATATCGTCGGCGAGGACGGGCAGGTTTATCTGGCCGGGCTGAGCCCGAAAGGGCAGTTGCAGGTCAGGTGGGGGGCGGAGAGCGCGCAGCAGTGTCGGGTTGACTATACGCTGCAACCGGCTTCAACCGCTGGCGGGATTATTTTTCAGCAGGCGGCGTGTGAGTAAGCACCGCCTCTTTCACGGGAGTGAACAAATGATGAAGTCGTGGTTGCGCGGCGTTTTTTCTGGCCGCTGGCGTCGAATGGCGTTAGCGCTGTTTATCAGCAACGCACTGGTTCCCGTACCGGGGCTGGCGGCAGGCAGTCAGGATACGATTAACTTTTCCGTCACCGGCACGATTATTCGGCCTTCCTGCAACATCGAAGCGCCGAGCGTGGTGAAGCTTGGCACGTTCAACCGACAGGATTTGTCTATCGCCGGTGCCAATAGCGCCAGCATTCCTGTGCTCGTTAAGTTAACCGGCTGTACGGCTGGCCTGAGCGAAGCGACGGCACAGTTCAGCGGTCAGCCTTATGACAATGGTGCGATGGGAACCGCGATTTACGCGAATCAGGCGGAAAATGGCGCGGGCGATCTTGGGCTGCAATTAATTAATTTCGACGGCAAACCGCTGGTGAATCTCGCCAACGGTGTCAGTTACAGCGTGCCCATTAAGGCCGATACCCATAGCGGCATGTTAAGCCTCATTGCCCGCATGTACTCGCCGCTGGGGAAACCCACCGCCGGGGATTTCAGCAGTTCCGTCACGATTAATTTTATTTACCCGTAACCTTCACTGAATAACGCTTAAGAGTTTGATATGCGCTGGCCTGTTTTGATGTTCATGCTTTTTTTCTCGCTTCTTTCTACCACCACCCACGCCGCGTGCCAGCGTGACCGCAGTGACGATATTTCCGTCTCGTCGGTGCATTTGCCGGAGCATATCGTGGTGGAAAGTGGCTCTTATGCGCAAGATACGGTGTTATATGACTCCGGTTATATTGCGGGTAGCGATGATAAAGTGACGATACATAACTGTAACATGGGCTATTTTGTTGGCTTTATCTATCTGAATGCGCCACAAACGGGCGACTCGCTGGGCGGGCATATTTACCCCACGAACCTGGACGGCGTTGGGGTGCGTGTATTTACCCTCAACCAGGCCGGGCCGTATGACGATGAAACCACTATTGATAACGACTGGCGCAATGGCGACGGCAGCCTGTTTGGCAGCAGCCATACGCTAAATGGCTCCGCGTACCGTTTACAGCTGGTGGCAACGGGCGGGAAAATCAGCAGCGGCCGCCTGATTTTGCCATCCCCGCTGGCGCGCGTGGATTTCCGCGAGCGCGAAAATATAAGTTCGAACGGCGATATCGCCTCGCAGCTTGATGTCTCTTCCTCTGCAGTGGATGTAAAGGCGATGGGATGCACCGCAGACACGGCCTCGCTGAATTTTGTGATGGGTGATATCGACGCGGCAGCGTTTGATAACAACTCACAGGTGGGCGAGGCGCAAAAAACGGTCACGCTCTCGTGCGAACCGGGCACCAACGTCACGCTGGAAGTCCAGGCGCCTCAGGCTGGCGGCGACACGGCGAATAATACGGTTATCGCGCTCTCGGATACCGGCGCGTCAGACGTGGCGACCGGCCTCGGCGTTCAGTTGAATCTGAAACTCGCGTCTGGCGGCTACGACAGCGGGAAAGCGGGTCTCCCCATCGGCACGCCGATCCCGCTGCTCACGTCTCAGCGCACCTATGATGCGGAACGGCGCTACAGCTATTTTACCGATCCGGCGAATCCCGGCGGCGCAGGCGCATCGGAAACGCTGCTCTTTACAGCCAACTACTACAAAACCGGCGCTGAGGTCACGCCAGGCAAAGCCAACGCGGCCGGGACGCTTACGCTATCCTATAACTAAGCAGGTTTAGGGTGCGTGCATAAAGGCGCAAGTGGTAATCTACACGCTTTGTTTTTGGTTAAGGAATTTCACTGATGCAGACCAGTCCTCTGCTGACTCAACTGATGGAAGCGTTGCGCTGCCTGCCGGGCGTGGGCCCGAAATCGGCGCAGCGCATGGCGTTTACGCTGCTGCAACGCGATCGCAGCGGCGGGATGCGGCTTGCTCAGGCGCTGACCCGCGCCATGTCGGAGATAGGCCACTGCGCCGACTGCCGCACCTTCACCGAGCAGGAAAAATGTAATATCTGCACCAATCCGCGCCGTCAGGAAAACGGACAGATTTGCGTAGTGGAAAGCCCGGCGGATATCCACGCCATCGAGCAGACCGGCCAGTTCTCGGGCCGCTATTTCGTACTGATGGGCCATCTTTCGCCGCTCGACGGTATCGGTCCGGACGATATCGGGCTTGATCGCCTGGAGCAGCGCCTCGCCGCAGAGCCGTTAAAAGAGATTATTCTCGCCACCAACCCGACGGTGGAAGGCGAGGCGACCGCCAATTACATCGCCGAGCTCTGCGCCCAGTATGGCGTTGACGCAAGCCGTATCGCGCACGGCGTGCCGGTGGGCGGCGAGCTCGAAATGGTCGACGGCACCACGCTTTCGCACTCGCTTGCCGGGCGGCATAAAATGACGTTTTAAGCGTCAAACGATTCTACTTACGAAAGCCGCATTGTGCGGCTTTTAACCAGTCAGCGTTCCCCGCTTTGCCTGCCGCTTGAAAAATTTCTCCGCTATCCCCATCTCTGCCTCAACCGTTTTTGTTCACTGTGGCCTGTTTTGTTGAGGTATCACCATTATGAAAGGACAAGAGACCCGTGGTTTTCAGTCAGAGGTCAAACAGCTTCTGCACCTGATGATCCATTCTCTCTATTCAAATAAAGAGATTTTCCTGCGTGAGCTTATCTCCAACGCCTCGGATGCGGCGGACAAACTGCGCTTCCGTGCGCTTTCCAGCCCCGATCTCTATGAAGGCGACGGCGATCTGCGCGTGCGCGTGTCGTTTGATAAAGACAAACGCACCCTGACCATCGCCGATAACGGCATCGGGATGACCCGCGATGAGGTTATCGACCATCTCGGTACCATCGCGAAATCGGGCACCAAAGCATTTCTTGAATCGATGGGCTCTGACCAGGCGAAAGACAGCCAGCTTATCGGTCAGTTCGGCGTGGGCTTCTACTCGGCGTTTATCGTCGCCGATAAAGTGACTGTGCGCACCCGCGCGGCAGGCGTCAGCGCCGATGAAGCGGTGTTCTGGGAATCGGAAGGCGAAGGCGAATATACCGTTGCGGATATCAGCAAAGCGGATCGCGGCACCGAAATCACGCTGCACCTGCGCGAAGGCGAAGATGAGTTCTTAAACGACTGGCGCGTGCGCTCGATCATCAGCAAATACTCCGACCATATCGCGCTGCCGGTTGAGATTGAAACCCGCGAGGAGAAAGACGGCGAAACCATCGTCTCCTGGGAGAAAATCAACAAGGCACAGGCGCTGTGGACTCGCAGCAAAGGCGAAGTCAGCGACGACGAATATAAAGCGTTCTATAAACACATCGCGCACGACTTCACCGATCCGCTGACCTGGAGCCACAACCGCGTGGAAGGGAAGCAGGAATACACCAGCCTGCTGTACATCCCGTCCCAGGCGCCGTGGGATATGTGGAACCGCGATCATAAACACGGTCTGAAACTCTACGTGCAGCGCGTGTTTATCATGGACGACGCCGAACAGTTCATGCCGAACTACCTGCGCTTTGTGCGCGGCCTGATTGACTCCAACGATCTGCCGCTCAACGTATCGCGCGAAATTCTTCAGGACAGCTCCATTACCCGCAACCTGCGCAGCGCGCTGACCAAACGCGTATTGCAGATGCTGGAGAAACTGGCTAAAGACGACGCCGAAAAATACCAGACCTTCTGGAAACAGTTCGGCCTGGTGCTGAAAGAAGGCCCGGCGGAGGACAGCGCCAACCAGGAAGCGATCGCCAAACTGCTGCGTTTCGCCTCCACGCATACCGATTCCGCCGCGCAGACCGTGTCGCTTGCAGATTATGTCTCCCGCATGAAAGAAGGGCAGGAGAAGATCTACTACATCACCGCCGACAGCTACGCGGCCGCGAAGAGCAGCCCGCATCTGGAGCTGCTGCGTAAGAAAGGCATCGAAGTGCTGCTGCTTTCCGATCGCATCGACGAATGGATGATGAGCTATCTCACCGAGTTCGACGGTAAAGCGTTCCAGTCTGTGGCGAAAGCCGACGAATCGCTGGAGAAACTGGCGGATGAAGTCGACGAAAGCGCCAAAGAAGCGGAAAAAGCACTGGAGCCGTTTGTTGAGCGTGTGAAAACCCTGCTGGGCGATCGCGTGAAAGAGGTGCGTCTGACGCATCGTCTGACCGACACGCCAGCGATTGTCACCACCGACAACGACGAGATGAGCACGCAGATGGCGAAGCTTTTCGCCGCGGCGGGCCAGGCGGTGCCGGAAGTGAAATACATTTTTGAGCTGAACCCGGATCATCAGCTGGTGAAACGCACCGCCGATACTCAGGACGAGGCGCAGTTTAAAGAGTGGGTGGAGCTGCTGCTCGATCAGGCGCTGTTCGCCGAGCGCGGAACGCTGGAAGATCCTAACCAGTTTATCCGTCGTATGAACCAGCTGCTGGTCTCCTGATCGCGCGTCAGGGGCGTTTTGTTAAGGTGGGTGCGCTAACGCTTACCCACCCTACAACGAGGGCGTTGTAATAACGTAGGGCGGGTAAGCGAAGCGCACCCGCCGTCGCAACGCGAAGCAGACAGTTTCGTAGGGCGGGTAAGCAACGTGCACCCTCCACCGTAAAGCGGAGCAGGCAGTCTGTAGGGCGGGTAAGCGAAGCGCACCCGCCAGCGCAACGCTCTTTACCGTCGCAAACGCCCACACCCATTACATCACTGGTAAAAAGGCGGACACCTCGCGTGCCCGCCTTTTTTATACCGCCTGGGCCATTTTCTGCCCGTCACGCCCCGGTGAAACCATTTACCCTCCGCCGCGTTTGTTGTCGGCATAGCGCCTTTAATGGTATGGTTTTCGCTTCAATCACGTAGTGAAAATGCAAACGTATGGAGAATTACGCAATGCGTATTATTCTGCTCGGCGCTCCGGGCGCAGGAAAGGGGACTCAGGCACAATTCATCATGGAGAAATACGGCATTCCGCAAATCTCCACCGGTGACATGCTGCGCGCGGCAGTGAAATCTGGCTCTGAGCTGGGTAAACAGGCGAAAGACATTATGGACGCCGGCAAGCTGGTTACCGACGAGCTGGTGATTGCGCTGGTCAAAGAGCGTATCGCCCAGGAAGATTGCCGCAACGGTTTCCTGCTGGACGGTTTCCCGCGCACCATTCCTCAGGCGGACGCCATGAAGGAAGCGGGCATCAACGTTGACTACGTGCTGGAATTCGACGTGCCGGATGAACTGATTGTTGACCGTATCGTTGGCCGCCGCGTTCACGCGCCGTCTGGTCGCGTTTACCACATCAAATTCAATCCGCCGAAAGTGGAAGGCAAAGACGACGTGACCGGTGAAGCGCTGACCACCCGTAAAGACGATCAGGAAGAAACCGTGCGTAAGCGTCTGGTGGAATACCATGAGATGACCGAGCCGCTGATCGGCTACTACCGCAAAGAAGCGGAAGCGGGCAACACCCGTTACGCCAAAGTCGACGGCACCAAAGCCGTTGGCGACGTGCGCGCCGAACTGGAAAAAATCCTCGGTTAAGCCGAAGAGGTATGACCAACGCCGGGCTCAGCCCGGCGTTTTGCTATCTGCGCCTCACATCCTTGCCGCCTGCGCCTTAAATTTTCCTGCCTGAGGGCGTATAACGTTTGCGGATCAACACACAGGAAACCCGCATGTTCAGACAGACTCCGCTCCTGGATGAGTCCACCGCCCGGCTGATTGTCCGGCGCGCCATGAGCATCATCGACTACCCGGTTAACGTCATGGACAGCCACGGCGTCATCATCGCCTCCGGCGATCCGCAGCGCCTGATGGAGCGTCACGAAGGGGCGCTGCTGGCGCTCGCCGAGAGCCGCGTCGTGGAGATAGACGCCGCCACCGCGCGTCATCTGAAGGGCGTGCGCCCTGGCATCAATCTGCCGTTCTGTTTTCGCCAGCGCCAGATTGGCGTTATCGGTATTTCCGGCGAGCCTTCGCAGGTGCGCGCCTGTGGCGAACTGGTAAAAATGGCGGCCGAGCTGATGGTCGAGCAGGCGGCGTTGCTTGAGCAAAACCAGTGGGAGAAACGCTACCGCGAAGAACTCACGCTACAGCTGCTCGCAGGCGGCGGCGACACAGAGGCGCGTGAATCAATGGCCGCCTGGCTTGGCGTTGCGCTCTCGGTGCCGCGTATCGCGTGGATAATCGAACTGCGCGACGGCAACCCGCAACAGATGCGCGAACTGCTCGCGGAGCTTGAGCGCGAGGCGCGCGATGCGCTGTTCGCCATGACCGGTTTTAGCGAAATGGTCATGCTGCGCCCGGCGAGCATGGAAAACGGCCAGTGGAGCCCGCAGCAGGAACGTCACCAGGCGCAGCATCTGCATGCGCTCTGGCAGGGGCGGTTTAACGTGCGGTTGATCCTGGGCGGCTTTTACCCCGGCGACGCGGGGCCGTCCCGTTCGCTGCGCGCGGCGCGGGCCACGCAGTCGATGGCGCGCCGTCTTAAGCTTCGCCACAAAACGCTGGTTTATGATGAAAATCCGCTGGCGGCGTTGCTTTGCGATCTCGGTGACGACTGGCGCGCCGAAGAGCTTGGCGCGCCCTGGCGCAGGCTGGCGGAACACGATGATAAAGGCGTGCTGCGCCAGACCCTGCGCCACTATTTTTCCCGAAATTGTGAGCAGGCGCAGACGGCCAGCGCGCTGCATATCCACGTCAACACGCTACGCTACCGACTACAGCGTATCGAGGCCATCACCGGCCTTAAAATCAACCAGTTATCTGACTGCCTCCAGCTTTATGTCGGGATGCTGACACAGGCGTGAGTTGTAGAAACCCACAAACGCAGGCGGGCGGCAGCACGCTTTCTTTGTGGGTTTCGCTCAGGCTTTCCCCGCGGCGCGACGCTATGTTGTCCAGACCCTTACCTCAAAGAGAAAACAATAATGACAACGGTATCCACTCTCGGCGCGCTGACGGCGCTGGTCGTCGCGATTGTATTAATTCTGCGTAAAGTGCCACCGGCTTACGGCATGCTGGCGGGCGCGCTGGCAGGCGGCCTGGTCGGCGGTGCGGATCTTGTCCATACGGTCAGCCTGATGATTGAAGGCGCGCAGGGCATCACCAACGCGGTGATGCGCATTCTGGCGGCGGGCGTGCTGGCAGGCGTGCTGATTGAGTCCGGCGCGGCGCACACCATCGCGGAGACCATCGTGCGCAAGGTGGGCGAAAAGCGCAGCCTGCTGGCGCTCGCCATCGCGACGCTTATCCTGACGGCGGTCGGCGTGTTTATCGATGTGGCGGTGATCACCGTCGCGCCCATCGCGCTCTCTATCGCTCAGCGTGCGGGCATCTCGCGTATCGCTATCCTGCTCGCCATGATTGGCGGCGGCAAAGCGGGTAACGTGATGTCGCCAAACCCGAATACCATCGCCGCAGCGGATAACTTCCATGTGCCGCTCACCTCCGTAATGCTCGCGGGCGTCATTCCGGGGCTGTTTGGTCTGGCGATGGCCTGTTTTCTGGCGAACCGCTTAAGCAATAAAGGCAGCCGGGTCACCGAGCAAGAGCTACCGGTACAGGATACCGGCCCGCGTCCGGGTTTCGCCGCGGCCATCAGCGCGCCGCTGGTAGCGATTCTGTTGTTGTCGTTGCGCCCGATTGCTGGCATCGCCGTTGACCCGTTAATCGCGCTTCCGGCGGGCGGGCTTGCGGGCGCGCTGCTGATGGGGCGGCTGCGCCAGTGCAATACGTTTATGGTCTCAGGCTTAAGCCGCATGGCGCCGGTGGCGATTATGCTGCTCGGCACCGGCGCGCTGGCGGGCATTATCGCCAATTCGGGGCTTAAAGATGTGCTGATCGACACGCTGACCCACACCGGGCTGCCCGCGTGGCTGCTGGCGCCGCTCTCCGGCACGCTTATGTCGATGGCGACGGCGTCCACTACCGCTGGCACCGCCGTGGCGTCCGCCGTTTTTAGCCATACGCTGCTGGAGCTTGGCGTCAGCGGCATTGCCGGGGCGGCGATGATCCACGCGGGCGCGACGGTGCTCGATCACCTGCCGCACGGCAGCTTTTTCCACGCGACCGGCGGCAGCGTCGGGATGACCGTGCATGAACGGCTTAAACTTTTACCGTATGAAACGCTGGTGGGCTTCACCATTGCCACCATTTCAGCGCTGATGTTCGGCGTACTGGGTGTTGCTGCTTAAGGAATAAACTATGACAACCCTGAAAAAAATCGTTATCGCACCGGATTCATTTAAGGAGAGCCTGAGCGCAATGGATGTCGCGAAGGCTATCGAAGCGGGCTTTCGTGAAATTTACCCGCAGGCGCACTACGTCTGCGTGCCGATGGCGGACGGCGGCGAAGGCACCGTCGAGGCGATGGTCGCCGCGACCGGCGGGCAGATCATCACCACGCCGGTGACCGCGCCGCTCGGCAACAACGTCGACGGTTTCTTCGGCCTGCTGGGCGACGGTGAAACGGCGGTGGTGGAAATGGCGGCGGCCTCCGGTCTGCATTTGGTGCCAACCGCGCAGCGCGATCCGCGCATCACCACGAGTTACGGCACCGGCGAGCTTATCCTCGCGGCGCTGGAGCGGGGCGTGAAGGCGATTATCATCGGCATCGGCGGCAGCGCCACCAACGATGGCGGCGCGGGCATGATGCAGGCGCTGGGCGCGCGGTTTCTCGACGGCGAAGGGCGTGAGCTGGCACCCGGCGGTGCGGCGCTGACCAGGCTGGAACGGCTTGATCTCTCGGCACTCGACCCGCGCCTCGCGCAGGTCAGCGTGACCGCCGCCTGCGACGTCGATAACCCGCTGTGCGGTGAGAAGGGCGCGTCGGCGGTGTTTGGGCCGCAAAAAGGTGCCACGCCTGCCATGGTGACAGAGCTGGACGCCGCGCTCAGGCGCTTCGGCGAACAGCTCGAAGCCGCGACGGGCAAAGCGATTATCAGCGCGCCGGGGGCGGGGGCAGCGGGCGGCATGGGGGCCGCGCTGCTCGGTATGCTGAACGCAGAGCTGCGCCCTGGCATTGAGATTGTTATTGAATCCCTGGGGCTTGCGCAGGCGGTGCGCGACGCGGATCTGGTGATTACCGGCGAAGGGCGGCTCGACAGCCAGAGCATCCACGGTAAAACGCCTGTTGGCGTGGCGCGCGTGGCGAAACAGTTTCAGCGCCCGGTGGTGGCGATTGCGGGTAGCCTGACGCCCGATTATCAGATAGTGCATGAGCACGGCATCGACGCCGCGTTTTCGGTGATTGACCGCATCGTCACGCTTCAGGAGGCGCTGGATGACGCTGAACGCAATCTGCGCGTCACAGCCCGCAACGTGGCGGCGCTCTGGCATCTGGCCGAAAACCGGCGCTAACGCCTTTTGCTGTTATCGGTTCCGATAAATAACTTTTACGTTACAATGATTTTCATTCGCAGCGGTGCGGCAGGTCTCCTGAAGCGCACCGTTCGCGCCGGACATCAATGAGGAACCGTGATGCAGTCAGTGAAAAGCGGCGTTTTATTAGTCAATCTCGGCACCCCGCAGGCACCCACCCCGGCAGCCGTTAAACGTTATTTAAAGCAGTTTTTGAGCGACCGGCGCGTCGTGGACGTGCCGCGCTTTATCTGGTGGCCGCTGTTGCGCGGCGTTATTCTGCCGCTGCGTTCGCCGCGCGTGGCGAAACTCTATAAGTCCATCTGGATGGAAGAGGGCTCGCCGCTGATGGTTTACAGTCGTCGCCAGGAAAAAGCGCTGAGCGCGGCGCTTGGCGATGTGCCGGTGGCGCTCGGCATGAGCTACGGCCAGCCGTCGCTCGACAGCGCCGTGCAGAAGCTGCTCGACCAGCATGTCGATCACATCATTGTGCTCGCGCTCTATCCGCAATACTCCTGCTCCACCGTGGCGGCGGTATGGGACGAGCTGGCGCGCATTACCGCCCGCTACCGTAAGCTGCCGTCCATGACGCTTATTCGCGATTACGCCTGCGAACCGGCTTACATCAGCGCGCTGGCGCAGTCAGTACAGCGCTCGTTTGAAAAACATGGCGAGCCGGATCTGCTACTGCTCTCTTACCACGGCATTCCGCAGCGTTACGCCGATGAAGGCGACGACTACCCGCAGCGCTGCCGCGACACCACACGCGAGCTGGTCTCGGCGCTTGGCATTGCGCCTGAAAAAGTGATGATGACGTTCCAGTCGCGCTTTGGCCGCGAGCCGTGGCTGACGCCTTATACCGACGAAACCATGAAAATGTTGGGCGAGAAAGGCGTGAAGCATATTCAGGTGATGTGTCCGGGCTTCTCCTCGGATTGCCTGGAGACGCTCGAAGAGATCGCCGAGCAGAACCGCGAGATTTTTATCGAGGCGGGCGGTGAAAAGTACGAATACATTCCGGCACTTAATGATGAGCCTGCGCATATCGCGATGATGAAGGAGCTTGTCGACCGTTACCGTTAATCGCGCGCGGGGCGGGTAGTGTGCTACCATTCCCCGCCTGATTAGCTACCCGCACGCAATACCATGAAATTTCCCGGCAAACGTAAGTCCAAACACTATTTTCCCGTCAGCGACCGCGATCCGCTCCTGCAACAAATTCAACCTGAATCCGATGTCAGCGCCTCCTGGGTGGTGGGTATCGACCAGACGCTGGTGGATATCGAAGCCCGCGTGGATGACGCGTTTATCGAACGCTACGGGCTGAGTCTCGGCCATTCGCTGGTGATTGAAGACGATGTCGCCGAAGCGCTGTACCAGGAGCTGGTGCGTGAAAATCTCATCACCCATCAGTTTGCCGGTGGCACCATTGGTAACACGATGCACAACTACTCCGTACTGGCGGACGACCGCTCGGTGCTGCTGGGCGTCATGTGTAATAACGTACAGATTGGCAGCTACGCCTACCGTTATCTCTGTAACACCTCAAGCCGTACCGATCTGAACTATCTCCAGGGCGTCGACGGCGCGATTGGCCGCTGCTTCACGCTGATAAGCGAGCAGGGCGAGCGCACCTTCGCCATCAGCCCAGGCCAGATGAACCAGCTGCGCCCTGAGAGCATCCCGGAAGAGGTGATTGCCGGCGCGTCGGCGCTGGTGCTGACCTCCTATCTGGTGCGCTGCAAACCCGGCGAGCCGATGCCGGAGGCCACCATGACCGCCATTCGTTACGCCAAAAAGCATAACGTGCCGGTGGTGCTGACGCTCGGTACCAAATATGTGATTGCCGATAACCCGCAGTGGTGGCGCGATTTCCTGAAAGAGCACGTGTCGATTCTCGCGATGAACGAAGAAGAGGGCGAGGCGCTGACGGGCGAAAGCGATCCGTTGCTGGCGTCGGATAAGGCACTCGACTGGGTGGATCTGGTGCTCTGTACCGCCGGGCCGGTCGGGCTCTATATGGCGGGCTTTACCGAAGAGGAAGGCAAGCGCAAAACCCAGCATCCGCTGCTGCCGGGCGCGATCGCCGAGTTCAACCAGTATGAATTCAGCCGCGCGATGCGCTTTAAAGATTGTGAAAAGCCACTGCGTATTTTCTCCCATATCGCGCCGTACATGGGCGGGCCGGAGAAGATAATGAACACCAACGGTGCCGGCGACGGCGCGCTGGCGGCGCTGCTGCATGATATTACCGCCAATAATTATCACCGTACCAACGTGCCGAACTCCAGCAAGCATAAATACGCCTGGCTGACCTATTCGTCGCTGGCGCAGGTGTGTAAATACGCGAACCGCGTGAGTTATCAGGTGCTGAACCAGCATTCGCCGCGTCTGACGCGCGGTCTGCCTGAGCGCGAAGATAGCCTCGAAGAGGCGTACTGGGAGCGTTAACCGTTACGTTATGGCGGGTGCGCTAATGCTTACCCGCCCTACGGTTAACGGTCTGTTTTTTGTAGGGGGGGTAAGGCGCAGCCGCACCCACCTTTACCCGCCCCACGGTTAAACGGCCTGGTTTTTGTAGGGTGGGTAAGGCGCAGCCGCACCCACCTTTACCCGCCCTACGGTTAAACGGCCTGGTTTTTGTAGGGTGGGTAAGGCGCAGCCGCATCCACCTTTTTCACCGTCACGCACGCCTTCCCGCCCATCAACTGTGGCTCAAAATCTCCTGCGCCTGCTCGGGCTTATCGAGCATACGCAGCATCGTGCTCGCGATTTCCCGCTCGCCCATCACCACCTCATTCGCGCCGCGCTCGGTGATGTAATCCACCTCGTCGTCATAATGCGCGCGGGCGATGATTTCGATATCCGGGCGCTTCTCACGCGCGGCAGCGACGATTTCACCGGCTTCATAACCGTTCGGGATGGTCAACAGCAGCCAGCGCGCGCAGTCGAGATGCGCCAGCGTCATCGTCTGCTCGTTAGCGGCATTGCCAAGCACCGCGCGAACGCCGCGCTCGCGCAATGCCTCGACGCGGGTGCGTGAGGTTTCCACCACCACCAGCGGAATGCCCTCGGCGATAAGCTTCTCGCCAAGCAGGCTGCCGACGCGGCCATAACCCACCAGCAGCGCGTGATTGCAGATATCCACCGGGTTCTGCTGTTCCTCTTCCATCGCCTCTTCCAGCGTCTGCTCCTCCAGCTCGTCGTGACGCGACAGGAAACGCTCCAGCAGCACAAACAGCACCGGGTTAAGCATGATGGACAGGATCGCGCCCGCCAGCACCAGGTTCTGCCCGTCCTGCGGCAGCAGATCCAGCGCCATGCCAAGCCCGGCCAGGATAAACGCGAATTCACCAATCTGCGCGAGGCTCACCGCAATCGTCAGCGCGGTGCGGCGCGAGTGGCCGAACAGTTTCACCAGCGCAAACGCGGCGATCGATTTGCCGAACAGGATAATCAGCAGCGTGCCCAGCACCGCCAGCGGTTGCTGAACCAGAATCATCGGGTCGAACAGCATCCCGACCGAGACGAAAAACAGCACCGCGAAGGCATCGCGCAGCGGCAGCGTATCGTGCGCGGCGCGGTGGCTCAGCTCCGATTCGTTCAGTACCATGCCTGCGAAGAACGCGCCCAGCGCGAATGAGACGTCAAACAGCTCGACCGCGCCGAAGGCAATGCCGAGCGCCAGCGCCAGCACCGCGAGCGTAAACAGCTCCCGCGAGCCGGTGGCGGCGCTGCGCGCCAGGATCCACGGCACCAGGCGGCGACCCACCAGCATCATCAGCGCGATAAACGCAATGACTTTGCCAAGCGTAATGCCCATATCGAGGCTCAGCGTCGCAAGACCGAGATCGCCTTTCTCCAGCATCCCGGCGACGGCAGGCAGCAGTACCAGCGTCAGCACCATCACCAGATCTTCAACGATAAGCCAGCCGATGGCTATCTGCCCGCGCTGGCTCTCTATCAACTGCCGCTCTTCAAGCGCGCGCAGCAGCACCACGGTACTGGCGGTAGAAAGACACAGACCGAACACAATGCCGGTCATCAGTGACCAGCCGAGGAAGGTGGAGAGCCCGGCGCCCAGCAGCGTCGCCACGGCTATCTGCAAAATCGCGCCGGGAATGGCGATAGACTTTACCGCCATCAAATCCTTCAGAGAAAAATGCAGACCCACTCCGAACATCAGCAGGATCACGCCAAGCTCCGCCAGCTCCGGCGCAAGCTTTGTATCCGCGACAAAACCGGGCGTAAACGGCCCGGCCACCACGCCTGCGAGCAGGTATCCCACCAGCGGTGAGATACGCAGCCGGTTGGCGAGCATACCGAGAATAAAGGCCAGAACAAGGCCACCGACAAGTGTGGTGATAAGCGGTGTGGCGTGATGCATTCCGTCTCCTTTCGTTGAATGTGATACACCGGATGTTTTGCGTGCAACTCGTAACAGTTTATGACAATTTTCGGCAGCGCGGGGCAGTTTATTAGCGAAAACTTTCTGAAATCGCTCATTAAGAGCAAAAAATGCGAACCGGACGCAGAAATCCATATTATCAGGAACAAACCGAGAAGATATGCGGATAACAGGTCGGGCCATTTTGTGCTTTCACTGACAAAAGTACGTGTTTTAAGAAAGGAAAAAGTAAACGACGCTTTGATAACGCTGCCCAGATGAAAAATGGCGCTTTTTTGACGAGCAGATGAACGTAAGGTGATAGCAATTCAGTGAATTTGCCGTGCAGAGACCTTTTTTTGTTTGTGAGCCATTAAATCGCCGCTTTTGTAACAAGACATAAACCTTGCTTGCCGTTACGCTGTGGTTTTGAGGAAAGTCGCAAATCTGAAAACAAAGTTGAGTATGTTCGGCAGGCGCTGTAATTTCAGCATTCACGTTAAGGATAGGGAGAGTTGTCATGGGGTTAGCCAGAAAAGGGTTGGCTGTCGCGCTGCTGGCGGGGCTTAGCCTGCTGAGCGGCGGGGCATCCGCCTGGGAGCAGGATAAAACGTATAACATCACCATTTTGCACACCAACGATCATCACGGTCATTTCTGGCGCAACGAATATGGCGAATATGGTCTGGCGGCGCAGAAGACGCTGGTGGACAGCGTACGGCGTGATGTCACCGCGCAGGGCGGCAGCGTGCTGTTGCTCTCCGGCGGCGATATCAACACCGGTGTGCCGGAATCTGATTTACAGGACGCCGAGCCCGATTTTCGCGGCATGAATCTGATTGGTTATGACGCGATGGCCGTCGGCAACCATGAGTTCGACAACCCGCTGAGCGTGCTGCGCCAGCAGGAAAAGTGGGCCAAATTCCCGCTGCTCTCCGCCAACATCTATCAGAAAAGCACCAATGAGCGCCTCTTTAAACCCTGGGCGATTTTCAAACCGCAGGGCATTAAAATCGCGGTGATCGGGTTAACGACCGACGACACCGCGAAAATCGGCAATCCGGAATATTTCACCGATATCGAATTCCGCAAGCCTGCCGACGAAGCGAAACTGGTGATTCAGGAGCTGCAGCAGAATGAAAAACCGGACGTCATCATCGCCGCCACCCATATGGGTCATTACGATAACGGCGATCACGGCTCTAACGCGCCCGGGGATGTCGAGCTGGCGCGCGCGCTGCCGGCAGGCGCGCTGACGATGATTGTGGGCGGTCACTCACAAGATCCGGTCTGTATGGCGTCAGAGAATAAAAAACAGGTGGATTACGTGCCGGGCACCCCGTGTGCGCCGGATCGGCAGAACGGCACCTGGATTGTGCAGGCGCATGAGTGGGGCAAATATGTCGGCCGCGCGGATTTCCAGTTCCGCAATGGCGAAATGAAGCTGGTGCGCTATCAGCTCATCCCCATCAACCTGAAGAAAAAAGTGACCTGGGATAACGGCCAGACCGAGCGCGTGCTCTACACGCCGCAGATCCCGGAGAACCCGCAGATGCTCTCGCTGCTGACGCCGTTCCAGAAAAAGGGCCAGGCGCAGCTGATGGTCAAAATCGGCAGCGTCAACGGGCGGCTTGAAGGCGATCGCAGCAAAGTGCGTTTTGTGCAGACCAGCATGGGCCACTTAATTCTTAACGCCCAGATAGCCCGCACCGGCGCGGATTTCGCGGTGATGAGCGGCGGCGGCATTCGTGATTCCATCGAAGGCGGCGACATTACCTATAAAGACGTGCTCAAGGTCCAGCCGTTCGGCAATACGCTGGTGTATGTCGATATGACGGGTAAAGAGGTGCTGGAGTACCTGACCGCTGTCGCGCAGAAAAAACCGGATTCCGGCGCTTATCCGCAGTTCGCCAACGTGAGCTTTACGGCCTCGGGCGGCACGCTGAATGATGTCAAAATCAAAGGCGAACCGGTCGATCCGGCGAAAACTTACCGTATGGCGACGCTCAGCTTTAACGCGACGGGCGGCGACGGTTATCCGCCCATCGATAAAAAGCCGGGTTACGTGAATACCGGTTTTGTGGATGCCGAAGTGCTCAAGCAGTACATCCAGCAGAGCTCGCCGCTGGATGTAAACACTTTTGAGCCGAAAGGCGAAGTGAGCTGGCAGTAACTCAGTCGCGGCGGGCGATATCGGCGAACTGCGCGTTCAGCAGCGTCGCTAAATCCGCCGCCGCCAGTTCGATATCCAGCCCGCGCTTGCCGCCGGAGATATAAATGGTCGGGAAGTCGCGGGCGGGCGCGTCAATCAGCGTCGGCAGGCGCTTTTTCTGCCCGAGCGGGCTGATGCCGCCTACCAGATACCCGGTGGTGCGCTGCGCTATCATCGGGTCCGCCATTTCCACTTTCTTGGCGCCGAGCGCCTTCGCGACCTTTTTCAAATCCAGCTGTGTGGCGACTGGCGTGACGGCGACGGCCAGATGTTTCATATCGCCATTTACCGCCACCAGCAGCGTTTTATAGACCTGCTCTGCATTAAGCCCGAGCTTGCGCACCACTTCATCGCCGAAGTTGGTTTCATTCGGGTCGTGCTCATAGGCGTGCAGCGTAAAAGCTATCTTATTTTTTTCGAGTAGATTAACCGCGGGCGTCATGTTTCCTTTCCCATTTCTGTGACCTGTCGGCACAGCATAGCGCCAGACAGGGGCGAAAAAATTGTATCAGCTTGCGGGATTATATTGGCAGCGTGGATGGTTTGCGCGACAATCGCCGCAACCGTCCGCTAAGGCGCACGGCATAACGACAATAACGAAAAGTTCCTCTTTGACGGGCCAGTAGCGATACTGGCCTTCTTTTTAAGAGGTGCGAAACATCGCCGGTAGATTGTTCTCGCCATAAAGATGCAGCGCGCCGACGGCCACCACGTAACGCCCCGGCGGCAGCGAAAGCAGGTAGTGATGCCACTGCCGGTTACGCTGCTGCATCAGCATATCGCCAAGCTCGGCGCTGAAGGTGTTCGGCAGCGCGACGCTGCCTGCCGCCTCTGGCGGACGCGCCATCCACCAGCCCATCATAATCTGCAACAGCCGCGCGTTGGTGTGCCAGTGGGTCAGTGTATCTTCAAGCAGCGCCAGACCGTCCTGCGGCAGGCGACGCAGCAGCTCCACCTGACTCTGTGCGCCCTCCAGTTCGTTTACTTTCACCTGGTGCGTCTGCGCCGCGTTTAAGAGCTGATAATCGATGCCAAAATCGGGCCGCAGGCCGAGGCGCTGCGCCTGGTGCGCTTGTAAAATCAGCGCCACCTGCCAGAGCGGCAGCGTATCGAGCCGGGAGAGCGGCAGCGCCAGATCGTCGATGAGTTTCTCAAGCTGGAGGAACAGCGCCTCGTCGAGACGCTCGCCGAGCGGCGGGCAGGGCGGCGGATCGCCGAAGGGCGAGTCATTGCCACGGATATCGGCTTCGACAATCAGCGCGTCGGCGCGCCGCAGTTTGTCCACCAGACGCGCGGGGAGCGGCGCCATATCCGCAGTGCCCATATGAATGCTGCCGACCAGGTGCAGATAGCGCCCGCCGGGCAGCGTAATATCCACCGCCGGCCACGGATAACCGGGGCGCAGCGTGTCAAACCAGGTGCGCAGACGACATAACAGGCCCATAACCACTTCCCATGACGTAAAAAGCCATGCTAACGCGCAGGCGGGACGGGTGCAAACAAGAGGCGGGGTGAAGCCGTTCGGACGGAGCGTTCACCGGCAGGCAAGCGGCTGTGGTGCAACACGGCGAGCACGATAATGCCTGAATCAGGCGCGGTGTAATAAATACTATGGCTGGCGCAGGGGAAACGGCGTAGCGGGCAACCTGGCTGGTTTTCCGAATCTGCATCACTGTGTTGCGGCCATAAAAAAGCCCGCCGGAGCGGGCTTGCGCTTATTTTTTCGGGTTAAACCGCAGCAGCCGGTTGGCGTTACTGACGACGGTAATCGATGAGAGCGCCATCGCCGCGCCTGCGACCACCGGGTTCAGCAGGGTGCCGGTCAGCGGCCACAGCACGCCTGCCGCCACGGGAATGCCGAGTGCGTTATAGATAAAGGCACCGAGCAGGTTCTGTTTCATATTGCCAAGCGTCGCTTTGGAAATCGCCATCGCGTCGGCGACTCCCGTCAGGCTGTGGCGCATCAGGGTAATCGCGGCGGTTTCAATAGCCACATCGCTGCCGCCGCCCATCGCGATCCCCACTTCCGCCTGGGCCAGCGCCGGGGCGTCGTTAATGCCATCGCCAATCATCGCCACTTTGCGGCCCGCCTGCTGAAGCTTCTGAATCGCCTGTGCTTTGCCATCCGGCAGGACGCCTGCAATCACTTCATCAATGCCCGCCTCGCGGGCGATGGCGTTCGCGGTGACGGCATTGTCGCCGGTCAGCATCACCAGCCGGTAGCCTTCGCGGTGCAGGCGCGCCAGTGCATCGGCGCTGTCTTCACGCAGCGGGTCGCGAATGGCGAAGAGAGCCGCCAGCGTACCGTCCACCGCCAGCAGCACCGGCGTGGCGCCGAGGCTTGCCTGACGCTGCGCCTCATCGCGCAGCGCGTCGGTCGGAATACCGTTTTCCTCCAGCAACGCCTGATTACCGAGCAGCAGCGTTTTGCCCTGCGCCTCACCGCTAACGCCCAGCCCGCGCAGCGTGCGAAAACCACTGACGGCGGGAAGGTCTGCGCCGCCGGCACGTTCGATAATGGCGCGCGCGAGCGGGTGGCTGGAGCCTTGCTCCAGCGCGGCGGCGAGGCGCAGCGCGTCCGCTTCGGTGATGTCGCCCGTGGTGGCGATGGCCGCCACCTGCGGTTTGCCTTCGGTTAACGTGCCGGTTTTGTCAAACACCAGCGTGTCGACGTCGCTTGCGCGTTGCAGCGCGTCGGCGTCACGCACCAGTACGCCAAACTCCGCCGCGCGCCCGACGCCAGAGATAATCGACATCGGCGTGGCAAGGCCCAGCGCGCAGGGGCAGGCGATAATCAGCACCGTGGTGACAATCACCAGCGTATAGACGATCTGCGGGGCCGGGCCTGCGAAATACCAGACCGCGCCGCTGAACAGCGCAATCAGCACCACGACCGGAACAAAAACCGCGGAGATGCGGTCGGCCAGCTTGCCGATTTCCGGCTTGCTGCTCTGCGCCTGGCGCACCATGCGAATAATGCGCGACAGCGTGGTGTGGTTGCCCACCGCGGCGGCGCGAAACAGCACGCTGCCATCCTGCACAACGGTGCCCGCGTGGATCGCATCACCCGCCGCTTTTTGCTGCGGCACCGGCTCGCCGGTCAGCATCGCTTCGTCAAACCAGCCTTCGCCGTCGGTAATGTCGCCATCCACAGGGACGCGATCGCCGGTGGTGAGGCGCAGCGTCATGCCCGGCGTCACCTCCGCCAGCGGCACGCTTTTCTCACCTTCCGGCGTGACAACGCGCGCAACCGGCGGCGTCAGATCCAGCAGGCGTTCCAGCGCTTTCGATGAACGCTGGCGGGCGCGCGCCTCCAGCATATGACCAAGATTAATCAGACCAATAATCATGGCGCTGGCTTCGTAATAGAGATGACGCGCTTCCATCGGAAAATGCTGCGGCCAGAGGTTGACGCTCATGGAGTAGAGCCAGGCCGCGCCGGTGCCGAGCGCCACCAGCGTATCCATTGTCGCGCTGCGGTTGCGCAGGCTTTTCCAGGCGCTGGTATAAAAATGACCGCCCGCGAAAACCATCACGCCGAGCGTGATAAACCCAATGACCAGCCAGAGCGAACGGTTGGCGTCGGTGACCATCATGTTGTCGCCGAACATGCCCCAGATCATCACCGGAATGCCGACGGCGAGCGCGAGCGCCGCCTGCCAGCGAAAGCGTTTCATGGCCGCCTGCGCGGTCTGCTGCTGGCGCTCGCGGCGTTCGGCGTCGTCATCGATAGCCTCTGCGCCGTAGCCCGCTTTTTCAACCGCCGCGATTAAATCAGCGGCGGAGGCATGGCCCATCACCAGCGCCGTGCGCTCCGCCAGATTCACCCGTGCCTGCGTGACGCCCGCCACCCCTTGCAGGGCGTTCTGAACGCGGCTCACGCAACTGGCGCAGCTCATGCCGTTGATAAGCAGCTGTCGGCTGTCGTCATCGTCGGCGTTATCCGCTGCCGGAAGCTCAGGTTGCGCCGCTGTCAGTGCTTCCGACGGGGTTGATGACTCTGTCAGCGGGTTAGCCTTTGGGTGTGCGAGGGTCGCGTCGTAACCGGCCTGTTTCACCGTCTCAATCAGGGCGTCCGCAGGCGCGGTAGTGGTGACGCTGGCATGTTCAATCGTGACATCCGCGCGTTCAACGTCCGGGCGCTGCTCCAGGCTCTCTTTCACCCGTTTTACGCAGTGTCCGCAGGAAAGCCCGTCCAGGGCCAGTTCTATGGTGTTTGACATACGTTGTCTCCTCAGTAAGCGGTCAGCCTCGGGTTGACCGGAAAACTCAATTCGTTCTACTGTTACTTAGCGTAAACCTTCCATCAAGGGGAAGGTCAAGGGGGAAACGTGAATATCAGCGATGTGGCAAAAAAAACCGGGCTGACCAGCAAAGCGATTCGTTTTTACGAAGAGAAAGGGCTGGTGACGCCGCCGCTGCGCGGCGATAACGGCTACCGCACCTATTCGCAGCGGCATATCGATGAACTGACGCTGCTGCGCCAGGCGCGGCTGGTGGGGTTTAACCTGGAAGAGTGTCGCGAACTGGTGCATCTGTTTAACGATCCGGCGCGCCACAGCGCGGACGTGAAAGCGCGCACGCTGCAAAAGGTGGCGGAAATCGAAAGCCATATCGAAAGCCTGCGGGCGATGCGCCAGCAGTTGCTGGATCTCGCCGCCGCGTGTCCTGGGGATGAGAGCGCTGACTGCCCGATTATCGATAACCTTTCCGGCTGCTGCCACCGGCGAGCTGATGCGTAAAATCAGCGCTCGTCGTTCATCACGAAAATCACCGCGCCGCGATACCAGGGCGATGCCGCAAGGGTTTTCTCCTGCGCCTTATCCCACTCGCCATTCTGCGCGATGCCAATTTTAAACGGTACGCGCAGGCCGAGCAGGGCGGGTAAATACCGCGCGTAGCCCGGCACCGTGTGTCGCCCCTGATAAGTCTGCACCACCAGTTCATCCACCGGCAGGGCGTTAAGTTGCGCGACGCTGCCGGTCTGCGCCCAGTCGAGCAGCCCTGTCACGCCGAGCCCGAAACGGCCATCCAGTCGCGCCCGCAGCCGCGTTAAAAAATGGCCATAATCCCCGATGCGCCGGGTCGCTGCGTCAAAATCAATCTGTAACCCGGTCACCGGATTTCCCGCCTGCGCCCAGCGCACGGGCAGGCGGGCCAGCGTGTCGAGCATCTCATCGCTGAGATCGAGCCGCTCAAGCCGCACGGTAAGCCAGAGGGCAGGCGCGCGCAGGCGGGCGACCGGCTGGCCGAGGCGCACAAACGCGGGCTTGCCCTGGCGCGTGACCACATCGCCCTGATGCAGATAGATAACCTCAGCCTCACGCAGCGCCGCAGACGGCCTGACGCCCGACCAGAGCCAGAAGGCCCGGTAGTCGGTGTCATTCACCCGCGTCGTCTGCGCCCACGCGCTCGTTGTCGCCAGCAGCAGGCTTACCAGTAATATTTGAGCTGCTGCGCCCATGGGCTTCCCGGCCAGTTTTTCTTAAGCTGCCCGAACCAGGCTTTGCGCGTCGCTTTATCGACATCCTCACCGCCGCAGTCGTTATACCCTGACGGCGCATAGCACATCACGGCGCGGTACAGCGCGTAGCTTTTATCTTCCGGCTCGGCTTTCGGGTTGGCGATGACCTGCTGGTAATAGTGCTGACGATTCGGCAGCCCGACCGGGTGTTCGGTGCGGGTCACGGTATCGAGCGTACTGTTGCCGCCGCTATCGCCCCACGGGTTGACCTGCGCGCCCGTCAGGCGGAAAAACTCGCCGAGGCAGTTCAGCGCGTGGCTGTCGTCCGGGTGAGCCGCCAGCGTTTTCGCGGTCTCATCAAGCGGCCTGCAGGCGTAGCCTTTCGCCACATCGTCGCCTTTCCAGTTGAAAATGGTCAGGCTGACGTCACCGTATGCCTTCTCATCCAGCGGTTTGAGATCGCCAGCCAGCGCTTTGTCCTGGAGATAATCCTGATAACGGCCTTCGGTCAGATGGCGTGTAAGCAGCGTGTGCAGCGCAATGGTGCGCTCTTCGTTGTTCATGCCGTGCAGCGCCTGATCTTTAAGAAGATCCAGCGGCGCTCTGGTTTTCAGCACCAGCGAGCGGTAGCGCAGGCCTGTCACCAGACTTTGCGGCGCGAAAATCGCCGCCGTTTCGTTGTTTTCAACCAGCGCGGCCGCCAGTTTCATCTGCAATAGCTGCTGTTCAGCGCCCGGTTTGGCGGATTTCAGCAGGCGCTGCCAGTGGTCGCGCGCGGCGGCCCACTGCTTTTGCGCGCCCAGCGCGTCGCCGTACAGCACCTGCTCGCTGAAGGCGAGAATATCGTTCTGCGGCACGCTGTCGGCAGGCTTAATCGCCGCCACGACGGCCGCGTAATCCTGCTGCTGCCAGAAGAGCCAGGCGTTTTGCAGGTAGTTCCACAGCGGCATCAGCCCCGCTTTTTCATAGATGGGTTTGTAATCGTCGAGCATCTGGCGCGTCACGTGCGGGTTTTTGTCGGCTTTACGTTCATTTTCGCGCAGCCAGCGCAGCGTCTGGGTAAAGGTGAGCAGCGGCGCGTCCGGGCTGCTGACAAAAAAGGTGTCGCCGCTGGCGTCTTTGCTTTGCAGTTTGGTGTCGTTCTCTAAAAGCAGCGCGCGCAGGGCGTCGGCGTCCGGTGCCGCTTTCAGCGCCTGCTCGTAGCGCGGGGCCAGCGCGTCCCAGTCCTGGAGATACCAGTAGATGCGTCGCTGCATGCCGCGTGCGGAGTCAGCGTAGTCGCCCTCCGGCCAGGCTTTCAGGTACGCCTCAGAATAAGCGAGCGCCTGGCGCGCGGCGGTTTTGTCGATTTTAGTGGTATCAAACAGGCCGTAATCATCGTCCACCGCCGCGGCGCTGCTCTGGTTAAGCGCCACGCGCATCAGCATATAGGCGGCGGTCTGCGCCACCCACGGCTGGCTGCTGGCTTTAAGCGCGCTAAAGCGTTCCGTCGCGGCGGGGTAGTCGCCCTGATAAAACGCGCTCGCCGCGCCAAGATATTCATCGAACACAGCGGCGGCCGATCCCTGCGGCGCGTTGAGGCTGTCGGGCGTGCT
Organism: Cronobacter sp. HA18003; assembly: GCF_011605905.1. Taxonomy (NCBI): domain Bacteria; kingdom Pseudomonadati; phylum Pseudomonadota; class Gammaproteobacteria; order Enterobacterales; family Enterobacteriaceae; genus Cronobacter; species Cronobacter sp. HA18003. Next base: position 1,866,347 of record NZ_JAANQO010000011.1, on the reverse strand, counting down.
GTCAGGCGCCTGATAAATACTCAGACGCGCCTGCGCCAGGTGTTGACGCTGCGCGTCGGTCAGCGATTTCTCATTATTCAGCGCAGTCAGAAACGCGATGACGCTCTGCGAATTATTGGAGACAAAACGGTTTTCACGGTCGGCGTCGCTGAGCGTCGCGGCGGCCGGGTCGAGATGCAAGCTGGTCAGCAGCGTCGCCAGCGGGTCCGGCGCATCGCCTGCCGCGGTGCCGGGCGTGGCAGTTTCCGTGACATCTTCTTCGTGATAGCCGAAGTGGTAATCGCGGGTAGTGCGCGTGTCGGCGGGCAGCGGCCAGACCGGCAGCGCGAAATGTTTCTGCTCGCTGATAAGGCGAATCAGGTTGTCGCGGGTATCGTTATTCACATTAAGCCATGGCTCGCCTTGCAGAACGCAGCCCGGCGTGCCCCACGTGCAGTCTTCAATATCAGAAGAGGCCTGCGCGCAGAGCGTGGGCAGCGTCAGCAGCGCGAGGGCGATCCCTGTCAGTCGTAGCGTCATAACGTCGTTTCCTTGTGAATATTTTGTAAAAAAGCCTGTCCGGATCATGCCCGAACAGGCTTTTATTGAACAGTGCTGTCTTGCGAGAATCAGCTATTGCGTCCGGCTCGCCTGCACGCGCAGGCGAATGCCGTCGAGCGCGACCACTTCAACAACTGTACCTGCCGGTAAATCGCTGCTCGCCACGACCGGCCAGACGCTATCACCGACGGTAATTTGCCCGCGGCCATTCTCCAGCGACTGCGTCAGCATAAAGCGCTGGCCAATCAGCTGCTGACCGCGCTGGTTAAGCGCGTTGTCAGGCCGCGGCTGTGCGCGACGCGACAGCCAGCGCCACCAGAGCCAGACGGCGATAAGCATGAACAGCGCGAAACTCACGCCCTGCCACTCCCAGCCCAGCGGCAGAAGCCAGGTCAGCAGCCCGGTCGCTACCGCCGCCACGCCGCTCCAGAGCAGAAAGCCGTTGCCGCCGAGCATTTCCGCCGCCAGCAGCAGTCCGCCCAGGCAGAGCCAGAAGACGTGAGGGTGAGAGAGGATAAGGGTCATCATGGGCGTTTACGCTCGGTGCCGCTCTCTTTCATGAGTTCGGCGATCCCGGCTATCGAACCCATCAGGCTTGAGGCCTCCAGCGGCATCATCACCACTTTGCTGTTGCTGGAAGAGCCAATCTGCTGCAGCGCGTCGGTATATTTCTGCGCCACAAAGTAATTTACCGCCTGAATATCGCCCGCGGCGATCGCTTCGGAAACCATTTTCGTGGCGCGCGCTTCTGCCTCGGCCGAACGCTCACGGGCTTCCGCCTGCAAGAACGCCGACTGGCGATCGCCTTCCGCTTTGAGGATCTGCGACTGTTTTTCGCCTTCGGCTTTGAGGATCTCTGCCTGGCGCACGCCTTCGGCCTCCAGAATATAGGCGCGTTTGGTACGTTCGGCTTTCATCTGGGCGTTCATCGAGGCGATAAGCTCGGCGGGCGGGCGCACGTCGCGGATTTCGATACGTGTGACTTTGATGCCCCACGGGTTGGTGGCTTCATCGACAATGTGCAGCAGGCGGGTGTTGATGCTGTCACGCTGCGACAGCATTTCGTCCAGTTCCATCGAGCCCAGCACGGTACGGATGTTGGTCATCGTCAGGTTGATGATGGCAAGCTCCAGGTTGCTCACCTCATACGCCGCGCGCGGCGCGTCGATCACCTGAATAAAGCAGACGGCGTCGATAGTGACGTTGGCGTTATCTTTAGAGATAACCTCCTGCGACGGGATATCGAGCACCTGCTCCATCATGTTGATTTTGCGGCCCACGCGATCCATAAACGGCACCACGAGATTCAGGCCAGGCTGAAGGGTTTTGGTATAGCGGCCAAAGCGTTCCACCGTCCACTGGAAACCCTGCGGCACGATTTTGACGCCAGCCATAACGATAACCAGCGCGACGAAAATAAGTACGGGGATAATAAACAGCATCGAACCAACCTCCTGTTGTGTGCAATAGCGACTATTCTACCGCCTGCCAGCGCCGGGCGCGGCGCCCGAATCTGGCAGGGGAACGTCACGGCATCCTTGCCGGTGGGAATCAGTAAAGCAGAGAGTAGAGCTGACGGCGATATTTTGACGCCAGCGCGTCACCGGTGCCCAGCGCGGCCAGGATTTCCTGGAGCATTTTACGCGCCTGACCGTCGGCGGCGTTAAGATCTTTCTTCAGGTGGTCGAAAAGTAATTCCAGCGCCTCTTCGTTACGGCCGACCTGATGCAGTTGCAGCGCAAGCTGGCTGGCGAGCTGCGCGTCATCCGGGTGTAGCTCCACCTGCTGTTGCAGTTGCTGGATCTCCGGCGTGTCCGCCGCCTGTTTTAGCAGGTCTATCTGCGCCACCAGGCCCTGATAGCGGGTGTCCTGATCCTGCAACGGAATGGTTTTCAGCACCGCTTCGGCGTCTTCGGAGCGGTTAAGCGCTATTTGTGCCTGCGCCAGCAGCAGGCCGATTTCGCTCGCCTGGTTCGACATCTGCCAGGCCTCTTTCAGCAGCGGCAGCGCTTCAAGATGTTTGCCTTCCTGCATCAGCGCCATCGCTTCCTGCGCTTTCAGCTCTTCTTCACGCGGCAGCACTTTGTCCAGCAGCGCGCGGATCGCTTCTTCCGGCTGCGGGCCCTGGAAGCCGTCCACCGGCTGCCCCTGGCTGAACAGATAGACCGTCGGGATGGCGCGCAGGCCAAACTGCGCGGCGATGGCCTGTTCGTTATCGCAGTCCACTTTCGCGAGAATAAACTGGCCCTGATACTGGTTCGCCAGTTTCTCCAGCACCGGCGTCAGCTGCTGGCAGTGCTGGCTGCGATCGGACCAGAAATAGAAGAGCACCGGCACCGTCATGGATTGCTCCAGGATCTGGTGCAGGTTCGCTTCGCTGAGGTTGATAATATTCTGTTCGGACATGAGTCACTCTCTGTTGTCGATTTCCTTTTTACATGGGGGCAGGGCGCTCGTCTTCAACTTACCCGTGTAAAATTTTGTCCATGATTCGCGTCGGCAGTAGCCGTTTGAGTATGCCTACCGCATGCGTCACCAGCGTGACCGGATAGCGAATACGCGGATTCGGGCTCTCAAAAGCATGGCGCACTTTGGCGACGACCGCCTCCGGGCCGAGTGTAAAACGCGCGGCGATGCCGGGGTTTTCGACCGGTTTATCCGCCTGCGTCTGGTTGACGTTTTCCGTAAAGCGCGTGCGAATAGGGCCGGGCTCAATCAGGCTCACCTTCACGCCGCTGTAGCGCAGCTCCATGCGCAGCGCGTCAGACCACGCCTCCAGCGCATATTTGCTGGCGGCATAGGCGCCGCGTCCGGGGGTTGAAATTAACCCCATGACCGAACTGGTATTGACGATGCGCCCTTCGCCGTGCGGCAGCATCGCGGGCAGCAGCAGCATGGTGAGCTGATGCGCGCCGAAAAAGTTCGTCGAGAACTGCTGTTCCATCTGCGCGCGGCTGATGGTTGAGAGCGGACCGTACACGCCGTAGCCGCCGTTATTGAAAATCCCGTACAGGCGGTTATTCGTCAGGCGAATCACCTCCTGCGCGGCGGCCTCCACGCTCTGCGGGGAGTCGAGATCGAGTTCAATGCCGATGAACCCCAGCGTATTCATCCGCGCCACATCGTCCGGCTTGCGGCAGGCCGCAAGGATTTGAAAGCCCTGACGGCGCAGCTCGTGCGCGCAGGCAAGACCAATACCGCTGGAACATCCTGTAATTAAGAGTGATTTTTGCATAACTTTACCCGCTCAGCGCCCCGCAGGGTTATGAGTCGTGTTTAACTAAAGGGGCCAGTCGCTGCGCCATCCAGTCGGCAATAAACGGCTGGGCGTCGCGATTGGGATGAATGCCATCGTCCTGCATCCACTGCGGTTTGAGGTAAACCTCTTCCATAAAAAAGGGCAGCAGGGGGATGGAAAAAGATTGCGCCAGTTCCGGGTAAATCGCTTCAAACGCCTGATTGTAGCGGCGTCCGTAGTTCGCTGGCAGGCGGATCTGCATCAGCAGCGGCTCCGCGCCCGCGGTTTTAACCTGTTCTATGATTTTCCTGAGCGTGGCGGAAAGCGTATCCGGCGGAAAACCGCGCAGACCGTCGTTGCCGCCAAGCTCAATCAGCACCCAGCGCGGCTGATGCTGTTTAAGCAGCGCAGGCAGGCGCGAAAGCCCCTGCTGAGCGGTGTCGCCGCTGATGCTCGCGTTGACCACGCGCACGTCGCGCTGCTGCCATTTATCGTTCAGCAGCGCAGGCCATGCGGCGTCCGCCGCCATACGATAGCCCGCGCTCAGGCTGTCGCCCAGCACCAGTAACGTGTCCGCCGCGGCGGCGCGAAAGCTTAATAACGCCAGTAACAGGAAAGGGAAATGCCAGCGGAAAACATTCTTGAAGTTCATCATCTTAATAAATCCGTCGGTCAGGGGGAACACGCCCTGTCCATCCTTACCGGAGTTGAACTGGTTGTCAAACCGGGCCAGAGCATCGCGCTGGTGGGCGAGTCCGGCTCCGGCAAGTCAACGCTGCTGGCCATACTCGCGGGGCTGGACGACGGCACCAGCGGCGAAGTGCGCCTTCTTGGCGAGCCGCTGCATCAGATGGACGAAGAGGCGCGGGCTCGGCTGCGCGCGCGGGACGTCGGCTTTGTGTTTCAGTCGTTCATGCTGATCCCCACACTCAACGCGCTGGAGAATGTCGAACTGCCCGCGATGCTGCGCGGCGAAACCAGTAAGGCCAGCCGCCAGCAGGCGCAGGCGCTCCTGGAACAGCTCGGGCTTGGCAAACGCCTCGATCATCTGCCCGCCCAGCTCTCCGGCGGCGAACAACAGCGCGTGGCGCTGGCGCGCGCGTTTAATGGCCGCCCGGCGGTGCTCTTTGCCGATGAGCCCACCGGCAACCTGGATCGCCAGACGGGCGATCGCATCGCCGATCTGCTCTTCTCCTTAAACCGCGACAGCGGCACGACGCTGATTCTCGTGACGCACGATCCTGAACTGGCGGCCCGCTGCGATCGCACGCTGCGGCTGCGTGACGGCAAGCTGTGGGAGGAAGCATGACGGCCCGCTGGTTCTGGCGCGAATGGCGCTCGCCGTCGCTATTAATCGTCTGGCTGGCGCTGAGCCTGGCGGTGGCCTGCGTGCTGGCGCTCGGCAACATCAGCGACCGCATGGAGAAAGGCTTAAGCCAGCAGACCCGGGAATTCATGGCGGGCGACCGGACGCTGCGTAGCTCCCGCGCGGTGCCGCAGGCGTGGCTCGACAAAGCCGGGGAAGAGGGACTGGCCGTCTCCCGGCAGCTCAGTTTTTCCACCATGACGTTTGCCGCCGACCGCCCGCAGCTGGCGAGCGTTAAGGCGGTGGATACGCGCTATCCGCTCTACGGCACACTGCAAACGCGCCCGCAGGGGCTGCTGCCTGCGCCGGGCACGGTGCTGCTGGCGCCGCGCCTGATGGCGCTGCTTGGCGTGAAACCCGGCGATCCGGTGGATGTGGGCGACGCGACGCTGAAGGTGGCGGGCGAGGTGATCCAGGAGCCGGACAGCGGCTTTAACCCGTTCCAGATGGCCCCGCGACTGCTGATGAACCTGGCGGATGTCGAACAGACCGGCGCGGTGCAGCCCGGCAGCCGTCTCACCTGGCGCTATAAATTCGCCGGCGAGCCTGAGGCGCTCGCGCAGTATGAGCGCTGGCTGCTGCCGCAGCTTCAGCCGGAACACCGCTGGACCGGCCTTGAGGAGGATGACAGCGCGCTCGGCAAATCGCTCCAGCGCTCTCAGCAGTTCCTGTTGCTCTCGGCGCTTCTGACCCTGCTGCTGGCGGTGGCCGCGGTGGCGGTGGCGATGAGCCACTACTGCCGCAGCCGTTATGATCTGGTGGCTATTCTGAAAACGCTGGGTGCCGGGCGGGCGGCGCTGCGCAGGCTTATCGTCGGCCAGTGGCTGATGGTGCTGCTGCTGGCGACCCTCACCGGCGGCGCGGCGGGCCTGCTTTTTGAGGCGATCCTGATGCGGTTGCTCGCACCGGTGCTGCCCGCCGCACTGCCGGAAGCGAGTGTCTGGCCGTGGCTGTGGGCCGTGGGCGCGATGGTCGTGATTTCGCTGCTGGTGGGGCTGCGGCCTTACCGGCTGCTGCTTGCGACACAGCCGCTGCGTGTGCTGCGCCGCGACGCGGTGGCGAATCTCTGGCCGCTGAAAATCTATTTGCCGGTGATGGCGCTGATTGTGGTGGCGCTGCTTGCCGGATTAATGGGCGGCCGGATGCTGCTCTGGGCAGTGCTCGCGGGTGCCGTCGTGCTGACGGCGCTGTGCGGGTTCGCGGGCTGGGCGCTGTTGTGGGCGATGCGTCGCCTGCGGCTGCGCTCGCTGGCGCTGCGTCTCGCAGTCAACCGCCTGTTGCGCCAGCCGTGGCAAACCCTGAGCCAGCTCGCGACATTTTCGCTCTCTTTTATGCTGCTGGCGCTGCTGCTGGTGTTAAGAGGCGATCTGCTCGACCGCTGGCAGCAACAGTTGCCACCGGAAAGCCCGAACTATTTTCTGATTAACATCGCACCGGAGCAGCGCGACGCGGTGAAAGCGTTTCTGGCGGAGCATCAGATTATCCCGCAGGCGTTTTACCCCATCGTTCGCGCGCGGCTGACGCAGATTAACGGCAAGGCCACTGTGGGTAATGAGGATGAGGCGCTCAATCGCGAGCTCAATCTCACTTGGCAGGCGGAGCGCCCGGAGCATAACCCGCTCACTGCCGGACGCTGGCCGCCGCGCGCGGGCGAAGTCTCGATGGAAGAGGGGCTGGCGAAACGCCTGAATATCGCGCCTGGCGACAGCGTGACCTTCACTGGCGACACCCAGGCGTTTACCGCGAAAGTGACCAGCCTGCGTAAAGTGGACTGGGAGAGCCTGCGGCCTAACTTTTTCTTTATCTTCCCGCCGGGCGCGCTGGACGGGCAGCCGCAAAGCTACCTGACCAGTTTTCGCGCTGACAAGGCCGACGCCATGCTGACGCAGCTTAACCGGGAGTTTCCGACGGTAAGCGTGCTGGATATCGGGGCGATCCTCAGACAGATAGGCCAGGTGCTGGAGCAGGTGAGCCGCGCGCTGGAGGTGATGGTCGTGCTGGTCACCGCCTGCGGCGTGTTGCTGCTGCTGGCGCAGGTGCAGGTGGGTATGCATCAGCGTCGCCAGGAGCTGGTGGTCTACCGCACGCTGGGCGCGGAGAAAAAACTGCTGCGCGCCACGCTCTGGAGCGAGTTCGCGCTGCTTGGCCTGGTGGCGGGGCTGGTGGCTGCCATCGGGGCGGAAGTGGCGCTCGGCGTGCTGCAAACCCGCGTGTTTGACTTTCCGTGGGAGCCGGACTGGCGGCTGTGGGTGATGCTGCCGCTCTGCGGCGCGCTGTTATTGTCGCTGTGCGGCGGCTGGCTCGGCGTGCGGCTTTTAAAAGGCAAAGCGCTGTTTCGCCAGTTTAACGGCTAGCGCAGTAGCGGTGACGCAGCCAGGCGTCCACCTGGTGATAGTCGCCGCGAAACGCGATCTGCTGCGCTTTTTTCTCTAACTGATAGCGATACATCGGGTCGTAATAGCCCTCCAGCAGCGGCGCAAGCCAGGCGAAATGCGCGTGCGTTTCCCCGGTGCGCTGCTGGCGGGCGAGCGCGGCCTCCTGAAGCGCCGCCAGCTCGGCGTAGCGCGCAAGCCCCAGACGGCGGCGAATGGCGTAAAGCCCGTGGTGCAGGTAGTCGCCATAAGCGCGCCAGCCTGCGGCTTCATCGCCGAGCGCTGCCTGAAACGCGGCCTGCATCTGCACAAAATACTCCTCACGCAGCCGCTCCAGACGGCGTTCCAGCGGCTCTTCGACCACCGCAACAGGCGCCTGTAGCATCTGTTCGCGCAGTACGGCGGGCAGATGGTTGGCGCCTATCATTTTGCCTTCATCTTCCAGCACCCAGAACGGGTTACTGAGCGTCGTCCAGCGGGCGTGATGGTTAAGCATCGCGGCGGCGAGATGGTTTTCAAAACTGGCCTGCGCCCGTTGCGGCGTCAGCGTCCGGCCAAAGGACGAGCCGCGGTGATGCGCCAGCCCTTCCAGGTCAATGCCGGTCGGCAGCGCTTTCACCAGCTGCGTTTTGCCGCTGCCGGTACACCCGCCGATAAGCACCATCGGCAGACGGCTTAAGCGATCCGTGGCGTCCATCGCCTCCTGGCGCAGCCGTTTGTAACCGCCTTCCACCAGCGGATAGTCGATGCCGCGCTCACGCAGCCACTGCTGAACGATATAGCTGCGCATGCCGCCACGTGCGCAGCAGAGAAAGCCCTCGGGATGACGCTCGCAGGCGAGACGCCATGCGTTAAGCCGGGCTTCGCGCACCTCGCCGTACACCAGCCGGTGGCCGAGCGCCAGTGCGGCCTGCTGGCCGTGCTGTTTGTAACAGGTACCGACCGCCGCGCGCTCGTCGTTATTCATCAGCGGCAGATTAATCGCCCCTGGCATCGCGCCCTGCGCAAACTCCACCGGCGCGCGAACGTCAATCAGCGTGACGCCGCGTGTAATAAGCGCCAGCGCATCGTCGCTGTCTGGCCGCCGTTGTGCATCCTTTTGCATGTTGTTCTCATCTTTTTTAAAACGCCGCCATTGTACGCCGCGCCTTCTTGCCGGGGTATACGGAAAACGTGCCGGGCGGCTTCGATAAATTCCGGTAATCCAAATGCGCAAACTGGCAAAAGCGGGCGTCTGTATAAGAAAAAACGGTGAAAATGGCAGCAAAAATGCCTCATTCAGCCATCGATATTTCCGGACGACTTTACCGCTTTCCTTCTTTACTGCCAGAACAGCAGAGAATATTCCATCTAGTTCTAAAGACCCGCGAATGATTCTTTAACCGCCAAAAAACGCAGTCCTATCATTTGGCCATTCTCTGATGACTGGATAAACCGACCATGTCGATAGTCGATTCTGTAACCTCTCTTATCGGGCAGACGCCGCTGCTGCGCCTCGCAAAGCTCGATACCGGCCCGTGTGAACTGCTGCTGAAGCTGGAAAACCAGAACCCCGGCGGTTCGATTAAAGACCGCGTGGCGCTCTCGATGATTAACGAGGCTGAACGCCTGGGGCGGCTTGCGCCCGGCGGCACCATAATTGAAGCCACGGCGGGCAATACCGGCCTTGGCCTTGCGCTTATCGCCGCGCAAAAGGGTTACCGGCTGATTCTGGTGGTGCCGGACAAAATGAGCCGCGAGAAAATTTATCACCTGCGCGCGCTGGGCGTGGACGTGCGGCTCACCCGCTCGGACGTGAACAAAGGCCACCCGGCCTATTACCAGGATTACGCGCAGCGCCTCGCCGATGAAACGCCTGGCGCGTTTTATATCGACCAGTTTAATAACCCCGCCAACCCGCTGGCGCATCAGACCACTACCGCGCCGGAGCTTTTTGCGCAGGCGGAAGGGCGCATTGACGCTATCGTGGTGGGCGTTGGCTCCGGCGGCACGCTCGGCGGGCTTCAGGCCTGGTTTCGCGAGCACTCTCCCCACACTGAATTCGTGCTCGCCGATCCGGCAGGATCGATCCTGGCCGATCAGGTTGAAACAGGGCGCTATCACGAGGCGGGATCGTGGCTGGTGGAGGGCATCGGCGAGGATTTCATTCCGCCGCTCGCGCATCTGGAGGGCGTCCGGCAGGCCTTTCGGGTGACCGATGCCGCCGCGTTCGCTGCCGCGCGCGATCTGCTGAAAATCGAAGGCGTGCTGGCGGGCTCTTCCACCGGCACGCTGCTTGCCGCCGCGCTGCGCTACTGCCGCGCACAGACTACCCCGAAACGCGTGGTGACGTTCGCCTGCGACAGTGGCAATAAATATCTCTCGAAAATGTTTAACGACGACTGGCTGCGCCAGCAGGGGCTACAGACGCGGCCCACCGTGGGCGATCTGCGTGATTACATCGCGTTTCGCCATGATGAAGGCGCAGCCGTGACCGCGGCACCCGATGACTCGCTCGCGACGGTGCTCGCCCGGATGCGGCTTTACGATATCTCTCAGCTTCCGGTGCTGGCGCAGGGGCGCGTGGTGGGCATTGTCGATGAGTGGGATCTGCTGACGTTTATCCGCGGCGACAGCCAGCGTTTTCTCACGCCCGTCTCGGCGGCCATGAACCGCGAAGTGGTGACGCTCGATAAAAGCGCCAGCGAGCGGGAACTGTTTGAGGTTTTCGAACGCGGTCTGGTGGCGGTGATTACCGACGAGATGCGCTTTCTCGGGCTTATCACCCGTACCGATGTGCTGAACCGCTGGCGCAACCAGCTTGAATCTTAAGGAGTTTTATCATGGATAAATTTGCAACGCTCAGCGTGCACAGCGGCACGCATCACGATCAGCATGGCGCGGTGATGCCGCCGATTTACGCCACTTCCACCTACGCGCAGCCCGCGCCCGGCGAGCATACCGGTTATGAATATTCGCGCAGCGGCAACCCGACGCGCCACGCGCTCGAGCGCGCCATCGCGGAGCTTGAAGCGGGCAGTCAGGGATTCGCGTTTGCCTCCGGGCTGGCGGCCATTTCCACGGTGCTGGAGCTGCTCGACAAAGAGAGCCATATCGTGGCGGTGGACGATGTCTATGGCGGCACGTACCGGCTGCTGGAAAATGTGCGTAAGCGCACCGCGGGGCTGACCGTCTCCTGGGTGAAGCCGGACGATCTGGCGGCGCTGGAGGCGGCGATCCGCCCGGAAACCCGGATGATCTGGGTCGAAACGCCGACCAATCCGCTGCTGAAACTGGCGGATCTCGAAGCGATTGCCGGGCTGGCGCGGCGTCGTGGGTTGATAAGCGTGGCGGATAATACGTTCGCCTCGCCCGCCATTCACCGCCCGCTGACGCTCGGGTTTGATATCGTGGTGCATTCAGCCACCAAATACCTGAACGGCCACTCCGACGTGGTGGCCGGGCTGGCGGTGGTCGGCGATAACCCTGCACTGGCGCAGCAGCTGGCCTATCTGCAGAACGCCGTCGGCGGCGTGCTCGACCCGTTCAGCAGCTTTCTGACGCTGCGCGGCATTCGCACACTGGCGCTGCGTATGGAGCGCCACAGCGCCAGCGCGCTGAAGATTGCGCAGCGGCTGGCGCAGCATCCGCAGGTGGAAAAGGTGTTTTTCCCGTGGCTGGAAAGCCACCCGCAATATGCGCTGGCGCGACGTCAGATGGCGCTGGCGGGCGGTATGATTTCCATCGTGGTGCGCGGCGATGACCAGCGTGCGGCACAGGTGATTAAAAAGCTGCGGCTCTTTACGCTTGCCGAGAGTCTCGGCGGCGTAGAGAGCCTGGTGAGCCAGCCGTTCAGTATGACGCACGCCTCGATTCCGCTTGAGCAGCGGCTGGCGAACGGGATTACGCCGCAGTTGATTCGGTTGTCGGTCGGGATTGAAGACGCGGAGGATTTGCTCGCGGATCTCGAGCAGGCGCTGGAGGCGTAATTCTGGACTGGCGGGTGCGCTTCGCTTACCCGCCCTACGGGGATGAGCAATGGTGAATGGTAGGGTGCGTAAGCGCAGCGCACAGGCCGGTATTAAACCGTTTGTAGGGTGGGTAAGCGCAGCGCACCCACCATTCAAACACCCATCACACTCCGTAAAAAGGTGAATGGTAGGGTGGGTAAGCGCAGCGCACCCACCGTTAAACCACCAGCCACACCCAATAAAAAAGCACCCCGCAGGGTGCTTTTCTTACCGCAAATGCGCCTGCGCCCAGGCGATGCCGCTCGCATATTCCGGCGGCAGCAACGGCGAGAGCGCTTCCAGCGTGGCGTCAATCAGTGTCGCCTCGGCATCGCTCAGATTGAGATGCCCGACTTTACGGCCTTCACGCACCTCTTTGTCATACCAGTGCAGATGCACCAGCGGCAGTTTCAGCCAGTCGTAATTCAGATCGGTGCCAATCAGATTCACCATCACCGACGGGCCGCTCACTACCGGTTGCGGCAGCGGCAGATTGGTGACGGCGCGCAGGTGCAGCTCAAACTGGCTGATGGACGCGCCGTTCTGCGTCCAGTGGCCGCTGTTGTGCACGCGCGGCGCAAGCTCGTTAATCAGCAGCCCTTGCGGCGTGACGAAACATTCCATCGCCATCACGCCCACATAGTTAAGCTCGTCCATAATCGCGCGCAGCATCGCTTCGGCCTGCTTCTGCTGGGTAGCGTTCGCCTGCGGGAAGGCCACGCTGGTGCGCAGAATGCCGTCCTGATGCAGGTTGTGGGTCAGCGGATAAAAGACCGCGCTGCCGTCACGCGCCCGCGCGCCCACCAGCGACACCTCGCCGGTAAAGTTAATGCCCCGCTCGACGATGCATTCGCCGTAACATTCAGCGGGCAGCGTCTCAGTCTCGTTTTCGCGAAGCCGCCACTGGCCGCGGCCATCGTAGCCGCCGGTGCGGCGCTTGACGATAGCCAGATCACCGAGGCTCTCAAAAATCTGCGGCCATTCGTCGCTGCTTGCCAGCAACTGCCACGGCGCGGTGGGGAGATTGAGCTTATCGAGCAGCTGTTTCTGGGTGAAACGGTCGGCAATAAGCGGGAAAACATCGCGGTTAACGAACGCGTTGTGGCGCGCCAGCTCGCGGGTCAGGGCGGTTTCCGGCCAGCGTTCAATTTCCGCCGTGATAACGCTCTGCGCGAACGGCACCGCCTGCGGATCGGCGTCCAGCCCTACCGGCCAGACGCGAATGCCAAGCGGTTCGCCCGCCTGGCGCAGCATTCTGCCAAGCTGGCCGTTACCCAGCACGCATACCTGCTTCATGCCTCACCCCGCGGGTCCGGATTCTCCAGCACTTCCTCGGTTTGTTTCTGACGCCAGTGTTCAAGACGCGCCAGCAGCGCGCTGTCGTGCTGCGCCAGGATCTGGGCGGCCAGCAGAGCCGCGTTCGCCGCGCCCGCTTTACCGATAGCCAGCGTGCCGACCGGAATGCCGCGCGGCATCTGGACGATAGAGTAGAGGCTGTCCAGCCCGCTTAACGCCGCGCTCTGTACCGGCACACCCAGCACCGGCACCAGCGTTTTCGCGGCAATCATGCCCGGCAGATGCGCCGCGCCGCCTGCGCCCGCGATGATCACCTGAAACCCGTTCTCCTGCGCGCGCTCGGCGAAGCTGAAGAGTTTATCGGGCGTGCGGTGCGCGGAGACCACTTCAACGTGGTGAGGAACATCCAGAGCATCGAGAATTTCTGCGGCAAACTGCATGGTGGCCCAGTCGCTTCTGGAACCCATGACGATGGCGATACGCGCCGGGGTGTGGCTGGAAGACATACGTCTCAAAACTCCTGTGGTCAGGCGGCAAAATCAACGGGGTCGCCGTTACGAGGGCCTTGAGAATATCACGGAAAACCGGCAAGGAAAACGGTTGCGTAGGCGCGAGCGCGGCAAAAAGTACCGCGCGGATCAGAACGGAAACGCTACCAGTTCCACGTTGTCGGGGGTGACTTTGACCATCGAGCCTTCGCTGTGCCAGGCACCTAACACCACGCGGTGCGCGGGCTTGCCGTTCGCCTCAAGCGTATGGACGGCAGGGCGGTGGGTGTGGCCGTGAATGAGCCACTGCACCTGCTGGCGTTCCATGGTATCGACCACTGCCTGTGGGTTGACATCCATGATGGCAAGATCTTTCTGGCTGTTAGAGGCTTTACTGCCGGCGCGCATGCGGGCGGCGATGCGGCGGCGCAGCCGCAGGGGTAATGCGAGGAAAAGGGTTTGCAGCCACGGCTTATGCACTTTGGCGCGAAACGCCTGATAACCGGCATCGTCGGTGCACAGCGTATCGCCATGCATAATCAGCACGCGTCTGCCGTAGAGATCCAGCACCTGCTCTTCGGGCAACAATTGCATACCGCTTTCGCGGGCGAAGCGACGGCCAAGCAGGAAATCGCGGTTGCCGTGGATGAAATAGCAGGGGACGCCGGATTGCACGAGCGCGCGCAGCGCGGCAGCTATCTCGCGGTGCAGCGGTTCCGGGTCGTCATCGCCAATCCAGGCCTCAAAAAGATCGCCCAGGATGTAAAGGGCGTCCGCTTCACGCGCGGTACCGGCTAAAAAACGCAGAAAACCGGCGGTAATCGCCGGTTCTTCTGAGCACAGATGAAGATCTGCAATAAAGAGCGTCGCCACGAATTACTCGCTGACGGTTACGCGCTCGATAATCACGTCTTCTTTCGGCACATCCTGATGCATGCCGCTGCGGCCGGTGGAAACGCCTTTGATTTTATCAACCACGTCCATACCTTCGACTACTTCTGCGAACACGCAGTAGCCCCAACCCTGCAGGCTTTCGCCGCTGAAGTTCAGGAAGTCGTTATCCACCACGTTGATGAAGAACTGGGCCGTTGCGGAGTGCGGCGCCTGCGTGCGCGCCATGGCCAGCGTACCGCGGGTGTTCTTCAGACCGTTGTTGGCTTCGTTTTTGATAGGATCTTTAGTGCTTTTCTGTTTCATGCCCGGCTCAAAACCGCCGCCCTGAATCATAAAGCCGTTGATTACACGATGGAAAATGGTGTTGTCGTAGAAACCTTCGCGGCAATAGTCCAGAAAGTTTTTTACCGTTTCCGGCGCTTTGTCATCGAACGTCTTGATTACGATGTCGCCGTGATTGGTGTGAAAAGTAACCATGTCTGCATCCTGTTTTGTTTCAGTGGTGCTTCGGCTTCCGAAAGAAGCCACAGTAGGAGGCTGTTATAGCATAACTCACCGCTTGCTTCACCTTGCAAAGTGGGGTGCTTGCGCTTTCAATTATGGGTAATATAGGGGTTTTATCTGCTTACCACACACTGACACGGAAACTTCTGATGTTAAAAATCTTCAATACCATGAGTCGCCAGAAAGAGGAATTTAAGCCTATCCATGCCGGGGAAGTCGGCATGTACGTGTGTGGTATTACCGTTTACGACCTCTGTCACATCGGTCATGGCCGTACGTTCATCGCGTTTGACGTTGTGGCGCGCTACCTGCGTTTCCTCGGCTATAAGCTGAAATATGTGCGCAACATTACCGATATTGACGACAAAATTATTAAACGCGCCAACGAGAACGGCGAAGATTTCGTGGCGCTGGTGGACCGTATGGTCACCGAGATGCACAAAGATTTCGATGCGCTGAATATTCTGCGCCCGGACAGCGAGCCGCGCGCGACGCAGCACATCCCGGAAATTATTGAAATCGTTGAGCAACTTATCGCACGCGGCCATGCGTATGTCGCGGGTAATGGCGATGTCATGTTCGCGGTGGAGAGCGACGCGGATTACGGCAAGCTTTCGCGTCAGGATCTGGAACAGTTGCAGGCGGGCGCGCGCGTGGAAGTGGCCGACAGCAAACGTAACCCGATGGATTTCGTGCTGTGGAAGATGTCCAAGCCGGGCGAGCCGAGCTGGCCGTCACCGTGGGGCGACGGGCGTCCAGGCTGGCATATCGAGTGCTCCGCGATGAACTGCAAGCAGCTCGGCAGCCATTTCGATATTCACGGCGGCGGTTCGGATCTGATGTTCCCGCACCATGAAAACGAAATCGCCCAGTCCACCTGCGCGCACGACGGCGAGTATGTGAATTACTGGATGCACTCCGGCATGGTGATGGTCGATCGCGAGAAGATGTCCAAATCGCTCGGCAATTTCTTTACCGTGCGTGACGTGCTGCAGCACTACGACGCCGAGACTGTGCGCTACTTCCTGATGTCCGGCCATTACCGCAGCCAGCTGAACTACAGCGAAGAGAACTTGAAGCAGGCGCGCGCCTCGCTTGAGCGTCTCTACACCGCGCTGCGCGGCACCGACGCCAGCGCGACCGTCGCAGGCGGCGAGGCGTTCGAAGCGCGTTTTGTCGAGGCGATGAACGACGATTTCAATACGCCGGAAGCGTATTCCGTGCTGTTCGATATGGCGCGCGAAGTGAACCGCCTGAAAGCGGAAGACAGCAGCGCGGCGAACCAGTTAGCCGCGCATCTGCGTAAGCTTGCCGCCGTGCTGGGCCTGCTGGAGCAAGAGCCGGAGCAGTTCCTGCAATCCGGTGCGCAGGCCAACGACGATGAAGTGGCGGAAATCGAAGCGCTGATCGTTAAGCGTCTTGAAGCGCGCAAAGCGAAAGACTGGGCGGCAGCGGACGCCGCGCGCGATCGCTTAAACGAGATGGGCATTATTCTGGAAGATGGGCCACAGGGTACAACCTGGCGACGTAAATAAGAAAAAGCGGCGAAAGCCGCTTTTTTATGGCTGTGATTTAAGTGGTTTCGGCAGGTGCGCTGCGCTTACCTGCCCTACGAAACGATGCGACATCCGTTGTAGGGTGGGTAAGCGAAGCGCACCCACCACGGAAGAAAGCGCAAAACATGTAGGGTGGGTAAGCGAAGCGCACCCACCACAAAAGCAAACGCGCGCCCACCGTCATCCATCACGCCGATCCGCGCGCAATCAACTGGCCCGAGAGCGTAATCCGCTGCGCAGGCAAGTCTGGTTCGCGGATAAGCCGCACGATCAACCCCGCCGCCTGATGCCCGGTCTCTTCACTGGCGGAAGAGACATAGGTAAACGAAGGCGACGTCAGATTCACGTGCATCATGTCCTCAAAGCCAATCAACGACACCTGCTGTGTCAGGAACACATCTTTCCCCACCGTGCGGCCCACCTGATGAATCGCTTCCAGGCAGCCGATAATCGCGTGCGGCGAATGGCACAGCAGGGCGGTGATTTTGTTATTCGCCTCAAGAAGCTGGCGCACCGTCTGGCTCACCGCCAGCGTCTCCTCAGCGCAGGCGGGCGCGAACTCATCACGCCACGGCAAGCCGTATTGCGACAGCGCCGCGCGGTAGCCGTAAAGCCGCTCCTCACGGATAAGACATCCCGCCGTACCGCCGATATAGGCGATATTACGGTGGCCGCGCTCAATCAGATAACGCGTGGCGAGCCCGCCCGCCTGGCGGTTATCGCGTACCACGCTGTTGCGCTTTTCTTCTACTGGCGACTGCGACACCACCACCAGCGGCAGCGTGCTCTGCACGACCGGCGTGGGCAGCGCGCGGTGGCGGGAATCGGCAGTCAGATAAACCACCCCCGCCACGCCCTGGCGGGTAAAGGAGACAAAACAGCTCTCAAGGCGGCTTGTGTCGCGCCCCGGCTGGGTGAGAAAAACCATAAAACCCTGCGCCTCCAGCGCCTGCACCAGGCTTGCCGTCACGCGGGTCGAAAAGGGATCGTTCAGATCCTCAACGACCAGGCCAATCAGGTTCGAGGTTTTACCGCGCAGGTTAGCGGCCGCGACGTTATGCACGTAGCCCAGCGCCTCAATGGCGGCATGCACCTTTTCGATGGTCGCGGCAGAGATTTTCCCCTTCTCGCGCAGCACCAGCGAGACCGTAGAAACCGAAACGCCCGCCTGGCGCGCCACATCGATAATGCTGACCTTTTTCATCTGCCCTGATTTATCCTTTTATCGCTGATGTCGCGGGCCTGACGTGAGGCCCGCGCAGGCACTGCTATTTCCCCGTCATGCCTGACAGGCTCTGCGCGATGAACTGCGCGCGCGCCCCGAAAATCACCTGAATACCGTTATCGCCCACAAACACCACGCCGCGTGCGCCAAGCCCGTTCAGCCCGTCTTTATCGACAAGATCCGGGCGCGCCACTTCCAGACGCAGGCGCGTAATACAGGCACCGACGCTGGTGATGTTCTCTTTACCGCCGAGCAGGCCCACAATATTGCCCGCGAGCTCCGCATCGGTTTTATCATCCGCACTGGCGGTGACATCCACGCGGCCCGGCGTTTTCACATCAAAACGGCGGATAACAAAGCGGAAGGTGAAGTAGTAAATAATCGCCATCGGAATGCCGACGATAACCGCGTTCAGATAGTGCGTCTGATAGCCGTTAAAAGAGGGCAGAATGCCGAACGAAATATAGTCGATAAGCCCGGCGGAGAACGATTTGGCGATATGCGCGTCCAGTAAATACATGGACATATACGCAAGCCCCGCCATGATGGCGTTAAATACATACAACACCGGCGCGACAAAAATAAAGGTAAATTCCACCGGCTCCGTGATCCCCGTCAGAAAACAGGTCAGCGCGGCGGAGAAAAGAATACCGGAGGCGATTTTTTTATTCTTCGTGCTGGCTTCGTGATACATCGCCAGACACGCCGCCGGCAGCGCGAACAGCATCAGCGGGAACTCGCCCTGCATAAACTTACCGGCGTTCTGGTAGGTGTTACTGCTGAAGCTTTTCACGCCTTCTTCCAGCATTTTGAACCAGATGGTCTGATCGCCGTGGATAACCTGGCCGCTCTGGGTGGTGTAATCGCCAAACGAATACCAGAACGACGGATACCAGATATGGTGCAGGCCCAGCGGGATAAGCGCGCGCTCTACCAGCCCGAAGATAAACGTTGAGGCGGCCTGATTATCGCCGTTGACGATAACCGACAGCGCGTCGATGCCCGCCTGAATATGCTGCCAGACATACGGCAGCGCCAGCCCGAGCAGGAAGGAAAGAAACGCTGCGGCAATCGCTACAAACCGTTTGCCGGAGAAGAATCCCAGGAACTCCGGCAGTTGCAGCGTGTGGAAGCGGTTATAACACCACGCGGCAAGAATGCCTGAAATCAGCCCGCCGAACACGCCCATCTGCAGCGTGGGAATGCCGACCACCATCGCATATTTGCCGCCGCTTGCCGCCATTTCCGGCGTGATGCCAAGCTGCGTGCTGATGGTGATGTTAATGATAAAGACCGAGACTGCCGCCGAGAGCGCCGCGATGCCGGATTCCGACGCCAGACCGACGGCGGAGCCGATGGCGAACAGCAGCGGCAGGTTATCGAAAATAACCCCGCCCGCGTTCATCATCAGCGGCAGATGGAATTTATCGCCGAAGGCCAGCAGCAGGCCGGCGGCGGGCAGCAGCGAAATAGGCAGCATCAGCGCGCGGCCTATCATCGACAATTTTGACAGCGATTTAACCAAACCTGTTATCAGACTCATACCGATCCCCCGATTGGAACAGCCGGGCTTTTTGTGCCCTGTTTTATAGTAGGTAGAACGTTCTAGTAGAACGTTCTACCTATGCTGTGGGATCGCAGCCTTTTCGCGCAACATCTATTTAACGTTTCGCCAGAAGATTTGCTGATTCTTTGAAGTCGGTTAGAAAACGGGCCGGGCAGGTGTTAAGCGTAAACTGGATGAGAGGGTGGGGAAGGGCAATAAGAAAAGGTTCTGAAGGGGGAAATTCACGCCCCCTCGTCGAGAGGGCGTGGGGCGTTACGCCGTGACCGTGACGCTCTGACCGTCGAAGCTGACGGTTTGTCCGGCGACGATTTTGCAGCGCTTGCGGGTTTCCACCGCGCCGTCGACGGTCACCAGACCTTCGGAAATCACGATTTTCGCCTGCGCGCCGCTTTCGCTCCAGCCTTCGAGCTTCAGCAGGTCGCACAGTTCGACGTGAGGGTGTTTACCTAAAGAAAATGTTGCCATGTTATGCCTCCTCGCCGTCATGGTATTCAACGCACGCCTGCAGCGTGTTCTGGATAAGCGTGGCGACCGTCATCGGGCCAACGCCGCCCGGCACAGGCGTAATGTAGCTGGCGCGCTTGGCCGCCTCTTCAAACACCACGTCGCCGACCACTTTGCCGTTTTCCAGACGGTTGATGCCGACATCAATCACGATGGCACCTTCTTTGATCCACTCGCCCGGAATAAAGCCCGGCTTGCCGACCGCGACGATCAGCAAATCGGCATTTTCGACATGCTGACGCAGATTTTTGGTGAAGCGGTGGGTCACGGTGGTGGTGCAACCCGCCAGTAACAGCTCCATGCTCATCGGGCGGCCGACGATATTGGACGCGCCGATCACCACGGCATTCAGGCCATAAGTGTCGATGTTGTAACGCTCAAGCAGCGTGACGATACCGCGCGGCGTACACGGGCGCAGACGCGGCGCGCGCTGGCACAGGCGGCCAACGTTATATGGATGGAAGCCGTCCACGTCTTTATCCGGCGCGATGCGCTCCAGCACCTTCACGTTATCGATACCGGCCGGCAGCGGCAGCTGAACCAGAATGCCATCAATCGCGGCGTCGGCGTTCAGCTCGTCAATCAGCGCCAGCAGTTCAGCTTCGCTGGTGGTTTCCGGCAGATCGTAAGAGCGGGACACAAAGCCCACTTCCTCACAAGCCTTACGTTTGCTGCCGACATAAATCTGCGATGCCGGGTTCGCGCCAACGAGCACAACCGCAAGCCCGGGAGCGCGTTTTCCGGCCGCCACGCGCGCTTTCACTTTTTCGGCAACTTCAAGCCGCACCTGCTGCGCAATCGTTTTACCGTCAATAATCTTTGCTGCCATCAGAGAGAAGATTCCGTCTGTAATCAAAAGAAGAGGGGATGAGGATATTCTGTCAGAAGCGCGCCGTGCTGTCAGTTTTCGTTTGTGTCTTTCGCTCAATTGTCCAGCAGGCGGTTCGAAAGCCATTGACTCACCTGGTACTGACCGTATAATTCCACGCGTTTCACACTGCTACCGGCAGAGAAAACGTGAAACGCCTCTTCACGAGGCGCCCTTAGCTCAGCTGGATAGAGCAACGGCCTTCTAAGCCGTGGGTCGCAGGTTCGAGTCCTGCAGGGCGCGCCATTATATTTCAATAGTTTACGCCTCTTTCAAATCCTCCTTATTTCCTGTGTGGGACATATTTGGGACACAAAACCCTAAAATGGAGTCAATTTGGCGCGCATGCTCAGTAAGGTGATTAGGTGCGAGGTGTGCATACCTACGAACCATTTCAATTGACTCCCAGCCTCCCATTTCCTGTAGAACAGACAGTGGCACTCCGGCCTGAATAAGCCAGCTCGCCCATGTATGCCTCAGGTCATGGAACCGGAAATCCTCTATTCCCGCCCTACGGCAAGCAGAGTTCCATGCCCGCTGGTCGTCAACCCTCATCTTCCTGACCTGATCCGTTACTGTACCATCAGGACGGTTTCCCGCTTTGGTGTGAACGAACACCCATTTGTGATGATTGCCGATCTGTTCACGCAATACCCGACAGGCTGTATCATTCAGTGCTACGCCAATAGCCCTGTTTGACTTGCTGTCCTCCGGATTCACCCAGGCAACACGACGCTGCATGTCGATTTGTTGCCACTCCAGATTAATGATGTTCGACCGCCTTAGACCAGTAGCCAGCGCAAACCTGACAACTGATTTAAGCGGCTCCGGACATTCATTAATCAACCTTTCGGCCTCTTCAGGCTCAAGCCAGCGAACGCGCTTGTTCCTCACCTGCGGTATTTTTATTACCGGAGCCTTTTCCAGCCACTTCCAGTCCCTTTCTGCGGCGCGTAGTATTGCCTTCATCAATGCCAGATGCTTGGCCTTGGTTGAAGTCGTTACAGGCCTGCCTTCGAATACCGGAAACTCCTTTCCTTTTCTCTCTGCTGCCGCGCATTTCTGTATCCAGATTTCCTTTGCTTTCCTGTTCTGCATCTTACTGACGGCCGTGTAAATCTTCGCCTCAGTAATATCTTTCAACTTCATCCCTTCAAAATGCTCAAGCCAGAATCCCATCCGGCCTTTATCAGTATCGAGCGATTTCTTATCAGCTTTTTCCTCAAGCCAGCGCAAACAAGCCTCTTCGAACGTTACGTCAGGGAAATCACCAAGCCTGTCTACTCGCCAGAGTTCTGACTTCCTTCGGTCATGCAGCTCTTGCGCTTGCCGCTTGTCCGCTGTGCCAAGAGATTCCTTAATTCGCTTCCCGCCCGGGAGCGAGTACGATGCGTACCAGATTTCACCTCTGCGGAAGAGTGACATATCAATTCCTCTCGTATGCCATCACCCGCGCTCACGGCGACAGTATGCAGCGGAGATTTGAGGGCTGCAATGCAAGCCTGGCGAGTGGTTAGGTAGGGGGATTTGGGTTTTGATGGGTCTTTGCGGGTGGCCTGTAGTCGCCCTGACTTTATCCAGTTTGTGGCCGTGGGTCTGGATATGCCGAGCATGGCGCAGGCCTCATCGAGAGTGAGGCTGTATTGTTCCATCATGCACCTTCCTTTATCTCTTCTGATAGAGATTCAATTGCGCTGACAGGAACGAAGTATCCCTTCCCGGACAAATAGATAAGTCTATCAATCATTTCATCGGGAGTTTTATCAATGAACATATCCCCATCATGATCCAGACCGATAGGCTCGCGCTCTGCTGATTCTATGAACTCGTTTTGCTTACGAACTGCTTCAAAGAAATCAGCAGGAGGCACATCAAAGAAGAATGGAAGTGCTGGAACGTCACCGATAATTCTTGATGAAGCCACATGAGTTATATAACCCTGAGCAGATTCATAACAGTAGACATCGCTGCGCCAGTTGTCTGAACTAAATCGGCAATAGCTCATATCATTATCTCCAGGCGTAAAAAAGCCGCCATCAGGCGGCCTTGAGTAGTTCTTGCATGAGCGCATAAGTTTCTGGCGCGCGTCCGTCTGGTCGCTTTAACTCCTCCTTTAGCAGCCCTGTCAGCCGATCCCATTCGCGCAGAATTGGAGAAAAACTCTTAACCTTCTTCGCTATTGCGGAAAAGCTATCTTTAATCTCAGGGATATCCTCAACCAGAAGCATGCATCTGTGCAGGTCTGCCGGGTCGGATGGAGCATCGAAACGACCATGATAAAAGTTCTTTTCTAGGCCAAGTGCAATTGATGCCATCGTCGCACTGCTTATTCCAACGCGACCCTTTGCCTGCCACTCCAGAACCTTCATTGCCAAATCAGACATAAATTTCTCCAATAAAAAACCCGCGCTCGGCGGGTCACTGTGTTAACTCAAAATTGTCATCCCACGGCGGGAATGTGCTCATCCGCCTGTGCGACATGATGTATTCCGACGCTACGGCCATTGACGTAGGCCTCTCGAACTCCAGCATAAACACATCATCGTACGCTTTCCCTAGCCACCACCCGCCGCCGTACTCCTTTGCGCGTTGAATGAGCACCCACCGACCGGGCGTGATGCGGTGATGTATCTCGCCTCTGTAAATAATCAGATAGTCCGAGTCTTTGCTCATGACTCACCCCAAAATAACTGTATTTATATACAGTAAATTGAGGTGGTCGGGCTGTCAATTCGTGGCGCAACAAGGTGAGAGTTTAGTCGTCAGTCGTCATCAATAGGTCCGCGGTTCCCTCTGAACCATACATCATTAGCTGCACGCGTCTTACGTGCCCATCCGAAGAAGATAATCACAGGGATTGTGAACCACAGGGCATAATCAGGAGCCCTTTGTTCGGCGATTATCCCCAGAATGAATGGAAGTACAGAGGAGGCTGCCTTCCTTCCGTACCATGCATATTTATTTATCCAATCCATCACCCCTCCTTGCCCGGTGCTTCCGGTAGCGGCATCCAGTGTGTAGGCTCATGCCTTAATGAATATCCATCAAAGAAGTAGTGATAATGCCCATCCCCTTCGTCGCCTATACAGCCATCTTCGATATGCCCGCCGTAATCTGGGAAGTATAGAAGTACGCGGGTATCGAGTTCAGGCATCCGCTCGCTGAACGCTATCCAGCCAGCAGCAACCGGCGCGGGCGGTGCGGTGTAGATCACTCGGCATCTGATACCGCGATCTAGCGCTTCATCGTAGAGATATTTTTCAACGTCGTGCCAGTCCATGGCCTGCACCTGATAAACAGGCTCCGCCCGCTCCCGCAGCGCCAGCTCGATGCTCAGCAGCACATACCCCGGCATCCACTCGCTAACGTCAGCTACGTGCGTTACCGTTACGCTGATGTAATTACCTGTAAAAGACTCGTCATCCTTATCCCACTCGCAAAGGTCGAGAGTGTCACCGGCGCGGTAATCGCGGTCATTTTTGCGTAGCTCCGCGCGTTTAACTCCCGCGCAAACGGCTGAATAGTTCTCAGGCAAAATTTTTAAATTGTGCGTAACAGGCTCTCTTATTTCGCTCACGCTTCACCCCCTGTCTCTATTGACTTACGCTCAACTTCACGAACAGCAAACGAGAGGTCGTACAGCAAGATAACGGCGGCCATAATGTTGCTGTGAAGCTGCTCTTCAATGCGATTTAGCAGTACGCGCTGGTCAGGATGCCGTTCTTCAAATCTCGCGCGCTCAATCTGCCAGAGGTTGGACGCCTCTAAGGTTTTGTTTGTCGCCACTACTCACCCCCTGCCAAAATCTTTTCGGCCTGCCGTATATCCGGGTCACCGGTATGCTCATCTGCATCCATCGCCGCCAGAGCTGAAATAAACGGGTTAGCTTTCTTCGCCAACCGCAAACGCGATTTGGACAATCTACCCAAAGCCGTTTTTGACGCACTCACCAGTGCGGGCTTCTGGCTGGATGACGGTCAGGTAGACGATATGCGCATCAAGCGCTGTCAGGCGGTTAAAGGCGGAATGCTCGTTTTGGTAGTGACCGAGCTGGGCGGGAAATTACCCGATATAGCCGAATTGATGGAGGCAGCATGAGCGAAGTAAGCAGAGAGGTCTGCGAGGAATATCTGGATGCCCTGGTGACTGTGGAGTTGGCCGCAAAGCTGGCGCAGAAAGACGGGCGCAAGGTTAACGGTGCTATCCGCGCGACGGTGAACGCCTTACTGCCGCGGCTGAGCGACCGGAAAGTGCACGGCATATTCACCGGACTGGCGCGCCAGCCATTCCCGGACGGTGCACTCAAGATGCTGCGCCGACAACTCGATTCAATGGTGGGAGAGCCAGCATGACGACGGTAACAAACATCGCATTAGCTCAGCAGCGCCAGAAGGATAAGGAGATGCTTGAGGCTATCGAGTGGCAGCTCAACAACGTTCACGAGACGGAGAAGCGTTTGATGGAAATGCGTCGGGAGCTGGTAAACCGGCTTGGCATTAACAAACCAGAGGGAGGTGATGCAGCATGAACCTGGAAAACGCACTGAAGTATCACTTCGCCAAATCAACCATGATAAACGACTCCCCGCGAGCCACAGCATCAGACGCATTGACCGGCACTGATATCATGGCAGCTCAGGGAATGGTGCAGAATCGCGCGCAGATGGGCTTTGCGGCCTTTATGGGGAAAATGGGCGTCAGCAGCAATGACCGTGAGAAAGCTATTGAACTGCTGACCCTGTATGCAATTGAGCGCTGCGATAAGGTTGCCGCCTTGCGTAAGCTCGAAAGTGATATTAAGCCAAAGGTAATGCAAGCGCTCGCAACTTACGCCTTTGAAGATTACTCACGCAACGCCGGGAGTACCCGGCAGTGTGAATGCTGCAATGGCGCTGGCTTCATTCATGCGGAAGTAGTGACCATGAAGCACATTGGCCGGCCTAACCTTGCGGCCAGAAGGGAGCAGGTTAAAGTGCTGTGCCAGAAGTGCAAAGGGAAAGGGGTGGTCTCGACCGCGTGCTCTGACTGCAAAGGTCGTGGCAAGGCGATCAACCAGGAGGAAACAGAAAAGCAGGGCGTTCCTGTGGTTTCTGACTGCAGGCGCTGCGGCGGCGTTGGCTATCCTCGCTTGCCATCTACCGAGGCATTTGCGGCGGTATGCCAGATTACTGACGCCATCTCCCTCGATACGTGGAAGAAGTCAGTTAAGCCATTCTACGACGGCCTTATCATCAAGTTTGAGGTGGAAGAATCGTGGGCTGACGCACAGTTACGAGAAGTCACCAGGTAAAAACCGAAAATAGTGCATTAATTTATCGTGCACTATTTACTTTTCCCGAACCTGCGGATATGATTTCTAACAGTGGAAGTTGCGCACGTTGTTAAGCGCTAAAAACATTAAGCCCTGAGTTAATCGCTCGGGGCTTTTTTTTGCAGAGCTACAAAAGAAAATCCCCGCCGAAGCGGGGAACGTATTTCTACCAGGTGACTGTCCATTTTAACTGTACAGTATTGCCGGTTAATCCCCACCTAAGTGGGGAACATTACACGCTACTTTTCTGCGCTTAACTTATCAAGCCATGGCTTGAGGCCAATGCAGAACGCGCGGAATTCGTCATCTTTTATCGTTTCAGTACGATTAATGTGAGCACCGTAATCCGCTGAATTACCGGTAGCGATTTTAGTCGCTCCTTTGGCTCGCAACCACTTGTCTGCGTGAGTGGATGATATTTCCATCCCGCCTTCGCGCACTATCTCTACCAGGTCATGGCGCGTTAGCTTAAGCGCTGATGCTATCAGTTTCAGGTTAACAGTTAGCTGTCCGTTATCCATAACGCCTCCATTCGATGGATTGGATAATGCCCTGGAAATAGTTCGATTTGTAGTGCGTAGATCAACTTTTCACCTAAATAAATTCCTATTCAATGGCTCGCTTCGGCGGGCCTTTTTCGTATTAGGCCACAGGCAATCAATCACAGATGAACCCTCGCATCCGATGCCTCGCTGGCCTTTCCTAACTACACCACAGCACTTCCTATCGGAGGTGTGAGATGTCACATATGAGCAAATTAGCTTCTGGCGCAGCTTATGGCGCATCTGCCGGGACGGTGGCTAATGGGTTGCTAACCCGGCTAAGTCCTGACGAGTGGAGCGCAGTAGGCGTTATCGCCGGTATTGTCGTGGCGCTACTGACGTTCGGTATCAACTGGTATTACAAACGCAAAACCACGCTGGCGCAGATTCAGGCGTACGAGCGATGGCCTTCCGCAGCCGGGCAGTTATCAAAGGAGGACTAAAGATGGCTATCCCGTCCTCACTGAGAAACAAACTGATTGCCGCAGCGGGTGCAGGCTCGATGGTCATCGCCACGATATTCATCGGTGGCAAGGATGGCGTAGAGGGCCGGAAGTATCAGGCCTACAAAGATGTCGCAGGCGTCTGGACTGTCTGCGACGGTCACACTGGCAACGACATCATTCGCGGGAAGACCTACACAGACAAAGAATGTGACCGTCTTTTGTGGAAAGACCTGCAACCGGCCAAGGCGACCGTAGACAAGCTGGTTAAGGTTCCTCTGAGCGAATACCAGCGCGCCTCGCTCTACAGCTTCGTGTTCAACGTAGGCAGTGATGCCTTCGCTAAGTCGACGCTTCTTCGCAAGCTGAACAAAGGCGACCAGGAAGGGGCGTGTGAAGAAATGCGCCGCTGGGTCTATGCAGGCGGTATGAAGTGGAAGGGATTGCAGAACCGGCGGGAGATGGAGCGCTCTATGTGCCTGGCGGAAAGTGAAAATGACCTTTAAATGGAAGCTCATCCTCTTCGCAGCAATGAGCCTGCTGCTGGCAATCGCTATTGTCATCGCCAGTCATTACCGGTCAGCGCTCAAAGAATCGCAGGCATCTTTAACCAAAGTTAATCGTGAATTAAATCTGGCTAAAGACACCATCAGCGACATGCAGACTCGCCAGCGCGATGTGGCCGCGCTCGACGCAAAATACACACAGGAGCTTGCAGATGCTCAGGCGACTATCGATCAGCTGCATGATGACGTTGCTTCTGGCAAGCGTCGGTTGCAGCTCCACGCGACCTGTACGAAGCAATCCGCCTCCGGCACCGCCAGCCTGGATGATGCAGCCAGCCCCGGACTTACTGACTCCGCTGAACGGGATTATTTCACCCTCAGGGAGCGGATCGAGACCGTGACCAGGCAGTTGAGCGGATTGCAGGCGTATGTTCGGGAGCAGTGTTTGAGATAAAAAAAAGCCCCATGGCTGGGGCGACGACAGGATAGATATTTTCTCTTTTTATAATTATTAACGCAGCGTTGACTTGTTTTCCCTGATGCTTTTTCTCGCAAGACATTCCTGTCTGTATGGTCTTCATCCCTGCGACTCACAGACCTTGTTTGTAGGAGCCACTCCACCAACAAGATGGAAATAATCCTGGCCGATATATTCAGCTTAACAAGCGGCAGGCATCTTTTATAGGAATAGTCCGGGGATAATTGTACGGTGAGCGACCTGATGTACAGATAGGCAAGCCGTTATATAGAAGCGTTCTCAAAACATAGTGAACCACTAAACATCACAAGGCGCATTTGCGAGTGCGCCTGATGATGGCACTCGAAAAATATAACGGGCAGGAAATCATGGCCGACATCTACCGCATCACAGTCAAAACCAAAACAGGCGAGACGCATGAAGGCCTGATGAAGCGATCTCAGCCAGAGATTATTAACGGCTTCATCGGCGTAGCCAGAGAGGACGGATCATGGGTATACCTGGCACCTGATAACGTGCAGGAGATGGAATACGTGCCCGAGCCTGAAGTTGAAGAACAAACATCTTAAGGAATGACTATGGCGACCGAATCAAAAACTGGCCGCCCTTCTGATTATCTACCAGAGGTGGCTGCTGACATCTGCTCACTGCTTGCCGATGGTGAAAGCCTGCGCAAGGTGTGTGAGCGTCCAGGCATGCCGAATAAGTCGACTGTCTTCCGCTGGCTTGCTCAGCATGAAGAGTTTCGCGACCAATACGCGAAAGCCACGGAGACGCGCGCCGACGCTATTTTCGAAGAGATGTTCGATATCGCTGACACAGTAGCTGAAGAGGCTGCCGCAGTAGGTAAGGCACGACTTCGAATTGATACCCGCAAATGGGCGCTGGCCCGAATGAACCCTAAGAAGTATGGCGACAAGGTCAGTCAGGAGATCGACCATAAATCATCTGACGGCACTATGGCTACAAAGCCAACGACGATTCGCTTGGTAGGAGTTGACCCAGACAATGGAAAGCCAAGTTGACCTCCAGATACCAGCAAAGTTAGTCCCGGTATTCGCTACCGAAGGTGTTCGCTATCGTGGTGCTCACGGCGGCCGTGGTTCAGCAAAGACGCGCACCTTCGCATTGATGACTGCTGTCAGGGCCTATCAGGCGGCAGAGGCCAATATCAGTGGCGTAATACTTTGCGCTCGTGAGTATATGAACTCTCTGGAAGAATCCTCCATGGAGGAGGTCAAGCAAGCTATCCGCTCGGTGCCGTGGCTTGATGATTACTTCGACATCGGCGAGAAATACATCCGGACAAAGAACCGCAGAGTAAGCTACGTATTCTGTGGTCTACGCCATAACCTCGACAGCATCAAATCAAAAGCGCGAATTCTTGTAGCTTGGGTTGATGAGGCCGAGTCGGTGACCCGACTCCTACATGGACAGTAGCAGCTAACGAGTTTGCCACGACGATTCAGTGTCCGTTCACCATTCTCTTTGGTCAGCAGACCGGGCGTCTTGCTTCGGATGAGGACAAGACGGACTGGGCCAAGCGCTGCAACGGTCGCCGATGGGGTTTCATGTCCGACTTCATCTCCCGCGTCATTGAGCGTTTCTGGCAGATTGGCGTCATCGACCCGCCGAAGTCTGGCGAGGTAACGCTCGCATGGTCTGACCTACTCGCGCCGAGTGAGAAAGAGAAGATTGCAAATATGCAGGCGATGGCAGCCGTTGCCAAAGACACTCAGGCTGCGTTCGGCACTCCGGCGATAACGGAGAATGAAATCCGTGCTGTCGGTGAGCTTGAGCCAATCAGTGAACCAGAAGAGCCTGCCGGAGCCGCAACGACAGACCCGCTGACAGGTGAACCAATTGAACAACCGACAACGACCGGGCAGCCCGATAATTCCGCGCAATAAAGCCGACCCAACGCAGTCCTACCGAACGGTTAACCGAATGTTCCGGGATATCGAGAATCGCTATTACCAGATAAAGAAGGCACTGAAGCAGTTGCTCGATGGGTATCTGGTCGGCAGGGAGCGGAGTGGCAATTCGCTGTACGGGTACATTCTGGCGAGAGAAGGCAGTAAGCCAGACACACTCTACCAGGTGAATGCGGGCACCTTCATCTATGACATGTCGCCACAGCAACTGTCTGACCTTTTACTGCGCATAGAAACGATTCTGGACGACTATCTCCTGGAGGGTGGGAATAACAACCTTTGGGCGCTTCAGTACGTTTCTGATGAGTATCAGCGCGGCACGTTGCAGGCGTTCACCAATCTGTCAGCACAATCGGCTATCTATGAGCAGTCAACGACGCTTCAGCAGTTGCTAAGCAGCCCGGCGTATCAAAACCAGGTTGCAGCGGCCTATATCTCCACTTACAGCGAATGGCGGGGAATAACTGATGCTGCCCGTGCTGACCTGTCGAACATCGTCGCTGATGCGATAGGCCGTGGCGTTAACCCACGAGAGACGGCAAGCCTGATTAGCAAGCGCCTGGATGTATCTATGAGTCGGGCCAAAACGATAGCTCAGACGGAGCAGGTTGGCGCTTTACGGCAGGCTCAGTGGTCAGAAGCAGAATGGTCGAAAGAAAGGCTGGGGCTTAACGCTGCGCTGCTGTGGATATCAGCCCTGAAGTCGACGACACGCCCTTGGCACGCTGCTCGACACGGGAAGACCTTCACAACGGAAGAAGTGGAGGCTTTCTATGCTCAGAATGGAAACCGGTACAACTGCTATTGCAGCCAGATCCCCGTGTTACTTAATGATGACGGAGCCCTATTTAACGAAGGTCTGGCCGAAAAGTTATCTAAAGAGCGCCAAAAATGGAGTGGGATACCATGAGCCCTATGAACAGGGGAAAGCTTTCATTAAATAACCAAGCACCAATCTAGCTCCAGGGTCTGCCCGATCCTGAGGATTATTCTTCAGCCCCTGACCAACAATATCTGATATTTGACCTCTTGTTACGGTTCCCTTAGGGCATATAGAAGTGTCTCTCATTGTGTCCCATACGCCAGCGACATAACCCAAATATTCATTAGCTAATTCATAATCGGCGCTTGAGGCGGATCCGTTATCGGTACGGGTATACGCCTGATATTTCGTATAGAGATCATTCCCCGTCAAAAAACCGGCATTACATACGCTGCTAACGGAGAGCAGAGCAGCAAATATCACTTTTTTCATTTTTATATCCCAGAAAGGTAAAACATGAGACTCAACAGTATTCATGTAAAAAGCCTCGCCATCAACTCTTCAAACATCTCAACTGAAACCATCGACGGTGACGAGCATATCGTCATTCGTGGCGTCGTGCCTGTCGTGGATGACGTTGTCATGAATGGCGGGTTGTATCCGGCTGAGGAGATTAACAAGAGCTTTAAAACGCTCGAAGGCAACCCGATGCCTTTCGGGCATCCGAAGATTGGCAACGAGCACGTCAGCGCCACTAACCCGCGAGCGGTTAATCAGTTCCACGTCGGCGCATGGGCTGAAAACGTCCGCAAAGACGGCGACCGTGTCGTCATGGACATGAAGGTCAACAAGCGTATCGCTCAGTCCAGCGAGAAGGGTAAGCGCCTCATCGAGCGTCTTGATGAGCTTCAGGCCAACTCAAACGCTGAGCCGATTCACGTATCTACCGGGCTCCTGCTGCGCCGCGAGCAGAACAGCGGCAAATCGAAGGGTAAGAGCTACTCATGGGTCGCTCGCAATATGCAGTTCGACCACGTAGCCATTCTTCTCGATGAGCCTGGAGCCGCAACCCCTGAAGAAGGTGTCGGCATCTTCGTTAACGCAGACAACTCCCAACAGGAAGTAAGCGTAGAAAACGCAGACCTCGCGCAGGCATCGAACTGCACCAGGGAAGGACTGCTTAACAAGACCAAATTCTTCTTTACCAACGCATCAAATTTCTCATTCGACGATATCCAGCGGGCTATTAGCGACAAGCTCCGTGAGGGTCGTGACAACGATGATTGGGTATGGCCGGAAAGCGTATGGCCGGACTCCTTCGTTTATCGGGATGCAGATAAATATTTCAAACAGAAGTACCTCATCGACGATGACGGCAAGGCTCAATTCGTCGGCGAACCTGTAGAAGTCGTGCGCAAACCACCTGAGTACGAAATTAAAACCAACGGAGAAAGAGATCCGATGAAAGACATGATTATCAATGCGCTGAAAGCCGCTGGTAAGCCGACAGAAGGCAAATCAGAAGCTGAGCTGCTGGATGCGTTCAACCAGATGGCTGTTGAGAAAGCAGCTTCTAAAGGTGAGACGCCGGAAGAAAAGGCTGCTCGCGAGAAGAAAGAGGCCGAAGAAAAGGCCGCCAAAGACAAAGCCACCAATAGCGAAGAAGCACCGGCATGGTTTAAGCCCTTTGCCGACAAGCTGAGCTCTATCGAATCCGGCCTGACCGCTAACGCCGACCAGGAAAAAGCGACCAAGCGCGAAGCGGTTAAAGCCAAGTTCAAGCTCGACGACATGGCAGTCAACCGATACGCCAACGGATACACCAACCGATACGCCAACGGATACGCCGACGGATACGCCAACGGATACGCCGACCGATACGCCAACGGATACGCCGACCGATACGCCGACGGATACGCCAACCGATACGCCGACGGATACGCCAACGGATACGCCAACGGATACGCCAACGGATACGCCAACGGATACGCCGACCGATACGCCGACCGATACGCCGACGGATACGCCGACCGATACGCCAACCGATACACCGACGGAAACGCCGACCGAAACGCCAACGGAGACGCAGACGGCGCCGCCCAAATTCTGGTAAGCGCTATCCACGCTGGCGGAGCGACCGCCAGCGTTAATTCCATAAAGGAGGAAATATGCAAAATGCAGCACGGGCAGGCGATGCCATCAGCCACGGCGGTGCCATTTCCAACGGTTCCGGGAATGTGTCCATCAATGGCGCGCCAGCGGCCATGCAGGGAGCCAGCAGCGCGAGCTGTTCCATTCACGGCGCGTCAGCCGTTTCATCAGGCTCAGGATCGGTCTTTATCAACAATAATCCCGCCGCCAGGACAGGCGACGCCACGGGCTGTGGCGCGGCTATCGCCAGCGGCTCCGGCGATGTCTTCATCGGCTAACCATTATGCAGATACGTTTCATCTGGCCCGCCAATGGCGGGGCAATCACCCTGAATGAGCAGCATGACGCGGCCTGGCTTGATATCGACAGCGGCGAGTTTATCCCTGCCGGGGCCAGAGAGAGAACTAACGTGCTGTGCTTTTCACTGCGCGGAACGCAGCCTTACATGACGCTCGCGGCAACGGATTATGTCTGTTTCGCCGGTCATGAACGCCTTGCGCCCGGGCAGCCTTACCCTCTGCGCTACGGCCTGACGGTGCAGGCCGGGCGATATGCGCTGCAGGTGGCGATGGCGCAGGAAACGGATGCCGCAGGATTGCCGGAAAACGCCGATGAATGGGCGGTGCGCGAGGTCGACGCGCTTCTCTCCCGCAGCGTGCGCTATGTCGACTGGCAAGGCCCGCAGGAGACACGCGCTGACGACGACATCCTGAAAAGACTGGAAAACGAATATAAACGCTTTCTGGCCTGGGGCGCGCAGCGGCGTGATGCCACGTCTTCGCCTGCCCCTTCGCGACTGCGACTGAAAGAGGCCGCGTCAGACATTGCGCAGCTTCGCGAACAGATGAAAGAGAAAACGCTCACCGAATGCATTCTGGGATCGTCGGCGCTGATAGCACAGGCGCTGGAGACGTTATCGGGCCTTGAGGCGGACCCCGAACTGTTTAGCGCGCCGCGGTATGACATCCTGAAAATGCTATCGCCGGATGCGCAGCACATAAAAGCGCCCACACGGCTTCCCGCTCTGACGGTGCGGGAATTCCATCAACCCGATCTGGATAGTTTGCTCTGAGACTCACAGGGATGACCATGACGACAGAAATCACGTTTAAGGACTTACTTAATCGCGCGGCGTTTGACGCCCATTTCAACGCAACGACGAGCCGCTTAAAAGCGCAGCCTGATAACAGCGCGGCGCGCGAATTGCTGTTTAAATTTTATTGTCTCGAAGGCGACTGGCATAACGCTCTGACGCACCTGGAGATACTGAAAGCGCTCGATGCGGAATATACAAAGCGGGTGGAGCTTTATAAAAATCTCGTTATGAGCGAAATATTACGCGCCCGCGTGCTGGCCGGTGACATTACGCCGGCGGGGCTTACGGAGCCGCTGCCGGAATGGGTCGCGCTGCTTCATGAGGCGAACCGGCAGTTCGCTGCTGGTGAAGACGAGGATGCCGAACGCCTTCGTCAGCAGGCATTCGACCTGGCACCGCTTACGGCGGGCGAAGGCGAGGAGATAGCCCCGTTTAGCTGGATAGCCGACAGCGACGGGCGGCTCGGGCCCGTGTGCGAATTTATCTGTGCGGGAGGGTACCGCTGGGTGCCGTTTTCCGCGCTGCGTGCGCTGAAGATCCACCGTCCCGTTGACCTGCTGGATCTGCTCTGGCTGCCTGCGCAAGTGACCCTCGCTGACGGGCAGTTTCAGGGCTATATCCCGGCTCGCTACCCGCTGACGCCGCAAGCGACGCAGGAAACCCTTCTCGGCAGCCTGACCGACTGGCAGCCGGTCAGCGAGTCGCTCTGTATCGGGCTTGGCAGAAAGATGCTGATTACCGATAACGCGGACTATGCGCTGCCGGATCTGCGTGAGCTTCGGTTTTATTAAGGCTGGGCGATGGAGAGAAAAAAACAGTTCGCGCCGACGCTACTTGACCGGCTGCTGGATGAGGAGCCAAAAGCCCGCCACGAGGCGCATGACGCGAGTTTTATTAATGCGCGTCGCTACCGGCAGTTAGTGCTGCGCGATATTGATGTGTTGCTCAACAACACCAATATTGAAGCGCTCATCGACCCGGTGCGACACCCGGCGGTGGTTAATTCGGTGATTAATCACGGCCTCGCGCCGCTCTCCGGGAAATATGCGACGCCGCAAAGCTGGACGATGGTGGAGCAGGCTATCCGCAACGCATTATTGCGCTTTGAGCCGCGTATTATCCCGTCGTCGCTGGTGGTAAGTCCGAAGCGGCAGTCCGCGCCGGGTACAACGCTGTGGTTTGAAATAGCGGCGTTGCTTTACTGGCAACCAGAACCCGTCGGGTTTGCGGTCAGCGGCAGTTATGATACCGAAACGGAAAAAACGACGCTGACGGCGTTATAGAAAAAAGAGGCGTCGCGCCTCTTTTTCATTACCGTATAACAACGGTGGAGAATAAAGGTGCCAAATCCATCTGGCGAGGGT
The DNA here is from genome assembly GCF_011605905.1 of Cronobacter sp. HA18003. NCBI lineage: Bacteria > Pseudomonadati > Pseudomonadota > Gammaproteobacteria > Enterobacterales > Enterobacteriaceae > Cronobacter > Cronobacter sp. HA18003. Next base: position 1,831,353 of record NZ_JAANQO010000011.1, on the reverse strand, counting down.
AATAATCCGTTACGGTCAATGCTGTTATTTACAGCGCGCCATTAATTAATGCGCAAACGGAAATAACAAACACGCTGATTTGCGAAAGGATAAAAAATTTCGCACCGAAACTATATTCCATGTTTTGCTCTCCCGGAGCAGGTCAGAGGCTGTATTTCGTCAGAATGTCATTAGTTGCGGGACGTTATAATTACAGTGCCTTAATGGCGCGATATCCCGTCAACGATGACTGCAATGCAAATAATAAAAAAGCCGCGGAGTGAGTGCGGCTTAAAACCTGTATTCAGGTGGCTGGGGATAGTAGGAAATAACCCAACCTTAATCAAGCGATGGGTCAATATTCCCTGAAAAACCACTATATTTTGTAGCCGTACTCCTGCGGCGACGTTATGGTTTTTACGCCACCACGAACCGGTTAACCAGCTGCGACATGGTTTCAGACTGATTATCCAGCGTCTGGCTGGCCGTCGCGGCCTCGGAAACCAGCGCGGCGTTCTGCTGCGTCACCTGTTCCAGCTGGTTTAGCGCCTCGTGCACCTGAGATACGCCAAGCGACTGTTCCGCCGCCGCGCGGGCGATATCGCTGATAAACGTCCGCATCCGGGCGGTATTGGCGACTGCGCCATCCAGCGCCTTGCCGGAAGCATCGACATGTTCCACGCCTTCGCCGATTTTCGCCATGTTGTTCGCCACCAGCTCGCGGATAAGCCCAGCCTCGCGGGCGCAGCGCTGCGACAGCGTGCGCACTTCGGAAGCCACTACCGCAAAGCCGCGCCCCAGTTCTCCGGCACGCGCCGCCTCCACCGCGGCATTGAGCGCGAGCAGGTTAGTCTGGAAGGAAATGTCGTCAATCGAGCCGACAATCCGCGAGATCTGCTCGCTGGAGGCCTGAATATCCGCCATGCTCTGGCGGGCAGCGTGCGCCACCGCGCTCGCGCTCTGCATCTCTTCTTCCATCAGTCGCGTCAGGCGCTCCGCCTCATGGGCGTTATCGGCCGTCTGGGTAATAACCGTCGTTATCTGCTCCATGCTGGCGGCGGTTTCCACCAGCGATGCCGCCTGTTCATCCGTGCGCTGCGCCAGATCCTGATTGCCCGCGGCGATACCGGCGCTGGCGTGACGCAACACGACCGCACCGGTTTTTATTTCAGCGACGATCCGCTGAATATCTTCAATGGCGCGGTTGTAGGCGCGGTTCAGGGCGGAGAGTTCATCGCTGCCCGGCACGTCCAGACGGCGCGTGAGATCGCCCTCCATGCCGTCAATGGCGGTGAGCGTCGCATGCAGCTGACGATGGATGCTGCGCGCCACCACGACGGCGAAACTCACCGCCACGATAAGCGCCAGCAGAGTGATGGCGAGAAAGCGCTGCCAGCCTGCGCGGGCGTCGCTTGCAAGCTGGCCTGCTGTGGCGAGAAGCTGCGCGGAAGCGGCGTTCTCCAGTGTGCGCAGGGTATCGATACGCTGCGTCTGTGCGGTAAACCAGCTCGCCGGTGACACGCCAAACCCGCCGCTCGCGGCTTTCCCGAACGCTATCTGACGCAGCGCCAGCGCGCGGGTCGTTGACGGCAGCGCGAGTGCGGCGTCAATCCGCTTCACGCCCTCAGCGTCGGAAAGCTGGCGCGAGGCGGCGAGCCACGCCTGCTGTTTGCCCACCACTTCGCTCAGGCGCGCCAGCTGGTCATCTGCAAAACGATCGGCGAAGAAAATGCCGGAAAGGAGCGCGCGCTCAACGCCCGCCTGTTCTTTCATACTGAGCAGGCTGTAGTAAACCACCATCTGATTCACAATCACTCCGGCGTGGCTTAAGCGCGTACTGCGGCCCACCAGCTCCAGCACGGTGCTGATGGTGTCGGTATAAAACGCAACACCCTGCGGCGCGGGAACGGAAAGGGCGGTTATCTGCTGGCGCGTGTCATCGAGCATCGACACCCGCTGGCGGAAGGCGCGGATGGCTTCGCCCACGCTGCCTTTCAGGCTCTCTTCATCGGTGTTTTTCATGGCGGCGTTAAAGGCCGCCAGCGCGCTGTCCGTCCGGGCGCGCTGTGCGGTGAGCTCACGGCTGAACTGCGCGCCGCGGCTGCCCAGATAACCGGCGCTCAGGCCGCGTTCTTTTTGCAGCTCATGCACCACATCACCGGCGCTTTTCGCAAGGCGCGTCACTTCTTCGACGTTGCGCATCTGCCGTTCGGTATCGATGCGCGACAGCATCCCGGCACCCGCCAGCCAGAGCAGCGCAATTAATAACGGTAAAAGCGCGATGGCTAATTTGGTTTTCATAGAGAGGCGATATATCCATGACATTAGCGTCATTCCTGTGTTGCGATAGAAATCGTTATATTTCCTATCGGTAAGACAAATTAGATGCTTTAATCGCTGCCGCTGCGTTTGAGGCCAAAAAATAACTCAAAAGAGTTATTCTGATGATCCAGAATAAAAAAAGGCGAGTTATTGTTTTCAGAAAAGATAAAAGCCAGCGATAAATGGCTGGCTTTTACAGGCAGGGGGTTCCTTGTTTAAGGTAAATTCCCTTAATCAGTCAGGAGCCGGTCAGGCGTAACGCGGTTTTCAGGCGGCCCAGATTTCTCCATTCAGGCGCACCAGTTCAGAGAGCGAGCCGCCATCGGCGGTAAATTCACGAATGCGGTGTACGTCGCTGTCGTTATTCTTAACATAGCGGTGGATCGCCTCCAGCGCGCTGCTGGCGTTCAGCGGGCGGGCATAGCGCTCAAGCTTGTCGAGCAGGCGCAAAATATCCTCCCCGATGGTGCGTTGCTCGCCAGTGCTAACATCCGTCAGCGTACCTTCCAGCCCATAGCGGCAGGCCTGGAAACGGTTAAACCGGTAAATCAGGTAATCCTCAGCCTTATGTTTATAAGGGCGCTCATCCAGCAGCCAGTGGGAAATCGCCTGAATAAATCCGGCGATATTAATGGCGCGTTCCAGCGTTAATGGCGTATCCATTACGCGCACTTCCACGGTGCCAAAGCCGGGGCTTGGGCGAATATCCCAGTGCAAATCTTTAATCGACTCCACCACTTTCGTGCCTTCGAGACGCGCGTACATCTTCTCGAACTGCGTCCAGTCGGCGGCAAACGGGGCCGGGCCGTTATCCGGGAAGGCCGAGAAAATATTGAGTCTTGAGGAGGCAAAGCCGGTATCTGCGCCCTGCATATACGGCGAAGACGCCGACAGCGCGACAAAATGCGGCACGAAACGCGACAGCCCGTGCAGCAGATACATCGCCTCTTCCCCGTTGCGACAGCCCACATGCACATGCTGGCCAAAGACGGTGGCCTGCTTGATGAGATAGCCGAACAGCTCCAGCGTGCGGGCGTAACGCTCGCTGGAACATACTTCCTGGCGCTGCCATTTCTGAAACGGATGCGTACCGCCGCCGCTTATCATCAGGTGATATTGCTGGGCGCAGGCGAGAATTTCACGCTGCATGGCAGCGAATTCCGCGGCTACCTGGTTGATATCGCGACAGACGCCGGTCGCGATTTCCAGCATGCTTTCGGTGATATCGTGCTTCACTTCACCCGCCGTGACGCGGCTCTCCAGCGCGCTAATCAGCGTTGAGGAATCCTGGCTTAAGTTAAAACCGGGCGGGCTGACCACCTGGAGCTCCAGTTCAACGCCCAGAGTGTAGGGTTCGGAAGGGGCAAACGGTTTAAGGGGCATGGGCAGCTCGCTTATCAGTAAAGGGTTCTGCTCCAAGTATAGTCATGCAAAATCATCCAGTTGCGGTGAAAACGCTCAGATAAAACCGAGTTCCTGTGCGCGGTTTTCCCGCTGCGTTATCGCTATCTTCCTGGTTTCACTCCTGATATAACTTTTTATTAACAACCATCAGGAGGAGTGCTTGTGGCTTATTTCAACCATTACGATCAGCAGGTCGGCGCGCCAGTGCCGGGCTGGAAAGGCGCACGGATGCCTGAGCGCACAACGCTTGCAGGGCGCTACTGCACGCTGGAACCGCTGAATGCCGACGCGCACGCCGCCGCGCTGCTGGCGGCCTATCAGGACGCGCCGGACGATCGCGACTGGACATGGCTTGCAAGCGATCGCCCCGATACGCTCGCGCAGTGCCATGAATGGGTGGCGCAAAAAGTGATGGATCCGTCGCTGGTGCCTTTCGCGGTGATGGATAACGCGCGCGGCGAGGCGGTCGGGCTGGTCTGTTTTATGCGCATTGATAAGGCTAACGGCGTGCTGGAAATAGGCCACGTAACCTGGTCGCCGCGCATGAAAAACCGCGTCACCGGCACCGAGGCGCTGTGGCTGTTGATGCGCGACGCCTTTGAGCACGGTTTCCGCCGCGTGGAGTGGAAATGCGATTCGATGAACACCGCTTCGCGCCGCGCCGCTGAACGGCTTGGCTTCACGTATGAAGGGCGACTGCGTCAGATGATGGTGCGTAAAGGGCGCAACCGCGATTCCGAATGGTTTTCACTGCTTGATAGCGAATGGCCACAGGCCGATGCCGCGCTGCGCGCCTGGCTGTCGCCGGAGAATTTCACCGCCGACGGTATACAGAAACAGCCGCTCAGCCACTTCCGGGCGCGTTCACCAGCGTGAGGATCTGCTGCGCCTCCTGACGCCAGTGCAGTGTAAAGCACTGCGTTTGTGCGAACGGCCCGAGCGGGCAGGCGAGGCGCAGCGTTAAGTATTGATCGCCCAGCGCGACGACTTTCGCGCATTCGAAACCGAACCAGTCGCCCACCTGCGGAAACAGCGCTTTAAAGAGGCTCTCTTTGGCGGAAAACGCGAGCGTCAGGGCGCTGGCGAAGGGCAGCGGCGTGCGGGTCAGCAGCGCGCGCTCTTGTGTGTCGATAATACCGGGCGCCAGCTCGCGCGCCGTCTGCGCGTCCATAAGGTTTTCAACGTCGATCCCGATGCCGCCCGGCGTGGCGATAACCGCCGCCCAGGCGCGGTGGCCGGTGTGCGTAATGCTGCCGGTGAAACCCGCAGGCCAGCGCGGCTCGCGGTGCGCGCCGATGCCGGGCGGGGAGAATGGCGCGCCCGCCGCCTTCAGTGCGGCGACGGCGGCGATACGGCCCGCCAGATGCTCGGCCTGACGCCGCGCAACGGCATTCGCCAGCATGGCGTGGTGCGGCAGCCACAGCAGATCGGCAGGTGTGAAAGTGTCGGGTGAGAAATCAACGCGCCAGAGCAGTTGCCCGGCAAAGGTCAGTGAAGTGAGAGTGGTTTGCATCGGAAAAAGGCGGGCATCGCTGCCCGCCGTTGTCATTATCAGAAATGAGTGTTGATGCCCATGAACCAGGTCCGGCCCGATTCGTTATAGGTTTCCGCCCCCGCGCCATACATCCAGGCGTTGGTTTTGGCGTTACCGGTGGTCTGGGCGTTGCCCGCGCGCCAGTGACGCTTGTCGAAGACATTATCAACGCCCGCCGTCAGGCTGACGTTTTTGGTCACATCCCAGGTGCCGCTGAGGCCGACGATGCTGTAAGGGCTGACTTCATTGGTGCCGCTGTCGGTCACGCGCTCGCCCTTATAGTTGTACATCTTCGGCTTCTGACGGCCATACCAGGTGAGCGTGCTTTGCAGCGACAGATCGTCTCGCACCTGCCAGCTCAGCGTTGAGTTCAGCGTAAATTCCGGGATGATCGACAACCGATCGCCGGTGGTTTTGTTCTTACTCTGCAACATCCAGGTCAGGTTATTGCTCCACTGAACGGTATCGGTCACCGGCAGGTTTAGCGTGCCCTCAAGCCCTTCCACCACAGCTTTCGGCACGTTCTCCCACTGGTAGAGATCCGTTTTATTGCTGATGGCAGTGACGCGGGTATAACCGGCTTCGATCTTGTCGTGGTAATCGTTACGGAACCAGGTCAGGCCCGCCTGATAGCCATCCTGCTTATACTCAAGGCCAATCTCTTTGTTGACGCTGGTCTCCGCCTTCAGGTCTTCATTACCCATCAGGTAGCAGCCGGTATTAGTGGCGCTGGCGTAGCAGCCCTGGCCACGGCTGTAGAGAATATAATTTTCGTTGGTCTGATAGAGGCTCGGCGCTTTGTAGGCGCGCGCGATGCCCATTTTCAGCGTGACCGCGTCGGTCAGCGCCTGCGTCAGGTTCAGCGCCGGGCTCCAGTTGTTGCCAACGATGGTATGGTGATCGAAGCGCAGCGACGGGGTCAGCGTGGTGCTGTCGGTGAGCTGCATGTTGTCTTCCGCGAACAGCGAGAAGATCTCCGCTTTGGCATACGGGCTACGGTTAGTGGAATCGACGCCAGGGATAGCGCCGCCGCTGGTGGAGCCGGTCAGCGCCTGCGCGGTGGAGGTGCCATCCTTCATACGTTGCTGATTCCATTCGGTGCCGAGCGTCAGGTTCTGGTTCACCAGCCAGTCGAAGGGAATGCTCACTTCGCTGTGCAGAAGCACGTCGCTCAGGTTGATATCGGAGAATTTCTCGCTGTTGAACAGCCCCTCCAGGCCGCCCGTCAGCCCTTCGCCAAGACGCGAGTTGCGCGTGTGTTCATACTGGGCGTAAGTGTTGGTGGTTACGCCGTTATCCCACCCGCCGGTCCAGGTGACCGCGTAGTTCTGGCGATAGAGACGGTTGGTCTCCTTGCCATAGTATTTTTTCACCAGTCCGTTGGTGCTGTTGTCGTTGTTGGTGTTCTGGGTGTCGCCCGCGTAGAGGTTGCCCTGGCGGCTGTAGCCCGCTTCAAACTCCAGCGCCTGCATCGGCGCGAATTCCCAGCGTACCTGGCCGTTAATATCTTTATTCACCACCCCTTCGCGCCCGGCGGGCAGGGTATCGGCGTAGCTGCCGGTGCGCAGTGATTCATGCCCGGCGTTGATGTCCTGCGCGTCGGCCTGGGTTTTCGCCAGGTTCCCGTACAGGCGGAAACTGACGCTGTCGCCAAGCGGCCCGGTGAGGCTGAAGTTGGTGCGTTTGGTGGCGCCTTCGGCTTTGTGTTCCGGCACGTCGAAGTAGCTGTTCCAGCTGCCGTGCCAGTCGTTGCTGCTGCGTTTGGTGATGATATTCACCACGCCGCCCGCCGCGCCGTTGCCGTAGCGTGCGGCGGCAGGGCCGCGCAGCACCTCGATACGCTCGATCATCTCCGGCGGCACCCAGGCGGTATCGCCGCGGCTGTCGCGCTCGCCGCGCCAGCCCTGACGCACTGAATTACGGCTGCTGACCGGTTTGCCATCAATCAGGATCAGCGTGTTTTCCGGGCCCATCCCGCGGATATCGATCTGGCGGTTGTTGCCGCGCTGGCCGCTGGTGGAGTTGCCGGTCAGGTTGACGCCAGGCATGGTGCGGATGATTTCCGACACATCGCGCGCCGGCGGGTTTTTGCGGATTTCATCGGCGGTAATGGTCGAGACGCCCGGTGCCTGAAGATTTTGCTGTGCGGCGGTGACGACTATCGTGTCATCGCCATCCGTTGCGTTGCCATCCACGGGAGCGGTGCTCTCCTGCGCCCAGGCGGGCAGCGCAGCGCCATACATCCCAAGATTAATCAGCATCGCCAGAGAGAGAGGGAGCTTTTTATTCATTTTGTATCCTGCTGTCTGTGCTGCGGCCCGGAAGTCCTTCCCCAGTGGGGCAGGGCGCAGCAGGGAATAGGCCAGAGCCGCTATACGCAAACCCCGCTCGTCCCGGAGCGGCAGCGCGCAAACGTCTGGCTGGGTTAATGTTTTTTGAGTGAAAGACGCGCTTCCCACAGCGCGCCAATACGCTATTGCAAATGCAAATAATTATCAATAATATTATCATCAAATTATCAGGATTGACGTCATTCCATGATATTTATCAACACTAACAAGGAGTTGGGCAGTGGCGGAGCACGCGGCGGGAAGTGATGCCTGGTGGCAGGCGAAGCAGGCGCAGGGCATTCCGGAGATTTCCGGCACGGCGTCGGGCACCTGCTGCGTGACGTTCTGGTGGCGCGATCCGGCAGGGGATGAAAGCACGTCCGATACAAAGCGCGTGTGGATTTACCTCACCGGTATCACCGATCACCACAAGCCCTCCGCGCCGCAGTCGCTTACGCGTCTGCCGGGCACCGACGCCTGGTACTGGCGCACCGAATTAGACGCCGCCTGGCGCGGCAGTTACTGTTTTATCCCTTCCACAAACACCGATGATTTCGCCCCCGACGCCTTTGCTGACGTTCCGGCGCGCCACGCGCTGCGCGAAGGCTGGCGCGCACTGCTGCCGCAGGCCATTCCCGACCCATTCAACCCGCACCACTGGCGCGGTGGCCGCGGCCATCCGATGAGCGCGCTGCATCTGCCAGACGCGCCCGCGCAGCCAGGCTGGGAAGAAAAAGTCGTGCCGTACACGCCCGCGCAGGAATTTCTCTGGCACAGCGAGCGGCTCGGCAACGCGCGTCGCGTGTGGCTGTTTACTACCGGCGGTGATGACGCGCCCCTGACGCGCCCGCTCGCTATTTTGCTGGATGGCCAGTTCTGGGCGAACAGCCAGCCGGTGTGGCCCGCGCTCCAGGCGCTCACCGATCGCGGCGTTCTGCCGCCTGCTGTTTATCTGCTGGTGGATGTGATTGACACCGCGCACCGCAGCCGGGAACTCCCCTGCAACGCCGTGTTCTGGGAGGCGCTGTGGGAGGAATTACTGCCGCAGGCGCGTCATTACACGAGATGGCGTGACGCGCCGGACACCACCGTAATTGCCGGGCAGAGCTTCGGCGGGCTCGCCGCGCTCTATGCGGCGCTACGCTGGCCGCAGCGCTTCGGTTGCGTACTGAGCCAGTCCGGTTCTTTCTGGTGGCCAACGCGCGAGGCGAGCGGTGAGGGCGGCTGGCTGGTTGAAGAGCTGGCCGCAGGCCGCTTCGATCCGCGCGGGTTGCGCATTTATCTTGAAGCGGGCCTTCATGAGCCGCTCATTTTGCAGGCGAATCAGCGCCTGGTCTCTTTACTGCAACGCACACAGCCGCCGCTTTTCTGGCGTCAGGTGGAGGGCGGCCACGACGCGCTTTGCTGGCGCGGCGGCCTGACCGACGGTCTCGCCGCGCTCTGGGCCGCTACACCCGCCCCGACGCCTTTTTCAGGACAGGAGTGACGTATGGAATTCAGCAATCCCTTCGATAATCCGCAGGGCCGTTTCTGGCTGCTCGAAAATCACGAAAAACAGATAAGCCTCTGGCCGGAGCCGTGCGCGCTGCCGCCGGGCTGGCGTGTGGTGGCCGCGCCACAGCCTCCGGAGAGGTGTGAGGCGTGGCTTAATGAGCACGGTCAGGCGCTGCAGCCTGCCGATTTCGCCCACCGCAACGAGACCCGAGGTTAACGTGACGGATATAACTCTTTCCCCTGTGGAGCAGGCCACGGCCGCGCTGCCGCTGGTGGCGGCGCAGCCGGGTATCTGGATGGCTGAAAAACTCTCCAGCCAGGCCAACGCCTGGAGCGTGGCGCATTACGTCGAGCTGAACGGCACGGTTGACGCGCCGCTGCTGGCGCGCGCCATCGTGGCGGGCATGATGGAAGCCGACACGCTGCGAATGCGTTTTGAGGAGCGCGACGGTATCGTCACGCAGCGGTTTGACGCATCGCTCACCTTTGCCATGCCTGAAATCATCGATCTGCGCCACGAAGCCTGCCCGCAGGCCGCCGCTCAGCGCCTGATGCATGCCGATCTGGAGCAGGATCTGCGCGTCACTCGTGGCAAACCGCCGGTGCATCATGCGCTGCTGCGTGTCGGCGAGACGCGCTGGTTCTGGTATCAGCGTTATCATCATCTGGTGGTGGATGGTTTTAGTTTTACGGCCATTACCCGCCGTATCGCCGATATTTACGGCAGCCTGCGCCGGGGTGAACAGCCTGACGCCTCGCCGTTTGTCCCGTTTAACGAGGTGGTTAATGAATACGCGCGCTATCAGGCATCAGACGCCTGCGCACGCGACGCCGCCTTCTGGGCGCAGCAGGTGCGCGACCTGCCGCCGCCGGCGACGCTCTCTGACCAGCCGCTTACCGGGCAATCTTCCACCACCTCGCTGATTCGCCGCTCGCTGCGCTTTGATGATGCGCATTTCGCTGCGCTTATGGCAAACAGCGGCGGGCTGACCGCGCCGGATATGGCGCTGGCGCTGGTGGCGCTCTGGCTTGGCCGCCTGAGCGGGCGTGACGCCTACAGCGCCGGTTTCATCTTTATGCGCCGCATCGGCTCGGCCGCGCTGTGCGCCACCGGCCCGGTGCTGAACGTGCTGCCTTGCCCGGTGCGCATTGCGCCTGAGCAGACGCTGGCGCAGTTCGCCGCCGCCTTTGCGAAGACGCTCAAAACGCTGCGCCGTCATCAGCGCTATGACGCCGAGCAGGTGCTGCGCGACGCGGGCAGAGTGGCGCAGCAGACGCCGCTCTATGGCCCGGTGCTGAACCTGAAAATGTTTGATTACCGGCTCGATTTCGATGGCGTGGAGGGGATAACCCACCAGCTCGCCTCGGGGCCGGTGAAAGATCTCGAAATCGCGCTCTATATTGACGAGCAGGGCGGCGTGACGCTGGAACTGCTGGCCAATCAGCAGCGCTATGATGCCGCGCAGATTGAGCGCCATCTTGCCCGTCTGCCGCATCTGCTCACACAGTTTGCCGCTGAACCTGAGCTTGCGTGCGCGCAGGCGGATCTGCTGGATGATAACGACTACGCACTGATTGCGCGTGTGAACCAGACCGCCGTGCCACTGCCGCAGGAGACGCTCAGCAGCCTGCTGGCGAAACAGGCGCAGGCGACGCCGCAGGCCCCGGCGCTTGCGGATGCGCGCTATGCCTTTACCTATCGTGAAATGCGTGAGCAAGTGCTTACGCTTGCGTCAGAGCTGGTGCGTCGCGGTGTTAAGCCAGGTGATATCGTGGCCGTCGCGCTGCCGCGCTCGGTGTTTCTCTCGCTGGCGCTGCAGGCCATTGTGGAAACGGGCGCGGCCTGGCTGCCGCTCGATACGGGCTACCCGGACGATCGCCTGCAAATGATGCTGGAGGACGCTCGCCCGGCGCTGCTGATTACCGCTGCCTCAGAGCAGGGGCGTTTCGCGCATCTCCCGAGCCTGCCTGTGTTCTGCTACGACGCGCCGCTGCCGGCAAGCGATCCGCAGCCGCTTTTGCGCTCGCGCCCGTCGCACACCGCCTATGTGATTTTCACCTCCGGCTCCACCGGGCGGCCGAAGGGCGTCATGGTCGGCCAGACCGCCATCGTCAACCGGCTGCTGTGGATGCAAAGCCAGTATCCGCTCGGCGCGGATGACGTGGTGCTGCAAAAAACGCCGTGCAGTTTTGATGTGTCGGTGTGGGAGTTTTTCTGGCCGCTTATCGTCGGCGCGCGGCTGGTGATGGCACCGCCGCAGGCGCACCGCGATCCGCAGGCGCTTCAGGCGCTGTTTGCGCGCTGGCGGGTGACGACGACGCATTTTGTGCCGTCGATGCTGGCGGCGTTTGTCGGCGCGCTCACTTCTGAAGCGGCGATCGACGCCTGCGCGTCGCTGCGCCAGGTGTTCTGTAGCGGCGAGGCGCTGCCGACGGCACTGTGTCGCGACTGGGAGCGGCTCACCGCCGTGCCGCTGCATAATCTCTACGGCCCGACGGAGGCGGCAGTGGACGTGAGCGGGTATCCGGCTTTCGGTGCGGCGCTTTCGCAGGTGACGGGGGCCAGCGTGCCGATTGGCTTCCCGGTCTGGAATACCGGCCTGCGCATTCTCGATGGCCGGATGCGCCCGGTGCCGCCGGGCATGGCGGGCGATCTCTATCTCACGGGCGTTCAGCTGGCCCAGGGCTATCTTGGCCGCCCGGATCTGACCGCCAGCCGCTTTATCGCCGATCCGTTTGTACCCGGCGAGCGGATGTACCGCACCGGCGACGTGGCGCGCTGGCTGCCGGACGGCGCGGTGGAATATCTCGGGCGCAGTGACGATCAGCTGAAAATCCGCGGCCAGCGCATTGAGCCTGGCGAGATTGACCGCGTGATGCTGAGCCTGCCGGATGTGGCGCAGGCGGTGACGCACGCCTGCGTGCTGAATAGCCATGCCGAAACGGGCGGCGATGCGCGCCAGCTGGTGGGTTATCTGGTTTCCGCCTCCGGCGCTACGCTGGATGTGGCCGCACTGCGCGCGCGCTTAAGCGAACTGTTGCCCGCGCATATGGTGCCGGTGACGCTGCTCCAGTTGCCTGCGCTGCCGCTCAGCGCCAACGGCAAGCTGGATCGCAAAGCGCTGCCGTTGCCGCAGCTTGCGGTGCGTGAGCCGGGCAGAGCCGTAGCGCCGGGCAGCGAGACGGCAATCGCCCGCGCTTTTTCGGAACTTTTAGGTGTGGAAGTGACCGACGCGCAGGCGGATTTCTTTGCGCTCGGCGGCCACTCGCTGCTGGCGATGCGCCTGGCGGCAAGGCTCACGCGTGAGCTGGAGCGGACTGTTACGGTCGGGCAGGTGATGGTGGCCTCGACGGTGGAAAAACTCGCGGCGGCCGTGGCGGAACAACGCGACGCGCAGGCGGGATTTGGCGCTATTTTGCCGCTGCGTGAAGGCAACGGGCCGACGCTGTTCTGCTTCCATCCGGCGTCGGGCTTCGCCTGGCAGTTCAGCGTTCTGCAACGCTGGTTGTCACCGCGCTGGGCGATAACGGGCATTCAGTCGCCGCGCCCGGACGGGCCGATGCAGCAGTGCGCGTCGGTGGATGAACTGTGCGACCGCCATTATGCGACGCTTCGCGAGCAGCAGCCGCACGGGCCGTACTGGCTGTTTGGCTATTCGCTCGGCGGAACGATTGCACACGGCGTCGCCGCACGGTTACAGGCGGCGGGCGAGGAGGTGGCGTTCCTCGGATTGCTCGACACCTGGCCGCCGGAAACGCAAAACTGGCAGGAGAAGGGCGGACGCGAGCTCGACCCGGAAGTGCTGGCGGAGATCGAGCGCGAGCGGGCGGCGTTTGTGAGCGCGCAGCAGGGGCAGGGGTCGACGAGGCTTTTTGAAACCATCGAAGGCAATTACGCCGACGCGGTGCGGCTGCTTTCTACCGCGCGCAGTACGCGCTTTGAAGGTGACGCGACGCTGTTTGTCGCCGAACGCACCGTAACGCCGGGCCTTAACCCTTACGAGGCGTGGGCACCGTGGACGCGGGCGCTTGATGTGTACAGTGTCGATTGCGCGCATGTGGAGATTATCGCCCCGCAGGCATTCGAGGTGATTGGCCCGGTGTTGCGGGAGATTCTCGGGTAGGTTTTGTGTAATTGGGTGGGTACATCGGTGGGTGCGCTTCGCTTACCCACCCTACGCACATGTTGTGAGTGTTGTAAAAAGGTGGGTGCGCTTCGCTTACCCACCCTACAAACGGCCAAGACGGGTGCCTGAAGGGATGTAGGGCGGGTAAGCGCAGCGCACCCGCCACGTTACTTCACACGTGCACCCGCCACGTTACCTCACACGCGCACCCGCCATATATGCGCTACGCCAGACGCGGGTACGCTTCGGCTATCGGGCTGCCAGTGAAATTCGCAATCCAGCCTTCCGGGTTATCGAAAATGCGGATCGCCGTGAAATGCGGCTCAGAGCCCATATCAAACCAGTGCGGTGTGCCGGCGGGCACCGAGATCAGATCGTTCTTCTCGCACAACACCTGATACACCTTGTCGCCGATGTGCAGACAGAACAGCCCGGCGCCTTCCACGAAAAACCGCACTTCATCTTCGCCGTGGGTATGCTCATTGAGAAATTTGTCGCGTAGCGCCTCTTTCTGCGGGTTATCGGCGCGCATGCTGATGACATCCCAGCTCTGGTAGCCTTTTTCCGCCACCAGCAGGTCAATCGCGTGCTGATAGGCGGTCAGCACCGTCTCCGGCGTTGGGTTATCACCGAGCTCGCGGTCGGCCTGCCAGCGTTCGAAACGCACGCCCTGCGCGTTAAGCTGTTCGCGGATAGCGTCGGCATCGGTGCTCTGCCACAGCGGTTCGCTGGCACCGTTATCGGCAAAAATCGTCAATGCGCTCATGTGGGGATCTGCTCCGGGTGAATGTCATCAAAACTGGACACCTGGCGGTGGGTGCTTTGCGTATCGGGCTCGCCGCGGATGAGCTGGACAGTTTTCCAGCCCGCTTCGCGCGCGGCGTCCAGCTCCTCGCGGATATCCGAGAGAAACAGCATCTGATGCACCGGCACGCCGGTTTTCATGGAGATATTGCGGTACGACGATACCTGACGTTTGGCACCGACGTGCGTATCGAAAAAGCCGCTCAGAAGCTCCGTGACGTCGCCCTCATCGCTGTGGCTAAAGAGCAGCTTCTGCGCCGGTACGGAGCCTGAGGAGTAGATGTAAATATCGATATCCTGAGCGCTCCAGCGGCGCAGGGCGGGCACGACATCGGGGTAGAGATGGCCGGTGAAATCGCCGTTCACGTAGCCTTCGCGCCAGATATAGCCCTGAATCGATTTCAGCGCGGGGGATTTGCGGTCTTCATCCATAAATTTGAAGAGCGTTTCAATCAGCTGATCCACCGACGCGGCGGGCGCGTGGATCTCACCGCGCAGCTCGTTAAGCAGCAGATTTACTGGCTCGCGCTGTTCGCCCGAGCGGATAAAGCGCTCCAGACGCTCGCGCGCATAGGGGAAAAGGACGTTATGAACGAAGCGGATATCGGTCGTGGTGCCTTCAATATCGGTAACTATGGCGCGGATCATGCTCTCTCCAGCAGGCGTCGCTGCATTTCACATTCAAACAGAAATTCGAGCCCCTCCAGATGGCGACGCGCGACGGCGACATCGCTCCCCCAGCAGGTCAGCCCGTGGCCGCGCAGCAGAAATCCGTAGCGCAGCGGGAACTGGCGGTGGTGACGCGCAATGCGCTCCGCCAGAGCATCAATATCCTGATCGTTATCGAAAATGGCAACAGGCACATCATCAAGATGCGTTATTTGTCCTGCCAGCGATTTCTGCATCTCGTAGCCGGACAAATGCAGCGCGTCGCTTTTCTCCACGCGTGACAGCACCGTCGCGTTAACGGTATGCACGTGCAACACGCAGTTCGCCTCCGGGAACAGGCGATAAATCAGAGTATGCAGGCCGGTTTCGGCGGAGGGCTTACGGCCGGACGGCGCGAGGTTAGTGGCAATGTCTACCTGCAGAAAATCGTCTGTCGTCAGGCTGCCTTTATCTTTGCCGGATTCGCTCAGCCAGCACCAGCGCGCGTCTTCGCGCAGCGACATATTGCCGCCGGTGGCAGGTGCCCAGCCCTTCGCGCCAATCCAGTGACAGGCGGCCACCAGCGCTTCCAGTTGGCTCTCTTTACTCATCGCATCCCCGCAGGCATATCGTTAGCGTTTAGACGTCTAAGCGTCTTGATTGCCAGAGAGTAGCATCGTGTTATAGTGTCGGCAACAGACAGATAACATCAAAACAACACGACACCGCGCGAAAGGATCAGCCGTTATGAGCCAAACCCCGTTGACGCCAGAAAGCAAATTGCCCGCGCTGGGCACGACCATTTTTACCCGCATGAGCGCGCTGGCGCAGCAGCATCAGGCGATTAACCTGTC
This sequence comes from Cronobacter sp. HA18003, assembly GCF_011605905.1. Taxonomy (NCBI): domain Bacteria; kingdom Pseudomonadati; phylum Pseudomonadota; class Gammaproteobacteria; order Enterobacterales; family Enterobacteriaceae; genus Cronobacter; species Cronobacter sp. HA18003. The sequence goes on along the minus strand of NZ_JAANQO010000011.1, from coordinate 1,815,857 downwards.
GCAAGGGTTTCCGGATTTCGACGGCCCGCGCTATTTACAGGAGCGACTGGCGCACCACGTGGCGGCGGGCGCGAACCAGTATGCGCCCATGACCGGTGTGCAGGCGCTGCGTGAGGCGATCGCCGATAAAACCGAGGCGCTCTACGGCCACCGTCCGGATGCCAACAGCGATATTACCGTCACGGCGGGGGCCACCGAGGCGCTCTACGCGGCGATTACCGCGCTGGTGCGCCCCGGCGATGAAGTGATCTGCTTCGACCCGAGCTACGACAGTTACGCGCCCGCGGTGGCGCTTTCGGGTGGTGTGCTCAAGCGCATCGCGCTGACGCCGCCGCATTTTCGCGTGGACTGGGCGCAATTCGCCGCGCTGCTCTCTGAGCGCACCCGGCTGGTTATCCTCAACACGCCGCATAACCCGTCCGCCACCGTCTGGCGCAACGCGGATTTCGCCGCGCTGTGGGCGGCTATCGCAGAGCGTGAAATCTATGTGCTGAGTGATGAAGTTTATGAGCACATCTGCTTTGCCAAAGAAGGCCACGCCAGTGTGCTGGCGCATCCGCAGCTGCGCGAGCGGGCGATTGCGGTGTCGTCATTCGGCAAGACCTATCACATGACCGGCTGGAAAGTGGGCTACTGCGTGGCGCCCGCCGCGCTCAGCGCCGAGCTTCGCAAAGTGCATCAGTATCTGACATTCTCCGTCAACACGCCTGCACAGCTGGCGCTGGCGGATATGCTGCGCGCCGAGCCTGCGCACTATCTCGATTTGCCGGATTTTTACCGCGCGCGCCGCGATCGCTTTATCCAGGCGCTCGGTGACAGCCGCTTTAAAATCCTGCCTTGCGAAGGCACCTATTTTTTGCTGGCGGATTACAGCGCTATCTCAACGCTTGATGACGTGAGTTTCTGCGAATGGCTGACCACGGAAGCGGGCGTCGCGGCTATTCCGTTGTCGGTATTTTGCGACGCGCCGTTTCCGCACAAGCTGATTCGCTTATGCTTCGCCAAACAGGAGGCGACGCTGCTCGCCGCCGCGGAGCGTCTGGCGCGGTTATAAGGTGGGCTGATCGGGTGAAGCCGTGCTGCGGCTCTGCGCCTGTGGCACATCGCGCAGGAAGTGCTGTTCGATGAGCGACACAAAGCTTACGAACGACGCATTCGTTAACGATGAGCGGTTATAAATAAGGTAGTAATCATACTGCGGCAGGCTGAAGTTCAGCTTGACGGGGCGTAGTCCAAAGAGCTGACGATAACGGCGCAGCACGGGGGCAGGCAGAATGCCAACAAAATCGGTGCTGCCAATCACCGCCATGATCGAGGAGATCGAGTTACTGGTAAAGGCTATCTGCCGCTCGCCGAAAAGCTCCGCCGACTTCACGTGAAACTGTTTCTGGCCTTCCGCAGTGCCGTTAAACAGCGTGAATTTCTCCTGGGCGAGCGCGGCGTCATCGGCGTGCTCGCCAAGCCGCGGATGGTTTTCACTGCATACCAACACGGTCTCTTCGCTAAAGCAGTGTTTGCAAATCAGCGAGTGGCTGGCAACCGGTGCCATACCGATAATCAGATCCGCCTTGCGATAGGCCAGCAGATCTTCCACGGTTTCGCTGGCAAGCGTGGTGTCGTAATGCTCCAGTTCAAAATCGTAATGCTCGCGAAACGCGCTGACTAACGCCGGCAGATGATCGGCGGCGAGAGCGGGCGGGCAGTAGAGCACGAAGTTTTTGCGCAGCGGCGCGCCCTGCATGATGTTAATGGTCTGCTCAAGCTGGTTCAGGTTGTCTTCCAGATAGTGATGCAGATTAGTGCCCACGGTCGTCGGTGTAATGCCTTTGCCGGAGCGCACGAAGAGTGGGTCATTGAGCTGGTTGCGCAGCCGCTGTAACGACTGGCTTATCGCTGACGGCGTCAGGAACAGGGCTTCCGCCGCCTTGCTGACGCTGCGATACAAATAAATGCACTCGAAAATCACCAGAAGATTGAGGTCAAACTTTTTCAAATCCTGCAAATTTGCCATGACAGCCTCGCAACGAGACGAAAAGGGGATTTTTATGGTTTATCTGTTCTCAGTAAATGATAGATAAGGAATATGTTTTTGCGCAGGCGAGACGGGGCATAATCCGAAAAAATGGCGCAGCCTCACACATCAGAGAGGCGATGAATTTTGCAAAGCGCTCCCTATCACAGCCATAGGTACGAATAATCTTCACGTGCGTTGCCCTTTAGGCAGGGGAGTGTTCTAATCGAAGGTACGTCTGCGTCGCAAAACACCGCGCGCAACGCTTTCGCCAGCACGCTGGCTCTGCTGTGGCCTGCGGGTATCTCAGCGCTCAGGCCGCCCGTTGAGGTGGCTTTTTTATTTTTTCGCGAGACGGCGAGAAACGTTCACTAAGGTTGGCCCGGATCGGTTGTTAGCTATTGCTTATTGATTTGATAACGCAAACGCATTGGCCTGGGTTACGAAAATTCGATACCTTACATCCCATCGAAAACACGGAGGAAGTATAGATGTCCTTGATTAATACCAAAATCAAACCTTTCAAAAACATGGCGTTCAAAAACGGTGAGTTCATCGAAGTTACCGAGAAAAACACGGAAGGCCGCTGGAGCGTATTCTTCTTCTATCCTGCTGACTTTACCTTCGTATGCCCGACCGAACTGGGCGACGTGGCTGACCACTACGAAGAACTGCAGAAACTGGGCGTAGACGTTTACTCCGTTTCTACCGATACCCACTTCACCCACAAAGCGTGGCACAGCAGCTCCGACACCATCGCGAAAATCAAATACGCGATGATCGGCGACCCGACTGGCGCCCTGACCCGTAACTTCGAAATCATGCGTGAAGACGAAGGTCTGGCTGACCGCGGTACGTTCATCGTTGACCCGCAGGGTGTTATCCAGGCTATCGAAATCACTGCTGAAGGCATCGGCCGTGACGCATCTGACCTGCTGCGTAAAATCAAAGCGGCTCAGTATGTAGCCTCTCACCCAGGCGAAGTGTGCCCGGCTAAATGGAAAGAAGGCGAAGCGACTCTGGCTCCGTCTCTGGACCTGGTTGGCAAAATCTAATTTTTCTGTCGTCTTTCACGCCACAGGTGCGTTGGCTGCGCTTACTCACCCCGGTCACTTACTGATGTAAGCTCCCGGGGATGCCTAAGCTTGCCGCCTTCCTGTAACGCGAAATACTCGGAAAAAGGCATTATCACGGGTGCAGTCTTGCACCCGTTTTTTTGAAAACGCTTTTACGCGCTCTCATTTAAGTTGCATCGCGGCGGCGCTGCACTGAGGCGGCTTAAATGAGGAAGCGTAAGCTCAGGAGAAAATTATGCTCGACACAAACATGAAAACCCAGCTCAAGGCGTATCTTGAGCGTCTGACAAAGCCTGTTGAGTTAGTGGCCACACTGGATGACAGCGCGAAATCGGCAGAGATCAAAGAACTGCTGCTGGAAATCGCCGAGCTGTCTGACAAAGTCTCCTTCAGGGAAGACAACACGCTCGCAGCGCGCAAACCTTCATTTTTGATTACGAACCCCGGCTCTGACCAGGGGCCGCGCTTTGCGGGCTCGCCGCTGGGCCACGAATTTACCTCGCTGGTGCTGGCGCTGCTGTGGACCGGCGGTCATCCGTCAAAAGAAGCGCAGGCGCTGCTTGAGCAGATCCGTGACCTGGACGGCGATTTCGAGTTTGAAACCTACTATTCGCTCTCCTGCCACAACTGCCCGGACGTGGTGCAGGCGCTGAACCTGATGTCCGTGCTGAACCCGCGCATTAAACACACGGCGATTGATGGCGCGGTGTTCCAGAATGAAATCACCGAGCGCAACGTGATGGGCGTTCCGGCGGTCTTCATGAACGGCGTGGAATTCGGTTCTGGCCGTATGACGCTTGCCGAAATCGTGGCGAAAGTGGATACCGGCGCGGAAAAACGCGCGGCGGAAGAGCTGAACCAGCGCGACGCTTACGACGTGCTGATTGTCGGCTCCGGCCCGGCGGGCGCGGCGGCGGCGATTTACTCCGCACGTAAAGGCATCCGTACCGGCCTGATGGGCGAGCGTTTCGGTGGTCAGGTGCTGGATACCGTAGACATCGAAAACTACATCTCTGTGCCGAAAACCGAAGGCCAGAAACTGGCGGGCGCGCTGAAAGCGCACGTGGATGATTACGACGTTGACGTTATCGACACCCAGAGCGCGACGAAGCTGATTCCGGCGGCGAGCGAAGGCGGCCTGCACCAGATTGAAACCGCTTCCGGCGCGGTGCTGAAAGCACGCAGCGTGATCGTGGCGACCGGCGCGAAATGGCGCAACATGGGCGTACCGGGTGAAGATCAGTATCGCACCAAAGGCGTGACCTACTGCCCGCACTGTGACGGCCCGCTGTTTAAAGGCAAACGCGTCGCGGTCATCGGCGGCGGTAACTCCGGCGTGGAAGCGGCTATCGACCTCGCGGGGATCGTTGAGCACGTAACGCTGCTGGAATTTGCGCCGGAGATGAAAGCCGACCAGGTGTTGCAGGATAAACTGCGCAGCCTGAAAAACGTCGACATCATCCTGAACGCCATGACCACCGAAGTGAAAGGTGACGGCACGAAGCTGACCGGTCTTGATTATCAGGATCGCGTAACGGGTTCTGTGAAGCATCTGGAAGTGGCGGGGATTTTCGTTCAGATCGGTCTGCTGCCGAACACGACCTGGCTTGAAGGCGCTGTCGAGCGTAACCGCATGGGCGAGATTATCATCGACGCCAAATGCGAGACCAGCGTGAAGGGCGTATTCGCCGCGGGCGACTGCACCACCGTGCCATACAAACAGATTATCATCGCCACCGGCGAAGGCGCGAAAGCCTCCCTGAGCGCGTTTGATTATCTGATTCGTACCAAAACTGCATAAAAAGAAAGTAAGACGCCTGCGTAAAAGCCGCCCTCAGGGGGGGCTTTTTTATTGGCGGTTTGGGTGGATGATCTGTTGTAACTGGCGGGTGCGCTGGCGCTTACCCGCCCTACGCTTAACGTCACAGATAGGTAGGGCGGGTAAGCGCAGCGCACCCGCCACCCCGGCATTCAGTAGTTGTAGGGCGGGTAAGCAACGCGCACCCGCCAATACTCCTCCCAAAATTTAACGCACCACAAACACCGGCACGTGCGCGTGGCGTACCACGCTTGACGCGTTCGAGCCTAACAGGTGGGTGCTGATAGACGGATCGCGCGAACCAATCACCACCACGTCGGCGTGTAACTCTTTAGCCATCGCGTTAACTTCATCACGCACGCTGCCAAAACGCACATGGCTGCGCAGGCGCGATTCCGGCAGGGTGAAATGCTGCTTCAGGGTTTGCAGGCGCTGGTTCGCCTCGGCCTCTAAATGTTCTTCAAAACGGCGGATATCGGCAGCGAAGCGGTGCAGGCTCAGGTTGGCAGAGCCTGGCAGCACATGCAGCAGATGAATAATTCCCTCCTCCTGCGCCAGAAACTCCGCGTGGCGAATTGCTTTGTCGCTCAGCTCCATTTCAAACACATCTACAGGCATCAGAATGGTGTTGTACATCGTCACTCCTCCTTTAGCGGTTATCAACGTGCTTATTAAACCCTGTTTTTGTCAGGGATACTTTTATTGACCCGACAAATTTGTGTTTTTTTACGCAGCCGCTTTCGCCAGGAAAACTCTCAAAGCCGCGGCACTGGCGGCGGATCCCGCGGCTCGCGGCCCATCCCGACTACCCTTGGTGTAGACCAGATGAACTTTCGCACTGGAACCTGTCTCTTTTTACCGTCTGCCAGGAGGTCGTAATGAAGGCGTTAACCTACCACGGGCCGCATAACGTTAAGGTCGAAAATGTCCCGGACCCGATTATCGAGGCGCAGGAGGATATTATTCTGCGCGTCACGGCGACCGCGATTTGCGGCTCCGATTTGCACCTCTATCGCGGCAAAATTCCGCAGGTTCATCACGGCGACATTTTTGGCCATGAATTTATGGGCGAAGTGGTGGAAACCGGCAGCGCGGTGAAGGACATCCGTAAAGGCGACCGCGTGGTGATCCCGTTCGTTATCGCCTGCGGCGACTGCTTTTTCTGCAAACTTCAGCAATATTCCGCCTGCGAAAACACCAATAAAGGCACCGGTGCGGCGCTGAATAAAAAGCAGATCCCGGCCCCCGCGGCGCTGTTTGGCTACAGCCATCTCTATGGCGGCATTCCTGGCGGCCAGGCGGAGTATGTGCGCGTGCCAAAGGGCAATGTCGGGCCGTTTAAAGTGCCGCCGGTGCTTTCTGATGATAAAGCGCTGTTCCTCTCGGATATCCTGCCGACGGCGTGGCAGGCGGTGAAAAACGGCCAGGTACAGAAAGGCTCTCAGGTAGCGATTTACGGCGCAGGCCCGGTGGGGCTGCTCAGCGCCGCCTGCGCGCGACTGCTCGGCGCAGAACAGATCTTTATGGTCGACCACAACGATTATCGTCTCGCCTTTGCAAAAGAGCGTTATGGGGTTATCCCGATCAACTTTGATGAAAACGACGATCCGGCGGCGTTTATTATCGAAAATACGCCGGGCAACCGCGGCGTGGATGCTGTTATCGACGCGGTCGGTTTTGAGGCCAAAGGCAGCCTGACGGAAACCGTGCTGTCAAATCTCAAAATCGAAGGCAGCAGCGGCAAAGCGCTGCGCCAGTGCATCGCGGCGGTGCGTCGCGGTGGCGTGGTGAGCGTGCCGGGCGTCTATGCGGGCTTTATCCACGGCTTTCTCTTTGGCGATGCGTTCGATAAAGGCATCAGCTTTAAGATGGGCCAGACGCACGTGCATGCGTTCCTGCCGGAGCTGCTGCCGCTTATCGAGCAGGGGTTGCTGACGCCGGAAGAGATAGTCACGCACTATCTTCCGCTGGAAGATGCCGCGCGCGGCTATAAGATTTTCGAGAAGCGCGAAGAGGAGTGCCGCAAGGTGATTCTGGTGCCGGGTGCCGCGACGCCTGAAGCCGCGCGGGAGAAAGTCACCGCGCTGATGAACGCGCCGTTACAGCCGTTACAGCCGTAATTTTCAGCAACTAAAAACAGAAAGAGGATGCCCTGGCATCCTCTTATTTTTTGCCGCAGACGGGCGGTTAAAGGCGGTATTCGCCCGCCGCTTCCGGCTGGTAGAGCAACTCAAGCACTTCGATATGCGTTTCGCTACCGTCCGGCAGCGGCCAGCGAATGGCATCGCCCACGCGCAGGCCAAGCAGCGCCGCGCCCACCGGTGCCATGACTGACAGCGCTTCCGGGCTGCTGCCCGCATTTTGCGGATAGACCAGCAGGCGCTCGTAAGTTTCGCCGCTCGCCAGATCGCGGAATTTCACCCGGCTGTTCATTGTCACCACATCTTCCGGCATCGCCTGCGGGCTAACCATCCGGGCGCGATCCAGCTCATCGTTCAGCGCGTCAGCCACCGGCAGACGCGCGAACGCCGGCTGCTCAAGCAGGCTGTCGAGACGTTCAGCATCGAGTTCGTTGATGATAAGGGCAGGTCGGGACATTTCTTACTCCATGTCATTGAATCAGGCGGCGTTTCGCCGCTAACAAGCGTCCAAAGAAAAACCCTCACCGTCAAAACGATGAGGGTCCGCGTCAGGGGATGATACTCAGCCTTGCGCGCCGTTTGAAGTGAGCCAGCTCACGAAACGGGGCTTAAAGCAGAATGCTCCCCACGGCTGCCAGCAGGAAGGCGATGGTACCCAGCAGGGTTTCCATCACGGTCCAAGTTTTCAGCGTGGTTTTCTCGTCCATTTCAAGGAAACGGCCCACCAGCCAGAAACCGGAGTCGTTGACGTGTGAGAGCACCGTCGCGCCGCCCGCGATGGCGATAACAATAAAGCAAAGGTCAAACTGGCTTAAGCCCGGCGTCGCCTGCACCATCGGCGCGACCAGCGCGGCGGTGGTCGTCAGCGCGACCGTCGCCGAGCCCTGCGCTACGCGCAGCGCGGTGGAGATAACAAACGCCGCGAGAATCACCGGCATGCCGGTGTCTGAGAGCACGCCCGCCAGCGCGTCGCCGATGCCGCTGGCGCGCAGCACGCCGCCGAACATGCCGCCTGCGCCGGTCACCAGAATGATGCCGCAGATAGGGCCAAGCGCGCCGTCGCAGATTTTTTCCAGATGCTGGCGGCTGTGGTTGCGGCTGAACACCATCAGTGCGAAAAAGACGGTGATCAGCAGCGCGACCGGGGTTTTACCGAGCATACGCAGGAAGTTCGCCACGCTGTTATCGGCGCTGACCCAGCCCAGCACTTTGGCGGTATTGAGGCCGGTATCGAGGAAAATCAGCAGCAGCGGCAGCAGCAGGATAGTGATCACCATGCCGAATGACGGCGGGCGGTGCGTCGGATCGGCCTCCACTTCGCCAAGGAAAGAAGAGGGCAGCTTAATATCGAATTTTTTACCGGCGTACTGACCATACAGATAGCCGCCAAAATACCAGGTCGGGATCGCGATGATCAGCCCGACAATCACCAGCAGACCAATATTCGCCCCCAGCAGTTCGCTCGCGGCAACCGGGCCCGGATGCGGCGGCACCAGCGCATGCATGGCCGCAAACGCGCCCGCCGCCGGGAAGGCGTATTTCAGCGTCGAGCCGCCAAAGCGTTTCGCCACGCTGAAGATAATCGGCAGCATGACGACAAGACCCGCGTCAAAGAAGATAGGGAAGCCAAACAGCAGCGAGGCGACGCCGAGCGCGAAGGGCGCGCGGTGTTCACCGAATTTGTTAATCAGCGTATCGGCCAGCACTTTCGCGCCGCCGGACACTTCCAGCAGACGACCAATCATCGCGCCGATACCCACCAGCAGCGCAACGCCCGCAAGCGTACTGCCAAAACCGGTCAGTAGCGTAGGCACGACTTTATCAAACGGCACTTTGGTCAACAGCGCCACCACGATACTGACCAGGGTAAGCGCAAGAAAAGCATGCACTTTAAAGCGCATGATAAGTACCAGCAGCAGTACGACGGCACCGGCAGCAATGCCAAGCAGCGTACCGGCGCTATAAGCGAAAGTGGTTTCTGTCATCGTTATTATCCTCAACATGGGTACAGTGAAACCGTAGCCTGGTCGGCGGTTTTCTCACTGATACCGGTAACATGATACCGATAACATGTGGCGGCTTGTAAACAGGGTCTGTCATATTTATTAACATTTTGAGATCACCGTCAAACTCCCGCGCGACGCGGGCTTCTCGCTTGCGGTTGCATATATCGCCTCGCGGATCTGTCAAATTTTCCGATGCGTTTTTTTCACAAAATCACCAGATTTGTTGGCGATATCCAGCTTTTTTGTTGTGAAGTCGCCGCAAAGTTGCCGCTATTCCATAACGTTAACTAGCTTAGGATCGTGATGATTTGCCGTACATCGCGCTGTGGGCGGCGGCGCAACGCCTCCGCACCCTGTTCAGTGCATAAGAGGACATCATGAAAAAGCTCACCTTCACTTTTCTGACCGTCGCGCTGGCGGGCGCAAGCTCACTGGCGTTTGCCGATACCCTGCGCATGGAGTGCCCCGTGTCGCCCGGTGGCAAACAGTATTGCCAGTACATCAAAGAACGCTTCGAGAAGCAGACCGGCAATCAGCTGGAGTTTATCGAGTTCCCGGCGGCCTCTGATGAAAAGCTGGCGCTGCTGCAACAACTCTTCGCCGCTAAAGATGAAAAAGCGGTGGATGTGTTTCAGTCCGACACCATCTGGATAGGCCTGCTGGATAAGCAGACGCTCGATCTCACCGACGCGATGGGCGGCATGGAAAAAGACTTTTTCCCCGGCCCATGGAAAAACAACACCGTCAACGGACGCCTGAAAGCGGTGCCGTCGTATATCGACACCGGCGTGCTGTTCTATCGCAAAGATTTATTGGAGAAATATAAAGAGCAGCCGCCAAAAACGTGGGACGAGATGACGCGCATCGCCACGAAAATTCAGGCCGAAGAGCGCAAGGCGGGGCATAAGAATTTCTGGGGGTACATCTTCCAGGGCAAATCTTATGAAGGGCTGACCTGTAACGCGCTGGAGTGGATCGATGCTTACGGCGGCGGCACGTTTGTCGATGAAAAAGGGAACGTGACCATTAATAACCCGAAAGCGGCGCAGGCGCTGGATATGGCGCGCGGCTGGATGGGCAAGATTACGCCGAAGGGCGTGCTGGGCTACAAAGAGGAAGAGTCGCGCACCGTGTTCCAGAACGGCGACGCGCTGTTTATGCGCAACTGGCCCTATGTCTGGCAGCTGTCACAGGCCGATGACAGCCCGCTCAAAGGCAAAGTGGGCGTGATGCAGCTTCCCGCCGGGCCGGAAGGGCGTCAGGCGACGACGCTCGGCGGCTGGCAGTGGTCGATAAACGCTAACACCAAAAACCCGGAGGCCGCCATCGCGCTGCTGAAAATCTTAAGCGATGACGATTCGCAAATCACACGCCTGAAAATGCTCGGCCATGCGCCGACCCGCGTTGCGCTCTATGAGAACAAAGATGTGCTGGCCGTTGCGCCGGAGCTGACGCAGTTCCGCGATATTTTCGCCCAGGCGGTGCCGCGCCCGGCGACGGTGACCAAAGCGCAGTATCCGCGCGTGTCGAATGCCATTTTCAACGTGACGTTTAGCGTGCTGAACGGCAAACAGGATGGCAAGAAAGCGACGGAAGATTTGCAAAAGCGTCTGACCCGCGCGAAGGGGGCTGGCTGGCGGTAAGCGCTGGATGACATTGTGGCTGGCGGGTGCCTCCTGGCAATAACAAACCTGGCCCCTATGGCGGGTGCGCTTTGCTTACCCGCCCTACGAACTCGAAACAGGTTTTTGTAGGGCGGGTAAGCGGAGCGCACCCGCCGTGCGGCGTTAACCCCGAGACTCGCTCGTCGGGATGAGGGGCAACCCCATCGTGTCCGTCAACATACTCAACGGAGCGCCTATGAAATCCGATAGCCTTACGCCGCCGTCTCCCCGGCGGCACAACGCCTCCTGGCATCAGCGCCGTCGGCGCGTGGCGTGGGGTCTGGTATTACCCTCGCTGCTCCTGCTGGCGCTGGCAGCGGGCTGGCCGCTGGTTCGCACCATCTGGTTTAGCTTCACCAACGCCATGCTCGACGCGCCCCAGGATTACCAGATGGTGGGTATCGCGAACTACTTTGCGCGCAAGGATGGTGTGAGCATCGGCGTGCTGAGCGACCCGCTCTGGTGGCAGGCGGTCGGCAACACACTCTGGTTCACGTTCACCTCGGTGGCGCTGGAGCTGCTGCTCGGTATGCTGCTGGCGCTGCTGATGAACGAGAAATTCCGCGGGCAGGGGCTGGTGCGCACCGCCATTCTCATCCCGTGGGCGATCCCGACGATTGTCAGCGCCAAAATGTGGGGCTGGATGTTCCATGACCAATACGGCGTGGTGAACGATCTGCTCGGCAAAATCGGGCTGCCGTCGCATCTCGCGTGGATTGCCGAGCCGTCGCTCTCCATGTGGGCGGTGGTGATCGCCGACGTCTGGAAAACCACGCCGTTTATGGCGCTGATGCTGCTGGCGGCGCTACAGCTGATTCCGGCGGATCTTTACGAGGCCGCGAAAGTGGACGGTGCCAGCCCCTGGCAGCGCTTTAGGCGCATCACGCTGCCGCTGATTATGCCCGCGCTGGTGGTGGCGCTGATTTTCCGTGTGATGGATTCGATGCGTATCTTCGATCTCATCTACGTGCTGACCTCCAACAGCGAAGCGACGATGTCGATTTCCGGCTACGCCCGCGAACAGATCGTCTCTTATCAGGACATGGGCATGGGCTCCGCGGCCTCGGTGCTGGTCTTTATGATGGTGGCGGGCATCGCGGCCTGCTTTATCCGCGTCGCGCGCTTAAACGACAAGGAGAAAAGCTGATGAAAACCACGCGCTGGCAACGCAGGATGGGGCATAAAGCGGTGATTTATATCGGCGCGCTGATGGCCTGTCTGTTCTGCGTTTTTCCTTTCTATTACGCCATTATCAGCTCGCTGCGCGCGGGCCAGGAGCTGTTTACGCCCGCCTATTTCCCGGACAGCTGGCACTGGGATAACTATGTGGTGGCGCTGGTGGATAACGGCATCGCCCGCAGTTTGCTGAACTCCGTGCTGGTGGCGGTGGTAACGGTGGGGTTGTGTCTGCTGGTGTCGGTGACGGCCGCCTTTGCGCTGGCGCGCGTGCCGTTTCGCGGGCGTCGCGTTCTGCTCTTTACCATTCTCTGCGTCTCGATGTTTCCGCAGGTGGCGGTGCTGACGGGCATGTTTGAACTGGTGCGCTTTCTCGGGCTTTACGATTCGCTCGGTGCGCTGGTTATCTCCTACACCACGTTTTCGCTGCCGTTCACCGTCTGGGTGCTGACGACGTTTATGAAGTCGATCCCGGTGGAGCTGGAAGAGGCGGCGATCGTTGATGGCGCGAAAACGGGCACCATTATTCGCCGCGTCTTTGCGCCGGTGCTGGCACCTGCGCTGGTGACCACCGGGCTGCTGGCGTTTATCGGGGCCTGGAATGAATTCATGTTCGCGCTGACGTTTATTATTTCCGGCGACAAACGCACCGTGCCGGTCGCCATTAGCATGTTCAGCGGCGCGTCGAGCTACGAGCTGCCCTGGGGCAGCATTATGGCCGCGTCGGTGGTGGTGACGCTGCCCATTATTGTTCTGGTGCTTATCTTCCAGAAACGCATCGTCAGCGGGCTGACCAGCGGGGCGATTAAGGGGTAAATCATGGCGCAACTTCGTTTAGAGAAAGTCCAGAAACGCTACGGCACCCATGCCGAAGTGATTAAGCCGCTCGATTTACAGATCAACAGCGGCGAATTTGTGGTGGTGGTTGGCCCGTCCGGCTGCGGCAAATCGACGCTGCTGCGCCTGGTCGCCGGGCTTGAGGAGATAACCGACGGCGATATGTATATCGATGACCTGCGGGTTAACGACGATTCGCCATCCGAGCGCGGCATCGGCATGGTGTTTCAGTCCTATGCGCTCTATCCGCATATGACGGTCTACCAGAATATGGCGTTCGCGCTTGAAATGGCGAAGGTGCCCGAGAAGGAGATTGACGAGCGGGTGCGCGAAAGCGCGCGGATTTTACAGCTGGAGCATCTGCTGGATCGCCGCCCGAAAGATCTCTCCGGCGGCCAGCGCCAGCGCGTGGCCATAGGCCGCGCGATTGTGCGCGAGCCGAGCCTGTTTCTCTTCGACGAACCGCTCTCTAACCTCGACGCCTCGCTGCGCGTGCAGATGCGCATGGAGATAGCGGCGCTGCACAGGCGTATTCACGCCACCATTCTGTATGTGACCCACGATCAGGTGGAGGCGATGACGCTCGCCGACCGCATCGTTGTGTTAAACCAGGGCCAGATTGAACAGGTCGGTACACCGCTTGAGCTTTACGACACCCCGGCCAACGTGTTTGTCGCGCAGTTTATCGGCTCGCCGAAAATGAACCTCATTCCCGGCAAAATGCTCCGCGTGATGGAGCACGCCTGCGAGGTGGAGCTGGAAAACGGCCTGCGCCTGACGCTGCCAGTGCAGGCCGCCGCCGGGCAGGAGGGCGACACGGTGCAGCTTGGCATTCGCCCGGAGCATGTGGAGGTCATGGCGCTTGCGAAAGCAGACGTGGAGGGCGAAGTGTTATTCGTTGAGCATATGGGCAATGAAACCCTGGTTTATGTGAACGGCGGTTATGGCGCAGAACCGCTGGTCATGCGCCATACTGAGAGGCTGGAAGTCCGGCCGGAGCATCATCTGGGGCTGAAACTGCCAGTGGAACACTGTTACCTTTTTGACAGCGCGGGCAACGCGTTTGCGCGCTTAAGCGGCCCGAAAACCCAGCATTAAGGGAGCGTGATGAAAGCAATCGACAAGAAGTGGTGGCACAACGCGGTGGTCTATCAGATCTACCCGCGCAGCTTTATGGACGCCAACGGCGACGGCGTGGGCGATCTGGCAGGCATTATCAGCAAGCTCGACTATCTGCAACAGCTTGGCATCAACCTTATCTGGCTCTCGCCGGTCTACAAATCGCCAATGGACGACAATGGCTACGATATCTCCGACTACGACGATATCGCCGCGGAGTTCGGCACGATGGCGGAAATGGAACAGCTGATCCAGGAAGCGAAGGCGCGCGATATCTATATCCTGATGGATCTGGTGGTGAACCATACCTCTGACGAGCATCCGTGGTTTATCGAGGCGAAAAAGGGCAAAGATAACCCATACCGCGATTTCTATATCTGGCGCAAACCGGCGCCGGACGGCGGCCCGCCGAATGATTACCGCTCGCATTTTGGCGGCAGCGGCTGGGCGTATGACGCGGCGAGCGGTGAATATTATCTGCACCAGTTTTCGGTGCGCCAGCCGGATCTCAACTGGGAAAACCCGCGCGTGCAGGAGGAGATCCACGCGATGATGAACCGCTGGCTGGACAAAGGCATCGGCGGTTTCCGCATGGACGTTATCGATTTAATCGGCAAAGAGGTCGACCGGCAGATTATGGCGAATGGCAAGCATCTGCATGTGCTGCTGCGTCAGATGAACGAGGCGACGTTCGGCCCGCGCGATTCGCTGACCGTGGGCGAAGCCTGGAGCGCCACGCCGGAAGACGCGCTGCTCTACAGCGACCCGGAACGCCGGGAACTCTCGATGGTGTTTCAGTTTGAACATATTAAACAGACCTGGGATGAAAAAGCGGGCAAGTGGCGCAGCAGACCGTTCGAACTGCCGCGCTTTAAGGCGGTGATTGATAAGTGGCAGACGGCGCTGGCCGACCGCGGCTGGAACTCGCTGTTCTGGAGTAATCATGACCTGCCGCGCGCGGTGTCGAAATTTGGTAATGACGGCGAGTTTCGTGAGGTCTCGGCGAAAATGCTCGCCACCGCGCTCCACTGCCTGCGCGGCACGCCCTATATCTATCAGGGCGAGGAGATCGGTATGACCAACGTGCGTTACTCCACGATTGAAGAGTATCGCGACATTGAGAGCCTCAATTTTTACCGGGAACTGATTGCAGGCGGCCTGACCCATGACGAGATGATGACCGGTATCTACGCCAACGGCCGCGACAACGCCCGCACGCCGATGCAGTGGGATGACAGCCCGAATGGCGGATTTACCACCGGCATGCCGTGGCTCGGCGTTAACCCCAATTACCGCGAGATTAACGTGGCGCAGGCGCTGGCCGAGCCTGATTCCATTCTCTGGCACTATCAAAAGCTGGTGGCGCTGCGTAAACAGTATCCGATTCTGGTGTATGGCGATTATCAGATGCTGTTTGCCGAGCACCCGGAAGTGTTCGCCTGGGTGCGCCGCTACGAGGGCGACACGCTGCTGGTGATAAATAACTTTTTTGGCAACGCCATTACGTTGCCCATTCCGGAAGCGATGCAGGCGTGGCACGGCGAATGCCTTATCAGTAACTATGCGCCGCGTGACCAGCTGGCGGTGAGCCTGGAGCTGCAACCTTATGAATCTTTTGCGCTGTTAATTCATCAGGAGGGGTAATGAGTGAAGCACCGACGCAGGTAAAAGGCCGCTGGTGGAAAGAGGCAACGGCCTACCAGATTTATCCGCGCAGCTTTAAAGACAGCAACGGCGACGGCATTGGCGATCTCAACGGGATTATCGAAAAGCTCGATTACCTGAAAGATTTAGGTATCGATCTTATCTGGATCTGCCCGATGTACCCGTCGCCCAACGACGATAACGGTTATGACATCAGCGACTATCAGGGGATCATGGCGGAATTTGGCACGATGGCCGATTTCGACCGGCTGCTGGAGGGCGTGCATCAGCGCGGCATGCGGCTGATCCTCGACCTGGTGGTGAACCACACGTCCGACGAACATCCGTGGTTTCTTGAATCGCGCTCCTCGAAAGAGAACCCCAAACGCGACTGGTATATCTGGCGCGACGGCAAAAACGGGGCGGAGCCGAATAACTGGGAATCGATTTTCAGCGGCTCGGCCTGGAAGCGGGATGACGTGACCGGTCAGTATTTCATGCATCTGTTCAGCAGCCGCCAGCCCGATCTCAACTGGGAAAACCACGAGATGCGCGCCGCCGTCTACGACATGATGCGCTGGTGGCTGGATAAAGGCATCGACGGCTTTCGCATCGACGCCATCGCGCACATGAAAAAGGAGTCGACGTTAAGCGACGTGCCGAACCCCGAAAAACTGCCCTATGCGCCGTCGATGGTGTCGCACCTTAATTACGACGGCCTGCTCGACTATGTGGACGACATCTGCCGCAACGTCTTTAACCATTACGACATCGTCACGGTGGGCGAGATGAACGGGCTGGACGCCGCCCACGCGGAAGAGTGGGTGGGCGAAAACCGCGGGCGGCTGAATATGGTGTTTCAGTTTGAGCATGTCCGGCTCTGGGAGCCGCAGGCGGGCCTGCGCCCGACGCCCGCCGTGCTGCGCAACATTTTCACCGCCTGGCAGCAGGCGCTGGAAGGCAAAGGCTGGAATGCGCTCTATGTGGAAAACCATGACGTGACGCGCGTGGTCTCGCGCTGGGGCGATACCGAGCATCACTGGCGCGAAAGCGCGACCTGCATCGCGGCAATGTATTTTCTCATGCAGGGCACGCCGTTTATCTATCAGGGCCAGGAGATCGGCATGACCAATACGCGCTTTGCGAGCCTGGACGATTTTGACGACGTCTCGGCCCATAACAAAGCGCGCGATTTGCGGGATCAGGGAATGCGCGAGGAGGAGATTGTCGAATTCCTGACGCGCACCGGGCGCGATAACTCCCGCACGCCGATGCAGTGGGACGCGTCGCCGTATGCGGGCTTCAGCACCCATGAACCCTGGCTGAAGGTGAACCCGAATTACGAGATGATCAACGTCGAAAGCCAGCAGCACGATCCGCATTCGGTGCTCAATTTTTACCGGCGGATGATCCACCTGCGAAAACGCGAGCCGGCGCTGATTTACGGGCGCTACGAGACGGTGCTTAACGATCACGAGCAGATCTATGCCTACCGCCGCGTGCTGGGCGATGAACAACTGGTGGTGTTGTGTAATTTTTCCGGCAAAGCGGCGGAGTGGGACGCCGCAGCGCTGTCGCTCAACGGCGCGTTCTGCGTGCTGGCGAACCTTGACGAGACGCAGGAGCCGCACCGGTTACGCGCCTGGGAGACACGGGTTTATAAACTGACGTCGTGAGGCGTCAAAACCTGTGACGTAACAGTCTTTTTTGCGAGACAGATCGCGCCACAATGGCGTGATTTTTTTTACATGGACGCAAATGATGATTCGTAAAACAGGTATAGCAGCGCTGGCGCTGCTCGCCGTGTGGTATGCGGCACCCGCCATGGCGGCGCTCAGCGACGATCAAGTCAAAGAACAAATTATCCAGGAATCGATAGACAATTATTCCGGCAACTGTCCGTGTCCCTATAACGCGATGCGTAATGGCCGTGCCTGCGGCGGGCGCAGCGCCTGGAGCCGGGCCGGAGGGTATTCACCCATCTGCTATAAACGTGAGGTGACGGCGGAGATGATCCGCGAATGGCGCGAGCGCAACGAGTGATTGCGCCCGCGTAGTTGATCAGTATCCAACGTTATCGAGAATAAAGTTTTTACCGCAGTTACCCGGATGCGGCTGCGGCGCAAAAGAATCGGCGGTAAGCGGCTCGTTGATCTTCGCGGCATTCAGTGAAATCTGCATCTCGGTGAGATAAGCCGGATTGCCGTTACAGGTGAGTTTTACCGCCCGCACGTTCTGGCGGCCAAACGCTTTAGCGACGGCGGTATCGAACGCCTGGCGGCTGACCGCTTTACCGTAGTTAGCGGCAAGAAACGCGCCGATTGGGCTCTGCTTCACTTCATTGTTCATACGCACCATCGTGCCGAAATAGGCGTCCGGGTCGAATCCGAAGCAGACGCCATGCTTGGCGTATTCATAACGCTCAAGGCAGGAGTCACCGCCAGCGCCCGGCATGGTCTCGCTGAGCTTCTCGGCAGTCTCCAGCGACAGGCCGGTTTCCGCCGCCTGGCATTTTTTATCGGCGCGGGCGAGCGGCATATTCGGGATGGGGCGGGTGGCGCAGCCAAAACGCATCCAGCGTTTTTCATCGACGCCGCGTAAAGCGATGGATTTCGGCAGCCCCGGCCACAGACCATGCACCGTCAGGTAATTGCGTTTATCGTCTTCTTCTTTTTGCAGCGCGCACTCGGCAGGCTCATCGCGCTGCCGCTCATGCATGCTCTGGCAAAAGCCGGTTTGCCATGAGAGCGCCAGCACGTAGCGATCGAAATCGCCATACTGCTTCGCTTCCAGCGGCTGCGCGCTCGCCGTTGTCGCCGCCATCGCCAGCAGCGCGCCTGCGGCGAGTAAAACTTTCCTGTTAACCATAGTATGGGTCCGAAATCGACGGGATAAATCACAAGGGTGTGTCATTTAACCATAAAAAAAGCGCCACGAGGGCGCTTTTCGGACAGATTCCGCTTAAGGACAGCAGATTATGCCGCAACCAGCAGTTGCGTCGCCAGGATCACGACGATTAATCCAACCAGCACCGGCACCGAGGTGCGTTTAACGACTTCAAACGGTGAGATTTTCGCCATCCCGGCGACCGCCACCACCACGCCGGAAACCGGTGAAATGGTGCGTCCCAGGTTGGACGCCTGCAGCATCGGGATCGTCAGATAAGCCGGATTCACCCCGGCGCTGTGCGCGAGTTTTGGGATCATCTCAACGAAGGCGTAAAACGGCGCGTTGCCGGAGCCGGTCGTCATCGCTGCAAGCATAGTGAGCGTGACCAGCACCAGCATCAGGATAATGCTGGCCGAGCCAAACGAGGTGGCGATAGAGATAAGGCTCTGGATAAAGCCTATCGCGCTGAGCCCTTGAGCGAAAACGCCGGCGGCCACCAGCAGGATCACCACGCCTGCAAACGCGTCCGCCATGCCGCGGTACGCCACTTCCAGCCCGGCAAACACCATTTTACTGTTAAAGCTGCGGATAAATTCAATCACGGCGGTCAGCACCATGCAGATCACCAGAATGGTGATGATATGCAGCTGCGGCCCCCATTTGCCGTCGAAAATCAGCACGCCAATGATCGGGCTGAACGGCAGAATCGCGTAAAAAGCGGGCGCGCTGGTGGTGATTTCTTTTACCTCCAGCGTTTCGTGATAGATGTGCTCTTTTTTATCCAGAAAGCGCTGCCAGAAGAAGTGGGCGACAGCCATGCAGATAATGGCCGCGATGGAAATCGGCAGTGTGGTTTTAAACGCAAAATTGATGAGCGGCATTTCAGAGGCCTGCGCGGCCAGCACCACATCTCCGGATGTCGGGGAGAGAATAATCGCCGCCGGAGAGGCGCATATGGCCGCCGCCGCGCCGCGGCTGATACCGACATTGACCATGACCGGGAACAGCGTCGCCATCAGCAACACGCCAAGGCCGGTCGCGGACGAGACGGCAAGCGACATCAGGCAGGCGACGAAATAGGCGGCAATCATCAGTAAATAAGGTGAATTGATATAACGCAGCGGGCGGGAGGCGAGCTTGACCACCATATCGTTGGCACCGGTATGCGTCATATACGCCGCGAAACCACACAGCATCATAATCATCATGCCGAGATCGCCGCCGCGGCTCATCAGCAGAATTTTAATATATTCAAAAATATCGCTGATAGCGTAACCGGTACTCGTTTCTTTGGCGGGCAATATGGCGTGACCCATTAGCGCGCTAATTATTAACAGGGTAATACCGCCAACAAAGAGTACGCCCGTGGCGGAATAACCTTTAATGATATAACGCGCGACCCCCACAATAACCACCGCTCCCGTGAGGAGTTCCAGAATTGTTCCCATAATTGCCTCTGTTAAGCGACTGCAAAAATAACCCGGCGACGTCAGGCGCGTGGCGCAGGCAAGCTGTGGGGGAATGTGCCTGAATTACTCTGAGCGTTATCTGATACACATCAATAAACCTTCTGCTTACCAGAAAGATGAAATTCAGATAAATAAATGTATTTTAAATTAATGGCTTGCATGGAAGCGCGATGCTGTTAGTGCAAAGAGAATGGCGTGAAAGCGCAGGATGGACGGAATTTACGTTAGGGGGCGGCACAGGGCGTGGTTATTGACGCGCATTATTTCGCAATAGGGGTTAATACGTTTTCAGCGCGGTGGGGCAGGGGAGAAGGGTCTGAAAAAAACGCCTGACAGAGGCGTGTGGGCTCGCTTTAGGAATTAACTGGCAGTCGGTTAAGTCTTCATTGAGGCAGGATCGCCCAGAATATGACTTCATACTAACAGTGGTAATTAAGACGTGACCGTAGTTAACAAATCCTTTCTGACAATCCTTATCTTTTTCTGCCAGATATTATTTCCCCTGAATGCCTCGGCGCTGGAAGCGCCACGCACCGTAAAAGCCTGGGCTTCTGTGCTTGGCGATAATATCGCCGAAACCTGGAACGAGCCGCAGCATGTCGATCTCTATGTGCCGGCCATCACCTGGCATGCGCGGTTCGCGTATGACAAAGAGAAAACCGATCGCTATAACGAACGTCCTTGGGGCGCGGGTATGGGTAAATCGCGCTGGGATGAAAAAGGCAACTGGCATGGCCTGTATGTGATGGCCTTTAAAGACTCCTACAACAAATGGGAGCCTATCGCCGGTTACGGCTGGGAAGCGACGTGGCGCCCGCTGACTGACGACGCGTTCCATGTGGGGCTGGGTTACACCGTGGGCGTAACGGCGCGTGATAACTGGGACTATATCCCGATTCCGCTGGTGCTGCCGCTGGCGTCGGTGGGTTACGGACCGGCGACATTCCAGATGACGTACATCCCCGGCACCTACAACAACGGAAACGTTTACTTCGCCTGGCTGCGCTTGCAGTTTTAAGCGCAAAATATTTTCAGTCATAAGAAAATGCGCTAAGCCAGAGAAAACAAGGCTCGCAAGCCCAACGGCAAAAAAAGTTCGCGACTTTTATCACTTTTTCTAAAAGTTCGACTGGACAAAAGCCACCACAATTGATGTACTGATATCCGACACAGCATTTGTGTCGATTTTTCATGTAAAGGTAATTTTGATGTCTAAGATTAAAGGTAACGTTAAGTGGTTTAATGAATCCAAAGGATTCGGTTTCATTACTCCGGAAGATGGCAGCAAAGACGTGTTCGTACACTTCTCTGCGATCCAGAGCAATGGTTTCAAAACTCTGGCTGAAGGTCAGCGTGTAGAGTTCGAAATCACTAACGGTGCCAAAGGCCCTTCTGCTGCTAACGTAATCGCTCTGTAATTACATACAGCAAGAATTTCAAAACCCGCTGATTCAGCGGGTTTTTTTATGCCTGTCGTTTTACTTTTTCTCAGTAAAACAGAAAGCTTTTCAGAAAAAAGGCGACGACCAGAATACTGAACAACACGGCCAGACCGCTCATCATTTGCGCTTTCATAAGCCCCTCCCGACACAGACGACAGGCCGATAGTGGCAGAGAAAAATTAAGCTAACATTAACGAGGCGTCGCTTAGCGCACGCTGAGGGAAGAAAAAAGCCAGAATGCGAGCGCCGTCATCATAAACGAGCCAAACAGATTTAGCGCCACGTTCAGCCCCGCCCAGCCGATGCGCCCTTCCTGCAGTAAAAACACCACTTCTGCGGAGAAGGTCGAGAAGGTCGTCAGGCCGCCGCACAGGCCGGTGGTGACAAGCAGCTTCCACATCGGGTCCAGATGTGTCATACGGTTAAACCACGCCAGCCCCGCGCCGATGATAAACGCTCCGGCAAGGTTGGCAGTCAGCGTACCAACGGGAATCGCGTGATGCACAGGGTTCAGACGCAGACCAAGCCACCAGCGCAATACGCTGCCGGTGCCGCCGCCGAGAAATACTGCGAGCATGATTTTCAACATGGGCGTTTGTCATAATGTTATTTGCAAGGCGAATAGTTTACCGTCAGCACAGGCACGCTGGCTACCGTAAGGGGGATGTGACATGAAAGTAGCGGTTGGACAGTTTGCAGTGACGCCTGACGCGCAACAGAACGCGCGAACCTGCGTGGAGCTGATGGCGAATGCCGCCAGCCAGAATGCCGCATTGCTGGTGCTCCCAGAGGCGCTGCTGGCGCGTAGCGACAGCGACCCGGATATGTCGGTAAAATCGGCCCAGCCGCTCAATGGCGATTACGTGCAGCGGTTGCGCGAGGAGAGCGCTAGAAACCGTCTGACAACGCTTCTGACGATTCATACTCCCACCCGTGAGGGCCGGGCGGCGAATACGCTCATCGCGCTGCGCGGCGGCGAGATTATCGCGCAGTATCAGAAGATACATCTGTATGACGCCTTCGCGATGCAGGAGTCGCGGCTGGTGGACACGGGCAGCGCGCTGCCGCCGTTGATTGAGGTGGAAGGCATGAAGGTCGGGCTGATGACGTGCTATGACTTACGCTTCCCGGAGATGGCGCTGAGCCTGGCGCTCGCGGGCGCGGACGTTCTGGCGCTCCCGGCCGCGTGGGTGCGCGGGCCGCTCAAAGAGCATCACTGGGCCACGCTGCTCGCAGCTCGCGCGCTGGACACCACCTGCTATATGGTGGCGAGCGGCGAGTGCGGCAACCGTAATATTGGTCAGAGCCGCGTCGTGGATCCGCTTGGCGTGACGATTGCGGCGGCGGGTGAATGCCCGGATCTCATTTTTGCGGAGATTTCAGCGCATCGCGTAGAGCAGGTTCGCGAACAGCTGCCGGTGCTCAAAAATCGCCGTTTCGCTGCCCCGCAATTATTTTGATGTTTTTTTATCCAGCGCTTGATTCATCTCGTTACAGATTGCTATTGTGTGTCGGGCTTAAATGACCGTTAATAAGTGCGGTCTTTGACATCGCCGTCTGGCGCCAGATTTTCTAAGAAGGTAAGTATGGGTGAAATTAGTATTACCAAACTGCTCGTGATCGCCGCACTGGTTGTTCTGCTGTTTGGTACCAAAAAACTGCGTACGCTTGGGGGAGACCTGGGTGCTGCGATTAAAGGCTTCAAGAAAGCGATGAACGACGACGACACTGGCGCGAAAACGCCTGCGGCGTCCGAAGCGCCGGCAGAACGCCTTTCTCATAAAGAATAATTTCCGGCCCTTGCGGCATAAAAAAACCGGCTCATCAGAGGCCGGTTTTTTTGTGGGCGATGCTGCGATCGTAACAAGCTGTTACGTGTTTATTTGACTTCTTCGCCTTTTGCCTGGAGATCGGCATGATAAGAAGAGCGAACGAACGGGCCGCAGGCGGCGTGGGTAAAGCCCATCGCCATCGCTTCCGCTTTCATCTCTTCAAACTCGTCCGGGCTTACGTAGCGCTGCACCGGCAGGTGGTGGCGGCTCGGTTGCAGGTACTGGCCGAGCGTCAGCATGGTCACGCCGTGCGCACGCAGATCGCGCATTACCTCGATGATTTCCGCGTTGGTCTCGCCCAGGCCAACCATCAGACCGGATTTAGTCGGGATCTCCGGGTGCGCTTCTTTAAAGCGCTCCAGCAGCTTCAGCGACCAGTTATAATCCGCGCCCGGACGCACCTGACGATAAAGACGCGGCACGTTTTCCAGGTTGTGGTTGAACACATCCGGCGGCGTCGCGGTCAGGATCTCCAGCGCTCTGTCCATACGACCACGGAAATCAGGTACCAGCGTCTCGATTTTAATAGACGGGCTCTTTTCGCGAATAGCCGTAATGCAGTCAGCAAAATGCTGAGCACCGCCATCACGCAGGTCGTCGCGATCCACCGAGGTGATAACCACGTAGCGCAGCGCCATATCGGCGATGGTTTGCGCCAGCTTCTGCGGCTCGTTGGCGTCCGGGGCAACCGGGCGACCATGGGCCACGTCGCAGAACGGGCAGCGACGGGTACAGATAGCGCCGAGGATCATAAAGGTCGCGGTGCCGTGGTTGAAACACTCCGCAAGGTTCGGGCAGGAGGCCTCTTCACAGACAGAGTGGAGGCCATTTTTGCGCATCGCCGCTTTGATACCCTGGATGCGGGTAGAGTCGGCAGGGAGTTTGATTTTCATCCACTCCGGCTTTCTTAACAAAGCCTCCCGCTCTGTCGCCACATTCTTAACCGGGATAAGGGCCATTTTATCGGCATCGCGGTATTTCACACCGCGTTCCATCACAATGGGTTTACTCATAGCGTGCGTGTTCCAGTTGCGGATAACGAAGGAAAGCGTTTAAATTCAAGCTTGTGTTGTATTTATCAACTATTTTTGAATTAACGGCACGCAGTATAACATTACTGACACACAGAATCAGCCTGAGGGCACCCGAAACGACAAAGAATTTGTAAAATAGTTGTTATTTGGTGCCCTTAAGCCGCTGCTGTTATGAGAGCGATGTGCCAGCCGACACGGCGTGGTGATTAAATCCCTCCACTATCGCTTCAATCACATTTTGCACGACAGGATCACGCAGGCTGAATTTATTGTAATGTAATGAAATATCGATGGTTTCTTTTATAACGACATCGCTTTCCACTTCAATAAGTCCAAAGCTGTCTTTAAATAACGTGAATATTCGTGCGGGCATAAAGCCGATTAAATCGCTGCTGCCGATGATAGACGCAATCGTCACCATATTGTAACTACTAAACGAAACGTTTCGATCTGGCAGTAGCGTATTAATTTGCTTGCGTACGCCGTTCACCATTCCGCCCGGTAGCATAATGAAAGTGTGCTCCCATTGTTGTAAGTCGTCAGACGTGACCGGCTTGCCGGTACGAGAGCACGGATGTCCGCGACGACACACGACCGCGACGCGATCTTTAAAGAGCAGGTGAGTGCTAAGGGTTCGTGAGGACCACGAGCCACTGTCGACCACCAGATCGGTCTGGAACTGGCTCAACTGGGTTTCGGTGTCCTGCAGGGGGACATTGCGAATTTGCAGGTGCGGGTTTACTGCGCGAATCTGCTGATAAATCTGCGGGATCACCAGGGCGCCCAGCGAGGCGGACGTAGCGATGGTAATCGTGCGCTGCTTTTCGTGCTCGCCCTGTAAATCCAGCGCGCCGAGAATAGATTCCAGTCCCTGACTGATATATTCATGCATATGAGTCGCATAAGCAGTCGGCGTTACTCCTTGTCCTTTGCGAATAAACAACGGATCGGGAAATATCAGGCGCAGTTTCTGAATAGACTGGCTGA
Organism: Cronobacter sp. HA18003; assembly: GCF_011605905.1. Classification (NCBI taxonomy): domain Bacteria; kingdom Pseudomonadati; phylum Pseudomonadota; class Gammaproteobacteria; order Enterobacterales; family Enterobacteriaceae; genus Cronobacter; species Cronobacter sp. HA18003. The sequence goes on along the minus strand of NZ_JAANQO010000011.1, from coordinate 1,790,711 downwards.
TAGCCGATGGCGTCAGGTTCAGTACTCTTGCCGCGTTTACAATGCCTTTATGCACGTATACGGCTTCGAAAATCGTCAGTAGATTTAGATCGATATTTCGCAGAGTCTGGAATATTTGCGGTCTACTGTCATCTTCCTGTTTGGCTGAAGGTTTTTCAGGGGGATGGTTCAATTCCACGCTACGCTCCAACTGTATAGATAAATCAAATAATAGAGAGGTTCTATTTATAATAACTGTGAACAGGTCCCTTAGCCGACAATAAAACGCTCCGGGGATCTTACCCGCATAAAGTGAACAGGACTTTACATGGACGGCATAGGGGCGGGTGGCGTTTTCAGATAAATCCCGCTTATCTTCTCGTGCCGTTAATCCATTGATGAGATTAAGGAAAATCTATTCAGGCGCAGAGAAAATAAATAATCCGTTATGGAATGTAAAGCGGCAAATTGCATAACGATTAAAGGCCGCCACAAGAAGGGCGGCGAACAAGGAAAGTCTTAAGCGCTGATATATTCCGCCGGGGGATTATTAAGTAGCGCTAAAAAGTGATGCACCAGTCGGGGTTGTACCGCTTCGAGGTTTGCGCCAGCAGAAAGGGCGCTAACCTGCGTCATTTCCATTCCGGCGTACCCGCAAGGATTAATTCGTAAAAACGGGCGTAAATCCATATTAATATTAAGTGCAAGCCCGTGAAACGAGCAGCCTTTACGAATACGCAGCCCCAGCGAACAGATTTTTTTACCGTCGACATAAACGCCAGGCGCGTCTGGCCGAGGGTAGGCGTTAATATCCCACTCTGCAAGCGTATTAACCACGGTCTGTTCCAGCAGCGTGACCAGTTCACGCACGCCGAGCTTACGGCGTCTGAGATCTAACATCACATACATCACCTGCTGTCCGGGCCCGTGATACGTCACCTGACCACCGCGATCGCTCTGGATGACGGGAATGTCGCCCGGCATCAGCACATGCTCTGCCTTGCCGGCCTGCCCCTGTGTAAAAACCGGGGTATGCTCGACCAGCCAGATCTCATCCGGGGTGGTTTCAACGCGTTCGTCGGTAAACTGATGCATTGCCTGCGAAACGGGTTCATAAGGTTGAAGCCCGAGCTGGCGAACGATGATTTTTTCCTGAAGCAAAACGGCGTCTCCGAAGAGAGAAGGTGCGGGGAGTATATCACGAAGAGACGTTACCCGGACGCGGCCGGGTAACGGGGATCACAGTACCATACGCACGATGTCGATATCACCGAGTTCTTCATAGAGCGTTTCCACCTGCTCGATATGCGTCGCGTTGATAGTGATAGAAACGGAGTGGTAATTACCTTTGCTGCTCGGTTTGACCTGCGGCGTGTAGTCGCCAGGAGCGTGGCGCTGCACTACCTCGACGACCAGATCGACCAACTCAGGCTTCGCCAGGCCCATCACTTTGTAAGTAAAGGGGGTCGGGAACTCAAGCAGTTCGTTAAGTTTGGTTTTCATGTCAGCTCCAGCGTTACGTCAAAAAATAATAACTCCCGCCGAAGCGGGAGTTGCATTGATGCTTAGTATATGGGGATGAAAGTCAGGCTTTCAAGTGGTCAGTAATTAACCAAACCAGTGGTGGAACATCAGCTTGATGTAATCGATGATGCGACCAAAGAAATTGCCTTCCTGAATCTCTTCCAGCACGACCAGCGGGCGCTGCTCAATGGTTTTCCCGTCCAGCTGGAAGTTAATGGTGCCGACCACCTGGTTTTTCGCGAGCGGCGCGTGCAGCTCGGAAGTATTCAGCACGTAGCTCGCTTTCAGATCTTTCATGCGACCGCGCGGGATGGTCAGATAGATATCTTTATCCACACCCAACGAGGCGCGGTCGTTATCGCCAAACCACGCCGGCTCAGACGCAAACTCTTTCCCGGCTTTCAGCGGGTTCACGGTTTCGAAGAAGCGGAAGCCCCAGGTGAGCAGTTTTTTACTTTCGGCTTCGCGGCCTTTGAACGTGCGACCGCCCATCACGGCGGAGATAAGGCGCATCTGGCCTTCGGTAGCGGACGCGACCAGGTTATAGCCCGCTTTATCGGTGTGGCCGGTTTTAATGCCGTCCACGTTCAGGCTGTTATCCCACAGCAGGCCGTTACGGTTGGTCTGGCGGATGCCGTTAAAAGTGAACTCTTTCTCTTTATAAATAGAGTATTCGTTCGGCACGTCGCGGATCAGCGCCTGACCAATCAGCGCCATGTCGCGCGCCGAGCTGTACTGGCCATCCGCATCAAGACCATGTACGGTCTGGAAATGGGTGTTTTTCAGACCAAGCGCGGTGACGTAGCTGTTCATCAGGCCCACAAACGCGTCCTGGCTGCCCGCCACGTAATCGGCCATCGCCACGCAGGCGTCGTTGCCGGACTGCAGGTTAATGCCGCGGATCAGCTGCGAGACCGGCACCTGCATGCCTGGCTTCAGGAACATCAGGGATGAGCCTTTAAAGACCGGGTTGCCGGTGGCCCAGGCGTCATTGCCGATAGTCACCAGATCGGACTCTTTAAATTTACCTGCTTTCATCGCCTGACCGATGACGTAGCTGGTCATCATTTTGGTCAGGCTCGCCGGATCGCGGCGCGCGTCAGCGTTCTGCTCCGCCAGCACTTTCCCTGAGTTGTAATCGATGAGGATGTAAGCTTCCGCGTCGATCTGCGGCACGCCTGGGATCATCGTTTTGATATTGAGGTCGTCGGCATGGGCGGCGGTGGAAAGGGCTGCGACAGAAAGCGCCGTGGTAACGGCGAGACGCTGCATAAAACGAACGGAGAAAGTGGTCTTCATGGTCTGAACAACGACATCCGTGATGAGTGAAAAAAAGTGCCTTACTATAGCAAATGCCTTATGGGCTGGCATCCGACTTTGCGCATGACTTTGTTAACGGTCTTTACCGTAACTGACAAAGCGGCAGGCCAGCCCGGCCTGCAATTATTGGGCGACAGTAATGAACGATTGTACCTGGGCTTCGCTCTGCAAACGCTGCTGGAGCGAGGCTGCCTGCGTTTTGCTGGCGAACGGCCCTAACTGAACGCGATAGACCGCGCCGTTCTGGCTGACGCGTCCTGGCACGGAAAACTGCTGGCTCAGCTTTTGCTGCCACTGCGCGGCGCGCGCGCTGTCGCTGACGGCTCCAACCTGGACGACGTAATTACCAGCCGCACTCGCAGGAGCGCTGGCGGCAGGTGCAACGCTACCCTGCACGGAGCCTGGCGCGGTTACCGGCGCGTTACGGGTAGCTGGCGCGGCAAGCTGTGCGGGTTCAGATGCGGGTTGCGCGGCGGTACTGTCAGTGGTCGGCTGTGCCGTGGCGGCAGGCGGTGTAGCTTCCGGCGTTGCGCTTTCCAGCACGCCCGAGGCCAGCGTCGTCGGCGCGCCTAAAAAGCCGCCGCTTTTCACCGGCGCGCCGGTGGCGTCATCGCTTTGCAGCGTATCGTTGCTCACCGGGCGAATATCGCCCTGCGGCGCGGCAGGCTGAGGGGCAGAAGAGACGCTGCCGAGGCCGCCGCTTAAATCCGGACGCGCCGGCAGCGCGTACGTTTGTTTCGCGACCGTCGTACAGGCCATACCTGGCCCCGAGAGCGACCCGTCCGGCGCGACAATAATCGGGTCGATACGTACTTTGGTGTTGTTTGAGGTATTCAGACGATCCGCCGCCGCGCGGGAGAGCGAAATCACGCGGTCGTTGCCGTAAGGGCCGCGGTCGTTAATGCGCACGACAATCATGCGACCGTTGGCGAGGTTAGTAATGCGCGCGTAGCTCGGCACCGGCAGGGTAGGGTGCGCGGCGGTGAGTTGCATCGGGTCGAACGGCTCGCCCGAGGCGGTCAGATTGCTGTCTGGCTCCGCGTCATAGATAGCGGCAAGGCCCGCCTGGCTGAAGCGCGAGAGATCCTGAACGATGGTGTAGCGCTTACCGTCACGCTCATAATCGCTGTTTACGGAAGGATTCAGCTGTTCGTAGCGAGGCTCCGCGCCGCTTATCTCAACGACGGGGCCGTTGCAGACCGGCTGCTGTGGCGCTACGCTCGCCTGTTGTTGCCCTTCGTTATTGACGCCGCAGGCGGTTAATAACCCTGCGGCGATGCAGACGCCAATCCACTGCTTACGCATTGCGAACCTCTTATACGCTCTTCGACAACATTTTCCTGTGGGTATGGATCGACATGACGATGCCAAACCCTGCCATGAGTACAATGAGGGCCGAGCCCCCGTAGCTGACCAGCGGCAGCGGAACGCCCACCACCGGTAAGATACCACTCACCATACCAATATTCACAAACACATAAACGAACAGAATCAGCATCAGGCCGCCAGCCATGACGCGCCCGAAGGTCGTCTGGGCCCGCGCGGCAATCCACAGCCCGCGCATAATCAGCAGGACATAGAGCGCCAGCAGCACCAGTACGCCAACAAGCCCCAGTTCTTCAGCAAGAACCGCGAAGATAAAGTCGGTATGGCGTTCCGGCAGGAATTCCAGCTGCGACTGGGTGCCGTGCAGCCAGCCCTTGCCACGCAGGCCGCCTGAGCCGATAGCTATTTTCGACTGAATAATATGATAGCCCGCGCCCAGCGGATCGCTCTCCGGATCCAGCAGCATCATGACGCGCTGGCGCTGATAGTCATGCATCAGGAAGAACCAGAGAATGGGGATAAACGCCGCGATAAGCACCACCGCGATGCCGATCACACGCCAGCTTAAGCCGGAGAGGAACAGCACAAACAGGCCGGAGGCGGCGATAAGAATCGAGGTGCCGAGGTCAGGCTGCGCGGCCACCAGCAGCGTCGGCATGAAAATCAGCACCAGCGCGATGCCGGTATTTTTAAGCGTTGGCGGGCAGACGTCGCGGTTAATAAAGCGCGCCACCATCAGCGGCACGGCGATTTTAGCGATTTCTGAGGGCTGGAAACGCACCACGCCAAGATCGAGCCAGCGCTGCGCCCCTTTGGATATCGCCCCGAAGGCGTCCACCGCGACCAGCAAAATAATACAGACGATGTACAGATAGGGCGCCCAGCCTTCATAGACGCGCGGCGGGATCTGCGCCAGCACGATCATAATCACCAGGCCCATCATAATCTGGCCGATTTTGCGCTCCATCATGCCGATATCCTGGCCGCTGGCGCTCCAGATTACCATCGCGCTGTAGAAGCAGAGCGCCAGGATTATCAGCATCAAGGTTGGGTCGAGGTGGATTTTATCCCACAGCGACTTTTTATTCGGATTGTCGGTCATCTTATCGATCCTCCGCCGCCGCCGTGGCGGGGTTTTCCGTCGGCAGTTCGGTGTTATTGTCCCCGAGCATAATGTGGTCGAGGATTTGACGCATGATGGTCCCCACCGCCGGGCCCGCGCCGCCGTTTTCCAGGATCATCGCCACCGCCACCTGCGGGTTATCGTAAGGCGCGAAGGCGGTCATCAGCTTGTGGTCGCGCAGACGTTCAGCAATGCGGTGCGCATTATAGGTTTCGTTGGCTTTCAGTCCGAAGACCTGCGCAGTACCGGATTTCGCGGCGATTTTATACGGCGCGCCAGCGAAATATTTGTGGCCGGTGCCGTTGGCGCGGTTGGCGACACCATACATGCCGTCTTTGGCGATTTCCCAGTAGCCTGAATGAATATCGCCGACCGGCGGCTGTTCCGGCTGTTTCCACGGCACTTTCTGGCCGTTAACCACCGTCGTCATCAGCAGGTGCGGTACTTTGACCACGCCGTCGTTAATCAGGATCATCATGGCTTTGTTCATCTGTACCGGCGTGGCGGTCCAGTAGCCCTGGCCGATCCCGACCGGAATGGTATCGCCCTGATACCACGGTTTTTTAAAGCGTTTCATCTTCCATTCGCGCGTCGGCATGTTGCCGGAGCGCTCTTCGGAGAGATCGATACCCGTCAGGCTGCCGTAGCCGAACTTGCGCATCCACTCAGAAAGCCGGTCGATGCCCATGTCGTAAGCGACCTGATAGAAGAAGGTATCTGCAGATTCTTCCAGTGATTTCGTGACGTTAAGGCGTCCGTGGCCCCATTTTTTCCAGTCGCGGTAGCGCTTCTCGGAGCCAGGCAGTTGCCACCAGCCGGGGTCGAACAGCGACGTGTTGCGGTTAATAACGCCCGCGCTTAACGCGGAAACCGCCACATACGGCTTCACGGTAGATGCCGGCGGGTAGACGCCCTGGGTGGCGCGGTTAATCAGCGGCGTGTTCGGGTCGTTCAGCAGGCCGGAGTAATCTTTGCTGGAGATACCATCCACGAACAGGTTCGGGTTGTAGCTTGGCATCGACACCATCGCCAGAATACCGCCGGTACGCGGATCGGTGACAACCACCGCGGCGCGGCTGCCCTGAAGCAGCGTTTCGATATAGGTTTGAAGCTTGAGATCGAGCGTCAGGTAGATGTCGTGGCCCGCCTGCGGCGGCACTTCTTTCAGCTGGCGAATGACGCGCCCGCGGTTGTTAACTTCAACCTCTTCATAACCGGTCTGGCCATGCAGGACATCTTCGTAGTAGCGCTCAATGCCGAGCTTGCCGATATCGTGCGTGGCGGCGTAGTTGGCGAGCTTGCCGTCTTTATCAAGGCGTTCGACATCTTTATCGTTAATCTTCGAGACATAGCCGATAACGTGCGTCAGCGCCGCGCCGTAAGGGTAATAGCGACGCTTATAGCCTTTGACTTCCACGCCCGGGAAGCGGTACTGATTCACGGCGAAACGCGCCACCTGCACTTCCGTCAGGTTGGTTTTCACGGGAATCGACGTAAAGCGGTGCGAGCGCGCGCGCTCTTTTTTGAAGTTCGCGATGTCGTCATCGTTGAGATCGACCACCGAGCGCAGCGCCTCCAGTGTATCCTGCACGCTGTCTACCTTTTCAGGCATCATTTCTATCTGGTAGATAGTGCGGTTCAGAGCGAGCGGCGTACCGTTACGATCGTAGATAATCCCGCGGCTTGGCGGGATCGGCACCAGTTTGATGCGGTTTTCGTTGGAGCGGGTCTGATAGTCGTTAAAACGCAGGATCTGTAAGTGATAGAGGTTGACGATCAGAATCCCGGTCAGCACCAGGATGCCGGCAAAAGCGACCAGCGCCCGACGCACAAAGAGCGCGGACTCAGCCGTATAATCGCGAAAGGAATCCTTGAGTTTCATCCGCTGCTTAACTTACCTGTGGTGGTTATTCACGATGATACGGGTGATTAGTGGTAATACTCCAGGCGCGGTAGAGACTCTCCGCGACAATCACACGTACCAGCGGATGGGGCAGGGTGAGCGCGGAAAGCGACCAGCTCTGTTCCGCCGCCGCTTTGCAGGCATCGGAAAGCCCTTCCGGCCCGCCGATAAGCAGGCTCACATCGCGGCCGTCTTGCTTCCAGCGCTCAAGCTCGCGGGCCAGCTGCGGCGTATCCCACGGGCGCCCCGGAATATCGAGCGTTACGATGCGGTTTTTCCCCGCCGCCGCCAGCATCATTTCGCCTTCTTTATCCAGAATGCGTTTGATGTCAGCGTTTTTGCCACGCTTCCCCGCCGGGATCTCAATGAGCTCGAACGGCATATCTTTGGGGAAGCGGCGCAGATATTCGCTGAAACCTGTCTGCACCCAGTCGGGCATTTTTGTGCCAACGGCGACCAGCTGAAGCTTCACGCCTTAACCCCAGAGCTTTTCCAGCTCATACAGGTGACGGCTCTCTTCCTGCATGACGTGCACAATCACATCGCCGAGATCGACGACGATCCAGTCGGCGGCGTTTTCGCCTTCAACGCCGAGCGGCATCATGCCCGCCTTGCGGGACTCCTGAACAACATGATCGGCGATAGACATCACGTGACGGCTGGAGGTGCCGGTGCAGATAATCATACAATCTGTAATGCTGGATTTGCCTTTAACATCAATGGCGATGATATCCTGGCCTTTAAGATCGTCGATTTTATCAATGACAAAATCCTGGAGTGCTTTACCCTGCAAGTTTTCCCCCTGGGAATGTGAACCACAGATGACGCCGTATGCGCCATCGGATAATCGATACGAGTACAGCGCCGCGTAATGCGGGCGGGCTGCGCTCAGAAGTGGGCTATCATCCCACCACAGGCAAGAGTTTGCATCGCCATTTTTGTAAAACAATTTCAGAAAGGCGGCTTGCGGCGGGAAATATCTGGCAGCGGAGGATAACAGTATCGCCCGTTGTGTCAATGCCTGTGCCACAATCGGTTCAGCATGCGTCAGCAGAAGCGCGCCACGGGACGTATGAGTTCATTATCTTTCTTTATATTACGCCGGACGATAAAGCGCGTGCCGCTGGATGTACGCCAGTACCGCAGGCGGCAGCAGGTCGTCGCACGATTGATGGCTGGCAAGACGCGCGCGGATGTCCGTCGCGGAAATCGGGTAGAGCGGGGTGTCCGCAAGATAGATTTTCCCGGCGGGCTCGCGGTGAAGCTCATCGACATGGCGGGCGAGGCGAGGCGCTAACCAGCGCTGATCTTCGTCGGTTTTCATCTCAACCGGATAACCAGGACGACGACAGACCAGCAGGTGGCAGCACGCCAGCAGCGCCTCGTAGTTATGCCATGTGCGCAGCGTCAGCAGAGAATCCTGGCCGATGATAAACGCCAGCGGCGCGTCCGGGCCTGCCTCAAGGCGCAACTGCACCATCGTTTCGCTGGTCCAGGAGGGCGTGGCGCGCTGCAGCTCACGGGTATCCAGGCGAAACAGCGGATGACCGGCAATCGCCAGCTCCACCATCGCTTTACGCTGAAGGCTGCTGGCGCCAGGCTGCGGGCGATGCGGCGGCACATTGTTTGGCAGTATCGTCACCTGCGTCAGTTTCACTTCTCTGGCGAGCGCTTCTACGGCGCGCAGATGGCCGTAATGAATGGGGTCGAACGTACCGCCATACCAGGCCTGAAGTGCAGGGATGCGGTCAGTCATCAATAAACACTCCGGCCAGCGCTTTGTGGCACAGCACCAGCGAGAGGCTTTCCAGCTCCGGCCAGACATTCTGGCCGTAATCCTGTTTGAGCGTGATCTCGCACTGTGTCAGCAGGCGCACCGCCTGCCAGAGCCTGTCGTCGCTCAGGCGCGAGAGCGCCTCGCTGATAAGCACGCGACGGTTCTGCCAGACGCGATGTTGATCGAAGAGCGCGCGCAGCGGTGTGTTTGCCGACTGGCGTTTGAGCGTGACCAGCGTCAACAGCTCGCGCTGTAAGGTGCGCAGCAGAATCACCGGCTCGGCACCTTCCTGCCGTAACTGCTGAAGAATATGCAGCGCGCGTTTGCTTTTCCCCGCCAGCAGGGCATCAACCCAGTGGAACGGCGTAAAATGCGCGGCGTCGTTAACCGCCTGTTCAACGCGCGGCAGCGTCAGTTTGCCATCCGGCCAGATAAGCGACAGTCGCTCCAGCGCCTGGGCAAGCGCCAGCAGGTTGCCTTCGTAGCAGTAGCAGAGCAACTGACAGGCGGCGTCATCGAGTTGCAGATTCATCTGCTTCGCCCGGTTTGCCACCCAGCGCGGCAGTTGCGCCTGCTCCGGCGTCTGGCAGGTTATCTGCACGGCGCGGTCGGAGAGGGCTGTTATCCAGGCAGCGTTTTCCTGGGCTTTCGTGAGTTTGTTGCCGCGTACAATCAGCAGCAGATCGTCATGCAGCAGGCTGACCAGCGTGGCGAGCTGTTCGTTAATGGCCGCGTTAGGGCCGTTCTCCGGCAGCGCCAGTAAAAGCGTCTGGCGACTTGCGAACAGACTCATCGCCTGACAGAGCGAGAAAATCGCCTGCCAGTCGGTGCTGACATCAATAATAAAGCGGTGATGCTCTTCAAATCCGTGGGCCTGCGCCTGCTGATGAATGGCGTCCTGGCTTTCCTGGAGCAGCAACGGGTCGTTGCCGAGCACTAAATAGGCCGCGCGCAGCCCTTCGTTGAGCTGCGCGCGGAGTTGTTCAGGGTAAAGCCGTAGCATTACTGAACGGGGAGCGTGGTGGAAACGCGACCGCTGTCTGGCGTCGCTGCACTGGAGGGCGCGCTGGTCACCTGCGACGCATCGCGGGTTTGCGACTCATCGCGTGCGTGAACCGCCACCAGTTTGCGGATCAACTGTTCAGCGGCTTTGTCATACATCTCCTGAACGATGATACTGCGTTCAGCCGACTTCGCCAGCGCCGTCAGCGGGTTATCAAAGAACGAGCGATACACGCGGGCGTTGATCGGATAGATGTCATGGCCCGGGATCAGCACGGTGGCGTTAACTGTCATCACCATCTGATACTCCGCGGTACGACCGTTCTGGAAGACCGAGGCGGTATCCTGAGAAATACTCGAGCTGCCGATACGCAGCGACGGAATATCCTGACGAACCGAGCTCGCCTCGACAATCTCCACGCCGTTCAGACGCAGCTGGTTACGCACCGCGCGCGTCAGTGGGCCGTTCGGATCGCCGGAATTAAGGATTAATGTATGCATTTGCTCCGGCACCTGCGTGGTATTGCGCAGATGCCAGCCGCAACCGGCGGTGAGCATCACCGCCAGGCCTACAAACAGAGTAATCAGATGTCGCACGCTTCCTCCTGCGCTTAGCCCACAACCAGGTTAAGCAGTTTACCCGGTACGTAAATCACTTTACGCACGGTCACGCCGGCGAGGTATTTCGCCACCAGATGTTCCTGAGCGGCGCGCTCGCGCACCTGCTCTTCGGTCGCGTCAGCCGCCACGGTGATTTTACCGCGCACTTTACCGTTGACCTGAACGACGACCAGCGTCGTATCTTCCACCATCGCGCTGTCGTCCGCCTGCGGCCACGGCGCGTTGTCGATATCGCCTTCGCCTTTCAGCTCCTGCCAGAGCGTAAAGCTGACGTGCGGGGTGAACGGGTTGAGCATACGCACCACGGCCAGCAGCGCTTCACGCATTAAAGCACGATCCTGCTCGCCTTCCTGCGGCGCTTTCGCCAGTTTGTTCATCAGTTCCATGATGGCGGCGATAGCGGTGTTAAAGGTCTGACGGCGGCCGATATCATCGGATACTTTCGCGATGGTTTTATGAACGTCGCGACGCAGCGCTTTCTGATCGTCGTTCAGCGCATCGACATTCAGCGCTGGCGCGTCACCGAGCGACGTGTGCTCGTACACCAGACGCCAGACGCGTTTCAGGAAGCGGTTTGCGCCTTCTACGCCGGACTCCTGCCATTCGAGCGTCATATCCGCCGGAGAGGCGAACATCATGAACAGACGCACGGTATCCGCACCGTAACGCTCAACCATCTCCTGCGGGTCGATGCCGTTGTTTTTGGACTTCGACATTTTGCTCATGCCGGTATACACCAGCTCATGGCCCGCGGCGTCGCTCGCTTTCACGATGCGGCCTTTCTCGTCGCGCTCGACGATGGCGTCTTTCGGGGAAACCCAGTTACGTTCGCCATTCGCGCCCACGTAGTAGAACGCGTCCGCCAGCACCATTCCCTGACACAGCAGCTGTTTCGCCGGTTCGTCAGAGTTCACCATGCCCGCGTCACGCATCAGCTTGTGGAAGAAGCGGAAGTAGAGCAGGTGCATGATGGCGTGTTCGATGCCACCGATATAAATATCGACCGGCAGCCAGTAGTTGGCGGCTTTTTCGTCCAGCATGCCTTCTTTGTACTGCGGGCAAGTGTAGCGCGCGTAGTACCAGGAGGATTCCATGAAGGTGTCGAAGGTGTCGGTTTCACGCAGCGCAGGCTGACCGTTAACGGTGGTTTTCGCCCATTCCGGGTCTGCTTTAATCGGGCTGGTGATGCCGTCCATGACCACATCTTCCGGCAGGATAACCGGCAGTTGATCGGCAGGCGTCGGCATAACGGTGCCGTCTTCCAGGGTCACCATCGGGATTGGTGCGCCCCAGTAACGCTGGCGGGAAACCCCCCAGTCGCGCAGACGATAGTTCACTTTGCGCTCGCCCACGCCTTTCGCGGCGAGTTTGTCGGCAATGGCGTTAAAGGCGGCTTCAAAATCAAGACCGTCAAACTCACCGGAGTTGAACAGCACGCCTTTTTCGGTGAGCGCTTGTTCGCTCAGATCCGGCGCGGTGCCTTCTGCGGTCAGGATAACTGGCTTAATCGGCAGGCTGTATTTGGTCGCGAATTCATAGTCGCGCTGATCGTGACCCGGAACGGCCATGACGGCGCCGGTGCCATATTCCATCAGCACGAAGTTCGCCGCCCATACCGGGATAGCTTCGCCGGTTAGCGGGTGAATCGCTTTCAGGCCCGTATCGACGCCTTTTTTCTCCATCGTCGCCATATCGGCTTCAGCAACTTTGGTGTTGCGGCATTCGGCAATGAAATCGCCCAGCGCCGGGTTAGCGGCTGCCGCGGCCTGCGCCAGCGGATGACCCGCCGCCACGGCCAGATAGGTGACGCCCATAAAGGTGTCCGGACGGGTGGTATAAACCGTCAGCTTTTCGTCGCTGTTCTGGACGTCAAAGGTGATTTCTACACCTTCAGAGCGGCCAATCCAGTTGCGCTGCATGGTTTTAACGGTGTCCGGCCAGTGATCGAGCTTATCGAGATCGTTTAACAGCTCGTCGGCATAGGCGGTGATTTTAATAAACCACTGCGGGATCTCTTTACGCTCGACTTTGGTATCGCAGCGCCAGCAGCAGCCGTCGATAACCTGTTCGTTGGCAAGCACGGTCTGGTCGTTCGGGCACCAGTTCACCGCAGAGGTTTTCTTATACACCAGGCCTTTTTTGTAGAGCTCGGTGAAGAACTGCTGTTCCCAGCGGTAATATTCCGGCGTACAGGTCGCCAGCTCGCGGCTCCAGTCATAGCCGAAGCCCAGCATTTTGAGCTGGTTCTTCATGTAGTTGATGTTGTCGTAGGTCCACGGGGCCGGCGCGGTGTTGTTTTTCACCGCCGCACCTTCCGCCGGCAGGCCGAAGGCGTCCCAGCCGATGGGCTGGAGCACGTTTTTACCGAGCATACGCTGGTAGCGCGCAATCACATCGCCGATGGTGTAGTTACGAACGTGGCCCATGTGTAGTCGGCCAGAAGGATAGGGAAGCATCGACAGGCAGTAATACTTCTCTTTGCTCTCGTCTTCGGTCACTTCAAATGTGCGCTTCTCTTCCCAGTGAAGCTGTACTTTGGATTCTATCTCTTCCGGGCGATATTGCTCTTGCATGGCAGCCAGTAGTCCTGTTTTCAATACAGCTACAAATGTAGCCTTAACGTGTGTTATTTCAGATCCGCATAGCATAGCCGATTAGACCGCCGCACAACAGCCTTTCAGCGGAGGGGGCGCGAATAAGGAAATACAGGCTTTTACACGGCGCTGTGCGCTGGCTGACAAAGCGCTGCGGGATTAACGTCTACAATAAGAAGAGGTTACCCATTCAGGAGGAAAAGGCGATGAACAAGGTTGCGCAATATTACCGTGAACTGGTGGCCTCGCTCACCGAACGCGTCCGCAACGGGGAGCGGGATATCGATGCGCTGGTGGAGAGTGCAAGACGGCATATTGCCCGCACCGGCGAACTTACCCGCACGGAAGAAGAGGAAGTCACCCGCGCGGTGCGACGCGATCTGGAAGAGTTCGCCCGCAGCTATAAGGAAAGCCAGGAAGAACTCACAGACAGCGTCTTTTTCCGGGTAATCAAAGAGAGTGTCTGGCAGGAGCTGGCGGATATTACCGATAAAACCCAGCTGGAGTGGCGCGAAGTGTTCCAGGATCTCAACCATCACGGTGTTTATCACAGCGGCGAGGTAGTGGGCCTTGGCAACCTGGTGTGCGAAAACTGCCATCACCATCTGGCCTTTTACACGCCGGAAGTGCTGCCGGTTTGCCCGAAATGCGGCCATAACCAGTTCCAGCGTCGGCCGTTTGAGCCTTAATAAAACAACGCGCGGGCCGAAGCCCGCGCTGTTGTCGTGCTGTTTTAGTGAAGGATTTTCGCGAGAAAGTCTTTCGCACGTTCCGATTTCGGGTTCGCGAAGAACTCTTCTTTTGGCGAATCTTCCACAATCTTGCCTTCATCCATAAAGATAACGCGGTGCGCCACTTTACGCGCAAAGCCCATCTCATGCGTCACCACCATCATCGTCATCCCTTCCTGCGCCAGCTCTACCATCACGTCCAGCACTTCGTTGATCATTTCCGGATCGAGCGCGGAGGTGGGTTCGTCAAACAGCATCGCGACCGGGTCCATGCAGAGCGCGCGGGCAATCGCCACACGCTGCTGCTGGCCGCCGGAAAGCTGCGCCGGATATTTATTGGCGTGCGCGGATAACCCGACGCGCTCCAGCAGTTTCAGCCCTTTTTCACGGGCGGCGGCTTTGTCGCGCTTGAGCACTTTGACCTGCGCGAGCGTCAGGTTTTCGATAATAGAGAGATGCGGGAACAGCTCGAAGTGCTGGAACACCATGCCGACGTGTGAGCGAAGCTGCGCCAGATTAGTTTTTCTGTCGTTGACTTTCGTGCCGTTGACGACGATTTCGCCCTGCTGAACGGGTTCAAGGCCGTTGACGGTTTTAATCAGCGTCGATTTGCCGGAGCCGGAAGGGCCGCACACCACCACGACTTCGCCTTTGTTCACCGCCGTGGAGCAGTCGGTAAGCACCTGAAAGTGACCATACCATTTTGAAACGTTTTTCAGGGTAATCATTATACAGTCCTTTTCTTCAGCCAGCTGACCAACAGCGATGCGCTTAAACTAATGACAAAATAAACGGCGCCTGCAAACAGGATCATCTCCACCTGGGTGCCGTCGCGCTCGCCGATGGTGGACGCGGTGCGGAAGAAATCCGCAAGGCTCAGCACATAAACGAGCGAGGTATCCTGAAAGAGCACGATGCCCTGAGTGAGCAGCAGGGGCACCATGGCGCGAAACGCCTGCGGCAGGATAATTAGCTTCATGGATTGCCAGTGCGTCATCCCGAGCGCCAGCGCGGCACTCGACTGGCCGCGGGATATGCTCTGAATACCGGCGCGGATAATCTCCGAATAATAGGCGGCTTCAAACATCGAGAACGCCACCATCGCGGAGATCAGACGGATATCGGTTTTCGGCGAAATCCCCAGCACGTCCTGTAACAGCCCCGGCACAATCAGGTAAAACCACAGCAGCACCATGACCAGCGGGATAGAGCGAAACACGTTCACGTAGGCGGTGGCAAACCAGGCCAGCGGCTTAAATGCGGAAAGCCGCATCACAGCCAGCAGCGTGCCCCAGACGATACCGAAGATAACGGCAGTGACGGTGATTTTTAAGGTAATGACCAGGCCCGCCAGCAGATAAGGCATGGAGGGAACGATGGAGCTCCAGTCAAATTCGTACATTATTTGCTCCCCATGTTGCCCGGCAGGCGAACCTTACGTTCCACCAGATTCATCACCAGCATAATGACCGCATTGATAAAGACATAAGCGAGGGTGATGGCCGTAAAAGACTCCCAGGCGTGCGCGGAGTAGTCGAGCAGTTTGCCAGCCTGCGCCGCCATATCCACCAGACCGATGGTGGAGGCGATGGCCGAGTTTTTCACCAGGTTCATCATCTCTGAGGTCATTGGCGGCACAATCACGCGGTAGGCGTTCGGCAACAGCACATACCGGTAGGTTTGCGGCAGCGTCAGCCCCATCGCGAGACCGGCGTTTTTCTGGCCGCGCGGCAGCGACTGGATAGCGGCGCGCACCTGCTCGCAGACGCGGGCGGCCGTAAAAAGCCCGAGGCAAATCATCGAGGAGAGGAAAAACTGCACATTCGGATCGAGCTCCGCTTTAAACCACATGCCGAGATTTTCCGGCAGCAGTTCCGGCACGACCAGATACCAGGTAAAGAACTGGACGATCAGCGGAACGTTACGGAAAAGCTCGACATAGCAGGTGCCGATGCCGGAGAGAAAACGGTTCGGTACGGTGCGCAGAATGCCGAACAGGGAGCCAACGAGGAAGGCGATTATCCAGGCGCTTATCGACAGCGCGACGGTCACCTGGAAGCCACTCCATAGCCAGCCTAAATAGGTGGTGTTGCCGAACGGCGCATCCTGCAAAAAGATGCCCCAGTTCCAGTCTATAGACATAACGTACTCCGAAAAAAAAGAAGGGTAGCAGCGCTACCCCCTAAGATTGATGAGAAGCCTCTTTGTTCGCGCCGGTTGGGGAACGGCCAACCGACGTATAGTCTGTCCGGGCTTGCTTCTTCAATCATGAGGGCAGGGTGACCCGCCCCTTAATGGTTGTAATTAGTTAAGCGCTTTATCGTTAGGCTCTTTGAACAGGGCTTTCATGTCGTCAGAAAGCTCAAAGTTCAGGTTAAGGTTTTTCGGTGGGATCGGGTTTTTAAACCATTTATCAAACCACTTCTCTGCGTCGCCTGAGGTCTGTGCTTTGGCGATGGTCTCGTCTACCAGCTTTTTGAAAGACTCGTCGCCTTTACGCAGCATGCAGCCATAGGCTTCTTTGGACTGCGGCGTGCCGACGATTTCCCAGTTGTCCGGTTTCTTCGCCTTCGCGCGCTCGCCAGCCAGCAGGGCGTCATCCATCATAAACGCCACCGCGCGGCCGCTTTCCAGGGTACGGAAGGAGTCGCCGTGATCTTTGGCGCTGATGATGCGCATGTCCATTTTCTTCTCGTCGTTCAGCTTATGCAGCAGCACTTCTGACGTCGTGCCGGAAGTCACAACGACCGCTTTGCCTTTCAGATCCGGGAAGTCTTTAATCGGGCCGCCTTTTTTCACCAGCAGGCGGGTGCCCACGACGAAAATGGTGTCAGAGAAAGCCGCCTGTTTCTGGCGCTCCAGGTTGTTGGTGGTGGAGCCGCATTCGAAATCAAAGGTGCCGTTTTGCAGCAGCGGGATACGGTTCTGCGAGGTAATCGGGATCATTTTGACCTGCAGATCCGGCTTGTTGAGCTGTTTCTTCACGGCTTCAACGATAGCGTTGGAATAATCCTGCGAATAGCCGACCACTTTTTGCTGGTTGTCGTAATAGGAGAAAGGAACTGAGGATTCGCGATGGCCGACAACAATAACGCCGTTCGCTTTGATTTTATCCAGCGTGCTTTGACCGCTGCTTGCGTCTTCCGCATGGGCCAGACCTGCGCTCAGACCCATTACCAGCATTGCTGCGGTCAGTTTACGTAACTGCATATCCAACTCCTTTATCGCGGCGTCAGAAACGCCATTGATACCCAATTGTGAATGTGTGTTGTTATATCCTGCCGTCCCGCCAGCAGCGTTAGTACCGTGTTGGTACCATTTAGCCTGGCTGGATGTAAATAATTTGCTGTGAATTTGTTTATTTTTGCGAAGCGCGCCGCACCAATGAGAGGCAAAAATGCGGTGTTGCACTAAAGTGGTGCCGCAAAAGATCGCTGCTGGTGCATCTAACACGCCTGCGCCGCCCGATTAGGCGTTTCAGCTAAATCATTGGGTTAACTAAAGCAAAGGGTGTGCCAGAAAAGGAAAAGGCCAGCATAGCTGACCTTTTTAGGGGAAATGGAGCGGTAATTTACGAACGTCTGAGTCTGCCGAGGCTCATCAGCACAGAGATGAAACCGCCCAGCGCGACGATAATCCAGATAGTGGCATTGCCAAAACGGGCATACGGCGTCAGCCCGCTGGTGGGCGTAACGGAGGCGTTTAAGACCTCACGGGTGAACTGCGGGATGATCGACTGAACATTACCGTTAGCGTCAATGACCGCCGTGACGCCGTTATTGGTGCTGCGCAGCAGCGGACGCGCCAGCTCCAGCGCACGCATACGCGCCATCTGGAAGTGCTGCCACGGGCCGATAGAGTGGCCAAACCACGCGTCGTTCGAGATAGTCAGCAGGAAGTCAGTATCCGGGCGGAAGTTATCACGAACCTGTTCGCCGAGAATAATTTCGTAGCAGATCGCCGCCGTGAGCTTCATGCCGTGTGCCTGTAACTGCGGCTGCATATACGGGCCGCGGCTGAACGAGGACATCGGCAGATCGAAGAACGGCGCGAGTGGGCGCAGAATCGATTCCAGCGGCACGAACTCGCCAAACGGCACCAGATGGTTTTTATGGTAGCGGTTGGCGGAGTTATAGCTGTACGGCGTACTGGCACCGAGGGTAATGATGGTATTGTACGTGTCGTAACGGTTTTTCTCGTTAAGACGCGCATCCACCACGCCGGTAATCAGCGTCGCGTCGTTATCGCGCAGCACGGTGTCGAGATCGTGCAGGAACGGCTGCTGGTTGCTCTCTAAATCGGGAATGGCGGATTCCGGCCAGATAATCAACCCGGCTTTACCGAGCTGCTCGCGCGTGGCGTTAAAGTAAATCCGCAGCGTGTTCATCAGCTCGCGCTCATCCCATTTCATCGACTGTGGAATATTGCCCTGCACCAGCGCGACGTTTATCGCGCGTTCGGCATGCGGCTGATACCACTGGATATAGCGCAGCGGGAAGGGCAGCGCGAACAACACGAGCGCGCAGACGGCAGGCTTCCAGGCGCGATGCACGATCGCCAGCACCAGCAGGCCGCTCACTGCCATCAGTAAAAAGGTGATGGCTTCAACGCCCATCACTGGCGCCAGGCCTTTCAGCGGGCCGTCTATCTGGCTGTAGCCAAACTGCAGCCACGGGAAGCCGGTCAGCACCCAGCCGCGTAAAAACTCGGTGAGATGCCAGACGACCGGCGCGGCAATCGCCAGGCGCAGCCAGCTGGTTTTCGGCCACAGGCGCGAGAGGACGCCTGCGAAAAGACCGGTATAGAGCGACAGATACGCGGCAAGCAGGACGACCAGCGCCACGTTGACGGGCCCCGGCATGCCGCCGAACTGGGCGATGCTGACATAGACCCAGTTCACGCCGCTGCCAAACAGGCCAAGCCCCCAGAAGAAACCAATCCAGGCGCTTTGCATCGGGCGACGGTTAAGCGTAAGCCCCTGTAAGCCCATCAGCGAAATAAGGGCGGCGGGCCAGAAATCGTAAGGGGAAAAGGCCAGCGTTCCGCTGGCACCAAAAAGCAGCGCCAGCAGCAGACGCACGCGCTGGCGTTCAATCATTGAGGCAAGAGCCATTCCATTAGTCTTCCAGTTTAGGCTGCGGCGAGTTTTCCGGCATTCTGACGTGGACCTGGATAATACGACGGCTGTCCGCCATGGCAACTTTAAACTGGTAACCATCGATGTCGATGGTTTCTCCGCGCGCAGGCAGATGACCGAACGCCTGCATCACCAGACCGCCGATGGTGTCGACTTCTTCATCGCTGAACTGGGTGCCGAAGGTATCGTTAAAATCTTCAATGGACGCCAGCGCGCGCACGGTCCAGGTGTGGCGGCTGAGCTGACGGAAATCGATATCTTCTTCGTCGTCGTATTCATCTTCGATTTCGCCGACGATGAGCTCAAGAATATCTTCGATAGTCACAAGCCCCGATACGCCGCCGAATTCATCAATCACGATAGCCATGTGATAACGCTGTGAGCGGAACTCTTTCAGCATCCGGTCAACCCGTTTGCTTTCCGGCACGACAACCGCCGGGCGCAGCACTTTATCCATGCTGAAGGCTTCGGCATCGCTGCGCATAAACGGCAGCAGATCCTTGGCCATCAAAATCCCTTCTATGTGATCTTTGTCTTCGCTGATCACCGGGAAACGTGAATGCGCCGATTCGATAATGACGTCAAGACATTCATCAAGGCTCTGGTTGCGTTTCAGGGTGACCATTTGAGAGCGGGGGATCATGATGTCGCGCACGCGCTGGTCGGCGATATCCATTACCCCTTCGAGCATGTCGCGCGTATCCTGGTCGATAAGCTCGTTCTGCTCGGAATCACGGATAAGCTCTAGCAGTTCGTCACGGTTTTTGGGTTCACCGTGGAACAGCTGGCTTAAGAGGAGGGAGAAAAATCCCTTTTTGTTAAGTGAGTCGCTACTGTGTGAGTTGTCGTCGCTCATGGCGTTAATTCAGGGTTCTCATGTTGGTTTATGTCTCGCTCGTGGCGGAAAACTCACGCCACGGCGGTAGAAATCACTGGCGGCAGCGGGCTGCCGCACAGATTACGCTTTCTCGGCAATGTACGGATCGTCAAAGCCCAGGGCAAGCATTATCTCGGTTTCGATGCCTTCCATCTCTTCGGCTTCGTCATCCTCGATATGGTCATAGCCCAGAAGATGCAGACTGCCGTGCACCACCATATGCGCCCAGTGGGCTTCCAGCGGCTTTTCCTGTTCACGCGCTTCGCGCTCGACCACCTGGCGACAGATAATCAGATCGCCAAGCAACGGCATGTCGATGCCGGGCGGCGCTTCGAACGGGAACGACAGCACGTTGGTGGGTTTGTCCATACCGCGATAAGTCAGGTTTAAATCATGGCTTTCCGCTTCATCCACCAGACGCACCGTGACTTCTGATTCTTCCTGAAACTGCGGCACAACGGCATTCAGCCATGTCTGAAACTGCGCCTCGTCCGGTAAACCGGTGGTGTCTTCGCAGGCCACCTGCAAATCAAGGATCACCTGACTCATTTACTCTCCTGCGCGCCCGCGGCCAGCGCCTGGGCTTCACGTTTACGTTCCGCGGCCTGTTCGGCTTTGCGTTTCTGGTCAGCCTCTTCCCACGCTTCATAGGCGGTGACGATGCGCGCGACAACCGGATGGCGCACCACGTCTTCGCTGTGGAAGAAGTTAAAGCTGATCTCTTCGACTTCCGAAAGCACTTCAATGGCGTGACGCAGGCCGGACTTCAGGTTTCGCGGCAGGTCAATCTGCGTGACGTCGCCGGTGATCACCGCTTTGGAGTTAAAGCCGATACGGGTCAGGAACATTTTCATCTGTTCGATGGTGGTGTTCTGGCTCTCATCGAGAATAATGAACGCGTCGTTAAGCGTACGGCCGCGCATGTAAGCCAGCGGCGCGACTTCAATCACGTTGCGCTCCATCAGCTTTTCCACACGCTCAAAGCCGAGCATCTCAAACAGCGCGTCATAGAGCGGACGCAGGTAGGGGTCGACTTTCTGGCTGAGATCGCCTGGCAGGAAGCCCAGTTTTTCACCGGCTTCCACGGCCGGACGGGTCAGCAGAATACGGCGAATCTCCTGGCGCTCCAGCGCGTCCACGGCGGCCGCGACCGCAAGATACGTTTTACCCGTACCGGCAGGGCCGATACCGAAGGTGATGTCGTGGTCGAGAATATTCGCGATGTACTGCGCCTGGTTTGGCGTGCGCGGTTTAATCACGCCGCGTTTGGTCTTGATATTGACCGCTTTGCCATACTCCGGCACGCTTTCGGCGCTCTGCTCAAGCACGCGAAATTCTTTAATGGCCAGATGAATTTGTTCCGGCTCAATCTCTTTGATTTCGCCGCGCATCGGGGCGGTATCGACGTACAGATGGCGCAGAATATCCGCCGCCGCGCTGACGCAAATCGTGCGGCCGGTCAGTTTAAAGTGGTTGTCGCGACGGGCGATTTCGATGCCGAGGCGGCGTTCAAGTTGTTTGATGTTGTCATCAAAGGGTCCACAGAGGCTAAGCAGACGAGCGTTGTCTGCCGGTTCCAGCGTAAATTCACGAGTTTCGATATTCAAACTTGTCCTCTTGGTCACTCAGGGCCAGTTAAGGTGAGTAAAAATGCCTGCTGATTTTCTCAGGGCCTGAGAGAAATTATTCACGGCGAGGGAAAAAGGCGCAAGCGACAACCCGGATATTTGGGTGACGCCTTCAGAATACAAGCACGGATGGTGTAAAAATAAGCGTATGCCGCGCCGGGGCGGCATACGTGAGAGAACGGATTATGGCTGGAAAATCCCGACGCCGAGTTCGTTTTCTTTGCGGGTGCGGGCGATGATCGATTCCGGCGATTCCACCACGCGCAGGCCCATCTCGTCTTCGGTGCGGATAACCTTGCCGCGCAGCGAATTCGGGAACACTTCCGTGATTTCCACATCGACGAATTTACCCACCATATCCGGCGAGCCCTCGAAGTTCACCACGCGGTTGTTTTCGGTACGCCCGGAAAGCTCCATGATGCTCTTACGCGACGTGCCTTCCACCAGAATGCGCTGGGTTGTGCCGAGCATACGGCGGCTCCACGCCATCGCCTGCTGGTTGATGCGCTCCTGAAGGATGTACAGACGCTGTTTTTTCTCCTCTTCCGGCACGTCATCCACCATGTCGGCGGCAGGCGTACCCGGACGCGCGGAGAAAATAAAGCTGTAGCTCATGTCGAAATTCACCTCGGCAATCAGCTTCATGGTCTGTTCGAAATCCTGCTGGGTTTCGCCAGGGAAGCCGACAATGAAGTCGGAGCTAATCTGAATATCCGGACGCGCGGCGCGCAGCTTGCGGATAATGGCTTTATATTCCAGCGCCGTGTGGGTGCGTCCCATCATGTTCAGCACGCGGTCGGAGCCGCTCTGTACCGGCAGATGCAGGAAGCTCACCAGCTCCGGCGTGTCGCGATAGACTTCGATGATGTCATCGGTAAATTCAATCGGGTGGCTGGTGGTGAAGCGGATGCGGTCAATACCGTCAATCGCCGCGACCAGACGCAGCAGGTCGGCGAACGTGCCGGTAGTGCCGTCGTAGTTTTCGCCGCGCCAGGCGTTTACGTTCTGGCCGAGCAGGTTAACTTCACGCACACCCTGGGCGGCGAGCTGGGCGATTTCCAGCACGATGTCGTCGCTCGGACGGCTCACTTCTTCACCGCGGGTATACGGAACCACGCAGTAGGTGCAGTATTTATTGCAGCCTTCCATGATGGAAACGAACGCCGTCGGGCCTTCCGCGCGCGGCTCAGGCAGGCGATCGAACTTTTCGATTTCCGGGAAGCTGATGTCCACAACCGGGCTGCGCGTGCCTTTCACCTGGTTGATCATTTCCGGCAGGCGGTGCAGGGTCTGAGGCCCGAAAATGATGTCAACGTAGCGGGCGCGATCGCGAATATGGTCACCTTCCTGAGACGCTACACAGCCGCCCACGCCGATAATCACATCCGGGTTCTTTTCCTTTAACGTTTTCCAGCGACCTAACTGATGGAAAACCTTCTCCTGTGCCTTCTCGCGGATTGAGCAGGTATTCAGCAGCAGAATATCTGCTTCTTCCGCCACGTCGGTCAGCGTAAAGCCGTGCGTGGTTTCCAGCAGATCGGCCATCTTCGATGAATCGTACTCATTCATCTGACAGCCCCAGGTTTTAATATGGAGTTTTTTTGTCATTGACTTGCCATTGCTCAGTTAAAGCCACTCATTTTGGCCGCGTATTGTAATGCTTTGACGGGTTCGTGACCAGTGGCGAGGCAAAGACGTCAGGCGGCGAAAAATCCGGTAAACTGAAGGGAGATTGCTTAAGGATGAAATGACCATGACAAATCAACCAATTGAAGTCGTCGTTGTCGGCGGGGGCATGGTGGGTGCCGCCGCCGCGCTTGGGCTTGCGCAAAATGGCTTTCAGGTCGCCGTCGTGGAACATGCCGCGCCGCCGCCGTTTTCACCGCAAAACCCGCCGGACGTGCGGATCTCGTCGATCAGTTGCGCGTCGGTGGATCTGCTGCGCGGGCTGGGCGTCTGGCAGCAGGTGCTTGAGATGCGCGCGCATCCTTATCGCCGCCTCGAAACCTGGGAGTGGAACGATGCGCGGGTTGAATTCAGCGCCGATGAACTGCAACTGCCGGAGCTGGGCTATATGGTAGAAAACAGCGTGCTGCAACGCGCGCTGTGGGAGGCGCTGGAGGCGCATCCGGCGGTGCAACTGCTGTGCCCGGCGACGCTCACGCAGATGACGCCGTCGCAAAACGGGTATCAGCTCACTCTCACTAATGGCGACACATTACAGGCGCGCCTGGTGATCGGTGCGGACGGTGCCAGCTCGCAGGTACGTAAATGGGCAGGTATCGGCGTTAACGCCTGGCAGTATCAGCAGTCATGCCTGTTGATTAGCGTGGAATGCGAGCAGCCGCCCGGCGACAGCACCTGGCAGCATTTTACCCCGAACGGGCCGCATGCGTTTTTACCTCTGTTTGATAACCGTGCGTCGCTCGTCTGGTATGACCGCCCGGCACGTGTTCGTCAGCTTCAGGCGATGACCATGACACAGCTTGGGCGAGAGATTGCCGCCGCATTTCCTGCCCGGCTTGGCCGCGTGACGCCGGTCGCCTGCGGCGCGTTTCCGCTGGTGCGTCGCCATGCGCTGCGTTATGTGCTACCGGGCGTCGCGCTGATTGGCGACGCCGCGCATACCATTCATCCGCTGGCGGGGCAGGGGGTGAATCTCGGTTATCGCGATGTGGACGCGCTGCTGAAAGTGGTGATAGATGCCCGCAATGCGGCGGAAGACTGGGCTTCCGGTGCGGTGCTTAAGCGCTATCAGCGTCGTCGTATGCCGGATAACCTGCTGATGCAAAGCGGTATGGATCTTTTCCATGCTGGGTTTACTGCGAAACTGAAACCGCTGCGCGTGCTGCGCAATCTTGGGCTTATTGCCGCCCAGCGCTCAGGCGTGCTGAAACGCCAGGCGCTGCGGTATGCGCTCGGTTTATGACGCCTTAGTTACAACATGCTTTAAGGTGCATTAAGGGTTGATAACCGGGGCGTTGTCGTCGTTGTCGCCTTACAGTGAAAATTTGCTTATTTAAGAAGCCTGCCTGTGCAGGCTTTTTTATGGGGATTGCGTGTCTGAATGGCAACGTGACTTTGTTGTACGTATAGACAGGAAGAGGAAACGCAGAAAAGAAAAAAGCCTGCGAGAGCAGGCTTTTAAAGAGTGGCTGGGGTGCAGGGATTCGAACCCCGGAATGGCGGAATCAGAATCCGCTGCCTTACCGCTTGGCGACACCCCAACAAAATGTTGGTGCTGAATTGTTAGTTAAAGGAAGAAATAAATAACCTTTAACCAGCGCGTTTAGCTTCTTGCCAACCGCTTCTTCAAAGTGGCTGGGGTGCAGGGATTCGAACCCCGGAATGGCGGAATCAGAATCCGCTGCCTTACCGCTTGGCGACACCCCAAGAAACTCTTGCGAATTTTACTTCGCGCTATCCCGCATAAAAAATGCAAGACGCTTTAAATATGGTGGCTACGACGGGAATCGAACCTGTGACCCCAGCATTATGAGTGCTGTGCTCTAACCAGCTGAGCTACGTAGCCAAAGTGTACTGCTTTACCAGACATAACGACTGGCTGGGGTACCTGGATTCGAACCAGGGGATGCCGGTATCAAAAACCGGTGCCTTACCGCTTGGCGATACCCCAACGACTGCTGCGTAAAACGCAAAAGTCGAAGAAATATGGCTGGGGTACCTGGATTCGAACCAGGGAATGCCGGTATCAAAAACCGGTGCCTTACCGCTTGGCGATACCCCATCCGTGCAACGCAATTACGAAGTGGTGCGGGAGGCGAGACTTGAACTCGCACACCTTGCGGCGCCAGAACCTAAATCTGGTGCGTCTACCAATTTCGCCACTCCCGCAAAAAAGATGGTGGCTACGACGGGAATCGAACCTGTGACCCCATCATTATGAGTGATGTGCTCTAACCAGCTGAGCTACGTAGCCATCTTTTTTCGCGTTACCTTATCGGCGTTGCGGGGCGCATTATGCGTATTGGGCCTGGAAGCGTCAACACCTTTTTTGGCGAAAATCGACGTAAAGTGACTGTTTGACTAGCTTGCGAACAGCTTGATGCAATATTCGGCGATTCCAGGCGAATTATCCACTAATTCAATAGAAACAGCGTCCCTGGCCGCGCATCTTTACACCCATAAAAAACGGGCCCGAAGGCCCGTTATTCTTTTGGCAGCGCTTACTTGTAAGCAGACTGGTGTACGCCCACCGCGCGGCCTGACGGATCGTTCATGGTTTTAAACGCTTCGTCCCATTCGATGGCTTTCGCAGAAGAGCAGGCGACAGACGGGCCGCCAGGCACGCACTCCGCCGCACTCGGCACCGGGAACAGCTCTTCGAAAATTTCGCGGTAGAGATAAGCTTCTTTTGAGGCTGGTGTGTTGTACGGGAAGCGGAAGCGCGCAGTTTCCAGTTGCTGATCGGAAACCTGTTTTGCCGCCACTTCTTTCAGCGTATCAATCCAGCTGTAGCCCACGCCGTCGGAGAACTGTTCTTTCTGACGCCACGCCACGCTCGCCGGCAGATAAGACTCGAAACATTCACGCAGGATATGTTTTTCCATCTTGCCGTTGCCGCACATTTTATCCTGCGGGTTAATGCGCATCGCCACATCAAGGAATTTCTTATCGAGGAACGGCACACGCGCCTCAACGCCCCAGGCTGACATCGCTTTGTTGGCACGCGCACAGTCAAACATATGCAGCGCCTGCAGCTTGCGCACCGTTTCTTCGTGCAGCTCTTTCGCGTTCGGCGCTTTGTGGAAGTAGAGATAGCCGCCGAACACTTCGTCTGAACCTTCGCCGGAAAGCACCATTTTAATGCCCATCGCTTTGATTTTACGGGACATCAAATACATCGGCGTTGACGCGCGAATCGTGGTCACGTCATAGGTTTCGATGTGGTAAATCACATCGCGGATCGCATCCAGGCCTTCCTGCACGGTAAAGTGAATTTCATGATGTACCGTGCCGAGATGGTTGGCGACTTCCTGCGCGGCTTTCAGATCCGGTGAACCTTCAAGACCTACGGCAAACGAGTGCAGTTGCGGCCACCAGGCTTCGGAGCGTTCCTGATCTTCCACGCGGCGCGCTGCGAATTTCTTGGTAATGGCCGAAATAATGGAAGAATCGAGACCGCCAGAGAGTAGTACGCCGTAAGGCACGTCAGACATCAGGTGGCTTTTGACCGCATCTTCCAGCGCCTGGCGCAGCTCGGCTTTGTCCGTCACGTTATCTTTTACCGTGTCATACTCAAACCAGTCGCGCTGATAGTACTGGCGAATTTCGCCGTCCTGGCTCCAGAGATAGCTGCCCGCCGGGAACTCTTTAATGGTGCGACACACCGGCACCAGCGATTTCATTTCTGAAGCGACATAAAAGTTGCCGTGCTCATCGTGACCCATATAGAGCGGAATGATGCCGATATGGTCACGGCCAATCAGGTATGCGTCTTTTTCGCTGTCATAGAGCACAAAAGCGAACATGCCCTGCAGTTCGTCCAGAAATTCCGGCCCTTTTTCTTTATACAGCGCCAGGATGACTTCGCAGTCAGAGCCGGTCTGGAACTGGAAACGATCGCCATATTCCGCGCGCAGCGCCTGGTGGTTGTAGATTTCACCGTTAACGGCCAGCACGTGCGTTTTTTCAGTGTTGTAGAGCGGCTGCGCGCCTGCGTTGACGTCCACGATGGAAAGACGCTCATGCGCGAGAATGGCTTTGTCGCTGGCGAACACGCCGGACCAGTCCGGGCCGCGGTGACGCATCAGGCGCGACAGCTCAAGCGCTTTTTTACGCAGTTCGACCGCGTCGGTTTTGATATCCAGAACACCAAAAATAGAACACATAGAGAACTCCGTTAACCCTGGCGGTAATGTTGTGTTGTCTGTCTGCGAGGCGTTGCGGTTTATGCAATTTTTTCGCTTCGGCCTCTGTCGTTGTTTAAGAAAATGCCGCAAAGCGTGCAGGTTGTGCAAGCGTTTTAGCGTTCAGACCATAAATAGTTCAATGAGCGTTAGCGATAATTTAAAAATGGTCAGTAAAGCAGGGCGGTTTTTAGCGAATCGGCAAAAAAAGAGCACTTTTGCTAAACGAGGGGTTTGTCTGAAGGGCAAAAAAAACGGCCATCGTTAATGGCCGTCAGGTTCAGATTACGTCGATTTCGGCGACGGAAGGATAAATCCAGCTCGGCCGGAACGGCATGGCGTCGATGTCATTTATCGTCGAAACGCCCGACAGCACCAGAATCGTCTCCAGGCCTGCCTGGAAACCGGCCAGAATATCGGTGCGCAGATTATCGCCCACGATCACGGTATGTTCGGAGTGGGCCTGCATTTTGTTGAGCGCTGCGCGGATTATCCAGGGGCTTGGCTTGCCGACATAAAACGGCTTACGCCCGGAAATTTTCTCAATGCCCGCGCACAGCGCGCCGCAGGCCGGGTAAAAACCGCGCCCATGGGTGTCCGGGTTAGTGGCGATAAAGCGCGCGCCGTTGGCGACGAAAAAGGCGGCCTTATGCATCATCTCCCAGTTATAGGAGCGGGTTTCGCCCACGATAACGAAATCGGGATTGATATCGGTAATGGTAAAGCCCGCTTTATAAAGTTCGTGAATTAATGCCCCTTCGCCGACGACATAGGCCTTTTTACCTTCCTGACGACGCAGAAAATCGGCGGTGGCCATCGCGGAGGTGTAAAACACGCTGTCCGGCACGTCGATCCCGGCGGAGGCAAAGCGGTTGGCCAGATCCTGGCCCGTCTGTGACGGGTAGTTGGTCAGCAGAACCAGCGGAAACCCTTTCTCAAGAATGCGGGTCAGAAATTCGCTGGCGCCGGGCACCGCAACGTTATCGTGCATCAGCACGCCATCGATATCGCAAATTACGTTCTGAATGGTCATGGACTACTCTGGCTCAGGGAACAGAAAGGCGTAACTATAGCGCAAACCGCTACAGTCACTCGTTAACTTTCCAGCAAACGCTGTAATAACAATCCGTTAAGCATGGCGCGTTTTACCAGGGCAAACGCGCCGATAGCCGAGCGGTGATCGAGTTGCGAAGGCACGACCGGCAGATTTTTACGAAATGCTTTCAGCGATTGCGTGTTGATACAGCTTTCGATAGCGGGCAGCAGCACTTTCTGCGCTTCAACGATTTCACCGGCGATCACCACTTTTTGTGGGTTAAACAGGTTGATAGCGATAGCGATAGTTTTACCGAGCTGACGACCGACGCGCTCGATAACTTCGCAGGCCAGCGCATCGCCCCGGTTCGCGGCTTTGCAAATCGCTTTGATATTGCACTCATCGGGCGTCAGGCGGCTCTGATAGCCCTGTTCAAGCAGCTGGCGCACGCGCTGTTCAATCGCAGCGTTTGCGGCGACGGTTTCAAGGCACCCGAAATTGCCGCAGTGACAGCGCTCGCCAAGCGGATCGACCTGAATATGGCCAATCTCGCCGACGTTGCCGTTACGGCCAATGAATATGCGGCCGTTCGAGATAATGCCCGCGCCGGTGCCGCGGTGAACGCGCACCAGAATGGAATCTTCACAGTCGCGCGTTGCACCGAAATAGTGCTCCGCCAGTGCCAGGCTGCGAATGTCGTGACCGACAAAACAGGCGACGTTAAAGCGCTTTTGCAGCGCGTCCACCAGCGGCCAGTTTTCCACATTAATGTGCGGCATATAGCGAATAACGCCGCTTTCCGGATCGACCAGACCCGGCAGGATCACCGACACGGCGATAAGCTCGCGGATTTTACGCTGCCAGGTGTCAATAAACTGCGCAATGGTGTTCAGGAGCGCATGTTCAAGCGTTTCCTGGGTGCGTTCGGGCAGCGGAAAATGTTCTTCGGCCAGCACTTTACTGCTGAGATCGAACAGCGTCAGCGTGGCATCATGGCGGCCAAGCCGCACGCCAACGGCCTGAAAATGCCGGGTTTCGGTAACGATGGAGATAGCGCGGCGGCCTCCTGTCGAGGCCTGCTGATCGACTTCTTTAATCAGACCGCGCTCAATAAGCTGGCGGGTAATTTTGGTGACGCTGGCGGGCGCAAGCTGGCTCTGTTCGGCTATCTGAATGCGCGATATCGGCCCCTGCTGGTCGATAAGACGGTAAACCGCCGCGCTGTTAAGCTGTTTTACGAGATCAACGTTGCCAATTTGAGCCTGTCCGCCAGTCGTCATGCCTTTATTTACTCAGTAACGACCTCGTTACCATTAACGATGGTCTTGATGATTTTATAGTCGCGGGTAAAAGCGGTAAGGTTCGCCACTTTGCCCGCTTCAATGCTGCCAAGCCGGTGCGCCACACCCATGGCGCGAGCTGGATAAAGCGTCGCCATACGCAGCGCTTCATCCAGCGCGATATTGACATGCTCAACCAGGTTGCGCACGCCTTCTATCATGGTCAGCGCCGAGCCGCTCAGGGTGCCGTTTTCATCAACGCACAGGCCGTTGCGGTAGTATATTGTTTTGCCAGCAAAAATGAACTCATCAATATTGGCACCTGCAGGCGCCGTCGCGTCCGTCACCAGACACAGCTTGTCGCCTTTCACTTTTTTCGCAAGGCGCACGTTTGCGAAATCGACATGCAGGCCGTCAGCGATAATGCCGCACCAGACGTCCGGCTCGTCAAAAATAGCGCCCGTCAGCCCCGGTTCGCGACCAGTTATATAAGGCATGGCGTTGAACAGATGCGTGGCGAAACGAATACCCGCGCGGAAGCCTTTTTTCGCTTCTTTAAGCGTCGCGTTGGAGTGCCCGGCGGAAACCACAATGCCGGCAGCGGTCAGTTTTTCGATAACGTCCGGCGCGACGCGTTCCGGCGCGAGGGTGATTTTAGTAATGACATCGGCGTTGTCGCACAGGAAATCGACCAGCTCTGCGTCCGGCTGGCGCACGTAATCCGGGTTATGCGTGCCTTTTTTAACGATATTCAGCCACGGGCCTTCAAGATGCAGGCCCAGCGCCTGGTTCTGATGACGCGACAGGTATTCGCGCATCACGCGCACGCCCTGTTTCATCAGCGCGTCGCTACAGGTAATGAGTGTTGGCAGATAGCTGGTGCAGCCCGATTTCTCGTTGGCTTTTTGCATGATTTCCAGCGTTTCAATCGATACCGCTTCAGCGGTGTCGTTAAACTGCACGCCGCCGCAGCCGTTGAGCTGCACGTCGATAAAACCGGGGGCGATAATGGCGCCGCCCATGTCGCGCTGCTCGATACCTGCCGGCAATTCAGCCAGCGGGCAGAGGCGCTCAATCAGGCCATCGGCGATGATAATCGCGTGGTCATCCAGAATGTCGTGGCCGGTGTAAATCCGGCCGTGGGTTAATGCGTACATAATGCCCCCGGTAACCAGTCCTTAAAGATCTTTGATATTTTCAGCTTCGAGCTCGGTGAAGTATTTCAGCGTCTTCACTTTCAGTTCCATTGTGGAAGGCTCATCGCATACGATAACCGCTTTCGGGTGCAGCTGCAGACAGCTAATCGTCCACATATGGTTGACGTTGCCTTCAACCGCCGCCTGCAGCGCCTGCGCCTTAACGTGGCCCAGCACCAGAATCATCACTTCCTGCGCGTCCAGCAGCGTGCCGACGCCCACAGTGAGCGCGTATTTTGGCACCTGATTGACATCGCCGCCAAAGAAACGCGAATTCGCCACACGGGTGTCGTGCGTCAGGGTTTTGATACGCGTGCGGGAAGCCAGAGAAGACGCGGGCTCGTTAAAGGCGATATGACCATCGTTGCCGACGCCGCCCATAAAGAGATGAATTTTGCCGTAAGCGCGAATTTTTTCTTCATAGCGGCGGCATTCTGCGTCAATATCCGGCGCGTTGCCATCCAGCAGGTTGATATTTTCTTCGGGAATATCAACGTGGTCGAAGAAATTGCGGTACATGAAGCTGTGATAGCTTTCCGGATGATCTTTTGGCAGGCCAACATATTCATCCATGTTAAAGGTCACGACATGTTTGAAACTGACCTGGCCTGCTTTATGCATCTCAATCAGCGCCTTGTAGGCTTCAAGCGGCGTGCCGCCAGTCGGCAGACCAAGAACGAAAGGGCGGTCGGCGGTGGGGTTGAAATCGTTAATGCGCTTAACAATATGGCGGGCGGCCCATTTGCCTACCTGCTGCGGCGTAGCCAGCGGAATCAGTCTCATTGTTCACCTCGGAAGTTAGAAAACAGGAGCGGATTAAACGACGCACAGTGTAAGGGTATACCCGTTCGCTGAAAGCGGGAGAAATCCGTCTCGATTTTTTGAA
Organism: Cronobacter sp. HA18003; assembly: GCF_011605905.1. NCBI lineage: Bacteria > Pseudomonadati > Pseudomonadota > Gammaproteobacteria > Enterobacterales > Enterobacteriaceae > Cronobacter > Cronobacter sp. HA18003. The sequence continues at coordinate 1,758,901 of NZ_JAANQO010000011.1, read as the reverse complement.
TGATAAAATAAGTTTTCGACTCAGGCCATAGGAAAGGAAGCGCAATAATAATATTTGGTGATAAAAATCACAGAAAAGACGCGTTTAATTTGCGAGGCGAATTAATTTTGCAGACACTCTGGGTTGATGCAAAGTGTCGCCGCGTTTCAGAGTTAGTAGCACAATAAAAACACTGCTTAGCTGGAGCCTCATCGGGGTCTCATAGGGGGAAAAAGTGAGTATTTTAGGTTATTTACAACGAGTAGGCCGGGCGCTGATGGTGCCTGTGGCTACGCTGCCTGCGGCAGCCATTCTGATGGGGGTCGGTTACTGGCTTGACCCGACCGGCTGGGGCGGCGGCAACGCGCTTGCGGCTTTCTTCATTCAGTCCGGTTCCGCAATCATCGACAACATGGGCGTGCTGTTTGCAGTCGGCGTCGCATACGGTATGTCAAAAGATAAAGACGGCGCTGCGGCGCTGGCGGGGTTTGTCGGGTTCCTGGTGCTGACGACGCTCTGCTCGCCAGCGGCTGTCGCCATGATTATGAAGATCCCGGCCGATCAGGTGCCTGCCGCCTTCGGTAAAATCAAAAACCAGTTCGTGGGCATTATGGTGGGGATCATTGCCGCCGAACTGTACAACCGCTTTAGCGCCGTTGAGCTGCCGAAAGCGCTGTCCTTCTTCAGCGGCCGCCGTCTGGTCCCGATTCTGACATCTTTCGTGATGATTGTTGTTGCGTTCATCATGATGTACATCTGGCCAGTCGTGTTTGGCGGTCTCGTTGACTTTGGCGAGCAGATCCAGAAGCTCGGTTCAGTCGGCGCGGGCGTTTACGCATTCTTTAACCGTCTGCTGATCCCGGTGGGCCTGCATCACGCCCTGAACTCCGTGTTCTGGTTCGATGTGGCAGGCATTAACGATATCCCGAATTTCCTGGGCGGCGCGCAGTCTATCGAATCCGGTAAAGCCGTGGTCGGTATCACTGGCCGTTATCAGGCGGGCTTCTTCCCGATTATGATGTTCGGCCTGCCGGGCGCGGCGCTGGCGATTTACCACTGCGCGCGTCCTGAAAATAAAGCCAAAGTGCTGGGGATTATGATGGCGGGCGCTTTCGCCGCATTCTTTACCGGCATTACCGAGCCGCTGGAATTCTCCTTTATGTTCGTGGCGCCGGTGCTGTATGTCATTCACGCGGTATTGACGGGTATCTCCGTATTTATCGCGGCGACGATGCACTGGATTGCCGGTTTCGGCTTCAGCGCGGGGCTGGTGGATATGGTGCTGTCGTCCCGTAACCCGCTGGCGACGCACTGGTACATGCTGATTCCTCAGGGGCTGGTCTTCTTCGTCATCTATTACGTGGTGTTCCGCTTTACTATCACTAAATTCAACCTGATGACGCCTGGCCGTGAGCTGGCCGTTGCGGGCAGCGAAGCAGACGGTGTGGACGTTAACGTCAGCGATGAGAAAGATCTCGACGCAGCAGGCCTTGCGCGTCAGTACATCGCGGCGGTGGGCGGCTCCGATAACCTGACGGGTATCGATGCCTGCATCACGCGTCTGCGTCTGAATGTGAAAGATTCCGCGCTGGTGGATGAAGCGATGGCTAAGCGCCTTGGCGCGACGTGCGTGATTCGCCTTAACAAAACCAGCGTGCAAATCATCGTCGGCTTCGTGGCAGAAAAAATCGCTAACGCGATGAAAACCACCGGTCATGTCGATGCCTCTGCGCCAAAAGCGCAGACCGCAGCGCCTGTCGCACCGGCCGTGAAGCCGCAGGCGGTCGCTAACGTAAAAACCATCGCCGCGCTGGTATCGCCGGTGACGGGCGAAGTGGTCGCGCTCGATGCGGTGCCGGATGAAGCCTTCGCCAGCAAAGCGGTCGGTGATGGCGTCGCCATCAAGCCCACCGATAAGCTGGTGGTGGCACCAGCGGCCGGGACTATCGTGAAAATCTTCAACACTAACCATGCCTTCTGCCTGGAAACCGAGAACGGCGCAGAGATCGTGGTGCATATGGGGATTGATACCGTCGCGCTGAACGGCCAGGGCTTTAAACGCCTGGTGGAAGAGGGCGCGCAGGTGACGGCGGGCCAGCCGGTGCTGGAGCTTGATCTGGATTATCTGAACGCCAATGCGCGCTCAATGGTCAGCCCGGTGGTGTGCAGCAACATCGACGATTTCGGCGGTCTGGTTATTCAGGCGCAGGGCGCGGTGGTCGCAGGCCAGAGCGCGCTGTATGAAATTAAAGGCAAGTAATCGCTTCTGAGTCGTTATGCCTGAACGGCGGGGAAACACCCCCGCCGTTTTTTTTTGCCTTTTTTTGGGGCTGGCGCGCACCGCGTAACGCCATGTAGGGTAGCGGTCACTGAGATTAAGGAGAATCACATGCGTCAGGTTATTTTTGTCCTTTTCGCCGCCGTGCTGTTAAGTGGCTGCATCCCGCGCTACGCGACCCACCGGCCCGCGCTTGACGTCGATATACAGAACGAGCAGGGCGAGCCCATTCCTCATGCCACGTTCTGGCTGCAAACGCACCGCATGCCGCCGGGCTATTACCCGCCGCCGGAGAAATTCACCGCAGATAATAACGGCCATGTTTCCGTCTCGCGCGTTTCGGAGTGGGAAAACATGATCTTCTTTCTTCACGGCACGATGATCTATTCCTGGAGCTGGTGCGTTGAGGCGCCAGGCTACCTGCCGCGTGAAGGGGATGTCGAGTCCTTAAGGCCACAAGTCAAATTACTCAAAGCCAGAACGCCCGAGCGTTGTCGGCTGGCGCAGTATGCTGAAGCCCGCCAGTAACATGCGGTGCTGCGCGGCGGGATTTTCTGTAACTAAAGGTTGTTTCCCGCCTCTGCTTATAAGATCATACGCCGTTAAACGATGTTGACGCTTTGAGGAATATGCGATGAGTGAGGCAGAAGCCCGCCCGACTAACTTTATTCGCCAGATTATCGATGAAGATCTGGCGTCTGGAAAACACACCACGATTTGCACCCGCTTTCCGCCGGAGCCGAATGGCTATCTGCACATCGGCCACGCGAAATCTATCTGCCTGAACTTCGGCATCGCGCAGGACTACCACGGCCAGTGCAACCTTCGCTTTGACGACACCAACCCGGTCAAAGAAGATCTGGAATTTGTCGAGTCGATTAAAAATGACGTGCAATGGCTGGGTTTCCACTGGTCTGGCGACGTGCGCTACTCCTCTGACTATTTCGATCAGCTTTATAACTATGCAGTTGAGCTTATCAACAAAGGCCTGGCCTACGTTGACGAACTGTCGCCGGAGCAGATCCGCGAATACCGCGGCACGCTGACCGCGCCTGGCAAAAACAGCCCGTTCCGCGATCGCAGCGTGGAAGAAAACCTGGCGCTGTTCGAGAAAATGCGTGCCGGTGGGTTTGAAGAGGGCAAAGCGTGCCTGCGCGCGAAAATCGATATGGCCTCGCCGTTTATCGTGATGCGTGACCCGGTGCTGTACCGCATTAAGTTCGCCGAGCATCACCAGACCGGCAACAAGTGGTGCATCTACCCGATGTACGACTTTACCCACTGCATCTCCGATGCGCTGGAAGGCATCACCCATTCGCTCTGTACGCTGGAGTTCCAGGACAACCGTCGTCTGTATGATTGGGTGCTGGATAACATCACCATTCCGGTTCACCCGCGCCAGTACGAATTCTCGCGCCTGAATCTGGAATATACGGTGATGTCCAAGCGTAAGCTGAACCTGCTGGTCACCGATAAGCACGTCGAAGGCTGGGACGACCCGCGTATGCCGACGATTTCCGGCCTGCGCCGCCGCGGTTATACCGCCGCGTCCATCCGTGAATTCTGCAAGCGTATCGGTGTGACCAAGCAGGATAACACCGTGGAAATGGCGGCGCTGGAAGCCTGCATTCGCGAAGATCTCAACGAGAACGCGCCGCGCGCGATGGCGGTTATCGATCCGGTGAAACTGGTTATCGAAAACTACCCGCAAGGCCACAGCGAAATGGTGTCGATGCCTAACCATCCGAACAAACCGGAAATGGGCAACCGCGACGTACCGTTTAGCGGCGAAATCTGGATCGATCGCGCGGATTTCCGTGAAGAAGCCAACAAGCAGTACAAGCGTCTGGTGCTCGGTAAAGAAGTGCGTCTGCGCAACGCGTATGTGATTAAAGCCGAGCGCGTGGAGAAAGACGACGCGGGTGAAATCACCACTATCTACTGCACCTACGATGCCGAAACGCTGAGTAAAGATCCGGCGGACGGTCGCAAGGTCAAAGGCGTGATCCACTGGGTCAGCGCGGCGCATGCGCTGCCGGTTGAAATTCGTCTCTATGACCGTCTGTTCAGCGTGCCAAACCCGGGGGCGGCGGAAGATTTCCTCACGACCATCAACAAAGACTCGCTGGTCATCAAGCAGGGTTACGCTGAGCCGGGCCTGAAAAACGCTGAAGCGGGTAAAGCCTGGCAGTTTGAGCGTGAAGGTTATTTCTGCCTCGACAGCCGCCATGCAAACGGTGACAAACTGGTGTTCAACCGCACCGTTGGCCTGCGCGATACCTGGGCTAAAATCGGCGAGTAATACCTTGCCTGTTACAAGACGCCGCCTCTGTGCGGCGTTTTTTTTGCCTTTCTATTCAAAGCGTTAACAGCATTAAAATATTCGCGACGCGAATTAATCTACATGTTCCCTGTTAAACGCAAACCCGTCATAAAACCTCATGTTGCTATTTTCATCTGCTGATACGCATGAAATCGCTTTCATTTTATAGCTTTAACTAATTCCTCTTCTTTTATCCGCATTAAAAGCTGTCTTCTGAAAATGTTTCAAAATGAAAATTATTTTGTGCACTGTGTCATAAAGCCACGAAAATTCAGGGGATTTAGATTGATAATTCGCGTCGCGAAAAATAGTCTTGAGGGGCTGTTTCGGGGGTTCTCCTTCAGCACTTTTATTTTTTTATTTCATTCGTTTTATGCGCCATATGCGCTGCGAATTTTTTTACGTCAAAGAGGAATTTCACATGCGTTCGTTGAGATACAAACGTAGTGGCGTCGCGCTGGCTGTCGCCAGCGTTACCGCACTGGGTGGCCTGTGTAGCCCGCCCGTTCACGCCGCAGGCTTTATTGATGACTCTACATTAACCGGCGGCATCTATTACTGGCAGCGCGAGCGCGACCGTAAAGATGTCGTGGAAGACAAATATAAAACCAACCTCTCACACTCCACCTGGAACGCGAACCTGGATTTCCAGTCAGGGTTTGCCGCCGATATGTTCGGGCTCGACATCGCCGCATTCACGGCCATCGAAATGGCGGAAAACGGCGACAGCGGTCACCCGAATGAAATCGCGTTCTCCGCAAGTAACAAAGCCTACGACGAAGACTGGTCCGGCGATAAAAGCGGCATCAGCCTTTATAAAGCTGCCGGTAAATTTAAATATGGCCCGCTCTGGGCGAGGGCTGGCTGGTTGCAGCCCACCGGTCAGACGCTGCTGGCGCCGCACTGGAGCTTTATGCCCGGTACGTATCAAGGGGCTGAAGCGGGCGCGAATTTTGACTACGGCGAGGCGGGCGCGCTGAGCTTCTCGTACATGTGGACCAACGAATATAAATCGCCGTGGCATCTGGAGATGGACAAGTTCTACCAAAACGACAGAACCACGCGGGTTGATTATCTCCACTCGATCGGCGCGAAATACGATTTTAAAAATTCGCTGGTGCTCGAAGCGGCTTTTGGCCAGGCGGAAGGGTATATCGATCAATACTTCGCGAAAGCGAGCTACAACTTCCCGCTTGCGGGTAACCCGCTCTCCACCAGTTATCAGTTCTATGGCGCGCGTGACAAAGCCAGTCACGGCACCGTCAATGATATTTACGACGGCACCGCGTGGCTCCAGGCGCTGACGTTTGGCTATAAAATTGGCCAGGTCGATCTGCGTCTGGAAGGTACCTGGGTGAGCGCTGAAGGGCAGCAGGGCTATTTTCTGCAGCGCATGACGCCCACTTATGCGTCTTCCAATGGACGGCTGGATATCTGGTGGGATAACCGCTCCGATTTTAACGCCGATGGCGAAAAAGCTGTGTTCTTCGGCGCGATGTATGACCTGAAAAACTGGAACCTGCCTGGGTTTGCGCTGGGCGCGTCATACGTTTATGCCTGGGATGCGAAACCCTCCACGCTGCCGACCACCGACGGCTATTACGATCCCAGCTACCGCCTCAAAGAATCCGCTTACAGCCTCGATGCGGTTTACACCCTGCAGGACGGCCGCGCCAAAGGCACGATGTTTAAGCTGCATTTCACCCAATACGACAACCATTCCGACATCCCGAGCTACGGCGGCGGTTACGGCAACATCTTCCAGGACGAGCGCGACGTGAAATTTATCGTCACGGCGCCGTTCACGATTTTCTGATTGCGCAGGGGCGCGCAGATGCGCCTTTCATCAAGGGCAGTGAAAAGGAGAAGTCGATGAAAAAGTTACAGGTCAGTATGTTAGCAGGAGCGGTGATGGGGCTTTTCACCGGTGCCAACGCACAGGCGTCAACGACAGATAGCATCAGCCAGTTTGGGCTTAATTACACCATTACTGACAACCAGGCCGCACAACACGGTACAGACTGCGCCGCGCTTGGCGCTGACTGGGCGTCATGTAATAAAGCCGTCATCACGCTGACCAACCCGGGCGATGCGGTGACCGACAAAAACTGGACTATCTGGTTTCACAGCATTCGCCAGATCCTGAAAGTCGATAACGATCAGTTTAAAGTGACCCATGTGATGGGCGATCTCCACAAGCTTGAACCGACGGATAAATTCACCGGCTTCCCGGCGAAATCGTCGGTGGAGATCCCGATTATCAATGAATACTGGCAACTCTTTATCACCGACGTGCTACCGCGCTGGTATGTCACGGCGGATGACGGCGCGCCGAAGGTTATCGCCAGTACCGATACCGAAACGCTGACGGATTTTGTCAGCCCGCTGAACGATCAGTGGAAGCGCACGCCGGATGATAAAAATATCCTGATGACCGCCGAAGCGCGGTTTGATAAAAACAGCGATGTCAAAACACTGAACGCAGAGCGCCTGCGCGGGCAGATCGTGCCCACGCCGCAGCATGTGAAGATTCACGGGCAAAATGTTTCTCTCGAAAAAGGCGTTCAGCTCGATATTGCCGCGCTGGATAAACCCGCACAGGAGGCGATTTTCGCCCGTTTCGCGCTGCTCGGTATAAAAACTGATGCAGGCTACCCGGTACGCACAGCCATTGCCAGCCACGCCTTTAGTGGTAAAGAGGCGGTATCCGGCGCATATCAGCTGCATATCGGGCCAAAAGAGACGACGATTACCGGCTATGACCGCGCGGGCGTCTTTTACGGGCTGCAATCGCTGCTGTCGCTGATCCCGGCTGAGGGCGCGAAGCAAATCGCCACGCTCGATGCGCAGGACGCGCCGCGTTTTGATTATCGCGGCATTCAACTCGATGTGGGACGCAACTTCCACACCAAAGCCGCTGTGCTGCGCCTGCTTGACCAGATGGCGGCCTATAAGCTCAATAAATTCCACTTTCATTTGAGCGATGATGAAGGCTGGCGTATTGAAATACCGGGCTTGCCGGAACTGACCGATGTAGGGGCGAAGCGCTGTCACGATCTCAGCGAAAAAACCTGCCTGCTGCCGCAGCTCGGCTCCGGGCCAGATACGAACAACAACGGCAGCGGCTACTTCACCCGCGCGGATTATATAGAGATTGTGAAATACGCCGCCGCCCGCCAGATAGAAGTGATCCCGGAAGTCGACATGCCCGCACATGCCCGCGCGGCGGTGATTGCGATGGAAGCGCGCTACGACAGGCTGCAGAAAGCGGGTAAAACCGAAGAGGCGAACCAGTATCGCCTGCTCGACCCGAAAGATACGTCCGTTACCACTGGCGTGCAGTACTACAACCGCACCGGCTATCTCAATCCGTGCCTCGACTCCTCGCGCCGCTTTGTCGATAAAGTGATTGGCGAGATCCAGCAGATGCACAAAGAGGCCGGACAGCCGCTCACCACCTGGCATTTTGGCGGCGATGAGGCAAAAAATATCTACCTCGGCGCGGGTTATACCGATAAAGCGAAACCGGAAGCCGGGAAGGGGATTATCGATCAGAGCCGTCAGGATAAGCCCTGGGCGCGCTCGCCGGTGTGTCAGAAAATGGTGCAGGACGGTGTCGTCGCTGATGTCGAGCACCTCTCCAGCTATTTTGGCGTGGAAGTGAGCAAACTGGTCAAAGCGCATGGCATCGACACCATGCAGGCGTGGCAGGACGGGCTTAAGGACGCGAAAGACGCGAGCGCTTTCGCCACCTCGCACGTCAACGTCAACTTCTGGGATACGCTCTACTGGGGAGGCTTTGATACAGCGAACGACTGGGCGAATAAAGGTTTCCGCGTGGTGGTTTCTAACCCCGATTACGTCTACCTCGATTTCCCGAACGAAGTGAATCCGGCGGAGAGCGGCTACTACTGGGGCACTCGCTTTAGCGACGAACGTAAGATTTTCAGCTTCGCGCCGGATAACCTCCCGCAAAACGCCGAGACATCGGTCGATCGCGATGGCAACGCGTTCAGCGCTAAGTCGGACAAACCCTGGCCAGGCGCGTATGGTCTCTCGGCGCAGCTCTGGAGCGAAGTGGTGCGTACCGATAAGCAAATGGAGTACATGATGTACCCGCGTCTGTTGGCTGTAGCTGAACGCGCCTGGCATCGCGCGGCCTGGGAGCAGGATTATCAGGCTGGTCGCGAATATAAAGGCGGCGAAACCCATCAGGTGGATGTAAAAGCGCTGCATGATGACTGGACGCGCTTTGCGAACCTGGCGGGCAGCCGTGAGCTGCCGAAGCTTGAAAAAGCGGGCGTGCAATTCCGCCTGCCGGTGCCGGGCGCGCGCATTCACGACGGCGTGTTGCAGATGAACGTCAGTCTGCCAGGTGTCGGCATGGAATACTCGACTGATGGCGGCGCGCACTGGCAGCGCTACGATGATGCGAAGCCGCCACGCGTGACGGGTGCCGTACAGGTACGAAGCGTGAGCAGCGACGGTAAACGTTACAGCCGCGTGGATAACGTACAGCCCTAACGCAATAAAAAGCCAGCCTCCGGGCTGGCTTTCTTATGAGCGGGCGCTCTCTCTACAGCGATTCAGGCAGATGGTGAACCGCAACCAGTTTGCCTTTGCTTATCTCAATATTTTTCGCACCGCGCAACTGAGAAAGGGTTTTCATCACCATGCTGCGGGAAAGATTGGTTTTTTTAACGATATAGTCGGCCACGTTAATCCGGTTACGCATGAACTCATCCATTGTCGCGAGACAATCGATATTCGCTTTAATCATGCTGTAGCTGTTTCGTCCCATCATAATTTCTTCGCGATAGCAAAGCATATTAATAAACCATGAGGACAAAATAAGCAGATGTAACTGGCAGTGATTTTTCTCAATTTCCTGAATGAAATAATCAAAAGGAATTAACTGGTAATGGCATTCGGAATCAGCCTGTAATTTGGCGAATTGAGTTTTGCCTAAATTCCTCGCCAGTCCCAGCACAGAGGGTGCGCTGCTTTTTTCCAGCAACAGCCTGTCACTCTGGCGCATCAGAGAGAACTGACCGCCACGAATGATGCAGATCTCCCCGTCCCGAAGCGGGATCAGCGTATTTTTCTCTGCACGAGACCAGTTGCCGTAGCTATTAAAAATATCCGCAATACGGTAAATCTCAGCAAGCGGTTTAGGGGGTAAGACCATGTTGGTTACCTTAATAAAATAAAATTAAATCGTTGCTGTATCTTAATGGATGCTTTTTTATGGCTGCAATAAGGGGCAGAGAACAGAAAAGGAAAAACAGGGATAATCTCATCTCTAACCGATTGAGTGATAAAGATATTTATCTTTTCTGAATTTCGATTTAAAAAAATATATGTGGTTTAATTAAGCATTGTGCGCTGTATTAAAACACTCTAGTTTTCAAATTTTATCTAAAAAAATACATCTATATTTTTGTTAAAGGGGTTTCAGGCAATAAAAAGGCCGACAAATGTCGGCCTGGGATAATGCAGTATAGCGAGCGTTATTTCCCGCCAGCCTCGTGGGCGTGTTCATTTTCGCGGCAGTCGCCATCGGCGCAGTGACCGTACAGATAGAGGCTGTGGTTGGTCAGGCGGATGCCGTGGCGCGTGGCGATTTCACGCTGACGCGCTTCAATAGAATCATCACTGAATTCGATCACTTTGCCGCAATCGAGGCAAATCAGGTGATCGTGATGATGCTGTTGCGTCAGCTCGAAAACGGATTTACCGCCTTCAAAGTTGTGACGAGTGACGATGCCGGCATCGTCGAACTGGTTAAGTACGCGATAGACCGTGGCAAGGCCAATCTCTTCACCCATGTCAATCAGACGCTTATAGAGGTCTTCCGCACTGACATGATGATTGACCGGTTCCTGCAGCACTTCGAGGATTTTTAATCGAGGAAGCGTGACTTTCAGGCCGGCCTTCTTTAATGCGGTATTGTTGTCAGTCATGCGGAATCTGTCCTGTTGCTTAACGACTCGCTCCGGAAGGGAGCGATACATCGGATACGCCGAAGATGAATGCGTCTCATTATAGAACTGACATGCCTAAATGAAAACCGCAAGCGTCCGGCAAAAAAGGGCTTAAAAATCGTGGGCCAGCCAGCGTTTTTCACGTGGAGAGCCTGATAATTAAGAAAGCCATTGTACAGCGTAGTGAGGGAAAGTTAAAAATTTGTAGCAATTATTTTCATTGCTTTTATCTATCAAACGGCGCGGAACGGTGCCCGCGCCGCTTATCATCAGGCGTTGATGATTTCCTGCAGATGCAGCTCTTCGGACACCTGTTTGACCCATTTTTCAACGCGTTCCGCGGTCAGTTCCGGCTGGCGGTCTTCGTCAATCGCGAGACCAACGAAGTGGTCGTCATCAGCGAGGCCTTTAGAAGCTTCAAAGTGGTAACCTTCGGTCGGCCAGTGGCCAACAATGGTCGCACCGCGCGGCTCGATGATGTCGCGAATGGTGCCCAGCGCGTCGCAGAAATATTCTGCGTAATCTTCCTGGTCGCCGCAGCCGAAAAGCGCCACCAGCTTGCCGTTAAAGTCAATTTCTTCGAGCGTCGGGAAGAAATCGTCCCAGTCGCACTGCGCTTCGCCGTAGTACCAGGTCGGGATGCCAAGCAGAAGAATATCGAATGCTTCCAGATCCTCTTTGCTGCTTTTAGCAATGTCATGCACTTCAGCAACGTCAGTCCCGAGCTGTTTCTGGATAATTTTTGCGATATTTTCGGTATTGCCGGTGTCGCTGCCGAAAAAGATGCCTACGATTGCCATAAGAAGAATAACCTCTTGAATCTAAATGTGATGGTGCTGGCATAACGCCCACAGATAGGGCAATCATAGCAGAACAGAAGAAGGTGCGGAAACGCTATCAGGCGCCGGGTGCACTCTCTGCTACATTGCCCGGTCCTTTTGGGTAAAATTCAGACCAGACCTTACTCCTGCAAGGCTTTCAGCTGCGCAAGCAGCATCGCTTCTATCAGCTCGCTGCGGCTAATATTGCGCGCCTGCGCGAGATGGTTCAGCGCGTCTACCGCGTCGGCGTTCAGCTTCAGCTCCACGCGCTTAAGCCCGCGAACTTTGTCACGCTTAAGCTGGTTGCGCTTATTGATGCGCAGCTGTTCGTCGCGCGACAGCGGATTGGTTTTCGGTCTGCCCGGACGGCGTTCATCCGCGAAGAGATCGAGCGTTGTGCGGTCCGTTTGTTCTTTTGCCATGGTATGAGTATAGACAGGGGAAACAGGCTGCCGTGGCGGAGCCCGGCGGTATTTCAGCGCGCCATCATACATCAGGGAGCGAAGCGCGCCAACGCATCCAGCGCGCGACGGCGCCGGTCGGTCTGTTTTTAATCAGTTTCCAGAAAACGACGAATCGCGCGCAGCACCGCCTGCGGTTTTTCGGCATGCACCCAGTGGCCTGCGCCCGCAATCACATGCGCGCGGGCTTTGGGGAACTGTGAGAGCAGCGCCTCGCGGTGCGCTTCTTCCACATAAGGCGACGCGCCGCCGCGAATGAACAGCGCCGGGCCGTGCCAGGCAGGCACCGTTTCCCAGCCGACGATATGCGAATACTGATTCCACAGCACCGGCACATTAAAGCGCCACTCGCCATCGATAAACGATTTCAGCAGAAACTGCACCACGCCCTCCTCGCGGATATGCTGGCGCATAATCTCCGCCGCCTGCTGGCGTGAGGTAACGCCCGCGTCGCTCACCGCGTTCACCGCATTGAATATTTCATCGTGACGGCGCACCTGATAATCCACAGGCGCTATATCAATCGCCACAAGCTTTTCAATGCGCTCCGGCGCGAGGGCGGTCACCGCCATTGCCGCTTTGCCGCCCATTGAATGACCGATAAGAATCACCTTATTCAGCCCCTGCGCATCCAGCGTTTCGAGAATATCCTGCGCCATCGCCGGATAATCCATCGTCTCGCTGCGTCCGGAAAGCCCGTGGTTTCGCAAATCAACCTGCACAACGTCATGATCGTCCACCAGATCGCGAGCCAGCACGCCCAGGTTATCCAGGCTGCCAAACAGCCCGTGAATTAACACAATCGGTGTATTTTGAGTCGGTTGTTGCGCAGATTGCGTGCGGGTATTTAATTTCATGGCAAAGTTCTTTTTTGGCGACTGACAGGTTAGGTTATCATGTTGACCATTCTGCCGCCCGGCTGCAAGGTTCCAGTTAATTCCGACTTTTGCGGCCTTCCTGGTTTGACGCTATCCGCTGTTGGGTTTTAACTTTATACTCCCAACGACTTGTATTCAGAAAAGATATCGCACTGGATTAAGATGAAAACGATTGAAGTTGATGACGAGCTGTATCGCTACATTGCCAGCCACACCCTGCATATTGGCGAAAGCGCGTCCGACATTTTACGGCGCATGTTGAAATTTTCCGCCTCCTCGCCATTAGCCGCTACACCCGCCAAAGCAGAGACTCCCGCCCCTGTTGCGCCCGCCGCTGAGCCTGAAAAGCCAGTGAACCCGGCGCGCGACCGCGTGCGAGCCATGCGTGAGCTATTGTTGTCGGATGAATACGCCGAACAAAAACGCGCGGTCAATCGTTTTATGCTGGTGCTGTCTACACTCTATTCACTGGATGCAAACGCATTTGCCGAAGCGACCGAGTCGTTACACGGCCGTACCCGCGTCTATTTCGCCGGTGACGAGCAAACGCTGCTGCAAAGTGGCAACCAGACGAAACCCCGCCACGTGCCGGGCACACCGTACTGGGTGATTACGAATACGAATACAGGCCGCAAATGCAGCATGATCGAACACATCATGCAGACCATGCAGTTCCCGGCGGAATTGATTGAGAAGGTTTGCGGCACCATTTAACTCTTGCGTCAGAAGGACCAGGCCATGGCAGTCAATAACCGTGCGGGACAGCCTGCACAACAGAGTGATTTAATCAACGTCGCCCAGCTCACCGCGCAGTACTACGTGCTGAAGCCGGAAGTGGGTAATGCGGAACACGCGGTGAAATTCGGTACGTCCGGCCACCGTGGGAGCGCCGCGCGTCACAGCTTTAACGAGCCGCACATTCTGGCGATAGCCCAGGCGATCGCCGAAGAGCGTGCGAAAAACGGCATCACCGGGCCGTGCTATGTCGGTAAAGATACGCACGCGCTCTCCGAGCCTGCGATTATCTCCGTGCTGGAAGTGCTGGCCGCCAACGGCGTCGATATCATCGTGCAGGAAAACAACGGTTATACGCCGACGCCTGCGGTCTCGAATGCCATTCTTGAGCATAACAAACGCGGCGGCGCGCAGGCCGATGGCATCGTCATCACCCCGTCGCACAACCCACCGGACGATGGCGGCATCAAATACAACCCGCCTAACGGCGGCCCGGCAGACACCAACGTCACCAAAGTGGTCGAAAACCGCGCCAACGAACTGCTGGCGAACGGCCTGAAAGAGGTGAAACGCATCTCTCTGGACGAGGCCTGGGCGAGCGGCCGCATTCAGGAAAAAGACCTGGTGCAGCCGTTTATCGAGGGGCTTGCAGAAATCGTCGATATGGCCGCTATCCAGAATGCGGGCCTGAAGCTTGGCGTCGACCCGCTCGGCGGCTCCGGGATCGAATACTGGAAGCGCATCGCGGAGCACTACAAGCTCAATCTCACCATCGTTAACGATCAGGTGGATCAGACTTTCCGCTTTATGCACCTCGATAAAGACGGCGCAATCCGCATGGACTGCTCGTCGGAATCGGCGATGGCCGGTCTGCTGGCGCTGCGTGACAAGTTCGACCTGGCGTTCGCGAACGACCCGGATTACGACCGTCACGGTATCGTCACGCCTGCGGGCCTGATGAACCCGAACCACTATCTGGCGGTGGCGATCAACTACCTGTTCCAGCATCGTCCGCAGTGGGGCCAGGATGTGGCCGTTGGCAAAACGCTGGTCTCCTCGGCGATGATCGACCGCGTGGTGGATGCGCTGGGTCGTAAGCTGGTGGAAGTGCCGGTTGGCTTTAAGTGGTTTGTTGACGGTCTCTACGACGGCAGCTTTGGCTTTGGCGGCGAAGAGAGCGCGGGCGCATCTTTCCTGCGCTTTGACGGCACGCCGTGGTCCACTGATAAAGACGGCATCATCATGTGCCTGCTGGCGGCGGAAATCACCGCAGTAACCGGTAAAAACCCACAGCAGCACTATGACGAACTGGCCGCGCGTTTCGGCGCGCCGAGCTACAACCGTCTCCAGGCTTCCGCGACCTCCGCGCAGAAAGCGGCGCTCTCGAAGCTCTCTCCGGAAATGGTCAGCGCCAGTACGCTGGCGGGCGACCCCATCACCGCGCGTCTGACTGCCGCTCCGGGCAACGGTGCGGCTATCGGCGGCCTGAAAGTGATGACCGAGAACGGCTGGTTCGCGGCGCGTCCTTCCGGCACCGAAGACGCGTACAAGATCTATTGCGAAAGCTTCCTCGGTGAAGAACACCGCAAGCAGATCGAGAAAGAAGCGGTGGAAATCGTCAGCGAAGTGCTGAAAAACGCCTGAATGCGCTCCTGAACAGGAAACGCGAAAAACGGCAACCTTCGGGTTGCCGTTTTGTTTTCATCGTCATGCCGCTCATTAACTGTGTTTATTGGTCAGCTCAAAGCGCGGCGACACCAGCCCGTACAACGTCCAGCCCATAAAGGTGACTATCGCGCCATACAGCATCGCCTCTTCGCCGGATGAGTAGAGCGCGTAGAAGCTGTAAATCGCCCCGAGCAGCGCCACCAGATTTGCCGGTTTCGCCTTACGCGGCGGCACGTTCGCCACCTGCTGAATAATCACCAGCGCCGCCATCGACAGAATATACGGGATGATATTGGTCACCACCGCCAGGTTCACCAGCACGTTAAACTGCTTGTTAAGCGAAGGGCTGATGGTCATCAGCGACAGCCCGCTCTGGATAATCACAATCGTCAGCATCCCTTTGACCGGCGCTTCCGCGCGGCTCAGGTGGGAAAAGACTTTCGGGAAATAGCCCTCATCGGCGGAGGAGCGGAACACCTGGGCGATGGTGAACTGCCAGCCGAGCAGCGAGCCGCAGCAGGACATCACCATCAGCGCCATAATGATTTTCCCGACGCCCGGCGTAAACATCTGCGCGAATGCCAGCCCGAACGGCGCGGTGGAGTGGGCCAGATCCAGGTTCGGCACAATGCCCGCAATCACATTGGTCGAGACGATATAAATCACCGCCGCGCCCAGCGTGCCGCCGAGCACCGCAATCGGCACGTTGCGCTCCGGGTTTTCCACCACTTCCGTATTGGCGCAGGCCGATTCCAGCCCCAGGAAGGCCCACAGCGTCATGGCGATTGACGAACCGACCGCACCGAAAAACGGCACGTGATGCGGGTTCCACGAGGCGGCATACAGTGTCGGGCTGAACCAGAACCAGCCGATGACCGACAGCCCGACCACCGGAATGATCACCCCCCAGACGGTCACGCTGCTGAGCTTGCCGGTAATACGCGCGCCGCCGAAATTAGCGACGGTGCAGATCCACAGCACGCCGATAGTGGCGATCCCGGTTTGCACCGGCGTTAAGGCCGCGCCGAACAGCTCGCTGCCGTAGCCGACCGCCGAAATAGCGATGGCCACGTTGGCGATAAGCAGCGACACCCCGTAGGTGTAGTTCGCCATAAAGTTGCCGGATTTGCCGAAGGCGTACTCTGCGTAGCCGCCCATGCCGCCCGATTTACGGCTGTACATCCCGCATTTGGCAAACGCCCAGGCGAGCGCTGTCGAGCCAACGGCGGTCACAAGCCACGAGATAATCGAAATCGTCCCCACTTCGGCGAGTTTGGTCGGCAGCATGATAATACCGGAGCCCATCATGTTGACCATGGTCAGGATAGTCAGCGGCACAACGCCCATTTTGTTGGATTTGCTCATCATAACGCTCCTTCTGTACGGGGTTGCGAGGCAGGTTTTTCACTGACCACGTAACACCAGACCTGACGGCGACCATCGCAGGTTTCGACATAGACGCCCTGCAACTCCGGCGCGAAGCCCGGCAGCAGGTTGATCCCGTCTTCCAGCGCCTGAAAGTAATGCAGCGCCGCGCCGCCCCAGATTTCGCCGGGCACCACGCACAGCACGCCGGGCGGGTAGGGGAGCGCGCCCTCCGCCGCGATACGGCCTTCGGCCTGTTCAAGCCGTACCAGTTCAATATTGCCTCGAATAAACGCCTGGTGGGCCGCCTGCGGACTCATGGCGACGCGCGGGAAATGCGCTTTACGGAACATCTCTTTTTGCAGCTGTTTAACGTTACGGCTGGCGTAAAAGTCGTGCATCTCCTGGCAGAGCTGGCGCAGCGTATAGCCTTCATAGCGCGCCTGGTGCTGTTTAAAGAGCGAGGGCAGCACGTCGACGAGCGGCGCGTCGCGCTCCAGCAGCGCTTCAAAGCGCGCCAGTTGCGCCACCAGCTGTTGCAGCTTGCTCATCTCCTCGGCGGGCGTCAGCAGGAACAGAATCGAGTTGAGATCGCATTTCTCCGGGATGATGTTGTTTTCGCGCAGGTAGCTTGCGAGCACGGCGGCGGGCACGCCGAAAGCCTCATACTCGCCGGTTTCGGTATTAATCCCCGGCGTGGTGAGCAGCAGTTTGCACGGGTCGACGAAGTACTGGTGCGGCGCGTAGCCCTCAAAGGCGTGCCAGCGCTCGCCAGGCTCGAAGTGGAAAAAGCGCAAATCAGCCGCTATCTCCTGCGTCTCATATCTCTGCCACGGGCGGCCATCGACGGTCGTCGGCACAAACGGGCGAATGGCGCGGCAGTTTTCAAAAATCATCTTGCGGGCGTCAATGCCCTGTTCCACGCAGCGCATCCACATCCGGCGTCCGGCCTCGCCCTCGTGCATCCGCGCGTTAATGTCCAGGGCCGCGAAGAGCGGGTAAAACGGGCTGGTGGAGGCGTGCATCATGAAGGCGTTATTCATGCGCTTATGCGACACATAACGCGGCTGGCCTTTGATATGGCTGTCTTTTTTATGGATTTGCGAGGTCTGCGAAAACCCGGCCTGCTGTTTATGCACCGACTGCGTGACGAGAATGCCCGGATCGTTTTCATTAAGCGTCAGCAGCAGCGGCGAGCAGGGCGCCATCATCGGAATAAACTGCTCATAGCCGACCCACGCGGAATCAAAAAGCAGGTAATCGCACAGCGGCCCGAGCGTATCCACAACCTGACGGGCGTTATAAATCGTGCCGTCATAGGTGCCGAGCTGAATAACCGCCAGGCGGAACGGGCGCTTTTCTGCGGCCCGTGCCGGAGCCACTTCCCGCACCCGCTCGCGCAGGTAACGCTCGTCGAAACAATGCGCGTCGATCCCGCCGATAAACCCGTACGGGTTACGCGCGGTTTCCAGATAGACCGGCGTCGCGCCCGCCTGCAACAGCGCGCCGTGATGGTTCGATTTATGGTTATTACGGTCAAACAGCACCAGATCGCCCGGTGCCAGCAGCGCATTAAGCACCACTTTATTGGCTGAAGAGGTGCCGTTCAGCACAAAGTAGGTTTTATCGGCGTTAAACACCGCTGCGGCGTGCTGCTGCGCGAGGCAGGGCGCGCCTTCGTGGATTAACAAATCCCCCATCGCCACGTCAGCGTTGCACAGATCGGCGCGAAACAGCGTATCGCCTAAGAAACTGACGAACTGATTCCCGGCGGGGTGGCGGCGGAAAAAATCACCGCCCTGATGGCCTGGGCAGTCAAACGCGCTGTTGCCCTGGCTGACGTAATCCACCAGCGCGCGAAAGAACGGCGGGCGCAGCGCGGTTTCATATTTCTGTGCGGCGGCCTCAAGCTGGCGACCATAGTGTTCGCGGTACGTTTCACTGTCTTCGAAGACGCCCGCAACGCGTGGCAAATACTCCGCCGGCACCCGCTCTTCAGGCTGGCATACCACAAACACCGGAATACCAAATCCGGTCATTTCTATTTCATCGATAAGACCCAGGTAAATATCGCTGACGGTCATCACCGCCGCGGCGATATCAATATAGTCAGATTCGTGAATATTTATCGTCGTGCGGTCTGTTGAAAAACAGTCCGGGCATAAACGACTGACGCCAATTTTTAATGCTTGCATGATGTTTCCTTATTTCAGGCAAAGCAATCCCGCCACTTTTCCTCGCGGAAAATTGCTCAAGATAAATGTCGGGCAACATATTCCCGCTGCCTCTAAAAGGCAGTAGAGAAGATTTGCTCTTTTTGGGCCAGACAACCCCCACCCGGCGTTATGCCGGTATTACAAAGGGTTGTGGCAAAAGCGCGCGCGCATCCCCAGGCGGTCACCTGTTAATGAACAGCGTTAGGCTCTTTCTCAGGAATAAGCGGCGCGCAGCAGCGCAATACGCTAGCGGGCGTTGAAAAGGTGGAAGTCGAAGCAGTTGCGGTGGGCGAACATCATAATATGGGTCGTCCGCCTGATATGTGGCATAAACCGATTATTATTTTCCATGTGATTATTACCTTTCAGTAATTGAAAGCGTGGTCATTTTATCCATCATGAGAGGTTAATCTGTGAAAAGGATCAACAAAAACGCGCTAAACCAGAAATAAATAGTCGTCATTTATGCATAATGTAGAGTAGATCGCTGTCGGTTGTAAAGATGTAAGTCTCTGGTTAATAAACGGTGTTCATTTTATTTGGGCAGAAAACCCTTCTTATTTCGATGAAACAGAAAATAAAAAATGAATAAAAATAAGGGAGGAGTGAAAAGCTATTCAGAATAAAAAGCGGGGATATTTAAAACCGCGCCAGGCGTGACGCGGCGTCAGCGTTAAAGCATAAACCGGTAGCCGATGCCGGTTTCAGTCAACAGATGGCGCGGGCGCGCCGGATCGCTTTCGAGCTTCTGGCGCAGATGGCCCATATAGATACGCAGATAGTGGCTGTGCTCGACCGCGTTCGGCCCCCACACCTGGCTTAACAGCTGTCGCTGGGTCAGTACCTTGCCAGGGTTATTCAGCAGCACACCCAGCAGGCGAAACTCAATTGGCGTCAGGTGGATCTCCTCCGTGCCGCGCGTGATGCGTCTTGCGGCCAGATCGACTGTAATGTCGGAAAAGCGCACCACCGGATCGCTCTGGCTTGCACTCCCGTGGCGGCGCAGGGCCACGCGCAGCCGCGCCTGCAACTCGCCGATGCCGAACGGCTTCGCGAGAAAATCATCGGCACCGGCATCGAGCGCCGCGATTTTGTCCTGCTCGTCGCTGCGCGCCGACAGAACAATCACTGGCGTCTGGCTCCACTGCCGATAGTCGCGGATAAAATCGATGCCGTCGCCGTCCGGCAGCCCGAGATCGAGGATCACCAGATCGGGCTTGCGGGTGGCGGCTTCAATCAGCCCGCGCTGGAGGGTTTCGGCGTCATAGACGCGCAGCCCTTCGCTCTCAAGCGCGGTGCGCAGAAAGCGGCGGATCTCTTTTTCATCTTCGACTATCAGAACGCTAATCACATGACCTCGTGGATATCCAGTTCCGGGGGCGTTTCGTTAGGCAGCAGCACATGAAAACTCGCGCCGCCTTCCGGGCGGTTACGGGCGTAAATCTCGCCGCCGTGCACCTCGACAATCGCCTGACAAATGGCAAGCCCCAGACCGACGCCGGGGATAGCGGATTCTTTATTGCCGCGAGCGAATTTAGCAAAGATAGCCTGTTCCTGACCAGCCGGAATACCAGGCCCATTATCCCAGACTTCCAGATCGAGCCGGTCGTCGCGCCAGCTCGTGCGCACGCCTGTCTGCGCCCGTGGCCCTGCGTATTTTGCGGCGTTCTCCAGAAGGTTAATCAGCACACGCTCAAATAGCGGCCCGTCAACATGGATGAGGGTGAGCGGATCGCTAAGGCTGAGTTCGATATGTCGCCCACCGAGACCCGGCTCCAGCATCTTGAGCGCGCTGCCCACCACTTCTTCCACCGTCAGCCACTCTTCGCGCAGGTTAAAGCCGCCCGACTGAATGCGCGCCATATCCAGCAAATTATTCACAAGCCTTGTGGTGTTCAGTACATGCTGGCGGATTTCGCTCGCCTGGGGCGCGTGATTTGAGCCTTCGGCTGCCAGATCGAGCGTCAGGATCTCCGCCTGGCCGAACAGCACCGTCAGCGGCGTGCGCAGATCATGGGAGAGCGCCGCCAGCAATGAATTGCGCAGCTGTTCGCGCTCGCTGGCGAGCCGCGCCTGCTCTTCGCTTTCGGTCAGAAAGAGCCGCTCAAGAGCACTTGCCACCAGTAACGTGAAGGTTTCCAGCAGCCGCTGCTGCTCGGGGATCATCAACTGGCGCAGGTTACCGGGCTCGACAATGACCAGCCCGAGCGTTTTCCCGGCGGTGCGCAGCGGCAAAATTTGATACGGCACGCCGGGCAGGGTGTCGGTGCCCGCGCCGGCAGGCAAGCCTTTATCGAAGCTCCAGCGGGCAATGGCTTCATCCCACGGGGTGATTTCCGCGAGCGGCTGCGGCGCTTGCAGTTTGCCGTGTTCGTCCGGCAGCAGCAGCAGGCCGCGGGCGTGAAAGGTGGAGGTGATAAACTGCTGGCTGGTGGCTGCGATATCGCGCGCGCTGCGCCCCACCGCCAGCGCTTTGGACATTTCGTAAAGATGGCGGGTGCGCTGCTCGCGATAGCGCGCGATGCGCGCCTGGTAGCGCACGCCTGCGGTCAGGTTGCCGATAATCAGCCCGACGCTCAGCATCACCGCGAAGGTCAGCAGATACTGGACGTCAGAGACCGCCAGCGTGCCGCGCGGCGCGATAAAAAAGAGATCAAAGCTCACCACGTTGATGACGGTCGCCACCACCGACGGCCAGCGGCCATAAAACAGCGCCACCAGCACCACGCCCAGCAGATAGACCATCACCAGGTTGGCGGCGTCAAACGCGATAAGCCACTGGTGCGCCACCAGCGTAATCAGCGCGCAGAGCGCTACCGCCACCGCGCAGCCGCGCAACTGTACCCGCCATTTCTCCATAAACGGGCGGTTATCGGCGGCTTTGGCGGTGGCAGGCGTCGGCTTGTCGTCCAGCGCGACAATCAGTAAATCGAGATCCGGCGCGTGGCGCGCGAGCCGCTCGGCGAACGTATCCTGGCTCCACCAGCGGCGTTTATTGCGCCGCCCGATGACGATCTTGCCGAGGTTATACTCCCGGGCGTAGCGCAGCACGGCTTTCTCCTCGACCGGGTCGGCGAGGGTGGCAGTCTCCGCGCCCAGCTCCTGGGCGAGATGCAGGGCGCTCAGAATCGCGCGGCGTGATGTTTCCGGTAGCTGGTGCAGGCGCGGCGTCTCCACATACACCGCATGCCAGACGCTGCCAAGCCGCGCCGCCAGACGCGCGGCGGTGCGCACCAGTTTTTCGTTGCCCGCGCCCTGGCCGATGCACAGCAGGATGGCGTCGCGCGTGTGCCAGACTTTCTCCTGGCCCTGGCGGTCGCGCCAGGCGCGCATCTGGTCGTCCACGCGGTCGGCGGTACGGCGCAGCGCCAGCTCGCGCAGCGCGATAAGATTGCCTTTGCGAAAGAAATGCTCAATGGCGCGCTCCGCCTGGCCTGCGATGTACACTTTGCCTTCATGCAACCGCTGGCGCAGATCGTCCGGCGGCAGATCCACCAGCACGATTTCATCCGCCGCATCGAAAATCGGGTCGGGCACGGTTTCGCGCACCTGAATGCCGGTGACGCCGCCCACCACGTCGTTGAGGCTCTCCAGATGCTGCACGTTCACGGTGGTAAAGACGTCGATGCCCGCGTCGAGCAGCTCATCGACATCCTGCCAGCGCTTCGGGTGGCGTGAGCCAGGCGCGTTGCTGTGCGCCAGCTCGTCCATCAGGATCAGCGCCGGGTTACGCGCAAGCGCCGCGTCGAGATCGAACTCCTGCACCACGCGGCCCCGGTGATGAATACGCTTAAGGGGCTGGATAGCCAGCCCCTTAAGTAACGCCGCGGTCTCCTGGCGGCCGTGGGTTTCCACCACGCCCACCAGGATATCGAGCCCCTGCGCCCGCAGGCGCTGAGCCTCCTGTAACATGGCGTAGGTTTTCCCTACGCCTGCGCAGGCGCCGAAGAAGATTTTGAGTTTTCCGCGCGTCCGGCCCTGCGTCTGTATCAGCAGGCGGTCCGGGTCGGGGCGCATCGGCTCTTCGGTCATGAGGGTTCCTTACGGTTGCAGGGCGTCCAGCGCCATATTTAGTTTCAGCACGTTAACCACCGGCTGGCCGAGGAAACCCGCGAGAGGGGCGTCGGTGTTTTCACGGATAAGGCGTCCCACTTCCGCTTCAGAAATGCCGCGGGCCTGCGCCACGCGCGGGGCCTGCCAGAAGGCGGCGTCCGGCGTTATGCCGTAATCGAGACCGCTCGCGGAGGCGGTGACCAGCTCCACCGGCACCGCCGCGCGGGCGTCCGGGTTGGCGGCGCGCAGCGCCTGAACGCGCGCCTGAACTTCTTTATCCAGCGCCGGGTTGCTGGCGGCAAGGTTACTGCCGCCGGAAGCCATGGGATTATAAGGCGCTTCGGCCGTCGCGGAAGGGCGGCCCTGGAAATATTTCGCCTCGCTGAACGCCTGGCCAATCAGGCGCGAGCCGCGCACTTCGTCATGCTGGCGGATAAGCGAGCCTTCCGCCTGGTCCTTAAACCACCACTGGCCGAGCACCGTGGTCGCCAGCGGATAGACGCCGCCGGTAAGTATCGTCAGGAAAACCAGCAGGGTGAGGGCGGGACGTAACATAGCCATAATGATTCCTTTTAAACCAGACCAGACAGCGTTAACACAAGGTCGATAAGCTTGATGCCGATAAACGGCACCACCAGCCCGCCCAGACCGTAAATCCACAGGTTGCGGCGCAGCATCGCCGCCGCCGCGAGCGGCTTGTAGCTCACGCCTTTCAGCGCCAGCGGGATGAGAAAGACGATGATCAGCGCGTTAAAAATAACGGCGCTAAGAATCGCCGACGCTGGCGAGTGCAGATGCATCACGTTCAGCGCGTTAAGCTGCGGGTACGTCGCCGCGAACGCCGCCGGGATAATGGCGAAATATTTCGCCACGTCGTTGGCGATGCTGAACGTGGTTAGCGAGCCGCGCGTCATCAGCATCTGTTTGCCGATGTGTACCACTTCGATGAGCTTGGTGGGGTTAGAGTCGAGATCCACCATGTTGCCCGCTTCTTTCGCCGCCTGGGTGCCGGAGTTCATCGCCACCGCCACATCGGCCTGCGCCAGCGCCGGGGCGTCGTTGGTGCCGTCGCCGGTCATCGCCACCAGCCGTCCTTCGGCCTGGTACTGGCGGATCAACGCCAGTTTCGCTTCCGGCGTCGCTTCGGAGAGAAAATCGTCCACGCCCGCTTCGGCGGCGATGGCGGCCGCCGTCAGCCGGTTATCGCCGGTGATCATCACCGTCTTGATGCCCATTTTGCGCAGCTGCGCGAAGCGCTCTTTGATGCCGCCTTTGACGATATCTTTCAGCGCGATAACGCCGAGCACCTGCGCGCCTTCGGCCACGACCAGCGGCGTACCGCCGGTGCGCGCCACGCCTTCCACGAGCGTGTCGACCTGCGCCGGGAACTGGCCGCCGTTGGCTTCCACGTGGCGGCGAATGGCGTCCACCGAGCCTTTACGGATCATCCGGTCCTGCACGTTGATACCGCTCATGCGCGTCTGGGCGGTGAAGGGCACAAAGGTAGCCTGCAAATGCTGTACGTCGCGCTCGCGCAGGTTAAAGCGCTGCTTCGCCAGCACCACAATGCTGCGGCCTTCCGGGGTTTCATCCGCAAGCGAGGCTAACTGAGCGGCGTCGGCCAGCGTTTTTTCATCCACGCCGGGGGCGGGCAGGAAGTCAGACGCCTGACGGTTACCGAGCGTGATGGTGCCGGTTTTATCGAGCAGCAGCACGTCCACATCGCCCGCGGCTTCCACCGCGCGGCCGCTGGTGGCGATAACGTTCGCGCCAAGCATCCGGCTCATGCCCGCCACGCCGATGGCCGAGAGCAGCCCGCCGATGGTGGTTGGGATCAGACACACCAGCAGCGCCACCAGCACCGTCACGCTGACCGCCGTCCCGCCGTATTGCGAGAACGGGTAGAGCGTGGCGGTCGCCAGCAGAAAGACAATCGTCAGCGCCACCAGCAGAATGGTCAGCGCGATTTCGTTCGGCGTTTTGCGGCGCTCTGCGCTCTCGACCATCGCAATCATACGGTCAAGGAACGTCTCGCCGGGGTTGACGCTGCACTGGATAACCAGCCAGTCGGAGAGAATACGCGTGCCGCCGGTCACCGAGGCGAAATCGCCGCCCGATTCACGGATAACCGGCGCGGATTCGCCGGTAATGGCGCTCTCATCCACCGACGCGCCGCCTTCGATCACTTCGCCGTCGCACGGGATAATATCGCCTGCTTCCACCAGCACGATATCGCCTTTGCGCAGGTCAGCGGCGGGGATGTGATCCATCTGGGCATCATGGTGCGGCGCACGCAGTTTGCGGGCGAACGCGGTCTTTTTCACACCCTTGAGGCTGTTGGCCTGGGCTTTGCTGCGGCCTTCGGCCAGCGCTTCGGCGAAATTCGCGAACAGCACCGTAAACCACAGCCACAGGCTGATGGCAGCGGTAAACAGCGCCTCGCCAGGCAGTTTTCCGGCGGCGATCGCCAGGGCGATCAGCGTGGTCAGCAGGCTGCCGACCCAGACGATAAACATGACCGGGTTGCGCCACTGGGCGCGCGGACTCAGTTTTTTAAGAGCATCGAAAAGCGCCTGACGAACCAGCGAGGATTCAAACAGGGCCAGTTGCTTGCGACTCATGGATAGCGACTCCGCAATGGTCATTTCACAAGAGAAAGATGTTCCGCGACCGGGCCTAAGGCGAGGGCGGGGATAAACGTCAGGGCGCCCACCAGCAGCACCGTACCCGTCAGCAGGCCGATAAACAGCGCGCCGTGGGTGGGCAGCGTGCCGGGGCTTGCGGGCTGTGCTTTTTTGGCGGCGAGCGAGCCGGCTATCGCCATCACCGGGATAATCACCAGGAAGCGGCCAAACCACATGCAGAACGCCAGCAGCAGGTTCCAGAACGGCGTGTTGGCGCTAAGGCCGCCGAAGGCGCTGCCGTTGTTATTGGCGGCGGACGACACCGCGTAGAGCACTTCGCTGAAGCCGTGAATGCCGGGGTTGAACATGCCCGCCCGGCCCGCGTCGGTCATCATGGCGAGCGCGGTGCCGAGCAGCACCAGCGCAGGCGTCACCAGAATCGCCAGCGCGGTCATTTTCATCTCGCGCACGTCGATTTTCTTACCGAGGTATTCCGGCGTGCGGCCAATCATCAGGCCCGCGATAAACACGCCCAGCAGCACGAACAGCAGCATCCCGTACAGCCCGGAGCCGACGCCGCCGAAAACCACTTCGCCAATCTGCATCAGCCACATCGGGATCATGCCGCCGAGCGCGGTAAAGGTGTCATGCATGGCGTTTACCGCGCCGCAGGAGGCTGCCGTGGTGACGACCGCAAACAGGCTGCTCGCGAGAATGCCAAAGCGGCTCTCTTTGCCTTCCATATTGGCGGCGCTGTCGGCACCGAGCGTCAGGAAGTGCGGGTTGCCGGTGGTTTCAGCCCACATCACCAGCGCCACGCAGACCACGAAAATCACTGTCATTGTCCAGAGAATGGCGCGGCCCTGGCGTGCGTCGCCCACCGCATCGCCAAAGGCGAAGCAAAGCGCCGCCGGGATCAGGAAAATAGCCAGCATCTGCACGACATTGGTGAGCGCGGTCGGGTTCTCAAAGGGGTGCGAGGAGTTGGCGTTAAAGAAGCCGCCGCCGTTGGTGCCAAGCATCTTGATCGCCTCCTGCGACGCCACCGGCCCCATCGGCAGCATCTGCCGCGCGCCTTCCAGGGTGGTGAACGGCTGGTAGGCTGAGAAGTTCTGAATCGCGCCTTGCTGAATAAAAAACAGGGCGATAATCAGCGAAATGGGCATCAGCACCCACAGCGTGACGCGGGTGAGATCCTGCCAGGCGTTGCCAAGCGTGGTCGCCGACTGGCGCGCAAAGGCGCGGATCAGCGCGAACGCCACCGCAATACCGGTCGCCGCCGAGAGGAAATTCTGTACCGCGAGGCCCGCCATCTGGCTGAAATAGCTGACGGTGCTTTCACCCGCGTACGACTGCCAGTTGGTATTGGCGACGAAACTCACCGCGGTATTGAGCGCCAGATGCCAGGAGAGCCCCGGCAGGTTCTGCGGGTTCAGCGGCAGCACGCCCTGGCACATCAGGATGGCGAACAGCAGTACCAGCCCGAGCGTGTTAAACAGCAGGATAGCCAGCAGATAGCGCTTCCAGTCCATTTCCTCCTGACGAATGCCGAGCACGGCCCAGAGCGCGCGCTCCACGCCGCCCACGCCCGGCAGGGCTTCGCCGTTAATCAGCCGGGCCAGCAGGCTGCCCAGCGGTTTCGCCAGCGCCATCAGCACCAGCAGGAAACTGGCGATAAGTAAAAATGCGGACGCCGCCATCAGAACGCCTCCGCATTAATCAGGGCATACACCAGATAGCCCAGTAACAGGAAAACCAGCACGATGCCGGTTATCAGGCCTGCACTCACAATCCACCTCCAGTGGGGTTTTTTGAATATGTGCAGAGGGTAGGGATTCGGGCGTAAAGGTTTCGCAAAAATCGCGAAGCGGGGTATAAAAAAAATATAAAAATGGCAAAAGCCATGATTTAACTGCGGGTTAGTATTTATTTAACCGTTTTGTAACTTATTTACGATATCAATTGTAAAGATGGTAAGAATTCGCCCTAAAAGCTGGTCGGATGAGTAGTAAAATTACAGGCAAAGCGATACAATTTTAACCAGCTCACAAAATCCGGTTTCCGGCCTTGATTGCCGGGCATGTTAAGTAAGGGGGAAAAACCTATGTCTTTATATAAAAAATATCCTGCGCATCAGGTCTTCCTGCGTCGCGCGTTAGTGCTCCTGGTCGGCATTGCGGCCCTGCCGGTGATGCTGTTCTGGAAAGACCGTTCGCGTTTTTACAGCTATCTGCATCGCGTGTGGTCGAAAACCAGCGATCAGCCGGTCTGGATGGCGCAGGCGGAACAAACCGCCAGCTATTTCTACTGATTCGCGCGACTCCCTGAAAAACCGCTCACACAGAGCGGTTTTTTTATGCCTGCGATACGCTGCGCCGCTGCGTTTTTCGCTGTCATCAGACTGGTGTTAACAGGCCGCCTCTGGCTACACTGAGAGTGTATAAAAATGAGGATGGCCGAATGAGTATAAAAATCCCTGTTGGCATTAGCGCCTGTCTTTTAGGGGAAAATGTGCGTTTTGACGGCGGCCATAAACGGCTTGCCTTTGCGGTGGAAGAGCTGGCTCCCTGGGTGAAATATGAGCCTGTCTGCCCGGAGATGGCGGTCGGCCTGCCG
The DNA here is from genome assembly GCF_011605905.1 of Cronobacter sp. HA18003. Classification (NCBI taxonomy): domain Bacteria; kingdom Pseudomonadati; phylum Pseudomonadota; class Gammaproteobacteria; order Enterobacterales; family Enterobacteriaceae; genus Cronobacter; species Cronobacter sp. HA18003. The sequence continues at coordinate 1,730,900 of NZ_JAANQO010000011.1, read as the reverse complement.
GTGCCGCGCCCGGCGCTGCGCCTGGTGAAAACCGACGACGGCCTGGCGCTGCGCTTTAGCGATAAGCGCGAAGGGGATTTAACCGCCGAGATGCAGACCTTTTCGCGCGAGCGCGTTAGCCGTCTCGATCACCTGTGCGGTTATATCGTCTGCGCCAAATCGCCAAGCTGCGGCATGGAGCGCGTGCGCGTCTACGATGCGGACGGTAAAAACAACCGTAAAGCTGGCCGCGGCCTTTATACCGAAATCCTGATGAACGCGCTGCCGTGGCTGCCGGTGGAAGAGGACGGGCGTCTGCATGACCCAGCCATTCGCGAAAACTTCGTCGAGCGCATCTATACGCTGCATGAGCTTCACGCGCTGCGCGCCGAAGGGCTGACGCGCGGTAATCTCATCGCCTTCCACAGCCGCTACAAACTGCTGCTGCTGGCGCACTCGCAGCCGCTCTACCGCGAGCTGGGGCGCTTTGTGGCCGCTATCGACCAGTGGGATTCGCTGGAGGCGTTTTTTGAGGAATACCGTCTGCGCCTGATGACGCTGCTCTCCATTCATGCGACCCGCCGCAACCACACCAACGTGCTGATGCACGTGCAGGGGTATTTCCGCAACCAGCTCAACGGACGTCAGCGCCAGGAGCTTTCCACGCTTATCGACCGCTACCGCCAGGGCACGCAGCCGCTGCTGGCACCGGTGACGCTGCTTAAGCACTACATGGCGGAATACCCTGACGCTTATCTTGATCAACAACGCTACTTCGAGCCGTACCCGGAAGCGCTGCGCCTGCGCTATGGCCGTTAAACAAGGAGTGTTATGACCACGCATCTGGTCTGGTTTCGCGCGGATCTGCGCGTCAACGACAATCTGGCGCTCGCCGCCGCCTGCCGTGACCCCGACGCGCGGGTCATCGGCCTGTTTATCGCGACCCCGCAGCAGTGGCGCGATCACACCCTCGCGCCGCGTCAGGCGGCGTTTATTCACCAGAATCTGGAAGCCCTGCAACAGGCGCTGGCGAAGCGTGGCATTGCGCTGTTTACGCGCGAGGTACCCGATTTCGCCGCCGCTGTTGACGCGCTGGCCGCGTTTTGCGATGAGCAGCAGGTCTCGGCGCTCTTTTACAACTATCAGTATGAGCTGAACGAAGCCCGGCGCGACGCCGCCGTTGAGCGCAGGCTGGAGGGCCGCGTCGCCTGTCAGGGTTTTGACGACAGCGTGATGCTGCCGCCCGGAAGCGTCGTCACCGGCAACGGCGAGATGTATAAAGTGTTCACGCCTTACAGCCGGGCGTTTTTACGCCGTCTCGGCGAAGGATTACCGGCCTGCGTCAGTGCGCCGAAGCCGCGTCACGGCGGCGCGATAACCGACGTGCCTGGGCTTGCGCCGTTCGATTACCCCTGTGAGACGCCGGACGCGCTGCTGTTCCCGGCGGGCGAAGAGGCCGCGCTTAAACGCCTGCGGGAGTTTTGCCAGACGGCCGCGGGCGACTACCCGGAAAAGCGCGATTTCCCGGCGATTCGCGGCACCAGTTTATTATCGGCGTATCTCGCCATCGGCGTGCTGTCGCCGCGCCAGTGCCTGCATCGTCTGTTAACCGAACACCCGCGCGCGCTGGAAGGCGGCAGCGGGGCGGTGTGGCTGAACGAGCTTATCTGGCGCGAATTTTACCGACACCTTATCGTCGCCTGGCCGCACCTGTGCCGCCATCAGCCGTTTATCGACTGGACGGCGCGGGTGGCGTGGCAGCAGAACGACGCCCATTTTCAGGCGTGGTGCGAAGGCAACACGGGGTATCCCATTGTCGATGCCGCCATGCGCCAGATGAATGCCACCGGCTGGATGCATAACCGCCTGCGGATGATCACCGCGAGCTTTCTGGTCAAAGACTTACTGGTCGACTGGCGGCGCGGTGAACGCTATTTTATGTCGCAATTGATTGACGGCGATTTTGCCGCCAATAACGGCGGCTGGCAGTGGGCGGCCTCCACCGGTACCGACGCCGCGCCCTATTTCCGTATCTTCAACCCCACCACGCAGGGGCAGCGGTTTGACGCTGAGGGCGAGTTTATCCGCCGCTGGGTGCCGGAACTGAGCCATATTCCCGGCAAGGCGGTGCATGAGCCGCATCTGTGGGCGAAGAAAAACGGCAAGGCGCTGCGTTATCCGCAGCCCATCGTCGATCATAAACAGGCGCGCGTCGCAACGCTCGCGGCGTATGAAGCGGCCCGCAAGGAATAAGAGAGAGACCATGAAAAACAGCGAACTGGAACAACTGATCAACGACAAACTCAACAGCGCGACGTTCAGCGATTACGCCCCGAACGGCTTGCAGGTTGAGGGGCGCGACGAGGTGCGCAAAATCGTCACCGGCGTCACCGCAAGCCAGGCGCTGCTCGACGAAGCGGTGCGCCTGGAAGCCGACGCGGTGATCGTCCACCACGGCTATTTCTGGAAAGGCGAATCGCCCGTGGTGCGCGGCATGAAACGCAACCGTCTGAAAACGCTGCTCACTAACGACATTAACCTCTACGGCTGGCATCTGCCGCTTGATGCGCATCCGCAGCTTGGCAATAACGTCCAGCTCGCGCAGTTGCTCGGCATTGACGTGAAGGGCGAGATCGAGCCGCTGGTGCCGTGGGGCGAGCTGTCGATGGCGGTATCAGGCCCGGAGTTCGCCTCCTGGCTTGAAGCGCGTCTGGGACGGCGTCCGCTGTGGTGTGGCGATACCGGGCCGGATCTGATTAAGCGCGTCGCCTGGTGTACCGGCGGCGGACAGAGCTTTATCGACAGCGCGGCGCGTTTCGGCGTGGACGCCTTCATCACCGGCGAAGTGTCTGAGCAGACCATCCACTCGGCGCGCGAGCAGTCGCTGCACTTCTACGCGGCAGGCCACCACGCCACCGAGCGCGGCGGCATTCGCGCGCTCAGCGAATGGCTGAATGAAACCACCGATCTGGATGTGACCTTTATCGATATCCCGAACCCGGCTTAATCAACACAAGAGAGGAAAACGTGCAGCGAGCCTGTTGTTATCTGTTAGGCGAAAGCGCCGTGGTACTGGAGCTGGAGCCGCCCGTCACGCTTGCCAGCCAGCAGCGCATCTGGGGGCTGGTGCAGCGCCTCGCGGACGTGCCCGCCGTGGTGGAAGTCATTCCCGGCATGAATAACATTACCGTGATGCTGCGCGAGCCGGGCACGATGGCGCTGGATGCTATCGAGCGGCTGCAACGCTGGTGGGAGGAGAGCGAGGCAATTCTCCCCGAAGCGCGGCGCATTGAAATCCCGGTGGTGTACGGCAAAGACGCCGGGCCGGATCTGTCAGTGGTCGCACACCACGCCGGGCTCAGTGAAAAGCAGGTGGTCGAAATGCATGCACAGGTCGATTACGTGGTCTATTTCATCGGCTTTCAGCCAGGCTTTCCGTACCTCGGCGGGCTGGTGCCTGAGCTTGCCACGCCGCGCCGCGCGGAGCCACGCCTTCAGGTACCCGCAGGCTCGGTCGGCATCGGCGGCAGCCAGACGGGCATCTATCCGCTGCCTACGCCTGGCGGCTGGCAGATTATCGGCCACACCTCGCGCGCGCTGTTTGATCCGCACAGTAATCCGCCGGGCCTGCTCGCACCCGGCGATACCGTGCGCTTTGTGCCGCAAAAGGAGGGCGTATGCTGAAGATTATTCGTGCGGGCATGCACGCCACGATTCAGGATGGCGGCCGTTTTGGGCTGCGCCAGTACGGCGTGAGCCAGTGCGGCGCGCTGGATGGCCCGTCGCTGCACATCGCCAACCTGCTGGTGGGCAACGATCCTGATGCGGCGGCGCTGGAGATAACGCTCGGCCAGTGCGTGGTGGAGTTTACTGAAGACACCTGGTTTGCGCTCACCGGCGCGGGCTGCGACGCGACGCTTAACGAACGCGCCGTCTGGACCGGCTGGCGGCTGCTTGCCCGCGCGGGCGAGCGCCTGAGCCTCAAACTGCCGCGCCGCGGTATGCGCAGCTATCTGGCGCTCGCGGGCGGTTTCGACGTGCCGGAAGTCATGGGCTCGCGCAGTACCGATGTGAAAGCGGGCCTCGGTGGTTTTGAAGGACGTCCTCTGCGCGACGGCGACGTCCTGCCCGTGAATCCGCCCACGCGCCATTTCCGCGAGGCGCGCGGCGTGAAGCAACTGCTGTGGGGCAACCGCATTCGCGCGCTGCCGGGGCCGGAGTACCACGAATTCAGCGAGGCGTCGAAAGAAGCCTTCTGGCGCACGCCGTGGCAGCTAAGCCCGCAGAGTAACCGCATGGGTTATCGCCTGCACGGCCACGTGCTGGAGCGCACCACCAGACGCGACCTGGTGTCTCACGGTCTGCTGCCGGGCGTGGTGCAGGTGCCGCACGGCGGCCAGCCCATCGTGCTGATGAATGACGCCCAGACCACCGGCGGCTACCCGCGCATCGCGTGCGTGATCGACGCCGATCGCTATAACCTCGCGCAGCTGCGCCTCGGCGAGCCGATTCACTTCGTGCCGTGCTCCATCGAAGAGGCGCTGGAAGCGCGCAGCGACCGGGCGCGTTATCTGCAACAACTGGCATGGCGGCTTAATGATGAAGATTGATCTCAACGCCGATCTCGGCGAGGGCTGCGGCAACGACGCGCTACTGATGCCGCTCATTAGCTCGGCCAATATCGCCTGCGGCTTCCACGCGGGCGATGCGCAGACCATGCGCGAGAGCGTGCGGCTGGCGCTGGCGCACGGCGTGGCGATGGGCGCGCATCCGGGGTTCGCGGATCGTGAAAACTTTGGGCGTACGGCGATGCAGCTGCCGCCGGAGACGATTTACGCCGAGACGCTCTATCAGATCGGCGCGCTCGCGGCTATCGCCCGCGCCGAAGGCGGCAGGCTGGCGCACGTGAAGCCGCACGGCATGCTCTATAACCAGGCGGCGAAAGACGCCGCGCTTGCCGACGCCATCGCGCAGGCGGTGAAGGATTTCGATGCGTCGCTGATTCTGGTGGGGCTGGCGGGCAGCGAGCTTATTCGCGCGGGCGCGCGTTATCGGCTCGCCACGCGCGAAGAAGTCTTCGCCGATCGCGGGTATCTGGCCGATGGCGCGCTGGTGCCGCGCAGCGAGCCGGGCGCGTTGATTGAGGATGACGACGAGGCGGTGTCGCGCACGCTGATGATGGTGCAGGAAGGGCGGGTGCGCAGCCGTGACGGCGCGTGGGCGGCGGTGAATGCCCAGACGGTCTGCCTGCATGGTGACGGCGCGCACGCGCTGGCGTTCGCGCGCCGGTTACGCGAGGCGTTCGACGCGCGCCAGATTCAGGTCAGCGCGTAACTCAGAGCGATGCCGCCGCCCGCGCGGCGGTGTCGTAAAGCGAGGCAATCGTGCGCAGCAATTGCGCCGTTTCGCCAATCGCCGCGCCCGGTATTCCGCTCTCGACCTGAATCGCGATAAGACACGCCTCGCGCACGTCGCGGTATTTCATACACAGCGCTTTACCTTCCTCTGTCGTCGAAAAATAGAGCTCTTTACCTACCTTTTCACTGGTGACATACCCGGCTTTGACCAGCTTTTTCAGCGCGTAGGTCACGATGTGCGTGTCTTCCACGTTGAGCACAAAGCAGATATCCGCGAGCTTTTTCTTGCGGTTGCGGTGGTTGACGTGATGCAACAGCGAGACATCAAACGCGCCCATATCCGGCTCGCCCGCTGCCGTCATGCAGCGCACCATCCATTTGTTAAAGGCGTTGCTGGTCATGATCAGCGCGTATTCCAGCTCCGATAATTCCGCGCAACGCTCCGACACCAGATGGCGGGACGACACAATGCGCCCGTCAGCAATATCGTCGTTATCAGTTGATACAACCGCTTTTTTCCGGCTCATGGCATCCCTTACGCTTTTGGGGGTATTGGCAAAAACTATAAAACGTCACCGACAAAATAAAAACATTTTATTGATAAATTGTTTACATAATTTCACCGTTCAGATATAGCTTTTTGGTCAGGTTCTGCACGTTCACAGCGCCTCTCACACAACAACGTTCGCCGCAATGCCCACGCTTCGCCACTGGCGAAGGAGCAGAATAGCCTTCGGCGTGCAACGCTCACTTTGGAAAGGGTAACAATGTATGGACGGTTCCTCTCTGTTGCCGCTCATCGGTATTCCGGTGGTGGTTATCGGTTTCGCGCTGCGTTTTAACCCGCTGCTGGTGGTGGTGGTCGCCGGGCTGACAACCGGGCTCACGGTCGGCATGGATTTCGGCATGCTGCTGGAAACCTTCGGTGAAAAGTTCGTCAACAGCCGCTCGCTCGCGACCTTCATTCTGATCCTGCCGGTGATTGGCCTGCTGGAGTATTACGGCCTGAAAGAGCGCGCCCAGGCGTGGGTGGCGAAAATCGCCAGCGCCACTTCAGCGCGTATTCTGATGCTCTATTTCGTGGTGCGTGAAGGCACCGCGGCGCTCGGGCTGATGTCGCTTGGCGGCCACGCCCAGACCGTGCGCCCGCTGCTGGCACCGATGGCCGAAGGGGCGGCGCTCAATGAATATGGCGAGTTGCCTGCGCATATTCGCGACAAAATCAAAGCCCACGCCGCCGCCTGCGACAATATCGCGGTGTTTTTCGGTGAAGATATTTTCATCGCCTTCGGCGCGGTGCTGCTGATTGACGCGTTCCTGAAAGAGAACGGCATTCCCGGTATCGAGCCGCTGCACATCGGCCTGTGGGCCATTCCGACCGCGATTGCGGCGCTGATTATTCACATGGCGCGCCTGCTGCGCTTAGACGCCAGCATTCGCCGCGAGGTGTTGGCCTGGCGCGCAGAGCAGGGCAATCAGGAGGCCGCGCAATGAGTACGTTGCTGACCATTAACCGCGTCTACTACCTGATTGGTTTTATCGTCATGCTGCTGGTGGTGATGACGCTTCGCGATCGCGGTAATCCGAAACGCTTTACCACCGCGCTGTTCTGGTTCCTGTTCGGCGGGATTTTTCTCTTCGGCGATCTGCTGGTGCAGGAGCTGGGCCGCTCGCTGGCCTACCGCATTATCGGCGGCGCGGTGATTGTTATCGCGCTGCTGGCGGGCTTTGGGCTGGTCGGGAAGGGGCACTATAAAATGTCCACCGAGGAGGAGCGCGAGGCGTCGTCTCGCCGTCTGGGTAACTGGCTGTTTCTGCCGGCGTTGCTTATCCCGGTGGTGACGGTGATTGGCACGCTGTTTTTAAAAGGCGTCTCGGTGGGCGGCGTGTTCCTGTTGGATCAAAAACAGCTGACGCTCGCCGCGCTGTGCGTGGCGTGTGTCGCGGCGCTGCTGGTGGGCTGGTGGCTTACGCGCGGCACGCCGCTGCATGCGATTCGCCAGTCACGCCGACTGGTGGATACCATCGGCTGGGCGGTAATTTTGCCGCAGATGCTGGCGATGCTCGGCGGGGTGTTTGTCGCCGCCGATACCGGCACGGCGGTGCAGCGCGTGGTGAGCCTGTTCGTCGACCCGGAAAACCGCTTCATGCTGGTGGTTATCTACTGCATCGGCATGGCGCTTTTCACGATGATCATGGGCAACGCGTTTGCGGCGTTCCCGGTGCTGAGCGCGGGCATCGCGCTGCCATTGTTGATTAACCATCACCACGGCGACCCGGCACCGCTGCTGGCTATCGGTATGTATGCAGGCTACTGCGGCACGCTGATGACGCCGATGGCGGCGAATTTCAATATCGTTCCCGCCGCGCTGCTGGAGCTGAAAGACAAATATCAGGTGATAAAAATTCAGATCCCGACGGCGCTGACGCTGCTGGTGGTGAACGTTTTCCTGATGTACTTCATCGTATTTCGCTAAGGCCCACTAAGGAGCTGTTATGACACTGACACAACCCCAGGCCGACGCCTTTGCCCGGATGCCTCTGACCTATCTGCGCCAGGAGTATCCGAACCACATCATGCATCTGATGAATGATGACGCCGACGCGCTGCCGCCGCGCGAGCTGCACCCGATTTTCTACGGCTGCTTTGACTGGCATTCGGCGGTGCATGGCTACTGGCTGCTGCTGCGCTGTCTGCGCCGCTATCCGACGCTGTCGTGCCGCGAAGAGATTATCGCGCTGTTCGATGAACACATCACGCCTGCGAATGTGGCGCGCGAAGTGGCGTATTTCACCGCGCCGTTCCGCGCCTCGTTTGAGCGCCCGTATGGTTACGGCTGGCTGCTGGCGCTCGCCCAGGAGCTGCACGAATCCGATCTGCCGCAGGCCGCGCGCTGGCATGAAATACTGGAGCCGCTGACCCAGGATATCCGCACGCGCCTTATCGATTACCTCAGCAAGCTGACGTACCCGATTCGCGTCGGCACCCATTACAACACAGCGTTTGCGCTCGCCCTCGGGCTGGATTACGCCCGCGCGCTTGGTGATGAGACGCTTGAGCGCGCCATTACTGACGCGACGACACGCTTTTATCAGGCCGACACCGACTACCCGGCGCACTACGAGCCGGGCGGCGATGAGTATCTCTCCGGCGCGCTCACCGAAGCGCTGCTGATGAGTAAAACGGCGGACAATTTCCCGGCCTGGTTTGACGCGTATCTGCCGGATATCGGCAACGTGGCGGCGCTGATGCACCCGGCGGTGGTGAGCGATCGCGCCGACCCGAAAATCGCCCACCTCGACGGGCTTAACTTAAGCCGCGCCTGGTGCATGAAGCATATCGCCGCGGCGCTCCCGGAAGATCACCCTGCGCAGACAGCGCTGCAGGAGGCGGTGCAGCGCCATCTCGCGGCAAGCGTTGAGCATGTGGTCGGCAGCCACTACAGCGGCGGCCACTGGCTGGCAAGCTTTGCGCTGCTGGCGCTGGAGTAAGCCGTTAACCGCCGCTTTTTTGCGGCGGTGGCCTGTTTCTCTTCGCCCGTGCTGCTACAGTTTATCCTTACGTTTTAATGCTTAAGTAACCTGAAAGGATGAACGATGCCGGAAGGACCGGAGATCCGCCGCGCGGCGGACAAGCTTGAAGCGGCAGTCGCGGGCAAACCGCTGACCCACGTCTGGTTTGCGTTTCCTGAATTGAAAGCGTTTGAAGCGCAACTGACCGGCGCGCGGGTCGAGCGTTTTGAAACCCGCGGCAAGGCGCTGCTGACGCATTTTTCCTGTGGGCTGACGCTCTACAGCCACAACCAGCTGTATGGCGTCTGGCGCGTGGTGAAAGCGGGGGAAACGCCGCAAACGACGCGAAGCCTGCGCGTGCGGCTCGAAACCGAAGATGCCGCGGTGCTGCTTTACAGCGCCTCGGAAATTGAGATGCTGGATGCCGACGGCGTGGCGGCGCACGCGTTTTTGCAGCGCGTCGGGCCGGACGTGCTGGATATGTCGCTGACGGTGGAGCAGGTGAAAGAACGGCTCCTGAGCCCGCGCTTTCACCGCCGTCAGTTCAGCGGGCTGCTGCTGGACCAGGCGTTTCTCGCGGGGCTTGGCAATTATTTGCGTGTGGAGATCCTCTGGCAGGCGCAGCTTGCGCCGCGCCACAAGGCAATAGAGCTGAATAATACGCAGCTTGATGCGCTGGCCCGCGCGTGTCTTGAGATCCCGCGGCTGTCTTATCAAACGCGCGGCACGGTGGATGAGAATAAGCATCACGGCGCGCTGTTTCGCTTCGAGGTGTTTCACCGCGCCGGGAAAAAATGCCGCCGCTGCGGGGGGATTATCGAGAAGACGACGCTGTCGTCGCGGCCGTTTTACTGGTGTCCGGGGTGCCAGGCGTAGGGGATGCGTGGACCAGGGAAATGGCGGGTGCGCGTTGCTTACCTTTGTGAAAACCCGGTGGGTGCGCTTCGCTTACCCACCCGCCGCCAACACGCCCATAAAAAAACGCGCCCGAAGGCGCGTTTTTCAGATTAACCGCAGCGTGGAATTAACGCTTCGTCAGATCGGATTTGAAATCACGCTGCTCGTAGCCGGTGTACAGCTGACGCGGACGCGCGATCTTCATGCCTTCGCTGTGCATCTCGTTCCAGTGCGCAATCCAGCCCACGGTACGCGCCATCGCGAAGATAACGGTAAACATAGACGACGGAATGCCCATCGCTTTCAGGATGATGCCGGAGTAGAAATCCACGTTCGGGTAGAGTTTCTTCTCGATGAAATACGGGTCGTTCAGCGCGATGTTTTCCAGCTCCATCGCCACTTCCAGCAGATCGTCTTTGGTGCCCAGCTCTTTCAGCACTTCGTGACAGGTTTCGCGCATTACGGTGGCGCGCGGGTCATAGTTTTTATAAACGCGATGACCAAAGCCCATCAGGCGGAAAGAGTCGTTTTTGTCTTTCGCGCGACGCACGAATTCCGGAATGTGCTCAACGGTGCTGATCTCTTCCAGCATCTTGAGCGCGGCTTCGTTAGCGCCACCGTGCGCCGGTCCCCACAGGGAGGCGATGCCCGCGGCGATACACGCGAACGGGTTCGCGCCGGAGGAGCCTGCGGTACGCACGGTAGAGGTTGACGCGTTCTGCTCATGATCCGCGTGCAGGATCAGAATGCGATCCATGGCGCGCTCCAGCACCGGGTTGACCTCGTAAGGCTCGCACGGGGTGGAGAACATCATATTCAGGAAGTTGCCGGAGTAGGAGAGATCGTTACGAGGATAAACAAACGGCTGGCCGATCGAATACTTGTAACACATCGCTGCCACGGTCGGCATTTTAGAGAGCAGACGGAATGCCGCAATCTCGCGGTGACGCGGGTTATTGACGTCCAGCGAGTCGTGGTAGAACGCCGCCAGCGCGCCGGTCACACCGCACAGTACGGCCATCGGATGCGAGTCGCGACGGAAACCGTGGAACAGACGCGTGATCTGCTCATGGATCATGGTGTGGCGGGTGACGGTGGTTCTGAATTCGTCATACTGCTCCTGGGTCGGCTTCTCGCCGTAGAGCAGGATGTAACATACTTCGAGATAGTTGGATTCAGTGGCTAACTGATCGATAGGAAAACCGCGGTGCAGCAGGATACCTTCGTCACCATCGATAAAGGTGATTTTGGACTCGCAGGATGCGGTGGAAGTAAAGCCGGGGTCGAACGTGAAAACACCTTTAGAACCAAGACTACGGATATCGATTACATCCTGACCGAGCGTGCCTTTTAGCACATCCAGTTCGATAGCACCATCACCGTTATAGGTTAGGTTTGCTTTTTTATCAGCCATTTACGGTCTCCTTAGCGCCTGTTGCTTGCGACGATTAACCGCCGATTTACCTCCAGCCAGCAGGGGGACAGTTGCCAGTTTGTTGTGTGGCGCGCAGCTCTGTTTCAGAGGGGAAACCAGGGTACAGAGCGATGGGCGGCTTGCAGGCAACCATTCAAACCTGGGTGAAACAACAGTAAATCAGGGTGTTAGCCGTCAGTATTTGTCAAACCTGTTTATCACTAATACCGGGCTAAATTACTGCGGTCAATACTGGCACACTGTTACATAACTTATTGTCAGGTGAAAGCATGACCCCATAACTTTTGCGAATTATATGCATTTCCTGGTGATGTTTGTAACTAATTTGTTTAACATTTGTCAAATCAGATGATTAAAATTTAAAATAATGTTGTTATCGTGATCCTGGTCACTGTTCCGACCAAAAGCGGCCAAAGAATTTGTAGGTTAATTGTAATGATATTGTGAACATCCTATACTGCCGCCAGGTCTCCGGAACACCTTGCAACCGCGAGCCACCCAGCGTAGTAACGCGTCATGCAGCCTTTGGAAGCGGTGATTTTGCATGACGCGGAGTTATAGAAAAATGACGCTGCTTGACCCGCCTGCAGACCGGAGGAAGGACACAATAAGAACAGCATGTGGGCGCATTCATGATAAAAAAGGTGAATAAACAACGACCTGTCAACCTGGATCTGACAACGATCCGGTTTCCTGTCACCGCGATTGCTTCTATCCTCCACCGCGTTTCCGGCGTGATTACCTTTGTCGCCGTCGGCATCCTGCTGTGGTTGTTAGGACTCTCTCTCTCGTCTCAAGAAGGCTTTCTGACTGCGTCCAACATCATGGACAGCTTCTTCGTTAAATTCATCCTGTGGGGCATTCTGACAGCGCTGGCTTACCACGTTGTTGGCGGCGTTCGCCACATGCTGATGGATTTCGGCTATCTTGAAGAAACCTTCGCAGCAGGCCAACGCTCCGCTAAGTTCGCTTTTATTATCACTGTCGTGCTTTCAATTCTCGCAGGAGTCCTCGTATGGTAAGCAACGCCTCCGCATTAGGACGCAACGGCGTACATGACTTCATCCTGGTTCGCGCCACCTCCATCGTAATGACGCTGTATATCATTTATATGATCGGTTTCTTCGCGATGAACGGCGACCTGACATATGAAGTCTGGACTGGTTTCTTCTCATCCACCTTCACCAAAGTGTTCACCCTGCTGACCCTGATTTCCATTCTCGTCCATACCTGGATTGGGATGTGGCAGGTGCTGACCGACTACGTAAAACATCTGGCGCTGCGTCTGTTTTTGCAGCTCGCGATTGTTGTCGCGCTGGTGGTTTACGTGATTTATGGATTTGTTGTGGTGTGGGGTGTGTAAATGAATTTGCCAGTCAGAGAATTTGATGCCGTTGTTATTGGCGCAGGCGGCGCAGGTATGCGCGCGGCGCTGCAGATTTCCCAGAGCGGCCAGACCTGTGCGCTGCTCTCCAAGGTGTTCCCGACCCGTTCTCACACCGTATCCGCCCAGGGCGGTATTACCGTTGCGCTTGGCAATTCCCATGAAGATAACTGGGAATGGCACATGTATGACACGGTAAAAGGTTCCGACTATATCGGCGACCAGGACGCGATTGAATATATGTGTAAAACCGGCCCGGAAGCGATTCTGGAGCTTGAGCACATGGGGCTGCCGTTCTCCCGTCTTGATGACGGCCGTATTTATCAGCGCCCGTTCGGCGGCCAGTCGAAAAACTTCGGCGGCGAGCAGGCGGCGCGCACCGCGGCGGCGGCGGACCGTACCGGTCACGCGCTGCTGCATACGCTCTATCAGCAGAACCTCAAAAACCACACCACCATTTTCTCTGAGTGGTATGCGCTGGATCTGGTGAAAAACCAGGATGGCGCGGTGGTGGGTTGCACCGCACTGTGCATTGAAACCGGCGAAGTGGTCTACTTCAAAGCCCGCGCGACCGTGCTGGCGACCGGCGGCGCAGGCCGTATTTATCAGTCTACCACCAACGCCCACATCAACACCGGCGACGGTGTCGGCATGGCGCTGCGCGCAGGCGTGCCGGTGCAGGACATGGAAATGTGGCAGTTCCACCCGACCGGCATCGCCGGCGCGGGCGTACTCGTCACCGAAGGGTGCCGCGGCGAAGGCGGTTACCTGCTGAACAAACATGGCGAGCGCTTTATGGAGCGTTACGCGCCGAACGCGAAAGATCTGGCGGGTCGCGACGTCGTGGCCCGCTCTATCATGATCGAAATCCGCGAAGGCCGCGGCTGCGACGGGCCGTGGGGCCCGCACGCCAAGCTGAAGCTCGACCATCTCGGTAAAGAAGTCCTGGAATCCCGCCTGCCGGGCATTCTGGAACTCTCCCGTACCTTTGCTCACGTTGACCCGGTTAAAGAGCCGATCCCGGTTATCCCGACCTGTCACTACATGATGGGCGGTATTCCGACCAAAGTGACCGGCCAGGCGCTGACCGTGAATGAGAAGGGCGAAGACGTGGTGATCCCGGGCCTGTTCGCCGTTGGCGAAATCGCCTGCGTATCGGTACACGGCGCCAACCGTCTGGGCGGCAACTCGCTGCTTGACCTGGTGGTGTTTGGCCGCGCGGCGGGCCTGCATTTGCAGGAATCCATCGCCGAGCAGGGCCAGCTTCGCGACGCCAGCGACTCCGACGTGGAGTTCTCGCTGGAGCGCCTCAACCGCTGGAACAACAACCGCAGCGGCGAAGATCCGGTCGAAATCCGCAAAGCGCTGCAGGAATGTATGCAGCATAACTTCTCGGTATTCCGCGAAGGCGACGCGATGGCCAAAGGGCTTGAGCAGCTGAAAGCTATCCGCGAGCGCCTGAAAAACGCCCGTCTGGACGACACCTCCAGCGAGTTCAACACCCAGCGCGTCGAGTGCCTGGAGCTGGACAACCTGATGGAAACCGCTTACGCCACCGCCGTATCGGCGAACTTCCGTACCGAGAGCCGTGGCGCGCACAGCCGCTTCGACTACCCGGACCGCGACGACGAAAACTGGCTGTGCCACAGCCTCTATTTGCCGCAAACCGAGAGCATGACGCGTCGCGAAGTGAATATGCAGCCTAAGCTGCGCCCGGCTTTCCCGCCGAAAGTGCGTACTTATTAAGAGCGGAGCAATGTGATGAAACTCGAGTTTTCCATTTATCGCTATAACCCGGATGTCGACGACGCGCCGCGCATGCAGGATTACACCCTGGAGCAGGAAGAAGGGCGCGACATGATGCTGCTCGACGCCCTGATGCTGCTGAAAGAGAAGGACCCGAGCCTCTCTTTCCGCCGCTCCTGCCGCGAAGGCGTCTGCGGCTCCGATGGCCTGAACATGAACGGCAAAAACGGCCTCGCCTGTATTACGCCGGTCTCAAGCCTGGGCGCGGGCAAGCAGAAAATCGTTATCCGTCCGTTGCCTGGCCTGCCGGTTATCCGCGACCTGGTAGTGGACATGGGACAGTTCTACGCCCAATATGAGAAGATTAAGCCTTACTTGTTGAATAATGGGCAGAATCCGCCAGCGCGTGAACATTTGCAGATGCCGGAGCAGCGCGAGAAGCTCGACGGGCTGTACGAGTGCATTCTGTGCGCTTGTTGCTCCACGTCGTGCCCGTCGTTCTGGTGGAACCCGGACAAGTTCATCGGTCCGGCAGGCCTGCTGGCCGCGTACCGTTTCCTTATCGACAGCCGCGATACCGAAACCAACGCGCGCCTGGATGGCCTGAGCGATGCGTTCAGCGTGTTCCGTTGCCATAGCATCATGAACTGCGTGAGCGTCTGTCCGAAAGGGTTAAACCCGACGCGCGCCATCGGCCATATTAAGTCGATGTTGTTGCAGCGCAGCGCGTAAGTAAGTGTTGCGGTAGTGGCGGGTGCGCTTACCCGCCCTACATATCAGTGTCCCTCTCCCTGAAGGGAGAGGGAAAAGCAGGAAACCTTTAAAAACCGCCATACAGAGAAAGGTCACTACTATTTTCTGTGCGATAACGTGGTGGCGGGTGCGCTTGCGCTTACCCGCCCTACGAAATCCGCTATGGAGAAATAGGTAACCGAGATTTTCTGAGCGAGACAAGGCGCGGCTGAACGAGTCCCCAGGAGCATAGTGAACTATGTGACTGGGGTGAGAGAAAGACGCAACGCCGTCGCAGCCAGAAAAGCGAGAGTTACAGACGGTTTTTAAAGGTTCCTTCGCGGGCCCCACTAACAAGAGCTCGCAGGTGAACCCCGGCACGTACAACACTGTACGTGGTAGTTTCTACGGCGAAATAAGCAGACATGCTTAAGGGATCACGATGCAGAACGGCGCAATGAAAGCCTGGCTGGACTCTTCTTACCTCTCTGGCTCTAACCAGAGCTGGATAGAACAGCTCTATGAAGACTTCTTAACCGATCCTGATTCAGTGGACGCCCACTGGCGCTCTATGTTCCAGCAACTGCCTGGCACCGGCGCGAAACCGGATCAATTCCATTCAAAAACGCGTGATTATTTCCGTCGTCTGGCGAAGGATGCCTCACGTTACTCTTCCTCGATTTCCGACCCTGACACGAATGCGAAGCAGGTTAAAGTCCTGCAGCTTATTAACGCCTATCGCTTCCGTGGCCACCAGCACGCGAATCTCGATCCGCTGGGCCTGTGGCAGCAGGAGCGCGTCGCGGATCTGGACCCTGCGTTCCACGATCTGACTGAAGCCGATTTCCAGGAAACCTTTAACGTAGGCTCTTTTGCGCTCGGCAAAGAGACCATGAAGCTCGGCGACCTCATCGAGGCGCTTAAGCAGACTTACTGCGGCTCCATCGGCGCGGAATACATGCATATCACCTCGACGGAAGAGAAGCGCTGGATCCAGCAGCGTATCGAATCCGTCGCGGGCCACGCGGGCTTTAGCGCGGACGAGAAAAAACGCTTCTTAAGCGAACTGACCGCCGCCGAAGGCCTGGAGCGTTATCTGGGCGCGAAATTCCCTGGCGCGAAACGCTTCTCGCTGGAAGGCGGCGATGCGTTAATCCCGATGCTCAAAGAGATGATCCGCCACGCCGGTAAAAGCGGCACGCGCGAAGTGGTGCTGGGTATGGCGCACCGCGGTCGTCTGAACGTGCTCATCAACGTGCTCGGTAAAAAACCGCAGGATCTGTTTGATGAATTCGCCGGTAAACATAAAGAACACCTCGGTACCGGCGATGTGAAATATCACATGGGCTTCTCGTCGGATATCGAAACCGAAGGCGGCCTGGTCCACCTGGCGCTGGCGTTTAACCCGTCGCACCTGGAGATTGTCAGCCCGGTGGTGATGGGCTCGGTGCGCGCGCGTCTCGACCGTCTGGACGAGCCGAGCAGCAACAAAGTGCTGCCGATCACCATTCACGGCGACGCAGCGGTTGCCGGGCAGGGCGTGGTTCAGGAAACCCTGAACATGTCCAAAGCGCGCGGCTACGAAGTGGGCGGTACGGTCCGTATCGTTATCAACAACCAGGTGGGCTTCACCACCTCTAACCCGCTTGATGCCCGTTCTACCCCGTACTGCACCGACATCGGCAAAATGGTCATGGCGCCGATTTTCCACGTCAATGCAGACGACCCGGAAGCGGTCGCGTTTGTGACCCGCCTGGCGCTGGATTTCCGTAACACCTTTAAGCGCGACGTGTTTATTGATCTGGTGTGCTACCGCCGTCACGGCCATAACGAAGCCGATGAGCCGAGCGCCACCCAGCCGCTGATGTATCAGAAAATCAAAAAACACCCGACCCCGCGCAAAATCTACGCCGACAAGCTGGAGCAGGAAGGCGTGGCGAAACTCGAAGACGCGACCGAAATGGTCAATCTCTACCGCGACGCGCTGGATGCCGGCGAGTGCGTGGTGAAAGAGTGGCGTCCGATGAATATGCACTCCTTTACCTGGTCGCCGTATCTCAACCACGAATGGGACGAAAGCTACCCGAACAAAGTGGAGATGAAGCGCTTACAGGAACTGGCGAAGCGCATCAGCACCGTGCCGGACGGCATCGAGATGCAGTCGCGCGTGGCGAAAATCTACGGCGACCGTCAGCTGATGGCGAACGGCGAGAAACCGTTCGACTGGGGCGGCGCGGAAACGCTGGCCTATGCGACGCTGGTCGATGAAGGCATTCCGGTGCGCCTGTCCGGTGAAGACTCCGGCCGTGGCACCTTCTTCCACCGTCACGCCGTGGTGCATAACCAGGCTAACGGTTCTACCTGGGTGCCGCTGCAACACATTCATAACGGCCAGGGCCAGTTCAAAGTCTGGGACTCCGTGTTGTCTGAAGAAGCGGTACTGGCGTTCGAATATGGCTATGCGACCGCAGAGCCGCGCACGCTGACCATCTGGGAAGCGCAGTTTGGCGACTTCGCCAACGGCGCGCAGGTGGTTATCGACCAGTTCATCAGCTCCGGCGAGCAGAAATGGGGCCGTATGTGTGGCCTGGTGATGCTGCTGCCGCACGGCTACGAAGGCCAGGGCCCGGAGCACTCCTCCGCGCGTCTGGAGCGTTATCTGCAACTCTGCGCCGAGCAGAACATGCAGGTGTGCGTGCCGTCGACCCCGGCGCAGGTTTACCACATGCTGCGCCGTCAGGCGCTGCGCGGTATGCGCCGTCCGCTGGTGGTGATGTCACCGAAATCGCTGCTGCGTCACCCGCTGGCGGTATCAAGCCTTGAAGAGCTGGCCAACGGCGCCTTCCTGCCGGCTATCGGTGAGGTTGACGAGCTTGATCCGCAGGGCGTGAAACGCGTCGTGCTCTGTTCTGGTAAGGTTTATTACGACCTGCTGGAACAGCGTCGTAAGAATGATCAGAAGGATGTGGCGATTGTCCGTATCGAACAGCTCTACCCGTTCCCGCACCACGCCGTGCAGGAAGCGCTGAAGCCGTTCGCGCACGTGCATGATTTCGTCTGGTGCCAGGAAGAGCCGCTCAACCAGGGCGCCTGGTATTGCAGCCAGCACCACCTTCGTGAAGTGATTCCGTTTGGCTCTGCATTACGTTATGCAGGCCGCCCGGCCTCCGCCTCGCCGGCGGTAGGGTATATGTCCGTTCACCAGAAACAGCAACAAGATCTGGTTAATGACGCGCTGAACGTCAATTAATTAAAGGATAAATAATGAGTAGCGTAGATATTCTTGTTCCCGACCTGCCTGAATCCGTTGCTGACGCAACCGTCGCCACCTGGCATAAAAAGCCGGGCGACGCGGTGAAACGCGATGAAGTGCTGGTAGAAATCGAAACTGACAAAGTGGTACTGGAAGTACCGGCGTCGGCTGACGGCGTTCTGGATGCGGTACTGGAAGACGAAGGCAGCACCGTCACCTCTCGCCAGATCCTGGGCCGCCTGCGCGAAGGCAACAGCGCGGGCAAAGAGAGCAGCGCCAAACCGGAAGCGAAAGAATCTACCCCGGCGCAGCGCCAGCAGGCGTCTCTCGAAGAACAAAATAACGACGCGCTGAGCCCGGCTATCCGCCGTCTGCTCGCCGAACACAACCTGGACGCGGCCGCCATCAAAGGCACCGGCGTCGGTGGCCGTCTGACCCGTGAAGATGTGGAAAAACATCTGGCGAAAGCGAACGGCAGCGAATCTGCCAAAGCGCCGGAACAAGCCGCCGCCGCGCCGCAGCCGCAGCTCGGTTCCCGCAGCGAAAAACGCGTACCGATGACCCGCCTGCGCAAACGCGTGGCCGAGCGTCTGCTGGAAGCGAAAAACTCCACCGCGATGCTGACCACGTTCAACGAAGTGAACATGAAGCCGATTATGGATCTGCGTAAGCAGTACGGCGACGCCTTCGAAAAACGTCACGGTATCCGTCTGGGCTTTATGTCCTTCTACGTGAAAGCGGTCG
Organism: Cronobacter sp. HA18003; assembly: GCF_011605905.1. Lineage (NCBI taxonomy): Bacteria > Pseudomonadati > Pseudomonadota > Gammaproteobacteria > Enterobacterales > Enterobacteriaceae > Cronobacter > Cronobacter sp. HA18003. The sequence goes on along the minus strand of NZ_JAANQO010000011.1, from coordinate 1,711,860 downwards.
TTGAAGCGCTCAAACGCTTCCCGGAAGTGAACGCCTCCATCGATGGCGACGACGTGGTGTATCACAACTATTTCGACGTCAGCATGGCGGTCTCTACGCCGCGCGGCCTGGTGACCCCGGTTCTGCGTGATGTGGACGTGCTGGGCATGGCGGACATCGAGAAGAAAATCAAAGAGCTGGCGGTCAAAGGCCGTGACGGCAAACTGACCGTGGAAGATCTGACCGGCGGTAACTTCACCATTACCAACGGCGGCGTTTTCGGCTCGCTGATGTCCACGCCTATCATCAACCCGCCGCAGAGCGCGATCCTCGGCATGCATGCCATTAAAGATCGTCCGATGGCGGTGGACGGCAAGGTTGAGATCCTGCCGATGATGTACCTGGCGCTCTCCTACGATCACCGTCTGATCGACGGCCGTGAATCGGTAGGTTTCCTGGTGACCATTAAAGAGTTGCTGGAAGATCCGACTCGTCTGCTGCTGGACGTGTAGTTTCACAAGGGCGGCCCGACCGCCCTCAGGTAGTGTTTATGGTCGCGCCGCGAGGCGCGGCAATTTCGAACTCCGAGCGTGAATGCGCTTTTTCTTGATGGACTGAAGAGATGAACTTACACGAATATCAGGCGAAACAGCTGTTTGCCAGATCAGGCCTGCCGACGCCGGTAGGTTATGCCTGCTCGACTCCGCGTGAAGCAGAAGAAGCCGCCTCTAAAATCGGCTCCGGCCCGTGGGTGGTGAAATGCCAGGTACACGCAGGCGGCCGCGGTAAAGCGGGCGGTGTAAAAGTCGTTAAGAGCAAAGAAGAGATTCGCGCCTTTGCCGAGCACTGGCTGGGCAAACGCCTGGTGACCTATCAAACGGACGCGAACGGCCAGCCGGTTAACCAGATCCTGGTGGAAGCGGCGACCGATATCGCGAAAGAACTCTACCTCGGCGCGGTGGTTGACCGTGGCTCCCGTCGCGTGGTGTTCATGGCCTCTACCGAAGGCGGCGTGGAAATTGAAAAAGTGGCGGAAGAAACCCCGCACCTGATCCACAAAGTCGCTATCGATCCGCTGACCGGCCCGATGCCGTATCAGGGACGCGAGCTGGCCTTCAAACTGGGCCTTGAAGGGAAACTGGTTCAGCAGTTCACCAAAGTGTTTATGGGTCTTGCGAACATTTTCCTGGAGCGCGACCTGGCGCTTATCGAAATCAACCCGCTGGTTATCACCTCTCAGGGCGACCTGATCTGCCTCGACGGCAAACTGGGCGCTGACGGCAACGCACTGTTCCGCCAGCCGGATCTGCGTGAAATGCGCGACCAGTCTCAGGAAGATCCGCGCGAAGCGCAGGCAGCGCAGTGGGAGCTGAACTACGTGGCGCTCGACGGCAACATCGGTTGCATGGTGAACGGCGCGGGCCTCGCGATGGGCACTATGGACATCGTGAAGCTGCACGGCGGCGAACCGGCTAACTTCCTGGACGTGGGCGGCGGCGCGACCAAAGAGCGCGTGACCGAAGCGTTCAAAATCATTCTGTCTGACGACAAAGTGAAAGCCGTACTGGTTAACATCTTCGGCGGTATCGTGCGCTGCGACCTGATTGCCGACGGCATCATCGGCGCGGTGGCGGAAGTGGGCGTGAACGTTCCGGTTGTCGTGCGTCTTGAAGGCAACAACGCCGAGCTGGGCGCGAAGAAACTGGCCGACAGCGGCCTGAATATTATTGCAGCGAAAAGTCTGACGGATGCAGCTCAGCAGGTTGTTGCTGCTGTGGAGGGGAAATAATGTCCATTCTGATCGATAAAAACACCAAAGTTATCTGCCAGGGCTTTACCGGCAGCCAGGGGACATTCCACTCCGAACAGGCTATCGCTTACGGCACCCAGATGGTTGGCGGCGTAACGCCGGGCAAAGGCGGCACCACGCACCTCGGCCTGCCGGTGTTTAACACCGTGCGCGAAGCGGTAGAAGCGACCGGCGCGACCGCGTCCGTTATCTACGTTCCGGCACCGTTCTGCAAAGACTCCATTCTGGAAGCCATCGACGCAGGCATTAAGCTCATCATCACCATTACTGAAGGCATCCCGACGCTGGATATGCTGACGGTGAAAGTGAAGCTGGATGAAGCGGGCGTGCGCATGATCGGGCCGAACTGCCCGGGCGTTATCACCCCAGGTGAGTGCAAAATCGGCATCATGCCGGGCCACATCCACCAGCCTGGCCGCGTGGGCATCGTTTCCCGCTCCGGCACCCTGACCTACGAAGCGGTTAAACAGACCACCGATTACGGTTTTGGTCAGTCGACCTGCGTGGGTATCGGCGGCGACCCGATCCCGGGCTCTAACTTCATCGATATCCTGAAGCTGTTCCAGGAAGATCCGCAGACCGAAGCGATCGTGATGATCGGCGAGATCGGCGGCAGCGCGGAAGAAGAAGCGGCGGCGTATATTAAAGATCACGTCACCAAACCGGTAGTGGGCTACATCGCAGGCGTAACCGCGCCGAAAGGCAAGCGTATGGGCCACGCGGGCGCGATTATCGCGGGCGGCAAAGGCACGGCGGATGAGAAATTCGCGGCGCTGGAAGCGGCAGGCGTGAAAACCGTGCGCAGCCTGGCGGACATCGGCGACGCGCTGAAAACCATTCTGAAGTAAACGTCTTACCTCGTGGGTGGGAGGCTAAACCACCCGATAATAAGATTCGACATGGTTGGCTACTCGTAAGGGTAGCCTTTTTTATTGCCGGCGGCGCGCCACCAGCGTGAACTGGTAGTCGTCGCTTTTAAAGACGTTACGGCTGTATTCAAATACCTGGCCGTCGCGCAGGTAACCCTGTGAGCGCTTCTCAAGCGTCGGCTGCGCCGGGTCGATGCCAAGCGCCTGCACCACTTCGGCATCGGGCATGACCGGCAGGATCTCCTGTTCGCTGCGGTCAATAACGAGCTTTTTCACCTGCTCGATATAGTGATATTTCGACTGCTCCATCACCTCCCAGGTGAGATCGGTAAAAAGCCGCACCGGCATCCACGTCTCCTCCAGAATCACCGGCTTTTGCTTGATAAAGCGCACCCGTTTCACGTGCCACACTTTATCGGCGGTGGTGAGCTGAAGCCGCGTCGCCAGCGTCTCATCGGGGCGGATCACCTCAAACAGCAGCACTTCGCTGCGGGTCTCTGCTTGTCTGTCCGTCAGCTTTTCCTGAAAGCCGGTGAGCTGGTAGATGTCATAGCGCACGCGCTCTTCTTTCACATAGGTGCCGCTGCCCTGAACGCTCTCCACGATCTGCTCGCTGATGAGCTGTTTCAGTGCCTGGCGCACCGTCACACGGCTGACGCCGAACTGTGCCTGCAGCGCCGATTCCGTCGGCAGCGCGTCGCCGGGTTTCAGCACACCTTCGCGAATCTGCTCGCGCAGAGTATCGGCTATCTGGCGGTATTTGGGTTTGGCAGCCACAGCGTCTCCTGATTCGTCGTCCTGGTATTTTCTGATTATGCCCGTAATGTATTATCTGTAAATAAAACAAATTAAATACAAATTATCGGTAATATGAAAATGATCCCATAAAGGTGTGGTTATTGCTGGCAGGATCGGAAGCCTTGCTGGCGAAAGCTGGCGTCATTCCATGGAGGTAATGATGAATCTCAGGGCATTAACGGATCCGGGGCTTATCCAGATCCAGGCGCCGTTTTCCACGCGCGATGAGGCGATCGCCGCACTCGCCGGTCTGCTGGCGGCGCAGGGCAAGCTGCATGACCATACCGCGTTTGTAAACGAGGTTATGCAGCGCGAAGCGCTGGGGCCGACGGCGCTCGGCGAAGGGCTGGCGGTGCCGCACGGGAAATGCGCGGCGGTCAGGGAGGCCGCGTTTGCCGTAGCGACGCTGCGAGAACCCGTCGCCTGGCAGGGTGTGGAGGGCGATGAACCGGTACGGCTCATTTTCCTGCTGGCGATCCCGGCGGCGCAAGCGGGCACCACGCATATTCAACTGCTGACGGAGCTCACCACGCTGCTGGTGGATGATGCGGTGCGCGAGGCGGCTATCAACGCCCCTTGCGCTGAGGCGTTGCTCGCCATTCTCGAAGCGCGCCCGCTGCCGCCTCCGGTTGCCTCTGGCTCCGCAGACCAGCCGGTGGTGGTCTGCGTGACGGCGTGCCCGGCGGGGATCGCGCACACTTATATGGCGGCGGAGTATCTGGAGCGTGCAGGGCGGCGGCTCGGCATCACCGTATATACAGAAAAGCAGGGCGCGAATGGCATTGAAAGGCGGCTGACGGCGGCACAAATCGCCACGGCGCAGGGCGTGATTTTCGCCGCCGATGTCGCCGTGAAAGACGCGGAGCGTTTCGCCGGGCGGGCGGTGCTCAGCGTGCCGGTGGCCGCCCCCATTAAACAGGCGGAAAGCCTGCTGCGTCAGGCGCTGGCGCAGCAATCATCCGGTAACCCGCATCCCCCTGCGGCGGCGGGCATCGGTACGCTGTGGAAAACCGCGGTTAAGCAGGCATTGCTGAATGGCATTTCGTTTGCGGTGCCGCTGATTGTCGCAGGCGGCACGGTGCTGGCGGTCGCGGTGCTGCTGGCGCAGCTTTTCGATCTTCAGGCGTTGTTTGAGCACGAAAACTCCTGGCTGTGGCTGTGGCGTAAACTCGGCGGCGGTTTGCTCGGCACGCTGATGTTGCCGGTGCTGGCGGCCTACACCGCGTTTTCCCTTGCCGATAAACCCGCGCTGGCGCCGGGGTTTGCCGCCGGGCTTGCCGCTAACATGATTGGCGCCGGGTTTATCGGCGCGGTGGCAGGCGGGCTGCTGGCAGGCGGACTGATGCAACTGATTAAAACGTATCTGCGCCTGAACAGCCGGTTTAACGGTTTTCTGACATTTTACGTTTATCCGGTGGCCGGCACGCTCGCGACAGGCAGCCTGATGCTGTTTGTCATCGGCGAGCCGGTCGCCTGGATTAACAATACGCTGACCGCCTGGCTGAACGGCCTTTCCGGCTCTAACGCGCTGCTGCTGGGCGCCGTCATCGGCTTTATGTGCTCATTCGATTTGGGCGGCCCGGTGAACAAAGCCGCCTATGCGTTTTGCCTCGGCGCGATGGCAAACGGCGTGCTCGCCCCTTACGCCATGTTTGCTTCGGTAAAGATGGTGTCTGCTTTTACCGTAACGGCATCCACGCTGCTGGCACCAGGCCTCTTTAAAACCTTTGAAAAAGATCTCGGCAAATCCACCTGGCTGCTGGGCCTGGCGGGCATTACTGAAGGCGCTATCCCGATGGCGATTGAAGATCCGCTGCGGGTGATTGGCGCGTTTGTCACGGGCTCTATGGTGACGGGGGCCATCGTCGGTAGCCTGCACATTGGGCTTGCCACGCCGGGCGCGGGGATTTTCTCGCTGTTTTTGCTCAGCGACGGCGGGCTGGGACGGTTTATAGCTGCTGCTGGCTGGTTTGGCGCGGCGCTTATCGGCAGCGCCATCTCGACACTCGTTTTAATCCTCTGGCGTCGCCATGCCGTTAAGGCAGGCCGCTATCTCCCCGACGGCACGTTGCCGTAAGCATTCACTTTCAAGGATGACCTTATGAACGCTGTATCACGAGTCCATATCACGCCCCACATGCACTGGGACCGCGAATGGTATTTCACCACGGAAGCCTCACGGATTTTGCTGGTCAACAACATGGAAGAGATCCTGACGCGCCTCGAACAGGACGTGGACTATCTCTTTTACGTGCTCGACGGCCAGACGGCGGTGCTGGAGGATTATTTCGCCGTGAAGCCGCAGTACCGTGAACGCGTCCGCGCGCTGGTCGCTGCGGGAAAACTGATTATCGGCCCCTGGTATACCCAGACCGATACGACAATCGTCGCGGGGGAGTCGATTGCCCGCAATCTCCTTTACGGATTGCGCGACTGCCGCCCGTTCGGCGAGCCGATGAAAATCGGCTATCTGCCCGATTCGTTCGGCATGTCCGGCCAGTTGCCGCATATTTATAACCAGTTCGGCATTACGCGCGCTATGTTCTGGCGCGGCTGCTCGCCTCGTCACGGCAGCGATAAAACGGAGTTTCTCTGGCAGAGTGCGGACGGCAGCGTAGTGACGGCGCAGGTGCTGCCGCTGGGCTATGCCATTGGTAAGTACTTACCCGAGGATGAAACGGCGCTGCGTAAGCGTCTCGACCCGTGCTTTGCGGTACTGGAAAAGGCCTCGCTGACGAAAGAAATCCTGCTGCCGAACGGCCATGACCAGATGCCGCTTCAGCAGAACCTTTTCGCGGTGATGGAAAAACTACGGCAAATCTACCCGCAGCGCGAATTTGTGATGAGCCGGTTCGAAACGGTGTTTGAGCATATCGACGCCATGCGCGATCGCCTGCCGACGCTAAAAGGCGAGTTCATCGATGGTAAGACGATGCGCGTTCATCGCACCATTGGCTCCACGCGGATGGACATTAAAATCGCCCATGCGCGCATCGAAAACAGTATCGTCAATCTGCTGGAGCCGCTCGCCGCTATCGCCTGGTCGCTCGGGTTTGAGTACCACCACGGGCTGTTTGAAAAGATGTGGAAGGAGATTTTAAAAAACCACGCGCACGACAGCATCGGCTGCTGCTGTAGCGACGCGGTACACCGCGAAATCATGAGCCGCTTTAGCCTTGCCCAGGATATGGCAGATAACCTGCTGACGTTTTATATGCGCAAAATCGCTGACAGCATGCCTGCCTGTGACGGCGACACACTGACGCTGTTTAACCTGATGCCGCACCCGCGTCATGAGGTGGTTAACACCACCGTGCGGTTGCGCGGCCAGCGCTTTGCTCTGTGGGACGATCGGGGCGAGCCGGTGGCGTATTACATCCGGGCGGCCCGCACACTCGATCCGGGCCTGGTGGACCGGCAGCTGGTGCATTACGGTCATGATGAGCCGTTTATGGAGTATGACATTCAGCTCTGCCAGTCGCTGCCCGCGATGGGCTACACCCGGCTACGCCTTGAATCTGGCGTGGCGGGGCTGCTGTGCCAGTCGCCGCTGCAAAAAGCTTCGCTGCTCGAAAACCGTTTCTGGCGAATTACCGTTAACGCCAACGGCACGCTACAGCTTGAGGATAAGCAGCGCGGCCTGACGTATGATCAGGTGTTTGAATTTGAAGAGAGTTCTGATGATGGCGACGAGTATGACTATTCGCCCGCCCGCGCGGAGTGGGTGCTGCGTTCCGGCACGCAGACGGCAACGCAGCAAATCATCCACGAAGCCTGGCAGAGCCACGCCATCATCAGCCTGGCGATGCCTGTGCCGGTAAACCTGACGGCGCGCGCTGCCCGTAAGTGTGACGGGCAGCTTGACGCACAGTTGCGTATCACGCTTTCGCATAACAGTCCGCGCATTGACGTTGAGGTGACGCTGAATAATCAGGCAGATGACCACCGCGTGCGGCTGCTTATCCCGACGCCGTTCGCCTGCGAGCAGGTGCTTACCGACATTCCCTTCGGCAGCCTGTATCGCCCGGTTACGGACGAGGCGATGACGCGCTGGGAAGAAGAGGCGTGGGAAGAAGCGCCGGTGCCGGTATGGAATTTCCTGAACTATGCCGCGCTCGAACAGCAGGGGCAGGGGATAGCGCTCTTTACCGAAGGGTTGCGCGAGGTGGAGATTGTCGGCGAGCGGCACGACACCTTTGCATTGACGCTTTTGCGTGGCGTCGGTGCGCTCGGCAAAGCCGATTTGGCGCTCCGTCCTGGCCGTCCTTCCGGCATTCATCTGCCGACGCCGGATTCACAAATGCGGGGCGAGTTTTCTTGCCGGCTGAGCCTGTGGCCGTATCAGGGCGATGCGCTCACGGCAGGCGTGGCGCAGCAGGCGCGCACCTGGCTTACCCCCGTACAGTGCTATAACAAAATTCCCTGGGATGCGATGAAGCTGAATCCGTCCGGAATAACCACGCCGTGCCGGTATAGCCTCCTGCAGATGACAACGGGCGGTGCACAACTCAGCGCGCTGAAAAAAGCAGAAGATCGCGAGGCGCTGATCGTGCGCGTCTATAACCCGTCCTGTGTGGCAACGAGCGAGGCGCAGGTCACGTTCAGTGCCTCGCTTCAGGCCTGGCAGCAAACGGGTATGGATGAAGCGCCGCGTGCGGATAATATTCTCCCGAATGGCCACACCGGCGAGCTGAAACCATGCGAATCCCGGACCTTCAGCGTCACAGTCTGTCGCCCTGTTTAAGCCATTTTCTTGACGCCGTCGCCTGTACTTTACGGGCGGCGGCTTTTTTATTTTCAAAAAAAACAGTGCCGTTTTTATGCGGCTAAAGGGGAAATGGTAAATAAGTTGTGAAATAAAATTATCAATCCTGATCTCATGAATTCTTTTTGGCTGCCGATATTAACCAGGAAGTGTGATTAATATCTCATGTCAGGATTGACTAAAATAACGTGGGTTTATTATTGGTAGCGCTTTTATAACCCGCGCTACGTTAAAAAAATACTTATCGTTAACATTATTTTCACTTAACCCATTCGGGGTGAAACATAATTAACAATAGGTACAAAAACTGATTTTAATCAAAGTTTTTAGCTTGAAAAAAATCTGGAGAAGGCGCTAAATTGCGGTCGATCAATCTGGTGTTTACACGGCGTTTTGGGTATAAATTGATCGCCGTCGTAAAACGCAAATAAAGGGATAGGTAAATCTATTTATTATCCCTGGATTGCAGCGTAAAATATTCGCCGAATCAATTTGGAATTCTTTTAACTTATTTGTAACCTTTCGCCATTACTTTTTCACAAATACACGCAGTGATTTAAGCAAGGCTGACGGGAGCAAATGTCATTGGTATTGGGGCATGCGTTGTGGCGCTTTAAAAAGTGTCACGCTCGAAGTCTTCATGCGAGGAGCAAGGAGTCAAGATGTTAGATATAGTCGAACTGTCGCGCTTACAGTTTGCCTTGACCGCGATGTACCACTTCCTTTTTGTGCCGCTGACGCTCGGTATGGCGTTCCTGCTGGCCATTATGGAAACGGTCTACGTCCTCTCTGGTAAACAAATCTATAAAGACATGACCAAGTTCTGGGGCAAGTTGTTTGGTATCAACTTCGCACTGGGCGTGGCGACCGGCTTGACCATGGAGTTCCAGTTCGGGACTAACTGGTCTTACTATTCACACTATGTAGGCGATATCTTCGGTGCCCCGCTGGCTATCGAAGGCCTGATGGCATTCTTCCTTGAATCGACCTTCGTCGGCCTGTTCTTCTTCGGCTGGGATCGTCTGAGCAAAGTGCAGCACATGGCCGTTACCTGGCTGGTGGCGCTGGGCTCCAACCTCTCCGCATTGTGGATTCTGGTGGCGAATGGCTGGATGCAGAACCCGATCGCGTCTGATTTCAACTTCGAAACCATGCGTATGGAGATGGTGAGCTTCTCTGAGCTGGTGCTGAACCCGGTTGCGCAGGTGAAATTCGTTCACACGGTGGCCGCAGGCTACTGCACCGGCGCGATGTTCATTCTGGGCATCAGCGCGTGGTACATGCTGAAAGGCCGCGATTTTGCCTTCGCTAAACGCTCTTTCGCTATCGCGGCGAGCTTCGGCATGGCGGCAGTGCTTTCCGTTATCGTGCTGGGTGACGAATCCGGTTACGAAATGGGCGACGTGCAGAAAACCAAACTGGCCGCTATCGAAGCCGAGTGGGAAACCCAGCCGGCACCGGCCGCGTTTACGCTGTTTGGTATCCCGGATCAGAAAACCCAGGAAAACCGCTTCGCGATTCAGATCCCTTACGCGCTTGGCATTATCGCCACCCGCTCTGTGGATACGCCGGTGATTGGTCTTAAAGATCTGCTGGTGCAGCACGAAGCGCGCATCCGTAACGGGATGAAAGCGTACGCGCTGCTGGAACAACTGCGTTCCGGCTCGAACGACCAGGCGCTTCGCGATGAGTTTAATAGCGTGAAGAAAGACCTCGGTTATGGCCTGCTGCTGAAGCGTTATACCGATAACGTGGCTGAAGCGACCGAAGCGCAGATCCAGAAAGCGACGCAGGATTCTATTCCGAGCGTGGCGCCGCTGTACTTCTCGTTCCGTATCATGGTGCTGTGCGGCATCCTGATGCTGCTGATTATCGGCGCGTCGTTCTGGTCGGTTATTCGCAACCGTATCGGCGATAAAAAATGGCTCCTGCGCGCGGCGTTTTACGGCATTCCGCTGCCGTGGATCGCGGTGGAATCGGGCTGGTTTGTGGCGGAGTATGGCCGTCAGCCGTGGGCTATCGGTGAAGTCCTGCCGACCGCGGTGGCGCACTCTAACCTGTCTGCAGGCGACATCCTCTTCTCGATGGTGCTTATCTGCGGCTTGTATACGCTCTTCCTGGTGGCAGAACTGTTTCTGATGTTCAAATTCGCCCGCCTGGGGCCGAGCAGCCTGAAAACGGGTCGCTACCACTTCGAGCAGTCCACTGTGGCTTCTCAGCCGGCACGCTAAGCGAGGAGACGTAAAATGATCGATTATGAAGTACTACGTTTGGTCTGGTGGCTGCTGGTTGGCATTCTGCTGATTGGTTTTGCGGTTACCGATGGCTTTGATATGGGGGTCGGCATGCTGACCCGCATCCTGGGACGCACCGATACCGAGCGCCGCGTGATGATTAACTCCATCGCGCCGCACTGGGACGGCAACCAGGTATGGCTTATTACCGCAGGCGGCGCGCTGTTCGCGGCCTGGCCGCTGGTGTATGCCGCCGCGTTCTCTGGTTTTTATGTCGCGATGATCCTGGTGCTCGCCTCGCTGTTCTTCCGTCCGGTCGGTTTTGACTACCGCTCGAAGATTGAAGATATGCGCTGGCGTAACATGTGGGACTGGGGCGTGTTCGCTGGTAGCTTCGTGCCGCCGCTGGTGATTGGCGTGGCGTTTGGTAACCTGCTGCAGGGCGTGCCGTTCCACTTTGATAAATATCAGGGCATGTTCTACACCGGTAACTTCTTCCAGCTGCTAAACCCGTTTGGCTTGCTGGCGGGTGTTGTGAGCGTGGCGATGATCCTGGCGCAGGGCGCGACTTATCTGCAGATGCGTACCACCGGTGAGCTGCACCTGCGCTCCCGCACCACCGCGCAGATTTCAGCCCTGGTGATGATGGTCTGCTTCGTGCTGGCGGGCGTCTGGGTGATGTACGGTATTGATGGCTATGTGGTGACATCCGCTATCGATCCGCGTGCAGCCTCTAACCCGATGAATAAAGAAGTGGTTCGTCAGGCGGGGGCCTGGTTTGCTAACTTTAACAACATGCCGGCTCTGTGGGCGATCCCTGCGCTGGGCGTCGTGCTGCCGCTGCTGACCGTGCTGGCGTCGCGTCTGGAGAAAGGCGCGTGGGCGTTTGTGTTCTCTTCACTGACGCTCGCCTGCGTTATCCTGACTGCCGGTATCGCGATGTTCCCGTTCATCATGCCGTCCAGCACTATGCTGAACGCCAGCCTGACGATGTGGGACGCGACCTCCAGCCAGCTGACGCTGACCGTGATGACCTATGTCGCCGCGGTGTTCGTACCGATTATTTTGCTCTACACCACCTGGTGTTACTGGAAAATGTTTGGTCGTATCACCAAAGAGCATATCGAAAGCAACACGCATTCTCTGTACTAATAAGGAGCTGACTATGTGGTATTTCGCCTGGATTCTCGGAACGCTTCTGGCCTGTGCTTTCGGGATCATTACCGCGCTGGCGCTGGAACATGTCGAAGCGACCAAAGCCGGTAAAGTCGAGTCGTGATGAAACGCCTCATTACCGCGCTTTACGCGCTGATGGATAAGAGCCCGTTAAGGGCTCTTTCCTTAATCATGGCGCTGGTGCTGGCGGGTTGCATCTTCTGGGACCCGTCGCGCTTCGCGGCGAAGACCAGCGGTCTTGAAATCTGGCAGGGACTGTTCCTGATGTGGGCCGTCTGCGCGGGTGTGATTCACGGCGTGGGTTTTCGTCTGCGCGCTGTGCACTGGCAGGGCATTTTCTGTCCGCTGATCGCCTTTCTGGTGATGCTGGCCGGGTTGATTTTTTTCTTCGCCTGAACGCGGCAACATCAGTGATTCTATGGGCTTTCAGGAGCCCATAAATATTTACTCTCCGTTTACTTCTCCCCATTCCCAACCCACATTCACTTGCGTATAGTAGCAGCGTTTATTTGCATTACCGGGATGTAGAGTGAGCACAACGCTGTTTCGATGGCCGGTTCGTGTCTATTACGAAGACACCGACGCCGGTGGTGTGGTTTACCACGCCAGTTACGTCGCCTTTTATGAAAGAGCACGCACAGAGATGCTGCGCCACCACCACTTTAGTCAGCAAGATTTACTGGCGGAGCGAGTAGCCTTTGTGGTTCGCAGGATGTCGCTTGAATATCTTGCGCCTGCCCGACTCGACGATATGCTCGAAGTCCAGACCGAAATTACAACGCTGCGTGGCACCTCCATGGTGTTCAGGCAACGGATTGTTAACGCGGAAAACCAGCTCCTCAATGAAGCCGAGGTGCTGATTGTCTGCGTTGATCCACTCTTAATGAAGCCTCGTGCGCTTCCCAAGTCTATTGTCGCGGAGTTCAAGCAGTGACTGACATGAATATCCTTGATTTGTTCCTGAAGGCAAGTCTTCTGGTCAAACTTATCATGTTGATTTTGATTGGTTTTTCAATCGCGTCCTGGGCCATCATCATTCAGCGAACGCGCATCCTCAATGCCGCGTCGCGTGAAGCGGAAGCCTTTGAAGATAAATTCTGGTCGGGCATCGAACTTTCTCGCCTGTATCAGGAGAGCCAGGGGCGTCGCGAAAACCTCTCCGGCTCCGAGCAGATCTTCTACGCGGGTTTTAAAGAGTTCGCTCGCCTGCATCGCGCTAACAGCCATGCGCCGGAAGCGATTGTCGAAGGGGCGTCGCGCGCGATGCGTATTTCGATGAATCGCGAGCTTGAAACCCTCGAAACGCATATCCCGTTCCTCGGCACAGTAGGTTCCATCAGCCCGTACATCGGTCTGTTCGGCACCGTGTGGGGGATCATGCACGCCTTTATCGCGCTGGGCGCGGTGAAGCAGGCGACGTTGCAAATGGTGGCGCCGGGTATCGCGGAAGCGCTTATCGCGACGGCAATTGGTCTGTTCGCCGCAATCCCGGCGGTAATGGCCTACAACCGTCTGAACCAGCGCGTGAACAAGCTGGAGCTGAATTACGACAACTTTATGGAAGAGTTCACGGCTATCCTGCATCGCCAGGCTTTCACCAGCACCAGCACCAGCACCGAAAGCAACAAGGGGTAAGTCATGGCCAGAACACGTGGACGTGGTCGTCGTGATCTGAAATCTGAAATCAACATTGTCCCGCTGCTGGACGTGCTGCTGGTGCTGTTGCTGATTTTTATGGCGACAGCGCCCATCATCACCCAGAGCGTGGAAGTGGATTTGCCGGACGCCACGGATTCCCAGACCGTCAGCAGCAATGACAACCCGCCGGTGATTATTGAAGTCTCCGGCGTGGGTCAGTACAGCGTGGTGGTGGAAAAAGATCGTATGGATCAACTGCCTGCCGAGCAAATTGTTGCCGAGGCGCAGCGTCGCCTGCAGGAAAATCCAAAAACGGTCTTTTTAATCGGTGGCGCCAAAGAGGTTCCTTACGACGAGATTATTAAAGCGCTGAACCTGTTACATCAGGCTGGCGTGAAATCTGTCGGCTTGATGACGCAGCCTATCTGATCCACCGCCTGACAGGGCTATAAGTTTTGGAAACCGAGAGTGGCAAAGGCAACCGAACAAAACGATAAGCTGAAACGCGCGATCATCATTTCCGTAGTGCTGCATGTATTGCTCATTGCACTGCTGATCTGGAGTTCGTTCGATGAGCATATCAATGAAGACGCGGCGGGCGGCGGCGGCGGATCGGCTATCGACGCCGTGATGGTCGATCCCGGTGCGGTAGTGCAGCAGTACAACCGCCAGCAGCAACAGCAGGCAAGCGCTAAACAAGCCGCCGAACAGCGCGAGAAACAGGCGCAGCAGCAGGCGGAGGAACTGCGTGAGAAACAGGCCGCCGAACAAGAACGCCTGAAAAAGCTTGAGCAGGAGCGCCTTGAGGCGCAGGAGAAAGCGCAGCAGCAGGCGGAACAGCAGAAACAGGCTGAAGAAGCCGCGAAGCGCGCGCAGGAACAGCAAAAGCAGGCGGAAGAGGCGGCAGCTAAAGCCGCAGCAGACGCAAAAGCGAAAGCTGACGCTCAGGCGAAAGCCGCGGAAGAAGCGGCGAAGAAAGCCGCTGCCGACGCGCAGAAAAAAGCGCAGGAGGAGGCCGCTAAAGCCGCCGCTGCCGCGAAGAAAGCGCAGGAAGAAGCAGAGAAAAAAGCGGCTGCCGATGCGGCGAAAAAAGCCCAGCAGGACGCCGAGAAGAAAGCGGCCGCTGAGGCTGCTAAGAAAGCGGCAGCAGAAAAAGCCGCTGCGGCAGAGAAAGCCGCCGCTGAGAAGAAAGCGGCGGCTGAAAAAGCAGCCGCGGAAAAAGCCGCTGCTGATAAGAAAGCGGCCGCCGAAAAAGCGGCGGCGAAGAAAGCCGCCGCTGCGAAAGCCGCTGCAGAGAAAGCGGCCGCGGCGGAAGGCGTCGACGATCTGCTTGGCGATCTCAGCTCAGGTAAGAATGCGCCGAAAACCGGCGGCGGGGCGAAAGGCAGTAATGCAGCGCCGGCGGGAAGCGGTAATAGTAAGAACAACGGTGCCAGCGGCGCTGAAATCAATGGCTACGCCTCGCAGATAAAGTCGGCCATTGAAAGCAAGTTCTACGATGCGTCATCGTATTCAGGCAAAACCTGTACGCTGCGTATTAAACTTGCACCGGATGGCTTACTGCTGGATATCCAGTCGGAAGGGGGCGATCCTGCGCTTTGCCAAGCAGCCATTTCCGCCGCCCGACAGGCGAAGATTCCTAAACCGCCGAGCCAGGCTGTTTATGAAGTCTTTAAAAACGCGCCGTTGCTTTTCAAACCGCAGTGATTTCCGGTAAAACCGGGCTTCACTGTCCGGTTTAAGCCGGTGTGTGATGTGGTTGTCTATCTTTGAGTTTGTTAACATTCTGCTAAATTATCGTGGGCTCTGAGTCCAGATAAGGGAGATATGATGAAGCAGGCATTACGTTTAGCATTTAGTTTTCTGATGCTGTGGGCAGCCGTGCTGCACGCAGAAGTACGCATCGAGATAACGCAGGGGGTTGACTCGGCGCGTCCGATTGGGGTGGTGCCGTTCAAGTGGGCAGGCCCGGGTGCTGCGCCTGAAGATATCGGCGGCATCGTGGCGGCGGATCTGCGCAACAGCGGTAAATTCAATCCGCTCGATCGCTCTCGTCTGCCGCAGCAGCCTGCGACGGCACAGGAAGTTCAGCCAGCGGCCTGGTCTGCGCTCGGTATTGACGCGGTCGTGGTAGGGCAGGTGACGCCGAATGGCGACGGCAGCTATACCGTGGCGTATCAGCTGGTCGACACTGGCGGCGCGCCGGGCACCGTGCTTGCTCAGAACTCCTACAAAGTGAACAAGCAGTGGCTGCGTTATGCAGGCCATACTGCGAGCGACGAAGTGTTTGAGAAGCTGACTGGCATCAAAGGCGCTTTCCGCACCCGTATCGCTTATGTGGTTCAGACCAACGGCGGTCAGTTCCCGTATGAACTGCGCGTCTCTGACTACGACGGTTACAACCAGTTCGTTGTACACCGTTCGCCGCAGCCGCTGATGTCTCCGGCATGGTCGCCGGATGGCAGCAAGCTTGCTTACGTGACCTTTGAAAGCGGTCGTTCCGCGCTGGTTATCCAGACGCTGGCAAACGGCGCCGTGCGTCAGGTTGCGTCGTTCCCGCGCCACAACGGTGCGCCGGCGTTCTCCCCGGATGGCAGCAAACTGGCTTTCGCACTCTCTAAAACCGGCAGTCTGAACCTGTACGTGATGGATATCGGCTCTGGCCAGATCCGTCAGGTGACCGACGGACGTAGCAACAACACCGAGCCGACCTGGTATCCGGACAGCCAGACGCTGGCCTATACCTCTGACCAGGCCGGTCGTCCGCAGGTGTATAAAGTCAATATCAACGGCGGTGCGCCGCAGCGTGTGACCTGGGAAGGCTCTCAGAACCAGGACGCTGACATCAGCTCCGACGGTAAATTTATGGTGATGGTGAGCTCCAATGGCGGCGCTCAGAACATCGCTAAACTGGATCTGGCAACGGGTGGCGTACAGACGCTGTCGTCAACGTTCCTGGATGAAACGCCAAGTCTGGCACCTAACGGCACTATGGTTATCTACAGCTCTTCTCAGGGGATGGGATCCGTGCTGAACCTGGTTTCTACAGATGGGCGTTTCAAAGCGCGTCTTCCGGCAACTGATGGACAGGTAAAATCGCCTGCCTGGTCGCCGTATCTGTAATAATAATTAATTAATTACTAAAGGAATCAAAGAAATGCAACTGAATAAAGTGCTGAAAGGGCTGATGATCGCTCTGCCTGTTATGGCAATCGCAGCGTGTTCTTCTAACAAGAACGCCAGCAATGACCAGAGCGGCGAAGGCATGCTGGGTGCCGGCACTGGTATGAACGGCAACGGCGGCAACATGTCTTCTGAAGAGCAGGCGCGTCTGCAGATGCAGCAGCTGCAGCAGAACAACATCGTTTACTTCGATCTGGACAAGTACGACATCCGTTCTGACTTCGCTGCAATGCTGGATGCGCACGCTAACTTCCTGCGTAGCAACCCGTCTTACAAAGTGACTGTTGAAGGTCACGCGGATGAGCGCGGCACCCCGGAGTACAACATCTCCCTGGGCGAGCGTCGTGCTAACGCCGTTAAGATGTACCTGCAGGGTAAAGGCGTTTCTGCTGACCAGATCTCCATCGTTTCTTACGGTAAAGAAAAACCTGCAGTACTGGGTCACGACGAAGCGGCATATGCCAAAAACCGTCGTGCCGTACTGGTTTACTAAGAGAATTGCATGATCAGTAACTTCAGACATCACCTGTTGGGTCTGTCGTTACTGGTTGGCGTAGCGGCCCCTTGGGCCGCTAATGCCCAGGCGCCAATCAGTGATGTCGGCTCAGGCTCGGTCGAAGACCGTGTCGTTCAACTCGAGCGTATTTCCAACGCTCACAGTCAGCTTTTAACCCAGCTTCAGCAGCAGCTCTCCGATAACCAGTCCGATATTGATTCCCTGCGCGGTCAGATTCAGGAAAATCAGTATCAGCTTAACCAGATTGTGGAACGTCAAAAGCAGATTTTGCTGCAGATGGACAGTCTGACTAAGGGCAATGGCGGAGCGGCAGCGGCGCAGGGCGGCGATCAGGCGCAAAACGGCGCGGCGCAAGCCACACCGGATGCGAATGCCTCCGCGCCCGCAGCCAGCGCACCGACGCAAAGCGGGGATGCCAATACCGATTACAACGCAGCTATCGCGCTGGTGCAGGATAAATCCCGTCAGGATGAAGCCATCACCGCGTTTTCCAATTTCATTAAGCAATACCCGGATTCCACTTACCAGCCGAACGCCCATTACTGGCTCGGCCAGCTAAATTACAACAAAGGTAAGAAGGATGACGCGGCGTATTACTTTGCCTCGGTGGTGAAGAACTATCCTAAATCACCGAAAGCGGCGGATGCGATGTATAAGGTCGGCGTAATCATGCAGGATAAAGGCGATACCGCGAAAGCAAAGGCTGTTTATCAGCAGGTTATCTCCAAATACCCTGGCACCGACGGTGCAAAACAGGCGCAAAAACGCTTGAATGCGATGTAATGCATGCGGCTTGACCAGATACCGTATTATTTCTGGTCTTGCCGCATGAAACGTAAGCAGTTAAGTGATCTGCCTCGAAATTTTTGTTGCGTCAGAATCTTAAATCAGTAATATATGCCGCCGTTGCCACGGGATACGAAACAAACCCGCGGTGGCAAAAATGTGGGTCGTTAGCTCAGTTGGTAGAGCAGTTGACTTTTAATCAATTGGTCGCAGGTTCGAATCCTGCACGACCCACCACTCGCTCAGGTGGTTTAAATGAGCGATATCGTGAAGGCAACGTTGCAACGCTTCGTTAGTGTTATCCCCTCCACGACTGACCACACGCAGTAAACCAGCGTAGTATCGGGTGATTAGCTCAGCTGGGAGAGCACCTCCCTTACAAGGAGGGGGTCGGCGGTTCGATCCCGTCATCACCCACCACTCGGGTCGTTAGCTCAGTTGGTAGAGCAGTTGACTTTTAATCAATTGGTCGCAGGTTCGAATCCTGCACGACCCACCAACGCTTCATGTGAAAACATGCGCGAACAGCCAACGCTTTTGTTGGTAAAGCAGTAAATCTTTCAGATAACACCCGAATGGGTCGTTAGCTCAGTTGGTAGAGCAGTTGACTTTTAATCAATTGGTCGCAGGTTCGAATCCTGCACGACCCACCACTCAAAGCGTGGGTGTTAAAGACAGGTGTGAAGGATAATACTGCAAAGCAGCAAACATCTTCCACTACCTCCCTCTGAAAGAAGCAGTTCCCGAAAGGGTCGTTAGCTCAGTTGGTAGAGCAGTTGACTTTTAATCAATTGGTCGCAGGTTCGAATCCTGCACGACCCACCAGTGTAAAAAGGTGCCCTAAAGGCGCCTTTTTGCTTATCTGGACGTAAGAAAGATTCGAACCTGCAGCAGGTTCGGGCCGAGCCATTTATGGCGAGGCAACGGAGCCGCTTGCGGCGGCGGCCCGAAGGGCGAGCGAAGCGAGTCATCCTGCACGACCCACCAGTGTAAAAAGGCGCCCTAAAGGCGCCTTTTTGCTTTTCAGACGTAACCTCATCCGCACGCTGCAAAATGCTTCCCGCCATACGCTTGCTCACCTCTTTCATCCGATGATGCGCCACGCGCACCCCATGCCACCTTTTCCTGTGACTTTTGCCGTGCAATCCGCTATCTTGTTTAGCATATAAAACAAATGAAGCTGCCAGGTGGCTTTCAACGGCTCGGTTAAGCGGCTTTAGTTAAGTGCAAAAAACGAGATGGTGCAAATGAGTGTAATGTTCGATCCCGAGGCCGCAATTTATCCGTTCCCGCCAAAGCCCGTGCCGCTGAGTGCGGATGAGAAAGCCATTTACCGCGAAAAAATTAAGCGTCTCCTTAAGGAGCGCAACGCGGTCATGGTGGCGCACTACTACACCGACCCGGAAATTCAGGCGCTGGCCGAAGAGACGGGCGGCTGTATTTCGGATTCACTCGAGATGGCGCGTTTCGGCGCGAATCACCCTGCCACTACGTTGCTGGTCGCTGGCGTGCGCTTTATGGGCGAAACCGCCAAAATCTTAAGCCCTGAAAAAACCATTCTGATGCCGACGCTACAGGCGGAGTGCTCGCTGGATCTCGGCTGCCCGGAAGAGGAATTCGCTGCGTTTTGCGACAGCCATCCGGATCGCACCGTCGTGGTTTACGCCAATACCTCGGCGGCGGTGAAAGCCCGCGCCGACTGGGTCGTGACCTCCAGCATCGCCGTAGAGCTGATTGAACATCTTGATAGTCTCGGCGAGAAAATTATCTGGGCGCCGGACCGGCATCTGGGGCGTTATGTTCAGAAACAGACGGGTGCCGATGTGCTCTGCTGGCAGGGTGCCTGCATTGTGCATGATGAGTTTAAGACGCAGGCGCTGGCGCGTATGAAGGCGCTTTATCCGGATGCCGCCGTTCTGGTGCATCCAGAGTCGCCGCAGGCGATTGTCGATATGGCTGATGCCGTAGGCTCCACCAGTCAGTTGATTAACGCCGCGAAAACGCTGCCGCATCCGCAGCTGATTGTGGCGACCGATCGCGGCATTTTTTACAAAATGCAGCAAGCGTGTCCGGAAAAAACGCTGCTTGAAGCACCGACCGCAGGCGAGGGCGCAACCTGCCGTAGCTGCGCGCACTGTCCGTGGATGGCGATGAATGGCCTTCAGGCCATCGCTGAGGCGCTCGAGCATGGTGGTACGGCTCATGAGATTCATGTTGACGCCCGCCTGCGAGAAGCCGCATTAACGCCGCTTAACCGCATGCTGGATTTTGCGGCTACACTTCGTCTTTCGGTTAAAGGAAACGCGTAAGAATTTACGCTTCGGGGAGATATGGATTTTTTTAGCGTACAAAACATTCTGGTACATATTCCGCTCGGCGAAGGCGGATACTCATTATCATGGATTGAAGCCATCGGCACGCTCGCGGGCCTGCTGTGCATCTGGCTGGCGAGCCTTGAGAAAATCGTCAACTATGTGTTCGGTTTAATTAACGTCACGCTGTTTGCGATTATTTTCTTCCAGATCCAGCTCTATGCGAGTCTGCTGCTACAGGTCTTTTTCTTTGCGGCGAATATTTACGGCTGGTACGCGTGGTCGCGCCAGAGCAGCGACAACCAGGCGGCGTTGCATATTCGCTGGCTGCCACGCCCGAAAGCGTTTGGCTGGCTGGCGGTCTGCATGGTGGCGATTGGTCTGATGACGGTGTGGATTGACCCGGTTTTTGCGTTTCTGACGCGTATCGCGGTTCAGGTCATGCAGGCACTTGGGCTTAACGTCGCTATGCCGCAGCTTCAGCCGGACGCTTTCCCGTTCTGGGACTCCTGCATGACGGTTCTGTCCGTGCTGGCAATGATCCTGATGACCCGTAAATATGTCGAAAACTGGCTGCTGTGGGTCATCATTAACGTCATTAGCGTGGTGATTTTCGCGCGCCAGGGCGTTTATGCGATGTCGCTGGAGTATCTGATCCTGACGTTTATTGCGCTCAACGGCAGCCGGATGTGGATCAAAGCGGCGCACGAGCGGGGCTCGCGCGCGCTGTCTCATTAATGCGAATGGCCGTGGGCGTGCGGTGTCGCGTCCCCGGCATTTAAATCACAGTCTTTAACGCTGCATGACTGGTACTCAAGCTGTACCGTCGCATGGGCTATCTGATAGTGGTGTCGCAGATAGTCGTGAATGCTCGCCATCAGGGCGTCATGATCGTGCGGCGGGATCACCTGCACATGCAACGTCATCACCGGCTTTTCCCCTACCAGCCACAGGTGCACATGATGTACGTCGCGCGCCTCCGGAATTTCACGTACCAGTCTGCGACGCAGTTGATCGACATCCACCGCGCGGGGCGCGCCTTCCAGCAATTCATTCATGCTCTCCTGAAGCAGCCGCCAGGCGCTGCGCAGCACCAGGCACGACACCAAAATGGAAAGAATCGGGTCGATCGGCGTCCAGCCTGTCCAGAGAATAACCACCGCCGCCACAATCGCGCCGACGGAGCCCAGCAGATCGCCCAGCACATGCAACGCTGCCGCGCGCACGTTCATGTTCTTTTCATCGCTGCCGCGATGTAAAATCCAGAATGAGAGCAGGTTCGCTACCAGCCCTGCAATGGCGATACCGAGCATCGGCGCGCCCGCGACAGGCTCCGGCGTAATAAAACGCGCGATAGCCTCCCAGACGATAATCACCGTAATTACCAGCAGCGCCAGTGCGTTCACAAACGCGGCAAGCGTGGTTAAACGCAGCAATCCAAAGGTGTGACGCGCGTTCGGGCTGCGGCGTGCGAATCGCACTGCCATCAATGCCACCAGCAGCGCAGCGGCGTCGGTAAACATATGGCCCGCGTCGGCGAGCAGCGCCAGCGAGCCGGAAAGCAGGCCGCCTGCAATCTCCAGCACCATAAAAATGGCAGTGATGAGAAACGCAATCAGCAGGCGTTTACTGTTGGAGTTGTTATGAGAATGCTCGTGGGGCTCGTGTGAATGAGAATGGGTATGGGAATGGGCCATAGCGTGTGTCGCTCAACATTTTTGTGATTATCAATATCAGTTAATTGCGCGGCCACCGCGCGCTACCACAATAGCAAAAATAAAGGAGAGCCGAAGCTCTCCTTTTGTATTCAGGCGTTAAATACGATTACTGGGAGGTGCTGCCAGACGTGCTCGGGCAGGCATCGCCAGTACACTGTACGCTGCCGGTAGAACCGGAGGTGCTGCTGCCGGTCGCGCCCGCTTCACCGCTGGTGCTATGCGCGGTGCCGGAAGAGGTACCCGTGGCGGTACCGGTGCCGGTATTCACGCCGCTGTTTGCGGAGTTAGTGCCGGAAGTGTTGATATTGTTGTTATCCACGCCGTTCGGAGCGACATTCTGTTTAGCGTCCGGCGCTACCTGGCCTGCGTTAGCGGCGGCGTTTGCTGAGCCGGTGTCGCTACCGCCAGTCGATGAGCCGGAATCGGCGGCAAGCGCCGCGCCGCTGGCCAGAGTCAGAGTGGCGGTCAGAAAGAGTGAAGTCAGTTTATTCAGTTTCATAGTCATGCTCCTGTTCTGGTCGTTATTGCTGGATAACTTCTTCCAACAGTGCACTGTGAAAAAGTTGATCAGCGCGTGTGTTGCGGTCGAATAAACCACACCATCGCCCAAAGGCAGCAGGTGATTCGGTAAAATGTATAAAACAGAGTGCTAACAATTAAAAAGTGTAGACTCGATCTCTCTTTACGCTACTTTCTGGCGTTTTTAAGTTAACTTCCAGGAATTTTCCGTGCGAAGTGTAAATGCGTGTTTACACTACTGGCGCGACAAGATAGATTGAGGGGATTGCTTTCCCACAAAACTGCAGGGCCTCCTGGAACCATCATGACTTATCAGAACGACGATTTACGCATTAATGGCATCAATGAGTTACTCCCACCTGTCGCACTCCTGGAAAAATTTCCCGCTACTGAAAAAGCTGCCGAGACGGTTTCTGCGGCGCGCCAGGCGATTCATCAGATTTTGCATGGCGACGACGATCGTCTGCTGGTGGTGATTGGCCCGTGTTCTATCCACGATCCGATGGCGGCGAAGGAGTACGCCTCGCGTCTGCTGCCGCTGCGTAAGGCGTTAAAGAATGAGCTGGAAATCGTTATGCGCGTCTATTTTGAGAAGCCGCGCACCACGGTGGGCTGGAAGGGGCTTATCAACGATCCGCACATGGATAACAGTTTTCAGATTAACGATGGGCTGAAGATTGCGCGTAAATTACTGCTGGATATCAATGACACCGGCCTGCCGGCGGCGGGCGAGTTCCTGGATATGATCACGCCGCAGTATCTGGCGGATTTAATGAGCTGGGGCGCTATCGGCGCGCGTACCACCGAATCCCAGGTGCATCGCGAGCTGGCGTCCGGGCTTTCCTGCCCGGTTGGTTTTAAAAACGGCACCGATGGCACCATTAAAGTGGCGATTGACGCCATCAACGCCGCCAGCGCGCCGCACTGTTTCCTGTCGGTCACCAAGTGGGGCCACTCGGCTATCGTTAACACCAGCGGTAACAGCGATTGCCATATCATCCTGCGCGGCGGTAAAACGCCGAACTACAGCGCGGCGCACGTTGCTGAGGTGAAAACCGGTCTTGAGAAAGCGGGCCTGAAGCCGCAGGTGATGATCGATTTCAGCCATGCTAACTCCAGCAAGCAGTTTAAAAAGCAGATGGAGGTCGGCGCGGATGTCTGCGCACAAATCGCCGGTGGCGAAAGCGCCATCATGGGCGTGATGATTGAAAGCCATCTGGTGGAAGGCAATCAGAGCCTTGAGAGCGGTGAGCCGCTGGTGTATGGCAAGAGCGTGACCGACGCCTGCATCGGCTGGGAAGATACCGACGCCATCCTGCATCAGCTTGCCGAGGCCGTGAAAGCGCGTCGCGGTTAAATTTGTGTTGGTGGGTGCGCTAACGCTTACCCACCCTACATACTTCTCGCACCGTAGTAGGGCGGGTAAGCGCAGTGCACCCGCCATGCCACGCGAAACGCCTTATGCCGTAGGGCGGGTAAGCGAAGCGCACCCGCCATCACGCCCCCAATAAAAAAGGCGTGGTCTTCACCACGCCTTTTGCACATCTTACGGTTGCGAATTACTTCGCTTTACCCTGGTTTGCGACAGCCGCCGCTTTCGCTGCGATCTCGTCAGCGTTACCCAGATAGTAGTGCTTAATCGGTTTGAAGTTTTCGTCGAACTCATACACCAGCGGCACGCCGGTCGGGATATTCAGCTCAAGGATCTCTTCTTCGCTCATGTTATCCAGGTATTTCACCAGCGCGCGCAGGGAGTTACCGTGAGCGGCGATAATTACGCGCTCACCGCTTTTCAGGCGCGGCAGAATGGTTTCGTTCCAGTAAGGGATAACGCGATCGATGGTCAGCGCCAGGCTCTCAGTCAGCGGCAGTTCCTGCTCGCTCAGTTTCGCATAACGCGGATCGTGGCCCGGGTAGCGCTCGTCATCTTTGGTCAGCGCCGGCGGAGTCACCGCGAAGCCGCGACGCCACTGTTTCACCTGCTCGTCACCGTATTTTTCAGCGGTTTCAGCTTTGTTCAGACCCTGCAGCGCGCCGTAGTGACGCTCGTTCAGTTTCCAGGATTTTTCAACCGGCAGCCAGGCCTGATCCAGCCCGTCCAGGATGTTCCACAGCGTGTGGATGGCACGTTTCAGCACGGAGGTATAAGCAAAGTCAAAGCTGTAGCCTTCGTCTTTCAGCAGCTTGCCCGCGGCTTTCGCTTCGCTGACGCCTTTCTCAGACAGGTCAACGTCGTACCAACCGGTAAAGCGGTTTTCGTTGTTCCACTGGCTTTCGCCGTGACGAACCAGAACCAGCTTAGTAACAGCCATAGTATTACTCCTTCATAAGCCTGATTGAATGATAACAGTTATCATTATATTGCCGTGTTGAAGTTAGCGGCAACGTAAACCTTTAACATAGCGAAAATAGCGGTGCAGTGTAAGGCGCATGTGAATGGGCCGTGATTTTTTTGTCAGTAACTGGCGGTAATAACAGCAAAATGGCGAAAAAAAGCCCTCTTTGAAGAGGGCCTTGCGTTACTGAGGAATAAAGTGGTACTGCGTGATGCTCTGGTATTCCTGGTCCGGGCGCAGAATGCAGTCCGGCTGCGGCCATTCCGGGTGATTAGGGCTGTCCGGCAGAAATTCGCTCTCCAGCGCCAGCCCTTGCCAGGCGCTGTAGGTGCCCTGTTCGCGGGCGGGCGTGCCTTCCAGATAGTTGCCAGAGTAGAACTGCAACGCAGGGGCGGTGGTATAGACCGTCATCTTGAGCTTTTCATCGCTCGACCAGACATGCGCCGCCGGCTGATTCACGTCGCCTTTCGCGTCCAGCAGCCAGGCGTGGTCATAGCCTTTCACGCGCTGCTGACCTTCGTCTTTCAGGAAATCCTGCGCGATTTTTTTCGGCTCGCGGAAATCAAAACCGGTTCCCGCGACATCCGCCAGCCCCTCGCGCGGAATGCCCTGTTCGTCAACCGGCAGATAACGCTCTGCGAAGAGTTGCAGGCGATGATCGCGCACGTCGTTCTGCTCGCCGTCCAGGTTGAAATAGGCATGGTTCGTGAGGTTGACCGGGCACGGTTTATCCACGCGGGCGCGGTATTCAATGCTAATGCGGTTATCGTCGGTCAGGCGGAAATGCGCGGTGGCGCGCAGCTCGCCGGGATAACCCTGATCGCCATCCTGCGAATCCAGCGTATAAAGCACTTCCTGCCCGTTCTGGCGCACAATGCGCCAGCGGCGTTTATCGAACCCTTCCGGGCCGCCGTGCAGCTGGTTTTCGCCCTGGCTTGGCGTAAGGGAATACGTCTCGCCATCGAGCGTAAAGCGTGACTGCGCGATGCGGTTGGCGTAACGGCCCACCGACGCGCCGAGAAACGCGGTTTGCTCCAGCCAGATTTCCGGGCTCGGACAGCCCAGCAGCGTTTCGCGCACGCTGGCGTCTTTCATCGGGACGCGGGCCGACAGCAGCGTCGCGCCCCAGTCCATCACGGTGACCACCATCCCTGCGGCGTTGCGCAGGGTGGAAATACGATACGGCTGGCCATCCGGGGCCAGTTGTGGCGTCTCTTTTAGCACAGACCTGCTCCTTCTGAAGGTTTGCACACGTAAAACGTTTCTTTAATACCGGTGCGCGCTTCATATTGCGCTTCCACGGCAGCCTGCACTTCCGGCACGAGGGCTTCCGGCACCAGCGCCACGACGCAGCCGCCGAAGCCGCCGCCCGTCATGCGCACGCCGCCTTTGTCACCGATAACCGATTTCACAATTTCTACCAGAGTATCGATCTGCGGAACGGTAATTTCAAAGTCGTCGCGCATGGAGGCGTGAGATTCTGCCATCAGCTCGCCCATGCGGGTCAGATTGCCTTTCGCCAGCGCATCAGCCGCTTCGACGGTGCGGGCGTTTTCAGTCAGGACATGGCGCACGCGTTTAGCCACAATCGGGTCAAGCTCATGCGCCACGGCGTTAAACTGATCCAGGCTTACGTCGCGCAGCGCTTTTTGCGTGAAGAAACGCGCGCCGGTTTCGCACTGCTCGCGGCGCGTGTTGTACTCGCTGCCGACCAGCGTGCGTTTGAAATTACTGTTGATAATAACGACCGCGACGCCCTGCGGCATCGGCACCGCTTTGGTGCCGAGGCTGCGGCAGTCGATAAGCAACGCATGGTCTTTTTTACCGAGCGCGGAGATAAGCTGATCCATGATGCCGCAATTGCAGCCGACGAACTGGTTTTCCGCTTCCTGGCCGTTCAGAGCGATCTGCGCGCCGTCGAGTGAGAGATGATAGAGGTGGCGGAACACGGTGCCGACCGCCACTTCCAGCGATGCCGAAGAGCTTAAGCCCGCGCCCTGCGGCACGTTGCCGCTGATCACCAGATCGGCGCCGCCGAAGCCAGGATCGCGCTGTTGCAGATGCTTCACCACGCCGCGCACATAGTTGGACCACTGCTGGCTGTCGTGCGTCAGGATCGGCTCATCGAGAGAAAACTCATCGGTTTCGTTATCGTAATCGGCGGCAACGACGCGCACGCGGCGGTCGTCACGCTTTGCGCAGCTGATCACCGTCTGGTAATCGATAGCGCACGGCAGCACGAAACCGTCGTTATAGTCGGTGTGCTCACCGATAAGATTAACGCGGCCCGGTGCCTGAATGTGGGTGGTCGCAGGGTAGCCGAATTTTTCGGCAAACAGGGCATGTGTCTTTTCTTTCAGGCTCATTGTTATTCTCCGGATTCGCGAAAATGGACGTCGCTGACGGCGCGCAGACGCTCTGCCGCCTGTTCGGCGGTTAAATCGCGCTGGGTTTCCGCCAGCATTTCATATCCCACCATAAATTTACGTACCGTGGCGCTGCGCAGCAGCGGCGGGTAGAAGTGGGCGTGAAGCTGCCAGTGTGTGTTCTCTTCGCCATTGAACGGCGCGCCGTGCCAGCCCATCGAGTAGGGGAATGAGGTCTGGAACAGGTTGTCGTAGCGGCTGGTGAGTTTTTTCAGCGCCAGCGCGAGGCAGCTGCGCTGCGCGTCAGTCAGGTCGGTCATGCGCAGAATATGCGTTTTCGGCAGCAGCAGTGTTTCAAACGGCCAGGCCGCCCAGTACGGCACTACCGCCAGCCAGTGTTCGGTTTCAACTACCGTGCGGCTGCCATCCGCCAGTTCACGCTGTGCGTAATCCACCAGCATCGGCGAGCCTTGCTGTTCGAAATACTCGCGCTGCAGCCTGTCTTCACGCTCGGCTTCATTCGGCAAAAAGCTGTTAGCCCAAATCTGACCGTGCGGATGCGGGTTGGAGCAGCCCATCGCCGCGCCTTTGTTTTCAAACACCTGTACCCACGGGTAGGTTTTGCCAAGCTCGGCGGTCTGCGTCTGCCACGTATTCACCACTTCTTCGAGCGCGGGCAGCGTCAGCTCCGGCAGCGTTTTGCTGTGATCCGGCGAGAAGCAGATCACGCGGCTGGTGCCGCGGGCGCTCTCAAGACGCATCAGCGGATCGGCGCTTTGCGGCGCGTCCGGCGTATCGGTCATCAGCGCGGCGAAATCGTTAGTAAACACATAGGTGCCGGTGTACTGCGGGTTTTTATCCCCGGTAACACGGGTGTTGCCGGGGCAGAGAAAACAATCGGGATCGTGCTGCGGCAGCGTCTGTTTCGCAGGCGTTTCCTGCGCCCCCTGCCAGGGGCGCTTGGCGCGATGCGGCGAAACCAGAATCCATTGTCCGGTCAGCGGGTTATAACGACGGTGCGGATGATCCACGGGGTTAAACTGTTCCATCTGACTTCCTTTAATCGGGATAACCTTGGGGATGACGTGACTGCCAGCGCCAGGTGTCGTCCGCCATTTCCTGTAATGAACGCGTCACGCGCCAGTTCAGCTCCTGGTCTGCTTTGGTGGCGTCCGCCCAGTACGCGGGCAGGTCGCCGTCGCGGCGCGGCGCGAAGTGATAATTGATAGGCTTGCCGCAGGCTTTGCTGAAAGCGTTCACGACATCCAGCACGCTGCTGCCGACGCCCGCGCCGAGGTTGTAGATATGCACGCCCGGCTTGTCGGCCAGTTGTTGCATTGCGGCCACGTGGCCGTCGGCGAGATCCATCACGTGGATATAGTCGCGCACGCCGGTGCCGTCTTTGGTCGGGTAATCATTACCGAAAACCGCCAGCGATTCGCGACGACCCACCGCCACCTGCGCGATATACGGCATCAGGTTATTCGGGATGCCTTGCGGATCTTCGCCCATATCGCCCGACGGATGCGCGCCGACCGGGTTGAAATAACGCAGCAGCGCGATGCTCCACTCCGGGCAGGCTTTTTGCAGGTCGGTCAGGATCTGCTCGACCATCAGCTTGCTTTTGCCATACGGGCTTTGCGGCGTGCCGGTCGGGAAACTTTCGACATAAGGGATTTTCGGCTGGTCGCCGTAAACGGTCGCGGAGGAGCTGAAAATAAAATTGGTAACGCCCGCGGCGCGCATCGCAGAGATCAGGCGCAGCGTACCGTTGACGTTGTTGTCGTAATACTCAAGCGGTTTCGCGACGGATTCGCCGACCGCCTTCAGACCGGCGAAATGGATCACCGTGTCGATGGCGTAGTCGTGGAAAATCTCGCGCAGCAGCGCTTCATCGCGGATATCGCCATCGATAAACGTCGCGGCTTTGCCGCCCAGACGCTCAATCACCGGCAGAACGCTGCGCTTACTGTTGCAGAGGTTATCAAGGATGACCACATCATGATTGTTTTGCAGCAGTTGCACACAGGTATGACTTCCGATGTAACCGCTACCACCTGTTACCAGAACTCGCATATTTGGCTCCATTACGCTTATGGTATGTATTAACCATAGCATAACAGAGCGCTAAAAAGTGTGACATGGGATAAATTAGTGGAATCGTTTACACCGCTTTTCACTCCGTTAGCTGACAACGCTAAGCCATTGTAAAACAAAACGCGAAGCGCGCATTTGCAGCTAATCTGAAAGTGAAAGCGGGGCGCGGGCAGGGAACGCCCGGCCCGCCTGAATGCGCTGTGTTAACGCAGCGTATCGAACTGATAACGATAGCTGTCGCCGTCAGGAATGAAGGTTAAACGGTGGGTCATGCACTGCGGCGCGTCTTCGGCGTGGTGCGAGACAAACAGCAGCTGCGTTTCGCCTTCGCTAATCAACACATCCACAAAACGGCGTACCAGCTGGCGGTTCAGCGGGTCGAGCCCCTGCAACGGCTCATCAAGGATAAGCAGCGTCGGGTGTTTCACCAGCGCGCGTACAATCAACACCAGCCGCTGCTGGCCCCAGGAGAGGCTGTGAAACGGCGCGTCGGCGGTGGCGTCGTCCATGCCGAGAATATCGAGCCACTCGCGCGTCAGCTGCTGCTGGCGGTCCGAGACGGCCTGATAAATCCCGATGGAGTCGAAATAACCGGAAAGGATCACGCTGCGCACCGAGGCGCTGACGCGGTAATCAAGATGCAAACTGCTGCTCACATAACCGATATGCTTTTTGATATCCCAGATGGTTTCGCCGCTGCCGCGACGACGGCCAAAGAGCGTCAGGTCATTGCTGTAGCCCTGCGGATGATCGCCTGTCACCAGACTTAAGAGCGTCGATTTCCCCGCGCCGTTGGGGCCGACAATCTGCCAGTGTTCGCCGGGGTTGACCGTCCAGCTCAGGTTGTTAAGGACAGGGCGATCGTTGTACGAAACCACACCGTTTCGCAGCACAATACGCGGCTCGCTGGCATTGAGCGTGTGGCGCGCCGCGGGGGCGTCCGCCTCCGGCAGTTTCACGCCGGATAATCGCTCGCTGTGGGCCAGTTGCGCCACCAGCGCCTGGTTCAGCAGTGTGGCTTTATCGCCTGTCTCTACCAGCGTGCAGTCCGCCACCACGCCCGCGTGCTGCACAAAATCGGGAATTTCATCAAAGCGGTTCAGAATGAGCACCAGCGTCAGGCCTTGCGCGCTCAGCTCGCCAAGCAGCCGCGCCAGCTGCTCGCGTGAGGCGACGTCGAGACCATCGAATGGCTCATCGAGGATCAGCAAATCGGGCTGAGACATCAGCGCCTGACAAAGCAGCGTTTTGCGGGTTTCGCCGGTGGAGAGATATTTAAAGCGCCGCGCCAGCAGCGCGTCGATGCCGAAGCGCGCTGCCAGCGCCGCGCAGCGCGCCGGATCATGGATTTCATCCTGAATAATCTGCGCGGTGGTGCGTCCGGTGTCGTCTTCATCCGGGCTCAGCAAATCGGTGTTATTGCGCTGCCACTCGGCGCTGACCAGCTTTTGCAACTGTTCAAACGAGAGCAGGGCGATGCGGGAGAAGTGACAAACGCGCTCGCCTTTCTCTGTGGTGAGCTCGCCCGCCAGCGCCCGCGCAAGGGACGATTTGCCGCTGCCGTTAGCGCCGACAAACGCCCAGCTTTCGCCTGCGTGGACAGTCAGATCCTCAATATGAAGCGCGCGCATATCGCCAATGCGAAACGTGCCTTGCATAATTTGCAACGTTGTCATCCCGTATCCCATTTTTTGCAGCGTAAAACCACAGGGATACGTTTTTCACGGCGCAATGTCAACGACGCGCGTTAACAGAGGGTGGCGACGATCACGCTGTCGGCGTTAAACCAGGCCGTCACCGCCAGGCCTTCCTGCGGGTCTAACGCCTGCGCGGCTTCCGGCGTCAGCGTGGCGCAGAGCGTCTGGCCGTCATTAAGCGTCAGGAGAATTTCACAGTGCTGTGGAGTACGGGCGATATGGCTGATGGTACCGGCGAGCTGGTTATCGGCGTGAGCGGCCTCCTGCGGATCGCGGGCGAGATGCACCCACGGCGCTTTGATGAGCGCCAGCACCTCTTTGCCCGGCGAAAGCGCCAGCCGCTCGGCGCTCTGCGTGGTGACTGCGGCGTTGATTCGCGTGCCGCTCCCGGCGAGTGCAATCTCAATAGTTTCCTGAACCGGGCAGGCGTCGCGTCTGACCACTTCGCCGAACCACTGGTTGCGGGCGCTGGTTTGCAGCGAGAAGCGGGCGATGGCGGCCAGCAGGCTGTCCAGCGGCAGCGCGTCGTCAGAAAGCGCGTCAAACGCCTTTTGCTGGATCTGCCCCAGCAGATCGTAGAGCGCGATAAGCCGCTCGCCGTAAGGCGTCACCTGCGCGCCGCCGCCGCCTTTACCGCCGGTGGCGCGTTCCACCAGCAGTTTATCGCCAAGCTGATTCATCTCATTGATGGCGTCCCACGCGCTTTTATAGCTGATGCCCGCGAGCTTCGCGCCCTGGCTGATAGAGCCCGTCAGCGCCACCTGTTTCAGCAGGTTGATACGCCGTGGGTCGGCAAAAATTCTGTCGTGCAGTTTAAGCGTAAGGAGAATATCGGCCTGCATGGTGGCCTCCAGCCGGGCAAAAGGCTATTGTGAAGGAAAGCGGCGGGTCGGCGCAAATGGCACAAAAGGGCAGGATGTTTCGCGCGGATGCCGCTAGAATGACGGTTTACTGTTTTCAGGAGGCAACCATGTTCGAGTTGTTGAAAAGTCTGGCGTTTGCCGTGATTATGGTGCCGGTGGTGATGGCCGTGATCCTGGGGTTAATCTGGGGCCTCGGTGAAGTGTTCAATATCTTCTCCGGCATCGGTCACAAAGACCAGTCTAAACAGCACCGCTGATTCCCCCCGCGCCCGGCTTTGCCGGGCGTTTTCCTTTCTCTACCCTCAAGCCGACGCTTTTTTTGCCGATAGATAATTGCTGGGAAAACCCTGCCCGCAGCGTTATATTGTCTTATATATAACGAAACGGTAAGGACTCTCTCATGGCAAAATTGTGGTTAAAACTGGCACTCGGCGTCACCTTAAGCGCGGGCGCAGTCGGCGCTTCTCTGGCGCAGGACAACACGGTCACCGTGTTTGCCGCCGCGTCGCTGACCAACGCGCTGCAGGATATCGCTAAAGACTATGCCAAAGGGCATCAGGTGAAAGTGGTTTCGTCGTTCGCGTCCTCTTCCACGCTCGCACGCCAGATTGAAGCGGGGGCGCCGGCGGATATTTTTATCTCCGCCGATCAGAAGTGGATGGATTACGCCGCCGATAAAAAAGCGATTGACGCGCCGAGCCGTAAAACGCTCCTCGGCAATAGTCTTGTGGTGGTGGCACCGGCGAAAAGCGCGCAGGGCGATATCGTGATCAACCGCAGCACCGACTGGAAAAGCCTGCTGAAAGGCGGCCGTCTGGCGGTGGGCGATCCGGCGCACGTGCCTGCCGGGATTTACGCCAAAGAGGCATTGCAAAAACTCGGCGCGTGGGAGACGCTCTCCGCACAGCTTGCGCCAGCGGAAGATGTGCGCGGCGCGCTGGCGCTGGTGGAGCGCGACGAAGCGCCGCTGGGCATCGTGTATGGTTCTGACGCCGTGGCGAGCCACGGTGTGAAAGTGGTTGGCACCTTCCCGGAGGATTCCCATCAGAAAGTGGAATACCCGCTGGCGATCATCGACGGGCATAACAACCCGACGGTCAGCGCGTTTTACCGCTATCTGCAGGGCCCGGAAGCTGCCGCAGTGTTTAAACGATACGGATTTACAACCAGCCAATGATGTTGACGGAACCCGAATGGCAGGCGGTACTGCTTAGCCTGAAAGTCTCTACACTTGCGGTACTTATCAGTTTGCCCTTCGGGGTCCTTCTCGCCTGGGTGCTGGTGCGCTGCACCTTCCCGGGCAAAACGCTGCTGGACGGTATGGTTCATCTGCCGCTGGTGTTGCCGCCCGTGGTGGTCGGTTATCTGCTGCTGGTGGTGTTTGGCCGCCGCGGTCTGATAGGCGAATGGCTCTACGATCTCTTTGGCATCACGCTCGCGTTCACCTGGCGCGGGGCGGTGCTCGCCTCGGCGGTGATGGCGTTTCCGTTGATGGTGCGCGCCATTCGCCTGGCGCTGGAGGCGGTGGATATTCGTCTTGAGGCGGCGGCACGCACGCTGGGAGCCAGCCGCTGGCGTGTTTTTTTCACTATCACGCTGCCGCTGACGCTGCCGGGCATTATCGTCGGCACCGTGCTGGCCTTTGCGCGTTCGCTCGGCGAATTCGGCGCAACCATTACCTTTGTTTCCAATATTCCGGGCGAAACCCGCACGCTGCCGTCGGCGATGTATACGCTTATCCAGACGCCGGGCGGCGAGGGCGCTGCCGCGCGCCTGTGCGTTATCGCCATTGTGCTGGCGCTTTGTTCGCTGATGTTTTCTGAATGGCTGGCGCGCCAGAGCCGCCGCCGTCTGGGAGCGTCCTGATGCTGGAGCTGAATTTCACCCAGGTGCTCGGCAAGCATCGCCTGACGGTTAACGAAACCCTGCCGGGGAGCGGCATTACCGCCGTATTTGGCGTGTCGGGCGCGGGCAAAACCTCGCTGATTAACGCGATAAGCGGGCTGACCCGCCCGCAGCACGGACGCATTGTGTTAACCGATCGCGTGCTGAGCGACACCGAAACCGACACCTTTTTGCCGCCCGAGAAACGCCGCGTCGGCTATGTCTTTCAGGATGCGCGCCTCTTTCCGCATTATAAAGTGCGCGGCAACCTGAAATATGGCATGGCGAAAGAGATGGCGTCGCAGTTCGACAAACTGGTGACGCTGCTCGGCATCGAGCCGCTGCTCGACCGTTTGCCGGGCACGCTCTCGGGCGGTGAAAAACAGCGCGTGGCGATTGGCCGCGCGCTGCTGACGGCGCCGGAGTTGCTGCTGCTTGACGAACCGCTCGCCTCGCTCGACGTGCCGCGCAAGCGCGAACTGCTGCCGTACCTGCAACGGCTGGCGCGCGAAATCAATATCCCGATGCTCTACGTCAGCCATTCGCTGGAGGAGATCCTGCATCTGGCCGATAAAGTGCTGGTGCTGGAGCAGGGCGAGGTGAAAGCGTTCGGCAGCCTGGAGGATATCTGGGGCAGCAGCGTGATGCACCCCTGGCTGCCGCCCGAGCAGCAGAGCAGCGTGCTGAAAGTCACAGTGCTTGAGCATCATCCGCACTACGCCATGACGGCGCTGGCGCTGGGCGATCAGCATCTGTGGGTTAACCGTATCGAAAAACCGCTCCAGACGGCGCTGCGCATTCGCATTCAGGCGTCTGACGTGTCGCTGGTGCTACAGCCGCCGCTGCAAAGCAGCATCCGCAACATTCTGCGCGCCCGTGTGGCGCAGTGTTACGACGACAACGGGCAGGTGGAAGTGCAACTGGAGGTAGGCTCGCGCACCCTCTGGGCGCGCATCAGCCCCTGGGCGCGTGACGAGCTGGCCATCAAGCCTGGCCTGTGGCTCTACGCCCAGATAAAAAGCGTGTCGATAACGACTTAAAGCACCCACTGACGCAGCGCGTCGGCAATGCTGGCCTCGCTATTCGGGCCGATGACTTTGTCGGCGTGCGATTTCACGATGTCGTCGGCGTTGCCCATGGCGATGCCAAGCCCCGCGCGCTCCAGCATGGAGATGTCGTTATGGTTATCCCCGAACGCCACCACCTGATCCATCGATAATCCCTGCGATTCCACCCACTGCGCCAGGCGTTTGCCTTTGCTGTTGCCGGGGGCGGCCACATCCACCTGATCGTGCCATGACCACTCGCAGGCGAGGCCCAGCTCGCGCTCAATGGTCAGCGCGAGGTTTTGCAGGCGCGGAATGTCTTCTCCGGTGAGTGCGAATTTCCAGATATTCTCCACCGAGCGGGCCGCTTCGCGCAGCGAATCAACCTGACGGAACACGGGGCGCTGGGTTTCGGGCAGGCGTAATGCCCAGTTCTGAGTGCGTTCGATATGGCCGCAGGCGTGTTCATACAGCATCGCGTCATCCATATACATCAGCGCCGGTATTCCCGCGTCGCTCAGTAATTCCAGCAGTTTTTCAGCCTGTTGCGGGCTCATCGGATCGGCCCTAATGACCTTTTCCGCTTGATAATCATACAAATAAGTGCCATTACAACAAATGGCAGGTGTATCGAGCGCCAGTGCCTGATAAAAAGGATGGATGGCATTATGGTGGCGCCCGGTGACGATCACCGGTTTCAGCCCGGCGGCTTTCGCGCGCGCCAGCGCATCGAGGGATTCCGGGAGGATGGTTTTTTGAGCGGTTAACAATGTGCCGTCTAAGTCGAGAGCGATTACGCGAAAAGTCATGCAGGTTTCCAGAGTCGTCAGTCAGAATATCCGGTTGATGGTACACCGCGACAGACATCGCGCGAAACCCGCAAGGCCTGCGTCGGCACAGGAAGATAAAACGCGCTACCCTTGAAACAGTCTTTCAGGCTCAGTGAAGCAAGGAGTATTCATGAAACAAACCGTTTATACCGCAAGCCCGGAGAGCCAGCAGATCCACGTCTGGCGTCTGGAGCCGCAGGGCACGCTGACGCTATTGCAGGTGGTGGATGCGCCAGGGCAGGTTCAGCCGATGGTCATCAGCCCTGACAAGCGTTTCCTGTACGTTGGCGTGCGCCCGGAGTTTCGCGTTATCGCGTATCGCATCGCCGCCCATGACGGCACGCTCAGCGAGGCGGGCGAAGCGCCGCTGCCGGGTAGCCCGACGCACATTTCGACCGATCATACCGGCCGTTTCCTGTTCAGCGGCTCCTATAACGCGGGCAGCGTAAGCGTGGTGCGCCTGAACGACGGCCTGCCGGGCGAGACTGTCACGGTGGTAGAAGGGCTGGAAGGCTGCCACTCCGCGAATATCTCCCCGGATAACCGCACGCTGTGGGTGCCTGCGCTGAAGCAGGATCGCATCTGCCTGTTTACGCTGACCGACGATGGCCACCTTGAGCCGCAAACGCCAGCGGAAGTCACCACCGTCGCGGGTGCCGGGCCGCGCCATATGGTCTTCCACCCGAGCAAGCCGTTCGCCTACTGTGTGAATGAGCTGAACAGCTCGGTGGATGTCTGGGCGCTGAGCGATCCGCACGGCAATATCGAATGCGTACAGACGCTGGATATGATGCCGGCCGATTTCTCCGACACCCGCTGGGCGGCAGATATCCACATTACGCCGGATGGCCGTCATCTCTACGCCTGCGATCGCACCGCCAGCGTGATTACGGTCTTTACTGTTTCCGAAGATGGCAGCGTTCTGGCGGTGCAGGGGCATCAGCCCACCGAAACCCAGCCGCGCGGTTTTAACATCGACAACAGCGGACAGTATCTGATTGCCGCCGGCCAGAAATCGCATCATATTGCGGTTTACGGCATTGAAGGCGAACAGGGGCTGCTCGCGGAGAAAGGCCGTTACGCGGTAGGCCAGGGGCCGATGTGGGTCGTCATTAACGCCTTCGACGCGTAAAAATAAAAAACCTCGCCGCGGCGAGGTTTTTTATGGGCGGTGGTGAGCCACCCTGCACGTCTGTTGTTCTCAACGCCTTTATCATACGGGCCACCGCCGTCAGGCGATTGCCTTGCGTCAACAAACGGGCAAAGAAAAAGGGGGATTGCTCCCCCTTTTTTCTGATGCCTGACAGATGCCGGGCGATTACTTTTTCGGTTCGGCAACCACTTTGCTGCCCAGCCCGCGGTTGTTGTATTCCCACAGACGGTTGGCGTTCGCGTCGTTCAGATCGCGCTGGATATTGCCTTTGTCGTCCTGCGCGCCGGTGTTGCCGGTGAACGGACGCTGTGAGCCCAGCGCCGGGCCCCACGGCTGCGCGGTGTTGAAGCCGGCGTCAATCACGCTGTCGCGGATAACGACCTGGCCGTTTGGCGTCTGGCCAGGCGTATAGCCATTGGCGGCGTCCATATCCCATGCGCGGCCGAGCTGCGCCACGCCTTCACCGGCCGCGACAAAGCGGCTGTTCACGGCGAGGAAGCCGTAATAGAAGTTCGGCATGGTCGCTGGCGCAAACACATAACCTTCTTTCTGGGTACGGGTGTTCACTACGCGGAATTCGGTGTTATCAAACACCACCGCGCCGCGGCCCGCGACCAGATCCACATCGCCTTCCACGTAGCTGTTCGTCACCTGCGTGCGGGTCAGACGATCTGGCGTGAAGCGGTTGCGGATATCGCTGTTGGTCACCAGGAACGGATTCTGGCGGCCCAGAACATTCACTTTGTTGATCTGCACGCGGTCGCCATCGGTGCGCAGCGCGACACCCTGGTGCTGACCTTCGCCCGCGGCGTCGCCGAGGCTGTTTTCAATGGTCAGGTTTTGCAGTTGCAGGCCATTATTCTGTGACCAGAACACCGCGGAGCACATCAGGCCGACGCTGCCGTTGCGGCGGTTCTGGCAGTTGTCGAACATATACCAGGCCGGTTTGCCGGGCATATATTTGCCGGACGGGTTTACGGTACGACGCCAGGTGTTGGCATCCATTTCGCTGTCCAGCGCGGCGCTGATTTTCACATCCAGCGGTTTTTCGCCGGTGCCGTAAATCGTCACGCTGCCCGGTGCCGCAGGCACATAAACGGTGCCTTCGTAAGTGCCGGGGAGTACAGCGATGTACTGACGCGCCGTCGCGTGACGCGCAATCGCGGCGTCAACGGCGGCCTGAATGCTGGTGTGGGTCACGCCCTGCTCGCCTGCCTGGCCGACCACGAAGTCCGCTTTTTCAGGCAGTCGAATCGGGGAGGGTGACCACGGCGCGGCATTCGGATCGATATTGGAGAAATAGCGGGCCGGGGCGAAATTTTTCGCTTCATCCGCAGACAGCACCGGGCGAGCCGACGTACCCGGCGCGCGTTGTTCAGAAGGACGTTGGTCCGGTGGCGTTGAGCTGCATGCAGTCAGTGTCACGCCAAAAGCGAACGCCAGCGCCAGACGGGAAACCGAAAATGTGTTCAAGGGTTGCTCCTTGCTAAGCCTGTTTAAAATGGGGGAACGCACAAGAGCCTGCTTTTTTATACTAAGTTGAGCGAAACGGGAAGCCGATTGTGATAACCGGCTTCAAAATGATTCAGATGTAGTGCGCCGTCAGCGAGGCGCTGGCGAGCCGGTGGAAGTGCACATTAAACCCGACCATCGCGCCGCTGGCGTTTTCATCAACGTCAATGCGCTCCACATCCAGCGCGTGCACGGTGAAAATATAGCGGTGTGTTTCCCCTTTTGGCGGGGCCGCGCCGCCATAGCCTGCAGTGCCAAAATCGGTGCGCGTCTGGATGGCACCGTCCGGCAGGTCAGCCTGACCAGACCCCGCGCCCTGCGGCAGCACGCGGGTATCGGCGGGCAGATTCGCAACGACCCAGTGCCACCAGCCGGAGCCGGTGGGCGCGTCCGGATCGTAACAGGTCACCACAAAACTTTTGGTGCCGGGCGGCACCTCATCCCAGGTGAGATGGGGCGAAATATTATCGCCCTCGTAACCCATGCCGTTAAACACATGGCGTGCGGGGAGCTTGTCCCCGTCGTTAAAATTCACACTGATTAACTTCATGCTGTTTCCTCGTTTACAGATGAAGCAATTTTAACAGCGCTTCGGCGGTCGCCGCGGAAGACGCCGGGTTCTGGCCGGTCACCAGATGGCCGTCAACAACCACATGCACGCCCCAGTCATCGGTGCGCTCAAACTGACCGCCCGCCTCTTTGAGCGCATCTTCCACGAGGAACGGCACGACATGGGTCAGCCCGACCGCCTCTTCTTCGCTGTTGGTAAAGCCGGTAACGCGTTTGCCTTCCACCAGCGGGCTGCCGTCGGGCTTTTTCACATGACGCAACACGCCCGGCGCGTGGCACACCGCCGCGACGGGCTTGCCGCTGCCCCAGTAGTGTTCGATAAGCGCGATAGAAATCGGGTGATCGGCGAGATCCCACAGCGGGCCGTGGCCGCCCGGATAAAACAGCGCGTCGTACTCGTCGGCGTTGATTTCATCGAGCCGCGCGGTATTCGCAAGCGTGGCCTGAGCCTCATGATCTTCACGAAAGCGCCGGGTGTCGGCGGTTTGCGCGTCCGGCGCATCGCTTTTCGGATCGAGCGGCGGCTGGCCGCCCTGCGGCGTGGCGAGCGTCACGTCGATCCCCGCGTCGCGAAACACAAAGTAAGGTGCCGCAAACTCTTCCAGCCAGAAGCCGGTTTTTTTCCCGGTATCACCCAGTTTGTCGTGGGAGGTCAGTACCATCAGAATCTTCATCGCGCTCTCCTGGTTGTTTATCGCAAATCCTGAAAGTGTAGTGCATCCCTCACGGCTTGCCGGGCGCTCACTGTCTGAAAAACGACGGGTTTTTCACCGCTTCACACACCGCACGGGTGAGCCGCGTGAGCTGTTCTGGCGTGATGATATAGGGCGGCATCAGGTAGATCAGGCGGCCAAACGGGCGCACCCAGACGCCCTGTTCCACGAAAAAG
This sequence comes from Cronobacter sp. HA18003, assembly GCF_011605905.1. Classification (NCBI taxonomy): domain Bacteria; kingdom Pseudomonadati; phylum Pseudomonadota; class Gammaproteobacteria; order Enterobacterales; family Enterobacteriaceae; genus Cronobacter; species Cronobacter sp. HA18003. Next base: position 1,672,313 of record NZ_JAANQO010000011.1, on the reverse strand, counting down.
CGCTGAAGCGCGGCCATCTCGACCGGCGCGGTGGTTTCCACGACGCCGATAGCGCCGAGCACGCGCACATCGGCGACCAGCGGCAGCTCACGACACGGCGCCAGCTCATCACGCAATTGCTGCTCAATGGCCGCGACCTGCGCGCGCCACTCGCCGGTTTCCAGCAGCGCCAGGCTCTCGGCCGCCACCGCGCAGGCAAGCGGATTGCCCATAAACGTCGGGCCGTGCATAAAACAGCCCGCCTCGCCGTTGCTGATGGTGTCGGCCACATGCCGCGTGGTGAGGGTGGCGGAAAGCGTCATCGTGCCGCCGGTCAGCGCCTTGCCGAGGCAGAGAATATCCGGCGTCACGCCCGCGTGCTCGCAGGCGAACAGCTTGCCGGTGCGGCCAAAGCCGGTCGCTATCTCATCGGCGATAAGCAAAATGCCTTCGCGATCGCACATACGGCGGATGCGCTTTAGCCACTCCGGGTGATACATCCGCATGCCGCCCGCGCCCTGCACAATTGGCTCAAGGATAACCGCGGCTATCTCCTGGCGGTGCGCGGCCAGCAGGCGGGCGAACGGCGCGAGATCGCGCTCATCCCATTCGCCATCAAAACGGCTCTGCGGCGCGGACGCGAAGAGGTTTTCCGGCAGGTACCCCTTCCAGAGACTGTGCATTGAGTTATCCGGATCGCACACCGACATCGCCCCGAAGGTGTCGCCGTGGTAGCCGTGGCGGAAGGTCAGGAAGCGCTGACGCGGCTCGCCGCGGGCGTGCCAGTACTGCAACGCCATTTTCATCGCCACTTCCACCGCCACCGAGCCGGAGTCGGCAAGAAACACGCACTCGAGGTTCTCTGGGGTCATCGCCACCAGCTTACGGCACAGGGCTATCGCGGCGGGGTGGGTAATGCCGCCGAACATGACGTGCGACATCGCGTCAATCTGGGTTTTCATCGCCGCGTTGAGGCGCGGATGGTTGTAGCCGTGAATGGCCGCCCACCACGACGACATGCCATCCACCAGCCGTTCGCCGCTAGCCAGATGCAGTTCGCAGCCGGCGGCGTGCGTCACCGGGTAGACCGGCAGCGGCGCGCTCATGGAGGTGTAAGGGTGCCAGATATGGTCACGATCGAAGGCGAGATCGGCAGGAGTTATCATGACTTGTAAACCAATTTAAAAAGATTTAGGTTTACAAGTATATCCATAACCCAGATAAATAAAACCCTTTGGAGACGCCCGATGGCTCACCTTTCACGCTGGACTTTGTCGCAAGTCACTGAACTATTTGAAAAACCGCTGCTGGATCTGCTGTTTGAAGCGCAGCAGGTGCATCGCCAGCACTTCGATCCGCGCCAGGTGCAGGTCAGCACGTTGTTGTCGATCAAAACCGGCGCCTGCCCGGAAGACTGCAAATACTGCCCGCAGAGCGCGCGCTACAAAACCGGCCTTGAGGCCGAGCGCCTGATGGAAGTGGAGCAGGTGCTCGATTCCGCGCGCAAGGCCAAAGCGGCGGGTTCGACGCGTTTCTGCATGGGTGCTGCCTGGAAAAACCCGAACGATCGCGATATGCCGTATCTGGAGCAGATGGTGCAGGGCGTTAAAGCGCTGGGCCTCGAAACCTGCATGACGCTTGGCACGCTGAGCGACGATCAGGCGCAGCGCCTCGGCGAAGCGGGCCTTGATTACTACAACCACAACCTCGATACCTCGCCGGAGTTTTACGGCAACATCATCACCACTCGCACCTATCAGGAGCGTCTCGATACGCTGGAAAAAGTGCGCGAGGCGGGTATTAAAGTCTGCTCCGGCGGCATTGTGGGGCTTGGCGAAACCGTCACCGACCGCGCCGGGCTGCTGCTGCAACTCGCTAACCTGCCAACGCCGCCGGAAAGCGTGCCGATCAACATGCTGGTGAAGGTCAAGGGCACGCCGCTTGCCGATAACGAGGATGTCGACGCGTTTGATTTTATCCGCACTATCGCAGTGGCGCGCATCATGATGCCGACGTCCTACGTGCGCCTCTCCGCTGGCCGCGAGCAGATGAACGAGCAGACCCAGGCGATGTGCTTTATGGCCGGGGCTAACTCAATTTTCTACGGCTGCAAACTGCTGACCACCCCGAACCCGGAAGAGGACAAAGATTTGCAGCTGTTCCGCAAGCTGGGCCTCAACCCGCAGCAGACCGCGGTGCTGGCGGGCGATAACGAGCAGCAGGAACGCCTGGAGCACGCGCTGCGCGACGCGGACAACCAGCAATACTACAACGCGGCGGCGGTATGACCTGGCAGGCGAGAATCGATGCAGCGCTGCGCGCGCGCGAAGCCAGCCATAGCCTGCGCCGCCGTGTCGTCTGCACGCCAGCGCCCGGCGGCGCGCTGGTGCATCAGGGCGTGCGCTACCGTAACTTTTCCGGCAACGACTATCTGGGCTTAAGCCAGCACCCGGCGCTCATCGCGGCCTGGCAACAGGGCGCACAGACGTATGGCGTAGGGAGCGGCGCGTCCGGCCACGTCAGCGGCTACAGCGACGCGCATCAGTCGCTGGAAAACGCGCTGGCGCACTGGCTCGGCTTTGACCGCGCACTGCTGTTTATCTCCGGCTTCGCCGCCAATCAGGCGGTGGTCGCCGCGCTGATGCAGCAGTCTGACCGCATTCTCGCCGACCGCTTAAGCCACGCCTCGCTGCTTGAAGCCGCAAGCCACAGCCCGGCGACGCTGCGCCGCTTCGCGCATAACGATTCGGGCGCGCTCGCAGCCCTGCTGGGCAAACCCTGCGACGGGCTGACGCTCGTCTTTACCGAAGGGGTGTTCAGCATGGATGGCGACAGCGCGCCGCTCGCGGATATCGCGGGCATCGCGCAGGGCGCGCAGACGCTGCTGATGGTCGATGACGCCCACGGCGTCGGCGTGCAGGGGCGCGAAGGGCGGGGCAGTTGCGATGTGGCGGGCATCCGGCCCGATCTGCTGCTGGTGACGTTTGGCAAAGCCTTCGGGCTGAGCGGCGCGGCGCTCTTGTGCAGCGCGCCGATGGCGGACTATCTGCTGCAAACCGCGCGCCACCTCATCTACAGCACCGCGATGCCCGCCGCTCAGGCCTGTGCGCTGAACGCGGCCTTAACGGTTATTCGCGAGGGCGACGACTTACGCGCGCGGCTTGCGCGCAACATTGCGCGGTTTCGTGCGGGCGCGGCGTCGCTGCCGCTGACGCTTGCCGATTCGCAGACCGCCATTCAGCCACTGATTGTGGGTGAAAACAGTGCCGCGCTGACGCTTGCGGAAAAACTGCGTGAACGCGGCTGCTGGGTGACGGCCATTCGCCCGCCGACCGTGCCTGCGGGTACGGCGCGCCTGCGACTGACGCTCAGCGCCGCGCATCAGGATGAGGACATCGACGCGCTGCTGGAGGCGTTATATGACGGTTGCCGTTGATAAACGCGCGGTGGCGGCAGCGTTTGGTCGCGCGGCGCAAACCTATGACGATTTCGCGGCGCTTCAGCGCCAGAGCGCGCAGTTGCTGGTGGAACACTGCGGCACGCAGGGCATTAACACGGTGCTGGACGCGGGCTGCGGCACCGGCGCAGGCAGTCTCGACTGGCGCGCGCGCGGCTGCGACGTAACGGCCTTTGATTTAAGCCCGGCCATGCTGGCGCGCGCCCGCGAGCGCGGTGCGGCGCACCGCTACGTGCAGGGCGATATCGAGGCGCTGCCGTTTGCCGACGGCAGTTTTGATCTCGTGTGGAGCAATCTGGCGGTGCAGTGGTGCCAGAGCCTGTCAGAGGCGCTCGCCGGGATGCTGCGCGTGGCGCGCCCTGGCGGACGCGTGGCGTTCAGCACGCTGGCGCACGGCTCGCTTGATGAGCTGCATCAGGCGTGGGCGGCGGTGGATGACCGCCCGCACGCCAACCGTTTCGCCAGCGCCGAAGCGGTTCATGCAGCGGCTCCGGCGGCGCGCATGACGTTGCGCCAGCATCCGGTGACGCTGCTCTTTGGCGATGCGCTCAGCGCCATGCAGTCGCTCAAGGGCATCGGCGCCACGCATCTGCACGCCGGGCGTGACAGCCGCACGCTCACGCGCCGCGAGCTTCGCAGGCTCGAAGACGCCTGGCCGCGTCAGGACGGGCGTTTTCCGCTGACTTACCAACTGATTTCTGGAGTAATTGAACGTGACTGAACGCTGGTTTATCACCGGAACCGACACGGAAGTGGGTAAAACTATCGCAAGCTGCGCGTTGCTTGAAGCCGCGAAAGCCGCAGGCTTTAGCACTGCAGGCTACAAGCCGGTCGCCTCCGGCAGCGATATCACGCCGCAAGGGCTTCGCAACAGCGATGCGCTGGCGCTGCAGCGACACAGCAGCGTGGCGCTGCGCTACGAGCAGGTGAACCCGCTGACGTTCGAAGAGCCCACCTCGCCGCATATCGTAAGCCAGGAGCAGGGGCTGCCGATTGACTTCACGGTGATGTCCGCTGGCCTGCGCGCGCTGGAGCCGCTCGCCGACTGGGTGCAGGTGGAAGGCGCGGGCGGCTGGTTTACGCCGCTCTCTGACGACGCGACGTTCGCCGACTGGGTGAAGCAGGAGCGCCTGCCGGTGATTTTAGTGGTCGGCGTTAAGCTTGGCTGTATCAACCACGCGCTGCTGACCGCGCAGGCGGTACAGGCCGCGGGCCTGCGTCTCGCGGGCTGGGTGGCAAATGACGTGCAGCCGCCAGGCCGCCGTCATCAGGAGTATCTCGCCACGCTTGAGCAGCTGTTACCGGCCCCGATGCTTGGCGAAATTCCGTGGCTGGGGGCCGAGCCTGACGTGACGCCTGCCGCGCAGTGGATCGATCTCAGCAAACTGGCGCGCTAGGGCGCTATCCAGTGCATAAGACGCGCATCGGTTAACTGCGCCGCGCTACCGCGGGCCACGGCGCGCCCGCGGTGCAGCAGGCAGAAGCGATCCGCCACCCGGCGGATAAACGACAGATGGCGCTCCACTACTAACAGGCTCATTCCCCATTCGCGGCTAAGCCGTGTGAGCAGATCCGCAAGCCTCGGAATGAACGCCTGCCCGAGGCCGCGCGTCGGTTCATCGAGGATCAGCAGACGAGGCCGCGTCACCAGCGCCTGGGCGAGCGACAGCTGGAGCGCCAGCTCCGGCTCAAGCCCCGCGGCCTGCGTGTGGCGGTTTGTCCAGAGCGTCGGGAACAGATCAAACACCGGCTCCGGGCTGGCCGCATTTTCAGGCTGCGCGCGCAGCGCGATATGCAGATTTTCTTCCACCGTCAGCTGTGAAAAATAGCGCCGCTCCTGGGGCACGTAGCGGATGCCGAGCGCCGCGCGGGCGTCCGGGCCGACGCGCATTAACTCCTGCGGCGCGGCGCCAGTCTCGTGCCAGAGCATGCTGCCGCTCTTAACCGGCAGATAGCCTGCCACGCAGTTCAGCAGCGTGGTTTTTCCCATGCCCGGCGCGCCGATAACGCAGGTGCACTCGCCGGGCAGAAGATCGAGGCTGACATCCCACAGCGTGTGCTGCGTGCCGTAAAAGTGGTTAACCGCGTGCAGACTTAACATGGCGCTTCTCCTTCAGACAGGGTATCGGAATACAGCATGGGTATATGCGTTCTGACGCCCGCATATAGAGTGACTTCCCCGGCCTGCCCGCGCGTCCTGCTGTCGCTTCCCGCCAATGACGGGAAGAGGGTGTAGTTCCGGTAAAAGGGAGATTGCAATTCTCTTGCCAGCCAGTGAAATGCCCTTCGATCGCGCCTGAAATTGAGACTAAACCTGAAAGCCTGCGTCAGGCGCAGTGGGTTATCCTGGAAAAAGCCGGGCGGCGTGCACATTTTGAGTGCTGGTCAGGGCGTGGTTTTGGTGCAGCGTTGCGCAAAAGTAAAGCAAAAATGTGTGAAAAGGATCGCGCAAAGCGCCGCGCGGAAAGCAAGGGAAATTCTTCAAAACCGGCCGGGAAAATTTTTTTCTGAGCCAGACGCGGGCACATCGAGCCAGGCGGCGACACGGCGCGCTTTCAGGGCTGGACGCAGTTATCCACTATTCCTGTGGATAACCTTGTGTATTAGAGTTAGAAAACGCGCCGTAAGCGAGAGCCGATGCGGCTTGCACCCGATCTGGCGCGAAAGCCGTCTTTTCAGGAAAATACTTTAAAATTAACAGGTTAATTAAAATCAAGCACTGAAGAAAAAGTGTCATCTGCTGCAACAAAAGTATCACAGCCTCGCTTGACAAATGTTAAAGGATGAAAAATTTTGGGGATAACCGCCCTCGTATAGTGTTTTATCCGGCGCAGGGGCAAATTTACTTCATACCAGATGGTAAAAATGCGCTGTGAACAAAATCCGCTAACCTGCCACTGATTTTATATCCAGTATTTATCGCTGGCAAAAATCGCTGTGGCGAGTAAAATTAACGCTCTGTCCGCGCAAATCTTCATCAGGTGTTTCTTCATGAGCAAACCGTTCAAACTCAATTCCGCTTTCAAACCTTCCGGCGACCAGCCTGAGGCTATCCGCCGCATCAAGGAAGGGCTGGAGGACGGGCTGGCGCACCAGACGCTGCTGGGTGTGACGGGCTCGGGGAAAACGTTCACCATGGCGAACGTCATCGCCGATTTGCAGCGCCCGACGATGGTGCTGGCGCCTAACAAAACGCTGGCGGCGCAGCTCTATGGCGAGATGAAAGAGTTCTTCCCGGAAAACGCCGTGGAATATTTCGTCTCGTACTACGACTACTATCAGCCGGAAGCCTATGTGCCGAGCTCCGACACCTTTATTGAGAAGGACGCGTCGGTAAACGAGCACATTGAGCAGATGCGTCTGTCGGCCACCAAAGCGCTGCTGGAGCGACGCGATGTGGTGGTGGTGGCGTCGGTCTCCGCTATCTATGGTCTGGGCGACCCGGATCTCTACCTGAAGATGATGCTGCATCTCACCAAAGGGATGATCATCGACCAGCGCGCCATTTTGCGTCGCCTGACGGAGCTGCAATACACCCGCAACGATCAGGCGTTCCAGCGCGGCACCTTTCGCGTGCGCGGCGAGGTGATTGACATCTTCCCGGCGGAATCAGACGAGCTGGCGCTGCGCGTTGAGCTGTTCGACGAAGAGGTGGAGCGGCTGTCGCTGTTCGATCCGCTCACCGGCACCGTCGACTCCATTATCCAGCGTTTCACCGTCTACCCGAAAACGCACTACGTCACCCCGCGTGAGCGCATTGTGCAGGCGATGGAAGAGATCAAAGTAGAGCTGGCGGAGCGCCGCAAAGTGCTGCTGGAAAATAACAAACTGCTGGAAGAACAGCGCCTGACCCAGCGTACCCAGTTCGATCTCGAAATGATGAACGAGCTGGGGTATTGCTCCGGCATTGAAAACTACTCGCGCTATCTCTCTGGCCGTGGCCCTGGCGAAGCGCCGCCGACGCTGTTTGACTATCTGCCGGCGGATGGCCTGCTGGTGGTCGATGAATCACACGTCACCATTCCGCAGATCGGCGGGATGTATCGCGGCGACCGCGCGCGTAAAGAGACGCTGGTGGAATATGGTTTCCGCCTGCCGTCGGCGCTGGATAACCGCCCGCTGAAGTTTGAAGAGTTCGAGGCGCTGGCTCCGCAGACGGTGTATGTCTCGGCGACCCCCGGCAACTACGAGCTGGAAAAATCGGGCGGCGAGATCATCGACCAGGTGGTGCGCCCGACCGGTCTGCTCGATCCGATTATCGAAGTGCGCCCGGTGGCGACCCAGGTGGACGATTTGCTGTCGGAAATCCGCAAGCGCGTCGCCATCAACGAGCGCGTACTGGTGACGACGCTCACCAAGCGTATGGCGGAAGATTTAACCGAGTATCTGGAAGAGCACGGCGAGAAAGTGCGCTATCTGCACTCGGATATCGACACCGTGGAGCGTATGGAGATTATCCGCGATTTGCGTCTTGGCGAGTTCGACGTGCTGGTGGGCATCAACCTGCTCCGTGAGGGGCTGGATATGCCGGAAGTGTCGCTGGTGGCTATCCTTGATGCCGATAAAGAGGGCTTCCTGCGCTCCGAACGTTCTCTTATTCAGACGATTGGCCGTGCGGCGCGTAACGTGAACGGCAAGGCGATTCTCTACGGCGATAAAATCACGCCGTCGATGGCGAAGGCGATTGGCGAAACCGAACGCCGTCGTGAGAAACAGCAGGCGTATAACGAAGAGCACGGCATTGTGCCGCAGGGGCTTAACAAGAAAGTGGTCGATATTCTGGCGCTTGGCGAGAATATTGCGAAAACCAAGCCGAAAGGACGCGGAAAAGGGCGCACCGTGGCAGATGCCGAAGCCGCTGAACTGGCGCTGACGCCAAAAGCGTTGCAGCAGAAAATTCATCAGCTTGAGGCGCAGATGGTGCAACACGCGCAGAACCTGGAGTTTGAAGAGGCGGCGCAGTTGCGCGATAAGCTTCATCAGTTGCGCGAGCTGTTTATCGCCGCGTCGTAAGTTCTTCTGGTTGTGACGGGTTTTGTGGTGTGGTGGGTGCGCTTCGCTTACCCACCCTACATTCCATCAACGTCCGCTCCGTGGGCTGTGTGGTGGGTGCGCTGCGCTTACCCACCCTACATATCATCAAAGCCCATTGCGGGAGCCGTAGGGCGGGTAAGCGAAGCGCACCCGCCGTAACCGTCACCCTCGCACCCGCCGTAACCCCAGCGCACCCATAGCGCTTACCCCAGCGCCTGAATCGCCTTTTCCAGCGCCGCACGCAACAGATGGCGGTCGTGGCGGTAAGGAATATCGCTCGCTTCCAGCGGTTCCTGAATCACAATTCTGTCCTGCGCGCCGCTCACGTCCACCTTCGGGCCAACGACCACGGCATCTACCACGGGTTTACCGATATGCGCTTCCATCAGCGCCAGCTTCTCTTCAAGCCTGAGCGCAGCAGCGGCCGGGCTTAACTCGCGGCCTAAATTGCCGATGTAAACCATCGGCGCAGGCGTGCGGCGCAGCGCTTTGGCGAGATCGTCAAGCAGCAGCAGTGGCATCAGGCTCGTGTAAAAACTGCCGGGGCCAATCACGATTAAATCCGCTTCGGCAATCGCTTCAACGGCTTCGCGCGTCGCCTGCACGGCAGGGTAGAGCATCAGCTCTTTCGGCGGATGGCTCAGCAAATCGATATTAACTTCGCCATACACTTCGTTATCGTCGCGATCGATAGCCATCAGATCGACCGGTTGCTCAGACATCGGGATCAGGAACGCGTCCACTTTAAGCAGATTACGAATAAGATTGATCGCCTCTAAAGGCCGCACGCTCAGGTGATCCAGCGCCTTTAACATGAGATTTCCGAGGTTATGCCCCGAAAGTTCCCCATTACCCCCAAAACGGTACTCAAACATCGCCGACGCGACGCTCGGTTCGGTAATTAACTGGTTAAGACAGTTGCGCATATCGCCCCAGGCGATGCCGCCTTCCGAGCGACGAATACGGCCCGTCGAGCCGCCGTTATCGGTCGTCGTGACAATGCCTGTGAGGCGCGAACCCAGAGAAGAGAGCGAGGACATAACGCGTCCTAAACCGTGACCGCCGCCGAGCGCCACCACCCGGTCGAGATCCGCAAACGTGCGATTGCGCATACCTAATCCTTATTATTTAAAACTCGCCTACGTTAGCTGAAAAGCGCGAGAAAAACGATCTGCTGGCGCTGAAAATGACACACATCAAAGTGAAACCGTGATTTTTACGTATTCTGGTGCCCGTTACGCGAAAAATGCCGTTATGTATCAATTTATATAGCGAAATCGCGCGTGGCGAAAACCGCGATAACGCGCTACTATCGCCGCTGGCAGGTTTAATAACCTGAAAATGACACTCAAGCCTTTGCGCCTACGTTTTTAAGAAATATGGTGCTCTGGCCGTGGCGAAACGCCACCAGGGTGCAGGAAGAAATGACTGCATCTCCCGATTTGGAAAGGTGTACATGGCTTCTCAACTTACCGATGCGTTTGCGCGTAAGTTCTATTACTTGCGCCTGTCAGTGACTGACGTCTGCAACTTTCGTTGCACCTATTGCCTGCCGGATGGCTACAAGCCCGCAGGCGTCACCAACAAAGGCTTTCTCTCGCTCGACGAAATTCGTCGCGTGACGCGCGCGTTCGCGAATCTCGGCACCGAAAAAGTGAGGCTGACCGGCGGCGAACCGTCGCTGCGCCGCGATTTTTGCGACATCATTGCCGCCGTGCGTGAAAACCCCTCCATTCGCCAGATTGCGGTGACAACCAACGGCTACCGCCTGGCGCGCGATGTCGCCCAGTGGCGCGAGGCCGGGCTGACGGCGGTGAATGTCAGCGTCGACAGCCTCGACGCCCGCCAGTTTCACGCGATCACCGGCCAGGACAAATTCCGCCAGGTGATGGCGGGCATCGACGCCGCCTTTGACGCAGGCTTTGAAAAAGTGAAGGTCAACACCGTGCTGATGCGCGACGTGAACCATCACCAGCTCGACACCTTCCTCAACTGGATCCAGTCCCGCCCCATCCAGCTACGCTTTATTGAGCTGATGGAAACCGGCGAGGGGAGCGATCTCTTTCGCAAGCACCACATTTCTGGCGCGACGATTCGTGACGAACTGCTTAAGCGCGGCTGGATCCATCAGCTGCGCAGCCGCGCCGACGGCCCGGCGCAGGTCTTCTGCCACCCCGATTATCAGGGCGAAATCGGCCTTATCATGCCGTATGAGAAAGATTTCTGCGCGAGCTGCAACCGCCTGCGCGTGTCGTCGGTCGGTAAGTTGCACCTGTGCCTGTTTGGCGACGGCGGCGTGGATCTTCGCGATCTGCTGGCCGAAGAGGGGCAGCAGGCGGCACTGATGGCGCGTATCGAAACGGCGTTGCTCGGCAAAAAGCAGACGCATTTCCTGCATCAGGGCAACACCGGCATCACCCAGAATCTGTCCTATATCGGCGGCTGACGCCGCGTACAAGGAGTCACTATGAGTCAGGTTAGCGCAGAGTTTGTGCCGGCGCGCGTCGCCATTCTTACGGTGTCCAGCCGTCGCGGGGAAGAGGACGATACCTCCGGCCATTTTTTGAGAGACGCCGCTCACGAAGCGGGCCATCAGGTTGTGGATAAAGCCATCGTCAAAGAGAACCGTTACGCCATTCGCGCGGAAGTTTCCCGCTGGATTGCGAGCGATGATGTCCAGGTGGTGTTGATTAACGGCGGTACCGGTTTTACCGCAGGCGATCAGGTGCCGGAGGCGCTACAGCCGCTGTTCGATCGCGAAATCGCGGGCTTTGGCGAAATGTTCCGTATGCTCTCGTTTGAAGAGATTGGCACCGCGATGATGCAGTCGCGCGCGGTGGCGGGGATGGCTAACGACACCCTGATTTTCGCGATGCCGGGCTCGACGCGCGCCTGCCGCACCGCCTGGGAAAACATCATCGCGCCGCAGCTCGACGCCCGTACTCGCCCCTGTAATTTTCATCCCCATCTGAAGAAATAAGTTATGTCGCAACTGACCCACATTAACGCCGCGGGCGAAGCCCATATGGTGGATGTCTCCGGTAAAGCGGAGACGGTGCGCGAGGCGCGCGCCGAAGCGTTTGTTGAAATGCGCCCCGAGACGCTGTCGATGATCGTAAGCGGCAGCCATCACAAAGGGGACGTGTTTGCCACGGCGCGCATCGCCGGTATTCAGGCCGCCAAACGCACCTGGGAGCTGATCCCGCTCTGTCATCCGCTGCTGCTGAGCAAAGTCGAAGTGCAGCTTTTCGCCGACGAAGCGCGAAGCCGCGTGCGTATTGAATCGCTGTGCCGACTCACCGGTAAAACCGGCGTCGAGATGGAAGCGCTCACCGCCGCGTCGGTGGCGGCGCTCACGATTTACGACATGTGCAAAGCGGTGCAGAAAGATATGGTCATTGGCCCGGTGCGGCTGCTTGCGAAGAGCGGCGGCAAGTCGGGCGATTTTCAGGTGGATGCTCATGATTAACGTGCTTTTCTTTGCGCAGGTGCGCGAGCTTATCGGCGTGGACGCCGAGCGGGTAGCGGCGGAATTTGCGACCGTTGAGGCGTTGCGTGAACATTTTGCAGCGCGTGGCGGCCGTTACGCGCTGGCGCTGGAGTCGGGCAAGCTGCTGGCGGCGGTTAACCAGACGCTGGTGCCGTTTGACCATCCGATCGCCGATGGCGATGAAGTGGCCTTTTTCCCGCCGGTGACCGGAGGCTGAAATGAGTGAAACCCGCATCCGCGTCGGCCATGAAAATTTCAGCGTCGGCGATGAGTACCAGTGGCTGGCGCAGTGTGATGAAGACGGCGCGGTCGTCACCTTTACCGGCAAAGTGCGCAACCATAATCTCGGCGATACCGTAAGCGCGCTGACGCTTGAGCACTATCCGGGCATGACGGAAAAAGCGCTGGCGGAGATCGTCGCCGAGGCGCGTGAACGCTGGCCGTTGCAACGCGTGTCAGTTATCCACCGCGTGGGCGAGCTGTGGCCGGGCGATGAAATCGTTTTTGTCGGCGTGACCGGTGCGCACCGCAGTCAGGCGTTTGACGCGGCGCAGTTTATTATGGATTACCTGAAAACCCGCGCGCCGTTCTGGAAGCGCGAGGCCACGCCAGAAGGCGACCGCTGGGTGGAAGCGCGCGACAGCGATCAGGCGGCGGCGAAGCGCTGGTAATGACATCACAGGAAATTTGTTCCAGGATTAACAGCGGGGAGGCGCATGTTACCTGCGCCTCGACAGAAGTTAACTGACTGAATGAGGCAGCGTCATGGATCGATTCCCACGCTCAAATGAAAGCATTGTGCAGCCGCGCGCCGGGCTGCAAACGTTTATGGCTCAGGTGTATGGCTGGATGACCTGCGGTCTGTTACTGACCGCCTTTGTCGCCTGGTATTCGGCCAATAACGAAAACCTGATGATGTATATCTTCTCCAGCCGGTTTGTGTTCTTCGGGCTTATCATCGCCCAGCTCGCGCTGGTGTTTGTTCTCTCAGGGCTTGTGCATAAGCTCAGCCCGGCGGTCGCCACCGCGCTCTTTATGCTCTATTCGGCGCTGACGGGGCTTACACTCTCATCTATTTTTCTGGTCTATACCTACGCGTCCATCGCCAGCACGTTTGTGGTGACGGCGGGGATGTTCGGCGTGATGAGCCTGTATGGTTACACGACTAAGCGCGATCTCAGCGGCTGGGGCAATATTCTGTTTATGGCGCTGATTGGGCTGATTATCGCGTCACTGGTGAACTTCTGGCTGAAAAGCACTGCGCTGATGTGGGCGGTGACGTATATCGGCGTTATCGTGTTTGTGGGCCTGACGGCGTATGACACGCAGAAGCTGAAAGCGCTGGGCGAGCAGATTGATGTGAACGACCACGGAAACCTGCGCAAATATTCGATTCTCGGCGCGCTGACGCTGTATCTCGATTTCATCAACCTGTTCCTGATGCTGTTGCGGATTTTCGGCAACCGCCGATAACCGGCGTTGAAACAATAAAAACCCTCTGCGGAGGGTTTTTTTATGGGCCTAGGAATAACGGCGGGTGCGCTTCGCTTACCCGCTCTACGGTGATGAGGCTAATGTCCGGTTTTGCATGGCGGGTGCGCTGGCGCTTACCCGCCCTACGGTGATGAGGTTAATTTTGACCTGTGTAGGGTGGGTAAGCGCAGCGCACCCACCAGAACCCACACACCCATCACTTCTCCTTCGCGAGACTCAGCGACGGCTCCTCGTTCTCCTCACGCACGCTGTCAGCGCCCTGTGCTTTCGCGAGCTTCTGCTCGTTTTTGGCGCGCAGCTTCTTCGCGCGGCTCTCCAGCACCAGATAGATAACGATAGCCAGCAGCAGCGGAGCGAAGAAATAGAGCATACGGTAGGCGAGCAGCGCCGCGATAATCGCGCCGTGGCTCACATGCTCGCCGCCAAGCAGCGCGATAAACACCGCCTCCAGCACGCCGATGCCCGCCGGAATATGAATAATCACCCCGGCGATACTGCTCACCAGCAGCACGCCCAGCACGAAGAAATAGTTAATCTCCTGGCCCAGCAACAGCCAGATAATCGCGCCCATCGCCATCCAGTTGGCGCTGGAAATCACCATCTGCGCTATCGCGAATTTCCACGACGGCAGCACCAGCTTCTGGCCTTTGATCGTCACATGGCGGCGCTTCGCGAACGCGCAAAACCACATATAGACCGCGATCACGGCGAGCAGCGCGATGCCGATAATGCGCAGCGTCATCTCGTCGATATACCAGTGCGCCGGCAGCTTCACCACGCCAAAGGTGAAAATCACGCCGCCGAGCAGGATATAACCGAGCCAGTTGGTCGTAATACTCAGCGAGAAAATGCGCGTGATGGTGCTCCCCGGCAGCCCCAGGCGTGAGTAAAGCCGGTAGCGCATCCCCACGCCGCCCACCCAGGTGCTGAGCGTCAGGTTAAACGCGTAGCAGACGAACGAGACCAGCATCACCTGCCGTTTGGCAAGCTTATGCCCGCAATAGGCGCGCCCCAGTAGATCGTAACAGCCATAGAGCAGATAACTCAGGATAACCAGCGCCACCGAGATAAGCAGGGCGGTGCGGTCGTAATTCTTAATGACCTTCCAGACTTCTTCCCAGTCGACTTTTTGCGCATACATCACAATCAGCACGACGACGGCGATAAAGAACACCCACGTGAGGATTTTCTTCGCGATGCGCCACTTCGGATGCGATTTCGCCATTACGGTTTCACTCCCGGATTTTCAGTCTCCACCCGGTCCTGGGTTTCGATCTCAGGTTGTACCGGCGGCGGCACCTGCGCGAGCTTCGGCGTATGCGCGGGCAGCCAGCCCACCATCGCCGGGAAGTGGCGCAGGAAGTGGAACACAATGACGCTCTTGGCGAGATTCCACCAGGTGCGCTTTGGCATCATGCTCTCATCCACCTGTTTACAGTCTTCGCGAATCAGACGCGTCAGGTTATCGCGCAGGGTCTGGTTAAACTGCGTGTCGTGAATAATCAGATTCGCCTCCAGGTTAAGCGACAGGCTCAGCGGGTCGAGGTTGCTGGAGCCCACCGTCGCCCAGTGATCGTCCATCAACGCCACCTTGCCATGCAGCGGGCGACGCAGATACTCGTAGACTTCGACGCCGCCCTTCACCAGATAGTTATAAAGCAGGCGCGCGCCTACCTTAACGATAGGCATATCCGGCTCACCCTGCACAATCAGCTTCACTTTCACGCCGCGGCGGGCGGCGTTGCGCATCGCATGCAGCAGGCGGTAGCCGGGGAAGAAATAGGCGTTGGCGATAATCACCTCTTTTTTGGCGTTCGCCAGCATCTTCAGGTAGTGACGCTCAATATCGTCGCGGTGATCGTTATTGTCACGCCAGACAAACAGCGCCTGCGCCTCGCCCGGCGTGGTGTTCTCCACCGCCTGCTGATAATGGCGCTGCCACCATCGGCTCACGCGCTCTTCGCCAAGATTGCTGAGCACAAAATGGTAGATATCCTGCACCACCGGCCCTTCGACGCGTACCGCGTAATCCTGTTTCGCCTCCGGGCCATAATCGCTCATATGCTCGGCGGAGTAGTTAATGCCGCCGACAAACGCCACTTCGCCATCAATCACCACGATTTTGCGGTGCATGCGGCGGAACACATTGGTGCGCATGCCCATCGTGCGCGGGCGCGGATCGTAATAGCGGAACATCACGCCCGCCGAGGTGAGCGTGCCGACAAACTCGTCGCTGAGATCGGGCGAGCCGTAGCCGTCCAGCAGCACTTCAATGCTGACGCCGCGTTGGGCGGCATTCAGGATGACGTCATGCAACTGGCGGCCCACGTTATCGTCGAACCAGATAAAGGTTTCGAGGATGACTTTACTGCGCGCCTTGTCAATGGCGTCAAACACGGCGGGATAAAACTCGTCGCCGTTTTCTAACAGCTCAATATGGTTTCCGTCACGCCAGGTCGTTTTCATAGATGGATCTCCACTGCCAGCGGGGCATGGTCGGAAAGATGGCGCCAGTTACGCAGCGGCAGCGCGGTCGGCGCGCTCGCCGAGGCGTTTTTCACATAGATTCGGTCAAGGCGCAGCAGCGGAAAACTCACCGGAAACGTGCGCGCCGGGCGGCCGTGGGCGCGGGTAAACACCTCATCAAGCCCGGCCTCGTTGCGCAGAATACGGTTCGCCTGCTGACGCCAGTCGTTAAAATCGCCCGCCACCACCACCGGCTCGCCTTCCGGCAGGCTATTGACCAGTTCGGCCAGCATCGTGAGCTGCGCCTGGCGATGCGCCTCTTTCAGCCCCAGATGAACGCAAATCACATGAATCGCTTTCGGAAAGCCGGGCGGGGTAATACGGCAGTGCAGCACGCCGCGCTTTTCGGTGCCGGGCACCGAAACGTCGCGGTTTTCGTAATGTTCAATCGGGTAGCGCGACAACACGGCGTTGCCGTGATGGCCTTCCGGGTAAACGGCGTTGCGCCCGTAGGCGTAGTCGCTCCACATGGTGTCGGCCAGAAATTCGTAATGCGTGGTGTCCGGCCAGTTCTCCACATGCAGCGGGTGGACTTCGTGCGCGCCCATCACTTCCTGCAGGCAGACAATATCCGCCGACACCGTCCGCACCGCGTCGCGCAGTTCCGGTAAAATAAAGCGTCGATTAAAAGCGGTAAAACCTTTGTGGGTATTAATCGTTAAAACGTTAAATGAAAATCGCTGTGTATTATCTGCCATGTTTCCCCAGCCACTTCTTATTCTCCTGATGTGTTTAAAGTGTAGTCTCAGTCACAAAAAGCGGCGGGGATACGGAATTTTCCGTAAACTGCGGTACTCTGAAGAATGCGTTGAAAATTCCACAGGAGTGCGGCCATGAAGTGGCAACAATATATTCGCGTAGTGACGGGCCTGAGCTGCTGGCAGATTATGCTGCATCTGGCGGTTGTGGCCCTGCTGGTGATGGGCTGGATGAGCGGGTCGCTGGTGAAAGTCGGCCTGGTATTATGCGCGCTTTATGCGCTTACCGTGGTGCTGATGCTGGCGTTCCAGCGCCACCACGACGGTCTCTGGCGCGAGGTGGGGGATTTCCTCGAAGAGCTGACCACCACCTGGTATTTTGGCGCGGCGCTGATTGCGCTCTGGCTGCTCTCCCGCGTTCTGCATAACAACCTGCTGCTGGCGCTCGCGGGTGTGGTGATCCTGGCCGGGCCGGCGCTGCTTTCACTGCTCGCCAAAGAGCGCAAGCGCGATTCAGCCAATTTTTCGTCGAAACATGGCATACGCCGCTAAGCCCGTTGTGGCCGTAATCACTATCAACGGCCACACGCTATGCCAGATGATATCAAGACTGGCATCCTTGAGATAAATCGCCTTCGTAATATCGGTAAAGTGCCGGATCGGGTTAATCCACGTCAGGTTTTGCAGCCAGACCGGCATATTCTCCACCGGCGAGACATAGCCCGAGAGTAAAATCGCGGGCATCATAAAGACAAACACCCCGATAAACGCCTGCTGCTGGGTCGAGCAGAGCGCCGAAATCAAAAGCCCGAATCCCACCAGCGACAGCCCGTAAATCACCATCGTGAAATAAAAGAGCGCAAGCGACCCGGCGAACGGGATCTGATAGCCCCAGATACCAATCGCCAGCACAATCGTGGCCTGAAAGGTAGCAACAATCAGCGCCGGCACCGCTTTACCGATGAAAATCTGCCAGGTGGCGAGCGGGGAGACTAACAGCTGGTCGAGCGTGCCCTGTTCGCGCTCGCGGG
This sequence comes from Cronobacter sp. HA18003, assembly GCF_011605905.1. Taxonomy (NCBI): domain Bacteria; kingdom Pseudomonadati; phylum Pseudomonadota; class Gammaproteobacteria; order Enterobacterales; family Enterobacteriaceae; genus Cronobacter; species Cronobacter sp. HA18003. The sequence continues at coordinate 1,654,604 of NZ_JAANQO010000011.1, read as the reverse complement.
CCACCGACAGCGACGTCACAATCATCACGCCGATAGTGGTAATCATCGCAATCAGCGACGGCACCACAAACCATTTGTAGTCAAGATTCGGGTTATACCAGTTACGCACAATCAGCTCGCTGTTGTTGGGCTTCGCGCGGCCTGCGAGCAGCTCCTGCTGATAATCTTTGACGATCTGCTGAAGGTAATTAGCCGCGATTTGCGCGCTGTTGGAGTTGCGCCCGTCGAGCAGAATTTGCAGCGGTGCGGGTTCGCCGCGCGCCAGCTTGCGGGAGAAATCGGGTGGAAAGTTGATCGCCAGCAACGCCTTCTGCACATCAATCGTGGGGCGGATCGCCTGTTCGCTGTTGAGCAACGTCACGTGACTAAATGCGCTGGCGCGGGCGAAGCGCTGGGTCAGCTCCACCGCGTGCGCGCCGTTATCCTGGTTATAGATGGTGATGGTGGCGTTGGTCACTTCCAGCGTCGCCGCGAACGGAAACAGCAACACCTGCAAGACGACAGGCAGGATCAGAATCGCGCGCGTCTGCGGCTCGCGTAGCAGCGACTGCAACTCTTTGCGGATAAGCGTCCATAAGCGGTGCCACATAGCGTCTCCTTAATCGAGGCGGCGTCGGGTATTCACCCACGTCAGCCCGATAAACATCACGGCGGAAGCCAGCAGAAACAGCACGTTAACCAGCAGCACGCCCGGCAGCGTGCCCGCGAGAAACAGGCTTTGCAGCGTACTGACGAAATAGCGCGCCGGAATAATATACGTCACCGCGCGGATCACGGCGGGCATACTGTCTATCTGAAAAATAAACCCTGAAAGCATCACTGAGGGCAAAAACGCCGCATTCAGCGCCACCTGGGCGGCGTTAAACTGGTTGCGGGTGAGCGTTGAGATAAGCAGCCCCATGCCGAGCGTGCTCAGCAGAAAGAGGCTGGAGATAAAAAAGAGCGCCAGCAGCGAACCGCGATACGGCACGCCGAGAATAAACACCGACACCAGCATACAGAGCAGCATCGCCAGCATGCCGAGGAAATAGTAGGGAATGAGCTTGCAGAGCAGCAGTTCGCCGCGCGTGACTTCGGTTGAGAGCAGCGCCTCCATGGTGCCGCGCTCCCATTCGCGGGCGACCACCAGTGAGGTCAGGATCGCGCCGATAACCGTCATGATGATTGTCACCGCGCCGGGAATAATAAAGTGCTGGCTTATCGCCGCCGGGTTAAACCAGTAGCGGAGCTGCACATCAATCAGCGGCTCAAACGTCTCGCCGCGGTCTTCTGCGCGTTCCGCCTGCCAGAGCTGCCAGATGCCCTCCATATAGCCGCGCACAAAGTTGGCGGTGTTCGGTTCGCTGCCGTCGGTGATCACCTGAATCGGTGCGCTGTCGCCGGGGCGCGCCATCCGCGCCGCGAAATCGACCGGAATAACCACCAGCCCGCGGATTTTCCCGGCCTGCATCAGTTCAATCAAATGCTGGCGGTTGTCGCTGACCGTCGGGGCGATAAACGGCGAGGCGGTAATGGCGTGCGTGAAGTCGAGCGCTTCTTCGCTGCGCTGCTCCAGCAGGACGCCGACATGCAGGCGGCTGGAGTCGAGATTAATGCCGTAGCCGAAAATAAACAGCAGCAGCAGGGGAATGACCACCGCGATAAGCCAGCTACTCGGGTCGCGCAGGATCTGACGCGTCTCTTTCACGCACAGCGCGCGCACGCGCCGCAGTTTCATCATTGGCTGTGCTCCTTATCCCAGGCCTCGATAAGGCGAATAAACGCTTCTTCCATCGTCGGCTCGTCGTTTGCCTCGCGCGCCGCCTGGCGCTTTAAGTCGTCCGGCGTGCCGCTGGCGATAAGTTTGCCGTGATAGACAAGCCCGATGCGGTCGCAATACTCCGCCTCGTCCATAAAGTGGGTCGTGACCATCACCGTCACGCCTTTCTCCGGCATGCTGTTGATGTGTCGCCAGAATTCGCGGCGGGTCAGCGGGTCGACGCCGGAAGTCGGTTCATCGAGGAACAGAATATCCGGCTCGTGCATCAGCGCGCAGGCTAAGGCCAGGCGCTGCTTAAAGCCGAGCGGGAGCGCGTCCGTTGGCTGGCTGGCGATGCTTTTCAGCCCGAACGCCTCGCTCATGCGCGCCATTTTTTCCTGCTGCGCCCGGCCGCGCAGGCCGTAGACGCCGGAGAAGAAACGTAAGTTCTGCTCGACGGTCAGATTGCCGTACAGCGAAAACTTCTGCGCCATATAGCCGAGCCGCTGGCGCGCCTTGCCGGAGTCGGTTTTTAAATCGAGGCCCAGCACCAGCGCCTGGCCGTCGCTTGGTTTCAGCAGCCCGCACATCATCTTAAAGGTGGTGGATTTGCCCGCGCCGTTCGGCCCGAGCAGGCCGAAAATCTCGCCGCGCCGCACGGTAAAATTCACATGGTCGGTCGCGGTGAAATCGCCGAAGGTTTTGGTGAGTTCGCGCGCCTCAATGACCACATCGTCGCGGCTGCCGGGAATGTCATGCAGAATGGCGCCGAGCGGCGATTCGCGCAGCGCGGTACCGCCCGCCAGATCGATAAACGCGTCCTCAAAGCGCGGCGCGGTTTCACGAAGCGTCGCGCCGGGCAGGGCGCGCAGGGCGTCTGCACCGGAACCCTCTTTTAAAATCACCCGCACCGCCGCGCCCTGAATGGTGGCGTCGCCGACGTCCGGGCGCTGCATCACCTCACGCAGCAGCGCGCGGTTATCGCCGTTATCCGGGCGCAACAGCAGGCTGCGGCCCGCCATTTGCTCGGTGAGCGCCTGCGGCGCGCCCTGATACAGCAGCTCGCCTTCATTCATCAATAGCACCTCGCGGCACTGCTCGGCTTCATCGAGGTAAGAGGTACTCCAGAGAATTAACATCCCGTCGCCCGCGAGCTCATGCACCATCTCCCAAAGTTCGCGGCGGGAGATAGGGTCGACGCCGACGCCCGGCTCGTCGAGCAGCAGCACCTTTGGCTGGCCCACCAGCGTGCAGGCAAGGCCGAGCTTTTGCTTCATGCCGCCGGAGAGTTTGCCCGCGAGCCGCCCGGTGAACGGGCCGAGCGCGGTGAATTCCAGCAGCCGGGCGAACGTCTGCTCACGCACCGCGCCGGTGACGCTGCGCAGATCCGCGTAGAGATTGAGGTTCTCCTGAACGGTGAGATCTTCATACAGGCCGAATTTCTGCGGCATATAGCCGAGCACCGCGTGCAGCACGTTTTCCTCGGCAATCGGGTTCAGCCCGAGCACCCGCACGCGACCGTCGTCCTGGCGCATCAGCCCCGCGAGGATGCGCATCAGCGTGGTTTTCCCCGCGCCGTCCGGCCCCACCAGCCCGGTGACGCTGCCTGCGCGGATCGTCACGCTGAGCGGCGCGAGCGCCGGTTTTTCGAGGCCCGGGAAGCGTTTGACCAGGCCATCGAGCACGATGCAGTCGTTAGCGGTTGCCATCCGCCGCCTCATTCTGGAAACGCAGCGTGACCGGCATTCCCTGGCGCAGCGCGTCGTCGGCGTCGTTCACCACAATACGCAGGCGATAGACCAGATCGGTGCGCAGATCTTCGGTTTCAACCGTTTTCGGCGTGAACTCCGCGGTCGGCGAGACAAAACCGATCTGGCCGTGGTACGGCTTGTCGGGGCGGCCATCGGTATAAATCAGAATGTTGCTCCCCGGCACGGCGCGGCCCAGATTCACCTCATCAATGTAAGCGCGTATCCAGACCGGGCGGGTCAGCGAGAGCGTGAACACCGTACTGCCCGCATTGAGCATCGAGCCGGGCTCCACCGCGCGCGTCAGGATAGTGCCGTCAGACGGGGAAACCAGGCGCGTGTCTTGCGCGTTAAGCTGCGCCTGGGCCAGCTCCGCCTGCGCCTGTTCAAGGGCCGCCTGTGCCTGCACGATTTCCTGCGGGCGGTTACCGGCGCGGTACTGGCTGAGCTTATCCTGCGCGGATTTCAGCTGCGCCTGCGTCTGATCGCGCGCCGAGCGGGCGTTTTCCAGATCGTTGGCGGAGATAACTTTGGTGCGCCACAGCCCTTGCTGGCGCTGATAAAAATTCTGCGCGTAGTCATACGCGGCCTGCGCCTGATGCACGGCGGCAGCGGCCTGCGCTATCTCTTCATCGCGAAAACCGGCGACGGTAAGATCATATTTGGCGCGCGCGGCGGCGACGTTCGCCTGCGCCTGGCGCAGCGCGTTCTGCTGCGGCGTCGGGTCGAGATCGCCGAGCGGCTGGCCTGCGCGCACCGCGTCGCCTTCATCGACGGCAAGCGACGCCAGACGACCACTGACGCGAAAGCTTAAATTCACGGTACGAATATCGACATTGCCATAGAGCGTCAGCGGGGTGTGGCGCGCGGCGTACCAGCGCCACCCGGCAATAGCCGCAACGATAATGACCACCACCAGCGCCAGTAGCGCGACGCGTTTTTTATTCATCACTCAGGCTCCCTGAAAGACCCGCGAGGATCCAGTCGATATGCAGCGTGACCACCCGGTGGATCTGCGCGGCTTTGTCATCGTCGAACCCGCGCCATCCGGCGCGCAGCAGAATGGTTTCACGCCCGAGGCGGAACGCGAGGATTTCACCAATCAGCGCGTGGGTGTGCAGCACCGTTTCGGTGGCCTCCGGATCGGCACCCGTCAGTCGGGCGATAAGCCGCGTAAAGTGGTGGTGCAGCGGCGCGATGACCTGCTCGTGAATCAGCTGATACGCGGGCGACGGGGAGAGCTGCTCGCGGGAGATAAATTTGCTGACGCTCAGCGTCTCGTCGGCAGTCATCAGCTGGATCATCTGGCGGCAGGCGTCGTCAATCAGCGCGCGCATCGCGGCGGGCGGCGGCTCGGGCTTGCGAAGCAGCGCTTCGGCGGCATCGGCGTGGGGCTGAAAATGGGTGCGGATGAAATCGGCTATCCACTGCGCCGAGGCCATGTAGAGATCTTCTTTTGAGCCAAAGTAGTAAGGAATGGCGGCAATATTCTGCCCGGCGGCGGCGGCGATATCCCGCGTGGTGGCGTGCAGGCCGTACTCGCCGAACTGATTAATGGCGGCGCTGATGAGCTTCTCTTTGGCCTGTTCGCCGCGCGAAGTGGGCGGCGTGACGGAGAGCGACATATCGATGAGGTCCATAAAAGTTAATCAATCGATTGATTAACTTTATGACCAAAAAGTGCGCGTGTCGAGATGAAAAAAGCCGCGATGCACAGGTACACGCGAGAATTTATGCGGTAGTTCACAAAAACTGTTACACTCCGTTCCTCTGCGACATTGTGGTTTATGTCCCTTCTCCGGCCAGACGGCCATTAGACTCCCTGAAACTACACCCTTTGCGGTCGGGACGAGTCAGGAATAACTATGTCTTTTGATTCACTGGGCTTAAGCCCTGAGATCCTGCGCGCCATTGCCGAGCAGGGTTACAACGAACCGACTCCGATCCAGCGCCAGGCCATTCCGGTGGTGCTTTCAGGCAAAGATTTGATGGCCAGCGCCCAGACCGGCACCGGCAAAACCGCAGGCTTTACGCTGCCGCTGCTGCAACGCCTGACGGCGAACCAGCCGCACCCGAAAGGCCGTCGCCCGGTGCGCGCGCTGATCCTGACCCCGACGCGTGAACTCGCAGCCCAGGTGGGCGAGAACGTGCGCGAATACAGCAAATATCTCGACATCCGCTCGCTGGTCGTGTTTGGCGGCGTGAGCATCAACCCGCAGATGATGAAACTGCGCGGCGGCGTGGACGTGCTTATCGCAACGCCGGGCCGTCTGCTCGATCTCGAACATCAGAACGCCGTGAAGCTTGACCAGGTGGAAGTGCTGGTGCTGGATGAAGCCGACCGTATGCTGGACATGGGCTTTATTCACGATATCCGCCGCGTGCTGGCGAAACTGCCGCCGAAGCGTCAGAACCTGCTGTTCTCCGCGACCTTCTCCGACGACATTAAATCGCTCGCGGAAAAATTGCTGCATAACCCGGAAGAAGTGGAAGTGGCGCGCCGCAACACCGCCTCTGAGCAGGTGACGCAGCATGTGCATTTCGTGGATAAAAAACGCAAGCGGGAGCTGCTTTCTTATCTGATTGGCGACGGCAACTGGCAGCAGGTGCTGGTGTTTACGCGTACCAAACACGGCGCTAACCATCTGGCGGAACAGCTGAATAAAGACGGTATTACCGCCGCGGCTATCCACGGTAACAAAAGCCAGGGCGCCCGTACCCGCGCGCTGGCGGATTTCAAAACCGGCGGCATTCGCGTGCTGGTGGCAACAGACATCGCTGCGCGTGGTCTGGATATCGAAGAGCTGCCGCACGTGGTGAACTATGAGCTGCCGAACGTGCCGGAAGATTACGTTCACCGTATCGGCCGTACCGGGCGTGCCGCCGCGACCGGCGAAGCGCTGTCACTGGTGTGCGTCGATGAGCATAAGCTGCTGCGCGATATTGAACGCCTGCTGAAGCGCGAGATCCCGCGCATGGCTATTCCGGGCTACGAGCCGGATCCGTCTATCCCGGCGGAGCCTATCGTGAACGGTCGCCAGAGCCGCGGCGGACGCGGTGGTCAGGGCGGCGGCGGTCGTGGTCAGGGCCAGCCGCGTCGTCAGAACGGCGAAGGTAACCGTTCATCGGGCGAACGCAGCCGTCCGGCCGGTGAGCGCGGTCGTCGTCAGGATGGCGAAGGCAATCGTCCGTCGGGTGAACGTTCACGTCGCCCGGCAGGCGAGGGCAACCGCCCGGCAGGCAACAAACCGCGCACCCGTCGCGCGCCGCGTAAAGCGGCCGGGGATTAATCCACGGGTGTGTTAGCAGCGCCTGACAAGGCCGGTGAGTAAAAAGGGTGTGCGCAAGCGCACCCTTTTTTATGGTTAAGCGGCGGAACCGGGCGGTTAATCTCATGTGTAGGGTGGGTAAGCGCAGCGCACCCACCTCAGGGAAATTAAAAGCCACCGCCGGTGCCGGGGGTTTTCCCTTGCGGCTGCCCTTTGGCCGCGAGCCGGGATTGTTAAGGGGGCGGCGGCGAGCCCCCTTAACACGTTCGCGTGAGTAAACGTGACAGAGGGAATCAGCGTCGTGGCGAACGGAACGGGTAGCCGGGCGTGCATATTCGAGGCCCCAGCGGTTCCCCCGTGTAGGGCAGATAACGCCTTTCATTTATGACACCGCTGGCGGCGGGTGCGCTTACCCGCCCTACGAAAACCCTGCCCTCCTAAAGCCGCTCGCCGTTGCTTGCGATCACCTGCTGATACCACGCGAAGCTGCGCTTCCTGCGCCGCGCGAGAGTGCCGTTGCCCTCGTTGTCTTTATCGACATAAATAAACCCGTAGCGCTTTTTCATCTCGCCGGTGCCGGCGCTGACGATATCAATCGGCCCCCACCAGGTGTATCCCATGATGTCGCAGCCGTCCGCCACGGCTTCGGCCATCTCCTGAATATGCTGGCGGCCATACTGAATGCGCGCCTCGTCGTTAAACTCGCCATTTTCATCGGCGATATCCTCACCGCCGTAGCCGTTTTCCACGATAAACAGCGGTTTCTCGTAGCGGTCGGCCAGCTCATTACACACCAGTCGTAGCCCGACCGGATCAATCGGCCAGCCCCAGGCGGTTTTCTCAAGGTACGGATTGTCCTCGCCCATCGCGCCGCCGGTGTCCACGCGAAGCTTTGCGCCCGCTTTATGCAGCACGCTGCGGTAATAGCTAAAGCCGAGATAATCCGAAGGATATTGCGCCAGCAGTTCGGTATCGCCGGGGTGAATATCCAGCTGAATATCATTATCGCGAAACAGCCGCGTTGCGTAGGCCGGATAATGCCCGCGCATCATCACGTCGGCGTAAAACAGCGAACGGCGGCGCAACTGATACGTGGCGAACACGTCATCCGGGTTGCAGGTGGCCGGGTAGACCGTGCTTAACGACAACATGCAGCCGATTTTCGCCTGCGGGATAATCTCATGGCACAGCTTATTGGCGAGGGCGTTGGCGACAAACTGGTGATGATTGGCCTGGTAAATCGCCTGCGGCGATGCGCCTGCCTCCACTGCGCCGGTGGCGAACGGCATCCGGTTCATGTTGTTCAGCTCGTTAAAGGTCATCCAGTATTTGACCTTATGCTGATAGCGGCGGAACACCGTCTCGCAGTAGCGGGTGAAGAAATCAATAAGCTGCCGGTTCTGCCAGCCGCCGTATTCCTCAAACAGCGCCAGCGGCGTTTCGTAGTGGGAAAGCGTAATGACCGGTTCAATGCCATATTTCAGCAGCTCGTCGAACAGGGCGTCGTAAAAGGCGAGGCCCGCCTCGTTCGGCGTCTGCTCATCGCCGCGCGGGAAGATACGCGACCAGGCAATCGACGTACGAAAGCATTTAAAGCCCATTTCGGCGAACAGCGCCACATCCTCTTTGTAGCGATGATAAAAATCGATGGCCTCGTGGCTCGCGTAATAAAGCGCCGGGTCAATGGTCGCGTCGTGTTTGCCGGAGGCGATGCCGCCGCGCACCACGTCGGCGATGGACGGCCCTTTGCCATCCGCATTCCACGCGCCTTCGGCCTGATTGGCGGCAATCGCGCCGCCCCATAAAAAGTTATCCGGGAAAATCGCCATGTCTGCTCCTTAATCGCTGAGATCCGCGCCGTTCGAGGCGATGACTTTTTTGTACCAGTAGAAACTTTTCTTGCGCGAGCGCGCCTGGGTGCCGTTGCCCATGTCGTCCTGATCGACGTAGATAAAACCGTAGCGTTTGGAGATCTGCGCGGTACCGGCGCTCACCACGTCAATCGGCCCCCACCAGGTGTAACCAAAGAGCTTCACGCCGTCGGCAATCGCTTCCTGCATCTGCCCGATATGCTGGCGCAGATACTCAATGCGGTAGTCGTCGTTGATGGTGCCGTCGGAGGCGGGCGTATCTATCGCGCCGAGGCCGTTTTCGGCGATAAACAGCGGCTTCTGGTAGCGGTCATAAAGCTGGTTGAGCGCCAGGCGCAGCCCTTGCGGGTCTATCTGCCAGCCCCAGTCGCTCTGCGCCAGATACGGGTTGCGGATGCCGCCGGTGATGAGATTGCCGGTCACGCCTTCAAGCTGCTCCGGGTGCGCGCTGACGGTGCTCGACATGTAATAGCTGAACGAGACGTAATCGACCGGATAAAGGCGCAGGATCTCGTCGTCGCCCACCGCTTTTTCCAGCCGGACGTTTTTTTCCGCGAACATGCGTTCGGTCCAGGCCGGGTAGTAGCCGCGCGCCTGCACATCGCTGAAGAACAGCGAGACGCGCTGCTCCTCTTCGCACGCCTGCAAATCGTCCGGGTGACAGGTGTGCGGGTAGAGCATCTGGTAGCTAATCATGCAGCCCACCTGCGAGCCGGGGATTATCTCGTGACACGCTTTGGTCGCGAGCGCGCTCGCCACAAACTGGTGGTGCGCGCCCTGGTATTTCGCCTGCTCCAGATGCGGGTGATCTTCTTCAATCACGCCGACGCTGACGTACGGGTGGTGCTTCACGCAGTTGATCTCGTTGAAGGTCATCCAGTATTTGACCTTTTTGCGGTAGCGAGTGAAGACGGTGGTGGCGAAGCGCACATAAAAATCCACCAGCTGGCGGTTAGGCCAGCCGCCGTAATCGGTGACCAGCGCGAGCGGCATTTCGTAGTGCGAAAGCGACACAATCGGCTCGATATTGTGCTTTCTTAGCGTGTCGAAAACGCGGTCGTAAAAGGCGAGGCCCGCCTCGTTCGGTTCGGTCTCATCGCCACGCGGGAAGATGCGCGTCCAGGCGACAGACATGCGAAAGCATTTAAAGCCCATTTCGGCAAACAGCGCGATATCTTCTTCGTAGCGGTGATAGAAATCGTTGCCCTTGCGCTTCGGGTAATATTTCGTGCTGTTCGGATCCTGCGCCTGCGCCACCTGGCGGTGGGTCATGCCGAGCCACTGATCGAGCCAGCGTTCTTTGGGCGTGCTGACGTCAAAGGTGTAGACATCAGAGACCGACAGCCCCTTGCCGTCGACGTTCCACGCGCCTTCAAGCTGGTTAGCGGCGGTCGCGCCGCCCCACAAAAAATCTTCAGGAAATGTTCTGGAAAAGGCCATGCTGTTCTCCCTTAAGCCGCCGCGGCGGTCAGTTTCAGAAAGGCTTCACGGGGTGCCACGTCGCCCTGTTTTAACGGGCTTATCTCGCCGTAGCAGTGGGTATTGGTGACGATAACAATGACGCTCGGATCGATGTGGAGCGCGTTGAGCGCCGCCAGATCAAAGCTAATCAGAGGCTGTCCGGCCTCGACGAACGCCCCGTTCTCCACGTGGCGGGTAAAGTGCTGGCCGCCAAGTTTCACGGTGTCGATGCCGATATGAATTAAAACCTCTGCGCCGCAGTCGCTTCTGAGCGTCAGCGCATGGTTGCTGTCGAAAATCGCTTCGATGCGCCCGTTCACCGGCGAGAGCAGCTCGCCGCTCTCGGGCACGATGGCGATGCCTTTACCGAAGATTTCATCGGCGAAAACCGGATCGCTGAGGGAGGAAAGGGGCGTGAGGCGGCCACTCACCGGCGCGAAGAGTTGCTCCTCGCGGGCGAGCGCCACGGGGCTTAAGCCTGCCACCACTTCCGGCTCTGCCGGCGCTTCGGCGGGTTCCTCAAAGCCCAGCATTACGGTGATGAGCGCCGCCGCACAAAAGGCAATCGCCAGGCTCGCCAGCGCCCACAGGAACGTGGGGCCGACCAGCGCCGGAATACCCGGAATGCCGCTTAAGGCGAAGGCGTACGTTTTTACGCCGAGCGCCATCGCAAACGCGCCGCCGCAGGCACCGCCGATGAGCGCCGCGGCGAAGGGGCGCTTAAAGCGAATGTTAATGCCATACATCGCAGGCTCGGTGATGCCCATCGCGGCGCTGAAACTCGTGGAGAGCGCCAGCGTTTTGATTTTCTTATTGCGGGCGCGCAGGAAGACGCCGAACGCCGCGCCCGCCTGGCCCATATTGGCGACATAAAAGAGGATTTTGAACGGGTCGTAGCCGAGCTTGCTGATGTTGTTGATAACAATCGGCACCAGCACGTAGTGCATACCGGTAATAATCATCAGCGACAGCGTGCCGCCGACGATAACCCCCGCCAGCCAGCCCATGTTCGCCACCAGCCAGATAATGCCGCCGGAGAGCGCGTTGCCAAGCAGAATACCGGCCGGACCAATGGCGATAAGCGTAACCGGCGCGACAATCACCAGGCTCAGCAGCGGCACAAACATCGTTTTCAGCACGGCGGGCATCAGGCGGTCGATAAACCGCTCGACGTAACTGAGCAGCAGCACCGCCAGCAGAATAGGAATCACCGACGAGGCGTAAGAAACGCTGGAGACCGGCAGGCCGAGAAACGCCACCGGCGCGCCGGATTTCAGCAGCGTGGTGAGCATCGGGTGAAACAGCGTGGCGGCGAGCGCCACCGCCACATAGGGGTTGGCGCCGAATTTATTCCCGGCGCTGAAGGCGAGCACCAGCGGCATAAAGAAAAAAACGCCGTCACTTATCGCCATCAAAATTTGATACGTCTGGTTGCTGGCCTGCACCCAGCCGAGCGCGAGGCAGAGCGACAGCACACCCTTGAGAATCCCCGCGCCGGCGATGGCCGGAATAATCGGCGAAAAGATCCCCGCTAACCCCTCCAGCACCATGGAAATCGGGTTGCGGCGCTTCGGCGGCGCGGCCGCTTTTTTAGCTTCAAGCCCCGGCAACTGCGCGAGAATGGCCTGGCAAAGTGGCGCGACCTCGCTGCCGATAATCACCTGGAACTGATCGCCCGAGAGATTAACGCCCATAACGCCGTCGAGATGTTCAAGCGCCGCGCGGTCGACCTTTTCAAGCGAGACCAGCGAAAAACGCAGGCGGGTAATACAGTGATAGAGCGAAAGAATATTCGCCTCGCCGCCGAGAAGGGTAATTATCTGGCGGGCGGTATGCGGGTAGTTCATGGCTATTCCTCTCCAGAATGAAACCCTGCGGTTTCATTAAACAGTCGCCGGTATAATGACCGGCACGTTGCTGCCTCTGGGGTTTGCCTGAATGAACAGTAACAAGCCTAAAGGGAATGCGCTAAACGGTGTACGACATTATCGATATGCACCGTTAAATAGAGTTTTTCCGAATGCGTCATCGCGTGGCGATAATTCTTTTCCACAAATTCGCTAATGGCTTCCACGCACGCCACGGTATTTTTATACCGCTGCTGTACCATCGCGAATAATTCGCTGTCGTCGTTTTCCAGCCGCTGGCCCTCTATTACCCGCTGAGCGAAAAATTTCACGTGGGTAATAAAGCGCTGGTAATTAAGCGACTGTTCATCGGGGCCGACGGCGAACCAGTATTTTACAATATTCTGGATCTGATAAATCAGCCGGGTAATGTCGTTGATTTTGCCTTTCGGATCGTTAAGCCCGGCGTTCACAATATGCAGCGCGATGCTGCACGCCTCGCTGTCTGGCATCAGCACGCCGGTGCGCGCGGCAATCAGCGCCAGCGCCTGACGCCCGATGGCGTATTCTTCCTGATAAAAATGTCGTACTTCCCACTGTAACGGGTTGGCGATTTCAATGCCTTTCTGGCGGCGATCAATGGCGTAAAAAAGATGATCGGCGAGCGTGACATAAATGCCTTCGCTTAATTTGATACCGGGCGTCTGGCGCGCCAGCGCGACAATATCGTCAGTGAGCTGAACGATTTCTACCGGTATTTCATCCAGCAAAACTTTAAAGCGCGCCGAGACGGTATCGTCATGCAGACGAAACGTTTTCTCAATGTGGCTACTATTGACCGTTTCGCCCACGCGGGCGTTAAAACCGAGCCCACGGCCGGTGACAATCACTTCCTGGCCGCGTTCGTCGACGGCGCTGACGACATTATTATTAAGGATTTGCTTAATGATCATCGCCGACTCCTGAAAGCAAAAACGGGCAAAACATAAATACAGACGCCAGGGAATTTCCCGGGGCTGCATTCAGGTTTTGCCCGCCGAACGGTAACAAGCACAATGCAATGTTAAAAAACCTAACACCCGCCTGGTATTCGGTCAATGAATGACCCGCGATTTATGATTAGCGTGACGATAATTTGTGATCTGTCTTGCGAATCGGCTCCTGCCGCGCGGGTAAAAAAAGGTTCAGCTGGCGGTGGAAAAGTGCCACAATAGTGGCTGTTTATACAGTATTTCAGGGCTTCAGATGGCATTAACCGCCGCGCAGAAATCGCAAATCGCCGCCTGGTATAAGGCGCTTCAGCAGCAAATTCCGGACTTCATTCCCCGCGCCCCGCAGCGGCAGATGATTGCGGAAGTGGCGAAAACCCTCGGCGGCGATGAAGGGCGGCATCTGGCTATCGAGGCGCCGACCGGCGTTGGCAAAACGCTCTCGTATCTGATCCCCGGTATCGCTATCGCCCGCGAAGAGCAAAAAACGCTGGTGGTGAGCACCGCCAACGTGGCGTTGCAGGATCAGATTTTCAGTAAAGATCTGCCGTTGCTGCGCAAAATTATCCCGGAACTGCGCTTCACCGCCGCGTTCGGGCGTGGGCGTTACGTCTGCCCGCGCAACCTCGCGGCGCTCTCCAGCGACAGCGCCTCGCAGGGCGATCTGCTGGCGTTTCTTGATGATGAGCTGACGCCCAACAGCAAAGAGGAGCAGCAGCGCTGCGCGAAACTCAAAGCCGATCTCGACAGCTACAAGTGGGACGGCCTTCGCGATCACACCGACCAGGCGATTGACGATAACCTCTGGTCGCGGCTCAGTACCGATAAAGCGAGCTGCCTGAACCGCAACTGCCATTACTACCGTGAATGCCCGTTCTTTGTGGCGCGCCGTGAGATTCAGGAAGCCGAAGTGGTGGTCGCCAACCATGCGCTGGTGATGGCGGCGCTGGAGAGCGAATCCGTTCTGCCGGAGCCAAAACATCTGCTGCTGGTGCTTGATGAAGGCCACCATCTGCCGGACGTCGCCCGCGACGCGCTGGAGATGAGCGCCGACATCAGCGCGCCCTGGACGCGGTTGCAGCTCGATCTCTTCTGTAAACTGGTCGCCACCTGCCTTGAGCAATTCCGGCCCAAAACCGTGCCGCCGCTCTCCACGCCGGAGCGGCTTAACAATCACTGCGAAGAAGTCTACGAGCTGGTCGCCAGCATGAACCGTATCGTCGGGCTGCTGCTGCCGCCGGGCGAGGAGAGCGAGTTTCGCTTCCCGATGGGCGAACTGCCGCAGGAGGTGATGGAAATCTGCGAACGGCTGGCGAAGCTCACCGAAAACCTGCGCGGGCTGGCGGAACTCTTCTTAAACGATCTCAGCGAAAAAACCGGCAGCCACGACATCGTGCGCCTGCACCGGGTGCTGTTGCAGATGAACCGCGCGCTCGGCCACTTTGAAGCGCAAAGCAAGCTCTGGCGGCTCGCCTCGCTGGCGCATGCCTCCGGCGCGCCGGTCTCGAAATGGGTGACGCGCGAGACCCGCGAAGGGCAACCGCATATTTTCTTCCACTGCGTGGGCATTCGGGTCAGCGATCAGCTCGAAAAACTCATCTGGCGGCAGGTGCCGCACGTGGTGGTGACCTCCGCCACGCTGCGATCGCTGAACAGCTTTGCGCGGCTGCAGGAGATGAGCGGCCTGCGCGATAAAGCAGGCGACCGTTTCGTGACGCTCGATTCGCCGTTTAATCATATCGAGCAGGGCAAACTTGTGATCCCGCGCCTGCGCCATGAGCCGCTGATGGAGCATGAAGAGGCGCACCTCGCCGAGATGGCGGCCTATTTCCGCGCGGAATATAAAAAAGGCGAGCACAAAGGGATGCTGGTGCTGTTTGCCAGTAACCGCGCGATGCAGACCTTTTTGTCCTTTGTGCCTGACCTGCGCCTCGGCCTGCTGGTGCAGGGCGATCAGCCCCGCTACCGGCTTGTCGAGCTGCACCGCAAAAAAATTGAGCAGGGCGAGGCGAGCGTGCTGGTGGGGTTGCAGTCGTTTGCCGAGGGGCTTGATCTTAAGGGCGAGCTGCTAAGCCAGGTGCACATTCATAAAATCGCCTTTCCGCCGGTGGACAGCCCGGTGGTGGTCACAGAGGGCGAATGGCTGAAAAGCCTCAACCGCTATCCGTTTGAAGTACAAAGCCTGCCCGCGGCGTCGTTCAACCTCATACAGCAGGTGGGGCGGCTTATCCGCAGCCACAGCTGCTGGGGCGAAGTGGTGATTTATGACCGCCGTCTGCTCACTAAATCCTACGGCAAGCGGCTGCTGGACGCGCTGCCGGTGTTTGCGATTGAACAGCCCGAAGCGCCAGAGGCGTTAATCAAAAAAGCGCCCGCAAAGCGCGCTGCGCCAGGCCGTAAGGGCGCGCCCGCCCGGCGACGCAACGCTTACCGGTAAGTAAACGTCACCTGTACGGCGCTTTCAAACGTGCCGGGTACCAGCGGCTCTGTGGTACGGACATAGCGTGCGCGCAGCTGAAACGTGGCGCTGTGCGTGGCCTCGTCCACTGTTTCGGTGTATTTATCGCCACCGGGTAACATGTACATATTGTTTTTACCATCAACCAGTTGTAATGCCAGCCCTTTGCCGGTTCCGGTGCTCCTGTAAGCCGTACTGTTAGTCGGATCCAGTTCGCCGGAAAATGTCGCATCAACGGCCGTGGTGGCCACGGGGCAGTTCATCACGCTTAGTTCAAACGGTACCCAGGGGCCATAAGTAGAGGGTTGTGAAAACGCGTCAGCAGTCGCGATCCCCATATCGACCGTTTTGTTTTTGCTGGCACTTTCCACATCGCAGGCACTGGCAATAATCGCCCCGTTAACCTGCAGGTTGATATCGTCGGCCAGTGCCCGGTGTGCGCCAAGCGCAAACATTATCAGCAGCAGTAACTTTTTCATCACGGGGCTCCTACCGGTAAGACACGGTAATGGTCGCGACGGCGTTTGCAACGCCCGGCGTCACGGTGTCGGCAGTTTGATAGTACTGAACAGCAAACGGGATATTGAGCGTTGAGTTCGGCCTCAATGAGGCAACAAAGGTGTAATGGTCAAAATCGATGTTTTGCCCAAAAAGCGTCATCTGAACGCCTATGCCGCTGGCGACGCCGGGTTCGGAAGTGAGTTTAATCACGGATGGCTCGGTGGATGCGTAGCCATTGGCGCTGGAGACTTTCACTCCGACTTGTACCGGATCGTTGCAGGTGGCGTTGACCTCAAAGCTGCTCCAGCCCGAGCTGCTGCCCACGCCTGTAAACACGCTGGCCGGCACGTTGCCGAGAGTGACGCTGAGATTGTTACGATCGACGGAACAGGTGACGGTTTTATAGGTTATGTCGCCTGCGTAAGCGATGGTATTGGGTGCGCCAATCCCGGTCTGGTTGTAAACCCCTACGCCGAACACCGTTTGCGCCTGTTCAAGCGACCCGCTATAGATCGTTGTCGACGTTTTGACGAGCGCAAGCGTCACGGTGAAGTCGAACGTATTGTTGCCATCGGTGGATACATAGCCCAGCGGTGTATTACGCGTGTCGCAACCGACCCCGCCGCCGATGATGCGCTGGCCTTTATCATTCATCAGCGAAATGCCGATGCCTTCCACGCCTGTTTCGTAAACGCCCGGCATTCCGGACACTTCGTTGCCGCTGCCATAGTAGCAGGCGATGATCGGCTGGCCTGAATAGCCGTTGCAGGACCCGTGAATACTCACGAGCTCGTCAGTGCCTGGTATGGTTGCGCCGACCGGTAACGTACTGGAAACGGCGACATACGCGACTGAAACCGTATACGGCATCATGGGGGCCGTACAGGACGCCTTCGCATGAGGCATAAAGAACAGGCTACCGGCAAGTACCAGCAGCGCGCTTAATAATTTGATGAATCGCATAAAAAAAGTCCAGGTAACGCGCGTTAAAGGCATTGCGCGGAGAGGTTAATAAACTGGCTGTCGCCATTCCCGGTGGGGAGACGCCATGCGGCGGTGCAGCGCTGGCTGGCGTTAGCGCCCCAGCTCACCTGCAGCGTGCCTTTCGGCTGAAGACCGGTCAGATAAACCTGGCCATCTTCGCCGACGATAAATTCTTCTGCGGTATCATCCGCGGTTGCGGTCGCGCCAAACGGCACCGGGCGACCATCAGCCAGGTGCAGCGTCATCAGTACGCGCGCGCCGGTTCGGGTATCGAAACGGGCCCGTACTACTGCGCCGCGCGTGGGCGTTACGGTCTGTACCGCCTGCGTCACATCAGCGTCGGCGGGCAGCGTTTCGGTATCCAGCGCGACGGTATTGCGCCGATAGGGACTGATAAACGGTAAAATGGTGTATCCACGACCATCGGTTCTGACGCCGGTCTGGTTGTGAATAGCGGTATCATTTGCGCCCGGCGCTTCGACCAGCGCCACCGTTTCACCCATCGGCTGGCCAAGCGTGATGCCGTTAGCGTGGGCGATAAGCCCGCCCTGAATGCCGTAATGGATTTGCCGCTGGCTGAAATCCTGCCCGTAACCCGCGCTCAGTTCGCCGTAAGCGCCTTTGTAATCGGCATTAAGTGAGGTGTTACGCGTCTGGCCTTGACTGTCCTGGCTCTGCTGGATATTCCAGTTGAGGTTGTTATCCGAAAGCGCCGTTCCGTTAAGGCCGATGTTCTGCGTGGTGCCCTGCTTGCTGTGGCTTTGGTTGTAGCTTGCCCAGGTATTGGGCAACCAGCGTTCAAGCGGAATGGAGAGGGTGAGAGAAAAGACGCTGTCCTTTTCATGCTCCGGTTCGCCGTAGCCATTTTCACTGGTATTACGGTTCAGGCTGTAATTAAGCCCGTAACTGATATCGTGCCAGCTATTGTTGTAACCGACGCTGAGTGAAGACATCGTTTTGCTGCTGTTCCAGTAATTTTCCTGAATCAGGCTGGCGTTCAGCGAACCCAGCGCGTCGCCCAGCGGCTGCTCAAGCGTTAGCTCTTCACGGCTACGGCGATGCAGCGTGTCTGCCCACTGGTTATCGCGGCGCATCGTCTCAAAAACATCCTGCATGGCGTAATAGTTCTCGCTGCTAAAGCGGTAACCCGCCACCGAGAGCGTGGCGCCCGTCAGCGCGATATCCTTGCTGTAGCGGGCACGCCACGAACGGCCTTTCTGTGTCTCACCTGACGATAATGTGGCTTTCGCTTCAGTGACATCCAGCGAGAATGCGCCAAAATCCCCCACGTTTTCTCCGACGCCCAGCGCCAGCGAATGGTAGGGCTGGCTTGCCTGAATGCCGCCGTAAAGCGTAAACCCGTGTGGCAGGCCATAAACGGCCGTGCCTTGCATAAACGCAGTGGATAAAACGCTTTCGTCATACGAACGGTAGCGCCCGCCGGTAAGGCTATATTTCAACCGTCCTTCGCGTTGCAGAACCGGAACAGAAGCATAAGGCACGACAAAATGCTGTTCGCTGCCGTCGCTCTCTTTCACCGTTACGTTGAGATCGCCACTGCTACCGCTCGGGTAGAGATCGTTAATTTCAAATGCGCCAGGCGCGACGTTAGTCTGGGAGATGAGATACCCGTTCTGGCGAATAATCACCTGGGCGTTACTGCGTGCGATGCCATGTACCACAGGGGCGTAACCGCGCAGGCTGTCAGGCAGCATGTCGTCGTCAGAGGCAAGCTGCGCACCGGTAAAAGGAATGCTGTCGAAGACATCCGCGGGTGAGCTGCTCTGGCCCAGGGTAAGCTCGCTTTTCAGAGCAACAATGTCGCGCTCTGCGTAGGTATAGACGCTGGAGAACTTCTCCTGAGTGCCCGAATGGTCTTCGTTGCGACTCCAGGTAGAGTAGTTGCGCAGCCGCCAGGGGCCGAGATTAATGCCCGGACGCAGGTTGGCGTAAAGATTGCGGCTGTCCTGCGCATCCGGCGTCAGCGCTTTCTGGCGCGAGCCGTTCACGCTGTAGTTAAACAACAGCGCGTTAATGCCTTCGTTAAATTCCTCAGGCGGTATATACCCCTGCGGCACCTGGCCCAGCGCGCTTTGCGCAATGCTAAGCTGGAGTTGCTGGCGGCCGACATCAAAACGCGCGCTGGCAGAGGGGATGGCCGAAAGGTCAACGCATTTCGCATCTGCGTCTAACGCATCAAACTCGTCAGTCTTCACTCCCAGGCTTTTCAAATCTTCGAGAGTGAAGCAGGGTTGCAGCGTGCTGCTACCATCGGACGCGGTTTTAAGCGTAAATTCTATCTCACGGGTATCGATGCGTTCATTATTAATATAAACATCGACACGGTATTTCCCCGGTGCCGCACCTGGACCTTTTTCATAAAGCGTTAAATCGGTTTTACCCTGCGAAGGATTATCAATATCCAGCAATGCCGGGTTGAAATAATCATCTGCCCTCGCTTGCACCAGCGGCAGGCCTGCACACAGACAGGATATTGCCAGCGCTAAGTGACGAGCGCGAAATACATTTGGCCGTCTGGCTTTATTAAAGGACATGATGATTACCGTATTATAAAATTAACGGGTGTGGATTATTTTCAGAAGTTTTGAGACCAGCTTTTCGAAATGGCACCGAAATCATTAATTATTGTCCAGGAGACAGCGTGAACATTTGTCATATTCGCAAGCTGAAAGCGGCTTTCGCTTTTCGGGGCCGCGATATTGACTTTTTCAACTTCTTTTCCGTTAACCTTGACGCTGTTAAAATTCATATAAAACGGCGTTGGGTTTTCAACCACCAGCATGTTTCCTTCGGTATGCCATTTCAGCATGCCTGCGACATCGTCAGGTCTGCCGGTGACCAATGCCGGGCGATACATTAATTTAATGCGTGTTCTGACGGCGATTTGTAAATCATTAACGCCTGCTTTTTTAACTGAGGAAGGAATAGATTTAATATTTAACCAGTAGAGAGATTCACGATCTTTTGGCAAATCGCCACCAGTGCGTACCACGCGTAGTGTATTATCCTGATGTGCATTAATACGAAAAAGGGGCGGAGTCACCATAAATGGTGCTTTAGCCGCGCCGGGCGCATCGGTATCAACCCAGGACTGAATAAGATAGTTGATATCGTCATTATTGGTCACGGGAACAGACGCTTCTTTTTTATCGCCAGGATAAATAACACGGGTACCGCCAATAATGACGCCAGCCTGTGCCGCTGTTGTCGCCATGAGTAAAGCTGAAATAACGAGTAATTTACGCATAATAATATCGTCTCTTTAAATATGGGCTATTTGCCACGACAGAAGTAGCAAATAGCCCATCGGGAATCAGTTATAGGTCACTGTAAACGTAGAGGAGCCATTGGCGACCCCTGCTGTAACGGTTGCGCCTGTCTGAATATAACGGGCACCAAATTCCAGATTATTGGTGGCGGTTCCTGTCTCCAGCGCGTAATCGGCCGACGCGGTATAGAGATTCAGCGGCGTGCCGTCGGCATCCACCAGTTGAATACCGACCCCGCTGGCGGCTCCCGTGCCACCCGTCAGGGCCAGGACATCGACATTATTGGTGTCTGCGGTGCCACCGAATTTGATAGAGGCTTTGGTCACGGTTTCCGGACAGTTTTTTAACTGCAAGACAAAACTGGTGATGTTGGTCGTGGAGCCGATGCCGGTAAAGGCCGTTTTCGAGATTTTCCCCAAGTCAACGGCCAGCGGACTGCTCTGGCTGTTGACCACTTCACAGGCGGCGTCAAGGATTTCGCCGGTAAAATTCACCTGGCCTTCACCGGTTGTGGCGGCCCATGTGAGCGAGGAGGAGCAGGCCAGCGCGGCCATCGTGGTCATAAGCAATATCTTTTTCATCATGGATCCTGAATCAGGAGAGAACAAAGTCTTAAATAATTAAGACGAGAATAATTTCGATGAAAAATATGCTTCCTGTGAGGTAAATGCTCCAGTTATGAACACTTAACGATTCTTTTAGTAAAAAAATACAATTTGAATTCGGGCGGATTTATCTTATCGGCAGAGGCGTCTGACGACCCGATGATTGCGCCAGACGCTTGTCATATCAGACGCTTAACTTGTATTGTGCGCTAAGGCGGCGCGTCGTCGGCGGTAAGCACGCGGCAACGCATCACAGAGTATGATTGACCGGAGCTATGATTAAGAGCACCTGTCGGGAGGATAAGATGGATTATCGTGCGATCGTTAAAGAGATAGGCCGGGGCAAAAATCACGCCCGCTCTCTGGACCATGAAACGGCCAGAGCGCTCTACAACCATATGCTGGATGGCGATGTGCCGGATCTGGAGATGGGTGCCATCCTCATTGCGCTGCGTATTAAAGGCGAGGGTGAACAGGAGATGCGCGGCTTTTACGATGCGATGCAGCAACATATGCTGCGCCTGACGCCGCCGGTGGCAAAACCGGTGCCTGTGGTTATCCCAAGCTATAACGGCGCGCGTAAGCAGGCCAACCTGACGCCGCTGCTGGCGCTATTACTGAGCCGTCTCGGCTTTCCGGTTGTTGTACATGGCGTGAGCGACGATCCGACGCGCGTGCTGACAGAGACGATTTTTACGCTGATGGGCATTTCGCCGACGCTGCATGCAGGCCAGGCGCAGGCGAAACTGGACGGGCGCGACCCGGTCTATATCCCGGTTGGCGCGCTCTGCCCGCCGCTTGAAAAACAGCTGGCGATGCGCTGGCGACTTGGGGTGCGCAACAGCGCCCATACGCTGGCGAAACTCGCTACGCCGTTTGGCGAATCTGACGCGCTGCGTCTGTCCAGCGTCTCGCACCCGGAATATGTGAATAAAGTCGGGCAGTTTTTTATCGATATCGGCGGACGCGGCCTGCTGATGCACGGCACCGAAGGCGAAGTGTACGCCAACCCGCAGCGCTGCCCGCAGATAGCGCTGATTGAGAATCAGGCGATGCGCATTCTGCTTGAGCGCCAGAGTGAGGCGGCAACCAGCCCCATAGCGCTGCCAGAGACGAAAGACCCCGAAGTGACCGCCCGCTGGACCGAGCGCTGCTTATCGGGGCTTGAGCCGGTGCCGGAATCATTAAAAACGCAGATGGCGTGCGTGCTGGTGGCAAGCGGTGAGGCGCAGGATATCCCGTCGGCGCTGGCGCGTATCGCACAGACCTTTTGATAAAAAAAGCCCGCAGCATCCGCCGCGGGCAAAAAGGGTAACAAAGGGTCAATTAAGGGTAATGAAGGTATCGGTCAGCGCGTGGCAATCAGTTGTAGATAACTGCGGTGCCGCTCGCCAGATCGTTGGTACGGGCAGAGGTGATGCTGTAGGCCTTCGCACCCGCCGCTTCGGCCTTCGCCGCCAGCGTATCGTTCAGTTCATCCAGCGTGCGTGCGCCCTGAGCGGATACGACGCCGATTTTGTTCAGGTTCTGCGCCTGAGCGGGGCTCACCTGCTCAGCAGCGCCAGCCGCAAAGGTAAAGGCGGAAAGGGCCAGGGCAGCAACAACATATTTGATGGCTTTCATAGGGATTCTCTCGCAGTTTATTCTGTAAATAACGGGTTGTTCCGTTGATGTGATGATTGTCACATTCACGAGCAGAATATAAAACCGAAGAGAATTGACAGGCTTATTCTAAAAATTTGAATGTAATATAACCAGTTGAATGAGTTGGAAATATTCCACCTCTCCCACGCTTCTTTACACGCTCTTACCGTCCCGCTGCTTGAGGGCACAAATGGACACATCGAAACGGTAAAAGAGTGTATGTGGACCGCCGAAAGGCCTAGCGGAGCTGGCTGTCTTTTGAGCCGCGGCGGTTATAGAGGGAGTAGCGCTGGCGGTGTTCATCCTCTTTTTGCTGACAATTCACGCACAGACGCACGCCCGGAATCGCCTTGCGGCGCGCCTCGGGGATGGGCTCGTCGCACATCTCACAAAACGCAAGACTTTCGCCGCGTGGCAGGTCGCGTCGCGCGCGCGCCACGGCATCTTCCACGGTGCTGTCGATTTGATCCTGCACCGCGCCGTCATTTGCCCAACCTGAAGCCATAAGACCTCCTCTGTGGTTAAACACAGTAGTGATTATAGCAAAAACGGGGGTGCCCTGCCGGGAAGAGCCCGCCGTGGCGGGCATGGAAGCGGTTAACGGGCGTCAGGGCGAATCAGATCGAAGCGCTGGGCGTCATCGATACCGTAATAGGCGCTCGGGCCGCCCGCGCGCAGGATCGGCTGCGCTTTAGAGGTCTGGTAGATGCCGTCTTCAAGCAGCGTGTCGGCGATATGCACCGCCACCACTTCGCCCAGCACAAGCCAGGTATCGATGGGCTCGCCGCTCGCGGAGGTGAGCTGAATGCACTGGCTTAAGCGGCACTCAAAGTTCACCGGGCTTTCAGCGACGCGCGGGGCGCGTACCAGACGCGAGGGCGCGGCGGTCAGGCCCGCGCGTACGAACTCATCTTCATCATGGGGCAGCGAGGCGGAGGTTTCGTTCATCGCCACGGCCAGGTCGCGCGTCGCAAGATTCCAGACGAACTCTTTGGTTTCGGCGATATTTTTCACGCTGTCTTTCCAGCCATTGCTGGAGAAGCCAATAATCGGCGGGCGATAGTTAAAGCAGTTGAAGAAGCTGTAGGGCGCGAGGTTGCGATGGCCTGCGCCGTCCTGTGAGGCTATCCAGCCAATCGGGCGCGGGCCGATAATGGCATTCAGCGGATCGTGCGGCAAACCGTGGCCGCGTGCCGGTTCGTAGTAGTAGCTCATAGCATTTCCCTGGGCAAAAAAACTATCATAGCCGCCCCGCTAAATTTTGCCGTGCTTATTTACCAGGGGCGGGTCAGCGGGTATTGTACGCGCCCACACAGGAGGAAGCCGATGAACCGCAAACCGGGCCTGCACCCACGCAACCGCCACCACAGCCGCTATGATTTCGACGCGCTGACAGAGAGCTGTCCGGCACTTGGCGCTTTTGTCCGCCCGTCGCCCGCAGGCGAGCCGACAATTGATTTCGCCGATCCGCAGGCGGTGAAAACCCTTAATCAGGCGCTGCTGGCGCACTTTTACGGCGTGCGGGAGTGGGACATTCCTGACGGTTTTCTCTGCCCGCCCGTACCGGGCCGCGCGGATTATATTCATCATCTCGCCGATCTGCTTGCCGAAGGCAATGGCGGCGCACTGCCCGCGCAGGCGAGCGTGCTGGATATCGGCGTTGGTGCCAACTGTATTTATCCGCTGATCGGCCAGCATGAATATGGCTGGCGTTTTACCGGCACCGACACCAGCGATGAGGCGATCCGTAGCGCGAGCGCGATTATCGACGCCAATCCGGGGCTCAACCGCGCGATCCGCCTGCGTCGCCAGAAAAGCCCCGGCGCGATTTTCAACGGCATTATTCACAAGAATGAGAGTTACGACGCCACGCTGTGCAACCCGCCGTTCCATGACTCCGCCGACGCGGCAGAAGCGGGCAACGCGCGCAAGCGCCGCAATCTGGGGCTTGCCGCTGACAGCGGGCTTAACTTCGGCGGCCAGCAACAGGAGCTGTGGTGCGAGGGCGGCGAGGTCGGGTTTATTACGCAGATGATCGCCGAGAGCAAGCTGTTCGCCCGTCAGGTGCTGTGGTTTACCACGCTGGTGTCGAAAGGCGATAACCTGCCGCTGCTCTACCGCGCGCTGGAGCAGGCGGGCGCGGTAAAAGTGGTTAAAAAGGAGATGGCGCAGGGGCAGAAGCAGAGCCGTTTTATCGCCTGGAGTTTTCTCGATACGGCCCAGCGCGAACGCTGGGCACAAAACCGCCTGCGGTAATCAGACGGTCGGGTTGGCGGGCGGCAGTGCGCCGCCTGCCGCGGCCTGTGCTTCGGCTGCTGCCGCGGCATCGGGCATTGGCTGCATTACCTGCACCGTCTGTACCGGCGGGCGAATGCCTGCCAGATCGAAGTGTTTTTTCACCATCCCGTCGAGCGCGAAGCGCACCGTCCACTGCTTGAGCGGCTGGGTAGTGAAGGTCACGCGGATCGTAAAGGCCGTATTGGTCAGTCCCACAATGCCCACCACGTTTGGCTCGCCTATCACCAGCATGCGGATATCTTCCTGCTCCATCAGTTCATCCACCGCGGCGCGCAGAGCGCGGTTGGCTTTCTCGGTCTCTTCAAACCTGTCGACATCGTAGTTCGCCACAAACGAGCCGATACCGCGCACAAAGTTCGCGAAAGTGGTGATCGATGACCACGGAATAATGTGGTACGCCCCGGTATCCTGGCGCACGCCCACCGAGCGGATCGACATACGCTCAACCGTTCCCGTAAGCGGGCCGATCGTCACCAGATCGCCGGTGTTCATCCCATTTTCAAACTGAATAAAGATGCCGGTAATAATATCTTTCACCAGCGTCTGGGAGCCGAACGACACGGCGAGACCCAGCGCGCCTGCGCCCGCCAGCAGCGGGGCGATATTCACGCCAATCTCCGAGAGCACAATCATGATGGTAATGGTGCTGATAATTACGGCGAGGGCGTTGCGAAACAGCGTCAGCAGCGTGCGGGTGCGGGCGCTCGGCATCGGGCGGCCGTGGATATCGGAGGCGAGGCGGCTCTCGATCAGGCTCGCCAGCAGCGTCCAGCCGACGGCGGAGAAGAACACTATCAGCGAGATGCGAATTAAAATATCGACGGCTTTCTCGCCCGCGCCGACGGTGAGCCACGTCCAGAAATCAAACAGTCCCCAGGCGTTCAGCAGCAGCATCACCGCCACGCAGACGGTAAGAAAGCGCGCGAGCTTCAGCGAAACCGACAGCCAGCCGTTCAGGCGCTTTTGCAGCTCCGGATAGTTGCGCTGCACCGGCGGCGAGAGCGTGATGGTTTTGCTGAGCCAGCGGGTGAATACGCCGCAGATAAACGCCGCGACGCTCACAATCGCCAGCGTTTTCAGCGACGCGCCCATCATCGTTTTCAGGCTGTTGCCCGGATCGAAGAGGGAAAAGAAAAACAGCACGATGAAATAGGCGCTGGCGAGCCAGTGCCAGATGAGCGCGAAGGCGCGGATAAACAGGCTGAAAAACGCGAGCGAGCGGTCCGCGAGGCGCGTCAGCCCGGCGGTGATGGCGCGCTTGTTATGAAAGATAAGATAAAGCGCCCAGGCGGTCATCGTCAGCATGATGATGACATTCGCCAGCGCGCCAACCTGCACGTTAACCTGTGCTGAGATAATCGGCACGGCCACCAGCAGGCCGTAGCCAATGAGACTGCTCAGCCCGCTCAGGCGCAGGTGCCAGTAACGCGCGCTGGCGTCGCTGATGACAAACGGGCGCAGCGACGGAAAACGCGGGGAGAACATCAGGCGCAAAATCGCTTTGAAGAACTCAATAAGCGCGAAAGCGTTGAGGAACAGCCCTTGCTGGCGGGCGATGGTGCGGCTGCCGGCGTTCATCATCTCAATGGCGAGCTGGCCGACAAACAGCGTCAGCGCCAGCAGCGCGAGATCGATAAGAAACGCGAGGATAATCATCAGCGGCAGCTGAACCCAGCTCGCCCGGTGGATGTTTTTACGCCGTCCCCACTGGCCCATTTTGCGATACAGCGGAATAGCGCAGGCGCGCACTGCAAAATAAAAGAGGAAGACCGAGACCGCGAGCAGGCTGAAATGGCTCAGCGCGTTGAAGAACGTTTTTTCGTTGAAAGGTTTATGCGGCGCATTAGTGATATTGCGATGGAGCTGCGCAAAGCGTCCGGCAAACTCGCCGCCGTAGTGACGGGTGACCTCGGTGACGTTCTCCAGTACCGTTTTATCTTCTTCATTATTCACCGGCGGCTTGATGACCGGCGTCGGCTGATCGGCGGGCGTCGCCGCCGCCTGGCGCAGCTGTTCGATAAGCGCTTTGCGGGAAGCCTCGTTTTCCAGCACGTCCGCGAGCGCCGCGTAAGCGGCTCTCTTTTTATCGGCATCGGGCTCGGCGGGCGGCGTCTCGCTTTTCTGGGTGGTCGACGCGCCGACCACCGCGGCGGGCAGGCTTACGGCGTTGGCTGAGACGCTAAACAGGCTGACAAGCAGCAGCAAAATCCACGGCACGCTCTCCTCCGGCTGAGAAAGTGACACAAAGAGGTAAGTATAGTGCCCGGATAAGCGAAGCCCGGAAAAGAGGAGTATTCCGCAGCGGGTTTAATGTAACCGTTGGATACAGCGACTGACGATAAAGGTGGGTGCGCTTGCGCTTACCCACCCTACAAAGAACTCAGGGCAGCGAGGTAGGGCGGGTAAGCTTGCGCACCCGCCGGGCGGCGAAGATGGGTGCGCTTACGCTTACCCACCCTACAACAGACAAACCAGCTTGAGAGAGCGTAGGGCGGGTAGGCTTGCGCACCCGCCGGGTGGTGAAGGTGGGTGCCCTTACGTTTACCCACCCTACAACAGACAAATCAGCCTGGAGCAATGTAGGGCGGGTAAGCTTGCGCACCCGCCTTAAAAGCGCCATACCCACCGCAAACCCATAAAAAAACCCTCTCCGGGGAGAGGGTTCGTCATGATGAAAACCTTACGACACGTGCTGCAAAAACTCCTGCAGGCGCGGGCTTGGCGGGTTCTCGATAAGCGCCTGCGGGTTGCCGTCTTCGGCGATGCGGCCTTTATCGATAAAGATCAGACGCGAGGCCACTTTCTCGGCAAAGCCGATTTCGTGAGTCACGATCACCATCGTCATGCCTTCTTCGGCCAGATCCTGCATCACTTTCAGCACTTCGTGGCGCAATTCCGGGTCGAGCGCGGAGGTCGGCTCATCAAACAGCATCATCTTCGGCTTCACTGCCAGCGCGCGGGCGATCGCCACACGCTGCTGCTGGCCGCCGGAGAGCTCGGATGGGTAATGGTGACCGCGCTCGGCAAGGCCCACTTTCGCGAGCAGCTCTTTCGCCAGCTTCTCGGCTTCCGCTTTGCTGGCGCCGCGCACGCGGATTGGCCCGAACATCACATTCTCCAGCGCCGTCAGATGCGGGAACAGGTAGAACTGCTGGAACACCATGCCCGCTTCCTGGCGAATCAGGCGCTCGTCGACTTTCGGGTCGTTGACTTTCAGGCCATCGACAATCAGATCGCCGCTGGTAATCTCTTCAAGCTTGTTAATGCAGCGCAGCAGCGTGGATTTGCCGGAGCCGGACGGCCCGATAATCACCACCACTTCACCCTGGTTAATTTTTAAATCGATATTGTGCAGCACCTGGGTTTGACCAAAGTGCTTGGAGACATTTTTAAATTCAATCACAGGATTTTCATCCTTCTTTCCAGACGACGCAGAACAAAGCTCAGAACGAGGGTAATGATCAGGTAAATCACCGCAACGGCGCTCCAGATCTCAAGCGCACGGAAGTTGCCCGCGATGATCTCCTGGCCCTGACGGGTCAGCTCGGCGACGCCGATAACGATAAACAGCGAGGTGTCTTTAATGCTGATGATCCACTGGTTGCCAAGCGGCGGCAGCATACGACGCAGCGCCAGCGGCAGGATCACGTGACGAATGGTTTCACGCTTCGACAGCCCCAGCGCCAGGCCCGCTTCGCGAAAGCCTTTATGAATAGAAAGCACCGCGCCGCGGGTGATCTCCGCGATATACGCCCCCGAGTTGATCATGATAGTGACCACTGCCGCGGTGAACGGATCGATACGCAGGTCGTTAAACGCCATCGGCAGGGCGAAGTAGATAAACATCACCTGCACCACAATCGGGGTGCCGCGGATGATTTCGATGAAGACCAGTGCGATATGATTTGCAATCCAGCCGCCAAACGAGCGGGCGAAACCGGCCACCAGACCGATTATCAGACCGCCCACCAGACCGAGGACCGAAATCCATAAGGTCATTTTGGCGCCTTCAAGTAAGAGGGGAATGGCAGGCCAGATGGCGCTCCAGTCAAACTGCATGATGATTTCCTGTGTTACCGTGGTTCAAAAATAGCAGGGGCGAAGGCCGCCCCTGACTGATGATAACTGCTTAATAAGAATTATTATTTTGGCTCAGTGCCGAACCATTTTTTGTAGATTTCGTTATAGGTGCCGTTCTCTTTCAGGGTTTTCAGCGCGCCGTTGACTTTGGTGCGCAGCTCGTCGCTGCCTTTCGGGAACGCGATGCCATACTGTTGGCCCGCCAGAGAATCACCTACCGCTTTGAACTGGCCGTTGCCTGCGGTTTTGATGAAGTAAAGGATGTTTGGCGTGTCGTGCAGCACGGCGTCAGCACGGTTGGTGCCAAGCTCCATGTACGCGTTGTCGATGTTCGGGAACTGACGCAGATCTTTCGTTTTGATGTTCGCTTTCGCGTAATCCACCGAGCCGGTACCGCTCTTCACAGCAACGACTTTACCGTCGAGATCTTTCACGCTTTTCACGTCGTTGTTATTCGCTTTTACCATCACCAGCAGGCCGCTGTTGTAGTAGCCGTCGGAGAAGTCGATCGCTTTTTTACGTTCGTCGGTAATGGTGATGCCAGCCAGCGCCAGGTCAACGTTTTTGGTTTGCAGCGCCGGAATAATGCCGCTGAAATCCATCGGTTTTAAGGTGTAGTCGAGCTTAAGCTCTTTAGCGATAGCGGCCCACAGGTCGACATCAAAGCCGACATACTTATCGCCTTGTTTAAATTCGAAGGGAACAAACGCGGTGTCGGTTGCTACAACCAGCTTATCCGCCGCCTGAGAAGAGACCGCAAAGGCCAGAGTCAGGGCTGCCAGGGAAACTTTAAAAACAGACTTCATAGCATTTCCTTTATTTATCCGCGGGGCGATCCCCGATAAGAACATAGCGCTGCATGAAAAAATCATGCCAGTTTTACAAGCCGCTGTTTTGAAAGGCAAGAAAAAAGTCCTTTTGCACAAATTGCGCGCTTTTTCAACAGCCATGCACCACAATGGCGCACCAAAATAGTGCGTCAGGGCGAGCCATCGGGTGGATAGCCTTTTTAGCCTGAAAAGCGGTGATAAAACAATCTCTGGTTAACGATTGTGTGAGGGGATTATTACAAATAGATAACGTTTGCGGTGGGAGAGGGCAAAAGCATGCCCCTTTATAGTGCAAAACCCCCTCCGCAAGGGAGAGGGCGTGATAAGTAAAGCGTCTGGTCGGTTATCGAATTATTCGATGTTCGATTCGATAAACCACAGGAATTTATCCAGGTCGCGGGACGCGGCGGTGAAGATATCAGCCGTGTCTTCATCCTGCGCTTCGCTGATGGCTTTACGCACATCGTTGGCGACGATAGCGTAACGATCCGCCAGCTCTTTCAGGTGATCCTGAACGCTGTGGATGTCCAGCGGGTAGCTTTTCAGCGGAGTTTTGCTGTTGATCACCTGTGTGGTGCCCAGCGCCACGCCGCCCAGCTGTACAGCACGTTCAGCGATGGTATCCATATGACCGGTCAGCGCGGTACGGAAGCCGTCCAGCATTTCATGCACGCCAATGAAGTTAGCGCCGCGCATATTCCAGTGTGCCTGTTTAGTAATCAGCGACAAGTCAATGAAATTAACCACCTGGCGGTTTAACAGCTCGATGGTGGCCTTTTTGTCGCTGTCAGCTACATCGTTACGCGTGTAGAGCAGATCGGAAGCCTTTGTTTTAACCAGTTTAGCGGTACCCATAATTTCATATCCTCTTGATGATTGTGTCCCAGGAAATTACGGAATTAAGTATAGCACCGTGTTTTGGTTTTGCTGGCGAGGCTGTACCTATCAAATAAATAGCAAGGGTATGTTTGCTTTATTTTTGCTTAAGGAACAGATGGTTGTGTAATTTTGTAAGTATTTTTATAGCGCTAAAATCAGGGCGTGATTAATGACGAAGCGCGCGCGTAGATATTTTAAAAGCGAATGAGTCGCAA
Source organism: Cronobacter sp. HA18003 (assembly GCF_011605905.1). Taxonomy (NCBI): domain Bacteria; kingdom Pseudomonadati; phylum Pseudomonadota; class Gammaproteobacteria; order Enterobacterales; family Enterobacteriaceae; genus Cronobacter; species Cronobacter sp. HA18003. The sequence goes on along the minus strand of NZ_JAANQO010000011.1, from coordinate 1,623,897 downwards.
CGCGGAAATATCTTAAAACTGTCATAAAAGGTTATTCCGGCACAGCATCAACCGTGCCGGGAAATAATTATTTTTTTTAATCAATGTCGAGGCTTTTTATCTGCGTTTCACGTCTGAGCGTCAGGGTTGATCCCACAGAGGCGATAATAATCGACAGCAGCGCCAGCCATTGCACCAGTGTCAGCGTCTCGCCCAGAAAAATCATGCCGGTAAAGGCTGCCAGTGCCGGCTCCATACTCATTAGCGTACCGAATGTACGCGTGGGCAGACGCGTCAGCGCCGTCATCTCCAGCGAGTAGGGTAGCGCGGTAGAAAGAATGGCGATCCCAATACCGGCGGGCAGCACTGACCAGTGCCAGAGCGCCTCGCCCGCCGCCGCCGCGCCGATGGGCACGAAAACGATAGCCGCAATGAGCGACCCGAGGGCGACGGTCGCCGGGCCGTGCTCCGCGCCCGCTTTCTGCCCGGCGATAATATAGATGGCCCAGCATACGCCCGCGCCCAGTGCACAGGCGGCACCGAGCGGATCGACATGCGTGACGTCCTGTCCGAGCGGCAGCAGGAACCACAGCCCAAGCACCGCAAGCGCTACCCACAGAAAATCCACCGGACGCCGAGAGCCAAACAGCGCCACCGCCAGCGGGCCGGTAAATTCCAGCGCGACGGCGATGCCCAGCGGCACGGTACGAATCGACAGATAAAAGAGATAGTTCATCGCACCCAGCGCCAGGCCATAGATCAGCAGCGGCATGCGCTGGCTGCGGGTAAAGCGCAGCCGCCAGGGTTTAAACACCACGGCCAGAATCAGCGTGCCGAGCGCCAGACGCAGCGCGGTGACGCCAGGCGCGCCCACTACCGGGAACAGCGATTTGGCAAGCGAAGCGCCGCTCTGAATCGACGCCATCGCAACGATGAGCACAATAACGGGCAGCCAGAGAGGCGTTTTACGGGGTAACGTTGGCATCCTGCACCTGTAAAAGTTAAAGATAAGTAAATGCGATAGCTTACTGTATTTAACTCTCTGGTGGTTGAGCAATCATTGATAAACGCACCCGAAATAACCGGTATCATACTTCCGTCAGCGCAAAAAATGCGCAGTCGCGTTTAGGAATAATCCGGATGCAGTCGTGCGTAACCTGAGACGATAATGATTCCCGCCTGGTAAAATCCAGTGTTTTTAGCAGGATAGACGCGGGCGGAAACGTTCTGTTACAGGAAAGAGCGCATTAGACAACGCGAACAACAAAGAGTTTCCTGCTGGGTTTTGATATATTTAAATCTTAGGACTTACTTGAAGCACATTTGAGGTGGTTATGAAAAAAATTGCATGTCTTTCAGCACTGGCTTGTGTTCTGGCCGTTTCCGCAGGTTCTGCTGTTGCTGGCACCGCTACCGTTACCGGTGGCTACGCGCAGAGCGACGCTCAGGGCGTGATGAACAAAATGAACGGTTTCAACCTGAAATACCGTTATGAGTTCGACGACAGCAACCCGCTGGGCGTGATCGGTTCTTTCACCTACACCGAAAAAGACCGCACTGAAGATGGCGTATATGGTAAAAACCAGTACTACGGCATCACCGCGGGTCCGGCTTACCGTATCAATGACTGGGCAAGCATCTACGGCGTAGTGGGTGTTGGTTACGATAAAGCACAGGCTACCAACGGCACTGATAAAGCAGACACCAGCGACTACGGCTTCTCCTATGGCGCAGGTCTGCAGTTCAACCCGGTACAGGACGTAGCTCTGGACTTCTCCTACGAGCAGAGCCGTGTGCGTAACACCGACATCGGCACCTGGATCGCAGGTGTGGGTTACCGCTTCTAATCACTTCGGTGATGAAAAAATCCGCCCACGGGCGGATTTTTTTTATCTGCACATCATGCAGCGCATCGCATTTGCCGTATTAACGGGTACGCGCGTCAAACAGATCCGTACCGAGGTGATCATAGCTCACCTTGTTAAGTTTAAAGTTAGTGACAAACACCGGCCCCGCCTTTAGCCCGGAAATAAATTTATATTTCGGCGCAATCTCTTTCACTTTGATTCCCGTCCACTGAACAAAAAAGCTCAGGAAATCATTGGCTGAACGCCGCGCTTTGATAATGCGGTGGGCTTTGTCATCGCTCGACAACACCATAAACGGCACCTGGAAATTCTGCTGAAATTTATCGTCGTGCGCCAGGTACTGCACCGCCTTGCCGCGCTCTTTGATGGCAAGCCCGTGATCGGAAAAGTAAACCATTGAGAAGCTCTGCCCGCTGTTTTGCAACTGCTGGTACAGCTTGCTTAGCAGGTCGTCGGTCTGACGAATGCTGTAGAGATAGCAGGAGGTCTCTTTCGACTGCACAAACTCGTCATATTTGCCCTGGGTGCGGTCGCAGGCCTGGGGGTGTGAGCCCATCAGGTGCAGCACGATAAGCTGGGGCTGCGGGCGTTGCGTTGCCAGCACCTGAGCCGTCATCTTCAGCAGCGCTTCATCGCGCGTGTTTTTATCCGCCTCGAAATCACCGCTTTTTAAGAAATGCACTTCATCGGCGCGCTTAGCGATGCTGGCGATGGCAGTGTCATATTCGCCAATCTGCCCCTGGTTGGAGAACCACCAGGTCTGAAAACCGGCGCGGTTAGCGAGCGTGACGAAGTTATCCTGATATTGCGGTTTATTATCGACGACGCGGTTAAGCGTCAGCCCCAGTGATTTCTGTGTTGACCCGCTGGCCGCGATGTAATCGGTAAAAAGGTAGCCATTGACGTGGCTTGCAAACGGGCTGTTATCCCACTGGCCGCCAAAGGCGCCTACCGCGTCGCGGCGCACGCTCTCGCCTATCACCACCACATAGGTGTGATATTTCGGTGCGACCGCCAGCACATTCCAGGAGTCTTTCATTCTGGAGAGGGCCTCCATGCGTTGCTGCTCCTCCAGCACTTCGCGGTTATTCACCACCACATCTTTCACAAAGCGAAACACCGGATAGCCGCTGTCTTTCAGCGCGAAAACGCCGCCGTAAAGCTGGTTTTGCACTGGCGTAACGAAAAAACTCACCATGCTGACCGCAAGGCAGAGGCTGTCGAACGGCTGCCAGCGCGAGGGTGCCTGCGGTGTACGGCGCAACGCGATAATGCCGAGCGTAAAAATAAACAGCGACACCAGATAGCTGTACCACGGGAAAATCGTCAACAGCTCCGTCGACTCTTCCATATTCGTGGCGTGCAGGGCCAGCAGCGTATTGAAGTTCGGCGCGCCGTAGGTCTGCCCGAAAGGGAAATAGAGCCCGGCCACCAGAGAGCAGACGGCTAAAAGGCCTTTCTGCGCGCGCGGCGCGGTTTTCCACAGCAGCAGCAGCACGCAGCAAAACGCGATGGCGTACAGCAGGCTGAATTCATAACCCAGAGCGAAATTAATTAATAACGATTGCAGAAAATAGAAGCCAATCCACGGATCGAGAGCGATGCCGCGCGCAGCAAGAGTATTTTTTAGCGTTAGATTCATAGTACGGATTCAACGAAACGCCATGCGTAAACCCTGGCGTCAAGGGTATTCGCCCGTCAGAGTGCTGGACCAGAAGGGAGGGAGATCCGCATTCGGTATCGTCGTAAGAGCAGGGCTGCAAGAAGATAGAGCCGCACGAAAAGAATAGCAACGGGGGGAAACCAACTAGTTTGCGAGAAAGGCTGCAAATTTCGCCAAAAGAGAGGTTAAAGCCAACGTGAGGAGCGCCAGGGCTCAGGATAACGCAAAAAAATGACAAAAAAATGGCAAGCGCGTGGGAAAGGGGAGCGGGTTATTGTTGCCCGTTATCATCCTGCCCTGGCTGGGGTTTGGGATTAAACATATCGCACAGCATATTCAGCAGCCGCAGCCGCACCTGAAAGGGGGAGTGAGTAAACACGTTCAGACACCTCATTAATTCGTTCATACCACACCTCCGCGTCTCACAGTCAGTAAACATCACGACTGTTCGCATTACATACAGATATAGCACAGGCTATGTTATATAGCTATGGCTAACGCGTTAATTTTTTGTGCTCGTGAATCTGTGGTTTACAATGGCCCGCAAACAGCGTTAACCGTATCGCGCCACTGTAATGAGGAAGTATCAATGAGCCGTCGGGCAGGTAAGCAGAGCAGCATGAAAGTGACGCAGCTGGTCAATGTCGAAGAACATGTGGAAGGCTTTCGCCAGGTACGTGAAGCCCACCGCCGCGAACTTATCGACGATTACGTCGAGCTGATTTCCGATCTCATTCGGGAGGTGGGCGAAGCGCGTCAGGTAGATATGGCGGCGCGTCTTGGTGTTTCGCAACCAACCGTTGCGAAAATGCTCAAGCGTCTTGCCTCTGTAGGGCTGATTGAGCAGATCCCGTGGCGCGGCGTGTTTCTGACGCCGGAAGGCGAAACGCTGGCGCAGCAGAGCCGCGAACGACATCAAATCGTTGAGAACTTCCTGCTGGCACTCGGCGTTAACCCGGATACCGCACGACGCGACGCCGAAGGGATGGAGCACCATGTCAGCGAAGAGACGCTTGAGGTCTTTCGTCGTTTCAGCCAGCAAAACGGGTTCGAATAATCATGTTACTTCGCCTCGCGCGTCCTTTTCTGCATGACCGGTTTTTCCAGCTTTTACTGATTACCGGCGTGATCCTCTCCTTTTTTGTGCCTTTCGCGCCGCGCGAGTGGCCGCAGGCCGTCGACTGGCGCACCATCATTACCCTTGCCGGGCTGATGATGTTGACCAAAGGCGTTGAACTGAGCGGCTATTTCGACGTGCTGGGCCGCCGTCTGGTGCGGCGTTTTTCGACAGAGCGCAGCCTGGCGCTCTTTCTGGTCTGCGCCGCCGCACTGCTCTCCACTTTTTTAACTAATGACGTGGCGCTGTTTATCGTGGTGCCGCTGACGCTGACGCTGAAAAAACTCTGCGCCATTCCGGTTAACCGCCTCATTATTTTTGAAGCGTTGGCCGTGAATGCCGGTTCGCTGCTGACGCCTATCGGCAACCCGCAAAATATTCTCTTATGGGGCCGCTCGGGCCTCGCGTTTGGAGAATTTATTCTGCACATGGCACCGCTTGCGCTGGCGCTGATGGCGAGCCTGCTGCTGCTCTGCTGGTTTTGCTTTCCGGGCAAGGCGCTGCATTATCAGTCGCACGATAAACAGCACGAGTGGCAGCCGCGCCTGGTCTGGAGCTGCCTTGCGTTCTACATCGTGTTTTTAACCGCGCTGGAGCTGAATATCGCCCTGTGGGGGCTGGCGCTGGTGGCGGTGGGGTTCCTGCTGGTGGCGCGCCGGGTGCTTATCAGCATTGACTGGAGCCTGCTGCTGGTCTTTGTGGCGATGTTTATCGATGTGCATCTGCTGACCAAACTGCCTGCGCTTACGTCCAGTTTGCATCATGTTTCGCAACTGCCGCCCGCTGGTCTGTATGCGCTGGGCATCGGCCTGTCGCAGTTTATCAGCAACGTGCCCGCGACTATTTTGCTGCTCAACTATGTACCGCCGACGACGCTGCTCGCCTGGGCGGTCAACATCGGTGGATTCGGGCTCCTGCCAGGCTCGCTCGCGAACCTGATTGCGCTGCGTATGGCGGCTGACCGCCGCATCTGGTGGCGCTTTCATCTCTATTCGCTGCCGCTATTACTGTGGTCTGCGCTGGTGGGGTATGCGCTACTGTGGGGACTGTTTCTCAGATAATGCTAATTTGTCAGTTTTTCCTGGCAAATGTATAGACTGCTCCTAAGTTTAGTAAACGGTATTTTGTGATGGTGTTAACTTACAGGACTGTTGCTGAACTATGGCGGAAAATCACAATAACAACGCTGACGAAGAGAAACGTCAGGATCAACAAGACGATAACAGCAAAACTGAGGATGGCGGTAAGGACAAGGGGAAAGGCGACGGTGAAAACCGCAAGCGCCCCGGTAAAAAGCCGCTGATTATTCTCGGTATTGTTGTTGTCATTATGGTTATCGGGGCCATCATCTGGTGGTTTATGACCCGAAACCTTGAAACCACTGACGATGCCTTTATTGAAGGTGATGCCGTGACCGTCGCGCCGAAAGTGGCGGGGTATGTCACGGAACTGCGCGTGAAAGATAACCAGCGGGTGAAAAAAGGCGATCTGCTGGTGGTTATCGACCCGCGCGACGCCACCGCACAGCGCGATCAGGCGCAGGCGCAGTTGTCGCTTGCCGAGTCGCAGCTCCATCAGGCGCAGGCGCAACTGGCGCTCGCCAAAGTGCAGTACCCGGCCCAGCGCGATCAGGCCAAAGCGCAGGTGCTGCGCGCCCAGGCGGAGCTTGCCAACGCCCGCGCCGAATATCAGCGCCAGCGCGGTGTTGACCCGCGCGCCACCTCGAAACAAAACATCGACGCTGCCAACGCCCAACTGCGCAGCGCCGAAGCGGGCCTTGCTAACGCGCAGGCGCAGCTGGAAGTGGCCGAGCAGGTGCAACTGCAAATTCGTCAGCAGGAAACCAACGTCGAAGCGCGCCAGAGCCAGGTGGAACAGGCCCGTGCGCAGTTAAAAACGGCCGAGCTGAATCTCTCTTATACCGAAGTGCGCGCGCCGTTCGACGGCTATGTCACGAAGCGTAACGTCCAGAACGGCACGCTGGTGCAGGCGGGCAGCGCGCTCTTTTCGATTGTCTCGCCGGATATCTGGGTGGTGGCGAACTTTAAAGAGTCGCAGCTTGAGCGGATGCGGCCTGGCAATAAAGTCGAGATCTCTGTAGATGCGTTCCCCGACCTGGAACTTGAGGGCCATGTCGAGAGCATTCAGCAGGGCAGCGGCTCGCGCTTCTCGGCGTTCCCGGCGGAAAACGCCACCGGCAACTTTGTGAAAATCGTTCAGCGCGTGCCGGTGAAAATCGTTATCGACAAAGGGCTTGAGAACTGGAACCAGCCGCTACCGCTGGGGCTGTCCGTCGAGCCTGAGGTGACGGTGGAATGAGCGAGCAGGCCCACAGCGGCTGGCGTCCGGCCAGCAACCCCTGGTCCGTCGCGATCGTCGTGACGATCGCGGTGTTCATGGAAATCCTCGACACCACTATCGTTAACGTGGCGCTGCCGCACATCGCCGGGTCGCTGTCGTCGAGCTATTCCGAATCGACGTGGGTCCTGACCTCGTATCTGGTGGCGAACGGCATCGTGCTGCCGCTGTCGGCATTCTTCAGCCGGCTGTTCGGGCGCAAACAGTTTTTCCTGATTTGCATTGTGATGTTTACCGTCTGCTCGTTTCTGTGCGGCATCGCCACTGAGCTCTGGCAAATTATTCTGTTTCGTATTTTGCAGGGCTTTTTCGGCGGCGGCCTTCAGCCGACGCAGCAGTCGGTGCTGCTCGATTACTTCAAGCCGGAAGATCGCGGCAAGGCGTTCGGTCTCTCCTCAATTGCGATTATTGTCGCCCCGGTGCTTGGCCCGACGCTCGGCGGCTGGATAACCGATAACTACTCCTGGCGCTGGGTCTTTTTCATCAATATTCCGGTCGGCATCGTCTGCGTGCTGGCGGTCTATCAGTTGCTGGAAGACCCGCCGTGGGAGAAAAAGTCCGAAGAGAAAATCCCGGTCGACTGGACGGGCATCGGGCTGATTGCGCTGGGTCTCGGCTGCCTTCAGGTGATGCTCGATCGCGGTGAAGACGAAGACTGGTTCGCGTCCGATTTTATCCGCACCTTCGCGGTGCTGACGCTTATCGGGATTGTCGGCGCGATTTACTGGCTCATCTATACCCGCCGTCCGGTGGTGGATCTGCACTGCGTGCGGGATAAAAACTTCGCCGTTTCCAGCGTGCTGATGGCGGGCATGGCGCTGATCCTCTACGGCAGCTCGGTGGTTATTCCGCAGCTGGCGCAGCAGGATCTCGGCTACACCGCCACCTGGTCGGGGCTGATACTCTCGCCCGGCGCGGTGCTGATTGTCTTTACCATCCCGATTGTGCTGAAGCTGATGCCGCTGGTGCAGACCCGCTGGATAATCGCGTTCGGCTTCCTCTGCCTTGGCGTGTCATTTTTCTGGTCACGCAATCTGGTGCCGAACGTCGATTTCGAAACGCTGGTGCTGATGCGCAGCGCGCAGTCTATCGGGCTAGGCTTTTTGTTTGTGCCGCTTACCACGATTGCGTTTATCACCATTCCGCAGAAGCTTAACGCCGACGCGGCGGCGCTGTTTACGATGTTCCGAAACGTCGCAGGCTCGATAGGAATTTCGCTCTCCACCGCCGCGATTACCGAACGTTCACAGGTGCAGAGCGCCCATCTGAGCGCGCACATGACGCCTTTTGACGAACAGTTCCAGCAGGCGATACGCAGCGGCGCCGAGGCGGTGCGCAATTTCACCGCCCAGCTCGGCGACCCGACCGGCATCGCCACCGGGCAGCTTTATAAAACCATGATTGCCCAGTCGCGCATTCTCGCGTATGTCGACGTGTTCACCATGCTGAGCGTGGTGGCGATCCTGTTGATTCCGTTTTGTTTATTGCTTTCGCCCATCAAGAGCGAAGGCTCCGCAGGAGCACATTAATATGTCCGGGAGAGTGACCTTCCCCTTTACGCTGACGGCGCTGGCGCTGCTGCTGGCAGGCTGCGCGGTTGGCCCCGATTACCAACGGCCGGAGCCCGTAACGCCGGGCGCTTTCGGCGAAACCGCCCGGCAGAACGCGCCGGATGTGGCATCGAAGGCGCGCAGCACCGCGCCGGACCCGCGCTGGTGGCGCACGTTTAAATCGCCGCAGCTCGACAGCCTGATTGAGCGCGCCATCGCCGGTAATTTATCGCTACAGCAAACGGTGCTGCGTATCGCCGGGGCCCGTGAACAGATAAACCAGGCGGGCGGCGCGTTTTTCCCGGCGGTCAACGGCAACGTGCGCGCCACGCGCCAGCAGCTTGGTCTGGAAGGCGAGCTGAAATCGCATGATGTCTATGGCCAGCTTGATGCGGTCGATCCGCAAATCAGTTCCGCGCTCGGGCCGCTGACGCAGCCTATCAACCTCTATCAGGGCAGCTTTGACGCGCAGTGGGAAATTGACCTGTGGGGCAAAGTGCGTCGCCAGGTGGAGGCCGCAGACGCGCAGCAGAAGGCGGCCATTGAGCAGCGCAACGACGCGCTGGTCTCGCTGGAAGCCGAAGTGGCGCGCGCCTGGCTGCAACTGCGCGGCGCGCAGAGCATTCTCGCCACCATGAATCAGCAGATCGCCTCAGCGCAGCAGACGCTGGAGCTGACGGAAAGCCGCCAGCAAAGCGGGCTGTCGCCGCAGCTGGATGTGGAAAATGCCCGCGCCCAGCTTGGTACGCTTCAGGCGCAGCTGCCGCAGTATCAGGCGCAGGAGCGTCAGGCGATGAACGGGCTGGCGGTGCTGCTTGGCAAGCCGCCGGGCGCGCTTGATGCAGAATTGCAGGCCGCGCAGCCGTTACCACCGCTGCCGGAAATCGTGCCGGTGGGCATTCCCTCAACGCTCGCGCGCCGTCGCCCGGACGTGCGTGAAGCCGAAGCACGGCTCCACGCCGCGACCGCGCAAATCGGGGTGTCTGTGGCGCAGCTCTTCCCGAGCCTGTCGCTCTCGGGCCAGTTCGGGATGCGTAACAGCGAAACCAGTTACCTCACCGACTGGAGCAGCCACTTTTACAGCTTCGGCCCGCAGGTTTCGATTCCCATTTTTCAGGGCGGGCGACTGGTCTCCAGCGTGAAACTTGCCCGCGCGGAGCAGGGCGCGGCGGCGTTGCAGTATCGCCAGACGGTGCTGACAGCGTTAAGCGATGTGGAAAATGCGCTGGTCAGCTACCGCACCGACCAGCAGCGCGAGGCCGGGCTTGAGAAAACCCTTGAGGCGCTGCAAACCTCATTCGATCTGGCGAGCGACAGCTACCGTAAAGGCATCGCCACGTTTATCGACGTGCTCGACGCCCAGCGCCAGCTGGCACAGGCCGAGCAGCAGCGCGCGCAGGCGCGGGTGCAAAGCAGTCTCGATCTGGTCGCGCTCTATAAAGCACTCGGCGGCGGCTGGGAGCCTTATCAGAACGTGCGTCTGCCGGACTACGACGTGTTTGGCCCCGCGCCGCGCGGCTAAGGGCTTTCACCATCAATAAAAAACCCCGCGGGCAGCGATGCGCGCGGGGTTTTTTTATCGCCTTGCGGCAGATTAGTTCAGACGGACCGGCATACCGGAACGGTTCTGCACCGCCTGTTCAACGACGTTCTGATCGACATCGCTCTGGCTTGTGACTGTCGTGACCGCTTTGGTCAGCGTAATCGGCACCAGTTCGTTGTTGTTGATCTGATCTTCGCTGGTAGAGAGCGGGTTATGCACCTCGATGTAACGGCTGCCATCTGGCTCGGTGGTCGCTTTCACCGGCTCGTTGACAAACTGTACGCGGGTGCCGACCGGCACGTTCTCAAACAGGAATTTAATGTCTTCGTTACGCAGACGCACGCAGCCGTGGCTCACGCGAAGGCCGATACCGAAGTTAGCGTTAGTACCGTGAATAGCGTACAGGCGACCGATGTAGAGCGCGTAGAGGCCCATCGGGTTATCCGGGCCAGCCGGTACCACCGGCGGCAGCGGTTCGCCCGCGGCCGCGTATTCCGCGTGCATCTTGGCGGTTGGCGTCCAGGTCGGGTTCGCGCGCTTGCGCTCCACTTTGGTCACCCAGTTGATCGGGGTGTCTTTACCGAGCTGACCGATACCAATCGGCAGCACGATAACGGTGTTGGTGCCTTTCGGGTAGTAATACAGACGCATTTCGGCGCTGTTAATCACAATCCCTTCATGCGGCGTATCCGGCAGGATCAACTGCTGAGGAATGTTCAGAATGGTGCCGCCTTTCGGCAGATACGGGTCAACGCCCGGGTTGGCTTCCAGCATGTTGGAAAGCCCCATCTGATACTGAGCGGCGAAATCTTCCAGCGGCAGCGTATTGCCATCCGGGATCGTCACTACCTGGTTTTCACCCACCAGACGGCTACCGTCGGTCGGCAGAGGATAAGTCACCGCAGAGGCGGATTTACAAAACCCGACGACTGCGAAGGCTGCCACTAAAAGCGTGCGTAATTTCATCTTCATGTTATGCAAATATCGTTGCCAGACCGGCCGTTAGAGTGAACGAAACAATACAGGGAGCGCATTATATGTGCATTCTCCGTGGCAGGGAATTGAGTTGTGTGCTTATTCACATTTTTTTCCCATTCCTGAGTCAGTGTAGTCAGTCCATTGACGGGGGAAATAAATTCGGAGTTATGGCATAATGCGTTGTTTATCACACATCTTACCCAGGAATTACGCGTGTTAGTTACCAGCAACGTCACCATGCAGTTCGGCAGTAAGCCGCTGTTTGAAAACATTTCCGTCAAGTTTGGCGGCGGCAACCGTTACGGTCTGATTGGCGCCAACGGGAGCGGCAAGTCCACTTTCATGAAAATCCTCGGCGGCGATTTACAGCCGAGCGCGGGCAACGTTTCGCTCGACCCTAACGAACGCATCGGTAAGCTGCGTCAGGATCAGTTCGCGTTTGAACAATATACCGTGCTGGACACCGTAATCATGGGGCACAGCGAACTGTGGGAAGTGAAGCAGGAGCGCGATCGCATCTACAGTCTGCCGGAGATGAGCGAAGAGGACGGCTATAAAGTGGCCGATCTCGAAGTGAAATATGGCGAAATGGACGGCTATAGCGCGGAATCCCGCGCGGGTGAGCTGCTGCTGGGCGTCGGCATTCCGCTGGAGCAGCACTACGGCCCGATGAGCGAAGTCGCCCCTGGCTGGAAGCTGCGTGTCCTGCTGGCGCAGGCGCTGTTCTCTAACCCGGATATCCTGCTGCTCGACGAACCGACGAACAACCTGGACATCGACACCATTCGCTGGCTGGAGCAGACGCTGAACGATCGCGACAGCACCATGATTATCATTTCGCACGACCGTCACTTCCTGAACATGGTCTGCACCCACATGGCAGATCTCGATTACGGCGAGCTGCGCGTTTATCCGGGCAACTACGACGAATACATGACCGCGGCGACCCAGGCGCGCGAGCGTCTGCTGGCCGACAACGCCAAGAAAAAAGCCCAGATTGCGGACCTGCAGTCGTTTGTGAGCCGCTTTAGCGCCAACGCCTCGAAATCCCGTCAGGCGACGTCCCGCGCCCGCCAGATTGATAAAATCAAACTGGAAGAGGTGAAAGCCTCCAGCCGTCAGAACCCGTTTATCCGCTTCGAGCAGGACAAGAAACTGTTCCGCAACGCGCTGGAAGTGGAGGCCATGACCAAAGGCTTCGATAACGGCCCGCTGTTTAAAAACGTCGGCCTGCTGCTGGAAGTGGGCGAGAAGCTGGCTATCCTCGGCGCCAACGGCGTGGGTAAATCCACCATGCTGAAAACGCTGGTGGGCGAACTGCAACCGGACAGCGGCACCGTGAAATGGTCCGAGAACGCGCAGATTGGCTACTACGCGCAGGATCACGAATATGAGTTCGACAACGATCTCACCGTTTTCGACTGGATGAGCCAGTGGAAGCAGGAAGGCGACGACGAGCAGGCGGTACGCAGCATTCTCGGACGTCTGCTGTTCAGCCAGGACGACATCAAAAAGCCCGCCAAAGTGCTCTCCGGTGGTGAAAAGGGCCGTATGCTGTTCGGCAAGCTGATGATGCAAAAGCCGAATATTCTGGTGATGGATGAACCGACCAACCACCTGGATATGGAATCGATCGAATCGCTGAACGCCGCGCTGGAAATGTATCAGGGCACGCTGATTTTCGTCTCCCACGACCGTGAATTCGTCAGCTCTCTCGCGACCCGCGTGATTGAAATTACCCCGGAACGCGTGGTGGATTTCTCCGGCGGTTACGAAGATTATCTGCGCAGCAAAGGCATCGAATAACGATTCGCCGCATTAAAACAATAACGGGTAGTCAGATGACTACTCGTTTTTCCGTCAGGTTTCAGAATCGCAATAATCGATTAATAATCGTGCAGATCGTAATACCCTTCGATGCGGCCATGATTCACAAAGCGATCGGTGAAGATCTCATTATCGTCGCTGGAGATTTTAGCACCGCTATGGTTAGTGACTTTATGTGAGCGCAGCGTGATCGTATCATAGGAATAGAGCGAACCTTCGTTATCCAGCGTATTAACCGCCTCAATCGACAGTCCGTTGCGACCGTTGATATAACCGTGGTTTTCATTCTCGAACGATTTTGCCGCGTAAATTGCGATTTTATCGCCGGTAGAGATGCTGCCTTTGTTGGAGAATGTGCTGCTATTAAGGTTAATCGCCCCGGTCGCTTTGATGGTGCCGTCGTTTGAGAAATTGTCGGCAGCATTGATGTTAATATTTCCTGCTTTCGATTCCACGGAGCCGTGGTTATTGACATAGAAATCGTCATCCGCGTTAACCGTAATATCGCCGGTTGCCGCAATATGACCGTTACCGATATCAAACGTATCGCCCTGCAGATAGATCTTATTACCTTTCACTGTCCCTTTGTCATTATTGAAATACCCACTGCTGACCGTAACAGTGTTACCGGCGATTGTCCCTCCCTCGGTAAATAAACCTGCGCTGTTATCAATCTTGTCGGCAACAATATCCAGCTGTCTGGCGCTAAAAATGCTACCGGCGGTATTGGATAATGTTTTGGTATCCAGCGTCATATTCCCGATGGCCGCAAGGGTGCCCTGTTCGTTATCCAGCGAATGGGACGCATAGGCATCCAGCGCGCCTTGCGCATAGATTTTGCCGCGGTTGCGAATGTCATGAGTCTGAAGCCGTGTGTCGGTTCCACTGCTGATAAGCCCGTCTTTTTCGTTTTCCAGCGTGTCGCTCACAATCGTCAGCGCCTGCTGCGCCTGAATCAGATCCTGGTTATTGAGTTTTCCTGCGGAAATAGACACCGTATTGGCGCTTATTTCGCCGCGGTTATTCAGCGTTCCGGCGCTTATCGTGAGGTCATCATTGCCTGTGATACGGCTGCCGTTGGTAATATCACCCGCAGCGATGTTGATACTGCCGCTCGCAATAATACCCCTGCCGTTATTATCCAGCGTATTGCCGTGTGTGTTGATATTAATGTCTTTAGCAGTAATCAGGCCGTTGTTATTGTTATCAAGCTTGCTGCTGGCGATGGCGAGATTACGTTCGGCCTGAAGGCGGCCATTATCGTTATCGACATCATGCTGGTTGGTATCGATCAGCAAATCGGTATTCGCAGAAATAATATTGTTGTTTTCGAGCTTACCGTCTACTGAAATAGAAATGTCCTGCGCCGCAGTAGAGATAATACCGTTGTTACGCACCCCCACGCCGTTTTCCGTACCAATAAGCTGAATCTTATTGGCATACATCCCCCCAAGACTGGACACATCCAGTGCCAGGGATGGCTCGTCGCTAAAGAGATCCGGCAGGATTTTCTTCGTATTCAGCGTCTTATAATTAACTTTATTGGTGCCGGTGACGATACGCAGTTCGCGCGCCGTCAACTGTGCGTTAATAACCGCGGAGCGAGAGATGAGATCGGTGTAGTCCGTTCCACGATCGTCCATCCCTTTGCCGGTAATCACGATTTTGCCGTCAGTGACCTTAAAGTTGCTGACTTTGCCGGCGGTCATGTCAACGGTGCCGGTGACCAGCGTTGAGCGACTGGTATTAATGAAACCGCAGCCGTCACAGGTAATACCTGACGGGTTGGCGATAATGACCGCCGCTTTTTTTCCTGCGACTTCCACCATGCCGTTTAACTGGCTGGGGCTGGATGACGCCACTTCGTTTAAAATGACGCTGGCGCTACCGTGTGACATATTCGCGTTGCCGTTGACGTTGCCCGCAAGCGTCGTGTTACTGCTGCCGGCACCGTTATTGAGCACGACACCCGCGCTGTTAACGTCGAACTGTTTGTAGTAGTTATGGGAAACGCCGCCACTGGAAGGGGCGCTCACATCAACGACTGTCGCACCATTACCCGCAACATTGACCGTGGTATCAGGCGATTTTTGTTGATCGACCACAATGGCGGCATTCGCGTAAGTCACCATTCCGAGCGCCATCCAGGTGCCCAGGCAAAGCGCGCTGATGCGATATTGTGGCGACGATACAGACATTTTCATAAATAATCCTTCATTTAACAGAAAATAAAATAGCCTGCCGCCTTAATTGCAGGCAGACCGGTTTTTCTCTTGCTGAGAAACAGTAAAAACACTATGGCGCGCTGGTTATTCCGCGCAAAAATAAGCAGTAATGAAATGAGTCGGGGATATTCCTCCACGCTCCATGTGGGTGATTAAAACGCGCTTGCGTAATAACGATAATGTAAATGCAGCCTTTCGCCTTATTTTCTTAATCATGGCGTCATGGGTAAAAAGTAAAAAGCCGCTGCAAGTTCCAAAAAAAGTACCAGAAAAGCACTGGCGGTGACGGTAACAAAGAGATTTTATCAAGTCAGATGGTTAATACCGATGGGTAGGGGGCAGTTAAATGTTTTTACTTATCAATCAATAGCTCACTGAAAGTTATCAGATTAATGAATAATTTTTGAAAAGGATATTTATAATATTTTATTGATTTTTATAAAGATAATGGAGGTTTAGCTCGTTGAGTGAAGCACGAAGAAAAGTCTGGTTCCGGATGATGTATCGTCGTGAATAATCATCGGGATTAATAACAAAAATAAAATGTGACGCACCGACACACTTTTTCGTCGTCATTATCTTTTTGGATATTTATGCCGAATGAATTAATTTATTATGCAGTTATTAATAATGGAATACATGACGGCGCGCGTTATTCAAAAAACCAAAAAAAACGCCGCAGCAACATAGCGGCGGCGTAAGGATAACAGCGGTTTGTGACGTATTAGCGCGTCCAGCGGTGCCCGGGTTGACCGTTGATATAGAGTGTACGGCGTTCATTTTCAGGCAGCGTCACGTCAATGGCCTGCCACGCGGGCTGGTAATCGCCGGTTGTCGAGAACGTCAGGTGAATAGCGTCGGCGCTGCATTGCATCTGCCAGTTCACCCACAGCGCGTTCCCCTCGCGATAGCCCCAGCTTTCGCCATCATCCTCAAACAACAGGCCCGAACTTTGGCCGTTGCCCGGCACCGGGTAGAGCTTCAGCTCGCGCGCGTCGTCGCGCTGCGCATCCACATGACGCAGGCGCGCGCTAAGCGGCAAGCCGCTGCCTGCGCGCACCAGCAACGGCAGACGTTCCAGCGGCGCGTCCAGCGTCACCCACTGACCGCCGGCATACCACTGGCCGGTGTGGAAATCGTACCAGCCGTGGTCATTCGCAGGCAGCCAGAGCGTGCGGTTGCGCGCGCCTGGCTCCACCACGCTCGCTACCAGCACGTCGCGCCCCAGCATAAACTCGTCGCATTCGCGGAAGGTCTGCGGGTCGTGTTCGTGGTCGAGGAACGTCGGGCGCAGCATCGGCTCGTCATCGGCATGCGCCTGCCACAGCAGCGTGTAGAAATAAGGCAGCAGACGGTAGCGCAGCTCAATGGCGCTGCGAATAGCAGGCGTCACCGCCGGGTACATCCACGGCTCGTTAACGGTATGATCGTCATTCCACGAGTGAATCGTAAAGCGCGGATGCATCACGCCGTTCTGTACCCAGCGCACGAAGAGTTCCGCGTCCGGTTTATCGCCGGAGAAACCGCCGACATCGTGGCCGACGTTGTAGAGCCCTGATAGGCTCATGCCAAGCCCCATGCGAATGTTGTAGCGCAGCGTCTGCCAGCTGGTGCGGTTATCGCCGCTCCAGGTCTGTACATAGCGCTGCATCCCGGCGCAGCCGGAGCGTGAAATCAGGTACGGGCGTTTCTCTGGTGCGAAGGCCTGCTGGGCTTCCATCGAGGCGCGCATCATTAACAGCGGCATCACCGGGCGGATATGTTTAATCGCCACCGGCTCGCCGAAGCCGTGGCAGCGCGCTTCGCCATCCCAGACTTCATATTCGTTATTGTCATTCCAGGTGGAGTCGATGCCCATCTCCAGCAGCTGGGTGGTGACGCCGTTCTGCCACCAGGCGATGGTTGCCGGGTTAGTGAAATCGAGATGCGAGCCTTCGTCATCCCAGAAGCTGGAGCGCTCCGGCGCGTCGGTTTCGGAATCGCGGATAAACAGCCCCTGCTGTGCGACCTCCTGATAGCGCGGGTGATCCTGCAACAGGCAGGGCTTGATGTTGGCGGCAAGCTTAAGCCCGGCGTCATGGAACGCGGCGCTCATCGCTTTTGGCTGCGGCACTTTGTCGTAGTTCCAGTTAAAGACATAGCGCTTGTTATTGATGGAGGTGTACCCCGACGAGAGCTGGAAGGAGTCGCACGGGATCGCGTGTTCTTCACACAGGCGAATAAAGTTCATCAACTGGTTCTGCGCATCCGGCGCGTCGGTGTAATGCATCGTTGAGCCGCTGTAGCCAAGGCTCCATTTCGGGCCGAACAGGGTTTTACCGGTCAGGCGCACAAAGGCTTTGGTGACATCCAGCACGCGCGGGCCGACGAACAGGTAGTAATCGATATCGCCCGCCTCGGCCTGCCAGCGGCGGTAGGGGAGGTGATAGTTGTCAATCTCATTGCCGAGATCGAGCCAGCAACTGCTCAGGTTGTCGTAAAACAGGCCGAAGCTCACCTGCGCGCGGCGGGTAATGGTAAACGGAATATGTTTATACAGCGGATCGGTGCTGGCGGCGTTATAGCCCATCGCGTCCAGGTTACGCATCTCGAAGCGGCGGCCGGTGCGCTCCAGGTTGCCCGCTTTTTCGCCCAGCCCGTAATAGCGGTCGTCTTTCTGGCGGCGCTGATAGTGCGCCACGCCGTCGCCATGCGCGTTGATAAGATAAGCGCTGGTGGGGCGATCGCTGGTAAGAAACTGCCACAGGCCGTTATCGTCGCGGTAATGCCACTCCAGCCACAGCGGCTGATGCACCGTTACGCGCAGTTTATCGCTGCTGATAACGAGGCGCTCCGGCGTTTCGTCAAGCGTAAAACCCGGCAGGCTAAAGCCGTCGAGGCTGTCGCGCGGGCGGCCTTCCCACGGCGTGTCGTCGGAAGGCGCAATGCTCCACGTGCGGTTAAGCGCATACGCGCCGCGGCGTTTCACCGCCACGCGGAACAGGCCCGGCTCCAGCACCCACAGGCAGAGCGTATGGGCATCATCGATGGTCAGCTCGACGTGGTGGTCGTCGGAATGGGTGAATTTCCAGTGTTTGAGGGTTTTCATCAACATCTCCCTATGAAGCGCGCTTGTTGCGGCGCTCGGCAATAAAGGCAACCAGGAACACAGCGCCAATCAGGTCAAAGAACCCCATGGCGACAAACAGCGGGTTGAAGCCGATTTTGTCGGCGGTCACCCCGATAATCAGTGAGAACAGGAAGCTCGCAATCCAGGCGCAGGAGCCGCGCATCCCGTTTACCGTGGCCATCTGGCCGCGATCGAACGATTCCACCACCAGCGCGCTCAGCATGCAGGAGATAATCTGATGCCCGAAGCCGCCGATGGAGATAAGAATGATGGTGATGTACGGGTCTTTGGTAATGGTGACAATCGCGAGCGACACCATGAGAAACGCGCCGGTCACCGAGCTTGCGACCACCGAGTTGATCTGCGTGCAGCCAAAGACGCGCACATAAAGTTTGGTGAGATAGCCGCTCGCGACCGAGCCTAAATCGGCGGCGAGAAACGGCAGCCAGGCGAACATGGCAATCTGCTTGAGATCCATGCCGTGTTCTTTGGCGAGATACAGCGGCACCCAGAAGCTCATCACCGCCCAGGCGGGTTCGGCCATAAACGCCGGGATGGCGATGCCGTAAAAGCGTTTGTTTTTGGCGACGGTTTTCAGCGCGGTGAAGAAGGGCAGGCGCACCGGCGGCGGCTCGTTATCCTGGCGAATGAAGGCCAGCTCCTCCTGGCTCAGGCGCGGGTGTTTTTCCGGGTTGTGATAAAAGAGCCACCACAGCACCACCCAGGCCAGCGCCAGCACGCCGGTAAACAGAAACGCGCCCTGCCAGCCGAAGGAGATATGCGCGAAGTAAATAATCGGCGGTGCGAGCATCGCGCCGATGGAGAACCCGACGCCCGCCCAGCCTGCGGCGACCGGGCGCTCTTTTTTCGGGAACCATTCGCCGAGCGTTTTGGCGTTGGCGGGCGTCGCCGCCGCTTCCGCCGCGCCCATAAAGAAGCGCAGGATAGCCAGATGCAGCCAGCTGCCGGCCCCGGCGTGGAAAATACACATCAGCGCCCAGATGGAGGCGCAAATCAGAAAGCCAAGCTTTAAGCCAATCACGTCAATCAGCCAGCCGCACAGCGGCTGAAACAGGGTATAGGCGAGCTGGAACGCGCCCACGATATAAGAGTATTGCTCGGTGGTGATGCCCAGGCTCTCTTTCAGCTCCGGCGCAAGAATGCCGAGGGAGTTACGGGTGATGTAGTTGACGGTTACACCCATCAAAAACAGCACCAGCACCCACCAGCGCAGATGGCGGATGGCGCGGCGGGTTCGGGTTTTTACCGCGCCGACATCCTGATTAATGCTCTGACTCATTTATTCTTCTCCACGGTTAGCCTGACGGGTATAACAACTCGCATTCCGGACGCGCCGGAAACCACAGCAGAGACCGCTATTTATTTGAATTAACATGCTTTTTGTAGGGGTTGTCATACACGTTTTCGATAAAAGTTGTACGACAACCTGAGAGTAGAGCAGCATCTGGAATGGTAGTAGCCCCTTTTATGCAAGAATTTTCATCATTCACAGTGATGTGTTAAAAGAAGCCCTGCTGGCACGGATATATCGTTAAAACCAGCCGTGAAAAATCTTTCATTTCACAACTGGAGATGGATCACAAAATGAGTAAAAAGCTCCAGGTGGCCCGGATCGCCGAACAAACCGGCCTGTCGCTCAGCACCGTTTCCCGCGTGCTGGCGGGTAAAGCCAATACCAGCGAAAAAGCGCGCCGCCGGGTGCGGGAGTGCGCTAAAGCGCTGGGCGTGCTGGAGGATATGGCGGCTGGCAGGCTGCTGCTGAACAGTCTGGTGGTGTTCGCGCCGCGCCGCGCGTTTGATGAGCGGTCCGACATCTTTTATTACCGCGTGATCCAGAGCATCAACAAAGCGCTGGAGCCTCACGAAGTGCGGCTGCGCTACTGCGCGCTGGAGGAAAACGACGCCGATGCCAATCTGTTTCTCGCGCGGATGAACGATCCGCAGACCGAGGCGGCGCTGCTGCTCGGCATCGACGATCCGCACATTCACGATCTGGCGTGTGACGTGGGCAAACCGTGCGTGCTGATCAACTGCCGCGATCGCAAAATGCGCCTGCCGGCGGTCGCGCCGGATCACCGGGCAATTGGCGAAAACGCGGCACGCTATCTCTTTGAGATGGGCCATCGCGAGGTGCTGAACGTGCTGTGCCTGCGGCGCTATACGATGGAGCTGCGTCTGGCGGGCATCCGCGACGCGTGGGAGGCGCAGAATCTGGCGTTTGACGAGACGCGCCATTTGCTGACCGCGCCCGATTTCAGCGCGCGGGGTAGCGAGGCGCTGGTCACGCGGTTTCTTGAGGAAACGCCCGCGGCGGCGCTTCCCGGCGCGCTGCTGGTGGGCGGTGATTTTATGGCGGCAGGCGCGGTAAAAGCGTTACAAAACGCCGGGCTACGGGTGCCGCAGGACATCTCCGTAATGAGCATCGACGCCTTTAACCTGGCGGCGATTGAAGATGTGCCGCTGACGGCAGTGCATGTGCCGCGCGACGCGCTCGGCGAAGAGGCGGTGTTGATGCTGCAACAGCGGCTTATCCGCCCACAGGCGGCGATCGGCACGCTGCTTCTGAACGGCACGCTGGATGTCCGTGAATCGGTGCGCCGCGTCAGGCCAGGGCGGGGGAGCGCCAGCGTGCAGCGCGACGGCCTGTATGATTAACGCCCGTCGCCGCAGACCTCGCAGTGCGGGTTGCGCGCCAGTTTCATCTCGCGAAACTGTGTGCGCAGCGCGTCATAGATAACCAGCTTTCCGGCGCACGGCTCGCCGTAGCGCGCCAGCACTTTGATGGCTTCCATCGCCTGCAGGGAGCCAATCACGCCCACCAGCGGAGCCATCACGCCCGCTTCCACGCAGGTCAGCGCGTTCTCGCCAAAAAGACGGCTCAGGCAGCGGTAGCACGGTGCGTCGGGCTGCCACGTAAAGACGCTGATCTGGCCCTCCATGCGGATAGCCGCGCCGGAGACCAGCGGCACCTTATGATGGAAACAGGCGGCGTTTAGCTGATTGCGCGTCGCCACGTTATCGGTGCAGTCGAGCACCAGGTCATGGCGGGCGATAAGTGCCGCGAGCGCGGCGTCATCGAGCTGTGCGTTGACCGTTTCGATAACGCAGTGCGGGTTAATGGCGGCAAGCGCCTCACGCGCCGATTCCACCTTCGGCTGGCCGATGGTGGCGTCGCGGTGCAGCACCTGGCGCTGGAGATTGGAGAGCGCGACGGTATCGAAATCAAGCAGCGTCAGCCTGCCGGTGCCCGCCGCGGCCAGATAAGGCGCGGCCGCGCAGCCAAGACCGCCGAGGCCCACCACCAGCACGCGCGCGGCCTTCAGCCGCTCCTGGCCGTCGAAATCGAAATCCCGCAGGATGATTTGCCGGTTATAGCGCAGCATCTCGGCATCGCTTAACGCCTCGGTCATCTCAGCCTCCGAACAGGTGGTTAAAGAGCTCAACCTCAACCCATTCGCCCGGCTCGACGTTGCCGCGCTCGCGCTCCAGCACGATAAAGCAGTTGCCCTGGGTGAAGGAGCTGAAAATATGCGAGCCCTGATGGCCGGTGCTCACCACTTCCGGCAGGCCGTCCGCGCCGGTGCGCAGCACGCCGCGCTGGAAATCGAGTCGTCCGGGGGATTTTTTCAGCCGCGTTGCCGCCCGCACGCGCAGGCGCGGCGTGAACACCTCCTTCTGGCCGCTCAGTTTCGCAATCAGCGGGCGCACCAGTTGATAGAACGTGACGGCGGCGGAAACCGGGTTGCCCGGCAGCCCGCAGAACCAGCTACTGGCAAGGCGGCCAAAGGCGAACGGTTTGCCAGGCTTGATGGCGAGCTTCCAGAAGCCGATTTCGCCAAGCTCTTCCAGCAGCGTTTTGGTGTAGTCCGCTTCGCCGACGGAAACGCCGCCGGAGCTTAACACCAGATCGGCCTCACGGTCGGCTTCCTGAAATGCGGCGCGCAGGGCGTTCGGGTCGTCGCGGATAATGCCGAGGTTCACCACGTCACAACCGAGCGCGTCGAGCATCAGGTGCACCGCGAGACGGTTGGTGTCGTAAATCTGGCCTTCCGCGAGCGGCTGGCCGGGAAGCTGGAGCTCATCGCCGGTGGAGAAAATGGCGACGCGCGGCTTGCGCACCACGTCCACTTCCGCAATGCCGAGCGAGGCAAGGAGCGGCAGTTCGGCGGCGCTCAGTTTCTGGCCTGCTTCCATTACCACCGCGCCCTGGCGAATATCTTCGCCGCGACGGCGGATATGCTGACCCGCGCGCACGTCAGCGGTAAAGCGCACGCCCGCGTCGCTGGTCTGCGCCTCTTCCTGCATGATGACGGTTTCACAGCCCGGCGGCACCGGCGCGCCGGTCATGATGCGGATAGCCGTGCCCGCAGGCCATTCGCCGCTAAACGGCTGGCCCGCGAACGCTTTGCCCGCCACCGGCAGCCACGCGCCGGACGCGACATCCGCGAGACGCACGGCGTAGCCATCCATCGCGGCGTTATCAAAGCCCGGTACGTCCAGCGGCGAGGTCACGGCACGCGCTGTCACCCGGCCCATGCTTTTAAGCAGCGGCAGCGTCTGCGTCTCATTCAGGGGAATGATGCGGGAGAGCATCTCCTCAAGGGCGGTTTCCAGGGACATCAGTCCGGCGGTCGGTTCCATGTTTCACTCCAGCGCGACAATCACAAAGCGCCTATTATGACAGAAAGGGCGGTAGGGATGTATGTTTCGCCCTTTACGCCGCCCGCCGGGCTTTACATCACATTTGCCTCTTTCTATATTCAAAATTCGTCTGAAAGCGCGGCGACGATAATGATATTTATAGAAAAAACGCAGCCGCCTGAGAATAATTTTGCTGAATACTTACGCGCCGAACCATCACCAGCGAGGAACCGCAGTGCCTAAAAGTGACGTTTTGCCTGAAGAACAGGTGTTATCGGTTTCCGGCCTGAGCGTGCGTTTTAAAGATGAAAGCGGCACTACCGACGCGGTGCGCCAGCTCTCGTTTAGCCTGAAACGCGGCGAAACGCTGGCGATTGTCGGGGAGTCCGGCTCGGGGAAATCGGTCACGGCGCTCTCGCTGATGCGCCTGATTGAACAGGCGGGCGGCGAAATGGAGAGCGGCCCGCTGCTGTTGCGCCGGCGCAGCGAACAGGTGATTGATCTGCGCACCTTCAGCCAGAAACAGATGCGCGACGTACGCGGGGCTGACATGGCGATGATTTTTCAGGAGCCGATGACCTCCCTGAACCCCGTCTTTCCGGTGGGTGAGCAAATTGCCGAATCCATTCGCCTGCATCAGGGGTTCGGGCGCGAAAGAGCGATGCGCGAAGCCAAACGGATGCTCGATTTAGTGCGTATCCCGGAGTCCGAAGCGATGCTGGCGCGCTTTCCACACCAGCTTTCCGGCGGGATGCGCCAGCGCGTGATGATCGCGATGGCGCTCTCGTGCCGCCCGGCGGTGCTTATTGCCGACGAACCGACCACGGCGCTGGACGTCACCATTCAGGCGCAAATCCTGCAGCTTATCCGCGTCTTGCAGCAGGAGATGTCGATGGGCGTGATTTTTATCACCCATGATATGGGCGTGGTCGCCAATATGGCCGACCGGGTACTGGTGATGTATCAGGGCGAGGCGGTGGAATCCGGCAGCGTCGAGGAGATTTTTCGCCGCCCGGCGCACCCGTATACCCGTTCTTTGCTGGCCGCCGTGCCGCGCCTGGGGGCGATGAACGGCACCGATCTGCCGCGTAAATTCCCGCTCAATCACGCGCCGCGGTGTGACATGGACTCGCCCGACGCCGAGCAGGATACCGTGGTGCCGGACAGCGAGCCGATTCTTCAGGTGCGCGATCTCGTGACGCGCTTTCCGGTGCGCAGCGGCATCTTTAACCGCGTGAAGCGCGAAGTGCATGCCGTAGAGAAAGTGAGTTTTGACCTCTGGCCCGGCGAAACGCTGTCGCTGGTGGGCGAATCGGGCTGCGGTAAATCGACCACCGGGCGCTCGCTGCTGCGGCTCGTGGAGACGCAGGGCGGCTCGATTACCTTTGGCGGCAGGCGCATCGATACGCTCTCCGACAGCGCGATGCAAGCGGTGCGCCGCGATATGCAGTTTATCTTTCAGGACCCTTACGCCTCGCTCGATCCGCGCCTGACAGTGGGTTATTCGATTATGGAGCCGCTGCTGGTGCACCGGCTGCTCGACGGCGAGGCGGCGCGCAAGCGCGTGGCGTGGCTGCTGGAGCGCGTGGGGCTGAAGCCCGAGCACGCCTGGCGTTACCCGCATGAGTTCTCCGGCGGGCAGCGTCAGCGTATCTGCATCGCGCGCGCGTTGGCGCTCAACCCGAAAGTGGTGATCGCCGATGAGTCTGTCTCCGCGCTCGATGTCTCAATTCGTGCGCAAATCATTAATTTATTGCTCGATTTGCAGCGTGATTTCGGCATTTCGTTTCTGTTTATTTCGCATGATATGGCGGTGGTGGAGCGCATCAGCCATCGCGTGGCGGTGATGTATCTCGGACAGATTGTCGAGATAGGCCCGCGCCGCGCGGTGTTTGAAAACCCACAACATCCTTACACTCGCAAGCTGATGGCGGCAGTACCGGTGGCCGACCCTGGTCATCCGCGCCGTCAGCCTGTGCTGCTTTCCGATGAAATTCCAAGCGCCACGCGCCCGAAAGGCGACGCGCCGTTTGTCGCGCCGCTGGTGCAGGTGGGGCAGGGGCATTATGTGGCGCGTCACCCCGTCGGGGCGACGGACCACCACTTTTAATTTTCAGGTACGGCTTTCAGGAGAAGACGATGACACAACGAATCGCACGCCGCTGGCTTGCCGCGGCAGGGCTGGCTTCTGCGCTGGCCGCCGCGCCCGCCTTTGCGCAGAAAGAGATTGTCGTGGCCGTGGGTTCCAGTTTCACCACGCTCGATCCGTATGACGCCAACGACACGCTTTCCCAGCAGGTCGCCAAATCGTTCTATCAGGGGCTGTTTGGCCTCGATAAATCGATGAAAGTGCAGAATGTGCTGGCGGAAAACTACAGCGTGTCGGATGACGGGCTGGTCTACACGATTAAACTGCGCAGCGGCGTGAAGTTCCAGGACGGGACCGATTTCACCGCCGCGGCGGTAAAGGTGAACCTCGATCGCGCCAGCAATCCGGATAACCACCTGAAGCGTTATAACCTGTATAAAAACATCGCCAGCACCGAGGCGGTAGACCCGACCACCGTCAAAATTACCCTCAAACAGCCGTTCTCGGCGTTTATTAATATTCTGGCGCACCCGGCGACCGCGATGATCTCCCCGGCGGCGCTGGAGAAATATGGCAAAGATATCGGTTTTCACCCGGTCGGCACCGGGCCATATGAACTGGTGACCTGGAACCCGACCGATTTTGTGAAGGTGAAGAAAAACGCCCACTACTGGCAGTCGGGGCTGCCGAAGCTTGACGCCATCACCTGGCGCCCGGTGGTGGACAACAATACGCGCGCCTCGATGCTGCAAACCGGCGAAGCGCAGTTCGCGTTTCCGATCCCTTACGAGCAGGCCGCGCTGCTTGAGAAAAACAGCAAACTGGATCTGGTGGCAACGCCGTCAATCATGCAGCGCTATATCAGCATGAACGTGACCCAGAAGCCGTTCGATAACCCGAAAGTGCGTGAGGCGATCAATTACGCCATTAACCGTCAGGCGCTGGTGAAAGTGGCGTTCGCGGGTTACGCGACGCCCGCCACCGGCGTGGTGCCGCCGACGATTGAGTTCGCGCAGCAGTATCAGCCGTGGCCGTACAACCCGGCCAAAGCGCGTGAGTTGCTGAAAGAAGCGGGCTACCCGAACGGCTTTAGCACCACGCTCTGGTCGTCGCATAATCACAGCACCGCCCAGAAGGTGTTGCAGTTTACGCAGCAACAGCTGGCGCAGGTGGGCATTAAGGCAAAAGTGACGGCGATGGACGCAGGCCAGCGCGCCTCGGAAGTGGAAGGCAAAGGGCAGAAAGAGAGCGGCGTGCGGATGTTCTACACCGGCTGGTCGGCATCGACCGGCGAGGCCGACTGGGCGCTTTCACCGCTTTTCGCCTCGCAGAACTGGCCGCCGACGCTGTTTAATACGGCGTTTTACAGCAATCCGGCGGTGGATAAAGATCTCGCCGACGCGCTGAAAACCACCGATAAAACCCGCAAGGCTGCGCTGTATAAAGCCGCGCAGGATACGCTGTGGAAGGAATCGCCCTGGGTGCCGCTGGTGGTGGAAAAACTGGTCTCGGCGCACAGCAAATCGCTGACCGGGTTTTACATGATGCCGGATACGGGCTTTAGTTTTGAGGACGCGGATCTGAAATAACCGTCGCCGGAAGGTGGGTGCGAGCGTAAATGGCCGGAAGGTGGGTGCGCTACGCTTACCCACCCTACCTTTTATGCGCCCAACCGTGGTAGGGCGGGTAAGCGAAGCGCACCCGCCAGCCAGGGTTAGCGATGTAAACCGTAGGGCGGGTAAGCGAAGCGCACCCGCCAGCCAGGGTTAGCGATGTAAACCGTAGGGCGGGTAAGCGAAGCGCACCCGCCAGCCCAGGGTTTGCGATGTAAATCGTAGGGCGGGTAAGCGAAGCGCACCCGCCAGTGGCACAATACCAATCCCATACAAGAAGACGCGTTCATGAAGGAAAACAGGGTTTCGCATGTTTAGCTACATCATAAAACGCCTGCTGGGGCTCATCCCGACGCTGCTCATCGTGGCGGTGCTGGTGTTTTTGTTCGTTCATCTGCTGCCGGGCGATCCGGCGCGCCTCGTCGCCGGGCCGGAGGCCGACGCTCAGGTCATTGGTATGGTGCGCCACCAGCTCGGCCTTGATCAGCCGCTCTGGCAGCAGTTCTGGCACTACATCAGCAACGTGGTACGCGGCGATTTCGGCATCTCGCTGGTCTCGCGCCGTCCGGTCTCAGAAGAGATTGCCAGCCGCTTTATGCCGACTTTCTGGCTGACGCTTGCCAGCATGAGCTGGGCGATGGTCTTCGGGCTCGCCGCCGGGATTATCGCGGCGGTCTGGCGCAACCGCTGGCCAGACCGTCTGAGCATGACGCTTGCGGTCTCCGGCATTTCGTTCCCTGCGTTTGCCCTCGGTATGCTGCTGATGCATATCTTTTCGGTGCAGCTCGGGTGGCTGCCCACCGTGGGCGCCGACAGCTGGCGGCACTATATTCTGCCGTCGCTGACGCTTGGCGCGGCCGTGGCGGCGGTTATGGCGCGCTTTACCCGCGCCTCTTTCGTGGATGTGCTGGGCGAAGATTATATGCGCACCGCCCGCGCCAAAGGGGTGAGCGAAAAGTGGGTTATCCTGAAACATGGCCTGCGCAACGCCATGATCCCGGTTGTCACTATGATGGGCTTACAGTTCGGCTTTCTGCTGGGCGGCTCAATTGTGGTGGAGAAAGTCTTTAACTGGCCGGGGCTGGGGCGTCTGCTGGTCGATTCCGTAGAGATGCGCGACTACCCGGTCATTCAGGCCGAAGTGCTGCTGTTCTCGCTCGAATTTATTCTTATCAACTTAGTGGTGGATGTGCTCTACGCCGCCATTAACCCGGCTATCAGGTACAAGTAAGGATGCGACTTTTCAACTGGCGCCGACAGGCGATTTTAAACGGCCTGCCTACTGTTCGCCCGCACCAGACGCGCACGCCGTGGCATGAGTTCTGGCATCGTCTGAAGCGCCAGCCGGTGGCGCTGGTGGCGGGCGGTTTTGTGCTACTGCTTATCGCGCTGGCGCTGTTCGCGCCGTGGATTGCGCCGTTCGACGCCGAAAACTATTTCGATTATGACCGCCTGAATGAAGGACCGTCGATGGTGCACTGGTTCGGTGTCGATTCGCTGGGGCGCGATATTTTCAGCCGCGTGATTGTCGGCGCGCGGATTTCGCTCGCCGCCGGGGTGTTTGCGGTGCTGACGGGCGCGATTATCGGTACTGTGCTGGGGCTGCTGGCGGGCTTTTACGAAGGCTGGTGGGACCGCGTGATCATGCGCATCTGCGACGTGCTGTTCGCCTTCCCGGGCATTTTGCTCGCCATCGCCGTGGTGGCGGTAATGGGCAGCGGGATGGCGAACGTCATTATCGCCGTGGCGATATTCAGTATCCCGGCCTTTGCTCGCCTGGTGCGCGGCAATACGCTGGTGCTGAAGCACCAGACGTTTATTGAATCGGCGCGCAGTATCGGTGCGTCTGATGCCACCATTCTGTTCCGGCATATCCTGCCGGGCACGGTGTCGTCGATTGTGGTCTATTTCACCATGCGTATCGGCACGTCGATTATCTCCGCCGCCAGTTTGTCGTTTCTGGGGCTTGGCGCGCAGCCGCCGACGCCGGAGTGGGGAGCGATGTTGAACGAGGCCCGCGCGGACATGGTGATGGCCCCGCACGTGGCGATATTCCCGAGCCTTGCGATTTTTCTGACGGTGCTGGCGTTTAATCTGTTGGGCGACGGGCTGCGCGACGCGCTGGATCCGAAGATTAAGGGGTAGTGCGGGAAAATGATGGGTGTGTGTCGGGATGGCGGGTGCGCTTGCGCTTACCCGCCCTACGGCCAGGTCGATTGTGAATGGCGGGTGCGCTTGCGCTTACCCGCCCTATGGCCAGGTTGGTTGTGAATGGCGGGTGCGCTTGCGCTTACCCGCCCTACGGACAGGTTGGTTGTGAATGGCGGGTGCGCTTGCGCTTACCCGCCCTACGGCCAGGTGGGTTGTGAATGGCGGGTGCGCTTGCGCTTACCCGCCCTACGGACAGGTTGGTTGTGAATGGCGGGTGCGCTTGCGCTTACCCGCCCTACGGGATCGGTTGGTTCTGTGTAGGGCGGGTAAGCGCAGCGCACCCGCCGATGTCATGCACCCGCCATAAAAAAGGCTGCCATCGGCAGCCTCTTCACGTTTACGGCGCGCAGAAACCTTATACCAGGCTTCCCCACAGATCATACTCGTCGGCGTTCTCCACCTTCACGCGCACCACATCGCCCGGCTTCAGTTTGGTTTCACCGTTCAGGTACACCGCGCCGTCGATTTCCGGGGCGTCCGCCATGCTGCGGCCAATCGCGCCTTCCTCGTCCACTTCATCAATAATAACCAGGATCTCGCGGCCCACTTTCTCCTGCAGACGCTCGGCGGAAATCTGCTGCTGCAACGCCATAAAGCGATTCCAGCGCTCTTCTTTCACCTCTTCCGGCACCTGATCCGGCAGATCGTTGGCGGTGGCGCCTTCAACCGGGCTGTACTTAAAGCAGCCCACGCGATCCAGACGCGCCTCTTTCAGGAAATCGAGCAGCATCTGGAAATCGTCTTCGGTTTCGCCAGGGAAGCCGACGATAAACGTCGAGCGCAGGGTCAGCTCCGGGCAGATCTCGCGCCACTGCTTGATGCGCGCCAGCTGGCGGTCTACCGAACCAGGACGCTTCATCAGCTTCAGAATCCGCGGGCTGGCGTGTTGCAACGGGATATCCAGATACGGCAGGATTTTGCCTTCCGCCATCAGCGGGATCACATCGTCCACGTGCGGGTACGGGTAGACGTAATGCAGACGCACCCAGACGCCGAGCTTCGCGAGCTGTTCGCACAGGCTCACCATGCTGGTTTTAACCGGGGAGCCGTTCCAGAAGCCGGTGCGGTGTTTCACGTCCACGCCGTAAGCGGAGGTGTCCTGCGAAATCACCAGCAGCTCTTTGACGCCCGCTTCCACCAGACGTTTCGCCTCGGCCAGCACGTCGCCAATCGGGCGGCTGTCGAGATCGCCGCGCATCGACGGGATAATGCAGAAGGTGCAGCGATGGTTGCAGCCTTCGGAAATTTTCAGGTAGGCGTAGTGGCGCGGCGTCAGTTTTACACCCTGTTCAGGCACGAGGCTCAGGAACGGGTTGTGCTTCGGCTTCGGCACATAGTGATGAACATGTTGCAGCACCTGCTCGTAGCTGTGCGGCCCGGTGATCTCCAGCACTTTCGGGTGCACTTCGCGGATCTGATCTTCTTTCGCGCCGAGACAGCCGGTGACAATCACCTTGCCGTTTTCATTCAGCGCCTCGCCGATCGCCTCCAGCGACTCCTGCACCGCGCTGTCGATAAACCCGCAGGTGTTGACGATAACCATATCGGCGTCGTCATAGCGTGGCACCACGTCGTAGCCCTCGGTGCGAAGCTCTGTCAGGATGCGCTCAGAGTCCACCAGGTTTTTTGGGCAGCCCAGCGAAACGAAGCCGATCTTTGGCTGCTGCATTACATTGCTCATAGGTCAAAAATTCATCATTTATGGAGTTATCAGGGCGGGGATTTTACAGAGGTTGGTGGGAAATTTGTACTGGTATCTTGCGCCTGCGCGATGTTAAAGATTTTGTAAAAGTCCGCCGGGCCGTTCTGCGGCTGGCTACCCTTAATCGGGACTGCCATAAGGAGAACGCCATGCCGCTACGCTCGCCCCGTTTACTCGCTCTGTTGCTCGTTGTGAGCGCCTCCGCCGCCGCGCTGCCTGCAAAGGTGGATGTGCTTGCCGATAATCTCGAAAACCCGTGGTCACTGGCGTTTCTGCCGGATAACCAGGGCATGCTGATAACGCTTCGCGGCGGCGAGCTGAAACGCTGGCAGCCGGGCAAAGGGCTTTCCGCCGCCATCTCCGGCGTGCCGACGGTCTGGCATCAGGGGCAGGGCGGCCTGCTGGATGTAGTGCTGGCGCCCGATTTTAACGAGAGCCGCCGCGTCTGGCTGAGTTACGCCGAAGGCGGCAGCGACGGTAAAGCGGGCACTGCGGTGGGCTACGGGCGGCTTAGCGACGATATGCAGCGGCTGGAAAATTTTAAGGTCGTGTTCCGCCAGCAGCCGAAGCTCTCGGTGGGCAACCATTTTGGCGGGCGTATGGCGTTTGACGGTAAAGGCCATCTGTTCATCGCGCTTGGCGAAAACAACCAGCGCCCGACGGCGCAGGATCTCGATAAGCTTCAGGGCAAAGTGGTGCGCCTGACGGAGAACGGCGACGTGCCGAAAGATAACCCGTTTGTCGGCAAACAGGGCGTGCGCCCGGAGATCTGGTCTTACGGCATTCGCAACCCGCAGGGGCTGGCGCTCAACCCGTGGAGCCAGACGATATGGCTTAATGAGCACGGCCCGAAAGGCGGCGATGAAATCAATATTCCTGAAGCGGGCAAAAATTACGGCTGGCCGCTTGCCACCTGGGGCATTAACTACAGCGGCGAGCCTATTCCGGAGGCCAAAGGCGGCGAAGCGCCGGGCACCGAACAGCCCCTGTTCTACTGGAAAGTCTCGCCCGCGGTGAGCGGCATGGCGTTTTATAACGCCGATAAATTTCCGCAGTGGAAAAATAAGCTGTTTATCGGCGCGCTCAAGGAGCAGAACCTGATCCAGCTGTCGGTGAACGGCAATCAAGTGACGGAAGATGGCCGACTGCTGGAGAAAGAGAACAAGCGTATTCGCGACGTGCGCGTCGGGCCGGACGGCTTCCTGTATGTGCTGACCGACGAAACCGACGGTCAGCTGCTGAAAGTCAGCCCGGCGTCGTGATCAGCTCACCGGGATCATCACGATATTGCGAAAAGCCGGACGCTCGGTGAGCTGCTGATACCAGCGCTCCAGGTGCGGGCGCGTCGTCCACTCGATGCCGACGTTAAAGAGGTTATAGATGTGCGGCGCAGGGGCCATATCGGCGATGCCGAACGCGTCGCCGGAGAGCCACGGGGTTTTCGCCAGTTCGGCGTCAAGAATGGCGAACAGCGCATCGCACTGCTTTTTGCTCTCTTCAATCAGCGCCGGGTCGCGCTGCTCGGGCGGCGTGCGCACCAGGCTGAAGACGACGCCGCGGTGCGGCGCAGGCAGCGTGCTGATGGCCCAGTCCATCCACTTTTCGCCGCGGGCGCGCTCAACGGGGCTTTCCAGCCACAGGCGGCCCTGGCCATACTGCGCTGCCAGATAACGCACAATGGTGTTGGATTCCCACAGCACCAGACCGGTTTCATCGTCGCGCAGGCACGGTACCAGCCCGTTCGGGTTCATCTCCAGATAATCCGCGTCGTGGTTAATGCCATATTTGCCGCCTGCCGGAATGCGGTTGTACGGCAGCTCCAGCTCTTCCAGACACCACAGCACCTTCTTCACGTTAGTGGAATTTTCTCGACCCCATACGGTAATCATATCTTGCTCCTTTGCAGATGAACGATGCCGCGGCGACGGCGCGCCACGAAGATATTCCATGGTGGAATAATCCCCGCGCTTTCGCAACTGCCTGAAAATGCCGTGTCACTTTGTGACCGGAAAGTGAAACTTTAAAAACTTTACCCCCGTGCTGTTTCATTGATGGCGTTTGTGCGTTATTACTCATCTTTTCACCGATACGGTTGATTTGTAGTAGTTTCTGGAATGGATATTCAGGTGGCTCTTATGACCTCATTCTCACGCTCCGGCGCTCGTCGCGTGCTGGCTCTCTCAGGCGCGTTTCTATTGATTTCTCTCTCCACCGCCCACGCGGCCGACCCGATTGCGCCCGCCGCGCCGGACGTCGACGCCCGCGCCTGGATCCTGATGGACTATCACAGCGGCAAAGTGCTGGCAGAAGGCAACGCGGATGAAAAACTCGATCCGGCAAGCCTCACCAAACTGATGACCAGCTATGTGGTCGGCCAGGCGCTCAAGGCGGGGAAAATTCATCTCGATGATAAAGTGACCGTCGGCAAAGACGCCTGGGCGACCGGCAACCCGGCGCTGCGCGGCTCGTCGCTGATGTTCTTAAAACCCGGCGATCAGGTGTCGGTGGCCGATCTCAACAAAGGCGTGATTATTCAGTCCGGCAATGACGCCAGTATTGCTATCGCCGATTATGTGGCGGGCAGCCAGGACGCGTTTGTCAGCCTGATGAACGGCTACGCCAAACGCCTGGGGCTGACTAACACGACCTTTAAAACGGTCCACGGCCTCGATGCGCCGGGGCAGTTCAGCACCGCGCGCGATATGGCGCTGCTCGGCAAGGCGCTGATCCACGACGTGCCGGATGAATACGCCATCCATAAAGAGAAAGAGTTTACGTTCAATAAGATCCGCCAGCCGAACCGCAACCGGCTGTTGTGGAGCAGCAGCATGAACGTCGACGGAATGAAAACCGGCACTACAGCGGGCGCGGGCTATAACCTGGTCGCCTCGGCGACGCAGGGCGATATGCGCCTGATCTCGGTTGTGCTGGGCGCGAAAACCGACGGCATTCGCTTTCGCGAATCGGAAAAACTGCTGACCTGGGGCTTCCGCTTCTTTGAAACCGTCACGCCGATTAAGCCGGATGCCGCGTTCGTTAACCAGCGCGTCTGGTTTGGCGACAGCAGCGAAGTGAAACTCGGCGCGGGCGAGGCGGGTTCTGTGACGATCCCCAAAGGCCAGCTGAAAAACCTCAAAGCCACCTATACGCTCAATTCGCCGCAGCTTACCGCGCCGCTGAAACAGGGCCAGGTGGTGGGCACTATCGATTTCCAGCTGAACGGCAAGAGCATCGAGCAGCGCCCGCTGGTGGTCATGGAAGCGGTAAATGAAGGCGGCTTCTTCAGCCGGATGTGGGATTTCGTGCTGATGAAATTCCATCAGTGGTTCGGGAGCTGGTTCTCGTAAAAATGTGCTCCCGGCTTACGGGAGCGTTTACCACATCACGCTGACGTTTGCCGCCTGCGCCCAGGCGATAAACGCGTCGTCGGGCATCTGGTCGGTCGTGATGGTATCAAACGCCTCAAGCGGCCCCATACAGGCGGGCCGCACCTGCCCAAATTTGCTGTGGTCCGCCACAATCACGTGACGCTGGGCCATTTCCAGCGCCCAGTGTTTCACCGGCAATTCGTCGAGATTAAAACAGGTCGCGCCATATTGCGGATGCACGCCCGCTGCCGAAAAAAAGGCGATATCGGGGCAGAGATTGCGCAGCGTCTCCTGGAAATTGAGCGGCTTGAAAATCGCGTTGCTCGCGTGGAATTCGCCGCCGCAGAGAATAACGCGACAGTGCGGTTTCTCCTGGAGCGCCAGAAAGGTGTTGAGCGAATAGCAGATGCCGGTGAAGGGCAGGGCGTCGTCCAGCGCGTCGATGACCCACGGCGTGGTTGTGCCGCAGTCGAAAAAGAGCGTCTGGTGCGGGCGCGCAAGCGACGCCGCGAGCGCGGCCGCGTGACGTTTCTCCTCCACCAGCCGGGTCTGCTCATCGCTTAACAGGTAGCGGCTTACCGCCACGCCGCGCGGCTCCAGCACAATATAGCCGCCAAGCAGCGTGACCGGCGCGTCATTACCCTGCAGGTCGCGGCGAATCGTCATCTCCGAGACGCCAAGCAGCGCCGCCGCCTCTTTGAGATGCATTTTATCCTGTCGCTTTAGTGCCTGTAGCAGTTGCGCCAGCCGCTCATCACGCCGCGTTTCCATAGTTCCTCTTGCTCAACCCGGCACCACGCCCGTCGCGCGGTGCCTGAAAAGTCGTGCAATCTTACCTGTGGACCTGCGGTTAGTCACGCACCCAGCCTTTACGGATGGGCAGCGCGAAGCAGAGACGATAGAGCTGGCGCAGCGTGCGGTAGAGCGGTTCGCCAAGCGGTGCCCAGAGGATCTGCGCGCTCAGGCAGGCGAGCATCGCCACCAGCAGACCGCCCGCCATATCGAGCGGCCAGTGGACGCCGAGATAGACGCGCGACCAGGCAATCGCGCAGGCGACGGCCATTAACAGCGCGCCAGACCAGACGCGGTGCCAGAAGAGAAACGCCAGCGCGAAGGTGAAAATCACGGTGCCGTGATCGCTTGGATAGGAGTCGTCAGGCGCGTGCGGCAGGAACTGATGACCGAGGCCGACCACAAACGGGCGCGGATGCGGAAACAGATGGCCCGCAAGCCAGGAGACGGCGAGGCTGATGAGCAGCGCCAGCGCGAACTTCACCACCAGCCTGCGCTCGGTCGGACGCCAGAGCCACAGTACCACCGGCAGCAGCGGCACAATCGAGATGAGATCGCGCGCGATAAAGGTCGCCAGCGCGATAAGCCAGCCCGGCGACGCGGGCGTCGCGTTAATTTGCAAAAACAGAAATTGATTCAACGCTTCCATCATAGGGTTGCGGGTTCCTTATTCATCAATGTGGTGGTCACGCCCCACGTCACCACCTGCGTGAGCCACACCCACCAGCCTGCCCACAGGTTATGGGTGAAGAAATGCGCGCCGCGCATCACCTGGCCGAAGCCCATCGCGAGCCCGAGTGCAATGCCCGCCGCCAGCGCCAGCCGGGCGTATCCCGGATGCTCACGCTTAAGGCCGAACCAGAGGCCCATCACCATAAAGCCGCTGGAGGCGTGCCCGCCAGGGAAACACCGACCAGGGCCGCTGCCGTCCGGTACCGCGCCAAAAAGCGGATAGGAGAGCGCCTTTCCGCCATACTCAACGAGATCCCACGGACAGCTGTGATGGCTGGTAGCCTTCAGGATGCCGACGACGGCAGCGCCAAGACCCATCAGCACCGCGACCATCATCCAGCGCGGATGGCGACGAATCACGCCATACAGCAGGCTCCCGACGGCGACCGCGATGGCGCAATATTTGGCGAGCCGGTGATTGAGCAGATCAAGCCAGTGGTTGTCCTGCCAGGGAAAATTCCCTGCCGCGGCGTCAAACCACATCTGCGTCAGCCCGCGGTCCAGCGTTTCGGTGCGTGAAAGCCAGGTGAACAGCACGCCCAGCGCCGTTAACAGCGCAAGCTGACCAACATAAAAGCGCACGGGCAGGGAATAAAGGGAGATTGTCTTATTTATCCGGGGCCTGGCGGGCCAGAAAAGCGGAGATAAAGTACGCATCGCGGCGTCATCCGGAAGCTGAAAAGGGCCAGCATAAAGCGGCTTACTTAAGAAAACCTTAAACAATAGAGCTAAAGGCGCGCCACGCCGGTTTGTCGCACATAATTCACTATCGCGCGGCGCGGCAATTCATTACACTTTGCGCGATTTTATTGATGGATGACTCATGCAAACTCACGCAAACCGAACCGGACGTCTCGGACGCCAGGCGCTGCTGTTCCCGCTCTGCCTGGTGCTCTACGAATTCTCGACTTATATCGGCAACGACATGATCCAGCCGGGCATGCTCGCGGTCGTCGAACAGTATCAGGCGGGCGTCGAATGGGTGCCCACCTCTATGACCGCCTATCTCGCGGGCGGCATGTTTTTACAGTGGCTGCTCGGCCCGCTCTCTGACCGTATCGGCAGACGCCCGGTGATGCTGGCGGGCGTGGCGTGGTTTATCGTCACCTGTCTTGCCACGTTGCTCGCCCGGGACATTGAACAGTTCACCGTGCTGCGCTTTTTGCAGGGCATCAGCCTGTGCTTTATCGGCGCGGTGGGTTATGCCGCGATTCAGGAGTCGTTTGAAGAGGCGGTGTGTATCAAAATCACCGCGTTAATGGCGAACGTCGCGCTTATCGCGCCGCTGCTGGGGCCGCTCGTCGGGGCTGCCTGGGTACACGCCGCGCCCTGGGAGATGATGTTTGTGCTTTTCGCCGTGCTGGCGGCCATCTCGTTCTTTGGCCTGTGGCGCGCTATGCCGGAGACGGCCACGCGGCTTGGCGAGAAGCTGTCGCTGCGTGAACTGGGCCGTGACTATAAAGCCGTGCTGAAAAACCTGCGCTTTGTGTCCGGGGCGCTGGCGATAGGTTTTGTCAGCCTGCCGCTGCTGGCGTGGATTGCGCAGTCGCCGGTCATTATCATCAGCGGCGAGCAGATGAGCACCTATGAATATGGCCTGTTGCAGGTGCCGATTTTCGGCGCGCTGATCATCGGCAACCTGGTGCTGGCGAAGCTCACCGCCCGGCGCTCCGTGCGCTCGCTGATTGTGATGGGCGGCTGGCCGATGATGTTCGGGCTGGCGCTGGCGGCGCTCGCCACGGTGATTTCATCGCACGCGTACCTCTGGATGACGGCGGGGCTCAGCATCTACGCTTTCGGCATCGGCATTGCTAACGCGGGCCTGGTGCGCCTGACGCTCTTTGCCAGCGACATCAGCAAAGGCACCGTTTCAGCGGCGATGGGCATGTTGCAGATGACCATTTTCACGGTGGGTATCGAAATCAGTAAACACGCCTGGCTTGGCGGCGGCAACGCGCTGTTTAACCTGTTTAACTTCGTAAGCGGCCTCCTGTGGCTGGGCCTGATGGTGATTTTCCTGAAGGACAAAACCGTCGGCACCCGCCCGGAAGCGTAACGCATAACGCGACGGCCCGCCCGGGCCGTCGTCTCAGGCGAACGGCGCGTCGCCGTTCAGCACCTTGTCGATAACATCCAGTACACCATCCTGATTATTGGCTGGCGCACGATAGCGCGCGACCTTGTGAATCGCCTCCGGCGCGTTGTCCATCGCGAACCCAAACCCCGCGTGGCGCAGCATCTCGACGTCATTGCCGCCGTCGCCAAACGCCACGACCTCGCTGTCTGCAATGCCCCAGCGCTGTTGCAGCATCTGAATGCCGTTGGCTTTGTGCAGCCCTGGAATGATGAGATCAATAGAGCCGTGGCCGCTTGAGACCGGCACCACGATGCCTTCAAACGCCTCGGTCAGTTCGTCCATTCTTTTCAGCAGCTGGATATCCGGCAGGTTGAGCGCGAATTTAAAGAAAATGTCCCGCGCGTCGTGCAGGTCGTCGACAAAATCCAGGCGGTGATAGTAGCGCGCCGCCATGTTTTTGAAGCGCTCATCGTAGCGCTTAAGCGTGTAGCCGCTGTTTTTTCCGCAGGCGATAATCTCTAAATCGTCGAGCGTCATCAGGTGGTCAATGACGTGACGATACTCGTCATCACTCAGCTCGCCGTTAAAGACATCTTCGCCTTCGCAGACCACCCACGCGCCGTTTTCCGCCACGAAGGCGATGTCGTCGGCGATGTCCGGAAAGAACGACGTTAACTGGTAATACTGGTTGCCGCTCGCTACCACAAAACGGATGCCGCGGGCTTTCATTTCGGCGTACTGCTTAAGAAAACGCTCGCGGTGATAGGTTTTGTCGTCGCGTAAAAAGGTGCCGTCCATATCCACGGCGATTAACTTAACTGTCATAAACGCTCCTTAAGGATTTACCAGGCCGGACGCGGTAAAAGTGCGGATAATGGCCTGTTAACATAAGCTGTGGTTATTAAAAGGATTTTCACTTAATTCAAATTTACACCTAAAGCTAAACTGCCTGGGGGCCGATAGTAGCCTTGTTAACGACTCTCCGATGTGCGAAACGGCAACCCTATGGCGACTATCTTCAACAACCTGATGTCTGGCAGTGTCCTGACGCAGCAGAAAAAAACGGCCGCTAGCTTAAGCCAGTCCATCGAGCGGCTCTCATCCGGCATGCGCATTAACAGCGCGAAGGACGACGCCGCCGGGCAGGCTATTGCCAACCGTATGTCTGCCACGCTCAGGGCGAATGACGTGGCCTCGCGCAGCATGAACGACGGGGTAAGCCTCTCGCAGACGGCCGAGGGCGCGCTTTCTGAAGTCACCGATCTGCTGACGCGCGCAAAATCGCTGGCGGTGCAGTCCGCAACCGGCACGCTGGACGCAAGCGATCGCGCGGCGATCTCCGCTGAATTCAGCGAGATCAAAGCGCA
Source organism: Cronobacter sp. HA18003 (assembly GCF_011605905.1). Classification (NCBI taxonomy): domain Bacteria; kingdom Pseudomonadati; phylum Pseudomonadota; class Gammaproteobacteria; order Enterobacterales; family Enterobacteriaceae; genus Cronobacter; species Cronobacter sp. HA18003. The sequence continues at coordinate 1,585,067 of NZ_JAANQO010000011.1, read as the reverse complement.
GATAGACGCCATTTCCACAGGGACGACGATTTTCGGCAAATATCCGCTGGCGCCCGCGGCATCCCCGCCACCACCCGCGTCGCAGCTCGGTAATATTCCGTCTATCAACCAGCGCTTCCCGGTGCCGGGCCAGCAGTACACCTTTACCTCCGGGCTGGTGCCGCTGGCCTATATTCCCGCTGGCGCAACTGACATTACGCTGACGATTAACTCGGGCTGGATGGATGACGATATCCAGCTGTTCAGCCGTGATGGCAGCCATCTCGTCGGTACGCCGGTGAATGGCCCCACGCGCGACTTCACCTGGACGAATAACGGCGTGAACAGCACCGCGACGGCGAATACCAAAATCATCTCCACCGATAACGGTTTTTTGCCGGGTGCCAGCTACAGCGACGCGAACCTGACACAGGGGCCGCCCACTTACAACGTGAGCGGCGGCGCGGTGAAGCAGTACAACGGCATGACCATCACCTACAGTGGCGACGGCGACCGCTACGAGACGCCCGCGACGGGCTGGGCCAACAACGGTACGGTGTCGCCGGGCAACTATCTTGAGCGTTTGTCCATTGATAAGGTGACGGAAGATGTGATCATCATGGTGGTGGGCAACGGCTCGTTTTACGGCCAGATGACCTGGACCAAACTGCCGAAACCAACCGATCCGCCGGATAACGGGCCGGTCAGCACCGATACGGATATCGTGATGAGCGCCGACTACGGCGAGGCGGTGCAGTATAAAACCATTCCCGGCACGCCTTCGGACACCAAAACGCTCGGCCTTGATACCGCGCGGCTTGATAATCAGCAGAGCGCGTCGCAGGCGATAGACGCCATCGATCATGCGATCGATACCGTAAGCGCGTATCGCGGCACTTACGGGAGTCTGGTGAATACGTTCGATTCGGCGAAGGCCGGGCTGGCGCAGGATACCGCCGCCACGACCGCCGCGCGCAGCCGCATCGAAGACGCGGATTTCGCGCAGGAGGCGAGCAACCTCAGCCGGACGCAGATCCTGCAACAGGCCGGGGACGCCGTGCTGGCGCAGGCGAACCAGCAGGCGCAGAACGTGCTCTCGCTTCTTAAATAACGTCACGCGCCTGCCCGGAGGCTGACTCATCCGGTGTCGCAGGTTTCGCCACCGCACGCGCCACCACCGCCGCCAGCGCCACCAGCGTTAATACCACCAGCATCGCGCTGCGTAATCCGTAATGTTCCCCCAGGAAGCCGAGTAACGGCGGGCCCACCAGGAAGGCGACATAGCCTGCCGTTGCCACCACGCTCACGCGCACCGGCGCATCCGGCCCGGTATCGCTCGCCGCCGAAATGGTCAGCGGGAAGCCGAGCGACGCGCCCAGCCCCCACAGCAGCACCGACACGCTCGCGATAATCGGGTTATCGATAAAGATAATCAGCCCGATGCCGAGTGCGCCCATCATGGCGCTGGCGCGCACCACATTCACGCGGCTGTAGCGGTCGATAAACCAGCCGCCAAAGAAGCGTCCGAGCGTCATACCGAGCGTGAAACCGGCGTAGATCAGCGAGCCGGAAGTGGGGCTAAAACCGTGACCGTCCACCATCAATAACGGCAGCCAGTCGTTGGCGGAGCCTTCGGCAAACGCCATCGCCAGGACAATCAGGCCAATCAGCAGCAACTGGGTATCTTTCCAGAACGGGAGATGACCGGCAGGGCGCTGCTGGCGCGCTTCTTTCGCCTCTTTACCGACGCCGTAGGGAATAGCCCGCAGCCCGATAATAATCGGGATAATGGTAACCAGCGTGGCGATGGTAAGGTGCAGATCGGCGCGGAAATGGAACGCCGTCAGGCTCAGGCCGATGCCCGCGCCAATCAGCGTGCCGAGGCTGTAAAAGCCGTGCATCATCGGCAGCACGGTTTTGTTCTGTAGCTGTTCAACCGTCGCGCCTTCGACATTGAGCGCCACTTCGGCGGACCCCATCCCCGCGCCCAGCACCGCCAGCCCGCAGGCAAACAGCAGCGGCGAGGCGAGCCACAGCGCGAGCGCCATCAGCAACATGCCGATAACCCCAAGCGCCATGCCGTTGCGGATAACCGTATGTGTGCCGAGGCGCTTCACCAGCCAGCCGGAGCAGAGAATGCCGCTCATGGAGCCAACCGAAAGCCCGAACAGCACAATGCCCATCCCGGCGGTGGAGACCGCCAGCACGTCACGAATGGACGGCGTGCGGGTCGCCCAGGAGGCCATCAGCAATCCTGGCAGAAAGAAAAACAGAAACAGCGCCCACGTCCGGTGACGCAGCGCGGAAGAGTGATTCACGTCGGATGACATAGCCCATTCGCCTGGAGTGAAAAAGAAACCTTTAAAACGTAGCAAGGTTGTGTACATTTGTACACATACAGAAAATGCTTTTCCGGTTGAGAATTCGACACCCATGGCGACACGACAAAACGACCCGCAGCGCCGCGAGCGCATTCTGGAAGCGACGCTCGCCTGCATCGCCACGCACGGCTTTCATCATATTACGCACCGCAAAATCGCCCTTGAGGCAGGCGTGCCGCTGGGCTCCGTCACTTATTATTTCACCTCGCTGGAGGCATTGCTGGCCGAGGCGTTTACGCGTTTCGCCGAGAGCATGTCGCGCCAGTACCAGGCATTGATGGCAAAGGCGCAGAGCCGCGAGGAAGCCTGCGAGGCATTAACGGCGCTGATTTGCGGCGCGCAGGTGACGACGCCTGAAAATATGGAGCTGATGTACCAGCTCTACGCCTACGCGAGCCGCCAGCCGCAACTTAAAATCATCATGCAGGACTGGATGCGCCGCAGCCAGCAGACGCTCGAAACCTGGTTCGACCCGGCGACCGCCCGCGCGCTTGATGCGTTTGTCGAAGGGATGACGCTGCACTACGTGGTCGACCGCGAGCCGCTGAAGGAGGCGGAGATCCGGGTAATAGTGTTGAGACTCGCCGGAGTCGATTAAATCCGCTTCAAAAATTAAGTGAGTCAAAAGGGAAGGTTTTATGTGCCTTTACATAATAACATTTTGGTTAACAAACAGGCGAAAATAGAAATGGGTCGTTATTGATCGGCTTGTCACTATACGTAGCTCAGCGCTTTATCATGCTCGCCGACAATATATTTTCTTAACTTTTTTGTGAAGTGGACATGTAGTATGGTGCCTAAGGTTATCCATAGCAAAATAAGCTCAGTGAAAGGCAGCATGACATATACAAATGTTTTTTCCTTCGGATAAACTTTTATCGAATTAGTCAGGTAACGCTGGCCTTCTTGCGTAAGAAAGAGATCGCAAATCCCTTTCTTTACTTCTGGTGATGGTAAGATACTTTGAGTGGCAACTCGGGTAATGTTCGAGGTACATTCGGCTTTACGCATATTCCACTTGCTTCTGGCAACAATGTTTGCCTGCCAGGCTGAATCGCGAGAAATATAAAAATATTCTCCGGTAGGCTTCCAGATAAGAAGGGCGTGCTCACCGGGAGTCTTAGCAGTGCGGATAACTACCGGAGCAGAAAAGCAAAAGGAACCGATAAAGAATAAAGCAAAGACACAAGGTAGGAACTTATCAAGTCTTTTGATTTCAGGTATCTTTTTTGTCGAAAGTGGGATCATAAAAAAACGTAATAAGGAAGAAGGTATACCTGCATTTTCGAGAGTTTTAGCTTCTCCTTCACGCGGTTTTACAAGCTTGCTTTTTATATTAATTAGGAGTTTAAATACTGTCCCGATGGCTGTTACCAGCGTGATAATTGTCGCAACCGGCGCATTGGTAAACTCTGTGCTTATCATCTCTGTAATCGAATGCATTTTTCTGAATCCTGTGCGTGCTTGCTGTTTTTTATTATCTTATTTTTAACAGGTATGACATGATTTGCAATAGTTGTGAAGAGTACATTGGCGTTATTATTTGTATGTTGGGCTATAACTTGATGAGATTATGATATATGTGAAATTATACCAGAAAACGAGTGCATGCCTTTGTGGCATAATGATGAAGCGATGTCTTTTCTTCGTCATCGAATTAATAAGAGTGAAAGAGGAGAAAATAAAATCTGCTAATTATGTGCCTGCCCACTTAAAAAGTAGGAATGAATTAATATCGCTAAAGGAGTTGATGTCGGGGCAAGCTGCAGCTGGTCAGCAACCGCTTTGGTAACCTTTGGTCTCAGGATAGGGAGAATGGGATGCATGACAAGGTTGTCAGCATGTGTGCTGCCTTACATCCAGTTAGCCCGTTGATAGAACCAACGTGTGGCTGGAGTCTGGGATGGGGCTTCGTAAAACTCAAATACCGCGCTGTCAGGAATTTCACCCAACAAAAAACCCATCAACCTTGAACCAAGATGGCGGGGTTGATGGGCTCCACAAAATGGGGACATCAAAGAAAAGCAGTGGCACTAATTGAGACTGATGCTTTTTCGAAAAGTTCGCGCCATCTGCAAAATTTCTCGTTTTTTTATGTGCCGGGCCAGATGATGACGATAAGCGTACCGGCAAGCGTCAGCAGCACGTTGGCTATCGCATAGGTGCCCGCGTAGCCGAGCGCCGGGATATTGCTGCGCGCGGTATCGCTGATGATCTCCATCGCCGGTGCGCAGGTGCGTGCGCCCATCATCGCACCGAACAGCAACGCGCGGTTCATGCGCAGCACATACGCGCCGAACAGGAAGCAAATCACCACCGGCAGCAGGCTCACTATCAAACCCGCAAACAGCATCTGGCCGCCCACAGCGCCGAGGCCGTGGCCGATGCCGCTGCCCGCGCTGAGGCCCACGCCCGCCATAAACACCATCAGGCCAAACTCTTTCACCATCATCAGCGCGCCCTGCGGGATATAGCCGAACGTCGGGTGGTTGGCGCGCAGGAAGCCGAGCATGATCCCGGCGAACAGCAGACCGGCGGCGTTACCGATGCCGAAGCTGAACGAGCTGAACTGGAAGGTGATCATCCCGATCATCAGGCCGACAATAAAGAAGGCGCAGAAGGCGAGAAGATCCGTTACCTGGCTGTGAATGGAGATAAACCCGATACGGTCGGCGATGGTTTTCACGCGTCGTGCGTCGCCGCTCACCTGTAAGACGTCGCCTTTGTTAAGGACGATGTTGTCGTCAATCGGCATCTCAATCTGGCTGCGGATGACGCGGTTTAAGAAGCAGCCGTGGTCGGTGAGCTTGAGCTGGCCGAGACGGCGGCCCACCACGTTGTGGTTTTTCACCACAATCTCTTCAGTGACGATGCGCATGTCGAGCAGATCGCGGTCGAACACCTCTTTACCGTTGCGAAAGCTTGGGTCGAGGCGCGCGTGGGCGTCCGGGTAACCTACCAGCGCAATCTCATCGCCCATCTGCAAGACTGCGTCGCCGTCCGGGCTCGCAAGAATGCCGTTGCGGCGAATACGCTCGATGTAACAGCCGGTCTGGCGGTAGATGCCAAGCTCGCGCAGGTTTTTGCCATCGGCCCAGGCGACCAGCTCCGGCCCCACGCGATAGGCGCGGATAACCGGCAGATAGACTTTGCGGTTGGCGTCGGTGTCGAGACCGCGCTCGCGCGCAATCTGCTGGGCGCTGGTTTGCAGATCCTGGTGCTGGAGTTTCGGCAGGTAGCGCGCCCCGAAAATCAGGCTTACCAGCCCGATAAGGTACGTCAGCGCATAGCCGAGGCTCAGGTGATCCAGCGCCTGGGCAAGCTGTGCGCCTTCCATACCAGCGTGGCGTAATGTGTCGCCCGCGCCCACCAGCACGGGGGTGGAGGTCATTGAACCCGCCAGCATCCCGGCGGTCAGGCCGATATCCCAGCCGAACGCGCGGCCAAGCCCGAGCGCAATGAGCAGAGCGCTGCCGACCATGACCAACGCCAGCATCAGATAATTCTTACCGTCGCGAAAGAAAATAGAAAAAAAGTTAGGGCCGGCTTCGACACCGACGCAAAAAATAAACAGCATAAAGCCGAGGTTAAGCGCGTCGGTGTTAATCGAAAAATGCTGCTGGCCTAATAATAATGAAACGACTAAAACGCCAATGGAATTACCCAGTTGCACAGAACCCAGGCGTAATTTACCAAGACACAGGCCGAGCGCCAGCACCACAAATAATAACAGGATGTAATTCCCGTTTAACAAATCTGCGACGTTTATATTCACGGAGGCTAACTTCTTGTTTACCAGTAAGTTGTTGAAAAGGAGAGGCTTCTGGGCTAGGATTTTGCTTATGTTTTACCGGAAGTGCGCTTTTTCCGGAGCCATTATTTCGTCTGCATAAGCTTTTAGCCGCCGCTAGTTTAATCGTTATGAATAGTATCGGCCAGCAAGAATATTCTATTACCCGCAGTTAATTATGAGGCACGGACTGCCGCCATGCTTTATCTGACTAAACATCCGCACCGGCGGAGAGGAGATCAGGTTGATACAGGCACTATCAGGGGGATATTTGTTGATGCGACGTCATAGCCGGGCTGCGACCGCCTGCTGTTTTATTCTGTTTCTGGCGGTATTCATGGCACAAAAAATGGTGCCGGGTACGTTCGCGCCAGGTGCCGGAACGATGGATCTGGGAATTTTATCTTTTATGCTGCCCGGCGCTGTGGCGGGTGTTTGCGCCAGACGGGGCCGTGAACTTAAGCCGCTGGCAGGCGCGCTTATCGCCGCGCCGCTCTGCCTGGTGCTTTTGCATCTGTGGGGCGGGGAAGCGCGCTCCTTCTGGCAGGAGCTGGCATGGATTTTCAGCGCGCTGTTCTGGTGCTCTATCGGCTCGCTCTGCTGGCTGTTCCTGATTACGCTGCGCCATCGCGGGGATAGCAGACGCCGGCTGTAACGGCCGGTTTCATTTTCGTTTCTTAACGCAACGTTCCGTTAACCGCCATCTGGCGCATTACGATTATACTGATGTGTTTTGGGCAAGCTTTCGCTTGCTTTTCAACACACCAGGAATAAGGAAAACGTGATGACGCCAACGATTGAGCTGCTTTGCTCGCACCGTTCCATTCGCCACTATACCGATGAGCCCATCAGCGACGCCCAGCGTGAAGCGATTATCCACGCGGCGCAGTCCGCCTCCAGCTCCAGTTTCCTGCAGTGCAGCTCCATTATTCGTGTAACCGACCGCGCGATGCGTGAGCAACTGGTGACGCTGACCGGCGGCCAGCCGCACGTCGCGAAAGCCGCCGAGTTCTGGGTTTTCTGCGCCGATTTCAACCGTCATCTGCAAATCTGCCCGGATGCGCAGCTGGGGCTGGCTGAACAGCTTTTGCTTGGCGTGGTAGATACCGCGATGCTCGGACAAAACGCGCTGGTCGCGGCGGAATCGCTTGGTCTCGGCGGGGTTTACATCGGCGGTATTCGTAACAGCATTGAAGCGGTCACAGAACTGCTGGGCCTGCCGAAACATGTGCTGCCGCTGTTTGGTCTGTGCCTCGGCTGGCCGGCGGACAATCCGCAGGTGAAACCGCGTATGCCTGCGGGCCTGATGGTGCACGAAAACCGCTACCAGCCGGTCGACCGTGAACTGCTTGCTGAATATGACGAAGAGATAGCCGACTACTATCTGCATCGCGACAGCAACGCCCGCCGCGACACCTGGAGCGATCAGATCCGCCGCACCATCATTAAAGAGAACCGCCCGTTTATTCTCGACTATCTGCATAAGCAGGGCTGGGCGACACGCTAAGCCTTTTTACACTCCCCCGCCCGCGCGGGGGCGTGTATGATAGGCCGGTTTTCACGACGTGTTCAGAGAGGTGCAGGGTGAAAATCGCCATTTTGTCCCGGGACGGTACGCTCTATTCTTGTAAACGCCTGCGCGAAGCCGCCACGCGGCGCGGCCATCAGGTGGAAATTCTCGATCCGCTTTCCTGTTATATGACCATCAACCCTGCGGCGTCCTGCGTGCATTATAAAGGCCGTCAGCTGCCGCATTTCGATGCGGTGATCCCGCGCATTGGCTCCGCCATCACCTTTTACGGCACCGCCGCGCTGCGCCAGTTCGAAATGCTTGGCAGTTATCCGCTGAATGAATCGGTCGCCATTACCCGCGCGCGCGATAAGCTGCGCTCGCTGCAGCTGCTGGCGCGTCAGGGCATCGATTTGCCCATCACCGGCATCGCCCATTCGCCGGACGACACCAGCGATCTTATCGATATGGTGGGCGGCGCGCCGCTGGTGGTGAAACTGGTGGAAGGCACGCAGGGCATCGGCGTGGTGCTGGCCGAAACCCGCCAGGCGGCCGAAAGCGTGATTGACGCCTTTCGCGGGCTCAACGCCCATATCCTCGTGCAGGAATATATTAAAGAAGCCAGAGGGCGCGATATCCGCTGTCTGGTGGTGGGTGACCGCGTGGTTGCCGCTATTGAGCGCCAGGCGAAAGAGGGCGATTTCCGCTCGAATCTGCACCGCGGCGGCGTGGCGCGTATCGCGGAGATTAGCGAGCGCGAGCGCGACATCGCGATTAAAGCCGCCGCCACGCTCGGGCTCGATGTCGCAGGCGTCGATATTCTGCGCGCCGACCGCGGGCCGCTGGTGATGGAAGTCAACGCCTCGCCGGGCCTGGAAGGCATTGAGAAAACCACCGGTATGGATATCGCCGGGCAGATGATCAACTGGATCGAACGCCACGCGCGCCCAGACTACTGCCTCAAAACCGGTGGTTAACCCGGCATCATGGTATAACGCCCGTTTTTTGCGTAAGCTATCCGATTGACATGTTTGTTGACTAAGAGGCTACAGGTTTTATGGATTCACTCGTCGTCCCGACGCTGGACACCCTGCGCCGCTGGCTCGATAACCTCGGCGTGAGCTTTTTCGAGTGTGATACCTGCCAGGCGCTCCATCTTCCCCATATGCAGAATTTCGAAGGCGTATTCGACGCCAAGATAGATCTGGTGGACAACGTGGTGATGTTTTCCGCGATGGCGGAAATCAAGCCCTCGGCGCTGCTGACGGTCGCCGCCGATCTCTCAGCCATTAATGCCGGTTCGTTGACCTTAAAGGCTTTTCTCGATATTCAGGATGATAACCTGCCGAAGCTGGTCGTCTGTCAGACGCTGCTCGTGGAAATGGGCGTGACGGTGGCACAGTTCGAAGCGTTTTACCGCCAGAGCGAACAGCAGACCTCGATGGTGCTTATGGAAGCGCGCGCGCATCACCTGATTTATACCCCCGAAGAGGATGAAAAAGGGGAACCCGAAGTGAATAACCATTTTCTTCACTGATCCCGCCTGCTTTTAGCGCAGTCGCCACCAGGGCGGCTGCGTATTTCCCGTTTTTATCCTGTAAATAAACTGTTGCGATAGCATAAATCACCGCTCACATCGCTGTTTTGGCTTATCACATAGACCAAATCTGGCTAAAAAATTGTTAAATGGCGTTTTTTATTCCGGGCTATAGCCTCGGGGTCAGGCTACAGTTATCCTTGCGAAGCTGCATACAGCGTGCAATGTCTGCCGGAGAGCCGCGCTCTTTTTTCTGTGCAGAATGACCATCTATGCATGAATCTTGCATATGTTTAATTGCGTAAATTTAGTTCGCGCCGACGCGAACTTTTACCCTTTATTCAGAAGGAAAACAGATATGTCCACCCAGAGTAAAAAATGGTTATCGGGTGTGGTTGCCGGTGCGTTGATGGCCGTTTCTGCGACGACCCTGGCGGCTGAACAGAAAACGCTGCATGTGTATAACTGGTCAGACTATATTGCCCCGGACACGATCGCGAATTTCACTAAAGAGACCGGCATTAAAGTCGTCTATGACGTGTTCGATTCCAACGAAGTGCTGGAAGGCAAACTGATGGCGGGCAGCACCGGTTTTGACCTCGTTGTGCCGTCCGCAAGCTTCCTTGAGCGCCAGCTCACCGCAGGCGTGTTCCAGCCGCTTGATAAGAGCAAACTGCCGAACTGGAAAAATCTCGATCCGGAAATCCTCAAGCTGGTGGCGAAGCACGACCCTGATAACAAATACGCGATGCCTTACCTGTGGGCGACCACCGGCATCGGCTATAACGTGGACAAAGTGAAAGCCGCGCTCGGCACCGATGCCCCGCTAAATAGCTGGGATCTGGTGCTGAAACCGGAAAATCTCGAAAAACTCAAAAGCTGCGGTGTCTCCTTCCTGGATGCCCCGGAAGAAATTTTCGCCACCGTGCTGAATTACCTCGGCAAAGATCCGAACAGCAGCAAAGCGGATGACTACAGCGGTGCGGCGACCGATCTGCTGCTGAAGCTGCGTCCGAATATCCGTTACTTCCACTCCTCCCAGTACATCAACGATCTGGCGAACGGCGACATCTGTGTGGCGATCGGCTGGGCGGGCGATGTGTGGCAGGCGGCGAACCGCGCGAAAGAGGCGAAGAACGGCGTCAACATCTCTTACACCATCCCGAAAGAGGGCGCGCTGGCGTTCTTTGACGTCTTCGCGATGCCGGCGGACGCCAAAAACAAAGACGAAGCGTACCAGTTCCTCAACTACCTGATGCGCCCGGACGTCATGGCACACATCAGCGACCACGTCTATTACGCGAGCGGTAACAAAGCTTCTACGCCGCTGGTGAGCAAAGAGGTGCGTGACAATCCGGGCATCTACCCGCCGCCGGACGTGATGGCCAAACTCTTCACGCTCAAAGTGCAGGAGCCGAAGCTGGATCGCGTCAGAACCCGCGCCTGGACCAAAGTGAAAAGCGGTAAATAAGGCCGTTTTGCCGTAAATGGTGTGCATCGGGGCGGTGCAACTGCCCCATAACAGAACAGAGGACACGCGCCTCTGTTCTGCCATTTGTGCGGCAACCGGGCCGCACAGGTACTTTTGCTTTTTGCCGGAGAGCAATGTAGTGAACGACGCTATTCCCCGCCCACAGGCGAAACCCCGCAAGGCGCTGACCCCGCTGCTGGAAATCCGTAACCTGACCAAATCGTTCGACGGCCAGCACGCCGTCGATGACGTCAGCCTGACCATCTATAAAGGCGAAATTTTCGCGCTGCTCGGCGCCTCCGGGTGCGGAAAATCAACGCTTCTGCGCATGCTCGCGGGCTTTGAAATTCCCACCGCCGGGCAGATTGTGCTGGACGGCGTGGATCTCTCTCACGTGCCGCCGTACCAGCGCCCCATCAATATGATGTTCCAGTCCTACGCGCTCTTTCCGCATATGACGGTTGAGCAGAATATCGCTTTCGGCCTGAAACAGGACAAACTGCCGAAGGCGGAGATAGCAGGCCGCGTCGAAGAGATGCTCGGCCTGGTGCATATGCAGGAGTTCGCGAAGCGTAAGCCGCACCAGCTTTCCGGCGGCCAGCGCCAGCGCGTGGCGCTGGCCCGCAGCCTCGCCAAACGCCCGAAACTGCTGCTGCTCGACGAGCCGATGGGCGCGCTCGATAAAAAGCTGCGCGACCGTATGCAGCTTGAAGTCGTCGATATTCTTGAGCGCGTCGGCGTGACCTGCGTGATGGTGACGCACGATCAGGAAGAGGCCATGACGATGGCAGGCCGCATCGCCATCATGAACCGCGGCAAGTTTGTGCAAATCGGCGAGCCGGAAGAGATTTACGAGCATCCAACCACCCGCTACAGCGCGGAGTTTATCGGCTCGGTGAACGTCTTCGACGGGCTGCTGCGCGAGCGTCGCGACGAGGGATTAATCATCGACGCGCCGGGGCTGGTGCATCCGCTGAAAGTGGATCCGGACGCCTCAGTGGTGGACGGCGTACCGGTTCACGTCGCGCTGCGCCCGGAGAAAGTGATGCTCTGCGACGAGCCGCCCGCCGATGGCTTTAACTTTGGCGTGGGTGAAGTGGTGCATATCGCCTATCTTGGCGATCTCTCCATCTACCACGTGCGGCTGCACAGCGGGCAGATGATCAGCGCGCAGTTGCAGAACGCGCACCGCTACCGCAAAGGCGCGCCCACTTGGGGTGATGAAGTCCGCCTGTGCTGGGACGCGGACAGCTGCGTTGTGCTGACAGTGTAAGGAGCGACAGATGAGCACTATTGAACGTCAAAGCGAGCCGCCGTCTGCCGCGCCCGGCGGTTTCCGGCTCTGGCTCGCGCGCCTGCAAATGGCGCATGGCCGTAAGCTTGTGGTCGCGCTGCCTTATCTGTGGCTGATCCTGCTGTTTATGCTGCCGTTTTTAATCGTCTTCAAGATAAGCCTTGCAGAGATGGCGCGCGCGATCCCGCCGTATACCGATCTGGTGAGCTGGGCGGACGATCAATTATCGGTGACGCTGAATATCGGCAACTTCCTGCAACTGACCGACGATCCGCTCTATTTCGAGGCGTATTTGCAGTCGTTACAGGTGGCGGCTGTCTCCACGCTGTTCTGTCTGCTGCTCGGCTATCCGCTCGCCTGGGCGGTGGCGCACAGCAAGCCGTCGACGCGTAATATCCTGCTGCTGCTGGTGATCCTGCCATCGTGGACGTCGTTTCTTATCCGCGTTTACGCCTGGATGGGCATCCTTAAAGAGAACGGCGTGCTGAATAACGTGCTGTTGTGGCTCGGGGTTATCGATCAGCCGCTCACCATCCTGCACACCAATCTCGCGGTTTACATCGGGATTGTGTACGCGTATCTGCCGTTTATGGTGCTGCCAATCTACACCGCGCTAACCCGCATCGACTACTCGCTGGTCGAGGCGTCGCTCGATCTGGGCGCGCGTCCGCTGAAAACCTTCTTCAGCATCATCGTGCCGCTCACCAAAGGCGGGATTATCGCGGGCTCGATGCTGGTGTTTATCCCGGCGGTGGGGGAGTTCGTTATCCCGGAACTGCTCGGCGGGCCGGACAGCATCATGATAGGCCGCGTGCTCTGGCAGGAGTTCTTTAATAACCGAGACTGGCCGGTGGCCTCGGCGGTGGCGATCACCATGCTGGTGGTGCTGATTGTGCCCATCATGTGGTTCCACAAATATCAGAATAAAACGATGGGAGACCATGCATGAATAATCTGCCTGTGGTGCGTTCCCCGTGGCGCATTCTGATTTTGATTCTCGGTTTTACGTTTCTCTACGCGCCGATGCTGATGCTGGTGGTCTATTCGTTTAACAGTTCGAAACTGGTGACGGTATGGGCAGGTTGGTCGACCCGCTGGTACGGCGAGCTGTTTCACGATTCGGCGATGATTAACGCCGTGGGGCTGAGCCTGACGATTGCCGCCTGTGCAGCGACAATGGCGGTGGTGCTGGGCACCATCGCGGCGGTGGTGATGGTGCGTTTCGGGCGCTTTCGCGGCTCCAATGGGTTCGCGTTCATGCTGACCGCGCCGCTGGTCATGCCGGATGTGATAACCGGCCTGTCGCTGCTGCTGCTCTTTGTGGCGCTCGGCCATGCGATCGGCTGGCCGTCCGATCGCGGGATGCTCACCATCTGGCTGGCGCACGTCACGTTCTGTACCGCGTATGTGTCGGTGGTGATAAGCTCGCGGCTGCGTGAACTGGACCGCTCGATAGAAGAGGCGGCGATGGATCTCGGGGCAACGCCACTGAAAGTGTTTTTTGTCATAACGCTGCCGATGATCATGCCTGCCGTGGTTTCCGGCTGGCTGCTCGCCTTTACGCTCTCGCTTGATGACCTTGTTATCGCAAGCTTTGTGTCGGGCCCGGGGGCCACGACGCTGCCGATGCTGGTCTTCTCCAGCGTTCGTATGGGCGTCAACCCGGAGATCAACGCGCTGGCGTCGATTATCCTTGGCGTGGTCGGCGTTATCGGTCTGATCGCCTGGTTTTTTATGGCGCGGGCAGAAAAGCAGCGACTGCGCGATGTCCAGCGTGCAAGGCGTAGCTGAACCGCCTAAAATCTGCAATCATGTGCACCCGGCGCCGCGCACGACGCGGCGCTGTTTCACAGGGAAGGCGAGATTTGGACATTTTCAGCAAAGCGCGACAATCACACGCCCGAATGAACGCTCCTACGCTGGTACAGGTGGCGGCGATAGGCATTATTTCTACGCGCTGTCTGGATCTGCTGATGATTTTCAATCTGCTGGGCGTGCGCGGCGCGATGGATTTTATCCACCGCAGCGTACAGACCTGGAGCCTGACGCTGATTTTCTTCGCAAGCCTCGTTTTACTCTGTATCGAATTCCGCTGCGCGTTTGTGATCCTCAAGGGCCGCGCCTGGGGCCGCTGGGTCTTTCTGCTTACCCAGATTATCGCGACCGGCTATCTGTGGGCGGCCTCTCTTGGCTGGGGATACCCGGAGCTGTTCAGTATCGCAGGCGGCTCGCGGCGCGAAATTTTCCATTCGCTGGTGATGCAAAAGCTGCCGGATCTGCTGGTGCTGGCGCTGCTGTTTATTCCTGCCCGCAGCCGACGTTTTTTCCGGCTACAGTAATCCTGCGGCGTGATAGAATCGCCGGTCCGCGTTTTTCTTAAGGTTTTTAGCTATGCACTGCGCACTCTATGACGCCGGGCGCTGCCGCTCCTGTCAGTGGATTGAACAGCCCCCCGACACCCAACTTGCCGCCAAAATGACCGACCTGCGAACGCTGCTGGCAGCGCTGCCCGTGGGCGAGTGGGGCGCGCCGGTAAGCGGGCCGGAGCTGGCGTTTCGCAATAAAGCGAAAATGGTAGTGAGCGGGAGCGTGGAAAAACCGCTGCTCGGCATGCTGCATCGCGACGGCACGCCGGTGGATTTGACCGAATGCCCGCTCTATCCGGCGTCGTTTTACGCCGTGTTTGCGGCGCTGAAGCCCTTTATCGCCCGCGCGGGGCTGACGCCGTACAACGTCGCCCGCAAACGCGGCGAGCTGAAATATCTGTTGCTGACGCAAAGTACGCTCGACGGCGGGCTGATGCTGCGTTTTGTGCTGCGCTCGAAGGAGAAACTTGAGCAACTGCGCGCCGCGCTGCCTGGGCTGCTGGCGGAATTGCCGCAGCTTAAGGTCGTGACCGCCAATATTCAGCCGGTGCATATGGCGATTATGGAAGGCGACGAGGAGATTTGGCTGACGCAACAGCAGGCGCTCGCGGAAAGCTTCAACGGCGTGCCGCTGTGGATCCGTCCGCAGAGCTTTTTCCAGACCAACCCGACGGTCGCGAGCGCCCTGTACGCCACGGCGCGCGACTGGGTGCGCGCGCTGCCGGTGAATCATATGTGGGATCTGTTTTGCGGCGTCGGGGGCTTCGGGCTGCACTGCGCCACGCCGGAGATGACGCTGACCGGCATTGAGATCGCCCCGGAAGCCATTGCGAGCGCTCGTGCGTCGGCGCAGGCACTGGGGCTGCGTAACGTGCATTTTCAGGCGCTGGATTCGACCGATTTCGCGACCGGCCAGCAGGCGGTTCCTGACCTTGTTCTCGTGAACCCGCCGCGGCGCGGTATCGGCAAGGCGTTGTGTGAATATCTGAGCCATATGGCCCCGCGCTATATAGTTTATTCAAGCTGTAACGCGCAGACGATGGCGAAAGACATCGGCGAGTGGCCGGGTTATCGCATCGCCCGCGTGCAGTTATTCGATATGTTCCCGCATACGGCGCATTACGAGGTGTTGACGCTGCTGGTGCGGGAGTAAACGACGGGCGTTTTTAAGTGGTGGGTGCGCTAACGCTTACCCACCCTACGCAAGATGGTAAGGCTCATTGAAGTTGTAGGGCGGGTAAGCGAAGCGCACCCGCCAGAACGTAAAGGTGGGTCCGCTAACGCTTACCCACCCTACGCAAGATGATAAGGCTCATTGGCGTTGTAGGGCGGGTAAGCAAAGCGCACCCGCCATGATGCAAAGGTGGGTGCGCTAACGCTTACCCCCCTACATAAGATGGTAAGGCTTATTCGGAGTCGTAGGGCGGGTAAGCGCAGCGCACCCGCCGCCTGGGCCTGCATAACGCCCGTCACTTATCTTCACATCCATTTACGCGCCATATAAAAAATAAAGGCCCGCGTGGCGGGCCTTGAAAGGGCAAAACGATGTTTACTGCGGGAACCACTGGTCGCTGATTTTCTGATAAGTGCCATCGGCTTTAATGGCCGCCAGCGCGTCGTTAAGTTTTTTCAGCAGCGCAACGTTATCCGGGCGTACCGCGATGCCAAGGCCGGTGCCGAAATATTGCGGATCGGTGACTTTTTCTGACGCGGTGCCAAGCTGCGGATTGTTCTTCAGCCATTCGTTTACCACGGCGGTATCGCCGAAGACGCCGTCGATACGGCCATTTTTCAGGTCGATAATCGCGTTCTGGTAGCTGTCATACGCCACGGTTTTCACTTCCGGGTGTTTATCCTGGAGATATTTCTGGTGCGTGGTGCCGTTTTCCATGCCGATACGTTTGCCTTTCAGATCATCGAAAGATTGATATGCGCCTTTTTTGGCGATAACGATGGCAGAGTTGGCGTAATACGGCGCGGTAAAGGCGACCTGTTTCTGACGCTCCGGCGTGATATCCATACCGGAGATAACAGCGTCATATTTTTTAAATTTCAGCGCCGGGATCAGGCTGTCGAAAGCATGGTTAGTGAAGGTGCATTCCGCCTGCATTTGTTTGCATAACGCTTTGGCGAGATCGATGTCGAAACCGACGATCTGATTGCTGGCGTCGAGCGACTCAAAAGGTGGGTAGGTTGCCGAAGAACCGAAGCTGATTTTATCCGCTGCCGCGGCGTGGAATGCGACGCCAGCGAGCATGGCGGCCAGAATGATTTTTTTCATGCGTGAAGCTCCCGTCTGTCAATCTTGTTTTATGTCACCGTTTACCCGGCGTGTTGACACCATGCCATTAAGTGAATTTATATGCAATAAAAACGTATAAGTATTTTATTTGGTTGTGCGGATGGGGGGATGGCGGGTGCGCTGCGCTTACCCGCCCTACAAAGAATATTCAGGTTTTCAGACTGGCGGGTGCGCTCCGCTTACCCACCCTACAAAAGAAGATTCAGGTTTTCGGGCAAGGCGGGCGCGCTGCGCTTACCCACCCTACAAAGAATATTCAGGTTTTCGGGCGAAGCGCACCCGCCATAAAACAGAAAACCCTCTCCCACAAAGGGAGAGGGCAGAGAGAACTAACTGCGGCGCTCAAACGCCAGCGCGCGGCGCTCGATCAAACGCATCAGAAGCGTCAGCAGGCCGTTGACGATAAGATAAATCACGCCAGCCGCGCCAAACACCATCACATCATAGGTGCGGCCATACAGCAGTTGTCCGTAGCCCATCACTTCCATCAGCGTAATGGTGTACGCAAGCGACGTACTCTTGAACACCAGCACCACTTCGTTGGAATAAGACGACAGCGCGCGCTTAAACGCATACGGCAGCAGAATGGCCAGCGTATCTTTACGGCTCATGCCCAGCGCCCCGCAGGACTGCCACTGACCCTCCGGGATCGCCCGGATAGCACCGTAAAACAGCTGCGTGGTATACGCCGCCGAGTTCAGCGACAACGCCACCAGCGCGCACAGCCACGGCTCGGAGAGCACATGCCACAGCCACGGAGAGTTCTGCAGCGACGGGAACTGCCCCGGCCCGTAGTAAATCAGGAAGATCTGCACCAGCAGCGGCGTACCGGTAAAGAGCGTAATGTAGCCGCGCACAATCCAGACCAGCACCGGCGTTTTCAGCGTCAGGATAACCGTGAAAATCACCGACAGCACCAGCGCTACGGCGATCGACGCCGCGGTGAGCGTCAGGCTGGTGTGCAGCCCTTTTAACAGCTCTGGTAAGTAATCCAGCATCAGCCCGGCCTCCGCTCAAAGCGCGTGGCGCGCAGGTCGATACGCTTAAGGATGTACTGGCTTATCAGGGTGATCACCAGATAAATCGCCGCCGCGATAATGTACCAGGTAAACGGCTCCTGGGTGCGGGTGGCGATGCTTTTGGTTTGCAGCATCAAATCGTTCACGCTAATCAGCGACACCAGCGCGGTGTCTTTCAGCAGTACCAGCCACTGGTTGCCAAGCCCCGGCAGCGCGTGACGCCACATCTGCGGCATCACGAGACGAAAGAAAATCGCCGATTTCGACAGGCCCAGCGCCTGGCCCGATTCCCACTGGCCGTGCGGCACCGCTTTCAGCGCGCCGCGCAGCGTCTGCGAGGCATAGGCGGAATAGAGCAGGGCGAGGGCAATCACACCGCACAGGAACGGGCTGACGTCGAAATTATCGATCTGCACTTGTACCGGAATGGACGTGAAACCAAGCGGGATCGTAAAGCCGTCCGAGAGGGTGAGCAGCAGTTGCGAGGAGCCGAAATAGATAAACAGCACCACCAGAATTTCCGGCAGGCCGCGCAGCAGGGTGACCAGCGCCGTGGCAAGCCAGCCGACCGGCCGCCACTTCGCCGATTCCAGCACGGCGAAGAGCATCGCCAGCACCAGCCCCAGGCCAAGCGCGCAAACGGCAAGGCCGACGGTCATCCCGGCGGCGCTTGCTAAAGGTAACATATCGTTCATTCAGGCGATTACTTCTGGAACCATTTGTCGTAGATGGCCTTGTAAGTGCCGTCTTTCTTCACTTTCTCCAGCGCAGTGTTGAATTTCTGCTGAAGCTCGGTGTTGCCCTGACGAACCGCGATGCCAAGGCCGGTGCCGAAATAGTCTTTGTCCGTCACTTTATCGCCAACGGCGGCCAGTTTCGGGTTGGTTTTCAGCCACTCGGTCACAACGGCAGTGTCGCCAAATACGGCGTCGATACGGCCGTTTTGCAGATCCAGGCGCGCGGTCTGGTAGCTGTCATACGGCACCGTGGTGATTTCCGGGTGTTTGTCGGTGATGTATTTCTGGTGAGTGGTGCCGTTCTGCACGCCCACGCGCTTACCTTTCAGCTGTTCGATGCTGCTGTTTTTACCCTGTAAACCCACGAACAGCGCGGAGTTGTCGTAGTACGGCGTAGTGAACAGCACCTGTTTTTCGCGCTCAGGCGTAATATCCATGCCGGCCATGACCGCGTCCACACGCTTGAATTTCAGCGCCGGGATCAGGCTGTCGAACGCCTGGTTGGTGAAGGTACAGGTCGCCTCGATCTCTTTACAGAGCGCATTGGCCAGATCGACGTCGAAACCGACGATTTTGTTGCCCGCATCCATCGACTCAAAGGGAGGGTAAGAGGCTTCGGTTGCGAAACGAATAGTTTGTGCTGCGGCGGCGGAAAGGCTAACGCTTGCAAGAAGCGCGGCAATCAATACGTTTTTCATTGTCATTATTCCGGTCATCTTCAGTGGGAAAGATAGTTTTTAAACGCCTCGGTCGCAGGGGCGCTAAAGCAGCTCGCGTCGCCCTGCTCGATAATGTGTCCATTTTCCATATAGACTACCCGGCTGGCGGTTTTACGCGCCACTTCCACTTCATGCGTCACAATCACCTGCGTGATCCCGGTCTGGGACAGCTCGCGGATAATGCTGACGATCTGCGCAGTGATTTCCGGGTCGAGCGCGGCCGTCGGTTCGTCGAACAACAGCACCTGCGGCTCCATCATCAGCGCGCGCGCAATCGCCACGCGCTGCTGCTGACCACCGGAAAGGTGCAGCGGATAACGATCGACATACGGCGTCAGGCGCAGGCGCTCCAGCAGTTTATCGGCACGCTTACGCGCGGCCTCTTTGCTGAGCCCGAGCACCCGGCACGGCGCCTCGATAAGATTATCCAGCACCGTCAGGTGCGGCCACAGATTGTACTGCTGGAACACCATGCCGACGTTGCGGCGCAGTTCGCGAATCGCTTTGTCGCCCGGCGCCTTCGCGAAATCAAACTGGTTGCCCGCAATGCTGAGCTGCCCGGAACGCGGCATCTCCAGCAAATTGAGTACCCGCAGCAGCGAGCTTTTACCCGCGCCGCTTGGGCCAAGCAACACCAGCGTTTCGCCCTCGGGGCAGCTGAGCGTGATGTCAAACAGCGCCTGATGCGCGCCGTAGAAGCAGTTTATGCCGTTTAGTTGAATACTCATGCGTAGCAGTTGAATAGCAATTGAGACCGCGAATAGTACCGTTGGCAGAATAGTTATGCAATATTAGTGCGTTAAAACTTAATATTCTCCACATTTACGGTACAAAACCAGCACGAAATAGCGGGGTGGGGGTGGGGCAAGAATAAATGTCGGCCAGATGGCGCTAAGCCAGACGGTTTATCGCACGCCACCCCCAGCGCGCTTAGCGACGCTCCAGCGACTGGCGCAGCGTGCCCGCTGGCGCATGTACGGTGCCGCCCAGATAGCGCACATCGTCCACCGTCCAGCACTGGCCTTCGCGCACCATCAGCACTTCATCAAGCCATTTTGTCTCGCCGCGCTGCTGCTCCACGCGCAGCGGAATATTGCGCGCGTCGGTGTTCGGGATACGCGAGGCGCTGGCGACGCGCACGCGCTCAGGCGTTTCGGTGCGGCTGGAGAACGGATCGGAACGCAAGAAGCCGTTCCCGGCATGGTTCTCACGGTTCGATTTATCCAGCAACTGATAGAGCGAATCGCTTAAATAGGGACGCAGAGACGTCAGGTTCGTCAGCCCCTGGCTGCGCTGTTCGATGCGATGCTGGTAGAACTGTTCCGCCACGGTATCAGGGCCGCCTTCCACACACGGACCGCTGCGCGAGCCGATGTCCTTAAAGGCGGGCGTCACGGTCGTACAGGCGCTCAGCAGCAGGGCGCACGGAAGAACCAGAGTCAGAACTGAATGGCGCATTTTTTATTTCCTTATTCCGGTAAGCAGGACTACGTTTCTTGTCACAGGACTTTTTTAGCATAGCGTATCGCGACCGAATTGCGTCTGGTATCGTCAGCTAACGCATTGATAGCCAAAAGGAGAGAACCATGCAGTTTTCCACCACCCCAACCCTGGAAGGACAAGTCATTGTTGAGTATTGCGGCGTCGTCACCGGCGAGGCGATCCTCGGCGCGAATATCTTTCGCGATTTCTTCGCGGGTATCCGCGATATCGTCGGCGGCCGCTCCGGCGCGTATGAAAAAGAGCTGCGCAAGGCGCGTGAAATCGCGTTTCGCGAGCTGGGCGACCAGGCGGCGTCGCTGGGGGCTGATGCGGTTGTCGGGATCGATATCGATTATGAAACCGTCGGTAAAGACGGCAGCATGCTGATGGTGAGCGTTTCCGGCACGGCGGTGAAAACCCGTCGATGAAGCTGCGTTACTGGCCGCTGTTACTGGCGGCATTGCTCGCGGGCTGCGCGGGCGAAAAAGGGATTGTCGATCGCGGCGACTATAAAGTGGATACGCGCCGCGCGGCGCAGGCGGCGTATCCGCGCATCAAAGTGCTGGTTATTCACTACACCGCCGATGATTTTGACACCTCGCTTGCCACGCTGACCGACCGGCACGTCAGCTCGCACTATCTGATCCCGGCGAACCCGCCGCAAAAGGGCGGCAAACCGGTTATCTGGCAGCTGGTGCCGGAGCGCGAGCTGGCGTGGCATGCGGGCATCAGTTTCTGGCGTGGAGCCACGCGCCTGAACGACACCTCCGTGGGCATTGAGCTGGAAAACTACGGCTACCGGAAAATCGACGGTCAGAAGCAGTACTTCCCGTTCAGCCCGCCGCAGATAGCCGTGCTGAGCAAGCTTGCGCGCGACATCATTCAGCGCTACCAGATAGCCCCGCAAAACGTCGTGGCGCATGCGGATATCGCGCCGCAGCGCAAAGACGATCCGGGGCCGCTCTTTCCGTGGCAGGCGCTGGCGGCACAAGGGATCGGGGCATGGCCGGATGAATCGCGCGTGGCGTTTTATCTCGCCGGGCGTAACCCTTATACGCCGGTGGATGAAGCAACGCTGCTGGATTTGCTCGCGCGCTACGGCTATGAAGTGACGCCGCAGATGAGCGAGGCGCAGCGCAAACGTGTGATTCAGGCGTTCCAGATGCACTTTCGCCCCGCGCGCTACGACGGTCTCCCGGACGCGCAAAGCGAGGCCATCGCCGAGGCGCTGCTGGAGAAATATGGCCAGGGGTGAGATTTCAGAGCCCGAAATGAAAAACGCCGCGCAATGCGGCGTTTTTTATCGGTGATGCGCGTTATCCGCGGTGCAGCGTGCCGTGATCGCGCAGCCAGTACGCGGTGCGCTCGATGCCTTCATCCAGCGACACCACCGGCTTATAGCCGAGTTCATTTTCAGCGCGGCTGATATCCAGCGTGAAATCGAAGTTCAGCTTGGAGACGCCGTAATGCGTCAGCGCTGGCTCTTTATGGGAATGCTTGCCGAGCCGCTCCAGACTTCTCGCCATCATATCCAGCATCGGGTAGGGCACCGAGCGAATGCGGCACGACATCCCCAGTTCATCAATCAGCTTCTGCACAATGCTTTTCAGCGGACGCGCTTCGCCGTTGGTGATGTTATAAGCGCGGCCTGACGGCAGGGCGTCGCAGGCGCTGCTGCTTGCAAGCCACATCGCGTGCACCGCGTTTTCGTGATAGGTCATATCGACCATCGCCTCGCCGCCGCGCGGCAGCAACACGCTGCCATAGTGGCGCATCATCTGCACCAGTCGCGGGAAAAAGACTTTATCGTGCGGCCCGAACAGGCTTTGCGGACGCAGAATGGTAAAGCGCGTCTGCGGGTTCGCCTGCGCCAGCAGCTGAATGACCTCTTCGCTGGCGGCTTTGCTGCGCGCAAAGGCGTTAGCCAGCCGGTGCGGGCGGAAATCTTCACGGATATCGCGATGGTGGTGGTAATCGAAATAGAGCGCGGGTGAAGAAATATGCACGAAATTGCGCACGCCCCAGGCGACGGCCCATTCGCCGAGGCGGCGGGTGGCGCGCACGTTAGCGAGATCGAACGCCTCCTGCGGGCCCCAGGGAGAGGTAAAGCTGGAACAGTGCCAGAGCGTATCGATACCGGCCAGCATCGCTTTCGCCTGCGACGAGACCAGCTCGGTTAAATCGGCTTGGATAAACTCCGCGCCCATTTTCTCAAGCAGCCTGCCCATCGCTTCGTTGCGCCCGGTGGCTCTGACCTGGACGCCCTGATGACGTAAATATTCGACCGCGTTTCGGCCTAAACCGCTGGTGGCGCCCGTGACCAGTACCTTCATATCGATCCACTGTGCTGTAACGTTTAGCCGCGCATTCTTCCGTGAAATCAGCGCTGATGCAATGGGAACAACGTAACAATGCGCTTTAGCACAGCTGAATATTCCCCTCGCCGCAGCGCTGTAAACGCGTTATGCCGTTTGCTGTAAAAATTCCCGCCAGTACGCCACGACGGTTTCAAGCTGCTCGCGGTTGACATCAAGGTGCGTCACCAGACGCGTCACCGGCGCGGCGCTAATCAGTACATTGCGCGATTTCATAAACGCGCCCAGCGCGGCGACCTGCGCCTGCGGCACGCTGACAAACAGCGTATTGGTGTCGTGACGGCGCACCTCTGCGCCTGCGTCGCGCAGCGCCGCCGCAAGCCAGGCCGCATTGTCGTGGTCCTCTTTCAGACGCGCGACGTTATGCTCCAGCGCATACAGTCCGGCTGCGGCGAGAATACCCGCCTGACGCATCCCGCCGCCGGTCATCTTCCGCCAGCGTTTCGCGCGCTTAATATAGTCCTGACTGCCGACCAGCAGCGAGCCCACCGGCGCGCCAAGCCCTTTAGAGAGGCAGATCGTGAAGGTGTCGCAATACTGCGCGATCTCTTTCAGCTCGCAGCCATACGCCACCACTGCGTTAAAGATGCGCGCGCCATCCACGTGCAGCGCGAGTCCGCGCTCGCGGGTGAAGTCCCACGCCTGCTGGAGATAGTCACGCGGCAGCACTTTGCCGTTATGGGTATTTTCCAGGCTCAGCAGTCGGGTGCGGGCGAAATGAATGTCGTCGGGTTTGATTTTGGCCGCCACTTTGTCCAGCGGCAGCGTACCGTCACCGTCGGCCTCAATCGGCTGCGGCTGAATGCTGCCGAGCACCGCTGCGCCGCCCGCTTCATACAGATAATTATGCGCGAGCTGGCCGACGATATACTCCTCGCCGCGCTCGCAGTGGCTCAGCAACGCCACCAGGTTGGCCTGAGTGCCTGTTGGCAGAAACAGCGCCGCCTCTTTACCGCTTAAACGCGCGGCATAGTCCTGAAGCGCGTTGACGGTTGGGTCGTCACCATAAACATCATCCCCGGTGGGGGCTGCCATCATGCGCTCCAGCATCGCTTTGCCGGGGCGCGTGACGGTATCGCTGCGTAAATCGATCACGGCATATCCTTTTCAGTGAACAGAAAAGACTCTTTTACCGGAACCAGTTGGTTTTCGCCAGATCGATAACCTCATCCCCGCGGCCGTTAATGATGGCGCGCAGCATATAGAGGCTGAAGCCTTTGGCCTGCTCCATTTTGATTTGCGGCGGCATCGCCAGCTCCTCTTTGGCGACGGTGACATCCACCACCACCGGGCCGTCGGTGCTGAAGGCGCGCGAAAGGGCGTCGTCCAGTTCGCTCGCTTTCTCAACGCGAATGCCCGGAATGCCGCAGGCTTCGGCGATGCGCGCATAGTTGGTGGCGTGCAGATCGGTGCCGTCGGTCAGATAGCCGCCCGCTTTCATCTCCATCGCCACAAAGCCCAGCACGCTGTTATTAAAGACGATGACTTTCACCGGCAGCTTGAGCTGCACCAGCGAAAGCAGATCGCCCATCAGCATACTGAAACCGCCGTCGCCGCACATCGCCACCACCTGACGCCCCGGCGCGCTCGCCTGAGCGCCTATCGCCTGCGGCATCGCGTTCGCCATCGAACCGTGGTTAAACGAACCGAGCAGGCGGCGTTGGCCATTCATCTCCAGATAACGCGCGGCCCATACCGTCGGCGTGCCGACATCGCAGGTGAAAATGGCGTCCGGCGCGGCGAAATGACTTATCTGGCGGGCCAGATATTGCGGATGCAGCGCTTTCTCGCTCGGCTGCGCCAGGTCATCCAGCCCCTTGCGCGCGTCGCGGTAATCTTCCAGCGCTTTGTCCAGGAAGTGCCGGTCGGTTTTCTCTTCCAGCAGCGGCAGAAGGGCGGCGAGCGTCGCTTTCACATCGCCCACCAGCGCCATGTCCACTTTGCTATGCGCGCCGATGCTGCCGGGGTTGATGTCAATCTGAATGATTTTGGCATGGGTGGGGTAGAACGCGCGGTAGGGGAAGCGGGTGCCGAGGAGGATCAGCGTGTCGGCGTTCATCATAGTGTGATAGCCGGACGAGAAGCCGATAAGCCCGGTCATGCCCACATCATACGGGTTGTCGTACTCGACATGCTCTTTGCCGCGCAGGGCGTGGACGATGGGCGCTTTCAGCGTGCGGGCGAATTCCAGCAGCTCCTGATGCGCGCCCGCGCAGCCGCTGCCGCACATCAGCGCGATGTTGTCGGAATAGCGCAGCAGCTGGGCGAGCTTTTTGAGTTCGTCATGCGGCGGCACGATAACCGGCTGCGGCGCGTGATACCAGCCGGGGCTGACCTCTTCCGGCGCGGGTTTCAGCGCCACGTCGCCAGGCAAAACAATCACCGAGACGCCGCGCTCCAGCACCGCTTTACGCAGCGCGATGGCCAGCACCTGCGGGATCTGCTCCGGGCTTGAGACCAGCTCGCAATAGTGGCTGCATTCGCGAAACAGTTCCTGCGGGTGCGTCTCCTGGAAATAGCCACTGCCGATTTCGCTGGAGGGAATATGCGCGGCGATGGCCAGTACCGGAACATTGTTGCGGTGGCAGTCAAACAGGCCGTTGATAAGGTGCAGGTTGCCAGGCCCACAGGAGCCCGCGCAGACCGCCAGCTCGCCGGTCAGTTGCGCTTCGGCACCCGCCGCGAACGCCGCGACCTCTTCATGGCGGGTGGACATCCACTCGATAGTGCCCATGCGGTTTAAGCTGTCGCTGAGGCCATTGAGCGAATCACCCGTTACGCCCCAGATGCGTTTCACGCCCGCCTGCTCCAGGGTTTTAGCGATATATGACGCGACGGTCTGTTTCATGCTCCCTCCTTAGTGAGAAGTAGTGATAACGGTTACAAGCGTAGTTCAAAATCGCAGGCAGGAAGGGACGTAGCCGTGAGTTGGGTGGGTTTTACGGGCATGGTGGATTGGTGTTATGGGCATGGTGGGTGCGCTACGCTTACCCACCCTACGGGGGGCGTTGGATTGGTTTTATGGTTATGGTGGGTGCGCTTCGCTTACCCACCCTACGGGGGCGTTGGGTGGTTTTATGGACATGGTGGGTGCGCTTCGCTTACCCACCCTACGCGGGGCGTTGGGGTGATTTTACGTAGGGCGGGTAAGCGTAGCGCACCCGCCGCCACACAAACCCGCCACGCAAAAATCACATCACGCCAGAACCAGATCGCCTGCCGGATGACACGAACACGCCAGCACGTAGCCGTCGGCAATCTCCTGCTCGGTCAGCGTCATGGTGCTCGTCACGCTGTACTCGCCAGACAGCACCCGCGTTTTACAGCATCCGCACACGCCCGCACGGCATGCGGCATTCACCGGCACGTGATTGCTCTCAAGCGCCGCCAGCAGCGTGGTGCCGACCGCGCCATAAAACTCGCGGGCGGGCGTAAGCGTGGTGAACTTAATCCCGCTGGTCGCGGCCTCGGCCACCGGCGTGAAAAACTGCTCTTTATAAAAACGCGCCACGCCAAGCGCTTTCACTTCCTGCTCTACAAAATCCATATACGGCGCGGGGCCGCACACCATTACGGTACGGCGGGTAAGATCCGGCACCGCCATCAGCATCTCGCGAGTGAGACGCCCGTGAACAAAACCCGGCGCATCGCCGTTTTCCGCCACCAGCGTCACCGGGTAATCGCGCCACTCGTCGGCGAAAATCACATCCTGCGGCGTGCGCACGTTATAAATCACCTGAACATCCGCCTGCGGGCGATATGCCGCAAGCCAGCGGCGCATCGACATGATCGGCGTTACGCCGCAGCCGCCCGCCAGCAGCAGGAAGCGATCTTCGGTTTTGTCGGCGCAGGTAAAATCGCCCTGCGCGTCAGACAGCCACAGATAATCGCCGCGTTTAACCTCGCGCGTCAGCCAGCCGGAGCCCTCGCCATTGTCGATGCGGCGCACCGTCAGCGTAATCAACGGGCTCACGCCGGGCGTTGAAGAAATCGTATACGCGCGCAGGGTATCGGCGCTGTTGCGAATGCTTACCAGCGCATACTGCCCGGCCTGATACGGGTAGAAATCGTGGCACAGCAGCGAGAGTGTCCAGACATCCGGCGTCTCCTGCCGGATATGGTGGACCTGCATCCGCCACGGACATTGTGGGGTCGGCATTGTCATTCTTTCCTCCTTACGCGCCTAACAGCGCGCGCATATCCTGCTCAACGGTAGTCACCTGGCGCAGACCAAATTTCTCATTCAGCACCGCCAGCAGATCCGGCGTCAGGAACCCTGGCGCGGTCGGGCCGGTGACGATATTGGTCACGCCGAGCGACAGCAGCGTCAGCAGGATCACAATCGCTTTTTGTTCGAACCACGACAGCACCAGCGACAGCGGCAGATCATTGACGCCGCAGCCCAGTTTTTCAGCCAGCGTCACGGCGAGAATAATAGCGGAATAGGCATCGTTACACTGGCCTGCGTCCACCAGACGCGGCAGGCCTTCGATCGCGCCGAAATCGAGTTTGTTAAAGCGGTACTTACCGCAGGCGAGCGTCAGGATCAGGCAATCGCTCGGCACCTGGGTGGCGAAATCGGTGAAATAACTGCGCTCACCGCGCGCGCCATCGCAGCCGCCGACCAGGAAGATGTGGCGCAGTTTTTCGCGGCTCACCAGATCGATCAGTGTGTCGGCGGCAGCAAGCAGCGTCTGACGCCCGAAGCCGACGGTGATGAGGTGTTCGATTTCGCTATACGGGAAGCCCGACATCTGCTGCGCCTGGGCGATCACCGGCCCAAAGTCGTCGCCTTCAAGATGACTCACGCCCGGCCAGCCGACGATGCTGCGGGTCCAGATGCGATCGTCATAACTGCCGACGGTCGGGTCGATAATGCAGTTGGAGGTCATCACAATCGGGCCAGGGAAGCGGGCAAACTCTACCTGCTGGTTCTGCCAGCCGCTGCCGTAGTTGCCGACCAGATGCTTAAATTTGCGCAGCTCAGGATAGCCGTGCGCAGGCAGCATTTCGCCGTGGGTGTAAACATTCACGCCGGTGCCTTCCGTCTGTTCCAGCAGGTTATAAAGATCGTTCAGATCGTGGCCGGAAATCAGAATGCATTTGCCCGCCACCGCTTTGACGTTAACCTGCGTCGGCGTCGGGTGGCCATATTTGCTGGTTTCGCCCGCGTCCAGAATACGCATGACGTTAAAGTTCATCTGGCCGATTTCCATCGCGCACTCCAGCAGCGCGTTCATGTCCGCAGGCCAGGTGCCGAGCCACGCCATCATCTTGTGATATTGACCATAAATGGCGTTGTCATACTGCCCGAGCACATGCGCGTGCTCCATATAGGCCGCCGCGCCTTTCAGACCGTAGAGGCAAAGCAGGCGAAGACCGAGAATATTCTCGCCAATCACCGCTTTATCGATATTCGGCGCGAACGCGGCGGCCTGACGCTGTAAATCGCCCAGATCGTCGCTTGAAAGCGTCAGCGAGGCCATCGGGTTATCCACCTGCGCGCTTTTATCAACGGCCTGGCATTGGGTTTTCAGCGCCTCGCGCAGGGCGATAGCCTCACGGGCGTAACCCACAATACGCGGTGAGTCGAAATTGACGTTAGTGAGGGTAGAAAAAAACGCGCGGGGCGCGAAGCTATCTACCTGATGATCGATGATGCCAAGCTCGCGTGCTTTCACCGCCCAGGCGGAAAGCCCCTGCAAAGCCGCAATCAGCAGATCCTGAAGGTCGGAGGTTTCAGCGGTTTTCCCGCACATCCCTTGCGCATACGCGCAGCCGTTACCTGCCGGAGTACGAATCGTTTGTTCACATTGCACGCAAAACATGATGACACCTTAAAGTTATATTTAATATGCATGTTTAAGGTTAGGCTTCGGCGCGCAGGGTGAAAAGGGATTTTTCAGGAACCTGAAGAGAGATTGATTTAACGCAATTTTGGCGGCAGAGGGCTACCGCCAAAGGAGTATCAGGCAGCGAAAAACGCCATCAGCAACGGCACTAACAGGCTCAGAATAAACCCGTGGACGATAGCGGCAGGCACCAGCTCCAGGCCACCGCTGCGTTGCAGCACCGGCAGCGTGAAATCCATCGACGTCGCCCCGCAGATGCCGAGTGCGGCAGAGCGGCTGCGGCGCACCAGCGCCGGGATCAGCATAATCGCGATGAGCTCACGGCCCAGATCGTTAAAGAAGGCGGCGCTGCCAATCACCGGGCCGAAGGATTCCGTCATCAGAATGCCGGAGAGCGAATACCAGCCAAAACCGGACGCCATTGCAAATCCCGTGCGAAGCGGTAAATCGAGCAGCAGCGCATTCACGGCACCTGCAATAAGCGAGCTACCCAGCACCACAATGGCGACCATCATGCCGCGGCGGTTCAGCACAATCTGTTTTAGCGTCATGCCGTTGTTGCGAAGCTGAATACCAATCAGGAACAGCAGAAAAATTAAGGTGTATTCGCTGGCTTCAGTGGCGTGTTTAAGAAACGCAAGGCCGGTCAGCCCCAGCAGGAAACCAAGCACAACCACGCCGCACAGTTTCAGAGATTCCAGTGCCATCGCGAGGCGCGACGGCAGCTTTTCCTGGCGGTGTTGATGACGCCACGGAATGGCCCGTTCAAGCCACAGGAGGGCTGCGATATTACACAGCATGATGACGGTAATGCTGACGGCAGAATAATGCAGGATCGCCAGCAGATTCGCCGACAGATTATCGAGAAAGGCCAGGCTGATGCCCATAAAGAACAGAATAATGTACACAAGCCAGCTTAACAGCTGATTGATAAGCCGCAGCGCGCCTGCTTTACGCAGGGGAATAAGGTAGCCGAGAATCAGCGGCACTAAGATAATTAACAGTCCTGACAACATGAGGTGAGCGGTCCCTGAGATAACGTAAGTGCGGGAATAAGCGTGCCGCCACACCCTACAGAATTCATCCAGGCGAGTAAAGCGGCGGTTATTAGCCGTATTTCATTGCGTTAGCGCATGATGAAAGCTATTTATTACCGGCTTGATTATCACGCTTTTATTATTTCGAGACGCCTCGCAATGTGGCGTTTACGCCCCGTCTTTCTCTGTTAAGGCACTGATTGAATAGCTATACTGCCGACACGCAGCCATGCAGATGCAGCCGGAGGAGAGATGTTTCTTGAACGCGTGGAAATCGCCGGGTTTCGTGGAATTAACCGCTTATCGTTAACGCTTGAACATAATAATGTGCTGATTGGCGAAAACGCGTGGGGGAAATCAAGCCTGCTGGATGCGCTGACGCTGCTGCTGAATCCCGGTGAAACGCTCTACTCCTTTACGCGCAATGACTTCTGGTTTCCACCGGGAGATATTCACGGACGCGAACGACATCTGCATGTCATTCTTATTTTTCGCGAAACCGAGCCGGGGGATTTTCAGCGCCGCCGTTTTCGCGGTTTACGCCCATTAATGACGCCGGGCGGCGATGGCTTTGAGCGGATTTTCTACCGGCTGGAAGGCGAGCTTAACGACGATAACAGCGTGCTCACGCTGCGTAGCTTTCTTAACGCCGAGGGTGAACCGCTCGCGCTGGACGATATCGATGCGCTGGCGCGGCAGCTTATCCGTCTGAATCCGGTACTGCGGTTGCGTGACGCCCGTTTTATGCGCCGTCTGCACGACAACACCATTGCCCATACGCCCCAGGTGGAAGTGACGGCGCGCGAGTTGGAATTTCTCACACGCGAGCTGGTCTCCCGCCCGCAAAACCTCACGGATGAACAGATTCGCCAGGGGCTGTCGGCGATGGTGCAACTGCTGGAGCACTACTTTTCCGAGCAGGGCACCGCAGGCCCGCGCTATCGCCTGATGCGTCGTCATTCACACGACGAACAGCGCAGCTGGCGTTATCTCGACATCATCAACCGCA
Organism: Cronobacter sp. HA18003; assembly: GCF_011605905.1. Taxonomy (NCBI): domain Bacteria; kingdom Pseudomonadati; phylum Pseudomonadota; class Gammaproteobacteria; order Enterobacterales; family Enterobacteriaceae; genus Cronobacter; species Cronobacter sp. HA18003. Next base: position 1,554,207 of record NZ_JAANQO010000011.1, on the reverse strand, counting down.
TGATTGATAAACCTGGCGGGCGGGCTTACCGGGTTATCCTGCTAGGGCTGTTCGCCACGTTGTTGCAGGCGAAAGGCAACGTGCGGCTCGATAAATACGCCCGGCCGCTGCTGCTGGTGGAAGATCCTGAAACACGGCTACACCCCATTATGCTCTCCGTGGCCTGGCAGTTGCTGAACCTGCTGCCGCTGCAAAAGCTCACCACCACCAACTCCGGCGAGCTGCTGTCGATGACACCGGTTGAGCATGTCTGCCGGCTGGTGCGTGCGTCGGGCAAGGTGGCGGCGTGGCGGCTGGGGCCTGGCGGCATGAATGCCGAAGATAGCCGCCGCATCGCGTTTCATATCCGCTTTAACCGGCCATCAGCGCTGTTCGCGCGCTGCTGGCTGCTGGTGGAAGGGGAAACGGAAGTCTGGATGATGAACGAGCTGGCGCGCCAGTGCGGTTACCACTTCGAGGCTGAAGGCATCAAAGTTATTGAGTTCGCCCAGTCGGGCTTAAAACCACTTATCAAATTTGCCCGCCGTATGGGCATTGAGTGGCATGTACTGGTGGATGGCGACGATGCCGGGCGCAAATATTCTGCGACGGTAAAAAGCATCGTGAATAACGACGGCGAACAGGTGCGTCAGCATCTGACCGAGCTTCCCGCGCCGGATATGGAACATTTTATGTATCGCGAAGGGTTTGACGCCGTGTTTTACCGCGTCGCGCAGGTGCCGGAAACGGTGCATATGAATATGCGGCGGGTGATTGTTAAAGCCATTCACCGCTCGTCGAAACCCGATCTGGCGATTGAAGTGGCGATGGAGGCCGCCCGTCGCGGGATGGATGCGGTGCCACCGCTGCTGCGCAAAATGTTCTCGCGCGTGCTGTGGCTCGCCCGCGGTCGCGCGGATTAGCTTTTTGGCAATAAGTACATCTGGTAGGGCGGGTAAGCGAAGCGTACCCGCCAGCGGTTGGCGATGATTTGTAGGGCAGGTAAACGCGCGCACCCGCCCGCCGATTACCGCTCGTTAAACCGCGCGGCGATTTGCGCCGTCATATTCTCCAGCAACTCATAACGACGACGATATTCCGCGCGTTTTTTGCTGGCTATCTCCTCAAGCGATTTACGGGTTATCTGCAACGGCATGTGGTAAAGCCCCCGGGCGTCCTTTTCACCGCCGAGCGATTCCCAGAAGCTGTCATAATCGGCGTGCAGTTTATCCTTTTTCTTCTTCGCATAGCGCCAGCTGCGGTAGATATGTGTCTCGTTACTGACCGCGAGTATCTGGCTTACACCAAAGTGCTGCGCCAGCAGGCAGACCGCCTCAAGCAGCAGGCGTTTAGGAAACAGACCGTGGCAGGCTTTGGTCGCCAGCTGGATCTGATCGTGTTCAACCCAGGCTTTGGCACCCTGTAAGCCGCCAATAAACAGTGCAGATTGGCCGTCGACTTCGCAAAGCGTAAAGGTCATTTCGGCCAGTACGACGCCGTTAGCGTCACGGAAAATCACCGTCGTTTCGCCTTCTTTGTCGAGGTCGGCGATGGCGGCAAGGTCGAGACGATACTGCGCGTCGTTTTTTCCGCTAAGCGTGGCAAGCGTGCTGCCCTGTCGCGTCAGGTGCCCTTGCATCAGCGTGTCGGGCAAAAGACGCTCGATATGCTGGTAATGATATTCCAGCGCGGCCAGCGCCGCTTTTCGCGACACATTGACCGACAGCCAGGGCCTGTGCAGACGGCACGGCAGGCCCGGCTGGGCATGCAGCAAGGCGTCAAGCATCGGCTGACGGGCGAGCACTGAAAGCCAGCGTCGGGTGGCGAAGGGCGTTGCCAGCGAGCGCAGCATGAATTTCCGCCGATAGGCGGGGTTTTCCCATGCGAGCCCCGGCGTTTTCTGGCCTGTCGCAAGCAGGCGAAAGAGTTGCCAGGCGCTATGGGCTGGCGGCTGTATGGAAATTTCGGCAAGTGCGGACATAACCTGGTCTCGTAATGAAGTCTGAGGTTATGGAAACAAATCATCACTCAACGCAATATCAACGCCGTGGTTTATTTACGAGCTGCATAGGGTTTGGTTGAGATTGCGTTTAGAATGGGAGAGCACACTCTGTTTATTCGTCCGAAACGTCAGGAAAGATATGAAGCTTAAGGGAAGGATTAAGAAGCGCTACGTGGTGCTGGCTCTGGTTATCATCATCGGCGCGGTATGGCTGTGGAAGACACTGAACGCGCCGCTGCCCCGTTATCAGACCATGCTGGTGCGTAAAGGGGATCTGCAGCAGAGCGTACTTGCGACCGGTAAGCTCGACGCGCTGCGTAAAGTCGATGTCGGCGCGCAGGTGAGTGGCCAGTTGAAAACGCTGTCGGTCAATATCGGCGATAAAGTGAAAAAAGATCAGCTGCTTGGTGTTATCGATCCTGAGCAGGCTGAAAACCAGATCAAAGAAGTGGAAGCGACGCTGATGGAGCTGCGCGCCCAGCGCCGCCAGGCCGAGGCGGAGATGAAACTCGCTCGCGTTACGCTCTCCCGCCAGCAGCAGCTCGCCCGTACGCAGGCCATTTCGCGCCAGGATCTCGATACAGCGGCCACCGAGCTTGCCGTCAAAGAGGCGCAGCTTGGCACGATCGACGCGCAAATTAAGCGTAATCAGGCCTCGCTCAGCACGGCCAAAACCAACCTGGATTACACCCGTATTACCGCGCCGATTGCCGGTGAGGTGACGCAGATAACCACGCTGCAGGGCCAGACGGTCATCGCCGCGCAGCAGGCACCGAATATTCTCACGCTTGCCGATCTCAGCACGATGCTGGTGAAAGCGCAGGTCTCTGAAGCCGACGTGATTCATCTCAAACCGGGGCTGAAAGCCTGGTTTACGGTGCTTGGCGATCCGCTGACCCGCTACGAAGGGCGGCTTAAAGATATTCTTCCCACACCCGAGAAAATCAACGACGCCATTTTTTACTACGCGCGTTTTGAAGTGCCGAACCCGCAGGGCGTGCTGCGCCTCGATATGACCGCGCAGGTGCATATTCAGCTCGGCGGCGTCGACGATGTACTCACCATTCCGCTGGCGGCGCTGGGTGAGCCGGTCGGTGATAATCGCTATAACGTCACGCTGCTGCGTAACGGTGAGACCCGCGAGCGCGAAGTGACCATCGGCGCCCGTAACGACACGCAGGTGGAAGTGGTCAAAGGGCTCGAAGAGGGGGATGAAGTAGTGATTGGCCGCGCGAGCGGGAGCGAACAATGACGGCGCTGCTTGAGCTGCGTGATATTCGCCGCAGCTATCCGTCGGGTGAAACGGATGTCGAGGTGCTAAAAGGCGTCACGCTAACCATTAACGCCGGTGAAATGGTGGCGATTGTTGGCGCGTCCGGCTCCGGTAAATCGACGCTGATGAATATTCTCGGCTGTCTCGATAAGCCCAGCAGCGGCAGTTATAAGGTCGCAGGTGTGGATGTGGCAACGCTTAATGACGACGCGCTTGCCCGCCTGCGGCGCGAGCATTTCGGCTTTATTTTCCAGCGCTACCATCTGCTTTCACACCTGACCGCCGCGCAGAATGTCGAAGTTCCCGCCATTTATGCCGGCACCGGGCGCGCCGCGCGTCAGGCGCGGGCGCGCGAATTACTGGCGCGGCTGGGCCTTGAAGCGCGCGTCGGGTATCAGCCCTCGCAGCTTTCCGGCGGTCAACAGCAGCGCGTGAGTATCGCCCGCGCGCTGATGAATGGCGGACAGGTGATTCTTGCCGACGAACCGACCGGCGCGCTCGACAGCCACTCCGGCGAAGAGGTAATAGCCACCCTGAAACAGCTACGCGACCGCGGGCATACGGTGATTATCGTGACCCACGATCCTGACGTCGCCGCGCAGGCGGAACGCATTATTGAAATTCGCGACGGGGAGATAATCAGCAACCCGCCGCCGGTCGGGAAACGCGATGCAGCCCGGCTACCTGCGCAACCGCAGGACGCGCCAGCGTTCGGGCAGTTTATTAACAGCTTCCGTGAGGCGCTGACAATGGCCTGGCTTGCGATGGCTGCCAACAAGATGCGCACGCTGCTGACGATGCTCGGGATTATCATCGGCATCGCGTCGGTGGTCTCTATTGTGGTAGTGGGCGACGCCGCCAAACAGATGGTGCTGGAGGATATCCGTTCCATCGGAACGAACACGATTGATGTTTACCCTGGTAAGGATTTTGGCGATGACGATCCGCAATACCAGCAGGCGTTGCAGTATGACGACCTGCAGGCGATACAGCGTCAGCCGTGGGTGAGTTCCGCCACGCCGACGGTGTCGCAAAACCTGCGCCTGCGCTATGGCAATGTGGATGTCGCCGCCAGCGCTAACGGCGTGAGCGGGCAATATTTCAACGTCTACGGCATGACCTTCAGCGAGGGCAACACCTTTAACGACGAACAACTGCGCGGCCGCGCGCAGGTGGTGGTGATCGACAGTAACGCGCGCCGCCAGCTTTTCCCGAATAAGGCAAACGTAGTAGGCGAAGTGGTGCTGGTCGGCAATATGCCCGCGACCGTCATTGGCGTGGCGGAAGAGAAGCAGTCGATGTTCGGCAGCAGCAAAATTCTGCGGGTATGGATGCCTTACAGCACGATGTCCGGGCGGATTATGGGCCAGTCGTGGCTGAACTCTATTACCGTGCGGGTGAAAGAGGGCTACGACAGCAGTGAGGCGGAACAGCAACTGACGCGCCTGCTAACGCTGCGTCACGGTAAAAAAGACTTTTTCACCTGGAATATGGACGGCGTATTGAAAACCGCCGAAAAGACCACACGTACTCTTCAACTGTTTCTGACATTGGTAGCGGTGATTTCGCTGGTGGTGGGCGGCATCGGGGTGATGAATATCATGCTGGTGTCAGTGACCGAGCGCACCAGGGAGATCGGCATTCGTATGGCGGTTGGCGCGCGCAAAAGCGATGTGCTACAGCAGTTTTTGATTGAGGCGGTGCTGGTCTGTCTGGTGGGCGGCGCGCTTGGGATTGGCCTTTCACTGCTGATCGCGTTTGCGCTACAGCTTATTTTACCTGGCTGGGAGATTGGCTTTTCGCCCGTGGCGCTGCTGACCGCATTTTTATGCTCCAGCGCGACGGGGGTGTTGTTTGGCTGGCTGCCCGCCCGCAACGCCGCCAGACTCAATCCTGTGGATGCACTTGCCCGTGAATAAATAAAAATGCCAGTCCACGGGACTGGCATTTCAGGAGCAGGATGTACACAATGAAACAGAAGAGTTACGCAACTGCGGATGCGGCTTCTGCTTCAAGAGGGACAATGACGCTGGCATGGTTGCCTTTGGGACCCTGATGCACATCGAACCTCACGACTTGTCCGGCTTTCAGCGTTCTGTAGCCGTCCATCTGGATTGTAGAGTAGTGCGCAAAGATATCTTCGCCGCCGCCTTCAGGGCAGATGAACCCAAACCCTTTGGCGTTATTGAACCATTTAACAGTACCCGTCTCCATGCTTCGACATCCTTCATAAGTCTTATTGAGTAAGATGGATTGAACCGGTGGGTGAGGGGGGCTGTTCAAAACCTCGCCAACTCACGCTTGTACAATTTAGAGAAATCGCACTGTGCGTCAAGCGTTCACCGGGGTCTGGCAGGTGGGATTGAGTCAAAATTTTGAAGCAGTTAACGCTATTTTCATTAATGTGACAGAGCTCGCGAATACCAGTGATAGCTGGTTGCTTGCTGAACATTAGGGTAGATTCAGGATGCGTATTACACTCAACCAGAGCGCCGGAAAACACGCTGGCTGTACTGTTTAACCATGATGACGACTGGCAATGAGTAAAGACAAAAGTTGGCTGGATTTTGACCATTTGGCGGAAGATGACCTGCGCGAAGCGCTAAAGCCGCCATCTATGTATAAAGTTATATTAATGAACGACGATTACACGCCAATGGAATTTGTTATTGACGTGCTACAAAAGTTCTTTTCTTATGATGTAGAACGTGCAACGCAACTGATGCTCACGGTTCACTATCAGGGGAAAGCCATCTGTGGCGTTTTCACCGCGGAAGTGGCGGAAACCAAAGTGGCGCTGGTGAACAAATATGCGAGGGAGAACGACCATCCGTTGTTGTGTACGCTGGAAAAAGCCTGATTAAGGCAAACTATTGAGGGGGTGCCCTATGCTCAACCAGGAACTGGAACTCAGTTTAAACATGGCTTTCGCCAGAGCGCGCGAGCACCGACATGAGTTTATGACCGTCGAGCATCTGTTACTGGCTCTGCTCAGTAACCCATCGGCACGGGAGGCGCTTGAAGCCTGCTCCGTGGATCTGGTGGCGCTGCGTCAGGAACTCGAAGCCTTCATTGAACAAACCACACCCGTACTGCCCGCGAGCGAAGAGGAGCGCGACACTCAGCCGACGCTCAGCTTCCAGCGCGTGTTGCAGCGCGCCGTGTTCCACGTCCAGTCCTCCGGCCGTAGCGAAGTGACTGGCGCCAATGTCTTAGTGGCTATCTTCAGCGAACAGGAGTCTCAGGCGGCTTATCTGTTGCGTAAACATGAAGTCAGTCGCCTTGATGTGGTGAATTTCATCTCCCACGGTACCCGTAAAGACGAGCCGGGCCAGGCGCCGGGCAATGACAATCCGGTCAACGAAGAGCAGGCAGGCGGGGAGGAGCGTATGGAAAACTTCACCACCAATCTCAATCAGCTTGCCCGCGTTGGCGGCATCGATCCGCTGATTGGCCGCGATAAAGAGCTGGAGCGCGCGATTCAGGTGCTCTGCCGTCGCCGGAAAAACAACCCGCTGCTGGTGGGCGAGTCGGGCGTCGGGAAAACCGCGATTGCCGAAGGGCTCGCCTGGCGTATCGTGCAGGGCGACGTGCCGGAAGTGATGGCCGACTGCACTATCTACGCGCTGGATATCGGCTCGCTGCTGGCGGGCACCAAATACCGCGGCGATTTTGAAAAACGCTTTAAGGCGCTGCTCAAACAGCTGGAACAGGATAACAACAGCATCCTGTTTATCGACGAAATCCATACCATCATCGGCGCGGGCGCGGCTTCCGGCGGCCAGGTCGATGCGGCAAACCTGATTAAACCGCTGCTCTCCAGCGGCAAAATCCGGGTGATGGGCTCCACCACGTATCAGGAGTTCAGCAACATTTTCGAAAAAGACCGCGCGCTGGCGCGTCGCTTCCAGAAAATCGACATCACCGAGCCGAGCGTCGAGGAAACCGTACAGATCATTAATGGTCTGAAGCCGAAATATGAAGCGCACCACGACGTCCGTTACACCGCGAAAGCGGTACGCGCGGCGGTGGAGCTGGCGGTGAAATATATTAACGACCGCCATCTGCCGGATAAAGCCATCGACGTCATCGACGAAGCGGGCGCGCGTGCGCGTCTGATGCCGGTCAGCAAGCGTAAGAAAACCGTCAATGTGGCGGATATCGAAACCGTGGTGGCCCGCATCGCGCGTATCCCGGAGAAAAGTGTGTCGCAAAGCGATCGCGATACGCTGAAAAATCTGGGCGATCGCCTGAAAATGCTGGTGTTTGGTCAGGATAAAGCCATTGAGGCCTTAACCGAAGCCATCAAAATGAGCCGCGCGGGGCTGGGGCATGACCGTAAACCGGTGGGTTCTTTCCTCTTTGCAGGCCCGACCGGCGTCGGCAAAACCGAGGTGACGGTGCAGTTGTCCAAAGCGCTGGGTATTGAACTGCTGCGCTTTGATATGTCCGAATATATGGAACGTCATACTGTCAGCCGTCTGATTGGCGCTCCTCCGGGCTACGTTGGGTTTGATCAGGGCGGTCTGCTGACTGACGCGGTCATTAAGCATCCGCATGCGGTTCTGCTGCTCGATGAAATCGAAAAAGCGCACCCGGATGTCTTTAACCTGCTGCTGCAGGTAATGGACAACGGCACGCTGACCGATAACAACGGGCGCAAAGCCGATTTCCGCAACGTGATTCTGGTGATGACGACCAACGCGGGCGTGCGTGAAACCGAGCGTAAATCGATTGGTCTTATCCGTCAGGACAACAGTACCGACGCGATGGAGGAGATCAAAAAGATCTTCACGCCGGAGTTCCGTAACCGTCTCGACAACATTATCTGGTTCAACCATCTCTCTACCGAGGTGATTCATCAGGTTGTCGACAAGTTCATCGTTGAACTGCAGGCGCAGCTTGACCAGAAAGGCGTCTCCCTGGAAGTTAGCCAGGAAGCGCGTGACTGGCTGGCGGAGAAAGGCTACGACCGTGCGATGGGCGCACGCCCGATGACCCGCGTGATTCAGGACAACCTGAAAAAACCGCTGGCCAACGAGCTGCTCTTTGGTTCGCTGGTGGATGGTGGCCAGGTCTCCGTCGCGCTGGATAAAGAAGGCGATAAACTGACGTACAGCTTCCAGAGCGCGCAGAAGCATAAGCCTGAAGCCGCGCACTAACGCCATACGCGTATAAGACACAACGCCAGATAGCGATATCCGGCGTTTTTTTGTCGCCTTTTCAGGCAAGACACGCATAAAAAAAGCGCCGCAAAAGGGCGCTTTTTTTCAGGCTGGCGCGGCAAACGGCGGCGCGGCCTGGCTTCGCTTAAGAAGCCTGTACAAACTTAGCGACTACGGAAGACAATGCGGCCTTTGCTCAGGTCGTACGGGGTCAGCTCAACAGTCACTTTGTCGCCCGTCAGAATGCGGATATAGTTTTTGCGCATTTTACCGGAGATATGGGCAGTTACCACGTGACCGTTTTCCAGTTCTACGCGGAACATAGTGTTAGGTAACGTTTCAAGAACGGTACCCTGCATTTCAATATTGTCTTCTTTGGCCATCTAATCCTCTGGGGTATCACTACCATAGTTTGAACCGGCAAGATAATGCCCAAGTTCACCCATTAAGTAAAGTTTTGCGGGCGAAATGCCCGTTGTACCGCTGCGCCTTCCCGCTCCCACGACAAAACCGCGCGGGCAGCGCAAGCGTAACGGGGAGCGTGAGATCCAAAGCGTTGCGTTAACGGAGGGTCCCAAAACGGCGGCAGGGTAATGGCAGTCATTTTCTGCGTGCGTAAGTATAACACCCTGACAAAAAATGTGCCGAAAACATTCTGCTATCCTGCGGGCGTAAAAAGAGTTTGCGGTACCCAGCAGCGTTTTTCGAGCGGCAACGGGCGAAGCTCAGCCAGGTGTTGTAAATAATCACGGCGCGGGATTTCGACCGCGCCCAGCGACGCGGTGTGCGGGTTGAGCACCTGACAATCAATCAGCCTGCCGCCCTGCGCGACAAAGTAGTCGCAAAACACCACCAACGCGGTTTTCGAGGCGTTCTCACGGCGGCTGAACATCGATTCGCCGCAAAACAGTGCGCCCTGCGCCACGCCATACATGCCGCCCACGAGCGTATCGTCCTGCCAGACTTCAACAGAGTGCGCATGGCCCAGTTCATGCAGGCGCTGCCAGGCGATCACCACATCGTTGGTTATCCAGGTGCCGTCGTCACGGTCGCTGGCGCAGCCCTGGATCACAGCGTTAAACGCGTGATTCAGCGTCACGCGATAGGGCGAACGGCGGTGAAAGCGCTTCATGCTGCGGCTGATGTGTAGCCGCTCAGGCCAGATCACCGCGCGGGGGTCCGGGGACCACCACAAGATCGGGTCTCCCGGCGAGAACCACGGAAAAATGCCCTGCTGATAGGCCATCATCAGACGAGCGGGGCTGAGATCCCCGCCTAATGCCAGTAAGCCGTTAGGTTCACGTAACGCCCCCTCAGGCGAGGGAAAAGCAATCGAATGACGAGAAAGCTGCACCAGACGCATCACAACGGCGCTCCATGACAACAGTGTCAAATATCAATCAATGATAGTGTACTGAACGCGCACGAAACTGATAATAACGTCCCTGCTGCGCCAGTAATTCCTTGTGACTACCTTGCTCAGTAATCTGCCCGTTGTCCATGACAATGATGCGATCGAACGCCGTCAGCCCCTGCAGGCGGTGGGTCACCATCAGCAGCGTTTTTTGTGCGGCGACTTCTTTTACCAGAGCGAGTATCTGACGCTCGGTTTCGGCATCCAGCCCTTCCGTCGGTTCATCCAGTAAGAGCATTGGCGCGTCGTGCAGTAGCGCGCGGGCGATGCCGAGACGGCGCAGCTCACCGCCGGAGAGCTGTCGTCCGCCTTCGCCAAGCCAGGCGTTCAGCCCCTCATCATCCAGCAGTTTTTCAAGCCCCACGCGAGCGAGTACTGCGCCGAGTGCGGCGTCATCGGCCTGCGGTGCGGCGAGGAGGAGGTTGTCGCGAAGCGTGGCGCTGAAGAGATGCACACGCTGTGGCACGACGCTCATGGTGGCGCGCAGCGCGGCTTCGCGGTAACCGGTGATGGAGATGCCATCAAGCATCACGTCGCCGGAAGTCGGGTCCCAGGCGCGGGTGATAAGCTGCAACAGCGTCGATTTACCACAGCCGGTGCGCCCGAGAATCGCGATATGCTCGCCCGGTGCGACGTCTAGCGTAATATCGCGCAGCGCAGGCTGCGGCTGGCCCGGGTAACTGAAGCTCACGTTACGCAGCGACAGCGAGGCCTCACGCGGCGCATCTTTGCCCGACTCTGCAAAGGTGATGTCAGCAGGCTGATCAATGACGTCGCTCACGCGACGCGCGGAGGCGATAACCTGACCAAGATGCTGGAACGCGCCGCCGACTGGCGCGAGCGCTTCAAAGGCGGCCAGCGCGCAGAAGACAAACAGCGCGATAAGCGAACCCGGCGTGCTGTTGCCACCAACGCCGCCTGCGGCCATCCAGAGGATCAGTACGACCGTCATGCCGCTAATCAGCGTCATCATCGCCTGCGAAAGCGCTGTCAGCCCGGCCTGGCGGCGCTGCGCCTCGTGCCAGACTTGTTCGGTTGTATCCAGCTGTTCGCGATAACGCCCGGCCGCGCCGAAAATCGACAGTTCCGCCTGACCCTGCAACCAGCCGGTCAGCTGCTGGCGATAGCTGGCGCGAAGCATCGTCAGCGCTTCGCCCACCGGTCGACCGGCACGATAGAAGAGGGGAGGGAGCAGCAGCAGCGTCGCCAGCATGATCCCGCCGAGCGTCAGCGCCAGCGTCACATCCAACAGGCTTAAGCCAAGCGTCACGACCGCGATAACCGCAAGCGCGCCGATGAGCGGTGAAATCACGCGCAAATAGAGGTGATCCAGCGTATCGACATCCGCCACCAGACGATTCAACAGTTCGCCCTGACGAAAACGCGCGAGCCCGGACGGAGAAAGCGGCAGCAGGCGGCTGAAGGTATAGACGCGCAAGTGTTCAAGCACGCGGAACGTGCCTTCGTGGCTCACCAGACGCTCGAAATAACGCCCGGCGGTGCGGATAATCGCCGCTCCGCGCACGCCAGCGGCAGGCAGCATATAGTTAAAGCTGTACAGGCCAGCCATGCCTACGACTGCGGAGGCGGAGAGGAACCAGCCGGAGAGCGTCAGCAGGCCGATGCTGGCGAGCAGCGTCACGATAGCCAGCACGACGCCGAGCGACAGCAGCCATTTATGGCGTTTGCAGAGCGCCAGATAGGGAAGTAACGCGCGCATTTAAATCTCCTCCTGACGGTGCGCCAGCAGCGCCGCGAAATAACCATCGGCCTCGCTGAGCGTGGCGACGTCGCCGCGCTCCACGATGCGCCCGTCGCGCATTACCCAGACTTCATCCCAGGCGGCGATATCATCAATCTGGTGTGTGACCATAAGCGTGGTCTGCGCCAGCGACGCGGTCTCCAGCGCCTGCATCACGCGGCGCTCGCTACCAGCATCGAGGCTTGCGGAAGGCTCATCCAGCAACAGCAAACGGCACGGCGTCAACAGCGCACGGGCAACCGCCACGCGCTGCGCCTGGCCCACAGAGAGGCCGGAGGACTGATCGCCAATCGGCGTGTCAACGCCCTGCGCCAGCAGCGGTAAGAATTCGCTCACCCAGGCTTTATCCAGCGCCGCATGGAGCTGCGCGTCGCTCGCCTCGGGATCGGCCAGTAAAACATTTTCTTTAAGCGTTCCGGCAGGCAGCTGCGGGTTTTGTCCCACCCAGCTCAACTGACGCCGCCAGCTTTCCGGCTCCAGCTCTCGCAGTTCAACACCGTTAACGCGCAGCGAGCCTTCATAGGGCAGAAACCCGGCCAGCAGGTTTAAAAGCGAGCTTTTCCCCGCGCCGCTTTGCCCCACCAGCGCCACGCGTTTGCCCGCGGGCAGCGTGAAATTCAGCGGCCCGGCGAGACGTTTCCCTTGCGGCGAAAGAATGGTCAGGCCCTGTGCCTCAAGCGAAATCGGCTCGCAGCCGGGAAGCTCCAGTGTGCCTTTCTCAGCATGCTGAATCGGGGTTTCAAGGAACGTTTTCAGGCTATCCGCCGCACCGACAGCTTGCGCTTTGGCATGATAAAAGGTGCCGAGATCGCGCAGCGGCTGGAAAAATTCCGGTGCCAGAATCAGCGCCAGGAAACCGGCGAACAGCGTCACGCCGGTGCCGTAATGGCCGAAATTCAGCTCGCCCAGATAAGAGAAGCCGAAATAGACCGCCACCAGTGCAATGGAAAGCGAGGTAAAAAACTCCAGCACGCCGGAGGAGAGGAACGCGAGGCGCAATACTTCCATGGTGCGCTTGCGAAAATCCTGCGAGGCGGCCTGAATGTTGTGCGTTTCCGCTGCGCCGCGGTTGAAAAGACGCAGGGTTTCCATACCGCGAAGGCGGTCAAGGAAGTTGCCGCTCAGGCGCGCCAGCGCCTGGAAATTACGCCGGTTGGCATCGGCGGCACCCATGCCGACCATCGCCATAAACAGCGGGATCAGCGGCGCGGTGCCAAGCAGGATCAGCGCCGCTGCCCAGTTATAAGGAAAAATAGCGAGCACAATCAGCAGCGGCACGCTCGCCGCCAGCGCCATTTGTGGCAGGTAGCGGGCGTAAAAATCGTGCATATCGTCAATCTGCTCAAGGATAAGCGTCGCCCAGCTACCGGCGGGTTTCCCCTGGATCCAGGCAGGCCCGGCCTCCTGAAGGCGGTTCATCACCTGCTGGCGAATGCGGGCGCGGATATGTTGCCCGGCGTGAAACCCGACTTTTTCGCGCAGCCATACCACCCAGGCCCGCAGCACAAAGACCAGAATCAACAGCACAAACGGCAGCAGCAGCGCCTCACGAGGGATACCTTTGATTATCAGATCGTTAAGGAGATCGGCCAGCAGCCAGGCCTGCGCGACGATAAGCAAACCGCTCACCACGCCAAGCAGGCGCGACAGGCTGAGCCAGCGGCGGGAGATAACACTTTGCTGTTTAAGCCAGCGGGTCAGTTCTTGTTGACGGGTTTTATTCATTGCATGCACTGAGCAGTAAAATCCAGAGTGCTCGCCGCAAGGCGAGAGAGCAGGCAATGTTACAACGGGGATAAAAGAAAGGCGACTGATTCGTCGCCTTGTTTAACGTGCGGAATTAGCTCTGCTTTTCAGCAAGACCGTCAAGATAGCGTTCGGCATCCAGCGCGGCCATACAGCCGGTGCCGGCGGAGGTGATCGCCTGACGGTAAATATGATCCATCACATCGCCTGCGGCGAAGACGCCCGGAATGCTGGTCTGGGTTGCGTTACCGTGGATACCGGACTGCACTTTGATGTAGCCGTTCTCAAGCTCCAGCTGGCCTTCAAAAATCGCGGTGTTCGGGCTGTGGCCGATCGCGACGAACAGGCCTGCGACATCCAGCGTCTCGACGTTTTCCGGGTTTACGGTGTCGCGCAGACGCAGACCGCTGACGCCCATCTGGTCGCCGGTCACTTCTTCCAGCGTGCGGTGGGTGTGCAGCACGATGTTGCCGCTTTCCACTTTATCCATCAGGCGTTTCACCAGGATTTTCTCGGCGCGGAAAGTATCGCGGCGGTGGATCAGGTGTACTTCAGAGGCGATATTCGCCAGATACAGCGCTTCTTCAACCGCAGTATTGCCGCCGCCGATAACTGCGACTTTCTGGTTGCGGTAGAAGAACCCGTCACAGGTGGCGCAGGCGGAGACGCCGCGGCCTTTATAGGCTTCTTCAGACGGCAGGCCCAGATAACGCGCGGAGGCGCCGGTGGCGATGATAAGCGCGTCACAGGTGTATTCGCCGCTGTCGCCGATAAGACGGAACGGACGGTTTTGCAGATCGACCTTGTTGATATGGTCGAAAAGAATTTCTGTTTCAAACTTCGCGGCATGCTCGTGCATGCGTTCCATCAACAGCGGACCGGTCAGATCGTGCGGGTCGCCCGGCCAGTTCTCCACTTCAGTGGTGGTGGTCAACTGACCGCCTTTTTCCATCCCGGTAATCAGAACCGGCTTCAGGTTGGCGCGCGCCGCGTAGACCGCAGCGGTGTATCCCGCCGGGCCGGAGCCAAGAATTAACAGCTTACTGTGTTTAGCCGTGCCCATGAGATCCTCATTGTTGTTGGCAGACAATGGGCTGGATTGTAGGGAATTTACGGGGCTAAAAAAAGAGTGTGGCAATTTTGTTAACGATTCATGCAATAGCTGCGGCCGATAGCGTCATTATTTTTACTGATTAAAAAGCGCGGCATATAAGGCAGTAAAATGAGGAATAATCGCCGCTCGCAACCAGTCTCTGGCACGTTCTACTAAAAATCGATGTTTTGCTTTGACAATCCCCTGCGCTTTTGCGAAAACATTCGAGGAAGAAAAAAGGGTTGGCTTTGGTTGCCGCGCATTCTGGCGCAAGCTTGTGCCAATTTCCGGGCTATTGAAATTCACGCATGGCGTGGACAGACGCCATACGTAATGTCGATAGCTGCCAGTGGGCAACGGTCTTCTAACTGACGCCCTGAACAGTGAAGTGCAACGGGTAATGGCAGGTGTAGGGAAGGAATACAGAGAGACAATAATAATGGTAGATAGCAAGAAGCGCCCTGGCAAAGATCTCGACCGTATCGATCGTAACATTCTTAATGAGCTGCAAAAGGATGGGCGCATTTCTAACGTCGAGCTTTCAAAAAGAGTGGGTCTTTCACCGACGCCGTGCTTAGAGCGCGTTCGTCGCCTGGAACGACAGGGTTTTATTCAGGGCTATACGGCTCTGCTAAACCCGCATTATCTGGATGCCTCACTTCTGGTATTTGTTGAGATTACTCTGAATCGTGGCGCGCCGGATGTGTTTGAGCAGTTCAATGCTGCTGTACAAAAGCTGGAAGAAATTCAGGAGTGCCATCTGGTTTCGGGCGATTTCGACTACCTGTTGAAAACCCGTGTGCCGGATATGTCCGCGTACCGTAAGCTGTTGGGCGAGACCCTGCTACGTCTGCCGGGCGTGAACGACACCCGTACTTACGTCGTCATGGAAGAAGTGAAGCAGAGTAATCGTCTGGTCATTAAAACCCGCTAACACAGAACAGGTGCAAACCGGGCGTAGTTTGATTACACTCCTGTTAATCCATACAGCAGCAGTGGCGGGGTTTCTCGCCACTGCTGTCCGTTTTACCTCATGGACCTGGAGAGCCTGTCTTGAGCCAGGAATACACCGAAGACAAAGAAGTCACACTCACTAAATTAAGCAGCGGGCGACGACTGCTCGAGGCGCTGCTGATCCTTGTGGTGCTGTTTGCCGTCTGGCTGATGGCCGCCCTGTTAAGCTTTAATCCTTCCGATCCGAGCTGGTCACAAACGGCCTGGCATGAGCCTATCCATAATCTGGGCGGCGCGCCTGGCGCGTGGCTTGCGGACACGCTGTTCTTTATTTTCGGCGTGATGGCCTACACCATTCCTGTGATCATGGTGGGCGGCTGCTGGTTTGCCTGGCGTCAGCGCGGCAACGAAGATTACATCGACTATTTCGCCGTGGCGCTGCGCTTGATAGGCGTACTGGCGCTCATCCTGACTTCCTGCGGACTGGCGGCGATTAACGCCGACGATATCTGGTATTTCGCCTCCGGCGGCGTGATTGGCAGCCTGCTCAGCACCGCGCTTCAGCCGATGCTCAACAGCAGCGGCGGCACCATCGCGCTGCTCTGCGTCTGGGCAGCAGGGCTGACGCTCTTTACCGGCTGGTCCTGGGTCAGCATCGCAGAGAAAATCGGCAGCGCCGTGCTTACCGTACTGACGTTCGCCAGCAACCGTACCCGCCGTGACGACACCTGGCAGGATGAAGACGATTACGAAGACGATGAAGAGCACGACGAATATGAAGAGGATGAGCGTGAGCTGAAGCCAGCGAAAGGAGAATCCCGTCGCGCGCGTATTCTTCGTGGCGCTTTAGCCCGCCGTCAGCGGCTGGCAGACAAATTCAGCAACCCTGTCGCCCGTAAAACCGACGCCGCGCTCTTTTCGGGCAAGCGGATGGATGACGCCGACGAGGTACAATACAGTGTGCGCGGCACGCCGGCTGATGCCGACGATGTGCTGTTCTCCGGCCATAAAGTGACCGAGCCGGACGCGTTTTATGATGAAAACGACCCGCTGCTGAATGGCCATTCGATTGCCGACCCGGCCGCCGTTGCAGCGGCTGCCACACCGGTTGCGCCGGTCTGGGCATCTGCGCAAACGGCAATGCCGTCTGAAGCGGTAAGCGTTCAGGCACCGGACGTCGCGCCTGAAATTGAATGGCATTCCGCGCCTTCTGCGCCGCAATCGCATCCGGGGATTGCCCCGGAGCCGGATTACTATGCGCCGTCACAGCCACCTGTCGCACAACCCCCAGTACAGGAAGAAGAGTACTGGCAACCCGCGCAGCACAGCGCGCCGGTAACGCCTGCTTATCAACCTGCGCAACAGCCTCATCAGCCGCAGCCGTATCAGGCGCAGCCCTCTCCTACGCAGGCATATCAGCAACCACCGCATGATCCTTATGCACAGCCGCAGGGTGGCCAGTACGCGCCAGAGCCTTATGTACCTGCGCAGGAGCCTTATGCGCCGGCATCGCAAACGCCTTACGCTGCGCCAGACCCGTATGCCCCGGCTCATGAAACTGCGCCGGTGCACGAGCCAGAGCCCGTTGCACCGCCGGAAGAGGTCAAACCCGCGCGTCCGCCGCTCTATCATTTCGAAGAAGTGGAAGCCCAGCGCGCTCGTGAACGCGAACAACTGGCCGCGTGGTATCAGCCGATTCCTGAGCCGGAAGAGCTTACCCGTAAACCAGAGCCAGTCCGCGCACCAGACCCCGCGCCTGCCGCGCCTTCAGCATCGGTTTCTGATACCGCTGGTACCGCCGCGTCTGGCCTGAACGTAGCCGCACAGGCGACTGTCGCTGCGGCGGCTGCTCAGGCTGCATCGCAGGCAACGTCTGCAGCAGCGCAAACCGCCGGCCTCGCCTTTACCCCGGCGGCCAGCGAAGCACCGCGTCCGCAGGTGAAAGAGGGCATTGGCCCGCAGCTGCCGCGCCCGAACCGCGTTCGTGTGCCGACGCGTCGTGAGCTTGCCTCTTATGGCATCAAACTGCCTTCCCAGCGAATGGCCGAAGAGCGCGCCCGTGAAGAAGCGGAGCGTCGTATGGCGCAACAGCAGCAGGGCGTTTCTGAAGAAGAAGCCGATGCGATGTATCAGGACGAGCTGGCGCGCCAGTTTGCCGCGTCCCAGCAGCAGCGTTACGGCGAAACGTATCAGGCAGAGATGAGCCCGGAAGAGGAAGAAGCCGCTGAACAGGCTGAGCTGGCACGTCAGTTTGCCGCGTCTCAGCAGCAGCGCTATTCTGCGCCGCAACCGTCTGGCGCTGCGCCGTTTATGCCTGATGACATTGCGCTTTCGCCGATGAAAGCACTGGTTAATGACGGCCCGAGCGAGCCGCTGTTTATGCCAGAGCCTGTCGAGCCTGAGCCGTATCGCCCCGCACATCAACCGCAGCAACATTCTCAGCCGGCGCAACAGCCACACACGCACGTTGCGCAGCCCGCAGCGCCCGCGCAAAGCTACGTGCAGCCGCAAGGTTATGTGCCGCAGCCTCAGGCACCGCAGGGCTATGCCCAACCTGCTGCCACGCATCAGCCTCAGATGCAACCACAGTCTGTGGTACCGACTCAGGGTTATCAGGCGCCTTCCGCGCCCGCTCAGGGCTATCAGGCTCAGCCTCCGGTTGCGCCTGTGCAGCCTCAACAGCCAGCGGCACCGGCAACGCCGCCGCGTGACAGCCTGATCCATCCGCTGCTGATGCGTAATGGCGAAGAGCTGCCGAAGCATAAGCCGTCTACGCCGCTGCCGTCGCTGGATCTGCTGACGTCGCCGCCAGCGGAAGTGGAGCCGGTGGATACCTTTGCTCTGGAGCAAATGGCGCGTCTGGTGGAGGCGCGTCTCGCCGATTTCCGCATTAAAGCGGATGTGGTGAACTACTCGCCAGGCCCGGTTATTACCCGCTTCGAGCTGAATCTGGCACCGGGCGTTAAGGCTGCGCGTATTTCTAACCTGTCGCGCGACCTGGCGCGTTCGCTCTCCACCGTTGCGGTGCGCGTGGTGGAAGTGATCCCCGGTAAGCCGTATGTCGGCCTTGAGCTGCCAAACAAAAAACGTCAGACCGTCTACCTGCGCGAAGTGCTGGACTGCGCGAAATTCCGCGAGAATCCTTCACCGCTGAGCGTGGTGCTGGGGAAAGATATCGCTGGTGAGCCGGTCGTGGCCGATCTTGCGAAAATGCCGCACCTGCTGGTGGCGGGTACCACCGGTTCCGGTAAGTCGGTGGGCGTTAACGCCATGATCCTGAGCATGCTCTACAAAGCGACGCCGGAAGATGTGCGCTTTATCATGATCGACCCGAAAATGCTGGAACTGTCAGTATATGAAGGCATTCCACATCTTCTGACCGAAGTGGTCACCGACATGAAAGACGCCGCCAACGCGCTGCGCTGGAGCGTGAATGAAATGGAGCGCCGTTACAAGCTCATGTCGGCGCTCGGCGTGCGTAATCTTGCCGGTTATAACGAGAAGATCGCCGAAGCGAAACGCATGGGCCGCCCGATCCCGGATCCGTACTGGAAACCAGGTGACAGCATGGATGCCACCCATCCGGTGCTGGAAAAACTGCCGTATATCGTGGTGCTGGTGGATGAATTTGCCGATCTGATGATGACGGTCGGTAAAAAAGTCGAAGAGCTGATTGCGCGTCTCGCGCAGAAGGCGCGTGCGGCGGGTATCCACCTGGTGCTGGCGACGCAGCGTCCTTCCGTGGATGTCATCACCGGTCTGATTAAAGCCAACATTCCGACGCGTATCGCGTTTACCGTGTCCAGCAAAATCGACTCCCGCACCATTCTCGATCAGGGCGGCGCGGAATCGCTGTTGGGGATGGGGGATATGCTCTACTCCGGCCCGAACTCCTCCATGCCGGTTCGCGTTCACGGTGCCTTCGTGCGTGATGAAGAAGTTCATGCCGTCGTGCAGGACTGGAAAGCGCGCGGGCGTCCACAGTATGTCGACGGCATCACTTCCGATAGCGAAAGCGAGGGCGGTGGCGGCGGCTTCGACGGCGGCGAAGAGCTGGATCCGCTGTTCGATCAGGCCGTCTCGTTTGTGGTGGAAAAACGTAAAGCGTCGATTTCCGGCGTACAGCGTCAATTTCGCATCGGCTACAACCGCGCGGCGCGCATTATCGAACAGATGGAAATGCAGGGCATCGTCAGCGAGCAGGGCCATAACGGCAACCGCGAAGTGCTGGCACCGCCGCCGTTTGAGTAACCGTTCTTTTCCCTGCGCGTGCGGTATGTGACCGTGCGCGCAGGGCTTCACGCTCATCACGATTCTGAAAAGATGGGTAAATTACCAAAAAATCAGGTTTTTCTTCTGTCGAAAATGTCAGCCTTATGGCTACAGTTAGGGACAGTAAGCGATCCCGTACTGGGGTCGGTCGTATTCTGAGGGATAACAATGAAAAAAATCGCCGTTACCTGTGCTTTGCTTTCCGCGTTTGCCGTATCGTCCGTCTGGGCGGATGCCGCAGGCGATTTGAAAAGCCGCCTTGATAAAGTCAGCAGCTTCCACGCCAGCTTCACCCAGAAAGTGACCGATGGCAGCGGTGCCGCCGTTCAGGAAGGTCAGGGCGATCTGTGGGTCAAACGTCCGAATCTTTTCAACTGGCATATGACCCAGCCGGATGAAAGCGTGCTGATCTCCGATGGCAAAACGCTGTGGTTCTATAACCCGTTTGTTGAACAGGCGAGCGCGACCTGGCTGAAAGACGCGACCAGCAATACGCCGTTTATGCTGATTGCGCGTAACCAGAGCAGTGACTGGCAGCAATACAATATTAAGCAAAACGGCGATGATTTTGTGCTGACGCCAAAATCAGCCAGCGGCAACCTGAAGCAGTTCACCATTAACGTGAGCCGCGACGGCACCATCAATCAGTTCAGCGCCGTCGAACAGGACGACCAGCGCAGCAGCTATCAGCTGAAATCTCAGCAGAATGGCGCTGTGGATATGAGCAAATTTACCTTTACGCCGCCGCAGGGCGTAACGGTGGATGACCAGCGTAATAAGTAAGCCGAGGTCCGGGTGGGCAATCTTTCGCTCGATTTTTCCGATAATACCTTTCAGCCACTGGCCGCGCGTATGCGGCCAGAAAATCTGGCGCAGTACATCGGGCAGCAGCATCTGCTGGCGCCCGGTAAGCCACTCCCCCGCGCCATCGAAGCCGGGCATCTCCACTCGATGATCCTTTGGGGGCCGCCTGGCACTGGTAAAACGACACTGGCCGAAGTGATTGGCCGCTATGCGAACGCTGATGTGGAGCGTATTTCGGCGGTGACATCCGGCGTGAAAGAGATCCGTGAGGCTATCGAGCGCGCCCGCCAGAATCGCAACGCGGGCCGCCGCACGATTTTGTTCGTTGACGAAGTGCATCGCTTTAACAAAAGCCAGCAGGACGCTTTCCTGCCGCATATCGAAGACGGCACCATTACGTTTATTGGCGCGACAACGGAAAACCCGTCGTTTGAGTTGAATTCCGCGCTGCTTTCACGCGCGCGTGTCTATCTCCTGAAATCGCTGACGGTGGAGGACATCGAACAGGTATTGACCCAGGCGATGACCGACCGTGAGCGCGGCTACGGCGGACAGGATATCGTCTTACCGGATGAAACCCGCCTCGCGATTGCCGAGCTGGTCAACGGTGACGCGCGCCGCGCGCTAAATACGCTGGAAATGATGGCCGATATGGCACCCACCGACGACAACGGCAAACGGGTGCTCAGGCCCGAACTGCTGACGGAAATCGCCGGTGAGCGCAGCGCTCGCTTTGATAATAAAGGCGACCGTTTTTACGATCTGATCTCCGCGCTGCATAAATCAGTGCGCGGCTCAGCGCCCGATGCAGCACTCTACTGGTATGCGCGTATTATCAGCGCGGGCGGCGATCCGCTGTATGTCGCGCGGCGCTGTCTGGCCATCGCCTCTGAAGATGTCGGTAACGCCGATCCGCGCGCCATGCAGGTGGCGATTTCCGCGTGGGACTGCTTTACGCGCGTCGGTCCTGCAGAAGGCGAAAGGGCGATTGCGCAGGCGATTGTCTATCTTGCCTGCGCGCCGAAGAGCAACGCGGTTTATACCGCTTTCAAGGCGGCGCTGAAAGATGCCCGTGAGCGCCCGGATTACGATGTGCCGGAACATCTGCGTAACGCCCCGACGAAGCTTATGAAAGAGATGGGCTACGGGAAGGAGTATCGTTATGCGCATGATGAGCCCAACGCCTATGCCGCTGGCGAAGACTATTTCCCCGCCGAAATGGCACAAACGCGCTACTATCATCCCACCAACAGAGGTCTTGAAGGCAAGATTGGCGAAAAGCTAGCCTGGCTTGCTGAGCAGGATCAGAAAAGCCCCACAAAACGCTACCGCTAACGCGATCGTTGCGGTAAGGTTAATCGTTGAATATCAGTGCGACCGCAGGCTGCGGTCGCCTTTCCCTTTTCTTTTTTCGATAAGCACAGGATAAGCATGCTCGATCCCAATCTGCTGCGTACCGAGCCAGACGCAGTCGCAGAAAAACTGGCACGCCGGGGCTTTAAGCTGGATGTAGATAAGCTGGTCGCTCTTGAAGAGCGTCGTAAAGTTCTGCAGGTAAAAACTGAAAATCTGCAGGCTGAACGTAACTCGCGATCGAAATCCATCGGCCAGGCGAAAGCGCGTGGGGAGGATATTGAGCCGCTTCGTCTGGAAGTGAACAAACTCGGCGAAGAGCTTGATGCGGCGAAAAATGAGCTGGATGCGCTGCTTGCGGAAATCCGCGATATCGCGCTGACCCTGCCTAACCTGCCGGATGATGAAGTGCCGCTGGGTAAAGATGACAGCGAAAACGTAGAAGTGAGCCGTTGGGGCACGCCGCGTAAATTCGATTTCGAAATCCGCGATCACGTGACGCTGGGTGAAACGCTGGGCGGTCTGGATTTTGCGAGCGCCGTGAAGCTGACCGGCTCACGTTTTGTGGTTATGAAAGGGCAGATTGCCCGCCTGCACCGCGCGCTGTCGCAGTTTATGCTGGATCTGCATACCGAAGAGCATGGCTATAGCGAAAACTATGTGCCGTATCTGGTGAACCACGACACGCTCTACGGTACGGGCCAATTGCCGAAATTCGCAGGCGATCTGTTCCACACGCGTCCGCTGGAAGAAGAAGCCGACAGTAGCAACTATGCGCTGATCCCGACCGCAGAAGTGCCGCTGACGAACCTCGTGCGCGATGAGATCATCGACGAAGAGTCGCTGCCGATCAAAATGACCGCGCATACGCCGTGCTTCCGCTCTGAAGCGGGTTCTTACGGCCGCGATACCCGTGGTCTTATTCGTATGCACCAGTTCGATAAAGTGGAAATGGTGCAGGTTGTACGTCCGGAAGATTCCATGCAGGCGCTGGAAGAAATGACCGGCCACGCGGAGAAAGTGCTGCAACTGCTCGGTCTTCCGTACCGTAAAGTGCTGCTGTGCTCTGGCGATATGGGCTTCGGCGCGCGTAAAACCTATGACCTGGAAGTCTGGCTTCCGGCGCAGGATACGTACCGCGAAATCTCTTCCTGCTCCAATATGTGGGATTTCCAGGCGCGTCGCATGCAGGCACGCTGCCGCAGCAAGTCTGATAAAAAGACCCGCCTGGTTCACACCCTGAACGGTTCTGGTCTGGCGGTTGGACGTACGCTGGTCGCTGTGCTGGAGAACTATCAGCAGGCGGATGGCCGCATCGAAATTCCTGAAGTGCTGCGTCCGTATATGAAAGGTCTTGAATTCATCGGCTAAGGTGAATCGCCCATTCTTTTAAAAGCGCCTGCGGGCGCTTTTTTCATTTTTAGACCCGCCTCTTTTATAAGAATTATTGATAAATTTTTTCATCGATATCCCCCCGGCATTATTCAGCTAACTTATTATTTTTAATGAATTATGCCAGACGAAAATCATCAGTACCGTAACGGATAAATGAACACTGTTCATCGACAGCCTGTTTCGACCATTAAAGGCGATTTCTGGCAGATTGACTTTGGCGTTGCTGGTGGCATGATGCGCACGAATTCTTACCTTCCTCACGGTTTTATCCATGTCTATCTATACCCGGCCAGTGCTGCTTTTGCTCTGTGGCCTGCTGCTGTTGACCCTGGCGATAGCGGTGTTAAATACGCTCGTACCGCTGTGGCTGGCCCATGACAATTTGCCGACCTGGCAGGTTGGTATGGTCGGCTCGTCTTATTTTACCGGCAACCTGCTGGGCACGCTGATTACCGGCGCGCTTATCAAGCGTTATGGATTTAACCGCAGCTACTATCTCGCCTCGCTGATTTTTGCTGCTGGCTGTGCCGGGCTCGGTATGACGCTCGGTTTCTGGAGCTGGCTTGCGTGGCGTTTTATCGCGGGTGTCGGCTGCGCGATGATTTGGGTGGTCGTGGAAAGCGCGCTGATGTGCAGCGGCACGGCACGTAACCGCGGGCGTCTGCTGGCGGCGTATATGATGGTTTATTATCTGGGCACGGTCGCCGGACAACTGATGGTCAGCAAGCTGCCGACCGACCTGATGAGCGTCCTGCCGTGGGTCACAGGCATGGTGATGGCGGCCATTCTGCCACTGCTCTTTACCCGTATCGTGAACAGCAGCAGCGAGCATCAGGAAAAAACGCACGTCTGGCCAATGTTTAAGCTGCGTCAGGCGCGTCTCGGCGTTAACGGCTGCATTATCTCCGGTATTGTGCTGGGCTCGCTGTATGGTCTGATGCCGCTGTACCTTAACCATCAGGGCGTGAGCGACTCCGGGATCGGCTTCTGGATGGCGGTGATGGTGAGCGCCGGGATTATTGGCCAGTGGCCTATCGGTAAACTGGCTGACCGTTTCGGGCGTCTGCTGGTGTTGCGTGTGCAGGTATTTGTCGTGATAGTGGGCTGCATGGCGATGCTGGCGCAGGCTGCGATGGCACCAGCGCTGTTTGTTCTTGGTGCCGCCGGTTTTACGCTTTACCCGGTTGCGATGGCCTGGGCGTGTGAAAAGGTTGAGCATCACCAACTGGTGGCGATGAATCAGGCGCTGCTGCTGAGCTATACCATCGGCAGTCTGTTAGGGCCGACTTTTACCGCCATGCTGATGCAGAGCTATTCAGACAGCTTACTGTTTGTGATGATTGCCAGCGTATCGTTTGTTTATCTGATGATGCTGATGCGCAAAGCCGGGCATCATCCTACGCCGGTGGCACACGCCTGATAACAAAACGCCCGCATGATGCGGGCGTTGTTTTTAGTACATCACTTTGTGGCCGTACTGCTCAAGAATCCCTTTGACGCGCTCCATCGTTTCCTTTTTCGGTGGTTTCACGCCGTCAAGCTTATACTCTTCGCCCATCGCCACCCATTTATGCTTACCCAGCTCGTGGTAGGGCAGCAGTTCGATTTTCTCGACGTTGCCCATATCGCGGGTAAATTCGCCCAGGCGATGTGCGGAATCATCATCATCAGACCAGCCAGGAACGACGACATAGCGGATCCAGGTTTTGATGCCTTTGGCTGAAATATATTTGGCGAACTCCAGCGTGCGGTGATTAGAGACGCCGACCAGATTCTGGTGGATTTCATCGTTCATCTGCTTGAGATCGAGCATCACCAGATCGGTCACTTCCAGCAGTTCATCGATAACCGGATCGTAGCGACGTACGAAACCGTTGGTAT
Organism: Cronobacter sp. HA18003; assembly: GCF_011605905.1. NCBI lineage: Bacteria > Pseudomonadati > Pseudomonadota > Gammaproteobacteria > Enterobacterales > Enterobacteriaceae > Cronobacter > Cronobacter sp. HA18003. The sequence continues at coordinate 1,529,114 of NZ_JAANQO010000011.1, read as the reverse complement.
CAAGACAGGTATGAATGCCTTCTTTCTTACAGGCGCGGAACCAGTCGCGGACGAATTCCGCCTGCAGTATCGCCTCGCCGCCGGATGCCGTGACGCCGCCACCGGACGCGTTCATGAAATGCCGGTAGGTCACCACCTCTTTCATCAGTTCTTCAACCGTTATCTCTTTGCCGCCGTGTGTGTCCCAGGTGTCGCGGTTGTGGCAATAGAGGCAACGCATCAGGCAGCCCTGAAAGAAGGTGATAAAGCGGATCCCTGGTCCGTCAACGGTGCCACAGGATTCGTAGGAGTGAATGCGACCAGTAACTGACATTGCGGTGTTATCTCCAGTTCAGGCCCGATGCAACAGGGCCGGGTGAGCGCGGTCTGTGCCGCGTCGAGTCTTTTTTGCGAGATAACTGAAGTATAGTCAGTCGCCTTGCAGAAAAGGCTCATACCGGGGTGGGTTATAAGAAAGGCCCCACAAACGTGGAGCCTTCATTTTACGCATTTTCAGCCAGAGCGGGTATTACATTGTCTGAGTGAAAGTACGGGTGATGACGTCCTGCTGCTGTTCTTTCGTCAGCGAGTTGAAACGCACCGCGTAACCAGACACACGAATGGTCAGCTGCGGGTATTTCTCAGGATGCTCCATCGCATCCAGCAGCATTTCGCGGTTCATGACGTTCACGTTCAGGTGCTGACCGCCTTCGATAGACGCTTCATGATGGAAGTAACCGTCCATCAGGCCCGCCAGGTTGGTTTTGCGCACTTCGTCGTCTTTACCCAGCGCGTTCGGCACGATAGAGAAGGTATAAGAGATACCATCTTTCGCATAGGCGAACGGCAGTTTAGCAACCGAGGTCAGAGAAGCGACAGCGCCTTTCTGGTCACGGCCGTGCATCGGGTTAGCACCTGGGCCGAACGGTGCGCCAGCGCGGCGGCCATCCGGGGTGTTACCGGTTTTCTTACCATAAACCACGTTAGAGGTAATGGTCAGCACGGACTGGGTCGGGATTGCGTTGCGGTAGGTTTTCAGTTTCTGAATTTTCTTCATGAAACGTTCAACCAGGTCAACCGCCAGGTCATCCACGCGAGCGTCGTTGTTACCGAACTGCGGGTATTCGCCTTCGATTTCGAAGTCGATAGCCAGACCGTCTTCATCGCGAATCGGTTTAACTTTCGCGTATTTGATGGCAGACAGGGAGTCAGCCGCAACAGACAGACCTGCGATACCACACGCCATAGTGCGGATAACGTCGCGATCGTGCAGCGCCATCAGCGAAGCTTCGTAGCTGTATTTGTCATGCATGTAGTGGATGATGTTCAGGGCGGTGACGTACTGTTTCGCCAGCCAGTCCATGAAGTGATCCATACGTTCCATAACTTCGTCGAAATTCAGCAGATCGCCTTTGATCGGTTCAGATTTCGGGCCTACCTGCATTTTCAGTTTTTCATCAACGCCGCCGTTGATAGCGTACAGCATGGTTTTCGCGAGGTTAGCGCGAGCACCGAAGAACTGCATTTGCTTACCAACCACCATCGGGCTTACGCAGCATGCGATAGCGTAGTCGTCGTTGTTGAAGTCCGGACGCATCAGGTCATCGTTCTCGTACTGCAGAGAAGAGGTGTCGATGGAAACTTTCGCCGCGAATTTTTTGAAGTTCAGCGGCAGTTTTTCGGACCACAGAATCGTGATGTTCGGCTCCGGAGACGGCCCCATGGTGTAGAGGGTGTTCAGGAAGCGGAAGCTGTTTTTGGTTACCAGCGTACGGCCGTCAACGCCCATACCACCAACGGATTCGGTCGCCCAGATCGGGTCGCCGGAGAACAGCTCATCATATTCCGGTGTACGCAGGAAGCGCACCATACGCAGTTTCATCACCAGGTGGTCGATCAGTTCCTGGGCTTCCTGCTCGGTGAGTTTGCCTGCTTTCAGGTCGCGTTCGATGTACACGTCAAGGAAGGTGGAGACGCGGCCAAAGGACATCGCGGCACCGTTCTGGGATTTCACCGCAGCCAGGTAGCCGAAGTAAGTCCACTGCACGGCTTCCTGAGCGTTGGTCGCCGGACCGGAGATATCACAGCCATATTTCGCTGCCATCTCTTTGATCTGGCCCAGCGCGCGGTGCTGTTCAGCAATTTCTTCACGCAGACGGATAGTCGCTTCCAGGTTTACGCCATTTTCCAAGTCTTGCTGCAGAGAGACAAACTGTGCATATTTGTCTTTCATCAGGAAGTCGATACCGTACAGCGCAACGCGGCGGTAGTCACCGATAATACGGCCACGGCCGTAAGCATCCGGCAGACCGGTCAGCACGCCGGATTTACGGCAATTCAGGATGTCTTTGGTGTAAACGTCGAATACGCCCTGGTTGTGGGTTTTACGGTATTCGGTGAAGATTTTTTTCAGTTGCGGATCCAGCTCGCGGTTGTACGCTTTGCAGGAACCTTCAACCATTTTGATACCGCCAAATGGGATAATGGCGCGTTTCAGCGGAGCTTCAGTCTGCAGACCAACAATTTTCTCAAGAGACTTGTTGATATAGCCTGCGTCATGCGAAGTGATGGTGGACGCCACGGAAGTGTCGAAGTCTACTGGCGCATGAGTGCGGTTTTCCAGTTTGACGCCTTCCATAACTTTGTCCCACAGGGTAGTGGTGGCTTCAGTTGCGCCAGCCAGGAAGGACTCGTCACCCTCGTATGGCGTGTAGTTTTTCTGGATAAAGTCGCGGACGTTGACTTCATTCTGCCAGTCGCCTTTCGCAAAACCTTCCCAGGCTGTGGCTAACTTTTCATTAAGCTCGGACATGTAACACCTACCTTCTTAAGTGGATTTTTTATTTACTGCCTGGAACAACTATCAGCGATGGTCATCGCCACGCAGGTAAATGACCCAGTACGTCAATCCGACAAGCAACCCTCCACCGATAATATTACCAATCGTTACCGGTATCAGGTTATCGACGATGAAATTCATCACGGTCAGATGAGAAAATTGGTCTGGCGAAGCGTGGATCGCGCTCCAGAACTCCGGGCTGCCAAAGTGACGAATCACTATCCCCATCGGGATCATAAACATGTTGGCGATGCTATGTTCGAATCCGCTGGCCACAAACATGCCGACCGGCAGAATCATAATAAAGGCCTTATCAATCAGGCTGCGTCCTGAATAACTCATCCAGACGGCCAGACAGACCATCAGGTTAGCCAGGATGCCAAGGCAAACTGCCTCAATAAACGTGTGTTCAACTTTATGCGACGCCGTTTGCAGGACATTAAGCCCCCAGCCGCCGTTGGCGGTCATATACTCGCCAGAAAGCCACATCAGTAAGACAAAGAGCAGGGCGCCAATCAGGTTGCCGATATAAACATTGACCCAGTTGCGCGTCAGCTGACCCCAGGTGATACGCCCGCTGGCTTTAGCGACCACAATCAGCACCGTTGAAGTAAAAAGATCGGCGCCGCAAATGACGCAAAGAATCAGACCGAGTGAGAAACAGATACCGCCAATCAGTTTGGTAATGCCAAAAGGCATCGCGGCAGCGCCGGTGGTGGCGGTGATATAGAAAACAAACGCAATGGAAATAAATACGCCAGCCGTAATTGCCAGATAAAACGTCTTTAACGGATGTTTCGTGGCTTTATAAACGCCCGCTTCCTCGGCAACTTTCGCCATCGCAGCAGGGAGTAAGGAGTCAAAAGGGTTGTCAGCTTTCACACTAACTCTCTCTTTATTTATTCGGCGAGTTGATACTAACAAAGCATGATGCAGTAAAAGTTGATATGGATCATATCTCGCCAGGTTTGCAGGACTGAAAGGCGTCTGTTTTTTACGCAATTTCAGCTTAACTTTATGATTATCCAATAAAAAATAAATTTTAAATATTATTAAAAGTGTTGAAAAAAAGCGGTTTGCCTCTCCTCATAAAGTGTTAATCATTATGAATTATTGGCTAAAAAAGGTAACAATCAAGCCGGGCGGATATATTTAATATTCACCAGTAATTAACTTGATATTTACATTCAAACTTTTAACCAGACAAATAAAAACGGGGCCGTAAACGTGCCCCGTCATATTTGCTAAACATAAGTGTGAAGCAGGTCAATTGATATGCGTTATATCAATTTCCTTGCCAAAACCTGGCTTTAGCCCGTTGAAGTTTTTCATAGGCAGCCAGCAGCGACTGATGCGCCGGGAAAGCTTTCAGATCGCCGTCGACGGGCTGCAGGCCATAGAAGGGCGCTTCGCCGCTGATAGCCGCGCTCGCGGCTTCCACCGCATCTGCGCCATACATACGAACGAAGGCATTCAGGTACTGTAGCGGCTCGCGTTCCTCTTCCTGCGCCAGCAGCAGAAGCGTCTGCAGGCAACGATAATAATTGGCGCGCCCGGCGCTGAATACCGATGCGTTAAATTCCATGGTCCACTCGGTCCAGATCAGCGCCTGATCCAGATCGCCGCCAGCCAGCGCCAGCATCGCTTTCAGCTCGCCGATGCGCAGGGTATACCAGCCGTTGTCTTTACCCGTTGCCAGGCCCAGCAGTTCGCGCACGCGAGTGAAGTCGTCATGGCCTTCTTCGTCCAGTTGAGCGATCAGGTTCAGATAATCTTCTTTCTCCCACTCGCTGCCCGGCAGCGCCAGCAGCGTTTCGCGCAGATGGCTACCCATATTGTTATTCGCGAGCAGCAGATCTTCTGCCGGATAGATGTCAGACATGCCCGGCACAATGATACGGCAGGCGTAAACGCCCAGATGCTCGTAATCGGCGATGTAGACTTCTTTATCTTCAGCCTTAAAAATCGCCATCAGGGTAGCGAACTCTTCTTCCGTCGTACCGGCGAAGCTCCAGTCTACAAACGGATAATCCGCGTCCTGCTTGAACATATCCCAGGAGATAAGACCGCTGGAGTCGATGAAGTGCGTCTCAAGGTTCGCATGTTCGGCCACTTCTTCATCATCGAACGTCGGTGGCGTAAACACGTCGAGATCTTTCAGGCCGCGGCCCTGCAGCAGCTCGGTGACGGTACGCTCCAGCGCCACACCGAAATCGGGATGCGCGCCGAAGGAGGCAAAGCAGGTGCCGTTGGCCGGGTTAAACAGTACAACGCAGATAACCGGATATTTTCCGCCGAGAGAGCCGTCGTAAGCGAAAATCGGAAAGCCTTCCGCTTCAAGTGTATTGATAGCTTCGACCACGCCAGGATAGCGCGCCAGCACCTCCTGCGGGATCTCCGGCAGGCTGATGCTTTCGGCAATAATGCGATTCTTGATATGACGCTCAAACACTTCAGACAGCCCCTGAACACGGGCTTCGTTGCGGGTATTGCCCGCGGACATGCCATTGGATACATACAGGTTGCCGACGATGTTCATCGGAATGTAAACGGTCTGTTCATCTGACTGGCGGGTGAACGGCAGGGCGCAGATGCCGCGCTCTTCATTACCAGACTGCAGGTCAACCAGCATACTGGCGGTCAGTTCGTTCTCCGGATCGTAAAACGCGCGCAGGCGGGCATCAAGAATGCCTTCCGGCAGTTCATCGCTTTGCGGGATCGGAAACCATTTTTCGTTCGGATAGTGCACGAACGGGCCGTTTGCGATCGTATCGCCCAGCCAGAAATCGGCGAAGAAATAGTTGGTGGACAGACGCTCAAAGTATTCGCCCAGCGCGGAAGCCAGCGCAGCTTTTTTGGTAGCACCTTTACCGTTGGTAAAGCACAGCGCGCACTCTTTGTCGCGAATATGCACAGACCAGACGTTCGGCACCGGGTTTAGCCAGGAGGCTTCTTCGATGTTAAAGCCCAGATCGGTGAGTTTCTGCTGGAAGCGAGCGATGGAGTCTTCCAGAGCGGCATCTTTGCCGGGGATGAAGGTTTGAGTCATGGGATCCACTTTTATCGTACGCAAAGCGCGCAATGATACGGATTTTAGCCCTTCTGCGCCATCGTCCCGCCCGATGCGGCAAAAATAAATCTTACGACTATCCTTAATCAAGATAACTCCCTGTTATGGCGTAAGAAAAATATGAAAGCTTTCGATTTGCAACGGATGGCGCTTGACAAGTTTCCATTAGAATTTCTGGGTGAAGTCGCGCTGCGCAGCCTTTACACCTTTATCCTGGTGTTTCTGTTTCTCAAAATTACCGGGCGACGTGGCGTACGTCAGATGTCGCTCTTTGAAGTACTAATCATTCTGACGCTCGGATCAGCGGCGGGGGACGTGGCGTTTTATGACGACGTGCCGCTGCTGCCCGTGCTGGTAGTGTTTGTTACGCTCGGCGTGCTCTATCGTCTGGTGATGTGGCTGATGTCCTGTAGCGAAAAGCTTGAGGATCTACTGGAGGGCAAACCGCGCATCATTATTGAAGACGGCGAGCTGGCCTGGGAAAAGCTCAACCGGGAGAACATGACCGAATTTGAGTTTTTTATGGAGCTGCGTACCAAAGGCGTGGAGCATCTGGGGCAGGTGCGACTCGCTATCCTTGAGGCTAATGGTCAAATCAGCGTTTATTACTATCCCGACAAACTGGTACGACCGGGACTGTCGATTCTGCCGGAGTATTGCAGCGAGCGTTTTGAACATATCCCTGAAACCGGCGATTACGCCTGTATCCGCTGTAGCGAAGTGGTGACGTTTGATGCCGGTGTGAAACCGTCCTGTCCGCGCTGCAAAAACCATATATGGGTGAAGGCAAGCACCGCGACCCGCGTAACCTGACAGCAAATTCCACCGTCAGCGGGCGCTGTGCTGGCGGATTGTGTTGTGTGATTTGGCGCACATTCCCCCTGGCGCCAGGATTAGCCGTTGCAGCCCTGTCAACGGAATGATAAAACCGATAGCCACAGGAAAAACTTATTGCTTTTAGCGTGGTGAGGGGAAATGGCTCAGGTCTACAATTTTAGTTCTGGCCCGGCGATGCTGCCGGCGGATGTGTTACGAGTGGCTCAGGAAGAGTTGCGTGACTGGCAGGGGTTAGGCACCTCTGTGATGGAAATCAGCCACCGCAGCAAAGAGTTTATTCAGGTGGCGGAACAGGCGGAACAGGATTTTCGCGATCTGCTGGAGATCCCCTCAAATTACAAAGTGTTATTCTGCCACGGCGGCGGACGCGGGCAATTCTCCGCGCTTCCGCTGAATCTGCTCGGCAACAAAACGACTGCCGATTATGTTGATGGCGGCTACTGGGCGGCAAGCGCGGTTAAAGAAGCCAAAAAATACCTGACGCCGAATGTGATTGACGCGAAAATCACCGTTGATGGCAAACGCGCCATTAAGCCGATGAGCGAATGGCAGCTCTCGGCGGATGCCGCTTACGTCCACTACTGCCCGAATGAAACCATCGACGGCATCGCGATTAACGATACGCCTGATTTTGGCGACGCTATCGTTACCGCCGATTTCTCCTCCACCATTCTTTCTCATCCGATTGATGTCAGCCGTTACGGCGTCATCTACGCGGGCGCGCAGAAAAACATTGGCCCGGCGGGCCTGACGCTGGTCATTGTGCGTGAGGATCTGCTTGGCAAGGCGCATGTCTCTTGCCCGTCGGTGCTGGATTACAGCGTGCTGAGCGAAAACGACTCCATGTTCAACACGCCGCCGACGTTTGCCTGGTATCTCGCGGGCCTGGTGTTTAAATGGCTCAAAACCAACGGCGGCGTGGCGGCGATGGACAAGATCAACCAGCAAAAAGCCGATCTGCTCTACGGCGTGATTGATAACAGTGATTTCTATCGCAACGATGTTGCAACGGCTAACCGTTCACGCATGAACGTACCGTTCCAGCTCGCCGACAGCAGTCTGGATAAGCTGTTCCTTGAAGAGTCCTTTGCTGCGGGCCTGCACGCGCTGAAAGGCCACCGCGTGGTCGGCGGCATGCGTGCCTCTATTTATAACGCGATGCCGCTCGAAGGGGTAAAAGCCCTGACCGACTTCATGGTGGATTTCGAACGCCGTCACGGTTAATCCTTCCGTTATGATTCGCCCCGCGGCTGGCCGCGGGGTTTTTATTCTGTTTTATTGAGACTTTTTCCATGCAGGAATCCCTGACCTTACAACCCATCGCGCGTGTGGATGGCACCATTAATCTTCCTGGCTCCAAGAGCGTTTCCAACCGGGCGCTGCTGCTCGCCGCACTGGCAAAAGGCACTACGACGCTCACCAACCTCCTGGATAGCGACGACGTGCGCCATATGCTGAACGCGCTCAACGCGCTTGGCGTTCATTATTCGCTTTCAGACGATCGCACCCGCTGTGAAATTCAGGGGCAGGGCGGGCCGTTCAATACGCTCGTGGAGCTGGAACTGTTTTTAGGTAACGCCGGAACCGCAATGCGTCCGCTGGCAGCGGCGCTGTGCCTTGGCACTAATAATGTGGTGCTGACTGGCGAGCCGCGCATGAAAGAGCGCCCGATTGGACATCTGGTCGACGCGCTGCGTCAGGGCGGCGCAGATGTCACGTATCTGGAGCAGGAAAACTATCCGCCGCTGCATCTGAAAGGCGGATTCACCGGTGGCAACGTAACCGTTGACGGCAGCGTTTCAAGCCAGTTCCTGACCGCGCTGTTAATGGCCGCTCCGCTGGCACCGGGCAACACCGCTATCGACATTAAAGGCGAGCTGGTATCAAAGCCCTACATTGATATCACGCTGCACCTGATGAAAACCTTTGGGGTTGAGGTGGAAAACCAAAACTACCAGCGTTTTGTCATTCAGGGCGGCCAGCAGTACCAGTCGCCAGGACATTATCTGGTAGAAGGCGATGCGTCTTCCGCGTCTTATTTCCTCGCGGCGGCAGCCATTAAAGGCGGCACTGTCAAAGTCACCGGTATTGGGCGCAATAGTGTGCAGGGCGATATTCGCTTTGCTGACGTGCTGGAAAAAATGGGCGCACACATCACCTGGGGCGACGATTTCATCAGCTGCACCCGCGGTGAGCTGAACGCGATTGATATGGATATGAACCATATTCCCGACGCGGCGATGACCATCGCCACTACCGCGTTGTTTGCTAAAGGCACCACCACGCTTCGTAATATCTATAACTGGCGTGTGAAGGAAACAGACCGCCTGGCGGCGATGGCCACCGAGCTGCGCAAAGTCGGCGCTACGGTTGAAGAGGGGCATGACTTCATTACCGTTACGCCGCCTGCGCAGTTACAGTTTGCGGATATCGGCACCTATAACGATCATCGCATGGCGATGTGTTTCTCGCTGGTGGCGCTTTCCGACACGCCGGTTACGATTCTCGACCCGAAATGCACCGCGAAAACCTTCCCGAATTATTTCGCGCAGCTCGCGCGTATCAGCCACTCTGCTTAAATACGTAGTTTTTCCGGAACGGCAGCGCGCCGTTCCGGGCATCTGCGCCCACTTCTTCTACACTCAGCCACAATGGCGGCGATATTTTGCCGGAAAGATAACAGTCTGCGGTGATGAAGCGTATAATGCGCCGCGTTCACGTTGCAGGCCTGCCATTTGTTATTGAAGGAGAAAAAGATGACGGCATCCGTCCCGGTAATCACAATCGATGGCCCAAGCGGCGCAGGGAAAGGCACGCTCTGTAAAGCGATGGCTGAAACCCTGCAATGGCATTTGCTGGATTCCGGCGCCATCTATCGGGTTCTCGCGCTGGCCGCCCTGCATCATCATGTTGATGTCGCTTCCGAAGAGGCGCTCGTTCCGCTGGCTGCGCATCTGGATGTGCGCTTCGTCGCGCAGCAGGGCGAGCTGGAGGTCATTCTGGAAGGTGAAGACGTCAGTGCCGAGATCCGCACGCAGGACGTGGCCAACGCCGCCTCGCAGATTGCCGCGTTCCCGCGTGTGCGCGAAGCACTGCTGCGCCGTCAGCGCGCATTTCGTGAAGCACCCGGCCTGATTGCCGACGGGCGCGACATGGGAACGGTGGTTTTCCCTGATGCGCCAGTGAAAATTTTCCTTGATGCTTCCTCCGAGGAACGTGCTCATCGCCGTATGCTACAGTTGCAGGAAAAGGGCTTTAGTGTTAACTTTGAACGCCTTTTGGCCGAGATAAAAGAGCGCGATGACCGCGATCGTAACCGGCCAGTAGCGCCGTTAGTGCCCGCGCACGATGCTCTGGTGCTGGATTCCACCAGCCTTAGCATCGAAGAGGTTATCGAAAAGGCGCTTGAATACGCCCGTGAAAAACTGGCGCTCGCGAAGTAACGCGACCGAATTTGCAGTACCCCCGTTGCAATGGAGTGACAGCGGGTATGTGAAACAACCCCACCCAGCATGATGCCAGGTGGACGTTAATTTAAAACCTGAAGATTAAACATGACTGAATCTTTTGCTCAACTCTTTGAAGAATCCCTGAAAGAAATCGAAACCCGCCCGGGTTCTATCGTTCGTGGCGTTGTTGTTGCTATCGACAAAGACGTAGTACTGGTTGACGCCGGTCTGAAATCTGAGTCCGCCATTCCGGCAGAGCAGTTCAAAAACGCCCAGGGCGAAATTGAAATCCAGGTTGGTGACGAAGTTGACGTTGCTCTGGATGCAGTAGAAGACGGTTTCGGTGAAACCCTGCTGTCTCGTGAGAAAGCTAAACGTCACGAAGCGTGGCTGATGCTGGAAAAAGCTTACGAAGAAGCTGCAACCGTTACTGGTGTTATCAATGGCAAAGTCAAGGGCGGCTTCACTGTTGAGCTGAACGGTATTCGTGCGTTCCTGCCGGGTTCCCTGGTAGACGTGCGTCCGGTTCGTGACACCCTGCACCTCGAAGGCAAAGAGCTTGAATTCAAAGTAATCAAGCTGGATCAGAAGCGCAACAACGTTGTTGTTTCTCGTCGTGCCGTTATCGAATCCGAGAACAGCGCAGAGCGCGATCAGCTGCTGGAAAACCTGCAGGAAGGCATGGAAGTTAAAGGTATCGTTAAGAACCTCACTGACTACGGTGCATTCGTTGATCTGGGCGGCGTAGACGGCCTGCTGCACATCACTGATATGGCCTGGAAACGCGTTAAGCATCCGAGCGAAATCGTGAACGTGGGCGACGAAATCACTGTTAAAGTGCTGAAGTTCGACCGCGAGCGTACCCGTGTCTCCCTGGGCCTGAAACAGCTGGGCGAAGATCCGTGGGTTGCTATCGCTAAACGTTACCCGGAAGGCACCCGCCTGACTGGTCGCGTAACCAACCTGACCGACTACGGCTGCTTCGTTGAAATCGAAGAAGGCGTTGAAGGCCTGGTACACGTTTCCGAAATGGACTGGACCAACAAAAACATCCACCCGTCCAAAGTCGTTAACGTTGGTGACGTGGTAGAAGTGATGGTTCTGGATATCGACGAAGAACGTCGTCGTATCTCCCTGGGCCTGAAACAGTGCAAAGCCAACCCGTGGCAGCAGTTCGCTGAGACCCACAACAAAGGCGATCGCGTTGAAGGTAAAATCAAGTCTATCACTGACTTCGGTATCTTCATCGGCCTGGACGGCGGCATCGACGGTCTGGTTCACCTGTCTGACATCTCCTGGAACGTGGCTGGCGAAGAAGCCGTTCGCGAGTACAAAAAAGGCGACGAAATCGCTGCCGTTGTACTGCAGGTTGACGCAGAGCGTGAGCGTATCTCTCTGGGCGTTAAACAGCTCGCAGAAGATCCGTTCAACAACTACGTTGCACTGAACAAGAAAGGTGCAATCGTTACTGGTAAAGTAACCGCAGTTGACGCGAAAGGTGCTACAGTTGAATTAGCAGACGGCGTTGAAGGCTACCTGCGCGCTTCTGAAGCTTCCCGTGACCGCGTAGAAGACGCGACTCTGGTTCTGAGCGTTGGTGATGACGTTGAAGCTAAATTCACCGGCGTTGATCGTAAGAACCGCGTTGTGAGCCTGTCTGTTCGTGCGAAAGACGAAGCTGACGAGAAAGATGCAATCGCTTCTGTTAACAACAAACAGGAAGAAGGCAACTTCTCTAACGCAATGGCTGAAGCATTCAAAGCAGCTAAAGGCGAGTAATTGCCTTGACAGATTACAGGTTCCGGCCTGTAATCAGACACTAAGGGCGGCTTTGGCCGCCCTTGTTCGATGATAGCTGTAAGACAATTTTCCTGAATGGAAACCGGAGGAAACATGACCAAGTCAGAATTAATCGAAAGACTTGCAAGCCAGCACTCCCATATCCCGGCGAAAGCGGTGGAAGATGCGGTTAAAGAGATGCTGGAACATATGGCCTCTACCCTTGCCCAGGGCGAGCGTATTGAAATCCGGGGTTTCGGCAGTTTCTCCTTACACTATCGCGCACCACGCACCGGGCGTAACCCCAAAACAGGTGATAAAGTCGAGCTGGAAGGTAAATACGTTCCGCACTTTAAACCGGGCAAAGAACTACGCGACCGCGCCAATATTTACGGTTAAGGTTTATCGCTTAACCTAGCAGAAAACGGTACTTACGGGTGCCGTTTTTTGTGCCCGTCACATGACTTTGCGAGCTTTCTCGACGCATTGCCTGCAACATCTGCAATACCATAAATTTTTCTCTGCACATCTCGTAAATCCGCCAGTTACAGCCTGACAACACTCCTTTTAGGCCGCACACTCCGGGGCAACAAGGAGGAGTCTGTGATCTCACTGCCCGCGTTGAGCCTGTGCGTTATGGCTGGTCTGTCGCCACTGCTGTTCTTACCTTCGCTACCGACTGTCGCGCAGATAGCCGTCATCACAATTGCATCGACGTTAATGCTGTTTTTGCGACATTCCGCTGTGCGGTTTCTGGCGCTGACGCTGCTTTTCTTTTGTTGGGGGCTGCTCGCTGCCCGACAGGTTACGCTGCCATATGATTTGTTAACGACAAAAACGCACCAGGTTGAAGCCGTTATTACCGGGACTGATGGCGCGACGGAACATCATATTAAAATTTACCGGGCAGACGGCAAGCGGTGGTTTCCTGCGCCTGGCGTGGTACTGCGAGACAGCTATTTACCGAAAAAGGCCTGCGCCGGTCAGCGCTGGTTGATGACGTTGCGCCTGCGGCCAGTTCACGGGCAGCTCAACGAGGGCGGTTTTGACAGCCAGCGTTATGCCTTGTCGCAACATTTACCGATGACAGGGCGTGTTGTATCTGCGCAACTCCTTGAAGATAGCTGCAGCTTTCGGGCTCGTTATCTGGCTTCTTTCAGTCACCATATGGCGGCTTTTAACTGGCAGCCAGTGATACTGGCGCTCGGTTTCGGCGAACGCATGGCATTGACGGATGATGTCAAACGCTTGCTTCGTGAAACCGGCACCGCGCATTTGATGGCTATCTCAGGGTTGCACATCGGCTTTGCGGGGACGCTTGGATGGGCGCTGGCGCGCTTACTGCAACTATTACTGCCTGCGCGTCGTTTAGGCTACCGGTTTCCTTTGCTGGCGATGCTTATTGCGGCGGCGCTCTATACCTGGCTTAGCGGGAGTAATCCGCCTGCCATCAGAACGCTTATCGCTCTGTCCGCGTGGTGCGCGCTGCGGCTTTGCGGCAGGCAATGGACGCCCTGGCAGGTATGGATGTGCTGCGTCGCGGCCATCCTGTTTTTTGATCCTGTGTCGATATTATCGGAAAGCCTCTGGCTCTCGGCCTTTGCCGTGGCAGCGCTGATTTTCTGGTATCAGTGGGTGCCGCTGCGCGCGGAAGGGAAATGGCGACCGTTAAAAAGCTTGCTGCATCTGCAATGTGGTATGACGCTCCTTCTGCTGCCACTTCAGTTGCTGTTGTTCCACGGACTCAGCCTGACATCGCTACTGGCAAATCTAATTGCGGTGCCGGGCATTACTTTCGTCGTTGTTCCACTGGTGCTGTTGAGCATGGTGCTGGATCTGGCGCATCTGGCATGGCTGGAACATTACGCGGGTTTGCTGGCCGATAGATCGCTCGCGTTGCTTTTCTGGCTGTTGCGAGAGCTTCCCCCCGGATGGCTAAGCCTTGACCAGCGCTATCAGTGGATAACACTCGCCCCGTGGCTGATTATCATTGCGTTGAGAGTGGGCTGGCACCGCATTTCGCCCGCCACGTGTGGTATCTCACTGGGGCTGTTGACATGGTCCTTCTGGCAAAAAACGGCAGATGATGTCTGGCGGCTGCACATGCTGGATATCGGACATGGGCTTGCCATCGTCATTGAGCGCCACGGCAGAGCGATACTCTATGACAGCGGCAACGCCTGGCCGGGCGGCGACAGCGCGCAGCAAATCATTATTCCCTGGCTACGGTGGCATCATCTCAAGCCTGAGGGCGTCATCATCAGCCATGAGCATCTGGATCACCGTGGCGGACTGGAGAGCCTTACCAGTACGTGGCCGACGATGTGGATACGCAGTTCGCTCCACTGGGCTGGTCATATCCCCTGTGCCAAAGGCGCGCACTGGCGCTGGCAGGGGCTGGTGTTTACGGTTCACTGGCCTCCTGAAGGGTATCAGGAGCGAGGCAATAACCGCTCCTGTGTCGTTAAAGTGGATGACGGCGAGCACAGCATCCTGCTAACAGGCGATATTGAAGCTTCCGCAGAGTTGGCTATGCTCAAAAACCAGTGGCAACCGTTGCAGGCGGATATTCTTCAGGTGCCTCACCACGGCAGCCGTACTTCATCGACGCCTACGCTGTTATCGGTAGTTAATGGCAAAGCGGCGCTGGCGTCGGCATCACGATATAACGCCTGGCGGTTACCTTCAGCAAAAGTGGTGAAACGCTATCAGCAGCACCGTTATCAGTGGTTTGATACGGCACATGCCGGGCAGCTTTCAGTCTCTTTTTCATCAGGGCAATGGAAAATCGAGGGGTTAAGAGAACAGATTTCACCCCGCTGGTATCATGAGTGGTTTGGCTCACCTGCTGAATACAGGTAGAATATGCGGCTATTTCAACGAAAGCTGGTTTTTTGAATGCATAACGATAAAGATCTCTCCACGTGGCAGACCTTCCGCCGACTCTGGCCGGTGATAGCGCCCTTTAAAACGGGTCTGATTGTGGCTGGGGTAGCGTTAATACTCAACGCAGCCAGCGATACCTATATGCTATCGCTACTTAAACCATTACTGGATGATGGTTTCGGTAAAACCGATCGCTCAGTGCTGCTATGGATGCCACTGGTGGTCATTGGGCTGATGATCCTGCGCGGTATCACCAGCTATGTTTCCAGTTATTGCATCTCCTGGGTTTCCGGGAAAGTCGTCATGACGATGCGCCGCCGTTTGTTTAATCATATGATGGGCATGCCTGTCTCTTTCTTTGATAAACAATCTACCGGTACCTTGCTCTCCCGCATCACCTACGATTCTGAGCAGGTGGCGTCTTCTTCATCCAGCGCGCTGATTACCGTCGTGCGTGAAGGGGCGTCAATCATTGGTCTGTTCATCATGATGTTCTACTACAGCTGGCAGCTTTCGCTGATCCTTATCGTACTGGCACCGATTGTGTCACTGGCGATTCGTGTCGTGTCGAAACGCTTTCGTAGCATCAGTAAAAACATGCAGAACACCATGGGGCAGGTGACGACCAGCGCGGAGCAGATGCTTAAAGGCCATAAAGAAGTGCTGATTTTCGGTGGCCAGCAGGTTGAAGGCGAGCGTTTTGCTAAGGTCAGCAACAAGATGCGTCTGCAGGGCATGAAAATGGTCTCGGCCTCGTCAATTTCTGATCCGATTATTCAGCTGATAGCGTCCCTGGCGCTGGCGTTTGTGCTCTATGCGGCAAGCTTCCCGAGCGTCATGGAAACCCTGACGGCAGGTACCATCACGGTTGTGTTCTCGTCCATGATTGCCCTGATGCGCCCGCTGAAATCGCTGACTAACGTGAACGCTCAGTTCCAGCGCGGGATGGCAGCCTGTCAGACGCTGTTCGCTATTCTCGATAGCGAGCAGGAAAAAGACGAAGGCACTCGTGTCATCGAACGTGCGCAGGGGAATCTCGAATTCCGCAATGTCACCTTTACCTACCCGGGACGTGAAATTCCGGCACTGCGTGATATCAACCTGTCTATCCCTGCCGGGAAGACGGTCGCGCTGGTAGGGCGTTCAGGCTCTGGTAAATCGACACTCGCAAGCCTCATCACGCGTTTTTATGACATCGACAGCGGCGAAATCCTGATGGATGGTCACGACCTGCGCGACTACACGCTATCGTCGTTGCGTAATCAGGTTGCGCTGGTATCGCAGAACGTGCATCTCTTTAATGACACCATCGCGAATAACATTGCTTACGCGCGCACCGATGTTTACAGCCGTGAAGCCATTGAGAATGCCGCCCGTATGGCTTATGCGATGGATTTCATCAATAAGATGGATAACGGTCTGGATACGGTCATCGGCGAAAACGGCGTTCTGCTTTCCGGTGGTCAGCGTCAGCGTATCGCGATTGCCCGCGCGCTGCTGCGAGACAGCCCGATCCTTATCCTCGATGAAGCAACATCTGCGCTGGATACTGAATCAGAACGTGCTATTCAGGCCGCGCTGGATGAACTGCAAAAGAACCGCACCTCGCTGGTTATCGCACATCGTCTTTCGACTATCGAGCAGGCGGACGAAATCGTGGTTATCGAAGACGGACGCATCGTGGAGCGCGGGAACCATACCGAGCTTCTGGAACAGCATGGCGTTTATGCGCAGCTTCATAAAATGCAGTTCGGGCAATGATTGAACGCATCTGGTCTGGCTGTTCGCTGTTATGGGTGCTCCTGCTGCCGCTCTCCTGGCTGTATGGCCTCATTAGCGGCGCTATTCGCCTGAGCTATCAGCTGGGCTTACGTAAGGCCTGGCGCGCGCCGGTGCCGGTGGTCGTGGTGGGGAATCTTACCGCAGGCGGCAACGGTAAAACGCCGGTCGTGGTCTGGCTGGTCGAGCAACTGCAGCAGCGGGGTATACGCGCAGGCGTAGTGTCGCGTGGTTACGGTGGAAAAGCAGCGCACTATCCGTTAGTGCTTAACGACGCCACCACGCCCGCTGAGGCCGGGGACGAGCCGGTGCTGATTTACCAGCGTACCGGCGCGCCTGTTGCGGTATCTGCAAATCGTGCAGAAGCGGTACAGGCGTTGATGGGTCATGCCACTCCACAGATCATCATTACCGATGATGGTCTTCAGCACTACGCGCTGGCGCGCGATAAAGAAATCGTGGTGGTTGATGGCGTGCGCCGTTTCGGCAATGGCTGGTGGCTCCCGGCAGGCCCGATGCGTGAGCGCGCATCCAGGCTTAAGCAGGTTGACGCGGTTATTACCAATGGTGGAGAAGCGCGTTCTGGTGAAATCGCCATGCAGTTGAATCCTGGGCTTGCAGTTAACTTGCGAAGTGGCGAAAAGCGGCCGGTCAATACGCTTAACAATGTCGTGGCGATGGCGGGTATCGGTCATCCGCCGCGCTTCTTTGCCACGCTTGAAAAATGTGGCCTGACGCCCGTCAAAACGGTGAGCCTCGCCGATCATCAGGCGCTACGCGAAGCCGACGTGCTGGCGTTGCTCAGCGAAGGCCAGAGCCTGCTGATGACGGAAAAAGACGCGGTGAAATGTCGCGCCTTCGCCCATGATAACTGGTGGTATCTGCCAGTCGACGCGACGCTTGCGCAGCCGCAAGCCGATCAATTACTGAAGGACATTCTCACGCTGGTGCGTTAAGCAGGTGCGCCAGCCATAGCGGACGGGAGCGGATATGTCTGGAGTGCATCTTTCTTTGCGCGCGGCGCGCCACCTGCATCTTGCCGCGCAGGGGTTGCTGAAAAAGCCGGTTCGCCGCGCACGCCCTGCCGATATTCTTGCTGCCATCACCCGCATGTCTCTCCTGCAAATCGATACCATCAATATCGTGGCGCGCAGCCCGTATCTGGTGCTTTTTAGCCGTCTTGGTAACTACCCGGGCCGCTGGCTGGATGAGGCGCTGGCGCGCGGTGAGTTGATGGAGTACTGGGCGCACGAAGCCTGTTTTCTGCCGCGCAGCGATTTCCCGCTTTTTCGCCACCGTATGCTGAGCCCCGAAAAGATGGGCTGGAAATATCGTGCCGCATGGATGGAAGAACACGCGCAGGAAATCGGTGAATTAATGGCGTTTATCGAGCGTAACGGCCCGGTGCGTTCGGCAGATTTTGAGCATCCGCGTAAAGGTGCCAGTGGCTGGTGGGAGTGGAAACCGCACAAAAAACATCTCGAAGGGCTGTTTACCGCAGGGCAGGTGATGGTGGTAGAGCGGCGCAATTTTCAGCGCGTCTACGATCTCACCACCAGAGTCTTGCCCGACTGGGACGACAGCCTGCATCTGATTGATAAAGCGCAGGCCGAGGCGCAGATGCTCGCTAACAGCGCCCGGGGCCTCGGCATTTTCCGTAGCGCCTGGCTTGCTGATTACTACCGCTTGCGCCATGTAGCCATCGGCCCGCTATTGCAGGCGTGGCAGGATGAGGGAGTTGTGGTGCCGGTTGACGTCGAGACGCTCGGACCAATGTGGTTGCATCATGAGCTTCTGCCGCTGCTTGAGCGAGCTGTGGCGGGCAAACTCACCGCCACCCACAGCGCGGTGCTCTCACCATTCGATCCGGTTGTCTGGGACCGCCGCCGCGCGGAGGAATTCTTTAACTTCTCTTACCGCCTCGAATGTTATACGCCTGCGCCAAAGCGCAAATATGGCTATTTCGTTTTACCATTGCTGCACAAAGGCGCGCTGGTAGGGCGGATGGATGCCAAAATGCACCGCCAGCAAGGCTCGCTTGAAGTCATCGCGCTATGGCGAAGAGGGCATATCGTTCACGGCAGGCGTTATCGCCGGATTGCGGCAGGCTATTGGCGATTTCGCCGCCTGGCAGGGCGCAACCAGGGTCGTTTTCCGCCAGTTGCCCGGCCCGCTTGCGCACGCGTGGGGCGAGGGCTGGGAAATTGACCCCGCGCCTGAAACGCATGTGATATCCTCAAAAGATTAATACCACCGGTCCATCAGGAGGAACCATGGATCATCGTTTACTCGAAATCATCGCCTGTCCGGTTTGCAACGGCGAACTCTACTTTAATCAGGAAAAGCAGGAGCTTATCTGCAAGGCGGACCGTCTGGCTTTCCCGCTGCGCGACGGTATTCCGGTCCTGCTGGAAAATGAAGCGCGCGCGCTTACAGCCGAAGAGACCAACCCATGAGTTTTGTGGTGATTATTCCGGCCCGCTACGCGTCGACGCGTCTGCCGGGCAAACCGCTGGTCGATATCAACGGCAAGCCGATGATCGTACATGTGCTTGAGCGCGCGCGTGAGTCAGGCGCGGCGCGCATTATCGTGGCGACCGATCACCCGGATGTGGCACGTGCGATTGAAGCGGCAGGCGGCGAAGTCTGTATGACCCGCGCCGATCATCAGTCCGGCACGGAACGTCTGGCGGAAGTCGTGGAGAAATGCGGTTTCGCTGACGATACGGTTATTGTCAACGTTCAGGGCGACGAGCCGATGATCCCGCCAGCGATTATTCGCCAGGTCGCGGAAAATCTGGCGAGTGCGCAGGCAGGCATGGCGACGCTCGCAGTACCGGTCCATGATGCCCAGGAAGCGTTCAACCCCAACGCGGTCAAAGTGGTGATGGATGCGCAGGGTTACGCACTCTATTTCTCACGCGCCACCATTCCGTGGGATCGCGACCGTTTCGCGCAGTCGCGCGATACCATCGGCGACAGCTTTCTGCGTCATATCGGTATTTACGGCTATCGCGCCGGGTTTATCCGCCGCTATGTCACCTGGCCTGCCAGCCCGCTTGAGCAGATTGAAATGCTGGAGCAACTGCGCGTCCTGTGGCACGGCGAGAAAATCCATGTGGCGGTTGCCGCCGTGGTGCCCGGCACCGGCGTGGATACGCCTGAAGATCTTGAGCGCGTGCGCGCCGAAATGCGTTAACAAAAAACCGGCCCCGGCCGGTTTTTTTACGGCGTCACACAGTCGCGCCGACCGGCAGCGTCTGGAACGGTTTGATCTCTTTTAGCACGAACATACTCTGCATCTCTTTTATGCCCGGCAGACGGCGCAGCACCGACATGGCGAAATCCGCGTAGGCGTCGAGATCGCGCGACACCACCTGCAACAAAAAGTCGGCATCTCCACCAATGCTGTAACAGGCCACCACGTTTTCCAGCTCCATGACTTCCTGTTCAAAGCGCCGCGCCTGCGCCTCGCTGTGGCTGTCGATGCTGACACGCACGAATACCATCACGCCAAGCCCGATTTTGCGGCGATCCAGCGCGGCGTGATAGCCGAGGATCACCTTATCTTCTTCCAGTTTTTTCACCTTACGCCAGCAGGGCGAGGGCGAAAGGTTAACGGCATCGGCCAGCGCCTGATTGGTGGTGCGCGCATCCTGCTGCAAGAGTGTCAGCAGGGTGATATCGGTGAGCGTCAGCGTATCGTCAGACATAATTTTTCTCGTTTTGATTTTTAAAGGGTGATTTTACCCTTTCATAGCGCATTGCGGTGCAATAAAGGTCATTTTTCTCCGCGGTTGTCGGGCAGACTTATTACATCAACTGACAGGGAGAAAAACATGCAATTCGATACCCGCCTGCATAAATGCACTATCGTCGTCGACCGCGCGCTCACGCCAGGGTTTGCCATGAACGCCGCAAGCGTTCTGGGCGTTTGTCTTGGCAGACAGGTCGAGGGATTAGTCGGCCCCGATCTGTTAAGCCTGGATGGGGTGACTTATCCGGGCGTGATCCGCGCGCCGCTGCCGGTCCTGCTTGGCGAGGGCAACACGCTGTTAAGCCTGTTTAACGCCGCGCAGAGCGATCCGCAGATCCTGGTGCTGCCCTTCAGCGCGCTGGCGCAGTCATGCAAAACCTGGGGGGAGTATGAACGGCGGCTGGCGGGCGCTGGCAGCGCGGAGATCGAGCTGGCGGCGCTGGGGCTGGTCGGCCCGAAAAAACAGATAGCCCGATTGACGGGCAACCTGCCGCTTTACCGTTAAGCTAACTGGCCTGGAATTGATCTCAACAGATGACATCTGCCGCAAGGACGCCCATTATAAAAACAGTAGCGTTTATAAGGGTAACGGCAAATGGAGCAACTGCGTGCAGAACTCAGTCACCTGTTAGGTGAAAAACTCAGCCGGCTTGAATGCATCAGCGAGAAAGCAGACACCGCGCTCTGGTCGCTTTACGACAGCCACGGCAACCCGCTGCCGTTGCTGGCGCGGAGTTTTACCTCGCCGGGGCTGGCGCAGCAGCAGGCCGGGAAAATGTCGATTCTCGCGCGTTACGGCACGGTGCGCATGCCCGTGGTGTATGGCGTAATGACGCATGAGGAGCATCCGGGGCCGGACGTGCTGCTGATGGAGCGCCTGCGCGGCGTACCG
Source organism: Cronobacter sp. HA18003 (assembly GCF_011605905.1). Classification (NCBI taxonomy): domain Bacteria; kingdom Pseudomonadati; phylum Pseudomonadota; class Gammaproteobacteria; order Enterobacterales; family Enterobacteriaceae; genus Cronobacter; species Cronobacter sp. HA18003. The sequence goes on along the minus strand of NZ_JAANQO010000011.1, from coordinate 1,507,847 downwards.
GTGGAAGCACCGGCGCGCACGCCGCAGCGCTGGGAGCAGCTTCAGGATCAGATTATTGAGGCACTGCTGAGCTGGCACCGCGTTGACAGCCACGGCTGCGTGGGCAGCGTCGACAGTACCCAGGAGAATCTCTGGCCGCACTGGTATCGCCAGCGCGTTGAAGTGCTCTGGAGTACGCTCAATCAATATCAGAATACCGGGCTGACGATGCAGGATAAGCGGATGCTGTTTCGCACCCGTGAATGCCTGGACGCGATGTTCGCCGGGTTCAACGACAACTGCGTACTGATCCACGGCAATTTTAACCTGCGCAGTATGCTTAAAGATGCGCGTAGCGATCAGCTTCTGGCAATGGTGAATCCGGGCGTGGTGCTCTGGGCGCCGCGCGAGTATGAGCTTTTTCGCCTGTTCGACACGCCGCTGGCTGAAAGCCTTTTCTGGCGCTATCTCCAGCGCGCGCCGGTGGCGGAATCGTTCCTCTGGCGCCGCTGGCTTTATGTCCTGTGGGATGAAGTGGCGCAGTTACTGCAAACCGGAAAAATGAACCGCGCCGCGTTCAGTAAGGCGTCGGAATCACTTCTGCCCTGGGTCGCCTGAGCCCACGCCTTTTACCCATTGCCAGACGCGCCCGAGAATTTCATAACCGGCGCGTTCGCTGTGCATCAGCCACAGTGAAGACGGATAGACGCGCTCCCACGGGTTGAGCGGCGAATCGATTGCCATCTGGTTGGCGGGGGCTGGTATCGGGTTCAGTCCCTGGCGTTTAAAGAAAATCATCGCCCGCGGCAGATGCGACGCCGACGTCACCAGTAAAAATGGCTGCTTGCCGAGCGCACCGGCGACCGCTGCGGCTTCTTCTTCGGTGTCTTTTGGAGAATCAAGCGTAATGATATCGGTGCGCGGTACGCCTAAGCTTTCTGCCACGCGGGCACCTGCTTCAGCGGTGCTGACCGGATTCGTGGTGGCGCGCGCGCCGGTAAAGACCATTTTCGCGCCGGGGTTTGCAAGCCACAGACGCACGCCTTCGGTAACGCGCGGCAGGCTGTTATTGACGAGATTTGAACTCGGTGCCCATTTGTCATTCCAGGTATAGCCGCCGCCCAGCACCACGATGTAATCCGCTTTCTGACCGTTCCAGGTCGGGTAGTCATCTTCCACCGGTTTCAGCAGCCCATCCGCTACCGGCTGCAGGCTTAACAGCAGCAAAATAACCCAGCTTGCCGTCATTAAAACCTTGCCGCTTTGTTTAAAGCGCGTGAACCATAGCAGCGCAAGCGCGATGCCCATCATCAGCAGCAGAAACGGCAGCGGCAGCAGCAGCGTGCCGGTGAGTTTTTTCAGAATAAAAAGCATCGGTTATGGGTCCTTTTTTAACCATACGGCAGGTAAACGTGGCCTATCTTACGCGAGATGGGTTCATTCTCCCTCCGGCTGTGACAAAATAGCGGTTTTACCGGATGCGCTTATCACCTGGAGAGTGTGCCCATGCGGGATCGCAATTTTGATGACATCGCCGAAAAGTTTGCGCGCAACATTTACGGTACAACAAAAGGCCAGTTGCGTCAGGCTATCCTCTGGCAGGATCTCGACGCGTTGTTAGGCCTGTTGCCTGACCGTCCACTGCGCGTACTGGATGCAGGCGGTGGCGAAGGGCAAACCGCGTGTCGCATTGCGCAGCGGGGTCATCAGGTGGTGCTGTGCGATCTCTCTGCGGAAATGATAGCTCGTGCTCAAAAGGCGGCGCAGGAGAAAGGTGTGAGCGGCAACATGCATTTTGTACAATGCGCCGCGCAGGAGGCGGGTCAGCATTTGGAAAGCCCGGTTGATCTGATATTGTTTCACGCTGTGCTGGAATGGGTGGCCGATCCAAAGGCGGCGCTGCGTCATTTATGGGAATGTCTGGCGCCGGGCGGCGCGCTCTCGCTGATGTTCTACAACGCCAACGGCCTTCTGATGCATAACATGGTGGCAGGCAACTTCGCGTATGTGCAGCAGGGCATGCCCAAAAAGAAAAAACGCACTCTTTCGCCGGATTATCCGCGCGAGCCGCAGCAGGTTTATCGCTGGCTTGAAGAGATGGGCTGGCAGATCCACAGCAAAACCGGCGTGCGGGTGTTTCATGACTATCTGCGTGAAAAACATCAGCAGCGCGACGAGTATGAAACGCTGCTTGAGCTTGAAACGCGTTACTGCCGACAGGAGCCCTGGGTGAGCCTGGGCCGATACATCCATGTCACTGCGTTTAAGCCGGAGATCCAAGGATAAATTATGAGTACTTTTTCCCAGACAGTCCCTGAACTGGTTGCCTGGGCCAGGAAAAACGATTTTTCGATCCAGCTTCCGGTAGACAGGCTGGCTTTTTTGCTGGCTATCGCCACGCTGAACGGCGAAAGGCTGGATGGCGAAATGAGCGAAGGGGAGCTGGTGGACGCGTTTCGCCACGTCAGCGACGCCTTCGAGCAATCCACAGAAACGGTCGCCCAGCGCGCCAACAACGCCATCAACGATATGGTGCGCCAGCGCCTGCTTAACCGCTTTACCAGCGAGCAGGCGGAGGGCAATGCGATCTACCGCCTGACGCCGCTCGGTATCGGCATCACCGATTATTACATCCGCCAGCGCGAATTCTCCACGCTGCGTCTGTCGATGCAGCTCTCCATCGTGGCAAGCGAACTCAAGCGCGCCGCGGACGCCGCGCAGGAAGGCGGCGACGAGTTCCACTGGCACCGCAACGTTTACGCGCCGCTGAAATACTCTGTTGCGGAAATTTTCGACAGCATCGATCTCACCCAGCGCATCATGGATGAGCAGCAACAGCTGGTGAAAGACGATATCGCCCAGTTGCTGAATAAAGACTGGCGTGCGGCGATTTCGAGCTGCGAACTGTTGCTTTCTGAAACGTCCGGCACGCTACGCGAATTACAGGATACGCTGGAGGCGGCGGGCGATAAGCTGCAGGCCAACCTTCTGCAAATTCAGGAAGCGACGCTTGGCCGCGACGATCTTCATTTCGTTGACCGCCTGACGTATGACCTGCAGAGCAAGCTCGACCGTATTATCAGCTGGGGTCAGCAGGCGATTGACCTGTGGATTGGCTATGACCGCCACGTCCATAAATTTATCCGTACCGCTATCGATATGGATAAAAACCGCGTCTTCGCCCAGCGTCTGCGCCAGTCGGTGCAGAACTACTTTGATGCGCCCTGGGCGCTCACTTACGCCAGCGCCGATCGCCTGCTCGATATGCGCGATGAAGAGATGACGCTGCGCGATGAAGAAGTGACCGGCGAACTGCCGCCGGATCTGGAGTTTGAAGAGTTTAACGAGATCCGCGAACAACTGGCGGCGATGATTGAGGCCCAGCTCAATGTCTACCGGGAGCGTCAGCAGCCGCTCGACCTGAGCGTCGTGATGCGCGATTACCTGACCCAGTTCCCGCGAGCACGCCACTTTGACGTGGCGCGCATCGTGGTAGACCAGGCGGTGCGCCTGGGCGTCGCTGAAGCGGACTTTACCGGCCTGCCAGCTAAGTGGCAGCCCATTAATGATTATGGAGCCAAGGTACAGGCGAATGTCATCGACAAATATTGAACACGTGATGCCAGTGAAGCTGGCGCTGGCGCTCGCGAATCCGCTGTTTCCGGCGCTCGACAGCCAGTTGCGCGCCGGGCGTCACATTGGCCTGGACGAGCTGGATAATCACGCTTTTCTGATGGATTACCAGGGCGAGCTGGAAGAGTTCTACAGCCGCTATAACGTCGAGCTTATCCGCGCGCCGGAAGGCTTTTTCTATCTGCGTCCACGCTCCACCACGCTTATCCCGCGCTCGGTGCTCTCCGAGCTGGATATGATGGTGGGCAAAATCCTCTGTTATCTCTATCTCAGCCCTGAGCGTCTGGCGAACGAGGGTATCTTCACCCAGCAGGAACTCTATGACGAGCTGATGGCGCTGGCCGACGAAACCAAGCTGCTGAAGCTTGTGAACAACCGCTCAACCGGCTCCGATCTCGACCGTCAGAAACTGCAGGAAAAAGTGCGCTCATCGTTAAGCCGCCTGCGCCGCCTGGGCATGGTCTGGTTTATGGGCCATGACAGCAGCAAATTCCGCATCACCGAGTCGGTGTTTCGCTTCGGCGCGGACGTGCGCGCCGGCGACGATCCGCGCGAGGCGCAACTGCGCATGATCCGCGACGGCGAAGCGATGCCGGTGGAAAGCCATCTGCAGCTCAATGATGAGAACGACGATACCCAGCAGGATAACGCGGAGGATGACAATGATTGAACGCGGTAAGTTTCGCTCGCTAACGCTTATCAACTGGAACGGCTTTTTTGCCCGTACGTTTGATCTCGACGAGCTGGTCACCACGCTTTCCGGCGGTAACGGCGCCGGGAAATCAACGACGATGGCGGCGTTCGTCACAGCGCTGATTCCGGATCTCACGCTGCTGCACTTCCGTAACACCACCGAGGCGGGCGCAACCAGCGGCTCGCGCGATAAAGGTCTGCACGGCAAACTGAAAGCAGGCGTCTGTTATTCGGTGCTGGATGTCGTCAACTCCCGCCATCAGCGCGTGCTGGTGGGCGTGCGTCTGCAACAGGTCGCCGGACGCGACCGTAAAGTGGATATCAAACCGTTCGCCATTCAGGGCCTGCCGAGCGCGATTCTGCCCACACAACTGCTGACGGAAACGCTGAACGATCGTCAGGCGCGCGTGCTGAGCCTCAACGAGCTGAAAGATAAAATCGACACGATGGAAGGCGTGCAGCTTAAGCAGTTCAACTCCATCACCGATTATCACTCATTAATGTTTGATCTGGGCGTAGTGGCGCGCCGCCTGCGTTCGGCGTCCGATCGCAGCAAATATTACCGTCTGATTGAGGCCTCGCTGTACGGCGGGATCTCCAGCGCTATCACCCGCTCGCTTCGCGACTACCTGCTGCCGGAAAACGGCGGCGTGCGTAAAGCGTTCCAGGATATGGAAGCGGCGCTGCGCGAAAACCGCATGACGCTGGAAGCTATCCGCGTCACCCAGTCGGACCGCGATCTCTTCAAACACTTGATTTCCGAAGCCACCAACTATGTGGCGGCGGATTACATGCGCCACGCCAACGAGCGGCGTATTCATCTCGATCAGGCGCTGGAGCTGCGCCGCGAGCTGTTCAGCAGCCGCAAGCAGCTTGCCGCCGAGCAGTATAAGCATGTCCATATGGCGCGCGAGCTCTCCGAGCACGCGGGGGCTGAAGGCGATCTCGAAACCGATTATCAGGCGGCGAGCGATCACCTGAATCTGGTGCAAACCGCGCTGCGCCAGCAGGAGAAAATCGAGCGCTACGAGGCTGACCTCGAAGAGCTGCAGATTCGCCTGGAAGAGCAGAGCGAAGTGGTGGCGGAAGCGGCCGAGCAGCAGGAAGAGAACGAAGCCCGCGCGGAAGCCGCCGAGCTTGAAGTCGACGAACTCAAAAGCCAGCTTGCCGACTATCAGCAGGCGCTTGACGTGCAGCAGACCCGCGCCATTCAGTACCAGCAGGCACTCACCGCGCTGGAGCGCGCCCGCGAGCTGTGCCATCTGCCGGATCTGAGCGCCGACAGCGCCGATGAATGGCTGGATACCTACCAGGCCAAAGAGCAGGAGGCCACCGAACGGTTGCTGTCGCTTGAGCAAAAGATGAGCGTCGCGCAGACCGCGCATAGCCAGTTCGAACAAGCTTATCAACTGGTCGCCAGCATTAACGGCCCGGTAAGCCGTGCAGAGGCCTGGGACGTGGCGCGCGAACTGTTGCGCGACGCCAGCCAGCAGCGCCATCTGGCCGAACAGGTGCAACCGCTGCGTATGCGCCTTTCCGAGCTGGAACAGCGCCTGCGCGAACAGCAGGATGCCGAGCGCCTGCTGGCCGAGTTCTGCAAACGCCAGGGCAAAAACTATGATCCGGAAGATCTCGAAGCGCTGAACGATGAGCTGGAAGCCCGCATCGCGGCGCTCTCCGACAGCGTTTCGCAGGCAGGTGAACAGCGCATGACGCTGCGCCAGGAGCTGGAGCAGATCCAGAGCCGCGTTAAGACGCTCACCAGCCATGCGCCGGCCTGGCTTGCAGCGCAAAACAGCCTCAACCAGATTAGCGAACAGAGCGGCGAGACGTTTGAGTCCGGCCAGCAGGTCACCGAATACCTTCAGCAACTGCTGGAGCGTGAGCGCGAAGCCATCGTTGAACGTGACGAAGTGGGCGCGCGTAAGCGGGCCGTGGACGAAGAGATTGAACGCTTAAGCCAGCCGGGCGGTGCCGAAGACGCACGCCTCAATGCGCTGGCGGAGCGCTTCGGCGGCGTACTGCTCTCTGAAATTTACGACGACGTATCGTTTGACGACGCGCCGTACTTCTCTGCGCTCTACGGCCCGTCGCGCCATGCGATAGTGGTGCCGGATTTGTCGCGCGTGCGCGATCTGCTCGACGGCCTTGAGGATTGCCCGGAAGATCTCTACCTGATCGAAGGCGATCCGCAGTCCTTTGATGACAGCGTCTTTAGCGTTGAAGAGCTGGAAAAAGCGGTAGTGGTGAAAGTGGCCGAGCGCCAGTGGCGCTACTCCCGCTTTCCGTCAGTGCCGCTGTTTGGCCGCGCCGCGCGCGAAAGCCGCATTGAGAGCCTCCATGCCGAGCGTGAAGCGCTGTCTGAACGCTACGCGACGCTCTCTTTCGACGTACAAAAAACGCAGCGCCTGCACCAAGCGTTCAGCCGTTTTGTCGGCCAGCATCTCGCCGTGGCGTTTGAGGCGGACCCGGAAGCGGAAATCCGTAAGCTCAACACGCGTCGCAGCGAAATCGAGCGTGCGATTAGCCAGCACGAAAATGACAACCAGCAGCAGCGCGTGCAGTTTGAACAGGCGAAAGAGGGCGTGGCCCAGCTTAACCGCCTGCTGCCGCGCCTGAGCCTGCTGGCAGACGACAGCCTGGCCGACCGCGTGGAAGAAATTCAGGAGCGCCTGGCGGAAGCCCAGGACGCCGCCCGTTTCCTGTCTCAGCACGGCAAGGCGCTGGCGAAACTGGAGCCGGTGGCGTCGGTACTGCAGAGCGACCCGGAACAGTTCGACCAGCTCAAACAGGATTATGAGCAGGCGCGCCAGACGCAGCGCGACGCCCGTCAGCAGGCCTTTGCGCTGAGCGAAGTGGTGCAGCGTCGCGCGCACTTTAGCTACAGCGATTCGGCGCAAATGCTCAATGGCAACACCGATCTCAACGAGAAACTGCGCCAGCGTCTGGAGCAGGCGGAAGCCGAGCGTACCCGCGCCCGCAAAGCGCTGCGTACCCACGCCGCGAAGCTCAGCCAGTATCATCAGGTGCTGGCGTCGCTGAAAAGCTCCTTCGATACCAAAAAAGAGCTGCTGGGCGATCTGCAACGTGAATTGCAGGATATCGGCGTGCGCGCCGATGCCGGAGCCGAAGAGCGCGCACGCCAGCGTCGCGACGAACTGCATACACGTCTTAGCAACAACCGTTCGCGCCGTAATCAACTGGAGAAACAGCTGACGCTGTGCGAAGCGGAGATGGACAACCTGACCCGCAGCCTGAAGCGTCTGGAGCGTAACTACCACGAGATGCGTGAGCAGGTGGTGAGCGCGAAAGCGGGCTGGTGCGCGGTGATGCGTATGGTTAAAGACAATGGCGTGGAACGCCGTCTGCACCGCCGCGAGCTGGCGTACCACTCCGGTGACGATCTTCGCTCGATGTCGGATAAAGCCCTCGGCGCGCTGCGTCTGGCGGTGGCGGATAACGAACACCTGCGCGACGTGCTGCGCCTGTCTGAAGACCCCAAACGCCCTGAGCGCAAAATCCAGTTCTTCGTGGCCGTGTATCAGCATCTGCGCGAGCGTATCCGCCAGGATATTATCCGCACCGACGATCCGGTCGAGGCGATTGAACAGATGGAAATTGAGCTGGGCCGCCTGACGGAAGAGCTTACCTCACGCGAACAGAAGCTCGCCATCAGCTCCCGCAGCGTGGCGAATATTATTCGCAAGACGATCCAGCGCGAGCAGAACCGCATTCGTATGCTCAACCAGGGCCTGCAAAGCGTGTCGTTCGGCCAGGTCAACAGCGTGCGTCTGAATGTTAACGTGCGTGAAAGCCATGCCACACTACTGGAAGTGCTTGCCGAGCAGCACGAGCAGCATCAGGATCTGTTTAACAGCAACCGCCTGACGTTCTCAGAAGCGCTGGCGAAACTCTGGCAGCGCCTGAACCCGCAAATCGACATGGGCCAGCGTACCGCGCAGACCATCGGCGAAGAGCTGCTCGACTACCGTAATTATCTTGAGATGGAAGTTGAGGTTAACCGTGGCTCCGACGGCTGGCTGCGCGCAGAAAGCGGCGCGCTTTCTACCGGTGAGGCGATCGGTACCGGGATGTCTATCCTGGTGATGGTGGTGCAGAGCTGGGAGGATGAATCCAGTCGCCTGCGCGGCAAAGACATTTCGCCATGCCGTCTGCTGTTCCTCGACGAAGCGGCACGTCTGGATGCTCGTTCGATCGCCACGCTGTTTGAACTGTGCGAACGCCTGCAGATGCAGCTCATTATCGCGGCACCGGAGAACATCAGCCCGGAAAAAGGCACGACCTACAAGCTGGTGCGTAAAGTCTTCCAGAACCATGAGCATGTGCATGTGGTTGGCCTGCGCGGCTTTGCCGCCCCGCCAGCCGATGCGCTGCCGGGACCGGCTGAAGTCTCGTAACGTCATCAACTCACAGAGCGGGCTTCGGCCCGCTTTCTTTTTGTCCGGCAAATCTTTAAACTTCTTTACATTCGATCAGGCAAATGATTTTTTCTGTTTATATACTCACAATAAGCCTGAGTGCCGAATTATTCTGAAAAACAGGGGGCAAGGGATGGTGCTTAAGAATATGCATGGTTTTCGACGGTCAGCACTGTATGTGTGCCTGGCTCTCAGTATCGCTCCACTGTTTAACGCGTATGCCGATGAACCGGAACTGATCGCCAACGACAGTATTACCACGCTCAGCGCGCAGCCACTGGCGCTGTCGCCGGGCATGGCGTTCCTGGCGGCGAATACGGCGCCTGATGCCGCAAGCCGTCTTGCGAGCGCACGCACGCAGTTACAGGCGGCGCTTCCAGCGGGCTTCACGCCGGTCTACATGAATGCGCTGGTGGGGCTATACGCCGCCCGCGATCTTAAACCGATGTGGGATAACCGCGACGCGGTTCAGGCATTCCAGCAGCAACTGGCTGAAGTGGCGCTCGCTGGCTTCCAGCCGCAATTTACCGCCTGGGTGGAGCAACTGACCAATCCTGCCGTTACGGGGCTCGCGCGCGATATCGTGCTGAGTGACGCGATGGTGGGGTATCTGCATTTTATTTCTGGCATCCCAAGCCAGGGCAACCGCTGGCTCTACAGCGAAAAACCGTACAAACCGGAGATGCCCGCGCTGAACGTGCTGAACCAGTGGCAGGTCGCGCTGGATAACGGCTCTGTGCCTGCGTTTGTGCGCTCTCTCGCCCCCGCGCATCCGCAGTATGCGGCGATGCACGCCTCGCTGTTGCAACTGGTGGCGGATACCCGTCCGTGGCCGCAAATGACCGGCAAAGAGAAGCTGCGCCCCGGCCAGTGGAGCAGCGATATTCCGGCGCTTAAGGAGATTTTACAGCGTACCGGCATGCTGGATGGCGGCCCGGATATTGCGCTGCCGGGCGATAACAACGGCGTGGTCAGCCCGTCGGCGGCCCCGCAAACCGCAAGCCAGACCCGTAGTACGCCGAAACCGACGCGCGCGGTTTACGATAAAGATCTGGTCGCGGCGGTAAAACGTTTTCAGAAATGGCAGGGGCTGGGCGCGGATGGCGTTATTGGTGAGTCTACCCGCGACTGGCTGAATGTGACGCCCGCGCAGCGCGCGGCGCTGCTGGCGCTCAATATTCAGCGTCTGCGCCTGCTGCCCGGCAAACTCAGCACCGGCATTATGGTAAATATTCCCGAGTATTCGCTGGTTTATTACCAGAATGGCAATCAGGTGCTGGCGTCGCGCGTTATCGTCGGCAGACCGGATCGCAAAACGCCGCTGATGAGCAGCGCGCTCAATAACGTGGTGGTCAATCCGCCGTGGAACGTGCCGCCAACGCTCGCCCGCAAAGATATTCTGCCGAAAGTCTGGAATGACCCAGGGTATCTGGAGAGCCACGGCTATACGGTGCTGAACGGCTGGGGAAGTAACGCGGATGTCGTGGATCCGTGGATGGTGGACTGGGCGACGATTACGCCGTCTAATCTGCCTTTCCGTTTCCAGCAGGCACCGGGTGCCCATAACTCGCTCGGGCGGTATAAGTTCAACATGCCGAGCTCAGACGCTATCTATCTGCACGATACGCCGAACCATAATCTTTTCCAGCGCGATGCACGGGCGCTCAGCTCCGGCTGCGTGCGTGTGAATAAAGCTTCTGAACTGGCCAATATGCTGCTGCAGGATGCGGGCTGGAATGATTCGCGCATTTCGCAGACGCTGAAAGAGGGGAATACGCGCTACGTGAATATTCCACAGACCATTCCGGTGAACCTCTATTATCTGACCGCGTTTATCGGCGAGGACGGACGTCCGCAATATCGTACAGATATTTACAATTACGATCACACCGCGCGATCGGGCGCACAAATCCTCCCAAAAGTGGAACAACTGATCCGCTAACAGGTTTAATTCCGCGGACTTAACCTGCTCTATGTGAAGCGAAAACGGGCCAAACGTGAAAAAAGGCCCGTTATTCGCGCCTTTGACCCGTATTGACTCCCCTCCGGCTGGCGGTTAAGGTGCCACTCGTGCGCCAGAAGTGCATAGTTATTGTTCATTTGATTGTAGACCTGAATATCATGGATAAAATTGACGCTCATCGCCGCAAACTGCTGACGATTGGCGGCGCCGCTTTAGGCGCTGCGATACTGCCCACGCCTGCATTTGCTACCCTGTCGACGCCACGACCGCGTATTCTTACGCTCAATAATTTACATACTGGCGAATCCATTAAGGCCGAGTTTTTCGATGGCCGGGGCTATATTCAGGATGAATTAGCAAAGCTTAATCATTTCTTTCGTGATTACCGGGCGAATAAGGTAAAAGCGATTGATCCCCGTTTATTTGACCAGCTTTTCCGTTTGCAGGGGCTGCTCGGTACCCGTAAACCGGTACAGCTGATCTCCGGCTATCGTTCCGTTGATACCAACAACGAATTGCGATCCAAAAGCCGCGGCGTGGCCAAGCACAGCTACCACACCAAAGGCCAGGCCATGGATTTTCATATCGAAGGTATTTCGTTAAGCAATATTCGCAAAGCGGCGTTATCTCTGCGCGCCGGTGGTGTAGGATACTACCCCAGCAGTAACTTTGTGCATATTGATACCGGGCCGCTAAGGCACTGGTAATTAACGACCCCGGCAGCGCGCCGGGTAAAAGGAGCGGTATGAACTATCATATTATTCCGGTAACGGCGTTCGCGCAGAACTGCTCGTTAATCTGGTGTGAGGAGACGCGACAGGCGGCGCTGGTGGACCCAGGCGGCGATGCGCAGCGTATCAAGGAAGAAGTCGCCCGTATTGGCGTTACGCTTCAGCAGATCCTGTTGACGCATGGTCATCTTGACCACGTGGGCGCGGCGGCGGAGCTTGCGGCGCATTACGGCATCCCCATTATCGGCCCGGAAAAAGAAGATGAGTTCTGGTTACAGGGGCTGCCTGCGCAGAGCCGCATGTTTGGTCTTGATGAGTGCCAGCCGCTGACGCCAGACCGCTGGCTTAATGAAGGCGACACGGTGAGTGTTGGCAATATAACGCTTGCCGTGCTGCACTGCCCGGGCCACACGCCGGGGCACATCGTCTTTTTCGATGCGCAGTCCCGTCTGCTGGTTTCGGGCGATGTCATCTTTAAAGGCGGAGTAGGGCGCAGCGACTTCCCGCGCGGCGATCACAGCCAGCTTATCGATGCCATTAAGCGTAAGCTGCTGCCGCTCGGCGATGACGTGACGTTTATTCCCGGCCACGGCCCGATGTCAACGCTCGGCCACGAGCGTCTGCATAACCCTTTCCTGCAGGATGAAATGCCGGTCTGGTAAATCCTTCCCAATAAAAAGGGCCGCACAGTGCGGCCCTTTTTGTATCTTTACGCAGCGATTACAGCACCGCGACGATGGCTTCGCACAGCGGCGCCATGTTATCCGGCGTCATGCCCGCCACGTTCACGCGCCCGGACGCCACCGCGTACACGCCAAACTCTTCACGCAGACGCAGCACCTGCTCTTTCGTCAGGCCGCTGAATGAGAACATGCCGTTCTGTTTGGTGATAAAGCTGAAATCGCGGTTTGCGCCTTTCTCTGCCAGCGTGTTCACAAACAGCTGACGCATACGCTGGATACGCTGGCGCATATCGGTCAGCTCCTGCTCCCAGATGGCGCGCAGCGCGTCGTTGCTGAGAATGGTCGCGACTACTGACGCGCCGTGTGCCGGCGGGTTGGAGTAGTTGGCACGAATGCAGGATTTCATCTGGCTGAAGGCGCGGTCTGCGGCATCGGCATCCGCCGCGACCAGCGTACAGGCCCCTACGCGCTCGTTGTACAGGCCAAAGTTTTTGGAGAACGAGCTCGCGACGATAAGCTCTTTATGCAGCGCGGCAAACGCGCGCAGGCCTTCAGCATCTTCTTCCAGACCGCGAGCAAAGCCCTGGTAGGCGAAATCGAACAGCGGCAGCCAGCCTTTCTCGACAGACAGTTTCGCGAGCTGTTCCCACTGATCCAGCGTCGGGTCGATGCCGGTTGGGTTGTGGCAGCAGCCGTGGAACAGCACCACATCGCCCGCCTGGGCTTCCTGCAGGCTGTTTAACAGACCGTCAAAATCGAGCGAATGGTTGGCGGCGTCGTAGTAGGCATACTCGCGTACTTCCAGACCGGCGGAGTTAAACACGCCTTTGTGGTTCGGCCAGCTCGGGTTCGAGACCCAGACGCGTTTGACGTCGGTGTTTTTGGCGAGGAAATCCGCCGCGACGCGCAGCGCGCCAGTGCCGCCTGGGGTCTGCGCCGTGCGGGCGCGTTTATCGCTGATGATATGGTTGCCTTTGCCAAACAGCAGTTCCTGCGTGCAGCGGCCAAATTCGGGAATACCGTCAATGCCGAGGTAGTTTTTGGTGGTTTCATTTTCCAGCAGATATTGTTCTGCTTTTTTTACGCTGGTCAGAACCGGGGTCTTACCGGTTTCATCCTTGTAAACACCAATGCCTAAGTTAATTTTGGTTGGGCGATCGTCGGCACGAAACAGATCGGCCAGGCCAAGGATCGGGTCGGCTGGGGCGGCGGTAATGTTCTCAAACATGACGAGGTTCCATTGTGATTTCAGAAGGGAAATTCGCTATCAGGTTAACGGGAGATTTACAAAATGCCAACCGTTTGCCCGGAAAAGTTACGTGGATCGCAAAAGTTGGCAGAATTTTCTTTTACGCATAAAAAAACAGGGCCGAAGCCCTGTTTTTCCGCTATCAGACAACAAGGTTGTGCTGATTAGAACTGGTAGGTAGCAGCCAGTGCAACCTGGTCGTCACGACCGTTAACGATACCAACGTTACGAGCGTAAGCGTCGTTATCAATCAGGTTGATCTGGTAGTCAACGTATACGTTGAAGTTTTTGTTGAAGTAGTAGTAAGCACCAACTTCAACATATTTCTGCAGGTCAGCATCGCCGCCATCGAAGGTGCCACGCGCAGTCAGGTTTTTACCTTTAGACTGTACATAAGACAGAGATGGACGCAGACCGAAATCGAACTGGTACTGAGCGATCGCTTCAAAGTTCTGAGTTTTGTTCGCGAAGGAATCATCAGCTTCACGAGTCATGTTGCGAGTCTCTGCGTAAACAGTCGCCAGGTACAGGTTGTTGGCATCGTATTTAGCACCAACAGCCCATGCTTCAGCGCGATCGCCTTTATCATCCAGTTTCTGACGAAGTGTACGGTTAGAGTTGCTGTACGCACCGATAACGCTGAAGCCTTCGCCGAAATCATAACCCAGTGAGTAACCAGCGCCGTCGCCGTTAGAGGTAGCTGCGTTATTACGGTCGTTTTTACCCTGATACTGGATACCAAAGTTCAGACCATCTGCCAGGCCGAAGAAGCCAGTGTTACGGTAGGTCAGAACGCCAGTGGTACGGCCGGTCATGAAGTTATCAGAATAGTTAGCCCAGGTCATACCGGAGTAAGACGGTGCCATATCGGTGTAAGATTCAACATCGTAAACGATACCGTAGTTACGGCCGTAATCGATGGAGCCCGCATCCGCAATTTTCAGACCAGCAAAGGCCAGACGGGTACGGTTAGAGTTGTTAGCTCCCTGCTCAGATTCAGCGCTGCTTGCGTAGGCACGGTATTCCCACTGGCCGTAACCGGTCAGCTGATCGTTAATCTGAGTTTCACCTTTGAAGCCCAGCTGTGCATAGGTGGCGTCACCGTTGTTGGTGTTATCGCCAGAGGTCACGAAATCGTGCTCAGCAGTAACTTTTCCGTAAAGATCCAGTTTGTTGCCGTTTTTGTTATAGATTTCTGCAGCGTTTGCTGCACCGGCTACCAGCAGGGCAGGGATAACCACTGCCAGGATATTGCGCTTCATCATTATTTATTACCCTCATTGGTTTTTTTGAACACCTGCCACTGCCGTCAATAATTCATTACGGAACTATTGATGAGAGTTTGGTGTCTTTCTGTGTCTGTCTGGCATCTTTCCATTCATATAATCGTTTCGCTACCCGGAAAGTGCTACAAATGTCTTAATCAGGTAACAAAAAGAAATATTGTGTAAGAATTTATTAATGAAAGGGAACTTTGTGAGAGACCTCAAATTTATTACTTAAGTGAATAAATTTCGGCCATTCCTTTCTTATATATATGAAAAACTTATTATTAATTTGGATAAGGCGCATTTTTATACAATTGTAAGCAACAAGAGTTTTCTACTGGATGAGATGGATGGAAGGCCAGATGTCTGTGGAAGTTGTGTACAAATATGCTATAGCGAAGCGGTGCAAAAAATCGCCATCAGACAATTGATGAATTTTTATACAGCCTAAAATTCCGTGAAACCGTAATAGAAAATGAACAACACAAGGCGGGAAGAAAAAAGGCCAGCAAGTCGCTGGCCTTTTTGGGATTAGAAGTTCGCGTTGCGCGGGGTACGCGGGAAGGGGATCACATCGCGCACGTTCTGCACGCCGGTAACATAGGCGATCAGACGTTCAAAGCCGAGACCAAAGCCGGAATGCGGCACGGTGCCGTAACGGCGCAGGTCGCGATACCACCAGTAGTCTTCTTTATTAAGACCCATCTCATCCATACGGGCGTCCAGCACGTCGAGGCGTTCTTCACGCTGGGAGCCGCCGATGATTTCACCGATGCCCGGCGCGAGTACGTCCATCGCCGCCACGGTTTTACCATCTTCGTTAAGGCGCATATAAAACGCCTTGATGTCTTTCGGGTAATTTTTAACAACGACCGGCGCTTTAAAGTGTTTCTCAGCGAGATAACGCTCATGCTCGGACGCCAGATCCACGCCCCAGTAAACCGGGTTCTCGAATTTCTCGCCGCATTTCTCAAGAATAGCGACCGCGTCGGTGTAATCCACCTGCGCGAAGTCTGCGGAGATGAAACGCTCCAGACGCTCGATGGCTTCTTTATCCACGCGTTCGGCGAAGAACTTCATGTCGTCCATGCGTTCATCGAGCACCGCTTTGAAGACATATTTCAGCATCGCTTCCGCGAGACCCGCGACATCGTTCAGGTTGGCGAACGCCACTTCCGGCTCCAGCATCCAGAACTCCGCCAGGTGGCGGCTGGTGTTGGAGTTTTCAGCGCGGAAGGTTGGGCCGAAGGTATAGACTTTCGACAGCGCGCAGGCGTAGGTTTCGCCGTTCAACTGGCCGGACACGGTCAGGAACGCTTCTTTACCGAAAAAGTCTTTATCGAAATCGATTTTGCCCTGCGCGTCGCGCGGCAGGTTTTCCAGATCCAGCGTCGAGACGCGGAACATTTCACCCGCGCCTTCGGTATCCGACGCGGTGATAAGCGGCGTGGAGACCCAGAAAAAGCCCTGCTCGTGGAAGAAACGGTGCAGCGCCTGCGCCAGCGTGTGGCGTACGCGAGCCACGGCACCTATCAGGTTAGTACGCGGGCGCAGGTGCGCGACTTCACGCAGATACTCAATACTGTGGCGCTTGGCCGCCATCGGGTAGGTGTCCGGATCGTCCACCCAGCCAGTCACTTCCACCTGGGTTGCCTGCAGCTCAAAGCTCTGGCCTTCGCCCGGGGATTCCACCACCTTGCCGGTGACGATAACCGAGCAGCCCGTCGTGAGGTGTAAAACCTCTTCATTGTAATTGGGCAGAGAATTATTAATGACAGCCTGTATCGGATCAAAGCAGGAACCGTCATAAACGGCGAGGAAGGAGATGCCAGCTTTTGAATCTCTTCGGGTACGCACCCACCCGCGCACGGTGACTTCACTGTCAACGGCAACGCGGCCCTGGAGTACGTCGGCTACAGGCACAACGCTCATAATTTTCTCTCTGGTTAATGGTCAAAAATAACATTTTCCACCCGGACGGGGGGGTTATCTATGTTACCTGGCATACGCCATCAGACAAGCAGAATTCGCGGTGCGGGAAAAAGAAATCGCAAAGGAGAGGGAAAAGCAGGGAGCGCGCGGCTCCCTTTGGAAAAACATCAGCTTGCTTTACGCACCTGAGGAAGATCGAAGGCTTTGCGCAGCGCGCGGACAAACGCCTTATCGTGACAAATCGTTTTGCCTGGGCTGTCGGAGAGTTTTGCCACCGGACGACCATTACACTCAACCAGCTTAATCACGATATTGAGCGGCTTCACGTGCGGGATATCGCAGGTCAGGCGGGTGCCGATGCCAAAGCCCAGCTTCACGCGGTCCGCGAAGTGGCGATAGAGCTCAATGGCTTTCGCGAAATCGAGGTTATCGGAGAAAATCAGCGTTTTGCTGAGCGGATCGATGCCGAGCTGCTGATAGTGCGCGATAGCTTTCTCGCCCCACTGCACCGGATCGCCCGAGTCGTGGCGCAGCCCCTGGTAGCGCCCCGCGAACTCCGGGCCGAAATCGCGCAGGAAGGCGTCCATCGTAATACAGTCGGTCAGCGCGATGCCGAGCATATCCGGGTATTCGTCAAGCCACGCCTGCAACGCCGCAATCTGGCTGTTCGCGAGATCGGGGCTGATTTGCTGATGCGCCTGGAACCATTCATGCGCCTGGGTGCCCATCGGCGTCAGTGAAAGACGGCGGGCGAGGTCATAGTTACTGGTGCCGATAAACCACGGCTCCAGCTTGAGACGCTCGACAATCGCCTGCTGAACATCGCGCGAGAAACGGCGGCGGGTGCCGAAATCCATCAGACGGAAAGCGCTTAAATCGAGCCCGTCCGTCATGGTGCGGAAATCATCGAGTTTGACTTCGAGATGCGCCAGCGCCTGATCGACGCTCGCCTCCGGGGAGCGGTAGCGGTGCACCAGCTCGCTAATCACGGCCAAAAGCGGCACTTCCCACATAATGACTTCGCGCCACGGGCCGCTTAGGCGGATATCCAGCTTGCCGCCGTCGTTGCGGATCTGCACCTGCGTCGGGTCATAACGGAACGTTTTCAGCCACTGGAGGTAATCGGATTTGAAAAACGGCAGCCCGGAGAGCCACTGATACTCGGCGTCGGAAAGCGCCAGATGCTGCATGGCATCGACCTGTTCGCGGATAGCGTCAGCATAAATGCCCAGCAGATCGTCACCCCGGCAGCGAAATTCCGCTGCGACATGCACATCATAATAGTGATGAAAAACTGCCTGCTGCATATGCAGCTTATAGGCGTCCGTATCCAGCAGCGTTTGCAATAGGGGGGAAGCGTATTGTGTCATGGTGCGAACTGGCATCCTCTCACAGGCGCGTGTCTATCAGTGGCATAAGCAGATAAAGACGCAGGAGTATACCCTGATTATCGGTTTATTGAAGCAGGATCACAACACAACCGGCGAAGCGGGTCGAGGGCAATTTGTGCCGCTTGTTACTTAAATGTAGCAATGCCAGGCTAACCCATTGAACGAAATATGTGTTTCTGGTTTCACTCGGTCAGAGACCGGAGACAGCGTGACGCGCGGATGTCGGGCGTGCCGCGGGGTTAAGTCTCGAATAAGCAAAACGATGGCACGCGATGCGAGCGTTATTAACTCGTTGTCAGCGCGCCTGAAAATAGGGTAAGCAGCGCCCAATGTTATACATATGTAGCAATCTGCGTCGTAGCGGCTGAAAAGTGAAAGATTCTGCGTGGCAACATTAACGCAACAGGAATAGACTGGAGTCGTAACCATACGGACCCTGGATAAGGTTTTTTATGACTCAACAGCCACAAGCAAAATATCGCCACGACTATCGTGCGCCGGATTACCTGATTACTGACATTGATCTGACCTTCGACCTCGACGCCGCCAGAACGCGGGTCACTGCGGTCAGTCAGATCAACCGCCGTGTGGCGGAGAACGCGCCGCTGCGTCTGGATGGCGAAGACCTTACCCTGATTTCGGTCGAGGTGGATGGACAGCCCTGGACGCATCACCGCCTGGAAGAGGGCGCGCTGGTGCTGGAAAATCTGCCGGAGCGCTTCACGCTTAAAATTGTCAACGACATCAACCCGGCGGCGAACACGGCGCTGGAAGGCCTGTATCAGTCAGGCGAGGCGCTCTGCACCCAGTGCGAAGCTGAAGGCTTCCGTCATATTACCTGGTATCTGGATCGCCCGGACGTGCTGGCGCGCTTTACCACTAAAATCATCGCCGATAAAACGAAATACCCGTATTTACTCTCCAACGGTAACCGCGTGGCGCAGGGCGAACTGGACGATGGCCGTCACTGGATGCAGTGGGAAGATCCGTTCCCGAAACCGTGCTATCTGTTTGCACTGGTGGCAGGCGATTTCGACGTGCTGCGCGATACCTTCACCACCCGCTCCGGGCGCGACGTGGCGCTGGAGCTTTATGTAGATCGCGGCAACCTGGATCGCGCCGGCTGGGCGATGACCTCGCTGAAAAACTCCATGAAGTGGGACGAAGAGCGCTTTGGTCTGGAGTACGATCTCGACATTTATATGATAGTCGCGGTCGATTTCTTCAACATGGGCGCGATGGAGAACAAAGGGCTTAACGTCTTTAACTCCAAATTCGTGCTGGCGCGCGCTGAAACCGCGACCGATAAAGACTATCTCAACATTGAGCGCGTTATCGGCCACGAATATTTCCACAACTGGACCGGCAACCGCGTCACCTGCCGCGACTGGTTCCAGCTGAGTCTGAAAGAGGGGCTGACCGTCTTTCGCGATCAGGAATTCAGCTCCGATCTCGGCTCCCGCGCGGTTAACCGCATCAGCAACGTGCGTACCATGCGCGCGATGCAGTTCGCCGAAGACGCAAGCCCGATGGCGCACCCGATTCGCCCGGACATGGTCATTGAGATGAATAACTTCTACACCCTGACCGTGTACGAAAAGGGCTCCGAAGTCATCCGTATGCTGCATACGCTCCTTGGCGAAGCGAATTTCCAGAAAGGGATGCAGCTCTACTTCGAGCGTCACGACGGCAGTGCCGCCACCTGCGACGATTTCGTGCAGGCGATGGAAGACGCGTCGAATGTTGATCTCTCGCACTTCCGCCGCTGGTATAGCCAGTCCGGCACGCCAATTGTCACGGTGCAGGATGATTACAATCCGCAGACCGAGCAGTACACGCTGACGCTAAGCCAGCGCACGCCGCCAACGGCGGACCAGCCGGAAAAACTGCCGCTGCATATTCCGTTCGATATCGAGCTGTATGACAACGAAGGTAAGGTCATCCCGCTGCAAAAAGACGGGCATCCGGTGCACCATGTGCTGAACCTAACGCAGGCGGAGCAGACGTTTGTTTTTGATAACGTGTACTTCCAGCCGGTGCCGTCGCTGCTGCGCGAATTTTCCGCCCCGGTGAAGCTGGAATACAAATGGAGCGATCAGCAGTTAACGTTCCTGATGCGCCACGCGCGTAACGATTTCTCGCGCTGGGATGCGGCGCAAAGCCTTCTGGCCACCCATATCAAACTCAACGTCGCGCGTTATCAGCAGCAGCAGCCGCTTTCGCTGCCGCTGCACGTGGCGGACGCTTTCCGCGCGATCCTGCTTGATGAGACCATCGATCCGGCGCTGGCGGCGGAGATCCTGACGCTGCCGTCGCAAAACGAGATCGCCGAGCTGTTCCAGACCATCGATCCGCAGGCCATCGCAGCGGTGCACGACGCGCTGACCCGCACGCTGGCGACCGAGCTTGCCGATGAACTGCTGGCGGTCTACAACGCGCATAAACTCACCGGCTACCGTATCGATCACGCGGATATCGGCAAGCGCGCGCTGCGTAATACCTGCCTGCATTATCTGGCGTTTGGCGACGCGCAGCTGGCCGACAAGCTGGTCTCCGCCCAGTATCACGACGCGGACAACATGACCGACGCGCTGGCAGCGCTGGCCGCCGCCGTGGCGGCGCAGTTACCGTGCCGCGATACGCTGCTTGGCGAGTATGACGACAAGTGGCACCACGACGGTCTCGTGATGGACAAGTGGTTTATGTTGCAGGCGATGAGCCCGGAGAAAGCCGTGGTGAGCAAAGTTCGTGCGTTGCTGGAACACCGCTCCTTCAGCCTCGGCAACCCGAACCGCGTGCGTGCGCTGGTGGGCGCGTTCGCCACTAACAACCCGGCGGCGTTCCATGCCGAAGATGGCAGCGGCTACCGTTTTCTGGTCGATATGCTGATTGAGCTCAACACCCGTAACCCGCAGGTGGCGTCGCGGCTGATTGAGCCGCTGATCCGTCTGAAGCGTTATGATGAAAAACGTCAGGCGTTGATGCGCGCGGCGCTGGAAGAGCTGAAGGCGCTGCCGAAGCTGTCCGGCGATCTGTATGAGAAAGTGAGCAAGGCGCTGGCGTAATGGGCTGATATGGGGTGGTGGGTGCGCTGCGCTTACCCATCCTACGGGGTACTGTGGTGGGTGCGCTGCGCTTACCCACCCTACAGGGTTCTGTGGTGGGTGCGCTGCGCTTACCCACCCTACAGGGTTCTGTGGTGGGTGCGCTGCGCTTACCCACCCTACATTGGTACTGTGGTGGGTGCGCTGCGCTTACCCACCCTACGGGGTTTTGTGGTGGGTGCGCTTACGCTTACCCACCTTGGATAATACCCTGTCAGCGTTTGTAGGGCGGGTAAGCGTAAGCGCACCCGCCTTTCATTTATGGATAACACATCACCCCACCTTCATTTCCCGCACCGGCACAGGCGTTTTACGCATTACCCGGTTCAACACCCGCGCTTCAAGCTCCGCCAGCCGCGGCGTGCCGTGGTGACGCGGATGCGGCAACTCCACGGCCATATCGAGCCCGATTTTTCCGTCTTCGATTAACAACACCCGCTCCGCCATCGCCACCGATTCGCTCACGTCGTGCGTCACCAGCAGCACCGTAAAACCGTGCTCGCGCCACAGCGACACAATTAACTCCTGCATCTCAAGGCGCGTCAGCGCATCCAGCGCACCGAGCGGCTCATCCAGTAGCAGCAGGCCGGGGCGATGAATCAACGCGCGCGCCAGCGCCACACGCTGCTTCTGTCCACCGGAAAGCGCGGCGGGCCAGTCGTTCGCGCGGTCAGCCAGGCCCACTTCCTCAAGCGTCTGGCGCGCCGCCGGACGCCAGTCGCCTCTAAGCCCCAGCCCGACATTATCCAGCACCTTCTTCCACGGCAGCAGGCGCGCATCCTGAAACATCATGCGCGTATCTTCACGAGCGTCGGCAAGCGGCGCATTCCCGGCGCGCAGTTCGCCGCCGTCCGGCGTTTCAAGCCCCGCGAGCAGACGCAGCAGCGTACTCTTGCCGCCGCCGCTGCGCCCGACCACCGCCACAAACTGCCCGGCGGGAATATGCAGATCCAGCGCGTTAAGAATGGTTTTCTCGCCGTAGCGTTTGGTCACGCCTTCCAGCAACAGCGGCGTTCCCTGGTTGAGTCGTGCTGTTGTCATGCGTTCGCCTCCTTTAACTGATAAGCCGGGTGCCAGCGCAGCCAGACACGCTCCAGCGCACGGGCGCTGAGATCGGCGAGTTTGCCAAGCAGGGCATAGAGAATAATCGCCACCACCACCACGTCGGTTTGCAAAAATTCACGCGCGTTCATTGCGAGATAGCCAATACCGGAATTCGCCGAAATCGTCTCCGCCACGATAAGCGTCAGCCACATCAGCCCGAGCGCGAAACGCACGCCGACCATAATTGAGGGCAGTGCGCCCGGTAAAATTACCTGCCGGAACAGGCTGAAACCGGAAAGCCCATAGCTGCGCGCCATCTCCAGCAGACCGCTGTCAATATTGCGAATGCCGTGCCAGGTGTTGATATAGATCGGGAACAGCGTGCCGAGCGCCACCAGAAAAATTTTGGCGCTCTCATCAATGCCGAACCACAAAATCACCAGCGGGATCAGCGCCAGATGCGGCACGTTTCGCAGCATCTGGATGGAGCTGTCGAGCAGGCGTTCGCCCCAGCGCGACAGCCCGCTGATAAGCCCGAGCGCCAGCCCAATCAGTCCGCCGATGGAAAAACCCACCAGCGCGCGCCAGCTGCTAATAGCCAGGTGCTGCCAGAGCTCGCCGCTCGCCGTCAGCCGCCAGAACGTCTCGACCACGCTTTCGGGCGACGGCAGAATACGCGTCGACAGCCAGCCCGTCTGGGAGGCGAGCTGCCAGACGGCGATAATTCCCACCGGCAACACCCACGGGGCGGCGCGCTGGAGCCATTTTTGCGAAGCGCGTGTCATGCGGCCTCCTTAACTTTGCGCGACCCGGCGCGGAATAAATTCATTGGCCACCGCTTCACCCTGTGCGGTGAGCGGGCGAGGCTGCGGCACGTCAGGGATGGCGACATCCAGATGCGGGAACAAAAACTCGCCCACCCGGTACGCCTCTTCCAGATGCGGGTAACCGGAGAGAATAAAGCTGTCGATGCCAAGCGCTGCGTATTCATTAATACGCGCCGCCACCGTTGGGCCATCGCCCACCAGCGCCGTGCCTGCGCCGCCGCGTACCAGCCCCACGCCCGCCCAGAGGTTCGGGCTAATCTCAAGCTGGTCCCGACGTCCGCCGTGCAGTGCCGCCATGCGCTGCTGGCCGACCGAATCCTGGCGCGCGAACGCTGCCTGCGCTTTGGCGATCGTTTCATCGTCGAGATGAGCGATCAGCCGGTCAGCGGCTTGCCAGGCTTCTTCCGTGGTTTCACGCACAATGACATGCAGGCGGATGCCGAAGCGTACCGTGCGCCCGTGAGCCGCCGCTTTGGCGCGTACCTGGGCTATCTTCTCTTTTACCTGCTCCGGCGGCTCGCCCCAGGTGAGGTAGAGATCGACCTGCTCGGCAGCCAGATCCTGCGCCACATCAGACGAGCCGCCGAAGTAAAGCGGCGGGCGGGGCTGTTGTACCGGCGGGAATAACAGCTGCGCGCCGCGCACCTTAATATGCTTGCCTTCAAAATCGACCTTTTCGCCTTCCAGCAGGCGACGCCAGACGCGGGTAAACTCGGCCGACGCCTCATAACGCGCGGTGTGATCGAGGAACACGCCGTCACCGGCCAGCTCCTGCGGATCGCTGCCGGTTACCAGGTTAAAGAGCGCGCGCCCGTTGGACAGCCTGTCCAGCGTCGCCGCCTGACGCGCTGCTACGGTCGGCGACACGACCGACGGGCGCAGCGCGACCAGAAATTTCAGCCGCTGGGTTACCGGGATCATCGACGCTGCAACCAGCCAGGCGTCTTCACAGGAGCGCCCGGTCGGGATCAGCACGCCGGTAAATCCGAGTCGGTCAGCGGCCTGGGCGATTTGCTGCAAATAACCATGATCGACCAGGCGAGCCCCTGCGTCGCTGCCAAGATAGTGACCATCGCCGTGGGTGGGTAAAAACCAGAACAGATTCAGACTCATGATTTCGCTCCTTCAGTAGCGCCGGACCAGATGCGGCTGCGGATATCGACTTTCTTTGGAACCAGATGGTTGTCGTAAAACAGATCGGCGGTGTGCTGCTGGCGCACGGCGGTGTCTTCATTCACGGGCGTGATGCGTGTCGGCGGGCGGTGACCGAAATAGAGCTCAATGACCGGCTCCGGCAGCCCGATGCTTTGCGCGAACAGTTTCACGCTCTCTTTGCGCTGGCTGCGCGTCAGGGCATCCGCTTCGCTAAAGCTCTCCAGCACGTTCGTCAGGAACTGACCATATTTTTCAGCATAAGGGCGCGAGGCGAGGTAGAACGATCCGGTGAGGTCGAGATCGGTGCCGTCGGTCAGCACCCGCACGCCGCCCTGAATAAGTGCGGCGGAGTAGTAAGGATCCCAGATGGCCCAGGCATCGACGTTACCCTGCGTAAACGCGGCGCGCGCATCGGCGGGTGTGAGGTATACCGGCTGAATATCGGTAAATTTCAGCCCGGCTTTTTGCAGCGCGCGCAGCAGCAGATTGTGCGAGCTGGAGCCCTTCTGGAACGCGACCTTATGGCCTTTCAGGTCGGCGACACTCTTAATGGGGCTGTTTTCCGCCACCAGCAGCACTTCGGCTTTCGGTTTCGGTGGCTCGCTGCCGATGTAAACCAGATCGGCTCCCGCCGCCTGGGCGAAAATGGGCGGAATGTCGCCGGTACTGCCGAGATCGATACTGCCGACATTCAGCGCCTCAAGCAGTTGCGGGCCCGCCGGGAATTCGACCCAGGTGATTTTGGTGTTCGGATAACGCTGCTCAAGCAGATGATGGCTTTTCGCCAGCACCATGCTCACAGAGCCTTTCTGATAGCCGATACGCAGCGCCTCTGGCTGTGGTTCAGCCGCGCTGACGCCTGCGGTAAAAAGCGTGAGGCCGGCTACCAGTAGCGGTGCGGCATGACGGCGCAAAAGATTAAGCATGTAACGTTCTCCTTGTGAACTGCGGCGCAGGGGTTGCCAGATGGCGACGAGTCAGCGCCTGCCAGAAAGTGTCGAGGGCATCGTCAAGACGCGTTTGTAGCGGTTCGGAAAAGCGCGGCTGATGGTGGTAATCCAGCACCTGACTGTCATCGGCAAAGACACCATGCAGGATCTCCTGCGCTTTCAGGGCGTTGAGCACAGGTTTAAGCGCGTAATCCAGCGCCAGCAGATGTCCGGCCGAACCCCCGGTCGCGACCGGCAACACCACTTTTTTCTCAAGAGCCCGTTCAGGCAGGAGATCGAGCAGCGTTTTCAGCGCGCCGGAAAACGAGGCCTTATAGATAGGCGTAGCGATGATGACGCCGTCGGCCTGCTGAAGCTGCTCGATAAGCGTCAGGAGCGCCGGGCTGTCGAAGCGGGCGTAAAGTAAATCTTCTGGCGCAAAATTCTGGATATGCCAGTGACAAATCTCAACATCGAGCCGGGTGAGTTCGCCCGCGAGATAAGAAAGCAGGGCGCTGGAGCGCGAAGGAAAGCGTGGGCTTCCCGCCAGAGTAATAACCCGCATACCACCTCCTTATAACCAAAATAAAGTTTTTTATTAACATTAATAACAATATGAGAGGATAGTGGCAGAGGGGCTGGCCCCGAGAAACTAAAAATTGTGGTGATGCTTTGCCAAAAAACGCATAAAACAGGATTAAAAAGAAAACGTTTGCTTTCTCAGGGGCTTTTTTGCCGCAGGTCAATTCCCTTTGTGAAGTGGATCGCAGATAATAGCGCCCCGGTTTGCACACCGGGAATCCAGGAGAGTTCATGTACTACCCCTTCGTTCGAAAAGCCCTTTTCCAGCTCGACCCCGAGCGCGCTCACGAATTTACCTTCCAGCAAATGCGCCGCATTACCGGCACGCCCCTTGAAGCGCTGCTGCGCCAGAAAGTGCCGTCTAAACCGGTGAGCTGCATGGGGCTGACGTTTAAAAACCCGCTGGGGCTTGCCGCAGGCCTTGATAAAAACGGCGAGTGCATCGACGCGCTCGGCGCGCTGGGTTTTGGATCGGTGGAAATCGGCACCGTGACGCCGCGCCCGCAGCCGGGCAACGACAAGCCGCGTCTGTTCCGCCTGGTCGAAGCGGAAGGGCTGATTAACCGCATGGGCTTTAATAATCTCGGCGTGGATAACCTGGTAGAGAACGTCAAAAAAGCGCATTTTGACGGCGTGCTCGGCATTAATATTGGTAAAAATAAAGATACGCCGGTAGAACAGGGTAAAGATGACTACCTGATTTGTATGGAAAAAGTATTTCCTTACGCCGGGTATATCGCGATTAATATCTCGTCACCGAATACGCCTGGCCTGCGCTCGCTGCAATATGGCGACGCGCTCGACGATCTCCTTGCCGCTATTAAAAATCAGCAGCAAGTGCTTTCGCAAAAGCACCATAAATATGTACCCGTGGCGGTTAAGATCGCACCGGATCTTTCGCTGGAAGAATTGATCCAGGTGGCCGATAGCCTGGTGCGCCATAATATCGATGGGGTTATTGCGACCAATACGACACTCGATCGCAGCCTGGTTCAGGGCATGAAATATTGCGACGAAACGGGCGGATTAAGCGGCCGTCCTCTGCAATTAAAAAGTACGGAAATCATTCGCCTGTTAAGCCAGGAGCTGCAAGGACGCCTGCCGATTATCGGCGTCGGTGGTATTGATTCTGTTATTGCCGCGCGGGAAAAAATAGCCGCTGGCGCTTCGCTTATTCAGATCTATTCCGGCTTTATTTTTAAAGGGCCGCCGCTTGTTAAAGAAATTGTGACCCACCTTTAAGCATTTCCCCCTTTAAGACCGCCAGGGCTTTATTTTCAGCCCTGGTTGTTTTATATTCCGCGATTGTTGCTAATTTAAACGTCATAGTCTTAGATTAATGAGGGAATAAACGAAGCGGCAAAAAAGGGAAATAATTTTAAGTTTCATCGCAGTGGGGGGTAGTGATGCGTATAAAGCCGGACGATAACTGGCGTTGGTATTATGATGATGAGCACGACCGGATGATGCTCGATCTGGCCAACGGCATGCTGTTTCGCTCGCGTTTTGCCCGCAAAATGTTGACGCCCGACGCGTTTGATCCTTCCGGATTCTGCGTTGATGACGCCGCACTCTGGTTCTCCTTCGATGAAAAATGCCGTGAGCTTCCTCTCGCCGCTGAACAGCGCGCCGAACTGGTACTGAACGCCCTCGTCGCTATCCGCTTCCTGAAACCTCAGATGCCGAAAAGCTGGCATTTCTTAACCCATGACGACGCCGAATGGTCGCCGTGCTGTGGCGATGCCGCCTGCGTATGGCTGAGCGACAGCGGCGAAGCGGTCTGCCTGCTGGTGGTCGAGCCTGGTGATAACGCGACGCTCTGCCTGCTGGCGCAGCCTGCGTTGACGCTTGCGGGCCGCGCGATGCAACTGGGTGATGCGATTAAAGTGATGAATGACAGGCTCAAACCGCTGGCGAACGCCCCGCAGCTGAGCCTTGATCAGGCGGTCTAACGCGCGAGCCGAATCGGGCCTGCCGGCACGCAGCTACAGCTTAAAAACGTGCCGTCGTCGCTGAGCGCGCTTTTCTTCAATGGCGTAACTTCCCCTTCCAGCAGCGTCACGCGACAACTGCCGCAAATCCCGGCGCGACAGGAGTAGGGTACCCGAATGCCCTGCTGTTCAAGCTGCTCCAGCACCACTTGCTGATTATTCCCGTTAAAGCTTTTGCCTTCCCATTCGACAGACACCTGCGCCGCTGCGTTTACCGCAGGCGTCACGCTCTCTTCCACGTCGCCTGCACCATAGAGCCGCGCCGGCCCGGTCGAAAGCACTTCAACGCGATCGCCTGCGCGGATCACACCACTGTTGCGGGCAATGAGATTCTGGCCGAAATCGACATCGCCGTTATCCAGCGCCGTGCGGAATTTTTGCAGCGTCGCCAGCGGCTCGCCGCTCGGGTGTTTGCGTCCGCGCTCGGGGCTGACGGTGGTAAATACGCAGCGGCTGCACGGTTTAGCAACATCAAACACCACGTCGCCAATGCGGATCACTTTCCAGGTATCCTCCGCCCACGCCTCAACGCCCGTCACAACCAGATTCGGGCGGAACTGATTCATCGTCACACCCGCCGGGCAGCGCTTTTGCAGATCGCGCAGCGAGGCTTCGTTAGCAAGCAGGTACGGGAATCCATCGGCGAAACCGAGCGGTACGCCTGGGTGAAGTTTAACGCGGCGCGTGAGCGATGGGCCGACCCAGCGCAGCTGCACATCGCGGCCAAAAAAGCCGCTCAGCCACTGGTTAACGCTTTCGGGCGCGATAAGCGCGGTGAAATGGTTGCCCCAGACTTCCGTCGGCGCGGGGGCGGTCGCGAAATCAGCGAAGCGAATCGCGGCGCTGCTGCCGTCCGGCGCAGTGAGGTGCAACCCGTCCGGCAGCAGCGCGGGCGTGAAGAGCACCATTTGCGGATACTGGCGCGCGGTAATAAAGGTGCCATCGGTTTCCGTCACCATAAACGCGCGGTCAAATGTCAGGCCGCTGACGTCCGCCAGCGCGTGAGAGACCTGCAACCCACGCATCGATTTCACCGGATGAATAAAAAGCTGCGATAAAACCATGGCGTACGCCCTCCCGGCATAAGAAATAGAAGGGCAACTTTATGACATGCGTGCGGGATTGGCTATAATGCGCCACAATTTTCTTTTTACTGAAGTGACGATATGAAAGCTTTGTTTGCCAGTACGGCGCGTGGGCTCGAAGAGCTGTTAAAAACTGAACTGGAAAACCTGGGCGCGCAGGAGTGCCAGGTGGTTCAGGGAGGCGTGCATTTTCAGGGCGATGCGGCTCTGGTTTATCAAAGCCTGATGTGGAGCCGTCTTGCGTCGCGTATTTTGCTGCCGCTTGGCGAGTGCGCGGTGTACAGCGATCTGGATCTCTATCTGGGCGTTCAGGCTATCGACTGGACGAGCATTTTCGCGCCTGACGCCACGTTTGCCGTTCATTTCAGCGGTCTTAACGACACCATCCGCAACAGCCAGTATGGCGCCATGAAGGTCAAAGACGCGATTGTCGACGCTTTCACCCGTAAAAATCTGCCGCGCCCGAGCGTGGATCGCGAGCTGCCGGATCTGCGCATTAACGTCTGGCTGAATAAAGACACCGCCAGTATTGCCATCGATCTTAGCGGCGAAGGCCTGCACCAGCGTGGCTACCGCGATCGCACCGGCCAGGCCCCCATCAAAGAGAACCTGGCGGCGGCGATTGTGATGCGCTCCGGCTGGCAGCCGGGCACGCCGCTGCTCGACCCGATGTGCGGCTCCGGCACGCTGCTGATTGAAGCGGCGATGATCGCCACCGATCGCGCACCGGGCCTGCATCGTACCCACTGGGGCTTTAACGGCTGGGCGCAGCATGACGAAAGCCTATGGAAAGAGGTGAAAACCGAAGCGCAGGTGCGCGCCCGTCGAGGCCTTAGCGAATATGCCTCGCGTTTTTACGGCTCCGATAACGATGCGCGCGTCATTGAGCGCGCCCGCACCAACGCCCGTCGCGCCGGTCTTGCCGACATCATTACCTTCGCCGCGCAGGATGTGACAAATCTGACCAATCCGCTGCCGGAAGGGCCGACCGGCACCGTTATCAGCAACCCGCCTTACGGTGAGCGTCTGGAGAGTGAACCGGCGCTGATCGCGCTGCACAGCCTGCTTGGCCGCATTATGAAAAACCAGTTCGGCGGCTGGAATCTGTCGCTGTTTAGCGCCTCGCCAGAGCTGTTAAGCTGCCTGCAACTGCGTGCAGACCGCCAGTTCAAAGCGAAAAACGGCCCACTCGATTGTGTACAGAAAAACTATCGTCTGGCCCCGACGCAGCCGGGCGCAGCACCGGCGCAGATAGCGGAAGATTACGCCAACCGTCTGCGTAAAAATCTGAAGAAGCTGGAGAAGTGGGCGAAACAGGAAGGCATTGAATGTTATCGCCTGTATGATGCCGACCTGCCGGATTACAACGTGGCGGTGGACCGCTACGCCGACTGGGTGGTGATTCAGGAATATGCGCCGCCGAAGACCATCGAGCCGGAAAAAGCGCGCCAGCGTCTGTTCGACGTGATTGCCGCCACGCTCTCGGTGCTCGGCCTTGCGCCGAATAAGCTGGTGCTGAAAACCCGCGAACGCCAGAAAGGCAAAAATCAGTATGAGAAACTGGCCCAGAAGGGCGAGTTTATGGAAGTGCATGAATTTAACGCGCGTCTGCTGGTCAACCTGACGGATTATCTGGATACCGGCTTGTTCCTTGATCACCGCATCGCGCGCCGGATGCTCGGCCAGATGAGTAAAGGCAAAGATTTCCTGAACCTCTTCTCCTATACCGGCAGCGCCAGCGTTCATGCAGGGCTCGGCGGCGCGCGCTCCACCACGACGGTGGATATGTCGCGCACGTATCTGGAGTGGGCGGAGCGCAACTTACGTCTCAACGGGCTGAGCGGCCGTGCGCATCGCCTGATTCAGGCCGACTGCCTGAGCTGGCTTGCCGAGAGCGATGAACAGTTCGACCTGATCTTTATCGATCCGCCGACATTCTCTAACTCCAAGCGTATGGAGGAGACATTCGACGTGCAGCGCGATCATCTGCGCCTGATGAAAGATCTCAAGCGTCTGCTGCGTCGCGACGGGACAATTATGTTTTCCAATAACAAGCGTGGGTTCAAGATGGATCACGAAGGGCTTGCGGCCCTGGGCCTGAAAGCGCAAGACATCACACAAAAAACGCTCTCTCAGGACTTCGCGCGCAACCGCCAGATCCACAATTGCTGGCTTGTTACTCACCAGACCAAGGACTAAGAATTATGTCGTTAATCAGTATGCATGGCGCCTGGCTCTCATTCAGCGATGCGCCGCTGCTCGATAATGCTGAACTGCATATCGAAGAAAATGAGCGTGTCTGTCTGGTAGGGCGTAACGGGGCCGGTAAATCGACCCTGATGAAAATCATTAACCATGAGTTGCCGCTGGACGATGGTCGCATCGTCTATGAGCAAGATCTGGTGGTCGCACGTCTGCAACAGGACCCGCCGCGAAATGTCGCTGGCAGCGTTTATGATTTTGTTGCCGAAGGCGTGGCGGAGCAGGCTGAATACCTGAAGCGTTATCACCAGATTTCACATCTGGTGATGAGCGATCCGAGCGAGAAAAACCTGTCGGAGCTCGCGAAAGTGCAGGAGATGCTGGAGCACCACGATTTGTGGCAGCTCGAAAACCGCATTACCGAAGTGCTGGCGCAGCTGGAGCTTGACGCCGACACGCCGCTCGCGTCGCTTTCCGGCGGCTGGCTGCGTAAAGCGGCGCTGGGCCGTGCGCTGGTCAGCGCGCCGCGCGTGCTGCTGCTCGATGAGCCGACCAACCATCTGGATATCGAAACCATCGACTGGCTGGAAACTTTCCTGAAATCGTTCTCCGGCAGTATCGTTTTTATCTCGCATGACCGTTCGTTTATCCGCAATATGGCGACGCGCATCGTTGACCTGGACCGCGGCAAGCTGGTCTCCTATCCCGGCGATTACGACAAATATCTGGTAGCGAAAGAAGAAGCGCTGCGCGTTGAAGAGCTGCAAAACGCCGAATTTGACCGCAAGCTGGCGCAGGAAGAGGTATGGATCCGCCAGGGCATTAAAGCGCGCCGTACCCGTAATGAAGGCCGCGTGCGTGCGCTGAAGGCGATGCGTCGCGAGCGTGGCGAACGCCGCGAAGTGATGGGCAGCGCGAAGATGCAGGTGGAAGAGGCGACGCGCTCCGGCAAAATCGTCTTTGAGCTGGAGAACGTCAATTACCGCCTCGGCGAGAAAGTGCTGGTGAAAGACTTCTCCGCCCAGGTACAGCGCGGCGACAAAATCGCGCTGGTGGGGCCAAACGGCTGCGGTAAAACCACGCTGCTTAAACTGATGCTCGGCCAGCTGAAAGCTGACAGCGGTCGCGTGCATTGCGGCACTAAACTGGAAGTGGCGTACTTCGACCAGCACCGCGCGGAGCTCGATCCGGAACGTACCGTGATGGACAATCTGGCCGAAGGCAAACAGGAAGTGATGGTCAACGGCAAACCGCGCCACGTGCTCGGTTATCTGCAGGACTTCCTGTTCCATCCGAAGCGCGCCATGACGCCGGTGCGTGCGCTCTCCGGCGGTGAACGTAACCGCCTGTTGCTGGCGCGTCTGTTCCTCAAGCCCAGCAACCTGCTGATCCTCGATGAACCGACCAACGACCTCGACGTCGAAACGCTGGAACTGCTGGAAGAGCTTATCGACAGCTATCAGGGTACCGTGCTGCTGGTGAGCCACGATCGTCAGTTTGTGGACAACACCGTGACCGAATGCTGGATTTTCGAAGGCGAAGGCCGTATCGGCCAGTATGTGGGCGGCTATCACGATGCCCGTGGTCAGCAGGCGTCGTCGCGCGCGATGCAGCAGACGACGGCGAAAAAAGCGGAGCCGGTGGCGGAGTCGAAGGCAGAAACTGTCAAACGAGGCAGCAACAAACTAAGCTATAACTTGCAGCGCGAACTGGAGCAGTTGCCCGCCCGTCTTGAGACGCTGGAGGCAGAGCTTGAGGCATTGCAGGCGAAAGTCAGCGACGCGTCGTTCTTTAACCAGCCTCACGACGTAACGCAGGATGTGCTGGCGCAGCTGAGCGCTGCCGAAGCGGCACTGGAAGAAGCGTTTGAGCGCTGGGAATATCTTGAATCACTTAAAAACGGCTGATTATTCAGGAACCCGCATGCGTGAACGTCATCATGCGGGCGAGCATATGCTCTGCCCGCAATGCGATCTTCTGGTCAGGCTCCCGGCGCTAATGCCGGGACAAAAGGCGCATTGCCCTCGCTGTGACACCACGCTTGCCGTCGAGTGGGCGGCACCCCGCCAGCGTCCGACGGCGTATGCGCTGGCGGCGCTGTTCATGCTGCTGCTCTCCAACCTTTTTCCCTTCGTCAATATGGAAGCGGCAGGCGTCAGCAGCGAAGTGACAATGCTGGAAATTCCGCGCGTCCTGTTTAACGAAGATTACGCGAGCCTCGGCTCGCTGTTTATGCTGTTTGTTCAGCTGGTGCCTGCGTTCTGTCTGGTCACCATCCTGTTACTGGTCAACCGCGTTACGCTGCCGCCACGGCTTAAAATCGCGATGGCCCGCGTACTTTTTCAGCTGCGCAGCTGGGGGATGGCGGAAATTTTCCTCGCGGGCGTGCTGGTGAGTTTCGTCAAGCTGATTGCCTATGGCGATATCGGCATTGGCAGCAGCTTTATCCCCTGGTGTCTCTTCTGCATCCTGCAGCTTCGTGCTTTTCAGTGCGTCGACCGCCGCTGGCTCTGGAACGATATCGCGCCGATGCCGACGGTATCTCAGCCGCTGAAAGTAGGCGTCGCTGGTATCCGTCAGGGGTTGCGCGCGTGCCCGTGCTGCACCGCTATCCTTACCGGCGAAGAGGGGCGCTGTCCGCGCTGCCATACGTACGGTCACGTTCGCCGCAAACACAGTCTCCAGTGGACGGTCTCGCTGCTGGTCTGCTCCATTATGCTTTATCTGCCCGCGAATCTGCTGCCTATCATGATTACCGATCTGCTCGGCGACAGAATGCCTTCCACCATTATTGCGGGCGTAATCCTTATCTGGAACGAAGGCTCTTACCCGGTGGCGCTGGTGATTTTCCTTGCCAGTATTATGGTGCCGACGCTTAAGATGATTGCCCTCGGCTGGCTGTGCCTTGACGCTAAAGGCTATGGCCGTCAGGAGCGCGAGCGAATGCATCTGATGTATGAAGTGGTGGAGTTTGTCGGCCGCTGGTCGATGATCGACGTTTTTGTGATTGCCGTGCTGTCTGCGCTGGTCCGTATGGGCGCGCTGATGAATATTTATCCGGCCAGGGGAGCGGTCATGTTTGCGATGGTGGTGATTGTCACCATGTTTGCCGCGATGACCTTTGACCCGCGTCTCTCCTGGGACCGTGAGTCTGATTCAAGTTATGAGGAGTTACCCGAACATGGAAAATAATCGCGGGGAAGCGAAGATTAAACGGGTGAAGAACTGGTCGCCTGTCTGGATCTTCCCGATTATTACCGCGCTTATCGGCGCCTGGATCCTGTTTTATCACTACAGCCATCAGGGGCCGGTCGTGACGCTGATGACCACCAACGCGGAAGGTATTGAAGGGGGCAAAACCACCATCAAGAGCCGCAGCGTCGATGTGGGCGTGGTGGAAAGCGCGGTACTGACGGATGATTTGCATCACGTCGAGATCAAAGCACGTATGAACCCCGGTATGGAAAAGCTGCTGTATGGCGATTCCGTCTTCTGGGTGGTGAAGCCGCAGATTGGGCGTGAAGGCGTTACCGGCCTGAATACGCTGCTTTCCGGCTCTTACATTGAACTTCAGCCGGGCTCGAAAGGCAGCGTGCCGGAATCTTACAAGCTGCTCGACGCGCCGCCGCTGGCACCGCCGGATGCGAAAGGGATTCGCGTCATCCTCGACAGTAACAAAGCCGGGCAACTTAACCCGGGCGATCCGGTGCTGTTTCGCGGCTATCGCGTCGGTTCGGTGGAAACCAGTACGTTTGACCCACAAAAGCGATCCATCAGCTATCAGCTTTTCATCAATGCGCCGAACGATCGGCTGGTGACCAGCAACGTGCGTTTCTGGAAAGACAGCGGGATCGCGGTCGATCTCAGCTCCTCCGGTATGCGCGTGGAAATGGGATCGCTTAGCACGCTCTTTAGCGGCGGCGTCAGTTTTGACGTGCCGGATGGCTGGGAACTCGGCCAGCCGGTAGCGGAGAAGACCGCGTTTACGCTCTACGACGATCAGCGCAGCATTCAGGAGTCGCTCTATACCGAACATATCGATTACCTGATGTTCTTTAAAGACACCATTCGCGGTCTGCAGCCTGGCGCGCCGGTAGAGTTTCGTGGCATTCGTCTCGGTACTGTTGCGCAGGTGCCATTCTTTGTGCCTGGCTTGCATCAGGCGGTCACTACCGATTACCGCATTCCTGTGCTGGTTCGCATTGAGCCGGAGCGTCTGGCGAATCAGATTGGCGAAGATCCGAACATCGCCAGTCATATGCATGAACTGTTGAAGAAAGGCCTGCGCGCCACGCTCAAAACCGGCAATCTGGTGACCGGGCAGCTGTTTGTCGATCTCGATTTCTATCCGAAAGCGCCGCCGGTCACCGATATGGCGAGCTTTAATGGATATCCGGTGATCCCCACAGTGAGCAGCGGGCTTGCGCAAATCCAGCAGCGTCTAATGGATACGCTGGATAAAATTAACAATCTGCCGCTCAACCCAATGATTGAACAGGCCACCAATACGCTCTCGGAAAGCCAGCGCACTATGCGCCGCCTGCAGACGACGCTCGATAACCTGAATCAGCTGACCTCCAGCCAGTCGGCGCAGGAGCTGCCGGCGGATATGCAGAAAACGCTGCGTGAGCTTAACCGCAGCATGCAGGGCTTCCAGCCAGGCTCTGCCGCCTATAACAAAATGGTGGCGGATATGCAGCGTCTGGATCAGGTCTTGCGTGAGCTTCAGCCGGTGCTGCGCACGCTCAATGAGAAGAGCAACGCGCTGGTGTTTGAATCGAAAGAGAAAAAGGACCCGCAGCCGAAGAGGGCGAAAGAATGAAAAAATGGCTCCCGTTTGTCGCCGTTGCGCTACTGAGCGCCTGTAGCACCACACAGGAAACCACCTGGTATCAGCTCCCGGCGTCTACGGCGCCGGTGACCCGCAGCGCGCCGATGGACAGTCAGCATCTGCTCTGGGTGGAGCAGGTGTCGGTGCCCGATTATCTCGCGGGTAACGGCGTGGTCTACCAGACGACCGACGTGCAGTATGTCATCGCCAGCCAGAACCTGTGGGCCAGCCCGCTGGATCAGCAACTGCGTAATACGCTGGTGACGAATCTGAGCGCCACGCTGCCGGGCTGGGTGGTTTCCGCCCAGCCGCTGGGGGCTGAGCAGGATACGCTGAACGTCAACGTGACCGGCTTTCATGGCCGTTATGACGGGCGCGTGATTGTAAGCGGCGAATGGCTACTCAAGCACAAAGGGCAACTTATCAAGCGGCCTTTCTATACTGAGCTTAAGCAGCAACAGGATGGTTATGACGCGATGGTGAAAACGCTGGCGCAGGCCTGGCAGCAGCAGGCGAAAACCATTGCCGATGAGGTTGCGCGTCAGCCATAAAAAATTTGAATGATGTTAAAAGCCGTCGTCTTCTTCTTAAAGAGGGCGGCGGCTTTCTCTTTTATGCCAGTCAGATAAGCTCAATACCTGCTCAATTTTTGTATAAATGTTATCCAGATTAGCTCACAAATATGACATTGGCGTGAATTTTGCGCATTGACGTTCCCTGGGTTTACAGGTATTCGTAAAGGGTGATTGCGCAAAATGTAATCACTGTTTTCTTTTCCACCAGACCTGAAATGAGGGAAACGAGGCATGAAGAGACAAAAAAGAGATCGCCTGGAACGGGCACATCATCGTGGTTATCAGGCCGGTATCACCGGACGCTCGAAAGAAATGTGTCCTTACCAGACCCTGAATCAGAGGTCTTATTGGCTGGGAGGCTGGCGAGAAGCCATGGAGGACAGGGCTCAGATTGCGTGAGCTTGTCTCTTTAAAAAGAAACCTCCGCTATGCGGAGGTTTCGCCTTTCTGAATGCTGAGAAAAACTATCAGAAAGCGGAGGTGTCCTGGAACAGGCCCACTTTCAGGTCAGTCGCGGTGTAGATCTGTTTGCCGTCGACCAGCACTTCGCCATCGGCAATGCCCATTACCAGACGGCGGTTGACTACGCGTTTGAAGTGAATGCGATAGGTCACTTTTTTCGCACTCGGCAGTACCTGACCCGTAAATTTCACTTCGCCCACGCCCAGCGCGCGGCCTTTACCTTCGCCGCCCAGCCAGCCTAAGTAGAAGCCGACCAGCTGCCACATAGCGTCAAGGCCGAGGCAGCCTGGCATTACCGGGTCGCCGATGAAATGGCAGCCAAAGAACCACATATCCGGGTTGATATCCAGTTCCGCTTCCACGTAACCCTTATCAAAGTTACCGCCGGTTTCGGTCATTTTCACCACGCGGTCCATCATTAACATGTTGGGTGCCGGCAGTTGCGGGCCGTTCGCGCCGAACAGCTCGCCGCGCCCGGAGGCAAGAAGGTCTTCTTTCGTATAGGATTCGCGTTTGTCTACCATGTTCTCAGTATGCCTTATTTTAGTGAAGCCCGCAGGTTAGCTAACACGTGTACGCTGAACAAGTCCGATCAGTTGTGGTTAAACCAGTTCATCCAGCGTAACGGCCACGGACGCTGACGGATATCCTGCTGCGTCGCCTGCGCGATTCGCTCGCCGATAACCCCAAGCAGTGTCGTCTGGCCTTCGCCATCCCACGGGAGAGTCGTTAATAAGGGTAGCGCATCTATGACATCATCAATCGCCCAGATGGAAAACTGCCCCTGATCGACCGCGTCCAGAATCGCCTGATTCAGCGATAAATGACGCACGTTAGCCGAAGGAATAATCACGCCCTGTTTGCCCGTTAAGCCACGGGCCTGACAGACGGTGAAGAAGCCTTCGATTTTTTCATTCAGTCCGCCGACTGGCTGCGCGCGGCCAAACTGGTCCACGGAGCCGGTAATAGCAATCTGCTGATTGAGCGGCGCATTGGCCAGCGCGCTGATAAGCGCGCACAGCTCGGCCATTGAGGCGCTGTCGCCGTCCACTTCGCTATAGGACTGCTCAAACGTCAGCGAGGCAGAGAAGGGC
Source organism: Cronobacter sp. HA18003 (assembly GCF_011605905.1). Lineage (NCBI taxonomy): Bacteria > Pseudomonadati > Pseudomonadota > Gammaproteobacteria > Enterobacterales > Enterobacteriaceae > Cronobacter > Cronobacter sp. HA18003. Next base: position 1,470,005 of record NZ_JAANQO010000011.1, on the reverse strand, counting down.
ATCTGTTGCTCCAGATCCAGCTCGGCCATCAGAAACGCCTGCATGATCATCATGCCTTTGGCGTGGATATTGCCGCCGAGTTCAGCCTTGCGCTCGATATCGGTAAATTCGCCGTCGCCAATATGCACCACGCAACTGATGCGCGATGGCTCGCCAAATGCGCGCGGATGCCCAGGAAATTCCACCACCGAAAGCGCGTTAATCTGACCGATGCGCTCGCCTTCGGTTTCGACCAAAAGCTGGCCGAGCAGAATTTCATCCTGCATACGCTCTGCGAGATACCCCTCACGCCAGGCGCGGCGCGCGAGCATCTCAGAAAATTGCGCTGCGGTGAATGTCGCGCCGTCGCAAAAGGCGGCCACTTCAGTTAACTGGCGCGCCATCCAGAGCGGATCGAGCGGCAACGTTTCCTGGTCACCCGTATAGCGCACCGCTTCACGAATGATAAGGGGCCAGGCGTCGCTTGCCGGTGCAGGCAACGCAAGCTGGGCGGCCTGCGCGCAGACCCAACTGCACCAGAGCGCGATATCGTCTTCGTCAGCGATTTGCAGGTCGTCTTCATATTCGCTGTAGATAGCCTGCTGCGCGAGTACCGGCTCCATCTCCTGAAAATCCGCCAGTGATTCACGATCGCCTACCAGCACGACGCGAAGGTTAAGCGACAGAGAAGGAACAGACACCGGCAGCGGGCGGGTCTCGTCCGGAGCGACCCAGTCGAAGCGTTTCGTGACGACCATCTGCTTCAGACGCAGCCACAAGAGCGGCTGCAGAAGCAGTGTTTTCAGCGGCACGACCAGAATGCCCCCGTTGGCTTTATGTACCAGGCCCGGCTCAAGCGAAATCTGGCCTGCAAACTGTCTGACACAGCCAAACAGCTCGGCCGCATCAGCCCAGGTAGCGACCACCACATCGCGCTGTACGGCGAAATCGCCCGGTGTCGCATTCGGTGGTGTCAGCGTCACGCTCTGGTTTTCAATACGATAATGACCGCCGACCAGTTCTGACTGGTGCGGCAGTAATGCTTTCGCGGTACTGGCGATAAGCTCCAGCAAAGGCTTCTCTTCGTCAGCCTTAACCAGCATGAAATCATTTACAGGACGTGGCGCGCACAGCTGGCTTAGTCCGTCGTGAAGGCGAGGCTGAAGCGCCTCAAAATCAAGCGCGTCTGCAAAACCGGCATCCATTTCAGCAAAGCGGGACCGGAAGGTCTCCGTATCGGGTACAAGCGCTTGTGATGTAAGTCTGTTAATGGTCAATGTCGAGGTTTTTTAGTCAGATGTAAAAGGCGAGATTATAGCGTAATGGGCGGATCAACACACCGGAAATGCCACTATTGCCCTGCAGAATCTCCCCATGCGTCACAGACGTTTATTTCCCCTCAGCGAATCGAAAAAAAACTGTTATCCTGAAATGAGTTACACGGTCATCCTGAGATCGCAATGAAATACCAACAACTCGAAAATCTGGAAAGCGGCTGGAAGTGGAAATATCTGGTGAAAAAGCATCGCGAAGGCGAGCTGATCACCCGGTATGTTGAAGCCAGCGCCGCGAAAGAGGCGGTGGATCTCTTGCTGGGTATGGAAAACGAACCGGTAAGAGTGCTGGGCTGGATTGATCAGCATATGAACCCGGCGCTGCAAAACCGCCTGAAACAGACGATTCGCGCCCGTCGTAAGCGGCATTTTAATGCTGAGCATCAGCATACCCGTAAAAAATCCATCGATCTGGAATTTATGGTCTGGCAGCGTCTCGCAGGCCTTGCGCAGCGCCGCGGCATCACCCTTTCAGAAACAATCGTGCAACTGATTGAAGACGCCGAGCGCAAAGAGAAATATGAAAACCATATGTCGACGCTGAAACAGGATTTACAGGCATTGCTGGGGAAGAAAGAGTAACCCGAGAAGGCTCATGAGAGGGCGAGGCGGTTCTTTTTTGCTCCTACATGCAGCAGAGAAATAACTTCTGGCTGTAAAAGTAACAATGCGCTTAAGCGCATCTCATCAGAAATTCAATTTTACGGACAACAAAAAACCCCGCCGTGGCGGGGTTTTTCTTAACGTTTAACTTAAGCCTGCGGCTGAGTTACAACGTCTTTAACGCCTTTAACTTCGATCTCTACGCGACGATCCGGACCCAGGCACTCGATCAGAGCAGCGCGAGGTTTCACGTTGTCACAGGTGTTGCCAGTGACCGGATTGGATTCGCCCATACCACGTGCGGAGATCTTGTTGGACGGGATACCTTTGGAGATCAGGTAGTCAACAACGGACTGTGCACGTTTCTCGGACAGACCCTGGTTGTAAGCGTCAGAACCGATACGGTCGGTGAAGCCCAGAACCACGACGGAACCGTCTTTCGGATCCAGGTTGCTCAGCTGAGAGTACAGCTGATCCAGCGCCTGCTGACCTTCCGGTTTCAGGGTCGCTTTGTTGAAGTTGAACAGAACGTCAGACTTCAGGGTGAAGTGCTTGGTCTGTACTTCCGGAGCCGGAGCCGGAGCCGGAGCTACAACCGGAGCTGCATCTTCCTGCTGACCGAAACGGTAGGAAACACCTACGCTCAGCATGCCGTTGTCCGGACGAGCGCCAACAGTCTGCGCGTCACCAATGTTGTTAACCCACTGGTATTCCAGACGGGTAGCGATATCGCGGGTCATCGCCCACTCAACGCCGCCAGCGAATACCGGAGAAACGCCGGTGTCGTGGTCGTCGCCGCCGATGTTAGAAGAGGAGTCAGCACGCCATACCATGCCGCCCAGACGGGTGTATACGTCCAGGTCGTCGGTTACCGGGTAACCCAGTTTAGCGGTCAGCTGTACGCCCTGAGCTTTGAAAGCGCCGTTTACAGTGTCGCCTTTATACGGCATGCGGCCCAGCCAGTCGTAGCCCATTTCGAAACCAACGTACGGGTTAACCTGGTAACCACCGAACGCGCCTGCGCCCAGCTGGCTTTCGTGAGTCGGGCCGTCGTTAGGAATAAAACCGGTATCGTGGAACTGGGACCAACCCAGTTTGCCACCTGCGTACCAGGTGTTATCTTTCGGTGCGGCCTGCGCTACGGTAGCGAAGCCAGCCAGTGCCACTGCAATCGCGATAGCTGTCTTTTTCATTTTTTGCGCCTCGTTATCATCCAAAAAGGCCATGCGCTTTTCCTTGGGAAAAGTTCACGGTTAAATCCTTCACCGGGGTATAGCTCAATGGTTACTCTACCGATAATGTCGGTTTATTGATGAGCACCCTGGCGAGGTAAAGTCTACAACGTAGTTGAAAACTTACAAGTGTGAAGTCCGTCAGGCATATGAAAAAAAACAACTTGCGAAAGCAAAATTTAACATTTTTGAGGAAATTTTAATCGCTCGTAAAGTGCGAAAGCGGACCTGAGTGCCCGTCTGGCCGTTCATTCACCACTATCGCTTCTGATAAAGAGACACGCACAAAAAACTGCCAGGAATTATCCTAAAAAAGATTAATGCACCATGCCAGAGTGAATTCTTAAGGCAGAACGTGGTCGGTCACCCGGCAGAGAGGGTTGAACAGGACGCATTAAAAAACCCATAGCATTACCTTTCTCGGCCGCTGCAGTCAGACGTCGATGTTCATCATCCGTTAGATCGTCATGCAGCCAGGCAATTACCACGCTGTAGTTGCCGGTTTCCAGCGCACGGATCATAGAATCAAGCGTAACCTGCGGGTTCATCTGGCTGACCTGCATCACTTTGGTCAGCGGCAAACCAGCGGATTCCACCCATTCACGGCTAAGGCGTTGCTGCGGAGTCAGCCACAGCTGCCAGCGGGATTGCTGCCCGAGCTGCTGCAAGAGCGGCAGCAGGACCAGTTGCGTCATCCACGGCTGGTCTTCGTTGTACATCACTTCACTGATCAGGCCTCGGGTTTCCGCCTGAGCCAAAGCGCCCGCCGTTTCTTTTGCCAGACGACGTGAGCCATACGCGCGATTTTGATGAGAAGAGTACATAAAGGTCCAGCCTCGCTAGTTACTGTATGCATATACAGTAATGCTGGCGCGACCAAAGATCAATCGAAATTTCGGAAAGCATCTCGCAAATTTCGCATCTCGTTCCACTTAAAACAAAATTCGGATTGCTCACGGCGCACAACTTTCATATGTTCCTGTTAAGGGAAACGCTAATGGAATTTTTTATCCGTTACTAGTTGATATAAAAGGAATAATCATGGATAAATCTTCGTCTGACACGCTGGTTCGGGTGCAGAATACACTTTCATCTTTGGGAAATGTTACCCATCGTTCACTGTTTGGCGGCTATAGCCTTGCCATTGATGATGCCGTGTTTGCCATGCTGGCAGGAGGAAAACTATACCTGCGCGCCAGCAATGAGAGTCGTGACTACCAGCACGCCCACAATCCGCCGATGCTGGTCTGTACCCGACGCGGTCGTCATATCAGCCTCAATTATTATCTTGTAGATGAGACGCTCTGGAATTCACCAGCCTTGCTGCGCGATCACGCACGAATGGCGCTGGCCTGCGCGCAGGCGGAAAAAAACGAGCGTGCCCGCGAGCGGCGGGTCAAAGATCTGCCCAATCTCAATGTTCAGCTGGAAGTCTCATTGTGGGAAGCGGGAATACGCGATGTGGAAACGCTCTGCGCATACGGTGCGAAAGAGTGCTGGCTTAAGCTGCGCAAAGCCCGGAAAAATCTCAGTCTGCAAGTATTATATGCGCTTCAGGGTGCCATTATCGGCACCCATGAAGCAGCGTTACCTGTGCACATTCGCGAGGAACTGCTGGAGTGGTTTATGCAGCTTTCGGTGCAAAATCAGTCCTGAATAAGTTGACGCTGCAGTCGACTGATTTCCGGCAAAATAGAGATTAACAACCCGATTTGCTGAAGCACCAGCGGCTCTTTACTCTCCTGGCGCGGCTCTATCTGCTCAATACGCTGCGCCAGTTGCGTTAGTGAGTTTTCTACTCGCGCTTCATCGGCAGGCTGATGATGGAGCGCGTCATCCACATAACAGACGGCGTCGTCGAGCAGAGAAAGGATCTCCTGGCGCGTCAGTTTTTCGCGGTGAGCACCCAGAGCTGAAATATAGCTGGTCAGCGTGTGGTTAAGGCACAGAAAGCGGAAAGCGAGTTCGCGCATCTGCGCGCTGACGCGAGGCTCACTGGACATGTTCGACACCACCGAGGCCAGCTCCGCATCGCTGTTATGCGCGTCGCGACGCGCGATGCGATAGGCGAGACGGTTATCGCGCCCCTGATGGTACTGCTCAAGGATGGCATCCAGATAGCGACAGTTGGCGTTAAGCGCGCGCTCCAGCACCACCGGCAACCGGCGAAAACGCCAGTCGGGCCAGATAAAGCTAACGGCACACCACGCGATAGCGCAGCCGATTATCGTATCCACCACGCGCGGCAGCGCGACTTCAAACCCTTCTCCCAGCAGGTTAAAGCACAGCAAGACCAGCAGCGTGATAAACAGCGTGGCGTGCGCGTATTGCACTGTGCGGAACACAAAAAACAGCACGCCGGTAATCACGATGAGTACCAGTTGGCCTTCCAGCGAAGGTACGAAATAAAGTACCGGAATACCGACCGCCACGCCCGCCAGGGTGCCGATAATGCGCAGCGTCAGGCGATGTCGCGTGGCGTTGTAGTTTGGCTGGCACACAAACAGGCTGGTCAGCAAAATCCAGTAGCCGTGGTTCAGCCCGGTGAACTGAATAAAGGCGTAGCCCACGCACAGCACAACGGACATCCGCACCGCATGGCGGAACAGCGCGGACTGCGGCGTCAGATTGCGGGTCAGGCGAAACCACACATCGCTAAAGCCGTTCAGGCTATCATCGGCAAGGCTGTGCTCGCTCTCGCTGGCATCTGCCTGTGTAAATGGCTGTTCTGATTCGATCGTCGCGAGCTGAGCGTCGATAGCCTTAAGATTCGCGACCAGAAAGCGCACGGCTTTAATTTCTGATGCCGAGCCACCGGCCGCGGCGGTGCGATCGAGTGCGGCGTCAAGGTGCGTAAACGCGCGCTCAAAACGCGGGTCATGCTGATAGGGCGTACGAAGCAGCACAGAGCGCGCGAGCTGCTGACACGCCTGCGATTGCATCGAAAGCAGCCGCTGGAAGCGGAACATCACGTCACTGTAGCGGAAGGTGTCGCGCAGCGTCTGATACTGGATATGCGACGAACTGGCGCGCTCGTGAATATCCTGCGCGACAAAATAGTAGTGCAGTGTACGGCGTGTGCTGCGCTGACCGCGGTCGCCGCGCAGGCGGGTGAGCAGCGAGGCTTTGGTCTGGTTTAGCGTGGCGACCAGCTGGCTGTTCGCCATCGCCAGTTCCATCATCGGCACCTGGTTTTCGTCTTCGATATCCGGGTCAAAAAAACGTGATTTAATTTCCAGATAGTGCGCCAGCTGTTCATAACAGCGGGCGAGATTTTCCTGAAGTGGGCGCACCGGAAAGAGCAAATGCCCGGCCAGCGTCAGCAGGTTGTACCAGACCGCGCCCGCGAGCAGCAGCAGCGGCTGCTGATACCAGTGCTCATAGAGTGAAACCCCGAGCATCGTATAGATGGCGATAAGCAACGCGCCGAAGGCGATAGTCGCGTAGCGTTGTCCGAGGCCGCCAAGCAAAATAAAACCGATGGTCGAGACCGTCAGGCCAGCAGCGAACAGCCACGGCCACGGAAACAGCAGTTCCACCGAGGCAGAGGCGATAAAAAAGCTAACCAGCGTAATCAGCAGATTGCGCAGGCGGCCCGTCAGGCGGTCGTCAAGATCGGTGAGTGCTGCGGCCACAACGCCAAGCGTCAGCGGAATAGTCAGCTTCGCCTCGCCAAGCCACCAGGGCAGCGCCGCCGTCCCGCACAGCGCGATAAAAATGCGCACGTTAGTGAGCCACGCGCTGTTCCAGGCGTGGCGGTGAAGCAGAGGATTGAGCATCATGAGCGCATCCGTTTTTACTGGAAACGGCGGCGGGCATTGGATTCGCGGGCCGCCTGCGCGGTTTCCACGGAGACGACGCGACGCCCAACCGGCCAGAGCGCAATCGCGGCGATTTTAAAATTCGCGATGCCTACCGGAATGCCGATGATAGTGACACACTGCGCAATGCCGGTCGCGATATGCAGCAGGCACAGCCACCAGCCGAAAAACACCAGCCAGAAAACATTCAGCAGCGTGCCACCGGTGTTCAGCAGGGCGTTTTTGCCCGCCGGGTCAAGTTCATCGACATGCACCGCTTCATTACCGTACGGCAGGAGCGAGAGCTTAGTGATTTCCCAGCAGGAGCGCGTCAGCGGCAGCGTCACGATAAAAATAATGCTGACCAGTGTCGCCACCAGCCAGGAGAACGTGGTGGCGAAGCCGCCCAGAACGAAATTTAGAATATTTAAAACAGTACGCATAAAACCTCAAAAGCGTCGGCAGAGCGCCGGAGTGATAACCACAACAATTGTAACGCGTTTTGGGTCTGGAGCGTGATATCGCAGGCGGGTAAACTTAGCCTCATAACACTATTGACTGGCAGCCTCATGGAACTGAAAGCAACCTCTCTGGGTAAACGTCTGGCGCAGCACCCCTATGATCGCGCAGAAATTCTCACCGCCGGAGTGAAAGTCTCCGGGGATAAGCATGAATATCTGATCCCGTTTAATCAGTTGCTGGGCATTGAATGCCGTCGGGGGCTTGTCTGGGGAGAGCTGGAGTTTACGCTGCCGGATAACAAAGTCGTTCGTCTGCACGGCACCGAATGGGCGGAAACCCAGCGCTTTTACCATCATCTGATGGCGCTCTGGCAGCAGTGGAGCCAGGAGATGAGTGAGGTGGCGGCAGGGGTGCTGAATGCCTGGGGGGAGAAACTGCGCAGCAGCGAAGCCCAGGAAAAGTGGCTTAAGCGTGAAGAGGGCGAGGCGCTGTGTCACGCGCTGCGCCGGGCGTTGCAGGCGCTGCCGATGCCGACATCGCGCCTTGAGGCGTTCGATAACTGCCGCGACGCCTGGCGCGAATGTCAGGCCTGGCTTGCCGACAGCGAGGCGAAGCGTCTTTTGCATAATCAGGCCTATACCGATGCGATGCTGACGCGCTACGCCGATTTCTTCTCGCAGATTGAAAGCTCGCCGCTGAATCCGTCGCAGGCGCGGGCTGTCGTCAACGGCGAAAGCTCGCTGCTGGTACTGGCAGGCGCCGGGAGCGGCAAAACCTCCGTGCTGGTGGCGCGCGCAGGCTGGCTTATTGAGCGTGGCGAGGCGACGGCGGAGCAGATCCTGCTGCTGGCGTTTGGGCGTCAGGCTGCCAAAGAAATGGAAGAGCGGCTTCAGGCGCGTCTGCATACGGATGCCATCACCGCACGCACGTTTCATGCGCTGACCTTGCAGATTATCGGCCAGGGCGGGCGGAAAACCCCGCGCGTCAGCGAGCTGGAAAACGATACCGCGGCGCGTCATGAACTCTTACTGAACGCCTGGCGGGAACAGTGCCGCGAGAAAAAAGCGCAGGCGAAGGGGTGGCGTCAGTGGCTTACCGACGAGCTGGAGTGGGACGTTGAGGACGGCGATTTCTGGGAGGACGAGACGCTGGGCAAACGGCTGGCGAGCCGTCTCGACCGCTGGCTGGGGCTGATGCGCATGCATGGCGGCTCGCAGGCCGAGATGATAGCCGCCGCGCCCGAAGAGGTGCGCGATCTGTTCCAGAAGCGCGTTAAGCTGATGGCGCCGCTGCTGAAAGCCTGGAAAGCCGCGCTGAAAGCCGAAGAGGCCGTCGATTTCTCCGGGCTTATCCATCAGGCGATTAACGTGCTTGAAAAAGGCCGGTTTGTTAGTCCGTGGAAGCATATCCTTGTGGACGAGTTTCAGGATATCTCGCCGCAGCGCGCGGCCCTGCTGGCTGCTCTGCGGCGTCAGAACTCCGCCACCAGCCTGTTTGCGGTGGGCGACGACTGGCAGGCTATCTACCGCTTTAGCGGCGCGCAGCTTTCGCTAACGACGGGGTTTGAGGCGCACTTTGGCCGGGGCGACCAGTGCGCGCTGGATACCACCTACCGTTTTAACGGGCGCATCGGCGATATCGCTAATCGCTTCATTCAACAAAACCCGTACCAGCGTGAAAAACCGCTCAACAGTCTGCGCGCGGGCGACAAGAACGCCGTGACGCTGCTTGCGCAGGAGCAACTGGAGGCGCTGCTTGATAAGATGAGCGGTTACGTGCGCCCTGACGAGCGCATTCTGGTGCTGGCGCGCTACCACCATCTGCGCCCGGCGGCGCTGGAAATGGCCGCGACCCGCTGGCCGAAGCTGCAACTGGAATTTATGACGATTCACGCCAGCAAAGGGCAGCAGGCGGATTATGTGATTATTCTCGGGCTGAACGAGGGGCGGGAAGGCTTTCCGGCGCCAGCGCGGGAATCCATCATGGAACAGGCGCTGTTGCCGCCACCGGAGGATTTCCCGGATGCCGAAGAGCGGCGTCTGCTCTATGTGGCGCTGACCCGCGCGCGGCACCGGGTCTGGCTGCTGTATGACAAAGCGGCGCCGTCGGTGTTTGTCGAAGCGCTGACGCGTCTCGGCGTGCCGACGGCCCGTAAGCCGTAACTTATTTCAGGCGTTCGGCGAGATAGCGCGGATAGTCGGGGATTAACACATCCAGCGTGTCGCTAAAGGTCGGCGACTGGATAATAAAATCCGCGGTTGAGAGATTGGTCGCCACCGGGATGTTCCAGACGGTGGCAAGGCGCAGCAGCGCTTTAACGTCGGGATCGTGCGGCACGGCGTTGAGCGGATCCCAGAAGAAAATCAGCACGTCGATTTTGCCTTCGGCGATCATCGCGCCCACCTGCTGATCGCCGCCCATCGGGCCGCTCAGCATGGCGTTGACGTTAAGACCGGTCGCGCGTTGTACCAGATTGCCTGTGGTGCCGGTTGCATACAGCGTATGGTTTGCCAGCAACGCTTTATGGCGCTCCACCCATTTCATCAGCATCGATTTGCAGTGGTCATGCGCCACCAGGGCGATTTTCTTTTGGGCTGGCAGGGTTCGGGTTGTCAGTTCCATATTATTTTCCGGATTACATAACTGCCTACAGATTACTGGAAGTGATGGCGGCTGCAAGCGAAGCCGGTAAAAACTGTGTGCGTTTCTGCCTACCGCCGTCGCATGGTGCGCCCGACGCCTTTGGCATACACTGAAAGGACTGAGCTAACGGGGAGGTAAAATGAAAGATTCTGATATCGCAGAGATTTTGCAGAACACCAAAACGATCGCGCTGGTGGGGGCGAGCGATAAGCCGGACCGTCCGAGTTACCGCGTCATGGCGTATCTTCTGGATAAAGGCTATCACGTGATCCCCGTTTCGCCGAAAGTGGCAGGCAAAACGCTGCTCGGCCAGCAGGGATACGCCACGCTTGCTGACGTGCCGGAAAAAGTCGATATGGTGGATGTTTTCCGCAACTCCGAGGCCGCGTGGGGTGTTGCGCAGGAGGCGATTGCGATCGGCGCAAAAACGCTCTGGATGCAGCTTGGCGTCATCAACGAAGAGGCGGCCGTACTGGCGCGCGATGCGGGGCTTAAAGTGGTGATGGACCGCTGCCCGGCGATTGAAATTCCGCGTCTCGGTCTTTGACAGTAATAAAAAACCCGGCGTTGCCGGGTTTTTTTAGTTGCGCAGACGGGGTGCCTGGAGCTGCTGGCGAATGGATCGCGCCAGTTCATCCATAGAGGGTTGCTCCGGATGTTCCTCCTGCATTTCGCCACTGAGCTGGGCTTCTGCAAGATAGGTGTGCACGGGCTGGCCGTCGTCGTCTTCCATCACGACGTGATACCACGGCGCGGCGCGCAGCTCGGCGTTTACCGCCAGTTCATCGACTTCAGGTTCATCAAGCGAGTATTCAGGGTCGATATCCACCACAACCCCTAAATACCCTAAAAGAGAATGACGAACCTGCTGGCCGATACCAAATTTGCTGGCAATCATTGTCACCTCCCGGGAAACGTTCATACCCTGTATATAAGGGCGGAGCATTCCTTTTCAAGCTACATGACGCGACAGGCAAACCCTTTCAGATAAAGACCTTCCGGGTAGCTCGCGATCACAGGGTGATCGGCGGCCTGACGGAACTGCTCTATAAATTGTACATCACGCCCCGCATCTGTTGCGGCGTCAGCAACAATTTTCTGGAATAAATCGGTGGTCATTAGCCCGGAGCAGGAGAACGTCAGCAAAATGCCGCCAGGGTTAAGCAACTGGATCGCCAGCATATTAATGTCTTTGTAACCGCGGCATGCGCCCTGAAGCTGGCTCTTGTTCTCAACGAATTTCGGCGGGTCCATTACGATGACGTCAAACGTCTCGCCCTGGTCGCGGTATTTACGTAAAAGCTTAAAGACGTCGTCGCGCACGAACTCTGCTTTGCTGAGATCAAGCTTGTTGAGCTCAACGTTTTGCTTCGCCACATCCAGCGCGTCCTGCGACGTATCGACGCTGATAACCTGACGGCAGCCGCCCATCAGCGCAGAAACGGCAAAACCGCCGGTGTAGGAGAAGCAGTTCAGCACGCGTTTATCTTCCACATAACGGCGCGTGGCGAAACGGCTGTCGCGCTGATCCAGGTAATAACCCGTTTTATGGCCGCCTTTTATATCCACCAGCAGCTTCATGCCGTGCTCTTCAATCGCGAGCAGATCCGGCGGCAGCTCGCCGCTGACCGGCCCCTGAGCAAGTTCCATGCCTTCTTTTTTACGCACCGCGACGTCGGAGCGGTCATAGATGGCGCATTCCGGATAGAGCGCCTGCAGGGCCGACACCAGCGCCGGGCGCTGATATTCCGCGCCCGCCGAGAGCAGTTGCAGCACCAGGAAGTTGCCGAAGCGGTCAATCGTCACGCCCGGCAGGCCGTCCGATTCGCCGGCGATAAGACGGTAGCTGTCAAGCCCGTCCTTTTTCGCCAGCCAGTCGCGCCACTGCTGCGCCTGTTGCAGGCGGCGAGTAAAAAAGGCGATATCAATGGTTTCATTCGGATCAAACGTCCAGACGCGCGCTCGGATCTGCGAGGCGGGGGAGAGGGCGGCGCGTGCTAACCATTTTCCCTGATGGTCGACGATGTCGATGGTTTCACCCGGTGCGGCTTTACCTTCCATGCGCGCGACGGCACCGGAAAAGACCCAGGGATGGCGGCGCAGGAGAGATTTCTCGCGCCCTTTGGCTAACACTAAACGTACGCTCATAATTTGCTATTCTGTGATTCAAAGAAAATGGGCGCCATTCTCCCGACTTCAGCCGGGAAATGCAACGCTACCGCAAAGGAGAACCGCTATGGCACAACAATGCACAATGGCCTGGGTACATGGCCGGGTACAGGGCGTCGGGTTTCGCTACACCACGCAGCATGAAGCGACGCGGCTGGGTCTGACCGGCTATGCGCGTAATCTGGACGACGGCAGCGTGGAGGTGCTGGCCTGCGGCGAGGCCGAGCAGGTGGAGAAGTTAATCGCCTGGCTGAAAGCGGGCGGGCCGCGCAGCGCCCATGTGGAAAAGGTGCTGACCGAGCCGCATTCGCCCACTGAAGATTACCAGGATTTCCGTATTCGCTATTAAATGCACTTCACGGGTTTCGGCAGACCCGCGATTTTAGTGGCTTGTTTCGCCGGGCCTTTCGGGAAGAGGCGATAGAGATAACGGCTGTTGCCTTTCTCTTCGCCAAATTTCGACGCCATCGCTTTGACCAGCATGCGAATAGCCGGCGATGTATTAAATTCGATATAAAACTCGCGCACGAAGCGCACCACTTCCCAGTGCTCTGGCGTGAGCGTGATGCCTTCTTTTTCGGCAATCACTTCCGCCAGGCCGTCGCTCCAGGCGTCGAAGACTTTCAGATAGCCCTCGGCGTCGGTTTCAAACTCTTTACCTTCAAACGTTAACATACGCATTTTTGCCCTGATTCACACAGCGCGCAGTGTAGCAAATTCCCGCCGCCAGAAAAAACAAAGCCCCGCACGGGGCGGGGCTTAAGCGCAGTTTCGGTTAACCGTTAGTCGCGGCTCGCGAAGCCCAGAATGCTCAGCAGGCTCACGAAGATGTTGTAGAGCGACACATACAGGCTGACGGTCGCGCGAATGTAGTTGGTTTCGCCGCCGTGGATGATATTGCTGGTTTCAAACAGGATGGCGCCCGAAGAGAGCAGAATAAACACGGCGCTAATCGCCAGGTGCAGCGCAGGAAGCTGCAGGAAGATGTTCGCCACCATGCCGATCAGCACAACCACCACGCCCGCCATCAGCATACCGCCCAGGAAGGACATATCTTTACGGGTGGTCAACACGTAGGCGGAGCAGCAGAAGAACACCAGCGCGGTACCGCCAAGCGCGAGTGCGATGACATCGCCCATACCGGCAGACAGATAGGCATTCAGCATCGGCCCCAGAATGTAGCCCAGAAAGCCGGTGAAGGCGAACGCTGCCAGGATGCCGCTCGGTTTATCGGCCAGGCGGTAGGTCAGGAACATCAGGCCGTACATACCGACCAGCGTCAGAATCAAACCCGGCGATGGCAGTGCGAATACGGTACTGGCGGTCGCGGTGATCGCGGAAAACGCCAGCGTCAGGCTCAGCATAAAATAGGTGTTACGCAGAACCTTATGGGTGCTAAGCAGCGACTGTCTGTCGCGCGCAGAGGTAATTAAGCGATCCATGAGTAGTCTCTCATTACAGGTGTTTAGTTTCCGAGCATAGAAGGTAGCACGCAACGGGAAAAGCCCTTTTACCCATCTTTACGCTGCTTTATTTCTCTAAAAACAAGGACTCAGAAAAGGCGTTTATATCATAAAAACCGGGCTGCCCCGACGCGCTTTCAGATCCCCCTCTTATATATGACGTAAAACCGTTGCATGAAACCCGGCGCGCGACTATCAGTGTTAACGACACATCACAACAACACACAAGGCGTGGAAAATGAAAGTGAATCATAAGGCTCTGACTTTTTCTCTCATCGCCGCCGTCATTTCCGGCGCATGCGCGACGGCGTATGCGGCGCAGGTGCCGGCAGGCGTTGAGCTGGCGGCAAAACAGGAACTGGTGCGCAACAACGGCAGCGAGCCTGCCTCGCTCGATCCGCATAAAGTGGAGAGCGACGTTGAATTCAACATCATCAGCGACGTTTTTGAAGGGCTGGTGGCGGTGCGTAAAGATGGCTCGATTGAACCGCGGCTCGCAGAAAGCTGGGAAAATAAAGACAACACCGTCTGGACGTTTCATCTGCGCAAGGGTGTGACCTGGTCTGACGGCGAGCCTATCACGGCGGAAGATGTGGTCTGGAGCTGGCGGCGTCTGGTCGACCCGAAAACCGTCTCTCCTTATGCCAGCTTTCCGGGCAACATGAATATTGAAAACGCTGCTGACATCGCCAACGGCAAAAAGCCGACCGACACGCTGGGCGTGAAGGCGCTGGATGACAATACCATTCAGGTGACGCTGACGCAGCCCACCGCGGCGTTCCTGTCGATGCTGGCGCACCCGTCGCTGGTGCCCATCGATAAAACCGCCGTTGAGCGTTTCGGCGATAAATGGGCGCGCCCGGAGCATTTCGTCTGCAGCGGGGCGTATAAGGTCACCGACTGGGTGGTAAATGAAAAGATCGTGGCCGAGCGTAATAAACGCTACTGGAACGACAAAGAGACCGTCATTAATAAAGTGACTTATCTGCCGATCGCCGCTGAAACAGCGGATCTGAATCGCTATAAAGCGGGCGAAATTGACATCACCAGTACCGTGCCGCTCAATCAATTCGCGCAGTTGAAAAAAACGCTGCCCGATCAGGTTAATGTCTCCCCACTGCTGGCAACATATTACTACGAATTTAACACCAGCAAACCGCCGTTTAACGATCCGCGCGTGCGCCGCGCGCTCAACATGGCGCTCGACAAAGACATCATCGCCCAAAAAGTGCTGGCGCAGGGGCAGCGTCCGGCGTGGGTGGTCAGCCAGCCTGAAATTGGCGGCGTGAAAATTGCGCCGCCGGAGTACGCCAGCTGGCCGCTGGAAAAACGCGTCAGCGAGGCGAAAAAACTGCTGGAGGAGGCAGGCTTCAATGCGCAGCATCCGCTCACGTTTAATCTGCTTTATAACACTTTGGAATCGCACCAGCGCATCGCCATCGCGGCAAGCTCCATGTGGCAGAAAAATCTCGGCGTGGTGGTAAAGCTTCAAAACCAGGAGTGGAAAACCATGCTGGATAGCAAACACACCGGCAATTTTGACGTGGTGCGCTACGCCTGGAACGCCGATTACGACGACGCCTCGACCTTTCTGAATAACTACCGCACCGGCGACAGCCAGAACACCTCGCGCTATACCAATAAAGCGTATGACGAGGTCCTGACGAACGCTTCAAAAGCCGCTGATGCCACCGAACGCGGGAAATATTATCAGCAGGCGGAAACGATCCTGGCTCAGGATGTGCCTGCGATTCCGGTCTATCACTACGTGCGTACCCATATGGTGAAACCCTGGGTTGGCGGTTTTTACTCCAATAACCTGGGCTTCTACTACACAAAAGATATGTACATCAAAAAACATTAACCGGAGCGCGACGCCGTTATTGCCCGTAATGCTGCTGTATTTGTGATCGTTGTGCCGGTATTTCAGTCAATTAGCGCGCTTTTGGCTGTTTTTAAGGCAATCGAACACGTTCGGGCTTTACACGGCGCAGGGGGATGTTTATAGTTCGCGTCATTGCGGAAGTGTGGCCGAGCGGTTGAAGGCACCGGTCTTGAAAACCGGCGACCCGAAAGGGTTCCAGAGTTCGAATCTCTGCGCTTCCGCCAACCAATTTAAGGGGATGCCGAAAGGCGTCCCCTTTTTCGTTTTACCTCTCATGCGCCATCAGTCTTTCCTTAAACGCTTGCAGTAAGTTTGTTACTGAAGGCAACATTCCTGTGGCATGCAGCCAGCGCCTCGCCGCTGAACACCTCTCCTGATGCGTAAACTCTGTTTACATCTGCCCGTTGCCCATTGCTTGTGAATGTCTCTTGCGTGCGTAGCATCTGCGCTTTAACCCGCTGTTAAATAAATGCTTCCCGTCTTGTGGCGGAGCTGGCGGTTTCGTTTCAGGGAGAGAAACAATGGCATCGCTGCAGACAGTGCTGGAAAGTTGTCAAGCGCAGACAGATGAGCTGGCCGCCCAGGCGCAGGCGCGTCTCGCGCTCTGGGAAAAATGGCTTCAACCCATCATCGCCACGGCCCCCACCGGGGACGATCCGGGGTATGACGACGATTTCCAGCAGATCCGCGAGGAGGTGAATAAGCTTTCCGGTGCCGATCTCACGCTTATCGGCGAGCTGGCAGAAAAAGTGCTGACCACGGCATCGAAAGATATTCGTGTCGCCACCTATTATGCATGGTCGCGGCTGCACCAGGAGGGCGAGGCTGGTTTTGCCGAAGGGCTGGAACTGCTCGCCGCGCTGCTTGCGCGTTTTGGCACGGCGCTGCACCCGCAGCGCGCGCGCAGCCGTCAGGCGGCGCTGGAGTGGCTTGCGGGCTCGCGCGTGCTCGACAGCCTGTCGCTTTACCCGGAAGTGACGCGCGATGACGCCCGGCGCACCGCGGGCGCGCTGATGCTGATTGAGCAGGCGCTGGCGCAGGAGGAGCCTTCCGCGCGCCCGTCATTAAGCGCGCTTTACGGCACGCTGGAAGCGCGGCTGATGAAAGCGGGCGGCGTGGATGCGGTGGTGCCGCAAACCACCAGCGACAGCAACGCGTCGCAGCCCACGGCTGCGCCTATTATCAGCGCAATTACGTCCGGGCGCGATCTGCTGGATCAGGCCCGTCAGCTTGCCGACTACCTGCGTAATCAGCCTGACGGCTGGCTTGCCGCCCACCGCATGATGAAAAGCCTGCGTCACGACACCCTTCACCAGTTGCCGCCACTCGCAGGCGACGGACGCACCCGCATAGAACCCCCGAAGGCCGACCAGCGCGCATTGTTGAAAAGGCTCTGGCTTCAGCAGAGCTGGCTTGAGCTGCTGGAGCAGGCCGACAGCCTCTTTGCGCGCGGTGCCAGCCATCTGTGGCTCGATTTGCAGTGGTATCTTCACGAAGCGCTGCAGAGGTCTGGTAAGGAGACGCTGGCAGGTATCATTCGCGCTGATCTGAACGGGCTGTTAAACCGGCTGCCCGGCCTTGAGACGCTGGCGTTTAGCGACGGCACGCCGTTTGCCGATGAGGTAACGCAACACTGGATCGCGCAGCAGGTGCGCGAGAATACCTCCGGCCCTGACGCAGCGCACGTTGTGGACGCTGGCAGCGCCGCCGATGACGAGGTACTGCAACTGGAGCCGGAAGCCGTCGCGCTCGCCGACAGCGACGGTATTGACGCAGCACTCGGCTGGCTACAGACCCGGCCCGCGCTCACCACACCGCGCCAGCGCTGGCTTTTGCGCCTGCTGATGGCGCGTCTGGCGGAGCAATACGGCAAAAACGATCTGGCGCTGCATCTGCTTGCCGCGCTGGACGCGGGCGCGTCGCAAATGACGCTTGCACAATGGGAGCCGGCGCTGCTTTTTGAAGTGGGTGCCAGACGGCTGCGGTTGCTGCGTATGAAAGCCGGGCGTAGCGACGCGGAGAAAGCGCGCCTGCAAACTGATATGGAACAGCTGCTGGCGTCACTTATCGCCATCGATCCGGCGCGCGCCGCCGTGTTGTGCAGCTAAGTCATCACCTTATTCAAGGAAGGAGAAAATGATGCCCGAAACCCCTCTCTCGCCATCGCTCTATGAAATACTCTACGGCAATTTCGAAGGCGGCCTGCCGCTGGATGCCGTCAGCGAAGAAAATCAGGTCATTTTGTCGGTGCTCGATAACATGCAGCGCATTCTCAATACCCGCGCCGGTAGCCTCAAACATCTGCCGGATTACGGCCTGCCGGATCTGACCAAAATTCTTCAGGGGATGCCCGGCACCGCCCATGAACTCATCAGCGCGCTCTCTGCCGTATTGCTGAAATATGAGCCGCGTCTGAAACGGATCAACGTTGTGATGCTCCCGCAATCCCTTCCCGGCGAGCTGCGCTATGCCATCGACGCCGAGCTGAAAGGCGTGGGGCTGGTGCGCTACGGCACGGCGTTTATGCCAGAAGGGCGGGTGCTGATCCGCCACCTCAAACAACAGCAGTTTATGGATAACCGCGCCGCGATCTGAGCGGCCTTCAGGACAGGGATATTATGGACACGTCCACTGAACGTCATCTGAAAACCGGCGGCGATCCGCGCCTGCTGCCGGACTACGCCGCGCTTCGCGAAGAGCTCGGCAAACTCACGCACCCGGCGCGCCCGGATGTCGACTGGCGGCGGGTCGAACAGCTGTCGCTCTCGCTCTTTGAGCGCAATGGCGTCGAGCTGCAAACCGCCGCCTGGTATACGCAGGCGCGTCTGCGCTTGCTGGGGTTGCCCGGCCTTAACGAAGGGCTGGCGATCCTCGAGGCGCTCATCTCGCGCCAGTGGGGCAACCTGTGGCCGCAGCCGGTACACGCGCGAATGGAGATTTTAAGCGGCCTCAGCCAGCGTGTGCAGCAGACGCTGCGCACTTTCTCGTTGCGTTATGCGGATCTCGGCGCGCTCTATCAGGCGGAGCAGCACCTGACACGTATTATCACGGTGCTGGAGCGCCTTGAGCTTAAGCATGTCAGTCAGATGGACGCGCTGCGTCTGCATCTGCAAAACGCAGCGGCGCGGCTGGAAAATGACGCGGGGCAGAGTGAAGTGAAGCTGAAGGAGCGCGCGGTGACGGTTAACGATCCGCAGACGGATGATGATATCCGCCGGGTGTATGTTCCGGCCAGCGTGCCTGCGCCAGACGTGGCATCGGCTCACATGCTAACGCGCCGTAGCCTGAAGCCGTTCATCGCCGGTATGCTCACTATGCTGGTGGCGGGCAGCGCCGTGTTGATGGGCTGGCAGGCGTATCACCGCCCCAATCCAGTGCAGGCGCGGATTGCGGCGTCGCTTCGCGCGTGGCCGCAGATGGCAGACAGTGCCACCATCACACCGGAACAGGCGCGCCAGATTGATCCTGCTCTGGTCCTGACGCAAACGCGCCAGCGTCTGGGGTGGCTGGCAACGCTGCCGCCCGATCGCAATATCCGTTTTGCCTGTGAGCTGGTGCGCCAGGCGGGCCAACTTTTGCCTCAGCACGCCCAGGTACAAACGCTGACCCGCGAATGGCGCCAGCAGATGAGCGCCGCGGCGCTGCCGCTGCAAAATCTGGATGGCTGGCGCCGTGGCATGACGCAGCTTGACGAATTGACCGCGCGGCTCAACGCGCTGGATGAGCGGCGGGGGAAATACCTGACCGGCAGTGAGCTTAAAACGATGGTGTTTAATATTCACCAGGCGTTTGCCGCCATGCCGCCTGCGGAGGAGTTGCTGCGTCAGATGGCAGAGCAGCGCCAGCAGGGCGTTGAGTCTGGTGCGCTGCGTCAGGAAACCGCCACCCGGCTTAATCAGCTTCTCTATCGCTATGTGCTGCTGACACCGCCGTCACCTGATGCCACCACGCCTTAGCGCCCCGTTTTCATTCTCCCTGCAATAGATAAAAAAAATCCTGCCCATCGGGCAGGAAATAACAGTATCAGGGGATTCACATCGAGCATGTATCTCAGGAGTAATGAGTACATGAATCCAGTGTAGCCAGCCTTGAGGCTCCCTCAGTGCATTTGAGAAGATTCTCAATGATACCAGGGCGTTAGCGCCTGACGTACCGCGCTTATCAGACGCTTTTTCCATGGCACCGTCGAGGTGCGGTACTGCAAAAAAAGACTGCCGAGCGCTTTTTCATCGTCGAGCTCCAGAATCGAGAGCTGTGCGTTATCTTTGAGCGTGGCAAACCATGGCCAGGGCACCACCGCCAGTAGCGGCGCTTCGCGCAGCGCGCCGGGAAGCTGGGCGTAATCGGTGCCGATAAACCCCAGCCGCCGCGTCAGGCCACTGCGCGCCAGCTGGCGATCCAGCTCGTTTTCTGGCTGTGGCCATGGGTGGCAATAGGCGTGCGGATAGTCGCACAGCCCCGCGAGCGTCAGGCTGTTTTTCCCGGCAAGCGCAGGGCGAAGCGGCGGGCCATAAAGGATAACCAGCCGCGTCTGCCCGACGCGCTCATAGTGCAGCGCGCTAAGCTGCTTCTGGTGATCGCCCACCGCCAGCAGCAGATCAATCGACCCATCCACCAGCTCGTCGCGCCAGGCGCGCCGCTCGAACGCCACGCACTCGACGCTCGCCTGCGCCTGATGCGCTTTTTGCGCAAGAACAGGGGCGAGCAGCGTATTGAGTGCGGGCGGCACCACCACCCGAAAACGCCGCTCGTGCGGCTGCGGCTCGCCGAACATCTCTTCATTCAGCGAAACGAACAGCGGCACCAGTTTATCGCGCAGCGCCTGCGCAAAAGGCGTCGGATGCTGGCGGTTGCCTTCACGGCGAAACAGCGGATCGCCCAGCGCTTCACGCAGGCGCGAGAGCGCGTGGCTCACGGCCGAAGGCGTAATATTGAGCCGCTGCGCCGTCTCGCCGGTCGTACCCGTCTGTAGCATCACATAGAGCACTTTCAACAGGTTCATATCCAGTTGCAGGATATTCATCAGATGTCATTCCAATTGAGCCGCATTAAAAAGGCGCTGATTATACTGCGTCTCCTTATTCAGGAGATGATAATGAAACCCCGTATCGCACTTTTTTCTTGTCTGATGTCACTGCTCTCTGTACCCGCGCATGCCGCGCTCGATCCTGCCCAGCCGCTCGCCGAGGCACCGCCGTATTCCCTTTTTGAAGCCTGGGCGAAGCCCGTTCAGCCCTTTGCCATCTGGCCTGGCGTCTGGTACGTCGGCACCGAAAACCTCTCGTCGGTGCTGCTTACCACGCCGCAGGGCCACATTCTGATTGACGCGGGCCTTGATGCCAGCGCGCCGCAAATCAGGCGCAACATTGAAGCGCTCGGTTTTCGCATGGCCGATATTCGCTACATCGCGAACAGCCATGCGCGGCTCGATCAGGCGGGCGGCATCGCGAGGCTTAAAGCGTGGAGCGGCGCGCGCGTTATCGCAAGCCACGCCAATGCAGAGCAGATGGCGCGCGGTGGTAAAGAGGATTTCGCGCTGGGCGACGCGCTGCCGTTCCCGCCAGTGTCGGTGGATATGGAAGCGCAGGACGGGCAGCAGTGGCATCTGGGCGGCGTGACGCTTGCGGCCATTTTCACGCCAGGCCATCTTCCGGGAGCGACCTCATGGAAAGTCACACTCGCTGACGGCAAAACGCTTATCTATGCCGACAGCCTCGCGACGCCGGGGTATCCGCTTATCAACAACCGCAACTATCCGACACTGGTGGAAGATATCCGTCGCAGTTTTGCGCGGCTTGAGGCGCAACAGGTGGATATCTTTCTTGCCAACAAAGGCGAGCGTTTTGGCCTGATGGATAAAATGGCGCGCAAGGCGAGGGGAGAGAATAACGCGTTTATCGATAAGGCAGGGCTGGCGCAGTATGTGGCGCAGTCGCGGGCGGCTTTTGAGAAACAGCTGGCAGCGCAGCGCGCGCAGCCATAAAAAGAAGCCCTCTGCGTGCGCAGAGGGCCGAAGCGTCAGACGTTTTTACGTTCGATCGTCTGTTCGCCCCAGAAGAGCGAATCTTTATCGGTTTTCTTAAAGGCGCGAATGAGCACTTCGTCGCTGCCTTCTTCCCAGATTTTCTCGGCCATCACCTCGTCATAATCGGCCACTTCAAAAATCGCTTCGGCGATCTCAGGGGACGTATTACGCAGGCTGGCCCATTCCCCCACGTGATGGGTTTTCGATTCTTGTGTTGGCATGCTTTCCTCCGGTGAAGTGAGTGAGTTAGCCTTTCATTTTGACGGCGAGGCCCGCCACGTATTCGCCCTGATAGCGGGCGATCGCCAGTTCTTCCTGGCTTGGCTGGCGTGAACCGTCGCCGCCTGCGATGGTGGTCGCGCCGTAAGGCGTTCCGCCGCGAACCGTGGAAATATCAAACAGCTCCTGCGCCCCGTAACCGATAGGCACAATGATCATTCCATGATGAGCAAGCGTAGTCCATGTGGAGGAGATCGTGTGCTCCTGACCACCGCCCGTACCGGTTGAGCTAAACACGCTCGCCAGTTTGCCGTACAGCGCGCCGGAGGCCCACAGGCCGCCGGTCTGGTCAAAGAAGGTACGCATCTGGCCAGACATATTGCCGAAACGGGTCGGGGTTCCGACGATAATCGCGTCGTAATCGGCGAGCTCCTGCGGCGTGGCGACCGGCGCATTTTGCGTTTTCCCGCCCGCTTTCGCGAAGGCTTCCGCCTGCATAGTTTCCGGCACGCGCTTAATCGTCACTTCCGCGCCCTGAACCTTTTCGACGCCTTCCGCCACTGCGTGCGCCAGCGTTTCGACATGCCCATACATGGAATAATAAAGCACCAGAACTTTCGCCATCAGCCTTGCTCCTGTATCAGTGGTTGCCACAGCCGTTATCGCTGCGCTCATCTATAAAGCATATGCCCCTGATGGCAGAGTGCAAACCGGCAGCTAAAAAATCTTTAAAAATAAGAGTTTATCTATGAATGGGGTGTTTGTAGCATCAGATCACATTTTTTAAGCGCTGAAATTTTTCAATCATAAGAACGTCTTATCAATCGTTCCGTCAGTTTTACGGGCGAAACGCCAGATTGATGTTGCTAAATGTTTCCGAAAAGTGGCGAGGTCGGGCACCCTGGCTAAGCTTTTAATCACGCGGCAACGATAACGGCTCCGGCCAGTGCCGTGAGGTGAAAGAATCCTCTTTTACTGAATGCAGTATGATGTCTAATGATTCACACAATCTGGAGGTCAGAAATGGCAAACCATCGTGGTGGTTCAGGTAATTTCGCAGAAGATCGTGACAGAGCATCAGAAGCAGGTCGTAAAGGTGGCCAGCACAGCGGCGGGAACTTTAAAAATGACCCGCAACGCGCCTCCGAAGCCGGGAAAAAAGGGGGTAAAAACAGTCATGGCGGCGGCCGTAGCTAGCGCCACGCATGACCGTTATTAACCATCCCATGTACGTCAAAGGTTAATAGCACCCCTGACCGCCGGGCATTCCCGGCGGTTTTTTTATGCCTGCGGGGGCGGCTCCTGTGGCGCAAGTACCGGCTCCGGCGTCTGAGCCTGTTTGCGGCTTAACAGCGCATTGAGCGCAATCGCTCCAAAGGTCGCGGTGCCGATGCCGCCAAGCGTAAAGCCGCCTACCGTGAGCGCAAAATCACCCGCGCCCAGCACCAGCGTTACCGCCACCATAATCAGATTGCCGTTCTGGCTCAGATCCACATGGTTCTGCACCCAGATACGCGCGCCCGCAACCGCAATCAGCCCGAACACCACAATCGACGCGCCGCCGATGACCGGCGCTGGAATGGTGTGGATCAGCGCGCCAAATTTCGGCGAGAAGCCGAGCAGCAGCGCGATGACCGCCGCCGCCACAAAGACCAGCGTCGAGTAGACTTTCGTCACCGCCATCACGCCGATATTCTCCGCATAGGTGGTCACGCCGCTGCCGCCCACCGCGCCGGAAAGCATCGTCGCCAGCCCGTCGCCGACAAACGCGCGCCCCATATACGGGTCCATATTGCGCCCCGTCATGCCCGCGACCGCTTTCAGATGCCCGAGGTTTTCCGCCACCAGAATCACGGCGACCGGCGCAATCAGCATGATGGCCTGCACGTTAAACGTGGGCGCGGCGAAGTGGGGCAGCCCGAACCACGCGGCCTGCGCCACCGGCGTAAAATCCACCGGCTTGCCGAAGCCCAGTACATTGGTGAACAGCGCATACAGCGCCCAGGCGGCGATAAGCCCCATCAGAATCAGCAGCCGCTGCACCATGCCGCGCGTAAACACCGCCACGAGGCCAATACAGAGCACGGTCATTACCGCCATCCAGCCGTCAAAGCCGCTGGCGGAGACGCTTTTAACCGCAATCGGCGCGAGATTAAGCCCAATCGCCATCACGACGGCCCCGGTGACGACCGGCGGCATCAGCCGTTCTATCCAGCGCGTGCCCGATTTCATCACCACCACGCCGATAAGCGTATACAACAAACCGCAGGCGATAATCCCGCCCAGCGCCACGCTCATATTCGGATTCAGCCCCTGGCCGTTAAAGCCGGTCGCGGCGATCACCACCCCCACGAAAGCGGCGCTGGAGCCGAGATAGCTCGGCACCCGTCCGCCGGTAATCACAAAAAACAGCAGCGTGCCGATGCCGGACATCAGAATCGACAAATTCGGGTCGAGCCCCATTAAAAGCGGCATCAGTACCGTCGCGCCAAACATCGCCACCGCGTGCTGCACGCCCATGACCAGCGTCTGGCCGGCGGAGAGCGTTTCGTCCGGGGCGACCACGCCGCCCGCTGGGCCGGCAGGTTTACGCCAGTGAGGAAACCAGGAATTGGCCATAGGTATCTCCTGTGGAGCTAAGAGGCGAGCCCGCAGACGGGGCGCGAAAGGGCGTGATAACGCCGGTCAAACCAGACCAGCCCGTGCGTATCGTCATTACGTGAGATTTCCAGCACCCGGCACAGCAGCACGTCGTGAGTGGAGACCGGCACCACCTGTTCCACCCGGCAGTCAAAGGAGACCACCGCGCCGTCGAGTTGCGGAGAGCCGGTGACGCCGCGACGCCAGCGAGCGGCGGCGAAGCGCTCTTCCATCGGCGTTTTACCGCCGAAGAGCCCAGAGAGCGCCTCGTGCCCGGCGGCGAGCGTGTTGACGCACAACTGCCCGTTGGCCTGAAACACCGGCCAGACGGAGGCGTTGCGGTTCAGACACACCAGCAGCGTCGGTGGGCTGTCCGTCACGCTGCACACCGCCGAGGCGGTAAAGCCCGCCATGCCCGCCGGGCCGTCGGTAGTCACAATATTCACCGCCGCGCCGAGGCGGGACATTGCATCGCGAAAAGCCTGTTGTTCACTCATAACCCCTCCTTAAACGATCGCGCAGGCGTCTTCAAAGGCGAGACGCGGCAGGCGCGGATGCAGTTTTTCGCTATCGCCATAGCCGATATTGATAAGCAGGTTGCTCTTCCACGGGGTGCCGCTGAAGAATTCGGCGTCCACCGCCGCGCGGTCAAAGCCGGACATCGGGCCGGTATCGAGGCCCAGCGCCCGGCAGGCCATAATCAGATAACCGGCCTGGAGCGAGCTATTGCGAAACGCGGTCTCCTCAGCCACCGCCGGGCTGGAGGTGAACCAGGCGCGGGCGTCGGCATAGGGAAACAGCGTCGGCAGCGCCTCGTAAAATTCACTGTCCCAGGCGACGATGGCGGTCACCGGTGCCTGCATGGTTTTCTCAACGTTGCCGCTGGAGAGCGCGGGTTTCAGGCGGGCTTTGGCCTGCGGCGTGGTGACAAACAGCAGCCGTCCCGGCGAGCAGTTGGCGGAGGTCGGGCCGAGGCGCACCATTTCATAGAGATCGCGCAACTGCGCGTCGCTGACGGGTGTCTCACGCCAGGCGCTGTGGGTGCGGGCGTCGATAAATAACGTGGCGAGCGCGCTGGCGCTCAGAGCTTCGCTCATACGGTCTCCTTGTGGGGCGCGGGCGCAAGTGATGCCAGCCCGGCATAAAGCAGAGAATGAAACGGCTGGGGCGCGGTGACGTTGCAGGCGTGGCCGCCGAAGTCCATCACGTCAAGACGGCTGTGGGGCAACGCCTCGTGCAGCGCCTGCGAACAGGTCCACGGCACCAGCATGTCATCGCGTGCGCAGATAATCTGAACCGGCGTGATAACGCGCGCGGCGCGCTCGCGATAATCGGCGTTTTTCAGCGCCCACAGCCTGCGCAGCAGGTTTTCGGTGCCCTGAAAATGGGCGTTATGCAGCGCTTCTTCGGCTTCGAGGCGCGGCTGATTCTCCTGCGCCCACGACGGCGGGTAGAGAAACAGCGGTTGCGCGGCGATATACGCTGCAGGGCCGCTGTCGAGCAGCAGCCGCTCGCGGGCTTCAAAGCAGCGGCGCGTCCAGGCGCTGAGTGACAGCCAGCCGTTAACGATAACCAGCGCGCTCACCGCCTCCGGAAACGCCAGCGCCAGTTCAAGACCCACCAGCCCGCCAAGCGCGTGGCCAAGCACCGCATAGCGATGCACGCCGTGGATTAACAGCGCGCGGTGCAGCTCCTGCGCCATATCGGCGAGCGTATAGCCCTCCGGCAGCGTATCGGCGTTATCGCCGGTGCCGCGCTGGTCATACACCACCACCTGATAATCGCGACTCAGCGCGCTCTGCTGCGCCAGCCAGTAACCGCCAAGCCCGCCGAGGCCCGCTATCATCACCATCACCGGCGCGCCGGGAAAGGGCGCTTCGCTTACACGCAGTTTCATCATGCGCCTCCCGGCTGTCCGATATGGGCGACCGTCGCTATCTCCACCAGCGCCTCCGGTTTCACCAGCCCGCACTGAATACAAAAGCGCGCCGGTTTATCACCGGGGAAAAACTCCGCGTATATCTCGTTAATCGCGGCGTAGTTTTTCCAGTCGGTAATAAAGATCGAGTTGAACGTCACGTCCTCCATCGTCCCGCCCGCCGTTTCGATAACGCGCCGAATCGTCTCCAGCACATGGCGGGTTTGCGCCTTTGGGTCGCCGGGATACACCACATTGTTGGCGCTATCAAAAGGCAGCGTGCCGGAGACATAGACCACGCCGTCTGCGAGCGTGCCGGGCACAAAGGGCGCGATGGGCGTGCTGGTGCCGGGCGGAATAATGACCTGTTTTGGCATAACGACTCCTTACGCGATGCGGGCGAGGGCTTCTGGTGAGAGCGCGTCGCAGAAGCTCTGCACGTCGCTCACCCAGCCGAAAAAGGTTTCGATATTAAACAGCGCCGCCTGCTGGGCGAACGGCGGCCCGGCCTGGTGCGTGGCGTCTTCCAGCACCACGCCGAAATATTCCAGGAAAAAACCGTCGCGCAGCGTCGATTCCACGCAGACATTAGTGGCGATGCCGGTAAAGACCAGATGGCGGATATTGCGCGCGCGCAGCATGCTATCGAGCGGCGTGTTGAAAAAGCCGCTGTAGCGCGGTTTCGGCAGCACGATATCGCCGGGAAGCGGCGTCAGTTCATCCACCAGCTGATAGTCCCAGCCGCCTTTCGCCAGCAGCTTGCCGTGCAGCTCCGGACAGCGGCGCATGGTTTTCAGCGCGTTCGATTTGTGGAAGTTTGGCGAGCCGGGGCCGCCCGCTTCGAGATAGTCGCTGTCCCAGCCGTTCTGGAACCAGACGATAGTCATGCCCGCCTCGCGTGCGGCCGCCACAGCGGTTTTGATGTTCTCTATCACCGGCGCGGTGGACGAGACGTCAAACCCCGCCAGATCCAGATAGCCGCCCTGGCTTGCGTAGGCGTTTTGCATATCCACCACAATCAGCGCGCTCTGTTCCGGCGCGAAGGTAAGCGCCTCGGGGCGCGCCGTCAGCGTTATCGTATTCATCAGGCCACCTCCTGCGTCACGCGCAGATGATCGCGACAGCGCATCAACGGCTGAATATGTTCGCCAAAGGCGTCGATACCGGTCAGGAAGTCGTCGAACGTCAGCAGCACGCCTTCGGTGCCCGGCACGGCGGCGACTTCATCCAGCATCCGTGCGACGCTCGCGTAAGAGCCGACCAGCGTACCCATATTAATGTTGACCGCCGAGGTCGGGTCCGCCATCTGACGCACGTTGGTATCCGCGCCGGAGCGGGTATCTTTCTGGCTCTGCTCGGTGAGCCACGACAGCGCCTCTTCATCGGCACCGGCTTTGTAGTGCTCCCATTTGGCGCGTGCCGCTTCGTCGGTCTCATCGGCGATCACCATAAAGAGCACGTAAGAGCCCACGTCGCGCCCGGCTTTTTCGGCCGCCGCTTTCATGCGCGCGGCGGTCGGGGCGAACGCGGCGGGCGTGTTGACGCCCTTGCCAAAGCAGAAGTTGTAGTCGGCGTGCTGTGCGGAAAACGCCATACCCGCGTCGCTCTGGCCGGCGCAGATCACTTTCATCGGCTGCTGCGGGCGCGGGCTGACGCGGCAGTCGTTCATCGTGAAGTAGTCGCCTTTGAAATCGCTCCGTCCAGTGTCCCAGAGGTCGCGCAGCACATGGACATACTCAGTGAGGTAGTCGTAGCGGCGTGAGAAGTAGTCATCGCCCGGCCACAGGCCCATCTGTTCATACTCCGGCTTCTGCCAGCCGGTCACCAGATTCACGCCAAACCGTCCGCCGGAGATGGAGTCGATAGTTGACGCCATGCGCGCCACAATCGCGGGCGGCAGGGTGAGCGTGGCGGCGGTGGCGTAAATCTGTATACGCGAGGTCACAGCGGCGAGGCCCGCCATTAAGGTGAACGACTCCAGATTGTGATCCCAGAATTCGGTCTTTCCGCCGAAGCCGCGCAGCTTAATCATTGAGAGCGCGAAGTCGAACTGCTGCTGCTCGGCTTTCTGCACAATAGCTTTATTCAGCTCGAACGTCGGCATGTATTGCGGGGCATGGGTGGAGATCAGCCAGCCGTTATTTCCGATAGGCACAAAGACACCAATTTTCATCACGAACCTCTCTTTTGCAGGTGAAAGAACTGTCGCGTGGCGTTGCATCCTGCACGTCCTGTGCCGCGCTCAGAGAGGGTTTTGCAAAGCGAATGCCAGTTTTAAAAATGTCTTTGTTATCATTGTGTTGATGAAGTGTGGCATTTTTGCGATTAAAAAAACGGACTGAATGGTCAAAAACGTTGCACAGAAAACAGGCAGCGTTGCGCAATCAAAGTGCAGCGAGGTCGAGCCTGCAGCGCGCTTTTGCTATGCTTGAGCAAAACAAAAAGGAGAGGGCGCATGGCACAAGGCGCGCAAAAAGAGACCGGCAAGCGGTCAAAGGCGGTAGCGGCGAAGAAACAGGCGATACTGGACGCTGGCCTGACGCTGTTTTCCCAGTTCGGCCTGCATGGCACGACGCTTGAACAGGTCGCGGAGCGCTCCGGCGTGTCCAAAACCAATCTGCTCTACTATTTTCCGTCCAAAGAGGCGCTGTATGTCGCCGTGCTAAAGCACATTCTGGATATCTGGCTGGCACCGCTGCGGGCCTTTCGCGCGGATCTGCAACCGCTCGCAGCCATCAGCGAATACATTCGTTTAAAGCTTGAGGTGTCGCGCGATTTTCCCGAGGCCTCGCGGCTGTTCTGTCTGGAGATGCTGCAGGGCGCGCCGCTCCTGATGGCTGAATTGCAGGGAGATTTAAAAGCGCTGGTGGAAACCAAATCGGCCATCATTACCGGCTGGGTGGCAAGCGGCAAGCTCGCGCCCGTCGATCCACACCATTTGATTTTTATGATCTGGGCCACCACCCAGCACTACGCTGATTTCGCCACCCAGGTAGAAGCCGTTACCGGCGCGACGCTCGCCGACGAGGCGTTTTTTAACCGCACCGTCGAGAATGTCCAGCGGATGATTATTGAAGGTATTAGGGTACGGTAATAAAACGGGAGTCGGTTTCCGGCATAGGTTTTACAGAAAACGACTCTGCAGAATTAGTCCTGACGAGGCGTAATATAAGGCGGAAAAAGATCTGGTTTTAACAGGGAGTTATACAGATGGGTAATGTCAGTTTTCCGCTTATTCTGTTTTGCACGCAGCGCAAGTTTAATGATAAATCGGCACCGGATATGAAGTCAGGAGATTTGACGGCTGAGCAGTTACAGCAGCGTTTTAATTTATCTCATGTTTCAGACCGCGTTGATCCTTATCAGCTCAGAAAGATGACCGCTTTTTCTAATCCGCAATCCCGTTTCGCTGGTATTTATGGCGCAGGACGGGGTGACCTTCTGACCGTCGATCAGTGCGCCGCGCTGTTATTTGATGAATTACGAAACACCTCCTGGCCGTTTTCCATGTATGGGGATTGCCGGGAAATCATCAATCGCATGTTTTCTCATATGCAGCATGAAAAAGGAGCGGATTTTCAGGATTTGAAACTTAACGCGGCGCTACGTGAGCGCATCCTGAAAGATACCACACATAACAGCACGTTACTGGCTATCAGGAGAATCATTAGCAGTGGCGTTGATTATATAAATAAAGGTTTTCCGCAGGCGCTGACAGGGCAGTTTGCTTATACGCTTGGCAAGCTTGTTTTACCAAAATTCAATGATTTATCCGACAGATTTAACGGGCTTGGCATCACCGTTCATGATATCCATGCCACGCAAATCACGCTGACGCAGCTACGGGTTGAGGAGGATGGCTGGTCTGCAACGGTGAAGTATCAGTGCCAGGACCATTTTGGACTTGATGAAACGGATATCAGAAACCCTAAATTCAACCAGTTTCTCTTCTTCAGAATTTGGTTCGTTCTTCAGCATTACCACCGCTTTGGTTTTAAACCTTTTATGACCAATATGGAGGCCACCTTTAATCTGAGCAGGGGGCTGTCATGATAAAAAAGAGCATTTTGCTGCTTATTATTATCCTGGTGGCGGTCGTTATGATCAGGTTTATGACTGACCACTCTGTAAACATTATCGCGGTGTATCAAAATCCTTATACAGCGGCGGTGATTGTGGAAAATCTGCCCTGGCGCGATCGCGATAAAATAACCTGGTGGCGCAATAATGAAAAACGGCTAATTCAGCGCTATTCCCTTAAAACTGATAATCCACGCGGCGCGTTAGATTACTTCGTCTATGCCTTCGGTGAGGGTTATCAGCCGGAAGGTAAAACCGATCGGTTGTGCTTTGAAGAAATACAAAGTCCGGCCCGCTGTATCGATAAAAATCTGCTGATGGTCGTCACGCAAAACCGTGCGGGCGAACAGATGTTCTTAATTGATAAATATCGATATCAGGTGATGCGTGATGGTGAGCTACAAAAGCAGCCGCTTATTGAACCCGGAGATATACGTTAATACGTTCTCTTGCCAAAGAAAAAGGCGCCCTTGGGCGCCTTTCGTGTTTATTAACCGTCAGCCGATGGTCATCAGGCTGGCGTTACCGCCTGCGGCGGCGGTGTTGACGCTAAGCGAACGCTCCAGCCACAGACGCTCCAGCAGCAGGTTGGTTTCCCCGCGTGCGAAGCCCTGTACCGAAACAATCGCGCCGTCGCGCGCGGCCACTTTCTCGCACAGCGCGCGCAGCTGGTCGGAATCACCGTGGTAAATCACCGCATCGAAGCGCTGGCTGAACAGCACGTCCGGTTTGGCGAAGTCGATAATCGCGTTCACGGCGGCCGGAAGCTGTTTGGCCAGCGTGCGTTGCAGCGGCTCGTCAACCCACAGTACGCGGCTGCCCGCGCTGGTGGCGGCGGCGAGCTGTACCAGCAGGTCCTGCTCGTTATCCGCAAGGCACAGCACGCGCTCGCGCGGCAGCAGGGTGTAGGTGTTGCGCTCGCCGGTCGGGCCTGGCAGGGTGCGCTGCACGCCGCTTTGCGACAGCGCGAGGTAGTGCTCGCACAGCGCTTTGAGTTCCGGGCGGCCTGCGGCCCATTCGGTGAGCGCCTGGTGCGGACGCGTAATCAGTGCTTTAACCTGCGCATCCTGGGCGTAGCGGGCGTCGTGACGCTCAAGCGTCGTCTGCACCGCCGTTTCCGGACGGCTCGCCAGCAGGCGGTAGAGGTAGAGCGGCCCGCCCGCTTTCGGGCCAGTGCCGGAAAGCCCTTCACCACCAAACGGCTGCACGCCGACTACGGCGCCGACCATATTGCGGTTCACATACAGGTTGCCGACGTGCGCGCTGCCAGTCACCTGCGCGATGGTTTCATCGATACGCGTGTGTACGCCAAGCGTCAGGCCGTAACCCGCTTTATTGATCTGCTCAATCAGCCCCGCCAGGTTGTTGCGGTTGTAGCGCACCACGTGCAGCACCGGGCCGAAGACCTCTTTTTTCATTTCATCAAAGCTTTCCAGCTCAATCAGCGTCGGCATGACAAACGTGCCGGTCTGCCATTCACGCGCATCAGCGCTGTTGTCGCGCGCGGCCTGGAAGACTTTGCGGCCTTTAGCGCGCATCGCCTGGATATGGCGCTCGATACCGGCTTTGGCGTCGGCGTCGATAACCGGTCCGATGTCGGTCGTCAGGCGGCCAGGGTTGCCCATCCGGCATTCGGCCATCGCGCCTTTCAGCATGGTCAGGGTGTGATCGGCGATCTCTTCCTGAAGACAGAGCACGCGCAGCGCCGAGCAGCGCTGGCCGGCGCTGTCGAAAGCTGAGGCCACGACATCCACGACCACCTGTTCCGTGAGCGCGGAGGAGTCGACAATCATGGCGTTCAGCCCGCCGGTTTCCGCGATAAGCGGCGTCGGACGGCCCTGCGGGTCAAGACGGTCGGCGATGTTGCGCTGCAACAGCGTCGCCACTTCCGTTGAACCGGTGAACATCACACCGCGCACGCGCGGATCGCCCGTCAGCTGCGCGCCGACAGTTTCGCCACGCCCTGGCAGCAGCTGCACCACGCCCTGCGGCACACCTGCTTCCAGCAGGATCTGAATGCCCTGAGCGGCGATAAGCGGCGTCTGCTCCGCCGGTTTCGCCAGCACGCTGTTGCCTGCGGCAAGCGCGGCGGCCACCTGGCCGGTGAAAATAGCCAACGGGAAGTTCCACGGGCTGATACAGACCACCGGGCCGAGCGGGCGATGGGTTTCGTTATCGAAATCATCACGCACCTGGCCTGCGTAATAGCGCAGGAAGTCGACCGCCTCGCGCACTTCGGCGATAGCGTTAGCGAAGGTTTTACCCGCTTCGCGCACCAGAATGCCAATCAGCGTCTGGGTCTGGTCTTCCATCAGCACGGCGGCGCGCTCAAGAATGGCGGCGCGCTCCTGCGGCGGCGTGGCGAACCAGATAGGCGCGTTGTTCACCGCGCTTTCCAGCGCCTGCGCCACTTCCGCTTCGGTGGCTTCACGGGCGTAACCGACGATATCACGCGGCTCTGCGGGGTTGATCACCGGTGCCAGTTCGCCATCGTCCACGGCGTTTTCCAGCATCGGCAGCGCGCGCCATTTTTGCAGCGCGCTGTTGAGCAGTGACGAGGAGAGCGACGCCAGGCGGTGTTCGTTCGCCAGATCAAGCCCGGCGGAGTTGACGCGCCCTTCGCCATAGAGATCCTGCGGTAACGGGATTTTCGGGTGCGGCAGACCGACGCGGCCTTCCTGCGCCGCCAGCTGTTCGACCGCGCTGACCGGGTCGGCCACCAGATCGTCAAGCGAAAGCGTGTTATCGGCGATGCGGTTCACAAACGAGGTGTTGGCGCCGTTTTCCAGCAGACGACGCACCAGATAGGCCAGCAGTGTCTCATGGGTGCCGACCGGCGCGTAAATACGGCACGGACGGTTGAGTTTGCCGTCGCTGATTTTACCGACCACCTGCTCATAGAGCGGCTCGCCCATGCCATGCAGGCACTGGAATTCATACTGGCCGGGGTAGTAGTTCTGGCCCGCCAGATTGTAGATAGCCGCCAGCGTATGGGCGTTGTGGGTGGCGAACTGCGGGTAGATAAGGTTTGGCACCGCCAGCAGTTTCTTCGCGCAGGCGAGGTAGGAAATATCGGTGTAAACCTTGCGGGTGTAAACCGGGTAGCCCTCAAGGCCTTCCATCTGGGCGCGCTTGATTTCGCTGTCCCAGTAAGCGCCTTTCACCAGACGGATCATCAGACGACGACGGCTGCGGGTGGCGAGATCGATCAGATAATCGATAACGAACGGGCAGCGCTTCTGGTACGCCTGAATCACAAACCCGATGCCGTTCCAGCCCGCCAGCTCCGGCTCAAAGCAGAGTTTTTCCAGCAGATCGAGGGAGATTTCCAGGCGGTCGGCCTCTTCGGCGTCGATATTAATGCCGATGTCATACTGGCGCGCCAGCAGCGTCAGGGATTTCAGGCGCGGGTAGAGCTCTTCCATCACGCGGTCGTACTGCGCGCGGCTGTAGCGCGGGTGTAGGGCGGAGAGCTTAATTGAAATGCCCGGCCCTTCATAAATGCCGCGCCCGTTGGAGGCTTTGCCGATGGCGTGAATAGCCTGCTGGTAGGAGACCATATAAGCCTGCGCGTCGGCGGCGGTGAGCGCCGCTTCGCCCAGCATATCGTAGGAGTAACGGAAGCCTTTCTCTTCAAGCTTGCGCGCGTTGGCCAGCGCCTCGGCGATGGTTTCGCCGGTGACAAACTGCTCGCCCATAAGCCGCATCGCCATGTCCACGCCTTTACGGATAAGCGGCTCGCCGCTCTTGCCAATAATACGGTTGAGCGAGCGCGACAGGCTGGCTTCGTTGTGCGTCGAGACCAGACGGCCCGTAAACAGCAGGCCCCAGGTGGCGGCGTTGACAAACAGCGACGGGCTGCGGCCAATGTGCGACTGCCAGTTGCCGTTGCTGATTTTGTCGCGGATCAGCGCATCACGCGTGGCTTTATCCGGGATACGCAGCAGCGCTTCGGCAAGGCACATCAGTGCCACGCCTTCCTGCGAGGAGAGCGAAAACTCCTGCAACAGGCTCTGCACCATACCGGCGCGGCCGGAGGCGGTTTTCTGATTGCGCAGCTTCTCGGCGAGGCTCCAGGCAAGCTGGTGGGTTTTCTCGGCGACCGGCTGCGGCAGACGGGCCTGCTCCAGCAGCATCGGCACCGCGTCGGTTTCCGCGCGACGCCAGGCGGCGGTGATGGCCGCACGGCTGACGGACTGCGGCTGGATCTGTTCAGCAAATTCAAGGAACGGCTGGTGAGTGTCTTCCACTGGCGCTGGTACTTCATCGCTTTCGTTCGCCGCGCCCGCCAGCAGCGCAGGCAGCTCCGGCAGGCCGTCGCTGTTCTCCAGCTGTTCCAGATAATTAAAGATGGCCTGTTTAATCAGCCAGTGCGGCGTGCGGTCGATTTTCGTCGCGGCGGATTTAATGCGCTCGCGGGTGGCGTCGTCCAGCTTGACCCCCATCGTGGTGGTGCCCATGCCCTTACTCCTGTGTCTCGGTCTGTATAAAAAAGGCGAATGATCGGCAATATCTATCATGTTGCAACTTTGTGCAACCTTGTTAAATGTGACCTCGCCAGCAAGCTTAAAAATGAATGAAATGTTAAATATGAAATTGCTATGACGCACCGAAGAAAGGGCGGTTATAAGCTCAGAATCCGGGCCTGGTTAACATTTTTAACAGGTGCAACCGACAAAAGCGTGAGCGAGTGCAACCTCTCAAAAAATGTACAGGTTTCACAGATGCAAAACATGTAAATGGTGTGTTAAATCGATTGTGAATAAAAAACGCTTCCGGCAGGATACTGCCGCCACACGACATGACAATAACGCCACCGCTACGTTCCGGCGGTGATAAACGGGGCGACCCGGCCATAACGCGGAGAAGTGAAATGACGACGAGTACACCGATGCTGGTGACTTTCATTATTTATATTTTGGGGATGATACTGATTGGGTTTATTGCGTGGCGCTCCACCAAAAACTTTGATGACTACATTCTCGGCGGGCGCAGTCTCGGGAGCGTGGTGACCGCGCTTTCTGCGGGCGCGTCGGATATGTCTGGCTGGTTGTTGATGGGCCTGCCGGGCGCGGTATTTCTCTCCGGGATCTCCGAAAGCTGGATAGCCATCGGCCTGACGCTGGGTGCCTGGATCAACTGGAAGCTGGTGGCAGGGCGCCTGCGCGTTCACACCGAGCACAACAATAACGCCCTGACGTTACCGGATTATTTCACCGGCCGCTTTGAAGATAACAGCCGTCTGCTGCGGATTATCTCGGCGCTGGTGATTTTGTTGTTCTTCACCATTTACTGCGCTTCAGGCATCGTGGCGGGCGCGCGCCTGTTCGAAAGCACGTTCGGTATGAGCTACGAAACCGCGCTCTGGGCGGGGGCTGCGGCGACGATTCTTTACACCTTCATTGGCGGGTTCCTGGCGGTGAGCTGGACCGATACCGTGCAGGCGAGCCTGATGATTTTCGCGTTGATCCTGACGCCGGTGATTGTGATTTTCGCGGTCGGCGGGCTGGACGATTCGCTGGCCGTTATCAAGCAGAAGAGCATCGAAAATATCGACATGCTCAAGGGCCTGAACCTGGTGGCGATTATCTCGCTGATGGGCTGGGGACTGGGCTATTTCGGCCAGCCGCACATTCTGGCGCGCTTTATGGCGGCAGATTCTCACCACACCATCGTCAACGCGCGTCGTATCTCGATGACCTGGATGATCCTGTGCCTCGCGGGCGCAGTGGCCGTTGGTTTCTTCGGCATCGCCTACTTTAACGAGCATCCTGACCAGGCGGCTGCGGTGAACCAGAACGGCGAGCGCGTGTTTATTGAACTGGCACAGATCCTCTTTAACCCGTGGATTGCCGGTATCCTGCTGTCAGCAATTCTGGCGGCGGTGATGTCAACGCTGAGCTGCCAGCTGCTGGTCTGCTCCAGCGCCATTACCGAAGACCTCTATAAAGCGTTCCTGCGTAAAGGCGCGAGCCAGAAAGAGCTGGTGTGGGTCGGGCGTATGATGGTGCTGGTAGTGGCGCTGGTCGCCATTGCGCTGGCCGCGAACCCGGAAAACCGCGTGCTGGGCCTGGTGAGCTACGCGTGGGCGGGCTTTGGCGCGGCCTTCGGCCCGGTGGTGCTGTTCTCGGTGATGTGGTCGCGCATGACGCGCAACGGCGCGCTGGCGGGCATGATCATCGGCGCGGTGACGGTTATCGTCTGGAAACAGTTCGCGTGGTTTAACCTTTACGAAATCATTCCGGGCTTTATCTTTGCAAGCCTCGGTATCGTGGTGGTGAGCCTGATGGGCAAAGCGCCGTCGGCCTCCATGCAGGCGCGCTTTGAAAAAGCGGACGAGGAGTATCACACGCCCGCGCCGTCTAAGCTTCGCGCCAGCTAAGCGTCTTAACAAACCCGCCGCCCGGCGGGTTTTTTCTTTTTCATCAATTCGGTAGCTTGCCAGACGCCGCAATTTACGCTGTTATCGTCCCGTTCACCTATAACAAAAAAGGACAGGATGATGGCGATTCACAAGATTGTTGTTTCACTCGCGCTGGCGGCGACGCTCGCCGGTTGCGCACCGCACGCGCCAGAACAGGCGCCGCGCTGCGCCGCGCAAAACCGCATGACGCAAACCACATTGTACTTTGGCCTCAACCGGCCCTCCGGCCCGGCAATTACCGCAGACGAGTGGCAGCGTTTTGTGGATAACGACGTCACGCCGCGCTTTCGCGACGGGCTGACGGTGTTTGACGCGCGCGGGCAGTGGCTCGGTAACGATGGCAAGGTGGCGCGCGAGCCGAGCAAGGCGCTGATGCTGATTCACGCGAATGACAGCGCGAGCGAGAAGGGGATTGAAGCCCTGCGCGGAATTTATAAATCGCGCTTTGCGCAGGAGTCGGTCATGCGCGTCGATGAGAGCGTGTGCGTGCAGTTCTGAAAAAGGCGGGGGAGACCCCGCCTTAATTTTTACAGCACCAGCCCGGCGAAGGCCGCGGAGAGTAAACTCACCAGCGTCGCGCCATAGACCAGACGCAGGCCAAAACGCGACACCGCGTTGCCCTGCGGCTCGTTCAGCCCCTTAATCGCCCCGGCCACAATGCCGATGGACGCGAAGTTGGCAAACGACACCAGGAAGACCGACAGAATACCGAGACCGCGCGGGGAGAGCGTCGCGGCGATTTTTTGCAGCTCGATCATCGCCACGAACTCATTGGCGACCAGCTTGGTGGCCATAATGCCGCCCGCCGTCAGGGCATCCTGCGCCGGAATCCCGATAAGCCAGGCGAGCGGGTAAAACACGTAGCCCAGCAGTTGCTGGAAACTCTGGCCGAACAGCGTCAGGAACAGCGCATTCACCGCGCTGATAATGGCGATAAAGCCAATCAGCATCGCGAGAATAATCATCGCCACCTTAAAGCCCGCCAGAATGTACTCGCCGAGCATCTCGAAAAAGCTTTGTGATTCATGCAGCTTTTCAAGCTTCACTTCCGGCTCATCCTGCGGGCGCGTCGGATTAATCACAGAGAGAATAATGAACGTGCTGAAGAGGTTAAGCACCAGCGCCGCCACCACATATTTCGCCTCAATCATCGACATATATGCACCAACGATGGAGAGCGAAACGGTGGACATGGCGGTCGCCGCCATTGTGAACAGCCGACGCGAGGAGAGATCCGCCAGCACGCCTTTATAGGCGATAAAGTTTTCCGACTGGCCGAGGATCAGTGAACTGACAGCGTTAAAGGATTCCAGCTTACCCATGCCGTTAACTTTCGACAGCAGCGTACCGATGACGCGAATAAAAACCGGCAGAATGCGCCAGTGTTGCAGAATACCGATGAGCGCGGAGATAAACACGATAGGGCAGAGCACGCCGAGAAAGACAAACGCGAGACCTTTCTGGCTCATGCCGCTGAAGACAAAATCGGTGCCCTGGGCCGCGAAATGCAGCAGCGAGGAGAACGCGCCGGCAATCGAC
Organism: Cronobacter sp. HA18003; assembly: GCF_011605905.1. Classification (NCBI taxonomy): domain Bacteria; kingdom Pseudomonadati; phylum Pseudomonadota; class Gammaproteobacteria; order Enterobacterales; family Enterobacteriaceae; genus Cronobacter; species Cronobacter sp. HA18003. The sequence continues at coordinate 1,431,590 of NZ_JAANQO010000011.1, read as the reverse complement.
TGGATAACCAGCAGCCCGGCCTGTGCATGCAGGAAGAACCAGGCGAGCGCCGCTTCAATCACAATCAGCTGAAGAATATAACACAGGCGGATCTTTTTACGGTCAAAGCTTGCAAGCCACGCGAGCAGGAGGATCGCCACCACGGCGAAAATAAAATGCAGTATGGTTGTCATAGTTACGCAGGTGTCTGAAAGAAAAATAGTTAGCCACATAAAAACGGGCCGGTAAACAGCGCGCTAAGCATAATTTCCCGCATCGTTATCTGGCAAATAGAATAAGAAAAAGCGATGGCTGGCTATTTTTCAGGTGAATGTTTTCAGAGGGCGGTGGAAAGAGAAAATGCGGCGCCGGGCCAGCCGATTTCGCTTATGGTTTCATGGTGTGACTACTCAACTTCGCAACTTTTACACTTCGTCATACTTATCCCCACATTTCGCTTGTTTTTCTTTTTGCGGTAATGATAATCACTTTCACTCCCGTTTACGTTTCTTTGCATCAGTTGACCTGATTTCACACTTACAGGTGCCCGAATGTTTGTTCCTTTTCTGATTATGCTGCGTGAAGGCCTTGAAGCGGCGCTCATCGTCAGCCTTATCGCCAGCTATCTTAAACGCACCCAGCGCGGCAACTGGCTTGGCGTAATGTGGGCGGGCGTGTTTCTCGCCGCCGCCCTCTGCTTAGGCCTCGGTATTCTTATCAATGAAACTACCGGCGAGTTCCCGCAAAAAGAGCAGGAGCTGTTTGAAGGGCTTGTGGCGACGGTGGCCGTCGTGATCCTCACCTGGATGGTGTTCTGGATGCGTAAAGTCTCCCGCAACGTGAAAGGCGAGCTGGAACAGGCCGTAGATCGCGCACTGAAACGCCCTGGCGGTCACGGCTGGGCGCTCATAATGATGGTGTTTTTCGCGGTCGCGCGCGAGGGTCTGGAATCGGTCTTCTTCCTGCTGGCGGCGTTTGGCCAGGATGTCGGCGTCTGGCCGCCGCTCGGCGCGATGCTGGGCCTGGCCACCGCCGTGGTGCTCGGTTTTCTGCTCTACTGGGGCGGCATTCGTCTTAATCTCGGCGCGTTTTTCCGCTGGACCAGCCTCTTTATTTTGCTCGTCGCCGCCGGGCTCGCGGCGGGTGCCATTCGCGCGTTTCATGAGGCCGGACTGTGGAATCACTTCCAGGCCGTCGCGTTTGATTTCAGCAATGTGCTCTCCACGCATTCGCTCACCGGCACGCTGCTGGAAGGCATTTTCGGCTACCAGGAAGCGCCGACCGTCAGCGAAGTGGCGGTATGGTTTATCTATCTGATCCCGGCGCTGGCGTTTTATGCGCTGCCAGCGCGCGCCGGTGCGCGCGTCTCCGGGAACGCCTGATTTTTTGCCGCGCCCGTGCGTGGCTTAGTTACAACATACTTTTAGAGGGATGGTCATGACGAATCAACTTCGCCGTAGCGCGCTTTCCGTGACGCTGCTGGCGCTTATCAGCTCCGCCTTTGCCGCCCGCGCGGCGGATATTCCGCAGGTGAAAGTCACCGTAAACGACAAACAGTGCGAGCCGATGACGCTCACGGTGAATGCCGGTAAAACCCAGTTCATTATTCTGAACCACAGCCAGAAAGCGCTGGAGTGGGAAATCCTCAAAGGCGTGATGGTCGTTGAAGAGCGTGAAAACATCGCGCCAGGCTTTAGCCAGAAGATGACCGCTAACCTGGAGCCGGGCGAATATGACATGACCTGCGGACTGCTGAGCAACCCGAAAGGCAAGCTTATCGTCAAAGCCGCCGGTGGTGAAAAAGCGGCGGCGAAGAGCGATCTGCTGTCGCTGGAAGGCGCCGTGACCGAGTATAAAACCTGGGTGAGCGCCGAAACCGCCGCGCTGGTTTCCGGCACCAAAGCCTTTACCGACGCGGTAAAAGCAGGCGATATCGCCAAAGCGAAATCCCTCTATGCGCCGACTCGCCAGCACTATGAGCGCATTGAGCCTATCGCCGAGCTGTTCTCCGATCTCGACGGCAGCATCGACGCCCGCGAAGACGATTACGAACAGAAAGCGGCCGACCCGAAATTCACCGGCTTCCACCGTCTGGAAAAAGCGCTGTTTGGCGATAACAGCGTCAAAGGCATGGCGCAGTATGCCGACAAGCTCAACAGCGACGTGCTGGAGCTACAAAAACGCATCAGCGAACTCGCGTTCCCGCCGGGCAAAGTCGTGGGCGGCGCGGCGGGCCTTATCGAGGAAGTGGCGGCCAGCAAAATCAGCGGTGAAGAAGATCGCTACAGCCACACCGACCTGTGGGATTTCCAGGCCAATATCGATGGCGCGCAGAAAATCGTGAATCTGCTGCGTCCGCAACTGCAAAAAGAGAACGCGCCGCTGCTCGCGAAAGTGGACGCGAACTTCAAAAAAGTGGATGCCATTCTTGCGAAATATCGCACCAAAGAGGGCTTTGAGACTTACGACAAGCTGACCGACGCTGACCGCAACGCGCTGAAAGGGCCGATTACGTCGCTTGCTGAAGATCTCTCGTTACTGCGTGGCGTGCTCGGACTGGACTAAGCGTGATGCAAGAACATGATATTCACGGCGTGCCGCAACCGGCGCGCCGCCGTCTGCTGAAAGGGCTGGGCGCGCTGACCGGCGCGCTCGCGGTCACCGGCGGTTGTCCGGTGGCGCATGGCGCGCAGCCGCAAAGTGCGCCTGGCACGCTGCCTCCGGATGCGCGTCAGGAGACGCAGCCGTTTTACGGCGCGCATCAGGCAGGCGTGCTGACGCCGCAGCAGGCGTCGATGATGCTGGTGGCCTTCGATGTGCTGGCGGGAAACAAAGCCGATCTCGAACGGCTGTTCCGTTTGCTCACCGACCGCATCGCGTTTTTAACCGCGGGCGGCCCGGCGCCGCAGACGCCGAACCCGCGTCTGCCGCCGATGGATTCCGGTATTCTGGGGCCGGTGATTGCGCCGGATAACCTGACAATCACCGTGTCGCTGGGGCGTTCTTTATTTGACGATCGCTACGGCCTTGCGCCGCAGATGCCGAAAAAGCTGCAAAAGATGGAGCGTTTCCCGAACGATTCACTGGACGCGGCGCTGTGTCACGGCGATCTGCTGCTGCAAATCTGCGCCAATACCCAGGATACGGTGATCCATGCGCTGCGCGATATTATTAAGCACACGCCGGATCTGCTGAGCGTGCGCTGGAAGCGTGAAGGGTTTATCTCTGATCACGCGGCGCGCAGCCGTGGCAAAGAGACGCCGGTGAATTTGCTTGGCTTTAAAGACGGCACCGCGAACCCCGATACGCGTAATACCGCGTTAATGGACAGCGTGGTATGGGTAATGCCGGAGCAGGGCGAGCCCGCGTGGGCGGTGGGCGGCAGTTATCAGGCCGTGCGCATTATTCAGTTCCACGTGGAGTTCTGGGACCGCACGCCGCTCAAAGAACAGCAGACGATTTTCGGGCGCGACAAACAGACCGGCGCGCCGCTTGGTATGCAGCATGAGCATGACGTGCCGGACTACAGTAAAGATCCTGACGGTAACGTGATTGCGCTCGACAGCCACATCCGGCTCGCGAACCCGCGCACACCCGAGACGCAGTCCAGCCTGATGGTGCGCCGCGGCTACAGCTATTCGCTCGGCGTGACCAACTCAGGCCAGCTCGACATGGGCCTGCTGTTTGTCTGCTACCAGCACGATCTCGAAAAGGGATTTTTAACGGTGCAGAAGCGGCTTAACGGCGAAGCGCTGGAGGAGTATGTGAAGCCTATCGGCGGCGGCTATTTCTTTGTGCTGCCGGGGGTGGCGGATAAATCCCGCTTCCTTGCCGATGGCCTGCTGAAAGCCTGATAAATAACCCCGCCACCACGGCGGGGTTTTTATTTTCATTTGCTAACAATTTTCGCGCGGATGTGGCAGAGCATTTTCGCGGCGGCTATTCTGTTGATACATTTCTGTAATATTTTTCTGTCATAAAAGATGCATCAGACGTTCAGTCTCAAAAGTTATCTTTTAGTAAATATTATGTTGCAAAGTTGATAATTTTTGTTGTACTTAAAGTGTTAGCGGTAGTTCCCCTCTGTGGCAGCAGTAGCACGATGGAGATCGCGAATGGTAGCGTCCAGAACTGGACTTAAACGGAAAACAACCCGCACCACCCGGCGCGGAGGAGCCTCCTCCGGCAGCGTTATCTCCACCCCCTCAGAAACGTTCAAAGCTTCTCACCCTGTTCCAGACGATGCGGTAAGCGGTGCGCGTAGCCGTACTACCGCGTCTTTTCGACCGGCAATCTATGGCTTAAAAGGAAGCCAAACCTCAAATGTTTGTGCGCATAATCGCGTCCATCAGCAGGATGCGGCTCATGTAAACCAACTTAACAAGGTGCCATCCATGGGAAGACAGAAAGCAGTGATCAAAGCTCGTCGTGAAGCAAGACGCGTTCTCAGACGAGATTCACGCAGCCACCGGCAGCGTGAAGAGGAATCGGTCACCACGCTTGTGCAAATGAGTGGCGTTGAAGCAATCGGCATGGCGCGGGACAGCCGCGATAACGCGCCGATTGTCGCTCGTACCGACGCTCAGGCGCATTATCTTGAGGCTATTGAGAGCAAACAGCTGATATTCGCCACCGGTGAAGCCGGATGCGGCAAAACGTTTATCAGCGCGGCGAAAGCCGCTGAGGCCCTGATTCATAAGGATGTCGACAGGATAATTGTCACCCGCCCGGTTCTGCAGGCCGATGAAGATCTCGGCTTCCTGCCCGGCGATATCTCTGAGAAGTTCGCCCCGTATTTCCGCCCGGTGTATGACGTGCTGGTGCGCCGTCTTGGTGCTTCCTTCATGCAATATTGCCTGCGCCCGGAAATCGGGAAAGTTGAGATTGCGCCGTTCGCCTATATGCGCGGACGTACCTTTGAGAACGCCGTCGTGATTCTGGACGAGGCCCAGAACGTGACAGCCGCGCAGATGAAGATGTTTTTAACCCGCCTCGGGGAGAACGTGACCGTGATAGTCAATGGCGACATCACCCAGTGCGATTTGCCGGCGGGCGTGCAGTCCGGCCTGAGCGACGCGCTGGCGCGTTTTGAGGAAGATGAGATGATTGGCATCGTGCGGTTCGGTAAAGCCGATTGCGTGCGTTCCGCACTCTGCCAGCGAACGCTTAACGCGTACGATTAAGCTCGCCTGATATCACCACGTAAAAGCCCAACGTGTGTTGGGCTTTTTTGTTTTTATCTTTTGCGTTTTCTCTGTGGCTGGAAGGTGGGTGCGCTTGCGCTTACCCACCCTACGGCAGGTTTTGTAGGGCAGGTAAGCGGAGCGCACCTGCCGTTTCGCAGGCGAATGGTGGGTGCGCTTACGCTTACCCACCCTACGGCAGGTTTTGTAGGGCAGGTAAGCGGAGCGCACCTGCCAATGCAGGCGGTCGGTGGGTGCGCTTGCGCTTCCCCACTCTACGGAAGGTTTTGTAGGGCAGGTAAGCGGAGCGCACCTGCCGTTTTCCTGGCGCGATATAAAAACAAAAAAGCCCGTACTCGCGTACAGGCTCTTTCTTTGAATATGGCGGTGAGGGAGGGATTCGAACCCTCGATACGTTGCCGTATACACACTTTCCAGGCGTGCTCCTTCAGCCACTCGGACACCTCACCATATTGTCTTACTGCCTCGCGTAGCGGGGCAACGGGGCGCTACTATAGGGATCTGCATGAAAACGGTCAAGCAGATTTTTTTCTTTCTTTATCGTTCGGTTAAGGGTTAAACGAAATGGCGTTTTCTCCTGCAAAACCCGCCATTACAGCCCTCAATACCGCCTGATATCCCTTCATTCGCTTCGCTTATCGCATTTTCTGTACCAGGCTTAAACCACAACTATGAGACAGAGAATGTGGAGCACTATGAAAGAGCGAAATCGTACTATCGGCATCGCGCCTTATGGCGGATCGGCGGGCGGCTGGGGCGCACTGAAGGCCGTTGCTGACGCTATCCGCGGCCAGATGTCGGTGAAGCAGGACGTGATTGCCCTGTTCAAAGTCAATCAGCCGCAGGGGTTTGACTGCCCAGGCTGCGCCTGGCCCGATCCGCAGCACGCCTCGTCGTTTGAGTTTTGCGAAAACGGCGCGAAAGCGGTCTCCTGGGAGGCCACCAGCAAACGCACCACGCCGGATTTTTTCGCGGCGCATACCGTCAGCGAACTGTGGGAGCGCAATGCGTTTGAGCTGGAAGGCGAGGGGCGACTGACGCACCCGATGAAATACGACGCGGCTAGCGATACCTATCAACCTATTGAATGGGAAACGGCGTTTCAGGAGATTGGCGAGCGCCTGCGCAGCTATGACGACCCGGACAGCGTGGAGTTTTACACCTCGGGGCGCGCCTCCAACGAAGCCGCATTCCTGTGGCAGCTTTTCGCCCGCGAATATGGCACCAACAACTTCCCGGATTGCTCCAACATGTGCCACGAACCGACCAGCGTCGGCTTGCCAGAATCTATCGGCGTCGGCAAAGGCACCGTAGAGCTTGACGATTTCGACCACTGCGACCTGGTGCTGTGCATCGGTCATAATCCCGGCACTAATCACCCGCGTATGCTCGGCACGCTGCGCGAAGTCTCGAAGCGCGGCGCGACTATTGTCGCTATTAACCCGCTTCGCGAGCGCGGTCTGGAACGCTTTACCTCGCCGCAAAGCCCTATTGAGATGCTGTCGTTGAGTTCCACTGCGCTCGCCTCGACGTACTATAAAGTGCGTGTCGGCGGCGACGCGGCCATGCTCAAAGGCGTAATGAAAATTTTGCTCTCCATGCATGAAGAGGCGCTGGCGAACGGTGAGCCGGGCATCATTGATGAGGCGTTTATCCGTGAGCATACCGAAGGGTTTGAGGCGCTAAAGGCGGATCTCGACGCGGCCGAGTGGGATCACATCCTGAAAGTCTCCGGTATGGAGCGCAAAGAAATCCAGAATGTCGCGCGTCTGTATGCAAAGGCGGAGCGGACCATTATCTGTTACGGCATGGGGATAACCCAGCATCAGTACGGCACCCAGAACGTGCAGCAGATCGCCAACCTCCTGCTGCTGCGCGGCAATATCGGCAAAAAAGGCGCAGGCATCTGCCCGCTGCGTGGGCATTCTAACGTGCAGGGCGACCGCACGGTGGGCATCACGGAGATCCCGCCGCAGTCGCTGCTTGACAGTATCGAGCGCGTGTTTGGTTTTAAACCGCCGCAGAAACACGGCCATGGCGCTGTCGCTGCGATTCAGGCGATGCGCGACGGTAAAGCCAAAGCGCTCCTGTGCCTGGGCGGTAATCTGGCCGAGGCGATTTCCGATCCGCAGGTCACATTTCCGGCCATGCGCAATCTCGATTTAGTCGTACATATGGCGACCAAGCTTAACCGTTCGCATCTGCTGCTCGGCAAGCACAACTATATTCTGCCGGTGCTGGGCCGCACGGAAACGGACGTGCAGGCGTCGGGCGAACAGAGCATTACCGTTGAGGATTCGATGTCGATGGTGCACGCCTCGCGCGGCATGCTGCAACCAGCGTCGCCGCACCTGCGCTCAGAGCCCGCTATCGTGGCGGGGCTTGCCAAAGCGACGCTGCCGGAGACGGTCGTCAACTGGGACAAAATGATCGGTGATTACAGTTTTATCCGTGACGCCATCGAGGCGGTGTTCCCGGCGTTCGCGAACTTCAATGAGCGCGTGAAGCAGCCGGGCGGTTTCCGTCTGCGCAACGCCGCCTCGGAGCGCGTCTGGAATACGCCATCCGGCAAGGCGCAGTTTAAGGTGATGCAGGGGATTAATGAGGATCCGCGATCGCTTAAGTGCCACGATCTGGTGCTGACCACGCTGCGCAGCCATGACCAGTACAATACGACGCTGTATGGCCTGAATGACCGCTACCGCGGCGTGACCGGGCGGCGTGACGTGTTGTTTATCAACCCGGATGAGGCAGAAAAACGCGAGCTGCGCGTGGGCGATCAGGTAAACGTGACCGCGCTCGATCCGGACGGCAATCCGACCTCGCGGCGGCTCAATAACCTGACCGTGGTGGTTATCGATATGGCTCCTGGCTCGGTAGGGGCTTATTACCCCGAAGCCAACGTGCTGGTGCCGCTGGACAGTCACGACACGCAAAGCGGGATCCCGGCTTACAAAAGTATCCCAATCGCGATGGAGCGCGTCGCCGAGCCGGTGACGACGTCGGGGGCGCGGCGCTAACCGGTGGGCACCTGCTTTCTCGCGGGCGTGGTGGGTGCGCTGGCGCTTACCCACCCTACGGCAGGTTTTGTAGGGCAGGTAAGCGAAGCGCACCTGCCGTCTGTCGGTATTTGATGGATGTTCTGGCGTTTACCTACCCTGGGAAAGGTTTAGTAGGGCAGGTAAGCGGAGCGCACCTGCCGTTTTCCTGGCGCGATATAAAAACAAAAAAGCCTGAGGGTTAGCTCAGGCTCTTTCTTTGAATATGGCGGTGAGGGAGGGATTGATTCGGCCCGTTAGGCCTCACCCTGCGGGCAGTCAGCTCGCGTGGCTCGCAGACTGTCCCCCTGGCTGCGCCAGTGGTCGAACCCTGGTCGAGGCTTCTCATCCCTCCCGGAGCGGCGCGATATAAAAACAAAAAAGCCTGAGGGTTAGCTCAGGCTCTTTCTTTGAATATGGCGGTGAGGGAGGGATTCGAACCCTCGATACGTTGCCGTATACACACTTTCCAGGCGTGCTCCTTCAGCCACTCGGACACCTCACCATATTGTCATCCCGATGCTGTCGGGACGGGCGCTAATGTAGGGGAAAGGCCCATAGTCGTCAACGTAAATTTAGCGCTTTTCGGCGCGTTTAAACAAACTTCATACAAAATGCGCTTAAAACAACCATTCTTTATCTGGTCCCATGATCCGTAACAGGAATGAATATGTGTCTTTTTTTTAATCGGTCACATTGACAGATTTCTTTAATCTGTGCGACGTAATCAAAAGCGATAAATAATTTGCATGGCAAATAATACAAAAAATAATGACTAAATCGCATGAATACAAGCCGAAGAAATTATCATCTATAGACTAATGAAACAGGCGTGCTGAAATAATTAGAGAGTAAGATAATATTCAATTAATATATATTTTGATTGAATGAAACAATGTAACAAGCACAAAATAAAATTTGCTATTTATCTGGAAACTTTAAAGAAAAATGAGGCAGGCAATTGTCAACTTATTTATCTGCGGATAATATGCGCGGGCATTTCATCATAGCGGATATTTATTCGCAAAAAAAATGGTTTTGGATTAACAATCAAGGAGAAGATATGAAAAAAAAACTCTGTTGGATGGCGCTTGCAGGCGCGCTGACATTTCATGCCGCTTCAGTTTTAGCCGCGGATGGCAAAATTAATTTCACAGGCAAAATTACCGATCAGGCATGTGAAATTGATGATGACGATAAAGTGCTGGATGTGGATCTGGGTGTCTATTCCGTTAATCAGTTTAACGCGACCGTCGGTGTTAAAACGCCGCCTATTCCTGTGAAGATTAAGCTCAAAAACTGCCCGGTTGTGGAATCAGGTGAAAACCCGCACTTTAGCGTTTATCTCACGGGCGATGCCGATCCGGTGAATAAAGATTACCTGAAAGTCGCAGATGGCGGTGCTACCGGCGTGGCGATTGTCATTACGGATGATGAAGGCACGCTTATTCCTATGAACCAGTTCTCTCAGCGTAAATTTGAAATTCCCGATGCGACGATGGATCTCAACCTCATCGCCTATTATGAGTCAACAAGCACCACGGTTGGCGCAGGGGTAGCTAACGGGACAACCGATATTACTTTTGATTATCGCTAATTAAGCCATTATTTAACGTATCATCAAGCCGTTAACACGGGTTAGCGGCTTGTTATTCTTCTTTCAAACTGAGTTGACTATGCGTGCGATGAGAAAATTTATTCTCAGGGTGAATCTTTTTATCTTTCTGCTCTTTATGGTAAATAACGTCACCGCCGGTGGTATTGTCGTTGGCGGCACTCGTATCATTTATGAGGGAAATAAAAAAGAGGCGGCACTGGGCGTCAAAAATAACAGCACTGAGAGCCCCTTTTTATTGCAATCGTGGGTGGATAACGGAGACGGGAAAACGCGCGGCCCTTTTATGGTCACACCGCCGCTATTTCGTATCGAGCCTTTGGAAGATCATGAATTGCGTATTGCGAAAACGGGTAGCCTGCCGGAGGATCGCGAATCGTTATTTTATCTGAATATCCGGGCCATACCACCCTCATCTCAGGATGCGGTCAATACTCTCAAGCTTGTGGTGAAAACCCGCCTCAAGCTGTTTTACCGCCCGCAGGCGCTGGTTGCCGACGCGCAGACGGCTTATAAACAGCTCACATTTCATCTCGCCGGTGGTCAACTGGTGGTCGAAAACCCGACGCCCTTTTACATGGTATTTGACAGCCTGAAGGTGGGAGCAACACGTATTCAGAGCGCTGATATGCTCGCGCCTTTCGCAAACCAGCACTTTACGCTGCCCGCAACAGAAACCGGGCGGGAGGTGAGCTGGCGCGTCATCAATGATTATGGCGGTGTGACAAAACCTGAGACTCGCCATCTGTGAGCCTGACAGCAAGGAATGCGCCAGTGAAAATAAAAATTAATGCCTTAAACCCGGGGTTGCCCGGGCGTGCTTTCGCGTCGGTGCTGGCCACTACGCTGACCTTCACTGCGGGTGGCTTTGACAATGCTTGTGCGCAGGAGAAAGTCTGGTTTGATCCGGCGCTTATGGAGCAGGGTGATCCGGGCCAGCGGGGCGTCGATCTCTCCATTTTTAGCGTGAAAGACCAGCTCCCCGCGGGCAACTACCCGCTGCGCATTCGGCTTAACGACAGCGAAATGTTTACCCGAACGATTTCTCTGACGATGGATGCGAGCGGAGAAACCCATCCGGTTATTACGCCTGCGCTGTTACAGGAACTCAACGTCAAAACCGACGCCTATCCGGCGCTGGCGGCACTGGCACCGCTGGCACCGATTGAGGATATTGGCGCGCTGATCCCGGCGGCATCGGTGCGGCTCAACACGCATCGGATGGCGCTTGAAGTCAGTATTCCGCAGGCGGCGTTGCGACACACTGCCCGGGGCTATGTCGATCCACAATACTGGGATGACGGCGTCCCGGCGTTATTTAGCAACTACACGTTTAACGGTACGGATACGCATAGCGATGTGGGCGAGAGCGATTCTTCACGGTATCTCAACCTGCAGAACGGACTGAATATTGGCCCGTGGCGCGTTCGTAACTATTCCACCTGGAACAAAAGCGACGACGAGGCGCACTGGGACTCGATCTACACCTACGTGCAGCGGGATATTAAACCCTGGCGTTCACAGTTAACGCTTGGGGAAAGTTATTCCCCGTCAGCCATCTTTGACAGCGTGAAATTCAAAGGCGCGCAGCTCGCATCCGACGATAATATGCTACCTGACAGCCTGCGTGGGTTTGCGCCGGTGATCCGGGGCATCGCAAATTCCAGTGCCGAAGTGACGGTACGCCAGAATGGCTACATCATTTTTCGCGATACCGTGGCGCCGGGGGCGTTTGAAATCAGCGATCTCTATCCCACCTCGCATAGCGGCGATCTGGAGGTCACCATTAAAGAGGCTGATGGCAAAGAGCGACGTTTCATTCAGCCCTTTTCCGCCGTACCGATCATGCAGCGGCCTGGTCAGGTGAAATACAGCCTGACGGCGGGTGAGTACGATCCAAACAGTGCTGAAGATGCTACACCGACGTTTGCGCAGGGGACGATGATTTATGGCGTCAATAATCAGCTGACGCTTTACGGCGGTGCAATGGGCGCTGATACCTGGCAGGCCGCCGCGTTAGGGGTAGGCGTTGGGCTGGATGAATGGGGGTCGGTCTCACTTGATATCACGCATGCGCGCAGTCAGTTACAGAATGACACCACATCGTCAGGCGAGTCTTATCGTTTTCAGTACTCCAAAAACATTGCGCTGACGGATACCTCCATCACACTTGCCGGATACCGGTATTCCACCAGTGGTTACTTCGGCTTTGACGAAGCAAACCATGACGCATCCTGGTTCGACGATCGCTACGGCGGGTACTATCAGCAGCGTAGCCAGTTACAAATCAGCATTAGTCAGACGCTCGACAGCATGGGTTCATTTTACCTGAACGGCTATCAGCGTGATTTCTGGAATCGCACGGATAAAGAACAGAACCTTTCTACTGGTTTCGCCTTCTCAGCAGCAGGTGCGACCTGGTCGCTCTCCGCCACGTGGAATAAAACGCAAGAGCAGACTGACCGGCAAATTGCACTCAGCGTCAGCGTGCCGTTGAGCCGTTGGCTCTCTAACAGCTGGGCGACGTTTAACGTGAGCCAGAATCAGGATGGCGACACGCGTTACCAGAGCGGCCTCAGTGGCACGCTGATGGATGACGGCAGGCTTAGCTATTCGCTTCAGCAGAGCTATAACCAGGCGGGACAAGAAGGCGATAACACCGCCGACAGCAGCGCCGATGTGAACTACAAATCACGTTTCGCCAATATGAGCCTGGGGTATTACCACGCCGATGATTCGCAGCAGTGGAATTACGGGGTCTCTGGCGCGCTGGTGGTCCACCCTCATGGCATCACCTTTTCTCAGCCGCTCGGCGACGCTTTCGCGCTGGTGGATACCAATGGCGCAGGCGATATCCGCTTTAAAAACCAGGCCGGGGTGGCAACCGACTGGCTGGGCTATGCCGTCATTCCCTGGCTCACACCCTATGAGAGAAATGAACTGTCGCTTGATACCACCACACTGCCCGCGGGTGTCGATGCCGACAACACGCACATGACGCTTATCCCGAACAAAGGCGCACTGGTTTATGCCCGTTTTGACGCGCGTAAAGGATCTCGGGTGTTGCTGACCCTGCGACAGGCCAACGGTCAGCCTGTGCCGTTTGGCGCGCTGGTCACGCTGGAGAGTATTGAAAACTATGAAAGTATGGTGGATGAGGGCGGCGTGGTGTATCTGTCCGGCGTCAAACAGAACGGTATGGCGCAGGTGAAATGGGGCAACCATTCCGGGCAACAGTGCAAAGCCCCTGTTGTTTTACACGACGCGGCATCAGGCGAAAGTGATTTGCTATCGCTGACCGCCGTGTGCCGATAATAAGAGAACGACCTTATGTTAAGAAAACTATCTGGCGTAATAGTGGTTTGCGCGGCGCTAAAAACACCGCATTTGCAGGCAGCTACGGGTTTCTGCAATACCACGAACGGCCCCAAAATTTATACCGTCGATGCGAGCATGTCGGTCTCCGATCCTGATAATAACCAGACCGGGAAAACATTTACCGAACGGTTTGGTTCCTCAGAAAATTACAGCGCGCATTGCGATTGCGATGATAGCGACCTCAACAAAGATCCGCACCCAGGCGCGTACTATAAAGGTGAGTATCTCGCCCCCGCCACTCAATATGGCAGCGCATATTATATACATGTTAATGACAATATTGAGCTTGCGGCTGCCATCAACATCGCTAATGTGGGGGATGTTCAGGTGCCCTTTACCGATATCTGGAACAAAAAAAATAATGGCTGTTCACTTAACAGTTTTACTACCGGGCAGAGTGGCGTTCTGGCATTTCGCATCAGCAAGCCTTTTTTTGGGCAGATGACGATTCCGCAAATGGCTGTGGCGGCGATTTACGGCACCGTAAGGCCAGGTCAATATTCCAGCGAGCCGATGGCTAAAGTCTTCGTTGAAGGCACTATCACCGTGCCGCAAAGCTGTGAAATCAATGCAGGTGAAGTGATCTCCGTAGATTTCGGCACCATTTTTGCCAAAAATTTCGCGACACGCGGCCATAAACCGGAAGGATTTGTGGATAAAAAAACAACCATTGCCTATATCTGTAAAAATATCAGCGATGGCGTGACGTTAACGATGACGTTTTCCGGCGCGCCAGCGAACGGCATCCCGGAGGCGCTCGCCACCACAAACCCGGATGTCGGAGTATTGATTAAAGATGACAGCGAGCAGGTCATCCCGGTCAATACAGGAGAGGTGCCAATGCCGCTGGATCCGTCAACCGATATGACCAACCGCACTGGCAAGGTCGATATCCTTACGGCACCGGTGAACCTTAGCGGTAATACGCCGCAAATGGGTGAATTTTCCGGCTCAGCATCAATCACCATCGATATTCGCTAATCCTTTTCGCTTTTCCTCTGACAGCCGCCCCAAAGGCGGCTGATTTTGTTATGGTTAATCCCATTGACCTGTCAGGAGAAGCGCCGTGGACATCCTCTTTTACCATCCCACTTTTGATATCAGCGAGTGGGCGGCTTTACTGCAACGCCATCTGCCGCACGCGCGTCTTCGCGCGTGGCAGCCCGGCGATAACGCCGCCGCAGATTACGCGCTGGTCTGGCATCCCCCGTATGACATGCTGCGCGGGCGCGTGGATCTGAAGGCGATTTTCGCCCTCGGCGCGGGCGTCGATTCGCTGTTAAGTCGTTTGAATGAATACCCGGATCTGCTGCCGTCCGGCGTGCCGCTGTATCGGATGGAGGATACCGGTATGGCCGCCCAAATGCAGGAGTACGCCATAAGCCAGGTGCTGCACTGGTTCCGCCGCTTCGACGATTACGCCGCGCTACAGCGCGAGGCGCGCTGGGAGCCGCTTGAGGAGTATCGCCATGCGGATTTCCAGGTAGGCGTCCTCGGCGCGGGCGTGCTCGGCGGGCAGGTGGCGCAGAGTCTGAGCCGCATGGGGTTTCCTGTGCGCTGCTGGAGCCGCAGCTGCAAAGCGCTGCCTGGCGTTGAAAGCTTTGCGGGGCCCGATGAATTATCCGCGTTTCTGCACGGCACGCGAGTGCTGATTAATCTTCTGCCCAACACGCCGGAAACGGTGGGCATTATTAACGCGCAGTTGCTGGCGGCGCTTAACGACAACGCGTATGTCCTGAACCTGGCGCGCGGCGTTCATCTGGTGGAAGAGGATCTACTGGCCGCGCTGGATCGCGGGAAAGTGAAGGGCGCGATGCTGGATGTGTTTCAGCAGGAGCCGTTGCCGCATGAGAGCCCGCTGTGGCGCCACCCGCGCGTGCGCATTACGCCTCACGTCGCAGCCGTTACCCGGCCTGAAGAAGCGGTGGCCTTTATCGCACAGAGTATTACGCGAATCGAGCGCGGCGATATACCACCGAATCAGGTGGACGTGGCGCGCGGCTACTAGCGCCCCGGCGATTCGGCTAAAAATCGCCGGGGATACCTGTTATCCTTGCACAAAATCACAGAGGAGAGCGCCATGTATCCCGTTGACCTGCATATGCACACCGTCGCCAGCACCCATGCCTACAGCAACCTGCATGATTACATCGCCGCGGCGAAGCAAAAAGGTGTCCGGCTTCTGGCTATCACCGATCACGGCCCGGACATGGCGGATGCGCCGCATCACTGGCACTTTATTAACATGCGTATCTGGCCGCGCGTCGTGGATGGCGTCGGCATTCTGCGCGGTATCGAAGCGAATATTAAAAACCGTGAAGGCGAGATTGACTGCACCGGCCCGATGCTCGATTCACTCGATCTGATTGTTGCGGGCTTCCACGAGCCGGTATTTGCGCCGCAGGATAAAGACGCCAATACCGAAGCGATGATCGCGACGATGGCAAGCGGCACGGTGCATATCATCAGCCACCCCGGAAACCCAAAATATCCCGTCGATATTCCGGCTGTCGCCGCTGCCGCCGCCAAATATCAGGTCGCGCTTGAAATTAATAACTCATCGTTTACCCACTCCCGTAAAGGCAGCGGACCAAACTGCAAAGCGATCGCCGCCGCGGTACGCGATGCGGGCGGCTGGGTGGCGCTGGGGTCGGACTCTCATACTGCGTTTACGCTCGGCGATTTCCATGAATGCCGCAAGGTGCTGGATGAGGTCGATTTCCCGGAGGATCGCATCCTTAACGTGTCGCCGCGCCGTCTGCTCGATTTTCTTGAAACCCGCGGAATGACGCCGATTGCTGAATTTGCCGCCCTTTAATTTTGTCTGAAATGGAATCTGTTAATGAATGAGTTTTCAATAATTTGCCGCCTGCTTGGCTCGCTCTGGTACCGTGCGCCGCAGGATCCGGTTGTGGCACCGATTTACGGTCTTATCCGCGAAGGCAAGCTCGCGCAGAACTGGCCGCTGGAGCAGGATGAGCTACTGGCGCGGCTGCAAAAAAATGCCCAGCTGGACGCCGTCGAGGCAGATTATCAGGCGCTGTTTGGTCAGGATGACGCCCGCGTGTCGCCGTTGCGTTCCGCCTGGGTGGCAGAGAGTAGCGAACAGGAGATTCGCGCCTTTTTAACCGCGCGCGGCATGCCGCTCGGCGAGGCGGCGGCGGATCATTTTG
Organism: Cronobacter sp. HA18003; assembly: GCF_011605905.1. Classification (NCBI taxonomy): domain Bacteria; kingdom Pseudomonadati; phylum Pseudomonadota; class Gammaproteobacteria; order Enterobacterales; family Enterobacteriaceae; genus Cronobacter; species Cronobacter sp. HA18003. Next base: position 1,415,203 of record NZ_JAANQO010000011.1, on the reverse strand, counting down.
GTCTGCTGCTGCTGGCGGCCTCGTGGCTTGAAGATCAGTCTGCAGAAGATGAAATTGAAGCGCAGGAAACCTTATTCGGCGAGTTCCTGATCCCGTGGTATGAAACGTTCCTCGGCAAAGTGGAAGCGCACGCCGCCACGCCATTCTGGCGCACGCTGGCGCAGATCACGCGTGAAGCCATCCAGGCGATGTGGGAAGAACTGCAGGAAGAGGAAGAAGAGGGGGATGCGGAGTAATTTTTATATGTGATTAGCGTCACATATAAAATGTAACTCACTGTGCGTTATTTCATGTGACGTGCGGCAGATCGCATTTCTTCTGCGGCGTTTTGTTAAGATACGCCGCCATGAACAGACACTTTTCTCTCGCATTAACGACAGGCCTGCTTTCCGCCCTCTGGGCGTGGGCCGCCGTCGCGCTCGGCCTGCCTTCCTGGGCAGGCTTTCTCGGCTGTACGGCCTGGTTCGCCAGCCCCAAAGGCGGCGTTACTGGCTTTCTGACTATTCTCTTTACGCTTGGCAGCGGTGTGCTGTGGGCGCAGGTAATTATCGCCGGTAGCGCTGTAGCGCCTGGAATCGCGTGGTTAAGCTACGCCATGACCGGTGTAGTGGCGTTTCTGATGTGTATTCAGTCGCGCCAGACGCTACTCAGTTTCGTACCGGGGACGTTTATCGGTGCCTGCGCCACGTTTGCCGCACAGGGCGACTGGAAAAGCGTGCTGCCCGCGCTGCTGCTGGGCCTGCTCTTTGGCGTAGCGATGAAAGCGAGTGGGCAGTGGCTTGCCGGACGCGCAGCGCCAAAAAGCACCACGGTTGCTGAGTGAAATAAAACCCGCTTAGGCGGGTTTTATTGTTTTTCGCCTTGACGCTGCCGTGTTCCGTTTTCCTTAAGCTCTGTTAGTCCTGATTAAGCGCTTTACTCATTCCCCATCCCTCACTTTTTTTGCTCTGGCCTCTTCCCTGATCTGTAATTGTAATTTATATGTTAATAGTAAGTTAAAATAACAATACCTCAGGGGAACTATTATGATCTTTACGTCATTGCGTATTGCCGTTATTAGCGCTGCACTTGCATCTTTCTCTGGCACGGCCCTGGCACAGTCGGGTGGAACGATTACCTTTCATGGCGCGATTGTTGAAGAAGGCTGTGCGGTCGCGCACCAGACGACGCACATTGAAGTATCGTGCTCGCATGGCACTAAGATGTACCGACAGACGCTCTCTCTGCACGGCTCGGGTGTACGCGAACGCCATTCTGAGTGGGTGCATAGCCGCCTCGATTACCTCAATCCCTCACATACGCTGGGTATCCTCACACTGACCTACCGCTGAGCTGGTTTTGGCGGCAGCCTCCCGGTGTGCTGTTCTACACTTTAGGGAACACAAATGGTCAGGAGAGAAGTATGTCCGGACGTATCAATGTGGTGCAGGGTGATATCACCCTCATCGATGTCGACGTGATCGTCAACGCCGCCAATCCCTCATTGATGGGCGGCGGCGGGGTGGATGGCGCTATTCATCGTGCCGCCGGACCGGCGCTGCTCGCCGCCTGCAGGCAGGTGCGCCAGCAGCAGGGCGAATGCCAGCCAGGCCACGCGGTGATAACCGAAGCGGGCGATCTCGCCGCGAAAGCCGTCGTACATACGGTGGGGCCGGTCTGGCGCGGCGGGCAGGATAACGAACCGCAACTGCTGGCGGATGCCTATCGCAACAGCCTTCAGCTTGTCGCCGCCAATGGTTACAACAGCGTGGCGTTCCCGGCGATTAGCACCGGCATCTACGGTTACCCGAAAGCGGCAGCGGCGCAAATCGCCTTTGAGACCGTTTCAGACTATCTCACCAGGCACCCTCAACCGAAGCAGGTATACTTTGTCTGCTATGACGAAGAAAACTTCCTGCTTTACCAGCGGTTACTGGGACAATACGACGAACAGCCGGGCGCATAACACCCGGCTCGGACGCGCTATCGCCCCGACGACGGCGCAGCACCCCAACCACAGTGGTTTACATCCGCTTGATGACAGCCTCGACGCCTTCGCCGCCCGCTACCTGCTGGCGGAGATGGCGGAGCAAACTATCGACGTCCAGTACTATATCTGGGAAGACGATATGTCCGGGCGGTTGCTGTTTGGCGCACTGCTGGCGGCGGCGCGACGCGGCGTGCGGGTGCGTATTCTGCTGGATGATAACAATACGGTGGGCATGGACAGCACGCTGCGGCTGCTGAATGCCCATCCGAATATTGAAATCCGTCTTTTTAACCCTTTCTCTTTTCGAACGCTACGCGCGCTCGGCTATCTCACCGATTTCGCCAGGCTTAACCGCCGGATGCATAACAAAAGCTTCACGGTGGATGGCGAAGTGACGATCATTGGCGGGCGCAACGTCGGCGATGCCTATTTCGGCGCGGGCGAACAGCCGCTGTTTTCCGATCTCGATGTCCTGGCGATTGGCCCGGTGGTGGAGGAAGTCACGCAGGATTTCGAACGCTACTGGCGCAGTCGGTCAGTCTCGACGCTCGATAACGTGCTGGATGTCGAGGCCGAAGAGATAGACGCCCGCGTGCAGTTGCCGCCGCACTGGAAGGACGATCCGGTGGCGCAGCGCTACCTTGAGCGTCTGGAGAGTACGCGTTTTGCGAGCTATATCGAAACCCGCACGCTCCCGCTGGTGTGGGCCAAAACGCGATTGTTAAGCGACGATCCGCGCAAAGGGCAGGGGAGAGCGCGCCGACATACCCTCCTTCCGCAGCGCATGATGACGCACATCGGCGAGCCCAAATCGCAGTTCGATATCATCTCCTCCTATTTTGTGCCGACGCGCGGCGGCGTGGCGATGCTACTGGCGCTGCGTCGTAAAGGCGTGAGGATCGCCATACTCACCAATTCGCTGGCGGCGAACGATGTCGCGGTCGTTCACGCAGGTTACGCACGCTGGCGTAAAAAATTGCTGCGTCACGGCGTCGAACTGTATGAGCTAAAACCGACGCGTGACGCCGGACGCGTGCCGCATGACCGCGGGCTGACCGGCAATTCCGGCTCCAGCCTGCATGCCAAAACCTTCAGCGTCGATGGAAATCAGGTGTTTATCGGCTCGTTTAATTTCGATCCGCGCTCGGCGATGCTCAATACCGAAATGGGTTTTGTGATTGAAAGCGAAACGCTGGCGGGCGCGATTCATAAGCGCTTTACGCGCACGCGGCGCGAGGCGGCCTGGGCGCTGCGTCTCGACCGCTGGGGGCGCATCAACTGGATAGAAGAGAAAGACGGTCAGGAGATTGTCTGGAAAAAGGAGCCGAAAACGCGCTTCTGGCAGCGCCTTTTGGTGCGCCTTGTGTATCGTCTGCCGGTTGAGTGGATGCTCTGAAAGCACGCGCCGCGAGGACGCGTGTCACTATCACCCTGTCGCGGTACCCGGCGACGGGGTTTTATTTTGCGGCTTGCCTGAGAACAGAAAGCGCAGTAGCGGAATGCGCAGATGGGCCTCATACAGCGCCACCGCAATGCCAATCACAAACACCAGGCCTGCGATAAAGCCCAGCGCGTTCGAGTGAATGTGTGGCGTGATATACGCGCCGAAGAACAGCGTCAGCGGGTGGTGCACCAGATAGATAAACAGCGAAGCGTTAACAAAGTAGGTGACCCGCGCTGATTTGAAATTCAGCAGGCGGTGGCCGAGCGAGAACACCACATTCACCATCCACAGGCCCATCAGCATGCTAATAACGTTGTCAGTTTCATACATCCAGGCGTCGCCGCTGCCGTATCGCTGGTTCAGCATATAGGCGACAAAGGCCACCGCCGAGCCCACCGCGCAGCCAGGGGAGAACGTCGTAAAGCGGTTTTTCAGCGAGGCGTGTTTAAACGCCAGCGCGCCGAGAATAAAAAACGGCGAATAAAACAGGGTCTGCATCACCACAAAATTAAACAGCCCGTCGCTTAATATCGGCGCGTAGACGATAAAAATAAAACGGCGCAAAGCAGCAAACGCGACGCCAAAAAGTAAAAACAGCGCTGAGAGTTTTCCTAATGTCAGTCGTTCAGCCAGCGCCGCGCTTTTTTCTTCCGGGACGTTTTTTATCCACTGAAATATCAGCAGACCGAGCGTCGTGAAAACCACCAGCACTAACAAAAACCATAAATGCGACGTGAGTTCCCACACCAGCGTATTGTATTTGTCGTAACCGGAAAGCGTATGCCAGCTATCGGCGCGGCCTTTGACATATTGCAGCATCAAAAATTGCGGCAGTGTGAGCAATGGGATCGCGGTCAGCATAGGAATGCCGACACGCTCGACGCGTACTTTCCACCAGCGTTTTCTTGGGTAACGCAGGAACAGCATGTAGGAAAAATATCCTGAAATAACAAAGAAGACCTGCATGCGGAAGGCGTGGATGAAGTCATTGAACACTGTCAGGCCTTCAGAGGGCGTCAGGCTGTTAACGTGCCACTGATGCGTGGAATAGATCAGCGAAATATGAAACGGGATGCCAAGGAGCATCAACCATGCGCGTATGGAATCGAGAAAAAATTCTCTCTGTGTTGGTGTCGTCATATCACTCCATAAAATCTCGGACTATTCGCCTTATCCCTCAGGCTGATTCTGTTTTAGATTCGGCCCCCACCCTACAGGAAGGCCGCGACACAGTCTCCAGGACAAATTCGCAAAGCGAAAATGGCGCGCATTCATTTGCTTAATCGCTGAACCGACGTGCTGAACAAAGCGGGGATTGTGTTGTCGGAAACCGCAAGTTTCCATTAAAATGGATCGGATTGATTTAAGCACACAAAGGGGGAAGTGCTTAGTTATATGAAACATAAAACACAGATGATGAAAATGGGTTGGCTGGGTGCAGCAGTGATGTTGTCACTTTATACCACTTCAGGTTGGGCCTTCACTATCGACGACGTCGCAAAACAGGCGAAATCCTTAGCGGGAAAAAGCTATGAAGCGCCGAAAAGCAACCTGCCCTCCGTTTTCCGCGATATGAAATACGCGGACTACCAACAGATCCAGTTCAATCACGACAAAGCCTACTGGAGCAAAATCAAAACCCCGTTCAAGCTTGAATTCTACCATCAGGGTATGTACTTCGACACGCCGGTTGCCCTTAACGAGGTGACGGCCAATACGGTTCGCAAAATTAAGTACAGCCCGGATTATTTCAATTTCGGTAATGTGCAGCACGACAAAGACACGGTTAAAGATCTGGGCTTTGCCGGTTTCAAAGTGCTCTACCCGATCAACAGCAAAGATAAAAACGACGAAATCGTCAGCATGCTGGGCGCGAGCTATTTCCGCGTCATCGGCCAGGGCCAGGTGTACGGGCTTTCCGCGCGCGGTCTGGCTATCGACACCGCGCTGCCGTCCGGTGAAGAGTTCCCGCGCTTTCGCGAGTTCTGGATTGAACGTCCTAAACCGACCGACAAACGCCTGACGATTTACGCGCTGCTGGATTCTCCGCGCGCGACTGGCGCCTATCGCTTCATCATCACCCCCGGTCGCGATACGGTTGTGGATGTACAGTCGAAAGTCTACCTTCGCGATAAAGTGGGCAAACTGGGCGTTGCACCGCTGACCAGCATGTTCCTCTTCGGGCCGAACCAGCCATCGCCGGCGACTAACTACCGCCCGGAACTGCATGACTCCAATGGTCTCTCCCTGCACGCCGGTAACGGCGAGTGGATCTGGCGTCCGCTGAATAACCCGAAACATCTCGCGGTCAGCACGTTTACCACTGAAAACCCGCAGGGCTTTGGCCTGTTGCAGCGTGGCCGTCAGTTCTCCCGTTTTGAAGATATTGACGACCGCTACGATCTGCGTCCGAGCGCGTGGGTCACCCCGCAAGGGCAGTGGGGGAAAGGCAAAATCGAGCTGGTGGAAATTCCGACCAACGACGAAACCAACGATAACATCGTCGCGTACTGGACGCCGGATCAACTGCCGGATCCGGGCAAGGAGATGAATTTCAAATACACCATCACCTTTAGCCGCGATGAAGACAAACTGCACGCGCCGGAAAACGCGTGGGTGCTGCAGACGCGTCGTTCCACGGGCGATGTGAAACAGTCCAACCTCATCCGTCAGCCGGATGGCACCATCGCGTTTGTGGTCGATTTCACCGGCACCGAAATGCAAAAGCTGCCGGACAACACGCCGGTGACCGCTCAGGCGAGCATTGGCGATAACGGCGAAATCGTAGAAAACAGCGTGCGCTACAACCCGGTCACCAAAGGCTGGCGTATGATGCTGCGCGTGAAAATCAAAGACGCCAAGAAAACCACTGAAATGCGCGCTGCCCTTGTCAATGGCGATCAGCCGCTGAGTGAAACCTGGAGCTATCAGCTACCTGCCAATGAATAAGTCTACTGAGTATATCGACCTGCTGCCGCTTTCTGACGCTGAGAAAGCGGCGCTGCCGACATCGGACATGCAGGCCCTTCATCAGGCGCTGGATGCTGAAGGGCGCGTCTGGGCCCGCGAGGATGACTCCCCGCTGGGCTCGGTGAAAACGCGTCTCGAACAGCGCTGGTCAGACTCGCTCAAGGGCGATCAACTGATCAAAGACGATGAAGGCCGCACCCAGATCCAGGCCATGCCAAAGGCAACACGTTCCTCCATGTTCCCGGACCCGTGGCGCACCAACCCGATTGGGCGCTTCTGGGACCGTCTGCGCGGTCGTGAAGTGCTGCCGCGCTACATGGCGGGGCTGACGAAAGAAGAGCGCGCCGCGGAGCAGAAATGGCGTACGGTCGGCACCATTCGCCGTTACATTCTGCTGCTGCTGACGCTCTCTCAGACCGTCGTCGCCACCTGGTATATGAAAACCATTCTCCCGTATCAGGGCTGGGCGCTGATCAACCCGGCGGACATGATGGGCCAGGACTGGCTGGTGTCGCTGATGCAACTGCTGCCGTATGTGCTGCAAAGCGGCATCCTTATCCTGTTCGCTATCCTGTTCTGCTGGGTGAGCGCCGGGTTCTGGACGGCGCTGATGGGCTTTTTGCAGCTGCTTATCGGTAAAGATAAGTACAGCATCTCCGCCTCGACGGTGGGCGACGAGCCGATAAACCCTGAGCATCGCACTGCGCTTATCATGCCTATCTGTAACGAAGACGTGGATCGCGTCTTCGCGGGCCTGCGCGCCACCTGGGAATCGGTGAAAGCCACCGGCCAGCAGGCGCACTTCGACGTGTATATCCTGAGCGACAGTTACAATCCGGATATCTGCGTTGCCGAGCAGAAAGCCTGGATGGAGCTGATTGCCGAAGTGCAGGGCGAAGGGCAGATTTTCTATCGCCGCCGTCGCCGTCGTGTGAAGCGTAAAAGCGGCAATATCGACGATTTCTGCCGCCGCTGGGGTAACCAGTACAGCTACATGGTGGTGCTGGACGCCGACTCCGTGATGACGGGCGACTGTCTGACCGGGCTGGTGCGTCTGATGGAAGCGAACCCGAATGCCGGGATCATCCAGTCGTCGCCGAAAGCCTCCGGAATGGACACGCTCTATGCGCGCTGCCAGCAATTCGCGACACGCGTTTACGGGCCGCTGTTTACCGCCGGCCTGCACTTCTGGCAGCTGGGCGAATCGCACTACTGGGGCCATAACGCCATTATCCGCGTGAAGCCGTTTATCGAGCACTGCGCGCTGGCGCCGCTCCCGGGCGAGGGCTCTTTCGCAGGCTCTATCCTCTCCCACGACTTTGTGGAAGCGGCGCTGATGCGTCGTGCAGGCTGGGGCGTATGGATTGCCTACGATCTGCCGGGCTCTTATGAAGAGCTGCCGCCGAACCTGCTGGATGAGCTTAAGCGCGACCGTCGCTGGTGTCATGGCAACCTGATGAACTTCCGCCTGTTCCTCGTTAAAGGGATGCATCCGGTGCACCGTGCGGTGTTCCTGACTGGCGTGATGTCTTATCTGTCAGCGCCGCTCTGGTTCCTTTTCCTGGCACTCTCGACGGCGTTGCAGGTGGTACATGCGCTTACCGAGCCGCAATACTTCCTCCAGCCGCGTCAGCTGTTCCCGGTGTGGCCGCAGTGGCGTCCTGAGCTCGCGATAGCGCTGTTCGCTTCAACGATGGTGCTGCTGTTCCTGCCGAAGCTTTTGAGCGTCATTCTCATCTGGTGTAAAGGCCCGAAAGAATACGGCGGTTTCCTGCGCGTGACGCTCTCTCTGCTGCTGGAAGTGCTGTTCTCGGTACTGCTGGCGCCGGTGCGTATGCTGTTCCACACCGTGTTTGTGGTGAGCGCGTTCCTTGGATGGGAAGTGGTCTGGAACTCGCCGCAGCGCGACGACGACTCCACCCCGTGGAGCGAAGCGTTCATGCGTCATGGCTCTCAGCTGTTGCTGGGGCTGGTGTGGGCGGTCAGCATGGCGTGGCTTGATCTGCGCTTCCTGTTCTGGCTGGCGCCTATCGTGTTCTCGCTTATCCTGTCGCCGTTTGTGTCGGTGATTTCGAGCCGCGCGACCGTCGGCCTGCGCACCAAACGCTGGAAGCTGTTCCTGATCCCGGAAGAGTATTCGCCGCCGCAGGTGCTGGTGGATACCGACCGTTATCTGGTGCTCAACCGCAGCCGTTCGCTGGACGATGGCTTTATGCACGCGGTGTTCCATCCGTCGTTTAACGCGCTGGCAACCGCGATGGCGACCGCGCGTCACCGCGCAAGCCACGTGCTGGAAATTGCCCGCGATCGTCACGTCGAGCAGGCGCTGAACGATACGCCGGAGAAACTGAACCGCGACCGCCGTCTGGTACTGTTGAGCGATCCGGTTACGATGGCGCGTATGCACTACCGCGTCTGGGCGCACCCGGAGCGCTATTCGTCCTGGGTAAATCATTATGAGACGCTGAAGCTTAACCCGCAGGCATTAAGCACGCTGTAAGCGTTAAGCGTAGTGAAATGAAAATGCCGGCCATTAAGGCCGGCATTTTTTTGCCCGCAGGACGGGCTGTTATACTGCATACATAACGTTAAAACGCGAGGTCGCCTTTGAGAATTATCGCCGTTCTGCTTGCCGTCTGGATGCTCTGCGGTTGTGGCAGCATCATCAGTCGCGCCGTGCCGGGGCAGGGGCATGGCAACCAGTATTACCCCGGCGTGCAGTGGGATGTGCGCGACAGGCCGTGGCGTTTTATCCTGATGCTCGACCTGCCGTTTTCACTTATCTTCGATACGCTGCTGTTGCCGGTTGATATGCATCACGGCCCGTATGAGTAACGCTTAGCGGGTGGTGTCCCACTCATCCGCCGCGGTGCGTCCCTCTTCGGTGTCCAGCGGCGGCTCCAGCTGAAATTCGCCCTCATCCCATTCATGCAGGGTGTTTTCCTCCTGCCACTCCTGGCGCAGCTCAATCTCATCGAAATCGCCGTCAAACACGCTCTGCGCGGCATCGCCGGTTAACACGGTCAGGCAGTCGCCTTCGTCGGTTTCATCGGCGAAGAATTCTGCCTGCCACATGATTTCCCCGTCCTGCAGCACATATTTTTGCATATTGAACAGCTCGACAACCGCGTCCTCTTCCTCAACTCCCGGATTCGCGGCGAGGAACTCTTCGCGTGCTGCGTCAATGGCTTCTTCAAGCGTGGCGTACATAGTCATAGCTTTCTCCCTGAACGGACATGGTTGTTTCAGGAAAGAATAGTCGAAGATTGTGGTTTGCAAGTATGAATGGAAAAAATTTGGAAGTGGCAAGGCCCGCACGCGCCTAAGGCGCGGCGGGCGAAAAGGATTAGTAGCGGGACGGCACGCCTTCCGGGCGCGTTTTAAAGCGGCGGTGCAGCCACATATATTGATCCGGCGCCATCAGAATGCACTTCTCAACGATGCTATTCATCCAGGCGGCGGTCTCTTCGGCGCTGCCAAGCGGCGGCGCGCACTCCGGCTCCAGCGCAATCAGCTCGTAGCCGCTGCCGTCCGCTTTACGGCGCGGCACGAACGGCACGATGCAGGCCTTCGACATTTTCGCGAGCATCCAGGTGCCGGACGTCGTGGCGGCCTGATCGACCGCGAAAAACGGCACAAACACGCTGTTGCGTGGGCCATAGTCGTGGTCCGGCGCATACCAGATGATCTCGCCGCCTTTCAGCGCCTTGATCATCCCTTTGAGATCCTTACGGTCGAGCATCGTTTTATTGGATCGCAGGCGACCCCAGGTTTGCAGCCAGTCGAGCAGCGGGTTGTCGTTCGGGCGATAAACCCCGATGCCCGGCGTATGCATCCCGAAAATGCGCGCGCCAAGCTCCAGCGTCAGAAAATGCACGCCGATAAGCAAAATCCCCTGTTTTTGCGCCAGCAGCGCTTTCACGGGTTCCACGCCGGACACCTCTGTCCAGCGCTCGACGCGCCAGTTGGGCCAGAACCAGGCCATGCCGGTTTCCATCAGCCCCATACCGACCGACTCGAAATTCTTCACCACCAGCGCCTCGCGCTCGGCGTCGCTCATATCAGGAAAGCAGAGCTCAAGGTTGCGGTGGGCAATGCGTGCGCGGCGCTTCATCAGCCGCTTCGCAATACGTCCCAGCCCGCGGCCGAGCCGCCAGATAACCGGGTAAGGCAGCAGCACGACAAGATACAGCAGGCCAATGCCAAGCCAGGTCAGCCAGTAACGGGGGTGCAGCAGTGCGCGAGAAAATTGCGGTAAATGCGTCATGAAAATTCCATTAATTGCAGGCGAAGCCCTTTCACGGCCCGTATTGTGACATTTTTTTGCGAACGACCAAAATTCTCTGCCTTTCGCGCCGCGACGCCTGACTGAAGATCACTCACAGGTAAGGTGTGGAAAATGTAGCGTAAAATGTAAGGATGTAAATTAACGGTAATTGCTATATGATGCCGGCCGTTATTTATTCCCCCACCGATAGCAGGAACGTACACCATGCCAGTGTTACACAACCGCATATCGAATGAGGAACTGAGGGCGCGCATGCTTGCCGAAACCGAGCCGCGTACCACAATCTCATTCTATAAGTATTTCACCATCGACGATCCGAAAGCCACGCGCGACGCGCTCTGGCAGGCGTTCACCGCGCTGAATGTCTTTGGCCGTATCTATCTTGCCCATGAAGGCATCAACGCGCAGATAAGCGTTCCTGAAAGCAACGTCGAGGCGTTTCGCGCCGCGCTGTATGGCTTTCATCCGGCGCTTGATGGCGTGCGCCTGAACATCGCCCTGGATGACGACGGGAAATCCTTCTGGGTGCTGCGCATGAAAGTGCGTGACCGCATCGTGGCGGATGGCATCGACGATCCGACCTTTGACGCGAGCGACGTGGGCGAATATCTCAAGGCGGCGGAAGTGAACGCCATGCTTGACGATCCGGACGCCGTGTTTATCGATATGCGTAACCACTACGAATATGAAGTGGGCCATTTTGAAAACGCGCTGGAGATCCCGGCGGATACGTTCCGTGCACAGCTGCCGAAAGCCGTCGAGATGATGCAGGAGTACAAAGACAAGAAAATTGTCATGTACTGCACCGGCGGCATCCGCTGTGAGAAGGCGAGCGCGTTCATGCGTCATAACGGTTTCCAGAAAGTCTGGCATATCGAAGGCGGCATCATTGAATACGCCCGCAAAGCGCGCGAACAGGGACTGCCGGTGCGTTTCGTCGGTAAAAACTTCGTGTTTGACGAACGTATGGGTGAGCGTATCTCTGACGACGTGATCGCGCACTGCCATCAGTGCGGCGCGCCGTGCGACAGCCACACCAACTGTAAAAACGACGGCTGCCACCTGCTGTTCATCCAGTGCCCGGCTTGTGCCGAGAAGTTTTCTGGCTGTTGCAGCGAGCTCTGTAAAGAAGAGATGTCGCTGCCGGAAGAGGAGCAGCGCCGCCGCCGCGCAGGGCGTGAGAACGGCAATAAAATCTTTAATAAATCCCGCGGGCGTCTTAACACCACGCTTGGTATTCCGGACCCGGAATAACCCGCAGGCATAAAAAAACCGGTCAGCTGACCGGTTTTTTTTCGCCAGAAGCGAATTACTTCTGCTTCACGCCTTCTACCGAAATAATCAGATCCACGTCCTGAGACGCCGGGCCGAGATCGGTCGTGATGTTGAAGTCTTTGAGTTTGATTTTGCCTTCCGCTTCAAAGCCCGCGCGCTCGCCGCCCCACGGATCTTTCCCCTGGCCCAGCAGTTTGGCTTCAAGAGTGACCGGTTTGGTTACGCCGTTCAGGGTCAGATCGCCGGTGATATCCAGCTCATCGCCATCTTTCTTCACGCTGGTGGAGGTGAAGGTCGCTTTCGGGAATTTCGCCACGTTCAGGAATTCCGCGCTGCGCAGGTGTTTATCGCGCTCGGCGTGATTGGTGTCGACGCTGTTGGTGTTAATGGTCACGCTGACTTTATCCGCCGCCGGGTTTTTCTCATCGAACGTGAACGAACCGTCGAAATCGCGGAACGTACCGTACAGCCAGCTATAACCCAGATGCTGGATACGGAAGTTAACGAAGGCGTGCTGGCCTTCTTTATCAATTTTATAGTCGGCAGCAACGGCTGAGCCGGTGGTAAACAGCAGGGCACCCAGAGTGACCCCCAGCAGGCTTTTCTTCATATTTCGCTCCATGGTTAATGTGACGCTTTCCCGAGCATCCGCTTCAGGGTGACGTCTTTGTCGACAAAATGGTGTTTCAGCGCGGCGGCGGCATGCGCGACGGAGAGCAGCACAACGCTCCAGGCGAGCCACAGGTGAATATCGCCAGCCAGATCGGCCTGCTCGCCTGCGCCGCTCACCAGGGCAGGGACTTCAAACAGCCCGAAGACGGAAATCGGTTTGCCTTCGGCGGTGGAAATCAGATAGCCGCTGATGAGGATCGTAAACAGGATCAGGTAGAGCATCACATGCACTGCAACAGCGCTGTAATGCGTGAGTCGCGAGTAACTGGTCAGCGGAGGCGGCGGCGGAGAGATAAAGCGCCAGACCACGCGTACCAGCAGGAAAATAAACAGGATGATGCCGATACTCTTGTGAATTTCCGGTGCCTGGTGATACCAGACATCGTAATAACCGAGCGATACCATCCACAGCCCGAGCGCAAACATGCCGTAAACCGTCAGCGCCATCAGCCAGTGAAGCAGTACCGAGAAATGTCCGTATCGAGTAGGTGAGTTACGCCACTGCATGGTTATGCATCCGTCAGTAAGAATGACTCAAACAGTGGCGTGTGGGGGAATGAAATGCAAACCAAAAAAACAAAACAAATTATTCAAATAATTTGAATTTGAAAATATATCGCTTAAAAAACGCTTATTCATTGCTGAAACCGCTATAGCGCAGGCGAATAAGGGGTTCCGGTTAGGTTATAAAGCAAGCACCGCAGGCGGCAGGATTGTTTAGCAGCAAAATAGTTTAGCGGTTTATCAGGTTTTGTCAGCGGGAAATCAATAATTTTGACATTGAAATGTCAGGGCGCGGGCCGGGAAATCGTCCCGGCCTGCTGCCTGCTCATGCAGAAGTGGCAAAACGTGAGAGCGAAAACGGCGTCAAATCGAAATCATAAGGTTTATCGGCTGCGAACTGCGCGGCGATTTCCCCAAGCACCGAGGCGAATTTAAAGCCGTGGCCGCTCAACCCCGTGACCAGTAGTACATTTGGGGTATCCGGCAGGGTGTCGATGATAAAATCTTCATCCGGCGTGTTGTCATAGGTGCATGACGCGCCATACAGACAGCCGCCGATGCCCGGCAGGAAATGGCGCAGGAACGGGAACGCTTCTGAACCGTCGGTCGCCACCGCGCCAAATGGTACACGTTCTTCCGGCTTCGAAATGACCTGTCCGCCATTATGCTTGCCGATTTTCAGCTCGTTATTTTCCGCCGGGAACCCGTAAAACTGGTCGCCGTTTGGCATTTCGCCGGTAAAGGCCGGAAAGCGGTTATTGGCGCTGTAGCGTCCGTCGGCCTGATACCAGGCGAAGATTTTACGCACTGGCGTCACGGGAAGCCCCGGCACCAGGCGCGATACCCACGTACCGGCGCTGATAAGCGCCTTGCGGGCGCGATAGACGCCATCGGCGGTCGTGACGGTAACGCCATCTTCCGTGGCCTCAAAACCGCTCACCGGGCAGTTAAAAAGCTGTGCGCAGCCCGCTTCTTCAGCGAGACGGATATAGGTGGCGATAGCTTTTTCGCTGCGCAGCACGCCGGAGTTGGGTTCAAACAGGCCGAGATAGTTTTCCGGCAGACGGATTTCCGGCCAGCGCGTCATCACCTCTTCACCGGTCAGTTTCTCCAGCGGCAGTTGCCAGCGCGCGGCGCTGTCGGCGACGTTCGCCAGAAATGCGGAATCAGTGGGGCCGAGATTAATCACGCCGGTCCGCTCGAAAATACGCTCGCCGCCAAGGTCGCCGAGCTCATCCCACAGCGCCTGCGCGCGCAGCACCAGCGGCACATAACGCTCGCCTTCGCCATACGCATGGCGGATAAGGCGCGTGTCGCCGTGGTGGCTGCCTTCCTGATGGGGCGGATGGGCGCTGTCTGTCATTAATACGTTGAGCCCGGCGCGGGTCGCGTAATAACCGGCCGCTGCGCCTGTTGATCCGCTACCGATGATAATCAGATCGTATTCCATGAAATTACTCCGTGAAAACCGTTGATTAGCAGAGTAATTAAGAGCAGGACAATTCTCAAGCGCGAAAAAATAAAGGCACCCCGGAGGGTGCCTTTGCGTTATAAGAAAAGCACGGTATCAGTGCTTGCGATAATCGCTTTCCTGGTACTCACCGGATTCAATTTTTGCAATGCCGGCTTCTAAGATGGAAATAAATTGTCTTGCTACATCGGTCGTTAGCCATAATGTCTGGCCCACTTCGGTTGCTTCGCGATCCACCTGCGGAGAGGATTGATAGTGCAACCGCAGCATCAGTGCGTCATAGCTGTCGACGGTGCTGATGTCCCATCCAACAAGGGGATGCGTCTGTATTACTTCATTTTTTTCCATCATAACCCCCTTTATACGTGTTTATAGACAACGACTCATGAGGTTCAATGCGTGTTTTCTTATCTCTGAAGCAAATAAAGTATATCAACCAATAAAGGAAAATGGGGCAGTAATAAATACCCTGACACACATTTTTTTCGAGATTTTGAATTAACTGAACAATAAAACGGCAGATTATTCGCAAATTTTTGTTAAGAGGACGGATCAATGAGATTTCAGCTGAAAAGAAAAAATTCGGACTATCGCAGAAAAAGGCGCTACAAATAAAAAAGCCGGGCGGCGAAGCCCGGAAAAACTGACACCATAGAGAAGACAGTAATGAGGGTTAATCCGTGGTAAACCAGTCGTCAGCGCTCTCCCAGGTTTCCTGGAGAATTTCGCTGATGCGATCTTTATCTTCTTTCGCGCCACCCAGAACCGACAGCTGATTAGCGGCGGCATAGCGCACGCTCACATGATTCGGCATTTCCGGAAAATGGCTTTCAATACGGCGGGATAGCTCGCAGGCCAGCGCATCGATAGCACCCGGCGGCAGCGGCGTGGTTTTGGCGATAGTCACTTCAATACGCATAACAACCCCCTGTTAATCATACTGTATATATATACAGTTTTGCCGGGCGGCATGCAACAGGGGGCTATGATTTTTTTAGCGCGTGCTTAGCGTTTTACCGTCCAGCGTACCGCTTCACCCGCCAGGAACGGCACCAGCGTGTCGTCGGCGATAGCGATAGTTTCCGGCATGACGCTCTCCTCGCGCACCAGCGTTACGGTGCCTTCATTCACCGGCAGGCCGTAAAAGCCCGGGCCGTTCAGCGAGGCGAACGCTTCAAAGTGCGCCAGCGCATTCATTTCTTCAAACACGGTGGCGTATGCGCCGAGCGCAGAAGGGGCGTTAAAACAGCCTGCGCAGCCGCAGCTCGTCTCTTTGCGATGGCGCGCGTGAGGCGCGGAGTCGGTACCGAGAAACACGCGTTCACAGCCGCTTGCGACCAGCTCGCGCAGCGCCTGCTGGTGCACATTACGCTTGAGGATCGGCAGGCAATAGAGATGCGGGCGAATGCCGCCTGCGAGCATGTGGTTGCGGTTAAACATCAGGTGCTGCGGCGTGATGGTCGCGCCGAGCAGTGAGTTCCCTTCGCGCACGTAGTCGGCGGCGTCTTTAGTGGTGATGTGTTCAAACACCACTTTCAGGCCCTGCAGGCGCTTTCTGAGCGGCTCCATCACCGTCTCGATAAACCGCGCTTCGCGATCGAAAATATCAACCTCGCTGTGCGTCACTTCGCCATGCACCAGCAGCGGCATGCCGAGTTTTTCCATGCGCTCAAGCACCGTCATAATGTTATCGACACTGGTGACGCCGTGGCTGGAGTTAGTCGTGGCGTTAGCCGGGTAGAGTTTGGCGGCGGTAAACACACCCTGCTGGAAACCACGCTCCAGCTCGTCTGCATCCAGCGTGTCGGTGAGGTAGCAGGTCATCAGCGGTTCAAACGCGTGATGTTCCGGCACCGCGTCAAGAATGCGCTGGCGGTAAGCGATAGCGGCTTCCACGGTCGTGACCGGCGGCGCCAGGTTTGGCATGACGATAGCGCGCCCGTAAGTTTCGCTGGTATAGGGCACCACGGTTTTCAGCATGTCGCCATCACGCAGATGAACATGCCAGTCGTCAGGGCGGCGGATAGTTAAAACCTGGGGTTGTGCAGTCATGGAAGGCTCCGGCTTGGGGAAACAGTCAGTAATGGCTGGTTTTATGCCGGGCACTAAGGATAAGCGTAAACGTTTTCCTTTGCATCCTTTTCCTGAAAAATCGGGGGCATTGCGCCCCCGGCGTGGCGTTAATCGGTCAACGGGATGACGATTTCGCCTGGTTTTACTTCAAGCCCTTTGGCGAATTTTTTCGCCAGCGCTTCGCCTTTGGTACGGTCTTCGCTCAGCACATAGGCCGGACGCTGTTCAAAGTAACTGCGCAGGGATTTATTCAGATACGGCATTAACGTTTCCAGGACCGGCGCCATTTTGTCCGGCGTGATGCTGCTGTCGACCACTTCCATTTCGCGCAGATAAATAGCGCCTTTCTCCTTATCGAACGTCGGCAGCGCTTTCAGTTTGAGCTTCACCAGCGCCTTCTGGTTGCCGAACAGCGACGTCATATCGAGGCTCGCATCGCCGTTAAGCGTGATTTTATTCGGCTCTTCGCGGCCAATGGCGCTGTTCAGATTCGTTAAGACAATATGCGCGTCGGCAAGGCCCGGCACGCCGATATCTTTGGCATAGTTATTACGCTTTTGCAGCGCCTGATTGATGTCCTGTTCGGTGACGGTGTATTGCGTGAGCTGGTTACATCCCACCAGCAAGCCGCTGACGATAAGCGCTGCGGCGACTAACATTTTTTTCATAAGCTTCCCTCGTTCTGGTGCTGTCGGGCGATCCTGACACAAAGCAGGATGCCCCGCCAGTGGAAGCGGCAAAAGCGGATTCGGCTTAAAACGCCGGTGGAGGCCACCGGCGCTGTCGTCAGATAGCCATTTTTGACAGCAGATTAATTTGCGTCTGCTTGGCCATGTTGTCGCGGTAGTCGGCGACGCGGGTAGGGTAGTTGACGCCCGCAACCAGCGTCAGGTTGCGCAGCAGCGGGAAGAGATGAATATCATCTTCAGAAAGCTCGCCGTTCACGGCGTTCGGCTGAACGATGTGTTTATCAAGCGCACGCAGGTCGTCGCTGATGTTTTTAATCAGCCCGGCGGAGTGAGACATGTGCTCTTCAAAGGACCCAATCGCCGCCTCTTTTTTCTCGGTAAAGTAACGGCGCGCCTCGGGGGTGGCGAACTCATCGAACGGCGCTTTGGCGAAGCGCGGGAGCAGCAGGCGGTTAACGTAGCCGTTAACGCGGCGCAGCCACTCTTCAATCGCCGGGTTGCGCTTGCCGGTGAGCAGCGGTTTGCCGTCGAGATTATCGACGTAGTGAACGATATCCATGCTTTCCGGCAGGTAGCGGCTGTCGTCTTTTTGCAGAATCGGGGCCATCTTCTGGCCAATCATGCGGGTGGGCGTGGCTTCGTCATCGTTAGACATCACGATAAGCTCCACCGGAAGGTTTTTCAGCCCGAAAATCATGCGCGCTTTCAGACAGAACGGACAGTGATCGTAAATATATAACTTCACGTTTCTCCTCCTGCTCAGGTGACTGATTTTTAAGTATGGAAGAGAAAACGCAGGGGAGCAAACGCTCCCCGGTCTTAACTTTCCTGCTCCAGAAGCCCCGGCGCGAGCCGTTTCTGGCTGAACTGCCACCAGAGCATCAGGAATGTCCCGACGCCTATCACACCCAGCATCGCCCACGGCAGCTCTGGCGTATGAAGCGCGCGGCCTGCGTCAAACAGCCAGCCGCCGCCCGCGTAGCCAAGCGCGCCGCCGAAAGCGAGGCCAAGACGGCTAAAGCCCATATAGCTGCCGCGGGCGCGGGCGTCCGCGAGCGACGCGCTCAGGGTTTCACGCGCCGGTTCGGCGATAATCGAGCCGATATAAAAGAGGCAAATTAAGGTAAAGAGTTGTTGCAGGTTGCTTGCAAGGCCAATCGGCACCAGGCTGAACGTCATCACCAGCAGCCCGGCCATCAGGCGCTGTTCAAGGCGAAAACGTTTTTCGCTCCAGCGCGCCAGCGGATAGAGCAGCGTCAGCGACAGCACGGCTTCAATGGCGTACATCCATTTCACCGCCGCCGGTTCGCCCGCGATATCGTTAACCATCACCGGCAGCATCAGCATCACCTGCACCGCCAGCATGTAATAGCCGGTCAGCGTCAGCACGTAGGTGACGAAGCGCCTGTCGCGCAGGACGCGGCCCATGCCTTCGCGCAGCGGCGTGCGCACCGTGGAGAGCTTCCAGTCCGGCAGCAGCCAGGCGTTAAAACCCGCGCAAAGCACAAACAGCAGCGCGCCGACGCCGCACACCAGCCGGAAATCGTATTGCAGCAACCAGCTGCCGATAAGCGCGCCCGTCACGGCACCGGCGCTGTCCTGCATCATCAGCAGGGAGAAAAAGCGGCCGCGCTCCTGAGGACGCACCAGCTTCACCACCAGCGCCGAGCGCGGCGGGTCGAAGAGCGTTCCGCCAAGCCCGGAGAGCACGCAGGAGAGCCACAGCACCCACGGTTCGTGAGCCACCGCCATCGTCGCAAAGCCTGCCGCGCGCAGCAGCATACCGGTGACGATCATTGGCCGCGCGCCCAGACGGTCAGCGATGGCACCGCCGAAAATCCCAAGCCCTTGCTGAACGAGCTGGCGCAGGCCGAGCGCGATACCCACCATAAGCGCGGCCCAGCCGAGGCTGTCGACAAAGCGGATGGAAATAAGCGGAAAGACGACGAAAAAGCCCAGAACCACGAGCATGTTGTCAATTAACAGGAAATATTTACCCAGGCTCCTTGCCTGCGACACGCTGGACATTTCCCCTCCCGGGAAAAAAGCGAAGAGACCGCACTATCTTACGGCCTCACGGGCGCGGTGGTGATGTTTTGCGCGACAATATTTTTTTATCGATCGCTATGATTGATTGATGAAATTCATCGTCAGGCCGCGTGACGCGTCAAAGAATGGCATGTTGCTGTTTTCACTGTTTTGTTCGGCGCGGTTATAGTAAAACGTAATGCCCGCGATGGCGCGCTGTCCGGGGCTGGAGTGAGGAATAATGCCGAGAAAGGAGCAGGGTATCGATGTTTGGCTACCGAAGTAACGTGCCGAAAGTAAGATTAACAACCGATCGCCTGGTGGTGCGCCTGGTGCACGATCGCGACGCATGGCGGCTGGCGGATTACTACGCCGAGAACCGCCAGTTTCTGAAACCCTGGGAGCCTGTCCGTGATGAAAGCCACTGCTACCCCTCGGGCTGGCAGGCGCGGCTTGGCATGATCAACGAACTCCACAAACAGGGCAGCGCCTTTTACTTTGCGCTGCTCGATCCGGACGAAACGGAAATCCGCGGCGTCGCTAACTTTTCCAATGTGGTGCGCGGCTCGTTCCACGCCTGTTATCTTGGCTATTCGTTGGGCGAAAAGTGGCAGGGGCAGGGGCTGATGTTTGAAGCGCTCACCAGCGCCATTCGCTACATGCAGCGCAGCCAGCATATGCACCGCATCATGGCTAACTATATGCCGCACAACCAGCGCAGCGGCGATCTGCTGGCACGCCTCGGGTTTGAAAAAGAAGGCTATGCCAAAGATTACTTACTGATAGACGGCGTCTGGCGCGATCACGTGCTGACCGCGCTCACCGCGCGCGAATGGACGCCGGGGCGCTGAGGAGAAAACCATGAAACATCAGTTTAGCGCGCTGGAAGCGCGCGTCATCGGCTGTATGCTGGAAAAACAGGTCACCACGCCTGAGCAATACCCGCTCTCGGTCAACGGCGTGGTGACGGCCTGCAATCAGAAAACCAACCGCGAGCCGGTGATGAACCTGAGCGAGGCGCAGGTGCAGGAGACGCTGGATCAGCTGGTGAAACGCCATTATCTGCGCACCGTCAGCGGTTTCGGCAATCGCGTGACCAAATATGAGCAGCGCTTTTGTAATTCTGAATTTGGCGATCTGAAATTCTCGCCTGCCGAAGTCGCGCTGGTCACAACCCTGCTGCTGCGCGGCGCGCAGACGCCGGGCGAGTTGCGCAGTCGCGCAGCGCGCATGCATGAATTCAGCGACACGGCGGCGCTTGAAAGCGCGCTTGAGACGCTCGCCACCCGTGAGGACGGGCCGTTTGTCACGCGTCTGCCGCGCGAGCCGGGCAAGCGTGAAAGCCGCTATATGCATCTTTTTTGCGGCGAGCCGGATACCGCAACGCTTGCCGCCAGTAACGAAACCGCAGGCGTGGATACCGACGCCTTAACCGCGCGC
Organism: Cronobacter sp. HA18003; assembly: GCF_011605905.1. Taxonomy (NCBI): domain Bacteria; kingdom Pseudomonadati; phylum Pseudomonadota; class Gammaproteobacteria; order Enterobacterales; family Enterobacteriaceae; genus Cronobacter; species Cronobacter sp. HA18003. Next base: position 1,394,380 of record NZ_JAANQO010000011.1, on the reverse strand, counting down.
GTTGAGGCGCTGGAACTTGAGGTGGCGGAACTGCGCGAGCGCCTCGAATCATTGTTAGGTCACCTGGGAGAATAATCGTGGCGAAATTACGCGTTGGGGTTGTCGGGCTTGGCGGTATTGCGCAAAAAGCCTGGTTGCCGGTGCTGTCACAGGCGACGGACTGGACGCTCGTGGGGGCGTTCTCCCCGACGCGTGCGAAAGCGCTGCCGGTCTGCGAGGCGTACCGGATGCCGTATATCGATTCGCTACAGGCGCTGGCCGCGCAGTGCGACGCGGTTTTTGTCCACAGCGCCACCAGCAGTCATTACCAGGTGGTCAGCGAATTGCTGAACGCGGGCGTCCATATCTGCGTCGATAAACCGCTGGCGGAAAACCTCGCCGACGCCGAGCGTCTGGTGACGCAGGCCAAACAGCGCCATCTGACGCTGATGGTCGGCTTCAACCGCCGTTTCGCGCCGCTCTATCGCGATCTGAAAAACGCGATGGGCGCGGGGGCGTCGCTGCGCATGGATAAACACCGCGCCGACAGCGTTGGCCCGCATGACCTGCGCTTCACGCTGCTGGATGATTATCTGCATCTGGTAGATACCGCGCTGTGGCTCGGCGGCGGCGAGGCGACGCTTACGAGCGGCGCGTTGCAAACCACCGCGCAGGGCGAGATGTGGTACGCCGAACACCATTTCCGCCGCGGCGATCTGTCCATCACCACCAGTATGCACCGTCGCGCCGGTAGCCAGCGCGAGTGGGTGCAGGCGGTCACCGACGGCGCGCTGATTGACGTAACCGACATGCGCGAGTGGCGCGAAGAGCGCGGCGCAGGCGTGGTGCAACGCCCGGTGCCTGGCTGGCAGAGCACGCTGGAGCAGCGCGGTTTTGCGGGTTGCGCGCGGCACTTCATCGACTGCGTGCAGAATCAGACGGTTCCTGAAACCGCCGGCGAGCAGGCGCTTCTTGCCCAGCGCGTGGTGGAGCGGCTCTGGCGCGAGGCGATGCGCGAGTAACGGTGGGCGCATCTGCCAGTAGTATTTCCCTTTCAGTCGAGTAGACTAAGCGCTTCGCTGAAAAGCCCCCAGACGCCTGCCCTGCAGGCGTCGGTGTTTATGGGAAAGAACAACAATGAATTTACTGAAGTCGCTGGCTGCGGTCAGCTCGATGACGATGTTTTCCCGCGTGCTCGGGTTTGCGCGCGACGCCATTGTGGCGCGGGTGTTCGGGGCCGGGATGGCGACCGACGCCTTCTTCGTGGCGTTTAAACTGCCGAACCTGTTGCGTCGCATCTTCGCCGAAGGCGCGTTCTCGCAGGCGTTTGTGCCGATCCTCGCCGAATATAAAAGCAAGCAGGGCGAAGACGCTACGCGCGTGTTTGTGGCGTATGTCTCTGGCCTGCTGACGCTGGCGCTCTTTGTGGTGACGATAGCCGGTATGCTGGCCGCACCCTGGGTGATTCTGGTGACCGCGCCGGGTTTTGCTGATACGGCCGACAAATTCGCGCTCACCTCGTCGCTACTGCGTATTACCTTTCCTTATATTCTGCTGATTTCGCTGGCCTCGCTCGCGGGCGCAATCCTTAACACCTGGAACCGTTTTTCGGTGCCGGCGTTTGCGCCCACGTTTCTTAATATCAGCATGATCGGTTTTGCGCTTTTCGCCGCGCCGTATTTTAACCCGCCGGTGCTGGCGCTCGCGTGGGCGGTCACGGTCGGCGGCGTGTTGCAGCTCGTTTATCAACTGCCGCACCTGAAGAAAATCGGCATGCTGGTGCTGCCGCGCATTAACTTTAAAGATGCGGGCGCGATGCGCGTCATGAAACAGATGGGGCCGGCCATTCTCGGCGTGTCGGTGAGCCAGATCTCGCTCATTATCAACACGATTTTCGCCTCGTTTCTGGTCTCCGGCTCGGTCTCCTGGATGTATTACGCTGACCGCCTGATGGAGTTTCCGTCCGGCGTACTGGGCGTGGCGCTCGGGACTATCCTGCTGCCCTCGCTGTCGAGAAGCTTCGCGAGCGGCAACCACGACGAATATTCGCGCCTGATGGACTGGGGGCTGCGCCTGTGCTTTTTACTGGCGCTGCCAAGCGCGGTGGCGCTCGGCATTCTTGCTAAACCGCTGACCGTTTCGCTGTTCCAGTACGGCAAATTCTCCGGTCACGACGCGCTGATGACCCAACAGGCGCTGGTGGCGTACTCGGTCGGACTGATGGGGCTGATTGTGGTGAAAGTGCTGGCGCCGGGGTTCTATTCGCGCCAGGACATCAAAACGCCGGTGAAAATCGCCATCGTGACGCTCATCATGACCCAAGTGATGAACCTCGCGTTTATCGGGCCGCTGAAACATGCGGGGCTGGCGCTCTCGATTGGTCTTGCGGCCTGTCTTAACGCGAGCCTGCTCTACTGGCAGCTGCGTAAGCGTAAAATTTTCCAGCCGCAGCCGGGGTGGGGCGCCTTTTTGACGCGGCTGATTATCGCGGTGCTGGTGATGTCCGCGGCGCTTATCGGCGTGATGCATTTCATGCCGGACTGGGCGCAGGGTAGCATGCCGCTGCGTCTGCTGCGTCTTGCGGGCGTGGTAGTCGCAGGCGTTATCGCGTATTTCGCGACGCTCACCGTGCTTGGCTTCCGCGTGCGGGATTTCGCGCGTCGTACGGTGTAAACCGAACGGCGGTAAACGCTATTACAAAAACGCGCCAGTGGGTTTCCCCGGCGCGTTTTTTTATAGGCGATTTTCAGTGTGCTTTTATTCAGATGTGAAAAAACCTTCCGGCAGGATTTCCCTGCCGGAATGGCGTTTTTTACCCGTAACCTTGCGGTCAGATGGCGATTTTCTTCCCGCCGCGATGCATATTCGCGGCAGTCTGCCCGTTCGCGCCGTAAAGCGCTGGCTCTTGCATCGGCTTTAACACCGCCAGCGCCTGCTGGTTACGCGCCATTTGCCCTTCGAGCAACCAGCCGTTATGCATATTTAAATCGCGCAGGTGCAGGGTTTTCTGAGTGATCGTCTGCCAGCGTTGCGCCATGTCCGGCGGCGCGTCACGGTGCGTTTTCTGTTCGCTGCGGCGCTGCTGTTCAAGATAGTCCAGCGTGGCCAGCAGCGAGCTTTTCTCTTCAGTGATGCGCTGAAGCGCACTGCTGTTGAGACTGCCCGCGGATAACTGCTGCTGCTCCGCATCCATCACAGATTTCAGCGAATTCAGGACAGTTGTCATTTGGTCTAACACTTCTGACAGACGGCTCATAGGTTATTTATCCTGCAAGAAACTCTGAGCTTCCTGGATAAGCGCATCGGCGATTTTGCCGGTGTCCATTTTCAGCTCGCCATTACGAATGGCGGCCTTCAGCGCTTCCACACGCTCAACGTTGATATCATCAGCGCCTGGCTTCATCAGTTTTGCCTGGGCGCCGCTTAAGGTGACGCTGGCGCTGCCAGCCGCCGCGGTTTCCGTTGGACGGGCTTTCGGTGCCTGCGGTTCACTGTTTTCGCGCGGTTGCACCGTACTCACTGGTTTCAGGGGTGACGTGCGTTCAATGCTCATTGATTTTTTCCTCATAGAGGGGCTCGCGGCGTAGAGCCGATATTCATCGTTAGTTGATTAACTATATCGGCAGCCACGATGAATTCTTTATAAAGATTACAGGTTAATCAGAATAATCCCATCAGAACCCACGATGCCGCTAACCACCTGGCCTGAGGCCATTCTGACCCGGGCGTTTTGCGCCACCGCCGCATTGTTGAGGGCGCGGCCTTCGCCATTGATGCTAAAGCCTTCGCCGTTGGCGAGGATCTGGACTTGCTGACCCGCTTTTACGCGCCAGGACTGACGCACCATCGACAGCATCACCGGCTGGTTTGCCGCGAGGTCACGCAGAGTAACAGCTTCGCGCGCCTGGTCAAGATTGAGCATAGCGTTTGGCGGCAGGAGATCCAGACGGCCGCGTTCCAGGCGGACGTTAGACTCATCCAGCATGCCGCCGCGCGCGACAGGCTGACTGGCCACCACGTAGTTTCCGAAGGCCTGTACATTCACCTGCATGTACCGTTTCTGCTCGCCGCAACGAACCTGCACGCTGAGGTTTCCCCATAAACGCGCGTTGCCCGGCAGGCTGAACTCAGGATTGTCGCAGGTGAGTCTCTGCGGCTCCGGCGTTTTCACCGTCACCACTACCGCATCGCTAATTCCTGCCAGACGCTGCAGAAAAAACGGCGTCAGCTGCGCGTTGAGCGCATCGGCGAAAATGCCGGGGCTTAACAGCAGTAAACCCGCGGCGAGACAGAATTTCAGGCTCTTCATTGCACTTCTCCACTTTCGGAACAGGGAGGATTCTACTCTGCTCTGTTTTTGTTCAAGGCAACAAATAGCGACGCATTTTGCGTTTATTCCAACGATAACGCACGCGTGAGGAACAGTAAGCTGTGCACACTCACCAGACTAAGTGGAGGAATCATGCTCGATAAACTGGACGCCGCGCTGCGCTTCCAACAGGAAGCTATCAATTTACGCGCTCAGCGTCAGGAGATTCTGGCGGCCAATATCGCCAACGCCGATACCCCAGGTTATCAGGCGCGCGATATTGATTTCGCCAGCCAACTGAAAAAAGTGATGGATCAGGGCCGCGCGTCAGGCAGCACCATGACGCTCGCCATGACTTCATCGCGCCATATTCCGGCTCAGGCGTCGACCGGCGCTTCTCTTGATTTGCTGTACCGCGTGCCGGATCAGCCGTCTATGGATGGCAACACCGTCGATATGGACCGTGAGCGTACCCAGTTTGCTGACAATAGCCTGAAGTATCAGACCGATCTGCAGGTTCTTGGCGGCCAAATCAAAAGCATGATGTCCGTGCTGCAGCAACAGTAAGGGTTAAAAAGCGATGGCGCTTTTAAATATTTTCGACATTGCCGGTTCCGCGATGACCGCGCAATCCAAACGCATGAACGTGGCGGCAAGTAACCTTGCCAACGCCGACAGTGCGACCGGGCCGGATGGTCAGCCTTATCGCGCAAAGCAGGTGGTTTTCCAGGTTGACGCCGCACCAGGTGCTGCGACCGGCGGTGTAAAGGTGACGGATGTCGTGGAAAGCCAGGCGCCGGACAAACTGGTCTACGAGCCAGGCAACCCGCTGGCGGATGCCAAGGGGTATGTCCGTATGCCGAACGTTGACGTGGTCGGCGAGATGGTGAACTCCATGTCCGCCTCCCGCAGCTACCAGGCCAACGTTGAAGTGCTGAACACCGTGAAAAGCATGATGCTGAAAACGCTCACGCTCGGTCAATAAAGGAGAAAACAATGTCGGTTACGTCCAGCATTAACGAAAGTTACAGCACCAGCAGTACCAGCAGCGCAACCGCAGGCAGCAGTCTGACCGGGAGCAACGCCTCGGATCTGCAAAGCAGCTTCCTGACGCTTTTGGTGGCGCAGCTGAAAAACCAGGACCCCACCAACCCGATGCAGAACAACGAACTGACCACGCAGCTTGCGCAGATCAGCACCGTGAGTGGCATCGAGAAACTGAACACCACGCTCGGATCTATCTCCGGCCAGATCGATAACAGCCAGTCGCTTGCGGCGAGCGCGCTTATCGGTCACGGCGTGATGATCCCGGGCAGCACCATTCTGACCGGCAAAGAGACCACGACACCGTTTGGCGTCGAGTTGCAACAGGCCGCAGATAAAGTTACCGCCACTGTCACTGATAAGAGCGGGAAAGTCGTTCGTACCATCGAAATCGGCGCGCTGAGCGCTGGCGTTCATACCTTCTCATGGGATGGCACGATGAGCGACGGCACTAAGGCGCCGGATGGCTCCTACAACGTCTCCATTGCCGCAAGCAACGGAGGCACCCAGCTGGTCGCACAGCCGCTTAACTTCGCGCTGGTGAACGGCATTACGCGAAGCAACGGCGCGAGCCTGCTGGATCTCGGCACCTACGGGACCACCACACTCGACCAGGTACGGCAAATTATTTAAGCCTTCAATCTTATCAGGAGTAAGAAATGGCCTTTTCACAAGCGGTCAGCGGTCTGAATGCTGCCAGCACCAACCTCGACGTTATCGGCAACAACATTGCCAACTCCGCCACTTATGGTTTTAAGTCTGGCTCCGTCTCTTTCGCCGACATGTTTGCCGGTTCGAAAGCGGGCCTCGGCGTTAAAGTTGCGGGTATCACCCAGGACTTCGGCGACGGCGTGACCACCAACACCGGCCGTAAGCTCGACGTGGCTATCAGCCAGAACGGTTTTTTCCGTCTGCTCGACAGCAACGGCGGCGTGTTCTACAGCCGTAACGGCCAGTTCAAACTGGACGAAAAAAGCAACTTGGTGAACATGCAGGGTATGCAGGTGACCGGCTACCCGGCAACCGGCACCCCGCCGACCATTCAGCAGGGCGCAGACCCGATTCCGCTGACCATCCCGACCGCGCAGATGCCGGCAAGCCAGACCACCAGCGCGAACTTCGTGATGAACCTGAACTCCTCTGACGATGTTCCGGCGCAGTCTCCGTTCGATCCGGCTAACTCCAGCACCTTTAACAAAAGCGTGCCGCTGACCGTTTACGATAGCCTCGGTAACGAACACAACCTGAAGCTGTACTACGTGAAAACCGCGGATAACCAGTGGGATGTCTATAACAACGACACCAGCGTAAGCGGCTCAACACCGACCAAACTGACCAGCCTGACTTTCAGCGACAGCGGCGCTCTGACCAGCATCACTAACGCGGCGCCGGCGGGCTCCCAGCAGGTGCCGATTTCTGTGGCGTCCCTGAACGGCTCTGCGGCATTCACCTTCAGCATGAACCTGACCGGCACCACTCAGCAGAACTCCGGCGCTAACGTCCTCCTGACCTCCAACCAGAACGGCTACAAGCCGGGCGACCTGGTGGGTTATCAGGTAAACGAAGACGGCAGCCTGGTGGGTAACTACTCCAACGAGAAGAGCCAGCTTTTGGGTCAGATCGTGCTGGCGAACTTCGCCAACCCGGAAGGTCTCTCTTCCCAGGGCGATAACGTCTGGTCTGCAAGCACCGCCTCTGGCGTGGCGCTGCTGGGCTCTGCCGGTACCGGCAACTTCGGCAAGCTGACCAGCGGCGCGCTCGAAGCGTCCAACGTCGACCTGAGTAAAGAACTGGTCAACATGATCGTCGCGCAGCGTAACTACCAGTCGAACGCGCAGACCATCAAGACTCAGGACCAGATCCTCAATACCCTGGTTAACCTGCGCTAATTGTCTGAAGGGATGGCTTAATGGATCACGCAATTTATACCGCCATGGGCGCCGCCAGTCAGACGCTAAACCAGCAGTCTGTCACGGCGAGCAACCTGGCCAACGCATCAACGCCTGGCTTTCGTGCTCAGCTCAACGCGCTGCGCGCCGTGCCGGTAGAAGGGCTGTCATTGCCAACCCGCACGCTGGTCACGGCGTCCACCCCTGGCGTGAATATGAGCCAGGGGTCGCTCGACTACACCTCCCGTCCGCTGGACGTTGCCATTCAGGGCAGCGACGGCTGGCTGGCGGTGCAGGCACCCGATGGCACCGAAGCGTATACCCGCAACGGTAACATCCAGCGCACGGCGACCGGCCAGCTCACCATTCAGGGAAATCCTGTGATGGGTGAGGGCGGTCCGGTCGTGGTGCCGGAAGGCGCGGAAGTCACGATCGCCGCCGACGGTACGATTTCCGTACTGAACCCGGGCGACGCCCCGAACACTATCGCGCCGGTGGGCCGTCTGAAGATGGTTAAAGCCAGCGCGAAGGAAGTGGTTCGCGGCGACGACGGACTGTTTCGTTTAAACCAGCAGGCGCAGACCGCCCGCGGCGCGACGTTGCAGGCCGACCCGACTGTCACTCTGATGTCCGGGGTGCTGGAAGGCAGTAACGTGAAACCCGTGGAAGCCATGACCGACATGATAGCCAACGCCCGTCGCTTCGAGATGCAGATGAAAATCATCACCAGCGTCGATGAAAACGAGCAGCGCGCTAACCAGTTATTGTCGATAAGTTAATCAACAGGACGACACTATGATCAGTTCCTTATGGATTGCCAAAACCGGCCTCGACGCCCAGCAAACCAATATGGACGTTATCGCCAACAACCTGGCGAACGTCAGCACCAACGGTTTCAAACGTCAGCGCGCGGTGTTTGAAGATCTGCTTTACCAGACCATCCGCCAGCCGGGCGCGCAGTCTTCTGAACAGACGACGCTGCCTTCCGGCCTGCAGATTGGTACCGGCGTGCGCCCTGTCGCCACCGAGCGTCTGCACACGCAGGGCAACCTGTCTCAAACCAACAACAGCAAAGATGTCGCGATTAAAGGCCAGGGCTTCTTCCAGGTTCTGCTGCCGGACGGCACCTCCGCGTATACCCGCGACGGTTCTTTCCAGGTGGATCAGAACGGCCAGCTCGTAACCGCGGGCGGTTTCCAGGTTCAGCCGGCTATCACCATTCCTGCGAACGCGCTGAGCATCACCGTCGGTCGCGACGGCGTAGTGAGCGTGACCCAGCAGGGAACGGCGGCGCCGGTACAGGTCGGCCAGATCAACCTGACCACCTTTATGAACGACAGCGGTCTGGAAAGCATTGGTGAAAACCTCTACACCGAAACCCAGTCCTCCGGCACGCCGAACGAAAGCACGCCGGGCCTGAACGGTGCAGGGCTGCTGTATCAGGGTTATGTCGAAACCTCTAACGTCAACGTGGCGGAAGAGCTGGTCAACATGATCCAGGTGCAGCGCGCTTACGAGATCAACAGTAAAGCGGTTTCCACCACTGACCAGATGCTGCAAAAACTGACGCAACTCTAAAGCCTGTTTCGGTGTGGCGTAATGCCACACCGAACGCCACTACGAAGATGAAAGCAATGCAAAAGACCGGTGCGCAACTCTGCCCTATCGCGATAGCTCTCGCATTAACCCTGTCGGGCTGTGCGTGGGTGCCTTCTACTCCGCTGGTTCAGGGCGCGACGACCGCGCAGCCCGCACCTGCCCCCGCGCCGGTGGTTAACGGTTCCATTTTCCAGTCCGTACAGCAGATTAACTACGGTTATCAACCGCTGTTCGAAGATCGTCGTCCGCGTAACGTCGGCGATACGCTCACCATTGAGCTGCAAGAAAACGTCAGCGCGAGCAAGAGCTCGTCGGCGAACGCCAGCCGCGACGGCAAGACCAGTTTTGGTCTCGACACTGTTCCTCGCTATCTGCAGGGCCTCTTTGGCAATGCGCGCGCCGATGTCAGCGCATCCGGCGGCAATACCTTTAATGGCAAAGGCGGCGCTAACGCCAGCAACACCTTCAGCGGCACGCTGACCGTGACCGTCGATCAGGTTCTCGCCAACGGCAACCTGCACGTGGTCGGTGAAAAACAGATTGCCATTAACCAGGGCACAGAATTTATCCGCTTCTCGGGCGTGGTTAACCCTCGCACTATTAGCGGCAGCAATACGGTACCGTCCACGCAGGTGGCGGATGCCCGCATTGAATATGTCGGCAACGGCTACATCAACGAAGCGCAGAACATGGGATGGCTACAGCGTTTCTTCCTTAATTTATCGCCGATGTAACAGAGGTGAAAAATGTTTAAATCGCTTACAGGATTCCTGCTGTTGCTCGTCGCGACGTTCGCGCAGGCTGACCGCATTCGTGACTTAACCACCGTACAGGGCGTGCGTGAAAACTCCCTGATCGGCTACGGCCTGGTGGTGGGCCTTGATGGCACCGGTGACCAGACGACCCAGACGCCGTTTACCACCCAGAGCCTGAACAACATGCTCTCGCAGCTCGGGATCACCGTTCCGGCGGGCACTAACATGCAGCTGAAAAACGTGGCGGCCGTGATGGTCACCGCCTCTTATCCGGCGTTCGCACGCCAGGGGCAGGCCATCGATGTGGTGGTCTCCTCAATGGGTAACGCCAAAAGCCTGCGCGGCGGTACGCTCCTGATGACGCCGCTGAAAGGCGTCGATAACCAGGTGTACGCGCTGGCGCAGGGCAACATTCTGATTGGCGGCGCGGGCGCTTCCGCAGGCGGCAGCAGCGTGCAGGTGAACCAGCTTAACGGCGGGCGTATCACCAACGGCGCGGTAATCGAGCGCGAACTGCCGACCCAGTTTGGCTCCGGTAACACCATTAACCTGCAGCTCAATAATGATGACTTTACGCTGGCGCAGCAGATTGCCGACACCATTAACCGCGCGCGCGGCTATGGCTCCGCGGTACCGCTGGACGCCCGTACCGTTCAGGTACGCGCACCGACCGGCGGCAGCTCACAGGTGCAGTTACTGGCAGGCATTCAGAACCTTGAAGTGAATGTCGCGGTGCAGGACGCCAAAGTCATTATTAACTCGCGCACCGGCTCGGTGGTGATGAACCGTGAAGTGGCGCTCGACAGCTGTGCGGTCGCGCAGGGCAACCTCTCTGTGACGGTTAACCAGCAGGCCAACGTCAGCCAGCCGAATACGCCATTTGGCGGCGGCCAGACGGTCGTGACGCCGCAAACCCAAATCGACATGCGCCAGAGTGGCGGTGCGCTGCAACGCGTTACCTCCAGCGCCAACCTGAACAGCGTGGTACGTGCGCTTAATGCCCTGGGCGCCACGCCGATGGACCTGATGTCGATTCTGCAATCCATGCAAAGCGCGGGCTGTCTGCGCGCCAAACTGGAAATCATCTGATGCTGACTGATAGCAAATTACTGTCCAGCGCCGCCTTTGACGCGCAATCACTGAATGACCTGAAAGCGAAGGTTTCAAAGGATCCGAACGGCAACCTGAAATCGGTTGCCCGTCAGATGGAAGGGATGTTCGTGCAAATGATGCTGAAAAGCATGCGCGAAGCGCTGCCCAAGGATGGGCTGTTCAGTAGCGATCAGACCCGGCTTTACACCAGTATGTACGATCAGCAAATCGCCCAGCAGATGACGGCGGGCAAAGGCTTAGGCCTCGCTGACATGATGGTCAAACAGATGGGCGGCGAGGCGGCTTCCACCGAGCAGCCCGCTGCCGCGGCGGATAACGTGGCTCAGGTGCCGATGAAGTTTGATATCGACACCATGAACAGCTACCGCAACCAGGCGATTACCCAGATTGTGCGCCAGGCGATGCCGAAAGCGCCGACCAACGAAGAGCCGCTCTCCGGCGACAGCAAAGACTTCCTGGCGCAGCTTTCGCTGCCTGCGAAACTTGCGAGCCAGCAGAGCGGCGTGCCTCATCACCTGATTCTGGCGCAGGCCGCGCTGGAATCCGGCTGGGGCCAGCGCCAGATCCGCAAAGAGAACGGCGAGCCGAGCTTTAACATTTTCGGCGTGAAGGCGACATCGTCCTGGAAAGGGCCGGTGACCGAAATTACCACCACCGAATATGAAAACGGCGAAGCGAAAAAAGTGAAGGCGAAGTTTCGCGTTTACGGCTCTTATCTTGAGGCGCTGTCCGATTACGTGGGCATGCTGACGCGCAACCCGCGCTATGCGGCGGTGACTACGGCCGCGTCGGCGGAAGAGGGCGCGCAAGCGTTGCAGAATGCCGGTTACGCGACCGATCCGAACTACGCCCGCAAGCTGACCAGCATGATCCAGCAGATGAAATCGCTCGGTGAAAAAGTGAGCAAGGCGTACAACCAGGATATCTCGACGCTGTTCTGAAACCACTCAAGTTCTCTTAAGCGCTGCCGATAATTATCGTCAGGACCCGCATATGAATGTTCAAAAGGAACCTCCATGTCCAGTAGCTTAATTAATAGCGCCATGAGTGGCCTGAGTGCGGCACAAACCGCACTGAGCACGGTGAGCAATAACATCTCTAACTATAACGTCGCAGGCTATACCCGCCAGACCACCGTTCTGGGGCAGTCTAACAGCACCATGACGCAGGGCGGCTGGGTCGGCAACGGCGTTTATGTTTCCGGTATTCAGCGTGAATATGATGCGTTCATCACCAATCAGCTGAACGCCGCGCAAAACCAGAGCAGCGGCTTAACCACCCGCTATGAGCAGATGTCGAAAATCGACGATATGGTCTCTGGCACCACCAACAATATCTCCACCACTATGCAGGATTTCTTCAAAAGCCTGCAGACGCTGGCCAGCAATGCCGAAGATCCGGCTGCGCGTCAGACCCTGCTGGGTAAAGCTGACGGTCTGGTAAACCAGTTTAAAGTGGTGGATCAGTATCTGCGCGACCAGGATAAACAGGTCAATACGGCCGTGACCGCCAGCGTCCAGCAGATCAACAACTACGCGACCCAGATTGCGTCGCTGAACGAACAGATCACCCGTCTGACCGGTATGGGCGCGGGCGCGTCGCCAAACGATCTGCTGGATCAGCGCGATCAGCTGGTGAGCGAACTGAATAAAATCGTCGGCGTGGATGTGTCCGTTCAGGACGGCAACACCTTTAACGTGACGATGGCGAACGGCTATAACCTGGTGCAGGGCAGTAAGGCAAGCCAGGTGGCTGCCGTGCCGTCCAGCGCCGATCCGTCTCGTACGACGATTGCGTTTGTCGACAAGACCGCCGGTAACATTGAGATCCCGGAAAAGCTGGTCACCAGTGGTTCACTGGGCGGCCTGTTCGCCTTCCGCAGCGAAGATCTCGACCAGGCGCGTAATAACCTTGGCCAGATAGCGCTGGCTTTTGGTGACGCGTTCAACAAACAGCACGAAGCGGGCTTTGACGCTAACGGCGACGTCGGTAAGGCTTTCTTTAAGCTCGGTTCTCCGGCGGCCATGAGCAACGCGCGTAACACGGGCTCCGCTTCGCTGACGGCAAGCATTACCGACAGCACGGCGGTGAAAGCCAGCAACTACCAGATGGCATATGACGGCACGAACTGGAAAGTGACGCGTCTGTCTGACAATGTCACCGTGAACGCGACGCCGACCACCGATGGTGCCGGCAACGTGACCGCGCTGGAGTTTGACGGCCTGAAGATCGGCATTACGGGCGCGGCTGCGAACAAAGATACCTTCATCGTGAAGCCGGTTAACGACGTCATCATCAGCATGGATGTGAATGTCCATGACGAGTCTGAAATCGCGATGGCGTCAGACGCGACCTCTGGCGAGAGCGACAACCGTAACGGCAAAGCGCTGCTGGATCTGCAAAACAGCAAAGTCGTCGGCGGCAGCAAAACGTTTAACGATGCTTACGCGGCGTTTATCAGTGAAGTGGGTAACAAAACCAACACGCTGAAAAGCTCCAGTACGACCCAGACTAACGTGGTCACGCAGCTGACTAACCAGCAGCAGTCCATTTCCGGGGTTAACCTGGATGAAGAGTACGGCAACCTGCAACGCTATCAGCAGTACTACATGGCGAACGCTCAGGTGCTGCAAACCGCGTCCGCGCTGTTTGACGCGCTTCTCCAGATTCGCTAACAGGGAACCGAACGATGCGTATTAGTACACAAATGATGTATCAGCAGAACATGCGGGGCATTACCGACTCGCAGAGTACCTGGCTGAAATACGGTGAGCAGATGTCCACCGGTAAACGCGTTAACCGTCCGTCTGACGATCCGATCGCCGCAGCCCAGGCTGTGGTGCTCTCCCAGGCGCAGGCGCAGAACGAGCAGTACACCCAGGCGCGTACTTTCGCGACGCAGAAAGTGTCGCTGGAGTCGAGCGTCCTGTCTCAGGTGACAAGCGTTATCACCTCCGCGCAGGAAAAAATCGTTTACGCGAACAACGGTACGCTGAGCGACACCGACCGCGCGTCGGTCGCAACAGACCTGCAGGGGATGCGCGATCAGCTGCTGAACCTGGCAAACAGCACCGATGGTAATGGCCGCTATATTTTCGCAGGCTATAAAACCGATGCCGCGCCGTTCTCCGGTACGCCTGGCAACATCACCTATAACGGCGGCACCGAAAACATCACGCAGCAGGTGGATTCCGCGCGCACAATGGTTATCGGCCATACCGGCGATCTGGTGTTCGACCGTATCACCAGCAACGCCAAGCCGGAGCCGGATGGATCGCCGAGCGAAACCAACCTGTTTAAAATGCTCGATTCCGCTATCGCCGCGCTGAAAACGCCGATGGAAGGCGCGGATGAAACGACCCAGCAGGGCCTGCTGGACGCCGTATCTAAAACCTCGCGCGGGCTTAGCAACGCACTGGATAACGTCGGCACCGTGCTGGCGGAAGTCGGTACTCAGCAGAAAGAGCTGGAAAACCTCGATCAGCTGGGCGCGGAACGTACGCTGGGCCAGACGGCGCAGATGAGTAACCTGGTGGATGTGGACTGGAACTCGGCCATCTCCTCCTACGTGATGCAGCAGGCGGCGCTTCAGGCTTCCTACAAAGCGTTTAGCGATATGCAGGGCATGTCGCTGTTCCAGTTAAATAAGTAAGTTTGTCGATTTGAAGCATGTCATGAAACTGGGCATGCTTGATGTGCCCGCCTCGTTATCCTGAGGCGGGCTTTTTTTTGCTTATTGTGCAGCCTGTTGCGCTGTAATTTCTGCCGGACGCGCTTTCTGTGTGAGGCGAATCACCAGCGCCACGCCGCCTGCAAGCGTTGCCAGCGCCACCACGGCAGGCCAGCCGCCCAGCGCCCAGGCTTTACTGCCGAGCAGTGAACCGAGGGCCATACCCACAAACACACCGGTAAAGAGCAGGGCGTTAAGACGACCGCGCGCTTTTGGCTCCAGGCTGTAAACCAGCGTCTGATGCGCCACCAGCGACGACTGCAACCCTAAATCAAAACCCACCGCCGCGACGGCAATCAGCACCAGTTGCATGGAAGGCGAAAGCAGCGGCAACGCAAACATGGCAGCAAATGAGATCATCACCAGCAGGCTGCCGAGCTGCGTGACACGCGCCGGACCAAAGCGATCGGACAGCGCACCGGAGAGCGGAGCGGCCAGCGCGCCCGCAGCCCCCGCCAGACCGAAAGCCCCCGCGACGGCGCTTCCCATATGGAACTTATCGGCCAGCATCACCGCGAGCATCGACCAGAACGCGCTAAAGCCAATCGACAGAAACCCTTGCGCCATCGCCGCGCCGCGCAGCGTCGGGTAGCGTTTCCACAGACCGCCCATCGAGTGCAGGAGGGCCGGGTAGCTCAGCGTTGCATGGGTTTCAAAACGCGGCAGTACGCGCCACAGCACCAGCCCAATGAGCGCGATGCTGGCGGCGGCGAGCTGATACATCACCCGCCAGCCAAAGGCCGCGCTGATAACGCCGCTCACCGAGCGGGAGAGCAGAATGCCAAGCAACAGACCGGTCATCACGGTGCCGACGATTTTACCCTGCTGGCCGGAAGGGGAGAGGATCGCGGCGGCGGGCACGATATCCTGCGCCATAGTCGCCATCATGCCCACCAGCAGGCTTAATACCAGCAGGCTGTGCAATCCGCCGCTCAGGCTGTAGAGCGCCAGCATGACGGCGAGCGTCAGGCATTTCACCAGAATCAGCGTGCGGCGGTCATGGCGATCGCCCAGCGGCAGCAGAAACAGGATGCCGAGCGCGTAGCCCGCCTGGGTCAGCGTCGGGATAAGGCCCATGCCGTCAACGCTCAGATGCAGATCGCTGCCGATAAGCGGCAGGATGGGCTGCGCGTAGTAAATCGAGGCGACGCTCAGCCCCGTCGCCATCGCCAGAATCAGTATCAGTAATCGTGAGAGCCCAGGGGCGGGTTGTGCAGCGTTGTTATGGTTATTCATGGTGAAACCCTCGTAAGTAGTCAGTGCGAAGGATTGTCCGCCCGCGGCGGCTGGCGCGGTAGAGGCCGACATGATAAAACGGTTATACGTCTGGCGTATGACAGAGAGAAATAAGATGGGTATTGAGCGTATAGACCGCGTGGAGCTGATGCATACCTTTGTGCGCATTATTGAGAGTGGCTCACTCTCCGCCGCCGCGCAGCAGATGAATACCACCCAGGCGACCGTCAGCCGTCGGCTGAAATCGCTGGAAGATTTGCTTGGGGCGAGGCTCCTGCTGCGTACCACGCACGCCATGAAGCTCACCGATGACGGCGAGCGCTGCTATCAACATGCGCGCAGCGTGCTGGCGAGCTGGCAGGCGCTTGAGGATGAAATCAAAAACGCCGAAGGGGAGCCGGTTGGCGTCCTGCGTGTGCGTGCGCCGCACGCGTTTGGTCAGGATCAGCTTATCGCGCCGCTTACCGCGTTTTTAAACCGTTATCCGGGGCTGTGCGTCGACTGGATGCTGAATGACAAGTCGCCGGACTTTATCAGCGATAACATCGACTGTGCGCTGCACGTCGGCCCGGATATCGACCCGTCGGTGATTGCCGTTGAGCTCGCCGAGGTGCCGCGCATCGTGGTGGCGTCGCCTGAGCTTCTGGCGCGTCACCCGCCCGTCGAGGATATTGACAGTCTCGCCGCGCTGCCGTGGGTGGCGCTCAGCACGTTTTATCGGCGTGAAGTCACGCTGCATCATATTGGGAGCGGCGAGCGGCAGGCATTTACGGTGCTGCCGCGGCTCAGTTCCGACAGCCTGTACGCTATCCGTCGCACGATCCTTAACGGGCTTGGCGTGGGGATGATTTCCGCGTGGGCGGTGGAGGAGGATTTGCGCGAAGGGCGTCTGGTGCAGCTGTTACCGCAGTGGCAGGCACCCGCGCTACCGGTGTATCTGCTCTATCCGTGGGCGCGTTACTATCCTGCGCGGCTGCGCCGTTTTCTGGAACTGATGAAAGCCGTGATGCCCGAGCTTGCGGGAATGCGGCAGGTGACCGCCACCAAAAAAACAGGGGAAAGCAGGCAATAAAAAAGCCGGTCATTGACCGGCTTTTTTGTGCGGGGAAGGTTACTCCACCGGCTGAGGACGCGTTGCAGGGGCAGAGGCCTGATGGGTGGCGCTGTGGCCGCCCGCAGCGCCTTTACCGCTGAACTCGAACGCTGGGCGAACCCAGTCGCTGTGACGCGGCGGCTCCGGGACATATTCCGGTGCCGGTGCGCGGGTCATGGGTGCTGAGGCGACGCTTGCGGACGCGACAGCCACCACCGGCGCTTTCACGTCGTCTTGCGGCGTTTCAACCGGCGCGGCTTCCGGCGCTTTCACCGGCTCATCAGCAATCACTTCCGGCTGAGGTGCCTGTTCAGGCGCGCTTTCTGCGATGACAGCAGCGGCTTCTTCACGAGGCGCTTCTTCAACAACCGGGGCGTCAGCCGGAACGGCTTCCTGTGCGACCTGCTCAGCGACGGCCTGATCCTGCGGCTCGATAAGCTGCGGCTCGGCGTCGACCGGCGCGGCAATCGCTTCAGGATGCGTGGTTTCCACCACCGGCTCCTGCGGCGCAGTTTCGACCACAGACGGCTCGACCACCACGGCTTCAGCGACCGGCGCAACCGGTGCTTCAGTCGCCTGGGTTTCAGCGACCGGCGCGGTGTTCTGCTCCAGCTGCTGTTCGTCCTGCTCCTGTACACGCGGCAGCGGGTAGCGGATCCAGACTTTACCGGACGCCATTTCTGGCGACGCGCACGCGACGGTCAGCGGCATCGGCGACTGGGTCGGGTAACGCTCGTCACGGTAGCGACGACGACGCTGGCCACTGACGCGCAGGTGACGCGGGGAACGGCGAGAGCGACGCGGCATACCGGCGTTTTCGCTGCCCGTCTGGTTGGTCTCTTCAGCGACGGCAGGCGTTTCCACGTTGGCAGGCAGCGCCAGCGGTGCGGCTTCTTCACGCGGTTCAGCGACCGGCGCGTCGGTGGTGCCGACAGCTTCTGCTTCCGCTGCGGATTCGATACGCACTTTCTGGCTCAGCTGGCGCGGTTTACGGCGCGGCATTACCTGAACAACGCGATCTTCCTGTTCGGTCTCTTCAACGGCCTCATCACGGTTCAGCGCGCTGACTTCCTGCTGTGCCTGACGTTTCTCTTCAGAACGACGGCGGTTGCGTTCGCGGCGCGGAGACTGCGGCTGATCGTCACGGGATTTCGCCTTATCGGCGGCCTCTTCAGCAACCGGGGTGCGGGTTTCACGTGCCTCGGCGTTCTGCTGTTTCTCACGACGATTACGGCGGTTCTCTTCGCGCGCTTCGCTGTTGTCACGGTTATCGCGATTGTCGCGGTTATCACGGGACGGACGCTCGCCGCGTTCACTGCGATCGCCACGCTCGTTACGGTCGCGACGGTTGTTCTGACGACGACCGTTGCGGCGCTCCTGTTGCTTCTCGTCGCGGTTTTTCGCAGGCTGCTGCTCCGGCTCGCTCGCGACAGGCTGTGCCTGCGGCTCGCTGGCGAAGAGGCTCTTCAGCGCGCTGATGGCGCGGCTCAGGAAGCCTTCTTTGGCAGGCGCTGCGGCGTTGACCGGCGCTTTCGGCGCGGCGGTTTCGGCTTTCGGTGCGGCGGTTTCCTGCGGCACTGGCGGTACGTCCGGCATCACGAACGTGGCGAGCGCAGGCTGCTCAGGACGTTTACGCTCGGCGTATTCGTCTTCAGACGGCAGCGCCATCGCTTCTTCATGCAGCTTCGGCAGCATGTAGCTCAGGGTATGCGTCTCTTCGCCTTTACGCACGCGCAGTACGGAGTAGTGCGGCGTTTCCATCTGATCGTTTGGCACGATCACGCAGCGCACGCCGCCCTGACGGGTTTCGATAGCGGTGATAGCTTCACGCTTCTCGTTAAGCAGGTAGGAGGCGATGGGCACCGGAACGATAGCGTGAACTTCCTGGGTGTTCTCTTTCAGCGCTTCTTCTTCAATCAGACGCAGAATGGAGAGCGACAGAGATTCGTTATCGCGGATGGTGCCGGTGCCGCTACAGCGCGGGCAGACGTGATGGCTGGATTCGCCAAGCGACGGGCTCAGGCGCTGACGGGACATCTCCAGCAGGCCGAAGCGGGAAATATGGCTAATCTGGATGCGTGCGCGATCCTGACGCACCGCTTCGCGCAGACGGTTTTCCACCGCGCGCTGGTGGCGTACCGGCGTCATATCGATGAAGTCGATAACGATAAGACCGCCTAAGTCGCGCAGGCGCAGCTGGCGGGCGATTTCATCCGCCGCTTCCAGGTTGGTGTTAAACGCCGTCTCTTCGATATCGCCGCCGCGGGTCGCGCGGGCGGAGTTGATGTCGATAGCGGTCAGCGCTTCGGTGGTGTCGATAACAATCGAGCCGCCGGACGGCAGACGCACTTCGCGCTGGAAGGCGGACTCAATCTGGGATTCTATCTGATAGTGGCTGAACAGCGGAATTTCACCGGTGTAGAGCTTAATTTTGCTGCTGAAATCCGGACGACCCAGCGCCGCGATGTGCTGGCGGGCCAGCTCAAGGACTTTCGGATTATCGATAAGGATTTCGCCGATGTCCTGGCGCAGATAGTCGCGAAACGCACGCACGATGACGTTACTTTCCTGATGGATAAGGAACGGTGCAGGGCGATTTTCAGCGGCTTTTTTAATGGCTTCCCAGTGCTTGAGGCGGAAGCTTAAATCCCACTGCAGCGCTTCGGCGGATTTACCGACGCCTGCGGTGCGCACGATAAGCCCCATGCCATCCGGCAGCTCCAGGCTTGAAAGCGCTTCTTTAAGCTCGGTGCGATCGTCGCCTTCGATACGGCGAGAGATACCGCCCGCACGCGGGTTGTTCGGCATCAGCACGAGGTAGCTGCCCGCGAGGCTGATAAACGTCGTCAGCGCTGCGCCTTTGTTGCCACGCTCTTCTTTGTCTATCTGAACGATGACTTCCTGGCCTTCGCGCAGGACATCTTTAATATTCGGACGACCATGAGAGGCGTAGTTTGCGGGGAAATATTCGCGGGCGATTTCTTTTAAGGGGAGGAAACCGTGTCTTTCGGCGCCATAATCCACAAATGCGGCTTCGAGACTGGGTTCAATGCGGGTGATTTTGCCTTTGTAGATGTTCGCTTTTTTCTGCTCGTGTCCAGGACTTTCGATATCCAGGTCGTACAGACGTTGCCCATCCACGAGGGCGACGCGCAACTCTTCCTGCTGAGTTGCGTTAATTAGCATTCTTTTCATCGTAACTTACTCGTTATTCTTACATTGACGACAAAGCTGCGGGCATGGTGACGCTGACCGGGAGTGAACCGATGGCCTCGTGACTGTTCGCGCCGTCAACCTCCCGGTTGTCGAACGCTTAAGAGGCGCAGAGTGTCGGTAGCCTGTATTTCAGGTGGAAATACAGCGCAATTATCAGAGGAATGACCGGGATTGTTTCTCCGGAAGCTTCCCTTTACCGGCCAGGCTGCAACCCGCAGCCCGCTAACTGCCTGAAAGTTCAACACGTCTTACGCCATTGCCGCGTGGAAGGACTGTCAGGCAAAACTGGTAATTCCGCAAAATTCCTTGTCTAAACAAGTCTCAACACGGAAAACAGTCGCATTATTCCATTGCTAAGCTTGATATAGCAAGCTGACTTTTGCCCTTTATCACCGACTTACTCACAGTTTTTTAACTTCTTGTTCCTCTGTTCCGCTGAAGCGGCGACAAAACGAACTCATTAGCTGTGTGAATCGATGAGTTAGTAAATATAAGCATATAAAAATGTGTGGCGCTACGGGCATCCGGTATTTAGAATCGCGCACCATGAAAACAGAGACTCCATCCGTAAAAATCGTTGCCGTTTCCGCCGATCAGGCCGGGCAGCGTATCGATAATTTTTTGCGCACCCAGTTGAAAGGCGTGCCAAAAAGCATGATTTACCGCATCCTGCGCAAAGGCGAAGTGCGCGTGAACAAAAAACGCATTAAGCCAGAATATAAGCTCGAAGCGGGCGATGAGGTGCGCATTCCGCCGGTTCGCGTAGCGGAACGCGAAGAAGAAGCGGTTTCTCCACACTTACAGAAGGTGGCGGCGTTAAGCGACGTTATCCTTTATGAAGATGACCATATTCTGGTGCTGAATAAACCGTCCGGCACCGCCGTACACGGCGGCAGCGGGCTGAGCTTCGGCGTTATCGAGGGGCTGCGCGCGTTGCGCCCTGAGGCGCGTTTCCTTGAGCTGGTACATCGCCTCGATCGCGATACCTCCGGCGTGCTGCTGGTGGCGAAAAAGCGCTCGGCGCTGCGTTACCTGCATGAACAGTTGCGCGAGAAAGGGATGCAGAAAGATTATCTGGCGCTGGTGCGCGGGCAGTGGCAGTCGCATGTGAAAAACGTGCAGGCGCCGCTTCTGAAAAATATTCTGCAAAGTGGCGAGCGTATCGTGCGCGTGAATCAGGAAGGGAAACCCTCCGAGACGCGTTTTAAAGTGGAAGAGCGCTTTGCCATTGCGACGCTGGTACGCTGTAGCCCGGTGACAGGACGCACGCATCAGATCCGCGTTCATACGCAGTACGCGGGCCACCCAATCGCGTTTGACGATCGCTATGGCGACCGCGCGTTTGACGCGCAGCTGGCGTCAACCGGCCTTAACCGGCTTTTCCTGCATGCGGCGGCGCTGCGCTTTGAGCATCCAGGCACTGGCGAGACGATGCGTATTGAAGCGCCACTGGACGACGAACTTAAGCATTGTCTGAAAGTGTTACGCGCGGGCGGCTGACAGCCTCCCGAATGTAGTAGTTCTCAGGTTTGCCTCCCCGCGTTGCGGTTTGAAATGCACTATACTGAACACCCGGCTTCGGCCGGGTGTTTTTTTATACAATTACAACCGCATGGAGATGAAAATGGCCTGGTTACAATCCCGGACATGGAAACGTGTTTTCTTTACCCTGTTTCTGACAGGCATGGTGTGGCAGCTCGCTGGATGCGATAACGATAAAGAACCGGAGCAGCGCAAAGCGTTTATCCAGTTCCTCCAGACTCGCATTCTGCCGTCTGAAAAACTGTCCGTCCCGACGCTGACCGCGCAGGAAAAAGAGAGCTTTGGCAAGTACGCTGATGATTATGCCATCCTTAGCGATTACTCCAGCGAAATGACCACGGCGTTTTCCGGCAACGATCAGGCGATGCGCCAGATGCGCAGCGTGACCAGTGCGAAAGATATGGTGGAAAAGCGCGACACTATCGAGAAATCCCGCAAAGAAGTGGGGAATATCGAGTCAAAACGTGCCGACACCATGAAGAGCGTGGAAGATCGTTATTCCAAACTGAAACAGCCGGACGACCTGAAAGCGGTGTTTGACCAGGCCTATCAGAAAACCGTGGTGCGCCCGAACGCGCTGCTGACCCAGACGCTGTCGCTGACCGACGCCATTCTTGGCCAGGCGCTGGATATCGGCAACTACCTGAACAGCCTTGGCAATAAAGTACAGTACACTGGCGCGATGGCGCAGTTTACCGACCAGAAACAGCTGGATCTGTTTAACGAAAAACTGAGCGCGATGCGTGAGAAGCAGCAAGAGCTGCTGACCGTTGCGCGTCAGCTGGCAGGCATGCAGTAAGCCTTGCCCCGCACTATAAAAAAGCCCTGCATTGCAGGGCTTTTGCGTTTTAAGCGCTCAGCGATGGGCGAGAGGATCGACCCCTTCGTTTCTGAGCATTTCACAAAGCCGAATGAGAGGCAGGCCCACCAGCGTGTTCGGGTCGCGCCCGTCGAGACGCTCAAAGAGTGTGATGCCAAGCCCTTCGCTTTTAAAACTGCCCGCGCATTGCCACGGTGTTTCGCGATGCAGATAGTTTTCGATTTCACTTGTAGTCAGCGAGCGGAAATGGACGTGAAAGGGCTCGCAGTCGACCTGATACGCGCCGGTCTCGCTATTATAAAGCGCGAGGCCAGTATAAAACGTCACAACGTTACCGCTGGCCTGTTGCAACTGCTTAATCCCATTTTCAAAGGTGTGCGGTTTGCCGGTAATGGTATTATTCAGCACGCAAACCTGATCGCTGCCGATAATCAAATGCCGGGGATATTTCTCCCGCAGCGCTTGCGCTTTTTGCAAAGCCAGCCTTAATACTAATTGTTGTGCGGTTTCATCCGCGTATGGGGTTTCGTCGGTCTCGGGGGCTGCGGTTTCAAACGGTAAACCGAGCTTTTCTAACAGGCTACGGCGGAACGGCGACGTGGAAGCAAGCACGATTGAGGTCATATTTTTCAGGGAAAGATAGCGAATCGATGAGCGCTATTTTAAACTGTCGGCCGCAATGTGTGCGAATAAATGGTAAAAGGTGTTTCAAACCCGCCTTTTTCTTTGACTCTATGACGTTACAAAGTTAATATGCGCGCCCTATGCAAAAGGTAAAATTACCCCTGACTCTTGATCCGGTTCGTACGGCTCAAAAACGCCTCGATTACCAGGGTATCTATACTCCTGAACAGGTAGAGCGTATCGCCGAATCTGTGGTCAGTGTGGACAGCGATGTCGAATGCTCCATGTCGTTCGCTATCGATAACCAGCGTCTCGCCGTAATGAAAGGCGATGCGACGGTTACGGTAACGCTCGCGTGTCAGCGTTGCGGCCAGCCGTTTAGTCATCAAGTCCACACAACGTATTGTTTCAGCCCGATCTCTAACGACGATCAGGCGGAAGCACTCCCGGAAGCGTATGAGCCGATTGAAGTTAATGAATTCGGCGAAATCGACCTGCTGGCAACGGTTGAAGATGAACTCATCCTCGCTCTGCCTGTAGTTCCGGTGCATGATTCTGAACACTGTGAAGTGTCCGAGGCGGACATGGTCTTTGGCGAACTGCCTGAAGAGGCACAGAAACCAAATCCATTTGCCGTGTTAGCCAGTTTAAAGCGTAAGTAATTGGCGTTTCCCGCGCGAGCGGGAATAAGCCGTAATTGAGGAGTAAGGTCCATGGCCGTACAACAGAATAAACCCACTCGTTCCAAGCGCGGTATGCGTCGTTCTCATGACGCGCTGACCGCTGTCACCAGCCTGTCTGTAGACAAAACTTCTGGTGAAACCCATCTGCGTCACCACATCACCGCCGACGGTTACTACCGCGGTCGCAAGGTTATCACTAAGTAATCACGCGTAAGCGTGGTTGAGCTTAGTGCGCTTTCCCCGCTTAAGCGGGGATAACCGTAACCTGGCGATATCTTGACACCTCTAACCCTGGCGTTAGATGTCATGGGCGGGGACTTTGGTCCTGCCGTGACAGTGCCTGCAGCATTGCAGGCACTGAATTCTGATCCACATTTGCATCTTCTTTTAGTCGGCGATCCCGACGCCATCACGCCATTACTTGCCAGAGCTGATTTTGAACAACGTTCGCGGCTGCAGATCATTGCGGCAGAGTCGGTTATTGCCAGTGATGTCCGTCCTTCACAGGCTGTGCGCAACAGCCGCGGCAGCTCTATGCGTATTGCGCTGGAGCTGGTGAAAGAAGGGCGCGCGCAGGCCTGCATCAGCGCCGGTAACACCGGCGCGCTGATGGGGCTTGCTAAACTGCTGCTTAAACCGGTCGACGGGATTGAGCGGCCCGCGCTGGTGACGGTGCTGCCGCATCAGCAGAAAGGAAAAACGGTGGTGCTCGATTTAGGCGCCAACGTGGATTGCGACAGCACGATGCTCGCGCAGTTTGCGATTATGGGCTCGGTCATGGCGGAAGAGGTGCTCGGCATCGAGAATCCGCGCGTCGCGCTGCTCAATATCGGCGAAGAAGAAACGAAAGGGCTGGATAGCATTCGTGACGCTGCCGCGTTGTTAAAAACGGTGCCATCGTTGAACTATATCGGCTATCTCGAAGCCAACGAATTACTGACCGGCAAAACCGATGTGCTGGTATGCGACGGTTTTGTCGGTAACGTCACGCTAAAAACGATGGAAGGTGTTGTCAGGATGTTCCTTTCGCTGCTCAAATCGCAGGGCGAAGGAAAAAAACGGTCGTGGTGGTGGCTTTTATTAAAGCGTTGGTTACAAAAAAGCCTCTCAAGGCGATTCAGTCACCTCAACCCCGACCAGTATAATGGCGCCTGTCTGTTAGGATTGCGCGGCACGGTGATTAAGAGCCACGGTGCAGCCAATCAGCGAGCTTTTGCGGTCGCGATTGAACAGGCAGTGCAGGCGGTGCAGCGACAAGTCCCTCAGCGGATTGCCGCTCGCCTGGAATCTGTATTACCCAAGAGTGACTGAGCGTACATGTATACGAAGATTATTGGTACAGGCAGCTATCTGCCTGAACACGTGCGGACGAACGCCGATCTGGAAAAAATGGTGGAAACCTCTGATGAGTGGATTGTCACTCGCACTGGTATCCGCGAGCGTCGCATTGCGGCGCCCGGCGAAACCGTCGCCACTATGGGCTACGAAGCGGCACTGCGCGCCATCGACATGGCCGGTATCGACAAAGAACAGATTGGCCTGATTATCGTCGCCACCACCTCCGCCACGCACGCTTTCCCGAGCGCCGCCTGCCAGGTGCAGGGCATGCTCGGCATCAAAGGCTGCCCGGCATTTGACGTTGCCGCCGCCTGCGCCGGTTTTACCTATGCGTTAAGCATTGCCGATCAATACGTGAAATCCGGTGCGGTCAACAACGCGCTGGTGATCGGCTCCGACGTGCTGGCGCGTACGCTCGATCCTGAGGATCGCGGTACGATCATTCTGTTTGGCGATGGTGCAGGCGCGGTGGTTCTGGGTGCCAGCGAAGAGCCGGGCATTCTCTCCACGCATCTGCATGCCGACGGCAGCTACGGTGAACTGCTGACCCTGCCAAACCAGGATCGCGTAAACCCGGATAGCCCGACCTTCCTGACCATGGCCGGGAATGAAGTCTTTAAAGTGGCAGTCACGGAACTGGCGCATATTGTCGACGAGACGCTGGAAGCCAATAAACTGGATCGCGCCGATCTCGACTGGCTGGTGCCGCATCAGGCGAACCTGCGCATTATCAGCGCCACTGCGAAAAAACTCGGCATGTCGATGGATAATGTCGTTGTCACTCTCGACCGACACGGCAACACCTCTGCGGCTTCCGTGCCATGTGCGCTGGATGAAGCGGTACGCGACGGGCGCATTCAGCGGGGCCAACTGGTGCTGCTGGAAGCCTTCGGCGGCGGCTTTACCTGGGGTTCCGCACTGGTTCGTTTTTAATCGAGAAGGATAAAAAAATGACGCAATTTGCTTTTGTATTCCCGGGCCAGGGCTCTCAGGCCGTGGGAATGCTGTCTGACATGGCGGCAAATTTCCCCGTTATTGAAGCGACGTTTCGCGAAGCCTCCGCGGCGCTGGGCTATGATCTCTGGGCGCTGGTGCAGCAAGGCCCGGCGGAAGAGCTGAACAAAACCTGGCAGACGCAGCCTGCGCTGCTGACCGCTTCCGTCGCGCTGTGGCGTGTATGGCAGGAGCAGGGCGGTAAAGCGCCTGCGCTGATGGCCGGTCACAGCCTTGGCGAATATTCTGCGCTGGTATGCGCGGGCGTTATCGGTTTCGCTGATGCGGTTCGTCTGGTTGAACTGCGCGGTAAATTCATGCAGGAAGCGGTGCCTGAAGGCACGGGCGCGATGGCCGCGATTATCGGTCTGGATGATGACGCGATTGCCAAAGCCTGTGAAGAAGCGGCTGAAGGGCAGGTGGTTTCACCGGTTAACTTCAACTCGCCAGGCCAGGTGGTTATCGCTGGTCACAAAGAAGCCGTTGAGCGTGC
The DNA here is from genome assembly GCF_011605905.1 of Cronobacter sp. HA18003. Taxonomy (NCBI): domain Bacteria; kingdom Pseudomonadati; phylum Pseudomonadota; class Gammaproteobacteria; order Enterobacterales; family Enterobacteriaceae; genus Cronobacter; species Cronobacter sp. HA18003. The sequence continues at coordinate 1,367,924 of NZ_JAANQO010000011.1, read as the reverse complement.
GGGCGCTGCCTGTAAAGCCGCGGGCGCTAAACGTGCGCTGCCGCTGCCGGTGAGCGTGCCATCCCACTGCGCGCTGATGAAGCCTGCCGCTGAGAAACTGGCTGCTGAGCTTGAAAAAATTACGTTTAACGCCCCGCAGATTCCGGTAGTAAACAACGTTGACGTGAAATGCGAAACGTCGCCGGAAGCTATCCGCGATGCGCTGGTGCGCCAGCTTTATAGCCCGGTGCAGTGGACGAAGAGCGTTGAATTTATCGCGGCGCAGGGCGTCACGCAGCTGTATGAAGTGGGCCCGGGCAAAGTGCTGACCGGCCTGACAAAACGTATTGTTGACACCCTGACGGCGGCGGCGATTAACGAGCCTGCCAGCCTGTCAGCGGCACTTGCGCAATAAAACGAGGAAAACCATGAGCTTTGAAGGAAAAATCGCGCTGGTCACCGGTGCGAGCCGCGGTATCGGCCGCGCTATCGCCGAAACCCTGGCCGCACGTGGCGCTAAGGTTATCGGCACCGCGACCAGCGAAAGCGGCGCGCAAGCGATTAGCGACTATCTGGGCGCGAATGGCAAAGGCCTGATGCTGAATGTGACCGATGCGGCATCCATCGAATCGGTTCTGGAAAATATTCGCGCAGAATTTGGCGAAGTGGACATTCTGGTCAATAATGCCGGAATCACCCGTGACAACCTGCTGATGCGAATGAAAGATGACGAGTGGAACGATATCATCGAAACCAACCTGTCATCGGTTTTCCGTCTGTCAAAAGCGGTAATGCGAGCTATGATGAAGAAACGTCACGGTCGCATTATCACTATCGGTTCTGTGGTTGGTACCATGGGAAATGCTGGTCAGGCCAACTACGCTGCGGCGAAAGCGGGTCTTATCGGTTTCAGTAAATCGCTGGCACGCGAAGTGGCGTCCCGCGGTATTACGGTAAACGTTGTTGCTCCGGGCTTTATTGAAACGGACATGACGCGTGCGCTGTCTGACGATCAGCGTGCGGGTATTCTGGCGGAAGTTCCTGCGGGTCGTTTAGGCGACGCAAAAGAAATCGCCAGTGCGGTTGCATTTTTAGCCTCTGACGAGGCCGGGTACATCACTGGTGAGACCCTGCACGTCAACGGCGGAATGTACATGGTTTAACCACGAATAAAATTATTTGCGTTATCAGGGCAATTGCCCGCAAAATAGCGTAAAATCGTGGTAAGACCTGCCGGGATTTAGTTGCAACTTTTTCAACATTTTATACACTACGAAAACCATCGCGAAAGCGAGTTTTGATAGGAAATTTAAGAGTATGAGCACTATCGAAGAACGCGTTAAGAAAATTATCGGCGAACAGCTGGGCGTTAAGCAGGAAGAAGTTACCAACAATGCTTCCTTCGTTGAAGACCTGGGCGCTGATTCTCTTGACACCGTTGAGCTGGTAATGGCTCTGGAAGAAGAGTTTGATACTGAGATTCCGGACGAAGAAGCTGAGAAAATCACCACCGTTCAGGCTGCCATTGATTACATCAACGGCCACCAGGCGTAAGTGAACATCTCCAGGCGGTCGCTCGACCGCCTGAGTTTTATCTTTTAGTCCCACAAGTATCTACTAATATCATCCCTCCCTGGAGGACAAACGTGTCTAAGCGTCGTGTAGTTGTGACCGGACTGGGCATGTTGTCTCCTGTCGGCAATACCGTAGAGTCTACCTGGAAAGCTCTCCTTGCCGGTCAGAGTGGCATCAGCCTGATCGACCATTTCGATACTAGCGCCTATGCAACGAAATTTGCTGGCTTAGTAAAGGATTTTAACTGTGAAGAGATCATCTCGCGCAAAGAACAGCGCAAGATGGATGCCTTCATTCAATATGGAATTGTCGCCGGCGTACAGGCCATGCAGGATTCCGGCCTTGAAGTGACGGAAGAGAACGCCACCCGTATCGGCGCGGCTATCGGTTCCGGCATCGGCGGCCTTGGCCTCATCGAAGAAAACCACAGCTCGCTGGTTAACGGCGGTCCGCGGAAAATCAGCCCTTTCTTCGTGCCATCAACGATTGTCAACATGGTGGCCGGTCACCTGACCATCATGTACGGTCTGCGCGGTCCCAGCATTTCCATCGCCACTGCGTGTACTTCAGGCGTGCACAACATCGGCCATGCGGCGCGTATCATCGCCTATGGCGATGCTGACGTTATGCTCGCAGGTGGTGCTGAGAAAGCCAGTACGCCGCTTGGCGTCGGCGGTTTCGGCGCGGCGCGTGCGCTCTCCACCCGTAACGATAACCCGGAGGCGGCAAGCCGTCCGTGGGATAAAGACAGGGATGGTTTTGTGCTGGGCGACGGCGCGGGCATCATCGTACTCGAAGAGTACGAGCACGCGAAAAAACGCGGCGCGAAGATTTACGCTGAACTGGTCGGTTTTGGTATGAGCAGCGATGCTTACCACATGACCTCTCCGCCGGAAAACGGCGCAGGCGCGGCGCTGGCGATGGTCAATGCGCTGCGTGACGCCGGTATCGACGCAGGCCAGATCGGTTATGTCAACGCGCACGGCACTTCTACGCCTGCAGGCGACGTTGCCGAAGCGCAGGCAGTGAAATCGGTCTTCGGCGACGCGGCAAAACGCGTACTGGTGAGCTCCACCAAATCGATGACCGGCCATCTGCTTGGCGCGGCGGGTGCGGTAGAGTCTATCTACTCCATCCTCGCGCTGCGCGATCAGGCTGTTCCGCCGACCATCAACCTGGACAATCCGGACGAAGGCTGCGACCTCGACTTCGTTCCGCATGAAGCGCGCCAGGTAAGCGGTATGGAGTATACCCTGTGTAACTCCTTCGGCTTCGGTGGCACCAACGGCTCTCTGATCTTCAAAAAGGTCTGACAGTCGTCACAAAGGCCCGCCCCGCGCGGGCCTTTGTACATTCTCCCTTCCTCTTGCTCCCTGTCGGTCATCCTGCGAGACTAATGCGCTACCCGTTAAGGAGCCTCTATGCTGTTAATTAATGGTATCGAACAGGATTGCCTGTCGGCGACCGATCGCGCCGTGCAGTTCGGTGATGGCTGCTTTACGACCGCCCGCGTTCGTGATGGCGTCGTTCATTTACTGGAAGCGCATCTGGCGCGCCTGCACGAAGGCTGTGAACGGCTCCTGATCCCGGTGCCGGATATCGACACGCTGCGCGACGAAATGCGCCAGGCGGCGCAGGGGCAGGGGAGCGCAGTCGTGAAAGTCATCATTTCCCGCGGCGCAGGCAAGCGCGGCTACAGTATTGCCGGTTGCAGCGCGCCCACGCGTATTGTGTCGCGCGGCACATATCCTGACTTTTATAGCGAATGGCGCGAGCGCGGCGTGAGCCTCGCAACAAGCCCCGTGCGGCTCGGGCGCAACCCCCATCTTGCAGGCATTAAACATCTTAACCGGCTCGAACAGGTGTTGGTCCGCACGCATCTTGAGCAGACATCCGCCGATGAGGCGCTGGTGCTTGACAGCGAAGGGTGGGTTACGGAATGCTGTGCGGCTAATTTGTTCTGGCGTAAAGGAAAAGCGGTGTTCACTCCCCGTCTCGATCAGGCTGGCGTTGACGGCCTTATGCGGCGTCATATTATTGGTTTGCTGAATCAGTCAGTCTGGCGATTGTCTGAAATTAACGCGCCCGCCAGTGCGCTTGAAGAGGCGGATGAAGTCTTCATCTGTAACGCGCTGATGCCGCTGGTGCCGGTGCGCAGCATTGACGGCCACGCTTACGCCTCGCGCGAACTGTATCACTACCTCATTCCCCACTGCGAATAACCGGGTTCCCATGAAGAAAATGTTGCGCGTCGCGCTTCTGCTGGTTCTTGTGCTTGCCATCGCGGCAGGCGTCGGTTACTGGAAAGTGCGCCAGCTGGCGCAAAGCCCTCTGCCGATTACGGCAGAAACGATTTTCACGCTGAAGCCCGGCACCGGGCGTCTGGCGCTTGGTCAGCAGCTCTACGACGAAAAGCTCATCACGCGCCCGCGGGTGTTTCAGTGGCTGTTGCGCCTGGAGCCTGAGCTTTCACATTTTAAAGCGGGCACTTATCGATTCACGCCACAAATGACCGTTCGTGACGCCCTGCGTCTGCTGGCGAGCGGCAAAGAGGCGCAGTTCCCGATCCGCTTCGTCGAAGGGATGAAGCTGAGCGACTGGCTGAAACAGCTGCGCGACGCGCCGTATATCAAACATACGCTTAAAGATGACGACTACGCGACGGTGGCGCAGGCGCTCAAGTTTGAGCATCCGGAGTGGGTTGAAGGCTGGTTCTGGCCAGATACCTGGCTCTATACGGCGAATACGTCTGACGTGACACTGCTGAAACGCGCGCACGACAAGATGGTAAAAGCGGTCGACAACGTCTGGAAAGGGCGTATGGACGCACTGCCGTATCAGGATCCGAACCAGCTGGTGACGATGGCGTCGATTATTGAGAAAGAGACGGCGGTGGCTGCTGAACGCGATCGCGTCGCCTCTGTCTTTATCAACCGCCTGCGTATCGGCATGCGCCTGCAAACGGACCCAACGGTCATTTACGGCATGGGTAAGGATTACAACGGTAAGCTGTCGCGTAAGGATCTGGAAACGCCGACGCCGTATAATACCTACGTCATTAGCGGCTTGCCGCCAGGCCCTATTGCCATACCGGGCGAGGCGTCGCTGAAGGCGGCAGCGCATCCGGCGAAAACGCCGTATCTCTATTTCGTGGCGGACGGCAAGGGTGGCCACACGTTTACCACGAATCTCGCCAGCCATAATCGTGCTGTGCAGGATTATCTCAAGGCGCTTAAGGATAAAAATGAGCAGTAAATATATTGTTATTGAAGGCCTCGAGGGCGCGGGGAAAACCACAGCGCGCAATCTGGTGGTGGAGACGCTGAAATCGCTTGGCGTGACCGACATGACGTTTACCCGCGAGCCGGGCGGTACGGTGCTGGCGGAAAAGCTTCGCAGCCTGGTGCTGGATATTAAATCGGTCGGCGATGAAGTGATTACCGATAACGCGGAAGTGCTGCTGTTTTACGCGGCGCGCGTACAACTGGTGGAAACGGTCATTAAGCCTGCGCTCGCGCGTGGCGAATGGGTTATCGGCGATCGTCATGACCTCTCAACGCAGGCCTATCAGGGCGGCGGGCGCGGTATCGACCGACAGCTGCTGGCGACACTACGTCAGGCGGTGCTCGGCGATTTCGCCCCCGATCTGACGCTTTATCTGGATGTCGATCCGCGCATCGGGCTTGAACGCGCCCGCGCGCGCGGTGAGCTCGATCGTATCGAGCAAGAGTCGCTCGACTTCTTTAATCGCACTCGCGCCCGCTATCTTGAACTGGCCGCCGCCGATCCGCGCATCATCACGATTGACGCCTGCCAGCCGCTGGAGGCAGTCAGTCACGATATTCGTGCGACGGTGACGCGCTGGGTGCAGGAGCAGCAATAATGAAATGGTATCCGTGGCTGCGCCCCTCGTTTGAACATCTGGTCGGCAACTGGCAGGCCGGCAGGGGACACCATGCGGTATTGATCCACGCGCTGCCCGGCATGGGCGACGACGCGCTGATTTACGCGCTGAGCCGCTGGCGCATGTGTCAGCAGCCGCAGGGCCAGAAAAGCTGCGGCGAGTGCCGCGCCTGCCAGCTGATGCAGGCGGGCACGCACCCGGATTATTATCTGGCGGAGCCGGAGAAGGGCAAATCGACGCTCGGCATCGACGCTATCCGCGACATCAGCGAAAAGCTCTACGATCGCGCGCGGCTCGGCGGCGCCAAAGTGGTCTGGATCAAAGAGGCGGCGCAGCTGACCGAAGCGGCGGCGAATGCGCTTTTGAAAACGCTGGAAGAGCCGCCGGAAAACACCTGGTTTTTGCTGGGCTGCCGCGTGCCGGAGCAGCTGCCCGCAACGCTTCGCAGCCGCTGTTTTAGCTGGCATCTCGCACCGCCCGACACGCGCTACGCTGAGGCCTGGCTTGTGCGCGAGACGCAGGCGGAGCCGTCGCGTATCAACGCCGCGCTGCGTCTTACCGGCGGTGCGCCCGCCGCCGCGCTTGAGCTGCTCCAGCCGGAGCAATGGCAGCAGCGCGTGGCGCTTGGCGATAAAATGACAGCGGCGCTGACGAGCGGCGACTGGCTCTCTCTGTTGCCTGCACTTAATCATGAACAGGCACCATTTCGTCTGCACTGGCTGGCCGCGTTTCTGATGGACGCGCTGAAGTGGCGACACGGAGCGCAGAGCGCGCTGGTCAATACCGATTACCCGGTGCTGGTGTCGCAACTGGCGCAACGGTTTTCACCTGCCGTCATTCAGGCGATGCTCGATTCTCTGTTCCGCTGTCGCGACAGGCTGCTCAATGTCGCAGCCGTCAATCGCGAACTGCTGCTCACCGAACTGTTACTCACCTGGGAGCGCTATATGCGCCCTGACGCGGTGCTTCCTTCTTATCACCTCTGAGAGAGACGTTATGTTTTTAGTCGACTCACACTGCCATCTTGATGGCCTGGATTATCAGTCTCTGCATAAAGATGTGGATGACGTGCTGGCGAAAGCCGCCGCACGCGACGTGAAATATTTGCTGGCAGTCGCCACGACGCTGCCGGGCTATAAAACGATGCGCGAGCTTATCGGCGAGCGTGACAATGTGGCTTACTCCTGCGGCGTGCATCCGCTCAATCAGGACGAAGCGTACGATGTGGAGGAGCTTCGTCGTCTGGCCGCCGATCCGCGCGTGGTTGCGATGGGCGAAACGGGCCTTGATTACTACTACATGCCGGAAACTAAAGCCCGCCAGCAGGAATCCTTCCGCCATCACATTCGCATCGGCCGCGAGCTGAACAAGCCCGTTATCGTTCATACGCGAGATGCCCGCGAAGATACGCTCGCTATCCTGCGCGAAGAAAAAGTGACGGACTGTTCAGGCGTACTACACTGTTTTACGGAAGACAAAGAGACGGCGGGTAAACTTCTGGATCTGGGTTTTTACATCTCCTTTTCCGGCATTGTGACCTTCCGCAATGCGGAGCAGATCCGCGAGGCCGCGCGCTATGTTCCGCTCGACCGGATACTGGTGGAAACCGACTCGCCGTACCTGGCGCCGGTTCCGCATCGCGGTAAAGAGAATCAGCCAGCGATGGTGCGCGATGTGGCGGAATATATGGCGGTACTTAAGGGCGTGAGCCTGGAAACGCTTGCTGAAACCACTACCCGCAACTTCTCCACGCTTTTTCATATCGACCTCGCCACGCTGCAATCTGCCTGAAAATCTGAGTTATTTTAAAGCTCGTAATTAATGGACAAAGCGAGTAAAGTTCACCGCCGAAATTCGGGCGGTGAACGGCGTTTTATAAACATCCTGAAACACTTAATGTAAAGAATCGCAAGTTTTTGCCCAGGGCTTGTTTGAAACGTGATAGCCGTCAAACAAAGATCGCGTGATTTATTTTACTCTGCGTAATAAATAAAGGGCGCTCAGATGCCCTGTTTATGGCCCGTTTCTCCCCCGGGCTGATGCGTGAAACGCGTAAAAAAAGCACAAATACTCAGGAGCACTCTCAATTATGTTTAAGAATGCATTTGCTAACCTGCAGAAGGTGGGTAAATCGCTGATGCTGCCAGTCTCCGTACTGCCTATCGCAGGTATCCTGCTGGGCGTCGGTTCTGCAAACTTCAGCTGGCTGCCAGCCGTGGTTTCCCACGTTATGGCGGAAGCGGGCGGATCGGTTTTCGCCAACATGCCGCTTATTTTCGCTATCGGTGTTGCGCTGGGCTTCACCAATAACGACGGCGTTTCTGCGCTGGCCGCTGTGGTGGCTTACGGCATCATGGTGAAAACCATGGCAGTCGTTGCACCACTGGTTCTGCATCTCCCACCGGACGAAATCGCGGCGAAACACCTGGCAGATACCGGTGTGCTTGGCGGGATCATCTCGGGTGCGATTGCAGCCTATATGTTCAACCGTTTCTACCGCATTAAGCTTCCTGAGTATCTGGGCTTCTTCGCCGGTAAACGCTTCGTGCCGATCATCTCTGGTCTGGCGGCGATCTTCACCGGCGTTATCCTGTCCTTCATTTGGCCGCCGATTGGTTCCGCTATCCAGACGTTCTCTCAGTGGGCGGCTTACCAGAACCCGGTTGTCGCGTTTGGTATCTACGGCTTCATCGAACGCTGCCTGGTGCCCTTTGGTCTGCACCATATCTGGAACGTACCTTTCCAGATGCAGATCGGCGAATTCACCAACGCGGCAGGTCAGGTGTTCCACGGCGATATACCGCGCTACATGGCGGGCGACCCGACCGCGGGCAAACTCTCTGGCGGCTTCCTGTTCAAAATGTACGGTCTGCCGGCTGCTGCCATCGCTATCTGGCATTCGGCTAAACCGGAAAACCGCGCCAAAGTTGGCGGTATCATGATCTCCGCGGCGCTGACCTCGTTCCTGACCGGTATCACCGAGCCGATCGAGTTCTCCTTCATGTTCGTGGCACCGATCCTGTACGTTATCCACGCGATTCTGGCAGGTCTGGCTTTCCCGATCTGTATCCTTCTGGGTATGCGTGACGGTACGTCCTTCTCCCACGGCCTGATCGACTTCATCGTTCTGTCCGGTAACAGCAGCAAACTGTGGCTGTTCCCGATTGTGGGCGCGGGTTACGCGGTGGTTTACTACACCATCTTCCGTGTGCTTATCAAAGCGCTGGATCTGAAAACCCCGGGCCGTGAAGACGCGACCGAAGACGCCAAAGCCGCTGGCACCAGCGAAATGGCGCCGGCTCTGGTGGCTGCGTTTGGTGGTAAAGAGAACATCACTAACCTTGACGCCTGTATCACTCGTCTGCGCGTAAGCGTGGCTGACGTGGCGAAAGTGGATCAGGCTGGCCTGAAGAAACTGGGTGCTGCGGGCGTGGTTGTCGCAGGCTCCGGCGTTCAGGCGATTTTCGGGACTAAATCCGATAACCTGAAAACCGAAATGGATGAGTACATCCGTAACAGCTAATCCTGGCTGACGGGGAGATAAAAAGAGGGAGGCGTAAGCCTCCCTTTTTTACGTCTGTCATAAGGGTAAAGATGAGAGCGCACAGGGATAGCATCGATAAACCTGGATCGCGGCAGACGTTAATCAGGGAATAAAAAAGGGAGCCATCAGGCTCCCTTTTGTTCGTAGTAATAAATGTCAGAAGCTGTAGCTCGCCGTCACGGAGAAGTTGCGCGGCGCGCCGTAGACGCCATACGTGCCCAGATAATCGTAATACACTTTATCGAAGACGTTGTTCAGGTTCGCCTGTACCGCAAGATTTTTGGTCGCCTGGTAGCGCGTGAACAGATCCACCACGGTATAGCCGTTCTGGGAAATGCGCGTGTCGCCATTCGGCCCTGCGATATCCTGCCAGGTTTTGGTCTGCCAGCGCGCGCCGCCGCCCACGGTCAATGCGGGCAGCGTCGGCAACTGATAACGGGTAAACAATTTCATGGTGGTGCGCGGCTGGTCCGGGTTGACGGCCACGCCATCGCCCGCTTCGGCCACATAGCGGCTCGCACCGAAGGTCAGCTGCCAGTTATCGGTCAGCGCGCCGTTCAGCTCAAGCTCAACCCCTTTACTGACGGTGCCATCAACGGATTTATAAGCCGTCTGCCCGCCGGAGCCAGGGATGATCACACCGGTGTTCAACGCCACGTTATCCTGCTCGATGCGGAACACCGCGAGCGAGGCCGTCAGACGGGTGTTAAACCAGTCGGCTTTGAGCCCGGCTTCATAGGCTTTACCGGTGGTCGGATCGAGGAACTCGCTGTTTACATCGCGCTGACCGCTCGGCTGGAAGATAGAGGTATAGCTGGCATACGCCGACCACGTATCGTCGATATCGTAAATCAGGCCCGCGTAAGGCGTCACGTCATCCGCTTTGCTGCGACGAATTTCATCCGGCTTGCGCTCCAGATTGTATTTTGCGTTCCACTCGGTGTAGCGCGCGCCCAGAATCAGATGCAGCGGATCGGCAAGCGAGAGGCGCGTGGCGGCGTAAATGGATTTCTGACGAATCACGTCGCGCTGGTAAAGCGCAAAGCTGGACCACGTCGGGTTCGCCACCGTGTTGCCGTCATAATCGTGAATATTTCCGACATCCATCAGGCCGGAATTATCATTCACCGGATATGAATTATCATAATTGTTGCGCTGGCGGCTGTAGCTGCCGCCAAACATCATTTCATGCTGACGTCCCGCCAGCTCGTAGCCGCCGCGCACGAAGGCGTCGACCGAATCCTGCTTACGCTCGCCCACGTTCCAGCCGCCCCACGCGCCCTGCCAGATCGCGGCATTGTAGCGACCGGTGGTTTTATCCGGGAAACCGTCGATATACATCATGCGGTTATCGAAATTGGTTTCGGCGTGCATCGCGTTCACTTTCGCCTCCCAGCCATTATTAAAGCGCTGCGTCAGGTTGGCGAAAATTTTGGTGGAATCGAGATCGGAGTAGGCCCAGTCGGCGGCGGTATTAAAACCGCGGCGGAAATGCGTCCGGCTGCCGTCGCTGTAAAGCGAAGGGAATCCGCCCCAGGTCGGGCTGTCTTCTTCGCTTTTCTGATAGTCATAGCCGAGTGACAGCAGCGTTGACTCGGTGATGTCGGCATCCACGACGCCATAAATGAATTTTTTGCGGTAATGGTTACGCTCAACGAAGCTGTCGTTATCCTGATAACCGGCGACCACGCGCCCGCGAACTTTACCGGACTCCACCAGCGGCGACTGCACATCCATCACGTAGCGTTGTTTGTCCCAGCTGCCATAAGTGGCAGAGACGTTGCCTTTAAACGTCTGGCTGTCAGCATGTTTACGCACCATATTCACATACGCCGACGGGTTGCCGGTGCCGCTCATCAGTCCGGCCGCGCCGCGCACGATCTCGATTTTGTCGTAAATCGCCGTGTCGCCCGCGGTGTCGCCAAAGTTCCAGCGGTTATCAAGAAACGTCGGCATATCTTCATAGGCGAAATTGCTGATGTAAAAACCGCGTGCGAAAAAGTTGGTCCGGCTGGTGTCGATGCGCGAGGCAGTCACGCCTGTGGTGTTTTCCAGCACATCTTCAATAGTCGTTAACTGCTGATCCTGCATGCGCTGCTGGCTAATGACGCTGACCGACTGCGGAATATCACGCGGCACCAGCAGCATTTTGGTACCGGACGTGGTGGTTTTGACGCTGTAATCCTGTGACTCGTCAGGCGTGCCGCTATCGGCGGCGGCATCGACCACTATCGTGTCGCTGGCGGCAGGCGCTGCGTAAACCGCGGGCACCGCCAGCGCGCTGGCGATACTGAGCGCGAGCAAAGAGGGAAGGGAAGACGCCGGAACGACGCCCTGACGGAGTGCATGCTTAGCCATGTGTTGCCCTTAAAATAAGAAAATGATGCTGTGCATCAGGCTGTTGTCATACGATGCTCTCCCCAGGCTTCCCGTCCTGATGGAAAATGTTCGCAGACTAAAACAACGTTCCGCTGTCAATAAGAATGAGAAATATAATCATTTGTCTTTGCGCTGTAAACAAATGTAAGAGGCGTTACAAACTCATGCGTAAGCAGGGCGGAATAACTGTCAGGCGCAGCGGCATCAGGAGTCGCGTGCAGCGCGCTATAAATATCCGCTTTATAAAGAAAAAACGGGGCAAAGGTTGAAAGGATGCGATTATCTCGCTCATACTCTTAACGTTTATCCAAGAAGGAAAAAAACCATGGCCGAAGAAACCATTTTCAGCAAAATTATTCGTCGCGAGATCCCCGCCGACATCGTCTATCAGGATGAGCTTGTCACCGCGTTTCGCGATATTTCTCCCCAGGCCCCGACCCATATTTTAATCGTCCCGAATGTGCTGGTGCCGACGGTCAATGACGTCACGGCGGAACACGAACAGGCGCTGGGGCGTCTTTTTACTGTCGCGGCGAAAATCGCGCAGCAGGAAGGCATCGCCGAAGACGGCTATCGCCTTATCATGAACTGCAATCGTCATGGCGGGCAGGAGGTCTACCACATCCATATGCATCTGGTCGGCGGCCGTGCGCTGGGGCCAATGCTTGCGCATAAAGGTCTCTGAGATGGCACGCGTACGCACAGGCTGGTTGCTGGCCGCTCTGCTGATGGCGGGGTGCCGTTCCACGCCGACCATTCCCGTCGGCGATGAGCAGGCCATTGTCATGGAATCCAGCGTGCTGGCAGCGGGCATCACCGCTGAAAAACCAGACTTTTCTTTGCAAAACGGCAAGCCTGTCGCCGCCGCGACCATTTACAATAACAAAGACGCGCCCGTTACCGTGCACTACCGCTTTTACTGGTATGACGCCCGTGGGCTGGAAGGACAGCCGCTGGAAGTCCCGCAGACAGTCGTTATCCCGGCCCAGGGACGCGTAACGGTGACCAGTCAGACTGATTATCTGGCGGCACGGAAAGCCCGTCTTTATCTCTATCTCTGAAGGGGGAAATGTTGAACAGAATGTATCGCTATGCGCTGCTGGCGACCGTCGCCCTGGCGCTGTCGGGCTGTATTTTGCCCGGCGAGCAAAAACCGGCACCGGTCGAAGAAGCGCAGCCAGGCACGCAGCAACCCACGCAGCCTGTACCACAACCGACGCAGCCGGTACCGACCGTGCCGTCCGTGCCGTCGATTCCGGCGCAGCCTGGCCCGATTGAACATCAGCCTGAAAACGCAACGCCTGAGCCAAAAGCGCGTACCTATGACTGGAACAGCGCGATGGCACCGATGGTCGGCAAAATGTTGCAGGCTGACGGGGTGAATGCAGGCAGCGTGCTGCTGGTCGATAGCGTAAACAACCGCACCAACGGTTCAATGCAAACCGGCCCGGCCACCGAAGCCCTGCGCGGCGCGCTGGCGAATAACGGTAAATTCACGCTGGTCTCCGCACAGCAGCTCTCCATGGCGAAACAGCAACTGGGGCTTTCGCCGCAGGACAGCCTGGGCTCACGCAGCAAAGCCATCGGTATCGCCCGCAACGTGGGCGCGCAGTATGTGCTGTATGCCAACGCCAGCGGTAATGTGAATGCGCCTACGCTGCAAATGCAGCTGATGCTGGTACAGACCGGCGAAATTATCTGGTCAGGTAAAGGTGCCGTTCAGCAAACCCAATAATCTGAACCTGGAAGGGTTCTTAGCGCAGAGTTTCCCGGCGGCTTCGGCCGCCGGTGTCGTTTGCGCGCTACCCGGTCTCAGCAACGGTGCCTGGCAGGTGGTCGTTGATGATGAAACGCTGGTGGCGCGCCGGGATCTACGCCAAAGCCGTGCCCGTAGCCCGCGTCAGTACCGCGCGCTGAAACGGCTGCCGGCAACGCTCGCGCCGCGTCCGCGCTGTTGCGTTAACGGCTGGCTGGCGGTCACGTTTTTACCCGGTGAGATCCGGGATGCGCTGCCACCGGTGCCGCAACTGGGTGCGCTACTGTATCATCTGCACCAGCAGCCGCGTTTTGGCTGGCGCATCGAGCTGATGCCGCTTCTGCGGCGCGACTGGCAGCAAAGCGCGCCGTCGCGCCGCACGCGCTTCTGGCTGCGACTGTTGCACCGGTTACGTCGCACGGGCGAGCCCCGTCCGCTGCGCCTCGCGCCGCTGCATATGGACGTGCATCCCGGCAATCTGGTCTGGCAGTCAAACAGACTCATGCTTATTGACTGGGAATACGCCGGTGACGGCGACGTGGCGCTGGAGCTCGCGTGCGTCTGGCTCAATGATGAGACGCGGCAGGCGCTGATTACCGATTATGCGCATCGCGCGGCTATCGACGAGACGCAACTGCGCCGTCAGGTGGCGCGCTGGATGCCGTGGAGCGGGTTGCTGATGGCGGGCTGGTACGAGCGCCGCTATCAGGAAACCGGCGACCGCACATTTATCACACTTGCAGACGAGGCCTGGCGCCAGCTGCAAACGCGTTAACACGAAGGGAGAAAAACATGGGTCCGGTCATGCTGGATGTGGAAGGCTTTGAGCTTGATGCCGAAGAGCGTGAAATCCTCGCGCATCCGTTGGTGGGAGGGCTTATCCTCTTTACCCGCAACTATCACGATCCAGAGCAACTGCGTGAACTGGTCCGCCAGATCCGCTCAAGCGCCCGCAATCATCTGGTGATTGCCGTAGACCAGGAGGGCGGACGCGTACAGCGTTTTCGCGAGGGCTTTACGCGTCTGCCAGCGGCACAAAGTTTCGCCGCGCTGCTGGGAATGGACGCCGGTGGCAAACTGGCGGAAGAAGCCGGCTGGCTGATGGCGTGTGAAATGATCGCGATGGATATCGATATCAGCTTTGCGCCGGTGCTGGATGTCGGGCATCTCAGCGCCGCGATTGGCGAGCGTTCCTTCCACGAAGAGCCTGAAAACGTGCTGGCGATGGCGAAGCGTTTCATTACCGGCATGCAGAGCGCGGGAATGAAAGCGACGGGCAAACACTTCCCCGGTCACGGTGCCGTCAGCGCCGATTCCCATAAAGAGACGCCGCGCGACCCGCGTCCGGCCGCGGAAATCCGCCGCCACGATATGCTGCCGTTTCGCGAGCTGATTAGTTACAACATGCTTGATGCGGTGATGCCGGCACACGTCGTCTATAGCGACGTCGATCCGCTGCCAGCCAGCGGTTCGCCTTACTGGCTTAAGCAGGTGCTGCGCAAGGAGCTCGGTTTTGACGGCGTGATTTTCTCAGACGATCTGTCGATGGAAGGCGCGGCTATCCTCGGAAGCTACGCGGAGCGCGGCCAGGCGGCGCTGGATGCCGGTTGCGATATGATCCTTGTCTGTAATAATCGTAAGGGTGCCGTAAGCGTTCTTGATAACCTGTCACCGATCAAAGCAGAGCGTGTTACACGTTTGTATCATAAAGGTGTAATTACGCGTCAGGAACTGATGGCGTCGGCGCGCTGGAAGCAGGTAAGCGGGGAGCTTACCGCGCTGCATGAGCGCTGGCAGACGCACAAGGCGGGGCAATAACGCTGCCCTGAAGCTGCTACGCTGGGATGAGAATGCGATGATAATCTACTTACACGGTTTCGATTCAAACAGTCCGGGTAACCACGAGAAAGTGCTGCAACTGCAGTTTATCGACCCGGATGTGCGGCTTATCAGCTACAGCACGCGTCACCCGAAACATGACATGCAGCATCTGCTGCGTGAAGTGGACAAAATGCTGCAACTGAATGTCGATGACCGCCCGCTCATCTGCGGTGTGGGGCTCGGCGGATTCTGGGCTGAGCGCATCGGCTTTTTGTGCGACATCCGGCAGGTGATTTTCAACCCGAACCTGTTTCCGTATGAAAACATGGAAGGGAAAATCGACCGGCCGGAGGAGTATCTCGATATCGCCACTAAATGCGTTGAGAACTTCCGCGAGAAAAACCGCGATCGCTGCCTCGTGATTCTCTCGCGTGAGGATGAAGCGCTCGACAGCCAGCGTTCCGCCGAGCTGCTGCATCAGTATTATGAAATCGTCTGGGATGAAGAGCAGACGCATAAATTCAAAAATATCTCGCCTCACCTTCAGCGTATTAAGGCGTTTAAAGCGTTGGGGTAATCCCGACGTCACGCCGACATTTTGCTTTACCGAACAAACGGGTCAGCCAAACGCTGGCCCGTTTTTGTTTAACTTTAATGCATAAAAATTGATGCACATCAAATTTGGTATGACCAATGCACCGTTCATGTTATGCTCATATCTGTTGTGAGCCGGGTTGCTAAACTATTGTTAATTAAAAGCTATTTTTAATAACTTTGAATTAACAATTAGTTAAACACTTTAAGGGGGTCACGTTGACTACGCCATTAAGAAAGATCGTTATCGTGGGCGGCGGTGCCGGCGGACTGGAGCTCGCAACGCAGCTCGGTCACAAACTGGGCCGTGGCAAAAAAGCGAAAGTCACGCTGGTGGATCGCAACCATAGTCACCTGTGGAAGCCGCTGCTGCATGAAGTGGCAACCGGTTCGCTGGATGAAGGCGTCGACGCGCTGAGCTATCTGGCGCACGCGCGCAACCACGGTTTCCAGTTCCAGCTCGGTTCGGTGGTGGATATCAACCGCGAAGCCAAAACCATTACGCTTGCTGAACTGCGTGATGAAAAAGGCGAGCTGCTGGTGGCCGAGCGTAAAGTGCCGTATGACACGCTGGTCATGGCGCTCGGCAGTACTTCCAACGACTTCAACACGCCGGGCGTGAAAGATCACTGCATCTTCCTCGACAACCCGCATCAGGCGCGCCGTTTCCATCAGGAAATGCTTAACCTGTTCCTGAAATATTCCGCTAACCTGGGCGCTAACGGCAAAGTCAACATCGCGATTGTCGGTGGCGGCGCGACGGGCGTTGAGCTTTCCGCTGAGCTGCATAACGCGGTGAAACAGCTGCACAGCTACGGTTACAAAGGGCTGACCAACGAAGCGCTGAACGTGACGCTGGTGGAAGCGGGCGAACGTATTCTGCCTGCGCTGCCGCCGCGCATCTCCAGTGCGGCGCATAATGAGCTGACCAAACTCGGCGTGCGCGTGCTCACCAATACCATGGTGACCAGCGCGCAGGAAGATGGGCTTAACACCAAAGACGGCGAATTTATTCAGGCTGACCTGATGGTCTGGGCGGCGGGCATCAAAGCGCCGGATTTCATGAAAGAGATTGGCGGTCTGGAAACCAACCGTATCAATCAGCTGGTGGTGGAGCAGACGCTGCAAACCACGCGCGACCCGGATATCTTCGCCATTGGCGATTGCGCCTCCTGCCCGCGCCCGGAGGGCGGTTTCGTCCCGCCGCGCGCCCAGGCCGCGCACCAGATGGCTTCCTGCGCGCTGGATAACATCCTGGCGCAGATCAAAGGCAAGCCGCTTAAGCCGTATGTCTACAAAGACAAAGGCTCGCTGGTGTCACTGTCGAAATTCTCGACTGTCGGCAGCCTGATGGGTAACCTGATGCGCGGCTCAATGATGATTGAAGGGCGCATCGCGCGCTTTGTCTACATCTCGCTGTACCGCATGCACCAGATTGCGCTGCACGGTTACTTTAAAACCGGGCTGATGATGCTGGTAGGCAGCATTAACCGCGTGATCCGACCGCGCCTCAAGCTGCACTAAGCTCAGTCTCCGCCTCTGTCATACAGGGGCGGATGTCATTTTGTTTCCGTCATATTTCCCCTCAGACAACTCTCAATCCGCTGATCCACCCCACGTTATCCTGTTTTTTGAGTCGTTTTCCGATATCCACTCTGTGGCCTTAATTGCAAAATTGTTACTAATTGCACAGCCGGGAGGAATTCCTGTGAATAAATCAATGTTAGCGGGTATTGGTATCGGGGTAGCAGCTGCGCTGGGCGTAGCGGCGGTGGCCAGTCTGAATGTTTTCAGCACTTCGCCAAAATATGCCCAGGTGGTTTCTGCCACCCCTATCAAAGAGACGGTGAAAACGCCGCGTCAGGAGTGCCGTAACGTCACTGTCACGCATCGCCGTCCGGTTCAGGATGAAAATCGCCTGACCGGCTCGGTACTGGGTGCGGTTGCAGGCGGCGTTATCGGCCATCAGTTTGGCGGCGGACGCGGCAGAGACGTCGCGACGGTCGTGGGGGCGCTCGGCGGTGGTTATGCGGGTAACCAGATCCAGGGCCACCTGCAGGAAGGCGATACCTACACCACAACGCAGCAGCGCTGCAAAACGGTGTATGACAAATCAGAGAAAATGCTGGGTTACGATGTGACATACCGTATCGGGGAAGAGCAGGGCAAAATCCGTATGGATAACGACCCGGGTAGCCGTATCCCGCTGGACAGCAACGGACAGCTGGTTCTGAATCAGAAAACCTGAAAATAAAATAGCTTCACATCATTATTGCCCCTCTTGCACTCAGGCGGAGGGGCTTTTTTTTGGTTTTTTGCAGGTGAATAACAACCAGAAAACCTGACAGGAAAACGCTCATACCTGACAAAATGCAGGTATGAGCGTCGGAAAACCATTACATAGCATTGTGTTGTCTGAATAAGATAAAACCAGTGATCAGCACTGAGAGAAACGCAAAAAGAATAGAACCACCGCAGAACAACCAAAGGCCAAATAACAATGTTATTACTATTAACACCTTAAATAATGGTAATAGCAAAGCCATGTTCATCTTCCTTCTGTAGGTGTATAGCCAAAAAGCGTCTCGTGTCGTCCATCTGTGAAACTCAATACACCACGGATACTGTGTGGAAAAACGTCCTCGTCCCTGCACGGCCCCGTCTTCATGACGTAAATCGCTCCTGTTCTAATAATTGGTGGTGCTAATTAATTAGCACACGAATAATCATTTCTTTAACGGTAAAAGAGTAGCTACTCTGGAGGATATATTTGCCAGTTTTTACCTATTAATGATCGTCCAGAAAAGAGATCCAGAAGGAATAAGGTATTCATCGCGGTTATATGTGAAGGGTGAGCGGCGGGCACCGCTCACGAAGGGAGAGAATTGCTTTACAGCAGATGCGGCCACAACCGCATAGTCATATTCACGATCTCAATTAATTCTTCCTGCGTCGCGCCCTCACGGGCACTGACAGACATACCATGGACCAGGCAACTGATAAAGCGCACCAGCGCAGGCAAATTGCAGTTTTCCGGGATTTCCTTTTGCGCCTGACGTTCACTGAAGAACCGCAGCAAAATGGCCTCACGTTGCGTATTACGCGCTTTCAGCGTGGCGGCGATCTCCTCTGACGAGGCGGCCAGCGCAGCGGAGGTGGTCACCATAAAACAGCCAGCGGGCGTCTCTTTGCTGGCGAAGCAGCGTGCCACCGCGCACAGATAATCATGCAGCGCTTCGTCGACGCGTTTTTCGGCGTGAAACAGCAGGGTTTCCTGCTGCTGTGCGAAACGCGCGATATAGCGATCGAGCACAGCCCGGAACAAGCCCTCTTTATTGGTGAACTCCGCATACAGCGTGGGCGCCTTGGCGCCAGTCGCTTCGACCAGGTGCGCAAGTGACGTCGCTTCGTATCCGTGTTGCCAGAATAGTGCCATGGCCTTATCAAGCGCCGCTTCCCTGTCGAACACTTTTGGTCGGCCACGGCTTTTTTTAGCGCCACTGTGGGCTTCTGTAGTCATAGTGCCGTTTAACCTCTTTATGTAAACCTGCCCCCAAAATACCCCTTTTTGCCCCCGCAGTACCAGCAAAACCGCGCTGCAGGTGCGCCACAGGCGACGTGACAGGCGTTTAAGTGATTAAAATAACGATCGTTAAAAATTATATTGACACGTGATGCAGATCACAACTATTATTTATCTATCGATCGTTAATTAAATAAATATTAACGACCACGTAACTAAATCCGCATTACAAAAGAAAGGGTACCCACATGAAAACCGTTAAAGCATTGTTCGCCGCCGCTGTACTGAGTTCGTTGTCGTTTGCAAGCGTCGCTGCCGTTGAGGTGCAGTCCACCCCGGCAGGCCAACAAAAAGCGGGCACCATCTCTGCGACCGCAGGGACTAATCTGTCTTCGCTGGAAGCCGAGCTTGCGCAGAAAGCTGACGATATGGGCGCAAAATCGTTCCGTATCACCTCTGTTAACGGCCCGAATAATCTGCACGGCACCGCCGTCATCTATAAATAAGCCGTCAAGATCACCTGTTAAAAGGCCCTGTCTCCGGACAGGGCCTTTTTTGTTTCAGATGGCGTCGCTGGCAGGCGCTGGCGGGTGAGCAGTGACGTTAACCGGTATGCCGGAGCGCAATCGCAGCGCCTGTTCCATCACCTCTCGGTCGGTTTGCTCTGCGGCTTCAAAAGTTTTGAGCGTCGCGTTAAGAGTTATCGGCAGCGTTTTCGGGTCATCCTCAATGCGCTTTGAGAGCGGCTGATGGACTTCAACAAACCGACGCCCGTCCGGCTCGACAGACGCTTTCACCGGCGCGTTGATGATATTGACGCGCGTGCCGACCGGCACTGCGCTGAACAAGTGTTTGATGTCGTCATCGCGCAGACGGATACAGCCCGAGCTGACGCGCATACCGATACCGAAATCCGCATTCGTGCCGTGCAGCAGATAGACGCCGCCGTAAGCTGCAAGGCGTATGGCGTGGTGGCCCATCGGGTTGTCCGGCCCGGCAGGCATCACGGCCGGTAAATCGATCCCTTGTGCTTTATAACGTGCGCGAATATTGGCCGTCGGCGTCCAGGTCGGGTTGGCGCGCTTTTGCGATACCGTGGTCTGCATGGTTGGCGTGAGCGTGTCGCCGTCAAGCTGGCCGATGCCAATCGGGTAGACGGTCACTGTGTTCTCGCCCGGCGCAAAATAGTAGAGCCGCAGCTCGGCAAGATTGATCAGAATGCCTTCGCGCGGGGCATCCGGCAGCAGCATCTGGCGCGGAATGGTCAGCACGCTACCCGCGCGCGGTACATACGGATCAACGCCGGGATTGGCCTGCAACAACGCCAGAAAGCCGACGTTATAGCGTTTGGCGATCGCCTCCAGCGAGCCGCCGTCGTCCGCCACCGTGTGGTAGAGGGTTTCGCCAATCAACCGGCTGCCTGGTGCGGGGAGAGGGTAAGTATTCGCCAGCGCCTGGCTTGCGCCAAACGTCATGCCAGCGACAAGCGCCAGCCATGACAGCCAGCGAGAAAAACGCGCGTGTTCTCTTTTCATTTACAGATCCCAAAGGCGGAGAAGTTTTTGTAATACATAGATAAAGAGAGAAGTATGGCGGGGCTTCGTCCAGGGAAACCCTGGACGATTGCAAAGGATTGTAAAGTTACGCCCCGCGCGGGGGCGTCAAGGATTTAAGGCAGCGAGTGTTCGGCGAGTTGCGCCATAAACTGACGCACCCATTCCATTCGGGTTTTCCGCTCTTCCAGCTCGCGGAAAAATTTCAGGCGCGTCGGCCCGTCAAGGCGGTAATGCTGTGGCTCTTTTTGCAGCAGGCCGATAAGCCAGCCCGGATCGACATGATTTTTCTCGGCAAACTCAATGGTGCCGCCTTTCTCGTTAGCCTCAATTTTACGCACGCCAAGCTTCTGCGCCTGCTGGCGCAGGGCCGCGATATCCAGCAGATTGCGCGCCGGGTCCGGCAGCAGGCCAAAGCGGTCGATAAGCTCCACTTTGATCTCTTCAAGCTCCTGCTCTTTTTTGGCGCTGGCGATGCGCTTATAGAACGACAGGCGCGTGTTCACATCCGGGATAAACGCCTCCGGCAGTAGCGACGGCATCCGCAGCTCCACTTCCGTCTGCTGACTGGTGAGATCTTCAAGCGACGGCTCGCGCCCGGCTTTCAGCGCGTCCACCGCGTTTTCCAGAAGCTCCATATAGAGCGAGAAGCCGATGGTTTCCATCTGTCCGCTCTGATCTTCACCCAGCAGCTCGCCCGCGCCGCGAATCTCCAGATCGTGCGTCGCCAGCGCAAAGCCCGCGCCGAGATCTTCCAGCGACGCGATCGCCTCCAGACGCTTCTGCGCGTCGGTGGTCATCGCCTTCGGTGGCGGCGTCAGCAGCCATGCATACGCCTGATGATGCGAACGTCCGACGCGGCCGCGCAGCTGGTGCAACTGTGCGAGACCAAAATGATCGGCGCGCTCGATGATAATGGTATTGGCGGTCGGAATATCGATGCCGGTTTCGATGATCGTGGTGCACACCAGCACGTTAAAGCGCTGGTGATGGAAATCGTTCATCACCCGTTCAAGCTCGCGCTCGCGCATCTGGCCGTGACCGATGGCGATGCGCGCCTCCGGCACCAGATTCGCCAGCCGCTCGGCGGCCTTCTGGATATTCTCGACATCATTGTAGAGGTAATAGACCTGACCACCGCGCAGCACTTCACGCAGGATGGCCTCGCGCACTACCAGATTGTCATACTCGCGCACGAAGGTTTTCACCGCCAGACGACGCGCGGGCGGCGTGGCGATAATCGACAGGTCACGCATGCCGCTCATCGCCATGTTCAGCGTGCGCGGAATAGGCGTCGCGGTGAGCGTCAGAATATCCACATCGGCGCGCATCGCTTTAATGCGCTCTTTGTGGCGCACCCCGAAGCGGTGTTCTTCATCGACGATCAAAAGACCGAGATCTTTCATTTTGACGTCGCTCTGCAACAGCTTGTGGGTGCCGATAAGAATATCGACTTTGCCTTCAGCGGCCTGTTCCAGCACCTGCGCCTGCTCTTTGGCGCTGCGAAAGCGCGACAGTAACTCAATGCGCACCGGCCAGTTGGCGAAGCGATCGCGGAAGTTGTCGTAATGCTGCTGGGCCAGAAGCGTGGTCGGCACCAGCACCGCCACCTGTTTATTGTTCTCGACCGCCAGGAACGCCGCGCGCATCGCGACTTCGGTTTTACCGAAGCCCACGTCGCCGCACACCAGACGATCCATTGCCAGCGGCTGGCACATATCGCTCAGCACTGCGTTAATCGCCTGCGCCTGATCGGGCGTAGTTTCAAACGGAAACCCTTCGCAGAAGAGCTGATACTGCTCTTTGTCATGCTTAAAGGCGAAACCGGATTTCGCGGCGCGCTGGGCGTAGATATCCAGCAGCTCCGCCGCCACGTCGCGCACTTTTTCCGCCGCTTTCTGGCGCGCTTTCGACCACGCGTCGCCGCCAAGCTTGTGCAGCGGCGCGTTCTCTTCGGCACCGCCTGCGTAGCGGCTGATGAGATGCAGCGACGACACCGGCACATAGAGCTTCGCGTCGTTGGCATAGGTGAGCATCAGGTATTCCGCCGTGATGCCGCCTGCCTCAAGCGTCGTCAGCCCCGCGTAGCGGCCCACGCCATGCTCCAGATGCACCACCGGCTGGCCGGGGCGCAGCTCCGCCAGGTTGCGGATGAGCGTATCCGGGTTAATGGTGCGGCGGCTCTCCTGGCGACGGCGCGTGACGCGCTCGCCCAGCAGATCGCTCTCGCAAATAAACGCGCGCTGGCGCAGGGTATCGATAAATCCGCGCTCCGACGCGCCGATGCTCAGATAGCGCTCACCCGCCTGCGCCTCTTCAAGCCGCAGAAGGCGCTTCGGCATAACTTTAATGCGCGAAAGGAGTTCCGAGAGCGCCTCGCGGCGGCCCTCGCTTTCCACCGAGAAAATCACCGGGCCGGTGAAAGTCTCCAGAAAACGGCGCAGGCTGTCGAGCGGCGATTTCTGCTGCGCCTGCACGGCGATATCCGGCAGCGGCTGGTAGCCCAGATTGGTATTGGCGGCTTTATCGGCCAGCGCCTCGGTTTTCAGCTGCACGCGCGGCCAGGCTTTTAATTGCGCATGAAGTTCATCGGTGCGCAGCCAGAGCGCTTCCGGCGGCAACAGCGGGCGCATCGGGTCGACGCCGCGGTTCTCAAAGCGCGCCACGGCATCGGCCCAGAAGCGGTCGGCGCTCGCTTCCAGATCGCCCGTGCTCACCACCAGCGTGTTTTTCGGGAAATAGCTGAACAGCGGCGGCAGCGGCTCGCTAAAGAACAGCGGCTGCCAGTATTCAATACCCGCGGGCAGGGTGCCTTTGCTCACCTGCTGGTAGATATGCTCCGGGTCACGCTTGACCTCGAAACGGTCACGCCACTGGCTGCGGAAAAGCTCAATGGCCGCTTTGTCGGTCGGGAATTCGTGCGCCGGCAGCAAGTTAATCGCCTCAACCTCTTCCAGCGTGCGCTGGGTATCGACGTCAAACAGCCGCAGGCTGTCGATTTCGTCGTCGAAAAAGTCGATGCGGTAGGGTTGTTCGCTACCCATCGGGTAGAGATCGAGCAGCGCGCCGCGGGTGGCGTATTCGCCATGCGCCATCACCTGATCCACATGGCGATAGCCCGCCTGATCCAGCTGCGCGCGCAGAGTGTCGCGCGAAAGCTGCTGGCCTTTTTGCATCACCAGCGCGTGACCGTGCAGGAAGCTGTGCGGACAGACGCGCTGCATCAGCGTATTCACCGGCAGGATAAGCACGCCGCGCTGCATGCCAGGCAGCTGATAGAGCGTCGACAGGCGCGAGGAGATAATCTCCTGATGCGGCGAGAAGCTGTCATACGGCAGCGTCTCCCAGTCAGCCAGGTTCATCACCAGGCTTTCGGTAAATTGTTGAATTTCATCGTGCAGACGCAGGGCGGTTTGCATATCCGGCGCGATAAGCACCAGCGGGCCGGCATGGCGTTCCGCCATTTCCGCCACCTCAACGGCGCAGGCCGCGCCGGTCAGTTCACCCAGTTGACGCTGATCGCCCGCTTTGACGGGCAGAGAGTAACGATATTGTTCAGGCATAGAAGGCGAAGCGTGCTCCGGTTGTGCCGCTTGTCCGGGATAAAAACCCGGCGACAGAGTGGGTTAGTGGTTCCATAAATCAGATCTGGGCTTTATTATCGTTGATCACTTTGCATTAGCAACCGTACAAGACGGATTTCATGTATCAACCTGTCGCGTTATTTATCGGCCTGCGCTATATGCGCGGGCGTGCAGCAGACCGCTTCGGCCGTTTCGTCTCCTGGCTCTCCACTATCGGCATCACGCTCGGCGTGCTGGCGCTGGTGACTGTGCTCTCAGTGATGAATGGGTTCGAGCGAGAACTGCAAAACAACATTCTCGGGCTGATGCCGCAGGCGCTTATCAGTTCATCCAAAGGCTCTGTCAACCCGCAGCAACTGCCTGCCGACAGCCTCCACCTGCAGGGCGTTAACCGTATCGCGCCGCTGACCACCGGCGATGTGGTGCTGCAAAGCGCCCGCAGCGTGGCGGTCGGGGTGATGCTGGGGATTGACCCGGCGCAGCGCGACCCGCTGACGCCGTATCTGGTCAACGTCAACCAGCAGGCCCTGGCGGCCGGGAAATACAACATTATTCTCGGTGAGCAGCTTGCGGGCCAGCTTGGCGTGAAACGCGGCGACCAGCTGCGCCTGATGGTGCCGTCGGCCAGCCAGTTCACGCCGATGGGCCGCCTGCCGAGCCAGCGTCTCTTCACCGTTATCGGTACTTTCGCCGCCAACAGCGAAGTGGATGGCTATCAGATGCTGGTCAATATTCAGGACGCTTCACGCCTGATGCGCTACCCGGCAGGAAATATCACCGGCTGGCGACTGTGGCTGAATGAGCCGCTGAAAGTGGATACGCTGAGCCAGCAGACGTTACCGCCCGGCACGCAGTGGCAGGACTGGCGCGAGCGTAAAGGCGAGCTGTTCCAGGCCGTGCGCATGGAGAAAAACATGATGGGCCTGCTGCTAAGCCTGATTGTCGCCGTCGCCGCGTTTAACATCATTACGTCGCTCGGGCTGATGGTGATGGAGAAGCAGGGCGAGGTGGCTATCCTGCAAACCCAGGGGCTTACACGCCGTCAGATCATGGCGGTGTTTATGGTGCAGGGGGCAAGCGCGGGCGTTATCGGCGCGCTGTTTGGCGCGCTGCTGGGCGCGCTCCTTGCCAGCCAGTTGAATAATCTGATGCCGGTGATTGGCGCGTTTCTTGACGGCGCGGCGCTGCCGGTCGTTATCGAACCGTGGCAGGTCATCGGTATTGCGCTCTCGGCGATGGCCGTCGCGCTGTTGTCCACGCTTTATCCTTCCTGGCGCGCTGCCGCCACCGAACCCGCTGAGGCTTTACGTTATGAGTAATTCTGTGCTGTTACAGTGCGACAACCTGTGCAAACGCTACCAGGAAGGCAAAGTGCAAACGGATGTGTTGCACAACGTCAGCTTCAGCATCGACGCGGGCGAAATGATGGCGATTGTCGGCAGCTCCGGCTCCGGCAAAAGTACGCTCTTGCACCTGCTGGGCGGGCTGGATACGCCCACTTCCGGCGACGTGATTTTCAGCGGCCGGGCGCTGAGCACGCTCTCTTCTTCCGCCAAAGCGGAGCTGCGTAACCGCGAGTTGGGTTTTATCTACCAGTTCCACCATCTGCTGCCGGATTTCACCGCGATGGAAAACGTGGCGATGCCGCTGTTAATCGGCAAAGCGCCGAAGGCCGAGACCGAGCGCCGGGCGCTCGCGATGCTGGATGCCGTGGGCCTCGCGCACCGCAGCAACCACCGTCCGTCTGAGCTTTCCGGCGGCGAGCGCCAGCGTGTCGCTATCGCCCGCGCGCTGGTGAATAACCCGCGGCTGGTGCTGGCGGACGAACCGACCGGCAACCTCGACGCCCGCAACGCCGACAGCATTTTCGACCTGCTCGGCGAGCTGAATAAAACCCAGGGCACCGCCTTTCTGGTGGTGACGCACGATCTGCAACTGGCGAAGCGGCTTTCACGCCAGCTGGAGATGCGCGACGGGCACCTGAACCCTGAGCTGACCCTGATGGGGAGGGCGTAATGGCTTCCCCGTTATCGTTACTGATTGGTCTGCGCTTTAGCCGGGGACGCAGACGCAGCGGCATGGTGTCGCTTATCTCCGTTATTTCAACGATTGGCATCGCGCTTGGCGTGGCGGTGCTGATTGTGGGCTTAAGCGCCATGAACGGCTTTGAGCGTGAGCTGAACAATCGCATTCTGGCGGTCGTGCCGCATGGTGAAATCGAGCCGGTGGAGCAGCCGTGGCGCGGCTGGCAGGATGTTGTGACGCGCGTTGAGAAGGTCAACGGCATCGTCGCGGCGGCGCCATACGTCAACTTTACCGGGCTGGTGGAGAGCGGGGCGAACCTGCGCGCCATTCAGGTGAAAGGCGTTGACCCGGCGCAGGAGCAGCGTTTAAGCGCGCTGCCGCATTATGTGCAAAACAACGCCTGGCAGAGTTTTCAGGCGGGCAAACAGCAAATCATCATCGGTAAAGGTGTTGCGGATGCGCTGAAAGTGAAGCAGGGCGACTGGCTCTCCATCATGATCCCGAATTCTGACGCCGACCATAAGCTGTTGCAGCCCAAACGCGTGCGTTTGCAGGTAGCAGGTATTCTGCAACTGAGCGGCCAGCTCGATCACAGCTTTGCGATGGTGCCGCTGGCCGATGCGCAGGGCTATCTGAACCTCGGTGACAGTGTCACGGGCATCGCCATCAAGGTGAATGACGTCTTTAACGCGAATCAACTGGTGCGTGACGCGGGTCAGGTGACGGACGCCTATGTCTATATCAAAAGCTGGATCAACACCTACGGCTACATGTACCGCGATATCCAGATGATCCGCGCGATTATGTATCTGGCGATGGTGCTGGTGATTGGCGTCGCCTGCTTTAACATCGTTTCGACGCTGGTGATGGCGGTGAAAGATAAAAGCAGCGATATCGCGGTGCTGCGTACGCTCGGTGCGAAAGACGGGCTTATCCGTGCGATTTTCGTCTGGTACGGACTGCTCGCCGGGCTGCTCGGCTCGGTCAGCGGCGTGGTGGTGGGCGTGCTGGCGTCATGGCAGTTGACCGCTATCATTCACGGGATTGAAAAACTGATCGGCCATCATTTCCTCTCCGGCGATATCTATTTTATCGACTTCCTGCCATCGGAGCTGCACGCGCTCGACGTGGTCTATGTGCTGCTGACGGCGCTGGTGCTGAGCCTGCTGGCGAGCTGGTATCCGGCACGGCGCGCGAGCCGCATCGATCCGGCGCGGGTACTGAGCGGACAATAATTCAGGGAGCGGCGGATGTATTACGGGTTTGACATTGGCGGCAGCAAAATCGCCCTCGGGGTATACGATGACGCGCGGCGTCTGCAATGGCAAACCCGCGTCGCGACGCCGCATGACCGCTACGAGAACTTTCTCGATGCCATCAGCGCGCTGGTGGCAGAGGCTGACCGCCGCTTTGGCGGCGCGGGGTATGTCGGCGTTGGCATTCCCGGCATCCCGGAAACGGACGACGGCCTGCTGTATGCCGCCAATCTGCCCGCCGCCAGCGGCAGGGCGGTGAGGCGCGATCTCAGCGCGCGGCTCGGGCGCGACGTGCGTATCGATAACGACGCCAACTGTTTTGCGCTCTCCGAAGCGTGGGACGATGAGTTCAGCGCGTATCCTGTTGTGATGGGGCTTATCCTCGGCACCGGCGTCGGCGGCGGCGTGGTTGTCGATGGCAAACCGGTGACCGGACGCAGCTTTATCACGGGCGAATTCGGGCATATCCGGCTGCCGGTGGACGCGCTTGCGATCCTCGGGCGCGATATCCCACTCATCCGCTGCGGCTGCGGGCAACACGGCTGTATTGAGAATTATCTTTCCGGTCGGGGCTTTGCATGGCTCTGGCATCACTTCTACCATGAATCACTGGACGCGCCGCAAATCATCATGCGCTGGCAGCAGGGTGACACGCAGGCGCAGGCGCATGTTGAGCGCTATACCGACCTGCTGGCGGCCTGTGTCGCGAGCCTGTTGACCGTGCTGGACCCGCATCTGGTAGTGCTCGGCGGCGGGCTGTCGGGGTTTTCGTATCTGACAACGGCGCTTAGCGCGAAGCTGCCTGCGTATCTGCTGCCCGTGGCGAAAGTGCCGCGTATTGAGCAGGCGCGCCACGGCGACGCAGGTGGTATGCGCGGCGCGGCTTTTCTCCATCTCACACGCTCACGGAGTTGAAATGCAATCGCGTCGTCTGCACCGGCTGGGCCGGTTTCGAAGGAATAAACGTCGGCTGCGCGAGCGCTTGCGCCAGCGTATTTTTTTCCGGGACAGAATTATGACACCTGAAGTGATGAATAAACCTGTGGTAGTGGTCTTAACCGGGGCGGGGATCTCGGCGGAATCGGGCATTCGCACGTTCCGCGCCGCTGACGGCCTGTGGGAAGAGCATCGCGTGGAGGATGTGGCAACGCCGGAAGGGTTCGCGCGCAATCCGCAACTGGTGCAGGAGTTTTATAACGCCCGGCGCCGTCAGCTACAGCAGCCGGAGATCAAGCCTAACGCGGCGCATCTGGCGCTGGCGCGGCTCGAAGAGGCGCTCGGCGACCGTTTCTTACTGGTCACCCAGAATATCGATAACCTGCATGAGCGCGCGGGCAGCAAAAATGTGGTGCATATGCATGGCGAATTGCTGAAAGTGCGCTGTTCGCAGAGCGGGCAGGTGCTGGAGTGGACGGGCGACGTGACGCCTGGCGATAAGTGCCACTGTTGCCAGTTCCCCGCGCCGCTGCGCCCGCACGTGGTGTGGTTCGGCGAGATGCCGCTCGGGATGGACAGTATTTATGAGGCACTCGCGCGCGCCGATGTGTTTATCGCCATCGGCACCTCCGGGCACGTTTATCCGGCAGCCGGATTCGTGCATGAAGCGAAGCTTCAGGGCGCGCATACCGTGGAGCTGAACCTGGAGCCAAGCCAGGTCGGCAGCGAGTTCGAAGAGAAGCATTACGGGCTGGCAAGCCAGGTGGTGCCGGAGTATGTCGAGAAGCTGTTGAAAGGGCTTTGACGGCAGGGATGTCAGAGGGAAACGGCGGGTGCGCTTCGCTTACCCGCCCTACACAGAACATTAACCGATTTTCGTAGGGTGGGTAAGCGAAGCGCACCCACCATGTAACGTCACATTTCCGGATCGTAGGGTGGGTAAGCGAAGCGCACCCACCATGTAACGCTACATTTCCGGATCGTAGGGTGGGTAAGCGAAGCGCACCCACCTTTTCACCACAATGAAACTTACCGTCCCGCCTTTAACTTCTGGTAATACGACTCGTAAATCGCGCTGGCGTCGCCGACATCGTTCTGCCATTCGCCTTTCTTGATGGTGGCTTCGTCCGGATAGAGCGACTTATCTTCCGCCACCTCTTTCTTCAGAAGCTTACGGGCCGCCAGGTTCGGCGTCGGGTAACCGATCGTCTCTGCGACCTGTTTTGCCACATCCGGACGCAGCAGGAAGTTAATCAGCTTATGCGCGCCTTCAACATTCTTCGCATTCGCCGGAATAGCGAGGCTGTCCATCCAGAAGATCCCGCCTTCTTTCGGCCAGACGACATCCAGCGGCGCGCCCGCCTGACGAGCGACCCACGCGGAGCCGTTCCACACCATACCGAGATTCACTTCGCCTTCCAGATACGGGTTCGCCGGGTTATCGGAGTTAAACGCCGCCACGTTTGGCATCAGCTTTTTCAGCTCGTTATAGGCCGCTTCAATCTCTTTCGGATCGGTGGTATTGCCGGAAAGCCCGAGCTTACGCAGCGCCATCTGGAACACTTCGCGCGCATCGTCGGTCAACAGCAGGCTGCCTTTGTATTCCGGCTTCCAGAGATCGGCCCAGGAGGTCACGCTTTTCGGATCGATGGCGTCGCTGTTCACGCCAATCGCCGTCGCGCCCCAGATGTAGGGAATGGAGTAGTCGTTATTCGGATCGAAAGGCTTATTCAGCATCGCCGGATCCAGATTGTGAAAATTCGACAGCTTGCTCTTGTCGATCTTCTGGATCATCCCTTCTTTGCGCATCTTGTCGACAAAGTAGGTGGACGGCACCACGAGATCGTAGGCGCCCTGCTGGTAGGTCTTCAGCTTGGCGTACATGGTTTCATTCGATTCATAGGTCGAATAGATAACCTTAATGCCCGTCTCCTTCGTGAACTGCTCAAGCAGGCCCGGCGGCACATACTCGGTCCAGTTGTAGAAATAGAGCGTATTTTTGTCATCAGCATGCGCGGCGCTCATGCCGAACGCCAGAGCACCCGCAGCAAGCAGGTGGCGTGACCATTTTTTCATTTTACGTCCCCTGGATTTAAGGCCTGGCGAGGCAGGCTTTTCGTTTTATCGCGAAGCATCAGCTGGCTTGCCAGTACGAGAACCAGCGACAGCATCAGCAGAATGGTGGCGAGCGCGTTCACTTCCGGCGACACGCCCACTTTAACCATCGAGTAAATTTTCAGCGGCAGGATTTCATAGCCCGGCCCCGTCACGAACGACGACACCACCACGTCATCCATCGACAGCGTAAAGCTCAGCAGCCAGCCCGCAGCCACCGCCGGCATCGCCAGCGGCAGAATGATTTTGCGCAGAATCGTAATTTCGCTGGCGCCCAGATCGCGCGCCGCTTCAAGCATTCGCACGTCAAAGCCTTTCAGCCGTGAATAGACGGTCACGACCACAAACGGCAGGCAGAAGGTGATGTGCGAGAACAGCAGCGACCAGAAGCCAAGCTGAATGCCCACCAGCATAAAAAGCACCAGCAGGGAAATCGCCATCACGATATCGGGCGACATCATCACCACAAACAGCATGCCGCTGACAAACGGTTTGCCGCGAAAACGGTAGCGGTAGAGCGCGACCGCCGTCAGCGCGCCGATAATGGTCGCGAACGTGGCGGAGAACACCGCCATCGTCAGCGAGTGTTGCGCGGCCTGTAACAGGCTGTCGTTATTCATCAGCAGGCTGTACCAGTTGGTGGTAAAGCCCTGCCAGTTAATGCCGAAACGCGAGCTGTTGAACGAGTTCACAATCAGAATCACGATCGGGATATAAAGATAAGCGTAAATGGCGGTCATAAAACCGCCGCGCAGCAGGCGACCGATCATTCCAGTTCCACCTTCTTGTTAAGCAGGCGCGCGGCGCGCCAGTACACCAGCAGCATCAGCCCCATTACCAGCGTCAGCGTAATGCTGGTGGCCGCGCCAAACGGCCAGTCGCGGATATTCAGGAACTGGCTCTTGATAACGTTGCCGATAAGCAGGTTTTTCGCGCCACCCATCAGATCGGAGACATAAAACAGCCCCATCGCGGGCAGCATCACCAGCAGACACCCGGCGATAATGCCGGGCATCGTCAGCGGCAGAATGATGCGCACAAAGGTTTGCAGTTTGCTGGCCCCGAGATCTTTCGCGGCTTCGAGCAGCGGCTTATCGAGCTTCTCGATGCTGGAGTAGAGCGGCATCACCATAAACGGCAGCAGAATATAGACCAGGCCGATAATCACCGCGGATGGCGTGTACATAATGCGCATCGGGGTGTCGATGACGCCAAGCCACAGCAGAAACTCGTTCAGATAGCCGCGCGTGCTGAGAAACAGCTTGAGGCCGTAAATCCGGATAAGCGAGTTTGTCCAGAACGGCACTATCAGCAAAAACAGCAGCAGCGGGCGCACTTTCGCGGGCAGTTTCGCCAGAAACCACGCAAACGGGTAACCCAGCACCAGACACGCCAGCGTCGCCTGCAGCGCCATATTCAGCGAGTGCAGCAGCACCTGAAAGTAGAGCGGGTCGAGCAGGCGCGCGTAGTTATCCAGCGTAAAGACCAGGCTTACGAAATGCGCGTCGTCACGGGTGAGAAAGCTGGTGGCGATGATCATCAGGTTGGGCAGAAAGACAAACAGCACCAGCCAGCCGACGCTGGTGGCGATCACCACATTCTGGAATTTACGCGAGCTCTTCATCGGCCAGCACCACCTCCCAGCTCTCCACCCAGGTCACGGCCATTTTCTGATCGAGCGAGTGGTCAAAATCGGGGTCGTCTTCGTTAAAGAATTCGCTGACCAGGACGATTTTGCCGTTTTCCAGCTCAACGACCGACTCCAGCGTCATGCCTTTATAGTTGCGCTCGCGCACAAAGCCTATCAGGCCGTCGGCCTCGCCGTCGCCGTTAATCTCTTCAACGCGCAGATCTTCCGGGCGCAGCAGGACGTTAAGTTTCTGGCCCGCCGTCACCGGAAAGGCGACATACAGCACGCATTCGCGGCCTTCCACATTTGCGCGCACGCGCTGCGCGTCGATACGCTCAATGACGGTGGCGTCAAAGATATTGATTTCGCCGATAAAGCTCGCCACAAACAGGTTTTTGGGTTCTTCGTAAATTTCGCGCGGCGTGCCGTCCTGCTCGATGCGCCCGTCGCGCATCACCACGATGCGATCGGACATCGTCAGCGCTTCTTCCTGATCGTGCGTCACGAACACAAACGTAATACCCAGCTTGCGTTGCAGCGCTTTCAGCTCGTTCTGCATCTGTTTGCGCAGTTTATAGTCGAGCGCCGAGAGGGATTCATCAAGCAGCAGCAGGCGGGGTTTATTGACCACGGCGCGGGCGATCGCCACGCGTTGCTGCTGGCCGCCGGAAAGTTGATGCGGTTTGCGCTGGGCAAATTCCTCAAGCTGCACCATCTTTAAAGCATCCATCACGCGCGGCGTTATCTCAGCGGTGGGTGTTTTTTGCATCCGCAGGCCAAACGCGACGTTCTCAAACACCGTCATATGCGGAAACAGGGCGTAGCTCTGGAAAACGGTATTGACGTGGCGATGCTCGGCGGGAACGTCGGTGATGTCTTGTGAATCGAGCGTGATCCGCCCGGCGTCGGCGTTCTCAAGGCCTGCGATAAGGCGCAGCACGGTGGTTTTACCGCAGCCGGAGGGGCCGAGGAGCGTGAGGAATTCACCATGATTGATGGTCAGTGAGAAATCAGAAATGACGGTTTTACCATCAAAGCTTTTCCCGATATCCGCCAGTTGCAGAAGCGGGGAAAGCGAGCGCGGCTGTGTATTCAATTTTTTGACTCTGTCCCGTAAAAAACGCATCAAGAAGAAACCGGATGCGGGGTTTGTGATGAACCACCTTTGGGTCTGGCACGTGATAAGGGCAGGCATTCTACGGCAAACCATTGAAATCGCCAATGCCACAGACGCTTTCCTGCCGGTTTCGCGTGGTTTTCCACGTTTTCTGTCACGTCAGGCGCATGAAGAAGGAGATACCCCCTTTTTCCCCGCAGGATTATTCCTCTTCGCCGGGCGAAAGGTGACCTGAAACAATATTTGTCTTTTAATGCTTAATGATAATAACGTCACAAAATAACAGGGGTGAGAACATGGATAAATTACTCGAACGTTTCCTGCAATATGTCACTATGGATACCCAGTCACGGGCCGGGGTGAAGCATGTTCCCAGCACCGAAAGCCAGTGGAAGCTGTTAAATCTGCTGAAGAACCAGATGGAAGAACTGGGCATGGTTAACGTGTCGCTAAGTGAACACGGCACGTTGATGGGCACGCTGCCCGCCAACGTGGATAAACCCGTCCCGCCCATCGGATTCATTTCTCATGTCGATACCTCGCCAGATTTCACCGCGAAAAACGTGAACCCGCAAATCGTTGAAAACTACCGCGGCGGGGATATCGCGCTCGGCACCGGCGAAGAGATCCTTTCACCGGTGATGTTTCCGGTGCTCCATCAGTTGCTCGGCCACACGCTTATCACCACTGACGGCAAAACGCTGTTAGGCGCGGATGACAAAGCGGGTGTCGCAGAGATCATGACCGCCATGGCGACGCTTTCGCAGAAAAACATTCCCCACGGCGATATCCGCGTGGCCTTTACGCCGGATGAAGAGGTGGGCAAGGGGGCGAAGTATTTTGACGTTGAAGCGTTTGATGCGTGCTGGGCGTACACCATGGACGGCAGCGGTATCGGCGAGCTGGAGTATGAGAATTTCAACGCGGCCTCGGTGACCATCAAAATTGTTGGCAACAACGTGCACCCCGGCAGCGCCAAAGGCGTGATGGTGAACGCGCTGTCGCTCGCCGCGCGCATTCACGCGCTGGTGCCTGCCGACGAAAGCCCGGAGTGCACCGAAGGGTACGAGGGGTTTTATCATCTGCACACCATGAAAGGCTCGGTGGATCGTGCCGAGATGCATTACATCATCCGCGATTTCGACCGTGAGAATTTTGAAGCGCGCAAGCGCCGCATGATGGATATCGCGAAACAGGTCGGTAAGGGGCTGCACCCGGATTGTTATATTGAGCTGGCCATCGAGGACAGCTATTACAATATGAGCGAGAAGGTGGCGGAACATCCGCATATCATCGAGATTGCGCGTCAGGCGATTGTCGATTGCGGTATGGAGCCGCAGTTAAAGCCGATTCGCGGCGGCACCGACGGTGCGCAGCTGTCGTTTATGGGGCTGCCGTGCCCGAACATTTTCACCGGCGGGTACAATTATCACGGCAAACATGAGTTTGCGACGCTGGAAGGAATGGAAAAAGCGGTGCAGGTGATTGTACGTATCGCCGAATTAACCGCACAGCGGGAGGCGTAAAGGCGTAAAAGAGGCGGGTGCGCTGCGCTTACCCGCCCTACAAATTCAGGGATCATGTATGTAGGGTGGGTAAGCGGAGCGCACCCACCATTCACATCAAATCCATCGCGTTATGTGGTAGGGTGGGTAAGCGGAGCGCACCCACCATTCACATCAAACCCATCGTGTTATGTCGTAGGGTGGGTAAGCGAAGCGCACCCACCATTGACATCAAACCCTTCGAGTTATGTCGTAGGGTGGGTAAGCGAAGCGCACCCACCGCGATACCCGCGATAACCGACGCCTTACTCCGCAAAATACCAGTACCCGCTGTTCACCAGCGCGGCCAGCATTGCCAGAAACGACGGATCTTCCAGCGCGTCGCCGAACATCGCGTCATTCAGCACCACTTCATTGGCGAGCTGATGCAGCGCCGGGCGGTGCGGTGAGTCAATCTTCTCGCCGTTCACAAAGACGTCCTCGCCGATACGCAACACGCGCAAACCGCCGAGACGTACCAGCGTATCCCCTTGCTTCAGCGCGTCGTAAATTTCATCCGGCTGGTACGGCGGCTCCGGCGGCGACACATCCAGCTCGTGACGCGACTGGGTGATAAACTCACCAAACCACTCATTGAAATTATCCGGGTCGCGGATCAGATCCAGCATCATGTCGCGCAGCTTTTCGACTTCCGCAGGCACAATGTCTGCCGGACATTCGCGTGCGGGCACATCCGGATCGCTGTAACGATGGCTGCCGAGCTCACGCTGCAACACATAATCGGCGAACCCGCTGATAAGCTCGCGACCGCTCGGTGCGCGAAAGCCTACGGAATAGTTCATCGAGTTTTCCAGCGAATAGCCTTCGTGCGGGAATCCCGGCGGAATATAGAGAATATCGCCCGGCTCCAGCTCTTCGTCGATCAGCGCTTCAAACGGCGCGACCTGCAGCAGATCCGGGTGCGGGCAGTGCTGTTTCATCGGCACTTTTTCGCCCACGCGCCAGCGGCGACGGCCAACGCCCTGGATAATAAACACATCGTATTGATCAAGATGCGGGCCAACGCCGCCACCCGGCACCGAAAAGGAGATCATCAGATCGTCAATACGCCAGTCCGGCAGGGCGCGGAACGGGCGCATCAGCGCGGCGCTCGGCTCGTGCCAGTTATTAACCGCCTGCACCAGCAGCGACCAGTTGGTTTCGCCTAAATGATCGTAGCTCTGGAACGGGCCGTGGCTCACGTCCCATTTGCCGTCCTGATGACTGACCAGGCGGCTGTCCACCTCGTTCTCCATCGCAAGACCGGCCAGTTCGTCCGGGGAGAGCGGGTCGACAAAATTCTTAATGCCGCGCTTTAACACCACCGGGCGTTTTTGCCAGTAGCGTTCAATGAAATCGGGCCAGTTTATCTCTACGTGGTAGTCCATATTGTATTCCGCAGGCTCTGAAGATGAGTCGGATTATAACGGACGCGCGTCACTCTGCGTGGTTGTCTGACAGGTTTTTTCGAAGCGTTGCGGAAGATTCGCCCACCGGCGGCTGCTGACGGGCGAAAATCACTTCCATGCGGGCGCCGCCAAGCGCGCTGGTGCTGGTAAGGATCTGCCCGTTATATTGCTCCACCACTTCACGGGCGACCGACAGCCCAACGCCCTGGCCTGGGCGCAGCGTATCGGCCCGCTGACCGCGATCAAACACCAGCGCGCGTTTGCTTTCAGGAATACCCGGCCCGTCATCTTCCACCACCAGGTGCAGCGTGTCATCCGCCACCCGCGCGGTCACTTCGACAAACTCCAGACAATATTTGCAGGCGTTATCCAGCACGTTGCCCATCACTTCGAGAAAATCGTTTTTCTCGCCGATAAAGACAAGTTCCGGCGAAATATCGAGCGTGATGCTGACGCCTTTGCGCTGGTAGACCTTATTCAGCGCCGAGGTGAGGTTATCCAGGAGAGACGCCACCGGGTGCAGTTCGCGGCTCAGCAGCATATTGCCGCTGCGCATACTGGCGCGATGCAAATAGTAGCCTATCTGCTGTGAAATACGGCTTATCTGCTCCAGCATCACCGGCTCGGCCTGTTCCACATCCGTTTTGCCGGTACGCAACGATCGCAGTGTGCTCTGGAGCACCGACAGCGGCGTTTTCAGGCTGTGGGTGAGATCGGTGAGCGTTGTGCGGTATTTCTCGTAGCGCTCGCGCTCGCTTTTCAGCAGCCGGTTGAGATTATGCACAAGGCTCGTCAGTTCGCGGGTGGTGTAGGGGTTCAGTTGTTCACGATGGTGCTCTTCCAGTTCGCGCACTTCGCGCGCCAGCGCTTCTATGGGGCGCAGGCTCCACCAGGCGGCGAGCCACAGGAGCGGGATCACCAGCAGCAGATTCGCCGCCAGCACATAGATAAACCAGTTCCAGACGCTCCATGAGCTTTTCAGCTCGTCAGGAATGGTGTCTACCACCACGACCGTCAGCGCGGGCATATTGGTGGTCGCCGGATAGACATTGACCGCGACCGAGTGCGTGGTTTCGTCGTTTTTATCCGGGTCGTAATCATTAAGCCGCTTTTGCAGCGCCCGGTTTGCGCCCAGCAGCAGGCGCGAATCGCTAAAGCGCGTCTCCAGTTCGTGAAAACCGTTCGCGTTGAGCCACTCAGGGCGAATCGCCTTCATCAGGCGCGGCACATCGCGCTGCGACCAGAGCAGTTTGCCTTTTTCGTTATAGATAAAGGTCAGCGTCGGGCTCTGCCTGTCGATATGGTCGGGGATCTCAACGGTGAGTTTGCCGTTTTCGAAACGGGCAAGGGTATAGAAGAGATTGCTCTCACCGCGCAGCAGTCTGAAGGTGGTTTTATCGAAACTGACGCTGTAACCCACCAGCGCCACCACGCCGTAGGCGAGCGAGAGCACCAGCACCACCGCCGCGGTCGCGAGTAAAAAGCGCACCCGCAGCGAGAGCGGGAGAAAGTGGCGCAGGACGTTTTTTTTCATTTAGCGCAGATCGAACCGGTAACCCTGGCCGCGCACTGTCGTGATCGCCTCGCCAGGGTATTCCGCCTGGATTTTTTTACGCAGACGGCCCATCAGCACGTCAATGGTATGGCTTTCGCGAAGCTCCGCATCCGGGTAGAGCTGGAGCATCAGCGAGTCTTTGCTGACAACCTTGCCCGCGTTGCGGATAAGCGTCTCCATAATGGTGTATTCGAAGGCGGTCAGGCGGATCAGATTATCGTTGATGGTCACTTCCCGGCGCGAGAGATCCACCACGAACGGCGGCATAGAGATCACCTGCGAAGCGAGCCCGCTGTTGCGGCGCAAAAGCGCCTGCATTCTCGCCACCACTTCTTCGATGTGAAACGGCTTGGTGACGTAATCATCGGCACCGGCGCCCAGCACTTCAACTTTATCCTGCCAGCCCTCACGAGCGGTGAGTACAAGAACAGGCAGCGAAATTTCACTGGCGCGCCAGCGGCGGATAAGGCTCAGCCCGTCTTCATCCGGCAGGCCCAGATCGACAATCGCCACGTCCGGCAGGTGTTCATTCAGGTAATAATCCGCTTCTTTGGCATCTTCCGCCGCATCCACCTGATGGCCAAGCTCCGAGAGCTGCACTTTCAGGTGATGCCGCAGTAAGGCGTTATCCTCGACGACCAGCACGCGCATCCGGGGTCCCCTTATCCATCAAATATATAAATAGTTTAACGCCAATTATTACTGAAAGGG
The DNA here is from genome assembly GCF_011605905.1 of Cronobacter sp. HA18003. Taxonomy (NCBI): domain Bacteria; kingdom Pseudomonadati; phylum Pseudomonadota; class Gammaproteobacteria; order Enterobacterales; family Enterobacteriaceae; genus Cronobacter; species Cronobacter sp. HA18003. The sequence continues at coordinate 1,329,414 of NZ_JAANQO010000011.1, read as the reverse complement.
CATAAACATTGGATAAACCAGCGAGGCATCAACAGGCAGACGGAAAAGGCGAGGGGAGAAGGCAGCGCGCCACCCGCAGGTGGCGCGCAGAGGCTTATTTCAGGTCATCAACCATCTGGATGGCGCGGCCGATGTAATTGGCCGGCGTCATCGCTTTCAGACGGGTTTTTTCGTCTTCCGGCAGTTCAAGGCTGTCGATGAACTGCTTCATGCCTTCGGCGTCGACGCGTTTACCGCGGGTCAGCTCTTTGAGCTTCTCATACGGCTTCTCAATGCCGTAGCGGCGCATCACGGTCTGAATCGGCTCGGCCAGTACTTCCCAGTTGTTGTCGAGCTCAGCCAGCAGGCGATCGCGGTTCACTTCCAGCTTGCTCACGCCTTTCAGCGTCGACTGATACGCGATGAGCGAATAACCGACGCCGACGCCCAGGTTACGCAGAACGGTGGAGTCGGTGAGGTCGCGCTGCCAGCGGGAGACCGGCAGTTTGCTCGCCAGATGTTGCAGCACGGCGTTCGCAAGCCCCAGGTTGCCTTCGGAGTTTTCGAAGTCAATCGGGTTGACCTTATGCGGCATGGTGGAAGAGCCGATTTCACCGGCGATGGTTTTCTGTTTGAAGTGGTTCAGCGCAATGTAACCCCAGACGTCGCGGTCGAAGTCGATAAGGATGGTATTAAAGCGCGCCATGCAGTCAAACAGCTCAGCGATATAGTCGTGCGGCTCAATCTGGGTGGTGTACGGGTTCCACTGGATGCCGAGCGAGGTCACAAACTCCTCGCTGAACTGGTGCCAGTCCACTTCCGGGTATGCAGCGATGTGGGCGTTATAGTTACCCACCGCGCCGTTGATTTTACCGAGGATCTCGACCTGCTGCAGTTGACGGTACTGGCGCTCCATACGGTACGCGACGTTCGCCATCTCTTTGCCCATGGTGGACGGCGTGGCTGGCTGGCCGTGCGTGCGGGAGAGCAGCGGGATATCACGGTACTGGTGCGCCACATCTTTCACCGCGTCAATAATGTTGCGCCAGAACGGCAGAATCACTTCTTCGCGCGCGGTGGAGAGCATCAGCGCGTGGGAGAGGTTGTTGATGTCCTCTGACGTACAGGCGAAGTGGATAAACTCAGACACCGCGTGCAGCGCCGGAACGTCAGCCACCTTTTCCTTCAGGAAATACTCAACCGCTTTGACGTCGTGGTTGGTGGTGCGCTCGATGGTCTTAATGCGCGCCGCGTCTTCTTCGCTAAAGCCTGCGACAATCGCATCGAGGAAATCGTTTGCGTTTTTGTCAAAAGCAGGAACTTCCTTGATCGCTGCGTGTGCGGCCAGCTTTTGCAGCCAGCGTACTTCAACCTGTACGCGGAATTTCAGCAGGCCAAATTCGCTGAAAATGGCGCGCAGCGCGCTGACTTTGTCGCCGTAGCGTCCATCAACGGGGGAAACGGCGGTCAGTGAGGATAATTCCATCAGTCACTCCTGAGAGGTTAACATTGAGCAAGAATTTGTTTCGCCTGGGTGGTCAGACGATTACGGGAAAACATCAGTTGCAGGCGTCCGCCGCCGACCTGCTGCCAGAGCACCGCGGCGCGGATACCGGCGAGCAGCGTGGCGCGAACTTTCGCCTGGATCTGCGGGCTTTGCAGCACGTTGGGCGAGCCGTTGACCTGAATACGCGGGCCGAGCGGGCTAATCACATCCACATAAATGCCGGCCATCGCGCTCATCAGCGTATCGGATTCCAGCTCGAAATGCTCAAGCTGGCGGCTTAAATCCGCGATGCGATTGCCAAGCGTATTCATCGCGCCTTTGCTGGCGGCAAGTTTACGCTCCAGCACCATCAGGCTTAACGTGTAGCGCGTCAGTTCTGCGCCGAGGCCCTGACGGCTGCTGGTGTTCAGCATGCCAAGCAGCGTCTCGAGACCGATTTTCAGCCCGGCTTCGCGGCCGCCGAAAACGTCAAGCGTCGACGCCGGGTTCTGATCAATCACGCTTTTAAGCGAGACGTGCAGGGCCTCGCTGTCACACGTGCCCTCATGCGCGAGCGACTGAACCAGACGCGCCGACTGGCAGATACCCGCCAGCGCAAGGGTGATGTCGTAGAAGTTCTTTGCCACACAGACTCCTTTTTATCGCGGCTGTTATTCATGGCCGCGCACGCGGCATCAGGCTTAAACCGGCAGCGGCAGGCGCTGTTCGATAATACCGCCGCCCAGGCACACTTCGCCGAGATAAAACACGGCGGATTGTCCCGGCGTGACCGCGGCGACCGGCTCGTCAAACACCACTTCGATGCGATCGTCATCCAGCGGACGGACGGTGCAGGGAATATCGGCCTGACGGTAGCGCGTTTTCACGGAGCAGGTAAACGGCGCGGTGACCGGCTCGCGATCGACCCAGTGCAGTTGCTGTGCGATAAGACCGACTGACATCAGGCGCGGATGATCGTGGCCCTGAGCGACAATCAGAATATTGTTTTCGACGTCTTTATCCACCACGTACCACGGCTCTTCGCCGCCGTCTTTGGTGCCGCCGATGCCAAGCCCTTTGCGCTGGCCGAGCGTGTGATACATCAGACCCTGATGCTCGCCGATAGTATCGCCGTCAACGGTGACGATTTTACCCGGCTGGGCAGGCAGATAGCGGCCGAGGAATTCGCGAAACTTACGCTCGCCGATAAAGCAGATGCCGGTGGAATCTTTTTTCTTTGCCGTCACCAGATCTAACTCTTCGGCAATGCGGCGCACTTCCGGTTTTTCCAGCTCGCCGACCGGGAACAGGCTTTGGGCGACCTGATCGTGGCCGAGCGTATAGAGGAAATAGCTCTGGTCTTTATTGCCATCAAGCCCGCGCAGCAGGCGGCTTTTGCCGTCCACATCGGCGCGACGCACATAGTGGCCGGTCGCGATATAATCCGCGCCGAGATCTTCGGCCGCGAATTCGAGAAAGGCTTTAAATTTGATCTCTTTGTTGCAGAGGATATCCGGGTTTGGCGTGCGTCCGGCTTTATATTCCGCCAGGAAATGCTCAAACACGTTATCCCAGTATTCCGCCGCGAAGTTCACGGTATGCAGCTCAATGCCGAGCTTATCGCACACCGCCTGGGCGTCTGCGAGGTCGGATGCGGCCGTGCAATAATCCTCGCCGTCATCCTCTTCCCAGTTCTTCATAAAGAGACCTTCCACCTGGTAGCCCTGCTGTTGCAGTAACCATGCGGAAACGGAGGAATCGACGCCGCCGGACATGCCGACGATGACTTTTTTCTGGCTGTTATCAGACATTGCACCACTCACGACTTAAAACAAAGGCGGCGTATTCTAGCACGCGCTGGCGGCGCAAACACCCCCTGAGCGCGCCGGGTTTGCCTACGGGCGTGAAGAAAAGGGCTTAACGGCAAGAATTGCGATGCGCGGGTGCGTATAAAAACAGGGGGAAAAGAGGCGGGGGCGCATCGGCCCCCGCGAGTGGGATCAGGCGTAACTTTCCTGAAGACTAAACTGCTCGACGGTCTGCGCCAGCTGCTGCGCCTGCTCTTCGAGCGAACTGGCCGCTGCCGCCATCTGCTGCACCAGCGCGGCGTTCTGCTGCGTCACGCCGTCCATTTCGTTCACGGCGATCGTCACCTGACTGATGCCTTTCGACTGCTCATCCGAAGCGCTGACAATCTCCCCGATAATGGTCTGCACGGAATGCACCGCCTGGGTCATCTCCTGCATGGTTTTGCCGGCGTCGTTCACCAGTTGTACGCCGTTCGCCACGCGCTGGCCCGACTCTTCAATCAGCGCCGCAATCTCTTTCACCGCGTTGGCGCTGCGCTGCGCCAGGCTTCGGACTTCGCTTGCCACCACCGCGAAGCCGCGGCCCTGTTCACCCGCGCGCGCCGCCTCTACCGCCGCGTTGAGCGCCAGGATATTGGTCTGGAACGCGATACTGTTAATCATCGTGGTGATATCGCTGATTTTCTTCGAGCTGTCGTCGATCTGCGCCATCGTCTGTACCACCTGGCCGACCAGCGTTTCGCCGCGGCTGGCGATTTGCGTGGCGTTGGCGGTCAGTTCCGTCGCGTGATGGGCGTTGGCGGCGTTGTGTTTCACGGTCGCGCTGATCTGCTCCATGCTGGCGGCGGTCTGCTCCAGCGCGGCTGCCTGTTCTTCGGTGCGCGACGAAAGGTTAATGTTGCCGCTGACGATTTCGCCCGCGCCCTGACGCACGGAGTCGCTCGCCTCTTTGATCTGCCCGACAATGCCGCGCAGCTGCGCCTGCATAGTGTGAAGGGCGTAGAACAGGCTGCCGCGATCGCCCGGTTTAACGTCAATCGCGTTATCGAGCTTGCCATCGGCCACCGCCAGCGCAATGGTCGCGGCTTCCAGCGGTTCGCCGCCGAGAGGCCGGAGCACTTTGCGGCTAAAGACGATACCGAGCAGCGCGCTCACCAGCAGAATGCTCACCACCATAAGAATAATGGCGTTCATTAACTGGCGGTTCGCGGCGGCCATCACCTGGCTTACTGGTGCCACAATGCCGAGATACCATTTATCCGTGCTATTACCGATGGTGACAGGCTGCCAGGTGACCAGCGCTTTTTCGCCAAGAATCGGATCGTCCTGCTCAACCACGCTAGTGGTATAACCGGCGGTATCGCCAGGGAACGGTTTGCTGGTTAGCTTTTTATCCGGGTAGGAGACGATTTTGCCTGCCGTTGAAAGCAGCATGGCATAACCGCCGCCTTCCCAGGGTTTAATCTGATTCACTTTTTGCTGAAGCGACGCCAGCGAAATATCGGATGTCACCACGCCCTTAAGCTGACCGTCGGAGACAATCGGGGCCGCCACCGAGGTCAGCAGCGTCGGCACGCCGTTATAGGCGTAGCTGTAGGGTTCAATCAGCGTATCTTTCTGGGTTTTCTGCGGGATCAGGTAGTAGTCGCCCTGGCCCGGCGTCAGGTAGGAGAGCAGGGGGTGAAACTGGTAATTACCCGACTGACCGTGGTCGACGAAAAAGGCGTAACGGCCTTTCGGCGCCTGGCCGGGTTTGCCGTCAAACTCGGCGTCGCGACCGTCAAAAGCGTTTTCTTCAAAGATGACGGAAATCGAGAGGTAATTTGGGTTATCGCGCAGCGCGCCTTCGAGCAGTTGATCGGCGACTTTACGGTCAGTGATACCGGCGCGGGGCAGGGACGCCATGCTGTGCCCAAGGTTATGCGCCACATCGCGCGCGTAGTTGAGCTCCTGTTGGATTTTCAGCGCTTCGCTCTGGGCAATCTGGCGTAAATAGCTCTCCGCCAGGGATTTTTGTTCGTTGCTGGATTGCCAGCTCAGCACGCCGATGGTGACGACAAACCCCAGCGTGATGGTTAATGCGCCCGTCAGCAGCATCTGTGCGCGGGTACTCATCTTTTTATGAACGGATTGTCTGGCCATCACGGCTCCTCAGGATCAACCACGAAAAATCATTACTTTCCCTTCGCTACGAGCCTCCTGGTCAATCTCTTATCGGCGTCGATTTTTTGTTCTTTAATGGCATAAAAAGCGAAATGACTGGTGGAAAAACGGGCGATTTAGCGTTTGTCTGGCGGAGGAAAGGGCGAGGCAGTAGTCAGAATGGCAGATAGTGCTGAGTGTAGCGGATGGCGGCAGCAGGTTAAGCTGCCGTTAAAAGTTTCAGTGCGAAACAAATAGTGCGGTGAAGTTAACGCTGCGGCCAGTTAAACGCGCCAATCAGCGAGAGCGGATAACGCTCGCCGCGCTGCCAGGTGCGAATGCTTTCGGCCACCAGCGGAGAGCGCAGGTTGGTCGCCGAAAGAATTTCCTCAGCGCTCACCCAGCGGCAGAGGTCGATATCACTGTCGTGCGGTTCGGTCGGCAGCGGCGCGTCGAGCTCAATACTGAACAGAAAGCGCAAAAACGGCGTGTTGTCAGGTGCCAGCCACTGGTGCAGACGCAGAAAATGCTGCGGTTCGGCGCGGATACCGGTCTCTTCCCACAGTTCGCGGCGCGCGGCTTCCACCAGCGTTTCGTCGGCTTCGAGATGGCCGGCGGGCTGGTTCCAGAGCGCTTTGCCATTAATGGTCTCTTCCACGACGAGGAATTTGCCCTGCGCGTGTACCACGCAGGCGACGGTGACATGGGGTTTGAACATCCGGTTCTCCTTATTTGAGCGGAACGTCTCGCCACTGGCCGCAGGCCAGAGAATCAAGAGTATAGTCGCCCATCGCGTAACGAATCAGCCGGAGCGTCGGGAAGCCCACGTGTGCCGTCATGCGCCGCACCTGGCGGTTACGCCCTTCATAAAGGGTGATTTTAAGCCAGCTGGTGGGAATCGATTTACGCTCGCGAATTGGCGGATTACGCGGCCACAGCCAGGCAGGTTCTTCAACGCGCTCAACGCCCGCCGGAAGCGTTGGGCCGTCGTTCAGCGTCACGCCACTGCGCAATTGCGCCAGCGCCGCTTCCGTCGGCTCGCCTTCCACCTGCACAAAATAGATTTTGCCGGTGCGTTTGCCGGGCTGGGTTAGTTTAGCCTGTAACGCGCCGTCGTTGGTCAGCACCAGTAACCCTTCGCTGTCGCGATCGAGACGGCCCGCGGCATAGACGCCCGCCACCGGAATAAAATCCTTCAGCGTCTGGCGGCCTGCCTCGTCGGTAAACTGCGGCAGCACATCATAAGGTTTATTAAAGAGGATCAGCCGTTTCGGGCCTTCGGGTTTGCGGCGCTTAGCGGAATGTTGTGAGCTGAATCGCTCAAGCCGGTGATTTCTATAAGAAGTTTTCTGCATACTATTTTCAGGCTTTATCAATTGCCGCATTATACCCTATTCATAAGGGCGTGGCATGGGGCAGAACATTCAGGTAGTATTATCACGCCTATTACAAATCATTAACATAATGAGTCACAACCAGAAGCGCTCGAAGGAGAGGTGAATGGAAAGCAAAGTAGTAGTTCCGGCGGAAGGTGCAAAGATCACAGCGCAAAACGGCAAGCTGAATGTCCCCCACAACCCGATCATCCCGTTCATTGAAGGCGACGGTATCGGTGTGGACGTGACGCCGGCGATGCTGAAAGTGGTCGACGCCGCGGTTGAGAAAGCCTACAAAGGCGAGCGTAAAATTTCCTGGATGGAAATTTACACCGGTGAGAAATCTACCCAGCTTTACGGCCAGGATGTCTGGCTGCCCCAGGAAACCCTGGATCTGATTCGTAAATATCGCGTTGCCATCAAAGGCCCGCTGACTACCCCGGTTGGCGGCGGTATTCGCTCCCTCAACGTTGCCCTGCGCCAGGAGCTGGACCTTTACGTCTGCCTGCGTCCGGTACGTTACTACCAAGGCACCCCAAGCCCGGTTAAACACCCGGAACTGACCGACATGGTTATCTTCCGTGAAAACTCTGAAGACATCTACGCGGGTATCGAGTGGAAAGCCGACTCCGCTGACGCTGAGAAAGTGATCAAATTCCTGCGCGAAGAGATGAACGTGAAGAAAATCCGCTTCCCGGAACATTGCGGCATCGGCATCAAGCCGTGTTCTGAAGAAGGCACCAAACGCCTGGTGCGCGCGGCCATTGAATACGCCATCACCAACGATCGCGAATCCGTGACCCTGGTGCATAAAGGCAACATCATGAAATTCACCGAAGGCGCGTTTAAAGACTGGGGCTACCAGCTGGCGCGTGAAGAGTTCGGCGGCGAGCTTATCGACGGCGGTCCGTGGGTGAAAATCAAGAACCCGAACAACGGCAAAGAGATCGTTGTGAAAGACGTTATCGCCGACGCCTTCCTGCAGCAGATCCTGCTGCGTCCGGCGGAATATGACGTTATCGCCTGTATGAACCTGAATGGCGACTACATCTCTGACGCCCTGGCGGCGCAGGTTGGCGGCATCGGCATCGCGCCGGGCGCGAACATCGGTGACGAGTGCGCGCTGTTTGAAGCGACCCACGGCACCGCGCCGAAATACGCAGGCCAGGACAAAGTGAACCCGGGCTCTATCATTCTCTCAGCTGAGATGATGCTGCGTCATATGGGATGGTTCGAAGCGGCTGACCTGATTGTTAAAGGCATGGAAGGCGCGATCAACAATAAGACCGTGACCTATGACTTCGAGCGTCTGATGGAAGGCGCTAAACTGCTGAAATGTTCAGAGTTTGGCGACGCGATCATCGCGAACATGTAATCCGCCTGGCGGGTTAAAGAAGAACGGGAGCCTGATGGTTCCCGTTTTTATTATTAGCTTTCGAACGGTTATCAAAATTTTATCAAAACAAGTTATCAAAACCCCAACCCAAAAACCTAAATTGCAATCGTCGTCCAGTCCTTCCCTCGGTCGTCGTTATAACGATCGGTCTGTTGCTGCGACTTGTGGCCGAGCAACTTTTTAGTGTCAATTCCCTGCTCCTTATAAAGACGTTCAGATAGCGAGCGCTGCTCGTGGAATGTCGCAGGCGTTCCTTCCCTCCAGTCAATTTCTGCCTTATCCCGAGCCTTACTAAAATTCATGGTTAGCGTGTTCGCTTTAACTTGGGCGCCACGTTCTGCTTGCGACGTGGCCCTGAAAAAATGGACGAGGTAAGGGCTAACCGCGTAATCCCGACAGCGCGCTATAACATCCCGCAAACTCCAGTTAATGGCATTCAGGCGGAGCGATAATGGGATCGCTATTTTACTTCCTGTTTTCTCCTGAATAATGTGCAACTGATCATCCCAGACATCGCTAAACTTCATCCTCGAAATATCACCCAGGCGCTGGCCGGTTACCAAAGCCAGCAACATAGCGTTACCCATATATTGGTGGTTGGCGTCTGCAATCTCGAATATCCGCTGCCATTCCTCCAGGCTGAGGCGCTGGCGGGTAATTTTTCGGCGGGGCTTTTTAGTTGCTGAAGCTGGATCGTAACCCGGAGGAACTTCACCCGCATGCTGCGCTTCTTTAAAAATATCTACCAGCACAGTTCTTACGACCTGAGCCATTCTCGGCTGACCGGCAGTGACGTACTCATCAAGCAACTGAGCAATATCGCGAACATCCACTGATGGCAGCAGCTTCATACCGACTCGCTCTCGCAATAACGAAACCGGTTTGGATTTCTGTTTGAATGTGTTCAGTTTGATGTCGCCCGTCGCCAGCCGTTCTTCCTGAATCTTCCAGTATCTATCCAGCCATGTAGAAACCGTGATTGCTTTGCCTTTGCTGGTGGCGATCCTGTCGCTGATCGCCAGAATTTGCCGGGTTCTTTGTTCCGCCAGGCGCATGTTAGCTTCTGTAGCAATCGCTATAGCTTCTGCCTCATTAGTACCCAGCGCATGGAACTTACCTGTGACGGGATGTTTATAGCGCCAGTAAACTTTGTTCACCTTTCTACTGTAGAGAGGGTAAAGGTTCGGAACAGAAACATTGTTTTTACGTGGTCGAGCTGCCATCAGCAAGAATCCTCTGAAGTATTGGCGAGTCAGTCTTTCGGATATTCGGCTTAGCCAATTCGCCTACAAGTTCTGCATCTTCCCTTACTCGCCACTTGCGACCCTGTTTCATCGCTGGTGGGGAAAACAGATTTTGCTTAGCGTATCGGCGCAGAGTATTCAAAGCTGGTGGACTGCTCCGGTATTTCTCTGCTGCCCATTCCTCAAGCGTGAGCATTTGCTTCATGACTTATTCTCCACTTTACCGGCTGCACCCGGATCAAATCAAATGTCGTTGCTGGTGGCAGGAATCAACCGCTGCCAGATTGCTGATACGTATTTCACCTGGTGCTTCGCATCGGCCAGCGCGTTATGCAAATCGCCTTCAAAGGGAATCTCATAACGCGGGTTAAAACCAGCAGCGCGGCCTATTTCGACGATTGTGCGCACGTCCCGATCGTTCCAGAACTGCCAGGGACAATAGAAGCCGTGTCGTTCGAATGACGCCCTGATAATAACGTTGTCGAAGGTCGCTCCGTTGCCCCATACCTGTAAGCTTTTCGGCTCGCAGTTGTCCTCTATCAGCTTTATCAACCCGCCGAGAGCATTAGTGATGTGCACCCTGTTATCGCTGGTAATGGCGGCACGCGCTTCCGCGCTCTGTTTTAGCCACCATAAGATAGTGCCAGGGTCTGCCACTGCGTCACGAACCATTGAGGATTCCAGGTCCGCTACGGCATAGTATTCCGGTCCCATCACGCCAGTGGAGGGATCAAAAAGCACAGCCCCGATCGCGATGATAGGTGCAGTGGGTTTGTTGCCCATCGTTTCAAGGTCAATCATTAAGTGGTTCATCACCCCTCCTTACCCGGCGCTGGCGCGGGCGCTGCGAGCATGGCGGCGCGGCAGGCGTTCAGATAGAGCGATGCTGCGGTATGCCAGTCAGACGTTTCGGGATTCATCCCATCAATTAACCGCCAGGCTTCGGCAATTATTTCGTATGCATCAGGCACAACCGGCGCGGGCGCTGGCGCCGCGGTGCGCCGGTTCCACGCCTCGATATTTTCTGCCGTCGCTCCGCAATTTTCGCACTCAGGGCCGCTGGTTTGCTCGCTCAGCCACCCAGCCGGATCGCACGCGCCGCCACAGAACGGACACGGCAGGTTCTCGCCCGCGACAGGCTCCGCCCGTACTGCTGGCGCAACAGGCGCGGGCGGCTCGGCGTACAGTTTAATGACGCGGCGTGGGTCGGCGTGCGGAGTGATCGGGTTAACAGTAAACAGATAGCCGCAGCCGCGCTCGTTAACGTCGCGTAGCTCTTGCTCGTCAGTCCACGCAACAGGCTCCGCCCGCTCCCGCAGCGCCGCGAGAGCGATATGCGCCAGCTCCAGTTCGATAGACCACGTGCGCTCTTTGAGAGGCTCAGGGTTATCGGACAGCATCATATTGGCAAAATTGATGCGTCCATGAGCTGCTGCGATCAGCTGTTCTTTTGTGAATGTCATTGGTTAGTAGCTCCTGAAGCCGTTGCAATCGCGAAGGAACTCGACGATGAAGCCCTTCATCTTTTCGGGCTCACTGCCAGACCATCCATCCGGCGGCGTCCACGTTTCAACGATATCCGCCATCTTTTTGGCTTTGGCTGGCGTTACATCCAGCGGGTCGTTGGTGTGACGCTGATTGACCAACTTTTCCATGCCCGGAATGTCCAGGACTGCAAACCACGTGCCGTTAGCCAGTCCGAGACCGGCGATTCGCTGACCCGGACGGCGTTTATCGACCAGTTCTACGCTCACGCTTCACCCCCTGTCTCTACGCTATTAACAATAACGCCGTCGTAAACCTCTTTAAGATGGCCGCTCAAATCCATGCGCCGCAGCGCGCTAAACATATAGTCGCACTCGGCTTGTTTGTTAGCGCGAAACGGTTTCTTATCAGTTACGCACCAGGCGCAATTGCCAACCGGCCAACCGTGAACCTTTATCACCCGGCCTTTAACGACGTGTAGCAATCCCCACCCTGGCGGCAGGTCGTCAACCCCAACAATCCCCGGCTCGCTGATAAAAAAACGCCAGTCGCCCATGCCCCGCTCCGGATTGACACGGAACGGCTTTTTGCGGTCTGCGAGCAAATCCGCCCGCGAGCACTTAGCCTCGATTAGACATGATGCGCCGTTGCGGAAACCTATTGCGTCCGCCTGCTCGCCGGTATTCGTCCACGCCCGGAAACGGTCGTGGAACGCCACTTTGAAACCGTTGTTTTGCAGAAATCGGCACGCTATCTGGCACAGTTCATCGTGTGTTAGCGGCATCACTCACCCCCTGTCTCAAGATTGATGCCCACCGCCAAAACCTTTTCTGCCTGCCGTATGTCCGGGTTACCGGCAATCATCGTTTCCGGTGCGTCACACTCGCCGCCAAGCTCAATAATTCGTTCATGACCCGTTCGCAGACAGGACTTGTAACCGCTAACTGCCTGCCTGAGTGCATCTGTAAGCTCAGCGATGCGCTTATGCGCGGCTTCCAGCGCATCTTTCAGCGCTTCATAATCGCTGTAAAAAACAAATTCCCCTTCCGGGTCGTTGTAGGAAATATCCTGACGTCCATATCCGTCTACAGAATGTCGCGGCACCGCTTTCAGTTTTGCTGTGTTCATGCGGCACCGCCTTGACGCAGCTCGGATGCAATCTCAGCCAGCACGCTGTCAGCGAATGCTCGGTCAAAATCACCATCCGGTGCATCAGCCATAAACTCAGTTGACGTGATAATCATTCGCGCGATGTCGGCTGCATTTTTCGCCGTGTCTTCAATGAACCCTGCATCCCAAGCCGCAAGCATTCGGTTAGCGACGAAATAGGCGCCCTCCTGGCGCGCCTGAGACTTCACTTCGCGCAGGAATGCTTCGGTGGCGGGGATTTCCGCTCGGATCGCTTTTTCGGCCTCGTCGCGTGTCAAAAAACCAGTTTTGCCGTCGTTGCTGACCATCTGGCTGTCGAACCATGGCTGAAGGCCTGCGACAGTGATATCGTCCGGAAGCTCGGCGCCAGCTTCGTCAGTAGTGCCTTCCAGCCAGTTGCGGGCGGATTTGATATCTCCCTGCGCAACGCATACCAGTGCCGCTTGCGCGCCGAGCATGGTTTTATGAAACATCCATGAGGTGCTGAGCTCTCTTGCTGCCATGTTCATCAGGAAGGTGTTTTCGGCTACCAGTGCGTCGCTGCGCTTTGTTTTCTCACGCAGCACTGCGGCTAAGACTTCGAGCTGTCCGGACATGCGCTGTACAAGGGATGATGCATCCAGCATACCGTGCTGAGTACCCAGCAGCACCGCCAGCTGGTGGCCTGATTTAGCCAGTTCCTGGGTAATTTCGTAATTCACTGCATGTTCCTCCACTTAACTTTGCGCTGCACCGCGCTGAATTTGGCTTGCAGCAACCCAACCCATGCGAGATGGGGTAGGGCTGCCTAAAAAGGGTTATCGTTTGGCTTCGCCGCCCAGACCTGAAATAAGGTTTTCGGTAAGGTTGCTAAGTTCGCCTGTCATGAGAACGAAATCAGCGTCGAACCGCTGAGCCACGTCTTCGCGGTCTATATCATCGTTTTGCTGTGTAAGCTCATCAGCGAACTTGAGGCGTTTAAGGACGCCAGAATCATTCAGCGTGAAGTCGATGCGGCTTTGCCAGTTCAGCGCCAGCTGAGTAACTACCTTGCCGGCGTCCAGGTGGTTCAGTATCTCGTCGCTGGAAAGCTCTTGCTTTTTGAACCGGCCAATGCCGCCATCTTCCAGTATGGCTTTCAGCTCCGCTTCATTGCCCAGGGCAAAACCTGATGGCGCCCCGGATCCGCGCACCCACTCGGTGAGGGTAAGCTCTACAGGGGTTTCCATAGTCAGCGGTACCACCGGCAGGGAGCCCAGTGTTTTACGCAGCAGCGCCAGCGAGTCTTCTGCGCGGCGGGCGCTGGATGTGTCAACCATTACCAGCGCGGCGCTGAGGTTTAACCAGATGCGGATCGTGCTGCTACGGGTAAAAGCTCGCGGCAGCAGGGAGTGAAGCACTTCATCGCGCAGCGAGTCCTTCTCTGTTTTTTTGAGGTGACGGCCCTGATCCGCTTCCAGCTTAGAAACCTTATTGTTCAGCTCCTCAGCGATTACCGTATTAGGAAGAATTTTTTCTTCGCGACGAATAACGAGCAGCAGTTGGTCATTCACCAGATGGAAGAGCTGGTCTGAGTATTGGCCCAGAGGCGATACCCAGCCGGAACGAGCCATATCCTGGCTGCCACACGGCTTAAAGCGAAAAGCCTCAAGCTGGCGTGCCAGCTCATCTGTATTGCCGTCACGGATGATCACCAGGTCGCGGCTAAGGCGGTAGATGATGAGGTTTTTGAAGAACGGGTTAAACATTGTTCTCTCCTTAAGAGGGGAGGCGGCCACCTGCACGGGCCGCCTGGTAGTTTCTCCACACAACACAGAAGAGCACCTGCGGTTAGGAAGCCGCCCGGGTGGATTGGGTTATGAACCCGTCGCCCGGCGATGCTCTTGTGTGTTGCGTAAAAAATTGCGGCGTCCTCGCGGAAAATAAAAAAGGCTCAGACGCCGCCAACTACTGCCTACTACCACGCTTGCTGCTTTTTTTGGTTGTGACACCAGGGCGCTACCCCTGCTTATTTCCTGCCGCTCTGTTTTGGTCTTGGCCGCCAGTAGTTGCGGCTCAGCCGATTTACAGGTCTTTGCGTCGGCCGGCGCTGCAGTTCGCTTGAACACATCACAACGGAGAGAGCACTGCCGGTGTCCGAATCGAACGGACCTTTTCCCTACCCAACCCTCCCAACTGAATGGGACTGTCTGGAATCGAACCAGCTCTTATGCCTTGCTCGGCAGTGCTCTTTCCGTTGTGCGCCTGTCTTTTCACCACATCAGGCTCGGTGGATCCTGCTATTCCCCAACAACAAGGATTCGGTTAATCTGAAATCCCCAACACATTGATAGTGATAACTCATGAAGCGCTCAGATGTTTTAACCCAGTGCCTGATTAATACCGGCTGCGGACTTTCAGAAGCTGATATCCGACACGGCATTCGGACTACCTTCGCCGAAGAGTACCCAGATAAAAATTACGATTCCTGGGACATTGAAATCAGCGATCAGACCGCAAATCACATCATTAAAACCGTAGGTCGAGCCATGTGGATAAAGGTCGATCTATTTATCCAGGACCTCTGGGACGCCTACTGATTCCAAAGGGACAGAGCCAATCCCTCTAAATCCGGTAGCCAGAGTGCGACCACTTTTGTTGGCTTCAGACTCCAGCGAAGTTTTATCTTTCTCCATCGCCTCAACCACACCACCCATAAACATCAGGTAATCGGCTGTTACCGCTGATTCTGTGTTTAAGGTCTGCGTCAGAGCCCCGTTAACAAAAAGCTCAATCCTGTTTCCTGCGTGAGCATTAGGCCCGGCCTCTAACGCGCTAAATTCCTCACGCGGTAGGTTGAACGTCTTGAAAACCTTTTCTTTGTCAAATTGCATACTGAACCTCGAGTGGCTACTTCGTGGGCGTCCCGCCTGTTTGCTATTGATGGATTTAATGTAGGATATCTTACCTTGCGGTGTCAATATTAAAAGTAGGAAAACTTACATTCAGGGGTGATAAAAAGCCGCAGAACGCGGCTTAGTACGAAAGGGTTAGAGATCGGTGACAACCTGCTTTACGACGCCCACTAATCTGCAGTTGCCGTTGACTTCAAGAACTCGGTAATTAGGATTGAGTGGAACGAGATACTTAAGCGGGCCATCAATAACAAACTTTTTCAATGTTGCTTCCGTAGATCCGTCAATCCTTGCCACGACTATCCGTCCATTTACTTCGTAAGGGCTGCCGTAGTCTGGGTCAACAATGACAAGAGAACCCTCTGGAATGCTGGGGGCTCCATTCGGATTAGTCATTGAGTCACCACGAACGCGTAATGCAAAGCCTTCATCAGAAATGCTAGCCGTAGTGAATATCCATTCGTGGATATCATCTTGCGTTATAGACATCCCGGACTCAGTCCACTCACCAGCTTGCACCCAAGACAAGACAGGGATCTGCTTAACTCCAAATTTATCTGTTGGCCGCATGGCTGGGGCGTCACTTTCCGGATCTCCAGCACCATCAATAAGCCATTGCGGATTGCATTTTAAAGCAGCGGCAAGCGCCTGAAGGTTTGAGCCGCCAGGTGCATAATCACCAGATTCCCATCCAGTTACTGTTACTCGATTAACGCCGACAAGCTTCCCTAAAACAGCCTGAGTTAACTTCAGCTCTTTTCGGCGCGTACGGATGCGATCATTCATTTTCATGTAGGCAATCCTACCACCTTTTGAGGTAGGAGTCCTTGACCTCCATATGTAAGATATCCTACTATCTCAGTGTTCCCAATAACTACATGAGAGGGCTGTATGAACAAAGATGAAGTGCTTTCCTACTTTGGTGGTGTAAGCAATTTGGCAAGGATTTTAGGTATTTCTCACGCATCTGTTTCTGGCTGGGGAAACGTCATTCCTAAAGGTCGCGCTTTTGAAATCCAGACCATAACGAAAGGCGCGTTAAAAGTTGAACCCGCCCTTTACTCAAAGCCTAACGAGACGGTGGCGTAATAGTAACCACAGCAAGAAGGGGTTAACCGTGGATAAGAAACACTGGCAAGTCGAGAAACAGCCTGCATGGCTGGTGGCAGCCATTAAGAAAACAATCTCATGCCTGCCGGGTGGTTATGCCGAAGCGGCTGAATGGTTGGGTGTAACCGAGAATGCATTATTCAATCGGCTGCGCACCGACGGCGATCAGATCTTCCCGATGGGCTGGGCGATGGTTCTCCAGCAGGCCAGCGATAGTAAACACATCGCCGACGCCGTTTCACGCCAGTCGAACAGCGTGAACGTACCGCTGGTGGATATCGAGGATGTGGATAACGCCGACATCAATCAGCGCCTGATGGAAACCTTCGAGTGGATCAGCGAGCACTCGCGTTTCGTTAGACAGGCTACAGCTGATGGAGTGATTGATCAGGCAGAACGGGCTCAAATCGAAGAGAACAGCTATCAGGTAATGGCGAAGTGGCAGGAGCATTTAACGCTGCTGTATCGCGTTTTCTGTGCGCCGGAAAAGAGTGACGCCCGCGAGTGTGCAGCTCCGGGCGCCTTGGCGTGTCGTATTCGTGGAGAAACTAACGCATGAACAGTTTAACGGTAAATAACCGCTTACCGCAACTTCGGGCTATTCCTGTGCAGGGCACCCCGTCGTTTCGGTATGAGCGCATGGTATCAGGCCGCTGGGTTCCATGTAACCACAGTCGCGCACGTCTCATCGTGGGGGCATTCAACCGTAAAGCGAAGAACCTCGTATGCAAGATCTCGACAGACGGTACCGCGACTGGCGCGGCGTTGAAGTCCACGTCGTTGGTTACGACCGCGAAAAACGGCAGGTTATCTTCCGGCGCGCCGGCTATCCGCACGACTGCATGCAGCCTGTTGAGCGGTTCCGTGAGAAGTTCAGAAGGGTTGATGCATGAGCACTAAGTTAACCGGCTACGTGTGGGATGGCTGCGCAGCGTCGGGCATGAAATTATCCAGCGTCGCTATCATGGCGCGCCTTGCTGACTTCAGCAGCGATGAAGGCGTTTGCTGGCCTTCTATCGAAACCATTGCGCGTCAACTTGGCGCAGGCCCGAGCACCATCAGAACGGCGATCGCGAAGCTGGAGAAAGAGGGCTGGCTTACCCGTACGCAGCGCCGCAACGGCAACCGCAACGCCTCGAACGTGTACCGCCTGAACGTGGCAAAGCTGCAGGCTGCTGCGCTTTCTCACCTGTCAGTTTCTGACACGTCAAAACCTGACGCATCAGAATCTGACCCGTCAAAATTTGAGGCGTCAAAATCCGGTCTGGCTGGCGGTTTTGACCCGTCAGAATCTGGCGGGGATCCGTCAGTAAATTCAAAACCAGATCCATCAGATAAAAAACCTTCTTGTCCGGGCGCTTCGCTACCGGACCCTGAACAGGAAATTACCGATCAGGCTATCGAGGTTCTGAAACATCTGAACGTGGTAACGGGTGCCCGCTACCAGAACTCTAAATCTTCTCTCGAAAACATCCGCGCCCGGCTACGCGAGGGTCACACCGTGGCAGACCTCCAGCTTGTCGTCGACTACAAGCACGAGCACTGGCACGACACGGACATGTACGACTACATGCGCCCGCAAACGCTGTTTATCCCGAGCAAGTTCGAAGGCTATTTGCTGAGCGCGACGCGCTGGAACGGGCGTAACCGTCCTGCACGCGAGCAGTGGGAGCAGTTGCGCCAGCAGCGCGACAACGGGGCTTTCAGAGCCAGTTATGCAGATGTTGATTACAGCAAGGTGCCAGAGGGGTTCAGGTCATGAAATTACAGGATCAGGTTCTTTCAACAATCATCTCGCAGCCGGCCATCGCGTTCGCTGACCTGATGAAGGCTTTTGAAGGTGAAGCGAAGACAAACCTCACCACTTCAGTGAGTCGCCTGCACCTTTCCGGAAAGGTTACTCGCCGCTTCGAAGACGGCCGTTATGTGTATACCGCAGCCGCTGAAGATGCACCGGGTGCGCTGTGCGCCTCCGACAAAATCCAGATGCTGGAAGTCGAGCTGAAGCGACTGCTGAGCCAGGGTTATTACCGCCGCGCTGGCGATAAGTGCCTTGACCTGATGGCTGCGTCAAAGACAGATCAGCAGCGTGAGCATTACGCAACCCGCCGCCGTCAGTGTCTCGCACTGGTGAGCAGCCATAAAGAGCGCTCCTGGTATCTGGCCGGGAACTACGTAGGAGATGAGCAGTGATGGCACATAACCTCTATTGCCAGGCGCTTGCCGAACTGCGCAGCCGCGGGGCACACGAGCTTAAGGAAGTCGGCGACCAGTGGCGCACGCCTGACAACATCTTCTGGGGCATCAACGCCATGTTCGGCCCGCTGGTTCTGGACCTGTTTTCGGATGGCGAGAACTCAAAATGCGAGGCGTATTACACCGCTGAAGATAACGCGCTCACGCGGGACTGGTCCGCGCGCCTGGATGAACTCAATGGCGCCGCGTTCGGCAACCCGCCTTACAGCCGCGCGTCCCGGCACGACGGGGATTACATCACCGGCATGCGCTACATCATGCAGCACGCCAGTGCGATGCGGGAAAAAGGCGGGCGGTACGTCTTTTTGATTAAGGCGGCCACCAGCGAGGTCTGGTGGCCGGAAGACGCGGATCACATCGCCTTTATCCGTGGCCGTATCGGTTTCGATCTTCCGTCCTGGTTCGTCCCTAAAGACGAAAAGCAGATCCCGTCCGGTGCGTTCTTCGCTGGTGCGGTGGTGGTATTCGATAAGACCTGGCGCGGCCCGGCGATGAGTTACATCAGCCGCAACGAGCTGGAAGCACGCGGCGACGCGTTTCTTGCTCAGATTCGCCGCGAGGCGGAGCGCATGTTAGCCAGCGGTCAGCCTGTATCTGTTGGACCGCAGGAGCAGGCTGCATGAAAAACAACTCTCAACGCTTAACCGTCCGCCAGCAGGAGGTGCTGGCGCTTATTCAGGCTTTCCAGAACCAGCATGGCTATCCGCCGACCCGTAAAGAGGTGGCCCAGTTAATGGGGGCCACCTCCCCGAACGCTGCAGGCGACATGCTGCGCTCACTCCAGCGTCGCGGCGCAATCAGTGTAGATCCGGGCGTGGCGCGCGGCATAACCATCAACGGCCAGAGCGCTGAGGAAGAAGCCGTAGCGCTTCTGCGCTCCATGGTGCTTGGAGAAGAGCAAGCCTGGGAGAAGTCATTCGCGTTTCTCAAATCGCGCGGGGTTTCTGTATGAAGCTGACCCTGCCTTTTCCCCCGAGCGTTAACACCTACTGGCGCGCCCCGAATAAAGGGCCGCTGGCTGGTCGCCATCTCATCAGTGCCAAAGGGCGGGCTTATCAGAGTGAAGCATGCGCGGCGATTATCGAGCAGCTTCGCAAACTGCCTAAACCCAGCAGCGCGCCGGCGGCAGTGGAGATTTTTCTTTTCCCGCCTGACGCCCGGCGCCGCGATATCGACAACTACAACAAAGCGCTGTTCGATGCGCTGACCCACGCGGGTATCTGGGAGGACGACAGCCAGATAAAGAGAATGCTGGTGGAGTGGGGACCGGTAACACCGAAAGGGAAAGTCGAAATCACGATCAGTAAATACGAACCGGCGGTTGCAGCCGCCTGACTAAGTGGATAAACGCATGAATCAGTTAATGGTAATCGATGGTGTGACCGTTCGCCGTGATCCGGAGGGGCGCTACTGCCTCAACGATTTGCATCGTGCTGCTGGTGGCGAGCGGCGTCATGAGCCAACGCTCTGGCGCAACCTCCAGCAGACCGGTGAACTGGTGCATTTACTGAGCGATACAGGAATCCCTGTATCGGTAATCAAGGGTGGCGCAGGTCAGGGGACGTTTGTTTGCAAGGAGCTGGTTTACTCCTATGCGATGTGGATTAGCCCCGAGTTTAACCTGAAGGTGATCCGGACGTTTGACGCTGCCGTAAGCCAGCAGGCAATCAGCCAGGCAGCTGACAAAATGCAGGCGGGCGTGATCCTTCTCGATTTCATGCAGCGCTCGCTGAATCTTTCTAATTCCTCGGTGCTCGGTGCGTGCCAGAAACTCCAGGAGGCTGCAGGCCTGCCGAACCTTGCACCGCAGTACGCCATCGATGCGCCAGTGGATGCGATGGACGGCAGCAGCCGCCCCACGCAGTCACTCAGCGCGCTGTTGAAGGCTAACGGTATCCGGCTGACCGCCAATCAGGTTTACCACCAGCTGGCGAAGCTGGGCATTGTGGAGCAGAAGACGCGCCGGAGCCGTTCCGGTGTTAACGGCATTAAGAAATTCTGGTCGCTGACGGCGAAAGGGTGCATGTACGGCAAGAACATCACCAGCCCGGCGAACCCGCGCGAGACGCAGCCGCATTTCTTTGAATCACGGGCGCCGGAGCTGTTCCGCCTGCTCGAAACAGTGCATTAAGGGGAGAACGTGAGAGCTTTACTTACTCCCGAAATTGCGCGCGGCATGGGGATCGTGCTGCTGCGCCCGGGCGCTGACCTGATGCCTATCTTCACCTCCGGCCGCGTGCTGGTGGAGCTTCCGCCCGCCAGCATGGCGCACCTGGCAACCGGGGCGCTGCCGCCCGCACGGCAGCCGCTGGCGGAAGATACCGCGCTGGCGGGCTTCTTCAGCCATGAAGATGTGATCCGCGTAGCTGGTGGTGTGCCGTCACTTGAGCGATGGCTGATGAACCAGGAGGGCGGCTGCCAGTACCCGCACAGCGATTACCACCATCAGGAACTTAAGACGTTTCGCCATGCGCCCGGCGCGATCCGAGTGTGCTGGCACTGCGATAACGTGCTGAGCGGCCAGCATACGCAACGGCTTGCAGAAATGGCCCGGGTTAATGTGGTAGCCTGGGTTATAGCGATGGCCCGCGGCGCGCTTGGATTCGATGACTCGCATGAGCTTACGCTGCCGGAACTGTGCTGGTGGGCGCTACGCGAGGAAGTAACTCACGCGCTGCCGGACAGCATCACCCGCCGCGCACTGCGGCTGCCGGCGGAGCCCATTCATTCGGTAACACGCGAAAGCGATATCGTGCCGTCGGCACCGGTCACGGAAATTCTCAGAGCAAAAACAGGGCGTGCTGGCGCCGCGGCGAAGTGCAGGAGCAACGAAGAAGTGCTGGCGGAGCAGCCGCCGCAGCTGCTGGCGCTGAAGGTTGACCCGGAATCGCCGGAAAGCTACATGCTTCGACCTAAGCGCCGCAGATGGGAAAACGAGAAGTACACCCGCTGGGTGAAAGCGCAGCAATGCGCATGCTGCAACCAGCAGGCAGACGACCCCCACCACCTGATCGGCCACGGGCAGGGTGGAATGGGTACCAAAGCCCATGACCTCTTTGTGTTGCCTTTGTGCAGAAAGCATCACGACGAGCTTCACCGGGACCCCGTGGCATTCGAAGAAAAATACGGCTCTCAGCTTGAGCTGATTTTTCGTTTTTTAGACAGGGCGCTGGCAATCGGCGTTCTGGCGTAGTGGAGTGGAGACCACCGCATGAACTTAGATAGCATCGTTAAATTTTTCGCCCCGAAAGGGATGCACATTTCCGACAGCCCGCGCGCTACAGCAAGCGAGCAGTTAACCGTCACGGATGTTATGGCCGCGCTGGGTATGACTCAGGCCGAGGCGGGCATAGGCCTGGCTATGTTCCTGGGTAAAGCCGCTGTAAGCCAGCAGGACCGGGAAGCGGCAATCTCCTGGCTCGCCGAGTACGCCAAAGAAAAAGCCCCGCTGGCGCTACGCCGCGCCGCCGGGAAGAAATTCCCCCTCTGCATGCGCGTCCTCGCGACGTTCGCCTATAACGACTACGCCTCATCAGCTGCTGATTCCTGTGAGTGTCCAAAGTGCAGCGGCAAGGGGCTGGTAACCAAAACTACCACGGTGACGAAAAGCCATTACACGATGCGTCTGCCGCAGTGGGCTAAAGATCTGCGGCAATCACCGTCGGACTTCGAAAAATTCCGCCAGGTAACAGACGTTGACCACCAGCTATGCGGCAAGTGCAAGGGCAGCGGGAAAATCAGCAAGCGCTGCCAGTGCGGCGGTACCGGGAAAACCCTCGACAGGAAAGAGACCGAATTTCAGGGCGTGCCGGTTTATAAGGAATGCAAACGCTGTGAAGGAAGGGGCTACAGCAGGCCGAAATCCTCAGTTGCTTATCGTGGCATCCTTGCTCAGTTGCCTGCGCTGCCAGAGCGCACATGGCGCTATAACTGGAAGCCGTTCTATGAGCGTCTGGTCACCAAATGCTTTGAAGAGGAAACCTACAGCGATACACAGCTTAAACGTGTAACCAATAATGGTATTTTGATATAAATCACAACATTTAGCATCACGATGCTTGCAATGTTTGCCGTTTTTGCTTAGATTTGACATTAACGATGGGCATTGTATATCCACCGTTCAAAACCCGCTTGCGCCCGTAGCGGGTTTTTCTTTTGGGTCAGTCGTATAAAGGTTATTACGGCAGGCTGTTAACCTGCTTATCGTGGTTCGATTCCACGCTGTCCCGCCAAATTAAGCCGGTTTAGCTCGAATGGTAGAGCAGTCGCCTTGTAAGCGAACGGGTAGAGGTTCAAATCCTTTAACCGGCACCATATGCAGCACGCAAACCTACTCGAAAGAGAACACCGATTCGCCCGCCATCGCAGCGGGCTTTTTTGTGCCTGAAATAATCGGCTCAGACAGAGAGCCGAATATCACAAGGAATCGGCTCACTTATTTATGGCTCGCTTCGGCGGGCCTTTTTCTTTTCCCCTCTTTGGAGAGGATACACAGCTATAGAGGGGGGCTACATGTCCGATCCGGTTTCGGGAACTGTCGCGGCAGGTGCTGCGCTTACTGGTGCAAGCATCTATGGACTGCTGACCGGCACAGATTATGGCGTAATTTTTGGCGCGTTTGCCGGTGCTGTCTTTTATGTTGCCACCGCGGCAGACCTGACCCTGATCCGGCGCGCCGCCTATTTTGTTGTTTCGTACATCGCTGGCGTTTACGGTGCGGGGCTGGTGGGCTCCAAGCTTGCCAGCTGGACGGAATACAGCGACAAGCCGCTTGATGCACTGGGGGCCGTTATCCTCTCTGCGCTGACGATTAAAATCCTGACGTTCGCCAGCCAGCAAGACCCCGCGCAGTGGTTCCAGCGGTGGAGAGGGGGAGCCAATGGTAATAAGTGATCCGCTGGTACTGACCAACGTGGCGACGTGCTCGGCCATTGTTTTGAGGCTGATGCTGTTCCGCAAGCCCGGTGCACGTCATCGCTGGTGGGCATCGTGGCTGGCATACCTGATTATTCTGGCCTATGCCTCGGTGCCGTTCCGCTACGCCTTCGACTTTTACGTCCACACACACTGGGCGTCGGTCATCATCAACTTAATCATCTGCGCCGCCGTGTTCCGTGCCCGGGGCAACGTGGCGCGCCTTTTCCATGTACTGAGGCCTGAATGAACCAACAACAATTTCAGAGGGCGGCTGGTTTAAGCGCCAGCTTGGCTGCGCGCTGGTTCCCGCACATTAATGCGGCGATGCGCGAGTACGGCATCACTGCACCGGTCGATCAGGCAATGTTCATTGCGCAGGTCGGCCATGAAAGCACTGGCTTTACCAGGCTGGTGGAGAGCTTCAACTACAGCATCGCAGCGCTTAATGATTTTGTCCGGGCTGGCCGGTTAACTCAGGATCAGGCCAACACGCTGGGCCGCCGCACGTATGAAAAGGTGCTGCCCCTTGAACGCCAGCGCGCGATCGCCAATCTGGTTTACAGCAAGCGTCTCGGTAATAACGCCCCGGGTGATGGCTGGAAATATCGCGGACGCGGGCTCATCCAGATCACCGGGCTCGAGAATTACCGCGATTGCGGCGCCGCGCTGAAACTCGACCTTGTGAGCTCGCCGGAACTGCTTTCCGAAGACACCAGCGCAGCGCGATCTGCAGCATGGTTCTATACCAGCAAAGGCTGTCTGAAATATCCGGGCGATTTGCTGCGCGTCACGCAGATCATTAACGGTGGGCAGAACGGTCTGGAAGACAGACAGGCCCGCTATGCGGCAGCGCGCCGGGTGCTCTGATGGCTGCGCTATGGGGCTTTGTCCGGGCATGGTGGAAGCCGCTACTCTTCCTGGCCGCTGTGGGATTTGCGCTTTATTACCGGGCCTCGCTCACAAAAGCTGAGGCATCTTTAACCGAAGTTAATCGTGAATTAAAACTGGCTAAAGATGACATTGAGGATATGCAGCGCCGTCAGCGGGATGTGGCTACTCTCGATGCCAAATACACGAAGGACTTAGCGGATGCTCAGAAAAATATTGCTCAGCTTGAGCGCGATGTGGCTGCTGGCCGTAAGCGGCTGCAGCTCAACGCCACCTGTTCCGCGCAGGGAGCGCCCGGCACCACCCGCGTGGATGATGGAGCCAGCCCCCGACTTACTGACGCCGCTGAACGGGATTATTTCACCCTCAGGGAGCGGATCGAGACCGTGACCAGGCAGTTGAGCGGATTGCAGGCTTATGTTCGGGAGCAGTGCTTAAGATAAAAAAAAGCCCCATGGCTGGGGCTACAACAGGAGATCCTGCTTTTTGGTTATTCGACTAATTGCAAAAGCAGTTTTGGCCTTGTTTCCATGATGTTGCACTGATTTCATGTTTTGCGAGGATGAGATTTATAGCACTCACACATGAAGGTTCAGCAATGCTTATACGTAGGAGCCACTCTACTAACAAGCTGGTAATAAGTGTTGTCTATATATTTCATATAACAAGCGACAGTTAGTGTTCTAAGAGTTATCTGAACAAACCTGTACGTTAAATTGATACTAATACGTATATATCCTTTTGAGATGCTGGGGTGTGAATTCAATTAAATTTTATTATCAATATGAAACAAAACCGGAGAGGCCGAAAACTGTTGCTCAGATTGATAAGCTGCGCAATCACCTCGGCATACCAGCACTGATTAACGTTGAACAGCTTCTGAATAAATAAAAACCTTTAACTTTAGCAGTCATGAACATGAAGCCACCCGTTTTGCTGGTGGCTTTTTTATTGGAGCTACCACTATGCCATCCGCTATCCCTCGAGCTTGCCGCAAGCGCGGATGTCCCGGCACTACTACAGACCGTTCGGGTTACTGCGAGGCTCACCGTAATGAAGGCTGGCAGCAGCACCAGCGAGGGCTGAGCCGCCACCAGCGCGGCTACGGCAGTAAGTGGGATATCATCCGCGCCCGCATCCTTAAACGTGATCGGCACATCTGCCAGGAGTGTCTGCGCAACGGCAGGCCAGTCCCTGCCACTACCGTTGATCACATCAAACCCAAAGCACACGGCGGCACCGATGAAGATAGCAATCTGAGATCGTTATGTTGTCCTTGTCATAAACGCAAGACCGCAACGGAGAGAATTAAATGAAGCATAAGCGCGCTCAACTCGCTCATATTTATCGCGGCATTGGATTCATCGGATATGGCATCGCCGTTGATGGCGAACTGCTGAGCCAACAGGTGAGCACCACCATCGACACCGATGCAGCAAGCCGACCGGCAATCACTGTCGTCTTCAACCTTGATGCGGAAATGAACGAGAACCCGGTGCGAATCGATTTGAATGAGAATTATTCTCAATAAGTTATTCAGATGAGATAAATTATCATTTGCGGGGGAGGGCGGGTGAAAACTTCAGGGCCTTAGGCCTAAAGGACCGCCGCCTAACCCTTTTTCACACCGCCGCAGGTTAGAAAACTTTTTTATGGGGTCCCCCACTCGATGATTAATAGGAGTTTTCGATTATGTCAGGACCACCGAAAACCCCGACCCATCTACGTTTGGTAAGGGGCAACCCATCAAAACGCCCGATCAATAAAGATGAGCCGCAACCTCCTGCAGGGGTACCCCCAACCCCGAAGCATTTCGACAAGCAGGCGAAGTACTGGTTTAAGCGAATGGCTGAAGAGCTGGATGCCATCGGCGTCATTTCGCAGCTGGATGCCCGCGCGCTCGAATTGCTGGTCGAGGCTTACACCGAGTACCGGCACCACTGCGACACGCTGGAGATTGAGGGGTATACGTACCGGACTGAAACGCAGACGGGGGATGTACTGATTAAGGCGCATCCGGCAGCAATGATGAAGGCAGATGCCTGGAAGCGGCTGCGCGCCATGCTGGCAGAGTTCGGGATGACGCCAGCCAGCCGGTCGAAGGTCAGCGCCAAGACGCCGGACGCGGTTGATCCGCTGGCTGAGTTCATGAAAGCGAGGGATTAATGGCTAAGGTTGCCGATGGTATCCGCTACGCCGAACGCGTCGTGGCGGGGGAGATTATTGCCTGTGAATACGTCCGGCTGGCCTGCCAGCGTTTTCTGGACGATCTGCAAAACGGCGAGGCGCGGGGTATTTTTTTCAGCGAGCCCCGCGCCCAGCACATCCTGAATTTTTATAAGTTCATCCCGCATGTGAAAGGCGCTCAGGCCGGGCAGCCGATCGCCCTGATGGACTGGCATGTTTTCATCCTTATCAATATTTACGGTTTCGTTATTCCGCTGGTTGATGAGGAAACCGGCGGGGTGGTGCTGCGGAATGATGGCAGCGGCCGCCCGGTAATGGTGCGGCGGTTCCGTACTGCTTACAACGAGGTGGCGCGTAAGAACGCCAAATCCACACTCTCTTCCGGAATTGGCCTGTACATGACGGGCGCGGATGGCGAAGGTGGGGCCGAGGTCTACTCTGCGGCCACAACCCGCGATCAGGCGCGCATCGTTTTCGAAGATGCCAAAAATATGGTGAAAAAAGCGAAACCGACGCTTGGGCGCCTGTTCGAGTTCAACAAGCTGGCTATCTATCAGGAGCAAAGTGCCTCTAAATTTGAGCCGCTTTCCAGTGACGCTAACAACCTGGATGGCCTGAATATTCACTGCGGCATTGTTGACGAGCTGCACGCTCATAAAACCCGTGACGTATGGGACGTTCTGGAGACGGCGACCGGTGCGCGCCTGCAGTCCCTGCTGTTTGGTATCACCACTGCGGGCTTTAACAAAGAAGGCATCTGCTACGAGTTGCGCGATTACGCCATTAAGGTGCTGCGCGGCTTTAACAGTGAGGTGGAAGGTGCCGTTAAGGACGATACCTTTTTCGCCATCATCTACACGCTGGACGACGGCGACGATCCGTTCGACGAAACGGTCTGGCAAAAGGCGAATCCCGGACTGGGGATCTGCAAGCGCTGGGACGATTTACGCCGCCTTGCGAAGAAAGCAAAAGAGCAGGTATCAGCACGCGTTAATTTCTTCACTAAACATATGAATATCTGGGTGACGGCGGAGTCCTCCTGGATGGACATGCTGAAGTGGGAAAAATGCGAATTTATCGCGCCGGCGCATGAGCTGAAAACTTACCCGCTGTGGGTCGGCGTCGACCTGGCGAACAAAATTGATATCTGTGCTGCGGTAAAAGCCTGGCGATCGCCTGATGGTCACGTTCACGCCGACTTTAAATTCTGGCTGCCCGAGGGGCGGCTGGAAAAATGTTCGCGGCAGATGGCCGAGCTCTACCGGAAATGGGCTGAGCTCGACAAACTTATCCTGACGGATGGCGACGTTATCGATCATGCGCAGATCAAAGAAGAGCTGCAGCAGTGGGTCAGCGGGGAAAGTCTAAAAGAAATAGGCTTCGATCCGTGGAGCGCGACGCAGTTCAGTCTGGCGCTTGCTGAAGAGGGTTTACCCCTTGTGGAAGTGCCGCAGACGGTGCGCAATTTCTCCGAGGCCATGAAAGAGGTTGAGGCGCTGGTTTACGGCGGCCGGTTTCACCACAGCAATCACCCCGTGATGAACTGGATGATGTCGAACGTCACGGTGAAGCCGGATCGTAACGACAACATCTTTCCCAACAAATCGACACCTGAGGCCAAGATTGATGGTCCGGCTGCGCTGTTCACCGCGATGAGTCGTCTGCTCGTTAACGGTGGCAATGACCAGCAGGACCTGAGCGGCTTCTTTGATAATCCCATCATGGTAGGTTTCTGATGAAGAAAAATAAGCAGCCGGGCAGGGTGAAAAGCGCCCTGCTTAACTGGCTGGGCGTCCCCATCAGCCTGACCAACGGGACGTTCTGGCAGGAATGGTACGGTACGAGCAGCAGCGGGAAGGTGGTCACTGCGGATAAGGCTATCCAGCTGTCAGCAGTCTGGGCCTGCGTCCGGCTGCTGAGCGAGTCAATATCAACGCTACCGCTGAAGATTTACGAGCGGCAGCCTGACGGCTCGCGCAGGCTGGCCCAACAGAATCAGGTTTACCAGGTACTTTGTCGCCGTCCGAATCTGGAGATGACACCATCGCGGTTTATGCTGATGCTGGTGGCGAGTATCTGTCTTCGTGGAAACGCCTTCGTGGAGAAGCTGTTTATCGGCAACAAACTGGTCTCGCTGGTGCCGTTGCTTCCCCAGAACATGGTGGTAAAACGCCTCGATACCGGCAGGCTTGAGTACACCTACACCGAGAACGGTACGGCGCGTGTCATTGCGGAAAAGAACCTGATGCACATTCGCGGCTTCGGTCTTGACGGGGTCTGCGGCATGATGCCGCTGAGTTCCGGACGCGATGTGATTGGGGCTGCAATGGCGGTCGAGGAGTCGGCGGCCAAAATATTTGAGAACGGCCTGCAGAGTTCGGGTTTTCTCTCAGCAGATATGCCGCTGGATGAAGAACAACGCGAACGGCTGCGCAGCTACATGGCACGGTTCACCAGTTCAAAGAATGCCGGGAAAATCATGGTGCTTGAAGGCGGTCTGAAATATCAGAACGTCACGATGAATCCGGAAGCGGCCCAGATGCTGGAGACGCGTTCTTTTGGCATTGAGGAAATCTGCCGCTGGTTCCGGGTGCCGCCGTTTATGGTCGGGCATACCTCTAAGCAGAGCAGCTGGGCATCAAGCCTGGAGGGGATGAACCTGCAGTTTCTGACCCACACGCTGCGCCCTTTGCTGGTCAATATTGAGCAGGAGATTTCCCGCTGCCTGCTGAACGGTGAAGAGGACATCTTTGCCGAGTTTTCTGTCGAAGGGCTGCTTCGTGCCGACAGCGCAGGACGCGCCGCCTACTATACCAGCGCGCTGCAGAACGGCTGGATGTCACGCAATGATGTGCGTCGGCTGGAAAATCTGCCTCCCATTGAGGGTGGAGATATTTACACGGTACAGCTGAACCTGACGCCGCTGGAGGACCTCAAAAAGAACAGCCCGGCAGTGCAGGCCGCCGCGCTTCGTCAGCTTCACAGTCACGTTTTCCCCGATATTCCCTTCGAACAGTCCCCGCTGAAACAGGCGGCTTAGGAGCATCCATGACAATCAAAAGCCTTCCGGCGGCGCCGGAGGGGCGACCTTTTGCGCGCGAAAAACCAGACCTTCCCGCTGCGGCAATGGAGCGCTGGAACGGGAGCATCCGTGCGGCGCGCGACGGCGATAACAGTATCTCGATTTTTGATGTTATAGGCGCAGATTACTGGGGCGAGGGCGTCACCGCGAGCCGTATCGCCGGTGCGCTTCGTTCGCTTAATGGCGCAGACGTTACAGTCAACATCAACAGCCCCGGCGGCGACATGTTCGAAGGGCTGGCGATTTACAACCTGCTTCGTGAGTACGACGGCAAAGTCACCGTGAAAGTGCTGGGGCTGGCGGCCTCTGCGGCGTCGATTATCGCAATGGCAGGCGATGAAGTGCAGATAGGCCGCGGCGCGTTCCTCATGATCCACAACTGCTGGGTTTACGCGATGGGCAACCGTCACGACCTGGCGCAGATTGCCGCCGACATGGCGCCGTTTGATAAAGCCATGAGCGATATCTATCAGGCGCGCAGCGGCCTGGACGCCGCCACCATCGACAAAATGATGGACGGTGAAACCTATATCGGCGGCAGCGAAGCCGTAGAAAAGGGCTTTGCTGACAGTCTGCTTTCTGCCGACGAAATCGCTGACGACGATGAAAGCCCCGCCGCAGCGCTGCGTAAACTCGATGCGCTGCTGGCGAAAGCGAATACGCCACGCTCTGAACGGCGAAAACTTCTTAAAGCCTTATCAGGCAGCACGCCGGGCGCTGCTGCCAGTCCTGACGGTACGCCGAGCGCTGCCACCATCCATAAAGAAACCATTGACCGTCTGGAAGCCGCGCTGAGCGGATTGACAGCGGCTGCCCAGTAAATACGGAGATGTTATGTCTGAAGTAAATGAGATCCTGAAAAAGGTTAGCGCCAGTATTGAAGAAGCGACCGGCAAATTCAACGCCAAAGCAGAAGAGGCGCTGAAAGAAGCCCAGAAAACCGGCAAATTGTCGGCGGAAACCAAAGAAACCGTCGACAAAATGGCGTCGGAATTCAACGCCCTGAAAGAGGCGGAAAAGACGCTTAAGGCGGCGCTCGGTGAGCTCGAACAGCAGGTCGCCCAGATGCCGCTGGCAAACGCCGCAAAAGTGGTGGAAACCGTCGGCCAGACCGTCATCAACAGCGAAGCACTTAAAGCGTTCGCCGCCAGCATTGAGGGTGGCAAGCGCGTCAGCGTGCCGGTGAACGCTGCGCTGATTTCAACTGACGTGGCAACAGGCGTGGTGGAGCCGCAGCGTCTGCCGGGCATCGACACCGCCCCGAAACAGCGCCTGTTCATTCGCGACCTGATTGCGCCCGGCCGCACCTCCGCACCGGCTATCTTCTGGGTGCAGCAGACCGGATTCACCAATGCGGCGAAAGTCGTGCCGGAAGGTACCGCCAAGCCGTACAGCGATATCCAGTTCGCCACGCAGATCACGCCGGTCACCACCATCGCGCACATGTTCAAAGCATCCAAGCAAATCCTGGACGACTTCGCGCAGCTGCAGTCCACGATTGACGCAGAAATGCGTTACGGTCTGAAGTACGTGGAAGAACAGGAAATCCTGTTCGGTGACGGTACCGGCGCGCATCTGAAAGGCATCGTGCCGCAGGCGTCCGCTTTCAGCGCCGCGTTTGAAGTCGAGAAACAGAACGGAATTGACGTGCTTCGGCTGGCGATGCTGCAGGCACAGCTGGCGCGCTTCCCGGCGTCCGGCCATGTTCTGCACTTCATCGACTGGGCGAAGATTGAACTCACCAAAGACAGTCTGGGCCGCTACATCCTGGCGAATCCGGCGGCGCTGAGCGGGCCGACCCTGTGGGGCCTGCCGGTGGTGGCGACCGAGGCCGCAGCGTTCCAGGGCAAGTTCCTGACCGGTGCTTTCAACGCGGCGGCGCAGCTCTTCGACCGTGAAGATGCCAACGTGGTTATCTCCACTGAAAACGCCGATGACTTCGAGAAGAACATGATCTCGATTCGTTGTGAAGAGCGCCTGGCGCTGGCCGTGAAGCGCCCTGAGGCGTTTATCTACGGTTCCTTCACTGCGCCGGCTGCGGGTGGCGGTGCGTAACCTTTAACGGCGGCCTGCGGGCCGCTTTTCTTTTTTCCGTTAAGGAGACAGCCATGAAGCTGATCGCTATCAAGCCTATCTACTTTGAAGGCAACGTGCTGACCGAAGGCACCGAGTTCGAGACGCTGGAGCAACACGGTCGTGATCTTGTTGCGCGCGGTTATGCTCAGGAGCCTGGCAAAAAGCCGGATCCGGAAAAAGACCCTGAGCCGAAAGGAAAGGGCAAGGCCAAATAAGGGGCGCACATGCTGACCAAAGAGCAGGTTAAGCACCACTGCAATATCGAGCCGGATTTTACAGAGGACGACAACTGGATAGAAAACAGCATAAAGGCGGCTGCGCGGTATGTGGAAACGTGGACCCGCCGCCGGCTTTATGAAAAGGCGGATGATCCGCTTTATATGGCCGATCCAGACGCGCTGCTTTATGGCGAGGATGTCGAAATGGCTATGTTGATGCTGATTGCCCACTGGTACACCAACCGTGAAACGGTCAGCACCGGCAGCACGACATCTGCGCTGGCTTTCTCTACTGAAGCACTCCTTCAACCCTACCGGATTTATGGCCTATGAAAGCGGGACGTCTGCGGCACAGGGTAATCCTTCAGAAACCGGCAACCGGGCGATTACCGTCCGGACAGCCTGCAACCGGCTGGGTGGATGTTGCTTCGGTTCGGGCAGAAGTCGCGGATGTATCAGGCCGGGAGATGATGGACGGCGGCGCAGAGTTGAGCAGCACCACAACCCGGATCTGGATGCGTCGTTATCCAGGCATTCCCGTAACCACGGGATGGCGAGCCGTTCATCTTCCGCCTACCGGAGGCGGTGAGATATATGACATCAAGTCGGCTATCTCAGCAGAGAACGGCACCAGGCTCGAATTGCTTTGCGAGAAGGGGGTGAAACAGTGATTTCAACGAGTCTTGATTTTTCCGGTCTGGCCGATATCGCGAAGGATCTGGAGACGCTCAGCCGGGCGGAAAATAACAAGGTCTTGCGTGATGCCACCCGCGCCGGTGCTGAGGTTCTGAAAGAGGAGGTGGAAAAGCGCGCCCCGGTACGAACCGGAAAGCTGAAAAAAAACGTCGTGGTGGTAACCCAGAAAGGGCGCCGCCGCGGTGAAATTTCCTCTGGTGTCCATATTCGCGGGCGCAATATGCGCACCAACAACAGCGATAACAGCATGAAAGCTTCTGACCCGCGTAACGCCTTTTACTGGCGCTTTGTTGAGCTTGGTACATCAGCTATGCCGGCGCACCCTTTTGTGCGTCCGGCCTTCGATACCCGGCAGGAAGAGGCTACGCAGGTGGCTATTCGGCGAATGAATCAGGCGATCGATGAGGTGCTGGCGAAATGACGGAGGCTGATATCTACGCGCGACTCGGTGCACTGGCAGGCGGCAATGTTTTCCCGTTTGTCGCCCCGCAGGGCACAGCAGCCCCGTGGGTGGTTTTCCTTCTGCCCTCGTCTGCCAGCGAAGATGTTTTATGCGGACCGGCAGAAACCGCCTGCACGGTTCAGGTGGATGCCTGGGCCAGTTCGATTGACGACGCCCGCACGCTGCGCGAGCAGGTTAAATCAGCTCTTACTGATCTGCATCCTGTTGGTCTGAACGAGATTAACGCATACGAGCCTGATACTGCGCTGTACCGCGCCACGCTGGAAGTTCAGATCTGGCAATAATCCACTCTGCCGCCTCCGGGCGGCTTTTTTTATATCCGGAGCTCTCTATGTCCTCAAAGTACGAAAAAACGCAGGGAACGAAAATTAACGTTTCAGCCGATCCGGCAACGGTGCCTAATCCCACCGGTGCGACCTGGCAGTCCATTGACTGTTCGACCAAAGAACTCAGCTATACCGGCGGGCAGAAATCGGATATCGACACCACCACCCTTTGCTCCACCGAGCAGGAGATGACGAATGGCCTGGCTGCGCCAGGTGAAATGACGGTTTCCGGGAACTGGTCTGCTGATGAAGCGGGGCAGAACACATTACGCACCGCTTACGACACTGATGCGTTGCACGCTTTTCAGGTGATCTTCCCATCCGGCAACGGTTATGCATTCCTGGCTGAAGTTCGTCAGAACAGCTGGAGCCTGGGCACTGCCGGGGTGGTGACCGCATCGTTTACGCTGCGCATCAAAGGTAAGCCCGTCCCGATCGTTCCTGCACCTTCTGCAGGCTAATAACAGCGGCGAAAGCCGCTATTCCTGATTACAAACTGAGAAAAAATGAAATGGGAAAACAGGTTTCACAGAGTTCACTTCGCTCGCTCGCGTTGGCACCTATGGCAGGCTTTCGCACAAAAACCGTCACCGTTCCGGAGTGGGAAAACGCCAGGGTAAAACTGCGTGAGCCATCAGCGCAGGCCTGGCTTGAATGGCAGCAGGTGCTTAACCCGAAGC
Organism: Cronobacter sp. HA18003; assembly: GCF_011605905.1. Taxonomy (NCBI): domain Bacteria; kingdom Pseudomonadati; phylum Pseudomonadota; class Gammaproteobacteria; order Enterobacterales; family Enterobacteriaceae; genus Cronobacter; species Cronobacter sp. HA18003. The sequence goes on along the minus strand of NZ_JAANQO010000011.1, from coordinate 1,295,577 downwards.
AGGGAGAAGGCGAACCAGAAGAGCTGACGGCAGCAGAACGCGCATTGCGTAACAAGAGTGCTGATGTGGTGCTGTTTATCGATGTGCTCCTTGAAGAAGACGGTTCACAGGTCTTTACCGAAGAAGATAAAGCGCAGGTTGAACAGTTCTACGGCCCGGTGCATGCCCGCCTTCTTAAGCAGGCGCTCGATCTGACCACCTCGGCCGCCGAAGTGGAAAAGCCGTAAGCCAGCCCGGCACCTTCTTCCTGATGACGCTGGCGCTGCGTCTGGGCCGTACGCTTCACGAACTGAAGCAGACAATGACGGCGAGCGAGTTGCGTATGTGGATCGAATTTGACCGCCAGAACCCCATCAGCGATCGTCGAGGCGATATTCAGGCGGCGCAAATTTCCGCCGCGGTACTCAACTCGCAGGGCGCTAAGGTAAGCATTGATGATGTGATCCTCCAGTGGAATGCGCCCGAACAGGAAGAGAGCAGTGCCGGGCTGGAGGGGTTCTTTGCGGGGCTGGCTGGCTAGTGGCCAATTAATCGATCCAATCTTTTACGTTAGCTGAGAAAAAATAAAAATGACGAAGCCAACCAAAATTATAGCACCTATCATTTTGCCTATATTTTCTGCGGCCTGCTCTGTGCTTTGGTTTTCTTTGTTAATTTCCGCAGTTTTCTCATTAATGGTTGCTGTAATCACGTCAAACTCTTCAGCGAGGGTATTATAGATAGAGATCTGAGCTTCTTCCGGTTCGTTTTCAAAAAAATCCTTAATGGCGTCATTACTTTCCAAAGTTGCTATATGGGTGTTCTCTCCTATTGAGGATATATAATCAAAATAGTCACATTGTGTTTTGGCAAGCCCTCTGATTTTAGAACGAATCGGTTTATAAATTAATAATCCATCATCTCTTTCTTTAATTTCATAATAATCTTCCGGGTGCCCTGGAACTTCAAAATTCAAACTTAGCATCAATATCTCCAGAAATAAGTTAAAAATGTCCTGTTTCCCGCTTCCTGCTACGGACTGAATGTTAAAAAATTCTCTATCAGAAGGTGCAAGAGATGGCTGCTCTACGCGAGCTAATAATCAAAATATCCGCAAACTCTCAATCTTTCCAATCTGAGATTGCTCGTGCCTCGCGCATGGGTTCGGATTACTACCGCACCATGCAGAATGGTAGCAGGCAAGCTGCAGCGTCCGCAAAGGAAAGTGAAAAGGCTTTAGCGGAGCTAACAGATGGCTTCGCTAGCGCAGGCAGGGCCGCAGCTGCAGCTGGTGCTGCATTCGCTACAGGAAAATTAGTTCAGATCGCCGACGAATGGACCTCAGTTAATGCCCGTTTGAAACAGGCATCCAGCTCGACTGATGACTTCACTAACTCTCAGTTGCAGCTCATGCAGATTAGCCAACGAACCGGGACCGCGTTTTCTGATAATGCCAATCTCTTTTCACGCGCTGCGGCATCTATGCGGGAATTTGGTTACGACTCGGCGGATGTTTTGAGGGTAACCGAGGCAGTTTCTACTGGGCTGAAGATTTCAGGAGCCAGTGCAGAGGAGTCCGGATCCGTAATTACTCAGTTTAGTCAGGCGCTGGCGCAGGGTGTATTGCGTGGTGAAGAGTTCAACGCCGTCAATGAATCAGGCGATCGCGTTGTCAGGGCGCTGGCTGCTGGTATGGGGGTTGCGAGAAAAGACCTCAAGGCGATGGCGGATCAGGGGCAGCTGACCATTGATAAGGTTGTTCCTGCGATCGTTAGTCAGCTCGAAACGTTGCGCGGTGAATTTAGTTCAATGCCGCAAACTGTCTCCGGTTCGATGCAGAGGGTAACGAACTCCTTTATGGCATGGGTTGGAGGAGTAAATCAGGCAACTGGTGCTACGGCAGCATTGTCTGGTGGGTTAGATGGTCTCGCTGGTTTTCTTGATGGTCTGTCACGTTCAGCTGTAAGCGGCGCGCTGGATGACGTTGCCAATAATATGACGCTTGTTACTACTGCTGCCACTGGTCTGGTAGGTATTGGCCTGGCGAAATATCTTAGTGGCATTGTCAGTAGTGCTACTGGTGCAACGACTTCACTAATTTCAGCTGCAAAAGCTGAAGTTGCATTGGCAGTTGCCCAGGATAAAGCAGCACAATCGTCAGTCGCCGCGTCCAGAGCGAACGTTTATCGAGCACAGCAAGCTCTTCAGGCGGCGCGCGGCGCTGATGTGCAGGCTGCTCAGCAGGAAAAGATTGCTGCCGCAGAAGCAAAAGTTACTGCTGCACAGGCTCGCCTGACCGCAGCACTGGCCAGCGGAACTGCGACAGAAAAGGTGAGGGCACGTGCTGCGCTGGAAAGAGCCCAATCGGGATTGGCTGCCGCAAAGAATGCGGACGCACAGGCTGCCGCGGAGAGAAGGCTGGCATCTGCTCAGGCTGCACTAAAACGTAATCTTGACGGTAGAATCACCGCACAAAACAACTTAAATAGCGTTACTTCTGTCGGCACCCGGCTAATGGGCGGGGCGATGGGATTAATTGGCGGAGTGCCTGGTCTCGTCATGCTTGGAGCAGGTGCATGGTATGCCTTGTATCAAAGTCAGGAGCAGGCTCGCCAGTCTGCGCAAGAGTACGCCAAGCAGATAGATCAGATCAGAGAAAAAACCTCAACCATGTCTCTCCCTGATGTTGAGGAAAATCGTAAAAAAACAGTTGAGTCTCTGGCAGAGCAAAATCGCTTAGTTGGCGAGCAGCAGGAAAAAGTCGAAGCCCTTAAACGGCAAATAGATGATCTCAATGCTGCGAGGGGTAAACCCGGCATCACTGGAGAAAACGATCTTAATATAGTGCGCGCCATTTCCATTGTTACAGGTGATTTAGCTGTCGAGGAAGACAAGCTCAATCAACTCCGGGAGCAGGCACGTATTATTCAGCAGGCTCTGGCAGAAATCGAGCGTCGCAGGACTGACCAGCTCCGCGAGCAGGCATGGAAGCAAAACCAGGCTTATTATTCTTTGCTGATGATGAATGGCCAGCATTCTGAGCTAAACAGACTGCTTTCGCTTGGTAATCAGCTTCTCTCATCAAGAAACGCTCTGGTTAATGTCCCGTTTGCCATTCCACAGGCTCCAGTATCAACCCAAGATCAGCAAAGCCTTATTCAAAAGCAACAGCAGGCAGAGCTTGCCGGATTAACCGGCCTTGCTAGGGCTCGTAAGCAAGCGCAATTTGAACTCGAAAAAATGGGCCGTACAGGCCCTGAAAACTCTACATATGCTGCGGACTATATAAAGGCGGCCGAAGCCGAATACAACAATGCGCAGCGAGTTGCTGACGCTCAAAGGTCTCAGGCAGATGCCACACGCGATGCAGCCAACGCCGCACGCGAGGCCGCGCAGACTGCTGAGCAATACAGCCGGAAAATGGCTGACCTCAGCGTCGCCACTGAGGTGCAAAAAGTCCGCGCCACGCAGGGTGAGAAGGCAGCTGAACTCTACGCAGCATCCCATGAGAACGGTACGAAGTGGAGCGAGGAGCAGCGCAAATCCATTGAGGCTGGTGCCGTGGCGCTGGCGCAGTGGACCCAAAAAGCCGACGAAGCCGTGCGGAAGCAGCGCGAAATGGCCGATGCGCTGAAAGACCTTAAAGACGCCACGCGGCGCTACCAGGATGAAGCGGCGCTTAACGTCGCGACCTCTGGCATGGGAAGCCGTGAACAGGAGCAGTACCGGGATCGCCAGGAGGTAGAACGCGTCTTTGACAAAACTGATAGAGGTGCAGAGGCTGTGGCTGCCCGCGATTCGGCACTGGATGCGCTTGATAAAAAATATAAGCAGGCGAAAGCCAGCGAACTGGACTGGAGGGCGGGCGTAAGCGCTGGTCTGGCTGACTGGATGGATAACGTTAGCAACATTGCCGGCACGGTATCGCAGGGTATTACCTCCACGATGGACAGTGCGCTTGATAACGTCTCCGCAATGCTGGTGGGTAACAAGGCAAGCTGGAAGGACTGGGGGTTATCCGTTCTGCAGACTATCTCAAAGGTTGCACTCCAGATGGCCGTGGTTAACGCGATGGGTGGCGGTTCGTCTGGCAGTGGACTTCTTGGCTCCCTCCTCGGTGGAATTGTGGGCGGTGTCGCCGGAAGCGCATCCGGCGGCGCGAATGCAGGCACCGCCATCCAGAACTACGGCGCGTCTTTCCAGTTTAACGCGAAGGGTGGGGTTTATTCGTCAGCCGATCTGAGTAGCTACAGCGGCAGTGTCGTTGACACTCCCACCTTTTTTGCGTTTGCGAAAGGGGCGGGCGTGATGGGCGAGGCCGGGCCGGAAGCCATTATGCCGCTGACCCGCGACGCCACCGGCAGGCTTGGTGTAAAAGCGCTGGGCAGTGGCACGCAGGGCGGCGCGGGTGTCAGCCTCAGCATCGGTACCATTAATTTCACAGGCGGCACAGGCGGTGCGCAGGGCAACACTAACGCCGCCGGCGCGGTGGCTAACCAGATCACCGGCGCCATCATCGATACCATCAACACGCAACTGCGCAAGCCCGGCACTCCGTTGTGGAACGCCACGCAGGGCAAGCGCTGACCCTCCTTACTTACCCGCTGCGGCGGGTTTTTTTATGGGTGAAACATGGCAACCGAAACCTTTACCTGGTGCCCGCGCATTAATGCCGGCGGCGAGGTCACTCACCGCGTCCGCCGCGCGCAGTTCGGCGACGGGTATGCCCAGGCGTCGGGCGACGGCATCAACGCCCGCGGTCAGAAATGGGATCTGGAATTCGTTGGGGATGAAAGCTACATCACCGCGATTATGGATTTCCTGGACAGGCATGGCGGCAGCCGTTCATTCATCTGGCAGGCACCGCTGAAAGGCGCGGGGCTTTACCGCTGTGACGCCTACCGCCCGTCGGCGCTGGGCGCCGGTAAATATTCGCTTTCAGCGACCTTCACACAGGCATTCGCTCCGTAGGTACTTATGGCAATCAGCAATGACGTTCAGAAGCTCGAGCCCGGCGACAGCGTCCGCCTGGTGACCGTCGACGGCTCGGCGTTCGGCGCAGGCGTGCTGCGCTTTCACGCCTGCACCATTCCCCACTCGCCGGAAGAAATCGCGGCAAGCGGCGGTGACACCTCAAAGCTTGCCGCTAAATCCATCTGGTTTGATGGCGAGGAGTACGGTGCCTGGCCGTTTGAAATTACCGGGCTGGCGTCGTCGAGTGACGGCCAGAGCGCGGAGCCGGTGCTGCGCGTCGCTAACCTTGATGGCGTGGTGACCGCGCTCTGCCTGCGCTTTGATGACATGGTACAGGCGAAGGTTACTGTTCTGGATACGTTCGGCCAGTATCTCGATGCGCGCACCTTTCCCGACGGCAACCCGTCTGCCGATCCGGGGCAGTATTTCCGCCAGGTGTTTTACATCGACAGCAAGGCGGCTGAAGACAATGAAGTGGTGGAGTTCCGCCTCTCCAGCCCGATGGACCTGCAGGGACTGCTGATCCCGACGCGGCAAATCACGGCGGTCTGCACCTGGGCCTGCCGCAACAAATACCGCAGCGGTGACGGCTGTACCTACAACGGCCCGCGCATGTTTGATCTGAAAGGTAACCCGGTGACCGACCCGGCACAGGATAAATGCTCGGGCCTGCTGACCGACTGTAAAAAACGCTTTGGTTCGGATGCCCGGCTCGATTTCGGCGGCTTTCCCGGCGCCAGCCTGATCCGGAGGTAACCATGCGCGATAAAACCATTGCCGATATCCTGGCCCATGCTGAGGCGGAATACCCGCGCGAGTGCTGCGGCGTGGTGGCGCAGAAAAGCCGCGTCGAACGGTATTTCCCGTGCCGGAACATCACCGGCGCGCCGGAGGAGCAGTTTGAGCTGTCGCCGGAGGATTACGCGGCGGCGGAAGACTGGGGAACCGTTACTGCCATTGTGCATTCCCACCCGGGCGACGGCGCCACCACCCAGCCGAGCGAGCTCGACCAGCTGCAGTGCGACGCCCACGGCATCCCCTGGGTAATCGTCTCATGGCCGGAAGGCGACCTGCGCACCATCGCGCCCCGCGGCGAACGGCCGCTGGAAGGGCGCGCCTTTGAGCTGGGTTATGCCGACTGCTGGTCGCTGGTGATGGACTGGCACCGCCGGCAGGGTGTGATGCTTCGCAACTACAGCGTGGATTACCCGTGGTGGGAGCGGGGCGAAAATCTCTATATGGATAACTGGTATGCGGAGGGGTTTCGCGAGGTCACAGAGCCGCGCCCTGGCGACATGGTGCTGATGCAGGTATCCGCGCCGGTGGTGAATCATGCCGGTATTCTGCTGGAAGGTAACCAGCTGCTGCATCATCTGTACGGCCAGCTCTCCTGCGCAACGCCTTACGGCGGCTATCTGCGCGAGCGCACGATTAAAATAGTCAGACACAAGGATCTGCCATGAACGAACTGAAAACGGTGCGGCTGTACGGCGCGCTTGGCGCGCGGTTCGGCCGGGTGCACCGGCTGGTGATTGCCAGCCCTGCAGAAGCCTGCCGCGCGCTGTCGGTCATTCTTCCGGGTTTTGAGCAGTACATGCAGACGGCGCACCTGCGCGGCCTGCGCTTTGCCGTGTTCCGGGGGAAAAAGAACATCGGCCAGGACGAGCTGAAACATAACAGCGGCGAAGAGGATATCCGCATCGCGCCGGTGATTGCCGGCAGCAAACGTGGCGGTGTGCTGCAGACCATTCTTGGTGCCGTGCTGGTGGTGGGAGCGCTTGCTCTTGGCCCCGTGGGTATCGGCGCCATTCAAGGCAGCACGGCGATGAGTATTGGCCTTATGGGCGGTTCGATGATGATTGGCGGCGTGGTGCAGATGCTGTCACCCCAGCCCGGCGGGCTGGCATCGCGTCAGGACCCCGATAACGCGCCGAGCTATGCGTTCGGCGGGCCCGTGAATACCACGGCAATGGGTAACCCCGTCGGGCTCCTGTATGGCGAGCGCGAAATCGGCGGCGCGATTGTCTCCGCCGGTATCTACACCAATGACCAGTAATTAGCCGGGAGCATGATAGACAGGTTGTCGACCAAGCCTCTCGATAGACAAATTTTAAGCATGATAACAGCGCCCGAGGGCGCTTTTTTTATGGGCGCGGTATGGAAAAAATAACCGGTAAAAAGGGTGGCGGTGGTAATTCACGCACGCCGCGGGAGTCTCCTGATTCATTACAGTCGATCGCGACGGCCAAAATACTGCTGGCGCTGGGCGAGGGGGAGTTCGCCGGCGGCCTGACGGATAAAGATATTTTCCTCGACGGTACCCCGATCCGCAGCGCCGACGGCACGCTTAATTTTCCCGATGTGAAATGGGAATTTCGCCCTGGCACCCAGACGCAGGATTACATCCCCGGCATACCGTCGGTGGAAAATGAAATCACCGTTAACACTCAGCTTAAAGCCACACAGCCGTGGACGCGCGCCATCAGCAACACGCAGCTTTCTGCGGTCCGGGTGCGTCTCGGTGTGCCTTCACTGCAGCGAATGAAGGACAACGGGGATGTGGTGGGCTACCGCGTCGAATACAAAATTGAGTTGTCCACTGACGGTGGCGGATATACCACGGTGCTGAACAGTGCATTCGACGGTAAAACCACCTCGCTTTATGAGCGCAGCCATCGCATTGACCTTCCGCCTGCCCGGACCGGCTGGCAGCTTCGTGTGAGCCGGACGACGGCGGACAGCACCTCCAGCCGCATCGTGGATACGACGAACATCGAAGCGTATTCCGAAATCATCGATGCAAAGCTGCGCTACCCGAACACCGCGCTGCTCTTTGTGTCGTTCAACGCGAAGCAGTTCAGCAATATTCCGCAGATCAGCGTACGCGCCCGCGGGCGGCAAATCCGCGTGCCTACGACATACGATCCGGTGGCGCGCACCTATTCCGGCACCTGGGACGGATCGTTTAAATGGGCCTGGAGCAATAATCCCGCCTGGGTGTTTTACGACCTGGTGCTGAGTGACCGTTTCGGGATCGGAGACCGGCTGGACGCGACGCAGGTGGACAAGTGGGAACTCTATCGCATCGCGCAGTACTGCGATCAGCCCGTGCCGGACGGTACCGGCGGCAGCGGTACCGAGCCCCGCTTTCTCTGCGACGTGTATATCCAGAGCCAGAACGAGGCGTTTACGGTGCTGCGCGACCTGGCGAGCATCTTCCGCGGCATGACCTACTGGGCCGGTAATCAGCTGGCCGCGCTGGCGGATATGCCGCGCGATATGACGTATGTCTACACCCGCGCCAACGTTATTGACGGCAAATTCTCCTACGCCAGCGGCAGCGAGAAGAACCGTTATTCAACGGCGATGGTGAGCTGGTCAAACCCGGAGAACCATTACACCGATGAAGTGGAAGCGGTGATGGAGCCTGATCTGGTGCGGCGCTACGGCGTGCGCCAGACGCAAATCGCCGCCATCGGCTGCACGCGGCGCACCGAGGCCAGCCGCCGCGGCCGCTGGGCGCTGCTGACAAATGCTAAAGACCGGATGGTGAGTTTCGCCACCGGGCTGGAAGGCATGATCCCGTTGCCGGGCCATATCATCGGCGTGGCGGATCAGTATCTGTCGGGGCGGGTAACGGGCGGGCGTATCAGCCAGGTAAACGGTCGCGCGCTGACGCTCGACCGGGTGCCGGATGCAAAAGCGGGCGACAGGCTTATCGTCAACCTGCCGTCCGGCAAATCACAGGCCCGTACCCTTCAGGCGGTCAGCGGCCGCAACGTCACAGTCTCTGCGGTATTCAGCGAAACGCCGGAGCGCGAGGCGGTCTGGTCGGTTGATGCGCAGGATGTCGCGATCCAGCAGTACCGGGTCACGTCTGTTGAAGACAACAACGACGGTACCTGGACCATCAGCGCGGTGCAGCACAACCCGGATAAGTACGGCGCCATCGATTCCGGCGCGCGGCTCGATGAGCGTCCGGTATCAGCCATTCCACCGGGCGTGCAGGCGCCGCCTGCCTCCGTGACCCTCAGCAGTTACAGCCGCGTGGTGCAGGGTCTCAGCGTGGAAACCCTGCGTGTCGCCTGGCCTGCTGCGCCCGGCGCCGTGGCGTATGAATGTCAGTGGCGCAAGGATAACGGCGACTGGGTGAATGTGCCGCGCACAAGCTCGCTCGGCTTTGAGGTGCAGGGCATTTATGCCGGGCGGTACATGGCGCGCGTCAGCGCCGTAAACGCCAGCGATGTCGCCTCGGTCTGGCAGACCAGCGTGGAAGTGACACTGACCGGCAAGGTGGGGCAGCCGCCGGTGCCGCTGAACTTCCGCACCACGCCGATTAACTGGGGCATCCAGCTTGACTGGAACTTCCCTGACGGTGCTGACGATACGCTGATGACCGAAATTCAGTATGCCGCCGCGAGCGACGGTAGCGACGCGCTGCTGCTTTCGGATGTGCCGTATCCGGCGCACAGTTACACGCAGCTTGGCCTGCGTGCGGGGCAGATTTTCTGGTACCGCGCACGGCTGGTGGACCGCATCGGGAACCAGTCAGCCTGGACTGGCTGGGTGCGGGGCATGGCAAACGACAACGCGGAGGATTACCTGGGTGATATTACCGGGGATTTTCTCACCAGTGCCGACGGCCAGGCGCTGCAGCAACAAATCGACACTAACATCGAGGCGGTGATGCAGAACGCGCTGGCGAACAACGCCACGGCTGATCATCAGTGGAAGCTGTATGGTGAAGTGCGCGCCGATATTCTGGTGGTGAAAACCACTATCGCCGACGTTGATAAGGCTCTGGCTGATATGAGCACTCAGGTCCAGGCGCAGATAGGCAGTGTCACGGCCGCGCTGGAAGACAAGCTGACCGCCGTGGTGGATGCCAGTGGGGCGACAGCCATTCATACGCTGAAAGCAGGCGTGCGGATTAACGGCGACTATTACAGCGCAGGTATGAGCATTGCGGTGCTGGCGCAGGCCGGGCAGCCGGTTGTAACGCGTATTGCGTTTAATGCCGATCAGTTTGTGCTGACCACCGGCAGCGGTGCCAGCCAGTTCTCGCCGTTTGCTGTTGTGGGCGGGCAGGTGTTTATGAACTCTGCTTTTATTCAGGATGGCACCATTACCAGTGCCAAAATAGGCGCCTTTATTCAGTCAAATAACTATGTTGCTGGTTCTACAGGGTGGCGGCTGGGTAAAGATGGTAACTTCGAAATTAACGGAGTTGCAGGAGGAGGGAAAATGCTGATAACAAGCACTCTCGTTCAGATATGGGATTCGAATAACATCCTGCGAATCAGAATGGGGCTTTTCTAATGTCTGGGTTACAGTGCTGGGATGGTAGTGGGAAGTTAATTGTAGACCTTGGAGACTACATGGTGCGCTACATAGGGCGCACCGTAGTAAATGCCCCTGCAGGGATATCACAAATGAACGTTCCCTACGCTGGATTAACTGCCAGCGGCTCATTTGCTGCAATAGTGAAGCTTACTGGCGTTGTTAGAATATGGAGCACGTCCTGTTATGATGGTGGATTCACTCTCTACTTCGTTCCAGGGACGAGCTACGCAGATACCATAACAGTGGATTTATATAATTTCCTATGAGCGGATTCGAAGTTAGAAATTCAGCGGGTGCTCTTACTGTAAACAGCGATTATAAATCACCACTGTTAGCATCCTCTGCTGCCGCCAGCACGGACACAGTTGGTGATTTCGACCTGAATATCCCTGGTTTTGGGAACCTCAATCAGCTTGGGTATGTACTTGATGATAATCTGTATTCTCCAGGACAACTCGCATGGTTCAGGCTTAATGTGAATGGATGGGGAGTTCCGGGCGCGAGATACTTTTTGCCGGGTTCTGTTTTTATCGCAAAAACGAAAATAGATTTGGCTGTAGAGAGTGGTTATCTCGACGTTTTCAATGCTCAAGGTACATTGATATGGTCGGCGAAATCAGCAGCAAAGATGCCAAGGGTTCTCGGATTTATCACTATACCTCCAAATTATGATTTGCAAAACAACACTTTGACAGTTGGCGTGTCCGGAACGCCTTTTTACCTAATGGATATCATTCCTGGAGCCTTAGCTGAAGATCAGGAAGGTGTTGGTGCAAAAAACGGTATTGTCATGAAGCAGCAGTCTGGTTCGGTGATATTAAGGTACATAAACCAGAACGGTAAAAACTACGTTAACACTCCGCTATATTCTCGTGGCTTCAAAATACCATATGCCGTATTCCCTACCGTATAGTTTTATTTCCGATAAACAAACATGAATAATTAAACCAGGAGAATGCCATGTCGGCAGGTACTCTATCGCTTACAAACAAATCGGCTACAGTTTCAGGCACCGGCACATCATTTACAACAGACCTGAAGGCGGGAGACTTCATTGTTGTTAAAATTGGTGGGACTCCTTACACCCTGCCTGTTAAAACAATTACTAGCAATACTCAGCTGACGCTTGTCAGTAATTACACGGGGCCAACTCAAGGTGGAGTCGCCTGGTTTTCCGTTCCTCAGGAAGCACAGAGTTTAATTACCGCGTCACTTGCCTCACAGACCGCCGAAGCCTTACGTGGACTTAACCTGGACAAAACAAACTGGCAGCAAATGTTTTCAGGCGCAGGTAATATTACTGTCACTCTATCAGACGGTAGCTCATGGACTGGCCCATCATTGAATAGCATTAAAGATATGGTTGACGCTCTTTCACCTGTGGGGTCGATGTTAGTGTGGCCTTCTTTAAATCTTCCTGACAACTCAACTCTTGGAATTAAATACCTCAGGTTGAATGGGGCACCATTCGATAAAACGCTATACCCAAAATTAGCTTCTATTTATACGACAGGCGTTCTTCCCGATATGCGTGCTAACGTAGTCAGGGGATTTGATGATGGCAGGGGAGTAGATCAGGGGAGGGAAATGCTTTCGGAACAACTGGACGCAGCTCCTAATATTGTAGGGTCTTTTGCGCCATCGGTTGATTCCAGAGGATTTGGCACAGGCGCGATAACGTGCGCAGGAGGCGTTGCAGCTGCGTACACAACAACGAGTGACACAACTTTCCTTCGCAGTGTGACTGCAACTATTGATGCATCAAAATCAAGTCCTTCTTATGGTCGTGGAAACTCAGCAGAAGTCAGAATGAGAAACATAGTCTGGAATATGATAGTGAGGGCTTCGTAATGGTATTCAATTCAGATGGTTTTGCTGAACAAGATTTCATCCAAAAAGTTTATATTGCAGACATCAGCGGGGAATACATAGGCACTTCCGAAGTCATGATTAGTAGAGGAACGGGACTTCCTGCTGGCGCATACCTTGACGCGCCGCCGCCTCTGCAAGAGGGAAAGGCGATAATCAGAAATGCGAATGGATCTGAATGGATTATCACCTCAGATTATCGTGGCAAGACAGCCTACTCTACTGACAAAAGCAAGACCATGATTATTAATGAGCCTGGAGACATTCCTGATGGGTTTACTTTGTCTGGTCCTCCTCGGGCATGGGAGTTTTGGGATGGAGAAAAGTGGCTACCCGACGATAAAGCACTCAAAGATATTCAGCAGAAAGAGGCAGTAGAAAGGAAAACGATGCTGATGAATGAAGCAAGCAACGAGATATCACTCCTTCAGGATGCTGTTGATCTTGACATGGCAACAGAAGATGAGACAACAAGACTTTTAGCCTTGAAAAAATTCAGAGTGTTATTAAGTCGTATAGACACGACTTCCGCTCCTGATATCTCATGGCCCATAGCGCCCTGAAAGCAATCTATGTGGCATGCATGGGGCAAAAAAATAGCGCAAAACAACTCAAAACCTCGGAGGGCGTCGGTGCCTGGCGCTGGTAGAGGTGGGACAGAAGTGAGACACGCAAGGCTTTGCACCGGTTTGCACAGCTTTGCATGTTTTGGCGTCATGGGACGTGTGAGCGCAGGCATGACGCGGTAAGTTATTGTGTTAAAAGGTAGTTCTAGGAACTTCTAAGCCGTGGGTCTCACGCGCGTCGTTTTGGAGGGCGAAATGACAGGGTTTTTACCATCATTTTGCCATCATTTTACCATAGCCAAATTGCAGGCATAAAAAAAACCAACCGCAACGGGTTGGTTTTCTTGGGATTTTTTGGTCGGCACGAGAGGATTTGAACCTCCGACCCCTGACACCCCATGACAGTGCGCTACCAAGCTGCGTTATGTGCCGATTTGTGATACGCAACTGGGAGAAATCAACTATAAGTCAGGACAAAGAGAAAAGCCTTGGTGTAACCCAAGGCTTTAGTTACTTCGGTCTTAACCACGATACTTAGAGACGGGGATTTTGATCGGGAAAGCGGAAAGGCCTTTCTGATGTGCAAAAATCCTTTTACCCTTAACAGTAATGAAAGGGCGATAGATGGTGATGTACTCTTCGTTCGTATTGGTAATACCCATGATTGACTACCTCTTAGTTTTGCTGTTGACAAAACCTAAGGTAAGCGTATACTCATAACCGCCAAGTTTTCGTATTCACTTACGATAGGAGAAGCCAGCGACAGCAGTACGCTGGCTTTTTCGTTATCTTTTTCCATTTTTTCTGAACCATGTTTCAGCGGCTTGCAAGCTAACGCCGAAGGTAAAACTAATTTCGTCTGGCGTCATCCCTTGCTTGACAAGCTTATCATCTATTAAGAAATGGCTAGCAAATACATCCGCCTGCCATTCACTGTCCTCATAGATTTTATGCCCACCAGGCACCTTGCTCCTTGCGTATGCAACTTGATTACGATGCATGACTAAATGACCAAGTTCGTGTGCCACTGTAAAGCGTGCGTGGTTATCACCATCACATAGGGCGTCGTAGACAGATTGCTGAAGAACAATTTTATTCCGATCCGGATAGGTCACTGCATATCGTTTCGGAAGTTCTTGATCCTCGACGATTTCAAGATCGATAGTTTCGGATGCCATTAAGGCCTCAAGAAGCACTTCAAGTCTCAAGTATTCTTGATTTGAAACTTGCAGAGCTTCCCTAAGCCGGTGTGCATACGACTTGATTTTGTCGTGACTTAAAGGTGAAACTCGATGGCCAAGTTCTCGTTTCATTACGGTCATTGTCTAGTCCTTCAGCATTTTGTTAAGTTTATCAAGCTGTTCAGGACTCAGATCTTTAAACTTTCGAGCAAATACAAGCATTAACTCTTTGTTCTGATCCTCTGCATCGGACATATCGACCTTAATGGTCGGCTGAGAAATTGCAGCCTGTCGTTTAAGTTCCTGAGCATCTTCCCCAGTTAGCCCGAAAACAGCTTCTACTGTGTTTACTAAAGTGTCCGGGATAGCCCGTTTACCTAATTCAATGGCAGATAAGTATGCTGAGCTTACTCCCAGCAGGTCTGCCATGTTTTTAAGTACCATACCCCGGTCTATCCTCAGTTTTCTGAGAGTTTTACCAAAGCTAGTTACCATGTTGCGCCTCCTACATATCCTGAGTACTTTATACAACTACATGAAATCAAAATCAACAAAAAATGTAGAATTAATCAAGCTCAACGTGTGTAGATAATCTACATCAGCTTTCATACTAGTGCAAGAGCATGAAAAAAAACACTATATGTTGTATATTTCGGCGAGTTAAGGCATTTGCCGCTCTCTTGCCAAGCCTGAAGTGATTGATGAAAGAATCCCTCCCATTCGTCAAACCAACCTTGAACCACTTAGTGCATGCTGGCGCGGCCGTATGTGAAAGAAGCAAAGTCTGGTTGCTGACGCATATATGCCTTGAAAAGAATACCTTATGCTGGGTTGTTTTCATGCCGCCCATCCCATTGGAGTTATAGGTCCCTAAATCTGTTTTTGGTTTCTCCTTTAGTCATGTTAAAAATCCTTGCTACGTCTGGAAAGAGCCGAAAAACGGTTATCAAAACACAGAAGAGGTTACGAGAAATCAGTGCGTTAAGATATCGATGAAAGGGTGAGCTAAAGTTAAATTTTTTAAAGAATATCTTTTTATATCAATGAGCAATACAGTTTCCTAAGAACTACTGCTGCGTCATATGGGATGGTTCGAAGCCGCTGACCTTATCGTTAAAGGTATGGAAGGCGCTATCAACAACAAGACCGTGACCTATGACTTCGAACGCCTGATGGAAGGCGCTAAGCTGCTGAAATGCTCAGAGTTTGGCGACGCTATTATCGCGAATATGTAATCCAGATTCTGGGTTAGGTAAGAACGGGAGCCGGTTGGTTCCCGTTTTTTTATGTCTGCAAATGCTTCCTCAAAATTTCCTCATTTAGCATGATCGAATAATCTCGTGTATTTCTTCTAAAGAAAAAGAGAGTGCTGCCGTTAAATATTAATTATACGGCCCCCCGCCCGCTGTTCATAAAGCACACAATTTAATGTAGCGTAATAAGGATTTTACTATCATGAATTATTCTGTTATTGGTACAGGCACTATTAAAGCTGCGGTACTCTCTACAACGTTACTATTAGCTGGCTGTAGTAATTTATTTCCTAAACCTGCCCTGTATGTTCCCCCGGCGAATACATCCGATGTTGCGAGAATTCGCTTGATGGGCGCGCCTATGAGCTATGCCCTGTATCAGACAGATAGCGAGGGTAAAACAACCGGAGGCTGGGTTCAGGAGCATAGCGCTTACGTCAATATCCTTCTTGGAAATACCCGGGATCTGGGATTCCCCAAACTGAAGAATAAAGATTATAGCGATACTTATTTCGAAACGTACCTGCTTCCGGATCGTGAAACAACGATCCATCACTCTTTATACGGGGGATGCTCGGTTGTTCTGAATATCACGCCAAAGAAAAAGGCATTATATGAGATTCGTTACAGCTATGGAGATAAAACAGGTTACTGCGTCATTTATGCCAAAGAAATAAAATACGACGCTGATATGGGCATTTATTACGAGGATGACGTAGAGTGAAAGTGAAATATTTTCTTTTGCTGATAATCACTACAATCGTGCTGACTGGCTGTGCTGCCAATGTGGATAGAACACGTGCCTCCGATTTAGCTAATTATTCCGAGAAAGACATCCGTAAGAGTATCGTTGTGGGTAAATCCACTAAAAAGGATGTCCTGCTTTTACTTGGTACACCTGCTATTCCAAAAGAGTTTAAAACCGCCAGCCACTGGATTTATGCCTCAAAAGTCGTGGATCGCCGTCTCTATTTCTTTATCCCCATATTCAGGGACAGAGATCAGTTTCTGTTGTTGGAATTCAATAACAACGGTGTAGTGAGTAAATTTCAATACACCGAGAAGTAATTCACAGGCAGGCGTAAGGCCTGCCATATCTTCTTGACGGAGTATGTCACCTTCCACTGCGCTTGCTCAGCAATAGCGTAACGCTCCAGTAAGTAAGCCCGCGCATTCATCTGTTCCCTTTAAAAACGTCTCACACCCGTCTACCGTCATGACATATGCCTGGGGTCTGGCAGCTTACGTTTAATGGACGCTTCAGAAAGGCTATTCGTCTTGCAACGATGGCATAAACGACGCCAGGTTTTTGCCGCTGAGGCGAGCCGCTTCAAAGTAGAATGATAGCTTGCCGAAAGTTTGCCTGATTCTTACCGCTGTCTGAAAACCGTTACCGGAGGTGCAACATGCTGATGTACACAACGATAGGGACAAACCACCTGGATCGTATGACGGCGTTTTATGATGCCATCTTTGACGTATTGGGAGTCCCACGGATCCCCTTATGGACCGAAGGCTGGGCGACGTGGGGAGAGCCATTCGGTGAGGGCTTCAGTTTTTGCATCTGTCCGCCGTTTAACCACAAACCGGCAACGGTCGGGAACGGCACGATGTTTTCCTTCAAAGCCAGCAGCGCGCAAGAGGTGAGAAAATTCCATGCGGCAGGCCTGCGCCATGGCGGAAGTGATGAAGGAAAGCCCGGCATCAGAGAGATGTATGGGCCGGATTTTTACGTGGCCTATCTTCGTGACCCTGATGGACATAAGCTGGCGTGCGTTTGTTATCCGTTCCACCCGGAAAAGGATAAACCCGCGCAACAGTGAATGTGGCGCTACGGCAAGAATAGCGGGCGGCAAAATGTCTTTTCCCTCAACCAGCCTGAGCCGCAAACTTTGTCAGCGGTATGCCCGGTCTTAACATTCACCGTTGCCGGGCAACAGAGAGGGGGTTATGCATTACTCAGAAAATGTTTAAGACCATCAATAAAAGCCCGTACCCGAACAGGAAGATGCCTTCGGTTAGGGTAAATGGCATGAATGGCAACATTTTCGCCCTGCGCTTCGGGCAGCACGTGGATAAGGCGGCCTTGCTGGATATCGTTTTGCACCATGAACGACGGTAAAAAACCAATACCCAGCCCCATTAGCGCGGCAGTGCGAATGGCATCTCCACTGTCAAACCTGACGTAATTGCGACCGTTCAGCGCGAGCTGCCCTTGCCTGGTATCAATTAAATTCCATGCCGTCGTGGCTGCCCCAAGCCCATAAACCAGGCGGCGATGGTTTTTCAGCTCAGCAAGCGAGGTCGGCATTCCCCATTCCTGCAGATAATCCGGCGACGCTATAAGCTGTGGCGTTGTCCGGTCTATCACCTGCGTAATGTATTGATAACTCGTGACGCCGCTGCCGACACGAAGCGCAAGATCGAAACCTTCTTCGACAAGATCCACGACCCGATCGCTAAAACTAACCTCAATACTTACATCTGGCGAGCGGTGTAAAAATTCACGAATAAACGGCAGCACGATCATTTTGCCGTAACCTTCTGAGACGGTCAGTCGGAGGATGCCTTTTGCCAGCCGCGGGTTCTGGCGGATGCTGGATTCGGCGTCTGCTAAATCTTCCAGAATCTGACAGCAGCGATGATAAAACGCGTGGCCCTCCGCCGTGAGAGACAAACTGCGGGTGGTCCGCTGAAAAAGCCGTGTCTCCAGGTAAGCTTCTAAACGTGCCAACGCTTTGCCCGCCGCAGAACGCGTTAGTCCCATTGCCTTACCGCCCGCCACGAAACTCCCGGCTTCCGCCACCGCAACAAAGATACGCAGCGTATGAATGTCCAGCCCGGCCCCGGTTGTGTTTCCCGAAGCGATTTTTCTGCCTGTCATTGGGGAGCCTTTTTCGTCAATAGAGTAAATACAATCCCATTGTAGAAATTAAACAACAGAGGTTTCAATCATGCTCCCGAACAATGCCCAGGAGATCCTGGATAAATGGATCGATGTCGCCGGTCCCGTGGTAGAGAAACTGTATGGCCAGTCAGAAGCGGGCTGGCCTGAGGTGCGCGCTCACTATATGCAGGGACTTGAAAAAATCTTTCCTGCTATTGAAGGGGTGTCTTACCGCACCGTTACGTTAGGCAACATACCGGCGATGCTCAGTGAGCCGCAGAAACAGACAGAGAACCGCGTGGTGCTTTACCTTCACGGCGGCGGTTATGTCCATGGCGGCGTTACCGCATACCGCGGGCTTACGGGCCGCATCGCTGCGGCGCTGCACGCGCGGGTTTATACGCCGGACTACCGCCAGGCGCCTGAATTTCCCTTCCCGACGCCCATTGACGATGCCTTTCGCGCGTATTGCGCCTTGCTTGATAGCGGCATCCCGCCTGAAAACCTCGTACTGGTGGGCGATTCAGCAGGGGGCGCGATGGTGGTGACGATAATGCGCAAGGCGCGTGACGCGGGGCTTCCGCTGCCAGCGGGCGGGGTGGCCATCTCACCCTGGGCCGATCTTACCCATCGCGGTTTATCTGCGATGACACGTGACGGGATCGATCCGCTCTGTCGCGTCGATTTTCTTAATGCACTGGCACGATGTTTTCTCGCCGGCGAGCTGCCCACTCATCCTGATGCTTCCCCCGTTTACGCAAATGTTCACGGGCTTGCGCCGATCCTCATCCAGATCGGAGAGAACGAGGTCATGCTGAGTGGTGCCTTAACGCTTGCTTCAAATCTGGGGGAGGCGCGTGTACGCACCACGCTCGAAGTCTGGCCCGGGATGTTTCATGTCTGGCATCTTCTGGCGGGTAACCTGCCGCAAGCCGATCGGGCGCTGCGAAATGCGCTTTGTTTTCTTGAGGATGCTTTTATTAATGCGAAGGACGCGGCGAAATAAGATTAATAATACGGGTATGTCAAAAGTGCGCTGGGTATGCGTCGCCAGGCCGTACGAGCCTTAAAAACCGTGGCGTAAGGCCAGACAAAGCGGAGCGATCGCCGGAAAGAGAAAAGGGCTAAAGCGTCAGCCCTTTGTGTTCATGGTTACGCGTTAAGCGGTTTCAGAACCCAGGCGTGCGGGTCTGTTTGCTCTCCATAAACGTGATGCGCGCCTGGCTCCAGGAAGGGTCGGAGAGTTCGAGCGAGGTATTCGACAGTTCCAGCGTGGCCTGATTCCTGTCATTGCTACAGGCATCGCTCGCCATTTTCCCTGGATTCTTACACCACACCATGGGCGTGGTGTAAGTGCCGTTAGACTGAGGCCCATATTTTTCCAGAGCTGCCTTTTCCATGGCCGTTTTATTATCCGTTGACCACGGCAGTTTATAGGTAATCATGGATACCGCGAGAGGGTGCGCCGGATCTACCGGTACGCGACCTTCAAAATGTACTGAAAGCTCCACGCCATCTTTTTCATAGCCGACATACTGTGGCTGCTTATTACCGGTTACGGCATTCATCATCGGAAATTTATCAACGTTCAGCGCGGATGCCGGGACATGGAAATGATCCGTCATCGCTTTCACGGCCTGGTCGTAATCCATCCCCGTTTTGACACCGGCGACATCAAAAGTGGTCACATCCACGGCGCGAAGAGTGTCAGCCTGCGCAAGCGGGGCGGCCAGCATCGAAAAGACAATAAGGGATGAGCAGCGTTTTAGCATGGCGAACTCCTGTTCTTTATAAGAATCCCTGCGTATTTACTGATGCAGGGATAACGGCGGAATGACGAACCTTACGCGAATTATTAATAAGATGAAAATATTCCAGGCGCGGAACGCCCCCCTTAATTTGGGGGCAGCGATATTACAACTGGAGGCGCCTGATGATGAATTTTACAAGACCGCGCGCCCGGTAATGAAAGATCCAGCAGCAGGGCGTCGGCAACTTTTAGCCCGCTCCACTGATTAACCTGCATTTTTATTTTATTCGCGATGACGGCCTTTGAGCCCTGGTATGACTATTTATAACAGCGTATTTTTTACAGCAGCCTGACCGACTGATTCAGCCAGTCTGGCAGATTTTCCCGGTACCAGTTGAGATATAAGGGGAGCGACGCTTTTTGTCGCTCATGGAGCAGTATGACCACCTCGGTAACAATCCAGGCTTTAGCGATGGCGATTTCGCGCGCGAGTTCACTCACCGGGTAATGAGATGAGAAGCGGCAGTAACGCCCGGCCATCTGCACAAATGCCTGCGCCGTGCCCATGCCTTTTATCAGGGGTGCGAGGTCAATCGCCGGGCTTCCACGCCCGAATCTTTCCCAGTCGAACAGCACCGATTCACCATTTTCTCTTCTGCCCCAGTTGCCCGCATTGCTGTCGCCAGAAATCAGGCCGGGTTTATCAAACAGCATAGCGCTGTGGCGGTGAAAAGTGCGTAACTGCATGGCGGCTTGCACAGGAAGTGCCAGGAGGCTGAGCGCGTTTTCAAGCGCAGCATATGACCAGCCATGAGGGTGATAATGCCAGCCGGGATGAGCCGGATAACCGTGCAGGCGCGCCAGTATCGCAAGAATACGGTCGTCTGCCACGTCGTCCTGGTCAATGGCGTGCGGTATATACTCAAGCGTCAGCTTGCGCCGCTCAGCATCGGCAGCGAACAACGTTGGGGTCAGGATACCGGCATCAGTAAGTTCATGTGCCACATCCTGATAGAAAGCGTATTCAACGGCTCCCACCGGGCATTTTTCAATTACCGCGCGGCCTGTTTTATCCGCCGTGAGCGTCACGCGGGCACCGCCCATTTGGGAGAGATCGGCAGACATGCGTTTTTCCTGAAGCATATGCCCGTAAATAATCTCTTTTTTAACATGAAAATAGTGCCAGTGGGATGAGACGCGTCTTATGCAGTCCTGAAAGCGAGCGCGGCGCGGCGTAGTGAATAAAGCGCCGGGCGCATCCTGTCGCCCGGCGCTTTATTCAGGGACACATGAATGAGACTGCCTGATGGCGTCGTGTTCCCTGAGACCTAAACCCGTTATTTTCTGTCAGCTAACTTTAAAGATATCGACGGTTTGCTTGAGCAGGTGAGACTGCTCTTTCAGCGACATTGCGGCGGAAGAGGCTTCTTCCACGAGCGCCGCGTTCTGCTGCGTGACCGCGTCCATTTGGTTGACCGCAAGGTTAATTTGTTCAATGCCGCGGCTCTGTTCGCCGGTGGACAACGCCAGCTCGGACATAAGCACCGACACCTGATTAACAGAATTGATGATTGCCTTCATGCTTTCGCCCGCGCGGCTGACTTTCTCGCTGCCGGAGGTAATATGCGTGCCGGACTGTTCAATCAGCTCTTTAATCTCTTTGGCGGCGGCGGAAGAACGCTGCGCCAGATTGCGCACCTCGCTTGCCACTACCGCGAATCCGCGGCCCTGTTCGCCCGCGCGTGCCGCTTCAACGGCGGCGTTGAGCGCCAGAATATTGGTCTGGAAGGCGATGCCTTCGATGATGCCGGTAATGGAGTCGATACGTCTGGCGCTCGATTCAAGCTCCATCATGGATTCCACGGCTTCTTCCATAATCTGATTGCCCTCCTGCGCCGATTCACGCATTGAACCCGCCAGCAGGTCTGCATTATGCGTATTGTCAGACGTATGCTTCACGGTGGAGGTCAACTGCTCCATGCTGGCCGCGGTCTCGCCAAGAGACGCCGCCTGCTCTTCAGTGCGGGCGGAGAGATCGATATTCCCGGCGGCGATTTCATCAGCGGCATGCGCCACGCTGTCGCTGGAATCGCGGACCTGAATAATAATATTGCGCAAGGACTGGCGCATTTGTTCAAGCGCGGTAAGCATCCTGCCAATTTCATCACCGGAATGCGAAATAATCGGATTCTGTAAATCACCCTCAGCGATTTTCTTGCACTGGGCGTGCGCGATATCCAGTGGTTTAAGGATCCGACGCTGGATAAGAATAAATACCGCAAGCAGAATCAGAATAAAAATAATCGTAAACCCACCCAGCAACGTAAGGCTGTATTTAAATTGTTCCTGCGCATCCAGATTAAGGTTATGCGCATAATCTTCCCGGAAAGAGAGGAGTTTCAGCAATTCATTTTCGAACTGATAATCCAGCGCCGGTACGGTAAAGCTTGCTAGCTGGTTAAAGCGCTCTACGTCATTATTGGTTGCGGCCTCGATCATGGGGCGTAAACCGTTGTCGAGATAATTCTGCCAGGTCTGTCGATAGGGCGCTAAAATTTCCTCTTCTCCCGGCGTACGAGGCGAAGCCATATAGGAATCAAAAGTTTCCACCGCGTGCTGTAGGAATTCATTCGCGCCCTCCAGTGAGGTTTCCGCCTGTGAGGTTTTGCCTAATGACTGATTAATCATTGCTTCCATCAGGCGCACGCGAACGGTCCGGCTGTGGTTAATCGGGTCTACCACGGAAAGCACGACGCGGATTTCTTTATTCACATCATCCAGCGCCTGATTACTGCGTGTTAACGACCACAGGTTAGAGGCGGAACTGGCGAGAAAAATAACGATTAACGCGCCAAGGGTTATAAATGAAAACAACCTTACTGTCATTGCCATCCTTTTTATATTCACTTTCATACTCAACAATATTTCTCCATCACGCGATATAAACGGTTCATGGCGTTTATCGGCGGCAGAGGATCGGCTTTTAGACAGGATTAAAGTAAATAAACGCAAAGAAATGCAGATGGGCGTGTAGTGATGTTAATAAAACAGGTGGCATAAATGTAATAATATTAAAAGCGTAATGCTCATTTTAAAAAGATGTGTTCTGATTTACTTTTCGTTAATTTTATTTTATTGGAATGTGACGCGATGTTTATGGCGCGGGAGTAGTGAATTAAATAAGGCAGCGAAGCATTAGCATGCTAATAAAATAGCGGTAATTGATTAAAAGCACCAGGAATACCGGCGCTTTTAACCGGATAGTCAAACAGGTTTTAGAGTGGATGCGCTGGAGTCTGCGCGAAGACAAATAAATGATTGCAGGCGGGGCAGATGAGCGTTTTTTGCTTGTTGACGCGGGCGGCGCTGTGTTCAGATTTTTCATTGCATTTCGGGCAGGTGACACGGCTTAAGTAACTGTCTTGCGATTTTCTTTTATGAATAGCCATAAGTATCTTCTTTGAATTGTGGAGGGGGCACCTTACACACATTGAGTCGCAATAGCCCGATTTTTATTTTTTTAATTCACGGCTGCGCTTTTTTTATACCGCGCGATCACGATTCTGGTAGTTTCAGGCTGCGTGCCGGTGCGGTAACCTGTTTACCAATAATGAGAGGAATCAGGGATGCGACACCGCTACTTCACATACTGGCGAAATACCTTACGCTGGGGTTATCGTTTAAGCATAAAACAGCTGCTGGCATTTATGGGGTACAGCGTTATCGCTTACAGTTTTTTGCTGGGGTTCTGGCTGGCGCTGTTTCAGGTCGTCGCATTTACGCCGCTGATGGAATACCTCACGGCGGATAGGGTGATAAATTCCTCGATCTGGGTTACACGTGTCGCACAGGCGCTGGTGGGAATTCCTGTCATGCTGCACGCGGTAAAAACCGTCATCTGGCTTTTTACGACTGCGCCGCACGGTCAATGCGACGACACCCGTTATTACACCGATACCTCGCATCACCCGGGGACGAACCACGATTCATCTAATTCGACATCCATACAGTCGCACGTTTCGCATCATGACAGCTGCAGTTCGGACAGCGACTCAGGGGGCGACTGCGACAGTAGCAGCAGTGATTAAATAAAAATCAGGTCTGAGACCTGGCTTTTTCGTAATGAGGTCATTCTTAACGATGCCCGTTACCGTTATGACTCATCGCCATAATAGAGCGTGCCGATTTTAATTAATGGGCGGCCCTGTGCTTTACGGTGCAGGTTGGAGTCGCGCAGCGAATAAACACAGCCGCAATATTCCTGCTGATAAAAGCGCTCGCGCTTGCTGATTTCAATCATGCGCGCCGAGCCGCCCTGTTTACGCCAGTTATAGTCCCAGTACACCATGCCTTCATACGGGGCCGCGGCGCGGTGACCACAGTCGTTAATCTGTTGCATATTTTTCCAGCGCGAAATACCAAGCGAACTGCTGATCACCTTAAAGCCGTTTTCATGCGCATAAAGCGCGGTGCGTTCAAAGCGCATATCGAAGCACATGGTGCAGCGCACGCCGCGCTCCGGCTCCCACTCCATCCCTTTAGCGCGCTCGAACCAGTTATCGGTGTCGTAATCGGCGTCCACAAAAGGAATGCCGTGCTGCTCAGCAAAGCGGATATTTTCCTCTTTGCGCAGCAGGTATTCCTTCTGGGGATGAATATTGGGGTTATAGAAAAAGATGGTGTAATCGATACCGGAAGCCTGCAACGCCTCCATGACCTCGCCCGAGCAGGGCGCGCAGCAGGAGTGGAGCAGCAGTTTCTCTTCCTGATTAGGCAGCGTAAGCGTGGGCCTGACAAACGCGTTCATTATTACCTCGTTCAGTGTTGTCATCAGATAAACCTTAACAATATTTCACGCATGACGCACGTCGACGTGGGGTTTTAACGGCAATCGAGAGTCACGAAAGAGTCGAATGGGGCTTGAAATAATGGCGTGGCGCTGTCAGAGAAATAGCGTCACGCTTTATCAAAGGTTACAAAATATATTGTCTAAAATAATCGTGGCCGCTTTTTTAACGAACCGGAGAATTTATTTTCCGTCGGAGTGGCAATAAATGAGTAAATCGACTAGCGGCACAATGCAAGGTGGGTGTAAATATATAGTTTTGTAAAAGGCACATTACTGCTTGCTTAAAAGAGTGGGGCATGCGTTAATGAACTCCTCGGTTTGATACGCAGAACCCGTTGTGCAGTGGTTGGTACGAGTCCTCCACTTCAGTAGTACTCA
The DNA here is from genome assembly GCF_011605905.1 of Cronobacter sp. HA18003. NCBI lineage: Bacteria > Pseudomonadati > Pseudomonadota > Gammaproteobacteria > Enterobacterales > Enterobacteriaceae > Cronobacter > Cronobacter sp. HA18003. The sequence goes on along the minus strand of NZ_JAANQO010000011.1, from coordinate 1,270,548 downwards.
TCTCCAGACGTTATCCTTCGATATCTCTTCTTTTGAGTTCCCTCTTAAGCACTGAATATTTCTGTCATTCAAACCATTTTCGCCGCAAGGCTCAAGTATAAAGGTATTAAAATATGGCTAACAGAATGAATGGTTCAGTGAAATGGTTTAACGCGGATAAAGGCTTTGGTTTTATCGCACCGGCAGACGGCAGCAAAGACGTGTTCGTCCATTTCTCCGCTATCCAGAGCGATAATTTTCGCACACTGACCGAAGGTCAGCAGGTTGAATTCTCGGTTGAAAACGGCGCGAAAGGCCCGTCAGCCGTGAATGTGGTGGCGCTCTAAAGACAACATGATTGCAGCAGGTTTGCATTTCAGATGCCCTGCGTGTCATGGCTCGCAGTATCGTACTTCCCGTTTCGACGTGACCGATAAAAATCCGCACGGCGCAAAATGTATATTCTGCAAATCCGCCATGCTGGTGGGTTTTGCAGCGGCTGAACGTTACGACAGCTACGCGATGATGCATTCCGAAACGAATACGCATCGCTAAAAATACGCCTCATTCAGTAAAAAAAGCCCGCTTGCGGGCTTTTTCTTTTTTATTTCCATTCAGCGTCGGAAATAAATACGTCGCACTTTCGCGCTGCGATAATGCTTCTTTATGAATTAATGTTTGCGGGCCAGCAGTTGCTCCACTACAGCGCGTGCGGCCGTAATTTTCTGCGCCCGTTCCGGATCGCTGTTAACGCCAGCCTCAAGGCCTGCAAAGTGGTGGCGCGCATTATCGACCACGCGTTCTTTCAGCACAGCAGGCACTTCTTCCAGCAATGACTGGAACAGAATTTCATACGCCAGGATGCGCGTCTGGAGTTTTTCAATAATTTCGTCAATCGATCCCGTCATTTTTACCTCTTCTGGTGAGTGCGTCGGCGCTACGTTTCACTTTAGCCGCTTGACCGGGCGTTGGCGAGCGGGATGTGAGAAAAGCGTCGGCACCCGCAAGCCAGGCTACACTTTTCCTTTATCCTGAGGATATGAGGAAAAAGCGCCATGCCTGACAATCGCCATCCCGACAGACCGCTTGCAGATGATAATGAGCATCACGGCTTACCCGAAGATGCGCCGAATACGATAAATCCGTGGGAAGAGGACGACCTGCCGGAAAAAGAGGAGCCACACGGGCGCGAATCGCTGCGCGACGCGTGGCATAAGGCACCCTGAATCCTCGCGCCTGTCAGCCGCCTGCGGGCGGCTTCGTTTTTTGCGCTCGCTCGCCTTTTTGTTACTCACCGAAATTTGTTCTTATCTTCCCCCTCTACTTTTTGCAAAACCTGCCGATAACGATTTAAACCAAATTCAGGCGCAAGGAGTGCCTGAAACCAGGCACCAGCGCGTTATCCCTTTCGCCGCATGAGCCACCACCCACAAGCGTACCTTTGAGGTCAATATGGATAACTTCCAGAAAGATATCGATGAGAGGGCGAATCTCGCTTTATCGAACAAATTCGAACTGCTTCTCTTCCGGCTGGGATCTGCGAATGAAGAGGAGAAACCTGAGCTGTACGGTATTAACGTTTTCAAACTGCGCGAAATCGTGCCGATGCCGACGATTACCAAAGCCGCAGGCATGCAGGCGCCGCTGCTTGGTATGGCAAACATCCGCGGCCAGATAATCCCGGTAGTGGATCTGCCGGCGGTGACAGGCTGCAAACCGACCACTGGCCTGAACCTGCTGCTGGTGACCGAATATGCGCGCAGCACCCAGGCGTTCGCCGTGGAATCGGTTGAAAACATTATCCGCCTCGACTGGAGCCAGGTGCATACGGCGGAATCGGGCGTCAGCTCACGCAACATCACCAGCATCGCGCGCCTCGACAGCGATAATCAAAGTAATGAACTGGCGCTGGTGCTGGATGTTGAACAGATTCTGTATGACATCATTCCGTCTGTACGTGACGGTCAGCCGAACACAGTGATGCAGGAGCGCAGCTTCAAACTGAAACCGGGCGCGGTGGCTATTGTGGCGGAAGACTCCAAAGTGGCGCGCTCTATGCTTGAGCACGGGCTTAAGAGCATGGGCATTCCGGCGCTCATGCATACCACAGGCCTCGAAGCCTGGGAAAAAATTAAGCTCATGGCAAAAGAGGCGCAGGCGGAAGGGCAGTCGATCACCGATAAAATCGCGATGGTGCTGACTGACCTTGAAATGCCTGAAATGGACGGCTTTACCCTGACGCGTAACATCAAAATGGACGCGACGCTGAAAAAAATTCCGGTCGTTATCCATTCGTCGCTCTCCGGCAGCGCTAACGAAGATCATGTGCGAAAAGTGGGTGCGGATGGCTACGTGGCGAAGTTCGAAATCAACGAACTCTCCGCGGCGATTCAGCGCGTACTCGATAAAGTGGCGAGCTGACGGCCAGGCTCCGGCCGGCCCGGAGCCCGCGCTTTTCAGACAGACGGTAAGCGTACCGCGCCTGCGAAGGCTTTCTGGTCAGCTACACTTAATGTGTTAACTCTGATGGATACAGGAGGTCATCATGTTTTTTGGTTTCGGATACTTCGGTGAATCGCAAAAAGAGCAGGCTTTTCGCTTACAGGCAGAAGAGCAGGGTGGCGGTACGCCGGGCCCGGAAGGGGAAGTGACGCGCAAGCGTGACGACAGCGATGACGACGAGAAAGGGCCGTATCGCTCAGAAGACGACGCAAAATAAAAAAACCGCCAGCAGGCGGTTTTTTTATGGGCGCAAGGCGTCAGCGAAGCTTATCTTCAGCTTCTTCCAGTACCGCCTGCGCATGGGCGCGGATCAGCGCAACGTGTGAGGCCAGCCCGGCACGGGCGGCTGGAATTTCGGCTGATGTGATGCGGCAATATCCACGCCCCGGCTGAAGCTCATGCGCCACGGCAGCCTCAAGCTGCGGATGCGCTTCCAGCGCCGCTTCGAGCGGGCGATAGTCGAGCGGCAGAAACCGTCCGCAGTCGCGAAAACTGCGATACGGTGCCGTAAGTCCGGTAGCGGCAATATCCGGTGCCAGCTCCGGAACCCGCGCGACGATAGAATCCATCCTGCCAAGTCGCGCCAGCGCGCAGGCCGCCCAGCAACGGTCGCTGTTGTCCGCGTTCTCATCATCCAGCAGACCGCAGAGCGCGGTAACGGCCTCCTTCGTGGCGTCGTTAATTTCCGCGATAAGTTTGCAGGCATTCCAGCGCTCGCCTGGCGCGTCACCGCGCACTACCGCCGAAAGCGGCGCCACGGCAGGTTGTCCGATAGCTTTCAGCAGTTCGTCATACCCTCCATACAGCGTGCCCCGGACGACACCGAGCGCCAGTGGTACCAGCTCGCGAAGCTGCTCTTCGGGGGGCAGGGCGGTCAGGCGGCGGCGTTCTTTTTCATCGGCGTCATACTGCGGAAAATGGCGCAGCAACTGCGCGCGGGTGAGACTCAGCGGGACAAGCTCACCGGCGTCGTCTTCGGCGATAATAATAAAATTCTTATCCACCACGCCTTCACGGATGAGCTGCTGACGCGCCTTTTTGGCGGCCTTAGGGAAGCGGCGCAAAAAATGGTCGTAAGTTTTCTCCCACACGGAAAAGGTACCGTTGCGCGCAGCGAAATCTCCGCACTCCTGCGCCAGCCTTTCAGCGTGCTCATCGGGTTCGATGTTGTAAGGCAGATCTGCCGAAGACCAGCGCAGGCTCTCGGTTAGCGATGCTGACGATGAAGTATTGCCCTGCGCCTGATATTCTGCCACGCGCCGCGCGAGACTTTCCTCCGTCCCCACCGCGATGCAGGGCCAGTACAGGACGGCCCCGTCGCCATAAAAAGCATGGAAGGTGGCGCCGTACAGACGCTCCTGCGGGTGTTGTTGATGCACGTCGCGAACCGCAGCGACCATCATCGTGACGGCAGCCTCTTCCAGGGCCTGCCAGTCGAAAGCCTGTTGTGCCATGCGTTTTCCTTGTGAGCGATGCAAAACCTGATGCAGTCTACCAGGACGACGGCGGGTGGGTAAGCTGCGCAAACCTGGGTGGAGCGCCAAAAAAAAGGCGGCCAGAAGGCCGCCTGAGCATTACTGCGCGTTCAGCTCGCGCCACTGCGTTGCCAGCGAATCCAGCAGCTCGTAGCGTTTACGGTACTCAGAACGTTTCTTGCTGGCGACATCTTCCAGCGGTTTGCGCGCGGCCGTAAGCGGCAGCGTGAAATAGCGCGCGCCACGACGCTCGCCACCCACGGATTCCCAGAACTCGTCGTAGCTTGCAAAAAAGTGACGCCCTTTACTGAAGCGATAACGCAGGCCGCGGAACACATGGCCGTTGTTGCTCACCGCCTCGAAATGGGTCATGTCATGCTGCTGAATCATCAGCCACAGGACTTCCATCAGCAGACGCTTAGGGAAAACGCCGTAACAGGCTTTTGTCGCATCGCGAATAGCTTCATGTGGCACGTTTCTGCGCGGCCCCTGAAGACCGCCGATGGCGATGCCGTAGCCGGTGGCGTCGCGCACCACACTGAACGTCAGGCTGGCGAGCAGCACGTCATCACAGTGCAGCCACAGCGTGCTTTCGCCTTCGCGCTCGGCTTTATGGGCCGATGACGCGCTAATGACGACCGTTTTCTCTTTCGCCGCAAGCGTAAACAGCGGCTGCGGGCTGGTGGCGCAGAGCGCGTCGGCAAGGCGCGCTGCCGCACGTTCGCGGATAAAATCGTAGTGATGAATGATGGCGCTCGCCCGCTCGCCCGCGCTTAACCCCAGACGCAGATAGTGACGATGAATTTTGCCCGGCAGCGTTTTCTGCACGCTCAGCAGTTGTTCAAAGCGTGGATTTTTCGCCATGGCATCCATAAAGCGCAGCGTGGCGGGCAGATAAAGACAGCTTCGCAGCGCGAATTTAAGACGATAGCTTTTTTTCTGCCATAAGCCGCCAGGCATCAGTGTGCCTGTCGTGAGGGCTTTAATAAGATCCAGGCCGCTACTGGGGGTAGGCTCAGCGTGAGAAATGATGACTGACATGAGAAAAACCTGAAAGAACGCGAATCGCCACAGTATATCGATCCGGGATCACGGCTTTTTAAACGACAGCTCAATGTCTTTTAATCAGGCAAATTTCAGGTGATGTGTATAGAAAAAAACACCCCGCAGATGAGAAGGAGAGCATGAAGGGCTGTCGTTATGCGCCTTACAGGCAGGGCAATTGCCTGTATCGCGTTTTCATTGAGCCGCAAGCCGCTCCTGCAACGGGGTAAGGTGAGGCAAAAGAGTGCCGTGTGGTCAGTCATCACAGCGATAACGGCAAGCTTAGCGAAAACGCGGGGCGAGAGGATGAAGAAAAAATGGAGATTTCGCGCGGAAACGCGCGGTTTTTTGATTCAGAAATCTTTACATCACAACATAAGAATGTTCTGATCTACGCGTTTCATTTATTGCTTATTGCGAACGCGGAAAGACCATGCAACAACTCAAGCCAGGCGCTCTCGCCATTATCATCGGCGCCCGTACCGCTGCCGGTCGGGAAAATATCGGTAAATCTGTAGAACTCTTCAGCCTCTGCCAGCCGGGTGAGCGCTTTATCAATCCGGTAACCGGTTTTATGACGGAACTGCCCAAAAGTTGCGCCCGCCCGCTGTGGCTGGTGACGGGCGATGTCGTGGCCGCCGACGGCCAGGCTGGCTTTGCCTTTGTCCGTGCCGAACACCTGATGCCGCTTGACGGCCAGCTGTTGCCGCTTGAAGAAACGGCGCTGCTTCTCGATTAAGCGTTGTCTGCAAGCTCCCTGAGCCACGCCGCCAGGATCTGCGCGTGGTTCTGGTTCCTGTCTTTCGCGCCAAACAAGAGTGTGAGCGTTCCTTTGCGTGAAATCGCCGCCAGACGCTCGCCTTCTTGCTGCTGTGCTGCCAGCTCTTCACGGTAGCGCTCGCTAAAGTGGGCAAAATCGATGACCTCGCCATGCAGCGCCTTACGCAGCGCCGTTGAAGGGGCCAGCGTTTTATTCCATTCGTCTAACGGCAAATCCGCTTTTTTAATGCCGCGTGGCCAGAGCCTGTCCACCAGCACCCGGTAGCCGTCCAGCGCGTCCGGCTCGTCGTAAACGCGTTTCAGCGTAATCATCTTTGCCTCCTGGCTTGTCGTTCTCTGTGATCGAATTATCTGCCGCGTAAAGGCGCGAGGCAAACCACAGCGCGCGATTGCCCGAGACGCCTCGCAAAATGGCGTTATCACTGCTGATTTTGGGTGTTGTTAGCCAGCGCGCAGATCGGTATGCTGATGCTCCTTATGTTGTATGTGATTCATTCAGGCATAAGGAAAACCCTATGGAAACCTCACCGCTCACTTCCACCCTGCGTATTGCGCTGGTCGGCGACTACAACAGCGCGACAGTCGCGCATCAGGCGATCCCGCTCGCGATTGACGACGCCGCCGCCGTGCTGGAACTCACCGCCGATTACGACTGGCTCCCGACCAAAGATATTAAAAGCCCGGAAGATCTGGTGGGCTATGACGCTATCTGGGTTGTGCCTGGCAGCCCGTATGAAAACGAAGACGGCGCATTTATCGCCATTCGGTATGCGCGTGAAAATGCGATTCCGTTTCTTGGCACCTGCGGCGGTTTTCAGCATGCGGTCATTGAGTATGCCCGTAACGTTCTGGGCTGGAGCGACGCGAACCACGGCGAAACCGCACAGGGCGGCAGACTGGTCATTGCACCGCTGAGTTGTTCGCTGGTGGAGCAGACCGGGGAGGTTGAACTGCGCCCGCATACGCTTATCGCACGCGCCTACGGGCGTGAGGAAATTGCAGAGTCCTATCACTGCAATTTTGGCGTGGCGCCGGAGTTTGTCGAGGCGATCAGTAAGGAAGCGCTGAAAATCACCGGCTGGGATAATGAAGGCGACGTGCGCGCCGTCGAGCTGACGACGCATCCGTTTTTTGTGGCGACGCTGTTCCAGCACGAGCGCGGCGCGCTTGCCGGGTGTCCGGTGCCGCTGGTACGCGAATTTTTACGCGCCGCCCGGCGCTGAGTTACGGCGCGCCGATTTCCCGTGCGCGCCCCGCAAAACCGCCCGCAATCGCCATCACGACGGCAAGGGCGGCGCAGACCATTAACGGCAGGCTCCAGCTATGCAGCAGATCGTGGAGTCTGCCGATAGCTGGCGGCCCGCATGCCGCCAGCAGATACCCCACCGACTGCGCCATCCCGGAGAGCGCCGCCGCCTGATGCGCTGAGCTTGCGCGCAGGCCGATAAACGTCAGGCCAAGGATCATAGTTGCACCTGATCCAAAACCGAAAATCACCACCCACCAGGCGGCAAGATGCGGGAAGAACCACAGCCCGACGGGGCTTACGGCGCAAAGCAGGGCGGTCAGAATGGCGATACCGCGCTGATCGCGAAGCCGTGCGAGCAGCAGCGGCACCGCAATGCCCGGTATGGCGGTGGCAAGTTGCATGAGCCCATGCAGTGAACCGGCCTGCGCTTCGCTAAACCCTGTGCTTATCAGAATCGACGGCAGCCAGCCGATAACGATGTAATAGATAAGCGAGTTAACGCCCAGAAAGAGCGTCACCTGCCAGGCGAGCGCCGAGCGCCAGATACTACGGCTGTGCATCGCCGCGTTGCTGCCAACGGCATCGTGGCGGCGCGCACGCAGCTGCGGCAGCCAGAGGAGCAGGGCGAGCAGCGGAAAGACAATCAGCGCCAGCAGTGCGCCGCGCCAGCCGCCGCTAAGGGCTGCGACCGGCACCACCAGCGCTGAGCCAGCGGCGGCCGCAAGGCCCATCGTCAGCGAGTACGCGCCGGTCAGTTTCGCCACCTTGCCAGGAAAATCCCGCTTGATCATGCCGGGCAACAGTACGTTGCCGATGGCTATCCCACAGCCGATAAGCGCGGTGCCGGCGAAGAGCGCCGCCGCACTGCCGGAGGAGCGCAGAAGAATGCCCGCACTGATAAGCAGCAGCGCGCCGCAAAGGCTGCGCTCCATCCCGAAGCGCCGCGCGCTGCCGGCGGCCAGCGGTGACACCAGCGCGAAAGCCAACAGCGGCAACGTGGTCAGAAGGCCGGTAGCGGCGGTGGAGAGCGAGAAATCGACGCGAATAGCGTCCAGCAGCGGCGCTGCCCCGGTAAAGGTTACACGAAGGGTGGTCGCGATGGTAAGCAGCCCCGCCAGCAGCAGCCAGCCGCCGCGACGCCCGGAAGTCAGGTTTGTCATTCGTTCCTCATCTACACGCAACCGCCATGGCGCTGCGTGAGTACAGCAGGTAAAAGAGTGGTGGATGCAATTCTACTGGCGGCCAATCAGCAAGGAAACCAGCCCTGCGGCGATAAGCGGCCCAACCGGCACGCCGCGAAAAAGCGCCACGCCAAGAACGGTGCCGACCAGCAGCCCGGCGACAATCGACGGCTGGCTGCCCATGAGAGCAACGCCCTTACCGCCAAGCCACGAGACGAAAACGCCCACAGCGATAGCTACCAGCGATTTCCAGTTTAAAAAGGCGTGGAACAGGGTGGAGGTGGGCAGAGTGCCGCTGGCGATGGGCGCCATCACGCTGATAGTCAGAATAATAATCCCGACGGTGACACCCTGTTTTTCCACCCACGGAAACCAGGCGCTGAGCGGCGTCATGCGGATAACAATCAGCACCAGCACGGAGACCGTTACGGCCATGTTGTGGCTGACAAATCCAAGACCGGCAAGCGCCAGCAGGATAAGCAGCGTGATATCAAACATTCTTAGCTCCTTGCCAGAAAAGAAAACGCGCCGCCCGTCGTCATTGTTTTGTCATCAAAAGGGGCTATCACTGAGAGCAGCATCCCCCGATGTTAACGCGAGATTCCCGGAGAAACGATGAACGATCTACTCTCGCCCGACGCGCTCTGGATAACCACGTTTTTTTTCGCCACCGCCGCCACGCTGGTTATTGCGGTGCGCTATCTGGAGCGGCGCTGGTAGACGGCGCGCGATGAAAGGCCACCAGTGCGGGTTTGGCGAGCCGCAGATAATCGGCGGTGTCCATGATAATCGATTTCTCAAGCAGGCCAGCATTAAAGGCGATTTCGTCGTGGCGCTCAAATAACAGCGGATCGGCCACCAGTTTAAGCTCCGGGTGAAAACTGAATGGGGGGATCGCGCCAAAAACGCAGCGGGTGAGTGCATCCACTTCCGCCGGGCTTGCCAGCGACGCCTTCGTACCGCCCAGGTGCTGCGCGAGCAGGGCAAGATCCGCCTGGAGATCGGCACCGAGTACGGCGAGCACAACCTGTTTTATCCCGTTGCCTTTAATTTTGCATACCAGCGCTTTCGCGCCCTGACTTAAATGCGTACCGCGAATTTCCGATACCGCTTCGCATTTGCCCATCGACTCATGTTCCATCACCCGAAACCGCGCCTGGCCGTGCGTCAGTAAATCCACGAGTTGTTGGTGAATATCCATCCCTTTCATTTTGTCGCCTCGTTAACCGGATAAGGTTTTCCACCTTACTGGCGGTTCGCTTATTTTGCAACGCCTGCACAATTTCAAAAAATAAAAGCAAATAAAATAAACAAGCTACGATGATTCTGCCCGGAAAATAAAGGTTGTCGTTTGGCTTACTTTACGAAGCTGTATTACAGTCATAAGAGTGTCTTATGAAAACGACGGCAGTCATTATTCAGAGAATATTATCTGCGTAGTGATGCGTCGTAATAAGCGCAGCGCCGAAACAGGGCGAGACGATTCGCAATCGGGGCTTTGTCGGAAATATCGGCACGAAGCGACGTTTGCGAAAAAATGCACGGAAGCGCGCTCTTGCTGGCAAGTGTAAGGATACTTTCGGCAGATGATCTCTTTTTCAGTATTGACGTTTTCTGGTAACACTAAACCAATCCCGGAGGTTGTTATGGCAGAACATCGTGGTGGTTCCGGCAATTTCGCCGAAAATCGTGAAAAAGCATCAGAAGCAGGTAAAAAAGGCGGACAGCAGAGCGGCGGGAATTTTAAAAATGACCCGGAACGCGCGTCTGAAGCAGGCAAAAAAGGCGGCCAGAACAGCCACAGCGGTGGTCGTAAATAATCTGACTTGTTGATTTTATCTGTTATCACAGCAGCCTCAGGGCTGCTGTTTTATTTTGCCTGCATCGTCAGTAATAAGCGCAACGCCTGGTTGTCGATGGGGCGCGAGAACCACCAGCCCTGGCCGTAGCAGCCTGGGAAATTATCCTGCAAATAATCCACCTGCAGTCGCTGTTCAAGCCCTTCAAATACCACCTGCTGCGGCATCGCTTTCAGCATTTCAATTAAATTAACCAGCAGCGTTTTATTAAGCGTTGGCGTGCCTATCGCATCGGTAATGCTTTTATCGACCTTGACTTCATCAATCGGCAGGCGTGAAAGCCATGAAATGGTCGAATAGCCGGTGCCGAAATCATCCAGCGCGATTAAAAACCCGTGTTGTTTAAATAACGAAATGGCCGCTTCCATATGTGCAAGCGTTGCGTTTTCCCGCTCCGTTATTTCCAGCATAATGCGATTCGACGCAAGGCCGGTGTTATGCGTCAGTTGGGTGAGAAAATTAAGATAATGACGGGAGAAGAGATCGTTGAGGCTAATATTGATGCTGAGCGTCAGGTCATAAGGTTCCAGCAATTCCACCGTTTCTGCGATGGCTTGCGTCGTCACAAATTCGGTGACTTTGCTCATCATCCCTTCTTTTTCCGCAAGCGGGATAAACACATCCGGCGACACGGCATCGCCATTACTGTCATGCCAGCGCAGCAGCGCCTCCATGCCTTTCATCCGGCCGGTTTCAATTTCGTAGATGGGCTGATAGGCCACACGCAGGTCGCCGTTTTTTAACGCGTTTTCCAGGCGCACCGTAAGTGACGCCTGCTTTTTGCGATAAAGCGCCAGGCATGTGCAGAGTAATAATCCGAGCGCCAGGCCGAGCGCGATAAGCAATACGAGGGTATACCAGCGCGCCTGGAGCAGGCCATAAGGGTGCGTACCGGCAATGACACAAATATCGTATTGCGCATTGCAGCGTTCTTTGGTGATGAAATACCAGGCATAATGTGAGGAAGTATCAGTTGCCGATAATAAGGCCTGGGTGGGGCCGAGCGTAAACCAGCGGCGGTCGCGCTGTGAGTTGGTAATCATCGCGCTGTAGTGCGTCGTTTTTGCGTCATTTTCAAAGCGGGTAAACACGAAAGGAGAAAATATTACCAGCAGATCGTTGCGCCACCAGGCGCTGACGTTAATGGTGTCTGTCAGGGGCAAATTTAATAACCAGCGGGCACCGTCACGGCTGACGATATTTTGCGTTGCGGTGAGCGGCTGTGGAACAGGAAGATGTCCCCAGAGCGCGGAACAGATAATCCCACGCGCGCCGGTGCGGCCCACATCTTTGATCATCTGGTATTCCCACAACATCGTGCGCAATGAATTAAGATCGGCCTCGCTGCAGGGGGAATAATGCGCCATTTTCATCTCGCGCGCGGCAAGTGAGTTTGCCTGCTGTAATAGCGTGACGCTGCGTTCAAGCACTGCCTGAGTATAGTTTTCTATTCGGTATGCTTCTGTTCGCCAGTATATTATTTGCGCAACGGCCAGGACGGACAACAGGCTGGCGATGATTATCCCCACCATCCCGGACGTTTTATTCAAGCCCAATGAGACCCTGTTAAACATGATTCACGGTGGTCCTGCGACGGCGCCGCGTCGTTATTTTATAATGCCGCTCACTATAACTGATAGCGAACCGGCTGTAAGTAAAATCTGTAGGGTTATTAATAAGCAGCCTCAGCTTTACTACATATTATGGCTCAATAGTTTCACTTGATTAAGTGACGCTGACATAAAAGTTCAGCGGCACTTTAATTGCGGGTTATTTAATAAGAAAAACGCAGGGCCGACGAACGTCGACCCTGTGGATTAATTCCAGTTTTCACTGGCCTGCTTATGAAAGAGCTCGCGAAATACCGGGTAGATATCATCCTGATCGCGGATATGCTGCATAGCGAAATTCTCATATTTCGCCTGTAAATCTTCATATTCACGCCACAGCGTCTGGTGCGCGCGGCGGGTGATTTCGATATAACTGTAATATCGCACCACTGGCAGGATTTTCTTAGCCAGAATTTCATGACAGAGCGGCGAGTCATCGGCCCAGTTATCGCCATCAGAGGCTTGCGCGGCGTAAATATTCCACTGCGCCGGATCGTAGCGCGCTTTCACCACCTCATCCATCAGCTTAAGCGCGCTGGAAACAATGGTCCCGCCTGTCTCTTGCGAGTAGAAAAACTCATGTTCATCCACTTCTTTCGCCTGCGTATGGTGGCGGATATAGACCACATCGACGTTTTTATAGGTTCGGCTCAGGAACAGATAGAGCAGAATATAAAAGCGTTTGGCCATATCTTTTGTCGCCTGATCCATCGAGCCGGAGACATCCATCAGGCAGAACATGACCGCCTGGCTTGAAGGCTCCGGGCGCTTTTCGAAGTTCTTGTAGCGCAGGTCGAAAGTATCAATAAACGGCACGCGTTCGATTTTGGCGCGCAGTTCGGCAATCTCCTTACGTAACCGCTCCTCTTCGAGCAGTTGTGCCGGTTCGCTTCTCAGGGCTTCTTCGAGATTCGCTTCCAGCTCGCGTAGCGCCCGGCGCTTGCCCGCGGTCATCGCCGTACGGCGCGCCAGGGAATTTTGCAGCGAGCGCACCACGCTGATATTGGCCGGCACGCCGTTAGAGGTGTAGCCGGAGCGATGCGTTTTATACTCGTTTAACTGGCGGTACTGATTCTTTTTCAGATTCGGCAGGGCGAGATCTTCAAACAAGAGATCGAGATACTCATCTTTGGAGATCTGGAAAACGAACTCATCCTGGCCCTCGCCGTCGGCGCTCGCCTGACCCTGGCCGCTACCACCGCCACCTCCGCCGCCCTGTGGGCGCTCAATGCGGTCGTTCTGAACAAAATGATCGTTACCCGGATGCACGCGATGGCGCAGGCCGCCGCGCCCCTGATGGAACATCGGTTCGCTGATATCGTCATTCGGAATGGAGACGGATTCACCACTCTGGACATCGGTCACCGAACGCTTGTTAATCGCCTCGGAGATCGACTGCTTGATCTGTGCTTTATAACGACGCAAGAAGCGCTGGCGGTTTACCGTGCTCTTGTTTTTGCCGTTGAGACGTCGGTCTATGAACCAGGTCATATGCCCCCCGTACTGCATTGCCAACTTTATGCCGAACTCGTATCGCTGCAGGCGCGGTGCGCTCCGGCGTACGGTTCGCTTCGTTGTAGGCCCGGGCGGCGCGAGCACCGCCGGGCGATTTATCAGGACGATTTACGCACGCGCAGATACCATTCGCAAAGCAGACGCACCTGTTTGCGGGTATAGCCTTTTTCCATCATGCGATCGACAAAATCGTCGTGTTTCTTCTGCTCATCAGTGGACGTTTTGGCGTTAAAGGAGATAACCGGCAGCAGCTCCTCGGTGTTCGAGAACATTTTCTTCTCGATAACCGTGCGCAGCTTCTCATAGCTGGTCCAGTTCGGATTGCGGCCATTATTGTTGGCTCGGGCGCGCAGCACGAAGTTGACGATTTCGTTGCGGAAATCTTTCGGGTTGCTGATGCCCGCCGGTTTCTCGATTTTCTCCAGTTCCGCGTTGAGCGATTCGCGATCAAACAGCTGACCAGTATCCGGGTCGCGGTACTCCTGATCCTGGATCCAGAAATCCGCATAGGTGACGTAGCGGTCAAAGATGTTCTGGCCATATTCGGAGTAGGACTCCAGATACGCCGTCTGGATCTCTTTACCGATAAATTCAGCGTATTTCGGGATCAGATAGCCTTTCAGGAATTCGAGATAGCGCTCGGCCTGCTCCTGCGGGAACTGTTCGCGTTCGATCTGCTGCTCCAGCACATAAAAAAGATGCACCGGGTTCGCCGCCACTTCGGTATGATCGAAGTTAAAGACGCGCGAGAGGATTTTGAACGCGAAGCGGGTGGAGAGCCCGTTCATGCCTTCGTCCACGCCCGCGTAGTCGCGATACTCCTGATAAGACTTCGCTTTCGGGTCGGTGTCCTTGAGGCTTTCGCCGTCGTAAACGCGCATTTTTGAGTAAATACTGGAGTTTTCCGGCTCTTTCAGACGCGAAAGGATCGAGAAACGGGCCAGCGTTTCGAGCGTACCGGGCGCGCAGGGGGCATGCGACAGTTCGCTGTGGTTAAGCAGTTTTTCGTAGATTTTGATCTCTTCCGAAATACGCAGGCAGTAAGGCACCTTGACGATATAGACACGGTCCAGGAACGCCTCGTTGTTTTTGTTATTTCTGAAAGTGACCCATTCCGATTCGTTGGAGTGCGCCAGAATGATGCCGTTAAAGGGCAGGGCGGAGATGCCTTCCGTCCCGTTGTAGTTGCCTTCCTGTGTCGCCGTCAGCAGCGGGTGCAGCACTTTAATCGGCGCTTTAAACATCTCGACGAATTCCATCACGCCCTGGTTAGCGCGGCAGAGCGCGCCGGAGTAACCGTAGGCGTCCGGATCGTTTTGCGCGTGGTGCTCAAGCTTACGGATATCCACTTTACCCACCAGCGCGGAGATATCCTGGTTGTTTTCATCGCCCGGCTCGGTTTTCGCGATAGCGATTTGCTCGAGAATCGACGGCCAGACTTTGACGACGCGGAATTTGGTGATGTCGCCGCCAAACTCATGCAGGCGCTTCGCGGCCCACGGCGACATGATAGTACCGAGATAGCGGCGCGGGACGTTGTACTCTTTTTCCAGAATTTGCGCGTCTTCCTGCGGGTTGAAGAGGCACAGCGGGTGATCGTTGACCGGGCTGCGCTCGCCGTTGGCGCTCAGCACATAAATGGGTACGCGCTGCATCAGCGATTTCAGACGCTCGGCAAGCGACGATTTACCGCCGCCCACCGGGCCCAGCAGATAGAGGATCTGTTTCTTCTCTTCCAGACCCTGCGCCGCGTGTTTCAGGTACGACACAATCTGCTCAATGGCCTCTTCCATGCCATAAAACTCTTCAAACGCCGGATACCGGGCGACCACCCGGTTCGAAAAGAGACGGGAGAGCCGTGGCTCCTGGGCAGTATCCACCATCACTGGCTCACCGATGGCCATCAATAGCCGTTCCGCCGCATTTGCATATGCACTGCGATCCTGCCGGCAAACGGTAAGAAATTCCTGCAGTGTGAACTCTTCGTCCTTGGCAGCTTCATAGCGCTGGCGATAGTGATCGAATATATTCATGGCATGCCGTCCTTTCGTTTTTTAGCACAGGTTTAAGAGCCGTTCATATGAATAGTGGAGGCTCCCGGAAGACGTATTCTGAGTACAGCAACCCTAATGCCAACTTAAGCATTTTTTTGCGCGTTGCACTGTGCTACTGCGGTCAGGGTAATGCACCTTCTTAATTTTAAGCGTAGATGGCATTTGAAAATCTTGCATGCCGCCGTTTGAGGGATTCAGTGATTTATCAAGCACTCATCCCGTTGTTTCTGCTGGCGGATTTACATTTATGGCGTGAATTCACCGTCAGGTCATAAAATTGCAAGCCGCCTGTCACGCGAAAATGCGAGGCTGCGCGATCCAATGATGTAAAGAAGTGCGAAAAAATTTGGGGTGAAGCGCAGGGGCGGTTAAACTTCGCGAGCCGATCATTTGACTAAAGGACTTGATGGATTGTGAGCACATTCAAATTTCTGGCACTGGGTGCCGTTATGGCTTCAGCCGCTACCTTTGCGCATGCAGAAGGAAAACTGTCAGTTGGCGCGGGTGCAGGATGGGTAGTCAATCCTTATAAACAGTACGACCGCGATGTTTACCCGCTGCCGGTTATCAACTATGAAGGCGATAATTTCTGGGTGCGCGGTCTGGGTGCGGGATACTACCTGTGGAATGACACCGCCGATAAGCTTTCCATTATGGCGTACTATTCGCCGCTGCACTTTAAGCCGGGCGACAGCGACAGCCGCGCGCTGCGCCGTCTGGATGAGCGCAAAGCAACGCTGATGGCGGGCCTCTCTTACGTGCATAACACGCAGTATGGTTTCCTGCGCACGTCGCTTGCCGCTGATACGCTGGATAACAGCAACGGTATCGTGTGGGATCTCGCGTGGCTCTATCGCTACACCAACGGCGGTCTGACCCTGACGCCGGGCATCGGTGTTGAGTGGAGCAGTGAAAACCAGAACGACTACTACTATGGCGTGAGCGGCAAAGAGTCGCGCCGCAGCGGGCTTAACCGCTATGACGCTGACGATGGCTGGGCGCCGTATGCCGAGCTGACCGCCACTTATCGTCTATCTGACAGCTGGAGCGTTTACGGCAGCGGCCGTTACACCCATCTTAGCGACGAAGCGAAAGACAGCCCGATGGTGGACCGTTCCTGGTCTGCGCTGCTGTCTACCGGCGTGACTTACACGTTCTGATTCGTAATGCTATCTACTGGGGCGCCTTCGGGTGCCCTTTTTTATGGCGCAATTTTATGGAAAACAGGGAAGGGCGTAAAAAATGGCCCCGCGAATCGCGAGGCCGTAAGTTATCAGGCTTTTTTGATAACGCGCAGCGTCTGGGAGAGGCGCGAAGGTTTATCTTCACGCGTCTGCTGCGGCGTGGTTACGCAGGCGGTTTCCACGCAAACGAACGTCTTATAACCGTCGTCCGGCATGTCGCCCATGCTGACCGAGAGCGCCGGGCCCGGGTTCCAGCCCACCACGTTGCTGTTGTGGTGATGCACCACTTCGATGGTACGGTTAAGCGCACCGTCATGGATCAGGCTGCACCCTTCCGGGTTCAGGTAAACGCGATCGGTACGGTCCGGGAATGTCTGCACGCCGCCGTTGAGTTTGCCTTCCTCACCACCGTTGACTTTGTCGAGATAGGCCTCGCCAAGCCCGCTCACTTTGACTTCTGCAATATCGCCCACGTTGAAATAGGAGTGCAGCGCGGAGGTGGTTTCGAATTCGCCGTGCGCTTCCAGTTCCATTTCGCAGGTTTTGCCGAGCTTATAGCGCGCATAGAGCGTGAAATCGTGCGGCCAGAGCTTACGGCTTGCGTCGCTGGCGTGCAGTTCGAACGTCAGCACCACGCCGTTATCGTCTTCATTATGGGCGCTTAAGTTCCACGGCAGATTACGTGCGAAACCATGCGAGGGCAGATCTTTTTGCGCCGACGGGCCAAACCACGGCCAGCAGATCGGCACGCCGCCGCGCAGCGCGACGCCTTTTTTAAACGGCGTGTTGGCGCTCAGCCATAACACCTCTTCTTCACCAGCCGGTTTCCAGCACAGCAGGTGCGCGCCCTGCAGCGCCACGGCGGCGCGAACCTGCGGGTGGTCGATAACGATGATATCCAGCTCGTCATGCTGACGACGGGAGAGGTAAGGCGTTAACTGCTCAGACACCGGCAGGGCAAAAAGCGTATTGATCATTTCTGGCAATCCTCTGTCTTAAATCCAAATAAAAAGGGCGACCGAAGTCGCCCTTAAGATCAGAATCTCATCTCACTTATTTGGAGATGTGAGCGATCAGGTCCAGTACTTTGTTGGAGTAGCCGGTTTCGTTGTCGTACCAGGAAACCAGTTTCACGAAGTTGTCGTTCAGTGCGATACCTGCTTTAGCATCGAACACGGAAGTGCATACTTCGCCGTTGAAGTCGGTGGAAACCACGTCATCTTCGGTGTAACCCAGAACGCCTTTCATTTCGCCTTCAGCGGCTTTCTTGATAGCGTCTTTGATCTGCTCGTAGGTCGCTGCTTTTTCCAGACGAACGGTCAGGTCAACAACGGATACGTTCGGGGTCGGAACACGGAACGCCATACCAGTCAGTTTGCCGTTCAGTTCCGGCAGCACTTTACCTACTGCTTTAGCTGCGCCGGTAGAGGACGGGATGATGTTCTGAGCCGCGCCACGGCCGCCGCGCCAGTCTTTGTGAGACGGGCCGTCAACGGTTTTCTGAGTCGCGGTGGTCGCGTGAACGGTCGTCATCAGACCTTCGATGATGCCGAAGTTGTCGTTGATAACTTTCGCCAGCGGTGCCAGGCAGTTGGTGGTGCAGGAAGCGTTGGACACGATGTCCTGGCCTGCATATTTATCAAAGTTAGCGCCACGAACGAACATCGGGGTGTTGTCTTTGGACGGGCCAGTCAGAACAACTTTTTTCGCGCCAGCGGTGATGTGTTTACGTGCGGTTTCGTCGGTCAGGAAGATACCGGTTGCTTCAGCAACCACGTCCACGCCCACTTCGTCCCACTTCAGGTTAGCCGGGTCTTTTTCAGCGGTAACGCGGATTTTTTTACCGTTAACGATCAGATGACCGTCTTTAACTTCAACGGTACCGTCGAAACGACCGTGAGTAGAGTCATACTTCAGCATGTAGGCCATGTAGTCAGCGTCTAACAGGTCGTTGATTGCAACGATCTCGATGTCAGAACGTTTCTGAGCAGCACGGAAAACAATGCGACCGATACGGCCAAAACCGTTGATACCTACTTTGATAGTCATATATTCCACCAGCTATTTGTTAGTGAATAAAAGGTTGGCTGTAAAATTACAAAAACCTTACGCAGCGTCAAGCGGAATCGTGTCAATCATTGCGACAAATCAATCCTGTGGACAAGCTTTGCACGACTGACTCACCTCACTCTTCCTTTTGGGCTCAGGTCCATATGGGGACACCGAGAGGAATTTAAAAGGGCGTCGAAAACAAAAGTGTGATGTTAATCACGTTTGCTTGTCAGCTGCATTTTCAGTGCTAAGTTTAGACCAAAAGTGTACGCGTTACTGTTAATGTTTTGTTAGAATAATGCAGGTAATGTAACTGCTTAAACCTCCCCGAGATGTCACCTTATGGCCAATCAAAACTCCCAGGACGACCTGAAAAACACCCTGACGGAAATGCAGTTTTACGTCACCCAGAATCACGGCACGGAACCGCCGTATACCGGGCGTCTGCTGCATAACAAGCGTGATGGCGTCTACCACTGTCTGGTGTGCGATGCGCCGCTGTTTAACTCTGAAACTAAGTATGATTCGGGCTGCGGCTGGCCGAGTTTTTACGAGCCGGTAAGCGAGGACTCGATCCGTTACCTTAACGATTACTCGCACGGCATGCAGCGCATCGAAATCCGCTGCGGCAACTGTGATGCGCACCTGGGACACGTGTTCCCGGATGGCCCGCAACCGACCGGCGAACGCTACTGCGTCAATTCGGCGTCGCTGAGCTTCACCGATGACGATAACGGCGAGCAAATCAAAGGTTGAAGAATCGATTCAGCAAATTATTCCACTGGAGCGTGATTTTATGAACCTGGAAGACCTGATTAGCAGCATGACGCCGGAGGTTTACGAGCGTCTCGCGACCGCCGTAGAACTCGGAAAATGGCCCGACGGCGTGGCGCTGACGCCCGAGCAGAAAGAAAACAGCCTGCAACTGGTGATGCTCTGGCAGATGCGCCACAACACCCATCCGCAGCATATGACGATCGGCACGGACGGCCAGCTGGTGATGAAAAGCAAGCAGCAGCTGAAGGCGGAGTTCGGTATCAATCAGCAGCCTATCGCCACGCTCAAGCCTGAATGAGCTGAAGGGTGCTGAAGCAAAAAAAGGCCGCGGATTGCAAAGCGGCCTTTTTTTATGAAGCAACGGATGCCTGATGCAGTTTACGCCTGCGTTTCGCGCCAGTCGTCAAGCGTATAGAGTGTGGCGCCACTCGCCGCCATCTCCTGAAACGCCAGCATACTGGCCTGCGGCGTCAGGTTAACGCCGCGGCAGCCGTCGGTAATCACGTTCACCGTATACCCCAGGCTCAGCGCGTCGAGCACCGTGTATTTGACGCAGTAGTCGGTGGCAAGCCCCATGACGATCAACTCGCTTACGCCATGCTCGCGAAGCCAGGCGTCGAGCGCGGTTTTCTGGCGGTGCCCGTTATCGAAAAACGCGCTGTAGCTGTCAATCGCCGGGTTTTCGCCTTTGTAAAAGCGCTGCTCAATGGCCTTCTGGTTCAGCAGCGGATGGAGCGCCGCGCCGTCGCTCTCCTGAATGCAGTGATCGGGCCACCAGGTCTGCGGCAGGCCGTCCAGCGTGCCTTGCGTGAACGGCTCGGCGTGCTGAACAGAAGCAAAGCTGCCGTGATTCGCCGGGTGCCAGTCCTGGCTTGCCACCACCGGCTCGCCGCGACTCTGGCACCATTCAATCATCGCGTTCGCGATATCCACCGTGCTGTCGCCTTCCGCGACCGCCAGCGCGCCGCCGGCGCAAAAATCGTTTTGCAGATCCACCAGCAGCAGGGCGCGTGAGTTCATACCATGCTCCTTTTAATCGTCCGGGGTCAGCTCGCCGCGCAGGTTACGCATCATCGCTTCGCGAATCGCCTGCGGCTCCAGCCCCTGGCTTAACAGATAATGCAGTTTGGTGAGCGTCGCCTCGACGGTCATGTCGAAGCCGCTGATAACGCCCGCATGGGCCAGCGCGTTGCCGGTGGCGTAGCCGCCCATGTTGACTTTACCGGACATACACTGCGTCAGGTTAACCACCACAATCCCGCGCGAGCACGCTTCCTGCAACTCTTTCAGAAAATCGCCGTGCTGCGGCGCGTTGCCGACGCCATAAGAGCGCAGGATCAACGCCCGCACCGGCTGGCGTAAAAAGTTACGCACCACGTCAGCGGAGATCCCCGGATAGATAGTCACTACGCCGATAGGCTGCGGCGTAATGGTATGCACGCGCAACTCGCCGTGGCCGTGAGGCGCGGGCGGCGTATTCAGGCGACGAATATGAATGCCCGCTTCCAGCAGCGGCGGCAGATTAGGAGAAGCGAACGCGTCGAAACCGTCAGCGTGGGCTTTGGTGGTACGGTTGCCACGATAGAGCCGGTTGTTGAAGAACAGCGTCACTTCGCTAATCGGGTAGTTCGCCGCCACGTAGAGTGAGTTAAGCAGGTTGATCTGCCCGTCGGAGCGCAGCTCCGCGAGCGGGATCTGCGAGCCGGTAACGATAACCGGTTTGCTCAGATTTTCCAGCATAAACGAGAGCGCCGACGCCGTGAACGCCATCGTATCGGTGCCATGAAGGATAACGAAGCCGTCATACTCATCGTAATGGGCTTTGATATCTTCGGCGATATGCTGCCAGTCCTGCGGCGTCATATCGGACGAGTCCATCAGGGGCGCATATTCGTGAATGGTGAAATCCGGCATTTCGGGGCGGTGGAACTCCGGCATCTGGGCGAGCTGCTGCTGGAGATGGCCGGAAACGGGAATGTAGCCGTGTTCGGAGCGTTGCATACCGATGGTGCCGCCGGTATAGGCAACGTAAATCGATTTCTTTTGCATAGGTCAGCTTTCGTTGTGCATAAACCCGCGCAGTATAGAGGTGCTGCGCAAAAAAATCAGCCCGGCGCTGGCCGGGCTGTGACAGGGTCGACGCTGAGGCGTTAGCGCACGTCGCCGCAGGTGAGGCAGAAGGCGTAACGGTTCTGCGGATCGTTAAAGGCTGCGAGCTTATCGCCTTCCTTCATCGCCGCCAGCGCCGCATCGGCCACTGGCGCAGGCAGCCAGGCCTGAAGCGCCTGCGGCAGCATCGCGTGCACCGAGCCGGTCAGGTTGGCAATCACCATATCGATAAAGCCCGGCTCATCCTGGTAGAAATCGAGATGCCAGGATTTCAGCTTCGCAAGCTCGGCGGCTTTCTTCACGGCGTCGTCGAAATCGCCGAGACTGTCCACCAGACCGTTTTGCTTCGCGTCTTCACCCGTCCAGACGTGGCCCTGCGCTATCTGGTCAATCTGCTGCGGGGTTTTGTTACGCGACTGCGCCACCAGGCCGATAAAGCGCTGATAACCGTTTTCGATAGTCAACTGCATCAGCTTCTGCACTTCCGGTGGCAGCGCTTTGGTCACCGACACTTCCGCGAGCGGTGAGGTCGCCACGCCGTCGGTATGCACGCCAATCGCATCCAGGCTGTTTTCCACGGTGTTGATAACACCAAAGATGCCGATAGAGCCGGTGAGCGTGCTGGGGTTCGCAACGATGTAGTTAGCGGGTGTGGAGATCCAGTAACCGCCGGACGCCGCCATGCCGCCCATCGACACCACCACCGGTTTACCGGCTTCTTTCGCCGCCGCCAGCTCCTGACGGATGGTTTCAGAGGCGGTCACGCTGCCGCCAGGGCTGTTCACCCGCAGCACAATGGCTTTCACTTTCGGGTCAAGACGCGCGTCGCGGATCTGCGCGGCAGTGGTATCACCGCCGACGTTCCCCGGCGTCTCTTCGCCATCCATGATGGCACCATTAGCGAACACCACAGCAATGCTTTCGCCCTGTTCGGACGGCTTGTTCACCGGGTAGTCGTAAATACTGACGGCGCGGAAATCTTTATCCTTGTCGCTCCAGCCAAACTGTTTCACCAGCGCTTTGTCGACAGTCGCGCTGCTTGCGAGCTCATCCACCAGCTTATTGTCGAGCGCATATTTCGCGGTATCGCCGCCAGCGGCTTCGAGCCCTGCGATCATCGCCTGCGCCCCAGGGAAGATCTGGCTTGCCGGTACCTGACGGTTAGCGGCGATCGTGCCGAGATAGTTCTGCCACAACTCGCCAATCCAGCGGCTGTCCGCCTCACGAGCGGCGGGTGACATATCGTCGCGGATAAACGGCTCGACGGCGGATTTATAGGTGCCGACGCGGAACACATGCGTAGTCACTTTGAGCTTATCGAGCAGCGATTTGTAGTAGAGGCCATTGGTGGCGAAGCCGTGCAGATCGACGGTGCCCTGCGGCGAGAGCCAAATCTTATTGGCGAAGCTCGCGAGATAATACTGGCCCTGACTGTAGCTATCGCCAATC
Source organism: Cronobacter sp. HA18003 (assembly GCF_011605905.1). NCBI lineage: Bacteria > Pseudomonadati > Pseudomonadota > Gammaproteobacteria > Enterobacterales > Enterobacteriaceae > Cronobacter > Cronobacter sp. HA18003. The sequence continues at coordinate 1,247,729 of NZ_JAANQO010000011.1, read as the reverse complement.
GCATACACCGGCTTACCGGCGTCGCGGAATTCGCGCAGCGCCTTACCGATATACTGCATCGATGGCTGATCGGCCCCGGCGAAATCTTTCAGATCCAGCACGATGCCGGTGATATTGCGGTCGTCTTTCGCCTGGCGGATCGCGTTGACGATATCAAACAGCGAATTTTCCTGTAAGCGGTCAGAGCTTGCGCCAAAGAGCTGACGGCCCAGCGCGCCAAGCTTATTATTGACCGACGGTTTATCCACCACCACGCCGCTGATATTAAGCAGCAGCGCGCCGCGTCCAGGCTCAGACGGGCCGCTGTTAAACTGCATCCAGACGCCGACGCACACCAGCACCAGCAGGAGAAACAGCAGATTCATCACCAGCTCTCTGATGATATTGAGCAGGCGCCAGGTCCACTTAAAGAATCCGGCAATAATTCGCCAAAGGGTACGCATTTACTCTCCCTAATCCGTGAATAACGGGGAACCCCGTAACCTCCCGCTACAGGCGGGACGCCGACAAAGTGTAAATACCACAGGCGGGCTTGTCAGCAGGAAACGCGGGCAGGGTGTAACAAAACATACCGCTGTGTTAATTTTATGAGTAAAAATCATCAAAGGAGAGTTGAGATGGATGCATTAGATATGCTGGTCAACCGCCGCAGCGCCTCACGTCTCGCTGAGCCTGCGCCAACGGGCGACGCGCTGGAAAACATTCTGCGGGCGGGCATGCGCGCGCCGGATCACGGCACACTGCAGCCGTGGCGTTTCTTTGTTATCGAAGGCGAAGGGCGCGAGCGCTTCAGCGCGCTGCTGGAAAAAGCCGCCATCGCTGACGGCCAGGATGAAAAAGCCATCGACAAAGCCCGCAACGCGCCGTTTCGCGCGCCGCTTATCATCACTGTGGTGGCGCATTGTGAAGAACACCACAAAGTGCCGCACTGGGAACAGGTGGTCAGCGCCGGTTGCGCGGTGATGGCGATGCAGATGGCGGCGCTCGCCCAGGGCTTTAACGGCATCTGGCGCAGCGGGCCATTCACCGATAACGCTCTGGTGCGTGAGGCTTTTGCGTGCCGCGAACAGGATCAGATTGTCGGTTTTCTCTACCTCGGCACCCCGCAGCTGAAGGCCTCCACCACGATTAACCTGCCGGACACCGCCCCCTTCGTGCGTCATTTCTGAAGCCCGCGCGCAAAACTGTCTGGATTGTGAGCAAAAGCGGCGCAATTCAGACAGTCATACTTACCACCCCGTCTTTCTGGCGCTACCATAAGCGCGCTTTATCGAACGATAACGATCACCTGATTCTGACCAAACAAGGAGCGGTCCATGAGTGAGCAAGCGATTCGTCTGACCCAGTACAGCCACGGAGCAGGTTGTGGTTGTAAAATTTCCCCGAAAGTGCTGGAAACCATCCTGCACAGCGATCAGGCGAAGTTTATCGACCCCAACTTGCTTGTCGGCAACGAAACGCGTGACGACGCGGCGGTGTATGATCTCGGCAACGGCACGAGCGTTATCAGCACCACGGATTTCTTCATGCCCATCGTGGACAACCCGTTCGATTTTGGCCGTATCGCTGCGACCAACGCCATCAGCGACATCTACGCGATGGGCGGTAAACCGATCATGGCGATTGCGATCCTCGGCTGGCCGGTTAACACGCTCGCGCCGGAAATCGCGCGCGAGGTCGTGGAAGGCGGGCGCTTTGCGTGTCAGCAGGCGGGCATCGCGCTGGCGGGCGGCCACTCCATCGACGCGCCGGAGCCGATTTTCGGCCTGGCGGTCACAGGCGTCGTGCCGACCGAACGCGTGAAGAAAAACAGCACCGCCGAGGCGGGCTGCAAACTCTTTCTCACCAAGCCGCTGGGTATCGGCGTGCTGACCACCGCTGAGAAAAAATCGCTGCTGCGCCCGGAACATCAAAATCTTGCGACAGAAGTGATGTGCACCATGAATAAAGCGGGCGCTGATTTCGCAGAGATCGACGGCGTGAGAGCGATGACGGATGTCACCGGCTTCGGGCTGCTGGGGCACCTCAGCGAAGTGTGCCAGGGCGCGGGCCTGCAGGCGGAGCTCTGGTATGAGGCCGTGCCGAAATTGCCAGGCGTTGAAGAATACATCGCGCAGGGCGCGGTGCCGGGCGGCACCAGCCGTAACTTTGCGAGCTACGGCCACCTGATGGGCGATATGCCGGACGCCTGGCGCAGCCTGCTGTGCGATCCGCAAACCTCCGGCGGCCTGCTGCTGGCGGTGGAGCCCGCCGCAGAAGCGCAGGTGCAGGCCGTGGCGGCAAAGCATGGCATCACGCTTAGCGCCATCGGCGAGCTGAAAACCGCGCGCGGCGGCCGTCCGATGGTGGAGATTCGCTAATCGATGCGGTTGTTTATTGCCGAAAAGCCCAGTCTGGGGCGCGCCATCGCCGATGTGTTGCCGAAACCGCACCGCCGGGGCGACGGGTTTATTGAGTGCGGGAACGGCCAGGTGGTCACCTGGTGCGTCGGGCATCTGCTGGAGCAGGCGCAGCCGGACGCCTATGACAGCCGCTATGGCCGCTGGAATCTCGCCGACTTACCCATCGTGCCGGAAAAGTGGCAGCTCCAGCCGAAACCGTCGGTTGCAAAGCAGCTTAATGTGATTAAAAAGCTGCTGCGCGAGGCGCAGGAGATTGTTCACGCAGGCGACCCGGACCGCGAAGGGCAACTGCTGGTGGATGAAGTGCTCGACTACCTGCAACTGCCTGCGGAAAAGCGCCAGCAGGTGCGCCGCTGCCTGATTAACGATCTCAACCCGCAGGCGGTGGAGCGTGCTATCGATAAACTGCGCGAGAACCGCGAGTTTGTGCCGCTCAGCACCTCGGCGCTCGCCCGCGCCCGCGCGGACTGGCTTTACGGCATTAACATGACGCGCGCCTATACGCTGCTCGGGCAGAACGCGGGCTACCAGGGCGTGCTTTCGGTAGGCCGCGTCCAGACGCCCGTGCTGGGGCTGGTGGTGCGGCGCGACGAAGAGATTGAAAACTTTGTCGCCAAAGATTTCTTTGAGGTTAAAGCGCACATCGTCACGCCCGCGCAGGAGCGCTTTACCGCGCTCTGGCAGCCGAGCGAGGCCTGCGAGCCGTACCAGGATGAAGAGGGGCGGCTCCTCAACCGCGCGCTGGCGGAGCATGTCGTTAAGCGTATCGAAGGGCAGCCTGCGGTTGTCACCAGCTATAACGACAAGCGCGAAAGCGAAGCCGCGCCGCTGCCGTTCTCGCTCTCGACGCTGCAAATCGAGGCCGCCAGACGCTTCAATCTGAGCGCGCAGACGGTGCTGGATATCTGCCAGAAGCTATACGAAACCCACAAACTCATTACGTATCCGCGCTCCGACTGCCGCTATCTGCCGGAAGAACATTTCGCGGGCCGTCATGCGGTGCTGAAGGCGATTGGCGTTCACGCGCCGGATCTCCTGCCGCAGCCCGCGGTCGATCCGGAGCGCCGCAACCGCTGCTGGGATGACAAAAAAGTGGACGCCCACCACGCCATTATCCCGACCGCCCGCAGCGCGCCCGCGTCGCTCTCTGACGGCGAGGCGAAAATCTACGGGCTTATCGCCCGTCAGTACCTGATGCAGTTCTGCCAGGACGCGCAGTTTCGCAAATGCGTCATTGAGCTTGAGATAGCCGGCGGCAAATTTATCGCCAAAGCGCGCTTTCTGGCGGAGACGGGCTGGCGCGCGCTGCTTGGCGCGAAAGAGCGCGACGAAGAGAACGACGGCACGCCGCTGCCGGTGGTGGCAAAAGGCGACGAGCTGCACTGCGAGCATGGCGAAGTGGTTGAACGCCAGACCCAGCCGCCGCGCCACTTTACCGATGCCACGCTGCTCTCGGCCATGACCGGCATCGCGCGTTTCGTGCAGGATAAAGATCTGAAGAAGATCCTGCGCGCCACCGACGGACTTGGCACCGAAGCGACCCGCGCAGGCATTATCGAGCTTTTATTTAAGCGCGGTTTTCTTGAAAAGCAGGGGCGCTATATTCATTCGACGCCCGCCGGGAAAGCGCTGATCCACGCGCTGCCGGAGCTTGCCGCACGCCCGGACATGACCGCGCAGTGGGAATCGACGCTGACGCAAATCAGCGAGAAGCAGTGCCGCTATCAGGATTTCATGCAGCCGCTGGTGCAGACGCTCTACACGCTCATTGATCAGGCGCGCAGCGCCCCGGTGCGCCAGTTCCGCGGTCTGGTGGCGCCCCAGCAGGCGCAAAAACGCCGCGCGGGCAAGGGCGGCAAAAAGCCTGCGTCCCGCAAGCGCGGCAGCGCCCAGCCTGCGGCGGAGTAACCCGCCGCGCTAAACTCCGCGCCCGTTTCGCCGATAACGTCTTAAGGAGAGCGCGGCGCGCTATAGTGAAATCAGCATCACATCACAAGAGGGGAAACGGGGTGTCAGTGAAAAAAAGCTTACTGGCGGCGCTGGCGCTGCTGGCCACACTGCCGGCGGGTGCCGACAGGCTGCGCCCGGATGTGCAGGTCAACATACCGGAAGAGGTGTTCAGTACCGGCGGCCAGCGTTCGCAGCAGCAGTGTATTCAGTGCTGCGTCTATCAGGATCAAAACTACTCCGAAGGGGCGGTGATCAAAGCCGACGGTGTGCTGTTGCAGTGCCAGCGCGACGAGAAAACCCTCAGCACAAATCCGCTGGTGTGGCGTCGCGTGCGGACATAAACGCCTCAAGCAGTGGAATATCCGCCGGGGCGAGCGCATAGCCGAACGCCTCGCGCGGCTCACACCAGACGAGCGCGCTGTGGCATAACGCCTGCGGCTCGCCGTCGAAATCGTCCACCTGCCACGCATGTAACCGAATAACCCGCCCGGAAACCTCACGCGTGTGGCTTGCCACATACGCGCCGATACGCGCGCTTATCGCCAGCTCTTCGGCAAGCTCACGCGCCAGCGCCGCAGGCTGGCTTTCGCCCGGCTCCACTTTGCCGCCGGGAAATTCCCACAGCCCCGGCTGATCGCAATCAGGCGAGCGCTGCGCCAGCAGCACCTGGCCGTCGCGCACGATGATTGCCGCCACGACATCAATGATTTGCATGGTGATTTTCCGTAAAGGCTCCTCCCCGAGCAGGAGGAGCGGAACAGATTACAGCGAGAAGGTCGCCCAGACCGGCGCGTGATCGGAGGGTTTTTCCATCGCGCGGATATCGTAATCGATGCCGGTCTCAGCCAGGCGCGCCATCAGCGGATCGCTCGCCAGCAGCAGGTCGATGCGCAGGCCGCGGTTATCGTCAAAGCCTTTCGAGCGGTAGTCGAACCAGGAGTAGCGGTCGCTGGTTTCGGGGTTGGCGTGACGGAACGTATCTTTAAGCCCCCAGTTCAGCAGGCGGCCCATCCATTCACGCTCTTCCGGCAGGAACGAGCATTTGCCGGTACGCAGCCAGCGCTTGCGGTTCTCTTCGCCGATGCCGATATCCAGATCGCCTGGGCTGATATTCATATCACCCATAATCAGCACTGGCTTATCGTTGCTCAGCGCTGTTTCAAGATAGTCCTGCAAATCCTGATAAAACTTCGCTTTGGCCGGGAATTTCACCTCATGATCGCGGCTTTCGCCCTGCGGGAAATAGCCGTTAATGACCGTGATATCGCCAATAGAAGAAGGAATTTCGGCCATGATGATACGGCGCTGCGCTTCTTCGCCGTCGCCCGGAAAGCCGCGGCGCACGGAAACCGGCGTGGCTTTAGTCAGCAGCGCCACGCCGTAATGGCCTTTCTGACCGTGATAAAAAACGTTGTAGCCCAGTTTCGCCACCTCTTCGAGAGGGAACATATCGTCATGGACTTTAGTTTCCTGCAGGCCGATAACGTCCGGCTGATGCTGTTCCACCAGCGCGGCAAGCTGATGAGGGCGGGCGCGCAGGCCATTGATGTTAAAAGAGATGAATTTCATAGTCGCGAACACACTGGATGAACAAGAGTGGCGCGATGGTAACAGAAAAACCGCCCGCGCGTCTCCCGGCCCGGCAAGGTTGTGACGATTGTTAAAAGCGGCGCAAACCCTGTGCTTTTGCACCAGGACGGCGCGAGCGCCCTGAAATGGGGCGCGGTGATATGGCAAATCCCGGTCACGATCACAAATCCAGAACAATATTTTATCAATGCATAAAAGTGCGGGTTTTTTTATGGCGAAGGCCGCTTTGTCATAAAAGTATTCACTTTTTATGCAATAAAAGTGAATAACACTGATTCGTAACCTATTGATTTAACGTTACTGACTCTCCGGTATGCAGTTTCTCCTCTGGCTGGCACGAAGCGTGCAATCTACAGTAAGAGCGCAAGTGCACATTTAATTAACAACTAAACAACCTTTTATTTACCGGACGAGGTCGCTATGTCGCAGTCAATTACCCGCCAGAACTTTGATGAGTGGATGATCCCCGTTTATGCTCCTGCCGCGTTTATTCCGGTGCGGGCTGAGGGTTCCACGCTCTGGGATCAGGAAGGCAAAGAGTATATCGATTTCGCGGGCGGCATCGCGGTAAATGCGCTCGGGCACGCACACCCGAAACTGCGCGAAGCGCTGGAGACCCAGGCGGCGAAAATCTGGCATACCGGCAACGGGTATACCAACGAGCCGGTGCTGCGCCTCGCCAAACGTCTGATTGACGCCACCTTCGCCGATCGCGTTTTCTTCTGTAACTCCGGCGCGGAAGCCAACGAGGCGGCGCTGAAGCTCGCCCGCAAATATGCCCATGACCACTACGGCGCGCAGAAAAGCGGCATTGTGGCGTTTAAAAACGCGTTCCACGGTCGCACGCTGTTTACCGTCTCCGCTGGCGGCCAGCCTGCGTATTCCCAGGATTTCGCGCCGCTGCCACCGCAAATCAGCCATGCCGTGTTTAACGATCTCGATTCCGCCGCCGCGTTAATTAATGACGACACCTGCGCGGTGATTGTCGAGCCGGTGCAGGGCGAGGGCGGCGTGGTGCCTGCCACTAAAGCCTTCCTGCAGGGTCTGCGCGAGCTGTGCGATCGCCATAACGCGCTGCTGATTTTTGATGAAGTGCAGACCGGCGTGGGCCGCACCGGCCACCTCTACGCTTATATGCATTACGGCGTGACGCCGGATGTGCTCTCTACCGCCAAAGCGCTTGGCGGCGGTTTCCCGATTGGCGCGATGCTCACCACCGAACGCTGCGCCGCCGTGATGGGCGTCGGTACGCACGGCACCACCTATGGCGGCAATCCGCTGGCGGGTGCGGTCGCAGGCCAGGTGCTGGATCTGGTGAACACGCCGGAGATGCTCAATGACGTGAAAGCGCGTCACGACGCGTTTGTCGAGCAACTGAACGCCATGAATCAGCGCCTCGGGCTGTTTAAAGAGATCCGTGGCCTGGGGCTGCTCATCGGCTGCGTGCTGAAAGACGAGTATGCGGGCAAGGCGAAGGCGATTTCGCTCGCCGCCGCGAAAGAAGGCGCGATGGTGCTGATCGCGGGCGCTAACGTGCTGCGCTTCGCGCCTGCGCTCAACATCAGCCATCAGGAGATTGAAACCGGGCTTGCCCGCATGGCGCGCGCCTGCGAAAACTGGCTGAAGGAGGGTGCATCATGATGGTGATTCGCCCCGTCGCACACCACGACGTTCCGGCGCTGCTGCGCCTCGCTGCGAAAACCGGCGGCGGGTTGACGTCGCTGCCGCTGGATGAAAAAACGCTCAGCGCGCGCGTCGAGCGCTCCCTGCAAACCTGGCGCGGCGAACTGCCGCCAGGCGATCAGGGCTATGTCTTTGTGCTGGAAGATACGCAAAGCCGCACGGTTGCCGGCATTTGCGCCATTGAAGTGGCCGTCGGACTCAGCGAGCCCTGGTATAACTACCGTGTGGGCACGCTGGTACACGCCTCAAAAGAGCTGAATGTCTACAACGCACTGCCGACGCTGTTTCTCAGCAACGATCACACCGGCAGCAGCGAGCTCTGCACGCTGTTTCTCGACCCGGAGTGGCGCAAAAACGGCAACGGCTATCTGCTCTCTAAATCGCGCTTTATGTTTATGGCCGCGTTTCGCGAACGCTTTAACGAAAAAGTGGTGGCGGAAATGCGCGGGGTCATTGACGAACACGGCTACTCGCCGTTCTGGGAAAGTCTCGGCCAGCGCTTCTTCTCGATGGAATTCAGCCGCGCCGATTATCTCTGCGGTACCGGCCAGAAGGCGTTTATCGCTGAGCTGATGCCAAAACACCCCATTTATACCCAGTTTCTTTCTGAAGAGGCGCAGTCGGTTATCGGCCAGGTTCATAAAGACACCGCGCCCGCGCGCGCCGTGCTGGAGGCCGAAGGATTTCGCTATCGCAACTATGTCGACATCTTCGACGGCGGGCCGACGCTGGAGTGTGATATCGACCGGGTGCGGGCTATCCGTAAAAGCCGCCTCGTGGAGGTCGCGGAAGGCCAGCCGGTTACCGACGACGAACTGCCGGCCTGCATGGTCGCCAACGAAAATTACGATAACTTCCGCGTGATGTTAATCCGCGCCAGACCGGACGCCGACAGGCTGATTCTGGACGCCGCCACGCTGGATGCCCTGCAATGCCGCCACGGCGATCGTGTACGCCTGGTGCGCCTGTGCCCTGAGGAGAAAAAAGTATGAGTTTATGGATCAACGGTGAGTGGACAACGGGGCAGGGCGAGGCGCTGGAAAAACGCGATCCGGTGGGCAGCGGCCTGCTGTGGCAAGGACATGCGGCGGACGACGCGCAGGTGCAAGCGGCCTGCGCCGCCGCCCGCGCGGCGTTTCCGGCCTGGGCGAAACGGCCCTTCGCCGACCGTCAGGCTATCGCTGAGAAATTCGCGGCGTTGCTTGAGGCGAACAAAACAGAACTGACGCGCATCATCGCGCTGGAGACCAGCAAACCGCGCTGGGAGGCGGCCACCGAAGTGACCGCGATGATCAATAAAGTGGGCATTTCGCTCAAAGCGTACCAGACCCGCACCGGCGAACAGCACTCGCCGATGCCGGACGGCGCGGCCACGCTGCGCCACCGTCCCCACGGCGTGCTGGCGGTTTTCGGGCCGTATAACTTCCCCGGTCACCTGCCAAACGGTCATATCGTTCCGGCGCTGCTCGCGGGCAACACGCTGGTGTTTAAACCGAGCGAACTGACGCCGCACACCGGCGAAGCCGTGATGAAACTCTGGGAGCAGGCGGGCCTGCCTGCGGGCGTGCTGAATCTGGTGCAGGGCGCGCGCGCGACCGGCCAGGCGCTCTCCGCCCGGCCGGAACTTGACGGCCTGCTCTTTACCGGCAGCGCCGGCACCGGTTATCAACTGCACCGCCAGCTGGCGGGGCAGCCCGAAAAAATTCTGGCGCTGGAGATGGGCGGTAATAACCCGCTGATTGTCGAAGATCCTGACGATATCGACGGCGCGGTGCATCTGGCGATCCAGTCGGCGTTTATCACCGCCGGGCAGCGCTGCACCTGCGCGCGCCGCCTGCTGGTGAAACGCGGTGCTGCGGGCGACGCTTTCCTGGCGCGCCTCGTTGAGATCGCCGGACGTTTACGCCCCGACCGCTGGGACGCCGAGCCGCAGCCGTTTATGGGCGGGCTTATCAGCGCGCAGGCGGCGGAGCGGGTGCTGGAAGCCTGGCAGGGGCATCTGTCGCGCGGCGGCAAGCCGCTGTTAACGCCAGCCCTGGTGCAGGCGGGCAGCTCGCTGCTCACGCCCGGTATTATTGAGCTAACCGGCGTGCGCGACGTGCCGGATGAAGAGGTCTTCGGGCCGCTGCTGGGCGTCTGGCGTTACGACGATTTCGACGAAGCGATTACGCTTGCCAACGCCACCCGTTATGGACTTTCCTGCGGGCTGATTTCGCCGGTTCGCGAGAAATTCGACCAGCTGCTGCTGGAAGCGCGCGCCGGTATCGTGAACTGGAACAAACCGCTGACGGGCGCGGCGAGCACAGCGCCGTTCGGCGGTGTCGGGGCGTCCGGCAATCACCGTCCGAGCGCCTGGTATGCGGCCGATTACTGCGCCTGGCCGATGGCCTCGCTGGAAAGCCCGACCTTCGCGCTGCCGCAGACGTTAAACCCCGGCCTCGATTTCAGCGGGAAGGAGCAGGCATGAAAGCACGTGAAGTCAACTTTGACGGGCTGGTGGGGCTGACGCACCACTACGCCGGGCTCTCTTTCGGTAATGAGGCCTCGACGAAACATCGTTTTCAGGTCTCTAATCCGAAGCTTGCCGCCAGACAGGGGCTCGCGAAGATGAAAGCGCTGGCGGACGCCGGTTTCCCGCAGGCGGTGATCCCGCCGCAGGAGCGGCCGAACCTTGCGGCGCTGCGCCAGATTGGCTTTACCGGCAGCGATCAACAGGTGCTGGAGAAAGCCTGGCGCGCCGCGCCGCATCTGCTTTCGGCCGCCAGCTCCGCATCGTCGATGTGGGTGGCGAACGCAGCAACGGTCTGTCCGTCCGCCGACGCGCTGGATGGCAAAGTGCATCTGACCGTGGCGAACCTTAACAATAAATTCCACCGCGCCAGCGAAGCGCCCGGCACCGAACGGCTGCTGCGGGCGATTTTCCGCGACGAGTCCCGCTTTGCCGTACACGGCGCGCTGCCGCAGGTGGCGATGTTCGGCGACGAAGGCGCGGCCAACCATAACCGGCTTGGCGGCGACTACGGCGAGCCGGGGCTTCAGCTTTTCATCTACGGGCGCGAAGAGAGCGGGGCACTGGTGCCTGCCCGCTACCCGGCGCGCCAGACGCTGGAAGCGTCGCAGGCCGTGGCGCGGCTTAACCAGGTGGATCCGCAGCGCGTTATGTTCGCGCAGCAAAACCCGGCGGTCATCGACCAGGGCGTGTTCCATAACGATGTCATTGCGGTCTCCAACCGCCAGGTGCTGTTCTGCCACGAGCACGCGTTTTTGCATCAGCAGGCGCTGTTCGATGCGCTGGCTGAAAAAGTACCGGGCTTTACGCCGCTGGTGGTGCCCGCAGGCGCGGTGTCGGTGCAGGACGCGGTAGAAACCTACCTTTTCAACAGCCAGCTGCTGAGCCGCGACGACGGCACTATGGTGCTGGTGCTGCCTGAGGAGTCGCGTCGCCACGAAGGCGTCTGGCGTTATCTGAACACGCTTGTGGCGGCGGATAACCCGATTAGCGAGCTGAAAGTTTTTGACCTGCGCGAAAGCATGGCCAACGGCGGCGGCCCCGCCTGTCTGCGCCTGCGTGTGGTGCTGACGGACGACGAGCGCCAGGCGGTGAACCCGGCGGTGATGATGGACGACACGCTCTTTACGCGGCTTAACGCGTGGGTGGATAAATATTACCGCGACCGGCTGACGCAGGAAGATCTGGTAGACCCGCAGTTGCTGCGCGAAGGGCGCGAGGCGCTGGATGAACTGTCGCGCCTGCTTTCTCTCGGCAATGTCTATCCGTTCCAGCAGTAAGGAGACGCCGTGGACGATTTTATTGCGAAGACGCTGCGCGGCGAGACGCCCGCCAGGACAACACTGCAACGCGGCGGTGTGACTATCGAGTGGCTGGATGAAGGCATTCTGCAACTGACGCCCGCAGGCGAGGTGCGCGGCGCGCTGGTGGTGAGCGCGGGCATTCACGGTAATGAAACCGCGCCGGTCGAGATACTGGAGCAACTCCTCGCGCCGCTGGCGCGTGGCGAGCGGCCGCTCGTCTGGCGGCTGCTGGTAGTGCTCGGCAGCCCGGCGGCGCTGCGGGCCGGACGCCGGTTTGTCGATTACGATCTTAACCGTCTTTTCGGCGGGCGCTGGCAAACCGCCACGCCGGGTGTGGAAACCGCCCGCGCGGAACGTCTTGAGCAGGCGCTGGAGACGTTTTTTGCGGCAGGCGATGAAACGGTGCGCTGGCATCTGGATCTGCATACCGCCATTCGCGCGTCGCGCTTCCCGCGCTTTGGCGTACTGCCCGCGCGCACGACGGCGTGGCCGGAGGATTTTCTCACCTGGCTTGGCGACGCCGGGCTACAGGCGCTGGTATTTCATCGCGCGCCAGGCGGCACCTTCACGCACTTTTCCTGCGAGCGCTTCGCAGCACTCAGCTGTACGCTGGAGCTTGGGAAGGCGCTGTCGTTCGGCCAGAACGATCTCAGCCAGTTCGCCCCAACGCAGCGGGCGCTGTCGGCGCTGCTGGACGGCTCGCCCGCGCCTGCCGCTATGGATGCGCCGCGCCGCTTTGAGGTGGCGCAGCAAATCACCCGGCGAAGCGATCGCTTTGTGCTGCATATGTCCGCTGAGACCGAAAATTTCACGGCATTCGACGCAGGCACGCTGCTTGCGGAAGATGGCGATGAGCGCTATTACGCGCAGGAAAATGAACGGGTGCTGTTTCCGAATCCCTCTGTCGCGCTCGGTTTACGCGCGGGATTAATGCTGCGGGAAATTAAATAATATGCGGCCCCCTGTGGGCCGTAAAAATAATGCGGATAATTCTGAGCGCGGCGCTTTATTTTACAGCGGTGCGCTTATATACTGCGCTCACACTCTCTTCACAATCAATCGGTTGTGATATTTAAAGAATCTTCTCCTCCGTTTTTCCTTATTTTCTCCATAATCGCACAATAATTGTTTTTTATGCTTTCACTGTTTTACTCAGACTCTGACTGATTGACGAATCTGCCCGTAGAATTAATCTCGTCAAGGCGACAACCTGTTGCTGAATTAACTGAAAGTAAGGACAACATTATGCGTAAATTAACGGCTATCTTCGTTGCTTCCACCCTGGCGCTTGGCGCGGCTAATCTGGCACAGGCGGCGGAGACCCCGGCACCTGATGCGAATAACGCACCGATGATGCACCATAAAGGTCCGCGCGGCCCGCATCACGATATGATGTTCCAGGGGCTGAACCTGACCGATGCGCAGAAGCAGCAAATTCGCGACATCCGTAAAGCCCAGCGTGAAAAATTCGAGCGTCCGTCGCTGGAAGAACGCCGCGCGATGCACAATCTGATCGCCAGCGACAGCTTTGATAAAGACAAAGCGCTGGCCCAGATCGATAAAATGGAAGCGCAGCATAAAGCCCGTATGCTGGCGCACATGGAAACCCAGAACAAAATTTATAACGTGCTGACGCCGGAGCAGAAAAAGCAATTTAATGCCAATTTTGAGAAGCGTCTGACAGAACGTCCGGCTCCGGAAGGTAAAATGCCCGCAGATGCAGAATAATTTCTGACTGGCTTAAGACCGTCGGTTTTGGCAAGCGTCCTTTGATGGCGCTGGCCAGGGCCGGCGGTTTTTCTTTTCCCACGCCTCTTGCCACGTAATTTCTGTTGGTTATCATTCATCGCTGCCGCCGTGCGGCGCATTTAGCCTGCGTATGTTAAGGATCTGCGTTCGCCATCCTCTGACGTGCCGATAATCAGGCCTGTAAATGCATAACAATAATTTTTGCCGCAGTACGCCTGTGGCGACTGGCGCATGATGCGCGTTCCAGGAGTGGGGATGGAATTTTTCGACGTCAAAAAGATGCCGGTGAACCTGTGGCGTAATGGCGCAGGCGAAACCCGCGAGATCTGTTGTTACCCGCCGAGCCGGGATTTTAACTGGCGCGCCAGCATTGCTTCTCTTGCCAGCAATGGCGAATTTAACGTCGTGCCGCAGGTTGACCGCGTGGTGACGCTGCTGGATGGCGGTGAAGTCACATTGCTTGGCGGCGGCGCGTTTCGCCATACCTTAAAGCGTCATCAGCCGTTTACCTTCGCAGGCGAACACCCGGTACGCGCCGAGCTGACTGACGGGCGCATGTCGCTTGATTTTAATCTGATGACCCGGCGCGATCGCTGTCGCGCGCAGGTGCGCGTCGCCGATCGCACGTTTACCACTGGCCGCGCGCGCGGCGGGATTGTGTATGTTTTAAGCGGTGCCTGGCAGCTTAACGATAAACTGCTGACGCCGGAGCAGGGCGCCTGGTGGCAGGAGGGAAGCCATACCCTCCGGCTGCTGAAGGCCGAAGGGCAGGTGCTGTTTAGCGAAATTACTTATCTCTGAGGCGCGTGCGCGCCGATTTCCACTATCTCATGCTCGCCGCTGATAAGCGGCTTGCACAGAATTCGATAGCCGTCGTTATCGAAGCCCTGCGGCGCGCGCGAGATGCTCGCCGCGTCGCTTAACGAGGCGACCGATCCCAGCCAGTACCAGTTATGGATGATATGGTACTGCGTCATGTCACCGAAACTCTCCCGCAGCCCGACCGGGCCGTCCCACGGCCAGCAGATAACGCGCATGCGCTCCAGCGCCTCCATCAGGCGCGCGTTGTGCGCCTCCAGCGGCTCTTTACCGCAGCAGGCCCCCGCGCAGCGTTTCAGCGCCGAGCGGAAACAGGCGCGCCCCGGGCGCACGGATTCCAGCCCCAGCAGGCCGTAGCAGAGCTGTTGTTCGTCAGCGATAGACTGCAGCGTGCCGAGCGCCGCGCGGCGGCTCGAAAAGAGTCCATACAGGCCCGGCTGGTGCGAGAAATCGACATCGCGCGCGTAAACCACGTCCGGTTTTTCGCCTTTGAACTGCAAGGAGCAGAGCTGCCGGTTACGGCGCAACCGTTTATTAAACAGCGGCTGCTGCTCTTTGATCATCTGCGCTTCTAAGAGCAGCGCGCCGATTTCACCCGCGGTGCGGATAAACGTGATGCGCCGCGACTGACGCAGCATGGAGGCTTCATCCGGCGTACGCAGGTGCGACAGCACCCGGCTGCGAATATTGACGCTTTTGCCGATATAGAGCGGCATGGTTTCGCTTTCGCCATGAAAAACATAGACGCCGGGATGCTTTGGCAGATCGTCAAGCCACGGACGCAGATGCTCGGGATATTCATAAATTGCCGCTTTTTCAAACTCCAGCCGCGGCGCGCCAGTACGCCTTGCCACATCACTCTCCTGAATACTGTTTACTTATCCAGTCTATCAGGGAATGTGTGGTTGAAAAAGCGCCATCTTAGTTGAGATTGCGCGTGGCAAGCCAGCAGAGCAGGGAGCCTGCCACCACCATCGCCACGCCCTGCCAGAACGCGATGCCCGGCGCGAGGCCGAGCCACAGGCTTGCCAGCAGCGCCGAGAGCACAGGCGTGAAGTAAGAGGCGGTGGCGAGCAGCGTCATATTGCCGTGCTGAATACTGTGGTTCCAGGCGGCGTAGGCGGTCGCAGTGGAAAGCCCCATAAAGAGCAGTTGCGCGACGGCAGGAAGCGAAAGCTGCATCGGCGGCTGTGGCGCGAGGCTATATTGCAGCCAGAGGACGGCGGCGGTGGCGCAGAAAAAGAGCACCACGCCGTTCTGCCCGTTGCTCCAGCGGCGCGTCAGGTTGCAGTAGAGCGCCCAGACCAGTGCGGCGCTGAACGCGAGCGCGTAAGCAACCGGATTATCCTGCATATTGAGCCAGAGCTGCGCGGGCGACCAGCCGCCGTCGCCTTTCAGCACCTGAAACACGCCCGCGACCGCAAGCAGCAGCCCAGGCCAGAGCCAGGCGCGGCAGCGCTGGCCGTTGATAAGCACCGCCAGCAGCACCGTCAGGCTCGGCCAGAGGTAGTTAATCATCCCCAGCTCCAGCGACTGCGCGCGGGTGTGCGCAAGCCCAATCGCCAGCGCGAGGCAGATTTCATAGCCGACAAAGAGCACACCGCCAGTTATCAAATAACGGCGCGGTAAGCGGCCAGGGTGAACGAGCCCTGGCGACACCATCAAACACAGCGAACTGACGGTATAAATGAGCGCTGCGCCGCCCACCGGGCCGAACGCCTCGCTGATACTGCGCAATAAACCGACTGAGGTACTCCAGAGCAGAATGGCCAGAAGGCCCGGCAGCGTGGCGCGCTGCGTTGAAACTGACATACGTCATCCGTGAAAAAAGCGTTGTGGCGCAAATCGTGACACTGAGAGGGACACCCTCCCGGGCCGGGGAGGGTGCCGCAACGCGATTACTGTTTCCAGAAATCGTCAAAAATCGTGATCGGCGGGCGACGTTTGTGCTCGGTTTTCACATACCAGCCGTCGATGATCTGACTGATTTTCTCATCAATCTGTTTGCCTTCCAGGTAATCGTCGATGTTGTCGTACGTCACGCCGAGCGCCACTTCATCCGGCAGGGACGGGCGGTCGTCTTCGAGATCGGCGGTCGGCACTTTAAGATAGAGGTGCTCCGGACAGCCCAGGGTTTTCAGCAGCAGTTTGCCCTGGCGTTTATTAAGACGGAACAGTGGGTTGATGTCGGTGCCGCCATCGCCATACTTGGTGAAAAAGCCGGTGACGGCTTCGGCGGCATGATCGGTGCCCACGACAACGCCTTTGGTCATCCCGGCGATGCTGTACTGCGCTTTCATACGCTCACGCGCTTTTTCGTTGCCGCGCACAAAATCGCTCAGCTCAATGCCTGCTTCACGCAGCGCTTTCTCGCTCGCCAGCACCGCTTCTTTAATATTGACCGTCAGCACTTTATCCGGCTGGATAAACGCCAGCGCATCCTGACAATCTTTTTCGTCGAACTGCACGCCGAAAGGCAGGCGCACCGCGATAAACTGATAGCTCTGATCGCCGGTTTCGTCGCGCAGTTCGCTGATGGCAAGCTGGCTCAGTTTACCCGCGAGCGTGGAATCCTGACCGCCACTGATGCCCAGCACCAGCGTTTTCAGGAACGGATAGGTTTTCAGATAGGATTTGAGAAAATCGACGCTGCGGCGGATCTCTTCGTGAGCGTCAATTTGCGGTTTCACACCAAGTGCCTGAATAATTTCTTGTTGTAATGCCATTTACCCCTCCAGTCTTGTTCGCCTGCAACGCGCAGGCATTGAAACGGTGATTTGTTAAAGCTAACCCGTTGTGGGCAAAACGACAAGTTGTCGCCGCCCTGCGCGGTGTCAGACGGTTTTAACGTAATCAGTATTGGCTGAGGGAATACTCTTAATTTGACGTTGTTTCAGGTAACAAGTTGAAAAATGTTATTTTATATTCCAGGCTTATCTGCACACGCTGAAAAAAAGAGGATGACACAATGAACAAGAAGTTTGCAGGGTTTCTGGGTGCAGCGGCTGTTATGACGATGCTGGCAGGGTGTACCGCTTACGATCGCACCGCCGATCAGTTTACCCAGCCGGTAGTAAAAGATGTGAAAAAAGGCATGAGCCGTCAGCAGGTGATGCAGATTGCCGGTAAACCGTCTTCAGAAGTGACCATGATCCACGCTCGCGGTACCTGCCAGACCTATATTCTGGGCAGCCGTAATGGTAAAACCGAAACCTATTTCGTTGCGCTGGACGATACAGGCCACGTGATGAACTCCGGCTACCAGACCTGTGCCGAGTACGACACCGACCCGCAGGCGCCGAAAAAATAATCGTGCTGTTGACAAAAAAACCGGCTCCGGCCGGTTTTTTTATGTCTGATGTTTATGGCACATGCACAAAAAACGCCGCAGCAGGCGGCGTTTTTTGATAGCACAATGGCGATTAAGCCGGAATTGACGCCACTTTCGGCGTACGCGCCCAGACGCGGTGGCAGGCGAGCTGGTGGATGAAATCATCCATAAAGCTGCCGGAGGCGTCGTCAGCTTCGACAATACCTTCTTCGCCGGTGTCCGGCACCGCCAGATGGCGCTTCAGACCGCGCGCGTCGCCCATCAGGCCGATCGCTTTCAGATGTTTATACGCCTCCAGCAGGTAGTAGACCGCATCGCCGTTATCGGCAAGCGCGCTCGCCGCACCGCCCGGCACCAGCACGGCATCGACGGTCACGGACGGCGATCCGGCGAACGTGCCTGCCACTTCCAGTTGCGAGCCATCATCCGCCGTCACGCTGCCCATCCGGCTGTAGAGCAATTTGGCATGCACGCCGTGCGATTTCAGCGCCTGCAGCATGGCGAGCAGATCGGCGGATTTCACATGGTCATTCAACAGGACGGCGACCACACGCCCTTTCACGGTGCCGCCCGGTACGGCATACAGGCTCAGCGACGGGTCTTTCTTCAGCCCGTTAACGTCCTTCGGCGGCGCGACATGCATCTGCTCTTCAGTAAGCGTAATGCCAAGATTATTCGCCACCGGATGCGCCAGCGAAATATCGATATGGCAGAGATGGTCCACCACGCGCTCGCGGATATAGCTGCGCACGACTTTGCTGAGCTCAAAGCTGAAGGCGTCGATGATATGGCGCTGCTCGACCGGCGTCTGGCTCTGCCAGAAGAGGCGCGGCTGGGAGTAATATTCGCCAAACGACGGGCTGCGCTCGCGGATCTTATGGCCCTCAATGCGTTCCTGATGGCTTTCAAATCCGCCCGCTTTCGGCGCAGGCGGCGTCTCGCGCGGCCAGTTATCGTTGATCGAGTTTGGCTCGTAGTTCGCCGGGTTGGTGTCGATATCCATCCGGTGCATGCCGTCGCGCTGGAAATTATGGTACGGGCAGGTCGGGCGGTTAATCGGGATTTCGTGGAAGTTCGGCCCGCCGAGACGGCTTATCTGGGTGTCGGTGTAAGAGAACAGACGGCCCTGCAGCAGCGGATCGTTGCTGAAATCCAGCCCCGGCACGATATGGCCCGGGTGGAACGCCGCCTGTTCGTTTTCAGCGAAGAAGTTATCCGGGTTGCGGTTCAGCACCATTTTGCCGACCAGCTGCACCGGTACCAGCTCTTCAGGGATGAGCTTGGTGGCATCGAGGAGGTCAAAATCAAACTTAAACTCGTCCTCTTCCGGGATCAGCTGCACGCCGAGTTCATATTCGGGGTAGTCGCCCGCTTCGATGGCCTCCCAGAGATCGCGACGGTGGAAATCCGGGTCACGCCCGGTAAGTTTCTGTGATTCATCCCAGATAAGCGACGCTTTACCCGCCACCGGCTTCCAGTGGAAGCGCACGAAGGTGCCTTTGCCTTCGGCGTTGATAAAGCGGAAGGTGTGAATGCCAAAGCCTTCCATCGTGCGGTAGCTGCGCGGAATGCCGCGGTCGGACATCGCCCACATCACGTTGTGCAGCGTTTCCGGCTGGAGCGACACGTAATCCCAGAAGGTGTCATGCGCGCTCTGGCCCTGCGGGATAGCCCAGTGCGGCTCCGGCTTCACGGCATGAACGAAATCCGGAAATTTATGGGCGTCCTGAATGAAAAACACCGGTGTATTATTGCCAACCAGATCGAAAATCCCTTCTTCGGTATAAAACTTGGTGGCGAAGCCGCGAATATCGCGCACCGTATCCGCCGAGTCCGCGCCGCCCTGTACCGTCGAGAAGCGCACAAACACCGGCGTGATTTTTTCTGGGTCACTTAAGAACGCGGCTTTGGTGATATCGCTCAGGCTTTTATACGGCTGAAAGTAGCCGTGGGCGGCCGAGCCGCGCGCGTGGACGATGCGCTCAGGAATGCGTTCGTGGTCGAAGTGCGTGATTTTTTCCCGCAGGATGAAATCTTCCAGCAGCGTCGGGCCGCGGGTGCCGGCGCGCAGCGAGTTCTGATCGTTGGCGATGCGCACGCCCTGGTTGGTTGTCAGCGCCTCATTCTCACCGCCTTTGCGAAAGGTCTCCAGCGCGCCGAGCTTATCGTTCGTGACATCCGGCGCCTTCAGGCTGCCTGGCGCGGTCGGCTGCTCACCTGGCGGGGTGGGTGCCGGAGAAGGGCGGTGGGAGCCATCGGCAGGCGCCAGCGACCCCATCCCTGGCTCAGATGAGCGCGCGTCGTGGAACGGGGCTTCATGGTTAGGGCGTTTCTCATCATTCGACATTGAACTCGTCTCCTTTCCTTTTTCTTAAGCAACCGGATGGCTGCATGAAATGTAAGGTAACTATAGAACAGCACTGAAGTTCTTGCGGAAAAGGCGACGGCGTAAAAAGCGGCAAATGAACGGTACAGCGCACGCAGGATGCGACGCAGAGCCGTCCGATCCGCTATCATAGTGGTTTATCTTTTGTTTTCAGCCAGTGAATCCGACGCTTATGAAACCACTTCGTCATCAGAATCGTCCCGTTATCAGCTATGTTCCACGCGTGGAGCCGGCACCGCCGGATCATGCGGATCGCATGGAGGGTTTTGAGGATGTCTGGGTGCTGAAGGGCAAATACGTGGCGTTTGTGATGTCCAGGGATCGTTTTCGCCGCTCGCCCGCCTTCAGCAGCCCCGAAGCCGCCCAGCGCTGGGCGAACCAGCTCAAACAGGATGAGGTATAGGGCGAGTTTATCGCCCCGTACAGGCAGCCGCAGTCGTAAGGCTGCCGACTGTCAGCCACGAAGCCCGCTAATGCGGGTTTTATTTTACCTTAAAACCGCACTTGTGCACTGTGCAGCGGTGCATTAAAATGATTACGAAAAGAAACAGGGAGGTATCAATGGAATGCAGAAGCATATCGGCAGTTTTCGTGACGCCTGGCTGGCGGCGTTTTTCGTGTATTCGACGCCACACCGCAACATCCCGGCGGAAATTCATACCACACTGGCGCGCAAACTAGACATCATCAATGCAGCAACGTCATACCGCGATCTCCGATCTCCGCTCGCCGCCTGGCAACCGCTTTGAGGCGCTGAGCGGTAAATTGCAGGGGTATTCATCGATTCGGGTCAACCATCACTACCGCCTGATTTTCAGATGGGTGGAAGGCAAAGCGGAAGATCTCTATTTAGATCCGCATGATTACTGATTGCGGCGCGCCGCAACGTTAAGGAAATGAACATGAAACAGGCAACCAGAAAGCCCACGACGCCCGGCGAGATCCTGGTGTACGAATACCTGGAGCCGCTCGGCCTTAAAATCAACGAGGTGGCGGAGATGCTTTGCGTCCATCGTAATAGTGTGAGCGCGCTGGTGAACAATAACCGCAAACTCACTACAGATATGGCGTTTCGTCTGGCAAAAGCGTTTGGAACCTCAGTTGATTTCTGGCTTAACCTGCAGGCGGCTGTCGATCTGTGGGAGGTCGAGAATGATATGCGCATTCAGGAAGCGTTCAGCCGCATCGTACCCGCCGCGGAGTTTATCGCCCGGCGCGACGCGCAGAAGAAAGCTGTCGCCTGAAAAAAAAGCCCGCTCACTGGCGGGCTTTTTCGTCTTTATCAGAAACTAAACGCCCATAAAAGAAAACCCCGGCGCGCAGGCCGGGGTTGATAACAACATCATCTTACGTGTTTAACGGTGCGCCAGTTCGGCCTCGTCATCGCTGTTCAGGATGGCTTTATCCGTCTGCTTCAGCCACTGGCTGGTCAGCGTGCCAGCGGTCATGGAGCCGCTCACGTTGAGCGCAGTACGGCCCATGTCGATCAGCGGCTCGACGGAAATCAGCAGCGCCACGAGCGTCACCGGCAGGCCCATTGCAGGCAGTACGATAAGCGCGGCGAACGTGGCACCGCCGCCCACGCCCGCTACACCGGCGGAGCTTAAGGTCACGATGCCGACGAGCGTTGCTATCCACACCGGGTCGAGCGGGTTAATACCGACCGTCGGGGCGACCATCACCGCGAGCATGGTCGGGTAGAGACCCGCACAGCCGTTCTGACCAATCGTCGCGCCAAAGGACGCCGCGAAAGAGGCGATAGATTCCGGCACGCCCAGACGACGCGTCTGCGCTTCTACATTGAGCGGAATGCTCGCCGCGCTGGAGCGGCTGGTGAAGGCAAACGTCAGCACCGGCCACACTTTGCGGAAGTAACGCAGCGGGCTCACACCATTCACGGCCAGCAGCACGCCGTGAACCACAAACATTATGCCGAGGCCCAGATAAGAGGCGACCACAAAGCTGCCGAGCTTGATGATGTCCTGCAGGTTAGAGCCTGCGACCACTTTGGTCATCAGCGCCAGCACGCCGTATGGCGTCAGCTGCATAACGAGACGCACCAGCTTCATCACCCAACTCTGCAGGATGTCAATAGCGGCCAGCACGCGCTCGCCTTTCGACGCGTCGTCTTTCAGCAGTTTCAGCGCCGCCACGCCCAGGAACGCCGCGAAAATCACCACGCTGATGATGGACGTTGGGCTCGCGCCGGTGAGATCGGCAAACGGGTTTTTTGGAATGAAAGAGAGGATCAGTTGCGGTACGGTCAGATCGGCAACTTTGCCGGCGTAGTTAGTTTGAATGGCATTGAGACGCGCGGTTTCCGCGCTTCCCTGCACCAGACCTTCCGCCGTCAGGCCGAAGAGATTGGTTACCAGCACGCCGACCAGCGCTGCGATAAGCGTGGTAAAGAGCAGGGTGCCTATGGTCAGCACGCTGATTTTACCCAGCGAGGAGGCGTTATGCAGACGCGCTACCGCGCTCAGGATCATCGCGAACACCAGCGGCATCACAATCATCTGCAGCAGTTGCACATAGCCATTACCGACAATGTTGAACCACTGGATAGAAGTTTTCAGCGTCTCGCTGTCAGAACCATAAATGGTGTGCAGCGCCAGGCCAAAGACCACGCCCATCGCGAGACCGAGTAATACTTTTTTTGCCAGGCTCCACTGTGTGTGGCGCGTGCGCGCCAGCAACAGCAGCAGAACCACGAACGCGACAACGTTCGCTATCAGTGGAAGATTCATCCCCGTTCTCCTGATTTTTTATAACCGGCATGGCCGAAATGGCATGCCTTTATGCCGCAAAGGGTATCAGAATCAAAACAGGGTGCCTTATATCCAAATGGAATGGTTTATATCAAAACGCGATTTCAGTTTATTTACTGTTCCATCTGGTGATGAATAAACCGATTAAAGGTGTTTTGCAGGGAATTGATGGCGGCCGAAGACCATTTCATCGCGCTGCTGTCGGTCATGCTTTGCGGCATCCAGACCGCCCAGACAAACAGCGCCATGCATAATACGCGCTCAAGCTGATTGCCTTTTTGTGGGTAGAGCAACGGCAGGCGAAAGCGCCAGCGGCAGGGCCATAAAAGCGGCACGCCTGCGGGCGTTATCATATCGGCGAGAATATGGCTGAGATAGCCGAGCACCAGCCCTTGCAGCGCATCGGCAGGCAGTATCCAGGTTTCCGGCACTTTTAACAGAAACAGGGTCAGTCCGCCGAAGACCGCCAGCAGACTGTGCGTAAACCCCCGGTGGCCGAACATCCGCGCCACGGGTTTGGAAATCCACTTTAGCCGCTGTCCCAGGAAGGACTTCGGGTGATCGATATCCGGCAACAGGCAGGTGAGAATGGCGGAGGGGATAATATGCCACCAGTCGCCCTGCGCCAGCACAGGGGTCAGCTCGGCATTTTTAGCAAATACCGCGCAGGCAATCGAAAAAAGCAGGTGGCCTTCCGCCGTCATGATAAAACCCTGTAACTGTCAATCTATCCAGTATAGGGTTTTTATACAGTAGAGAAAAGTGGTGACGGTGTAACACTTTGTCACCGCAGCCCGCATGACGCCTCGCGTTGCGCTCAGCGGGCGAGCCAGCCGCCGTCCACTGCCAGGGTGTAGCCATTCACATAATCTGATGCCCCGGAGGCAAGAAAAATCACCGGCCCCTGTAAATCTTCCGGCGTTCCCCAGCGACCTGCCGGAATACGCGCCAGAATTTCCTCATTACGTTCGGCATCTTCGCGCAGCGCCTGTGTGTTGTTGGTCGCCATATAGCCCGGTGCGATGCCGTTAACATTGATGCCATACGATGCCCATTCGTTGGCGAGCAGCCGTGTCAGGCCGAGCACGCCGCTTTTCGACGCGGTGTAGGAAGGCACACGAATGCCGCCCTGAAAAGAGAGCATGGAGGCGACGTTAATGATTTTGCCGCCGCTGCCCTGAGCAATGAACTGCCTGGCGACGGCCTGCGAGAGAAAGAACAGCGCCTTAAGGTTGAGATCCATCACATCGTCCCAGTCTTTTTCGCTGAAATCGAGCGCGTCGTCGCGCCGGATGATCCCGGCGTTGTTGACCAGAATATCGATACGCCCCAGCGCGTCGACGGCCTCGGTGACGAGCGGCTGTACCGGTGCCGTGGCTAAATCCGCGTCAATCGCGACAAAACGGCGGCCCAGCGCGTGGACTTTCGCGGCGGTCTCCCGCGCAGGACGGCGGCTGATGCCTGCGATATCGCATCCGGCGGCGGCAAGCCCGAGCGCCATGCCTTGCCCAAGCCCGGTATTGCAACCGGTCACCATCGCCACTTTTCCGGCAAGCGAGAATGTCTCCAGCATGTTCCGTTCCTCTTTGACTCATCATTGCGGCGCAGGGAAAGTCCCTTTCGCATTCAGAGCAATGATAGGAGTCGCCGGAAGAAAAAACAAAGCTAAATGAAACTGCGTTTTAAAAATATGACGGCGGGCGGTATTTTTTGGAACAAAAGCTGAAAACCGCTGCCGGTCGGCAGCGGCGATAAGGGGCTTAGCCTTTCAGATGCCAGGGCTCAAGCTCGGTCAGCGAGTTCAGTCGCACGTTGGCGAGCGCCCAGCGCGCGTCGCTGCGGTTCTCTTCAGCCGGAACCACAATGGAGCGCATACGCGCCGCTTTGGTGGCGACCATGCCGTTAACGGAATCCTCAAGCGTCACGCAGCAGAGCGGATCGACGCCAAGCTTTGCCGCCGCATCCAGGTAGACCTGCGGGTGCGGCTTGCTGTAAGGCAGGTGTTCGGCGGAAGCGAGCACGTCAAACTGCTCGCGCAGATCAAACAGCGTCAGTACGCGCTCCAGCATCCGCAGCGGCGAAGCGGAGGCGAGGCCGACCTTTAGCCCCTGCGCTTTACAGAGCGCAATCGCGTCTGCCACGCCCGGGAGCAGCGGGCGTTTTTCTTCCACCAGCGTCATGGCGCGAGTAATAATGCGCTGCGTCACTTCATCCAGTGACGGCCCGTTCCACGGCTGCTGTGCGAACCACAGCGCCACCACCAGATCGATGCGCAGGCCCAGCGTGTCGGGCAGCTCGTGGCGGCGGGAGGTATCCACCCCGAGCGTCGCCATGACTTCCAGTTCCGCCTGGTCCCAGAGCGGCTCGGAATCAATCAGTAAACCATCCATATCAAAAATAGCGGCGAGGATCTGTCGCGGCGAAGACATCGTGTCACTCCTTTTTTGTTACGCGGGAAGGTTAATGAATAGCCGGAAAAACGCGTTATGGCTACCGCTTTCCTGCCATGTGCCGGAAAATTCAGGCGAAAAGGCGCTTCACAGGGTAAACTTAGGCCAATCTGTCGCGTCGCTATCAAGGGGAAAGCATGACATATCAACAAGCTGGACGCATTGGTGTCTTAAAACGCATCGCCGGATGGGTGATTTTCATTCCTGCCACGCTCTCCACCATTATCTCCGTGCTGAAATTTATGTATCAGCACAGCGAAAAGCAGCCGGGCATTAACGCCGTGATGATGGATTTCGCCCATGTGATGATTGAAATGGTGCGCTTTAATACGCCGTTCCTGAATGTCTTCTGGTACAACTCGCCGCAACCCGATTTCACGCGTCACGCGAATATCAGCTTCTGGATAATCTATATTTTGATTTTTGTTGGTCTGGCGTTACAGGCGTCGGGCGCGCGGATGTGTCGCCAGGCGCGTTTTCTGCGTGAGCATGTTGAAGACAGCCTGATTCTGGAGCGCGCCAAAGGCGAAGAAGGGCTGAGCCGCGAGGCGCTGGAATCACGCATCGTGGTGCCGCGCCATACCATTTTCCTGCAAATCTTCCCGCTTTATATCCTGCCGGTGATTGTACTGGTGCTGGGCTACGTGTTCTTCTCCCTGCTCGGCTTTTTGTAAACGCGCGCGCTGCCGCGCGCTTTATCATATGCCCAGAACGCGGGTTAACGCCTGCTGTGCGGCAACCAGATGCTGACCGCCAAAGAGCGTGGCGCGGTTTAGCAGGGTATAGAGTTGATAAAGCGGCTGGCGCCCAAGAAAGCCGGCGGGCAGCGGTAGCACCGACTGATAGCCGTCATAAATCTGCGGCGGCTGTTCCGGGTGCAGCGGCAGCATCGCCAGATCGCATTCGCGATCGCCCCAGTAGCAGGCCGGGTCGAAAATATAGGGCCCGTCCGGCCCCAGCGCGCAGTTGCCGGACCACAAATCGCCGTGCAGCAGTGAAGGCGCGGGCTGGTGCGAAACCAGTTGCTGATGCACCGCATCCACGATCCTGTCGATATCGCCGAACTCCATACCTTTTTCCGCGGCCAGCTCCAGCTGCCAGCCGATACGCTGCTCGGCGAAAAAACTCGCCCAGCGGCGCTGCCAGGCGTTCGGCTGTGGCGTGGTAGAGAGGTGGTTATCGTAATCGAGCCCGTATTGTGGTTGCTCGCTCCACTGGTGCAGGCGCGCCAGTTGCTGACCGAGCAGAAAGGCATTGTGCGCATCGAGCGGTTTTGGCGGCAGATATTCCAGCAGAAGAAAGCTATATTCGCGGTCGCTGCCGACGCCAAGCACTTCCGGCACCGTGACCGTTTTACTGCGCGCCAGCAGGTTGAGCTGATCGGCTTCGGCGGTAAAGCAGGGCAACAGCGTCGAATCGTCGCATTTCACGAAGATCGCGCGCCCGGCCCAGTCGATTCGCCATGCGGCGTGAATTTCACCGCCCGGCAGTTCGGTTCGCTGGCTGATTTCACCGGTGCCCAGCTGTTCGTTTAACAAACGCGTAATGGCATGCCACATGATTACTCTCCCAGGTTTCCCGTAAAGAACATCAGCTTAACGCGCCCGTGCAGACGAAAATCTGCGCGGGCGCACAACCTGCCGCGCACGGGCGACGTCAGACGGTATCGTTGTCGCGCAGCCAGTTTTCGAACGTGGTGACAGTGACTTGCGGCTTCTGATCGAGCGCCGCCTCGCCAAGCCCTTCGGCCAGCTCAGCCACCTCTTGCTCACTGAGCGCGCTGACCAGCCCAAAGGTATTGGTGCCGAGCTCGTGAATTTTGCCATCGTCGTCGGCAAGCGTGAGCTGGAAACCGCCGCGCGTCAGATGGTTATTCAGTTCGTTAATATCGGTCAGGCTTTTCTCATGAAACTTCACGGTGACGACATAGCGGGTCACTTCACTCATGGCGAACCTCATTGTCAGCGATAAAATGCCAGCCCGCCGGGGCTGGCCGGAATGTTAGCGTGTCAGCCAGTGGTAAATACTCTCGGTATTCTCCAGCGAGCAGAGGCGCGTACCCTGATTGATAGTAGCGGCGCTGCCGGCAGCCACACCATAACGCACCATATCCAGCAGCGGGGCATCCTGGGATAAGCGCAGCGTCATAGCACCGACCATGCTGTCGCCCGCACCGACGGTACTCTGGCTTTTCATCGGCGGCGGCACGACCTGCACGCAGTCTTTACCGTCAACGCCGAGCGCGCCCTGCGGCCCCAGTGAAACCACAACGCGGCGGGCCTTCCCTTTTTGCACCAGTTCTTCTGCGGCTTTACGGACATCGTCCGGCGCGGTCAGATCGCGTTTCACCAGCGCCGCCAGCTCTTTCTGATTGGGTTTAACCAGTTCGATATCGCCAACTTCCAGCGCGGCGGCCAGCGCGTCGCCGGAGCTGTCGACAATCAGGCGAATCCCTTGCGCACGTGCCGCTTTAATCAGTTGCTGGAGTTTCTCCACGCTGACACCGGGCGGCAGGCTGCCGCTGATGACCAGGATTGCGCCCGATTCAATCGTCAGCACTTTTTCTTCCAGCTGGCGGAATTCATCGTCGGTAATCGTGGCGCCTGGCATAACGAAGCGGTATTGCTCGCCACTCGATTCGACATGCACGTGAAGATTCTGGCGAGTCCAGTCGCGGGCGGAAACCGTCTCGACCGCGACCTTTTCATCATTAAGCAGCGAGACCAGATGCTCGCCTGTCGCGCCACCCGCCGGGAAGAGGGCCGTGGCGCTGCCGCCCAGATGGACGATAGCGCGTGCGACGTTAATACCGCCGCCGCCGGGTTCAAACACCGGCGCGCTGCAGCGTAGTTTCCCTTCCGGATAGATTTGCGGCGTGATTGTGGCGCTGTCGAGCGAGGGCGCCAGCGTGAGCGTATAAATACGTACCATATCGCCTCCGTTTTTTAGACTGCCCTAAGCGTAGCACCCGACAGCCAGACGGTGGGTGAATAACGTGCTGATTTTACCTTGTGCCCGATATTAATCGGATGACCGTTCTATATAAATAAAAGTTTATTCTTAAGAGTCCGCTTATTCTTAAATAGCGAAAGGAATTCATTGCTAAGCCACAGGTGCCTTTTTATAATTCGTTACCTTTCTGTGGGCGGATTTTATTGATCCAGAGAAAAAGTTACGGGACCGTAATGGTCCTTTTTTTTGTTGTATGGACCTGAAAATCAACATGAAGCTTTTTAAGACAGTACCCCTGGCTATGCTGCTGGCGGGTGGCGCGCTGCTGAGCCAGCACGCGATGGCTGATAATACCGTTTTTACTGTCATGGACGATCCTTCCACCGCGAAAAAACCGTTTGAAGGTGATTTAAACGCGGGTTACCTGGCACAAACCGGCAATACCAAAAGTTCTTCTTTAACGGCTGACAGCAACCTGACCTGGTATGGTGAAACCACCGCCTGGTCGCTCTGGGGAAATGCCAGCAATACCTCTTCTAATGACGAACGCTCCTCCGAAAAATATGCGGTGGGCGGACGTAGCCGCGTAAACGTAACCGATTATGATTACCTGTTTGGTCAGGCGAGCTGGCTGACAGACCGTTATAACGGCTATCGCGAGCGCGACGTGCTGACGCTCGGTTATGGTCGTCAGTTCCTGAATGGCCCGGTGCACAGCCTGCGTTTTGAATTCGGTCCGGGTGTGCGTTACGACGAATACACCAACGGCGATACCAAAACGCAGGGCCTGGGTTACGCGTCTGGCATCTATACCTGGCAGCTTACCGATAACGCTAAGTTCACACAGGGCGTTTCCGTGTTCGGCTCTGAAGATACCAACGTCAACTCCGAAACGGCGCTGGACGTGGCTATCAACGAACATTTTGGCCTGAAAGTCGCCTATAACGTGACCTGGAACTCTAACCCGCCTGCGAGCGCGCCAGATCATACCGATACGCGCACCTCGGTTACGCTGGGTTACCGTATGTAAAGTCGCTTTTAGCGCGGCTCTGAAAGGCTGGCATTGCCAGCCTTTTTTAATGCGTTACTTTCAGCTTCCTTTAGCATTGTGTGTCTATTGCCTTTGCAGCGTGTTTAATGAAAAGCCTTTTTTATCAGTGTGCTGTAGCCGGGTTCAGTTTCTTTGAGGTCGCACACCAAATAATTTGACTATTCGAAAGTGTGATGTGGATCTACCATTTATACACAGGTGGTGAATAACACGTCACCCATTTATATGCTGCAAAGAAGAGATAATAAAGATGAATACCCTCAAAACCGCGGCCGCCGCTCTGGCGTTAAGCGTGCTTTCCTTCAGCGCTTTCGCGACCCCGACGGCCCAGCCTTCACAGAATAAAGCCCCGTATGCCGGATGGCGCGTAAGCGACATCGAAGCAGGCACCAGTCTTCAGCCAGGTGCAGCCTCGACAGGCCAGTCAATGAATGATGCGTTTAACACGCAAACGCTGGTTGCAGGCGACTGGTCCTGATGAAGATCAGTGATGCTTTATCGTGGTAAAAGCCGGATCCTCTGATTCGGCTTTTTTATTACTGTTTTTCGCCATAATGTTTCTTACATTTTTTATGCACCCTCGTGCGCACCGGTAAGTTCATTCTTATCAGGATAATGATCCGACGACGCTATTTCCCTGCTTCTCAGCCAGTCTCAATGCCCTGATAAAATTATCCCTGACAGAACCAGGTATTTTCGCCTGACATCCCTTAGCGGACTAATGAAATATGCCAAATCAAGGCGCTTAAACGCGATAAAATAAACTGTGAAGTTGATCGCAAATTTGTTCGCTGTTAGGGTAAAGAAGGGTCAGGCATCTGAAAACGCAGGTAAGCACATTCGGATGTGTCATTACTAACAGCGGGACGAGATCCTGCTACGCTCTTAAAGGAAGTCCTGGAAAGATAAGGCTTCTTTATCGCTAAGGAAGCGGACTGAGGGAAGCGGCTGACCGCCACCCAAGTCAAAGAGCGAATTCAATGAGGATGGATATGAAGCTTAAAAGAAAAAAAGTAGAACCGATCTCTCTGAGTGACGTCACGATTATTGATGATGCGAAACTTCGTAAGGCGATTACCGCAGCCTCTCTCGGTAACGCGATGGAGTGGTTTGATTTTGGTGTGTATGGCTTTGTGGCTTACGCGCTCGGCAAAGTGTTTTTCCCGGATGCCAATCCAAGCGTGCAGATGATCGCCGCGCTGGCGACGTTTTCGGTTCCCTTTCTTATCCGTCCGTTGGGCGGGCTGTTCTTCGGGATGCTCGGCGATAAATATGGTCGTCAGAAAATCCTCGCCATAACCATTGTGATTATGTCCGTCAGTACATTCTGTATCGGGCTTATTCCCTCGTATGCGTCGATAGGTATCTGGGCGCCTGTCCTGCTGTTACTCTGTAAAATGGCGCAGGGGTTCTCGGTAGGCGGCGAATATACGGGCGCGTCAATATTTGTCGCGGAATATTCCCCGGACCGTAAACGTGGGTTTATGGGCAGCTGGCTGGATTTCGGCTCTATTGCGGGCTTCGTACTGGGCGCAGGCGTGGTGGTGCTTATCTCTGCTATCCTTGGCGAAGAGAATTTCCTGAGCTGGGGCTGGCGACTGCCGTTCTTCCTGGCGCTGCCGCTTGGCCTGATTGGTCTCTACCTGCGCCATGCGCTGGAAGAAACGCCGGCGTTCCAGCAGCATGTTGATAAGCTGGAGCAGGGCGATCGCGAAGGTTTGCAGCACGGCCCGAAAGTCTCCTTTAAAGAGATTGCGACTAAACACTGGCGCAGCCTGCTGGCGTGTATCGGTCTGGTGATTTCCACCAACGTGACCTATTACATGCTGCTTACTTATATGCCGAGCTATCTGTCGCACAATCTGCACTACTCCGAAGAACACGGGGTGTTGATTATTATCGCGATTATGATCGGTATGCTGTTTGTGCAGCCGGTGATGGGCCTGCTCAGTGACCGTTTTGGCCGTCGTCCGTTTGTCATTTTCGGTAGCGTCGCGCTGATGGTGCTCGCCATCCCCGCGTTCGTGCTGATTAACAGCAACGTGATTGGCCTGATTTTCTCCGGCCTGCTGATGCTGGCGGTGATCCTCAACTGCTTTACCGGTGTGATGGCGTCTTCGCTCCCGGCGATGTTCCCGACGCACATCCGCTACAGCGCGCTGGCAAGCGCGTTCAATATCTCGGTATTGATTGCCGGTCTGACGCCGACCGTGACAGCGTGGCTGGTGGAAGGTACAGAAAACCTGATGATGCCAGCCTATTACCTGATGGTTATCGCGGTCATTGGTCTGATTACTGGCCTGACGATGAAAGAGACGGCAAACCGTCCGCTGAAGGGCGCGACGCCTGCGGCATCGGATATCCAGGAGGCGCGCGAAATCCTGCGTGAGCACCATGACAATATCGAACAGAAAATTGAAGATATTGATAAAGAGATCGCCGAGTTGCAGGAGAAACGCACCCGTCTGGTTGACCAGCATCCTCGTATTAACGAGTAAGACTAAAGCCCCTGCGGGGGCTTTTCTTTTTCCTGCTTTTCCTGCTTTTCCTGCTTTACCTGCCTTTAGTTATTCCTGAATCCCCGCATTCCGTTGTACTCAGTAAAAACTTAATAGCTTGATTCTTAAAATCAGATTGTGAATGATCGCTGCACACACACCGGCAATGAATAACAATGAAAAAATCCTTTCTGATGTGCTGCCTTTTTCTTGGCAGCACTGGCCCTGCCAGCGCAGTGGTTCAGGGCCGCGAATATAATACGTGGTATGAAAAAGACGCGGTTTTATATGATATGACCCAGACCGCCGGGGGCAGTCCGGTCATGCTGAGTATTTCGCAGGCGGGTTTCCGTTCAGCGAATATGGTGATCTCTTCTCTGACGCCAGGAAAATGCCCGGCGCAGCCAAGAGCACTGGAAATCAACAGTGACATCATTCCCGCTGACTATTTTTGTACCCAGCAGGGCTCAGAAAAGATTGAGCACTATCTGGTACGTGACGCCGATAAAGTCAACGCGCTCGTCGAAAAGCTGCGTTCAGATTTTACTTTAATGAGCCAGAAGGAGATCAAAGTCTGGGCGGCCAATATTAAATCACCGAAACATGGTATCGCACCGCGGTTCTGAAGCGCTAAGCCGGTTAACGATTATTAACGTGAGTAACCGTTGATTTTTACGCGTTGTAAAATAAATGATACAGAGAAAAATTAGCTATGGTTTGCGTGAGGGTGACATAAAACACTGCTTATGAATAATATGGCAGTGATTGTCACGGTTTTTGAAATTGAATTCAGTTTTTACCGTGGAGCTAAAACCTGTGGAGAACTTTCATAATGAATAAAATTTCAGCGCTCATGTTAAGCCTGGCTGCTGCTGGTTGCATTTCCGGTAGCGTATTCGCCGCCAAAAAAACGTCTGAAAATATCGCGCCTTTTCCAAAGGCGGAAAAAGGCATGGTTCGTCAGGTGATCGAATTGCCTGAGCGCCAGGATGAAGCATCCTACAAAGTCGAACTGGTTATAGGCCAGACCCTTGACGTTGATTGTAATAAGCATCAGCTGGCCGGAAAATTTGAGCGTAAAACACTCGAAGGCTGGGGATATGACTATTACACGTTTGAATCCGCCAAAAATGCAGACGGCTCGGTCATGTATACCTCAACCATGATGGCCTGCCGGGACGGTAAAAAAGAGAAAAAATTCGTCACCGCAAACCTTGGTGAAAATGGTATGCTGAATTACAACAGCAAGCTGCCGGTAGTGGTGTATGCGCCCGAAAATATCGACGTGAAATATCGCCTCTGGAAAGCGGACGAGACCCTCGTTAGCGCTAACAAGAAATAACGCCTCTCGATGATTCGCAGCGTCAGACACTTGATCAGGCCGCCTGACGCTGTCATTTTTAGCTGCTAAGACTCGCTTTCATTGCTCCTTTCTGACGCCTTCTTTTTGACACTTTTCTGTGCGGTGAAGTAGATTTGCCTGATCCGTAAACCGGCTGACGCAGGGACTTAAATGAAAATTGATTTTTCAGCGCTTAACGATACCCATATCACCGAATGCGCCCATCTCTACTGTAAGGTCTATAAAGAAGCGCCCTGGTTTGAAAAGAGCGAGCTGGCGCCGGTCATCGCTTTTATCCAGCAACATCTGAAAAATAATTATTTCAGAGGTTACATTGCCAGATATGACGAGAAAATAGTCGCAGTGAGCATCGGTTTTAAGAAACCGTGGCCGGGGGGCGTTGAGTATTATATCGATGAATTTTTCGTCGATCCCGATTGTCAGGGAAAGGGTGTTGGTAGCGCGCTGATGAATTTCATCGCCGATCGTTCTTTAAACGAAGGTCTGAATGCGATCATTCTCAACACCCATAAAGCTTACCCCTCCGATTTCTTCTACCGCAAACATGGGTTCGACGAGCATCAGGGGCTCATTATTCTCTCCAGAACGCTTGGTTAAATGCAGCGCCCTAATGCGTATTTCCTGAACGTATGAAGGCACAAATATCCTGCATTACATTGCGCGCGGCCTGGCTGATGCCGCCAAGCTGAAAGAAACCGTGAATAACGCCGAGATAACGCTGCGCCGTGCAGTTCACCCCTTGCTGCGTCATCCGCGCAAACAGCGCTTCGCCTTCATCACGTAACGCATCATATTCCGCCGTGATGATATGTACCGGCGGTAATCCTGCGAAATCATTACGAAATAACGGGCTGGCTTCAGGGTGCAAAACATCAGTATCAGCAAGATAAGCCTCGAAACCGCTCAGAAACGCGTCGCTCGTCAGGACATAATCGGTACCGTTTGATCGATAACTCTCAGAGGATGCCGTGGCGTCCAGCATCGGATAAATCAGCACCAGCTGGCGGGGCAGCCACGCGCCGCTATTTTTTAATCGCAGGGCGGTTATCAGCGCCAGATGACCGCCCGCGCTGTCGCCCATAAATGTCATGTGGCGGCGATCTATGCCCAGTGTTTCCGCGTTCCGCCAGATGAGCTGCGCGGCGCGTTCGGCATCATCATGTGCGGCGGGATAAGTATGCTCTGGCGCTAAACGGTATTGCACCGCAATCACCCGACAACCACTTAAAAAGGCCAGCTGGCGCAGTTGATTATCATGCGTAGCAAACCCGCCGCTCACAAAACAGCCGCCGTGATAATAGATAATCGCCGGGAGCGCGTTCTCTCTATTCAGAGGCGAGAAGATACGTAAAGGAATAGCGTCAATCGTCGTATCTTCAATATTCACGCGGGTCTCAGAAACACCGGCGAGCGCCGTACTGGCGATATAACCTGCGCGACGCTCTTCAAATGTCTGCGTGCGCGGCGAAGGGCGGCCCGCCGCGATAAAGTCATCAACAAGACGTGCAATTTCTGGTTCCAGCGCCATGCGTTTTTCCTCTGTTAACGATGCCAGCAAATGAATCCCGCAGTGTAGAGTGTTGCGATTGTCAGGAAAAGTTCACCCCCCAGAACCAGGCGGTCGCTGACACAAGCATCAGGGCAAAAGAGCGTTACGCCGCCGTGCAGGGGGATCTCCTGCGCGATGAAAGCCCGGGACGCCTGTAGCGCGCTGAGTGCTTAATTAACGAGAACGTGATTTTCACGTGCTACCTATCTCTTGCCAGCGCTTGCAGGACGCGCTTAAGCCAGTCGGTTGCGCCGCGTTTACCACTGCGTTGATGTGAATAAATTTTCACTTCAAACGACGGTACTTCGAAAGGTAATTCAAATATTCTGAGATCGGTTGCCGGCAGCAGTTTTTGCGCGGCAAAGCGGGGAAGCGCCATGAGTAAGTCGCTTTCTGCAACGATAAACGGCGCGCCAAGCATAGAAGGGGTTTTGAGCGCGATGTGGCGCGTATAGCCCATCTTTTCCAGCTGAGAATCAAGCACGCCTTGCTTTTCATTCCAAGGCGTTACCACCACGTGTCTGGCTGCAAGATAATCCTCAAACGTCAGCTGTGCTCTGCGTGGGTTGCTGATAACAACATAGTCATCTGCCAGCCAGTCGATCTCGTCCAGCTCCGGGTGCCGGATATCCTCCGGTGCGCTGAATCCAAGCGCCAGATCCATTTCGCCCGCCAGCAGTTCATTCAGCGCCGGGCTGTGGGGTAAATAGCGTAACTCAAAACGCAGGCCGGGCGCGTCGTGCTGCAGCCGGTACATGAGGGCAGGGAAAATGCAAAACGCGGTGAAATCGGTGATGGCAATCTGTAAGCACTCTGTGCTGCAAGCCGGGTCAAACTCCGGCTGCGGCGTCAGCTCCTGATTGAGAAATTTCAGTGCCGAAGCGATGGAAGGCGCAAGCTGTGTGGCGTATACGCTGGGGCACATGCGGTGGCCTTCCCGGTAAAATAACGGGTCGTTAAGCGTGGTGCGCAGCCGCGACAGCGCGTGGCTCAGGGCCGAGGTGCTCATCGCCAGTTCATCGGCAGCCTTGCGAACGGAGCGGTGCCGATAGATAGCGTCAAAAACCGGTAAAAGATTTAAATCAAGACGCCTTAAGGATGGATGCATAATATTCATCATTGAGTGATTTCATTGCACTTAATTCTCCTGACATTACCCCGTATGCTTAACGCCATCAATGTCTGCCCATGATGAGATAACAGGAAAACCAATGAGCTACACCATTCGCGCAGCCCGTCCGGAAGATGCAACGGCAATTTATGAAATGATTTATGAACTGGCGGTCTATGAAAAAGCCCCACATGAAGTGGTCACGACGCCAGAGGAGATTCGGGAAACGCTCTTTGGCGCAGGCAGCAAAACGGAAGCGCTGATATGCGAGATTGACGATAAAGCTGTAGGATATGCCGTTTTCTTTACCAGCTATTCCACATGGCTCGGGCGTAACGGCATTTATATGGAAGATTTATATGTTTCGCCTGAATATCGCGGTAAAGGGGCGGGAAGAAGCCTGTTAAAACATATCGCCCGGTGCGCGGTGCAAAGGCAATGTGGTCGCCTTGAGTGGAGCGTGCTGGACTGGAACCAGCCTGCCATCGATTTTTATCTCAGCATTGGCGCGGCGGCGCAATCTGAATGGGTACGCTATCGCCTTGATGGCGAAGCGCTATTGAAGTTTGCCGAATAAATGCGCCTTTTATTGCTGGCGTAATAAGCGATGGGCGCTCAGCCCAGGAAGCGGGAAACAGAGACTTTGCGCTCTAACTGACGCTTATCGCTCATTCCGGGCATGAGTACCTGCCATCTGAGCATGGATAGCTTTATCCATTTTATTAGTGTTACCATGGGTATAGAAGCAAAGCCTGAAAGCCATATGGAATAGGCGTTGCGTACCAAAAGTGTGTACCAATTTGGCGAATGTTGGTCAGATGGCTACATAACTTACTGAATCAAAACCATTTTTCAAATCATATGTGATCTTGCGTGTGGGTCACCACTGTGAATAAGGATTTATAATGCCTGTTATTACGCTTCCTGATGGCAGCCAACGCCATTACGACCATGCTGTCAGCCCCATGGATGTTGCCCTGGATATCGGTCCGGGCCTCGCGAAAGCCTGTATCGCAGGCCGCGTGAATGGCGAGCTGGTGGACGCTCACGACAGTATCGAACAGGACGCTCAGCTCGCGATTATTACCGCGAAAGATGAAGACGGTCTGGAAATTATCCGTCACTCCTGTGCGCACCTGCTGGGTCATGCCATCAAACAGCTGTGGCCCCATACCAAAATGGCGATTGGCCCGGTTATCGACAACGGCTTTTATTACGATGTCGATCTCGACCATACCCTGACTCAGGAAGATATCGACGCCCTCGAAAAGCGTATGCACGAGCTGGCGGAAACTAATTACGACGTCATCAAGAAAAAAGTGAGCTGGCAGGAAGCCCGCGAAACGTTTGTGAAGCGTGGCGAGAACTACAAAGTCGCTATTCTTGATGAAAATATTTCCCGTGACGATAAACCGGGCCTGTATCACCACGAAGAATATGTGGATATGTGCCGCGGTCCGCACGTGCCGAATATGCGCTTCTGCCATCACTTTAAGCTGATGAAAACCGCAGGCGCTTACTGGCGTGGCGACAGCAGCAACAAAATGCTGCAGCGTATCTATGGTACTGCGTGGGCAGATAAGAAAGCGTTGAATGCCTATCTGCAGCGTCTGGAAGAAGCCGCGAAGCGCGATCACCGTAAAATCGGCAAACAGCTCGACCTGTATCATATGCAGGAAGAAGCGCCGGGTATGGTGTTCTGGCATAACGACGGCTGGACTATCTTCCGCGAGCTGGAAACGTTTGTTCGCTCAAAGCTTAAAGAGTATCAGTATCAGGAAGTTAAAGGTCCGTTCATGATGGACCGTGTACTGTGGGAAAAAACCGGTCACTGGGATAACTATAAAGACGCGATGTTCACGACTTCTTCCGAAAACCGTGAATACTGCATCAAGCCGATGAACTGCCCGGGCCACGTGCAAATCTTTAATCAGGGGCTAAAATCATACCGCGACCTGCCATTGCGTATGGCAGAGTTCGGTAGCTGCCACCGTAACGAGCCTTCGGGCGCGTTGCATGGTCTGATGCGTGTACGTGGTTTCACGCAGGATGATGCCCATATCTTCTGTACGGAAGAGCAGGTGCGCGACGAAGTGAACAGCTGTATTCGCATGGTTTATGACATGTACAGCACCTTCGGCTTTGAAAAAATCGTGGTGAAGCTCTCCACGCGCCCGGAAAAACGCATCGGTACGGACGAAATGTGGGACCGTGCGGAAGCCGACCTGGCGGTTGCGCTGGAAGAGAACAATATCCCGTTTGAATATCAGCCGGGTGAGGGCGCGTTCTACGGCCCGAAAATCGAGTTTACGCTCTATGACTGCCTCGATCGCGCCTGGCAGTGTGGCACTGTACAGCTCGACTTCTCCCTGCCGTCGCGTCTGAGCGCGTCTTATGTGGGCGAAAATAACGAGCGCCAGGTGCCGGTGATGATTCACCGCGCGATTCTGGGCTCAATGGAACGTTTTATCGGTATCCTGACCGAGGAGTTCGCCGGGTTCTTCCCGACATGGCTTGCTCCGGTACAGGTCGTGGTGATGAATATCACCGATTCGCAGTCTGAATACGTTAACGAATTGACCCGTAAACTACAAAATGCAGGCATTCGTGTAAAAGCAGACTTGAGAAACGAGAAGATTGGCTTTAAAATCCGCGAGCATACATTACGTCGTGTTCCATACATGTTAGTTTGTGGCGATAAAGAGGTCGAAGCAGGCAAAGTGGCCGTTCGTACCCGTCGTGGTAAAGACCTCGGTAGCCTGGACGTTAACGACGTAATTGAAAAGCTGCAGCAAGAGATTCGCAGCCGCAGTCTTCAACAACTGGAGGAATAAGGTATTAAAGGCGGAAAACGAGTTCAAACGGCACGTCCGAATCGTATCAATGGCGAGATTCGCGCCCAGGAAGTTCGCTTAACAGGTCTGGAAGGCGAGCAGCTGGGAATTGTGAGTCTGAGAGAAGCTATCGAAAAGGCTGAAGAAGCTGGAGTAGATTTAGTTGAAATCAGCCCTAACGCCGAGCCGCCAGTTTGTCGTATCATGGACTACGGCAAGTTCCTTTATGAAAAGAGTAAGTCTTCTAAGGAACAGAAGAAGAAGCAAAAAGTTATCCAGGTTAAGGAAATTAAATTCCGTCCTGGTACAGATGAAGGCGACTATCAGGTAAAACTCCGCAGCCTGATTCGCTTTCTCGAAGAAGGCGATAAGGCCAAAATCACGCTCCGCTTCCGCGGTCGTGAGATGGCCCACCAGCAAATCGGTATGGAAGTGCTTAACCGCGTGAAAGACGATTTGCAAGAACTGGCAGTAGTCGAATCCTTCCCAACGAAGATCGAAGGCCGCCAGATGATTATGGTGCTCGCTCCTAAGAAGAAACAGTAAGGCCTTCAAGTAACAGTTTCTGTGGAGCCTTTGGGCTTCACAGATTTTGTTCGCCTACGTTTCGTTTAATTAACAATGCGAAGTGGATGTAATTAAGATGCCAAAAATTAAGACCGTACGCGGTGCTGCTAAGCGCTTCAAAAAAACCGGTAAAGGTGGTTTTAAGCACAAGCACGCTAACCTGCGTCATATTCTGACCAAAAAAGCGACCAAGCGTAAACGTCACCTGCGCCCGAAAGCCATGGTTTCCAAAGGCGATCTGGGTCTGGTAATCGCGTGCCTGCCGTACGCATAAGCCGTTTAACTTTTAACTTTTTTACAGAATAGAAACAGGAGAGCACTATGGCTCGCGTAAAACGTGGTGTGATTGCACGTGCACGTCATAAGAAAATTTTGAAACAAGCTAAAGGCTACTACGGTGCGCGTTCTCGCGTATACCGCGTTGCCTTCCAGGCTGTTATCAAAGCAGGTCAGTACGCTTACCGTGACCGTCGTCAACGTAAGCGTCAGTTCCGTCAGCTGTGGATTGCACGTATCAACGCAGCAGCACGTCAGAACGGTATTTCTTACAGCAAATTCATCAACGGCCTGAAAAAAGCCTCTGTTGAAATCGACCGTAAGATCCTGGCTGACATCGCCGTATTCGACAAAGTGGCATTCTCTGCCCTGGTTGAAAAAGCGAAAGCAGCTCTGGCGTAAGCCAGTTGAAAGAGGGAGCCACGCTCCCTCTTTTAATTTCTGCCATATCAATCTGTTGACATTTTTACTGGCGCGCCTTTCAATAAGAGAATTCGCCATTAAGCCTCAGGGTAACGCAAGCATGAACGCTGCCATTTTCCGCTTCTTTTTTTACTTTAGCGCCTGAATCAGAGGGGCTTTGCGCGTAAGAAAAGAAACGGAAAATCAACGCCAGAAGCCTCCATCAGGAGGCTTTTTTTATATCTGCCGTTTTTGGGTCTGTTTCAAGTGGCAGGCGACACACGCGCCGCAGATTTATTTGGCCGCAAGGCGTGTCACCTGAAACAGAAGAATAACAAGACAGAGTTCAACAAACCGGCGCAAGCGCCGAATAACGAGGAAAACCATGCCACATCTCGCAGATCTGGTTGCCAGTGCAAAGGCGGCCATAACCAGCGCCCAGGATGTTGCCGCGTTAGATAACGTACGCGTCGAATATTTAGGGAAAAAAGGGCATCTGACCCTTCAGATGACCACCCTGCGCGAACTGCCGCCGGAAGAGCGCCCGGCCGCGGGCGCGGTTATCAACGAAGCCAAAGAGCAGGTTCAGCAGGCGCTGAACGCGCGTAAAAATGAGCTGGAAAGCGCCGCGCTGAATGCCCGTCTGGCGGCAGAAACTATCGATGTTTCGCTTCCGGGCCGCCGCGTGGAGAATGGCGGTCTGCATCCGGTCACTCGTACTATTGATCGTATCGAAAGCTTTTTCGGTGAACTCGGTTTTACGGTAGCGACCGGCCCGGAGATTGAAGATGACTATCACAACTTCGACGCGCTGAACATTCCGGGGCACCACCCGGCACGTGCGGATCACGATACTTTCTGGTTCGACGCGACGCGCCTGCTGCGTACCCAGACCTCTGGCGTGCAGATCCGCACCATGAAAAATCAGCAGCCGCCTATTCGCATCATCGCGCCGGGCCGTGTTTATCGTAACGACTACGATCAGACTCACACGCCGATGTTCCATCAGATGGAAGGGCTGATCGTCGATAAAAACATCAGTTTCACCAATCTGAAAGGCACGCTGCACGACTTCCTGCGTAACTT
Source organism: Cronobacter sp. HA18003 (assembly GCF_011605905.1). Lineage (NCBI taxonomy): Bacteria > Pseudomonadati > Pseudomonadota > Gammaproteobacteria > Enterobacterales > Enterobacteriaceae > Cronobacter > Cronobacter sp. HA18003. The sequence continues at coordinate 1,207,099 of NZ_JAANQO010000011.1, read as the reverse complement.
CTTTGAAGAAGATCTGCAGATTCGTTTCCGTCCGTCTTACTTCCCATTTACCGAGCCTTCCGCTGAAGTGGACGTTATGGGGAAAAACGGCAAGTGGCTGGAAGTGCTGGGCTGCGGCATGGTGCATCCGAACGTGCTGCGTAATGTCGGCATCGATCCGGAAGTTTACTCCGGCTTCGCGTTCGGCATGGGCATGGAACGTCTCACCATGCTGCGCTATGGCGTGACCGATCTGCGCGCTTTCTTCGAAAACGATCTGCGTTTCCTCAAACAGTTTAAATAAGGGCAGGACAGAACAATGAAATTTAGCGAACTGTGGTTACGCGAGTGGGTTAATCCGGCCCTCGACAGCGAGGCGCTGGCGAATCAAATCACGATGGCGGGTCTCGAAGTGGATGGCGTGGAGCCGGTCGCGGGCGCGTTTCACGGCGTGGTCGTGGGCGAAGTCGTCGAATGCGGCCAGCATCCGAATGCCGACAAACTGCGCGTCACGAAAGTTAACGTGGGCGGCGAACACCTGCTCGATATCGTCTGCGGCGCGCCGAACTGCCGTCAGGGGCTTAAAGTGGCGGTAGCGACCGTCGGCGCGGTCCTGCCGGGCGATTTTAAAATCAAAGCGGCGAAACTGCGCGGCGAGCCGTCCGAAGGGATGCTGTGCTCGTTCTCTGAGCTTGGGATTTCCGACGATCACAGCGGCATTATCGAACTGCCGGCCGACGCGCCGATTGGTACGGATATTCGCGAATACCTGAAGCTTGATGACAACACCATCGAAATCAGCGTGACGCCGAACCGCGCCGACTGCCTGGGTATTATCGGTGTAGCGCGCGATGTCGCCGTGCTTAATGCCGAGCCGCTGAATGTACCGGACATCGCGCCGGTTTCGGCGACCATCAATGATACGCTGCCGATTCAGGTCGACGCCGCAGACGCCTGCCCGCGCTATCTGGGCCGCGTTGTGAAAGGCATCGATGTGACCGCGCCGACGCCGCTGTGGATGCGTGAAAAACTGCGTCGCTGTGGCATTCGTTCAATCGATGCCGTGGTTGACGTAACTAACTACGTGCTGCTTGAGCTGGGCCAGCCGATGCACGCGTTCGATCTCGACCGTATCGACGGCGGCATCGTAGTGCGCATGGCGAAAGAGGGCGAAACGCTGACGCTGCTGGATGGCAACGAAGCGACCCTGAACGCTGACACTCTGGTGATTGCTGACCATCAAAAAGCGCTGGCGATGGGCGGTATTTTCGGCGGCGAGCACTCTGGCGTTAACGGCGAAACCCGCAACGTCCTGCTGGAATGCGCCTTCTTCGCGCCGCTCGCCATCACCGGCCGCGCACGCCGTCATGGCCTGCACACCGACGCTTCTCACCGTTACGAGCGCGGCGTTGACCCGCAGCTGCAGTTCAAAGCGATGGAGCGCGCCACGCGTCTGCTGCTTGATATCTGCGGTGGCGAAGCAGGCCCGGTTATCGATATCACAAGCGAAACTCATCTGCCGACGCGCGCGACCATCACGCTGCGCCGCAGTAAACTCGATCGCCTGATCGGCCATCACATTGCCGATGCACAGGTGACCGACATCCTGAAGCGCCTCGGCTGTGAAGTTACTGAAGGGCAGGACGAATGGCAGGCGGTCGCGCCGTCATGGCGTTTTGACATCGCGATTGAAGAAGATCTGGTGGAAGAAGTGGCCCGCGTTTACGGCTACGACAACATTCCGAACGAGCCGGTACAGGCCTCGCTGGTAATGGGCAACCATCGTGAAGCGGATCTCTCGCTCAAGCGCGTGAAAACGCTGCTAAACGATCACGGCTTCCAGGAAGTGATCACCTACAGCTTCGTCGATCCAAAAGTGCAGCAGCTGCTGCATCCGGGTGAAGAAGCGCTGATCCTGCCAAGCCCGATCTCCAGCGAAATGTCGGCGATGCGCCTGTCGCTGCTGAGCGGTCTGCTTACCACGGTCGTTTATAACCAGAACCGTCAGCAGAGCCGCGTTCGTATCTTTGAAACGGGCCTGCGCTTTGTGCCTGATACACAGGCAGACCTCGGCATTCGCCAGGATCTTATGCTGGCAGGCGCGCTGTGCGGCAACCGTTATGAGGAGCACTGGGATCTGGCGAAAGCCAGCGTTGACTTCTACGATTTGAAAGGGACGCTGGAATCGGTTCTGGAACTTACGGGTAAATTATCTGAAATTGAGTTCCGTGCAGAAGCCAATCCGGCCTTGCATCCCGGCCAAAGTGCTGCCATTTATTTAAAAGGCGAACGCATTGGTTTTATTGGTGTTGTGCATCCTGAGCTTGAGCGTAAGCTTGACCTCAATGGCCGCACACTGGTGTTTGAGCTGCTCTGGAGCAAGATTTCCGAGCGTGCCATACCGCAGGCGCAGGAGGTTTCCCGCTTCCCGGCGAACCGCCGCGACATCGCCGTTGTGGTCGCTGAAAACGTACCGGCAGCAGATATTTTGGCCGAGTGTAAGAAAGTTGGCGCAAATCAGGTAGTTGGCGTAAACTTATTTGACGTGTACCGCGGTAAGGGTGTTGCGGAGGGTTATAAGAGCCTTGCCATCAGCCTGATCCTTCAGGATACCGGCCGTACACTCGAAGAAGACGAGATTGCCGCTACTGTTGCGAAATGTGTAACGGCACTAAAAGAGCGATTCCAGGCATCATTGAGGGATTGAACCTATGGCGCTTACAAAAGCTGAAATGTCAGAATATCTGTTTGATAAGCTTGGGCTTAGCAAGCGGGATGCCAAAGAACTGGTAGAGCTGTTTTTCGAAGAGATCCGTCGCGCTCTGGAAAATGGCGAGCAGGTAAAACTCTCCGGTTTCGGTAATTTTGACCTGCGTGATAAGAACCAACGTCCCGGACGCAACCCGAAAACCGGTGAAGATATTCCCATTACGGCTCGCCGTGTGGTTACCTTCCGCCCGGGGCAGAAGTTGAAAAGTCGCGTAGAGAACGCTTCGCCGAAAGAAAATTAATCTGACCTGACCAAAAAGGCCGCATCCCGCGGCCTTTTTTCTTTGTCGTGCGTAAAGCGAGCCGTAAAATCAAAGGCATGAAATCTCAACTCGCCTCACTTTCCCTGTGTATTCATACCCAACGCCGCCGCGAGCGACGCGTGCTGACGGGCCTTGCGCTGGCGCTCGTACTGGCGGTGATGGTGAGCCTCTGCGCGGGCGACGTCTGGCTCTGGCCTGCGGCATGGTCAGCCGACGCAGGCAAGCTCTTCGTCTGGCAAATCAGGCTGCCGCGCACGATTGCCGTAGTGCTGGTGGGCGCGGCGCTTGCGCTCTGTGGTGCCATGATGCAAGCGCTATTTGAAAACCCGCTCGCAGAACCCGGGCTTCTTGGCGTCTCTAATGGCGCGGGCGTGGGGCTGGTCGCGGCGGTCATGCTTGGCGGCGGCGTGCTGCCAGGCTGGTTGCTCGGGCTGTGCGCTATTGCGGGTGCGCTTATCGCCACGCTTATTTTGCTGCATTTCGCGCGGCGTCATCTCACCACCAGCCGTCTGTTGCTGGCAGGCGTTGCGCTCGGCATCGTCTGTAGTGCGCTCATGACCTGGGCCGTCTATTTTTCCACCAGTCTTGATCTGCGCCAGCTCATGTACTGGATGATGGGCGGTTTCAGCGGCATCGACTGGCAGCAGGGCTGGCTGATGCTCGCGCTGCTTCCGCCGCTCGTCTGGGGCGGGATGCAGGCGAGGGCGCTGAATATGTTGTCTCTCGGCGAAACGTCCGCGCGTCAGCTTGGTCTGCCGGTCTGGCTGTGGCGCAACGCGCTGGTCATCGCCACTGGCTGGCTTGCGGGCGTCAGCGTGGCGCTGGCTGGCGCGATTGGTTTTGTCGGCCTTGTGGTGCCGCATATGCTGCGCCTGTGCGGCATTACCGATCATCGGGCATTACTGCCCGCCGCGATGCTGGCAGGCGGCGGGGTGCTGCTTGCGGCCGATATCATCGCGCGTCTGACGCTCGCGGCCGCAGAGTTGCCGATTGGCGTGGTCACCGCCACCCTGGGCGCGCCGGTATTTATCTGGCTATTATTAAAGGCTGGACGTTAGTTCCATCTCACTCTTCTTAAGGGGAAGCTATGCAACACGACATTCTGAATACCGAAGTGACCACCATTGACGGTGAAACCATTTCGCTTGAGCAGTACAAAGGCAAAGTGCTGTTGATCGTTAACGTCGCCTCAAAGTGCGGGCTGACGCCTCAGTATGAGCAGCTGGAAAATATTCATAAAGCCTGGGAGCCGTCCGGCTTTCGCGTACTGGGCTTCCCGTGCAACCAGTTTCTGGGCCAGGAGCCGGGCAGCGAAGACGAGATCAAAACGTTCTGCAGCACCACTTACGGCGTGACGTTCCCCATGTTCAGCAAAATCGACGTCAACGGCGACAACCGGCACCCGCTGTATCAGAAGCTCATCACCGCCGCGCCGAAAGCTGTCGCGCCGGAGCAAAGCGGTTTTTATGAGCGTATGGCGAGTAAAGGCCGCGCGCCGCTCTACCCGGACGACATCCTCTGGAACTTTGAAAAATTCCTCGTGGGTCGCGACGGTCAGGTGATCCAGCGCTTCTCACCGGATATGACGCCGGAAGATCCGATCGTGATGGAAGCCATTAAGCTGGCGCTGGCGAAGTAACGATGCCTTTGATGCAGCTGCGTGATGTCGCGGTGGGCACCCGGCTTGGGCCGCTTTGCGCGACGCTTGAGGCGGGCGATATTGTCCATCTTGTCGGCCCTAATGGGGCGGGCAAAAGCACGCTGCTGCATCGTATGGCGGGCCTGTCTGATGGCGCAGGCGAAACCTTCTTGGACGGCCAACCGCTTACGTCGCTGAGCGCGGCCACGCTGTCGCGTCAGCGGGCGTATCTGACGCAGCAGCAGACGCCGCCATTCGCCATGCCGGTCTGGCACTATCTGACGCTCCACGGTGGCGCGCAGTGCGCCGCCGCGCTGGAAGAGGTGACGCGCAGTCTGATGCTTGACGACAAGCTGACGCGTCCGGTTAACGCGCTCTCCGGCGGCGAATGGCAGCGTGTGCGTCTCGCCGGCGTTATCTTACAAATCCACCCGCGCAATCATCCCCACGGCAGGCTGCTGATCCTCGACGAGCCGATGAACAGTCTGGACGTCGCGCAGCAGGCCGCGCTCGACAGGCTACTGGCTCTGTTGTCGCAGGCGGGGATAGCGGTGGTGATGAGCAGTCACGATTTGAACCATACGCTGCGTCATGCGCAGCGCGTCTGGCTGCTGCGCGAGGGCAAAATGCTCGCCCAGGGCGCGCGTGATGAGGTAATGACGACCTCGCGGCTCGGCGAGGCTTACGGCTTGCCGTTTCGCCGTTTACAGATTGACGGCCACAGTATGCTTATCAATGCGCTCTGAGCGCGACCATCTTGCCAGCCGACGCGCTGGCGGCTACATTAGCGAAAAATCACAAGGCCAGAGGATTTGCCTGAAAAATGCGGCTATGGATCTTTCTTGTTGCGACGCTGCTGCTGGCGGGATGTAGCTCCCACCGCGCGCCGCCGCCAAACGCACGACTTTCCGACTCCATCACCGTGATTGCTGAACTCAACGACCAGCTGAACCACTGGTACGGCACGCCTTACCGCTACGGCGGCATGAGCCGCGGTGGCGTGGACTGTTCCGGCTTTGTGATGATGACCTTCCGCGATCGTTTCTCGCTGATGCTGCCACGCGAAACCCGTCAGCAGGCGGAGATCGGGACTGAAATTGACAAGGACGAGCTGCTGCCTGGCGATTTAGTCTTCTTTAAAACCGGCTCCGGACAAAACGGCCTTCATGTCGGCATCTACGACACCGATAACCAGTTTATCCACGCCTCCACCAGCCGCGGCGTGATGCGTTCTTCTCTTGATAACGTCTACTGGCGCAAAAAGTTCTGGCAGGCGCGCCGCATCTAGTGTTCGCCCACCGCGTCCGCGGTGGGATTTCTCCCGACGTTTATCTGTGCTGTCTTTTTTATAACCATAATGAGAGCGCTCTCACAATGGCGCTTTGCCGACTGAGTTACAGTGATTATGTATTGAGAGCGCTCTCATTTTAACGTCACGCAACGGGGGAAATCGCATGTATCACGCAACACGGGGTGCGCTATGAGTCTTTATACCGGAGTGATGGCGCTGGTCGAGCGCCATGTCGCGCCGCTCGCCGGACGTATCGGCACCCAGCGGCATATCATCGCTATTCGCGATGGTTTTATCTGCGCCATGCCGTTTCTCATTATTGGCAGCATGATGCTTATCATCGCCAATCCGCCGTTTGATGAGGCGACGACGTCTGCCTTCGGCAGGCTCTGGCTCGGCTTTGCCAAAGCGCACTGGAACACCATCACCATGCCGTTTTTTATGACGATGGGGTTAATGAGCGTGTTTGTTTCTGTCGGGACGGCCTATAGCCTCGCAAAATCGTACCAGCTGGACGGTCTTACCGCCGGGTTGCTCTCACTGACCGCCTTTCTGCTCGTGGCCGCGCCGCAGGCTGATAATAAACTGTCGCTCGATTTCCTCGGCGGGCAGGGTGTGTTTACCGCGCTGCTGTGCGCTGTCTGGTCGGTTGAGCTGACGCGGCTGCTTAAAAAATATGGCATTACGCTGCGCCTGCCGGAGCAGGTGCCGCCCGCTATCGCGCGCTCGTTTGATCTGCTGCTGCCGATGACCGGCATTCTGCTCACTCTCTACCCGTTAAGCCTGGTCATGCAGAGCGAATTCCAGATGCTTATCCCGGCGGCGGTGATGCAGCTTTTCCAGCCGGTGATTGCCGCAGGCGACAGCCTGCCCGCGATTTTGCTCTGCGTGCTGCTGGCGAATCTGCTCTGGTTTGCGGGTATCCACGGCGACAATCTGGTGCAGGGGTTACTGAACCCGCTGTTTATGGCGAATATCGCTGCCAATGCGGCGCTGCTCTCTCACGGCGCGCAGACCACGCAGGTTCTCACGGCGCCGTTCTGGGCGTTCTATGTCTGCATCGGCGGCTCCGGTTCAACGCTGGTGCTGGCGCTGCTGTACCTGCGAAGCCGTTCAGCGCATCTGAAAACCATCGGGCGGCTGAGTATTGTGCCGGCAGTCTTTAATATCAACGAGCCGCTGCTGTTCGGGTCGCCTGTAGTGATGAACCCGACGCTGTTTGTGCCGCTGCTGCTGGTACCACTGGTTAACGCCGTGCTGGCGTATGTGGCGCTGGAGATGGATCTGGTGCAGAAAATGGTAGCGATGGCGCCCTGGACCGCACCCGCGCCACTGGGGGCGATGATTTCCTCTGCCTGGGATATGCGTGCCGCGTTGCTGGTGGTCGTTCTGCTGGTCGTGGACGGCCTGCTCTGGTACCCCTTCTTTAAAGTGTACGAAAAACAGCTTATCAGCCAGGAGCGCGCGCAGGCGCAGGAAAGCGATGCCGTCGCCGCTTCGGCCCACACCACAGGGAGAACCTCATGACCGAACAGACTATTAAAATCGCCATTATCGGCGGCGGCAGCAGCTATACGCCGGAGCTGGTGGAAGGGCTTATCGCCCGCAAAGCGAGCATCAGGCTGCATGAACTTGCGCTGGTGGATGTCGAGCCGGGGCGCGAGAAAGTAGAGATCATCGCGGGGCTGACGCGCCGTATGCTTGATAAAAACGGGCTGGCACACGTGCGCGTGACGGTGCATTTCACGCCCGATGAAGCGATTCGCGGCGCGCGCTTTGTGCTGACGCAACTGCGCGTGGGCCAGCTCCCGGCGCGCGCCGCCGACGAGCGGCTCGGTCTGAAATATGGGCTGATTGGCCAGGAAACCACCGGCGTCGGTGGTTTTGCCAAAGCGCTGCGCACCATTCCGGTAATGCTGGAGATCGCCCGCAAAGTGGAGGCGCTGGCGCCGGACGCCTGGATAATCAACTTCACCAATCCGGCGGCGATTGTCACCGAGGCGGTGCAGCGTCACAGCCGGGCGAAAATCATCGGGCTGTGTAATGTGCCGGTCACCATGCACCATATGATAGCCGCCATGCTTGGCGCGCCGTCGCAGGACGTCGCGCTGCGTTTTGCGGGGCTGAATCATATGGTCTGGGTGCATCAGGTGACGGTGCGCGGCGAAGACCGCACGCAGGAGGTGCTCGACAAACTGTGTAACGGGGCGACGCTCACCATGAACAACATTCAGGAAGCCCCGTGGCCTGCGCCGCTGCTACGCGCGCTCGGCGCAATCCCGTGCCCGTACCACCGCTATTTCTACTTAAGCCGCCAGATGCTGGAAGAAGAGATTGAGGCGGCGCGCGGCCGCGGCACCCGCGCCGAACAGGTGATGGCGGTAGAGCGCGAACTCTTCGAGCTGTATAACGATCCGCACCTGGCGCAGAAGCCGGAGCAGCTCAGCTTTCGCGGCGGCGCGTTCTATTCGCAGGTGGCGCTGGAGCTTATCGATGCCATTCATAACGACCGCGGCACAACGCTTGTGGTTAACACTGCCAACCGCGGGGCTATTCACGGGCTGCCGGATGACGCCGTGGTCGAAACCAACTGCGTGGTGGACGCGCAGGGCGCGCACCCGCTGGTGTTCGGCGCGTTGCCGCCTGCGATGCACGCCTTAACGGTGCAGGTGAAAACGTATGAACGGCTCACCATTAAGGCGGCGGTGGAAGGCTGTCGCGACAGCGGACTGCTGGCGCTCGTGACCAACCCGCTGGTGGGCGACGCGGTACTTGCCCAATCACTGCTCGAAGAAGTGCTGACGCTGAACCGCGACTACCTGCCGCAATTCCGGGGATAAGCTCACCCGGCGCGAAAATTTCGGGTACTATCAGGTGGCCTCACAGATGAAAGGGATCGCCTGATGGTTACTCTGGAAGATGTCGCCGCCCATGCGGGCGTGTCACGTGCCACGGTGTCACGCGTGGTCAACGGCGACACCAACGTCAAATCACAAACCCGAGCGCGCGTCGAAGCGGCGATTCAGGCGCTCGGCTATTCGCCTAATCCGGCGGCGCGCGCGCTCGCTTCCAGCCAGAGCCATACCATTGGGCTCGTCACCACCTCTTACCGCGGCGGCTTTTTCGGCGCGCTGATGGATACCGTACAGAGCGAGGCGCAGCGCCACGGCAAACAGCTGCTGGTGACGCAGGGGCGTGACAGCGCGCAAAACGAACGTGACGCCATCAGCCAGCTCTATAACCTGCGCTGCGACGGCCTGTTGCTGCATGTGCGTATGCTGGAAGACGACGCGCTGCGCGCGATGGCGGCGGCGGGGCGACGCTTTGTCATCCTCGATCGCGACGTGCCGGGGCTGGAATCCCGCTGCGTCACGTTTGATCATCGGGGGGCCAGCGCGCTTGCCACCCGCTATTTTCTCACGCGTGGCCACACGGCCATTGCCTGTCTCCACGGCCCACTTTCACGCGCCTCCAGCCGTTTGCGTCTGCAGGGCTTTCTTGATGTCATGGAAACGGCAGGCCTGACGCCGGTGGCCTGTCTGGAGGCGGATTACTCGCTCCAGGGCGGCTATCTGAACATGCAGGCGCTGCTTGAGCGTCACCAGCCAACGGCGGTTTACTGCTGTAACGAAGAGATGGCCGTGGGGGCCATGCTCGCGATTAATGAAAAAGGCTTAAGGATCCCGCAGGATATTTCCTGTATCTGTTATGACAGCGGCGAGCGCGCCGATTTTGTTCGTCCACGTCTGACCAGCGTCCACTTCCCAATTACCGAAATGGCACGTTACGGCGCGAAAAAATTACTGGAAGAAGAAACTGAGCAGCAAATATTCACGCCAAAAATGATGGAGCGTGATTCTGTAAAGGATCTGACTGGCTCTGGTGAAAAATGAAATACCAGGATAAGCTCATTCTGTAAGGAGTAATCTGAAATTGATGCCGAAACGGCAGGATAAATAGTCTAACAGAATCAACCTGGTTGCACGTGGTAGCGACTTAATACAGTATAGCGGGCTCCGATTAATAACGCGCAGGGCAGACAATATGATTGTTTCGCTCGATACACGGTATCAGTCTCATCTGCTGTTCGCCCCGATCGCCCATACTTCCGGGGGGCTGCTGGGCATGGAAGTTATTGCCCATTTTACCAGCCTGAATGCGCAGATTCGCTTTCCGACGGAATTCATTATCCCACGAATTAATTCTGAAGAAAGATTAATGCTTTTTTACGAAAAAATAAGTTTGCTTGAAAAGTGGCGTGAAGCATTTATAAAAAATTCGCTGTTCGCCGTTGTAAACATTGATCAGAAGATAGCCAGTGCGATTTTATCCAGCCCGACATTACGGGCGCGCCTCGCGCAATTACCGTTTCTTGAGTTAGGTATTAATGAGAATTTTCCTGAACTTAATAAGGGTAAAGAAAATAAAACGATGTTTTCACTTTCGCGTTATTTTCCATTAATGCTGAGCAACTTTGGTGCTGGTGCTGCCACGGGGCGCGCGATCTTCGACGGTCTGTTCCGCCGTGTCGCACTCGATAAAACGTTCGTGCAGAAACGCCGCGCGGGCGGGATGTTTGAGCCGTTTATGTATGCGATCGCCAATCAGGTCGGCCCCAGTTGCCAGACGCTGATCCTGCCTGGTGTCGATAACGATGAAACATTAGAAGAAGCGCGCCGTCTCGGTTTTAGTGGCGCTCAGGGCACACTGTGGCCCGCAATGGATGGTGAAACCCTCGTTCTGACACTCGCTATGGCGCAATAACCTTAAACCTCTACCGTGTTTAATGCCTCCATAACGCACTACACTTAGTGCAGGAGGAGCCATGAGCCAACATCCCCGTTTTATCGCCACCTGGCGCGATGAACTGCCAGGTTTTTATACAGAATTAACGCCCACGCCACTCAACAACAGCCGTCTGCTCTGTCATAACGCACCGCTGGCGCAGGCGCTGGAACTCCCGGAAACGCTGTTTGACTATCAGGGGCCGGCAGGTGTCTGGGGCGGCGAAACGCTGCTGCCGGGCATGGCGCCGCTGGCTCAGGTTTACAGCGGCCATCAGTTCGGCGTCTGGGCAGGCCAGCTCGGCGATGGTCGCGGTATTTTGCTCGGCGAACAGCAGCTCAGCGATGGCTGCAAACTGGACTGGCATTTGAAAGGCGCGGGCCTCACACCCTATTCGCGAATGGGCGACGGCCGCGCGGTGCTGCGCTCAACGGTGCGCGAATTTCTCGCCTCAGAAGCGATGCACGGGCTTGGTATTCCCACCACCCGCGCGCTCACCATTGTCACCAGCGACACGCCGGTGCGTCGTGAAACCACCGAGCGCGGTGCGATGCTGATGCGCATCGCCGAAAGCCATGTGCGCTTCGGCCATTTCGAGCATTTTTACTACCGCCGTGAACCGGAGCGCGTGCGTGAACTGGCGCAGTATGTGATTGAACATCACTTCGCACACCTGGCGCAGGAGGAAGATCGTTTCGCGCTCTGGTTTGGCGAGGTGGTGACGCGTACCGCACAACTGATGGCGAGCTGGCAGTGCGTCGGTTTCGCACACGGTGTAATGAACACCGACAACATGTCGATCCTCGGGCTGACGATGGATTACGGCCCTTACGGTTTTCTCGATGACTACCAGCCGGGCTTTATCTGCAACCATACGGATTACCAGGGGCGTTACGCCTTTGACAACCAGCCGGGCGTTGGCCTGTGGAACCTGCAACGTCTGGCGCAGGCGCTTTCGCCGATTATTCCGGCGGAGCGGCTCAATGCGCTTCTGGATGATTATCAGCCCGCGCTGCTGCGCGAGTGGGGCCGGCAGATGCGCGCGAAGCTCGGCTTTACCGTCGAAAAAGAGGGCGACAACGACTATCTGCGGGAGCTGCTCACCCTGATGGCGCGCGAAGGGAGCGACTACACGCGCACTTTCCGAATGCTGAGCGAGACGGAACAGCACTCGTCCGCCTCGCCACTGCGAGATGAGTTTATCGACCGCGCCACCTTTGACGCCTGGTTTGCCCGCTACCGCGCGCGGCTGGAAGAAGAGGGCGAGGAGGATGATGCGCGTCAGCGGCTGATGAAATCCGTTAACCCGGCGCTGGTGCTGCGCAACTGGCTGGCCCAGCGCGCCATCGAAGCCGCGGAGCGTGACGACGCCAGCGAGCTGTCACGACTGCTGGAGGCACTGCGTAACCCCTTCGCCGATCGCGATGATGACTACACCCATCGCCCGCCGGACTGGGGTAAGCATCTGGAAGTGAGCTGTTCAAGCTGATGCTTTAACGCAGGCGCGTAAAAAAGGGAAACCCTCCCTGGGTTTCCCTTTTTATATGCACACAGAAAGCACTTTTCAGAGACGGCTTTCCACCGCCCGGGCGAGCCGTTCCAGCAGCGTTTCGCTGTCGTCCCAGCCAAGGCACGGGTCGGTAATGGATTGGCCGTAGGTGAGCGGCGTGCCCGGTGTGATTTTCTGGGTGCCTTCCACAAGGAAGCTTTCCACCATCACGCCTGCGATACCGGTTGAACCCGCGCGGATCTGCTGACAGATATCATCACAGACATCGAGCTGACGGCGATGCTGTTTCTGGCAGTTGCCGTGGCTGAAATCCACCACCAGCCGCTGCGGTAAATCAAATTCCCGCAGCGCTTCACAGGCGTCGTTAATGGCTTCGGCATGATAATTTGGCGTTTTCCCGCCGCGCATAATGATGTGCCCGTACGGGTTGCCGCTGGTCTGGTAAATTGTCATTCGGCCATGTTTATCCGGCGAGAGGAACATATGACTGGTGCGCGCGGCGCGAATGGCGTCCACCGCGATACGCGTGTTGCCGTCGGTGCCGTTTTTAAAGCCTACCGGGCACGAGAGCGCCGAGGCCATTTCGCGGTGGATCTGGCTCTCGGTGGTGCGCGCGCCGATAGCGCCCCAGCTAATGAGATCGGAAATATACTGGCCGACCACCATATCGAGAAACTCGGTGGCGGTCGGCACGCCCAGTGCGTTCACCTCGAGCAGCAGACGGCGCGCCTGTTCGATACCGTGATTGACGCGGTAGCTGCCGTTGAGATCCGGGTCGGAGATCAGCCCTTTCCAGCCCACCACGGTGCGCGGCTTTTCAAAATAGGTGCGCATGACGATTTCCAGACGGGAATCGTATTTCTCCCGCAGCCGGACCAGACGGCGGGCGTAATCCACGGCCGCTTGTGGATCGTGAATCGAGCAGGGGCCGATAATCACCAGCAGGCGCGGGTCTTCGCCGTTAAGGATTTTTTCAATACGACGACGGGCGTCAAGCACATGGCCTGCGACCCCTGGCGTCACGGGGTAGCGTTCTGCGAGTTCCGCCGGGGTAATCAGGCTGTCGATGCGCGCAGTACGAAGTTCATCGGTTTTAATCATGGGTGTCTCAGAATCTGTTGCTTCATCGGCATCAGCGCCGGAAGTGATGGGCATCACGATAAACCAATCCGCCCTGAATACAAGGCTATTAAAAGATTCACCGGGCCACGTGACGTTACCCTAACACAGACTCTCGCACCTTTGTACTAGTTTGTCAGTACATACGGCGATTAAGCCCCATGATGTCGAGGATTTTGGTGGCGATCTCTTCCACCGAATAGTTAGTACTGTTGATGTAGCGGATCTGATGTTTGCGGTAGAGCGCTTCCACTTCGGCCACTTCCATCCGGCACTGGCGCATCGAGGCGTAGCGGCTGTTCTCGCGCCGTTCTTCGCGAATGGCCGCCAGCCGCTCCGGGTTAATTGTCAGCCCAAACAGTTTGTGCTGGAACGGGCGCAGCGCCGCCGGAAGGTTCAGGTTATCCATATCATCGGCGATAAAGGGGTAGTTGGCGGCCCGTATGCCGAATTGCATCGCCAGATAGAGGCTGGTGGGCGTTTTGCCGCAGCGTGAGACGCCAAGCAGGATCACCTGCGCCTGATCGAGATTGCGCATCGAAATACCGTCGTCATGGGCGAGCGTGTAATCAATCGCCGCGATGCGCGCATCATATTTATTCAGGTTGGCGGGGTTGAGACCGTGGGTGCGGTGGGCGACGGGCGACGGATCGAGACGAAGCTCTTCCTGAAGCGGGGCGACCAGCGCCTGAACGATGTCCTGACAAAATCCCTGGCTTTGCAGAATTATCTCACGGACCTCCGGCAGCACGATGGAGTAGAAGACCAGCGGGCGCACGCCGGTCTGCTGGTAGATGGCGTCAATCTGCTCTTTCACCGCTCTGGCGCGGCTCTCGTTTTCCACAAACGGCAGGGTAATGCTGTTGATGCTGACCGGGAATTGCGACATCACCGCATGGCCTAATACTTCTGCGGTGATAGCGGTTCCATCAGAAATATAAAAGACCTGGCGATCGACAACATTATCCATTGTATCCGTCCTTAATTCAGGTTGAGTATCATCTTAAGCATAAAATAATGCTTATACCGGGGGCATGGCACTTCTCTTATTTTTAACATTGAAACGGTGTTTTTATTTTAAGTGAACGCCGCGTTTCATTTTTCAAATATCACTGTAAATCATAGTGCAAAAGAGTAATCCAGCCTAATCAAGAAGTTACCCAATCCGGAATTTATCTGAAAATTTGAAATTTTCAATTTGCTTGAACGATTCACCGTTTTTCCCGCAGCGTTTTCTATGCCAGGCTAAAACGGCTGTCAGGTGTTTCTTAATTCCGTTCATATCATAAAAGGATTGCTTCGATGTCCAACAATGGCTCGTCATCGCTCATACTTTGGTATAACCAGCTCGGCATGAATGATGTAGACAGAGTTGGGGGCAAAAACGCCTCCCTCGGTGAAATGATTACTAACCTGTCCGGCATGGGTGTTTCTGTGCCTAACGGGTTTGCGACCACTGCCGTGGCGTTTAATCAGTTCCTCGAAAGCCGTGGCGTTAACCAGCGTATCTATGAACTGCTGGATAAAACCGATATCGACGACGTCACTGAGCTCGCGAAAGCGGGCGCGCAGATCCGTCAGTGGATTATCGACACCCCTTTCCAGCCGGAGCTGGAGCAGGCGATCCGCGAAGCCTACGAGCAGCTCTCCGCCGATGACGCCGACGCCTCCTTTGCGGTGCGCTCGTCCGCCACCGCCGAAGATATGCCGGATGCCTCCTTCGCAGGCCAGCAGGAAACCTTCCTTAACGTACAGGGCATCGATGCGGTGATGGTGGCGGTGAAACATGTGTTCGCCTCGCTGTTTAACGACCGCGCCATCTCTTACCGCGTGCATCAGGGATACGATCACCGCGGCGTCGCGCTCTCGGCGGGCGTGCAGCGCATGGTGCGCTCCGATCTCGCCGCCTCTGGCGTGATGTTCTCCATTGATACCGAATCGGGCTTCGACCAGGTGGTCTTTATCACCGCCGCGTATGGTCTTGGTGAAATGGTAGTGCAGGGCGCGGTCAACCCTGACGAATTCTACGTGCATAAACCGGGGCTGGCGGAAGGTCGTCCGGCGATTGTGCGCCGCACCATGGGCTCGAAAAAAATCCGTATGGTGTATGCCGATACCCAGGAGCACGGCAAACAGGTGCGCATCGAAGATGTGCCGCAGGCCGAACGCGACCGTTTCTGCATCACGCCGGAAGAGGTGCAGGAGCTGGCGAAACAGGCCGTACAGATTGAGAAACACTATGGCCGCCCGATGGATATCGAGTGGGCTAAAGATGGCCACACCGGCAAGCTGTTTATTGTCCAGGCGCGCCCGGAAACCGTGCGCTCGCGCGGTCAGGTGATGGAGCGCTACACGCTGCATTCCCAGGGGAAAGTGGTAGCGGAAGGCCGCGCCATCGGCCACCGCATCGGCGCGGGCACCGTGAAGGTGATCCACGACATCAGCGAGATGAACCGTATTCAGCCAGGCGATGTGCTGGTCACCGACATGACCGACCCGGACTGGGAACCTATCATGAAAAAAGCGGCGGCGATTGTCACCAACCGCGGCGGGCGTACCTGCCACGCGGCGATCATCGCCCGCGAGCTCGGTATTCCGGCGGTGGTTGGCTGCGGCGACGCCACCGAGCGTATTAAAGATGACGAAAAAGTGACGGTTTCCTGCGCCGAAGGGGATACCGGCTACGTCTATGCCGATCTTCTCGATTTCAGCGTCAAAAGCTCCAGCGTCGATACCATGCCGGATCTGCCGCTGAAAGTGATGATGAATGTCGGCAACCCGGACCGTGCGTTTGATTTCGCCTGCCTGCCGAATGAGGGCGTGGGTCTCGCGCGTCTCGAATTTATCATCAACCGTATGATTGGCGTGCACCCACGCGCGCTGCTGGAGTTTGACCAGCAGGGTCCCGCGCTGCAAAACCAGATCCGCGAGATGATGAAAGGCTTCGACAGCCCGGTGGAGTTCTATGTGGGCCGTCTGACGGAAGGCATCGCGACACTCGGCGCGGCGTTCTGGCCGAAGCGCGTGATTGTGCGTCTGTCTGACTTTAAATCCAACGAATACGCCAACCTGGTGGGCGGCGAGCGTTACGAGCCGCATGAAGAGAACCCGATGCTCGGCTTCCGCGGCGCGGGGCGCTATGTGGCCGACAGCTTCCGCGACTGCTTCGCGCTGGAGTGTGAGGCGGTGAAACGCGTGCGAAACGAGATGGGCCTCACCAACGTGGAGATCATGATCCCGTTTGTGCGTACCGTGGATCAGGCGAAAGCGGTAGTAGACGAACTGGCGCGCCAGGGGCTGAAGCGCGGCGAGAACGGGCTGAAAGTCATTATGATGTGCGAAATCCCGTCCAACGCCCTGCTGGCCGAGCAGTTCCTTGAGCACTTCGACGGCTTCTCGATTGGCTCTAACGACATGACGCAGCTCGCGCTCGGCCTCGACCGCGATTCCGGCGTGGTCTCTGAGCTGTTTGATGAGCGTAACGACGCCGTGAAAGCGCTGTTGTCGATGGCGATCCGCGCCGCGAAAAAGCAGGGCAAATATGTCGGCATCTGCGGACAGGGGCCGTCGGACCATGAGGATTTCGCCGCCTGGTTAATGGAAGAGGGGATCGATTCGCTCTCGCTTAACCCGGATACCGTGGTGCAAACCTGGCTGAGTCTGGCCGAGCTAAAAAAATAATTGCGATATATTTTCAAACCCGCCTGATGGCGGGTTTTTTATTTGCAACGGGTAATTTGCACCACATCACAAATACGGGAAAAAGCAAAAAATCATAAACTGGCTGTGGATTTCTGCAATTGTTGGGGGGCGGCACGTTCACAATACTTAGGCCTGATATCGCACCCGTGGTTTGCGTGCGAGAAACACGCTTTCTAACGTTGATAAGGCCAATAATAATGAACCTCACCTCTGCTCTTACGACAAAAGATAAAATAGGATACGGCTTAGGCGATATGGCGAGCGCGCTGGTCTGGCAAACCGCCACGCTATTTCTCGCCTATTTCTATACCGATGTTTTCGGCCTGCCTGCCGCGATCATGGGCACCATGTTTTTACTGGTCAGGGCGGTGGATGCGTTTGTCGATCCGTGCATCGGCGCGCTGGTGGACCGCACCCGCACCCGCTATGGCCGCTTTCGTCCGTGGCTGCTCTGGTTCGCCATTCCATTTGGCGTCTGCTGTCTGATTACCTTCTATGTGCCGCAGGCGAGCGAAACCACCAAAATTGTTTACGCCTGCGTCACTTATAGTCTGCTGAGCCTCGTCTATTCCGCCATTAACGTCCCGTACTGCGCCATGCCCGGCTCGCTGACGATGGACCCCCGCGAGCGCCATTCCCTGCAATCCTGGCGCTTTGGGCTGTCGTTTATCGGCGGGCTTATCGTCACCGTCATCGCGCTGCCGATGGTCGACTGGCTTGGCAGCGGCGATGCGCAGAAAGGCTATTTCTACGCGATGGGGCTGATGGGATTACTGGGCGTGGTGCTCTTTTTCTGCTGTTTTTTCATGACCCGCGAGCGCTATCTGCCCGTAAATGACGCCAGTAGCTCAATGCTCAAGGATTTAAAACTGCTGGCGGCCAACAGCCAGTGGCGCATCATATTCCTGTTCAATATTTTATTATTAACGGCGGTGGTGACGCGCGGCTCCGCGACCATGTATTACGTGAAATATGTTCTTCTGCGCCCGGATTTAGTGTTTGTATTTATTGTCTCCGGCATGGTGGCGAATCTTACCGGTGCGTTATTATCTGAGCGCCTGCTCGGGAAATATGACCGTGTGCGTTCCTACCAGTGGACGATTATTAGCTTCGTCGTTCTCGCTGCGCTGATATTCTTTATTCCCCCCACTGCCGTCTGGTTAATTTTCGCCATTAATATCGTCTTTAGCTTTATTCAGAACCTGACCACGCCGCTGCAGTGGACCATGTTTTCCGACGTGGTGGATTACGAAGAGCACCGCAGCGGGCGTCGCCTCGACGGCCTGGTCTTCTCCACCGCGCTGTTTGCCATCAAGCTGGGTCTGGCGCTCGGCGGGGCCGTGGTGGGGTGGATCCTCGGCATGGTCGATTACCTGCCAAACCAGGCGACCCAGAGCGCCAGCGTGCTGACCACCATTAACGCGCTCTTCACGCTCATCCCGTGCGCGCTCTTTTTACTGATGGCGCTGCTGCTCTGCTTCTATCAGCTCAGCAGCCGCCGCGTGGCCGCTATCGCCGCGGAGCTGGTGCAAAAACGCCAGTTGCGTAAAGACACCCCTTCTCTCAAGCCTGCTATTCAGGAGTAACCGATGACAATCTATAAGGACCCAACCCGTCCGGTGGCTGAACGCGTCGCCGATTTGCTCGCCCGCATGACGCCGGAGGAGAAATTCGCCCAGATGCACGCTTACTGGCTGGTGTTGTCGCCGGATGGCGATCACCGGGAGCGTACCGACCTGAGCGATGAGTTTTCCGGGGCCACCCAACAGGCGGCGCTGGCGGAGCGGCTTAAACGCGGCGCAGGGCAGATAACGCGCCCGCTTGGCACGCATATCGTCGCACCGCGCGAAGGCGTGCGCGCCGCCAACCGGCTACAGCGGATGCTGGTGGAAGAAACGCGGCTTGGCATCCCGGCCATGTTCCACGAAGAGTGTCTGGTGGGGCTGTTGTGTAAAGACGCGACGCTGTTTCCGTCCTCGCTCAACTACGGCTCAACCTGGGACCCGGAACTGGTGGAACAGGCCGCACAGGCGATAGGCCAGGAGGCGCGGGCTGTAGGCTGCCATCAGGGGCTGGCACCGGTGCTGGATGTCTCGCGCGATGTGCGCTGGGGCCGCACGGAAGAGACTTTCGGCGAAGATCCGTGGCTGGTGGGGCTGATGGCGACGCACTATGTGAAAGGGTTACAGGGGCCAAAACGCGACCTGCTGGCGACGCTCAAACACTATGTCGGCCACTCGTTCAGCGAGGGCGCGCGCAACCATGCGCCGGTACATCTCGGGTATTGCGAACTGAATGATACCTTCCTGCTGCCGTTTGAGATGGCGGTGAAGCTGGCACACGCCGGTTCAGTGATGCCCGCTTACCACGATATCGACAACGTGCCGACGCACGCCGACGATTTCCTCCTCACCAAAGTGCTGCGTGAACAGTGGGGCTTCGACGGCATTATTGTTGCCGACTACGGCGGCGTGAGTCTGCTGCATCAGCATCACGGCGTGGCGCAGGACGCGGCGCACTCGGCGGCGCTCGCCTTTAACGCCGGTCTGGATATCGAGCTGCCGAAAGATGACTGCGCGCGCCATCTGGCGCAGGCGCTTGAGCGCGGGCTGATGACAATGGAAAAAGTGGATGAGATTGTCGCGCGCGTGCTGGCGGAGAAATTCCGTCTTGGGCTGTTTGAGCATCCTTACGCTGATGAGAACGACATCGTGCTGCAAAGCGACGACACGCGCCGCATTGCCCGTGAGGTAGCAGCGCGTTCCCTGACGCTGCTTGAGAATAATGGCGTGTTGCCGCTTAAAGGCACGCCGCGCGTAGCGGTTGTCGGGCCGACGGCGGACGATCCGCTGGCGCTGCTGAGCGGCTACAGCTTCCCGGTGCATCTCATTATCAGCGATATGCTGGAGCAGACCAGTCAGGTGACGACGCCGCTGGCAGCGCTGCGCGAACAGCCTGGCATCGCGCTGACGGGTTATGCGAAAGGGTGCCATATCATTGAAAAACGCATGGCGGGCGCGCCGGTTTTCCCCGGCGACAGCGGCGAAAAACCGATGCAGCAGTCGCCGGTCTCTGACGACACATCATTGATCCCGGAGGCGGTGCGGCTTGCCACCGAAAGCGATGTGGTGCTGGCGTTTGTAGGCGATCTCTCCGGGCTTTTCCAGAGCGGCACCGTGGGCGAAGGCTCTGACACCGACAGCCTGCAACTGCCGGGCGTGCAGCAACAGCTGCTGGAAGCGCTGGTAGAGACCGGCAAACCGCTGGTGGTTGTGATGACCGGCGGGCGGCCTTATCACCTGGGCGGGCTGGAGTCGCGCGTTGCGGCGTGGGTGATGGCCTGGGCGCCGGGGCAGGAGGGCGGCCACGCGATTGCGGATCTGCTGACCGGGAAGCGCGAGCCGCAGGGGAGGCTGGTCGTATCGGTGCCGAAAAGCGCGGGTGCGATGCCTTACTATTACAATCACAAGCTCAAGAGCGGCGGCACGCCTTACGCGTTTCACTTCGGCTCGCGCTACCCGTTCGGCTACGGCAAAACCTGGACAACGTTCCGCTACGGCGAGCTGGAAATCGCGCAGTCGCGCGTGCCGATGAATGGCGATGTTGAGGCATCTGTCACCGTCACTAACAGCGGTACGCAGCCGGGCAGCGAGGTGGTGCAGCTCTATGTGCGCGATAAAGTAGCGTCGCTGGTACGGCCGGTGCAGGAGCTGAAAGCCTTCGGACGGGTCTCGCTTGCGCCTGGCGAGAGCGCGCGCGTTACGTTCCGCATCCCTGTCGATATGCTTAATTTCACGAGCCGCGATGGTGTTCGTATTGTCGAGCCTGGCGAGTTTGAAATCCGCGTCGGCGCTAACAGTGGCGATATCCGCAGCCGCGGAACCGTGACCGTGGAAGGGGAAACGCACGTGCTCGGAAATAACTGGCGTATGCTCAGTGAGTGTTGTGTTGAGCAATAATTAACCAGTCACAGAATAAAAAAAAGCCCATCGTGGGAGATGGGCAAAGACTACACACAGCAATTCGTTGTTTCACTCAGGGGATTTCCATGTTTATAAATCAAGGCGTTGATTTATAACCGTGGATTAATAGTAGGCTTATCCATTTTTAGCGTCGATCAGATTCGTCTCAATAGTTCAGCGTTAATGAATTATTAAAGACTCAAACCACGGGATTTACGATAAATCACGGGTCTGACCAGTAGGGAAGTGAAATAATTAATAAGCAATGCTTAAGTAAAAGGCGGGTTTCCCCGCCTGCGTTTTTTACTGTGCCGTTTTCTCTTTGTCGCTCTCTTCCAGCGCTTCGATAACCGTTTCTGAATCATCCTCCGGCAGCGGCGCTTCACGCACCCAGACGGAGAACAAACGCCAGGAGACCGCCAGCAATACCGGGCCGATAAACAGGCCAATCATGCCAAACGCAATCAGCCCGCCGATAACCCCTGAGAGGATCAGCACCATCGGCAGATCGGCACCCATACGAATCAGCATCGGGCGGATAATGTTATCGAGCGTGCCGACGACGGCGCTCCAGATAAGCAGTACGGTGCCCCAGGTGGCGTCGCCGCTCCAGTAGAGCCAGATAATCGCCGGAACCAGTACCGGCAGCGGCCCAAGCTGTACCAGGCAGCTTAAGATCATCACGACCGTCAGCAGCGTCGCATAAGGGATGCCGGAAATCGCCAGCCCGATACCACCCAGCACGCCCTGCACCAGCGCCGTGACGACGACACCGAGCGCCACAGCGCGAATCGCCTGGCCTGCCAGCAGCACGGCCGCGTCGCCGCGCTTCGAGGCAAGACGAATGGCGAAATGCCGGATGCCATACGCCACCTGTTCGCCGCGCCAGTAGAGCAGGGCGCTGAACAGCAGCATCAGGCCACAGTGCATCAGCAGTCTGCCCAGATGCGCCGCCTGGCCGATAAACCAGCCGGTCGTCGTGCCAAGATACGGGCGCACTTTCGCCATAATGGCCGAGCCGCCGCTCTCCACGAGATTGTGCCAGCCAAGATAAAGCTTATTGCCGATATAGGGGATGCTGTTAAGCCAGGCCAGATCCGGGATCGTCATCTTCCCGGACGTCAGCCAGTGGATAAACGGTCCGCTGCTGTCCACAAGACTGTTAACCAGCAGCGCCACCGGGATCACAAACAGCATGATAAGGATAAGCACCATCACCAGGACGGCGAGTGAGCGTCTGCCCCACAGCATCTTCTGCAGCCGCAGCAACAGCGGCCAGGTGGCGATGACCACCGTTCCTGCCCAGGCGAACCCCAGAATAAAGGGCTGCACAATCCACAGGCAGGCGATGATCATGACCGAGAGAAACAACACGGACAGCAGAATTTGCGGCACGTCCATGGGCTGTCGAAGTTTTACCATAAACCACATTCACCTTTTGTCATTCGCGTTACGCCCAAAAGGGCGTTCCCGCCCCATGCGGGGCGCTCTTATGATGAGTGATTTCCGCGCATTTGGATAGCCGCACGCCGGGCGCATTTCTGGCAGGCATGACATATAAAAATGTGATACAACCTTGAAGGCACAACGCAAACGATAACTTCCAACATCTCATTGTCAGGCAGGTTCAGGATCCATGATCCCACAAATTTCTCAGGCACCCGGGCTGGTACAGGTGGTGCTGAATTTTTTGCAGGCACTGGAGCAACAGGGTTTTACCGGCGATACCGCCACGAACTACGCCGATCGCCTCACGATGGCGACCGACAACAGTATCTACCAGCTCCTTCCCGATGCGGTGATTTTCCCCCGCTCCACCGCCGATGTGGCGCTGATGGCGCGTCTTGCCGCCGAACCGCGCTTTAAATCGCTTATTTTTACCCCGCGCGGTGGCGGCACCGGCACCAACGGCCAGTCCCTCAATCAGGGGATTGTCGTTGATATGTCGCGCTATATGAACCGCATTATTGAAATCAACCCGGAGCAGGGTTGGGTGCGCGTCGAAGCGGGCGTTATCAAAGATCAGCTTAATGAATATCTGAAGCCCTTCGGCTACTTTTTCTCGCCGGAGCTTTCCACCAGCAACCGCGCCACGCTTGGCGGGATGATCAATACCGATGCCTCCGGGCAGGGCTCGCTGGTGTATGGCAAAACGTCCGATCACGTGCTCGGCGTACGGGCGGTGCTGCTGGGCGGCGATATCCTGGATACCCAGGCGATGCCGACCGCGCTTGCCGAAGAGCTGGGCCGCGCCCAGACCACGCTCGGGCGCGTTTACCACACCGTGCTGGAGCGCTGTCGCGAACAGCGCGCGCTGATCCTGGAGAAGTTTCCGAAGCTCAACCGCTTCCTCACCGGTTATGATCTGCGCCACGTCTTTAACGACTCACTTTCAGAATTTGACCTGACCCGTATTCTGTGCGGATCGGAAGGTACGCTGGCGTTTATCACCGAAGCGCGGCTCGATATCACGCCGCTGCCCAAAGTGCGCCGTCTGGTCAACGTTAAATATGACTCTTTCGATTCCGCCCTGCGCAGCGCGCCGTTTATGGTCGAGGCGCAGGCGCTGTCGGTGGAAACCGTCGATTCCCGCGTGCTGAACCTGGCGCGTGAAGATATCGTTTGGCATTCGGTGCGCGAGCTGATTACCGACGTGCCGGACAAAACGATGCTCGGTCTTAATATCGTGGAATTCGCCGGCGATGACGAAGCGCTGATTGACCAGCGCGTTGAAGCGCTGTGCGCGCGGCTCGATGAGTTTATGGCGCAGGAGCAGGGCGGCATCATTGGCTGGCAGGTCTGCCGGGATCTCGCGGGCGTCGAGCGTATCTACGCGATGCGTAAAAAAGCGGTCGGGCTGCTCGGTAACGCCAAAGGGCTCGCCAAGCCGATCCCGTTTGCTGAAGACACCTGCGTGCCGCCGGAGCATCTGGCCGATTACATCGCCGAGTTCCGCGCGCTGCTGGACGGTCACGGGCTGAGCTACGGTATGTTTGGCCATGTGGACGCGGGTGTGCTGCACGTGCGTCCGGCGCTGGATATGTGCGATCCGCAACAGGAAGTCCTGATGAAGCGCATCTCCGATGAAGTCGTGGCGCTCACCGCTCGCTACGGTGGCCTGTTGTGGGGCGAGCACGGCAAAGGCTTTCGTGCGGAATACAGCCCGGCGTTTTTTGGCGAAACGCTGTATGACGAACTGCGGCGCATCAAGGCGGCGTTCGACCCGGATAACCGCCTGAACCCCGGTAAAATCTGTGCGCCATACGGCCTCGACGCGCCGATGATGAAGGTGGATGCGGTAAAACGCGGCACGTTTGACCGTCAGATCCCGCTCGCGGTGCGCACCTCCTGGCGCGGCGCGATGGAGTGCAACGGTAACGGCTTGTGCTTTAACTTTGACGTGAAAAGCCCGATGTGCCCGTCGATGAAAATCACCAGCAATCGCATTCACTCGCCGAAAGGGCGCGCGACGCTGGTGCGCGAGTGGCTGCGGCTGCTCTCCGACCGTGGCGTGGACCCGCTGGCGCTCGAAAAAGCGCTGCCGCAAAAGCGCGCCAGCCTGCGCTCGCTCATTGAGCGCACCCGCAACAGCTGGCACGCCGATCGCGGTGAATATGATTTCTCGCACGAGGTGAAAGAGGCGATGAGCGGCTGTCTCGCCTGTAAAGCCTGCTCGACACAGTGCCCGATCAAAATCGACGTGCCGGAATTCCGCTCGCGCTTTTTGCAGCTTTACCACACGCGCTATCTGCGTCCGGTGCGCGACCACCTGATTGCCACGGTCGAAAGCTATGCGCCGCTGATGGCCCGTGCGCCGAAAACCTTTAACTTCTTTATGAGCCAGCCGTGGGTGCGCTCACTTTCGGAACGGCATATCGGCATGGTCGACCTGCCGCTGCTCTCCACGCCGACGCTGCAACAGCAACTGGTGGGGCATCGCAGCGCGGGCATGACGCTTGAAGAGCTGGAACGCCTCACCGAAGCCGAAAAAGCGCGCACCGTGCTGGTGGTGCAGGATCCGTTCACCAGCTATTACGACGCGCAGGTAGTGGCCGATTTCGTGCGGCTGTGCGAAAAGCTCGGCTTCCAGCCGGTAGTCTTGCCGTTCTCGCCGAATGGCAAAGCGCAGCACATCAAAGGCTTTCTCCAGCGTTTCGCCCGTACCGCGCGCAAAACGGCTGATTTCTTAAACCGCGTCGCGGCGCTCGGCATGCCGATGGTGGGCGTCGATCCGGCGCTGGTGCTGTGCTATCGCGATGAATATAAGCAGACGCTTGGCGAGACGCGCGGCGAGTTTCACGTGCAACTGGTGCATGAGTGGCTCACCACGGCGCTGGCGGATCGTCCGGCCGCGCCCGTGGGCGGCGAGCCGTGGTATCTCTTTGGTCACTGTACGGAAGTGACCGCGCTGCCGGGCACTGCCGGGCAGTGGGCCGCGATTTTCGCCAAATTCGGCGCGAAGCTTGAAGGCGTGAACGTCGGCTGCTGCGGCATGGCGGGCACTTACGGCCATGAGGTGAAAAACCACGCCAACTCGCTCGGTATCTATGAGCTCTCCTGGCACCAGGCGATGCAGCGGCTGCCGCGCACGCGCTGCCTCGCCACGGGCTATTCGTGCCGCAGCCAGGTGAAACGCATCGAGGGCAGCGGCGTGCGCCATCCATTACAGGCGCTTCTGGGGATGATTGTATGATCTGGCAACGTACCGCGACGCTTGACGCACTCAACGCCATGGGCGCGAATAATATGGTCGGGCTGCTCGATATCCGCTTTACCCGGCTTGATGAGCGTGAGATTGAAGCCACCATGCCGGTGGACCACCGCACGCATCAGCCGTTTGGGCTGCTGCACGGCGGCGCGTCGGTGGTGCTGGCGGAAACGCTCGGCTCGGTGGCGGGTTATCTCTGCACCGAGGGCGAGCAGAATGTCGTCGGGCTTGAGGTTAACGCCAACCATTTGCGCAGCGTGCGCAGCGGCCGCGTGCGCGGCGTCTGCCGCGCGGTGCATGTCGGGCGGCGTCATCAGGTGTGGCAGATAGAGATCTTCGACGAGCAGGAGCGCCTCTGCTGTTCATCACGGCTGACGACGGCCGTGGTGTAGATTTCGCTCCGGCATAAAAAGCGCCAGAGATGGCGCTTTTTTTTCATTATTTCCATGCCAGTTTGCCGATTTTTCCTGGTTTGCCCAGCGCTTTCACTGTTATTACTTTTGATTGTGGCCTGTAGATTTCATTTTTATAGTGAAACTCTATTAAACATCTTATTTCACCTTTTTATTTCTATAAAAAGTCATCACGTCATCAGTTAAATCACACACGCCGATTTTGTCAGAGGCACAGGTAAGTATTTAACCTGAAATAATCCATGCTTGCGATTGTTTAAAGTGGTGAATAATAGCGGCGCAGGTAATGATCTCACTCTCTTATACAAGGAGAACCACTGGAAAAGTGGCGTGTCAGGCGTTCTGATGTGATAAAATAACAAGGTAATAATTCCTGTGTTCGCTATTTATGGTTCCTTAACTATAAGGTTGGCTGACAATGAAAACGCTATTTCTTCATTTATTCCTCTTCATTTTTATTTTGATGCCTGGTGTTTTCCCGTTACATGCGCAAGGGGCTGATAAAATGAAGCTTGAACGCGTAGTGATAGTCAGTCGCCACGGAGTCAGAGCGCCAACAAAGTCTACGCCGTTAATGCAGGAGGTCACACCTTACCCCTGGCCTCAATGGGATGTTCCGCTGGGCTGGTTGACGGCCCGGGGCGGTGAGCTTGTCACCGAACTGGGACGATACCAAAAGAAAGTACTCATCGATAAAGGTGTTCTGCAAAGCCACGGATGTCCTTCACCCGATCAGGTGGCCGTTATTGCAGATACCAATCAGCGCACACGTAAAACCGGTGAGGCATTTCTGGCTGGATTTGCGCCGGGATGTCAAAATAAAGTTCATTATCAAAAAAAGGTCGATAAAAAAGATCCCCTGTTTAATCCAGTAAAAACAGGTGTGTGCTCGTTTAATGTATCTAAGACTCAGGCAGCAATTCTGGCACGGGCGGAAGGAAATATTGAACGGTACACGCAGCGTTATGACTCTGCCTTTCGTACTCTGGAACAGGTGCTCAATTTCACACAGTCAGCAGCATGCAAATCACCACGTCAGCCGGGCTGCACGCTCACGGGAGTCTTACCTTCAGAACTCAGCGTTTCGCCAGATAACGTCTCATTATCCGGCGCATGGAGCCTGTCTTCCACGCTGACGGAAATATTTCTGTTGCAAGAGGCGCAGGGAATGCCAGAGGTCGCATGGGGGCGAATTCACGGCGAGAAACAATGGACAGAATTATTACGTCTGCATAATGCTCAGTTTGACCTTTTGCAAAGAACGCCTGACGTTGCACGTACCAGAGCGACTCCGCTACTCGATTTGATAAGCCGGGCATTAATCAGTGATGGGGCAACAGAAAATCCTTACGGCATTAAATTGCCCGTCTCTTTATTATTTATTGCGGGGCATGACACCAATATTGCCAATCTCAGTGGGGTATTCGATCTTAACTGGTCTTTACCCGGGCAGCCTGATAATACGCCTCCTGGCGGTGAGCTGGTTTTCGAAAGATGGAAACGAGAGAGTGATAATACTGACTGGATTCAAATTTCTTTTGTTTATCAGACCCTTCAACAAATGCGAGAGTTTAAGTCTTCTTCATCGTTCTCTTCCCCACATAAGATTGTGCTTACGTTACCCTCCTGTCAGGATAAAAATGCCGAGGGAATGTGCTCGTTAAAACGCTTTAATGACATTGTGCAGACAATACGTGTTCCAGAATGTGCAGTCATGGCTGATATAAACCGATAAATATCTTTCACGGGGTGTTGGGGAGATAAAAGCGCGTGACAGACAAGTGTACGCTTAAAAGCGAATTTTGGGGCAGACATGCCTTTGGAGTAAATTTGCGGGCAAAAATCGTCCCAGGGCGTGTTTTGAGGCGAACGTTTGAGGCGAACGTTTGAGGCGAAACAATGCCCGCTTATGTTCATGCTCGTCCGCAACACTCTTCAGTCCGCAGAAAAAATAAGTGTTTGATTTATCGTTGCCCAAGGAATCTATAGTATAAATAGGTATAAACGATACATCTTTTCCTCAGGCGCTCACGCTGCCGCTTAATCTCTTCGTCTCGCTTGTTAATCCTTTGATAATTAAAAAATTTCATCCGCCATTTTTGCCCTCTGCACGCTTGCGGAGAGGGTCTATGCTTAATGAAAGTGTTCAAAAAGTGCCGTTTAGGGTAATACCCCTGATGCGCAGAGGTTGAAGTGAGAATTATTACCACTAACATAGCGTTATCGCCCGAAAGGCACTCACTCCAGGAGGCAGACCTATGGAATCACAAACCGGTACGTTCAACCCCGCCGAGTTTAACTGGCAGGGCCTGACGATGACCCCAGACGCGGCCAGACATATTCGCGACTTAATGGCGCAGAAGCCGGGTCTGCTGGGGGTGCGTCTTAGCGTTAAACAGAGCGGATGCGCCGGGTTTGGCTATGTGCTGGATACCGTCAGCGAGCCGAAAGACGAAGACCTCGTTTTCGAGACCGATGGCGCGCGGCTTTATGTTCCGCTTCAGGCGATGCCGTTTATCGACGGCACCGAAGTGGATTACGTGCGCGAAGGCTTAAATCAGATTTTCAAATTCAATAACCCTAAAGCGCAGCACGCGTGCGGCTGCGGTGAAAGTTTTGGGGTCCAGGCGGAGTAATTATGTCCCGTAACAGTGAAGCAACTGACGATGTGAACACCTGGAGCGGCCCCCTGAACTATAAAGAGGGCTTCTTTACCCGGCTTCAGACCGATGAACTGGCGCACGGCATCAGCGAAGAGGTGGTGCGCGCCATTTCAGCCAAACGCAACGAGCCTGAATGGATGCTCGAATTTCGCCTGAGCGCGTATCGCGCCTGGCTTGAGATGGAAGAGCCGCACTGGCTGCACGCGCATTACGACAAACTGAATTATCAGGACTACAGCTACTATTCTGCCCCCTCCTGCGGCCATTGCGACGACGCCTGCGCGTCACAGCCGGGCGCGGTGCAGCAGCCGGGCGGCAACAATAACAGCTACCTGACGCAGGAAGTGGAAGAGGCGTTTAACCAGCTCGGCGTACCGGTGCGTGAAGGCCGGGAAGTGGCGGTGGATGCCATTTTTGACTCCGTTTCCGTCGCCACCACCTACCGCGACAAACTGGCGGAGCAGGGCATTATCTTCTGCTCGTTCGGCGAAGCGATTCACGATCACCCGGAGCTGGTGAAGAAATACATCGGCACCGTCGTGCCGTCGAACGATAACTTCTTCGCCGCGCTGAACGCGGCAGTCGCCTCCGACGGCACCTTTATCTACGTGCCGAAAGGCGTGCGCTGCCCGATGGAACTCTCCACCTATTTCCGTATCAACGCCGAGAAAACCGGCCAGTTCGAACGCACCATTCTGGTGGCGGATGAAGGCAGCTACGTGAGCTACATCGAAGGCTGTTCCGCGCCGGTGCGCGACAGCTACCAGCTTCACGCGGCGGTGGTGGAAGTCATCATCCATAAAGACGCTGAAGTGAAATATTCGACGGTGCAGAACTGGTTCCCCGGCGATAACAACACCGGCGGCATCCTGAACTTCGTGACCAAGCGCGCGCTGTGCGAAGGCGAAAACAGCAAGATGTCCTGGACGCAATCGGAAACCGGTTCGGCCATCACCTGGAAATACCCGAGCGTCATCCTGCGCGGCGACAACTCCATCGGCGAGTTCTACTCGGTGGCGCTGACCAGCGGCCATCAGCAGGCGGATACCGGCACCAAGATGATCCACATCGGTAAAAACACCAAATCGACGATCATCTCTAAAGGCATCTCCGCCGGCAAAAGCCAGAACAGTTATCGCGGCCTGGTAAAAATTATGCCGACCGCCACCAACGCCCGTAACTTCACGCAGTGCGACTCGATGCTGATTGGCCCGGACTGCGGCGCGCATACCTTCCCGTATGTCGAGTGCCGCAACAACAGCGCCCAGCTTGAGCACGAGGCTACTACGTCGCGTATCGGCGAAGACCAGCTGTTCTACTGCCTGCAGCGCGGGATCAGCGAAGAAGACGCTATCTCCATGATCGTTAACGGCTTCTGTAAGGATGTCTTCTCAGAGCTGCCGCTGGAATTTGCGGTCGAAGCGCAAAAATTATTAGCCATTAGCCTTGAGCACAGCGTCGGCTAAGGTAAGAAAAAGGATAAGACATGTTAAGCATCAAAGATTTACAGGTCAGTGTGGAAGAGAAGGCGATCCTGCGCGGTTTAAACCTTGAAATAAAACCGGGGGAAGTACACGCCATCATGGGGCCGAACGGCTCCGGCAAAAGTACGCTGTCCGCGACGCTTGCCGGGCGCGAAGATTATGAAATCACCGGCGGCGAAGTGCGTTTCAAAGGCAAAGATCTGCTGGAGCTGTCGCCGGAAGAGCGCGCAGGCGAAGGCATCTTTATGGCGTTTCAGTATCCGGTAGAAATTCCGGGCGTCAGCAACCAGTTCTTCCTGCAAACCGCGCTGAATGCGGTACGCGAATATCGCGGCCAGGAAGAGCTTGATCGTTTCGATTTCCAGGATCTGATGGAAGAGAAAATCAAGCTGCTGCAAATGCCGGAAGACTTGCTGACCCGTTCCGTTAACGTGGGTTTCTCCGGCGGTGAGAAAAAGCGTAACGACATTCTGCAAATGGCGGTGCTGGAGCCGGACCTGTGTATTCTCGATGAAACCGACTCGGGCCTGGATATCGACGCCCTGAAAATCGTCTCCGAAGGCGTGAACGCGCTGCGCGACGGTAAGCGTTCATTTATCATCGTCACCCACTATCAGCGCATTCTGGACTACATCAAGCCCGATTTCGTCCATGTGCTCTACCAGGGGCGCATCGTGAAGTCTGGCGACTTCTCTCTGGTCAAACAGCTGGAGGAGCAGGGCTATGGCTGGCTTACCGAACAGCAGTAACGCGCTGCAACAGTGGCATCGCCTGTTTGAAGCGCAGGGCGGGGAGCGCTCAGAAGAGGCGCGCGAGCATCTGCAACAGCTGCTGCGCCTCGGCCTTCCGACCCGTAAACATGAAGACTGGAAATACACGCCGCTCGACGGCCTGCTGAAGCACGATTTCGTGGTGCCGGTTGCCGAGGCGCTGAGCCGTGAGGCACTGAGCACGCTGGCGCTGCCCGTTGACGCGCTGCGTCTCGTGTTCATCGATGGTCACTTCGTGCCGGAACTGAGCGACGCGACGGACAACAGCGGCTTTGAGATAAGCGTGAACGACAGCCGCCGCGGGCTGACCACGCCGGTGCAGCCGGAGGCATTTTTACACCTGACCGAAAGCCTGGCGCAGAGCGTGACGCATATCCACGTGGCGCGTAACCAGAAGCCGTCAAAAGCGCTTCTCCTGATGCACATCAGCGCGGGCCGTGCGGGCGATGAAATCAACACCGTGCATTATCGTCATCATCTGGAGCTTGCCGAAGGCGCGCAGGCGACGGTTATCGAGCATTACGTCAGCCGTGACGAAAAACCGCACTTCACCGGCGCGCGCCTGACCATGCAGGTGGGCGCTAACGCGCAGCTTAATCACTACAAGCTCGCGTTTGAAAACCCGGTGAGCTGGCACTTCGCGCATAACGATTTAATCGTGTCGCAGGATGCCCATGCCGCCAGCAGCAGCTATCTGCTGGGCGCGGGCGTATTGCGCCACAACACCAGCACGCAGCTCAACGGCGAGAACATTACGCTTCGCGTGAACAGTCTGGCGCTGCCGGTGAATAACGAGGTGTGCGACACCCGCACCTGGCTTGAGCACAACAAAGGCTACTGCAACAGCCGCCAGCTGCATAAAACCATCGTGCGCGACAAAGGCCGCGCGGTATTTAACGGGCTGATTAAAGTGGCGCAGCACGCCATTAAAACCGACGGCCAGATGACCAACAACAACCTGCTGCTCGGCAGGCTGGCGGAAGTGGACACCAAACCGCAGTTGGAAATCTACGCCGATGACGTGAAATGCAGCCACGGCGCTACCGTGGGTCGCATCGACGACGAACAGATGTTCTATCTGCGCTCGCGCGGTATTAACGAACAGGCGGCGCAGCAGATGATCATTTACGCCTTTGCCGCGGAGCTGACCGAAAGCATCCACGACGAAGCGCTGAAACAGCAGGTGCTGGCGCGTATCGGCCAGCGCTTTGCAGGGGGAGAGGCATGAGTTTTTCTCTACAGCAGATCCGCAGCGACTTCCCGGTGCTGACGCGCGAGGTTAACGGCCAGCCGCTGGCCTATCTCGACAGCGCCGCCAGCGCGCAGAAGCCGACGGCGGTGATTGAGGCTGAGGCGGAGTTCTACCGCCACGGCTACGCGGCGGTGCATCGCGGTATCCATACCCTGAGTGCGGACGCGACCCAGCGTATGGAAGCTGTGCGCACTCGCGCCGCGCAGTTCATTAACGCGCGTCTGCCGGAAGAGATTGTGTTTGTGCGCGGCACCACCGAGGGGATAAACCTGGTGGCGAACAGCTGGGGCGACAGCCAGCTGCACGCGGGCGATAACCTGATCGTCACGGCGATGGAGCATCACGCCAATATCGTGCCCTGGCAGATGCTCTGCGCGCGTACCGGCGCTGAGCTTCGCGTGTTGCCGATTAACCAGGACGGCACGCTACAGCTCGATAAACTGCCGTCGCTGATGGACGAGCGCACCCGCCTGCTGGCGGTGACGCACGTCTCTAACGTGCTCGGCACCGAAAACCCGATCGCGGACATTATCGCGACGGCGCACCAGGCGGGCGTCAAAGTGCTGGTGGACGGCGCGCAGGCGGTGATGCACCACAAAGTAGACGTACAGGCGCTGGACTGCGATTTCTATCTCTTCTCTGGCCATAAGCTTTACGGGCCGACCGGGATCGGCATTCTCTACGCCAAAGAAGAGATTCTGCAGGCGATGCCGCCGTGGGAAGGGGGCGGGGCGATGATCGCGACCGTCAGCCTGACCGAAGGCACCACCTGGGCGGCAGCGCCGTGGCGGTTTGAAGCCGGAACGCCGAACACGGGCGGCATTATCGCCCTTGGCGCGGCGATGGATTATGTCGATGCCATTGGCCTTGAGAATATTCACGATTACGAGCGCACGCTGATGGCGTATGCGCTGCGCGAGTTGCAGGCGGTGCCGGACTTACAGATTTATGGCCCACAGGAGCGCCTTGGCGTTATCGCGTTTAATCTTGGCAAGCACCACGCCTATGACGTGGGCAGTTTTCTCGATAATTACGGTATTGCGGTACGCACCGGCCATCACTGCGCGATGCCGCTGATGGAGTTTTACGGCGTGCCTGCGATGTGTCGCGCGTCGCTCGCGATGTACAATACCGAAGATGAAGTGGACCGGCTGGTGGCCGGGCTTATCCGCATTCATCGTTTGTTAGGCTAAAAGGAGCGAGAATGGCTGGTTTGCCGGAAAAAGAAAAACTGCTGCGTAACTTCAACCGCTGCGCCAACTGGGAAGAAAAATATCTCTATATCATCGAGCTGGGGCAGCGCCTGGCACCGCTTGATGACGCCGAGCGCACGCCCGCGCACCGCATTCAGGGCTGCCAGAGCCAGGTCTGGATTGTGATGAACCCAGGCGAGAACGGCGTGATTGAGATGCGCGGCGACAGCGATGCCGCCATCGTCAAAGGGCTTATCGCCGTGGTGTTCGCGCTCTACCAGCAGATGACGGCGCAGGACATCGTAAACTTCGATGTGCGTCCGTGGTTTGAAGAGATGTCGCTTACCCAGCACCTCACCCCGTCCCGCTCTCAGGGCTTAGAGGCGATGATCCGCGCGATTCGCGCGAAAGCCGCCGACCTGAGCTAATCTTAAAGCACGGCTTTTCCTCGTCACGCGTGGCCTCTGCGGCCTCGCGGATGTTCTGCATTCCGGCCTCGCCGGTGAAAACAGGTCGTGCTTATGAAACCGATTTTTTCCTTCCCGCTGTTCGCGCTGCTGCTGATGGGCGCGACGCAGGCGTCGGCGGTGGATTACCTGCTCCCGCCGCCCGGCAGCCGCCTGATTGGCCAGAACCAGACCTGGCTTGTTCCTGCAAACAGTCAAAGCCTTGAGAAAATCGCCGAGCGATATCAGACCGGCGTGCTGTTACTGCTGGAAGCTAATAATACGGTTGACCCTTATCTGCCGATGCCCGGCAGCGAGCTGACGATCCCCTCGCAGATGCTGCTGCCCGACACGCCGCGCGAGGGGATAGTGGTTAATCTCGCTGAGCTGCGCCTTTACTACTATCCGCCAGGCGAGAACCGCGTGGAGGTCTATCCGATAGGCATCGGCCTGACGGGGCGCGAAACGCCGGTCATGACCACGCGCATCATCCAGAAAATCCCCAACCCGACCTGGACGCCAACCGCCGCCATGCGCGCGCGCTCACAGGCGCAGGGCATCACGCTGCCTGCTGTGATACCCGCCGGGCCAAATAACCCATTAGGGCGCTTTGCGCTGCGTTTACAGCAGGGTGGCGGCGAATATCTTATTCACGGCACCAATGCCCGCAGCAGTATCGGGCTGCGCGCAAGTTCAGGTTGTATCCGTATGCGCGCCGCCGATATCAAATCGCTGTTTACCCAGGTGGCGTGGGGCACGCGGGTGCAAATCATCAATGAACCGGTGAAATATTCAACGGAGCCGGACGGACGGCGCTACGTGGAAGTGCACCAGCCGCTCTCACGCAGCGATGCCGATAATCCGCAGACCATGCCCGTGGCGATTAACGCCGCTTTCGGACAGTTTATTGATGACGCAGGCACCGACGCGGTGGCGGTGGATAACGCGCTGACGCGCAGGGCGGGCTATCCCGTTCAGGTGGATGCACACAGCACGACGCCTGCGCCCGTGACGACGATACAGAGCGTGAAAGCGGCTGTGATGCCGTCAGGCGGTGAGACGCTCTCTGAGGCGGCAGAGCCCACAGCAGGGCGCGTAACGATTCATTGATCGTGTCTGGCTGCAACCCGGTGATGGGGAAGTTTATGGCATCGGATTTTGGTTATCAGCGCAGAGCGTAAAAACAGAAGAGGCGAGAGGGCAGGAGACAGGCAAAAAAAATGGCGCACAATGTGCGCCATTTTTCTTTCACACGGTACTATTACTTACGGTATTTAGTAGCCATGTTGTCCAGACGCTGGTTAGCGCGAGCTGCGTCGTCTTTAGCAGCCTGAACGTCGG
This sequence comes from Cronobacter sp. HA18003, assembly GCF_011605905.1. NCBI lineage: Bacteria > Pseudomonadati > Pseudomonadota > Gammaproteobacteria > Enterobacterales > Enterobacteriaceae > Cronobacter > Cronobacter sp. HA18003. The sequence continues at coordinate 1,171,810 of NZ_JAANQO010000011.1, read as the reverse complement.
AACGCATTGCGTTCACGTCGTTGCTCAGCTGGTCAACTTTAGCGTTCAGAGTCTGAACGTCAGAAGACAGCTGATCGATTTTAGCGTTGCTGGAGCAACCAGCCAGCAGAGTAGAACCCAGGATTACCGCGCCCAGTACCAGTTTAGTACGATTCATTATTAATACCCTCTAGATTGAGTTAATCTCCATGTAGCGTTACAAGTATTACACAAAGTTTTTTAGGTTGAGAATATTTTTTTGATGGGAATACGCTTAATTTTGATCGTTCGCTCAAAGAAGCATCGACCTTACGCGGATCATTAAAAAAATTGAGGGAAAACAGCTAACTTTCATCGGATTCATCTTAGAAAAAAACAATCTTAAATAGTGAAATCCGATTTGCTTTTTTATTCACAGCGTCTATTTAAGCCAAATTAAAAGGCGCCTCGCGGCGCCTTTTTTAATCATACATAAAAATAGGTGGATATTATTACAGGACGTGTACAGACGCGGTATTGGTCGTACCGCTCGGTACCAGTGCGCCAGAGACCATTACCACCACATCGCCTTTCTTCGCGAGACCACTTTCCAGTGCGGCATCTTTACCCAGACGATAGAAATCATCCGTAGAAGAGATCTCTTTCACCAGCTGCGGCACCACGCCTTTGCTCAGCACCAGCTGACGCGCGGTCAGTTCGTTGGTGGTCAGCGCGAGGATAGTCGCGTCCGGGAAGTATTTACGAACGGATTTCGCGGATTTACCGCCTTCGGTCGCCACCACGATCAGCGGCGCTTCCAGCTTCTCGGCCGTTTCTACCGCACCGCGGCAGACGGCTTCAGTGATACGCAGTTTACGGCTGTCGTTGTTAAACTCCAGACGGCTGGTCATCACGCGGTCGGTACGCTCGCAGATGGTCGCCATGATGGTTACCGCTTCCAGCGGGTATTTGCCTTTCGCGGATTCGCCGGACAGCATCACAGCATCGGTGCCGTCGAGAATGGCGTTCGCCACGTCGCCTGCTTCAGCGCGGGTCGGACGCGGGTTCTTAATCATGGAATCCAGCATCTGCGTTGCGGTGATAACGACTTTACGCGCGCGGATACATTTTTCGATCATCATCTTCTGCGCGAAGATCACTTCTTCTACCGGGATTTCCACGCCCAGGTCGCCACGCGCGACCATGATGCCGTCAGACGCTTCGAGGATATCGTCGAAGTTGTTCAGGCCTTCCTGGTTTTCGATTTTGGAGATGATCTGGATGTGCTCGCCGCCGTGCGCTTTCAGGTGCTGGCGAATTTCTTCGACGTCAGAGCGTTTACGAATAAAGGAGGCCGCCACAAAGTCGACGCCCTGCTCGCAGCCGAAAATCAGGTCTTTCTTGTCTTTTTCAGCCAGTGCCGGCAGCGCGATGGAAACGCCCGGCAGGTTAACGCCTTTGTTTTCACCCAGATCGCCGTTGTTCAGCACTTTACAGATGACTTTGTTGCCTTCGATGGCTGTGACTTCCATGCCGATCAGGCCGTCATCCACCAGCACGGTGTTGCCGACGGAAAGGTCTTTGGTGAAGCCTTCGTAGGTCACCGCAACGATTTCGCTGTTGCCGACAACGGATTTGTCGGTGGTAAAGGTAAAGGTCTGGCCCGCTTTCAGGGAGACATCGTTGCCGCCTTCCAGTTTGATGGTGCGGATTTCCGGGCCTTTCGTGTCCAGCAGAATGGCGGCTTGCTTGCCGGTTTTCGCGAGAACATTGCGCAGGTTTTTGATGCGCTGACCGTGTTCTTCGTAATCGCCGTGGGAGAAGTTAAGGCGCATCACGTTCATGCCCGCGTCGAGCATTTTGGTCAGCATTTCTTCGGATTCGGTTTTCGGGCCGATGGTGCAAACAATTTTCGTCTTTTTCATGACAGTCTTAATCTTTAGTTGAAGGATATGGAAATCATGCCCTGCGGCGTACTCTGCCGTTTGGGTAAACTTGTGTTGCGAAAGTTGTGATGCCACAGCCTAAGGATAGGTGACATCAAAAAAGCGTGCAGGAGAAAGTGTGCTTGTGGTTCAGCCAGGCGGCGAGTGAGTGATTGTTCGACGGTAAAGGCGATATCCAATGTGCTGAAACCATTCAAGTTAGAATGCCCGCATTATAGCTTCCACCAGGACAGAAAGGAATTAAAAACGCTGTTTCATAATGGAAAAGCTGCCACCGCTTCGTTTCTGTTACTTACCCGTTAAGGAAGGATGACAAAACGTTATAGGCGCGTCGTTATTGTACAACTGTCTTGTGAATGCGCTCGCAATTATAAAACAACACGCTCAAAATATATTCATCAACCCAAAACGTTTCGGAATATCTATTATCGTTTATGCATTAATCCTAAAAATCATTATTCACATAAGATTTCAGGTGTAGGTGTTTATTTTTTATTCATTAATTAATGGCTGTCAGTAACCAATCCCTACTAATATCTGTCTTAAGAAAAAGCCTATAGCTTCCGGTTGTCCTATTGAAATCCTTCAAAGAATATGTTTTTAGCGCCTGGCTTGTCGCCCGGTTAATATATTCTCCCTACCCGAAAATAGCCTGATCTGCGTATTGCAAGGTAAGGATAATCCTAAAAGAGTGTCTCTATAGCAGAGCTAAATGCTTGTAAAGTTTAGCTTTAGTGAAAAGTCACTCAGAGTGACATTTCTTCATCTATATGATTTAGAAGGACTTTTATATTTGGTAAAAATTTGCAATAAGTAACGATGTAGCTACACTAAAACCAGCTTTAAGATGGCTCAAGGAACGGGAAAGATGTCGGATAAATAACTGTCTCGGGCAACAGCGCGCCGAGAGTTGACGTGTGTCTGAAACACATTGGGTTAATTATTTAATAGCAGCATAACCCTGATACTGATAATTAAGGTAGGTATGGCGATGACGCTTTCTTCATCTGCCAGTAATGGCTACGCCTTTATTTTACCCCCGGAAATACCCACACAGCAGGGTCCGGAAGGCATTTTGTACGATTTCAATGACGGCGCCAGACTGCTGCTTCCCGCAGGTGACTGGCGCGTCGAAATAAGCGATGACGAAACGGGAAATATACTTTTTGCGAGTGATATCGCCGAAGGCTGGGTAATTAGTACCAAGAAATACTATGTCCCGTTTCGGTTACAGGTCTGGAAAAAAGGGCAGAGCGAACCGCTGCTCGACCACGCGCTCGATATGCGCGACAAAACGGTGCTGATCTCCTTTCCCACCGGCACGCTGGGCGATCTTGTGGGATGGGTGCCCTATGCCGAACGCTTTCGTCAGACTTACGGCTGCCAGGTGGAATGCACGATGGCGCAGCCGATTATCGATCTTTTCGCGCCCGTCTACCCACAGTTGCAGTTTTACGCACCGGAGAACTGGGCAAGCCAGCGGACGCACCGCGAGCCGCCTTACGCGACCTGGCGCGTCGGGCTGTTCTTCCAGGGCGATCTTGACAAGCAGCCGTTTGATTTTCGCGCGGTCGGGTTGCACCGCACGGCAGGCCATATTCTGGGCGTCGACCCGAGCGAAATCGTCCCGGACCTGCGCGTCCATTCCCCGCGCCAGATAGCCGAACCCTATGTCTGCATCGCCACGCAATCCACCAGCCAGGCCAAATTCTGGAATAACGGCACCGGCTGGCATGAGGTGATCGAATTTCTGAAAGCGCAGGGCTACCGCGTGCTGTGCATCGACAAAGAGCGTGTTGTCGGGCGCGGCTATGTCTGGAACAAAATCCCCCACGGTGCGGAAGATTTCACCGGCAACCTGCCGCTGCGCGACCGCGTGGCGCTGCTCGAACACGCAGAGTTTTTCATCGGCCTCGGCAGCGGTCTTTCCTGGCTTGCCTGGGGCTGTCGCATTCCGGTGGTGCTGATTAGCGGTTTCAGCCTGCCGGCCAGCGAGTTTTATACCCCCTGGCGGGTCATCAATACCCACGTCTGCAACGGCTGCTGGGATGACGTGCGGCTTAATTTTGACCATCAGGACTATTTCTGGTGTCCGCGCCACAAAGGCACGGACCGGCAGTACGAGTGCACGCGTTTTATCACGGGTAAACAGGTGATTGGCCACTTACGTCGGCTGATCTCCCTGAAAAGCAACCCATTCGACATCAAAACAACAGCATTGGCAGACCCAAATCAGCATGCCGCATAACGGCGTCTGAGCGGGTTTCGAGGGCATCAATATGAAGAGAAGTCTTAATTGCAGTTACCGGCTGGTGTGGAGTGAAGTCCAGCGCGCGTTTATTGTGGTCTCCGAGCTCACGCGAGCGAAGGGCAAACGCGCCAGCGGGGCGGTGTTGTTGACGGCAGCGGTAGGGAGTTCGCTTGCCAGCGGCGGCGCGTTCGCGTTCACGCCCGATGTCACCTCGTCGGTACAGGATGAGCTGGTGCAGAACGGCACCCAGCAGGTTCTGGTCGGCGGGACGACGACAAATCATATCATCGGCGCGCAGGGCAATCAGATTGTCGCAGGCGGGCTGACACAGAAAACCACGCTGAATGATGGCGGCGTTCAGATTGTTCGCCAGCAGGGCGTGGCGAACGGCACTGTCATCAATGACGGTTTGCAGTTCGTGGAAAAAGATGGCCAGGCGCAGAGAACGGTTGTTCTCGAGGGTGGCGTACAGCAGGTAGCCGGTTCAGCGGTGCATACCGTTGTCGGCAATGGCGGCGAGCAACACGTACAGGCGAGCGGCACGGCAACCACCACCATTATCAATAATGGCGGTACGCAGTCGGTTGACGGCACGTCCATCTCCGCCGTGGTCAACGACGGGGGCCATCAGCTGGTGGAGCGCGGCGGTTATGCCCGTAACACCACCGTTAATAATGGCGGCGTGCAGTATGTCAGCGCGGGCGGTTCCTCCTCTGATGGCGTGATCTTTGGCGGCGGCATTCAGCAGGTTTCTGGCACTGCATCCGGCACCAGCATCAACGACGGCGGTAGCCAGCAGGTGCAGGTTGGTGGTCAGTCTCGCGATGCGCAAATCAACAATCGCGGTACCCAGGCCGTTGACGGCACGGCGATTTCCGCCATCGTCAAAGACGGCGGTACTCAGATAGTCAACCGTGGCGGCCTTGCGAAAAACACCCAGGTCAATAGCGGCGGCCTGCAGCATGTGTCGCTCGGCGGCGCGTCTGCCGATGCGCATCTTTTCGGCGGCACGCAACAGCTCGCCGGTACGGCGTCAAACACCCAGATCGATGCCGGTGCACAGCAGCATATCGAAGCGACCGGGCTTTCCGTGAGCGCGACGGTCAACAGCGGCGGTCTGCAGAATGTCGACGGCACGGCCAACTACGCCACTATCAAAGACGGCGGTGTGCAACTGGTGCAGACCGGCGGTCATGCCAACAGCACCGTGGTGCGCGACGGCGGCATTCAGGACGTGGCCCTCGGCGGTTCGGCGTCTGACTCCATTCTTCTCGGCGGCACGCAGCAGCTCGCGGGCAACGCGGGCGGCACCATCATTGGCGACGGCGGCGTACAGCATGTGAAAACCGGCGGTTCGGCGTCCGGCTCGCTGATTAACGCAGGCGGCCTGCAGCGCGTCGACGGGACCGCGAAAGACACGACCATCAATGACAAAGGCATCCAGCTGGTCAACAGCGGCGGCCTTGCGGACAACACCGCGGTTCACAGCGGCGGTCTGCAATACATCGCCCAGGGCGGTGCGGCCTCTGAAGGCACCGTTTTTGGCGGCGGTATTCAGCAGGTTTCCGGCATGGCGTCCGGCACCAGCGTGAACGACGGCGGTTCCCAGCAGGTGCAGGTGACCGGTAAAGCGATCGGCACCCAGATCAACAATCGCGGTACCCAGGCCGTTGACGGCACGGCAATCTCGGCCGTGGTGAAAGAGGGCGGTACTCAGCTCGTCAACAAGGGCGGTCTCGCGAAAGATACCCAGGTCAACAGCGGCGGCCTGCAGCATGTGTCGCTCGGCGGCGCGTCTGCCGATGCGCATCTCTTTGGCGGTACGCAGCAGCTCGCGGGCACCGCGTCTAACACGCAGATTGACGCTGGCGGCGAACAGCATATCGAAGCGACAGGCCTTTCTGTCAGCGCGACGGTCAACAGCGGCGGCCTGCAAAACGTGGACGGCACCGCGAATTTCGCCACCGTGAACGACGGCGGCACCCAACTGATTCAGACCGGCGGCCACGCCAACAGCACCGTGGTGCGCAGCGGCGGCGTGCAGGATGTGAAACTCGGCGGCGCGGCCTCGGGCTCCATTTTGCTTGGCGGCACGCAACAACTGGCGGGTACGGCGGGCGACACCATCATCGGCGACGGCGGCGTGCAGCATGTGCAGGTGGGCGCGAATGCCTCCGGCACGCTCATTAACGCAGGCGGTCTGCAGCGCGTCGACGGTACTGCAAAAACCACCACCATCAATGACAAAGGCATTCAGCTCGTTAACCGCGGTGGCAAAGCGGACAGCACGGCGATCAACAGCGGCGGCCTGCAGTATGTGGCAGAAGGCGGCTCCGCCTCTGACAGCGTCGTCTTCGGCGGCGGCATCCAGCAGGTTTCCGGCAACGCATCCGGCACCAGCGTGAACGACGGCGGCTCGCAGCAGGTGCAGGTGACAGGCCAGGCGACCGGCACGCAAATCAACAATCGCGGTACTCAGGCCGTTGACGGCACGGCGATTTCCGCCATCGTCAAAGACGGCGGCACCCAGATTGTTAACAGCGGCGGCCTGGCGAAAAACACCCAGGTCAACAGCGGCGGTCTGCAACACGTCTCCGTGGGCGGCGCCTCTGCCGACGCGCATCTGTTTGGCGGCGTGCAGCAGCTTGCGGGCACCGCGTCCAACACGCAGATCGACTCTGGCGCGGAGCAGCATATCGAAGCGACCGGTAAATCGGTTAGCGCGACCGTTAACAGCGGCGGTCTGCAGAATGTCGATGGTACCGCCAACTACGCGACCATCAACGACGGCGGCGTACAGCTGGTGCAGAACGGCGGCCACGCCAACAGCACCGTGGTGCGCAGCGGCGGCGTTCAGGATGTGAAACTGGGCGGCGCGGCGTCAGATTCCGTGCTGCTCGGCGGCATTCAGTCGGTCTCCGGTACGGCGGGTCGTACCGTTATCGGTCAGGGCGCTATTCAGCATGTGAAAACCGGCGGTCTGGCTTTCGCATCGCTGGTGAACGCGGGCGGTCTGCAACGCGTTGACGGCACGGCCACCTCGGCGGTCGTGAATAAAGACGGCATCCAGCTCGTCAACAGCGGCGGTCTGGCGCGTGCCACCACGGTTAACAGCGGCGGTCTGGAGCATATTAACTTCGGCGGCGCGTCGTCCGATGGCGTTATCTTTGGCGGCGGCGCTCAGGTGGTTGCGGGCATGGCGTCCGGCACCAGCATCAGCGACGGCGGTGTTCAGCTCGTCACCAAAACCGGGATGGCGAACGATACTCACGTGAACCGCGGCGGCGTACAGAGCGTCGACGGTACCGTGACGTCCGCGGTCGTGAAAGATGGCGGTACGCAGATTATCAACAACGGCGGCCTGGCGCGCGGATCTATCGTCACCAGCGGCGGCCTGCAACACATCAACAAAGGCGGCGCGTCGTCTACTGCGAAAATCTTCGCAGGCGGCACCCAGGTGGTGGCGGGTACAGCGTCCGGCACCAGCATTGGCGACCGTGGCACGCAGCTCGTGCAGGAAACCGGGAAAGCGGTGGACGCGCAAATCAACCAGGGCGGCACCCAGGCGGTTGACGGCACGGCTATCTCTGCGGTCATCAACGACGGCGGCCTGCAAATCGTGAATGTGGGCGGTCTGGCGGCGGGCTCTATCGTTCACAGCGGCGGCGTCCAGCACGTGAAACTGGGCGGCGCGGCGTCTGACGGCACCGTCTTTGGCGGCGGCACGCAGCTGGTTGAAGGCACCGCGTCCGGCACCAGCATCAGCGACGGCGGCGTGCAGCTCATCATGGCGAGCGGTCACGCGAAAGGCACGCTGGTCAACAGCGGCGGCGTCCAGCGCGTCGATGGTCAGTCGTTCGACGCGGTGATTAACAACGGCGGGCAGCAGATTGTCGACCCGTACGGCTGGTCGCGCAGCACCGTGATTAACGCCGGCGGCACCCAGATTTTGGCTAACTCGGCGGTCGCTATCTCTACCGTGATGAACGGCGGCGAGCAGCACGTCAACAACGGCGCGCAGGCGCTGGCGACCCGACTGCTGGGCGGCACCCAGAATATCGGCAGCGGCGGTAAAGCCTTCGACACCCGCGTCGAGAAAGGCGGCGTTCAGAACGTTAATTCCGGCGGTTACACCTACGGCGGCACCATCGCCACGGGCGGCAGAGAAAACGTCTTTACCGGCGGCACCACCGATTTCACTGTCGTGGAAGGCACGCAGATTGTGGACGGCCACTCCATCGTGACCATTCTGCAAAACAACGGCTACCAGCGCGTAAACAAAGACGCCCTGGCAGACGTGACGATGGTCTTCGACAACGGCGTGATGGATGTTTACGGGACGTCTATCGGCTCCGAACTGTATGAGAATGGCGAACAGCGCGTGTATGCAGGCGCGAACGTCACCTCAACCTGGCTGAACGACGATGCGAAACAGACCGTCTACAACGGCGCGGTGGTTACCGAAACCAATAACCGCGGCGGCGAGCAAAACCTGCTGAGCGGCGGTCGCGCCGTGAACACCAGTATGGATACCGGCGCTGTCCAGAACATCGGCGCGGGCGCTACGGCTGAGAATACCGTGCTGATTAACGGCTCCGTACAGAACGTGCGCGGTACCGCTGATGGCGCTGAACTCGCGGCTGACGCGGTACAGAACGTCTACCGCGGCGGTGTGGCGAAAAACACCAGCCTGTATGGCCGCACTGCGCAGAATATCTACAACGGCGGCCAGGCTTTCAATACCAATATTGAATACGGCGGCGTTCAGAACGTGCTGACCGGCGGTACGGCGACCAGCACCACCATCAATCTGGGCGGTACGCAGAACGTCAACAGCGGCGGTACGGTGATTTCGACCATCATCAAGGCGGGCGGGATCCAGAACGTCAATGAAGGCGGTATTGTCATCGACAACACCGTGGTGGGCGATCAGGTCGTCAATAACGGCGGTACGGTGGCGTCTTCCACCGTCAGCGAAAACGGCAGCCAGAGCGTGACGCTGGGCGGTACGGCTATCGCGACCACCGTGACCAAAGGCGGCGTACAGTACATCCGTAAAGGCGGTGTCGCCGACCAGACCATCATTCACCAGGGCGGTATGCTGGCGGTGGCGGATGCGGCCGAAGCGACCAACATCGATCTTAACAGCGGCGCGGGCATTATCGCCGGCACCGACACAACGGTTAACGGCACCAACGCGCTGGGTCAGTTCTCTATCGCCAATAAACTGGCGAACAGCGTACTGCTGGAAGGCGGCGGCGTGCTGACTGTTGCAGCAGACGGTATCGCCAACAACACCGTGGTGCAGGATGGCGGTAAACTCAACGTGGCGGATGGCGGTATCCTGACCGGCACCACCGCGCTGAAAGATGGCTCGGCCATCGCGGGCAACGTCACCAATACCGGCAAGCTGAGCGTGACCACCGATAAGAGCGACAACACCATTGCCGCAAATATCAACGGCACCGGCAGCCTGTACAAAGACGGCGACGGCAAACTGACCGTCAGCGGTATTCTGAAGCAGACCGGCGGCACCTGGCTGCAGAGCGGTACGCTGGTCTTCAGCGGCCTCGAAGCGGTGACGGACGTTATCGCGCAGCTCGGCACCTCGCTGCAACTGACCAACGGCACCTCGCTCACCGGTATGATTGACCCGACCGATCTGACCGTTGACGCTGGCTCCACCTGGCTGATGACCGGCAACTCGTTGCTGGACAACCTGACGCTCGGCGGCTCCATCGATTACCAGGCACCGACGGGCGCGTTCGTTCCGAAAACCCTGACGGTTACTAATCTGACAGGTAACGGCGGTACGATCACCCTGAACACCCTGTTTCAGGGCGGTACGGCGACCACCGACAGCCTGATCCTTGACGGCGGCACCGCGACCGGCAACACCCGCATCGCTATCCGTAATCAGGGTGGCCTCGGTGCACGCACCACCGGCGACGGCATCCAGGTTGTGAATGCCATCAACGGTGCGACCACCACCGACGATGCGTTCAGCCTTGCCAACAACCTGCAGGCGGGGGCGTATAACTACAGCCTGCGTCAGGGCGCTGGCAACGAAAGCTGGTATCTGACGACCGCGTCCGGTAGCGGCGATGAAAACGGCCCGCAGAACTACCGTTCAGCCATGTATCTCTACACCTCGCTGTATGCGCAGGCGATGGACTACGACAGCGCGCTGCTTGGCTCGCTCGACAGCCGTCGCTACGCGGCACGCAGCCCGTCTGAAGATGGCAGCAACCTGTGGGCGCGCTTCCAGGCAGGCCAGCTGAGCCACGATCATGGCGGTGCGGATCTGCGTAACGGCAACACGCCGGAAAGCAAAGGCGGCTACACCTTCCTGCAGATCGGTAGCGATCTGTGGAGAGGCCAGGCATCCTCGATGGAATGGGGTGTCGGCATCTACGGTGCGGCAGGTCTGTCGGCTATCGACGTTCAGCGCAGCGAGAAATCGAAAGCGGGTACGGTGCGTGACGACGCGTACAGCGCCGGTCTGTATGTCAATGGCGTGCATGAGAGCGGCTGGTGGGTTGATGTGGTGGCGCAGGGTACGCGTCATAACTTCGATACCAACCCGCGCGACGGCGACGGCATGAAAACGCACGGCTGGGGCTATGTGGGCTCCTTCGAAACCGGTCTGCCGTTTGATATCGGCAGCGGCCTGGTGCTCGAACCGCAGGTGCAATACCAGTACCGCGGCGTGAACCTGAAAGATGGTAACGACGATGCTGCTGATGTGCAGTTCGGCGACGGTCACAGCCAGCAGGTGCGTGCCGGTCTGCGCTTTGGCAACAACGCGACGCTGAAAGAGAGCGGCAACCCGCCGCCGGTAAGCTGGTGGGTGCGTCCGTCCTTTATCCAGACGTTTGACTCCAAAGGTGACGTTAACGTGAGCGCGCCGGGTGTGGCAGGCAGCGAGGTCTCCTTCAATCCGGATCAGGACGGCACCGCCGCCGCGCTGGATGTGGGTATCGACGGCCAGATCCGCGACAACGTGACGCTCGGCGTTCGCGCCGGTTACACCAAAACCATCGACGACGCCGGTACCGGCGGCTACGGTGGCCAGGTGACGCTGAAAGTCAGCTTCTGATAACACGCAATGAGAACAGCCGCCCCACACGGGGCGGCTTTTTTTTGCGTGTAATAAAGGAAGAGGAATGGATGTGATGGCGGCATCAGCGTCACGTGGTTCGTAGGGTGGGTAAGCGAAGCGCACCCACCGTTTTTTTAACCCGCCACAAAACAAACGGTAAGGTGATGGTTTTATTCCGGCTCAAAAAAAATCGGCCCATCAGGGCCGATTTTCCGCCGGGAGCCGGGATTGCAAAGGGGGCGGCGGCGAGCCCCCTTTGCACGTTCGCGTGAAACGAGCATCCATATAAAGGGAACATTATGGCGAACGGAACGTGTTCACCGTCCTTGTATATATCACCCGGCCCAGGCGTTCTCCATAATGCTGGATGGCGGGTGCGCGTTGCTTACCCGCCCTACGATATTGGGCCGCACGTTAGATGTAAGGTGGGTAAGCGAAGCGCACCCACCGTGTTTGCGGCGAAACGGCGAAGCCGATTTTTTTAAGCCGGAGCAAAACCACCAACATCGGCGCCGCGTGGTTTGTAGGGTGGGTAAGCGAAGCGCACCCACCGTTTCAATTACGCACCCACCGTACCAGTCACACGCCCAGCCGGTCCCGCAGGCTGTAATATGCGGCACCCATCGCGGTAAACGGGATCTGAAACGAGCGCCCGCCGGGGAACGGATAATGCGGCAGCGTCGCGAACGCGTCGAAACGCTCGGCGTCGCCGAGCAGCGCCTCGGAGATAAGCTTGCCGGCAAGGTGCGTACAGGTCACCCCGTGGCCGCTGTCGCCCTGCATATAATAAATGTTGTTCTCAAGCCGCCCGAACTGCGGCATCCGCGAGAGCGTCAGCAGGAAATTCCCCGTCCAGCGATAATCGATCTTCACGCCTTTCAGCTGCGGGAACGTCTTCAAAAGCTTCGGCATAATCAGCCGGTCGATGTCATCCGGGTCGCGCGCGCCGTAGACCACGCCGCCGCCGTAGAGCAGGCGGTTATCCGCCGTCAGCCGGTAATAATCGAGCAGATAGTTGCAGTCCTCGACGCAATAATTGTTCGGCAGCAGCGACGCCGCCACGTCCGGGGTCAGCGGCTCGGTCGTGACCACCTGCGTGCCGCACGGCATACTGCGTCGCGCGAGCGCAGGCTCAAGACGCGTGCCGAGATAGGCGTTGCCCGCCACAATCACGTAGCGCGCCGTCACCTGGCCCTGCGCGGTTTTGACCACGGCAGGCTGGCCGTGCGTAATGCTCACCGCCGCCGACTGCTCGAAAATCTTACCGCCGAGCGAGCGAATCGCCTCCGCCTCGCCGAGCGCCAGGTTTAACGGATGAATATGGCCGCCATTGTGGTCGAGCAGCGCGCCGGTATAACGCTGGCTCGCGATTTCGCTGCGCACCGCGTCGGCGTCCAGCAGCTCAAGACCGTTATTGCCGTAGCGCTCCCAACTGGCCTTTTGCTCCATCAGCCCGAGATACTGCTTGCGGTTCAGCGCCACAAACATCCCGCCGGGGCGGTAGTCGCACTGAATGTCATAACGCGTAATGCGCTCGCGGATTATCTCGCCGCCTTCAAACATCATGCTGCCGAGCATCCGCGCCGTTTCTGCGCCGTAGCGCGCCTCGATAACGTCAATATCGCGGCTATACGAGTTCACCACCTGGCCGCCGTTGCGCCCGCTCGCGCCAAACCCAATCCGCGCGGCCTCCAGCAGCACCACGTCATAGCCTTGCTCCACCAGATGCAGCGCCGACGAAAGCCCGGTATAGCCGCCGCCGACAATACAGACATCGCACTGGAGTGATTCTGTAAGCGTCGGGAAGGGCGCGTGCGGGTTGGCGCTTGCGGCGTAGTAGCTGTTTACATGTTCAGTCATGATTGTGCTCCAGGCTCATCCAGATGGTTTTCAGTTCGGTGAATTTTTCCAGCGCGTGCAGCGATTTATCGCGCCCGTTGCCGCTCTGCTTATAGCCACCGAACGGTACGGTCATATCGCCGTCGTTATAGTTATTGATAAAGACGGAGCCCGCCTTCAGGCGTCGGGCCATGCGATGGGCGCGGGAGAGCGAGCGGGTCCAGACGGCGGCACCGAGCCCGTAGTCGCTGTCGTTGGCGAGCCGCAGCGCTTCCTCTTCGCCGGTAAAGGTCGTGACCGCCAGCACCGGGCCGAAAATCTCCTCGCGGGCGACGCGCATCTGGTTATCCACGTCGGTAAAAATCGTCGGGCCAATGCAGGCCGGGTGCGTCTGCGCGCGGCCATCGAGCCACAGCGTCGCGCCCTGCGCCTGGCCAAGCTCAATATAGCGGCGCACGCTGGCGGCGTGATCGTCATCGATCAGCGTGCCCATGGTGGTCTGCGGGTCGAGCGGATCGCCTGGCGTAAAGCTCTGCGCATGTGCTTTCACGCGCGCCAGAAACGCGTCTTTAATGGAGGCTTCCACCAGCAGGCGCGTACCGGCGATGCAGACCTGGCCCTGGTTATAGAAAATCCCGGCGGCGGCCGACGCCGCGGCCTGGTCGAGATCCGGGCAATCGGCGAAAACGATATTAGCGCTCTTGCCGCCCGCTTCGAGCCAGACGCGCTTCATGTTCGATTCGCCCGCGTCTTTAAGAAGCTGTTTGCCGGTGCGGGTGGAGCCGGTAAAGGTCATCACGTCCACATCCGGGTGCAGCGAGAGCGCCTGGCCCGCCTCGTGGCCGAAGCCCGGTATTACGTTCAGCACGCCGTCCGGCAGACCCGCTTCACGCGCAAGCCCCGCAAGGCGCAGCGCCGAGAGCGGTGATTTTTCAGAGGGTTTGAGCACCACGCTGTTACCGGCGGCAAGCGCCGGGCCAAGCTTCCAGCAGGCGAGCAGCAGCGGGAAATTCCACGGCACGACCGCCGCCACCACGCCGACCGGCTCTCGCACGATCATCGCAAGCGACGCGTTATCGGTGGGTGCCACCTCGCCATAGAGTTTATCAACCGCTTCGGCGTACCAGCGCAGCGCGCGGGCCGCGCCTGGAATATCATCACGCAGGCTATGGCGAATCGGTTTACCGGTGTCGAGCGACTCCAGCAGCGCCAGCTCCTCGTGATGCTGCTCCATTAGCGCGGCCAGGCGCATGAGCACCGCTTTGCGCGCAGCGGGAGCCGCCTGCGACCAGTCGCCGCGCTCGAACACCGCACGGGCGCTCGCCACCGCGGCGTCCACGTCGCGCTTCGCCCCGCGCGCCACTTCGGCAAGTGGCTCGCCGGTGGCCGGGTTGAGTACGCTAAAAGTGTCGCCGCTGGCAGCCGCCCGGTAGTCGCCCTGATAAAATAGCCGGCCTTCGATAGTCAGCCGCGCCGCCTTATTCTGCCAGTAGGTTAAATCGTGAAATTCCATAGCCTCTCCTGTGATTACAAAGGGTTAGCGCGTGTAAGGCGGCGGTTCCGCCTGAATTTTTGACGCAGAAGCCCGCAGGCGAAAAAAGCCCGTTTAGCTCAGGTCAGATGCGGCCCGTGTCAGGCGCGCCCGGCGTCTTCTTCCAACCGAACGCGCTGAACGGTTATCAGAAGGTGGTGGGCGTGTGCGCGCTGATGATGCGACAGATCCCGGCCGAGGTATTGCTGAAGCTGTGAGGTATGCCGGTATTGATGGCATAGCTCTGGCCTGCAGTCAGGTGGAACGTCTGGCCGTTGACGGTCAGCACGATTTCCCCTTCCAGCAGGGTGCCAATCTCTTCACCCTGGTGTTTGATCCTCTCCCCGGTCGTGGTGCCGGGCTGGTACGTTTCAAACAGCATCGCCAGCGTGCGATGCGGATTCCCGTTATGAATCAGCTTCATCGAGACGCCCTGGCTGCCTATCTCAATCAAATCTTCCTGATTAATGACGACCTGCGGTTCGTCCGGTTTTTCTGGTTCGGCAAAAAATTCCGACAGCGAGAGCCCGTACACCTTCAGCAGCTTTTGCAGCGTGCTGATGGCCGGACTCACTTTGTCCTGTTCAATGGTGCTGATAGCGCTGTGCGTAAGCCCGGAAAGTTCAGCGACGCGGCGCTGCGACAAACCCAGTTGCTGGCGGATCTGCGCTAAACGCTTCCCCGGCGCCAGGGTGACATCGCTCATAGAGTCTCTTCCTTCATAGTAACGTCAGGCGGGTCGGGGCTTTTCGGCCCGAAACCCCCGACAGGCGGTAATAAAACCTTCAAACAACAGCCGCGAGAGTGCGTACTCGCTGCTGTTCCATTCCGGGTGCCACTGCACCCCCAGTGCAAACGGGTGATCGATAACGCTTGCGGCTTCCACAAGGCCATCCGGCGAGCGCGCTTCCACACGCAGCCGCGCGCCCAGCGTGCGGGCGCCCTGGCCATGCAGCGAATTTACCCAAAACGTGTTGCAGCCCGGTATCAGTTTGCCAAGAAGCCCTCCCGGCACTACCTGCACCTCGTGAGAGGGCGCGTACTGCTGGTCCAGCGGCAGTTCAGGATCTTCGCGGTGTTCCAGCAGTTCCGGCTCGTCAAACAGCCGACGATACAGCGTCCCCCCGGTGGCGACAACCAGTTCCTGAAGCCCGCGACAGATGGCGAAAAGGGGGATGCGCCTTTCCAGCGCGCGCTCAATCAGCGCGATGCTCAGAGTGTCCCGCCCGGGATCGGCGGCAGGCTCATCGCCGTTTTCACCATACAGGTGCGGCTGAACGTTGCTGGGGCTGCCCGGCAGCATAATGCCGTCAAGTTCAGCGAGTAGCTGATCGAGAAGAACAGACTCAGCGACGATATGAGGCAGGGGCACCGGCAAGCCGCCAGCGTTCAGCACGGCGTTAATGTACTTCTCTTGTAACGTCTGGCTTGGGTGCCCCTTGATACTGTTTCTGCACATCACGACGCCTATCATCGGCCTGTTAAATATAATGCCCATACTGTCCTCTCGCGCTGGTCTAAATTCTGCACAAACGCTACGTTTGCACCGCCTTCTGTTCAATATTTTCTCAATCTAGCAGCGATGTAACCAAAATTCAAACGAGATTTAACATTTGAAAAACATTTCTGTTGCATCTAGATTCTAAAAGTGGAAATTATATCGAACGGTCTGATTGCGGGACCGGCATCTGCAACAACGGCGGTGAATCATGGAAACCAATATCGTGGAAGTAGAAAATTTTGTGCATCACAGTGAAGAGAGGCGAACCAGTGCGTTTGCCCGCGAAGTGAATGCCTATCTTGAGCGTTACCCGTTGACCGAGTATGTCGACGTAATGCTGACGGATCTCAACGGCTGTTTTCGCGGCAAACGCATCCCTGTGGCGGGTCTTTTAAAAGTCGAGAAAGGCTGTTATTTCCCGGCTTCGGTTTTTGCGATGGATATTCTGGGCAATGTGGTGGAAGAGGCGGGGTTAGGGCAGGATCTCGGCGAGCCGGACCGCCGCTGCGTGCCGGTACTGGGAAGCCTGGTGCCGTCGGCCACTGACCCGGAGTATCTCGGGCAGCTCCTGCTCACCATGCAGGATGAAGATGGTACTCCCTTTGACGTTGAGCCGCGCAACGTGCTGAACCGGCTCTGGCAGCAGCTGCGCCAGCGCGGTCTGCACCCCGTGGTAGCGGTAGAGCTGGAGTTCTATCTCATTGACCGCCAGCGTGACGCCGAAGGCTATCTCCAGCCGCCGTGCGCGCCCGGCACTCAGGATCGCAACACGCAAAGCCAGGTCTATTCAGTCGATAATCTTGATCGCTTCGCTGATGTGTTAAGCGATATCGACGAGCTGGCGCGTATGCAGCAGATCCCTGCCGACGGCGCGGTGGCGGAAGCCTCGCCGGGCCAGTTTGAAATTAACCTGCATCACACCGATAACGTCTTACAGGCGTGCGATCACGCGCTGGCGCTCAAGCGCCTCGTGCGGCTGGTGGCCGAAAAACACGGCATGCAGGCCACCTTTATGGCTAAACCCTATGAAGAGCACGCCGGTAGCGGAATGCACATTCATATCAGCATCGTTGATGATAATGGGCAGAATGTGCTGGCGCTCCCCGACGGTGACGATTCCGCGCTGCTTAAGCAGGCGCTCGCCGGGATGATCGACATGATGCCCGCCTCAATGGCGCTGCTTGCGCCAAACGTTAACTCTTACCGCCGTTTCCAGCCGGGAATGTATGTCCCGACTCAGGCCTCGTGGGGCCACAACAACCGCACCGTCGCGCTGCGCATTCCCTGCGGCGATCGCGACAGCCACCGCGTGGAATATCGCGTGGCGGGCGCGGATGCGAACCCTTATCTCGTGATGTCTGCGGTACTTGCAGGTATAGTGCACGGCCTGGAAAACGACTTACCGCTGCCAGAGGCGGTGGAGGGCAACGGTCTGGAGCAGGAAGGAGCGCCGTTTCCTATCCGCCAGAGCGACGCCCTGTATGAATTCCAGGTTCATCCGGCGATGCGCGAGCGGCTGGGCGCGCGTTTTTGCGAGGTGTTTCACGCCTGCAAGAACGACGAGCTTATCCAGTTTGAGCGGCTCATCACCGAAACGGAAATTGAGTGGATGCTGAAAAACGCCTGACGGCTGGCCTGAAACTTTCACCCGCTTTATGGCAGGCGGGCGTTATCCAGGCTACAGGTTGTTAATACCCAAAGCGGATTCAGTACGCACCATGCCGCGCCACAGAAGGCCGCGGCAAAAGCTCGCCGGGCCTGTCGCGCCGGCTTTTCCGGTGCCGCGTGAAGGAATAGCGCGCGACAGCGGTTTACAGACGACGTTCAGGATACGTTACGAGGATATTGAGATGGTGCCACTTTATGTCTGTCCGCTGCGCGCGGGCACCCGCCTGAGCCGCAGTAACTACGGGCCCGCGCCCGGAGCTTTGCTTCATCCGCGTTTTCAGCGCGCGTCACGACGACTCCCTCCGGCCTCTGTTTCGCGACGAATCACAGAGACGAAAGGGGGGACGCGCGATGGCGATTAACTACGATCTCAACGTTGCCGCGGCGCGTCCGCAGCTGCGCAAATCGCTCAAACTCTGGCAGGTGGTGATGATGGGCCTGGCCTATCTGACCCCGATGACCGTGTTCGACACCTTCGGCATTGTATCCGGTATCAGCAACGGCCACGTGCCAGCCTCTTATTTGCTGGCGCTGGCGGGCGTGCTGTTTACCGCCATCAGTTACGGCAAACTGGTCAAGCGCTTTCCGACGGCAGGCTCCGCCTATACCTACGCCCAGCAGGCGATTAACCCGCACGTCGGGTTTCTGGTGGGCTGGTCGTCGCTGCTCGATTATCTGTTCCTGCCGATGATCAACGTGCTGCTGGCGAAGCTCTATCTCTCCGCGATGTTCCCTGACGTGCCGCAGTGGATCTGGGTGGTGCTTTACGTGGGCATCATGACGCTCGCGAACCTGAAAAGCGTCAATCTGGTGGCGAATTTCAACACGCTGTTTGTGACGGTGCAGGTGGCGATCATCGTGGTGTTTATTTTCCTGGTGATCCACGGTCTGCATAAAGGCGAGGGGACGGGCACCATCTGGTCGGTACAGCCGTTTGTCAGTGAAAACGCGCAGCTGTTGCCGATTATCACCGGGGCGACCATCGTCTGTTTTTCGTTTCTCGGTTTCGACGCCGTGACGACGCTTTCGGAAGAAACGCCCGACGCGGGCAAAACCATTCCGCGCGCGATTTTCCTGACGGCGCTCTACGGCGGCGTGATTTTCATCGCGGCCTCGTTTTTTATTCAGCTCTTTTTCCCGACGATGGGACGCTTTAAAGAGCCGGACGCGGCGCTGCCGGAAATCGCGCTTTACGTGGGCGGCAAGCTGTTCCAGTCGGTTTTCCTGTGCTGTACGTTTGTGAACACGCTGGCGTCTGGTCTTGCGTCGCACGCCAGCGTGTCGCGCCTGCTGTATGTGATGGGCCGCGATAACGTCTTCCCGGAAAAGGTCTTCGGTTATGTGCATCCGAAATGGCGCACTCCTGCGCTGAACGTGATTCTGGTTGGCATCGTGGCGCTGAGCGCGCTTTCCTTCGACCTGGTGACCGCGACGGCGTTGATTAACTTCGGCGCGCTGGTGGCGTTTACGTTTGTGAACCTCTCGGTGGTGAATCACTTTTTCCTGCGGGAAGGGCGCAATAAAGGCTGGAAGGACCGGATTAATTATCTGATCCTTCCGCTGGTGGGCGCGCTGACGGTTGCGGTGCTGTGGCTGAATCTGGAGAAGAGTTCGCTGACGATGGGGCTTATCTGGGCCGCGCTGGGGCTAATGTATCTGACGTGGCTGACGCGCCGTTTCCGCCGCCCGCCGCCGATGTTTAAGGGTGAATGATTCGTGTAGGGCGGGTAAGCACAGCGCACCCGCCAGCAAACGAAAGCCGCCGTTAGCGTAGGGCGGGTAAGCAACGCGCACCCGCCATCAGGCGGGGATTCAGATGATATATACCAGTGAACACGTTCCGTTCGCCCTGAGGTCACCCTCGTATGAAGGCTTTCCTCACGCGAACGTGCAAAGGGGGCTCGCCGCCGCCCCCTTTGCAATCCCGGCTCCCGACTCCCGGCGGAAAATCGGCCCTGATGGGCCGATTTTTTTTAGCCGGAGTAAAACCATTACCTTACCGTTCGTTTTGTGGCCGGGTGAAAAAAACGGTGGGTGCGCGTTGCTTACCCACCCTACATTAAACGTGAGGCCCGATATCTCGTAGGGCGGGTAAGCAACGCGCACCCGCCAAAAATCCCCGCCCAAAATCACTCCCCAAAACCGCAACGCTTACAGCGCTTCCTTATCAATTCCCAGCCGCTTCATTCGTGAAAGCAGCGTCGTGCGCTTCACGCCCAGGCGCGCGGCGGCACCTTTCGGCCCGGCGATCACCCCGTTGGTTTCTTTTAATACCCGGGTTATCCGCGCCACCTCGTCTTCGCCGTCGCGCACATCAACGGGCGGCGCGGCCGGTTTTTTCGCCGGGCACGGTGTCAGCTCCGGCAGTGAGAGCTGCAACACATTGCCGCGCGTCAGCAGCACCGCGCGCTCAATCACATTTTCCAGCTCGCGCACGTTACCCTGCCACTCCATTTCACTCAGAGCATGCAGCGTCTCGGCGGGAATACTGTCGATGCTACGCCCCAGACGGCGCGCGATTTTAAACGTGAACGCCTTCACCAGCAGCGGGATATCCTCCGGGCGCTCGCGCAGCGGCGGCAGGTGGATCGGGAACACGTTCAGGCGGTAGTAAAGATCGCTTCTGAACTCGCGGTCCGCCACCATCTGGCGTAAATCGCGGTTGGTGGCGGCAATCAGTCGCACGTCGGTCTGGATAACTTTGTTACTGCCGAGCCGCTCAAACTCCTGCTCCTGCAACACGCGCAGCAGTTTCGGCTGCAAATCCAGCGGCATATCGCCCACTTCATCCAGAAACAGGCTGCTCTTATCGGCAAGCTCAAAACGTCCGATGCGCTGGGCGCTGGCGCCGGTAAACGCGCCGCGCTCATGGCCGAAGAGATCGCTTTCCAGAAGCCCTGCGGGCATCGCCGCGCAGTTCATCTTCACCATACGCCGCCCGTTGCGGTCGCTCAGGTTATGAATCGCGCGCGCGATAAGCTCTTTGCCGGTGCCAGTTTCGCCAAGAATTAGCACCGTACTGTCGCTTTTGGCGACCATTTCCACCTGCTTCATCACGGCCATCATCGCATCCGATCGCCCGATGATTTCGCCGAAATCCGCCGGAACATTGTTAATCTGCTCGGTCAGCGCCAGGTTCTCATCCACCAGCCGCTCTTTAAGGCGGTGGATCTCCTGATACGCCAGCGCGTTATCCACCGCAATCGCGATGCGCTCGGCAATCTGGCGCAGCAGTTTTAAATTAGCGGCGGTGAAAATATGCTCCTCGCACTGCGCGAGCTTCAGCACGCCCAGCATTTTCTCGCCAAACATCAGCGGCAGCAGGCAGATGGTCTGGATCTGGTTATCCCACATCTCAAACAGCATCTGTTCGTAAGGCGCGAGATCGTCGCGCTGGTGCAGATTCACCAGCAGCATTTCGCGCGAGCTGAACACGCGCGCCGAGAGCGTACCTTTCTCCTGCACTTCGCTCTGATCGTGCAGCGGCGCGGCTTCATCGACATAGTGCGTGGAATAAATCGTCAGTTTGCCTTTGCGAGACGCCGGCAGGACGATACTGATGGAGTCGATGCTGAAATAGCGGTGGATCTCATGCGAAATCTCGGTCACCAGTTCGTCGAGATGCAGTTTGGAGAGCACCGCGTTAGTAATGGCGACCAGGATGCGAAAGTCGTCGCGCTCGCGGCACAACAGCGCGTAATCTTGGCTGTTGCCAAGCCGCGTCTGGATTTGCTCCGCCGCGACGCTCACGATTTGCGTCAGCGTCTGCAGCCGGGAAAACTCTTTTTCGCTAAAGCTCGCGGGCGTGTCGCGGATAAACTCGCAGCCGCCGAAAATATGGCCTTCGGCGGCGAGCGGGGCCAGGCAGTAGTAGCCAAAGGCCGGGTAGAGCGGGAGTGCCGCAAGCTGCGGCCAGGTCTCGGCGAATTCGTCATACTGGCAGTGCAGCACTTCGGGGCGCGAGAGCAGCCGCCGCACCGGGCCGTGAGAGAGCACCGTTTCGTCTTCATACGTCACGGCATTGCCGACGCTGTCGACGCTGTAAAAACAGGTACGCTGATGTTTCGGGTGATACAGCAGAATGTTAACCCGATCCGCCATGCCGGAGGCGTTAAGCAGCGATTTCAGCGCCTCCGCCAGCGCGCAGAGATCGGGCTGGCGCATCAGAGTGCGAGTGATGTCGAACAGCCCTTGCTGGCCGAGATCGCTCATGGGTGTGTATGACATTGGCTCATCCAGAATGCGTTCGCAACGTGCAGAAACGTAAATCAATATTGTAGGCACAGCCTGTTTATCAGGTTCTTGCGCAAAAACAGGGTTTAGCAGATCCGGGGTAAAGGTTCGCTATGCGGCAGATCAAGCGTGCGCTTCACGTCGTAAATCCCGGCGAGCCGTACGCCTTTTTGCGCCACGACCTCGCCGATAATGGCCGCATCCTGCCCCAGCGGATGCGCACGCAGCGCTTCCAGCACGTGTTGCGCTGCCTCGCGCGCCACGCCTACCACCAGTTTGCCTTCGTTAGCGAAATTCAGCGCATCCAGCCCGAGCAGCTCGCAAACGCCGCGCACGGCGGGTTTCAGCGGCAGCGCGCGCTCCTGTAATTCGATCCCACAGCCCGCGCTTGCTGCGAACTCGTGCACCACGGCGTTAACGCCGCCGCGGGAAGCGTCACGCAGGGCTTTCACGCCAGGCACGGCGCGTAATTGCTGAATCAGCGGCGAGAGCAGGGCGCAGTCGCTTGCAAGCTCTCCTTCAAGCCCCAGTTGTTCACGCAGGTTGAGAATCGTCGCGCCGTGATCGCCAAGCGTGCCGGAGACCAGCAGCACGTCGCCGGGCGCAAGCTGCTGCGCGCCCCAGTGAATATCCGCAGGGATAGCCCCAAGCCCGGCGGTGTTGATAAAAAGCTTATCCGCCGCGCCGCGAGGCACCACTTTGGTGTCGCCGGTGACAATCTGGATGCCCGCCGCGCGCGCCGTCGCGGCCATACTGTGGGCGACTTTCTCAAGCGTCGCCATCGCCAGCCCCTCTTCAAGAATAAACCCGCAGGAGAGCCAGCGCGGAACGGCACCGCTCACCGCGACGTCATTGGCGGTGCCGCAAACTGCGAGCTTGCCGATGTCGCCGCCGGGGAAAAACAGCGGGTCGATAACATAGCTGTCGGTGGAAAACGCCAGCCGGTCGCCAGCCGCCGTCAGTTCGGCGAGCGGCAGTCGCGCCTGATCTTCCTGCTCCGCCAGCCACGGGTTTGCAAACGCCTGCATAAACAGGTGGTCGATCAACTGTTGCATCGCCTGGCCGCCGCTGCCGTGGGCGAGGGTAATGGTGTTCATGCGTCGCACTCCTCTGAACGATACTGATACCAGGCGGCGCAGGCTCCTTCCGAGGAGACCATCAGCGCGCCGAAGGCGTTTTGCGGGTTACAGTGAGCGCCGAAGAGCGGGCACTGGGCGGGTTTGCAGCGGCCGGTCAGTACCTCGCCGCAACGGGCGTCGGGGGAATCGTTGACCTGCTGCGGCGCGGGCGCGAAATGCGCCTCGGCGTCAAAGGACTGAAACGCCTGGCGAAGCCGCACGCCGGAGTGGTTTATCACGCCGAGCCCGCGCCATTCGCTGTCGCCCTCGACACAAAACACCGTGTCGATCGCCTGCTGCGCCGCCGGGTTGCCCGCGTCCGGCACCACGCGGCGGTACTGGTTTTCCACGCGGCTTTCTCCGGCGATGCGCTGTTCAACCAGCATCAGCACGCCCTGTAGCAGATCCAGCGGCTCAAAACCGGCCACCACCAGCGGGCGCGCGAAACGCCCGGCAATGAAATCATACGGATGCGTGCCTATCACCATGCTGACATGCCCCGGTGCCAGGAACGCGTCGATCTGGTTATCCGGCTGCTCCAGCAGGCTTTGCAGCGTCGGGATAAGCGTAATGTGCTGACAGAAAAAGTAAAAATTACGCACGCCGCGCGCTTTCGCCTGGATAAGCGTCAGCGCGGTGGTGGGCATGGTGGTTTCAAAGCCTAAGCCGAAAAATACCACCTCGCGCGCCGGGTTCTGCCCGGCGATC
Source organism: Cronobacter sp. HA18003 (assembly GCF_011605905.1). Lineage (NCBI taxonomy): Bacteria > Pseudomonadati > Pseudomonadota > Gammaproteobacteria > Enterobacterales > Enterobacteriaceae > Cronobacter > Cronobacter sp. HA18003. The sequence goes on along the minus strand of NZ_JAANQO010000011.1, from coordinate 1,147,955 downwards.
TTCAGCGCGTCCATCGGCGAATAGACGATACGCACGTCCGCGCCTTCGGCTTTGGCCTGGAGCAGCGAGCCGTTTTTGCCTGGCACGCGCATGGCGTCGCCGAAGGTGCAGAAGATAACGCCGGGGCGGCGGGCGATTTCGGTGGCGTTGTCGATGCGTCCCATCGGCAGCACGCAGACCGGGCAGCCGGGGCCGTGGATAAACTCAATATTTTCCGGCAGCAGGCGGTCGAGGCCAAATTTAAAAATAGCGTGGGTGTGTCCGCCGCACACTTCCATAATGCGCAGCGGTTTCTGCGCCGTGTGGCTTAAGCGCGGCGCGCGCTCGCACAGCCGGTCAATCAGGCGCATCACCCGTTCCGGGTTGCGGTATTCATCGACATAACGCATCAGCGGTTCTCCTCGCCATACAGCAGCGCGCCGACATCCGGCTCTACTTCAAACATGGTTTGCAGCGCCTCCAGCGTCTCGCGCGCCTCGCGCTCATTAATCAGGCTCATGGCGAAACCGACATGCACCAGCACCCACTGGCCGAGGCGCGGCTGGCCGTTTTCGTCATGCGTGCCCACCAGTGTTAAATCGACGTCGCGCCGTACGCCGCACACCTCGACGCGCGCGAGATTGCCGGTGAGCAGTTCACAGATTTGCCCCGGAATGCCTATGCACATCGCTGTTCCTCCAGCCAGGCGAGCCACGCGCGCATGCCGTCGCCGCGCGTGGCGGAAACCAGCAGGATAGTAATGTTCGGGTTGACCTCGCGCGCGTACGCCATGCATTTCTCAACGTCGAAGTTCAGGTACGGCAGCAGGTCAATTTTATTAAGCAGCATCAGCGAGGCGGCGGCGAACATATGCGGGTATTTGAGCGGCTTATCTTCGCCTTCGGTTACCGAGAGCACCGCCACTTTGTGGCGCTCGCCGAGATCAAACCCCGCCGGGCAGACCAGATTGCCGACGTTTTCAATAAACAGCACGCCGTTATCCGCAAGCGGCAGGCGCGCCATCGCGTCCTCTATCATCTGCGCGTCGAGATGACACCCTTTGCCGGTATTGACCTGAATCGCCGGCGTACCGGTGGCGCGAATACGCTCGGCGTCGTTTACCGTCTGCTGATCGCCTTCGATAACGGCGCAGGGCGTGGTGTCGCGCAGGCGTTTAAGCGTTTCGGTGAGCAGCGTCGTTTTGCCGGAGCCGGGGCTGGAGACCAGGTTCAGCGCCAGCTGACCGCGCGCGGCGAGACGCTGGCGGTTGCGCTGCGCAATCTGGTTATTTTTATCGAGCACATTGATTTCAATCTCCACCATTTTGCGCTGGCTTAAGCCGGGCGCATGGGTGCCCGCCTCGCCGAGGCCGTAATTGAGAGAACCATCCGGTGCCTCGTCAGGGGTAAACGCGTTCACGTTTATGCTGGAGATGGGGGCCGTGACACGCGGCGCGGCGGCAAAGGGGGCGGCGCGAAACGGCGAATGCGGGTTGTGCTCATCGCCTTCTATATAAAGGTTGCCGTGCTGGCAACCGCAGGTCGTACACATCTTCTACTCCTGTTCTATTTCGAGACGCTTGATTTGCACGCTGTCATCGGCATCGATGCGCAGATCCGCGCTATGGCAATGCGGGCAGCGGCGTACCAGCGTTGTCAGTAACTGAACGTTGCGCTGGCACTGCGGGCACCAGCACTTCGCCTCCTGCTGGCTTATATGCAGCGCGCAGCCTTCGGCGCGGGTGTCGCGGCACGCCAGATCAAAGCAAAACTCCAGCGCGCTGCGCTCAACGCAGGAGAACGCGCCGATTTCCAGCCACACGCCGGTAACTTTTCGTGCGCCACGCTGCTGCGCCTGCTGTTCGATAATTTCCACTGCCCGCTGGCAGAGGGTGAGTTCATGCATAACGCCTCCGGTACGCTTTGCGTTTGCGAATGTCACAGGCAATGCAATAACGGTGCCAGCGCATGAGAGGCGCGGCGGGAGGCTGTCGCGGCGGGTGTCAAGGCTGTCGAAATGACACGTCATGACAGACGTTAAAACGTGACGTTTAAGAATAAATCATTAAAAAACAGCAAATTAAAAAATGGCATGGTTCCTGCTAAAGACGGGTATCTCTGTTGAATGAGCCAATAACCATGATCCTTTCCGAATTAAGCCAGAAGGCGGAATTTATCGCCGATCGTCACCGCGCGTTACAGACGCACTGGCACACCTACTGCAACACGCTGGTCCAGGCCATTACGCTGTCGCGCCAGAAGCTGCATCACTCGCTCGGCTGCGAGCCGCAAAACGGGCTGTGCTTCTTTCTCTTTGAGCATTTCGCCATCCGCGTGGAGCAGGCCGAAGGCTTTCACTGCCGCACCATTAACTATCTGATAGCCCGCCGCGACGGCAGCGAAGAGACGCTGCTCGCCACCGCGCAGCTCGACGCAAAAGGCCTGCTGGATGGCGTTGTGGATATCCGCGACCGCGAGCGGGTGCTGGCGCACTATCTCGACAAAATCGGCGCGCTGGTCGACGGACTCTATGACGCCGTGCAGCAGGATACGCCGCTGCGCATCAGCGAGATCCTGGCGGCCCGCGACGCGTCGTCACATTAACCGGGCGAGGTGTCGCTGACTGTCGAAATCGTCCGTCGTCGTCACTTTTCGTCAAAAATGTCCATCACCTGAGGAACACCTGGTGAACCGTTTTATCATTGCCGACTCCACGCTCTGCATCGGCTGCCACACCTGTGAGGCCGCCTGTTCGGAGACGCACCGCCTGCATGGACTGCAATCCAGGCCGCGCCTGACGGTTATGCGTAACCAAAAAGATTCCGCCCCGCAGCTGTGCCACCACTGCGAAGACGCGCCGTGCGCGCAGGTCTGTCCGGTGAACGCCATTACCCGCGAGGCGGGGGCGATTCAGCTCAATGAAAGCCTGTGCGTGAGCTGCAAACTCTGCGGCATCGCCTGTCCGTTCGGCGCGATTGAATTCTCCGGCAGCCGCCCGCTGCATATCCCGGCCAACGTCAACAGCCCGAAAGCGCCGCCCGCGCCGCCTGCGCCTGCGCGCGTCGGCGCGTTTCTCGACTGGACGCCGGGCGTGCGCGCTGTGGCGGTGAAGTGCGATCTCTGCCAGTTCGACGCGGACGGTCCGGCCTGCATACGCACCTGCCCGACCGGCGCGCTGAAGCTTGTCGATAACCACGACATCGCCCGCGCCAGCCGCCGCAAACGTGAGCTGACCATTAACGCTGACCTCGGCGATTTATCGCTGCTGCTGCAACCGCGCGGAGGAGAATAATGAACGCGATTTTCTTATATCAGGGCGCGCTGGCGGCCTTTGGCGCGGGGCTTGCGCTCGCGCTGCTGAGCGCCTGGCATAAGCCGCTCAGCGCGCTGCTTGCGGGGCTTGGCGGTGCGCTCGGTTGCCTGTGCGCGCTGGCGGCGGGCGGCTGGCTGCTGCTCAACGTGAACGACGGGCCGCTTACGACGCACATCGGCGCGCTTGATGTGCATCTCACCGCTTTTAACGCCATTTGGCTTGCGACACTCGGCCTGCCAGGATTTTTTATCTGCCTGTTTACGCTTATCCCTCCGCGCGACGGCCACGCGCGCGCCAGCGGGGCGCTTATCAATCTGCTGCTTGGCGCGGCGACCCTTGCGGTCACGGCGCAGAGCCTCGCCGCGCTGGTGGTGATGGCGGAAATCATGGCGCTCGCCGCGGTATTCCTGACCGGCGACAGCGCGGGCGGCAAGCTCTGGTTTGCGCTGGGGCGTCTCGGCACGCTGCTGCTGGCGCTCGCCTGCTGGCTGCTGTGGCGGCAGTACGGCACGCTCGACATGCTGGCGTTAAGTTCCCTTACCGCCGGGCAGCCGTTTAGCGCGACTATCTGGCTCTCGGGGCTGGCAGGCTTTGGGCTGCTCGCAGGCGTTATTCCGCTGCACGGCGGCGTGGTGCAGGGCCATGCGCAGGCCCCCGCGCCCGCCGCCGCGCTCTTTTCCGCCGTGGTGCTGAAAGTGGGGCTGTACGGCATCCTGGTCTTTTCGCTGATGAACGCCGCGCTGCCGCTCTGGTGTGGGGTGCTGGTGCTGCTGCTCGGCATGATGACCGCGTTTATCGGCGGACTTTACGCGCTGCTTGAGCACAACATCCACCGCCTGCTGGCGTACCACACGCTTGAGAACATCGGCATTATCCTGCTGGGGCTCGGCGCGGGGCTTGTGGGCATTTCGCTTGGTGAGCCTGCGCTGGTGGCGCTCGGTCTGGTGGGTGGGCTCTATCACCTCTTCAACCACAGCCTCTTTAAAACCACGCTGTTCCTCGGCGCGGGCGCGGTCTTTCACCGCACCGGCCTGCGCGATATCGAAAAGCTCGGCGGTATCGGCAAAACCATGCCGCTTATTTCGATCTCCATGCTGGTGGGCCTGATGGCGATGGCTGCGCTGCCGCCGCTTAACGGCTTCGCGGGCGAATGGGTGATTTATCAGGCGTTCTTTAACCTGGGCGCGCAGCCGCTGTTTATCACGCGTCTGCTCGGGCCGCTGCTGGCGGTGGGGCTGGCGATTACCGGCGCACTGGCGGTGATGTGTATGGCGAAAGTCTACGGTGTGACTTTCCTCGGCGCGCCGCGCACGCAGGCGGCGGCACAGGCGACCGACGCGCCCTGGCTCATGCGCTTCTGTGTCGCGATGCTGGCGATTTGCTGTGTGGCAGGCGGCGTTGCCGCGCCGTGGCTGCTGCCGTTGCTGGGTCGCGCCGTTCCGCTGCCGATCGTCACCGCAGGCACTGCCGTCTCGCAGCCGGTGATTACGCTGCTGCTGGCAGGCTCGCTGCTGCTGCCGTTCCTGCTGATGACGCTCTTTAAAGGCGATCGCCTGCCGTCGCGCACGCGCGGCAGCGCCTGGGTCTGTGGTTACGACCACGAGCCGGAGATGGTCATTACCGCGCATGGGTTCGCCCGTCCCGTTAAGGCCGCCTTCGCGCCGCTGATTCAGTTACGCCACATCCTTAATCCGGCGCGTCTGCTGCCGGGCTGGCAGAGCGCTGGCCTGCCGGTGCTGTGTCGTCGTCTGGCGGCGGTCGAACTGGCCGTGTTGCTGGTCGTCGTGATTTCACGGGGAGTCTGAGATGCAAAACGTAATTTTCCCTCTTTTACAGGCGCTGGTGCTGTTTGCCTGCGCGCCGCTGCTTTCGGGCGTCACCCGCGTGGCGCGCGCCCGCCTGCATAACCGTCGCGGGCCGGGCGTGCTTCAGGAATATCGCGATCTCATCAAACTGCTGGGCCGCCAGAGCGTCGCGCCTGCGGCGTCCGGCTGGGTGTTCCGGTTCACGCCGTACGCCATGCTGGCGGTTATGTTTACCATCGCCGCCGCACTGCCGGTGGTGACCGTTCACTCGCCGCTGCCGGGCGCGGGCGATCTCATTACGCTTCTCTATCTCTTCGCCATCGCGCGCTTCTTTTTTGCCATTGCCGGGCTGGATACCGGCAGCCCGTTCACCGGGATCGGCGCAAGCCGCGAGGCGATGCTGGGCGTACTGGTGGAGCCGATTCTGCTGCTCGGCCTGTGGGTGGCGGCGACGGTGGCGGGTTCAACACATATCAGCCAGATAGCCGCACGCGTCTATGACTGGCCCGTCGCGCACAGCCTGACGCTGGTACTGGCGCTCGCCGCCTGCGCCTTCGCCACGTTCATCGAAATGGGCAAGCTGCCGTTCGATCTCGCCGAAGCGGAGCAGGAGTTACAGGAAGGCCCGCTGTCGGAGTACAGCGGTGCAGGCTTTGCGCTGCTGAAATGGGGCGTCAGCCTCAAGCAATTGGTGGTGTTACAGATGTTTGTCGGCGTGTTTGTGCCCTGGGGCCAGATGCTGACTTTCAGTGCGGGCGGCCTGGCGATAGCGCTGGCGCTGGCCGTCGTCAAACTGCTGGTGGGTGTGCTGATTATCGCGCTCTTTGAAAACAGCATGGCGCGTCTGCGCTTTAACGCCGTTTCACGCGTTACCTGGACCGGTTTCGGCCTGGCCTTTTTAGCTTTCGTCTCCTTGCTGGCGGCGTGATAAGAGAACTGAACAATGTCTGAAGAAAAAACAGGGCAACACTATCTGCGCGCGCTGCACGAGGCATTTCCCGGCGTGGTGCTCGATGAAGCCTGGCAAACCAAAGACCAGCTGACGGTCACGGTGAAAATCAATTATCTGCCGGAAGTGGTGGAGTTTCTTTACTACCAGCAGGGCGGCTGGCTGTCGGTGCTGTTTGGCAACGACGAGCGCAAGCTCTGCGGCAGCTACGCGGTCTACTACGTGCTCTCGATGGAGCAGGGCGTAAAGTGCTGGATAACGGTGCGCGTCGAGGTGGACGCGAATAAACCGGAGTTTCCGTCCGTGACGCCGCGCGTGCCCGCCGCCGTCTGGGGCGAGCGCGAAGTGCGCGATATGTATGGCCTGATCCCGGTCGGTCTGCCGGATGAGCGTCGCCTGGTGCTGCCGGATGACTGGCCGGACGACCTCTATCCGCTGCGCAAAGACAGCATGGATTACCGCCAGCGCCCGGCGCCGACCAGCGATAAAGAGACCTATGAGTTCATCAATGAGCTGGGCGATGCCAAAAATAACGTGGTGCCCATCGGCCCGCTGCATGTCACCTCCGACGAGCCGGGCCACTTCCGGCTGTTCGTGGATGGCGAAAACATCATCGATGCCGACTACCGGCTCTTTTACGTCCACCGCGGTATGGAGAAACTCGCCGAAACCCGCATGGGCTATAACGAAGTGACGTTTCTCTCCGACCGCGTCTGCGGTATCTGCGGCTTTGCCCACAGTACGGCCTATACCACGTCGGTGGAAAATGCGATGGGTATTCAGGTGCCGGAGCGCGCGCAGGCGATCCGCGCCATTCTGCTGGAAGTCGAGCGGCTGCACAGTCACCTGCTGAATCTCGGTCTGGCGTGCCATTTTGTCGGGTTCGACTCCGGCTTTATGCAGTTTTTCCGCGTACGTGAAACCTCCATGAAGATGGCGGAAATCCTGACCGGCGCGCGTAAAACCTACGGCATGAACCTGATTGGCGGGATTCGCCGCGATCTGCTGAAAGATGACATGACGCAGACCCGTCAGCTGGCCCAGCAGATGCGCCGCGAGGTGCAGGATCTGGTGAGCATTCTGCTCAGCACCCCGAATATCGAACAGCGCACGGCGGGCATTGGCCGTCTCGACCCGCAGATCGCCCGCGATTTCAGTAATGTCGGGCCGATGGTGCGCGCGAGCGGCCACGCCCGCGACACCCGCGCCGATCATCCGTTTGTGGGGTACGGCCTGCTGCCGATGGAAGTGCACAGCGAGCAGGGGTGCGACGTGATTTCTCGCCTGAAAGTGCGCATTAACGAGGTGTTTACCGCGCTCAATATGATCGACTTCGGGCTGGATAACCTGCCCGGTGGGCCGCTGCTGGTGGAAGGGTTTACCTATATTCCGAACCGCTTCGCGCTGGGGTTTTCCGAAGCGCCGCGCGGCGATGATATTCACTGGAGTATGACCGGCGATAACCAGAAGCTTTACCGCTGGCGCTGCCGCGCGGCGACTTACGCCAACTGGCCGACGCTGCGTTATATGCTGCGCGGCAACACGGTGTCGGACGCGCCGCTGATTATCGGCAGCCTCGACCCGTGCTACTCCTGTACCGATCGCATGACGGTGGTGGACGTGCGCAAGAAGAAAAGCCAGGTGGTGCCGTACAAAGAGCTGGAGCGCTACAGCATTGAGCGCAAAAACTCGCCGCTGAAATAGGCGGCCAAGGTGGGTGCGCTGCGCACCCGCCGGGTAGAACCGTCACAAAATGATCGTAGGGCGGGTAAGCGACAGCGCACCCGCCGGTTAAAACCGTCGCAAAGTGTTCCCAGGGCGGGTAAGTGACAGCGCACCCGCCAGGTAAAACCGTCGCGCAGGCGACAGGAGACAACATGTTTACCTTTATCAAAAAAGCCTTAAAAACCGGCGTGGCGACGCAGCCTTATCCGCTGCAACCCATGCCGGTCGACAAAAATTTTCGCGGCAAGCCGCAGCACAATCAGCAGCAGTGTATCGGCTGCGCGGCCTGCATCAACGCCTGCCCGTCCAATGCATTGACGGTTGAAACTGACCTTCAACACGACCGCCTCGACTGGCAGTTCATTCTCGGCCGCTGCATCTTCTGCGGCCGCTGCGAAGAGGTCTGCCCGACGGCGGCCATTCGCCTGACGCCTGAATATGAACTGGCGGTCTGGCGCAAAGAGGATTTTCTCCAGCAGGCAAGCTTCGCGCTCTGTCGCTGCCGTGTCTGTCAGCAGCCGTTTGCGGTGCAAAAAGAGGTGGATTACGCGATAGCGTTGCTGGCGCACAATGGCGATGAACGCGCCGAGCGCCATCGCGCGAGCTTTGAAACCTGTCCTGACTGCAAACGCCAGCAGAGCCTTGCGCCCTCGGAGCTTATCGACCTGACCCGCGAAATGAAGGAGGCGGTGTGATGAACCTGCTCGGCCCACGCGATGACAACAACATTCCGGTGCCCGTGACGGTGGAGGAATCCATCGCGCGCATGAAAACGTCGCTTCTGAAAAACATCAAGCGCTCGGCGTATGTTTACCGCGTCGACTGCGGCGGCTGCAACGGCTGCGAAATCGAAATTTTCGCCACCCTCTCGCCGCTCTTTGACGCCGAACGCTTCGGCATCAAAGTGGTGCCGTCGCCGCGCCACGCCGACATTCTACTGTTTACCGGCGCGGTGACGCGCGCCATGCGCTCGCCCGCACTGCGCGCTTGGGAATCCGCGCCCGATCCGAAAATCTGTATCTCTTACGGCGCGTGCGGCAACAGCGGCGGTATTTTCCACGATCTCTACTGCGTGTGGGGCGGTACCGACAAAATCGTTCCGGTGGATGTTTACATCCCGGGCTGCCCGCCGACGCCCGCCGCGACGCTCTACGGCTTTGCAATGGCGCTCGGCCTGCTGGAGCAGAAAATCCACGCCCGCGCGCCTGGCGATGAGGACAATCAGGCTGCCGCTATTCTGCACCCGGAGATGGTGCAGCCGCTGCGCGTGCGTGTCGATCGCGCCGCACGTCGTCTGGCGGGGTATCGCTACGGTCGTCAGATTGCCGATGACTATCTGCGCCACCTGACGGCAGGCGAGCAGAGCGTGGCGGGGTGGCTGTCGCAGGAAAACGACCCGCGTCTTAGCGAAATCGTCGCGCAGCTTGAGGCGGTGGTGGCGCAGGAGCGCATCGGATGAGCGAAACCGTCGTGTTCAGCCGCCTGTCGCGCAAGTTCGTTGATGAAAACGATGCGACGCCGCCGCAGGCGCAGCAGGTTATCTACTACAGCCTGGCGATAGGCCATCATCTGGGCGTGATCGACTGCCTGAAAGCGTCGCTGGTCTGCCCGTTTGAGGCCTATCAGGCGTGGATCACCACCCTCGCGCCCGGCGAGGCGCAGCGCAAAATGCAGGGCGTGCCGCGCTACGGGGAGATCGTTATCGACCAGAATCATGTCTCGCTGCTGGCGCGGGCGTTTGACGAGGCGTTGCCGCGCCAGAACGCGCAACAGCAGGCGTGGAGCCGCGAGCTTTTAGGGCTGCTTCAGGCCATTCAGCGGGAGCCTGCGGTGTATGTGATGGTGAGGAGAGATCGTGACTGACGTTTTATTGTGTGTCGGGAACAGCATGATGGGTGATGACGGCGCAGGGCCGTTGCTCGCCGAGAAATTCCGCGCCGCGCCGCAGGGCGAGTGGGTGCTGGTGGATGGCGGCAGCGCGCCGGAGAATGACATCGGTGCCATCCGCGAACTGCGCCCGCGGCGTCTGTTGCTGGTGGATGCCACCGAGATGGGGTTGAACCCAGGCGAGATCCGCATTATTGATCCGGACGATATTTCAGAGATGTTTATGATGACGACCCACAATATGCCGCTGAATTATCTGGTGGATCAGCTGCGCGAGGATGTGGGCGAGGTGATTTTTCTCGGCATCCAGCCCGATATTGTGGGGTTTTATTATCCGATGACCGACGCGGTGAAACGCGCCGTTGATACCGTGTATGACCGTCTGGCGCAGTGGACCGACAACGGCGGGTTTGCGGCGCTGGCGGTGGAGGAGGGTGTGTAGTCGAGTGGGATGGCGGGTGCGCGATGCTTACCCGCCCTACAAACTACAAACCACGCGGCGCTGATGTCGGTGGTTTTGCTCCGGCTAAAAAAAATCGGCCCCTTAGGGCCGATTTCCGCCGGGAGCCGGGATTGCAAAGGGGGCGGCGGCGAGCCCCCTTTGCACGTTCGCGTGAGGGAAGCGCCCATATAAAGATGACGTTGTGGCGAACGGAACGAATTCACCGACCTGATATATTAAAAGCTGGATGGCGGGTGCGCTGCGCTTACCCGCCCTACGGTGAAGGTGAGCGCCTTTGGATGGCGGGTGCGCATTCGCTTACCTGCCCTACGGTGAGAATGCTTTTTTGTAGGGTGGGTAAGCATCGCGCACCCACCTTTATTTTCATTGTACATATCTTGCTCACTCACCAACTCAATCTTTAAAAATCAACGCCTCCCGCTTACCGGAACCTTCCGAAACCGCCCGTTACCCACCAGGAATCCTCTGAATAAAAAAAGCGCGGTGCAGCATCGTATACAGTTGTTGAACTGGAGGGAGAAACTGATGAACAGACAAGATATTTATTCGTTCAAGAACTTTGATTTTCTGGCGAGCAGTTTTGCCCGTATGAACGGAGAAGGACGTCGTATCGATATCGATGCCGTCACCGGCAATATGAGCGAGGCGCAGTCCGCCTGGTTTCGTGAACGTTACAACCACTACCGTAAACAAGGGCTGCAACTGACAATGAGCGCCGCCCGTAATGAAACGGATCTGTGCGCGTAACGGCATAAAACGTACTACCGATGAAGCGGGTTATCAGACCCGCTTTTTTGTTGCCTGAAATCCGTCAATTTCATCGTCATAAATGTCGATGACACCTCCCGTAAAATACCTCTCAAAAATAAAATCATTTTAAATCAATCAATTAAAATCTGGCACGGATCGTGTATTAGCGAGTGGGTTCAACCCATAGCCGGAGATCATGATGAACCGCTTCATCATTGCTGATTCAAGTAAATGTATAGGATGCCGCACCTGCGAGGTGGCGTGCGTGGTATCGCACCAGGAAAACCAGGACTGCGCCGCGCTCACCCCGCAAACCTTTCTGCCGCGCATTCACGTCGTTAAAGGCGTGAACGTCTCAACCGCTACCATGTGCCGCCAGTGTGAAGACGCGCCGTGCGCCAGCGTCTGCCCGAATGGCGCGATCACCCGCGACAATGATTTTGTCCACGTCCACCAGCAGCGCTGCATCGGCTGCAAAACCTGCGTCGTGGCGTGCCCGTACGGCGCGATGGAAGTTGTGGTGCGCCCGGTGGTACGCAACAGCGGCGCGGGCCTCAACGTGCTGGCCGAGAAAGCCGAAGCTAACAAATGCGATCTCTGCCATCACCGCGCCGAAGGCCCGGCCTGCATCGAGGCATGCCCGACTAACGCCATCGTCTGCATCGATCGCAACCGCCTGGAAGCGCTCAGCGCCGAACGCCGCCGCCGTGCCGCGCTCGATGGCCTCTCATCCCTGGCTTTTTAAGCCACTGATTTCACTTTTAACAGGTCTGTTACTGATGAAAAAAATCACCAGCGTCTGTCCGTACTGCGGTGCGGGTTGCAAACTCAAACTCGTCGTGGATAACAACAAAATCGTTCGCGCCGAGGCCGCCGAAGGCGTCACCAACCAGAACCAGCTCTGTCTGAAAGGCTATTACGGCTGGGATTTCTTAAACGATACCCAGCTTCTGACGCCGCGCCTCACCCAGCCGATGATCCGCTACCAGAAAGGCGGCGCGTTCCAGGCGGTCTCCTGGGATGAGGCGATACGCTACACCGCAGAGCGCCTCTCGGCCATCAAAAAGCAGTACGGCCCGCGCGCCATCATGACCACCGGCTCCTCCCGCGGCACCGGCAACGAAACCAACTACGTGATGCAGAAATTCGCCCGCGCAGTGCTCAACACCAATAATGTCGACTGCTGCGCGCGCGTCTGTCACGGGCCGTCGGTGGCGGGGCTGCAGCAGACGCTCGGCAACGGCGCGATGAGCAACTCCATTGGCGATATTGAAAACTCAAAATGTCTACTTGTGTTTGGCTATAACTGCGCTGACTCGCACCCTATCGTGGCGCGTCGCGTGCTAAAAGCCAAAGAAAACGGCGCGAAGGTAATTGTCTGCGACCCGCGCAAAATCGAAACCGCGCGTATCGCCGATCAGCATCTGCAAATCAATAACGGCTGCAATATGGCGCTGGTCAATGCCTTTGGCTACGTGCTGCTCGAAGAAGCGCTGTATGATAAAGAGTATGTGGCGCGCTACACCGAAGGGCTCGACGCCTACCGCGAGACCGTAAAAGATTACGCGCCGGAAGCCGTCGAGCATCTCACCGGCGTCAGCGCGCAGCAGATCCGCCAGGCGATGCGCACCTTCGCCGCCGCGCCATCCGCCACCATTATGTGGGGCATGGGCGTCACGCAGTTCGGCCAGGCGGTGGATGTCGTCAAGGGGCTCTCAAGCCTGGCGCTGCTTACCGGTAATCTCGGGCGCGAGCATGTCGGCGTCGGCCCGGTGCGCGGCCAGAACAACGTGCAGGGCGCGTGCGATATGGGCGTGCTGCCAAACCAGTTCCCTGGCTATCAGGATGTCGAAGACGCGGCGGTGCGGGAAAAATTCGCGCGCGCCTGGGGCATCGATCCGGCCGTGATGGACGACAAAATCGGCGTGCGCATCACCGAGGTGCCGCACCTGGCGCTCGAAGGCAAAGTCAAAGCCTACTACATCATGGGCGAAGATCCGCTCCAGACCGAAGCCGATCTCGGCCTGGTTCGTCAGGGCTTCGACGCGCTCGATTTCGTGGTAGTGCAGGACATCTTTATGACCAAAACCGCCGAAGTGGCGGACGTCCTGCTGCCCGCCACCTCCTGGGGCGAACATGGCGGCGTCTTTACCTGCGCCGACCGTGGCTTCCAGCGCTTTGAAGCGGCGGTTGAACCTAAATATAACGTCAAGCGCGACTGGGAAATCATCAGCCTTATCGCCACCGCGATGGGCTACCCGATGCATTACGACAACAACCAGCAGATCTGGGACGAAATGCGCGAGCTCTGCCCGCTCTTTTACGGTGTGACGTACCAGAAAATGGGCGATATGGGGCATGTGCAGTGGCCATGCCCGACGCTGGAACACCCCGGCACGCCGTACCTCTACGCCGGGAATCACTTCGATACGCCGACCGGCAAAGGCCAGCTTTTCGCGGCACCGTGGCGCGCGCCGGCGGAACAGCCGGACGCCGACTACCCGCTGGTGCTCTGTACCGTGCGCGAAGTGGGGCACTACTCCTGCCGCTCAATGACCGGCAACTGCGCGGCGCTGCAAACGCTCGCCGACGAGCCGGGCCGCGTGCAGATGCACCCGCAGGATGCGGAACGCCTCGGCGTGCGGGACGGCCAGCTGGTGTGGGTAAACTCGCGTCGCGGGCGGGTCATCAGCCGTGCCGACGTCAGCGAGCGCATCAATCCCGGCGCGGTCTACATGACCTACCAGTGGTGGATCGGCGCGTGCAACGAGCTCACCCAGGACAATCTCGACCCGGTCTCCAAAACGCCGGAAACCAAATATTGCGCGGTGAATGTCGAGGCTATCGCCGATCAGCGCGAGGCCGAAGCGTATGTCCAGACCACCTATACCAGCATGAAGGCGCGCCTGCGCGACGCCGCCGCGGTATAGCTCAGCCTGCGCGGGCCTCGTGCCCGCGCGTTTTTGACGAGACGATGAACCTTAACGGTACGATTTTACGCATTCAGGGCCGCGTGCAGGGTGTCGGTTTTCGCCCCTTCGTCTGGCAACTGGCGCAGCGGCTGGCGCTTACCGGCGACGTCTGCAACGACGGCGCGGGGGTGGAAGTGCGCCTGACCGGCGGCGAAGGGGCGTTTATCGCCGCGTTGTGGCAGCACTGCCCGCCGCTCGCGCGTATCGACAGCGTCAGCGCCGCGCCGTTTCGCTGGCCGCAGCGGCCTGACGCGTTTTCCATTCGCGAGAGCGGCGGCGGGGCGATGCGCACGCAAATCACCCCGGACGCCGCCACCTGCCCGCAATGCCTGCGCGAACTCAACGATCCCGCAGACCCGCGCTGGCGCTATCCGTTTATTAACTGCACCCATTGCGGCCCGCGCTTCACCATTATCCGCGCGATGCCCTATGACCGCCCCAATACCGCGATGGCGGGTTTTCCGCTCTGCGCGCCGTGCGAGGCGCAATACCGTGACCCGGCCGACCGGCGCTTTCACGCGCAGCCCGTGGCCTGCCCGACATGTGGCCCGCAGCTGAGCTGGGTAAGTGGTGAACAGACGGCACAAAAAGAGGCGGCGCTTGAGGCCGCCATCGCTGCGCTCATTGCAGGCCAGATTGTCGCCATCAAAGGCATCGGCGGGTTTCATCTCGCCTGCGACGCGCAAAACGCTGACGCCGTGGCGCGCCTGCGCGTGCGTAAGCATCGCCCGACCAAACCGCTGGCGGTGATGCTGACGGACGCCGCAGGGCTGCCTGATGATGCCCGCGCGCAATTGCTCACGCCCGCCGCCCCGATTGTGCTGGTGAATAACGCGCACCTGCCGCCGCTGTGTGAGGCCATCGCGCCGGGGCTTAACGAAACTGGCGTGATGCTGCCTGCGAACCCGCTGCAACACCTGCTGATGCAGGGCGTCGGGCGACCGCTGGTAATGACCTCCGGCAACCGCAGCGGCGAGCCGCCCGCGCTCACTAACGCGCAGGCGCTCTCGCAGCTTAGTGAGATTGCCGACGGCTTTTTGCTGCATAACCGCGACATCCTGCAGCGGATGGATGATTCGGTGATGCGGTCCTGCGGCGAGATGCTGCGCCGGGCGCGCGGCTTTGTGCCGGACGCCATCCCGCTGCCGCCGGGCTTTGCCGATATCCCCGCCACGCTCTGCCTCGGAGCCGATCTTAAAAACACCTTTTGTCTCGCGCGTGGCGGCGAGGCGGTGCTGAGCCAGCATCTGGGCGATCTCAGCAATCCGCAGACCGCAGCACAGTGGCGCACGGCGCTGGCGCTGTTTCGCGACATTTACGATTTTCACCCGCAGCAGGTGGTGGTGGATGCGCATACGGGGTACCGCAGCAGTGCGCTCGGTGAGGCGATGGGGCTGCCGGTGAAACGCGTTCTGCATCACCATGCGCATATTGCCGCCTGCCTGGCCGAGCACCGCTGGCCGCACGACGGCGGCCCCGTCATTGCGCTGGCGCTGGACGGCATCGGCATGGGAGAGGGCGGCGCGCTGTGGGGCGGCGAGTGTTTGCTGGTGGATTATGACCGCTGCGAACGGCTCGGCGGCCTGCCTGCGGTGGCGCTGCCGGGCGGTGACCTGGCGGCGCGTCAACCGTGGCGTAACTGGCTCGCACAGTGGCAGGCGTTTGTGCCGCAGTGGCAAACGCTCCCGCAGGCCGCCGGGCTTCTCGCTAAACCCTGGATGCCGCTCACGCGCGCGATGGCGCGCGGCATTAATGCGCCGCTTGCGTCATCGACCGGGCGCTTGTTTGACGCCGTGGCGGCGATGCTGGGCGTGGCACCTGAAACGCAAAGCTATGAAGGTGAGGCGGCCTGCCGCCTAGAAGCGCTGGCGCAGCGTCATGGCCCGGTAGCGCATTCTGTGACGTTGTCACTTAAGGGCGAAGCTTTCGACATGCCCGCCTTCTGGGCGAGTCTGCTGGCATTTGACGCACCATTGGGTGCCCGCGCCTGGGCGTTTCACGACGCACTCGCAAGCGGCCTCGCGATAATGGCGCGCCGTCACGCCAGCGCGCGCGGCATCAACACCATCGCCTGTGGCGGCGGGGTGCTGCATAACCAGCTTCTGCGCGAACGGCTCGCGTTTTACCTTCACGATTTCCGGCTGCTGCTGCCGCACGCGTTGCCTGCAGGCGACGGCGCGGTGGCGTTCGGCCAGGCGGCGATTGCCGCCGCCGCGTTTTCATCACTTACAGGAACGACGTCATGCTGACTCAATTGCGTAATCTTCCACCCCGTGCGCTGGCCCTGGTGGCCGTGCTTGGTCTTGCCAACCTGGCCGCCTGGATCTGGGCTTTTTATGCGTTTCACGACACTCCCGCGCTGATGGCCGCGAGTCTGCTCGCCTGGGGCTACGGCCTGCGCCACGCGGTGGACGCCGACCATATCGCCGCCATTGATAACGTTACGCGTAAAATGATGCAGCAGGGTAAACGCCCGTGTGGCGTCGGGGCGTGGTTTTCGCTCGGCCACTCCAGCATTGTGGTGCTGGCGTCGGTCGCCATTGCCGCAACTGCCGCGGCGGTAAAAGAAGACATGGCCTGGTTTCATGAGGTGGGCGGCGTGATTGGCACCACCGTCTCGGCGGTATTTCTGCTGGCGATGGCGCTGGTGAATCTGGTTATCCTGCGCGGTATCTGGCAGAGTTTCAGCCGCTTAAAACGTGGCGAGCCGCTGAATATGCCCGCGGATGCCGTGACCGCCGGCGGGCCGATGAACTGGCTGTTTCGCGCCACCTTCCGGCTGGTCAATAAAAGCTGGCATATGTATCTGGTCGGTTTTCTCTTCGGGCTCGGCTTTGACACCGCCACCGAGATTGGCGTGCTGGGCATCTCGGCGGCGGGCGCGTCACACGGCATGTCGGTCTGGTCGATTCTGGTCTTCCCGGCGCTCTTCACCAGCGGAATGGCGCTTGTCGACACGCTCGACAATCTGGTGATGGTGGGCGCGTATGGCTGGGCTTTCAGCAAGCCGCAACGCAAGCTCTACTACAACATGACCATTACCGGCACGTCGGTGGTGGTGGCGCTGTTTATCGGCGGGCTGGAGGCGCTGGGGCTGCTGATGGATAAATTCGGTCTTTCCGGCGGTTTCTGGAGCTGGGTGGCGGGCGTGAACGATAATCTTGGCGACGCCGGGTTTATCGTGGTTGGTTTGTTCATCGCCTGCTGGGCGCTGTCTATTCTCAACTACCGCCTGAAAGGCTACGACGCGCTGCCTGCGCGCTGAGCCGCCACGCGCCTTTCGTCACGTCACTTTTGACGAAAGGCGCGCCCTCGACAGTGATTTTTCCTTTTAAACCCGCGTGCGGCGCGCTTTCCGGCAGCTGGCACGCTTTCTGCATTATCCGCTCCACTCTTTACGCAGTTAACTCTGGAGCATGACCGATGAAAAAAGTCGTTACGGTTTGCCCCTATTGCGCGTCGGGTTGCAAAATCAACCTGATCGTCGATAACGGCAAGGTCGTTAAGGCGGAAGCGGCAATGGGCAAAACCAATCAGGGCGATTTATGCCTGAAGGGCTATTACGGCTGGGATTTTATCAATGATACCCAAATCCTCACCCCGCGCCTGAAAACGCCAATGATCCGCCGTGAGCGCGGCGGCCGGCTGGAAGCGGTCTCCTGGGAGGAGGCGCTGGATTATGTGGCGCAGCGCCTTGGCGACATCAAAGCCAAATATGGGCCCGATGCCATCATGACCACCGGCTCCTCACGCGGTACCGGCAACGAAACCAACTATGTGATGCAAAAATTTGCCCGCGCGGCGATCGGCACCAATAACGTCGATTGCTGCGCGCGCGTCTGACACGGCCCCTCGGTTGCAGGTCTGCACCAGTCGGTCGGTAACGGCGCCATGAGCAACTCCATCACTGGCATTGAAAATACCGATTTAGTCTTTGTATTTGGGTACAACCCGGCGGATTCGCATCCGATTGTCGCCAATCGCGTGATCAAAGCGAAGAAAAATGGGGCGAAAATTATCGTCTGTGACCCGCGGAAAATCGAAACCGCGCGGATTGCGGATAGGCATCTGGCGCTGAAAAACGGCTCCAACATCGCGCTGTTGAACGCGATGGGGCACGTGATTATTGAAGAAGATCTCTGGGATCACGCCTTTGTATCGGCGCGTACTGAAGGCTTTGAAGAGTATCGCAAAATCGTCGAGGGCTATACGCCGGAGTCGGTGGAAGCTATTACCGGCGTCAGCGCTGAGGAGATCCGTGAGGCGGCGCGGATGTACGCGCGTGCGGAACGTGCGGCGATCCTCTGGGGCATGGGCGTGACGCAGTTTTACCAGGGTGTCGAGACCGTGCGTTCACTGACCAGCCTCGCGCTGCTGACGGGTAACCTCGGCAAACCGAGCGCGGGCGTTAACCCGGTACGCGGGCAGAATAACGTGCAGGGCGCGTGCGACATGGGCGCGCTGCCGGATACTTATCCGGGCTATCAGTATGTGAAATTCCCCGAGCACCGTGAGAAATTCGCCAAAGCCTGGGGCGTGGCGTCGCTGCCGGCGCATACTGGTTATCGCATCAGCGAACTGCCGCACCGCGCGGCGCATGGCGAAGTGCGCGCCGCTTACATTATGGGGGAAGATCCGCTGCAAACCGATGCCGAGCTGTCGGCGGTGCGCCAGGCCTTCGAGACGCTGGAACTGGTAATTGTGCAGGACATTTTCATGACCAAAACCGCTGCAGCGGCGGACGTGATTTTGCCTTCCACCTCCTGGGGCGAGCATGAAGGGGTTTACACGGCGGCGGATCGCGGCTTTCAGCGTTTCTTTAAAGCGGTGGAGCCGAAGTGGGATCTGAAAACCGACTGGCAGATCATCAGCGAGATCGCCACCCGGATGGGCTACCCGATGCATTACGACAACACTAAACAGATCTGGGATGAACTGCGCGCGCTGTGCCCCGATTTTTATGGTGCCACCTACGAGAAAATGGGTGAGCTTGGCTACATCCAGTGGCCGTGTCGTGATGAATCCGAGGCCGATCAGGGCACCGATTACCTGTTTGAGAAGGAATTCTCCACGCCGAACGGGCTCGGACAATTCTTCACCTGCGACTGGGCACCGCCGCTTGATCGGGTCAACGAGGAGTATCCGCTGGTGCTCTCCACGGTGCGCGAAGTGGGGCACTACTCCTGCCGCTCAATGACCGGCAACTGCGCCGCGCTGGCGGCGCTGGCGGATGAGCCGGGTTATGCGCAAATCAACAGCGCCGACGCAAAACGCCTCGGCATTGAAGACGAGGCGCTGGTGTGGGTGGTATCGCGCAAAGGCAAAGTCATTACCCGCGCGCAGGTGAGCGACAGGCCGAACAGAGGCGCGGTCTACATGACGTACCAGTGGTGGATTGGTGCCTGTAACGAGCTGGTGGCGGAGAATCTAAGCCCGATCACAAAAACGCCGGAGTATAAGTACTGCGCCGTGCGCGTCGAGCCGATAGCGGATCAGCGAGCCGCCGAGCAGTATGTGATTGACGAGTACAACGCTCTGAAAACCCGGCTGCGGGAGTCCGCGCAGGGTTAAATAACGAATCCCCCGTAAGGGGGATTTTTTTGCTCGGCATTCAGCCTTCCGGCATCCGCGCGCGGCACTCCGCCAGGACAAACTGGCGCAGCCAGCGGTGCGCCGGATCGGCATCCAGACGCGGATGCCACATCTGCGACACGGTAATCGGCC
The DNA here is from genome assembly GCF_011605905.1 of Cronobacter sp. HA18003. Taxonomy (NCBI): domain Bacteria; kingdom Pseudomonadati; phylum Pseudomonadota; class Gammaproteobacteria; order Enterobacterales; family Enterobacteriaceae; genus Cronobacter; species Cronobacter sp. HA18003. Next base: position 1,128,389 of record NZ_JAANQO010000011.1, on the reverse strand, counting down.
GGGTCGCCACAGGTAATTCAAACCACGTAAGCCCGGTATCGCCCGGCAGATTAATCAGAAACGAGGCGGGCACCAGCGCCACCAGATCGGTGCCGCGCGCGACGGCGAGCGCCGCCGGAAACCCCGGCACCACCGCGGCGATATTGCGTGACAGCCCCCGTTGCGCGAGCGCGTCATCGACCGGCCCGGTCAGCACGCCGCGCCGCGACGCCGCCACGTGTCCCCACGCGAGGTAATCCTCAGGCGTGACGTCACGCCCGGCGAGTGGGTGATCGCTTCTCACCACGCCCACGAAGCGGTCACGGAACAGCCTCTGCTGCTTGATTTCTGGCCCCATCTCGCCTGGCACACCGATTTCCAGATCCGCCTCGCCTTCACGCAAGGGCCGGTCGCTTTTCACCGGCTTTGGCGCGAAGCGCAGGCGCACGCCGGGCGCACATCGTGCAGCCGCCGCAATCAGCGCCGGGCCGAACGCCTCCACAAAACCGTCGTTGGCGCGCAGCGTAAACGTCTGCTGGTGACGTGTGATATCAAATTCCTGCGGCGCAGGGCGCAGCACGGCGCGCGCGGCAAAGACCGCGCCCTGGGTGCGCTCGCGAAGGGATTCTGCATAGGGCGTGAGCACCATCTGGCGTCCGGCACGTACCAGCAGCGGGTCGCCGGTGGTCTCGCGCAGGCGGCTTAGCGTGCGGCTCATCGCCGACGCGCTTAAATTCAGACGACGCGCTGCCGCCGCAACGCTTTTCTCAGCGAGCAGGACATCAAGGGCGAACAGCAAATTTAAATCCGGGTCATTCATCGTCAGGCTCCGGGTGTCATCATGACAGATGGCGTTTCATGCAGGGATAAAGTGCAATGGTTGCGTCTTCCGCTATGTATCGCCGGAAAGTAGAGTGAACGCAAGCACACATTTTCGGAGTAATCATGACGTTATTTACTGACCTGCCCGGCGATGAAGGGCTGCCGGGGCGCGAGCGCGCGCTGGCGATGATCGCGGTGATGACGAGTACCACGATGGCGGTTTTTGATGGCGCGATGGTGAATATCGCGCTGCCGGAAATGGCCCATGCCCTGAATGCGACGGCGGCGCAGACTGTCTGGGTGGCGAACGGTTATCTGCTCTCGGCGGCGATGACGCTCGCGATTTTCGCCGCGCTGGCCGGGCGGCTCGGCTTTCGCACGTTATTTGCCGCAGGCGTCGGGCTGTTTACGCTCGCTTCACTCGGCTGCGCGCTTTCGCCGTCGCTCCCCTGGCTTGTGGCGATGCGAATTTTACAGGGCGTGGGCGGCGCGGCGACGCTCAGCATCGCGCCCGCTATTCTGCGCACCATTTTCCCGAACCGGCTGCTCGGGCGCATTCTCGGCATGAACGCGCTGCTTATCGCCACCAGCACGGCCATCGCGCCGGTGCTGGGCGGCGCGCTGCTCGCCACGCTCGGCTGGCCCTGGCTGTTCGCGATCAACATTGCACCGGGCGTGCTGGCGCTGCTGCTGACGCTGCGCACGCTACCCAATGATACACACCCGTCGCGCGGGCCGTTTGATGTGCCAGGCGCGCTGCTTTCGGCGATGATGCTCGGCGCGGCGGTGATGGCGTCAGACGCGCTGTCGCTTGAGGCGCTACTCGGCTTCGGCGCACTGGCGCTGGTGGCGGGCCTGCTGCTGGCCTGGCGTTTAAAACGCGCGCCAGCGCCGCTGCTGCCGCCGCAGCTCTTTGCCAACGCGCGGTTTTCGCTCGCGGCGCTGACCTCGCTGGCGTCGTTTGTGAGCCAGGGGATGACCTTCGTGGCGCTGCCGTTTCTGTTCCAGAGCGTCTACGGTTACAGCGCGCTCCACGCCGCGCTGCTCTTCACCGCCTGGCCTGTCGGGATCATTCTGGTGGCCCCGCACGCCGGGCGGTTGGCCGACCGCTACGCGCCGTCGGTTATCGCGACCGCGGGTCTTGCGCTTTTTGTGGCGGGCCTGGTGGTGCTGGCGTTGCTGCCTGCGCACGCCGCCGCCTGGGACATCAGCCTGCGCGGATTGCTGTGCGGCATTGGGTTCGGCTGCTTTCAGAGCCCGAATAACCGCGAGATGCTGGCGGGCGCGCCGCGTGAATACAGCGGTTACGCCTCCGGCGTGCTGGCGATTATGCGCACCTTCGGGCAATGTCTGGGCGCGGCGCTGGTGGGTGTGCTCCTCACTGTAGGGGCAACGTCTGCCAGTGGTATCGCCGAGGTCGCAGGCGTGCGTCTCGCGCTGTGGATCGCCGCTGCGACCTCGCTGCTGGCGCTGGCCTTCAGCGTCAGCCGTTTACGCAAGCGTTAAGGCCACAGGGCGGTTACCTGTGCTATTCCCGCGTTACCGGGCGGGTTATAAAATCAGGCGCGCCCGCGTAGCCTGTGTTAAGGTCGATTTTTAATCGAACCAGAGGGCTGATAAATGCCAAAGAATGTCGTGACAATTTTGCCAGGCGGACAGGTTGAGCATGTTGCTGTAGATGATGAGCTGCAGGTCATGCGGATCAGCGGAGAAAAGGGCGCCACGCTTGAGCTGCCGATCGAAAGTTATAAGCTCGACGGAGAAACGTATCTGGTGGCGCGGTTTTCCGGGCTGGTGAGCGATCAGGAAACCGAAAACGCGATCCGACAGTTCTATTAATGTTAGGTTACAGGGGCACAGAGCCCCTGTAACGTTTATTTGCGGTCAGAATTGCTTATCGCTGGTGAGAGAGGATGAGAGTTTACGCAAGGCGTCAATATCCAGTTCCGGCTTCTCTTTATCCAGTACGCAGGCAATGGATAACAGCTCGTTAAACTGGTTGAGTAATATTTCAGTGTCCGATTTAAACGCGTTATCTTCTGCATCCAGCGCCGCATTGATGGCTTTTTTCACGCCTTCAATCATCTCATCCATTCCGCCGTTTTTCCCGATAGTCATCAGCATGGCGCTTAACAGCAGTGCCTGCGCTTCTACCTGAGCCGTCAGAATTTTCGCTTCCGCATCCATTTTCGAGATTTTAGCAATCATGCTGTAAATCACATTATTCATGGCACTTCCTCCTTTTGCTCGACCAGCATATCAGGGAGGCGAGCACGGGCAATGTTGTGTAGTCTTAAATCAGCGCAGCGCGCCGCAAGAATGCTGAACGCAACGGCCTGTGCCTTGCGCGCAGGTGTGGTTCAGAGAAAGTCGTTAAAAGATGTCATTAAAAGAGAGAGGGTACCTATTATATATACGATAACAGGCCCTTCTGTCTGCATATTCACACGTAAAAGCGCGGGCGTAATCGCATAATCCCCACGTACCGCCTCGCGCGGGCGAGCGCCGCTGAAAATACTTTATTGGCAAGGAGATATATAGCGTGGAAAAAATGAATGGCCAGTGTCACTGCGGTACGGTGAAATTTACCGTGGAATTAACGGACGGGCTGAATACCGCCCGCCGCTGCAACTGCTCTTATTGCCGGATGCGTGGCGCTATTACGGTGTCGGCACCGCTCAATGGTATTACGGTACTGGAGGGTAAGGAAAAACTGACGGAGTATCGTTTTAATACCCGCCAGGCCGCGCACTATTTCTGTTCGGTGTGCGGCATTTATACCTTTCACCAGCGACGTTCAAACCCGGATCAATATGGCGTGAATGTGGCTTGCCTTGAAGGCGTTTCGCCCTTTGATTTTCCTGAAATCAAAGTGACAGAAGGTATTCACCACCCGAACGACGGTGGGGGCGGGGTCGCCGGTTATTTACGTTACACGCCGGTTGAAAAATGACGGCCTGCGCCTGAAGAACCGCGTTAGCAGAAACGTGACCAGATAAAGGCCCGCGCCAAAACAAGATGTGCGATCACGCCGGGGCGAGGTTATATACACGAGATGGCGTTTGCCGCCGCGCTGGCGGGCGAAAAGCCGGTAAGCGGCGAGCTTACCGGCAAGGGAAGGGTTATGGACGCAGGGGTTCGCCACGTACCGGGCGGTCGCCCGCCACAAAATAGCTGGCGGTGCTGCGCGGCAGCGGCGTGCGGCCACGGATGTTATCCGCGATTTTTTCGCCGATCATGATGGTGGTCGCGTTCAGGTTGCCGGTGATAATCAGCGGCATGATGGACGCATCCACCACGCGCAGGCCTTCCAGCCCGTGCACGCGGCCTTCGTCATCCACAACGGCCATCTCATCGCTGCCCATTTTGCAGGTGCCGCACGGGTGATAGGCGGTCTCTGCGTGGTTACGGACAAATTCGTCAAGCTGTTCGTCAGTCTGGCAGTCGATGCCCGGGCTGATTTCCCGGCCGCGGAATTTATCCAGCGCGGGCTGGTTGATTATCTGGCGCGTGATGCGAATGGCGTCGCGGAACTCCTGCCAGTCCTGCTCGTGCGACATGTAGTTAAACAGGATCGCCGGATGCTGGTGTGGGTCGCGCGATTTAATGCGCACGTGGCCGCGGCTCGGCGAGCGCATAGAGCCGACGTGACACTGGAATCCGTGCGCTTCGACGGCGTTCGAACCGTTGTAGTTAATCGCCACTGGCAGGAAGTGGTACTGAATGTTCGGCCAGGCGAACTCTTCGCGGCTGCGGATAAACCCGCCGCCTTCAAAGTGGTTGCTGGCACCAATGCCGGTGCCGTTAAACAGCCACTCGGCGCCGATTTTCGGCTGGTTCCACCATTTGAGCGCCGGGTAGAGCGAGACTGGCTCTTTACATTCGTACTGCAGATACATCTCCAGGTGATCCTGAAGATTTTCGCCGACGCCCGGCAGATCATGCACCACCGGAATATCAAATTGTTTCAGCAGTTCCGCATTACCGACGCCGGAACGCTGGAGGATCTGCGGCGAGGCGATAGCACCCGCGCAGAGCAGCACTTCACGGCGCGCATGAACCTCCTGCGGCGTGTTGCTGGCACCGTGAAGATACGCCACACCCACCGCGCGTTTGTTCTCAAAAAGAATGCGGTCGGTTGTGGCATGGGTGATGATTTTCAGGTTCGGGCGCTGTTTCGCGGTATCCAGATAGCCGCGCGCGGTGCTGGAGCGGCGGCCCTTCGGCGTGACGAAGCGATCCATCGGACCGAAGCCTTCCTGCTGATAGCCGTTCAGATCGTCGGTACGCGGATAGCCCGCCTGCACGCCTGCTTCTATCATCGCTGCGAACAGCGGGTTGTTGCCTGGCTTGCAGGTGGTGATGCTGACCGGGCCGTCGCCGCCGTGGTAGTCGTTCGCGCCGATATCGCGCGTTTCCGACTTACGGTAGTAGGGCAGGCAGTCGAGATAGGTCCAGCGCTCAAGGCCGGGCTGCTGCGCCCAGTTGTCGAGATCCATCGCGTTGCCGCGGATATAACACATGCCGTTAATCAGCGACGAGCCGCCGAGGCCCTTGCCGCGCCCGCACTCCATGCGGCGATTATTCATGTACGGCTCAGGCTCGGTTTCATAGGCCCAGTTATAGCGTTTGCCCTGTAACGGGTATGCCAGCGCCGCCGGCATCTGGGTGCGGAAATCAAAACGATAGTCAGGACCGCCCGCCTCCAGCAGTAATACAGTGACATCGCTGTCTTCGGTCAGTCTTGTTGCCAAAACATTCCCTGCGGATCCGGCTCCGATAATGATGTAATCAAATTCCATTAGTCGTTCCTCAGGTTAAAAGGTGAATCAAAATACGGACTGAAAGCGGGTCATCTCGACCTGCACGGATTTCACCTGCGTGTAGTTTTGCAGGGTCATCAGCCCGTTTTCACGGCCAATGCCGGAGTGTTTGTAGCCGCCGACCGGCATCTCGGCTGCGGATTCACCCCAGGTGTTGATCCAGCAAATCCCGGCTTCAATCTGGTGAATCACGCGGTGCGCGCGGTTGAGATCCTGCGTGACGACGCCTGCGGCGAGGCCGTAATCGGTGGCGTTGGCGCGCTGTATGACTTCGTCTTCGCGCTCGTAAGTCAGAATCGACATCACCGGCCCGAAGATCTCTTCGCGCACGATGGTCATGTCATCGCGGCAGTCGGTAAAGACGGTGGGCTCAACCCAGGCACCGTTATCGAACCCGTCGCCGGTCAGACGTTTACCGCCGCACAGGACGCGCGCGCCTTCACGAATGCCGGTGTCGATATAACGCATGACGTTATCGCGGTGCGCGAAGCTCACCAGCGGGCCGAAGTTGGTGGCGGGGTCGTTCAGATCGCCTGCTTTAATACGCGCCACCCGCGCGGCGATTTTCTCTTCAAAGGCCGCCTGCCATTTCGCCGGGATAAACACGCGCGTGCCGTTGGTGCAGACCTGGCCTGAGCTGTAGAAGTTGGCCATCATGGCGATATCGGCGGCGAGATCGAGATCCGCATCGTCAAAAATGATGAGCGGCGATTTACCACCCAGCTCCATCGTCACCTCTTTCAGCGTCGATCCCGCCGCGTTCGCCATGACTTTTTTGCCGCTGGCGACGCCGCCGGTGAAAGAGACTTTATCGATGCCCGGATGTTCGGTCAGCAGTTGTCCGGTGACGGCACCGCTGCCGTTAAGCACGTTAAAGACGCCGTCCGGCACGCCCGCTTCGGTGTAAATTTCCGCAAGCTTAAGCGCGGTAAGCGGCGTCACTTCGCTCGGCTTGAAAATCATGGCGTTACCGGCGGCAAGCGCCGGCGCGGATTTCCACAGCGCAATCTGGATCGGGTAGTTCCACGCGCCGATGCCCGCCACCACGCCGAGCGGCTCGCGGCGCGTGTAGACGAAAGCGGTGTCGCGCAGCGGGATCTGCTGCCCTTCAAGCGAGGGGATAAGCCCCGCGTAGTATTCCAGCACGTCGGCACCGGTGACGATATCCACCGCCTGGGTTTCGCTCAGCGGTTTACCGGTGTCGAGCGTTTCCAGCGCGGCCAGTTCATCGTTGCGCTCGCGCAGGATATCGACCGCGCGGCGCAGGATGCGCGAGCGCTCCATCGCAGTCATCGCCGCCCAGATTTTCTGGCCTTTGCGGGCCGCTTCCACGGCACTATCGACATCGGCCTTGCCTGCTTCATGCACCTCGGCGAGCACGTCGCCGTTTGCCGGGTTGATGGTCTGGAAAGTGTTACCCGTGGCGGAGGGTACATATTTGCCGTCAATATAAAGCGGCTGTTCTGCGAATCGGGACATCATTCCTCCTTCTCATGGGGTGCTGCGCCAGCCAGTTGCTGGCGGATGAATTGGGTGGTGAGCGTGCGGGCGGTCTCCAGATTAAACGGCTGGCCGCTCAGCGCCGCGCGCAGCCACAGGCCATCAATGAGCGATGCCAGACCATGCGCCGCCAGCCGCGCCTGTTCGCGCGGCAGCTCGCGGCGAAACTCGGCGGCGAGCGTCGAAAACAGGCGGCGGCTGCTGACGCGCTCAAGCCGCCCGAGCTGCGGCTGATGCATGCTGCTGGCCCAGAAATCGAGCCAGGCTTTCATCGCCGCGCTGTGTACCTGGGTGTCATCAAAGTTGCCTTCGACGATCGCCAGCAGGCGCGCCTCAGTACTGGCCTGCGCCAGCGGCCTCAGGCGGGCGGCGACGGCGTCGCGAAGCTGGCGAGTAATGTCGCGCATGGTCGCTTCGAGCAGGCCGTTTTTGTCCTTAAAGTAGTGGCTAATAATGCCTGCCGAGACGCCCGCCCGGCGCGCGATCTGCGCGATGGTGGCGTCGTTGATCCCAACATCATTAATGGTGCTTAACGTTGCATCAATTAACTGCCTGCGCCGTATCGGCTGCATTCCTACTTTGGGCATGACCCGGACTCCGCTTCACCACGTTGTTAATATCTATTAGAACTTTTTTTGATTGGACGTTCAATATAAAAAAATAAATTGTTAAGATGCTGTGATTGTTTTGTCGCAAAAGCGAAACGGTACGCTACGCTAAAAGGCGATTAATCACCGTCATGAATTATTGGAAAGGAGAAGAGACGCGCCTTAGGGGCGGAGAACAATAAACACGCTAACGCTTTCATTTTTGACAGGATATTAACCAGAGGTAACCGATGACTAATCCACCTGCCAGTGAAAAAAACAGAATTAACCCCGTGGTGTTTTACACCTCAGCCGCGCTGATTCTGACTTTTTCACTGGTCACTATCTTCTTCAGTGAGCTGTCTGCGGCCTGGATCCAGACGGCGGTCAACTGGGTCTCGGCGACGTTTGGCTGGTATTACATGCTAGCCGCCACGCTCTACATCGTTTTCGTTATTTTCATGGCTTGCTCGCGCTACGGCGATATTAAACTCGGGCCTGAACAGTCAAAACCCGAATTCAGCCTGCTGAGCTGGTCGGCAATGCTGTTTGCCGCAGGCATCGGTATCGATCTGATGTTTTTTTCGGTGGCTGAGCCGGTCACGCAGTATATGCAGCCGCCGACAGGGGCAGGGGAAACCATCGAAGCCGCGCGACAGGCGATGGTCTGGACGCTGTTTCACTATGGTCTTACGGGCTGGTCAATGTACGCGCTGATGGGTATTGCGCTCGGCTACTTCAGCTATCGCTATAACCTGCCGCTGACCATTCGCTCCGCGCTGTACCCAATTTTCGGTAAACGCATTAACGGACCTATCGGCCACACCGTTGATATCGCGGCGGTGATCGGCACCATTTTTGGCATCGCGACGACGCTTGGCATCGGCGTGGTGCAGCTTAACTACGGCCTGAAAGTGCTGTTTGATATCCCGGAAGGGCTGACGGCGCAGATGGCGCTGATTGTGCTGTCAGTGATTATCGCCACCATTTCGGTGACATCGGGCGTCGATAAAGGCATCCGTTTTCTTTCGGAGCTGAACGTTATTCTGGCGCTGGGGCTTATCCTGTTTGTGCTCTTCATGGGCAAAACGGATTTCTTGCTGAACGCGCTGGTGCTCAATATTGGCGATTACATCAACCGTTTTATGGGGATGGCGCTCAATACCTTCGCTTTTGACATGCCGCGCCAGTGGATGAACAGCTGGACGCTCTTTTTCTGGGCCTGGTGGGTGGCGTGGTCGCCGTTTGTCGGGCTGTTCCTGGCGCGCATTTCGCGCGGGCGCACCATTCGTCAGTTCGTGCTCGGCACGCTGATCATTCCGTTTACCTTTACGCTGCTGTGGCTCTCGGTGTTCGGCAATGCGGCGCTGTATGAGATCATTCACGGCGACGCAGGCTTTGCGCAGGAGGTTATCGCCCATGCCGAACGCGGCTTTTACAGCCTGCTGGCAGAGTATCCGGCGTTTAAACTGAGCGCGTCGGTCGCGACCATCACCGGCATGCTGTTTTATGTGACCTCCGCCGACTCCGGCTCGTTGGTGCTTGCGAACTTCACCTCAAAGCTGAAAGACATTAACAGCGACGCTTCCAACTGGCTGCGTATTTTCTGGTCGGTCGCCATCGGCGTGCTGACGATGGGGATGCTGATGACCAACGGTATCTCGGCGCTGCAAAACACGACGGTTATCATGGGCCTGCCGTTCAGCTTCGTCATTTTCTTCATCATGGCCGGGCTGTATAAATCGCTGAAGGTGGAAGATCACCGTCGCGCCAGCGCCAGCCGCGATACGGCGCCGTATATTCCATCGGGCAACGATCGTCTGAGCTGGAAAAAACGCCTGTCACGGCTGATGAACTATCCGGGGACGCGCTATACCCAGCAGATGATGGAAACCGTGATTTACCCGGCGATGGAAGATGTGGCGAAAGAGCTGGAGCTGCGCGGTGGCCGCGTGACGCTGAGAAAAGTGGCGGCGGACGACGAGACGCCGCTGGGGTATCTGGATCTGCGCGTGCATCTCGGCGAGGAGCAGGATTTTATTTATCAGGTGTGGCCGCAGCAGTATTCAGTGCCGGGCTTTACCTACCGCGCCCGCCGCGGAAAATCGCACTATTTCCGCCTGGAAACCTTCCTGCTGGAGGGCAGCCAGGGCAATGATCTGATGGATTACAACAAAGAGCAGGTGATTATCGATATTCTCGACCAGTACGAGCGTCACCTGAACTTTATTCATCTTCATCGCGAAGCGCCAGGGAACAATCTGGTGTTCCCGGAGGTGTAAAAGGAATGAGGCCACGCGAGTGGCCTTTTTTGATCCCGGCGCGGGAGAGGCGGAATGAGAAACAGGCCAGGCCATCAGGACACTTTGTGTTGATCACTGGCATGGCGGAATTAACGCGGTTTGTGCCCGTATCCAGTCGGCTCGTGCCTGCGGCGTGGCGAAAGGAATTTCAGCCAGTTCATAGCCGTAGCGCGTGTAGACTCGCTTCATCACTTCCCAGGTGCGTACCGCTTCTTTAAATGTCTGCCTGCGTTCGGCGTCCTGCGTGAAGATAGCTTTCCAGGGGGGCGCGATAAAAACGATGGCGTCGTAGCGCAATCGAAGTGCGGCGTCGTGAAGCGTTTCTGGTACAGGCAACTCACACAGATTCAGGTAACCAATGATATCCGGAATGCCCCGGTCGAAGAACACCACATCATTCATCGCGTCGGCTGCATACCATGCCTGCTTTTCCCGGTTGAGCATCATCGCCGCGAATGCTTCTCTGTCGAGCCACGGCAGCGCAACGCCGCCCGCGCTTACCTGTTCCTGAATAATTGCTCTGCCGGTTTCTGGCGACGTGTTCGATCCCGCGCGGGCAAGGCTCGCCAGTAGCGTACTTTTGCCTGCGCCGGGCCCGCCGGTGATGACGATTTTACGGGTTGTTGAAATCATAATAACGGCCTCTTTGCGGTCAGAAGTCTGTTCGCACGCTATGCTTTCTGGGGCGCGCCTCGCGCGAACTTTTATGCGGAGTAAGGTGATGAAATTAATCGTGACGATGATGTTTTTCGGGAGCGCGATGTGCAGTCTCCCTGCGTTAGCCTCAAGCGATGACAGCTGGCAGGCGCTGTTCTCCGCGATGAACAAAGCTTGCGTCAGCGCGGCCGGGATAGACGAGGTGCAAGTTTCGAAACCGGTATTATTCCCGGATGAAACGGGTATGGCAGGGCTAATGATGAAAGGCAACACAGGCAAGATGAAACACAAGGTTAGCCTGATTTGTCTGTATGACAAAGCAAAAAAGAAAGCGTTTGTCAGCGAATATACGTGGTGAAAGGGAAAACGTGTCGCGGTATTAACGCCAATATTTAAATGAGTAGTGTTGTTATTTATTAATGGATAATTTCGAATTGGTGTCCTGATTATTATTAGTGCGTCAAATGTATTTTTGGGATGAATTGCCTGCGGATGAATGTTATTCCCTGATATGTATTTTTATGGTGAATTTTTTTTGAGGCTGAAATTTTTGTGGTGGATTCGCCTTTGCGCAGTGCGGCTTTTTCCGTTTATTTCTTCGTGGTCCAGATTCGGATGTCATTTTCGCCTGCCGGTTTCTGTATTTGTGTATAAATACACGAAGCAGGAGTCGTTTTGTATTATATCAAAGGCTGTCTGTAAGCTTTATTGTTTTTTGAAATGCAGTGTAACAGATATAAGAATCGGGCCTCTTGTATACGCTGGCTTCGGGCGTAACATATTTAAAGTGTTTGATTTTATCTGCCGTAAAGGATGCGGCAGAGAATGCGGCAGGGATTGTCGCTGACGCTCCCTGTTCTTTCCGTCAACGTCAAATTGCCTTAATGAAGGAACACGTCATGTCTGGTTCATTTCAGGAAGAACTTCCTAAAGCCCGTATTAACCTGAAGTTAAATCTGCACACCGGTGGCGCGCAGAAAAAAATCGAGCTGCCGCTGAAATTACTGGTCACCGGCGATTTCAGTCACGGCCAGGAGCACCGGCCGCTGTCTGAGCGCAAAAAAATCGACATAAACAAAAATAATTTCGACAGCGTGCTTTCGGAATTTTCACCGGCGCTGAATCTCGCCGTGGAAAATACCCTGGCCGGTGACGGGCGCGAAGAAAACGTGCGCCTGACCTTCCGCCAGATGAAAGATTTCGAGCCGGAGCAGGTGGCGCGGCAAATTCCCCAGCTGAAAGCCATGCTCGCGATGCGCAATTTACTGCGCGACCTGAAATCCAATCTCCTTGATAACGCCACCTTCCGCAGGGAGCTGGAAACCATCCTGAAGGATCCGGCCCTGAGCGATGGCTTACGCGCGGAACTGGCGTCGCTGGCCCCGAAACACGCCTGAGGCGCACCGGGTTTATTACGGATTAACGAGAGAAATGCTGATGTCTGTTCAGAACACCCCCACTGCTGCCGGCGCCACGCAGGTACCGGAAACCACCGGCGGCGTCTACGCCTCGCTGTTTGAAAAAATTAACCTTCACCCGGTCGACGCGCTTGATGATATCGACGCCTGGCAGGACAGCCAGCGCCTGGCGGACGCCTCCGCCGATGAGCGCGTGACCGCCGCGGTCCGGGTTTTCCTGGAGCGCCTGAAACAGTCCGGCCAGCAGGTTGAAAAGCTCGACAAAACGCTGCTTGACCACCATATCGCTGAGCTGGACCGGCAAATCAGCCGCCAGCTGGATACGGTGATGCACCACCCGGAGTTTCAGCAGGTGGAATCGCTGTGGCGCGGCCTGAAGCATCTGGTGGACCGCACCGACTACCGCCAGAACGTGCGCACGGAAATTCTCGATATCGCCAAAGAGGATTTGCGCCAGGACTTCGAGGACGCGCCGGAAATTATCCAGAGCGGCCTCTACTGGCACACCTACACGGCGGAATATGACACGCCCGGCGGTGAGCCGGTGGGGGCGGTGATTTCCTCGTATGAGTTTGACGCCAGTGCGCAGGATATGGCGCTGCTGCGTAACATCTCTAAAGTCTCCGCCGCGGCGCACATGCCGTTTATCGGTGCCGTCGGCCCGAAATTTTTCCTCAAAGATTCCATGGAAGAGGTGGCGGCGATTAAGGACATCGGCAACTACTTTGACCGCGCCGAATACATCAAGTGGAAATCCTTCCGTGACACCGACGATGCCCGCTATATCGGCCTGACCCTGCCGCGCGTGCTGGGCCGCCTGCCGTACGGCCCGGACACCGTGCCGGTGCGCAGCTTTAACTATGTGGAAGAGGTGAAAGGGCCGGACCACGAAAAATACCTGTGGACCAGCGCGTCGTTTGCCTTCGCGGCCAATATGGTGAAGAGCTTCATTAATAACGGCTGGTGCGTGCAGATCCGCGGCCCGCAGGCGGGCGGTGCGGTGCAGGACCTGCCGATTCATCTCTATGACCTCGGCACCGGCAATCAGGTGAAAATCCCGTCGGAAGTGATGATCCCGGAGACCCGTGAATTTGAGTTCGCGAACCTCGGTTTTATCCCGCTCTCCTACTACAAAAACCGCGACTACGCCTGCTTCTTCTCGGCGAACTCGGCGCAGAAACCGGCGCTGTACGACACGCCGGACGCGACGGCCAACAGCCGCATCAACGCGCGCCTGCCGTATATCTTCCTGCTGTCGCGCATCGCGCACTACCTGAAGCTGATTCAGCGCGAGAACATCGGCACCACCAAAGACCGCCGTCTGCTGGAGCTGGAGCTGAACAACTGGGTGCGCGGTCTGGTGACGGAGATGACTGACCCGGGCGACGAGCTGCAGGCGTCACACCCGCTGCGCGATGCGAAAGTGGTGGTGGAAGATATCGAAGACAACCCGGGCTTTTTCCGCGTCAGGCTGTACGCCGTGCCGCATTTCCAGGTGGAAGGCATGGACGTCAGCCTGTCGCTGGTGTCACAGATGCCTAAAGCGAAGGCGTGACGGGCGGAGATGGAATGAAGATATTTCGACCACTGTGGAACGAGGGGGCGCTGCTGTCCCCTCAGCAATTTCAGCAACAATCTGCCTGGGAGGCGTTCACTAATGCCGGGGTGTTAGGGCTGTCATCGCCGTTTCCGTGGGGCGTAGAGCGCGTTGAACTGGATGACGAGCTGCTTGCTTCCGGACGTATTCAGGTGCGCGCTCTGCGTTTATGGCTCCCCGATGGCACGCTGGTAGATACGCTGAACAGCGACCTTCCGCCGCAACCCCGCGAACTCAACCCGCATGAGCTGGCAGGGCAAGATAGCATTACTTTACTGCTGGCTCTGCCACCGATGCAGCCCGGCATTATAAACGTGCAGAAAGCCTCTTTCGTCTCTGAGCGTCCGTTACGCTACCGCGAGGAGTGGGTTTCACTGCCCGATGCATTTGGACCCGAAGAAGAGTCTGTTGCCGTGGCGCACTTTAATCTCTCTTTACGCTTTGGGCATGAAAGTAATGAATCCTGGCAAACCTGTCCTGTAAGTCGACTGGTTCGTGACGGGCAAGGCGGCTGGCGACAGGACGCGAGTTTTATTCCGCCAATGGCGTTATTTTCCGCAAGCGCGATGTTACAGGAGCGTCTGGTGTTGCTGAATCGCCAGTTGCGCTCCCGCCGCCAGCGATTAATGTCTATGCGTCGTGAAAGCAACGAGCGGCTTGCTGATTTTGCTGTCGCGGATGTGTCGTTGTTCTGGTTGCTTAATGCCCTGAATTCCCATGCCCGCGTGCTGAGCGAATATGAACGCTTTCCGGCACGTCATCCTGAACAGGTCTGGGCTGAACTGGCACGGCTCGCAGGCAGCATGCTGACGTTTTCACTCGAACACGATCTGGACATTATTCCCGGATACGACCACGCCGAGCCGGAGCACACTTTTCCCCGTTTATTTGATCTGATAACCGAATTACTGGAAGCAAGCCTGCCGTCACGGGTTATCGCGCTGCCAATGACACGGCTGGATGAACTGACCTGGAAAACCTCGCTGCATGACATGCGCCTGCGGGAAGAGGCTGATTTCTATCTTTCTGTACGATCCGATATTCCTGCCTGGCAAATTGCCGAACGTTTTCCTGAACTCTGTAAAGCTGGCTCCCCGGATGAAGTAAACGCGGTTTCCATCAGCGCGCTGAATGGCATACCGCTGATTCCGGTGATGCGCGTGCCTGCTGCGCTGCCGGTGCGCCTGGAAAATCACTATTTTGCGCTGGATATGGAAAGCGCGGCCGCGCGCGACATGCTGGAGCAGGGCGTATGCATGTTTTATGTACCGTCTCTGCTGGGCGCGCTTGAAATTGAACTGTTTGCGGTGCTGCGCTCATGAGAGAAGAAATCGACATTGATCAATTGATGGCCGATACGTGGCTAACAGTCACGATGTTGCGCTATGGCGCTTCTGTCCCTGATGGAAAATCGCTGTACAAGACCTGCTGCGCCCAGGTGGAAAGCGTACGCGAAGCGCTTACACAGGCGGGCTATGACGATGCCAGCATAGAACACATTTCATATGCTCAGTGCGCGCTACTGGATGAAACGGTGATGAGCCGCAAACCAGCGCTGAGGGAGGACGGGGAACTGGTGATAACCGATGAAGGCCAGCGAGAATGGCGAATGGCCCCCCTGCAAGCTAAATACTTTGGATCCTTACGTGCAGGCGAGGCGCTCTGGGATCGCATTGCAGAAGTATTACGCCAGCCCGCGCCATTACAGGCCGTCTTAACCTGCTACCACCGTGTTCTTTCGCTGGGTTTTCAGGGGCTTTACGGTGTGAAAACCGTCAGCCAAACTCAGCGAGAGGAAACGCTAAACGCCCTGAGTGCGCAGGTGCCGCCGGTGAAGAGCGATATTTCTCTGGTTGTTCGCAAAACAAAAAAACGGCGTTATAACCTGCTGCGTTCTGTCGGATTCTGGATCCTGCTTTCGATCATCATCACCGTGATCGCCTGGTGGTGCGGGCATCTCTGGCTTCAGGCGCTTCTGACTGCTGAACTTCCGGAGCTGCATTGACATGCGCAAGCCGCTCATTCTCTCCGTGCTCCCGCCTTTACTGATTTGCCTTGCGGCATTGCTGTGGCTGCTGTGGTGTTTCATTCCGTTGTTAGTTGCCATTAAAGGACTGCTAAGTCTGCTGCTGGTGGCTGCTGCCAGTCGGATTATGTGGGTGGCACGCCCGCGTGATATTCCCTCATCGCAAGCTTCCCCGGTCATTACCTCACTTCCTGATTCCCTGTCGGGGCCGCTTGTACTGGTGTGCGGGGATGGACTGGAGCAGTTGTTTCCTACCCAGCCGGTTCGCCATACCGCACAAGGCTGCTGGCTGCGTGTCGACAATGTCAGCGAACTACAAAATGTGGTTCGCATGTTGCAGGCTCACCAACCCGCGCTGGTGGAGCAACTGGCGGTGATGTATTGCTGCCTTGCGGATAAGCATCAGGATGAGGCTGTTTTACGCGCCGGGCTTAAAACGGTACGCCAGGCAATCCGGCAAGTTACTTTGCTGACTGGTTTTCCGCTACCGGTACTGCTTAATTGCCGTTTCTCCGGCCCTGAAACGCCCTGGACTATCGTGCGCGGCAATAAGCCTTTTGTTTGTCCTGAAAACGCGCCGCAGGCATCGCTTGATGAATGGCTGCAGACAGAAAATCGTCTTATGGCGTTTCCAGTGCTCAAAGAAGCTTTTGCTTTTATCAGGCAGGTTGTCATCAATGAACTGAGCAAAGCTGACCGCGTTTTTCCTCTTGTACTCCCTTTTGCGGTGGCGTTCCGTACAGGTGCTATGGATTCGGATAGCCAGGCACTATGGTCAAAATGGCTATATCAACGTACCTGTTTGCAGCTCTCTGTCAGCGAAGGCAGCGCAGTGCCTGCCTCTTTATTTGCCGATCCGCTGCTGGCACTTCTTACGCCCTATACGGCGCCGATGCCAGGCGGGAAAACGGGCCGTCGCGCTACCGCGCTTCTTTTGTGCTGCGCCCTGGCCGCCCTGGCCTTTTCTGTTGCCAACAATCAACGGCTGATTCAGCAAATCGGCGGCGATCTGGCGCGCTGGCGCGCGATCCCTATGGGCCGCACTGCGCCTAAAGCGCAATCGCTGAGCGTACTTAAGCGTGATGCTTTGCTTCTTGAGCGCTGGCAGCGCCAGGGAGAACCCCAGCGTTACGGACTGGGCCTGTACACCGGGCAGCGGCTTTGGCTGGCGTTACAGCAGGCGATTGATGGTTATGTTCCTCCTTCTGCACCAACCAGCCCAGCGCCACAGACGATCCGCCTGGACGCGCTTTCACTGTTCGACACCGGTCAGTGGCGGCTGAAATCCGGCTCCACGAAAGTGCTGGTGAACGCGCTGGTGGGCATTAAGGCCAGACCGGGCTGGCTGATTGTGGTCGCCGGGCATACCGACGATGTGGGCGACGAACGCGCCAACCAGCAGCTGTCGCTTAAGCGCGCCGAAGCGGTGCGCGACTGGATGCGCGACACCGGCGATGTGCCGGAGAGCTGCTTTGCGGTGCAGGGCTACGGCGAAAGCCGCCCGGCGGTGACCGCGCGTTACTTTACTGACTTCGGTAATGCCTGGCTCAATATGGTCAACAGCATCCAGTGGATTGAAGCTGATTCGCTATCAGATTCAATTGCCCAACTGAACCTGCTGGCCGATGTGCGCCAGTCTCCGCTGGTAGCGCTAATGAACACCTTAAACTATCAGGGAAAAACCGGTCAGCAGCGTGAGGCGCTGGCGGATTCTCTGGTGGAATCCGCAAAAAATCTGATAGGTAAAAAGAAAAACACCAAAGCCATTCTTAAACAGGCGCAGGGGCCGGAAGGACCGCTGGATAACCCCGAGGTGTTGCGCGGCACGCTGGCGCTCTACGACTGGACCGACGATGAGATGAATCGCCGACGTCTTGACGCAATCGTCGCGGTGAAACACACCCTTATACGTCGCTTTGAACAGGGGTTTATGCAAAGAGGGGTGGATATCGAAGTGACTCTGGACACACAACATTTTGCCGGTGAGGGCGATGTGAATCTGTTTGGTGAAATGCTGCATCGCTTCTTTGCACTTTACGCGGATATTCATCTTTTTAATCAGCTCACGCTGGTATTGCAACCGACAGGGAAGAGACTGAGATGGCGCGAGAACCACAGCCAGCACATACCGGGCTGACGCAGCAATTAGGCGAGGAGATCTGGCGCGTTAATTTCTATCGCTTCTGCCAGTTGCTTGAGCAGGAACATCCTGACCATCCGCTCCTGGGAAGCACCAGCTACCCTGAAAATGATTCGGTGCGGTTTCGCTCCTGGCCGGGCATGGGATTTCCGGCCAGTGAATTACGCCGCGTGGAAACGGATGACGAACACCCCGGCTCCCCGCCCGCGGTACGCACTACGTTTCTCGGCATGTACGGCGTCGACTCGCCGCTACCGGGCAACTATCTGGATGATATCGCTCAGCGGCGCGAAGGGCAGGAAGCCGTATCCTCGTTTCTGGATATCTTCGGCCACCGTATCGCCACACAGTATTACCGCATCTGGCGGAAATATGCGTACCCGGCCACGTTTGAGCCCGGCGGGACAGATGCCACTTCTCAATGCCTGCTTGGGCTGGTCGGACTTGGCATTCCCGGCACGGCAGAACATATCGCTACCCCCGTTTCGCGTTTTCTCGCGCTGCTCGGCGCCATGCGCTTACCGACGCGAAATGCTGAGGGAATACGCGCGCTGGTGACTCTGCTGGCACCAGACACACGGGCAGAGATCTCTGAGCGCGATCCTGTAAAAGTGCGGGTGACAAACCGCAGCGGGCTGGGGGGAGGCGAACGAGTACGTTTAGCGCAGCGTGCGACACTCGGAAAAATGGCGCGTGATGCAAACAGTCGGGTGCTCATTACATTATTCACCCGCAATCCGCAGGAGGCTGCAGGCTGGCTGCCGGGCGGGCAATTGCATACTGATTTGCTGGCGCTGATGCGGGTTTATCTCGGCTATCGCAGTGACGCACGGCTTCGCCTGACAGTGCCGGTACATTTACTCCCTGAACCAAAGCTTGCGAAACATCGGCGCATTCAGCTTGGCCGCACAGGCCTGCTGGGTTTGAAAGGCGGCAAACTCAGCGATAACCGCCAGTGCATCACGGTCAGCCTGGGATGTTATGAAAGCCTGAGTTGCACGGTATTGCCGCTTGCCGCAGAGGGCAGTTACCGCTTCGACTAACCATTTTTCAGAAAGGAATACATTTATGCCAAACAAAGGATGGCATGCGATAACGCTCGCGCTGTGCTGCGTCATGACGGGTTGTGGTCTTACCCAGGCGGTGAAAGACGGGACGGTCAGTATGGCGAAATCGGTGTTTTATAAAAAGATCAAAACATTACATCTCGATTTTTCTGCCCGAGCGGCGCTTAACGTGGATGGCGACCAGACGCCGCTTGCGACCATGGTCAGGGTCTATCAGCTTAAAGATCGTAAAACTCTCGATGCGGCTGATTACGGCTCGTTATTGCAGAATGCGGACACCGTGCTGAAAGACGATCTGCTGGCTTCCCGCGAGTTGCTCATCATCCCGAAGGGCAATGTCACGCTTGATATGCCGATGGAAGAAAACGCACAGTTTGTAGCGGTAGTGGGGCTGTTTAACCATCCTGACGTCAAAGACAACCGCTGGCGACTGGTGCTTTCCAGGGAGGATCTTGACCCGGATAAACCAGGAGTGGTGGAGCTGGGTGACGGCTGGCTCAATCTGGTGGAGACAAAGGAGTGATCTATGAACACGGATAATGGGGGCCAGCCAGAAGAGAGTCTGTCACGGTATGGGCTGGTGATCCACAACAGTGATATCACACCGGACGTGCTGCGTTTTCGTGGGCGCGAGGCCTTAAGCGAACCGTTTTTCTGGAATATCGAATTTACTACCCCGCAGGCCGATATCCGGCCAGAACAGGCGCTGATGAAATACGCGAGCCTTGGGATGCAGAGCGGCAGAACGGTTTACGGCATCGTCACCCGGTTCGAGTGGTACTCCACCAGTGAGGATCAGTCGCACTACAGCGTGACGCTATCTTCAAGACTGGCGCTGCTGTCGCGTACGCGCCAGTGTCGCGTGTTTCTCAACCAGTCGGTGCCCGAAGTGGTGGAGCAGGTACTGCGCGAGCATGGCCTGGAAGGGGCGGATTTTGATTTCCGGCTGGAGCGGGAATACCCGGAGCGTGAGCTTATCACCCAGTGGCGCGAGACTGACCTTGAATTTATTCAGCGGTTGCTGTCAGAAGTGGGGATCTGGTGGCGCACGGAAATGGACAGCCTGCGCGGTCTGGATGTGACGATTTTTGCTGACAGCCAGCTCAATTATCATTTTGACGTCCGCCTGCCGTATCGCGAGCCGTCCGGCCTGCATGACGGCGCGCAGGAAGCGGTCTGGGGCGTGCGCACCTGGCATAACGCCGTCACCGGCAGGGTGCAGACGCGCGACTATTATTACCCCGCCGCCACCACGCCGCTGGACGCCACTGTCAGAGTGCGCAGCGCGGCAGTGACCACCGGCGAGCATTACCGCTACGCGGAACCGTACCGGGAGCAGGGCGATGACACCGATCCCGAACCGGAAAGCGAAAGCGGGGCGTTTTACGCGCGGATTCACCATGAGCGTGAGCTGAATCACTCGCTGCGGGTGCATCTCTTCAGCAACGCCGGCGCGCTCACGCCGGGGATGGTGCTGGAGCCGCAGGGCGACGTCATCCGCGCGCTGAAAGAAGGGGTGATTATCACGCTCACCACTTTTCGCGCTTCGCGCGATTCGCGCCTGCATGTGTCGGTGTGGGGGATGCCCTACAGTGAACGCTACTGCTACCGCCCGCCAGAAATCCCGCGCCCGGAAATACACGGCACGGTGCCGGCACGGGTGGAAAGCCGGGACCCGAAGGACACGTACGCCTGGCTGGACGAAGCAGGCCGCTACCGGGTGAAGCTGGACATGGACCGCGAGGGCAGCGAGAGCGGCTACAGCTATCTGTGGGTACGCCTGGCGAAGCTGTATGCGGGCGAGACATACGGCTGGCACACGCCGCTACTGGCCGGCACGGAGGTGTCCGTCGCCTTTGACGGCGGCGACCCGGACCGGCCCTATATCGCGCACGCCTTTCATGATTCGGCGCACCCGGATGTGGTGAACCGTGACAACCGCAGCCGGAATATCCTGCGCACACCCGCGCAGAACGAACTGCGCATGGAAGATAAACGGGGCGAAGAGCACATCTACCTGACCACCGAATACGGCAAAACGCAGCTAGGCGAAGGGCAACTGGTGGACGGGCAGGATAAACCGCGCGGTACGGGCTTTGAGCTGCGCACCGATGAATATGGTGTCATTCGCGTGGCGAAGGGGCTGTTCATCAGCGCCGACGGGCAGCAGAAGGCGGCGGGCGAGGTGCTGGACCGGGAAACGGCGGTGAAGGAAATCGACCTGTGCCTGCAGCAGATAGCGCAGCTCTCCGCTTCAGCAGACGCCGCGAACGCGCTGCAGGCAGACATCGCCAGCCAGAGCACGATGTTCAGCGAGCGGCTGAAACCGCTGAACGAACTGATTCACATGCAGGCCCCGGATGGTATGGCGTTCACCAGCGGCGAGCACACGCAGCTTACGGCCACGAAAAATGTGGCGGTGGGTGCGGGTGGCGACATCAGCGTGGGCGTTATGGGCAACATGACTGCACTGGCGGGTGAAAAACTGGGGCTGTTCGCCCGCAGCGGGCCGCTGAGCCTGAAATCAGGCGAGGGCCCGCTGGAGGTGCAGGCACAGAACGGCGGCATGCAGCTCGCGGCAGAGAAGAAGCTCACCCTCACATCGGTGAGTGATATTTCCTTTGCAGGCAAAAAGCGCATCACCTTAATCGGCGGCGGAAGCTATCTGAAGCTGGAAGCCGGGAAAATAGAGTACGGTACCCCGCAGGTATATCTGAGGAAGGTGGAGAGGACGTTTAATGCTTCTAAAGCCGCAGCCGCAATGGCGTTACCAGATAGCCAAAGATACTCGACCATTGGCGATACTAATTTGAATAAAAGAGTTGTTTCAGTTGGATGGTCTTACGGTGATAAGTTAATAAAAATTGAAAAAACATCTAGATATTTTGTTGATCTGAATTTGCATGTTGTCACAGAGGGGTATCTAACAGGTGATACAGTAAAGTGCGAGGTTATTTATACGGATGGTAATAACAATAATATTAGTCTTATTTTAAGCGGACAAGTGAATGAAAAAGGGGAAGCCATTTTAAGGGATGTACTAAGTTCTAAAAATCCATGTATATATGATGATCTCGATTTATAATGTCTGGAGGAGGAATGAAGAAAATTATTATAGCAAATGTTAATGGCGTTTATTCAAGTGCACTGATCGTAAACAGACCTTCATGGACAAAAATGTTAGAACATTATCCTTCCGAAGGTGTTAGTCGAAAAGATTTTTTTATACGTATTTCGAAGGATTTAGCAAAGGATGCTGATAGGCGCGCCTATAGGAATACATGTGCATTAAGACTGAGTTATGCGCTAAATCATAGTGGTGTAAAATTAGGAGTACCACCTGATTCAGGAGGGATGGTCAAGGGAGACGATGGTCTTAATTACTGGTTACGCGTTAAGGAGCTAAAACAAGAATTGTTCAAACTATTTGGAAATGCTGACTTTTCATTAAAATATCCTGAACAACTTCCTCCTGCGACAATAGAGGATATAACCAGCTCTGAAACATATGCCAATAATCATTTTGATGAATATTACAGGCGCAAATCATATGCTGAAAATAATTTTTTATCAAAGATAAATAACAAAACCGGCATAATTGTTTTTGATGTTATTGGGTGGGGAGATGCTACAGGACATTTCACTTTATGGAATAAAGGAAAATTGCTTTATGTAGGTGGTGTTCCTGAGGAGAATGATCCTACGAGTGCCGCATATTATGTTTGGCATTTAGAGCCTAGATACGATGCCTATAAACATGAAATGTATTTAGTGGAAACCACAGCTGCATTTTTTTGGGAGTTAAAATGAAATTCTTTAATAGTGTCATTTTTTCATTGCTTTTATTATCATGGAGTGTTTGTTCAAAAAGCATTGTAAATATCCCAATAGGTACCGTGAAAGACTTGAGCTTAAAAGAGTGCTTGGATATAAACTATAGTGAATTAGGCTTGTATAATTACAATGGTTTGAATGACGAATCATATTTTTTTTCGTGGATTGCTATAGATAATAAATCTCCAGAAATATCGAGAAGGCTAAAAAAATTCATACAAGAAGAAACAAGAGATTATTACATTTCAAAGCCCCGAGTAAAAGATTCTGAAAGCAATATGATTTTCATATTATGCATGCGCTTTTATAAATCTCGTGAACTTCAGGTTTATATAGAAAAGAATGTCTTAAATTGAAACGCTATAAGCAATGTCTATAAAAAAGAAATAACTCCTGCGCACACCCGCGCAGAACGAGCTGCGCATGGAAGATAAACGGGGCGATGAGCACATCCATCTGACCACCGAATACGGCAAAACGCAGCTCGGCGAAGGGCGGCTGGTGGACGGGCAGGATAAACCGCGCGGGGCGGGCTTTGAGCTGCGCACCGATGAATATGGTGTCATTCGCCAGCTCTCCGCTGCAGCTGACGCCGCGAACGCGCTGCAGGCAGACATCGCCAGCCAGAGCGCGATGTTCAGCGAGCGGCTGAAACCGCTGAACGTGCTGATTCACATGCAGGCCCCGGACGGTATGGCATTCACCAGCGGCGAGCACACGCAGCTTACGGCTACGAAGAATGTGGCGGTGAGTGCGGGTGGCGATATCAGCGTGGGCGCTATGGGCAACATGACTGCACTGGCGGGTGAAAAACTGGGGCTGTTCGCCCGCAGCGGGCCGCTGAGCCTGAAATCAGGCGAGGGCCCGCTGGAGGTGCAGGCACAGAACGGCGGCATGCAGCTCGCGGCAGAGAAGAAGCTCACCCTCACATCGGTGAGCGATATTTCCTTTGCAGGCAAAAAGCGCATCACCTTAATCGGCGGCGGAAGTTATCTGAAGCTGGAAGCCGGGAAAATAGAGTACGGCACCCCGCAGGTGTATCTGAGGAAGGTGGAAAAAACTTATCTGGGAGCGAGTAAATCCCGGCAGGCTGAATTCCCATATTTGCCCGGCAAGGAGGGTGTTTATAGCAGAGGTTTTATTCTGCTTGATGACAGAACAAATGAGCCGGCCGCAGGAATAGCATATAGACTGACATTATCACCAGGAGAGAAAGTGGAAAATGTTTCTAATAATAAAGGGTGTACTTATATTATGAGCCATAAAGAAAAACATGAAGTTGAGTTAACTATTCTAAGACAAGAATCATTGATAATAGGTTAATATCATGGATGAGATGAAGGTTAAATCCAGCCTCACTGAACAGGAAGATAATCAGCAAAAAGTGTCTGTTCGGCTGTTTAAAATAACAGATATACCTGAGGTAATGGAAAAAATGGGGTGGGTTGTTGCAGCTAAATTCATGAGAAAATGGTTTAACGATCCGCTTTATGAAATGACTATGGAAGAGAAAATAGGTGATGGCGCTATAAAAACAATAGATAAGATACATATTTTATATGATCTTGATTTTCAATGGTTGAAATCAGAGAGAGTAACAAAAATATTCAATCAAAACCTCCTAAGTGTTACTTTTGTTCGGGAGTATCATAATTTTCTCGGGAAGAAAACAATAGGGTTAAAAACGTTATCAAATGGACTGAATGTTATCATATCCCGTATTGAACAAAACGGATATTTTGACAGAATCAATCACAAATTTTATGAGTGCAACATTGACTTTACATCACTGTCGGCTATGGATTTAGATTTTAAAGGGCAGTTTAATTTCGTCCGTATAGGTTCAACTTTATGGGAAAAAGGTACTGATGAGCTAGATGATGTATATGGTGCACTAGGGTCTTTTATAATAAAATTTGCCTTCACTAAATTACGGGTTGAAAAAGCAGAATTTGGTCAATTTGTGATTCTTATTGATGAATTAGGTTGGTATGTGCGGGATACTTACGACTTCATCAATGATGAGTCAGATCAGTTATTAGGTTATTGGGGGTGGGCTGGAGTAAAAAGGCCTAATCTAATAGACTGGTTTCAAGAGCCTTTGTCGATAGAGTCTGGAGGGGAACGATATTATCAAGTCACAAATAACTCATTTTTAGAGTATAGAAATAAAATCGGTAGAAATAAAAAGCCTCCTGAAGCTGGTGATTTTTATGTTTATTCAACAATAAAGAGAACTCCTGTATCTATTAAAATTCACCTCGATGATAAAAATATAAAGGAATATATCTCACAAACAAAGGCTAAACATGAAAATAAAAAATAAATTTCTATGTTTTTTTCTATTAGGTTTGTTTTTTTTAACATTGTTAGATATTGTGAGTTGCATAAACGCAAAGAAAGAAAGTATTTATACTAATAGTTCATCAAGTTGCTATCTGACAGTTTATCACCGTAATTATGACTTTTTATGGCGGACAGGTAGCATTGTAAAAATATTTTCGTCTGATCATTTTTTTATTGTTTATGATAAATTTGGCAATAAATTGAAAAATTCAGCATGGTATTTTTGGGAAGATCAATTTTATGATCTTATCGCACCTAAATGGATGTCAGATACCTATGTTCTTTATCCTACGGCTGATGGCTGGGCTGGGTGGAATATACCTGTCTGTGATAATAAAGACATAAATTACTAATAATGTCAATGATTATATGTTGAACTAATTTTTTCTGAATAAAACATCTATTATATGAGATACAATATGCCCCAAAACCCGGTAGCCGAATGGCCTGGTTAGCGTATTAAGCGTGCAATTTTGAACCACATGGTTCAGCCATTTCATGTTTACATTGTATTGCCGGTTCATCCCGAAGGTAGGGTTGATGATCCGTCAATATTTGCACAGATACATCTGACACGTTAGTCACTGGTATTCGGTTCTCGCAGCCTTTTAAATCTTGTTCGACGTAGCCTGTGGGTCAGACAGCAACTTGGATTACAGGCGACACCCCGTAAAAAATGGACCAAAAAATAAAAGAACTCGAGGGGCAAAGTGAAAATTATTATACCGATATTCCAATGGATGCGTGTAATCATTATGTTACATTGTTAAATCTTAGTGACCAAATTGTATCTAATGATAAAGACGGTCTTTATAGGATTGAGATTAATCAAATTGGTTTGTATGTGAGAGATACCTATGAGTTTATGAATGATGGGGATGATCAACCTCTTGGTTATTGGGGATGGCATGGTGTAATAAAACCAAGTTTAATAAATGAGATTTTTGAAAGTAAAGTGGTCAGTAAAAATGGTAATGATTATTATAGAGTTACCAATAATTCATTTATTGAGTATAGAGAAAATTCAAAAAAGAAAACAACACAAAAACCGGGGATTTTTTATTCTAAAGTAAAAAAAATACCTGTAGACGTTATTATTCATATCAGTAAATTAGATTTATTAGAATGCCAAGAAAGGAGTGCTAAAGTTGCTTAATTTATTTAAAAAAATGGTTGTATTTTTTTTGTGGTTTTCTTTATAATGCTGTCTATGCTATTTACCATTAAGATATTAGCTTATAAAACGGCTGCGCCAAGTGGGAAAATATGGAATTACTCGCATTCATGCTATTTTGTTTCATATATTCCCAACTATAAACCTTTTGGTATCGCTGGTCGTTTTTTAAGGTTTTTTTCTAATCAATCTTTTTTTATTGTTTATAGTAAAGATGGCGATAAGTTAAAAAGTTCCGCATGGTATTTCTGGGAGTATCAGTTCTCTGATATGGTCTCGCCAAAATGGTCTGGGATTGATTTTATCTATCCAACAGCTCAAGGTGTGTCAGGATGGACTCTATATGAGTGTGGGGATAAAAGATGATATTGGCTTATTCTTAATCAGAATATTGATTTCAAGTACAAGAGATAGAGGAATATAAATACTGCGGCGTATCGTTTGATGGGTGGAAAGCTCAGCTGTGCCAGTTCTGGGAAGCAAAGGCACGGTATGATCAGTTTTTTGATGCATTTGGTGATCCCAAAGGATGGTGGAAAGGATATAAAAGTGGCCTAGGCCAAGCCGCGCGCCATCAGGCTGTCGCGTCAGTAAATCAGCCATTAAAAATTGCCTGGTTTTTTAAACAGCCAGTTAGTTATCGTTATTTTTCTAATATATTCAAGGGTTTCAAAGATATAATTACAAGGTGGTTGCCATGATAAGAATATCAGCAAATATTTACTATGAAGATGCTGGGTTTCCTAAAGTAGAGTTATGTCTCGATGAGCTTTTTTATGTTTCAGAATTAATTGATATATTGTTGGGAACTAAAAAAAGATGGTATGAAAAAGGATATTCAAGAAAGAAAGCACTAGAGCATGTGGTTTTTGACCATAAAAACGCAGAGGCTGAAGTCGTTAAAAGATGGCGCAACCTAATTAAAAAAGACTATCCGCTTATTATTGAGGGAGTGTGGGATGGCGAAATCGATAGTAAGGTATGTTCAATAAACTATATAAAAAAACACATCGAAAACTTAAAAAAAACGAATCTAGAAATTAGCTTTACGTGTAATGAGGCGGAAGTAAATATAAATAAAATTGTTCAATTTTTAATGTCTTTGATTTGTAATAAAGAGGGTGTATATGCATCTATAAACACAAATGGTTACTGGAACGCTAATAAGAATGTATTTCCTGATCGGATGTATGTGGGGTGGATGATTTATATTCCGGCAATAATACTGCCAGATTTAATTACCGAGGCGTCGAAGGTTATACCTGTTGTAGTTGCTGAAAAGCAAAAAGGAACCATAGTGATTTCAACCGACGAAATATTTGACGGAAACAACATAGAACACATCCGTAAAGCAAATGATATAGAAATAAGGCTTCTGGATCTTGGTTTGTTACCGTTGATGACAGAGCTCTAATACAGCCCAAAATATGACCTCATGAACCAGTTGTGAGAAGCGGACTTACAGTTCGCCTGGCATTTACTTTCTTGTGCGGAGTTTGACTGCTGCACACTGGTAGATAGCATCCGGAAAATGAATATATAAATCCTTGCCGACGGCCAGCTTAACTATCATTTTGACGTCCGCCTGCCGTACCGCGAGCCGTCCGGCCTGAATGACGGCGCGCAGGAAGCGGTCCGGGGCGTGCGCACCAGGCATAACGCCGTCATCGGCAGGGTACAGTGGCGTAATGATGACCTTCATCAGATTTGCCACTGGTAACTACCACAGAATCCGCATAATACGAAATCATGTGCAGGCACAGTCTGAAAGACTAGGTGAGATGACGTGCATCAGAAGGTTTAGGACGAAACAGAAAGAGGAAACCTGAAGACAACTGAATGGTGCGTCCGAGTGGACTCGAACCACCGACCCCCACCATGTCAAGGTGGTGCTCTAACCAACTGAGCTACGGACGCACATTAGGATGGTGCGTTCAATTGGACTCGAACCAACGACCCCCACCATGTCAAGGTGGTGCTCTAACCAACTGAGCTATGAACGCATTGCTGTGTGACAGCGGGGACGAATATTAACGGCAGCCCCGTCAGCTGGCAAGGGGAAAACGTCAATTTTCTTTCATTTTTCACGCGATTGCCGCGTATTTGCGCAGAATGCTGACAAAGTGATCGGCGTGTTGGGCAGGCAGGCTTCAGACGGATAAAAAAACGCCGCCCACGGGGCGGCGTCTGGATTAACGCGCGGCACGCGCCAGTATGGTTTCCGAGGGCTGACGTTGCAGGTAACGCATACGCCACATCATCATGATAGCGGCAGAGGTCAGGCCGAGTATAAAGCCAAACCAGAAGCCCGCCGGGCCCATGGGTTCCACGACCCAGTCGGTCAGACCCAGAATGTAGCCGCTCGGCAGACCCAGCACCCAGTAGGCGATGAAGGTGATAAAGAAAATCGATCGCGTGTCTTTATAGCCACGCAGGACGCCACTGCCGATCACCTGAATCGAATCCGAAATCTGATAAATCGCCGCCAGCAGCATCAGATGCGAGGCGAGAGTGACCACTTCCGGGTTGTCGTTATAGAGCAGGGCGATAGGCTCGCGGAATACCACAGTGAAGAGGGCCGTCAGCACGGCAAGGCAGATGCCGACGATAATGCCTGTCCGTGCCGAGGTCTGTGCCTCAAGCGTCGAACCCTGCCCGAGACGGAAACCGACGCGAATGGTCACCGCAGCGCTCATCGACATCGGCAGTACAAACATGAGCGAGCTAAAGTTGAGCGCAATCTGGTGGCCCGCGACATCGACAATCCCGAGCGGCGACACTAACAGCGCCACGACCGCAAACAACGTGACCTCAAAAAACAGCGCCAGCGCCACCGGCATACCAATCTGCGCGAGACGACGGATGACCGGCCAGTCAAAGCGGCGGCTTGCGGGCTCAGGCCGAATATCACGCATCGAGCCTGCGCGTTTAACCCAGAAGCGCATGCAGAAAAACATCACCCAGTACACCGACGCAGTCGCCACGCCGCAACCGACGCCGCCCAGTTCCGGCATACCAAAATGACCATAAATGAAGATATAGTTCACAGGAATATTCACCAGCAGGCCGATAAAGCCCATCGCCATGCCCGGCGTGGTTTTGGCGAGCCCTTCACACTGGTTACGCATCACCTGAAAGAAAAGATATCCCGGCGCGCCCCACAACAGCGCGCGCAGGTAATTCACCGCTTTGTTGGCGAGAACCGGGTCGATATTGTGCATCGCGTGGATGATATAACCGGCGTTCCACAACACCAGCATGATAAGCACAGAGACCAGCCCGGCCAGCACAAAGCCTTGCTGCACCTGATGCGCGATGCGGTCCCGGCGACCGGAGCCGTTAAGCTGAGCGATGACTGGCGTGAGCGCCAGCAGCAGGCCGTGACCAAAGAGGATGGCGGGGAGCCAGATAGAGGTCCCGATGGCGACCGCCGCCATATCGGTGGCGCTGTAGCCACCAGCCATAACGGTATCGACAACCCCCATCGAGGTCTGGGCGATTTGCGCGAAAATCACCGGGATTGCCAGAGCTAATAACTGACGCGCTTCGACAAAATACTTCTGCACGTGAACACCTGTATATTGTTGTTATTTGAGAGACAAAAAAGCCGCCGCAACGGGCAGCAAGAAGAAAATGCAGGGGAATTAGTCAGACTATTGTAGCGAGAGTTCACTATTAAGCCAGTGAAATAATGCGCTTAAGACCGCTCAGGCTGGCAAGGGCATATTCCACCTGTTATTGTTCTGGTTATGAATCTCGCGGCCGCGCGCCGCCATGTTAGCGAATCGAGGAGTGGCAAAATATGTTTACCGGTATTGTTCAGGGCACCGCGAAAGTCGTGGCTATCGATGAAAAACCGAATTTCCGCACCCATGTTGTGGAGCTGCCAGATGAGCTGCTGCCGGGGCTTGAGACGGGCGCATCGGTGGCGCACAACGGCTGCTGCCTGACGGTAACGGAAATTAACGGCAACCGTGTCAGCTTCGATTTAATGAAAGAAACGCTGCGCATTACTAACCTTGGGGATTTACAGACCGGCGATGTGGTCAACATTGAACGCGCCGCGAAATTCAGCGATGAAATTGGCGGGCATTTAATGTCCGGGCATATTATGACCACGGCGGAGGTGGCGAAGATCCTGACGTCTGAAAATAACCGGCAGATCTGGTTTAAAATTCAGGATCCGACGCTGATGAAGTATATCCTGCATAAAGGCTATATCGGCATTGACGGTATCAGCCTGACGGTAGGGGAAGTGACGGCGACGCGGTTCTGCGTTTTCCTGATTCCGGAAACGCTTCAGCGCACCACGCTTGGCACGAAAAAACTGGGCCAGCGGGTGAATATTGAAATCGATCCGCAGACCCAGGCTGTGGTGGATACGGTTGAGCGTGTACTGGCGTCTCGCGAAGCCGCAGCGGCCATTACCGCCCAGCTTCACCCCGCCGAATAATCTATCGCGGGTACGCTCAGGCGCTCACCAGCGTTCCGCGTACCCGTTCGCCCGGCGCGCCGCCTGAAAGTAGCGCCACCGCCTGCCGGGCGATACTGTCCAGCGAATACCCGATGGCCGGAACGCTCTCAAGCCCCACACCGCGCCCTGAGCTCTCAAGACTGAACACCAGCACCTGCTCCGGCACCGCGAAACGGTATTCGCGCAGCATCGCCACCGCTTCGCGCGCCTGGCTGTCATCGGTCACCAGCAGCGCATTAAATTTCACGCCGCTGTTAATGAGTTTTTGCAGGGCGATACGCAGCACCGGCTCATCTTCAATGACGCGCTGGCGATGAAACGGGATCAGGTGGTTTTCCGCCGCCTGGCGATAGCCCTGTAAGATCTCTGCTGCCGCATCGCCCGCCGGGAAGTTAATCAGCGCGATATCGCGCCGCTGGTGGCTGCATAAATACTGCACCGCCGTCTGCGCGGCAAACAACCAGTCGAACAAAATCCCCTGTGCGGTTGCCGCACTCAGACAGTCCACCAGAATCACGTCGTCATCAAGCGGCGGCAGAGGAAAGCGGGCCCCGACAATCATCAGCGCGTCGCAGAGGCCTGAATCCAGCTCGGCGCGGGCGCGTGTCACCTCTTGCGGCGTACTCGCAAAACGCAGCAGAAGGTGTTTACCGTGCCGGCTGAGCTCTTTTTCCAGCGCCTGTAGCCAGCAGGTGGCCTGCTGAATATGTTCGCTGGCGCAAATCACGCCGATGCAGTGAGTCATCTGGCTTGAGAGCGACTGCGCAATGGCGTTCGGCTGATAGTTCAGCATCTCGGCGGCACGCAGCACCGCGAGACGGCTCTCTTCCTTGACGCCGCGATTGCCGCTAAGTACGCGGGAAACAGTGGCTTTCGAGACGCGCGCCAGGCGCGCGACATCATTAATGGTGGACATCGTGTTTTCCTGCAAAGCGTGGCGGCGCGAAGGCCGCCACTCGGTTACTCATCAAACCCGTTCTTTACCGCTACCTGGCGGTACCATTCACCGCTCTTTTTGATCGTGCGTTTCTGGCTTTCCAGATCGAGCGATACAAAGCCGTAGCGGTTCTTGTAAGCGTTGCACCAGGACCAGTTGTCAATGAAGGTCCACATGTGGTAGCCCAGACAGCGGCTGCCTTCGCTGATGCCCTTATGCAGCCATTTCAGGTGGTCGCGCACAAACTCGATGCGGTAATCATCCTGAATCTGTCCGTCGCGCTCGAAGCGCTGCTCATTCTCAACGCCCATGCCGTTTTCTGAGATATAGCAGCGCGGGTTGCCATACTCTACACGCAGGCGGGTGAGGATGTCGTAGACGCCCTTCTCATAAATTTCCCAGCCGCGATACGGGTTCATTTTGCGGCCAGGCATTTCATAAGCGCTGAAGAACCACTCCGGCATGAACGGGCTCTCCGGATTGACCTGCGAATCACGACACTGAATGCGACGCGGCTGATAGTAGTTGATGCCGAGCAGATCCACCACACCCGCCGCCAGCAGCTCTTTATCGCCGGGCTGGCACGCAGGGAGTTGATCGTATTGCGCCAGCAGCGCGACTAAATCTTCCGGGTAACTGCCGCGCAGCGCCGGATCAAGGAAGCTGCGGTTGAACATCAGATCGGCGATGTGCGCCGCTTTCACGTCTGCCGGGTTTTGTGAACGCGGGTAAGAAGGGGTGAGGTTCAGAATAATACCGATTTCGCCGCCGTCGTTACGCTCGTGGTAGGCCTTCACCGCACGGGCATGGGCCAGCATCGTGTGGTAGGCGACAGTCGCGGCGCGGCGGAAATCGACTACGTTCGGGTAGTGGAAGTCATAGAGGTAACCGCCTTCCACCGGCACAATCGGTTCGTTGAAGGTAAACCAGTGCGTCACTCTGTCGCCAAACAGTTCAAAGCAGGTGCGGGCATAGGCTTCAAACGCGTCGATAACTTTACGGTTCTCAAAGCCGCCCTGTTCCTGCAGCGCTAACGGCATATCGAAGTGGAACAGGTTTATGAATGGCGTAATGCCCTGGCGCAGAAGCTCATCAATCACCTGATTGTAGAAGGCGACGGCTTCCTGATTCACCGCGCCGGTGCCATCGGGGATCAGGCGCGCCCAGGAGATGGACGTGCGGAAGGTATTATGGTTAAGCGCCTTGAGTAGCGCGATGTCTTCTTTCCAGTGCTGATAAAACGTGGAGGTCTGCGCCGGGCCAACGCCGTGGTGGAAACGCTCTGGCTGCAGGCGGAACCAGTGATCCCATGTTGTTGGCGTTTTGCCGTGGCTCAGGCTTTCACCCTCAGTTTGCGGCGCCGAGCTGGCGCTGCCCCACCAGAATCCTTCAGGAAATGAGTAGTGCATATCCATCCTCATAGCGTAGTCAGGCGCCTGCCAACAGGGCAGGCGCGATAAAATCAGGCATTATTCGTGACAGCGTCACCTTCGATGTTGTTCTGCGCCGCTTCCTGCTTTTGCAGGGTGCGCTCGTAGGCTTTCACAAACGGGTAGTACATTAACGCCGACATCACCATACAAATCAGGCACATGATGACCGGACTGAAAGCCCAGTTCGCAGCCCACGACGCGCCGATGGGCGCGGGCGTGGTCCACGGCGTCAGCGAGACGACCTGCGCCAGCCAGCCGAGTTTGGTCGCGGTCCAGGCAAGAACGGCGTTCACCATCGGCACCAGAATAAACGGCAGGAAAAAGACCGGGTTCATAATGACCGGTGCGCCAAACAGAATCGGTTCGTTGATGTTAAACATACTCGGCACGACGCCCATTTTACCGATGGTACGCAGATGCACCGCGCGGCTGCGCAGCAGCAGGAACGCCAGTGGGAGAGTAGAGCCGACGCCGCCAATCAGCAGGTAGTGATCCCAGAACCCTTGCAGATAGATATGCGGCAGCGCCTGGCCCGCCGCTAGTGCGGCCTGGTTGGCGGAGAGGTTCGCCATCCAGAACGGGTTCATAATGCCGGTGACGATCAGTGCGCCGTGAATACCGGCAAACCACAGGATCTGGCAGATCAAAACGGAAATCAGAATGGCCGGGAGGGAGTCAGACGCCGCGACCAGCGGTGAAAGCAGGTGCATGATCGCTTCCGGCAGGATCATGCCGGTGGTGGATTCAATGATAAGGTTAAGCGGATGAAGCGTAAGGACAATGACCACCACCGGGATCAAAATCTCAAACGAGCGCGCGACGCCGGTCGGCACCTCTTTTGGCAGGCGGATAGTGATGTTGTGGCGCTTCAGAAAGGCATACATTTCGCTCGCGTAAATCGCGGTAATAAGCGCGGTGAAAATGCCCTGACCTGAGAAATACTGCGTGGAAATTTGCCCGTCTTTATAGGGCGCCGCCACCAGCAGAAAGGCCATAAACGCCAGCAGGCCGGTCATGATAAGGTCAAGCTTATAGTGCTTGCCAAGACTCGCGCCAATACCGACCGAGATAAAAAACGTCATGACGCCCATGCTGAGATTAAACGGCAGCATCAGCTGTTCGCGATATTTCAGCGAGAGATCGAGCCATGCGCGACAAAAGCCAATTTGCGTATCCGGCGAGAAAGGCGGGAAGATAAAAACCAGCAGAAACGAACCGATAATCATAAACGGCAGGGCGGCAAGGAAACCGTCCCTGATAGCCACCACGTGACGCTGCGACCCCATCGCACCCGCCAGCGGTGTAATTTTATTTTCAATAACATGGACCATACTCTGGTACAGACTCATGACACGTTTCCTTAATCAGGCAGAGGGAATAGCGCTCAGTTTGAAACAAAACGGAAACCGGTTTCCATGTATCTGTCACCTGATTGCTGCCGGGATCACTTTTATCGAAGGAAACGTCGCGAAAGCGTGAGAAATATCACAAAGCGAGGAAGAGAGAGTGGCAAAAAGCCCCCGGCATGCGCCGGGGTGGACGCTTAACGGGCGACGCGCAGGCCGTTTTCCACGCCGCGGCTGAAGACTACCTGCCACAGCTGGATATCCCGCGCGCGGAAGGCACCCGCACAGGCGTTGAGATAATAGGTAAACATGCGTTTAAAACGCTCGGAATAGTTATCCGCAATTTCCGGCCAGGCGGCCAGGAAGCGCGCATACCAGGCCATCAGCGTTTTATCGTAGTCCGCCCCGAAGTTATGCCAGTCTTCCATCACAAAGCGCGGCTCGCTGGCGGCGGCTATCTGGCGCGCCGAAGGCAGGCAGCCATTCGGAAAGATGTACTTATCAATCCACGGGTCTACGTTGTTATCCGTTTTCCGTGAGCCGATGGTATGCAGCAGGAAAAGCCCGTCGGGCTTGAGGCTGCGGTCGGCAACCTCAAAATAGGTGGCGTAGTTTTTCGGGCCAACATGCTCAAACATGCCTACCGAGACGATGCGGTCAAACTGCGAATCGAGATCGCGGTAATCCTGCAACAGAATGGTGACGTCCAGCCCCTGGCAGCGTTCCTGCGCCATTTTTTGCTGCTCGGCGGAGATGGTCACGCCGGTGACCGATACGCCATAATGGCGCGCGGCAAACGCCGCCAATCCGCCCCAGCCGCAGCCGATATCCAGCAGCGTCATGCCAGGCTTAAGCTGAAGTTTTTCGCAGATAAGTTTTAACTTCGCCTGCTGGGCGTCTTCCAGGTTGTCCGCCTCTTTCCAGTAGCCGCAGGAGTACTGCATGTATGGGTCGAGCATGCGGCTGAACAGATCGTTACCAAGATCGTAATGTTCTTTGCCGACAATCCAGGCGCGTTTTTTGGTTTGCAGATTGAACAAACGAGCGCCGAGAATACGCAGCGTATCTTTCAGGTGACGTGGCAGTTGCTCTTCCAGCCCCGCGCGCAGCACTTTAGTGAAAAAGAGATCGAGCCGCTCGCACTCCCACCAGCCATCCATATAGCTTTCGCCAAGACCGAGGGAACCTTCCTGTAACACCCGTTTAAAAAAGTCAGGATTTTTCACCTGAATGTCGGAAGGAGCAGCGCCGTTAACGGCGATCCCGGCCCGGCTGAGCAGTTCAGTTGCGATGCGATACCAGTGGTTATCCGGTATGCTGACTTCTTCTATACACGATGAACTCATAGCTTCTCCATCACTGATGTGATCAGAACCTTCAAACAGCGTAGTCGCAATTTTCGGTATGTGAGAAATATCACGGAAAGGTCCGCGAGCCTGATATCCGACGTAGAACAGAGGAAGGGAGATGACCCTTGCCAGAAATGTCATTCCAAATAAAAACGGGAGCCAGCAGCTCCCGTTACTACATAATATTTATGCTAATTATCGTAGAGCCGCGAACCAGTATAGGCCTCGCTTTACGATGATTCAACTGTTGACCGTTAGCAAGCTAATCACAAAAATTTCATATTTTCACGCGGCTGATGATTGCGTAAACCGTTGACGGCCACGCAACCGAAAGCCGAGGCCCGCCAGTACCACTGTCGCCAGCATAACGCTGGTGGTTGACAGCAACGGGGTAGCGACCAGCCACGACACCACCAGGCTTGCCACAAAACAGAGCCCCAGCTGGAGCGTGTTTTGCAGCGCGGCGGCGCGCCCGGTGGCCTGCGGGAACGGCAGCAGCGCAGCGGCGACCACGATAGGGTAAATCGCCCCGTTCGCCATCGCCATCAGGCAGAAGGGAATAAGCAGTGTGGTGAGCGTAACGGCGTCGCTTAACCCCACAAGCCAGGTGGCGAGCACGCTCAGCGCGAAGCCTGCCAGCAGCCACGGCAGCAGCGTTTCGCCATTCCATTTTTGCAGCGCACTGCGACAGCCATAGCCGCCAATCAGAAACGCGATAGTTTGCGGCACGTAGCTCAGTCCTATTACCGCCGGGCTGTAACCCATCTCATGCAGAATAAACGGCGAACCGGTGAGCCAGGCGAAGAAACTGGCGGAGCAGGCGGCATAAATCAGCACATTGCCGCTGTAGACGCGCGAGCGCAGCAGCATCATAAAGCTCAGCGGCTCGCCGCCTTTATTGCCCTGAGGCGCGCCGGAGGGCAGACGCAGGGCCGGAATCATCAGCGCC
This sequence comes from Cronobacter sp. HA18003, assembly GCF_011605905.1. Taxonomy (NCBI): domain Bacteria; kingdom Pseudomonadati; phylum Pseudomonadota; class Gammaproteobacteria; order Enterobacterales; family Enterobacteriaceae; genus Cronobacter; species Cronobacter sp. HA18003. The sequence goes on along the minus strand of NZ_JAANQO010000011.1, from coordinate 1,091,628 downwards.
ACCGTAATGGCAAACAGCACCACAAAAATCGCCTGCCAGGAAAAGTGATTCAGGATCCAGCTGCCGAGCAGCGGTGCCAGGGCCGGAGAAAGCCCCACCAGCGGCATAATGGTCGCGAAGATACGACGCGCCTGCTGCGCCGGGTAGCGGTCGGTCACCAGCGCCTGCCAGCTTACTGCGGCGGAACAAACGCCCACGGCCTGAATAAAGCGCAGGGCCAGCAGCGCGCCCGCGCTCTCAACCCAGACGGTGCCAAGGCAGCCAAGCGCGAAAATCCCAAGCCCCGCCAGCAAAACCGGACGACGGCCAAAACGGTCAGAAAGCGGGCCCCAGACTAGCTGCGCCAGCGCGAAACCCGCCAGGAAGAGGCTTAGCGAGGCGCTGATAGCCGAAGGTGCTGTGTGCAGATCCGCTTCAATAACGGCGAACGCGGGCAGGTACATGTCGGTCGCCAGAAAACCGAGCACGCTCAGCCCGGCCAGCCAGCAAAGAAATCCTTTATCAGGTCGCATCACATTAACTCACTTCTTATTACGCGAAAGAGCCAGGAGTGTACGGAGTGCAATCCCGCTTGTGAAACGCTAATATTTGCCCATTCCATTCAAAAAATTTGCAGGCAGATAATGTGGTCTGAATATTCCCTGGAAGTGGTGGACGCCGTGGCGCGCACCGGCAGCTTTACCGCAGCCGCCGCAGAACTGCACCGCGTGCCTTCTGCCGTCAGCTATACGGTGCGCCAGCTTGAGGAGTGGCTTGCGGTATCGCTCTTTGAGCGCCGCCATCGCGATGTGGTTCTGACGCCAGCCGGAGCCTGGTTTTTGCGGGAAGGGCGTTCTGTTATCAAAAAAATGATGATCACCCGTCAGCAGTGCCAGCAAATCGCCAACGGATGGCGCGGACAGCTCTCCATCGCGGTGGATAATATCGTGCGCCCGGAACGCGTCCGGCGGCTGGTGCTTGATTTCTACCGGCACTTTTCCGATGTCGAGTTGCAGGTTTCACAGGAAGTCTTTAACGGCGTCTGGGACGCGCTGGCGGACGGGCGCGTGGAACTTGCCATCGGCGCCACGCAGGCGATCCCGGTCGGCGGGCGCTTCGCGTTTCGTGATATGGGCATGCTGAGCTGGCGTTGCGTAGTGGCGCACCATCATCCGCTGGCACAGCACGCGGGCGCGCTCAGCGACGACAGGCTGCGCGATTACCCCTCGCTGGTGCTGGAAGATACATCGCGATCGCTGCCCAAGCGCATTACCTGGCTTCTGGATAACCAGCGGCGCGTGGTGGTGCCGGACTGGCACTGCGCCGCCGATGCGCTCAGCGAGGGGCTCTGTATAGGCATGGTGCCGACGCATTTCGCGAAGCCATGGCTCGATAGCGGGGAGTGGCGCACGTTGACGCTGGAAAACCCGTTCCCGGACGCCGCCTGCTGTCTGACGTGGCGGCAAAGCGACGCCTCGCCCGCGCTGCGCTGGCTGCTCGATTATCTGGGGGACAGTGAAACGCTGAACAAGGAGTGGCTGCGGGAGCCGCAGTAATACGGCTCCCGGAAGGATTAACGGCGATAGTCGCGGAACGGGCCGTCCGCCACCGAGCGGCGTTCGATCAGGCGCGGATGCACCTCGATGGTCTGCGACTCTTCGCGCTTATTCACGATGCGGTCGAGCAGCATATTGAACGCGGTCTGGCCAAGCGTCTCTTTTGGCTGATGGATAGTCGTCAGCGCCGGGCTAAAGAAACGCGCATTGCGCACGTTATCGTAGCCGATGATGGAAATATCCTGCGGCACGCGCAGGCCCATCTCATCGGCGGCGCAGATAGCGCCCATCGCCATGATATCGCCGCCGCAGAACACGGCAGTCGGGCGCTGCGGCTGCGAGAGGATCTGCTGCATCGCCCGGTAACCGGATTCCGGCTCGAAATCGCCCTGCACGATCCAGTTTTCCGGCACTTTAATGGCCGCTTCTTCCAGCGCTTTCATAAAGCCTGAGAAACGCCCGACGCCGGTGTTGCGCTCAAGCTGCCCCGGGATCACGCCGATATCGCGATGGCCGCGCTCAATCAGATAACGCCCGGCGAGATAACCGCCCTGAAAAGCGTTATCGATAACCGAGTCGGTAAAATCGGCTTTCGCTTCGCCCCAGTCCATCACCACCATCGGGATATGACGGTACTCTTCAAGCGTGGAAAGCAGCGGCTGCGGGTATTCCGAACACATCACCAGCAGGCCGTCGACGCGCTTTTGCGCCATCATAGACAGATACGCGCGCTGCTTTTCCAGGTTGTTATGCGCGTTGCCTAAAATCAGCGTATAGCCTTTGGCGAAGCAGCTGTTTTCAACCGCTTCAATGATTTCGGCGAAATAGGGCGCTTCGCTACTGGTCGCCAGCAGCCCGATAGATTTGGTGTGATTCACCTTCAGGCTGCGCGCCACGGCGCTTGGCGAATAGTGTAATTCTTTGATAGCCGCCCAAACCGCATTGCGCGTCTCTTCCGCCACAAAACGGGTTTTGTTAATCACATGTGAGACTGTTGTTGTGGAAACGTTGGCTCGCTTCGCGACGTCTTTAATTGTTGCCATTAATAATCACTCCAGACCCCTGGCTGAGCCCTGCAAAATCACGGGTTAATCGTTTGCCTGTACACACCCCTGACTGCCGCGAGGGGAGTGCGGCATGCCGGGAAACGCGACATTTTTCGTGAGGAGGGGTCGATGGCCGGTACCGAATAAAGTAGCGACGAATTTTGGCTTATCTTTATCGAAAGGGGAAGAGGGAAAACGCATATCTGGTTAAATGTCGCAGGATTTTTCGGCCCGTTTATGCAAAAATGCGCACTACCTGATTTTTATGGGGTCTTTAAGGAGAATACCATGAGTACCGATCTGAAATTTTCGCTGGTCACGACGCTGGTTGTACTGGGCCTGATTGTGGCGGGCGCATTTACCGCCATTCTGCATTAAGCGACAGGCGGGAGCGCACCTGTTCTCCCGCTTTCTTAAACTTTTCTTGCGTTTAAGCGCCGATTCCCCGCTGTTTTCTTTCTTTTTCCCGTTATTCCCTTTAGATTCGCTAATAACAATGAGCGCGTGTTCTTAACAGCTGCGCAATAATATTTTGCTGTTTTTGTCACTTATCTTTTCTGATTGAGAGTGTCATCCTTTTCTGCATCCTGCTGTAACGTCGGGCGTTCCCGGCGCTGTTGTACAATTTCTGGAGCAATGAATGAAAGTCAATTTTCCGTTACTGGCACTGGCTATCGGTGCTTTTGGCATTGGCACGACCGAGTTTTCCCCGATGGGGTTGTTGCCGGTCATAGCGAACGGCGTCAACGTCTCCATTCCGGCCGCCGGTATGCTGATTAGCGCCTACGCGGTCGGCGTGATGGTAGGCGCACCGCTGATGACGCTTTTACTGTCGCACCGCGCACGGCGTAGCGCGTTGATTTTTCTGATGGCGATTTTTACGCTCGGTAACGTGCTGTCAGCACTGGCACCGGATTATATGACGCTGATGGCCTCGCGTATCCTCACCAGCCTTAACCACGGCGCGTTCTTCGGGCTCGGCTCGGTGGTGGCGGCAAGCGTGGTGCCAAAGCATAAACAGGCGAGCGCCGTCGCGACGATGTTTATGGGCCTGACCATCGCCAATATCGGCGGCGTGCCGGCGGCGACCTGGCTTGGCGAAACCATCGGCTGGCGAATGTCGTTTCTGGCGACGGCCGGTCTTGGCCTGGTGGCGATGGCGAGCCTCTGGTTTTCCCTGCCAAAAGGCGGCAGCGGCGAGCGCCCGGATGTGAAAAGCGAACTCGCGGTGTTGATGCGCCCGCAGGTGGTGAGCGCGCTGTTGACAACCGTGCTTGGCGCGGGCGCGATGTTCACGCTTTATACCTATATCGCGCCGGTTCTGCACCATATCACTGATGCCAGCGCGGCCTTCGTGACCGCCATGCTGGTGCTGATTGGCGTTGGATTTTCCATCGGCAACTATCTGGGTGGCCGCCTGGCGGACCGCTCGGTGAGCGGCACGCTGAAAGGCTTCCTGATGCTGCTTATCGTCATTATGGCGGCTATTCCGTGGCTTGCGAAAACGGAAATCGGCGCGGCGGTGAGCATGGTGGTATGGGGGGCTGCGACCTTCGCGGTTGTGCCGCCGCTGCAGATGCGCGTGATGCGTGTCGCCAGCGAAGCGCCGGGCCTGTCGTCATCGGTGAATATCGGGGCGTTTAATCTCGGTAACGCGCTTGGCGCGGCGGCGGGCGGGGCCGTTATCCATGCGGGCTTCGGTTATAGCGTAGTGCCAGTGATGGGCGCGCTGATTGCCGCACTCGGCCTGCTGCTGGTGCTGATCTCCAGCCGTCGCGAAGCGCAAATGGCGTGTAGCGCTGAATAACGTAAGCGCTGTAAAAAAGAAAACGGAGAAGGGTGACCTTCTCCGTTTTTTTTGTGAGGATAAATCGATTAACGAATAGTGCGCGGCGTCATCACCCGGCGCGCGCCGACATAGTGACGCTGCCAGTAATCTTCGCTCAGCGACGTTATCTGGATTTCCTGACCGCTACGCGGCGACTGAATAAACTTGCCGTTGCCGACATAGACGCCGACGTGATCGGCAGTGCCGCGGCCTTGGGTGCGGAAGAACACCAGATCGCCGCTTTCCAGCTCGCCACGGTTAACCGGCGCGGCGTCGCGCAGGTGATACATTTCGTTGGCGGTGCGCGGAATGCGGAATTTCACCAGATCTTTATAGGCATACCAGACGAGGCCGCTGCAATCAAAACCGGTGCGCGGCGACGTGCCGCCCCAGTGGTACGGTTTGCCTATCTGGTTCATCAGCTTGTTCATGGCGGTGGTCTGGGCTTTCTTCACGCGCGCTTTGTGTGCGTCGGCAATCGTGAGCGGCCCATTCACGCATTTGGTTTTGCGATTTTTTCGTGTTTTGGCACAGGTCTGCGCGCTCAGGCGGTTGCTGGCCTGTTTGCCAGAAGTGGTGGAAGGGCTGCGGGAAGCGGTTTTACTGACGGAAGAGGTGGTTTTGCTGGTGCGTTTTGCGGTGCTGTTTCGCTTCTCGCTGGCGGTTTTCGCCGTTTTGGTTTTCGTTGCGTTGTTACTTTTCTTGGCGGTTTTTGTGCTGGTTTTTTTTTTCACCGTACTGGCGTGCGCTTTTTGCACCTTCGAGGCGCGCGTCTGCTCCGACGCCTGCGCGAACGGTGCAAAAGCCAGTGATGAAGTCATTAATAAAGCACAGAGCGTGAGAGCAATTTTTGTTTTGCGCGCCACTGAGCATTCCCCTGCATAAAGCCGGCAATCATGCCAACGGATGAATTTTAAGAGCTTGCTGATTCTAATCTAAAAAAATGACCAAAGTTAAGCAGCAAATCGTCTTCTGAACGCAGTTTCGTTAACCGGCGCACTCTTTTTCGCCAGTTGCCGCTGCGCCGACGCGCATTTTAGCGCGCCTTCTCAGAGGAGAATATCGGCAGCTTACAGAAAAGTGTTATTATTTGCTTCTCTTTCACCACGGCACGGCACCGGGCTTAAGCGCAAGATTATGCATTTTCGGGACGCTCCGGAGCCGCTACAATGTAAAGCTAACGCCGTAATGACGCTTGAGGAAGTAAGACAATGAGCACTACGCTTGAAAAAATTCAACGCCAGATCGCTGAAAACCCGATTCTGCTGTACATGAAAGGCTCCCCGAAACTGCCGAGCTGCGGCTTCTCCGCACAGGCGGTACAGGCGCTGTCTGCCTGCGGCGAGCGTTTTGCATATGTCGATATCCTGCAAAACCCGGATATCCGTGCAGAACTGCCGAAATACGCTAACTGGCCGACCTTCCCGCAGCTGTGGGTGGATGGCGAACTGGTTGGTGGCTGCGATATCGTTATCGAGATGTATCAGCGCGGCGAACTGCAGACGCTTATCAAAGAGACGGCGGCGAAATATAATTCGGCCACGCCGGACGCAGAGTAATCCCGTCGCGCGTTATCGCGCAGACAAAAAAGCGGCCCTGAGAGGCCGCTTTTTTTTGCGCTGCGTTAGCCTATTCGCCGTCCTGCGGCGTCGCGTCTTCTGCGGCGAGCGGCGGCACCGGCCAGCCGCCCAGACGCTTCCAGCGGTTAACGATTTCGCAAAACAGCAGGGCGGTTTGCTCGGTGTCGTAAAGTGCCGAATGCGCCTGAGTGCTGTCAAACGGCATGCCCGCCGCGATACACGCTTTTGCGAGCACCGTCTGGCCAAGCGCCAACCCGCTTAACGCCGCGGTGTCAAACGTCACAAACGGGTGGAACGGATTACGTTTGAGCGACGCGCGCTCGGCGGCCGCCATCATAAAGCTGTGATCGAACGTGGCGTTGTGCGCCACCATAATCGCGCGGTTGCAGTTACTCTCTTTCATGCCCTTGCGCACCATTTTAAAAATGGCATGCAGCGCGTCATATTCGCTGACGGCGCCGCGCAGCGGATTGTGCGGATCGATACCGTTAAAGGCCAGCGCTTCCGGCTGAAGAATCGCGCCTTCAAAAGGCTCAACGTGAAAATGCAGTGTTTCATCGGGGGTGAGCCAGCCGTCAGCATCCATTTTCAGCGTCACGGCGGCGATTTCCAGCAGCGCGTCGGTTTTGGCGTTAAAACCGGCGGTTTCCACATCGATGACAACAGGGTAAAAGCCACGAAAACGGTCGGACAGACCGGTCAGTTGAGCGTTATCGGACATCAGCGTCTCTTAAGTTTGGGGAATTAAAGCAGCGCGCATTATGGCAAATTTCACGACGGGATGCAGCAAGGCGGGCAGAACGCCCGCCGGAGGGATCAGTTGCCGAGGCCGCGACCCGCGTCTTTCTCTTCGATAAGCTCGATTTTGTAACCATCCGGATCTTCAACAAACGCGATAACGGTGGTGCCGCCTTTGACCGGGCCCGCTTCACGGGTGACGTTGCCGCCGTTGTTGCGGATGCGCTCGCAGGCTTCTGCAGCGTTATCAACGCTGATGGCGATATGACCGTAAGCCGTGCCGAGCTCATAGCTCTCCACGCCCCAGTTGTAAGTCAGCTCGATCACCGCTTCTTCGCTCTCCGGGCCGTAACCAACAAACGCCAGGGAATATTTGTATTCCGGGTTTTCACTGGTGCGCAGCAGTTTCATGCCGAGTACGTTAGTGTAGAAATCGATAGAGCGTTGCAGGTCGCCAACGCGCAGCATGGTGTGAAGTAAGCGCATAAGATCCTCTTAAATAAACGGCTTGTGATAATGCTTTTGGGTGAAACAGGATTTTAGTATAGCGGCGGAAGGCCGCCGCTATCAATTTGGATCACAGGGTGGGGTAATCGATGTAGCCTTCCGCGCCGCCGCCGTAGAACGATTCCGGGCGCTGCGGGTTAAGCTCCGCTTTTTTACGCAGACGCTCAACGAGATCCGGGTTAGCGATATAGTCGCGGCCAAACGCCACGGCATCGATAAGCCCTTTCTGGATCAGCGCTTCCGCTTTTTCACGGGTGTACGCGCCTGCGCCGATGATGGCGCCATCGAAACGCTCACGCACTTTCTGGCGGAATTCGTCCGTGTAAGGCACGCCGCCCGCCCAGTCCGGCTCGGACATATGCAGGTACGCAATGCCGCGCTTGTTCAGCTCTTCGATGAGGTACAGCGCGTCAGCTTCTTCGTTCGGGCCGTTATCCACGTTCTGGAAAGAGCCAATCGGCGACACGCGAATACCGATGCGATCGGCACTCCACTCTTTACACACCGCATCGACCACTTCCAGTACCAGACGCGCGCGGTTTTCCACGCTGCCGCCATACTGGTCGGTGCGGTGGTTAGAAGACGGCGACAGGAACTGGTGCAGCAAATAACCGTGGGCGGAGTGCAGCTCTGCCATATCGAAACCGGCGTCGCGCGCATTGCCGACCGCCTTGCGAAAATCATCTACGATGCCCGGGATTTCGTGCGTTTCCAGCGCGCGCGGCGTGGTGGTGTCGACACGGATAGCTTTGCCGTTTTCATCACGCAGCGACGTACGGGTACCGGAGTTAATCGCAGAAGGCGCGACCGGCGCTTCGCCGCCCGGCTGAATGCTGCTGTGCGAGATACGGCCGGTGTGCCACAGCTGAACGGCGATGCGGCCATCGGCCCCGTGCACCGCAGCCGTGATTTTCTTCCACGCGGCGATCTGTTCCTCGCTGTGCAGGCCCGGCGCGCCCGCGTAGCCTTTGGCCTGCGCGGAAATCTGGGTGGCTTCGCTGATGATAAGCCCGGCGCTGGCGCGCTGGCGGTAATATTCCGCCATCATCGCGGTTGGAATATCGCCCGGCTCAATGCTGCGCAGGCGGGTCAGCGGGGCCATGAATACGCGGTTAGGGGCGGTAACAGCACCCACTTTCAGCGGGGTAAACAGCTTTTCGTCTTGCATAGTCACTCCTGAGTAGACCGGTCGTCTTGTAATGAGCGAAATAAAAAAGCGCTGCCTTGCGGCAGGCGCTCTCTTCAAAGGATTTCTTTAACGTGCGCCAGCGCGTTTTCGAGCGGCGCGCCGCTGCGCGACACTTTGGCCTGCAGGCTTGCGCCAAGCCAGAGCACGTATAACACCTGCGCCCGCTGCTGCGCGCTACCGCTGAAGGTCAGCGCCTCTGCATCGCGGCCGCGCTCAAGCGCCTCTGCCAGCAGGGCGATGACCTGCGCCGCACCTTTATCAAGCGCGCCGCGCATATCTTCCGACAGATCGCATACTTCCGCAGAGAGCTTCACGGTCAGGCAGCCCATCATCTTGCCCGTCTGGCAGTAATGGTGAAGCGTCTGTTCAAACCAGGCGATCAGCTGCTCGCGCGCCGGGCCCGCCGGGTCGAAGTGTTGCTCAAGGCACGTCTGATACCGGGCGTAGTGACGCTCCAGCATCGCCACGCCAAACGCCTCTTTCGAGCGAAAGTAGTGGTAGAAGGAGCCTTTCGGTACGCCCGCGGTTTTTAACAGCTCGCTTAATCCCATGCCGGTAAAACCGCGTTGCAGGCAGAGCTGCTCGCCAGTTGCAAGGAGATGTTCGCGCGTGTCGTGTTCAGGTGTTCGGTTCATACAATCCAATCTAATAGACCGGTCGGTCTAATGCAAGTCGCCTCGGTGAAAACCGCCAGAAACGTTAATTTTTCCGGCAGGCGCTAAGCATATCCTCCTGCGGCTGATAAAGCGAAGTCTGGATGTTCATGATGCCCAGCACGGTTGAGAAGAGATTATCCTGAGACACCTCATCCGTCGCCGCGCGTTTGCCGAGACAGGCTGTATCGACGCCATACTGACGCGCGTAATCGCCGGAGAGCCAGAACAGCATCGGAATGTGCGTCTGCTGCTCAGGGGCCAGCATATACGGCGCGCCGTGCAGATAGATGCCATTCTCGCCGAGCGATTCGCCGTGGTCTGAAAGATAGACCAGCGCGGTGTTCATGGTGTCCTGACGCTTACGCAGCGCATCTATGGTGCGGCTCAGGACATCGTCGGTATACAGAATGGTGTTGTCATACGTGTTGATCAGCGCCTGGCGGTCGCAATTCTGGATTTCATTGGTGTCGCAGGTCGGCGTAAACCGGCGGAAATTATCCGGGTAGCGGCGGTAATAAGCCGGGCCGTGGCTGCCCATCAGATGCAGAACAATCACAGAGTCCTGTTTCACGCCGTCCAGGACATTATCGAAACGCCACAGCAGCGCGTCGTCGAGGCAGGAGCCCTCTTTACACAAATCGTTAAGCTTCCATTCAGTCATGTCTGTATGTGGAATGCGGTTACAGGCCCCTTTACAGCCGCCGTCGTTATCACGCCACAGCACATTGACGCCCGCGTGTGCCAGCACGTCCATCAGCCCCTCCTGATGATGCGCAAGCCCGGCATCATAATGCGCCCGCGGCATCCCGGAGAACATGCAGGGCACGGACACCGCCGTTTCCGTGCCGCAGGAAGTCGCGCGTGGATAGAACACCACGCCCTGTTTTTTAAGCTGCGGATTGGTCTCGCGCTCATAACCGCCAAGCGAATAGTTCTGTTCGCGGGAGGCTTCGCCAATCACCACCACCAGCACGGTTTTTTTCGCCTGCTGGCGGATCACCGGGCCTTTTTTGGCGTCTTCGCCGATGCGCACCAGCGTCTGGTCGCCCGCAAAATACCGTGAATGGGTATATTTGACGATGCCGCTGATGTAATTGGGCGGCGTCACCATTTTGGCGATGTTTTTATTGTTGCGAAACAGCGAGGCGTAGTCTTTATAGAAGAGGGACGCCACCAAAATGATAATCAGCAGGCTCGCGAGAATGCTGACCAGACGGCGCAGTGCAGTCCACAGCAGACTGCCTGAAATCACTTCAATACGGCTAAACAGTAATGCAGGCACCACACCCGCGATAAGCAACCAGCCGATTAGCTGGGGCGTAATCAGCGCTCCGGCCTCCTGAGGATTGGTCTCGAAGATATTGACCATCATGTTCTGGTCAATCACGGCACCGTAGGTATACATAAAATAACTGCTGGCGGCAGAGCCAAACAACAAGATAACCAGTACGGGTTTACGCAGCCAGGGCACATTAATAATGCTGAAAATGACCAGCCAGGCGCAGAACAGCACCAGCGGTACGCTTGCAGCGAAGAGGATATCGTGAAAATGATGCGGTGCAATAATCGTCCAGCAGCGGGCGATAAACAGCACATTTATCAGGGTGAAAAGCAGGGCGCTAAAAAGGTTAAAACGTAAATCGCTCCAGCGCCATTTTTTAATCATTGCCATCAGTAAGCTCCATTAATGATGACATCAGTGTAAGACGTAAAGATTAGTTAAACCTTAATCTGTTTTTAAGAGTGGGAGCTGGAGAGTAAACGGCAGGTCAACAATAAAGGAATGAGGATGATAAATCGGCGTGATAACAGGTCGACTTGCAACCCGACGCCGTTCAGGCTTCAATTGTAACTATCATGTTAACGAGGAATCGTTGTGGCCGAGCAGCTTGAGTTTTTCCCCGTTCCCAGTCCGTGCCGTGGGATCTGCCAGTCCGATGAACGTGGCTACTGCCGTGGCTGTATGCGCAGCCGCGACGAGCGTTTCAACTGGCAGAAGATGAGCGATTCGCAAAAGCAGGAGGTGTTGCGCCTCTGCCGTCAGCGTATGCTCCGTAAGCTGCGCGCCACTCGCCCCGATCCAGACGAAGAACCACAGCAGCCTTCACTGTTTTAACCGCGTCGCTTGCGTATAATCGCCACAATTTTCCTTTCTGAGGTAAGTACTTATGGTTGAGCGTATTCTTATGGCACCCCAGGGGCCGACATTTTCACGTCTGGTGATGGGGTACTGGCGTTTAATGGAGTGGAACTACTCCGCCCGTGAGCTGGTCGGGTTTATCGAGCAGCATCTGGAGCTTGGGATCACCACCGTCGATCACGCGGATATTTATGGTAATTATCAGTGCGAAGCGGCGTTTGGTGAGGCGCTGCGTCTGGCACCGCATCTGCGCGACAAGATGGAAATCGTCACCAAATGCGGTATCGCCACGACCGCGAAGCCGGAAAACGTGATTGGTCATTACATCACCGAGCGTGCGCATATTGTGCAGAGCGCCGAAAACTCCCTGCGGCATCTGCATACTGATGTGCTGGATCTGCTTCTGATCCATCGTCCCGATCCGTTGATGGATGCCGATGAGATTGCCGAAGCATTTCTTGAGCTGCATAAAAGCGGCAAAGTGCGTCACTTTGGCGTTTCTAACTTCACCCCAGCGCAGTTCTCGCTGTTGCAGTCGCGCCTGCCGTTTACGCTCGCCACCAATCAGGTTGAGATTTCGCCAGTACATCAGCCGCTGCTGCTGGACGGAACACTGGATCTGCTTCAGCAACTGCGCATTCGCCCGATGGCCTGGTCATGCCTGGGCGGCGGGCGGCTGTTCAGTGATGAAAGTTTTGCGCCGCTGCGTGCCGAGCTGCATCAGGTCGCAGAAGAGACGGGCGCGCAGACTATCGAGCAGGTCGTTTATGCATGGGTGATGCGTCTGCCATCGCGCCCGCTGCCGATTATCGGTTCGGGGAAAATCGACCGCGTGAAAAGCGCGGTGGGCGCGCTGTCGCTTGAAATGTCTCGCCAGCAGTGGTTCCGCATTCGCAAGGCCGCGCTCGGTTACGACGTGCCCTGACAGCCTGATTCCCTCCATTCCGGTGAATTTCATTACCTTGTTATAGACTTAACGGGAATCACCTGAAACTGGAGGGAATATGAAGCGATTAACACTGGCGGCGATGGCGCTGCTCGTATGCGGTGCCGCGCAGGCCGCCAGCGAAGAAGTGGAACTACACCTGGTGACTGACAAAGGCGTAGGTCAGTCCGTCGGGATGGTCAAAATCACTGAAACCGATAAAGGTCTGGAGTTCGCGCCCGATCTTAACGGTCTCCCGCCAGGCGATCACGGGTTTCATATTCATGCCAAAGGCAGCTGCGAACCCGCCATGAAAGACGGCAAAATGGTCGCGGCAGAAGCCGCTGGCGGCCACTTCGACCCGCAAAATACCGGTAAACATGCCGGGCCGGAAGGCGACGGACATTTAGGTGACCTGCCGGTACTGGCGGTGAACAACGACGGCAAAGCCACCGACCCGGTGACCGCACCGCGCATCAAAAAGCTGGACGAAGTAAAGGGCAAAGCGCTGATGGTACATGTCGGCGGCGATAACCTGTCCGATCATCCGAAACCGCTGGGCGGCGGCGGTGCCCGTTACGCCTGCGGCGTTATTTAATCACTTGCCGGGCGTTGTCCTCCTGCGGTGAGGGCGACGCCTGTTCCAGCTGTGACAGCGAACACCACAGGCGCCAGATAATGCCCGCCAGCCGCCGCGCGTCTGGCTGATGATGGCGCGCAAGCGTAAAGCTGATGCGTTCAAGCTCGCCGAGCGCCGCGGCCAGCGGCCGCTGGCGAACCCCTTTAACGCTCATGACATCCCGCAGCGTTTCGATGCAGATATCACGCACCTGCGAGAGTGGGTCAGCGCGGGTTTCCCATTCGCGCAGTTGCCAGACCACATGCGAACAGTTGAGCAGCACCACGCCCCAGCGCAGCAGCCAGCGACGGGTGGCGTCGTCTTTACTGTTGCTGAGCTGGCTGATGTGATGATAAACCAGCGATTCAAACGCCGCTTCATCGCGCTGCGGAACGCGGCTGAGCTGATCGATAAATCCGCGACGCAGGGCACGGATATGGCGCAGCCCCTTACGCCGGTCAGAGCCGGGCCGAAGTACGGCGAATGCCACCCAGCAGAATGCCACGCCGCAAATCTTCGCCAGATTATCATTCAGAAAATCCGCCAGGTCGTAAACCGGCGGGTTCGTTACCGCGATAAACGAACCCATAAAGACAATCAGCTGTCCCCACAGCCCCGCAAAGCGCGGCTGTTGTAGCTTCAGGAGCTGCATTGTGGTCAGTAGCGGGAAGAGAAACAACAGAAACTGCCAGAGATCGGTCACTTGTACCATCAGGCCGAACTTCACCACAAAGCTGAAAAGCGTCAGCAGTAACAGCGTGCGCAGCAGCAGGTTGAGCGAATTATGCGGCGATGGTGAGGCGGAATAAAGCACGCAGCTTATCGCCGCCAGCGTCAGCGCGCCGCTGCCTGACTCCCAGCGAGTGTTAATCGCCCAGGCGCCAATCAGTGTGATGACGCAAAAGGTGCGAAGCGCGCTCCACAGCGCCTCGGTGTTATCGGTATGGCGCGCCAGCGGCGGGGCGGCTGGCACGCTTATCGTGTCGTCGGGAATGGGGGTGTCAAGCCTGGCAATCCAGCGCTGACAGTTCATCCAGACGCGGCAGAAATCGCGTAGCCGCAGCCAGAACGCCTGATGGCGAAAATCACTGTTTTCATCTGGAGCCAGTGCGACCAGAAGGCGCGCCACCCGTAGCGGGCAGGGCTTCGGATGGCCGAGCTCTTCCAGCAACGCCTCAAGCCCGGCCCACAGGCTTTGCGGCGGCTGTGGCCAGTTCATCAACAGGCGGCGCAGTCCGGAGATATAACTGGTCAGTCGCAGTTGCTGGTGCAGCAGATAATTCAGCAACTGGTTCTGCTGGCGGATACGGTAATGGCTCCAGAACGCCTGAATGCGCAGCACGTTGAGCGTCAGCACCTGCGTAATCACGCCCTCATGGGCGGTGCGGATGGCGTCGGTGGTTTGCGGTTTCCACAGCAGACTGGCGTGCTCCAGCAGACGCGCCTGCATTTTGCGCAGCGCGCCGAGAAACGTCACGCTGTCAGGCTGGCCCGGCATCACCATCATCATCAGGCCACCGCACAAAATGCCGACGATCACTTCGCAGACGCGCGACTGGGCGATATTCCAGAGCTCTGTGGTTTCAACCGTATTGACCAGTGGAAAAGCGATGATGGCGGCGGTATATCCGGCAAGCTGAAAGGCGTAGGCGGCGTTGTTATGAAAATAGCCCGAAACCCAGGTGCAGAGCGCGAGCCACAGCGCCATTGCCCAGGTGAATAACCACGGATCGTTAAGCGTATGCCCGGCGATAATGAGCGCGGCGCTGGCCCCAATCAGGCTGCCAGCGATGCGTCCGAGACTTTTGCTGATAACGCCGCCCACCGTCGGGAAACTCACTACGGCGGCCGAGGTCATCGCCCAGTAGGGCTCGTCCAGTTCCAGCACGTAGGCGATAGTCAGCGCAAGCGACATCGCGATGCCGTTGCGCAGCGCGTAGCGCCACTGCGCGGGCGTCGCTTTGCCCCACGGGGATCGCTGCCAGGTGAGCCATTCGAGATTCATGAGCGGCGCTTAGTCGGTGAGCGAAACGGTGCAAGTGGTGCCGGACACCAGCGTCACGCCGTCGGGCAGGCTGTCGAGCGCGATACGCACCGGCACGCGCTGCGCGAGCCGCACCCACGGCACGTTAGGCTTGATATCGGCGACGAGACTGCTGTCGCTCTCGACGCTCTGATCGTAAATGGCGCGACCTATGCTCTCTACTTTGCCATGCAGCGGCGTATGGGTGCTGTAGAGCAAGATCTGCGCGCGGGCACCTTCGCGGATATGGCGCAGTTTGGTCTCTTCAAAATAGCCCACCACGTAGAACGAGTGGCTGTCCACCAGTGCGAAGACCGGCTGACCCTGGCTTGCGTAGTTGCCCACGCGGCTGGAGAGATTGGTCACCCAGCCATCGACAGGCGCTACCACATGCGTCTGCTCAAGCTGCCAGCGAGCCTGCTCAAGCGACGCTTCGGCCATTTTCAGCGCGGCCTGCGCGGCTTTTACGCTGATATTCGCGGTGTCGAGATCTTCGGCGGAAATATAGTTTTGCGGCAGATGGCGGCGGCGGTTCGCTTCGTTATTGGCTTTGGCAAGATCGGTCTGCGCACGGGCGATTTGCGCTTCGGCGTTCAGCACCGCGATGCGGTAGGGCGTGTCGTCTATCGTGAACAGCAATTCGCCCGCTTTGACTTTCTGGTTGTCGCGCACCAGCAGGCGCGTAATGGTGCCGGAGACCTGCGGCGTGATATTCACCTGCTCGGCGCGAACTTTTCCATCACGCGTCCAGGGCGACTGCATGTAGTAATTCCAGACCAGCCAGCCTGCCAGCAGAGCGGCTGCAACCACAAAGAGCGTGGAGAAATATTTCAGAGTTTTCAGACGCATGAGATTACCACACAATCAGCATCAGCAGCCCGAGGCTGACTGACAAAACGAACAGGGAAAGATCCATTAATGTCGGGTGCCAGATGTCGCCCGCGTAAATCCAGTCACGCAGCAGACGGTGCACTATCAGCCAGATAAAAAAACCGAGAATAACGGCCTTAAAAAGGGGAGGGAAATAGACCGACGCACCGGCGACGAGATCCGAAAGCGCGAACCCTGATGTGAAGAAGCGCGATATCACGAAAGATAATCCTTGAAAATCGGAGAGATGGCACCCGTTTCAGATACGCCGTTGTGGTCTAAAATTATAGACGTCGCGGTATTCATCGCCAGTGTGGCCATTTGTTTTAGCTATCTAAATACTGCACACTAGTCTAAAATCAGCATAATAACTTAGCAAGCTAATTATAAGGAGATGAAATTGGAATCGCCATTAGGCTCTGACCTGACAAGACTGGTGCGCATCTGGCGTGCTCTGATTGACCATCGCCTGAAGCCTCTGGAATTAACGCAGACCCACTGGGTGACACTTCATCATATCCACTCGCTGCCGCCCGATCAGTCGCAAATTCAACTGGCCAAGGCCATCGGTATCGAGCAGCCGTCACTGGTGCGTACGCTCGACCAGCTCGAAGAGAAGGGGCTTATCGCCCGCCACACCTGCGCCAGCGACCGGCGCGCCAAGCGCATTAAACTGACCGAGAAAGCGGCGCCTATCATTTCGCAACTCGAAGAAGTGATTCTGAAAACGCGCGGTGAAATCCTCTCGGGCATTTCGCAGGAAGAGCACGACCAGATGCTGCACATCGTGGCGCGTCTTGAGAAGAATATTCAGGCGCTGTCGGCGAAAGAGTAAACGGTCTGTATGACGACCGTGTGAAGCAACACCATCACAATCAAAATAGCGCGCATAAAAAAACGGAGGAGCCTGATGCTCCTCCGTTCTTGTATTTACACCGGTAAAATCGTGCGTTTTAGCGCGGAGAAACGGTGACCTGGCTGCCGTTGCTGGCCAGTACAACACGCTGACCGGCAGAGAAACGGGTATTGCCCTGTTTCTGTACTACCATGATGGTGTTGCCGTCGTCCTTACGGATTTCCAGCTCTACGCCCTGCGTTTTGTTCATTGCGCCCTGAACGCCCTGGCCTGCCACACCGCCTGCGATAGCGCCCGCCGCCGTTGCCAGCGAACGACCCGTGCCGCCGCCGACAGTATTGCCAAGAAAACCGCCCAGCACTGCACCGCCGAGTGCGCCGATAACGTTGGTATCATCCCCGCCCTGGATTTTCACCGGACGCACGTTCACGACAGTACCGTACGTGACGTTCTGTACCTGCTTGGCCTCAGAGGCGGTGTAAACGTCTCCCGAAAGGCTATCATTGTTGACGCAGCCCGCCAGCGTTACCCCTGCCAGTGCAACAACCAGTACACGTGAAATCATGTAAATCTCCTGTTCACCAACAAATGCTCACCTGAGCATCCATCATATTCAAATTATATGGCATAAGACCGCGATATTTCACATTCTTCACGGAGCCGATGATAAAAATCCTAAAATATTCTGCCTGAACGGTAAATCAACAGCGGCGGGAAAACCGGCTTTTTGCACCGCACGGGATTATTCCGTTGCTCAATCAGGGTGAATGTTTATGATTGTGGGTCGCGTTGCACGTTTTCAAACAGGGCTTAAGGATTGCGTATGAAATCAGGTCGCTACATTGGAGTGATGTCCGGCACCAGCCTCGACGGGGTGGATGTGGTGCTGGCGGCCATCGACGAACACATGGTGGCGCAGCAGGCGAGCCTGAGCTGGCCGATGCCGCCTGAGATTTAAAAAGGCGATCCTGGATATCTGTCAGGGGCAGCCGCTGACGCTCTCTCAGCTCGGCAGGCTCGATCATCAGCTCGGTTGCCTGTTTGCTGATGCGGTCAACGCGCTGATGGAGCAGCAAAAACTTAAGCCCGAAGACGTCATGGCGATTGGCTGCCACGGGCAGACCGTCTGGCATGAGCCGACCGGCAGCGCGCCGCACACCATGCAGATAGGCGATAACAATCAGATTGTGGCACGCACCGGAGTGAGCGTCGTGGGCGATTTCCGCCGTCGCGATATGGCGCTCGGCGGGCAGGGCGCGCCGCTGGTGCCCGCGTTCCATCAGGCGCTGCTGGCGCACCCGACGGAGCGGCGCATGGTGCTGAATATCGGTGGCATCGCGAATCTTTCGCTGTTGTTCCCAGGCCAGCCGGTAAAAGGCTTCGACACCGGCCCTGGCAATATGCTGATGGACGCCTGGATTTGGCGTCAGAAAGGCAAACCGTTTGATAAAGACGGCGAGTGGGCCGCCAGCGGCAATGTGGTGCAGCCGCTGCTGCAAAAGATGCTCCGCGATCCGTATTTCTCAACGCCTGCGCCGAAGAGCACCGGACGTGAATATTTCAACTACGGCTGGATAGAGCGCCAGCTCTCGTCCTTCGCCGGGCTGCCCGCCCAGGATGTGCAGGCGACGCTGCTGGAGCTGACTGCCAGCACCATCGCGCGGGACGTGCAGCTGAGCGGCGGCGCGGAACGGCTAATGATATGTGGCGGCGGCGGACGCAATCCGCGGCTGGTGGCGCGTCTCGCCGCGCTGTTGCCGGGCACCGAAGTCTCGTCAACCGATGAGATGGGCATTCGCGGCGATGATATGGAAGCGCTGGCCTTCGCCTGGCTTGCGTACCGCACGCTCAGCGGCAAACCAGGGAATCTTCCCTCCGTGACCGGCGCGCGTGAAGCAAGCGTGATCGGTGCGGTCTTTCCCGCCAACCCCTTAAATAATCGGAGTTTGCCGACTTTTCCTGCTCCGCCAGGACGATAGACTGGATGCGTTACGGGGGCGTCCGGCCCCCTTCAGAAATACGCATTCAGGATATGCCATGAAGAAACTGCTTGTCGTTTTGCT
The DNA here is from genome assembly GCF_011605905.1 of Cronobacter sp. HA18003. NCBI lineage: Bacteria > Pseudomonadati > Pseudomonadota > Gammaproteobacteria > Enterobacterales > Enterobacteriaceae > Cronobacter > Cronobacter sp. HA18003. The sequence continues at coordinate 1,073,053 of NZ_JAANQO010000011.1, read as the reverse complement.
CCCCACGCTGCTGGCTGGCTGTAGCTACTATGACGCTATGGTTGAGCGCATGAACACCGATACTCTCGAATATCGTTGCGATGAAAAACCGCTGACGGTCTCGCTCAATAAGCAGCGCGAGCAGGTCAGTTTTGTGCTGGATGATAAGATGCTACACCTGAATCAGGGCCGCGCCGCGTCCGGTACGCGCTACACTGACGGCATCTATGCGTTCTGGTCGAAAGGCGATGAGGCGACGGTCTACCATCGCGACAATATTGTGTTAAATCACTGTCAGTTACAAAATCCGAAGCGTTGAGATTTTAGCGGGTGGGGCGCACAATAGCGCCACCCGATCCTCACTGGTTCAACGCTATGTCTGATATTGACCATCTGCAACAGATCGCGCATCTGCGCCGCGAATATACCAAAGGCGGGCTACGCCGCCGCGACCTCACCGAGACGCCGTTACCGCTGTTTGAACGCTGGCTCGCTCAGGCGTGTGACGCAAAACTCGCCGATCCTACCGCTATGGTCGTCGCCACCGTTGATGAACACGGCCAGCCGTACCAGCGTATTGTGCTGCTTAAACATTTCGATGAGCGTGGCATGGTGTTTTACACCAACCTCGGCAGCCGCAAGGCGCATCATCTTGAAAACAATCCGCGTATCAGTTTGCTGTTCCCGTGGCACATGCTGGAGCGCCAGGTGATGGTCACCGGCAAAGCAGAGCGTCTCTCGACGCTTGAGGTTGTGAAATATTTCCACAGCCGCCCGCGTGACAGCCAGATCGGCGCCTGGGTGTCGAAGCAGTCGAGCCGTATTTCCGCGCGCGGCGTGCTGGAGAGCAAATTCCTCGAACTGAAACAGAAATTCCAGCAGGGCGAAGTGCCGCTGCCAAGTTTCTGGGGTGGTTTTCGCGTCTCGCTTGAGCAGGTGGAATTCTGGCAGGGCGGTGAACACCGTCTGCACGACCGCTTTTTATACCAGCGCGACGGCGATGGCTGGAAAATCGACCGTCTCGCCCCGTAAGTGAGCGATTTTCTTATGCAAGCGCTGGCGCTCCCAGGGCTTGCGCTTTATTCTATGCCTCCCTGAATTTTATTCTTCGCCAGTGGGCGAAAAGCCGTGTACCGGCAAAGGTGCAGTCGTAAATACATGGAGAAATCGATGGCAAGCAGCAATTTGATTAAACAATTGCAGGAGCGGGGCCTTGTGGCTCAGGTGACGGATGAAGAAGCGTTAGCGCAGCGACTGGCGCAGGGGCCGATCGCCCTTTATTGCGGCTTCGATCCCACCGCCGACAGCCTGCACTTGGGCCATCTGGTTCCCTTGTTGTGCCTGAAACGCTTTCAGATGGCGGGGCACAAGCCGGTTGCACTGGTTGGCGGCGCCACCGGTCTGATTGGCGATCCAAGCTTCAAAGCGACCGAACGTAAACTTAATACCGAAGATACCGTCCAGGAGTGGGTGGATAAAATCCGCCGCCAGGTCGCGCCGTTCCTCGATTTCGATTGCGGTGAGAACTCCGCTATCGCGGCGAACAACTATGACTGGTTCGGCAACATGAACGTGCTGACCTTCCTGCGCGATATCGGCAAGCACTTCTCGGTCAACCAGATGATCAACAAAGAAGCGGTGAAGCAGCGCCTGAACCGTGATGACGTGGGCATCTCCTTCACTGAATTCTCCTACAACCTGTTGCAGGGTTATGACTTCGCCTGCCTGAATAAACTGCACGGCGTGGCGCTGCAAATCGGCGGCTCCGATCAGTGGGGTAACATTACGTCGGGCATCGACCTGACCCGTCGTCTGCATCAGAACCAGGTGTTTGGCCTGACCGTACCGCTTATCACTAAGTCTGACGGCACCAAATTCGGTAAAACCGAAGGCGGCGCGGTATGGCTGGATCCGAAGAAAACCAGCCCGTACAAGTTCTACCAGTTCTGGATCAATACCGCGGACGCGGATGTCTACCGCTTCCTGAAGTTCTTCACCTTTATGAGCATTGATGAGATCAACGCGCTGGAAGAAGAAGACAAAAACAGCGGTAAAGCGCCGCGCGCCCAGTACGTGCTGGCTGAACAGGTGACGCGCCTGGTGCATGGCGAAGAGGGCCTTGCTGCCGCAAAACGCATCACCGAAAGCCTGTTTAACGGCAACCTCAACGCGCTGAGCGAAGCGGATTTCGAGCAGCTCGCGCAGGACGGCGTGCCGATGATCGAGATGGAAAAAGGCGCGGATCTGATGCAGGCGCTGGTCGATTCCGAGCTGCAGCCGTCCCGCGGCCAGGCGCGTAAAACCATCGCCTCCAACGCTATCACCATCAACGGTGAGAAGCAGTCTGACCCGGAATACACCTTCAGCGACAGCGACCGCCTGTTTGGCCGCTATACGCTGCTGCGTCGCGGTAAGAAAAATTACTGCCTCGTCTGCTGGAAATAACCTTCAGCCAGTCAAGGGCGTGGGAAACCACGCCCTTTATTTTTAACCCGACCTCTCGTTTCACCCGGAAAATCATGAAGAATATTCTCGCCATTCAGTCTCACGTGGTGTTTGGTCACGCCGGCAACAGCGCGGCTGAATTCCCGATGCGCCGTCTGGGCGCCAATGTCTGGCCGCTTAATACGGTGCAGTTTTCCAACCACACGCAGTATGGCCAGTGGACCGGCACGGTGATGCCGCCGTCGCATCTGACGGAAATCGTGCAGGGCATCGCGGCTATCGGCCAGCTGTCGCGCTGTGACGCGGTGCTGAGCGGCTATCTCGGGTCGGCGGAGCAGGGCGAACATATTCTGGAGATCGTCCGTCAGGTGAAAGCGGCCAATCCGCAGGCGAAATATTTCTGCGATCCGGTGATGGGCCACCCGGAAAAGGGCTGCATCGTGGCGCCGGGTGTGGCGGAGTTTCACGCGCGTTTCGCGCTGCCGGCAAGTGATATCATCGCGCCGAATCTGCTGGAGCTCGAAATGCTCAGCGGCCATGCGGTAGCAAGCGTTGATGAGGCGGTGGCGACCGCGCGTGAGCTTATCGCCCGCGGCCCGCAAATTGTGCTGGTAAAACATCTGGCGCGTGCAGGATATCATCAGGATCGTTTCGAAATGCTGCTGGTGACATCCGACGAGGCCTGGCATATCAGCCGCCCGCTGGTGGATTTTGGCGCGCGTCAGCCGGTTGGCGTGGGTGACGTGACGAGCGGGCTGCTGCTGGTGAAACTGTTACAGGGCGCGACGCTTCGTGAGGCGCTGGAACATGTGACGGCGGCGGTCTACGACATCATGGTGACCACCAAACGCATGGAAGAGTATGAATTGCAGGTCGTGGCGGCGCAGGACGGCATCGCGCAGCCTGAGCACTACTTCACGGCAGTGAAACTGTAAAAAAACGCCGCGTCTGCAACAGACGCGGCGCTGACAGGTGTTACGCGCTCAGACCTTCCGCTTTGAGCGCGGCTGCCACAGCAGGGCGCGCTTTCACTCGGGCATGGTAGTCAGCGATATTATCAAACACCTGCATCTCAAGCCCGACCGCTTTCGCCCAGTTCAGCACGGTAAACAGATATGCATCCGCCACGCTGAAGCGCAGCCCCATCAGCCACTGTTTCTGCGCCAGCGCCTCATTCACGTACGCGAATTTCTTCTGCAGCTGCGCGCGTGCGATGGTCTTATACTCATCCGGCGTATCCGGGCGGAACAGGGGCGTAAAGCCTTTGTGCAGCTCGGTGGCGATATAGTTCAGCCACTCCAGCGTATGGTAACGGGTCATACTGCCAACCGGCGCGAGCAACTGACGGTCCGGGACAAGATCTGCGATGTACTGCACAATAGCCACGCCTTCTGTCAGCAGCGTATTGTCATCCAGCAGCAGCGCCGGCACCTGACCTTTCGGGTTGATAGTCAGATAGTCTTCGCCGGTTTCCGTGCGTTTGGCGGCCAGATCCACCGCCACCAGCGTAAAATCGATATTGGCTTCGCGCAGAATGATGTGCGGCGAAAGCGAACACGCGCCGGCTTTGTAAAACAGTTTCATGGCAATGCTCCCTTCTCATGAATAAACTAAATTATGGTAGAGCGCGAACGGGTAAAAAAAAAGCCGCCAGCATAAAATCTGACGGCCTGAACAACGTTTCCCGAACGGTTACGCGTGTGCGGTATCCGTTTCTGTCGCGTTATCATCCTGCGTCATGCGGTTCAGCAGGGGAGCCGTGAGTAGCATCAGCACGGCGATAACGCCGGTGGCGATACCAATCTGCATGAAGACGCGGCCGTAAACGTCCAGCGACTGCAGCGGGTCGGTCACGTTTTCCGGCACGGCCATGAGGTTAGCCACTTTACCGGCGATCATCGCCGCGCCAGCCGTGGTCAGGAACCAGCTACCCATGATGAAGCCCATCAGGCGCTGAGGCACCAGCTGCGCAACCATCGCAAGGCCAAGACCGGAAATCATCAGCTCACCGATACTCTGCAGCGCGTAGCTCAGAATAAGCCAGTTTACGGAGACGATACCGGCATCCGAGGCGAATTTCGCGCCCAGCGGCAGCACCAGGAACGCGCCAGAGCACAGCAGCATACCGATGGTGAACTTAAACGGCATCGGCAGGCGGTCGCCCAGCTTGTTATAGATAGCGGCCAGAATCGGGCTACCAATCATGATCCAGAACGGGTTCAACGCCTGGAACTGCTCCGGCTGGAACGCGATACCCAGAATTGAGTGTTCCACGTTACGGATAGCGAAGAAGTTCAGAGACGTCGGCATCTGCTGGTACAGCACGAAGAACACAATCGCTTCCAGCATGAGAATAAATGCGACGATCATTTTGCGGCGCGCGGCACCCTGCATCGCAAAAGCTTCTTTCGCAAAAATAATCACGATACCGAGAGCGACCACGCCCAGCACCATACGTGCGATGCCCTGGTTATGCAGCAGCCAGGTGGCGATAGCGACCAGCACCACGATACCTGCGATAGTCGCCAGCAATTTGCCCACGTGCAGCGGCGCGAAGTCGGGTTTTGAGCCGTAATCTTTCACCCACTTCTTGCAGAAGATGAAGTTCACGAGGGTGATGAGCATACCGACAAAGCTCAGCGAGAACGCCACGCTCCAGCCGAATTTATCAGCGAGCCACGGGGTCGCCAGCATGGAGAAGAACGAACCGATGTTAATCGCCATGTAATACATGGTGAACGCGCCGTCGAGACGCGGGTCATCTTTCTCATAGCAGGTTGAGAGCAGGGACGACGGGTTAGCTTTAAACAGGCCATTACCTACCGCGATGGTCGCCATACCGAAGTAAACGATACCGGCATCGTGACCAGACCACGCCACCAGCGCATAGCCGATAGCCAGCACAATGGTGCCGAGCATAATGACGCGTTTGGTGCCGAGCACTTTATCGCCCAGCCAGCCGCCGATAGCCACCAGGCCATACACCAGCGCGCTGAAGGAGGAGAACAACGTAATGGAGTCCGCTTCCGACATACCCAGCTGTTTGACCAGGTAAACGGCCATGATCCCTTGCAGGCCGTAGTAACCGAAACGCTCCCATAACTCGATCGAGAAAATCAGATAAAACGATTTCGGTTGTTTGAAAGCGTTCATACTCACGCTTTCTGCTGGTTTTTTGTTTGCAGTCGACACATATACCTCTTTTTTTACAGCCCGCATTAACCGCGGGGGTGGTATGCGCGTGGTGCCTGGCGGCATGCGCTTTTATTGTTATATGAAGTGAGAAACGGCGGGTAATGTTCACTATCCTGACCGCTGGCACAAGGCTTTTGTAATAATCTGTTACATATAAGCCGGGCGGGATAATCCGCCAGTCGTTCCGCTAAGGCTCAGCGTTAAATTTCATGATAATGACTATTGTAGATTTTTTAACTGCTGAAACGGGCGCTGAAGCGGTATTTGGTTATATGTTCTGCTGATATGCCGGTCAGGCAGTCATATAGACCTGATTATCAGAAAATGTCCGATATATATATTATTGGTGACGGTGATAACCGAGGTGCCACAAGGCTTTGAGCCCAATAATGCAACGGAAATTTAACAGAATGTTGCGAGTGTGATAATTCTCACAAATCTATAGAAAATTCCTGTCGAAAAAAAACCATCAACCTGGCGAACTGATTTAAGACGGGATTTTGGACGGCTAAAACCCCTAACGAGACGGATTGCAGGAGCATAATCGGGCGGCAGATGTGCCAAAGGTGACATCCGCCGCGTTGTGAATTACTCGTACACCTTTTCGGCGTATTCGCAGAGATCTTCAATAATGCAGGAGCCGCAGCGCGGCTTACGCGCGATGCAGGTATAGCGCCCATGGAGAATAAGCCAGTGATGGCAATCCACTTTAAACTCGGCTGGCACCACTTTTAACAGCTTCTCTTCCACCGCGTCGACATTCTTACCGGGCGCAAATTTTGTGCGATTGCTGACGCGAAAAATATGGGTGTCAACCGCGATAGTCGGCCAGCCGAACGCGGTGTTCAGCACCACATTGGCTGTTTTACGCCCGACGCCGGGCAGTGCTTCCAGCGCTGCCCGGTCTTCAGGCACTTCGCCGCCGTGTTTCTCAAGAAGAATACGGCAGGTTTTGATCACATTTTCCGCTTTGCTGTTAAACAGCCCGATGGTTTTGATGTACTCCTTCACGCCGTCCACGCCGAGCGCCAGCATCGCTTCGGGCGTATTGGCGACAGGGTAGAGCTTTGCTGTAGCTTTATTCACGCTCACATCGGTTGCCTGCGCCGAGAGCAGAACGGCTATCAGTAGCTCAAACGGACTGGTGAAATGCAGTTCGGTTGTCGGGTGCGGATTGTTAGCGCGAAGCCGGGTAAGGATTTCGATGCGTTTTGCCTGATTCATGACGCTTTTTCCGCCGCGGCCTCCACGACAACCGGCTTCGCGGCGCGGCGTTTCATACGCTCGTCAATCAGGTATTTCACCGCCAGCATCATACCGAGGCCGATAAACGCGCCAGGCGGCAGCATCGCCAGCAGGAAGGGGGTATCGGTGTGGAACACCTCGATGCGCAGCACGCGCGCCCAGCTGCCGAGCAGGCCGTCAGCGCCGTCAAACAGCGTGCCGTTGCCGAGGATTTCACGCAGCGAGCCCAGCACGAACATCGCACCGGTGGCACCCAGGCCAATCGCAAAACCGTCAAGCGCCGAGAGCAGCGGGCCGTTTTTGGCGGCGAACGCTTCCGCGCGGCCAACCACAATACAGTTCGTCACGATAAGCGGGATGAAAATGCCGAGCGACTGATACAGACCGAACGCATAGGCGTTTATCAACATCTGCACGATGCTCACTACCGCTGCGATAATCATCACGTAAATGGGGATACGGATCTCGCCCGGCATCCAGCGGCGAAACGCGGAAATAGAGGCGTTGGTGAGCGTCAGTACCAGCGTGGTCGCAAGGCCAAGGCCGAGCGCGTTGGTCGCCGTGGACGTCACAGCCAGCAGCGGACACATGCCGAGCAACTGCACCAGCGCTGAGTTATTTTTCCATAACCCGTTAACCAGAATCGATTTCACGTCATTCATGGGTTTTCTCCACAGGAAGGCAGGGTGGAAAGCTGCGGCTCCAGCGTCTGCGCGTACAGCCCCGCGCGTTTAACCGCGTTGACGACCGCACGTGGCGTAATCGTCGCGCCAGTAAACTGATCGAACTGGCCGCCATCTTTTTTCACCGCCCAGCGAGTATCATTCGGCCCATGGATAACCTGGCCGGCAAAACCGGTTATCCAGTCGCTGATGCGGGTTTCTATTTTATCGCCAAGCCCTGGCGTCTCGTGATGCTCCGTCACGCGGGTGCCGAGCACGGTGCCTTTGAAATCCGCACCAACGAGCAACTGTATCGCGCCGGAATAGCCATCCGGCGCGGTTGCCTGCATCACGACCGCCACCGGCGTATCGCCTTTACGCGCCACCCATAGCTGTTTTTCGCCGCGCCCCAGCGCGGGCGCACTGACAAGATAGCAGCTTTGCTGAATATCATTGTCATACATCTCTGGCGGCAGCACCTGATCGAACAGCTGTTTCTGCTGTAGCGCCGCCTGGCCTTCGATGGTGGTCTTCGTCAGCGCATTAACCATCGCGGTCAGCCCGGTTGTCAGGGCCGCGAAAACGGCGAGCGTCACGCCATGTTTCTGAATCGTCTTAAGCATGGGCTCCCCTTACCGGTGACCATAAACCCGCGGGCGGGTGTAGTAATCGATGAGCGGCACGGTGATGTTGGCCAGCAGCACGGCGAACGCCACGCCGTCCGGGTAGCCGCCAAAGCTTCGAATCAGCCACACCAGCAGGCCCGCCAGCGCGCCGAAGACCAGACGTCCTTTGTTCGTGGTAGAGGCCGTGACCGGGTCGGTAAGAATAAAGAACGCGCCAAGCATCGTTGCGCCCGAGAGCAGATGCATCAGCGGCGACAGGAATTTCTCCGGCGCGATAAGCCAGCCGAGCGTCGAGCACACCGCGAGCGTTACCAGAAAACTCACCGGGATATGCCAGCGGATGGTGCCACGCGCGAGCAGAAACAGGCCGCCCGCCAGATAAGCGAGATTCACCCACTGCCAGCCGAGGCCCGCCAGCGCGCCGCCATAAATCGGCTGTGCCAGCAGTTCACCGGCAGGATGACCTGCATGCAGGCCGGTCTTAAAGGTATCAAGCGGTGTCGCCTGACTCACGCCATCAATGCCGAGACGCAGTTGCGACATCGTATCGCCACTGGCAGTGACGCCGTGAAAAATGACCTGTAAAGCATCGAGAAAACCCGGCGCGGTAGCGGCGATCTGCTGAGGCGGCAGCCAGTTGGTCATCTGTACCGGGAAGGAGATAAGCAACACCACGTAGCCAATCATCGCCGGGTTAAACGGGTTGTGACCCAGCCCGCCATAAAGCTGTTTGGCGATGATGACCGCAAAAGCGGTGCCGAGCACGACCATCCACCACGGGGCCAGCGGGGGAATGCTTACGCCGAGCAGCAGGCCGGTCAGCAGGGCGGAATTGTCGCCAAGATGGCTTTTCAGCGGCAGTTTGCGCAGGCGTATGACCAGCGCTTCACTGGCAAGCGCGCTGACGATGGCTAACAGAATCTGCACCAGGCTGCCGTAGCCGAAAAAGTACCACTGCACGGCGATGCCCGGCACGGTGGCCAGCGTCACCAGCATCATAATACGCGACGTCTGGCGCTGGTTATGGGTATAAGGGGAACTCGCGATTCTGAAAACCATTTAATCCTCGTTAACAACCTTTTCGGCAGCCTTGCGCGCCTGCACGCGGGCAATCGCGGCGGCAACGGCAGCCTTGCGCGGATCTTCCGCTTCATTTTCTTCATTCGCCGCCTGCGCGCGCTCACCGGCCTGCGCCGCTTTACGCGCTTTGGCGCGGGCGATAGCGGCTTCGACCGTGGCTTTGCGCGGGTCGATCGGTTCGGCGGGTTTTTCGTCTGCGGTCGCGTTTTCCCCGGCCTGCGCCGCTTTACGCGCTTTAGCGCGGGCGATAGCGGCTTCTACGGCGGCTTTGCGCGGGTCGATCGGTTCGGCAGGTTTTTCGTCTGCGGTCGCGTTTTCCCCGGCCTGCGCCGCTTTACGCGCTTTGGCGCGGGCGATAGCGGCTTCGACGGCGGCTTTGCGCGGGTCGATTGGTTCGGCGGGTTTTTCATCTGCGGTCGCGTTTTCCCCGGCCTGCGCTGCTTTACGCGCTTTGGCGCGGGCAATAGCGGCTTCGACGGCGGCTTTGCGCGGGTCGATTGGTTCGGCGGGTTTTTCGTCTGCGGTCGCGTTTTCCCCGGCCTGCGCCGCTTTACGCGCTTTGGCGCGGGCAATAGCGGCTTCGACGGCGGCTTTGCGCGGGTCGACGGATTCCGCGCTGGCGTCAATTTCCGGTTCCGTTGCTTCGTGTGCAGGGACGGAGCTGTTCGCGGCCATTTCCTGCTGCACTTTCTCCGCCTGACGTGCGCGGGCTTCCGCTTTACGGGCTTCACGGGCGGCAATCACCGCGCTGTTATCCGGTTTCGCCCCGGCGGCCACTATGATCGGCTGATCATCGCCTTTCTTCTCGCGAACACGTGCCAGCGCCGCCTGAATGGCGTCCTGATCCTGGCCTGAAGGCTGTACGGCAGATTTTTTATGGCGCTCAAGGCGCGCGGCTTTTTCACGTTCGAGACGGGCCTGGCGCGCTTCAAAGCGCGCTTTAGCTTCCGCGGCGCGTTTTTCTTCTTCGGCGATAGCGCGAATTTCCGCTTTTTCCTGACGGAAATATTGCACCAGCGGAATATTGCTCGGGCAGACATACGCACACGCGCCGCATTCGATACAGTCCGCCAGATTGTGGGCGGTGGCTTTATCATGCTGCTGGCCGACGCTGAACCAGTAAAGCTGCTGCGGCAGCAGGTCGGCCGGGCAGGCGTCGGCGCAGGCGCTGCAACGGATGCAGTGCTGCTCTTCCTGCGGCGCGCCCATTTCAGTGGCGGAAGGTGCCAGCAGGCAGTTAGTGATTTTCACGACCGGGACGTCAAGGCCGGGCAGGGTGAAGCCCATCAGCGGGCCGCCCATGATAACCAGCTGTTCGCTGGTCGGGATAAACCCGGCGTGTTCCAGCAGGTGGCGCACCGGCGTACCGATACGCGCCCAGACGTTACCCGGACGGCCGACGGCTTCGCCTGTCAGCGTCACTACGCGTTCAGTCAGCGGCTCGCCATCGATAATCGCGCGCTTGACGGCAAAAGCGGTACCTACGTTCTGCATCAGCACGCCGATATCAGAAGAACGACCCCCATGCGGCACCTGTTTGCCGGTCAGGATCTGGGTGAGCTGCTTAGCGCCGCCCGACGGGTATTTGGTCGGGATCACGCGCAGGCGAATTTTATGCTCGCCGTGCAGCACGGCGCGCATCATTGAGATCGCCTGCGGCTTATTGTCCTCAATGCCGATCAGCACTTCGCGCGGCTGAAGAATATGGGCAAGGATGCGCACACCGTCGATAATCTGCGCGGCGCAATCTTGCATCAGGCGATCGTCAGCGGTGATATAGGGCTCGCACTCCGCGGCGTTGATAATCAGCGTTTCGATTTTATCGCCGCCGCCCTGAAGCTTGGTGCCGGTCGGGAACCCGGCGCCGCCGAGGCCCGCCACGCCAAACTGATGAATACGTTCAATCAGCGCTTCGCGGCTGCGGCACTGGTAGTCGCTCCAGCCGTCGCGAGCAATCCACCTGTCTTCGCCATCGGCGTCGATAATCACGGAGAGTTCCGGCAGGGCGGAAGGGTGCGCCGTCGGGTGCGGCATAATCGCCGTCACGGTGCCAGAGGTAGGCGCATGCACCGGCAGCATCCGGCCACGGCCAATGGTGAGCGGCTGACCGCGCAGGACTTTATCGCCTGGTGCCACGCAGATCTCGCCTTCGCTACCGATATGCTGTTTGAGCGGAATAATAAAACGGCCCGGCAGCGGCAACTGGCGCAGCGGGGTGCCGTTAGACTGGGTTTTCATCTCCGGCGGATGAATGCCGCCGTTGAAATCCCAGACTTTCTCTTTTCTGAACGCAGAAAATAACTTAAGCATGTTGTTCCACAGGAATGTTACGCACCGGAATGGTGTTGAGATCCCATTTCCAGTTATCCGTCGTGGTGGCGGCCGGGCGCAGCTCAATGCACTGCGTCGGGCAGGGGTCTACACAGAGATTACAACCGGTGCAGAGGTCGCTCATCACGGTGTGCATGGCGCGGGTGGCACCGACGATAGCGTCCACCGGACAGGCCTGAATACATTTGGTGCAGCCGATACAGTTCGGCTCGTCGATAACGGCCAGCATCCGCACCGGCTCGGCCATGGCGGCGTCGCCGTCCAGCGGCTGCGGCTCGACGTTAAGCAGCGTGGCGATTTTCTGCATCACCGGCTCGCCGCCGGGCACGCAGCGGTTGATCTGCTCGCCGTTGTTGGCGACCGCCTCGGCATACGGGCGGCAACCCGGATAGCCGCACTGGCCACACTGGCTCTGCGGCAGCAGTTCATCGACCTGATCGACCACCGGATCTTCTTCTGCGGCGAAACGGCGCGAGGCATAGCCCAGCAGCATGCCGAAAAGCAGGGCCAGTAACGTCAGCGCGACAACCGCGATAACAATCATTTCCATCAGAACTTCACCAGCCCGCTAAAGCCCATAAAGGCCAGCGACATCAGGCCCGCGGTGACCAGCGCGATGGCGTTGCCGCGAAACGGCAGCGGCACGTCGGCCACAACCAGACGCTCGCGAATGGCGGCGAACAGCACCATCACCAGCGAGAAGCCGACCGCGGCGGAGAAACCATACAGCGCCGACTGCATAAAGGTGTGGTTAAGATTGATGCTAAGCAGCGCAACACCCAGCACGGCGCAGTTTGTGGTAATCAGCGGCAGATAAATACCGAGCAGGCGATAAAGCGCCGGGCTGGTTTTGCGCACCACCATTTCGGTGAACTGCACCACGACCGCGATAACCAGAATAAACGCCATCGTACGCAGGTAGACCAGCTCAAGCGGCACCAGAATCAGATGATCGATAATCCATGAAAAAATGGTCGCAAGGGTCATGACGAACGTGGTCGCCATTCCCATGCCAATCGCGGATTCCAGTTTTTTGGAAACACCCATAAACGGACACAGGCCGAGAAACTTCACCAGCACGAAGTTGTTGACCAGCACCGTTCCAACAAACAACAGTAAATAATCAGTCATTATTCGACCTGAAACGAAAAAAGCCGCTCATTATCGGACATACGACAAAGGGCGACAACGGAGAATCTGTAAGGTTATTTTGCCCGGACAAACGTCTGCTTCACGCGCGCAGAGCGCTTGAAATAGGGCACCAGCAGTGCGGCGGCCAGTAGCGGGAACAGCAACTGGCGCACCGCCAGCGCGTCGCTCACCGGCGAGAACGCAAAAGATTTTATCGCCAGCAGGACGGTCAGCAGCAGCCAGATAATATAGTGGCGCGGCACACCCTGACGGCATTTGAAAAAGGCGACGGTCAGCCAGAGCGTATAGCCCCACATCGCCATGGCGCACAGCATCGAGCCATACCAGAAAAGCACTTGCGTAGTGCCTTGCGCGCTGAGCGCCTGATGGACTTGCGGGGAGGCAAGCCCCATCACATAGAGCGCGACGGCAAGCGTGGTGCTGAGTAACGACATCAATAACCAGGCGAGAGGGGCGAGCAACCAGCCTCCGATACGCATCGGGGACGCGTCGGTCATATAACCTCCCGGGATATAAATTCAACAAATGGCTAAAGAATAATTACAGCGCAAAGATTATAAAGATTTTCTGTCTGATTGCTACCTTTACGCCTTACTGCACGTAACGCCAGACGGTTTTCGGCACCTGACCCAGATCGAACAGACGTCCACCGGACACCAGTTCGGCACGGCGGTGATCCGCGGCGCGATACATATTGATAATTTCCTGATTATCCGTAAGGGTGTAATTAAGGTGATCGAACAATTTTTCCAGACTTTCAAGCGTGCTGATTTTACGAAACTTTAATAAATAGTCCTGAACGGTCATGTTAATCGTTATCCGCGCAATAAAATAATAATGAGATTTCGCCAGAAGAGGCGGGCCGGGTAAAGAATAAACGCAAAAATGGCATTATGCAGGTTTAATAAAAGCCTGAATAACATTTAAGAGTTTTCCTTGAGAATTAACGCAGGCCCGGCTTTCGGGAGAGAAAGAGTAACGCGCTTCACGGAAGCTGGCAATATCCTGTTTGTGCCTCCGGGCGGCCTTTTTACGACAATATGTAAACCGGATTCAGGCACTGTCACTCGGGTTGTCGCGCGTTTCCTGGCGGTACACCTGCTATTTCCAGGTGTTTTATCTACGTTCTCTTGCGCGTTCCGGTTTTATTCTTCCTTCAGGCCATAGCATTATTGACGCGATAAACACCACGCTATTTCTTTTAAGTCGTGTTGCTTATTTCATCAAAACAATAAATTGCTCACGATGCATCGTGAGTCGGACGCTATTGGACAGCAAAGAAGGAAATGCCTGCGCGGTTTCACCAGAAAGATTCTGGCGCAAGGCAGAAAATGATGAAAATTCTGAAATAAGCCGTTTATTTTCGTTTGGTTATGAAAGCGTTGAGGCGACGTTGCGAATGGTGTCAAATACAGGGGTTAACTCAGCAGAGGAATGAACATGAACGATAACGTCCGGGTGGGATTAATCGGCTACGGCTACGCCAGTAAAACCTTTCACGCGCCGCTTATCGCAGGTACGCCGGGGATGGAGCTTGCCGTCATCTCCAGCAGCGACGCGGGGAAAGTCCACGCCGACTGGCCGGGAATGCCGGTCGTGTCGGACCCAAAACAGCTGTTCAACGATCCGCATCTTGATCTGATTGTCATTCCCACGCCGAATGATACCCACTTCCCGCTCGCGAAACCGGCGCTGGAAGCCGGGAAACATGTGGTGGTGGATAAACCTTTCACGGTCACGCTGTCGCAGGCACGTGAGCTGGAAACGCTGGCAAAAAGCGCCGGGCTGGTGCTGTCGGTGTTTCATAACCGCCGCTGGGACAGCGATTTTCTGACGCTCAAACAGATTATCGCCGAAGGGCAAATTGGCGAGGTCGCTTATTTCGAATCCCATTTTGACCGCTTCCGCCCTCAGGTGCGTGACCGCTGGCGCGAACAGGCCGGGCCAGGCAGCGGCATCTGGTACGATCTGGCACCGCATCTGCTGGATCAGGCGGTACAGCTTTTCGGGCTGCCGGTCAGTATCAACGTCGATCTCGCGGAGTTGCGCCCGAGCGCGCAGGCGACGGACTATTTCCACGCCGTGCTGGCGTACCCGGAGCGGCGCGTTGTGCTGCACGGTACGATGCTGGCGGCAGCGGAGTCCGCGCGTTATATCGTACACGGCACTCGCGGCAGCTACGTCAAGTTTGGCCTTGATCCTCAGGAGGAAAGCCTGAAATCGGGTACGCGTCCGCCGCAGGAAAACTGGGGTTACGACATGCGCGACGGCGTACTAACGGTGGCGCGCGGCGAGATGCTTGATGAACAGACGCTGCTGACGGTGCCGGGTAACTATCCGGCTTATTACGCTGCTGTGCGCAGCGCTATCCGTGGCGAAGGTGAAAACCCGGTGCCGGCAAGCCAGGCCATCGTGGTGATGGAGTTGATTGAAGCGGGGATTGAATCCGCGAAACGCCGCGCCGCGGTTTGTCTACGCAGTTAAGCCTTACGCTCCGGCGTACCCTCGCCGGGGCAATTCCTCTTCCATTTTAAACGGCGCGTCACTCAGGTGCGCGGTTTCACCCGCATAACTCGCCAGGATCGGCTTTTTGTTGCAAAGTAGATTAACCTGCAACATGACAAGGAACTGACAATGAACTGGCTGAAGCGCCTGAAAATTGACACATTTTTACTGATTATGATTGGCGTCGTGATTGTCGCCTCGCTGTTTCCCTGCGAAGGGCGTGTCAAAACGGTATTTGAATACCTCACTACGGCGGCCATCGCGCTGCTGTTTTTTATGCATGGCGCGAAGCTCTCCCGCGAGGCGATTCTGGCCGGGATGGGGCACTGGCGGCTGCATCTGATGGTCTTTCTCAGTACGTTCGTACTCTTTCCACTCATTGGCCTGGCGATGAAGTTCATCCCGCACAGCGTGCTGCCGCCATCGCTCTATATGGGTTTCCTCTATCTTTGCGCGCTGCCTGCGACGGTACAGTCCGCCATTGCGTTTACCTCCGTTGCGCGCGGCAACGTCGCGGCGGCGGTGTGCAGCGCGTCGGCGTCAAGCATTCTTGGGATTTTCCTCTCACCGGTACTGGTGGGCGTGATGATGCAGGCCCAGCAGGGCGAGACCGATACGCTTGAAGCTATCGGGAAAATCATTCTGCAACTGATGGTGCCGTTTGTGGTGGGGCATCTGTCGCGTCCGCTCATTGGCCGCTGGGTCGACAGGCATAAAAAGCTCATCAATATGACGGACCGTTCATCGATTCTGTTGGTGGTTTATGTCGCCTTCAGCGAGGCCGTGGTGGAAGGCATCTGGCATCAGGTGACGGGTCTGGCGCTGCTGGCGGTTGTCGTTGTGTCGCTGGTGCTGCTGGCGATTGTGCTGGTGATTAACGTCTGGATGTCGCGCCTGCTCGGTTTTAATAAAGAGGATGAGATAACCATCGTTTTCTGCGGCTCCAAGAAAAGCCTTGCAAACGGTGTGCCGATGGCGAACGTGCTGTTTCCGGCAAGCCAGGTGGGGATCATGGTGCTGCCGCTGATGATTTTCCATCAGATCCAGCTGATGGTCTGTGCGGTGATGGCGCAGCGCTATGCGCGCCGTAACGAGCAGAAAACAGGTCAGAAGGCCTCTGCCTCCTGACCTGGCGGCGCGGCTTACGCCGCGCTGACTTTCGCTACCAGCGCCTGTTTTTCGGCGTCCGTCAGGAACGCAATTTTCAGGCCGTTTTCTTGTGCGGTGCGGATCTGCGCCGCACTCAGCCCGGCAGCCGGTGCCGCAACCTCATACTCATGACGAATATCGACGCCCTGCACGCCAGGATCGTCGGTATTAATTGTGGCGAGAATATTGTGCTCCAGGAATGTCTTCAGCGGGTGGTGCGCCAGTGAGGCCACTGTGCTGGTCTGGATATTGGAGGTCAGGCACGATTCAATCCCGATACCCTGTTCGGCCAGGAAATCCATCAGCGCCGGATCTTCCACCGCTTTTACACCGTGACCGATACGCTCGGCACCGAGTTCGCGAATCGCCTGCCAGATGCTCTCCGGGCCTGCGGCTTCACCAGCGTGAACGGTGATATGCCAGCCCGCGTCACGCCCACGGTTGAAATGGTTCAGGAACAGGCTGCCGGGGAAGCCCAGTTCGTCGCCCGCCAGATCCAGCGCGGTGATATGGTCGCGATGCGCCAGCAGGCCGTCCAGCTCCGCCACGCACGCCTCTTCACCGAAGGTGCGGCTCAGAATGCCGATAAGACGAGCGTCAACGCTGTAGTCGCGGCTGCCCTGACGCACGCCGTCAATCACGGCTTCCACTACGCCGGCTATCGGCAGGTTGTGCGTCATCGCCATATAGCCCGGCGAGAAACGCAGTTCCACATAATGCAGGCCGTTGCGCGCGGCATCTTCCATATTTTCATACGCCACGCGGCGGCAGGCTTCCAGCGAGCCGAGCACCTTTACGCCCCAGTCGAGTTTGGCGAGAAAGCTCACCAGATCCGGTTCATTTTTGGTTATCTGCACGTGCGGGCGCAGCGTCTCCAGCGTATCGGCGGGCAGGGCGAGATTAAACTGGCGGCCCAGGTCGAGAATCGTTTGCGCACGGATGTTGCCGTCAAGATGGCGATGAAGGTCGGTAAGGGGAAGGCGGGTATCAATCATGATGGCACTCTTTTTTAGAATAAAGTGCATACCATTATAAAAATAATTGCCGCCAGAATGCTACGTTGCGCAACAAAAGAGGGGCCGTAACGGCCCCTTTTGCACTTAAAGTGAACGAATTGCGCAAATTAGCCGCTCCACACCTTGCTCCAGTTTGCTGCGAGGGCAGCCAACGTTCAGCCGCAGGAAGCCGCGACCTTCTTCTCCGTAGGTGTATCCGGGCATAATCGCGACTTTCCCGCACTCAATCAGCGCCTTTTGTAGCGCCTCGTCATCAAGCCCCAGAGGCCCTAAATCGATCCAGGCCAGATACGTCGCCTCGGGCGGTTGCCAGTTAAGTTGCGCAAACGCGCCATTGAGCTGCTCCGCCACAAAACGCAGGTTCTCCTGTAAGTAACCGCGCAGCACATCAAGCCAGGGCGCGCCGTCGCGGTAAGCCGCGATATGCGCAACCAGCGATAACACGGCAGGCGACGAGAGACCGTCGCGGCCTTTCAGCGCCTGAAGATACGTCTCACGGTCTTCAGCCTGTGAGATAAGCCCCCAGGCCCCGGTCAGCGCCGGAATGTTGAAGCTCTTTGAGGCCGACGAGAAAAGCGCCCAGCGCCCCTGGCCGACCTCGCACCACGGTATATGCGGATGATCGCTCCAGACCATATCCATATGGATTTCATCACTCATCACCCGCACGCCGTGACGCGCGCAGAGCGCCGCCATGGTTTCCAGCTCGTCTCGTCGCCACACTTTGCCGGTCGGGTTATGCGGGCTGCACAGCAGCATGATTTTGCATTCAGGGCGTGCCAGAAGCGCCTCCAGCGCGGTCATGTCACACTGCCAGCCGTTCGTGGTTTGCGTCAGTGGCGCGCCAAGCACCCGGCGCCCGTTGCCCTCGATGGTTTTCCAGAACGCGTCATAGGCGGGCGTGTGGATCAGTACCTCGTCACCGGGCGCTGACCACTGGCGGATGAGTTGCGACACCATGTAAATCACCGATGGCCCGTAGACCAGCGCCTCGCGCGGAATGTCACAGCCGAAACGCGTGGCGTACCAGTGGGCAATCGCGCCGGTAAACTCCGGGTTCTTCCAGCGGCTGTAGCCGAGCACGCCGTGAGCCAGCCGCGTCGATATGGCTTCCAGCACGCAGGGCGCGGTCGGGAAGTCCATATCGGAAATGGTAAAGGGCAGAAGATCGTCCACGCCAAACCGGTCGGCCACGTAATCCCACTGGGTGCACCAGGTGCCGCGGCGATCCACGGCCTGTGAAAAATCGAACATGTCGCCTCCCGGTTTACGCCTGCACGGCCTGCATCAGGCTGTCCATTTCATCTTTGACCGACTGCACCTGCGGGCCAATCACCACCTGCAAATTGTGCTGGTTCAGTTGCACCACGCCGATGGCGCGGTTCGCCTTGAGCGCGGCGCTGTCAACCCGCGACATATCTTTTACCGAAAGACGCAGGCGGGTAATGCAGTTATCGAGCGACGTAATATTTTCCGCGCCGCCGAGCGCCTGCAAAATGGCCGGGACGTCATAGCCGGATTTCCCCGTGTGGCCTGAAGGCGCGACATTCACGGCCGCGGTATCAGCCTCACGGCCCGGCGTTTTCAGGTTAAAGCGGGCGATAGCGAAGCGGAAAATAGCGTAATAGACCACGAACCAGACGCCCGCCACGACCGGCACCCAGTACCATTTGGTGGAAAGCCCGTGCAGTACGCCGAAAACCACAAAATCGATAATATTGCCGTCGGTATTCACTGAAGTGTAATGGGTATAATTGATATTTGCCGATGTACACTGTGAACAATCAGGTTACTGCAATGTTGAAAATTACAGCTCCCACTCAACTGTGTATGCCGGAAGGAAGCCAAAGACAAGATTGTAAATCCCTTTGAATTTCTCCGTTGTTACCAACACCCCACACAATCATCATCCCTCTTTTATCAAGGCATGATTTCCGTTGCCCCCTTTCACTCCTTCTGATATGATAATGAGTTATTATAAATATTTCCGTAAACTTTGTTCCGTAGTATTTCTCTCCTCGAAAACATCCCCAACGTCAGATGCAAGGCGGCTTTGCGCTATCGCAAATGCCATCGTTTTACCGTGGTTTTAGGTAGTAACTATGTAGGGGGTGTGATCTCTTTCTGAGTACAAAAAGGTTAATTTAACAATGATGCAACAATCACAAACCCTATTCGAATCGTCGGTTTTATCGGCAACAAGTTTTCGTACCGTCTACCATGAACACGGACGTTACAAAACAATTAATGGCAACTCCTTTGTTCATGATGGTCATGCATACCGGATTAACACAAGAATCGGCTCTGGTGTTCGTCATGACATACTTATTTCAACAATCAACGAACTGAACGCAATCCTGAAGCTCTACAGTCGAGTGTTCCTTACCCGTTTTGATCTCCACCTCCCTGAGTTCACTTCTGTTGAAGCAGGTAACAAATACATACGCAACTTGTTCAAACGATTACGTGACCGCCTAGGGTCTGGGAATAACGGTTTATCGGAACCTATTATCGATTTTGCTTACGGTTGGGTTTGCGAACAGGAAAAGGCATCACAACCCCATTACCATTGCTGGATTGCACTTCCACATCGTTCGGTAAGATGGTTTGGAACGCCAGAAAGAGGGATCGCTGGTATTATTACGGAAATCTGGATGAAACTGACAGGTGGTAAAGCAACGCTGGTAAACTTGGCTAAAGCCACTAAAGACTATCCCGATCACTACGTCATTCATCGTGAACATCCTTCATCACTCGAAGGTCCGGTATTCTGGCTTTCTTACCTGGCAAAAGAACGCGGTAAAGCGCAAACAGGGAAGGGAACGCGCATGTACTCAACATCAAAATTGAGTAGCAAAGTACTGAATTCGTAAATATCGCACAGGAAGCCCGTAGCGCGTTTTTCTTTCCAAGGTATGCAATCGCATTACCAATATCATGAAAATCGCTTACAGCCTCGCTCAGAGCGTTTTAAGGCATGATTTGTTCCTGGTTAACTTTATGCTTCGGTCAGATGCATGATAGTTCAACTATAGTTGCTATGCTGATACATTCATACATTACTTCAAAATTCCGAGCGCAGCGAGGGACACGAACGTAGTGAGTGTCTGTGTACTATGTACTGTTTATAATATTTATATTTTATATATAGAAAAAACAGTACATTTCCGTATGTTTTTTAATCAACGCTAACTATCCGTCTTCGCTTCGCTTGACGGAACTCGCTTCGCTCGCGGTCTTGTTTTTGGGTTGTTGGAACGTGCCCGTCATTCTTGATGCATGTTCCAGTTCCCTTTGATCGTAGGAAGACTTAATCCCACTTTTTGCTTGGCTGAGACCTCTTCATATTGGCTTCCAGAAGTCGCTTACGAATATCTGTTGCAACCGCCTAACTTTTACCTACCTTCCTTGCTCGGTCAAGACCTTCTTTAGTTCTCTATGCAATGTGTAGTCTATTGATATAATTAGTATTTTATTCGAGATTATGTAATTGTGTGAAAAAGGATGAAAAACACACTTTTTGTATTAGCATTAGCCTCCGTATGCCTTCTAAAGCTTTCTAAAATGCAGGCTTCAAAAGTGCTTGATTTTACGAAAGTAATGAAAAGGTGTGATTACTAGCGTTAGTACCAGCACATTGTGTAACCTCTGGACAGTTAAGGATAATTAGATGCAAACAGCAGAGATGTTTCGTATTTTCCTGGACAATTTGAAAATACCTAATGAACGAATGACGGCAATTGCAACACATTATAAAAATGCCACAAGGAGGCTTAACATAAGGTTTCGGGAAACTGAAAACGGTTTCAATAATCGACTGAAGGTTGGTTCAGCAGGTCGTCGTACGGCGGTCAGCAAAACGTCAGATTTAGATATGCTGTACATTATGCCTTCAGGGTTGTGGGAGGCTTATCAAGTAGGTTTGAATCCTCAACGACGTTTACTTCGTGATGTAAAAGATGCTTTAAAACAAACCTTTTCGCAGCAAGAAGTCAAGGTTGATCGATTAGTAGTGCAGATTGTTTTTGACTCTTTCCATATAGAGGTGCAACCAGTCTTTGCTGACGGAGATCATTTTAAATACCCTGATACGAAAGCTGACAATGGTAATGGTGGGTGGCGGGTAACTAAACCTCGTATGGAAATTACCGAAATGAGGAATTTCCGAAATAACAAAAGTCGTAATCTCCATAATCTTTGTCGCATGTTGCGAGCTTGGAAAAACAGAAATACAGTAGACATGGGAGGACTTCTTATTGACACGTTAGCATGGAGGTTCCTTAAACAAACCGATGATTATGATGAAACTGGAATGGTTAGTTATGGTTTCATGTGCCGTGACTTTTTTGATTTTTTGCAAAAAGAAGACGTTCATGAACACTATGCTGCAATAGGCAGTGGACAAAGGGTTAAGGTCTACAAAAATTTCCAGCGACAATCAAAACGTGCCTTCAAACTATGCACGCAAGCGATTGACGCGTACGAGAATGGCTATACAAAGAAATGTCATGAACTTTGGCGGGAAGTTTTCGGACTTACTTTTCCTAAAGCAGCAACGGAAATGCAAGACTCTCTGGGGCTGGGGTCAGATAATTTCGTTAATGAATCATATTTTGCCCGCACATGGCGTAATACGGAAGAATTTACGGATGAAAAATTTGATGATGTCGATATTAGATATCCACTTGAAGTAAACTGTATTGTCAAAGAAAGTGGGTATAGGGAACGCTCGATTAGAGCTTACCTTTCGGATATAGCTCGACCTTGGTTACCTCCTAATAAGACTTTATCATTCTCGATCAATCAAGCAAGTTTAGATCTGATTCCTGAACCTTATGACATATACTGGAAAGTATTGAATAGAGGTAAAGAGGCTGAAGAACGTGATGAAATTCGAGGTCAAATAATTTTAGGTCAAACTACCCATACTGAACATACAAAGTTCAGAGGTAGTCATAAGGTGTGGTGTTATATCGTTAAGAATCATATAGTAATTGCCCAGGCTACTATCGACATTCCAATTGAGTGAAAAACATGCTAAAAAATGACTTGCTGAATCATATTGCTTCTGCTGGATACAACGTTGGGTTCGGAGCAAAGAAAACCTTTGCAACATTTGACATTGTAAGTAAGCTTCCTGGCTGGATTGGCATAATATCACTCGCAGTATCTGTTCTTGGTCTTTATATGGATGAAATGAGTTCTAAGAATATTTCTGCAATTTTTATTATTCTGAGCATTGGTAGCCTATACATTAATTTCTATGATGGTGATAAAAGTAAATATGAAGAGGCGGGGAAAAGGCAAACTGACATCTTCAGAAAGATTGAACGACTGTATTACGATGCAAAATCAGAGAGCCAGCCAGATTCAGCTAAGTATATTCAGGAACTTGAAGTTCTGATGCAAGATTTTGATAATAGCACAATTACTAAACAAATTTGTGGTAGTAATTGGTATGCTCACTATAAATTTTACAGTGAATTGGAGAAGCGATGGATTGAGGAACAGTTATCCTTAACTTTTTGGAAAGATAAATTTCCAAATACATTAAAAATATTTTTGATTATAATTTTAGGTATGGTTGTTTTTTTGATCTGCCACAGGTTGAATTGGATTTGATGCATTCATAACCTAATTTGAAAAGTAAAATTACGAATTAGATTAAATGAATTTGTCAAAGTCAGACTATTGATAAATTTTACAACAGTTTAGACTGAATATATGAAAGTATTTGACTGTTGCTGGTTTGATGAATGTGTTGGTGTTATCGAAATCGAGCATCGGTATGGATAAAATAAAGCCTCGCACTTCAGCGAGGCTTGTTATACAACGGTCGTTGTTTAAAGACCACCATGACGATTCGCATAGAACAAGAAATAATTGATATGCCGTTCTAAAGCTTTAAAGAAATCATCATTCGACCAAGTAGTTGAACTATAAGATGCACCGTTTGTAGAACTAAAAGTACGACCATTATCGTTTGTAGAAAATGTCGTTATCGAATAGCGGCCATCAAATCGCTCAGTTTCTGATAATAAAAGTTCATGCTTCCCGCCGTCTTTATACTTCATATTGAAGCTTATATGCCGTGCAGATGTAGAAATTTCAGCGTGGATTCCTCTTTCAAGTAAACCATTTTTGTACGTTTCAACTTCTGGTACGAGAGATTCAATAATTTCCGATAAGCGTTCTCGTTCCTGGGCTAACGTTTCTTTTTCTTCAATCTGCTCTTGTTTTTGTCTGCCTATTTTTTCATCAACACCTTTGAAGAATGAGTTACCTACCATGGGATATCCTTAATTATAATATGAGCGTTTCAAAGTCAGGACATATGGGCAGCAAATACTGTTATCAAGTCCGTTTTTAACACAAAAGCTCTTTCTTGATTCGGTAAAAGGTGGCGCGGCTGATACCTGCCGCTTTCATGATGTGGGCTGGTTTAACATTCTGCGCCAGCATTTCGCGAACAGTTTCACGGGCTTCCATATCTTTTTCTTTCCCCGTATACAAACCTGCCAGTTTTGCTCTCTCGATCCCCTGTGCCTGGCGTTTACGGCGGGTTTCATAATCTTGTCGTGCCATTGTCGCAAGGATATCGATCAGCATAGCATTGACTGCCCGAAGAATGCCGCTAGTAAGGTCGTTACCAGACATTTCAACCATCTGCCAGCTTGTTGGCAAATCCATCGAAACAATAACCAGTCCTTTACTGTTCAGCGTAGCTTTGAGTTCAGCCCATTCTTCATGTTGAAGACGACTGAGACGGTCAATCGCTTCAATTAGAAGCAAATCGCCAGGCCGTGCTTCGGCAAGTAGGTGCATCAGTTCCACACGTTCCAGCTTCGCACCGCTGGCATTCTCAATGTATTCTCCGGCTACTTGCCAGTTTTTGCTTTGCGCAAATTCGCGCAGGCTAACTAATGCACGATCAGCATGTTGGCCTTCGGTAGATGCACGGCAATAGATACGGACATTCATTATGCATTCTCTTTTGAGTATTAAATTGATACCCATATGATACATTGCGTGTTTTTATTGTCAATAGAGTCAAATTTAACCCTATTGATACTGTGTGTCATGGTCTTTATCAGGTATACCTAAAAGAGATATTGTTCGGATGGTATTCAGATCTTGCTTGGGGTATACGATTTGGTCAGTTTCTGTAGCTGAAGCACTCCGGTTTCATTTCAGCAGGTCTTAATCAAATTCAGTGTGCCATACATGCGGCACGAAAAAGTCTGGCATCAATGTGACCAGTTCTATCACCCACCACAGTCACTACAGTGGCCACACAGTTGGGGACCCAAAGGATGTTGTTTACCATTTTGCAATGGTTGACAGCTACCCGAAAGCAACTCCTCTTCGAGAGCGCTCAATTCCTCAGTTAATCGGGTTTGCAATTTTAGTTTGTTGAACCCATCCACACTGGGCGTAAGTGTATAGTTGTGATAACTGTCAACTTTTCTTCTCTCTTCTGTTCAGAATAAATTAATGTTCAGGCGTTATGATAAATAGATGTTATCGCCACCATGGCGCGGTCTTTACAGGAATAAATCTCACCATTTTTATATTTTCACCACAGTACCTCAAAATTTCATATACCAAAACTGAACTTGGCCGGGTAGTATTGGCTGCTTAGTATTAACTGTAGATGCTGTTATTAGGAGTTTCAGGTGCAGGTAAACAAACTTACGGATGATATTGATATTAGTTCTCATGAGCGTTTCCTCGCGGCCCGTAAAAGCACATGGGTTAGTGTGCTTGTTAATTGTTTTCTGACATCCGGGCAAGTGATTACTGGCGTATTTTCCGGATCTCAGGGGCTTATTGCGGATGGTATCCATTCTCTGTCTGATTTAGTTTCAGACTTTGTGGTGCTTATTGCTAATCATAAAAGTAAAAAAAATCCCGATGATGACCATCACTACGGGCATCATCGTTATGAAAATGGTGCATCATTAATTCTGGGGACAATTTTATTCATTGTTGGCATCGGGATGTTATGGTCAGCAGCAAATAAAATGCAACAACCAGATGATATTCCTCAGGTACATATTGTTGCTCTGTGGGTGGCCTTAGCCGCACTGGTTATCAAAGAGCTTCTTTTTCGCTATATGCTGGCAGTAGCAACCCGAGTAAAATCCACTATGCTGGTTGCCAATGCCTGGCATGCCCGCTCTGATGCCGCCTCATCTTTGGTGGTGGCTATTGGTATTATTGGTAGTTTATCAGGGTTTAAATTGCTTGATCCGGTAGCTGCACTGGTTGTGGGACTGATTGTGACCAGAATGGGATATTCATTTATGTCAGATTCGCTTCATGACTTGATGGACAGGGCCGTGGATATTGAAACTGAAAATAGTATAAAAACAACATTATTGTCCACGCCTGGGGTCGAAGGCATCCATGACCTCAAGACCAGAAAAATGGGGGACCTTGTTGTGGTTGATGTTCATCTGGAAATTGATGGTGATTTATCAGTGAAAGTAGGACATGACATTGCTGTTTTGGCCAGGAAATCAGTTTTAGATAATCATCATGTTTTAAATGTTATGACACATGTTGACCCTTATTTTAAAGGTGATAATAGTCCTGGTTGCGGGGGCAAATAATCCTGAAAAATAATATGAATGCTGCTGTTTTTTGAGAAGATTGGGAAGGGATTATTTTTTTGCGCAATATTACCCCTTCTGACTGTGAAAACGAGAGTAAACAATATGGAGGCTATTATGAGAAAAATTATGCGTACTGTTGTGATAGGAGCCACCCTTCTTTTATCCCCCTGTGTAATGGCTGGTTCTGACGGTGTTGAACATGCCATGAAGATGATGAATAAAAGCTACCGCGCAGCACTTAAGGAGGAGGACGTTACATCCTTCAGGAAAGATATGCGGGAACTGAAAGCAACAGCAGAGTCCATCCTGAACAGCCCTGTAGAAGGGTATGACAGGGAAACGTATGTTGCAGGCATGTCACTTCTAATTGATGAGGTAACTGCCGTTGAAAGTACCGCTGAGAAGGAAGGTCTTGACGCCGGGAAAATTGCAGCACAGAAACTAGGCAGTCTGATGAGAAAATACCACAATAAACTAGGTGTTGACTGAGACCGGGAATTATTCGGTGAAGGTAGATATGCTGGAAAGATATCCCTGAACTGACATGATACACGTGCCTGTAATCAAGCAGATAGCTATGCACTGGTGAGGAAATTTCACAACGTTATCTTATCTGCAAAATACATATAAAAATGTTGGGGTAACAAACATGCATTATCAATGCTACATATTTTAGTTTGTTGCCTCAACATAAGTTAAGTACCTATTGGTGTTGCGCGGGGTGGATTCAGGGGGCCAAATTATATTTGGTGGTCACGCGTCAGTCTGTGTTTTGTTTGTTGGTCATGATGACCTGCTCCCCGTTGATTAACACACTGATGCCCGTAATGTCTTCATCATCGGTATGAGACCCTCATTAAGATGCTTTTTTCCGGCAAATAAATCATCAGTATCCTCTTCGAGGCTGGAACAGGGATTCTAAGCCATGTGCTTTGCCGTAAGAAGATCATTTCCGACGTCACCTAATGTGGCTTGGTGAATGGATTTTGTCATGGCTGCACTCTTCATCGGTCGTCGGATTAAGTGCCGTACGATCCACGTCGCTTTTGGAATTTCAAGCGTTCAGATATAAGCATTCTGTACAGCATTGCGTTGTTTCGTGGCTATCTGGCGACGATAAGAACCACTCAGGAACCTGAATTTACCTGTCGAGTACTGGGCCTTTGAACATGGTTTGGATATTACTGAGTGCATCTTGGTTTTGAGAAGTTAAGGTTATCTTAATAAAAAGGCATAATATTGAGTGGTCAACCAACCTTAAAAAAGTGGCTAAATTATGAACGAAAATTTACGTAATGCTCTTCCTCACAAAAACACACCATTTCTACGTGTGCTGCATATCATCGTAGCTGTATTGATTTTATTGCAGATTATTAATTCAAACCTTACCGAAAGCGATGCGCTTAGTGACTATACTCTCACTGGGTTCGTAACATGGTTCCATGTTATCACTGGGTTATCACTGATTGTCCTTGGGTTTGTCATGCTTGCATGGATGCTGACACAACGAGGATTTCGTTACTATTTTGCCTGGGTGGTCCTTGATTTTCGAGGTGTGGTTGAAGATATCAAAATGCTGATATCATTCCGTCTTCCTGAAGCTCATGCTGGTGGGATTGCTGCTCTGGTTCAGGGGCTTGGTGTACTTGCACTATTGGGCGTTGCATTATGTGGTGGATTCTGGTTTGCTCTCAATACTGCTCTTGGCACGTCACCTGTGCTGACAGAAACCGTCCTGCATGTGCATAAGTTTCTGACTGTATTTATTGAAACCTATTTCTGGGCACATGGTGCGATGGGGTTGCTGCATATCTTCCTCACCGTTCGTAGCCAAAGGAAAAATCCCGTTACCGAATAGTGCTGTAGGTTTATGATGGATAAGATGCCCTGTAATGGTTGGCTAAAACAGACTATAACCGCGCATTTATCCGTCAATGCATTTTCTATTTATCCGTAATTCCGATGAGTATGCGTATTTGAAGGAAAAAATATATGCATCTTGAACGACATAGTATCGAAAAAGTGGGATGGCTGAGGGCAGCTGTACTGGGGGCAAATGACGGAATTGTTTCGACAGCGAGCCTTGTTCTTGGGGTTGCATCTGCAAATAGCAGTCCTTCCGGTGTTTTACTTGCAGGTGTTGCAGGACTGGTTGCCGGAGCTATGTCAATGGCTACAGGGGAATATGTTTCCGTCTCATCTCAGGCGGATACCGAAAACGCAGCACTTGCCCAGGAAAAAAGGGAGCTGGAAACTGATTATCAGGGAGAGGTGCGGGAACTGACTTCACTTTATATGCAACGTGGACTGGAGCCAGAGCTTGCCCGGCAGGTTGCGGAGCAACTTATGGTCAAAGATGCCCTGGATGCTCATGCCCGTGAAGAACTGGGGTTGACGGATATAAATTCTGCACAGCCCCTACAGGCAGCTGTCTTTTCTGCCCTGAGTTTTTCCGCTGGTGCGGTGTTACCCTTAATCGTGGCATGGCTCTCCCCTCTGAAACTGGCTTTTTTGTTGATAATCCTTTCCACCCTTTTTTCACTGGCGGTCCTTGGCTATATATCTTCGGTTTTGAGTAAAGCCTCTCCTGTCAGGGCGATCATAAGAATTACGTTCTGGAGTACCATGGCTATGCTTTTGTCTATGGGGATTGGTCATTTTGCAGGGCAGGCCCTGCTTTAATGTTATGAAGCACAATTCGAGTACCATCTTACTGGCGATGCTTCGCAAAACAATTTGCAATGCAGCTCCCTTCAAACTCGATTCCTGCTTGCGCCAATACCTGTTGAAGGGGTGATGGAGGGGATTCTCCCCCTCCATTTCAAGGGCAAGGACAACGCTACTTCTGGCAAATTTCCCGGTCGTAAACGCCACCATTGACAACCAAAATTTGTCGTTTCTTCTTTGAAATCATATCAGTCATTATCTTCGAGTCATCAAGAAAGATACCACCAAAGGTTCCAGGTCGTGCATTCTTCCCGGCGATTATAATCAGATCCCCAATATTCAATGCAGCAACTTTATCGTTATTGTAATTCGTATCTTCAAATATGAACTTCAGGCCTTCATCTGAACCGGGAATACCCAATGTTACTACAGGATTTTTTCTGAAAGTAACAGTACCGATACCAGTTATTTTTCCTGTTACCATTAACTGACATTTTTTGAAGTCATTTGTTGCCCTGAATTCATGTTGTTCAAACCGCGCATAAACTTCCCCTGTTGTATACATTCGCGGAAGTATATCGATTATCGATGGTTTGGATGGTTGCTCAGGTTGTTGCTGAGTTACGGTATCAGCATTTACCTTGGCCTTCACTTCGGGGGTTTTAGGCTGATATGGGGGGGGCGTCAGCCCGTAAAGGAGATTGATGCCGTAGGCTATTGCGACGGTTATGACTGCTATTTTAATATAACGTTCATAGGGTGATTTCATTTCGTTCTTCCATAACTTCTATCTTAACAATACGCTCTCCATTACGATATATTTTCAGCTTGTCAGGCGGGGACTTCACTGCATTACGGATTTCGTTCATTGTATCTTTCGATAACATATCACAGCCTTCCATATACATAACCCTACGGGTATCGGTATCTGGTATGTTAGTGAAACTGCTACTGACCCATAAATCGGGTATTTCAATTCCATGTATCAGCTTCATATACACAACGATGAACGCATCTGTCAGGTGAAACCGTCCAACTGTGTATTTTCCGGTATAGGTATTACCAGAAGACGATGCTACCCAATCGTTTTTTAAAACCAAAGTCAGTGCATTATTTTCCATATTCAGACTCCAGTTCACGAATGCGATTGTTCGTCATGTCGGTAAGACATTTCTGTTCATTATTGCAGCCGGATTTGTGCTTTATCCATTCTCTTTGAGAAGGAAGCAATCGTTTTCGGGTTTCAGGGCTAAGGCTTTTCCAGACCGAATTAAGTTTCTCATCGCTTGCTTTATAACTGTGTGTATCGACGTTTGAGGTTACTGCATTGTTTTTGGGAGCTTCGCTACCGCTGCTATAGAAAACGGGTGCACGTACTCCCTGAGCGTAGTCTTTAGCTGCTTTTTCCCCCACGGCTTGCCCATTCGCAGTCAATACCTTTCCGAACTCTGTAGTGTCGAAACTGTAATTGCGGATCTCGCCATTGAAGTCCAGCTTCACGTTAACGGTTGTTGACTTCGAAATGGCAGTCAAGAAATCACCAGCTTCGGACCCGAAGGAACAAGCGACTTCTTTAGAATCACTGACATTAGGGCGTAACCCGTGCATCGTGAATCTGCCGTTATCAGTTGTAGCAGTGATATCTACCAGCGGAACGATTGATGATGATTGCTTTGTCATCGCGAAGCATATTCCCTTCAGATTTACATCCCTGTCCATCCCGAGAAACATCAGTGCGTTTTTGTCGCTGCTGGCGACACCCATTGATTTTGCCTCTGGCAAGAAATACACGGTACTGGAGGCGGTGGTTAAACCTGAAACGAAAACAACACCTGACGCCATGATTTTTAACGTTTTAATAAGAATTGTCATTCTGGATACCTTCTTTCTTTCGCACTCCATCGTGGACAGAGTATTCATTCCGTGAGTCTTGTTTACGAGAAACACTAACCGAAGAATCATGATCTTACATTGATCTATTAAATCTATCAATATCGTATAATTGATCTGTAAAAACGATCGATTAACATGGGGAGAAGAGGGGGAAGATGCGAAGGGTATTGTTTTTAAAGGGTTTTAAAATGGTTCATATGCTTGGTGTTAACGTCGGGCGGCGGGCAGCGGTTAGTCTTGAATACTGCGATTGAAAGACATAACAATCTACTTTGTGCCGGGTTTCCGGCAACCATAGAGGTGTTTCGATAAGGAGCGGTGCAATAAGTACAGTTCGTAGACAGAATGAATACGATGTAATTTTGAACCCTTGCTCTACAACGCTCTGTATCAAGTTTTACGGGGGTTTTATATTGAACGATGCCTGAAGTCTGCTTTAATCGCTCTGACAAGATACAGAGCGATTCATGGCTATATAGCGATGGATTACGCTAACATTTCTGTGGGGCAATTTTACAATGGCACTAACACTTACCTTTATTCCGTCAGTTCATCGATCAGTGTTCGGGGATGATCTAGTCGTTTTTTCGCTTCCGTCATGAACTTGTCTCGGTTGATCAATATGTCAATATGGTCATGCAGTATCAAACCTTCAGATTCAAGAATTTGAATATCGTTGATAGTCTGCGCTTCAACATAAATCTTACCCTTCTTCCAGCCTGAGTTGTTTTCGATAACGATACGCTGTTTATGCTGATCGCGGTATGTGATGGTAAACAAGTTGTGTTTCTTATCTATTCTGGAGCAATCTACGCGCATAATAACGGTCTTAATGTTTGCTCTTATTTTTGTGCGTAAAGGGTTAAGTGCGTCATCAATGTCAAACTTCCTGAACTTGTCCCAACCTTCAGTGTTCATTTGCACGATTGATTCATCGTATAGTCTTTTTTCCACTATCAGACTTTGTTTTTCTTGTTCTAGTTGATCAATTTGCGAAGTGAGGCTATTAATGATCTCAGGGCTTTTAGCTGAACCTATAGCCAATACATAGTTCTCAATTTGCGATTGTATGTCCGCTATTTTCCCTTCTAAACCAGATGGTTGATATTTCGTCTGTAAGAATATTCTATCGGCTATTAGTTGTAAAATCGTCCTTTCAAGGGTGCTTGCCCTGAATCCCCACTTATTACAATCTTGATGTAAATCTCTGGATGCACATTGGTAACGGTAAGCATGTGGATGGTTTTTAAGGGTTGATTTAGCCTTAACCATGTAACATGAGCAGTGCGCACAGTGCAAAATACCAATACCGGAAAGTAATGGTATTTCTGGATTACTCTCGCGATTCGGGGCAAATCCTTTGTTTCCAACTTGGAGCTTTAACGCTTCATATTCATCTTTGCTGATGATCGCAGGGTAATAATCATCCAGAACGTATTCTGCATTGTTTACAGTGATTACTTTTCGTCCATAAATGGCAGGTTCAAGGATTCTGGAACAATGCTGCATATTCCATATACCTTTTGATTTTTTGTTGCCAATAACCGGTCCATCGTAGTTGTTTTTCAGATGTTGAAGGATCATCCGATTTGACCAACCGTCTTGTTTTAACTGGATAATTTTTTTTGCTATGGGGAACAGGACTGGATGCGGATTGACATATCCAGTACTTGAATCTGTCCACCATTTATCCGAGCCTAACTCTTTAATTGCGACTACAGGATCACCTGGTTTCCGTTCCTGGTGACGTCTGATCTTGGACAGAGCACTTGCAATGGTGCGGTGTGATTTGGTTGAACTTTCTTCGTTTGCACGGCTGAACAACATCACGCTAAACATCAGTTGCTGCAATGTCTCGGTGTTTACTTCAGTCTGTCTGTAAACCTGTTTATCAATCCCGGTAATTACCGTGATGCCATTAAGTAATAAGCTGGTGAAAAGGTTAACCGCTTGCATGGCGTTCTGGCGTGAGAAGCGATCAAGGGATTCAATCAAGAGGAAAGACCCCTTTGGGATCAAACCGGATTCAACTTGGTCTATGAAATCCGATAAAGCTCCTTCCTGAACGTTTTTACCCTTGTACGCGGATACCCCTAAATCTTGGTATTCCTCGAAAATCTCCAGATCGTACTCAGTAGCAATCTGTTTTGCCATTTCAGCAATGTAGCTCTTCTGACGCTCAATCGAACTACCTTTACCTTGTCGTTCGCTGGAGTAACGGATATATGAATATAAGCGTGGACGATTCATGGTATTGAATTTCACTGGAAGTACTGTATTTCTTAAGATTGTAACATGTGCAGACATTGGTCATCACCTCCTTGGTAATCCATTGGGGCGACAGGTATAGCTGTTTTTACGCCTCAATTCTTAATGAGGTGTATTTTACTTTAGTGTTGCCGATGGTCACGCCAAGCAGCGCCATCATGGTAAAGCCGAGCCCGGTCAGCAGCGCATGGATGAGATAGAGCGCAGGTGCCACAAACAGGAACAGAAACTCCAGCGGCTCCGTAGTGCCGCCCACCACACAGGCGATCACACCGGAAATCAGCAGCCCTTTGATCTTATGACGATTCTCTGGTTTTGCGCAGTGGTACATGGCAAGCGCAGCACCCGGCAAGCCGCCCAGAAACGCCGGCATTTTCCCCTGCGACAGGAAGCGAGTGGCGCTTTCGGCGAAGCCGTGCGAGGTAGGGCAGTTAAGCTGCGCCTGGAAGATGGTCAGCGCGCCGGAGACGCTGTGCCCGCAGACATCCATTGTGCCGCCCGCCTCGGTAAAGCGGATCAGCGCCACCAGAATATGTTGCAGGCCGAAAGGTAGCAGCAGGCGCTCGCCGGTGCCGAAAATCATCGGCGCGAAGCTGCCGGTGCTGTTAATCAGCCAGCCCAGCGCGTTAATGCCTTTGGCGAAGAACGGCCAGATGAGCGGAATCGTCAGCCCGACCAGGCCCATAACCACGGTGGTAACGATAGGCACAAAACGGGTACCGCCGAAAAACGCCAGCGCGTCCGGCAGCCGCACTTTATGAAAACGCTCATGCAAAAGCCAGATGATCACGCCTGCGATCACCGCGCCCAGAATGCCGGTATCGATAGACTGAATGCCGAGCACCGACTGGACGTTGTTGGCTTTCAGCAGTGCCGCGTCCTGCGTCGGCAGAATGCCTTTGGCGGTGAGCCAGAAGTTAACCGCCAGGTTCATTACCGCGTAGCCGACGAAACCGGCAAATGCCGCTACGCCTTTGTTTTCACGCGCCAGCCCCAGCGGAATCGCGATACAGAACATCACCGGCAGAAAACTAAAGGCGAAAGAGCCCATTTTGCTCATCCACGTAAAGATGAGCTGTAACACGCTATTACCGAGTAACGGCATCAGCGTGATGACGTCATGACTGCTGAGCGAACTGCCAATGCCCATCAGAATGCCGCAAAACGACAGCAGCGCCACCGGCAACATAAACGTCTTGCCGAGCTGCTGCATAAATCCCCACAGCGTATTTTTTTGACCTGTATTCGCCGTCATAAACGACACCTCGCATTAAATGATCCCAGCCCCTGAACGAAGGATTGCAAGATAAAACGTTTTATCAAAGTTTAATGCGCGGTGAATCACAGAACATTACCCAGGCGTGGCAGTTATAATAGAAGGACAGGTAAAAGGTTTTATCTGCCACTTGTGGAGCAAAAAGCGTAGCCAATGAGTCAGGCGAAAAGAATCACTATTAATGATGTCGCGCAGGCGGCGGGGGTGTCGGTCGCCACCGTTTCGTTGGTGCTGAGCGGTAAGGGACGGATCTCAAGCGCCACCGGCCAGCGGGTGAACGAGGCCATTGAGCAGTTAGGATTTGTGCGTAACCGGCAGGCGTCGGCGCTGCGCGGCGGGCCAAGCGGGGTGATTGGGCTTATCGTGCGCGATCTCACCACGCCGTTTTACGCCGAGCTCACCGCGGGCCTCTCCGAGGCGCTGGAAGCGCAGGGGCGAATGCTTTTTCTGCTCCAGGGCGGGCGTGATGAAGCCCAAATGCAGCGCTGTTTCGATACGCTGCTCGACCAGGGCGTTGACGGCGTGGTGGTGGCTGGCGGCACGGGGCAGGTCACCGCGTGGCAGGAGCAGGCCCGCGCGCGCAATATACCGCTGCTTTTCGCCTCACGCGCCAGCCATCACGATGAAGTGGACACGGTGCGCCCGGATAACCAGCAGGCGGCGCGGCTCGTGACCGAGCATCTCATTCATCGCGGCCATCAGCGTATCGCCTGGCTTGGCGGGGCGAGCTCATCGCTGACCCGCGCCGAACGGCTCGGCGGCTACTGCGCCACGCTTTTACAGTACGGCCTGCCGTTTCACAGCGAGTGGATTGTTGAATGTCCGGCCGGGCAGAAACAGGCCGCGGAGGCCATTAATGAACTGCTACGCGTTAACCCGACGATTACCGCCGTGTTGTGCCATAACAGTACCGTGGCGATGGGCGCGTGGTTCGGCCTGATGCGTGCCGGGCGGCAGAGTGGCGAAGGCGGTTATGAGAGCTATTTTGAGAACAGCGTGACGCTGGCGGCATTCGCGGAAGTGCCGGAGGCGAGACTCGATGACGTGCCCCTGACCTGGGTAACGACGCCTGCGCGTGAAATGGGGCACTGCGTGGCCGAGCGCATGATGCAGCGCATTCAGCACGGCGATGAATCCACCGGCAGCCTGATCCTCGGCCCACGCCTGGTGGCCCGGCGCTGACAGCACAATAAAAAACGGCCTCCTGAGAGGCCATTCGCATTACCTGCGATGCAGATTTCGTCCGGGCCGGTATACCTGTGATCTGCAAAACTTCCCGCACTCTATTATGTCGTACGTTTACTTGAGGTCGCTCAAACGGCATTCATATTTTTGTGCTGTAGTGCAATAATATTCAATTGCCAATAAAATTAGCCGCAGTAATATACGGGCGTAATACGTCAGTTTGCTTAATCACGGCTTATAATATGTACTGGTAAGAATCAGTGTCTGCTGTCGTTTTTAAGCATCATCAATATCCTGAATTCACCATTAGCATCTTCCGAATATCATTTGCTTTGGTAGTCATTTTTATATCTTGTAGCCTGTTTCTTATCATTTAACGTAATCATCCCAGGGATGACATGAATTTTTTATTTTTTTACGCCTTTTATTCTCTGTCGAAGTATTTTAAAACCTTCCTGCAAGGATAAGTGATGTAACATTTTATGTGCCATCTTTTTACATTGATGGTGAAAATTGTTCCCATGTCTTATCAGTGAAATAATTGCATGTGACCTTTAAAAGCCAGTGGATTGATCGGGGTCAGTAGTGAACCATTGAAACAGAGAAAGCAGGTTTACGTTGTTAGTTAGTGTTAAAGCTTTTATATGCCTGATGCGCCGTCTCCTGCTCAAAAAAGCGGATAAAGCCATTTTTTGAATCTGGTGGCTGACACGTAGGCTGAGAATTGTAAAAAAAGAATTAATTTTACTTGAAAGTCACAATTAAATGTTATAGCCCGCTGAGCAATATTTCCAATTGTGGAACTTAAAATGTTTGAAGTAAAATTTATTATTAGTAACATTTTGCGACGTATCGACGAGGAAGTGCTTAAGGCCTAACGATGTATTTTTCCTATTGGTTTTTTCTAAGCAGATTCTTGAATTCATCGTGCATATGAAAAAGTAATGGTGCATTCGTCGTTTACGTGGCGGCATTTTACGCAAATGACGCCTGTCAGGTAGTAAAATGTTTTGAGTTAACTATTTAAAAATATAGCTAATTTAAAAACAGGAAACTTTAATTAAGGAAAATTGAAATGAAAAAAATCGTAATCGCTGCTGGTTTTGCTGCTATCGCTTCAATGTCTGCTACTTCAGCTATGGCTTTTGATGGTACTGTGAAATTTACGGGCGAAATTCTCGATCAGGCTTGCACCGTAGATATCGGTACAGACAACACTCTGACCGTTGATCTGGGTAAAGTATCTAAAACCGCGTTTACTGGCGTTGGCACTGATGCCTCCACCACCAAATTTACCATTAAGCTGAAAGACTGTCCGGAAACGGTAACATCAGCAAAAGTGAAGTTTGATGGTGCGCCGGATACGTCTGACTCTGATCTGCTGGCGCTGGATTCCGCTGCAGATGCCGCTTCTGGCGTTGCTATCAAGCTGATGACTGCTGATAAAACAGCTCTGCCGCTTCACAGCGTTAATGACTACAGCTATGTGCTGAGCAGTACCTCAGAAAACAACCTGGACTTTTATGCTGCTTATCGTTCTACGTCAGCGACTGTCACGGCGGGTAAAGCAAACTCCGTTGCTAACTTCACTGTTAACTACAACTAATTTCTTAAGGATTTCTTCCTGAGAAAACGACAGGGCCGGTATCGGCCCTTTTTACAGAGGTCATAAAATGAAATTCTTTCGTAAAACAACATTAGCCATTCTGGCACTGGTATCTGTCATGAGTGCAGCCAAGGCAGGTGTAATTATTGGCGGCACGCGCGTTATTTATGATGGCAACAAGAAAGAATCTTCTCTCAGCGTCAACAACCCGGATTCCGTGCCCTATTTAATTCAATCATGGGTAGAGTCACCAGATGGGGGTGCTGAGAAAGCTCCTTTTATTATTACGCCGCCGCTTTACCGACTCGATAAAGGCCAGCAGAATGTCATGCGTATAGTACGTGCAGGTGCCCTCGCAGAAGATAAAGAGTCGCTGTTCTGGCTTAATATAAAATCTATCCCCTCTGCGGAGCGCCGTGATAATACGCTACAAATCGCAGTGAAAACGCGAATTAAGTTAATTTATCGTCCCGCCGCCCTAAAGAAAACCACGCCAGAGGAGCAGGTTGATAGATTGCAGTGGCGCGTTTCCGGGAATGTAATTCAGGTAACGAATCCCAGCCAGTATTATATGAATTTTAATGAAATAAAAATCGATGGTAGTGAGGTTGATGATGTGACGTATGTTGCTCCGGGGGCAACGGCGCACTTCAATCTGCCGAAAAATGTAAGTCATGGTAGTTTGATCTTCAAATTAATCAACGACTATGGCGGCGTTGGTGAAGCCCATAAAGTAACAATATAAGTTACTTCACTAACATAAAAACTATGCTCTTAAGGAAATTCCCGGAGAAAAGGAATGCGTAATACAATCGGGGAGAGTTGTTTTAAACCAGCTCGCCTTGCGATATTTATCTCTATGGCGCTCTCAGGTGTAATTACAACAGGCCATGCGCGAGATTATTTTAACCCTGAACTGCTGCAATTAGATAACCCAGGAATGAAAGGGGCAGACTTGTCTTCTTTTGAGTCGGGAACTCAGGCGCCGGGGACATATCGTGTTGATATTATTATTAACGACCAGACGGTCGACACACGCGATATCGAATTCAAAACCCTCAGAGATACCAGTGGCCAAGAAAGACTGGAACCATGTCTACCGATAGCGTTGCTTCAAAGCTATGGCGTGAAAACGACATTATTCCCTGAGCTTAATGCTGATGGAAAATGCGCGCGTTTATCTGCCATTCCTAAAGCTTCTTCTGAGTTCTTATTTAATGCGCAAAAGCTGGTTCTGAGCATACCGCAAGCTGCTTTGTCGCCGCAGGCGCGTGGTTATGTAGACCCTGCACTCTGGGATGAGGGTATTCCCGCTGCGATGCTTAACTACAGCATGAGTGGTGCGAATAATTACGCCGACAAGGGGGCAAACAGCAACAGCCAGTACGCCAACCTGCGCCCGGGGATTAACCTGGGAGCCTGGCGGTTGCGTAACTACACGACCTGGAACCGCGACGAAAAAGGTAAGGATAAATGGGATACCGTTTTTACGTATCTGCAACGCAATATTGTACCGCTCAAAGCAAAACTGGTGGCGGGTGATAGCTCCTCGCCAGCGGATGTGTTTGACAGTATCTCGTTTCGTGGGGCCCAGCTTGCTTCTGATGACGACATGATACCGGAATCCCAGCGCGGCTATGCGCCAGTCGTGCGTGGTGTGGCTCGCACCAATGCGCAAATTGTGATTCGGCAGAATGGCTATGTCATTTATCAAAGCTATGTGGCAGCAGGTGCCTTTGAAATTACCGACATGTACTCCACTGGCGGCGCGGGCGATCTGAATGTCACGGTGAAAGAGGCTGACGGGAGTGAACAGCATTTTGTGGTGCCGTTTGCCTCC
Organism: Cronobacter sp. HA18003; assembly: GCF_011605905.1. Lineage (NCBI taxonomy): Bacteria > Pseudomonadati > Pseudomonadota > Gammaproteobacteria > Enterobacterales > Enterobacteriaceae > Cronobacter > Cronobacter sp. HA18003. Next base: position 1,034,315 of record NZ_JAANQO010000011.1, on the reverse strand, counting down.
TTACCGGTATTACAACGTGAAGGTCGTCTGAAGTACGCCCTAACGGGCGGTCAGTATCGTTCTTATGATAGCAGCGTCGAAAAAACACCGTTTGCCCAGTTTACTGGGATCTTCGGTCTTCCGCGCGGCTTTACATTGTATGGCGGTCTCCAGGAGGCAAGTAAATACCAGGCACTGGCGCTCGGTCTCGGTAAGAATATGGGGGCCATCGGTGCCATTTCTGCAGATGTCATTCAGGCATGGTCACGCCTTAAAGACATGGAGAAGAGCAGCGGTCAGTCCTGGCGCATTCGCTACAGTAAAGACTTTGTAGAAACCGGCACTAACTTTTCAATCGCGGGTTACCGTTACTCTACGGCGGGCTTCTACAGTATGCAGGAAGTGCTTGATTCCTATGGTAACAATTCAGCTATGCTGGATCGCCGCCGTAACCGGGCAGAGCTGTCTATCAGCCAGTCGCTTGGAGGTTCGCTGGGCTCGCTGACCGCCAGTGCGGTACGTGAAGATTACTGGGGTAAGAACAAAACCATGGAGTCGTATAACGTTGGTTATAACAACTCCTGGCGGGGTATCAGCTATGGGTTGACCTATACCTACAGTAAAAACGGCAGTGCCGGTAACTACAACAACAGCGTGAGTTACGACAAAGACCAGATTATAGCCCTCAATATCAGCGTGCCGCTGGAGCGTTTCTTGAGCAATACCTGGGCCAATTACAGCATGAATGACAGTAAAAACAACGGCACTACGCATACTGCGGGCATGAGCGGTATGGCGCTGGAAAATAATGCGTTGAGCTGGAATGTGCAACAAGGCTATGGGAGCGATGACGTCGGGTATAGCGGTAACATGAACGCTGATTATAAAGGCACCTACGGCGAAATGACGGCAGGCTACAGCTACGACAAAAATGGCGAACGCCTGAACTATGGCCTGCAGGGCGGCATCCTGGCTCATGAAGATGGTATCACGCTGTCGCAGCCGCTGGGTGAAACTAACGTACTGGTCAAAGCGCCAGGCGCGGGCGGCGTCAGTATTCAAAACCAGACGGGCGCGAAAACCGACTTTCGTGGGTATACCACGGTGAGCAATGTGACACCGTACCGTAAGAATGATGTAACGCTTAATACGGAAAGCATGCCGGACGATGTGGATCTGGAACTCACCAGCCGTACCGTCGTGCCAACGCGCGGAGCGGTAGTACGTGCTGAATATGTGGCCAATGTCGGTTTGCGTGTGCTTATGACGCTGCTTCAGGCTAATGGCCAGCCAGTGCCCTTTGGCGCTACGGTCACAGTTCCAGGTCAACATAACCAAGGATTCATCGTCGGCGATAAAGGGCAGGTGTATATCACAGGTTTGCAGCCAGAAGGCACGTTAAACGTTCAGTGGGGGCAAACAAATAATGAAATGTGTGGCGTGAATTACCACCTTCCTGAAACAGAAACAACAAGCGGAATATTAACCTTCAACGGGCATTGTAAGTAATGAGCAGAGTAAAAAACAAACGACACGCAGAAACTCTCCTGTTAATGATATTACTCCTTATCAGTGTTTTTTATGCTAAACAGGGGCATGCAGCCTGCTATGCCTTGGGCTCACCAACGGACTACCTGGATCTGGGTTCACTCATCGCGCAAAGAGATTTACCAGTTGGAACAGTTATTGCTGAGCGTCAGTTTGGGGTGACGGGAATTAAAAACGGCTCATGCGATGCAAATGGTGGGTATGTTTATAATTATTACTTTTATGCGGGAGCCAAAGCGACATCAATACCTAATGTTTATACAACAAATATCCCGGGAGTGGGAATCTCTCTTCAAGAGGTAGGTTCGGCTTATTATACACTTAATGGCACGGCAGTTCATATGTCAGGTCCTGTTGATCTATATGATACCGGGCAGGGGCCAATAGTAAAAGTATATAAAATTGGTGAGATTACATCGGGTAAATTCCCTTATGGTTTAGTCGCACAGCAAGCTATAAATAATCAGCCAATTCTGAATTTTTATATTACTGGCGGTAGCGTTACACAGGTTGCCTGTTCAATAACAACGCCCAATTTGACGTTCCCAATCGGTGATGTCCTGGCATCAAAATTTGGCTCATCTGTAGGAACAATTCCATCAGGTGCGCAGAACACCCAAAACCTGGGATTAGATTGCGATGCTAACGCCAATATAAACGTCAGCCTGAGCGGCATTCAAAACCCCGACGTGAGTGATACCAGCGTGCTGGCGCTGACGGGACAGGGTTCCAGTGATGTGGCGAGCGGTGTAGGCGTGCAGCTACTTTATAATAATTCACCGTTGAAGCTGAACAACCGTATCGTATTAAAAAAATCGTCTGGTGGTCAGGAAATGTTCCCGCTCGTGGCACGGTATTACCAGACTAAAAATGCAGTAACAACCGGTAAAGCAAACGCCTCTGCTACGCTGGATTTAACGTATCAATAAGTTCGTCTTTTAAAAGGAATTACCTATGAAAACTAAACTAACCATTATTGCCATAGTAACAGCTGTTTTCTCATTAACCAGTAACGCATCGGATCCAGTAACTATTAATATTACAGGTAATGTTATTGCTTCGCCCTGTACTTTTGATACTTCAGCCTCAACATTGAATATCGATCTGGGCGAAAAAGATGCGGCCAGCCTGGCTACGCCTGGTGCAGAAATGCCCTACAAAGTATTTAGTCTGGTTATGAAAGATTGCCCGGCAGGTACGACGAAAGTCACAGCCACCTTTACAGGCACTAATGATTCTTCTTCAACGGTCGGGAATGGTTTTAAAAATACTGGCACCGCAACCAATATGGTTGTACAGATTAAAGATAATGCTGCTACAGACTGGACCTCTTCTTTTAAAAGCGGTGACAGCATGACGGCAAACGTTAATACTACAGATAAAACGGCTAAATTTGACCTTGCTACTCGCGCATATACGCCGACTGGCTCTGTAATCCCGGGTACGATTAATAGCAGTATAGTCGCTGATTTTACTTATCAATAAGTTCAACGCCTGGTGAAAAACGGGAAACTCATAGCGACTTAGATGTGTCATAGATAATGACAATTTTCTTTTCGTCTTAGCGACCCGCGATTAAGGATTTAATAGGAACTTCTATGAAATTTATAAGCGTAACAGCAGGTGTAATGACTGCTTTACTCTTTTCAAGTGCCGCAATAGCAGATGACCCTGTAACGATGAATATTTCAGGCAAAGTTACTGCTTCACCTTGTACTGTGGACGGAGACAGCATTAATAAGACGATTGATCTTGGTAACGGTCAGCCAATACAAACCAGCACATTATATGAGGCCGGTTCTGCAACACCGTGGATTACTTTTCATATTAATCTTAAGGATTGCCCGGCGGGTACCACAAAGGCGACTATTACTTTTGCGGGGACACCTGATGAAGATAACCCGGATGATATGTATAAAAATTCCGGAACAGCTACGAATGTAGCTGTACAGCTACAAGGCACCGGTGGCGATAAATTCGGTAATGGGAAGTCCTGGACGGGTGTCGTTGATAAAGACACGTACACCTATAACTTAAAAACGCGTGCTTTTACCCAAAATGGGCAGGTATCGCCAGGAACAATTAACGCAGTGGTGACGGCGAGTTTCACTTACCAATAATTCTCATAAGTATTAAGTATGCCAGGAGTAAATAATGCGGACCCCCAGTAAAATTGCTGCGTTGTTATTGATGGTTGGTATCAGTTCTACGGTACAGGCTAATTCCACTATAACCATGCAGGGCACTGTCGTACCGAGTGCGTGTACAGTTGATACGGATACCGCCGATAAACAGGTTGATTTAGGTTCATTCTATCGTTCGCAGTTGATAAATGCAGGGCAGGGCGGTGACTGGCATGACTTCTCATTGCTATTAAAACAATGCCCGGAAGGAACCCACTCGGCTACGGTGACCTTCAACGGTACGCCAGACAGTGACGACGCGACGGCATTCAAAAACAGCGGCGAAGCCAATAGTGTCGCGCTGCGACTTGCCAGCGCCGATCATGACACGACGTATAGCAATGGTAGTACAATGGAAGCGTTGATTGATGATTCAACCAGAACCGCTACATTCCCGTTAGCTGCGCGTATTTTCACGCCAAAAGGTAACGCGGGCTCAGGCAGTTTTAATTCGGTTATCAACGTAGATTTTACTTACGAGTAAAGTGTTTCTGTGGGTCACCGCATTACTGGCAACTGAAGTGTAAAAAAAACGGCCTCCTGAGAGGCCGTTTTCGTTTTTACTGCTGCGGCGCGACTGGCGGCGTCACACCCGGCGCACCCGGCACTGGCATCGTCTGTGGCTCTGGCGCGGTGATACCCGGCAGGCCGAACATGCCGACAAATTCCGCGAGCGGCATTTTCTGCCCGTTCAGATTCACCTGGCCGTTAGCGTATTGCAGGCTGGTAACGATGCTGTTGTCCTGCATCGTGGTGATACGGAACATCTGGCCCATCGCCGCAAGGCCTTTCACCTGCTGGCTCGCCAGCTTCTCGGCATCGGCCTGCTGGTAGCCTTCCAGTTTTGCCACCTGTGTCATCATCTCGGTCGCCATATCCACCGGGATAACCAGCTTGCTGTCGAGGCTTTTCACCACGCGATCGAGCTGTTCGGCAGGCGCGGCCTGGGTCGCGCTCACCGGTGCCTGGCCCGGATCTTTCAGGAACAGCGACAGGTTAAAGGTGCTTTCGCCTTTAGCGTTTTTCCAGCTCAGCGGCGCGATAGTGATAACCGGGTTGCCTTTCAGCAGCAGCGGCAGGGAAGAGAGCAGGATTTCGGTCGCCTGCTGCTGATACTGCTCCGGGTTATCCATAATGCCCGGCTGCGCCATCAGCGCGCGGCTGCGCTCGTTATACTGCTGGCTGAACTGATGCCACGCCTGGCCGTCGATGTTGCCGATTTTCAGCGTCATCTTGCCGCTGCCCAGATCCTGATTCTGCACTTTCAGGCTGTTCATGACGTAATCCATTTGGCTGTCGATGCTCTTGCCATCTTTCGCCACGTCGGATTTGCCGTTCAGGCTGATGCCTTCCAGCAACGCCATTTCCTGACCTTCAATGGCAATCGCCAGTTTTTCAAGATCCAGTTTTTGCTCGCCGACGCGCTCGTTAAAGCTTGTCATTTTGGTGTTGCCGTCAGCTTTCAGGCCGTTGAAAGTCAACTGCACATGCTGACCATACTCATTCACCGCGCTCACCAGACCGCTGGACGCTTCGCCTTTCAGGCTCACGTCGTTGCCGTCTTTGTCCGCATCAAGCTGGAATTCGCCGCCGCTAAAGGAAACTTTTTCGTCCGCGGCTTCGTAATTGAGCGGCTGGAGCTGAATATCGCTGGAGGTCGCGCCGCCGTAGCCGATGCGGGTCTGCACGTCGGCAAACGATTTGCCTTTCGCCATATCGAACAGCGCTTTGGTGGTGTCATTGTTCACAAGCGTAGTGTGCACAGACGCCATTGCCGGCAGAATATTCAGTTTTTTCAGATCGGCGAGCGGGAACGGACCGTGGCTTACGACCTGCTCCAGTACGACGCTCTGGCCCGGCTTCAGCAGCGCTTCCTGCTGACCCGCCGCCGGTTTCACCACCAGTTGCAGATGGCTGCTGAACAGGCCGCGCTGGTAATCCTGGTAGCTCAGTTCAAGCCCCGCCTGCGGCGCGCTACGCTTAAATTGCGCGTTGGCTTCTGCCACCATGTCGCCGACATGTTTTTCAAATTGCTTACCGGTGTACCACGCACCACCTGTCCAGACGACCCCGAGAGCGACAATCACGCCCACGGCAACCAGTGATTTTTTCATAGTTCAGTTCCCTTAAAACGAAGCCAGACGGCGGTCCGTCTGGCATGACTGGTAAAGATGTTACCAAGCTTAGCAATCCTTGCTTAAAAGATCAGTAACTTAGTTGAGCTTATTATAGACGCGCGCGAGACGGCCCACGCCGCTTGCTCTGACCGGCGATTCACTGGCCGCGACGAAAGCTGATTCGCCCGGTTTTAAGGTCAGACGCTCGTCGCCTTTGCTGAGCACCGCTTCGCCCTCAACGCAGAACAGGATCGCGGCGCTCTCCTGCGCGAGGCTTTGCGGCTGTGAATTGAGATCGTGCAGCGAGAAGGCGAAATCCTCGACCGGAATCGGGAACTCCAGCGCGCTTTCCTGCTTCACCGGCTGCGTCAGCAGTTCGCCTGCCGGTTTGGCGACAAACTTCACGTTGGCGACAAGCTCAGGAATATCGATATATTTTGGGGTGAGACCCGCGCGCAGCACGTTGTCGGAGTTGGCCATAACTTCCAGCGCCACGCCCTGCAAATAGGCGTGCGGCGTTTCGGCAAACAGGAACATCGCCTCGCCGGGGTTCAGTTTCACCACGTTCAGCAGCAGCGGGGAGAACAGACCGCTGTCATCCGGGTAGAACTGCGCGATAAACCGGATGGTCTCCCACGGCTCGCCCTGCTGACTGGCGACCGTCGCTTTCAGCACCGCCAGCGCGCGGGATTTCTCCTCGCCCTGCATATTCAGCAGCCCGGCGAAAAGCTCACGCAGGCGGTCGGCATTTGGCTCCGCGAGAAAATGCGCGATAGCGGTATGCGCGCCCGCAACCGGTTGCAGCAGCGAGACAATCTCTGAGAACTCACGAAACGCGTTCATGGCGAGGAACGGCGTCAGTGCAAAAACCAGTTCAGGCTTGTGGTTCGGATCTTTGTAGTTACGCTCGGCAGCGCTGAGCGGAATGCCCGCCGCGTTTTCACGCGCAAAGCCTTCTTCAGACGCCTGTTTATTCGGGTGAACCTGAATAGAGAGCGGCTGGTCGGCACACAGCACTTTAAACAGGAACGGCAGTTCTCCGAAGCGCTCCGCCACCGGCGCGCCGAGCAGGGCGGTTTTATCCGCGTCGATCACCTCGCGAAGCGCGCGGGTCTGGCCCTGCGCATCCTGAATTTTCGAGCTGCTTTTCGGGTGAGCGCCCATCCACAGCTCCGCCATCGGCAGGCCTTCCGGGTTCGCCACGCCATAGAGTTCCGTTAACGCCGTTTTGCTGCCCCAGGCGTAGTTTTGCACCGAGTTAATGAGTTTCTGCATGATCAGTCCCTGTATTCGAAGGAAAACATTTTTCGGTATTAAACCAATAAAGTGCCCCGAAGTAACCCGGCTGGGTAAAAAGTCGGTTTAGTCTCAGTTTTTGTTAAAAAATTGTGTACGATGTAGCGACTCGCTTTTTCATGCCGCACACGGACTCAGTGGCGGAACGACGAATTTCTTAACTGTAGCTGTAAGTGAGAGTGCAATGTCTGGCAAACCCTTCTTCTGGCAAGAGCCTTTTCCACTGAAAAAGGACGAGACCGAGTATTACCTGTTAACCCGCGATCACGTCTCCGTTTCCGAATTTGAAGGTCAGGAAATCCTGAAAGTCGAGCCGCAGGCGCTGACCCTGCTGGCCCGCCACGCCTTCCACGACGCCTCGTTTATGCTGCGCCCGGCGCATCAGCAGCAGGTGGCGGATATCCTGAGCGACCCGGAAGCCAGCGAAAACGACAAATATGTCGCGCTGCAATTCCTGCGCAACTCGGAGATTGCCGCCAAAGGCATTCTGCCGACCTGCCAGGACACCGGCACCGCCATCATTATGGGCAAAAAAGGCCAGCGCGTCTGGACCGGCGGCGGCGATGAAGCCGCGCTGGCGCAGGGCGTCTACCAGACCTACACCCAGGATAACCTGCGCTATTCGCAAAACGCGGCGCTCGATATGTACAAAGAGGTTAACACCGGCACCAACCTGCCGGCGCAGATCGATCTCTACAGCGTTGATGGCGATGAGTATAAGTTCCTGTGTATCGCCAAAGGCGGCGGCTCCGCGAACAAAACCTACTTGTACCAGGAAACCAAAGCGCTGCTCACGCCCGGCAAGCTGAAAGCGTATCTGGTGGAGAAAATGCGCACGCTTGGCACCGCGGCCTGCCCGCCATACCACGTGGCGTTTGTGATTGGCGGCACGTCGGCGGAAGCGACGCTGAAAACGGTTAAACTCGCCTCGACCAAATATTACGATGGCCTGCCGACCGAAGGTAACGAACACGGCCAGGCGTTCCGCGATGTTCAACTGGAAGAAGAGCTGCTGCAGGAGGCGCGCAATTTAGGCCTTGGCGCGCAGTTCGGCGGTAAATATTTCGCGCACGATATCCGTGTCATCCGCCTGCCGCGCCACGGCGCGTCCTGTCCGGTGGGGATGGGCGTCTCCTGTTCGGCAGACCGCAATATCAAAGCCAAAATCAACCGCGACGGTATCTGGATCGAGAAGCTCGAAAGCAACCCCGGCAAATACATTCCCGAAGCGCTGCGTCGCGCAGGCGAGGGCGAAGCGGTGCGCGTCGATCTCAACCGTCCGATGAGCGAAATACTCGCGCAGCTGTCGCAGTATCCGGTCTCCACGCGGCTGTCGCTCTCCGGCACCATCATCGTGGCGCGCGATATCGCCCATGCGAAACTCAAAGAGCGCATCGACAGCGGCGCAGGGCTGCCGCAGTACGTGAAAGATCACCCGATCTACTATGCAGGCCCGGCTAAAACGCCGGAAGGGTATGCCTCCGGCTCGCTCGGCCCGACAACGGCCGGACGCATGGACTCCTACGTGGATCTGCTCCAGGCCAACGGCGGCAGCATGATCATGCTCGCCAAAGGCAACCGCAGCCAGCAGGTGACAGACGCCTGTAAGAAACATGGCGGTTTTTATCTCGGGAGCATCGGCGGCCCGGCGGCGGTGCTGGCGCAGAACAGCATCCGGCATCTGGAGTGCGTCGAGTACCCGGAGCTCGGCATGGAAGCTATCTGGAAAATTGAGGTTGAAGATTTCCCGGCGTTTATCCTGGTGGATGACAAAGGCAACGACTTCTTCCAGCAAATCCAGGCCGGACAGTGCTCGGCGTGCCTGAAGTAACGTAACAGATCCTGATGCAGGCCGGGTAAGGCGCAGCCGCCCGGCCTTTTACCTGTAAAAAGAGCGCACAAAGCGCCATACAAATTCGCTGAAGCCATCAATACTTATTCCTGAAGCATGCGAGCAATCCCATCTTTGTTATCAAGGAGAAAGTAATGACCGCCTACCGCAGTGAAAAAGATTCCATGGGCGCAATCGACGTGCCGGCCGATAAACTCTGGGGCGCGCAGACGCAGCGTTCGCTGGAGCACTTCCGCATCTCCACCGAGAAAATGCCGACCGCGCTGATTGCGGCGCTGGCGCTCACCAAACGTGCCGCCGCGAAGGTCAATATGGATCTCGGCTTACTGCCCGCAGAGCGCGGCGAGGCCATCATTAAAGCCGCCGACGAAGTGCTGGAAGGCGCGCATCCGCAGGAGTTCCCGCTTGCTATCTGGCAAACCGGATCTGGCACCCAGACCAACATGAACATGAACGAGGTGCTGGCCAACCGCGCGAGCGAAATCCTCGGCGGCGAGCGCGGCATGGCGCGCAAGGTGCACCCGAACGATGACGTGAACAAGAGCCAGAGCTCAAACGATGTCTTCCCGACGGCGATGCATGTCGCGGCGGTGATCGCGCTGCGCGAACAGCTGCTCCCGCAGCTAAAAGTGCTGCATAAAACCCTCAGCGATAAGGCGAGCGCGTTCAGCGATATCGTGAAAATTGGCCGTACCCATCTGCAGGACGCCACGCCGCTGACGCTCGGCCAGGAGATCTCCGGCTGGGTGGCGATGCTTGAGCATAACCTGAAGCATATCGATAACAGCCTGCCGCATCTGGCGGAGCTGGCACTTGGCGGTACGGCGGTCGGCACCGGGCTGAATACGCACCCGGAGTACGCGGAGCGCGTGGCGAAAGAGCTCGCCGCGTTTACCGGCCAGCCGTTCGTCACCGCACCCAACAAATTTGAGGCGCTCGCCACCTGCGACGCGCTGGTGCATGCCCACGGCGCGCTGAAAGGGCTGGCGGCCTCGCTGATGAAAATCGCCAACGACGTGCGCTGGCTCGCGAGCGGCCCGCGTTGCGGCATTGGCGAAATCTCGATTCCTGAAAACGAGCCGGGCTCATCCATTATGCCGGGCAAAGTGAACCCGACCCAGTGCGAAGCGCTGACCATGCTGTGCTGCCAGGTGATGGGCAATGACGTCGCCGTCAATATGGGCGGGGCGATGGGCAACTTTGAACTCAATGTGTTCCGCCCGATGGTCATTCATAACTTCCTGCAATCGGTGCGCCTGCTGGCGGACGGCATGGAGAGCTTTAACCATCACTGCGCTATCGGTATTGAGCCGAACCGCGACCGCATCAGCCAGTTGCTTAACGAATCGCTGATGCTGGTAACGGCGCTCAATACGCATATCGGCTACGACAAAGCCGCCGAGATCGCCAAGAAAGCGCATAAAGAGGGACTGACGCTGAAAGCCTCCGCGCTGAAACTTGGGTATCTCAGCGAGGAGGAGTTTGACGCCTGGGTACGCCCGGAAGAGATGGTGGGCAGCATGAAGCCCTGATCAGGGCGCGAGGTAAAGATGCAGGCGGGGGATCATCATTACCAGTTCTTCCGCCTGCGGCTTATAGCGGTGCTGCACGTTTTCGGCGTCATAGTTCAGCAGTTCGCCAATATCTGGCACCGCGCCGCCGCGCGTTTCGTGACACAACACAATCAGCGGCGACGGGCACGCATACTGCACCTGCCGCTGGTTTTGCGCATACCAGACGCGCGCCACCGGCTGCACTTTCACCGGACGTTTAATCTTCAGCCGCGCCTTCTGCGGGAGGGCGGCGATATCGTTGTACTCCTGCGTGAGGCGCGCGTGCCACTGCTCTTTGGTTAACCCGCCCACCGCGCGCGGCGCTTTCAGCCCGCGCTCCAGCATCGCCAGCACGTCGTCACGCGTCAGATTTTTAATAATATGTTTATTCGCCCAGCCGAAACGCAGCGTGGCGGGGTTATCCAGCACCGTGAGACGACGGTACGCGTTGAGCGTAATCAGCCCTGGCAGGTAGCGGTGCACCCATTCAAAACGCTGGGTGGAGGGCAGGCCCGATTCTACGGTGATAATCTCTTCCAGCTGCGTTTTCAACGCGTTGATTTTATCGGCCAGCGCGTGCAGCGCCTCGTGCTGTGCATCATCGACGCTGAAACAGACCGCGCCAGGCAGACGTACCGCCGCCTTGCTGCTGCGCTTTTCCGACTGCTGCTGGATGAACAGATGCGTAAAGTGACGCAGCGCCGCCTCCTGCGCCTCTTTGCCGATTTTTTGCGTCACCGAAATGGTGAGCAGCGGGTCGTGCTCTTTGCCTTTTTCCACTTCAGGCAGGCTGAACACCCGCGCCGCCAGCAGACGGCAGTCCGCAAGGCCATCGCGCATCTCCATCAATGCATGTTCTAATTCGCGAAAAGTGACGTTAAGGCGTTCAACCAGATCGTAACGGGCCATGATGTTCTCGCATTAGTTACAACATACTTTATGTTTAGCACAGTTTCGCCGGGTTTGACCATAGGGAGTTTAATGTCTGGCAGGAAAATTGGCGGGCGAGACGGGCATGGTAGTGAGATGAAAATGGTGTGGCGGGAAGAGGTTCATATGAAGGAAATGGCGGGTGCGCTGCGCTTACCCACCCTACGAGTCTTATGCGTAGTGTTTTTTTAGGGCGGGTAAGCGCAGCGCACCCGCCACAAAACAGAAGACAACGCCAATGCAGTTAACCGTAGGGCGGGTAAGCAAAGCGCACCCGCCACAGAACAGAAGACAACGCCAATGCAGTTAACCGTAGGGCGGGTAAGCAAAGCGCACCCGTCGCGGAACAGAAGATAACGCCAATGCAGCTCACCGTAGGGCGGGTAAGCGCAGCGCACCCGCCACAGAACAGAAGACAGCGCCAATGCAGTTAACCGTAGGGCGGGTAAGCGCAGCGCACCCGCCATAACCACTACACGCCTTCTGATGGCAACACCACCGGCCAGCGAAAACGAAAATGCGCGCCGCCGAGGTCGCTTTGCGTCACGCTCACTTCACCGCTCATGGCGGTCGCAATCGAATGCACAATCGCAAGCCCCAGCCCGCACCCGCCGGTGGCGCGATCGCGGCTCGGGTCGAGACGCACGAACGGCTCAAACACCCGGCTGCGCTCCTCTTCGGGAATACCTGAACCATCATCTTCCACTTCAAGCGTCGCCTGCGCGCCCTCAAGCGACAGCCCGATTCGCAGCCGCTGCTCGCTGTAGCGCAGCGCGTTATTCACGAGATTATCCAGCACGCGCTCCATAAGACGCATATCCAGCGCGCCGTAATCGCCTTCGTCAACGCGCGCGAGAATCAACTCTCGCTCCGGGTGCAGCAGGCGCGCGTCGTCCACATAGTCATGCAGCCAGCGCGGCAGTTCCGGGTGCGTCAGATGCAGCTCGGTTTGCGGGCGGTCCAGCCGCGCGTAAGTCAGCAACTCCTCGATAAGCGCTTCGAGCTGGCCGATATCGCGGTTCAGCGCCTGGGATTCTGCGGTACTCAGGTTATCGCTCATCTCCAGCCGGTAACGCAGGCGCACCAGCGGCGTTCGAAGCTCGTGGGCGATGCCGTCAATCAGCTGCTTTTTACTGGCAATCAGGGTGTTAATGTTATTTGCCATCTGGTTAAACGCCACGCCGAGGCGCGAGAAACTCGACGCCTTATCAAAATGGATGCGCTCATCGAGATGGCCTTCGCCGAGGCGCTGCGCCGCGGTTTCCAGCCGTAGCATCTCCTGCCAGTGGGGGCGTATCCAGATAAACACCGGCAGCGCCAGCGAAATCGCGATCAGCGCAATCAGGGCGATATCCAGCAGCCGCATCTGATGCAGGAAATAGAGATAGGGCACCGGACCAACCGCCAGCACATAGTGGCTGCGCGGAATCCGCTGTATAAACGTATATTCATCGTCCAGCGCCACAATTTCACCTTCGCGCAGGCGGCGGCTGTTGATGTCGTTAAGGTGATACTGATTCATCGGCTGAATACGCAGCTTAAACGACAGGTTTAAATCCAGCTCTTTGATGGTTTTGTTCCACTCATGCGGCGGGATTTCACGCAGTTCGCTGCGCATCAGGTAGAGCGAGCTTTTCATCAGATCATCGAGCGACTGCCGACCGGCACGCTCGGCGGTGAACTTATAGACCAGCCCGACCAGCATCGTCATCACCAGAAAGCAGACAAACAGCAGCAAATAGAACTGTATAAAGAGTTTTTTCATGAAAATCTCTCACGCCCGCGGCGCGGTTACTGGATAGCCGAAGTGGTACGCGGAAAGTGCGCGGCCAGATGATCGATAAACGCTCTGACCGCGGGCGGCAGACCGCGACGCGTGGTAAACACCAGATGCACAATTCCGCGCTGGCCCTGCCAGCCGCGATAAACATGCACCAGATCGCCGGTTTTCAGCGCTTTCGCGCAGACATGATCCGGCAGCAGCGCTATCCCCAGTCCCTCGATAGCGGCCATGCGGACAGCCGTAAAATCGCTACAGCTGAACCGCGGCTGATGGCGGATAAGACAGCGCTTGCCCTGTTCATGTTCCAGTGCCCAGCTGATTTCGCCGGGCTCGTCGCTGGTGCCAAGCGTCGGATGGCAGGCGAGGGTATCAATAGCCCCGTTAAGTTTACTGGCAAGCTGCGGGCTCGCGACCAGGATGCGGTTTGACGTGCCCAGTGTGCGCATAATCAACTCGGCGTCGCTGGTAAGCTCGGTACGCACCCGCAGCGCCACATCCACGCGCTCTTCGATTAAATCGACAGGGCGGTCAATGGCGATAATTTGCAAATTCACCTGCGGGTAGCGGTGCATAAACGCAGGCAGCATGGCCTGGATAATTTCGACCATACCCGTCGGACAACTAAAACGCACCATACCCTGCGGCTCCTTGCGCGCCTGGGCAATCACCGCCTGTGCTTTTTCCGCCTCCAGCAGCATCGCGCGGCACTGGTCATAAAACGCCTGGCCGATATCGGTGACGCGAAAACGGCGGCTGGAGCGCTCAATCAGCCGCACGCCGAGCTGCGCCTCAAGCCCGGCCACGCGGCGGCTGAGCTTCGATTTTGGCTGTTTCAGGGCCCGGCTGGCGGCAGCAAAACCACCGTGGCTCACCACTTCCGCATAGTAAAAATAGTCGTTTAGATCGTGTTGCATTATCGTTCCTCATACAGAACGCAGGGTGCCATTTTGTCCTGGTACACAGCCCGATGGGAAGCGCTTATTCTCAGCCCATGACAAACAGTCACATTCACTGAGGATAAAACTATGAACGCACGTTTCAGTAATAAAGTGGTTATCGTGACCGGCGGCACCAGCGGCATTGGCCTTGCTACCGCTAAAGCGTTTGCCGACGAAGGCGCGCATGTGTTTATTACCGGGCGTCGGCAGGCGGCGCTGGATGCGGCATTACAACAATTAGGTGACAACGTCACCGGTGTGCGTGGCGATATGAGCCAGCTTGCGGATATCGATCGTCTGTATGAAGCGGTGCAGCAGCGCCACAGCCATATCGATGTGCTCTTCGCCAACGCAGGCGGCGGCGAGCTGGCCCCCCTCGGCGCGATTTCCGAGGCGCATTATCACGATACCTTCGACACTAACGTGAAAGGTGTACTGTTTACGGTGCAGAAGGCGCTGCCGCTGCTGCGTGACGGTGCCGCCGTGGTGCTGAACGCCTCTACCGCCGGTTCGAGCGGCACGCCCGCCTTCAGCGTCTATGCCGCGAGCAAAGCCGCGGTACGCAGCTTTGCGCGTAACTGGATCCTCGATTTAAAAGACCGTCATATTCGCGTCAACGCCATCAGCCCCGGGCCGGTCAACACGGCAGGGCTCAATGAACTCTTTGGCGGAGGCGAGCAGGCGGAAGACGTTAAAAACGAACTCACCGCGCAGATCCCGCTCGGGCGCGTCGGCAAACCGGAGGAGATTGCCAACGCGGTGCTGTTCCTGGCGTCTGACGAGGCGAGTTTTGTGAATGGCGTCGAGCTGTTTGTTGATGGCGGGATGGTGCAGATATAAGCGTCAGCGCCGCGCGGGAAGCGCGGCGCGATACATTACGCCTCGCTTTCCCAGGCATGCGGTGCGAACAGATACCCTTTGTTGCGCACCGTCTTGATGCGATAAGGCTCGGTCGCGCTGTCGTTGAGCTTTTTGCGCAGTCTTGAAATCGCCACGTCCACGCTGCGATCCAGCCCGTCGTAGGTTACGCCGCGCAGGTTTTTTAACAGCGCGTCGCGATCCATAATCTGCCCGGCGTGGGTCGCAAGCTCCCAGAGTAAGTCAAAATCCGCGGTTGAGAGCGCTATCTGCTCACCCAGCAGCGTGACCTGGCGGTTGAGCGGGTCGATGCACAGCGTGCCGAAACGCAGCGCCTTGTGCGGTTGCCGCGTTGGCGTGTTATCCGCTGCGGTCACGGGCGCGGCAGCCATATGCTGGCGCAGGTGCAGACGCAGACGCGCCAGCAGCACCGCAGGCGGCGTGGTTTTGAGAATGTAATCGCTGGCACCCATTTCAAGCGACAGAATATGGTTCATATCGCTGTCGAGTGAGGTCAACAGCACCACCGGCCCCTGCCAGCGGGCGCGCAAATCGCGGCACAGCGTCATGCCGTCTTTACCTGGCAGCATAATATCCAGCAGCACCAGATCCGGGTTCTCGCGCTCAATGACCGCCTCAGCGCGATCGCCGCGGCTTTCGACAATCACATCAATATCATGGCGGCTCAGATAGGCGGCAATAAGCTCGCCGACTTCCGGGTCATCTTCAACAAAAACGATCTTGCTCATAGGCTTCTGCGTTGCGGTAAAAACACCAGGATACACCGGGCAGACGCAACGCGCCAGCAACGGCAGCTCAACCGCTTAACGCAACGGGCGGCCGCCGTTCACCGGATAGCTGTGGCCCGTCACATAGCGGCTGGTGAGGAGATAATCCACCAGGTCGATAATCTCTTTTTCGCCGGGCGCGATTTTCATCAGCGATTTATTCAGCGCCTTCTGCCGGTATTCCGGGTCGTCATGTTCGTTAAAGAGGATTTGCGACGGGGCAATGGCGTTAACTTTGACTTCCGGCGCAAGCTTACGGGCAAACGAACGGGTGAGATTATCGAGCGCCGCTTTGCTGGCGGCATAGGCGATATACTTCGCGCTGCCGCGCTCCACGACATAATCGGTAAAGTGAATAATATCGCAGGCAGCGTGGCCCTAGCCGCGCATCAGAGGTTCCAGGGCAAAATTAAGGAGATAGGGCGCGTGAACGTGAATTTGCAGCATGGCGTTCAGCACCTCAGCGGGCGGCACAGGCGGGCTTTCATCCTGCCAGGTGCTGGCGTTATGTAACAGCGCGCGAATATGGGCGGTGCGCGCTTTTACGGCGTCGGCAAACGCAAGAATGCCCTCGTCATGGCAGAAATCGGCCTCGATGCAGACCGCGCCTGCCTCTTCCAGTACGTCAATCGCCGGGTAACGGGTGCGGTAACTGACAATTACATCATGATGCTGCGCTAGGAAATGGTGCGCCAGCGCAAGGCCGATACGGCGGCCCGCGCCGGTGATAACAATGGGTTTATCCAGTTTTTTCACCACAACTCTCCTTAAGCGTTAGCGGCAGGAGATTAGCGCACCAGCATCCAGGTCGCCGGCAGGGCGGCAATCAGCAACAGGCCGATGACGATTTTCTCCTGACCTTTCAGCGCTACGTTATCCACATGGGTACGGCGCGCATAGAGGAAAAACACCACCCCAGGCGCGTACAGCACAACGGACAACAGCAGATGCATCGGGCCTGAGGCATACAGCAACCATAGGCCATAAATGCACGCCCCGACAGCAATCGCCTGATGTAAAGGACGCTTTGCGATTTTGAGCAGGTAAGCGCCGACCAGGAAATAGGGCACCAGAATCATCTCGGAGGCGATGGTCAGCAGGGTGTTGTAATCCGAGCCGGTCGCCCAGATAAGCACCAGACAGATTTGCACGCTGGCGTTTGTCAGCCACAGCGAGGCCGACGGCGCGTTACGCGCATTCTGGCGCGCGAAGAGGCGCGGGAACGCCTTATACTGCGCGGCCAGCAGCGGCACTTCGGCTGCCATAATGGTCCAGCTCAGGTACGCGCCGCACACCGAGACAATCAGCCCGGCGGCGATGATCACTTCGCCCCACGGGCCCATCATTTGCACCATCAGGCCCGCCATTGACGGGTTACGCATCTGCGCCAGTTCCGGGCGCGCCAGCACGCCGAGCGACAGCAGTGTGACCAGCAGATAGACCGCGAGCGCCGCGAGCACGGCGAGAAGGGTGGCAAGGCCGACATCTTTTTTCTGCCGCGCGCGGGCCGAGACGACCACCGCGCCTTCCACGCCGATAAACACCCACAGCGTAATCAGCATGGTGTTTTTCACCTGCTCCCAGACGGGTACGCCGAGATCGACGCCGGTGAAATCCAGCGTAAAGGTCGGCAGGCGGAACGCGATAATCGCCAGCACCACAAACAGGCCGAGCGGCAGGAGTTTGGCGAGCGTCGCCGCGAGATTAATGCTCGCGGCGGTCTGCACGCCGCGCAGCACCAGAAAATGCACCACCCACAGCAGTACCGACGCGCCAACGATCGCCTGCCAGGTGTTGCCGTCGCCGAAAAGGCGCAGCTGCGGCGTGTCGGTAAAGAAGCTCAGCGCGGAGAAGACGATAACCAGATACGAGACGTTAGCGATGACGGCGCACAGCCAGTAGCCCCAGGCGGAACAGAAGCCAATCAGTTCACCGAACCCTTCGCGGGCGTAGGTAAAAATGCCGCCGTCAAGGTCGGGGCGCAGGCGCGTTAAAAACAGCATCGCCAGCGCTAAAAGCAGGATCCCGGCACCGGTAATTCCCCAGCCAATCAGCAACGCCGCGGGGCTCGCCACCTCGGCCATATTCTGCGGCAGACTAAAAACCCCGGCACCCAGCATGGAACTTAAAACAAGCGCGGTTAACGCGGCGAGGCCCAGCTTCTTTTCCATAGACAACCTGTTTAGCAAAAGGAAAGATCCAGAATAATTATTGTGCCAGAGCGCATAAAAATGGTGGATCGCACTAAGGCGCGGGATTTTACGGAGTGCGAAGCTCGCTTGCAATGCGGCGTACACAAAATGTAGCGGAAAAACAAAAAAAGCGGCCGTAGCCGCTTTGTTTTGAGAATCTGTCTTACTTGTAGAGGTCGGCGCTGATGGTCATGTTGCCGCCGCGCTCTTCCCACTGACGGGTGATGTGATAGTACTTAGCCCCTTTCTTCGCGGCACGTTTCGCCACGTTGTAAGAGATATCGGTCATACTGCTGTAGTGGCCGGTAAACTTCACGCTGTCGAATGGCACCATCTGAGCGGCGGTGATTTTGTTTACTTCCTCGACTTTGGTCCCGTCCGGCAGGGTGACAGTGTAACGTCCGCCCTTCGATTCCTGGGTTTCAAAGAAGCGGCCTACGTCACTGCTTGGTGAGGCGGTCGTGGCGACACCCGGAATTTCCACTTTTTTGGCTTCTTCGCCGCCTTTGGCGAGCGCCGCGCGGCCCGCTTCGGAATCTGCCGGGATAGCGTCAGGGCTTTGCAGTACGCGTTTTTTGGCGTCGGCTTTATAGATAAACGCGGTAATACGCTGGTTGCCGCCCTGGTTGGTGTCGACCTGGCGCACGATCCAGAAAGAGGCCGCGCCTTTGGCTTTCGCCGCTTTGGTGATGGCGTCGTTCACTTCCGGCTGGCTGCGATAGAAGCCCTGCACGGTCACGGTGTCATACGGCTCAAGCGCGATAGCCTGATCTTTTGGCAGCTCAACCACACCGTTAATAACACGGTTTTTCGGCGCGTCGGCTTTCGGCGCGTTTTCACGGTAGACATCGGCCACCACGCGCCAGTTGCCGCTGTTACCGGTGTCGCTGGTGTCCTGAATGTAATATGACGCCGCGCCCATAGCGTCTGCGCGACGAGAAACGGCATTTGCCGCTTCGTTAATGGCGTTGAAACGGCCCGTAATCACAATACGGTCAAACGGTTTCAGCGCCGCGGCTTGTTCCGGCGTTAACTCTGTCGCCGCCTGAGCTGACAGCGAGGCCGCGGAAAAGAGGGCGGTCGCCAGAAGGGTATGCTTGAGCTTCATAAAAATAGTCCTTCGCCTTGCGCAAAACAGGTACTGATACAGCCTGTGTGAAATGGTTAGTCGTTGATTATTGCATTGAAAGGTGCCGGATGTCTGCGCCATTTTTCACACCTTATGCTACCGCTTGCGGATTAAAAATAACTTCAGGTTATGAATGGTGAAAATCCTCCTCTGACCATTAAAATTGATAAAGCTTATGACTTTTTAAGTTAAATCCTTGTTAAACCAGCCTGCTTCGGTGGCGCAGAATCGTTTTTTCTGCCTCTTAAAGCGCGTAAACGTAGCGGCTGAACGCGGTTTTTAAGCAAAAATCCCTGTCAGACCGCAACGACGCTACACTTTCACCCATTAACCGTTAAATAGTTGTCCCGGACGGTGGATCGAAGGCGTGTAATTCAGTAGGTTATAGAAAGTTTGTGACAACGATATGGATGGCGAACACCACGGCACCGCGCTTTTTCGCCGGGCGTTTTCGTCTGCTAAGCGAGTGACAGACCATCTTAAAAATCGATGGAAGGGAATACTATGCGTATTGGTGTACCAAAAGAGCGGGTCGCGCTGGAAACCCGCGTCGCGGCGACCCCAAAAACGGTGGAACAGCTGCTGAAGCTCGGTTTCAGCGTCGCGGTGGAGCGCGATGCCGGCAAACTGGCGAGTTTCGATGACGAGGCGTTTATCGCCGCTGGCGCAAGCGTGGTGGATACCGCCGGGGTCTGGGAATCGGATGTCATTCTTAAGGTCAACGCGCCGCAGGACGATGAAATCGAGCGGCTGCGTCCCGGCACGACGCTGATTAGCTTTATCTGGCCTGCCCAGAACCCGCAACTGCTGGAAAAACTGGCCGCGAAAAACGTCACCGTGATGGCGATGGATTCCGTACCGCGCATCTCCCGCGCGCAGTCTCTGGATGCCTTAAGCTCGATGGCGAACATCGCCGGTTACCGCGCGATTGTCGAAGCCGCCCATGAGTTTGGCCGCTTCTTTACCGGGCAGATCACCGCCGCCGGTAAAGTGCCGCCTGCGAAAGTGATGGTGATTGGCGCAGGCGTCGCGGGCCTCGCCGCTATCGGTGCCGCCAACAGCCTCGGCGCTATCGTGCGCGCGTTCGACACCCGCCCGGAAGTGAAAGAGCAGGTGCAGAGCATGGGCGCCGAATTCCTGGAGCTCGATTTCAAAGAAGAAGCGGGCAGCGGCGACGGCTACGCCAAAGTGATGTCTGACGCTTTTATCAAAGCCGAAATGGCGCTGTTCGCCGCCCAGGCGAAAGAGGTGGATATCATCGTCACCACGGCGCTGATCCCGGGCAAACCGGCACCGAAGCTTATTACCCGTGAGATGGTCGATTCCATGCAGCCGGGCAGCGTGATTGTCGATCTCGCGGCGCAAAACGGCGGCAACTGTGAATACACCGTGCCGAATGAGATTTTCGTTACTCCCAACGGCGTGAAAGTGATTGGTTATACCGATCTGCCGGGCCGCCTGCCGACGCAGTCGTCACAGCTCTACGGCACCAACCTCGTTAACCTCCTGAAGCTGCTGTGTAAGGAGAAAGACGGCGCGGTGACCGTTGATTTCGATGATGTTGTGGTGCGCGGCGTGACGGTGATTCGCGAAGGGGAAGTCACCTGGCCTGCGCCGCCGATTCAGGTTTCCGCGCAGCCGCAGGCCGCTGCCAGCGCAAAACCGCAGGCGGCGCCGGTCGAACCGCCTGCGCCTGCCTCGCCGTGGCGTAAATATGCGCTGATTGCGCTCGCCATTATTCTGTTCGGCTGGCTGGCGAATGTCGCCCCGAAAGAGTTCCTCGGCCACTTCACCGTCTTCGCACTCGCCTGCGTGGTCGGCTATTACGTCGTCTGGAACGTCTCCCATGCGCTGCATACGCCACTGATGTCGGTAACGAATGCAATTTCAGGGATTATCGTCGTCGGCGCGCTGTTGCAGATTGGCGATGGCGGCTGGATTAGCTTCTTCAGCTTTATCGCTATCCTCATCGCCAGCATCAATATTTTTGGTGGTTTCACCGTCACTCAGCGCATGCTGAAAATGTTCCGGAAGAACTAAGGGGTAAGTTATGTCTGGAGGATTAGTTACGGCTGCGTACATCGTCGCCGCAATTCTCTTTATTTTCAGCCTGGCGGGGCTTTCAAAGCACGAGACGTCACGGCAGGGCAACCTGTTCGGCATCGCGGGGATGGCGATTGCGCTGATCGCCACCATTTTTGGGCCATACGCCAGTAACGTGGGCTGGATAATCATCGCGATGGCGATCGGTGGGGCTATCGGTATTCGCCTTGCTAAACGTGTCGAAATGACCGAA
This sequence comes from Cronobacter sp. HA18003, assembly GCF_011605905.1. Taxonomy (NCBI): domain Bacteria; kingdom Pseudomonadati; phylum Pseudomonadota; class Gammaproteobacteria; order Enterobacterales; family Enterobacteriaceae; genus Cronobacter; species Cronobacter sp. HA18003. Next base: position 1,012,873 of record NZ_JAANQO010000011.1, on the reverse strand, counting down.
ATGCCGGAGCTGGTCGCTATTCTGCACAGCTTTGTCGGCCTCGCGGCGGTGCTGGTGGGCTTTAACAGCTACCTGCACCACGAGCCGGGCCTCGCGCCGGTGCTGGTCAATATTCATCTGACCGAAGTTTTCCTCGGCATTTTCATCGGTGCGGTAACGTTCACCGGCTCGGTGGTGGCGTTTGGCAAGCTGCGCGGCAAGATCTCTTCTAAACCGCTGATGCTGCCGAACCGTCACAAGCTGAACCTGGCGGCGCTGGTGGTCTCTTTCATTCTGCTGCTGATTTTCGTGCAGACCGAGAGCGCCGGCACGCAGGGCTTTGCGCTGTTTGTCATGACGATTATCGCGCTGGCGTTCGGCTGGCATCTGGTGGCGTCTATCGGCGGCGCGGATATGCCGGTGGTGGTTTCCATGCTGAACTCCTATTCCGGCTGGGCGGCGGCGGCGGCGGGCTTTATGCTGAGTAACGATCTGCTGATCGTTACCGGCGCGCTGGTGGGCTCGTCGGGTGCGATTCTCTCGTACATCATGTGTAAGGCGATGAACCGCTCGTTTATCAGCGTGATTGCCGGAGGCTTCGGCACTGACGGATCTTCAACCGGTGAAAGCGACGAAGTGGGCGAGCACCGCGAAATCACGGCGGAAGAGACGGCAGAAATGCTGAAAAACTCAACGTCCGTCATTATCACGCCGGGCTACGGTATGGCGGTAGCGCAGGCGCAGTATCCGGTGGCGGAAATCACCGAGAAACTGCGCGCGCGCGGCATCAAGGTGCGTTTCGGTATTCACCCGGTGGCGGGGCGTCTGCCAGGTCATATGAACGTGCTGCTGGCCGAGGCGAAAGTGCCTTATGACATCGTGCTGGAGATGGATGAGATCAACGATGATTTCAGCGATACCGACACGGTGCTGGTGATTGGCGCGAACGACACCGTCAACCCGGCGGCGCAGGACGATCCAAAAAGCCCCATCGCGGGTATGCCGGTGCTGGAAGTGTGGAAGGCGCAGAACGTGGTGGTCTTCAAACGCTCCATGAACACCGGTTATGCCGGCGTGCAGAACCCGCTGTTCTTTAAAGAGAACACGCAGATGCTGTTTGGCGATGCCAAAGCGAGCGTCGACGCCATTCTGAAAGCGCTGTAATTCGCGTGTATCTCTAAAGCCGCCAGCTCGCTGGCGGTTTTTTTTCGCCTGTTGGGTGCGTTGTGGCAATAAAAAACCCGCCGGGCGGCGGGTTTTCTTCTGGCAATATGAGACCTCAGTCGTCATCGTCCTCTTCATCATCGAGCTCCACTGTGCTCTGGAAATCGTCCGGCTTAATCACCAGCAGGTCACAGCGCAGATGATCAATCACCTGCTCGGCAGTGTTGCCGAGAAACGCCGCAGAAATCCCGGTGCGCCCGATGGTGCCCAGCACCACAATCCCGGCCTGTAAATGCTCCGCGAGATCCGGGATGACTTCTTCCGGCAGCCCTTTTTCAACATGCGTGACGCGCTCGCCGATGCCGAATTTCTGGCGCAGGGCTTTCATCGCCAGCAGATGCTGGCCGCGAATGGCGTCGTTGTAAACGCTCGGGTCAAAATCGGGAAGTTCGATGGCGATGTTAATCGGCGTTGCCGGATAAGCGCCCACCAGATGCACTTCGGTATGGTTAACCTGTTCGGCCAGGTGCAGCGTTTCACGCACCAGCTTTTCGTTCAGGCCCGTGTGGTAAGGTTCTTCGCTCGCGAGATTCACCGCCACCACGGCTTTACCGCCTTCCGGCCACGGCTGGTCTTTCACCATCCAGACCGGGCAGGGGCATTTACGCAGCAGGTGCCAGTCGGTCGGTGTGAAAATCACCGATTCCAGACGGTCGTGCTGGTGCGCCATTTTCAGCAGCAGATCGTGACCGCCGCTGATCACTTCCTGAATGATGGCTTCGAAGGGGCGGTTATGCCAGACCACTTTGATATCGATGGGCACGCCCGCTTCTAAATAATATTTCGCCTGCTCGCGTATCCACGCGGTGCGCTGGCTGATAACGCCCTGACGCATGGCGGTGCGCTCATCAGGAGAGAGCAGAGTGGTCATTTCGTAGGAAAAGTCATAAATCGGCAGAAAGGCTTTGATACGCCCGCCGATTCGCTGGTGTAGATAAACTGCTCGCCGTAAAGCCGGTTGGTCATCCTGATTGGGGTCGATGGCCACCAGCATGTTTTGATACCTTGCCATACAGGGTCTCCTTACAACTGCTTACCCACAGTTTGTCATTTAAGAGTAACCCATATGATGTGAATGAAACAGGAGAGAATTCCCAGCCGGATCAATAAATCACGAAAATTTAACGATCCGGCGGGAGAGGAAAAACTTATGCCACGTTGCGGGATTGTCCGGCCAGTTCTGCCAGGATTTCATGGTTTTCGATAGTGATATATTTGCCTTTTACCGCCAGCATGCCGCTCTTCTGGAAACGACCGAGCAGACGACTAATGGTTTCCACGGTCAGACCGAGATAGTTGCCGATATCGCCACGGGTCATCGTCAGGCGGAATTCGCGCGGTGAGAAACCACGTTCGGCGAAACGGCGCGACAGGTTATAGATAAAGGCCGCGAGGCGCTCCTCGGCGTTCTTTTTCGACAGCAACAGGATCATATCCTGGTCGCCTTTGATCTCGCCGCTCATCAGACGCATCATCTGCTGGCGCAGGCTCGGCATTTTGCCGGAGAGATCGTCTAACGTCTCGAACGGGATTTCGCAGACCATAGAGGTTTCCAGCGCCTGAGCGAAGCTTGGGTGATGCGCGGTGCCGATAGCATCAAAACCCACCAGATCGCCTGCCAGGTGAAAGCCGGTGATCTGCTCGTCGCCCTGTTCGGTGATGGTATAGCTCTTGATCGTGCCGGAGCGGATAGCGTACAGCGATTTTAATTCATCGCCCGCTTTAAAGAGCGTTTGCCCTTTCTGGATGGGCTTTTTGCGCTCGATAATATTATCGAGCTGATCAAGCTCATGCTCATTCAGGGTAAAAGGGATACACAACTGACTGATACTGCAATCCTGGCAATGGATGGCACAACCGCCAGACTGAATGCGTCGTATAATTCGCTTTTCCGGGATCATAAGTTCGCTCAAGCCTTAATTGATATTAGTCAATTTTAACATATTTTGACCGTACAGGTAAATCCGGCTAATGCGCAAACAAAGAAAAGATCCTGGTCTAAATCTGACGTTTACTGCCATCCATCTGAATTACGGCGTATTTAATAAATTCCAGAAAATATTATTTTACAGTGTGAATTAAATCAGCAAATAACCTTCATGACGCAATAACCACTCCTTGCGCGCCACGCCACCCGCATAGCCGGTTAATGTGCCGTTACGGCCGATAACGCGATGGCATGGCACCACAATGCTAATGGGGTTCGAGCCGTTCGCGGCACCCACCGCGCGTGCCGCGCCCGGACGTCCTAAGCGCTCTGCCATCTCGCCATAATGCATCACCTGGCCGCATGGAATGGTGCGCAACATCTGCCAGACTTCACGCTGAAACGGCGTGCCAGCCGTGGCGGTCGGCAGTGAATCAATCACCGCGAGATCGCCTGCAAACCACGCGCGAAGCGCGTCTGAGAGCCCGCCGGGGTTGACGCAACCCACGCGACGAAAGCCCTCCTGACGATAGTGAATGGCGAGCAACTGCTCCATACGGTCGCTGTGTTCTTCCCATTCCACCGCGCGCAGGCGCGACTGTTCATCAGCGATAACCCACAGCGGGCCTAACGGCGTCTCGATTTTATCTTCCAGTAATGTCAGCATTCGCGGTCTCCTTTTGAGGCGTCAACATAGCATGGCGCTCAGCGGCTCGCCATACCGCCACAGGGGGAGCGGAGAAGGGGGAATAGCGGGCATTCCCTTGCCCGAAGCAGCCGGTAAACGGCGTGCTGATGTCATTCTGGACCGGAAAGTAAAAAACCGTTGCGCTACGCCGCCACATTTCCGGAAAAAAGAAAGCGGCCTCTCTTTTTTCTGGAAAATAAAAAAATAGAGCCTGAAGACATCATATTCAGGCCCCACAGTACACACAGCAGCGCGTCCAGGCTTTGTTACCGCGATTATTATTCCTTAACATGCGGATAAAGAATTTATAGCAACTGAAACGCATATTGTCACAGCGAAGGGGTGATTTCATTCACATATATTTAACACCAACGATTAGTGAAACTGAATAATGTGATCCCGCCAGACAATGTTCATCACCGCAGCGCGAAAAGCCTGCCGTATTCTTTAACGTTTATCGTCTCGCTATCTCTGGATGAAAAACCACAACAGAAAATAGTGCGCACAGCGCCACACATTGAGCCATCCTGAAAGGGAGGCTATAGTGTGCGCCCTGACGAAGTCCCGGAGGATTGACCGTGAACCCTGACGACAAATCACTCTTTCTTGACGCCATGGAAGATGTCAAACCCCTGAAAAACGCCAACGTCGCGCCGTGCCTGAAACCGAAAGCGCCGCGTCTCGTGCCGCGAGTCGACACCTTACAACTCGACAACCCGCTGACCACCGGTTTTCTGGATCTCATCCCGCGCGATGAGCCGCTGGAGTTTCGCCGCGAGGGGCTCCAGCAGGGCGTGCTGGATAAACTGCGGCTCGGTAAATATCCCCAGCAGGCGAGCCTCAACCTCCTGCGCCAGCCGGTGGAGCAGTGCCGCCAGAGGCTCTTTACGTTCATCCACCAGGCGAAACGCGACGGGTTGCGTAATCTGCTTATCATCCACGGCAAGGGCCGTGAAGATAACTCCCACGCCAATGTCATTCGCAGCTATCTGGCGCGCTGGCTGACCGAGCTTGATGACGTGCAGGCGTTTTGCACCGCGCTCGCCCACCACGGCGGCAGCGGGGCCTGCTATGTGGCGCTGAAAAAATCCGCTGAGGCAAAGCAGGAGAACTGGGAACGCCACGCCAAACGCAGCCGCTAATCCGCACCGGGCGAAATCGCCCGGTTACTCTTCATCACGCCTTCCACCTGCCGCGCTGCGGTTCCGCTATCTTTAAACAGCGACGTTTCGCACAAACCTGAAGGTTTCATATGAAAATGATTAGGCCTTTACTCATATGGAATCTGCATGAAACAGTGATAGCATGAGCCGCTTATGTGGTAATGACTCAATGAGGCAGTATGAAAATTCAGCTCATCGCAGTAGATATGGACGGCACCTTTCTTAACGATAACAAACAGTACGATAAAGAAAGGTTTACAACGCAGTATGCGGCGCTGAAGCAGCAAGGCATTAAATTCGTGGTGGCGAGCGGTAACCAGTATTACCAGCTCATCTCGTTCTTCCCGGAGATCAAAGACGAGATAGCGTTTGTGGCCGAAAACGGCGCGCTGGTCTATGACCACGGCGAGCGCATTCATCACGGCGAGCTGACCCGCGAGCAGTATCACCAGGTGGTGAAAACGCTCTCGGAACAGGGCGATTTCAATTATGTGGTCTGCGGGCTTGCGAGCGCGTATTACCAGGCGGGCGCGCCGGAGGCGTTCATCAGCCTGATGTCAAAGCACTATCACCGCCTTAAGCCGGTGGAGAACCTGCTCGATATCGACGACGTCATTTTCAAATTCTCGCTTAACCTGCCGGATGACCAGATCCCGGCGCTGATTGAGAGCCTCCATAACGAACTCGAAGGCGTCGTTAAGCCGGTCACCAGCGGCTACGGTTTTGTCGATCTGATTATCCCCGGATCGCACAAAGCGAGCGGCCTGGAGCGCCTGATGGCGCGCTGGAACATCACGCCGGAGGCCTGCGTGGCGGTGGGCGACAGCGCCAATGACCTCGAAATGCTGCGTCTGGTGAAGTATTCCTTTGCGATGGATAACGCGGCGGCCGAAGTGAAAGAGACCGCGCGTTATGCGACCGGCTCCAACAACCAGAGCGGCGCGCTGCAGGTGATTGACGCTGTGCTGAACCACCACAGCCCGTTTAACGCGCCGTAGCCGGGCACACACGCGCCCGGCGTCAGGTCAGGCCGGTATAAAGGGCTCGCCGAGCGTCAGCATCAGCCGGTTGGCCCAGGCGAAAAACGCGGTGGCCTGCACCAGATCCAGCAGTTCCAGGTCGGTCAACGCCTGCTCACGCAGCGCGGCCACGTGCGCAGCACCTGCCGTGGCGGGGGTGGCCGACAGCGCCGCGCTGAAATCGATAATCGCCTGCCAGCGCGCCGACTGCCCGGCGCTCAGGCTCCCGCCCGGCGTCACCTCCAGCAAGCGCTGCACCGCATCATTATCTTTTGAGAGCTGGCTTGCCTTACGGGCATGGACCGAGGCGCAGTAAATGCAGCCATTCACTTTGCTCGCGACCGCCGCCGCCAGCTCGCGCTCCGCCCGCGCCAGCCCGCCAGGGGTGTAGAAAATCCCTTTGTCCGTGAGCGTCCGTGCCTCCAGCGCGGGCAGGTTACGTGCCAGCAGGCGGAAATACCCGGAATCCTGATGCCCGAATCGGCGCAGCGTCTCCTGCTCATCCGGGCTGAAGGCGGCGAACGGTTTCGGTGCAAGCCACGGCTCCCAGCCCAGCTCATCCTGCGTGAAGGCGGTGGGTGCAGGTTGTCCACTCTGCGTGGTGGGCGCGGTATGCCAGCGGCCCGCGGGCGGAATGGCGGTTTCGCCCGGCACGCGCCCGCCGTTAATCAACCGGTAGCCGCGCAGCAGTCGGCTCTCGAAGCTCACAAACGCCACCACCTGCGCGAGTGTCACAATGGCTTCTTCGCTGAATCCGGCTTCCGTCAGCGCCGCGATTTCCTGCGCGGTCGCCTGCACCGGATGAAACGTGAGGATCTCCGCATGGCCGAGCGCGACGGAGAGACGCGCGGGCGGTGCCGGTTCGTCTTGCAGCAACGCCGAATAGTGCGCAGACAGCGCCTCATCCTCATGCCAGCGCGCCACCTCGCGGGCGAGATGCAGGCGCTCGGCACGGGTGAGATCGCTTGCGCCGTTAAACAGCGCCTCGCGGCTGCGGGCAATATTTAACGTGGCGGCGTCGCGGGTGGCGCGCGCCAGCGCCAGCGGGGAGCCGGGGGCGATATCCGCGAGCGTATCGAGAAGATCGGACGAGCGGGTCATAAGGTTTCCTTGATCGGGTTAAGGGTGGAGACATCAGCGCCAGGTGCGGCCTGTTTCCAGCCAAGCGCGGGGGCCACCTGCTGCGCCAGCAGTGAGATGGAGCGCAAGATAAACGGGTGCGGCGGATCGATGGAATGCACCTGGAACGACAGATCGGTGGCGCGTGCGAGCGCCGTATCGCGCGACAGCGTGGCGAGCGTTTCCCGCGGCGTGCCGAGATGCACATCGAACGCGGCGATATAATCTTCCAGCGTCTCGCCCGTAAGCCGGTGGCCCTGCGCGCGGAACTGGGCGGCCTGGGCCGCCAGCCCGGTTTGCGCGAAGCGGCGGGCGTCGTCACTGTTATCCGTCACAAACGCGGTGCGCGAGGCCATAATGCGCGGCGCAACGCCTGCGGGCAGCGCATCGAGATAAGCGTCGATAATCGGGTTTTGCAGCGCGTCCAGCGGCATATCCGGCTCGCCCGCCGGGCGTGGCTGGGTGCGTGACAGCATCAGGCCGTCACCGGCGCGTCCGGCACGCGCGCCGCCATCCACTGAAAACGTCGCCTGCCAGAGCCGCAGGCGCAACCCGCGCGCCGCCGGGTAGAGATGATTATCGGTGCCCGCCAGCGGCTCATCGTTCAGCGCCGCGCGCAACAACGCCAGATGACGCCCATACGCCTCGCCGCGTTCCTCGCTTTGCAGCCCGAACGGCGGGAACGAGGAGGGCGTGCCGCCGGAGCCCAGCCCCAGCTCCACGCGCCCGCCGCTAAGCAGATCCAGCACGGCGGCGTCTTCCGCCACGCGCAGCGGTGATTCCATCGGCAGCGTAATGATCCCCGTACCGAGCCGGATGCGCCGGGTCTGCGCCGCCACGTGCGCTAAAAACAGCAGCGGCGAGGGCAGCCCGCCTTCCGCTTCATGAAAGTGATGCTGCGCCACCCAGGCGGTGTCAAAGCCGCTGTGCTCGGCGTGCAGGATTTGCTCGGTGGCGAGGCGGTAGCGCTCGGCGGCGCTGACGCGGTCCAGCAGGCGGGTGAAAAAACCTAAGCGTTTTTGGGTCATGCGACATCCTTATTCAACGGGCGGGGCGCCGGAATGGCGTTAAGCAACTGGCGCGTGTAGTCGTTTTGCGGCGCGCGGAAGACCGTGGCGACATCGCCATGCTCCACAAGCTTTCCGGCGCGCAGCACCGAGACCTGATGCGCGAAGCGGCGCACGGTCGCCAGATCGTGGGAGATAAACAGGTAGGTGAGGCCAAGCTCATCCTGCAGGGTTTCAAGCAGCGACAGGATCTGCGCCTGCACGGTGACATCCAGCGCTGACGTCGCCTCATCAAGAATGACGATTTGCGGGCCGGGGATGAGCGCCCGCGCAATCGCGACGCGCTGACGCTGTCCGCCGGAGAGCTGATGCGGCTTATGCGCCAGTAGCGCAGGAGCCAGCGCCACGCGCGCGGCCATGTCATACACCTTCTCGCGCCGCTCGGCGCGGGAGAGGCGGGTAAAGTTGCGAAGCGGCTCCTCAATGATGGAAAACAGACTCTGGCGCGGGTCGAGCGACGAAAACGGGTTCTGCCACACCATCTGAATCGTCTGGCGCAGCGGGCGGCGTGCCTCGCGGCTGAGCGTGCCGTACTCGTTGCCATCAACTGTCACCGTGCCGCTGACAGGCGTCTGAAAACCGAGCAAAATGCGCGCCAGCGTGGTTTTGCCGCTGCCGGATTCGCCCACCAGCGCATGGGTCATGCCGCGCTCCAGCGTCAGGTTTACCGCGTCCAGCGCGGTCAGCGTATGGCCGCCGCCGAGCGTAAAACGCTGCGTCAGCGCGCGGATCTCCGCAGCCGGCGGGCCATTTCGCGCCGGGCGTGGGCGAAAGCCGTCGGCGAACGCCGGGGCGTCGGCAAAGAGCTGCCGGGTATAGGCCGCGCGCGGCGCGTGGGTAATTTGCGCGGCACTCCCCAGCTCCTGGATCTCACCGTGGCGAAATACCAGCAGCCGGTCGGCACGCGAGGCGGCGAGCGCCAGATCGTGCGTGATAAACAGCACGGCGGTACCGGCGTCGCGACGCAGTTCATCCAGCAGATCGAGAATGCGCGCCTGCACCGTCACATCCAGCGCGCTGGTGGGCTCATCGGCGATGATAAGCGCAGGCTTCAGCGCCAGCGCAATGGCGATCAGCACCCGCTGTTTCATGCCGCCGGAGAGCTGGTGCGGATACTGTTTCGCCCGCAGCGCCGGTTCGCTCAGCCCGACGCGTGCAAGCAGCGCCGCCACTTCCGCGTCACGCGCGCGTCGGCTAAGCCCGGTGTGAAGCGCTAACACCTCTGCGACCTGATCGCCGATGGTTTTCACCGGGTTCAGCGAACTGCCGGGGTCCTGCGGCACCAGGCTGATAACTTTGCCGCGCAGCGCGTTCATCCGCCTCTCACTCGCGTGGGTAATCGCTTCGCCGTTCAGGCGGATATCCCCGCCCAGCCAGACGCCGTTTTCGCCCGCAAGCCCGATAATCGTCTGCGCGAGCGTCGTCTTGCCGGAGCCGGATTCGCCGACAATCGCCAGCACTTCGCCGGGAGCGACGGAAAAAGAGACGTTATGAACCACGCGGCGCACGTCGCGCCCGTGACGCCAGCCGAGGCTCAGATTGCGCACGTCCAGTACAGGTTCGCTCATCATGCTCTCCGGGTGTAATAGTGGCTGAGGGTATTGGCGGCCAGCACCACGGCGATGGCCGCAAGGCCGGGGAAGGTGGTGAGCCACCAGGCGGTTGAGAGATAGTTGCGCCCTTCGGCAATGAGCAGCCCCCATTCCGGCGTGGGCGGCGGCGTGCCGTAACCGAGAAAGCTCAGCGTGGAAAGCGCAAGAATGGCGTTGCCAAACTGGAGCGCCGCGAAGGCCAGCACCGAGGTCAGCGAATTGGGCAGGATATGTCGCCACAGCGTGCTGAAGAACGTGCCGCCGCAGGCGATCGCCGCCTCGACATAATCGGTATGCCGCACGCGGACGACTTCGGCGCGGGCAAGACGCGCAAAGCTCGCCACCGAGGTGACGCCCACCGCCAGCGCGGCGTTCACCGTGCCAAAACCGAGCAGGATAATGACGCACAGCGCCAGCAGCAGGCCGGGGATCGCGAGCAGCACATCCACCAGTCGCATCAGCCATTGCTCGGTGCGCCCGCCCGCGGCACCGGCTACGACGCCATAGAGCGTGCCTGCGCCAAGCCCCAGCGCGACAGCCACCAGCGCGCCGCTGAGCGTATGCGACGCGCCCCAGACCAGCCGGGCGTAAAGATCGCGCCCCAGTTGATCGGTGCCGAGCCAGTGTTCGGCTCCCGGCGGCAGACGCTGCGCGCCCGGCGTGCCGGTAAGCGGATCAAATGCGGTAAAGAGGGACGGAAAGAGCGCCCACAGCGCGGCCAGCAAAAGCGTGAGCCAGGTGAGCGCCAGCCCTGGCGGCAGATCCGGGCGGCGCAGAAAGCGCGTGCGGCGCGCCCGGATGTGTGAGAGATCAAGTGTGGTCATCAGGCGGCCCTCCGCGACAGTGACAGCCGGGGATCGAGCAGCGGATAGAGCAGATCCACCAGCAGGTTGATGAGAACAAACCCAAACGCCGCCACCAGCACAATCGCCTGTAACACCGCCAGATCCTGATTATTCACCGCGTCGCGGGTCAGTTGCCCCAGCCCGTTTAAGCCAAACACGGTTTCAGTCACCAGCGCGCCGGCGATAAGTTCACCCAGCAGCAGGCCCGCGACGGTCAGCACCGGCAGCAGGGCGTTGCGCGCCACGTGACGCCACAGCACGCCGCGGTGGCTGGCGCCTTTGGCGCGCGCGACGGTGACAAACGGCTGGTGCATCACGACGTCAATATTGCGAATCAACAGTTGCGCCAGCGGGGCGCTGATGGGCACCGCAAGCGTCATCACCGGCAGTATCAGCCCCTCCCAGAAGCCCGGATTAATCACCGGGATCAGCCGCCACTGGAAAGAAAAAAGCTGAATAAGCGTAATCCCGAGCCAGAACGTCGGCACCGCGACAAACAGCGACGGCAGCGCCGCGAACGCCCGACGCAGCGCGCGACCATAGCTCAGCGTGGAGAGCGCGGCGAGCAGGACGGCGATAACCAGCGCCAGCGTAAACCCGAGCGCGGCGAGGCGTAGCGTGGCGGGGAGGCTGGCGGCGAGCAGGGCGCTCACAGGGACGCCCGCCTGAAGGGAAAAGCCGAAATCACCACGCACCGCACCGCCGAGGCTTTCCAGATATTGCCGCCACAGCGGCGCGTCCGCACCGTAGGCGGTGCGCATCTGCGCTATCTGGGCGGCGTTTAACCCCAGTTCCGGGTTCTGAAACTTAATGGCGATCGCATCGCCCGGCAGCAGTTGCAGCAGCACAAACGAGACGGTAAAGCTCGCCCACAGCACCAGCAGCGCCTGACCGACGCGCGCGCCGAGATAACGCCCGTCCATCAGTGTTTCTCCAGCCAGACGCCGTAAAAGCTCGGACGGCCTACCGCTTCAAACGTGAGGTTTTTCACCCACGGCGCGGCGGCGTAGACCTGCGGCTCTTCAAAGATCGGAATGATGTAGGCGTTATCGATGAGATACGCCTGCGCGTCGCCCGCTGCCGCGAGACGTTTTTGCGGGTCAACCTCCGAGGCGATGGTGGTGAGCAGCGTATTAAGCTTGTCGTCGATAAAATCGGTTTTCTGGCTCAGGCCGCCTTTTTGCAGCAGCGCGTCGCGGTTTAACGGGTGGAACTGGCTTTTGATAACGTCCGGATCGGCGCGGCCCACTTCCACCACGTTAACCGGCGTTTTGGCCGGATCGAGGCTGTCCTGCGCTTTGGTGCCCGCGTCGCCCGCGCGCACGTTGAGCTGCACGCCCACTTGTTTCCACTGCTGCGCCACCAGTTGCAGCACCTCTTTATTCTGCGGCTGCGGCAGCGATTCATAGACGGTCAGGCTCAGCGGCTGTCCCGCTTTGGTTCGAATCCCGTTCGCACCTTTTTGCCAGCCCGCTTCGTCCAGCAGACGGTTCGCAAGCGCCGGGTCAAAGGTCAGTCTGGCGCTTAAATCGCGATAGCCAGGCGCGCTTTTCGCCACCACAGAAGTAGCGACCGGATAGTTCGGTGAAAAGAGGGTATCGACAATCTGGCGCGCGTTGGTCGCGTGAAGCAGCGCCTGGCGCACTTTCAGGTCAGCCACCAGCGGGTTGGCGGGGCGAAAGGCGATGCTGTCATTGACGCCACGGGTCGGCGCGGCATAGATGGGGAACTGCTGATCCGCCGCCTGTTTTTCATCATACGCCTGTACCTGGCGAATGGCGTCCGCCTGGCCTGCCAGCAGCGCGCCGATGCGCACGCTGTCTTCGGGCGTCACCACAATCTTAATGCCGTCGAGATTCGCCGGGCCTTGCTGCGTGCTGTTCTGCGGCCCCCACCGGTAATCCTTGCGCGCGATAAGATTCACCTCGCGGCCCAGCGTCTCGCTCTGCACCACAAACGGGCCGGAGCCGATGATATGGCGCGCGTCGCCAAGCTCATCAAGATTGCGCGCGAGCGTACTGAGCGACACCAGCCCGGAGCCAATCGCCGAGGTGCCCTGTAAAAAGCCGGGCGAGGGTTTGCTGAAGTAAAACTTCACGGTCAGCGGATCGATGACTTCGCTGCGCTGGTAGTTGTTAATCACCTCGGAAACCGGCAGGCGCTGCGCCTTATTGCCAAGCCCGTAGGTATCGAAATTTTTCGCTACGGCTGTGGCGTCAAGCGGCGTGCCGTCAGAGAACGTCACGCCGGGACGGATTTTAAAGGTGTATTCGGTTTTATCCGCGTTGCTGCTCCAGGACTGCGCTATCCACGGCTCTATTTCCAGCGTTTTCGGGTTCTGCCAGGTGAGCTTATCGGTTATCTGGTTCAGGATGCCGCCGTTGGGGTAAAAACCCCCTGCGGGCGGGTAGAGCGTCGTGTGCGCCTGCTGCTCCAGATAAATCAGCGTGCCGCCTTTCACCGGCGCGGCGCTTGCCGTATTGATCAGACCAAACGCGAGGCCGAGCGCCACGCCGCGCGCGGTAATGGAAAAGTGCATGGTGAATGTCCCTTATCGTCCGTTATTATTAACTGTCTGTCGACGTTATAAAAACGCAGGGCGTCGGGGATGAGAACCAACAAAAATCGCTATCTAAATGCGGAAAATATATTTGGCCCCTCCGCGGGCGCGAAGGGGCGAGGGCATCAGAAGAAATATTTAAAGCGCACGCGTGCGCCGTAGCGGTCTTTATCGCCTTCGTTATCGTAGTCGCTCTCTTTAAGCGAGAGCTGCGACCAGTAAGCGCCGAGATAGATATTGAAGTTGTCCATATCCATCACGTTGGTGAAACCGTAGGAGAGATGCACGGTGTGAATGTCATATTTGCCGGGGTATTTCAGCTGGCCGTCTTCTTCACCGACGCTCGACATATTGAAGTCATCAATATTGTTGTGCGCGTAGATATAACCAAGTTCCAGATGACGCCACAGCACGTTGGCCCCGGCGCTGAAGTCGGTTTCGTCATCGGCATCCATATACGCGGTATTGATGTTAATCACCGTACCGTCGTCCGGATCGTTCTTCAGGCTGTTCCATGTGAAGGTCGCGCCATAGCCGGTGCGGTCTGACTGATCCTGAAAACGCCCCTGGGCGTCGTTATAGCCGTAAGCGTTGCTCACCACGTTGGTTTCCATCGCCACGGCGGCGGAGAAGTGGTCGTCGCGCCACGCAACCACCGGGCGCATATAGATAACGTTCTTTTTATTCTCCAGCGCGTTGCCGTGATAGGTGTCGTCGGCAAACAGCGTGGTGCCGTCTTTCACCATATTGTTCAGCTCGAAATACCAGTTGCCGTATTCGCCGCTGAACTGCACCGCGCCGCCGTTGCTGCTGCGCCCGCGGCCCTCTTTCATCATGTAGACGTAGCCGAAGCCGTCGCCGTAAATATCGTTCGCGGTGTTGCCGGAATACTGAATAAAGGTGTCCTGATTGAGCGGGAACATGTCGTAGGCTTCAAAACGACCGACCTTGATTTTCCAGGCCTGCGGCTGACCGAAGTAAAACGCCGCGTCATCAAGATTGGTATGCCCCGACAGATCCGCGAGCGGCTGCACCGTGAAGCCTGCGAAATTGCCGTTTTTCTCGCGGTAACCATCCACGCCCAAAAGAATACGGCCGTTGACATCCCATTTTTCATGGTCGCCCGGTTTCCAGTCTTTATCGTCAGAGGTGCGCAACGACGTAAGCTGCCCGGTGCGGCTCGCCGCATCGACGTTAAACTCCACATCGCCGTAGAATTTCAGATCGCCCTGCGGCGTATTCACTTTTATTTCCGCCATCGCACAGGGTGCAAGCAGGCTGAACACACAGGGCAGTACCATCATCTTTTTCATCGTGTCTCTCTTATTGTTGTCAGTTTTTGGGCATAAGGCGGCCTTACCGCCGTTCGTAAACGGCGGTGCGGACCTGTCAGAGGTTTTATTCCGTACGCGCGGGGCGTTCTCCTTTACGCGCGGGGGACCGACAGCGTGATACGGTTCCAGGTCAGCGGCGCGAGCGTGAGCGTGTTCTCACGCAGGCTGCCGTGCGGGTAATCGATAATCTCCGGGCGCACGCGGTTCGGATCGTCGAAAGTGTTTTTCGCGTACAGATCGTCGCTGCGCAGCACGCTGTGCTCTTTCAGACGGCAGTCGCTGAAGGCGGGCAGGTTGATATCAAGCTCATAAGCGGTAGTGAAATCGCAGTTCACGGCGAATAGATAAATTTCGCCGCGTGCCTCGTTATACACCACTGACGACTGAACGCTGCGGGCGTCGCCATATTTGCTCGCAAAAGTTGGCACGGGCAGCTGGTGGCGCAACACCACGCCGTCGCTGACGCTCGCGACCATCTCAAACGGCCAGTAAAGCGTCTGGCAGAGCGCGCCTTTGCCAGGCTCGGTGAAAATCGGCGCAATCACGTTCACCAACTGCGCCAGGCTCGCCATTTTCACCCGGTCGGCGTGGTTCAGCAGCGAGCAGAGCAGGCCGCCCATCACCAGCGCGTCGAGGAACGAGTAGCGGTCTTCCAGCAGCGGCGGGGCCTCACGGAAGCGGTTCGCCGGATCTTTCATCGGCGCGTCCCACGGATCGCCGCGCAGATACCAGACGTTCCACTCGTCAAAGGAGATCATCATCTCTTTATTACTGCGCCGCACCGCTTTGGCGTAATTGGCGGTGCTGACGATGGTTTCGATGAAATTATCCATATTGACGAACGAGGCGAGAAAATCGGTCTCGCTGCCTTCGTTCTCGTAATACTGATGACAGGAGATAAAATCGACGTAATCGTACAGCTCCTCCAGCACGATGCGATCCCACTCCGGGAAGGTCGTCATCGCCGAGCTGGAGCTGCCGCACGCCACCAGCTGCGCTTTAGGGTCGATACAGCGCAGGATTTTCGCGGTTTCGCGCGCCTTGTGTGCATACTCGCGGGCGTTCATCTGGCCGGTCTGCCACGGCCCGTCCATCTCATTGCCAAGACACCACAGGCGAAAGTTATACGGTTCGCGACGTCCATGCTGAATGCGCAAATCGCTGAGTGTCGTGCCGCCGGGGTGGTTGCAGTACTCGGCGAAATAGCCCGCCTCCTGCGGCGTGCCGGTGCCAAGGTTCACGGCGATCATCGGCTCGACGCCGGTTTTTTCGCACCAGCGGGCAAACTCATCAATGCCAAACTGGTTGGTCTCTTTACTTATCCAGGCGTAATCGAGGCGCACCGGGCGCTCTGCTTTCGGGCCGATGCTGTCGCGCCAGTTAAAGCCGGAGACATAATTGCCGCCGGGGTAGCGCACCGTGGTGACGTGCAGCCCTTTGACGAGATCAATCACGTCCTTACGAAACCCGTCCTCATCCGCGAGCGGATGCTCAGGCTCATAGACGCCGGTATAGACCGCGCGGCCCAGATGTTCAATGAACGAGCCAAACAGGCGCGGGTCGATGGCGGAAATCACGTTCTGCGGGTCGAGCGTAAATGAAAGCGTGGTCATAACGTCTCCTTATTAACGAAGGGCGGCATCGCTGGCATATTTGCCGACGCTCAGGTCATCCTGAATTTTCTGCATCGTCTTTTTGTCGAGCTTATAAAACAGGAAAATGGTGGAGGTCAGTACGCCGCCGATGGCCGGAATAAAAGTAATCAGCATCATAATGGCCTGCTGTGTCGCGGGTGCCTGCACGGCGGCTTCAGGAACATAATGCGTGGCGGAAAGCACCAGCGCGGTAATGGCACCGCCGATGGCGAGGCTCACTTTCAGCGCAAACAGGTTGCCGGAGGCATAAATACCGGACATGCGTTTTTTGAGTTTCCATTCGCCATAATCGTCGGCATCGGCGATAAACGACCAGAATACCGGAACGGTAATCGCGCCAATCCACGCGCGCAGCGTATTCAGAATAAAGATCAGCATCACATTTTGCGGGTCGACAAAATAAATCACGACGGAAATGGCGGCCGTAATAAAACCCACCGCGATATACAGTTTCACTTTGCAAATATAACGGGTGACGAAACTCGTCGCGAGATTACCGAGCACGCAGGCGACCACGCCAATACTGATAAACAGCGTCGTCATGGTGTTATCGAGATGCATTAAATATTTGGTGAAATAGATAGTCGCGCCGCCACAGACGAACGCCGGAATACAGCCAATAAACATCCCGGCGACGACCATCAGCCACTGGTCATTTTTAAAGGCCGAGCGGAAATTACGCACGATATTTTCCTGCTTTTCGCGCTGCGGCATAATGCGTTCGCGGGTATTAAAAAAGCAGAGTAAAAACAGGCACAGGCCGATAACCGAGAACATCGCGTTGGTAATAAAAAAGCCTTTTTGCTGGTTGCCGCCGCCGAGATAATCCACCAGCGGCAGCAACGTCAGAGAGCAGAGCAGCACGGCGCTGTTAGCCATGGTGAAGCGATAGGACTGGCAGGCCACGCGGTCTACCGGGTTCGCGGTGATCACGCTGCCAAGCGAGCAGTAAGGAATATTCACGGTGCTGTAAAGTACCGAGAGCAGTAAATAGGTGACGAAGGCGTAAATCTCTTTCGCGCCGGTGCTTAAATCCGGCGTATAAAACGCAAAAATACAGATGGCGCAAAAGGGCACGCAGCCGTAGAGGATCCACGGGCGAAAACGGCCGTGGCGGGTCGGGTAACGGTCCGCCAGCGCGCCGATGACCGGATCAATAAACGCATCGAGCAGCCGTACCACTAAAAACATCGTGGCGATAAGCGCGGCGTTTAAGCCAAATATATCGGTATAAAACCAGGTTAAAAACATGGTTACCGGCCCCCAGCTCATATTGCAGGCCGCATCACCAAATCCGAAACCTAATTTCTCCCGGACCGTCAGTCGGTCCTGGGCAGGCGTCACTTTATCCAGCACTGCTGATTGCTGCACCATGATAAACCTCGTTAAATGAAATACCTGAAAGCCAGGGTGAGCATAAGGTAGCGGAGGAATACCCGGTGCGATGTGGCGCGCTTTTTATATTTTATAAATACCGCTTCCCATCCATATAAATGACAAAAAAATACATACCGCTATTTCGAATGAAAATAAGCGCGGCGAGATAATTGGTTTCTTATGGTGATTATCATTTCACGGAATAGTCGCGGAAATTTCAAATGATATATTTATTTGCCGCTGCGCTTATAGGCTTAATAATACTGAGCCTTTATTTTTGTGCGTTATATAAAACTATTTTCTCGCTTAGGATTATCCTTAGGTTGAAAGGGCGATAAATTCAGGCCAGACAGGGGGAATAATAAGAAAACGCGATGGCCGGGCGAACAGGCCCGGCGGAAAATCAATGCGCGACGGCGTGGGAGAACAGGTTTATCACGAGTACGCCCGCGATAATCAGCCCCATGCCGAGCATGGCAGGCAGATCGAGCTTCTGGCCGAGAAAAATCCAGCCCACCACGCCAATCAGCACGACGCCGACGCCAGACCAGATAGCGTAAATAATGCCGGTCGGAATGGTGCGCATGGTGACGCTTAAACACCAGAACGCGATGCCGTAACAGACCGCCGTTACCAGCGTCGGCAGCAGACGGGTAAAGCCTTCAGAGAGCTTTAAAAATGTCGTGCCAATCACTTCACACACAATCGCCACAGAGAGCAGCAGCCAGGTCATGATGTTACTCCGTCATTGCCAGTAGAGTTTCGATTAACGCCGCCCGATCGTCAGGCGGCACCGTGTGGTCGCCGCAGAGCGCGGCAAACCAGAATCCATCTGCCGTCGTGCGGCAGAGCAACCGACGCCGTGCGACGTCCGGCGAGGCGTGTTCGTCGTCGTCGCGCGGCAGGGCGTCCCGCAGAAAGACGCCCCAGCGCTGCTGAAGGGCCGGGTCGGCGAAAATCGCCGTCATCAGCGCGCGTTGCATGGCCTGTTCACTGTCCGGCATTTTTCTGACACAGGCGTGAATATAAGCGCGGGTGGCGCGGCCATTCGGGTTCGGATCCTGCGCCATCAGCGTCTGGATCTCTTCCAGCAGCGCCTGTTCAAGGTGGTGCATCACGCCGTCCACCAGCGCCTGGCGGGTCGGGAAGTGGTGCTGTAAACCGCCTTTGCTGATCCCGGCGCGGCGAATGACTTTTTCCTGCGTAAGGCCCGTCAGACCTTGCTCGGCGATAACTCCGGCGGCGCATTCCAGCAGCGTCTGGCGCAGCGCCTCGGGTGATTTTGAACGATGATGTGCTTTGCTCATAATAAACAATCCGTCTGGATGGATTGTTTAATCGTATCGCCTGTGCAGACAACTTTCAATAAACGGAATTTAAACGCGGTGGGGGAAGAAAAAGGCCAGCGCGAAGGCTGGCCTGAAAGAAGATTAGTGGGTTTTTAACCCGGCGGCGCTCATCAGCAGGCGCAACACCATGCTGACCGCGCCGAGCGCCAGAACGCTCGCGGACCAGATAACCACCAGCCACAGCAGCTTTTTCCAGCGCGGCGAATCGTGATGTTCCATCAGTGATAGCCCTCCCCAGGCTGAACTTTGCCGCGGAACACGTAGTAGCTCCAGAAGGTATAGACCAGAATTATCGGGATAATCAGCAGCGCGCCCACCAGCATAAAGCCCTGGCTTGCCGGCGGCGCGGCGGCCTCCCAAAGCGTGATATCAGGCGGAATGATGTGAGGCCAGATGCTGATGCCAAGCCCGCTGAAGCCTAAGAAAATCAGCCCCAGCGTCAGCACGAACGGCAGCGTGTGGCTCTCCGGGTCCGCAAGCTTGCGCCACAGCCAGAGGCTGAACAGCGCCACCAGTACCGGCACCGGCAGCAGGAACCAGAGATTAGGCAGCGTGAACCAGCGATCGGAAACCGCCTGATGGGCGAGCGGCGTCCAGACGCTGATAATAACGATCACCGCCAGCAGCGCCAGCAGCAGCAAACGCGCGAGGCGACGCATATTCTGGTGCAGCTGGTTTTCGCTCTTCATGACAATCCAGCTTGCGCCGAGCAGTGCATAGGCCACCACCAGCCCCACGCCGCAGAAGAGGTTAAATGGCGTCAGCCAGTCGAGCGCCGAACCGCTGAAGGTGCGGCCTGTGACTTTAAAGCCGTTGATCACCGCGCCCACCACCACGCCCTGGCAGAACGTCGCCAGAATCGAGCCGCTCAGAAACGCCTTATCCCAGAAGGGGCGGTGGGCAGGCGTCGCTTTAAAGCGGAACTCAAACGCCACGCCGCGAAAGATAAGGCCAATCAGCATCAGCGTCAGCGGAATGGTCAGCGCGTCGATAATCACCGCGTAGGCCAGCGGAAACGCGCCGAACAGGCCCGCGCCGCCCAGCACCAGCCAGGTTTCGTTGCCGTCCCACACCGGGGCCACGCTGTTAACCATCACATCGCGGTCGTGGCCGTCACGCACAAACGGGAACAGAATGCCGATGCCGAGATCAAAGCCGTCCATCACGATATACATCAGCGTGGCGAAGACGATAATCACGAACCAGATAATGGAGAGATCGATACCCATTACGCTTTCTCCTCTGCGCTATCCAGAGATTCGCCTGCCGCCGACAGCGGACGCGCGGGTCTGCCGTCGGTGCTGGAAGGGATATCGTCCAGCGGCTGCGGCCCTTTTTTAATCAGTCGTACCATATAGCTGTAGCCGACGCCGAAGACCGAGGTATAAACCACGATAAAGGCGATAAGGCTCAGGCTCATCTGCAGATCGCCGTGGCCGGAAACCGCGTCGCGGGTGCGTTGCAGCCCGTACACGACCCACGGCTGGCGACCCACTTCGGTCGTCACCCAGCCCGCGAGAATGGCAATCAGCCCGGCCGGGCCCATCCAGAGCGCGAAGTGGTGGAAGGGGCGAGACGTGTAGAGGCGGTTCTTGTAACGCAGCCAGACGCTAATCACACCAACAAGGATCATCAAAAGCCCCATCGCCACCATAATGCGGAACGACCAGAACACGATGGTGGAGTTCGGCCGATCTTCTTTCGGGAACTCCTTAAGCGCCGGCACCTGTTTATCGAGGCTGTGGGTCAGGATAATGCTGCCGAGTTTTGGTACTTCCAGCGCGTATTTGGTGCGTTCTTCGTCCATATCGGGGATGCCGAAGAGCGTCAGCGGCGTCGCCTCGCCCGGCGGGTTCTCCCAGTGGCCTTCGATGGCCGCGATTTTGGCGGGCTGATGTTTAAGCGTATTCAGCCCGTGCATATCGCCAATCATCGCCTGAATGGGAGCAACAATCAGCGCCATCCACAGCGCCATAGAGAACATGCGGCGAATCGCGGGTGTATCGTTGCCGCGCAGCAGATGCCAGGCGGCAGACGCGCCGACAAAAAACGCGCTGCTTAAAAACGCCGCTATCGACATATGCAGCAGGCGGTACGGGAAGGAGGGGTTGAAAATTACCGCCACCCAGTCCACCGGCACCACCTGGCCGTTGTGGATCTCAAAGCCCTGCGGCGTGTGCATCCAGCTGTTGGAGGCGAGGATCCAGAAGGTCGAAATCAGCGTGCCGAGCGCCACCATGCAGGTGGAGAAAAAGTGCAGGCCGGGGCCGACTTTATTCCAGCCAAACAGCATCACGCCGAGGAAACCGGCTTCGAGGAAGAAGGCGGTCAACACTTCGTAGGTCAGCAGCGGGCCGGTAATGCTCCCCGCAAACTGCGAAAAGCCGCTCCAGTTCGTACCGAACTGATAGGCCATCACCAGGCCTGAGACCACGCCCATCCCGAAGTTAACGGCGAAAATTTTCGACCAGAAATGGTACAGCGAGCGCCATACCGGATTTTTTGTTTTCACCCACAGTCCTTCCAGCACCGCCAGATAGCTGGCGAGACCGATAGTGATAGCGGGGAAAATAATGTGGAAAGAGACAGTAAAGGCGAACTGAATCCTTGCCAGATGAAACGCATCTAAACCAAACATGCAAACCTCATGACATAATGTTGTCCGCGATCATGGTAATCCGGGGCAGCACGAACGTGCAGAAACAGAAAAACGTTATTTGACTATAACAGTTAAATAAAAAGTTGCGATTTTGCTTGCCTGATCTAACCAGACGGCACGATGATACGCGCTCTGCGTTAACCCCTTGTGAATGCGGCCGGATGCCGCGAGGTGCGATGAAAAAATACCAGCGGCTGGCTCAGCAGATAACCGATCAGATTGCCCTCGGGGTGTGGCACCCTGGCGACCGGCTGCCGTCCCTGCGCGAGCAGGTGGTCAGCAGCGGCATGAGCTTTATGACCGTGAGCCACGCCTATCAGACGCTGGAAAGTCAGGGGATCATCGTGGCGCGCCCGCAGTCCGGTTACTACGTCGCCCCGAAGCCCACGCCGCGCGCGCCGGAGGCGCTCGAACAGGTGACGCGCGACGAGCAGGTGGACATCAACACCTATATTTTCGATGTGCTCCAGGCGAGCACCGACGCCGCCGTGGTGCCGTTCGGCTCGGCGTTTCCCGATCCGCGCCTCTTTCCACTGGCACAGCTTAACCGCTCGCTCTCAAGCGTCAGCCGCTCGGCCAACGCCATGAGCGTGATTGAGAACCTGCCGCCGGGCAACGAGGCGCTGCGCCACGCCATCGCCCGGCGATACGCGATGCAGGGCATGAACGTCTCGCCCGATGAAATCGTCATCACCGCAGGGGCGCTCGAAGCCTTAAACCTGAGCCTCCAGGCCGTCACCGAGCCTGGCGACTGGGTGATTGTCGAAAACCCCTGTTTTTACGGCGCGCTTCAGGCGCTGGAGCGTTTACGGCTGAAGGCGCTCTCTGTGGCGACCGACGCGGTCAACGGCATCGATCTCGCGGCGCTCGAAAAGGCGCTGCAGGAGTACCCGGTGAAAGCCTGCTGGCTGATGAGCAACGCCCAGAACCCGCTCGGCTTTACGCTGAGCGCGCAGAAAAAACAGCAGCTGATGGCGCTGCTTTCGCGCTACAACGTGGTGCTGATTGAAGATGATGTTTACAGCGAGCTTTACTACGGGCGCGAGAAACCGCTGCCGGTGAAAGCCTGGGATGACCAGGGGCTGACGCTGCACTGTTCGTCGTTTTCCAAATGTCTGGTAGCGGGGTTTCGCATCGGTTGGGTGGCGGCGGGCCGCCATGCGCAGCGCATCCAGCAGCTTCAGCTGATGAGCACGCTCTCTACCAGCTCGCCGATGCAGATGGCGCTGGTGGATTATCTCGCCACGCGACGCTACGACACCCACCTGCGGCGTCTGCGCCGCGTGCTGGCGGAACGCAAACAGGCGGCGTGGCAGTCGCTGCGCCGCCACTTTCCACAGGCGGTTAAAATTCACCGCAGTGAAAGCGGCTATTTCCTCTGGATAGAGCTACCCACGGCGCTGGATGCAGGAAAGCTTCACGAGCAGGCGCTGGCGCACCAGATAAGCATTGCGCCCGGCAAAATGTTCACCACCAGCGCGCGCTGGCATAACTATTTTCGCTTTAACGCCTCCTGGGCGTGGGGCGAGCGCGAAGAGCAGGCGGTGAAGACGCTCGCGCGGCTCATCCGCGAGGCAATGGCGAAAACGCCGCAATGAAGCGATAAACGCGCGAAATAACCTTTCGGTAATGCGCGTTTATATTCTCAAATAAAGAAAAGGTTATTGCCGAAATAAAAAACCATGCCTGATTCAGGCTTATTCCACAGCGATTATTTCTGTTAATCGTCTTTCCGCTCGGACATATGAAATCATAATAGTTAACGGAAAAGGCTTCACATCGCTAAGCGCCTGTCTACACTGTGAAAAACCACCACCTGATTTATGCAACGACAGCGCTGAAACAATAAAGAGTGCGCGGTTTGTCACAACCTGAATAAATTCCGCCAGCGCCCGCAGGCGCGTTTATCTGTGCCTGTATATGGTTATTTTGGGAGATATTTTTACGGCACGGCGGCCGACTCATCATTCAGACAGGAGCAACGACCATGACCAAATCCTTCGCGCTTAGCGCGGCCGCCGCGCTGTGCCTGACGACCAGTATCGCCAGCGCCGCCGAGCCGCCTTCCCAACTCGGCCAGGGGGAAGGCCGCCTCGATATTATCGCGTGGCCGGGCTATATCGAACGCGGCCAGACCGACAAAGCTTATGACTGGGTGACGGAGTTTGAAAAATCGACCGGCTGCGCGGTGAATGTCAAAACCGCCGCTACGTCCGATGAAATGGTCAGTTTGATGGCGAAAGGCGGTTACGATCTGGTCACGGCCTCCGGCGACGCCTCGCTGCGCCTCATCATGGGCAAACGCGTACAGCCGATTAACACCGCGCTCATCCCGAACTGGAAAAATGTCGACCCGCGCCTCGTCAAAGGCGAATGGTTTAACCTCGACGGTAAAGTCTACGGCACGCCGTACCAGTGGGGGCCAAACCTGCTGATGTACAACACCAAAGCGTTCCCGACGCCGCCGGACAGCTGGGCGGTGCTGTTTGTAAAACAAACGCTGGCGGATGGCAAATCCAATCAGGGCCGCGTGCAGGCCTACGACGGGCCGATTTATATCGCCGACGCGGCGCTTTACGTCAAAGCGACCCAGCCTGAGCTCGGCATCACCGATCCATATCAACTGACCGAGGCGCAGTATGGCGCGGTACTCAAAGTGCTGCGCGATCAGCATCAGCTGATCCACCGCTACTGGCACGACACCACGGTGCAGATGAGCGATTTCAAAAACGAGGGCGTCGTGGCCGCCAGCGCCTGGCCATACCAGGCGAACGCGCTGAAAAACGAAGGCCAGCCCATCGCCACCGTTTTCCCGAAAGAGGGCGTGACCGGCTGGGCCGACACCACCATGCTGCATGCCGACGCGAAACACCCTAACTGCGCCTATCAATGGATGAACTGGTCGCTGACGCCGAAAGTGCAGGGCGATGTCGCCGCCTGGTTCGGCTCGCTCCCGGCGGTGCCGGAAGGCTGTAAGGCCAGCACGCTGCTTGGCGAGAAAGGCTGCGAAACCAACGGCTTTACCTTCTTCGACAAAATCGCCTTCTGGAAAACCCCGGTGTCGCAGGGTGGGAAATATGTGCCCTACAGCCGCTGGACGCAGGATTACATCGCCATCATGGGCGGGCGCTAAGCGCGGGGGACGTATGGCTTACGCAGTGGAGTTTCAGCAGGTTTCCAGGCGCTACGGCGACGTGCGCGCGGTTGACAACGTCAGCATGACGATTGAAGACGGGGAGTTTTTCTCGATGCTGGGGCCGTCCGGCTCCGGCAAAACCACCTGCCTGCGGATGATTGCGGGCTTTGAGCAACTGAGCGACGGCGCTATCCGCCTGTTCGGGCGCGAAGCCAGCGAGCTGCCGCCGTGGGAGCGCGACGTTAACACGGTCTTTCAGGATTACGCGCTGTTTCCGCATATGTCGGTGCTGGAGAATGTCGCCTACGGGCTGATGGTCAAAGGCGTCGATAAAAAAACGCGGCTTGCCCGTGCCCGCGAGGCGCTGGAGCGGGTGGCGCTCGGCTTTACCCATGCGCGCAAACCGTCGCAGCTCTCCGGCGGGCAGCGCCAGCGCGTCGCTATCGCCCGGGCGCTGGTCAACCAGCCGCGCGTGCTGCTGCTCGACGAACCGCTCGGCGCGCTCGATCTCAAACTGCGCGAGCAGATGCAGGTGGAGCTGAAAAACCTGCAACGCTCTCTCGGCATTACGTTTGTGTTCGTTACGCACGATCAGGGCGAGGCGCTGTCGATGTCCGACCGGGTGGCGGTGTTTAACAACGGGCGTATTGAGCAGATTGACGCGCCGCGCGAACTCTACATGCGCCCGCTCACGCCGTTCGTCGCGGGTTTTGTCGGCACCGCGAACGTGCTGAGCGAATCCATGATGCGTGACCTCGGCGGCGAGCCAGGCACCTTTTCGCTGCGTCCTGAACATATCCGGCTTAACGAGCCTGGCGACATCCAGGTGCGCGGCACGGTGCAGACGGTGCAGTTTCAGGGCGCGGCCACGCGCGTGGAGCTGGCGCTTGAGGGCGGCGAAAAGCTGCTGGTAAGCCAGGCGAACCCGTCGCCAGTGGCCGATGCGTCGTTGCCGCGCGCGGGGCAGGCGGTCACCGCCTCCTGGGCGCGCGCCGCCATGATTCGGCTGCAGGGAGAGGGGTGAGATGGACATGACGCTTTCACCTCCCTCACGCGCCAGCGGCCCGTTGCGACGCGCGGCGGCGCTGCTGTGGCGGCGTCCGAATCTCTGGCTGTTCCTGCTGTTGCTGCCGCCGCTGATGTGGTTCGGGATTATCTATCTCGGCTCGCTGCTGACGCTGCTCTGGCAGGGGTTTTATACCTTCGATGACTTTACGATGTCGGTGACGCCGGATTTCACGCTCGCCAACCTGAGCGCGCTGTTTAATCCCGCCAACTACGACATCATTGTGCGCACGCTGGTCATGGCGGTTGCTGTTTCCATCGCTTGCGCCATTCTCGCGTTTCCGATGGCCTGGTATATGGCGCGCTACACGCGCGGCTCGCTGAAGGCGTTTTTCTATATCGCCGTTATGCTGCCGATGTGGGCGAGCTATATCGTCAAAGCCTACGCCTGGACACTCTTGCTGGCGCGCGACGGCGTGGCGCAGTGGTTCCTGCAACATCTGGGGCTGGAAGGGACGCTTAACGCGCTGCTGACGCTGCCGGGCATTGGCGGCAACACGCTTTCTACCTCCGGGCTCGGGCGGTTTCTGGTGTTCGTCTATATCTGGCTGCCGTTTATGATCCTGCCGGTGCAGGCGGCGCTGGAGCGTCTGCCGCCGTCGCTGTTGCAGGCGTCCGCCGATCTCGGTGCCAGGCCCTCTCAGACGTTTCGCCACGTGGTGCTGCCGCTGGCGGTGCCGGGCATCGCCGCCGGTTCGATTTTCACGTTTTCATTAACGCTCGGCGATTTCATCGTGCCGCAGCTCGTCGGCCCGCCGGGCTTTTTCATCGGCAATATGGTCTATTCCCAGCAGGGGGCGATTGGCAATATGCCGATGGCGGCGGCGTTTACGCTGGTGCCGATTGTCCTGATTGCCGTTTATCTGGCGTTCGTGAAGCGCCTGGGAGCGTTCGATGCACTCTGACCGCGCGCCGTGGCCGCTCAAAATCGCCGCCTGGGGCGGCGTGATTTTCCTGCACTTCCCGCTGGCGATTATCGCGCTTTACGCCTTTAACACCGAAGAATCCGCCTTTAGCTTTCCGCCGCAGGGCTTCACGCTGCGCTGGTTTGAGGTGGCGGCGCAGCGCGCGGATATTCTCGAATCCGTGACGTTGTCACTTAAAGTGGCGACGCTTGCGACGCTGCTGGCGCTCGTGCTTGGTACGCTGGCCGCCGCCGCGCTCTGGCGACGTGAGTTTTTCGGCAAAAGCGCGGTGTCGCTGCTGTTGCTGCTGCCCATTGCACTGCCGGGGATTATCACCGGTATCGCGCTGCTCACCGCCTTTAAACAGCTCGACATCGAACCGGACTTTCTCACGATGGTGGTCGGCCATGCCACCTTTTGCGTGGTGGTGGTCTTTAATAATGTGATAGCGAGGCTGCGGCGCACGGCATACAGCCAGATTGAGGCGTCGATGGATCTCGGTGCCGATGGCTGGCAGACCTTTCGCTATATCGTGATGCCCAATCTTGGCACCGCGCTGCTGGCGGGCGGCATGCTCGCCTTCGCGCTCTCGTTTGATGAAATTATTGTCACCACGTTTACCGCAGGCCACGAGCGCACGCTGCCGCTGTGGCTGCTGAACCAGCTTGGCCGTCCGCGCGACGTGCCGGTGACCAACGTGGTGGCGCTGTGCGTCATGCTCCTCACCATGATCGCTATTCTGGGCGCATGGTGGCTGACGCGCGATGATGAAACTGTCGCCGGTAGCGGCAAATAACCTCAAAGGAACACGCTATGCAGAGTCAATTACTGATTAACGGCGCGCTGGTGGAAGGCAAGGGCGAGCGCCTGCCGGTCTATAACCCCGCGACGGGCGAGGTGCTGCTGGAGATTGCCGAAGCCAGCCCGGAACAGGTGGATGCGGCGGTGAAGAGTGCCGACGCGGCGTTTGAACACTGGCGTCTCACCACGCCAAAAGAGCGCGCCGAGGCGCTGCTCAAGCTTGCCGATGTGATTGAGGCCAACGCGCAGACCTTTGCGCAGCTTGAATCAAAAAACTGCGGCAAGCCGCTGCATTGCGTGGCGGGTGACGAAATCCCGGCGGTGGCGGATGTGTTCCGCTTCTTTGCCGGTGCCGCGCGCTGCTTAAACGGGCTTGCCGCCGGGGAATATCTGGCGGAACACACGTCGATGATCCGCCGTGATCCGGTGGGCGTCGTGGCCTCTATCGCGCCCTGGAACTACCCGCTGATGATGGCCGCCTGGAAGCTGGCTCCCGCGCTGGCGGCGGGCAACTGCGTGGTGCTCAAGCCCTCAGAAATTACGCCGCTCACCGCGCTTAAGCTCGCGGAGCTTGCCAAAGATATCTTTCCGGCGGGTGTATTGAACGTGCTGTTTGGCCGCGGGAAGACGGTGGGCGACCCGCTGACCAGCCATGAGAAAGTGCGTATGGTGTCGCTCACCGGCTCTATCGCCACCGGAGAACACATCATCAGCCGTACCGCGTCGTCCATCAAGCGCACCCATATGGAGCTTGGCGGTAAAGCGCCGGTGCTGGTGTTTGACGACGCCGATCTCGACGCCGTCGTCGAAGGCATTCGCACTTTTGGGTTCTATAACGCGGGCCAGGACTGTACGGCGGCGTGCCGCATCTACGCCCAAAAAGGGATTTACGACACGCTCGTTGAAAAGCTCGGCGCGGCGGTGGGCAGCCTGAAAACGGGCGCGCCGGAGGATGAAACCACCGAACTCGGGCCGCTTAGTTCACAAGCGCATCTGGAGCGCGTGAGCCAGGCGGTGGAGGCGGCGAAAGCGCTGCCGCATATTCGCGTGGTGACTGGCGGCGCGAAAGTCGACGGGCCGGGCTATTACTTTCAGCCGACTGTTCTCGCCGACGCGAAGCAGGAGGACGCCATCGTGCAGCGCGAAGTGTTCGGCCCGGTTATCAGCGTGACGCCGTTTGAAGATGAAGCCCAGGCGCTGACCTATGCCAACGATTCGCAATATGGCCTGGCGTCATCCGTCTGGACCCGCGACGTGGGCCGCGCGCACCGCCTCAGCGCCCGCCTGCAATATGGCTGCACCTGGGTGAATACACACTTCATGCTGGTGAGCGAAATGCCCCACGGCGGCCAGAAACTCTCCGGCTACGGCAAGGATATGTCGATGTACGGGCTTGAGGATTACACCGTCGTCCGGCATGTGATGATTAAACACGCATAACTAAAGTCATGGGCTGATTTGCCATAAACAGGCAAATCAGCTTTTGTCATGGCGGGCAGTGAATGCGAATTTAAATTTTCGGGTAAATAATAGTGTTACCTGAAAAATAATATTGACATTATTTGCTTTTTATTTGCTTTTCATAAAATTTGCTAACACGCTTAGCCTGAGATAATAAAGTTTCGTTTCTCGACTTATTTACCGCATTTTTATCTTTCAGGTCAATCCAGATAGTTGAGTGCAATGTGTCAAAAAAATACTCTTTAAGATCTTCAATTTTTGAATTTCTTTGGTTTTTAAAATAACCAATTTTGTTTATAAGCGGTATGCCTTTGCCAATGCTTTCACAGTCTTTCATGGAAAGATAAAGCAATGTATAGATACGAGATGTATCGCCCATTTTACCATCTTCATAAATCATTAAATGGTTGTTCTTAATAATTAGGGCGTTACACTCTTCTGCTTTTTTTATGAGCCTGTCTAGAACTGGCTTATCGAGAGCGTCCATACGGTTTTTATAACCGATGTAAGCATTAATTCCTGCGGCAATCGCTGCACAGGTCGCTGCTATCGCTGAATACGTTGCTGGATCCGGCATGTCTCTTCCTTTGTAGGGTCTCGTAAAAAAGGAATAATAAGCTTTTTTTATTATTTTTCACCTACGTGAAATAACAGGGTTATCACGATAAAAGGGCCCGGCAGGGAATATTTACGTTATGCAAGAGCCGTTTTCATTAGCTTATAGCAAACCACTGCCCCCAGAAACCGCTGTTGACACAGCCACTTATCGCGGCACAGGCTAATGTCATTCCATCACCACTCGTACCTCGCCAGCGTAAAGAGACAGATAACGATGATAACGACCCGAACCGCGACGCCTGCTGATGCAACGGCCATCAGCGCGTTATTAACCGAACTGGATTACCTGGATACGGCGCACTTTATCGACCAACGCCTCGCTGAGCTGCTGGTGCACCCGGATGAAAGAGTGCTGGTGGCGGAAGAAGATGGCGCGCTGCTGGGCGTTCTGTCACTGCATTTTATTCCTCAACTGGCGCTTAAAGGGGATTTCTGCCGTATCAGTTATTTCTGCGTTAGCAGCAACGCGCGCAGCAAAGGGATCGG
This sequence comes from Cronobacter sp. HA18003, assembly GCF_011605905.1. Classification (NCBI taxonomy): domain Bacteria; kingdom Pseudomonadati; phylum Pseudomonadota; class Gammaproteobacteria; order Enterobacterales; family Enterobacteriaceae; genus Cronobacter; species Cronobacter sp. HA18003. Next base: position 982,844 of record NZ_JAANQO010000011.1, on the reverse strand, counting down.
CAGGCTGCTGGAAAGTGAAGGCGAAGCGCTTGCCCGTGCGCGCGGCTGCGATCGCATTGAGGTTCACTGCCACAGCCGTCGCAGCAACGCACATCGCTTCTATTACCGTCAGGGCTACACCGAATCGCCGAAGTATCTGTGTAAATCGCTGGCTGCTGCCGGGCGCGAAGGAGGCGAGCAGTGATAATTCGCCATGCAACCATTGACGATGTGCCCGCGCTTTGCCGGCTGTTTGAACAGCTCGGCTATACGATTGCCTTGCCAGATGTGACCGCAATGCTTGCGCACAGCGAGGCTAATGGTTCACGTGTGCTGGTGGCCGAAACCGCCGGGACGCCTTGTGGCGCAATAGTGCTGCACGTTATTCAGCCGCTGCATGAAACCGGAAAATGGGGGCTCATTTCCGCGCTGATAGTTGATGAAACATTACGCGGCGCGGGAACTGGCGCGAGGCTGCCTGAAGCCGCTCACGACGAGGCGCGCGCAGGGTTGCACGCAGATTGAGCTTTCGAGTAGTGAAAGCCGCGTTCGCGCGCATCACTTTTACGACGCGCAGGGTTATCGCGAAGTCCGTAAGCGGTTTGTGAAGCGCCCGGTATAAACACCAATTCCGCTACCTCTTAACATTCACATCCCTTTACCCTTTAGCGGTTTTGTTGGTTAAATCAGCGTTATGAATCAGTTAACATTCTGAACAGACATCACACCCGCATAACCCTGAGAATGCATGAAACGACTGTTAACCCTGTTTGCGCTCGCGTGCGCGCTGTTTATCCAGTGCGCGCGGGCGGATATCGCGCCGGTGGCGCTCACTGATGTCCATTTTGTGACAACCGAGGCGGGGAAACTGCGCCTTGAAGGTATGGTCAAAAACCTTACCGACCGCTCCTTACGGCAGGTCTATGTGGCGTTTAATCTCCTGCGCAACGGCATGGTGGTGGGTTATACCACCGCCATCACCTTCAACCTCGCGCCGGATGATACCTGGCATTTTGAAGCGCCATGCCGCACGCGCATATTCAAACCCGATCACTTCCGGCTGGCTGAGCTTTCGGCGATCCCCTGACGCAGTGCGCGAAAATACTCTACCTTTTAAGAGATAACGACTGAAAGGAGGATGTATGTCACTGTCTATCGACAAAAAACAGCAGCCGGGCGGGGCGTATGAATATACCGCCACCTGTCGCGAGGAAAATTACCACTTTGTCATTACCGGCAAAGGCGAAACAGCGACCGAGGCAGATACCAATCTGCTTGATAACCTGAAAGAGATGCAGCAGCGGCTCGATGAAGTCGCGCAAACCGGCAAACTTTCTGCATAAACCTTCCGCAATCCACGCCTGCCGGGGTGTCTGGCAGGCAAAAATTCTGTACCATTAAATAACAAACTGAAAACAATAATTTTTGTCCTTTAAGGAAGTTCTATGGCAATCACCCGACGTGATTTTCTTAATGGCGTCGCCATCACCGTGGCCGCCGGAATGACGCCGTGGCAAATTCTGCGCGCCTCGCCACAGACGGCAGCGCAGTCGCTCTATTATCCGCCGACCCTCACGGGGCTTCGCGGTAACCATCCGGGCTCGTTCGAACAGGCGCACGCGCTGGGGCGTGAAGGTAAGCACTTTGACCCGGCCAGCGTCCCGGTGGAGGAGGAGTACGATCTGGTGATTGTCGGCGCGGGCATTAGTGGCCTTGCCGCCGCCTGTTTCTGGCAGGAGCTGCGCGGCAAGCAGCAGCGCATTCTGCTGCTCGATAACCATGACGATTTTGGCGGACATGCCAAGCGCAACGAATTTCACGTCGACGGGAAAACCGTGCTCGGCTACGGCGGCAGCGAATCTTTCCAGTCGCCTGCGAATAACTTCAGCGAAACCGCGATGGGGCTGCTGAAAACGCTGAACGTCAGCATTGAGCGCATGGCAAAAAGCTTCGATCAAACCTTCTACCCGGATCTCCACTTAAGCCGCGGCGTCTATTTCGATAAAACCAACTTTGGCGTCGATAAAATCGTGAGCGGCGATCCGGGGCGCGCGGTGGCGGACGATATTCCGCCCGATCGCATGAACGCCCGTGACATTCGCGCCTTTATTAACGATTTCCCGCTGCCGCAGGCGGACCGCGACGCGCTCATCGCGCTGCACACTGAGAAAAAAGATTATCTCGCCGGGATGCGTGTTGAGGATAAAGTCGCGTGGCTCGATTCCCACAGCTACAGTCAGTTCCTGCGCGACAAGGTGGGGCTCAGCGACAGCGCCATCCGTTATTTCCAGCAGCGCACCAACGATTTCCAGGCGATTGGCATCGACGGCACGTCGGCGAGCGATGCGCGTATCTGCGCGCTGCCGGGGCTTGATGGTATGGATCTGCCGCCGCTTGACGCTGAATCGCTGGCGGATCTCGAAGAGCCGTATATCTATCATTTCCCGGACGGCAACGCCGGGCTGGCGCGCCTGATGGTGCGGCATCTTATTCCGGCCGTGGCGCCGGGCAACAGCATGGATGATATCGTGCTGGCGCCTTTCAACTACAGCCAGCTGGACAAACCCGAGCATCCGGTGCGTCTGCGCCTTAACAGCACTGGCGTACATGCCGCCAATGTGGCGGGCGGCGTCGAAGTGACCTACCTGCGCGACGGTAAACTGCACAAGGTAAAAGCCGGGCAGACCGTAATGGCGGGCTACAACATGATGATCCCGTATCTGGTGCCGGAAATTCCGCATGACCAGCAGGAGGCGCTGAAGCAGAACGTCAAAGCGCCGCTGGTCTACAGCAAAGTGGTCATTCGCAACTGGCAGCCGTTTATGAAGCTCGGCGTACATGAAATCTACTCGCCCGCGGCACCTTACAGCCGGGTCAAGCTCGACTACCCGGTGGATATGGGCGGCTACCAGCACCCACGCGCTCCGAACGCGCCCATCGGTCTGCACATGGTTTACGTGCCGACGTTTCCCGGCAGCGGGCTCAGCGCCCGCGAACAGTTCCGCAAGGGGCGCGCATTCCTGCTCGGTACGCCGTTCGAGGTGCATGAGAAGATGATCCGCGACCAGCTCCAGGGCATGTTTGGTGCGGCCGGGTTCGATCACGAGCGGGATATCGCGGCGATCACGGTTAACCGCTGGTCCCACGGCTACTCCTATTTCTTCAGCGGCCTGTTTGACGACGAAGAGGGCTCCCAGAAAATCATCGAAAAAGCCCGCCAGCCGGTCGGGCGCATCACCATCGCCAACTCAGACGCCGACTGGAGCCCGTATGCCAACTCGGCCATCGATCAGGGCTACCGCGCGGTGAAAGAGCTGCACGAGATGGCGAAGGAGGGCGCATGAAACGTATTACGTTACTGGCGTTAAGCCTGTGGGCGGCGCACGCGGGCGCGCAGGCGATGTCGCGCGGCGAATATGTGGCGCGCGCGGGCGACTGCATGGCCTGCCATACGGCCGCGGACGGCGCGCCGCTCGCGGGCGGGCTGAAATTCGCCACACCGCTTGGCGATATTTACTCCACCAACATCACGCCGGATAAAACCCACGGAATCGGCAGCTACAGCTACGACGAGTTCGCTCGCGCCATGCGCGAAGGTATCGCGAAAGATGGCCATCATCTCTACCCGGCGATGCCGTATCCGTCCTATGCGAAAATGAGCGATGACGACCTGCGCGCGCTCTATGACTATCTGATGAAAGAGGTCAAACCGCAGGCCACCGCCAACCGCGAGAGCGACATTCCGTGGCCGCTCTCGATACGCTGGCCGCTTGGCATCTGGAACAGCCTGTTTGTGGACGATAAACCGTTTACGCCGCGCGCGGATAAAAGCGCGGCCTGGAACCGCGGCGCGTATCTGGTGCAAGGGCCGGGCCACTGCGGCGCATGCCATACGCCGCGCGGCGTGGGGATGCAGGAGAAAGCCTTTGACGAACGCGACGAGCAGTTCCTCGCGGGCGAGGCGCTGAACGGCTGGTACGCGCCGTCGCTGCGCGGGCTGAAAATGTCCGAAGAGGATCTCGCCGTGCTGCTGCGCGACGGGCGCAGTAAACACGCGGCGCTGAGTGGGCCAATGGATGAGGTCGTCACCAACAGCACGCAGTACCTGATCGATGACGACAACCGCGCCATCGCGGCTTATCTCTTAAGCCTGCCGGGCAGCGAGCCGGTGAAGCGTGATGCGCCGACGGTGGCGAAAGCGGAAATGGAGAACGGTCATCGGCTCTATGCCCGCTACTGCGCTACCTGTCATGCCAGCAACGGCGAAGGGGCGGAATACGCCGTTCCGGCGCTGAAAGACAATCTCACCGTCAACGCCGATAACCCGCTGACGCTGCTGCGTGTGGTGCTGGAGGGCGGCAAAACGGCGGTGACGCAAAATCATCTGCCGTACAGCATGCCAGGCTACGGCTGGGCGCTGAGCGATCAGGACGCGGCGGATGTGACTAACTACATTCGCGGCAGTTTCGGCAATCACGCCGCGCCCGTCACGCCTGCGCAGGTGAAAGACGCCCGCGAGCAACAGCACCACGAGTAACCGACACGGCGCCGCTGGCTCAGGCGGCGCCGTTTTCCTCCTTTTCATCTTTTTCCCTGCCCGTTTTTCTGAAACTTTCCGCTACGCGCCGTCCAGTTTTTTCCTGTTGATACTCATCAAGCTTTCCCGCAACAGGGCTTTGCAGAACACGCCCTTTTTATGAGGGAACAGAATGGAACCATTAACCCCAAAGGATGAACCGGACGAAAGCGGGCTGTCGCGCCGCGACTTTCTGCGCGCCACGTCGGCGCTCGCGGCCGCGCCGCTTTTTGTGCAGGCCGGCGTGGCGAAAGCACAAACGCCCGCGGTAGAGGTACAGGAAACGGAAACCGTCGTGCCCACCTGCAGCACCTTTGACTGCGGCGGCAAATGCGATATCCGCGCGCACGTTAAAGAAGGCGTAGTGACGCGCATCTCCACGTGCCCGGATAACGAGGTGGATCCTGATATGCCGCTGATGCGCGCCTGCGTGCGCGGGCGCGGTTATCGTCAGTTTGTCTACCATCCGGACCGGTTGAAATACCCGATGAAGCGCGTCGGCAAACGCGGCGAAGGGAAATTCGAGCGTATCAGTTGGGATGAGGCGACGACGCTTATCGCCGATAACCTGCGCCAAATTACCGCGAAATATGGCCCGGCGTCGCGTTTTATGCACACCGATACGGCCGTTTCCGGCGGCGCGTTCTCCGGCGATAAAATGGCGCGGCGCTTGCTGAACCTGACCGGCGGTTATCTGGAGTCATATCACTCAGTGAGTATGGGAAACACCGCCGCCGCCACGCCCTATACCTACGGCACCGCCGCCAGCGGCAGCTCGCTTGATACGCTCAAAGACACAAAGCTTGTGATCCTCTGGGGCCATAACCCGAACGAAACCGTTTTTGGTCACACCAACCACTATTTTCAGCAGATGAAGCGCAACGGTACGCGGTTTATCGTGGTCGATCCGCGCTACTCCGACACCGTGGCGTCGCTCGCCGATCAGTGGGTGCCGCTGCTGCCCACCACCGATAACGCGCTGATGGACGCAATGATGTACGTCATCATCAGCGAAAACCTGCACGACAGCGCGTTTATCGCGCGTCACGCCATTGGTTTTGATGAAAATACGATGCCGGAAGGCGTACCGGCGGGCGAATCGCTGATGGCGTATCTCTCTGGTGAAAAAGATGGCGTGAAAAAAACGCCGGAGTGGGCGGAGCGCATCACCCATGTGCCTGCGCAGACCATCCGCCAGCTTGCCCGCGACTACGCCACCATCAGACCGGCGGCGCTGATCCAGGGCTGGGGACCGCAGCGCCATATCTGCGGCGAGCGCACCGCGCGCGGCTCCACGCTGCTTGCCACCATCACCGGCAATGTCGGCGTGAAGGGCGGCTGGGCCGCCGGCTACGGCGGCATCGGCAACCGATTGTTCTGTGCCGATCCCTACAGCGTGCCGAACCCGGTGGCGGAAAAAATCTCCATCATGAACTGGGTGCAGGCCTGCGACGACGCGGCGAAAGTCACGCCGGCAAACGGCTTAACAGGCGCTGAAACGCTCACCAGCAACATCAAATTCATCTTTAATCTCGCGGGCAATTATCTGGCGAATCAGAACCCGGACATCAACCAGACCGTGAAAGTGCTGGAAGATGAAAGCAAGGTTGAGTTTATCGTGGTAAGCGATCTCTTCCTCACGCCAAGTGCCCGCTACGCCGATCTGCTGCTGCCGGAAACGAGCTTTATGGAGCGCTGGAATATCGGCGAAACCTGGGGCACCGGCAACTATCTGCTGCTGTCGCAAAAGCTGGTGGAGCCGGAGTTTGAGCGCCGCTCGGACTACGACTGGCTGCGCGAGGTCGCGCGCAAGCTCGGCATCGAGGCGCGTTTTAGCGAAGGGCGCAGCGAAAAAGCGTGGGTGGAACATATCTGGGAGAAAACCCGCGAGGCGCTGGCGGATCACGACCTGCCGGATTTCGCCGGGCTTTGCAAAAAACCGCACGTCTACCTGAAATCGCCGCCGTATGTCGCGTTTGAAGAGAACATTCTCGACCCGGACAACCATCCGTTCCCGACACCCTCGGGCAAAATCGAAATCTTCTCAAAACGGCTCTGGGAGATGAATCACCCGGAGATCCCGGCGCTGTCGCACTATGTGCCCGCGAAAGAAGGGCCACAAGACGCGCTGCGAGACAAATACCCGCTACAGCTCATCACGTGGAAGGGGAAAAACCGCGCCAATTCGACGCAATACGCCAACCCGTGGCTGCAGGAGGTACAGCGCCAGCAGCTCTGGATCAACCCGCAGGACGCCCGCGCGCGCGGCATTCAGCAGGGCGATCTGGTGCGGATTTATAACGATCGTGGTGTGGTACGCATTCCCGCCGACGTGACGCCGCGCATTATTCCCGGCGTGGTGGCGATGCAGGCAGGCGCCTGGTGGCAGCCGGACGCGGAAGGCGTCGATAACGGCGGCTGCCCGAATGTGCTCACCAGCGCGCGTATCACTCCGCTTGCCAAAGGCAACGCCCATCAAACCCTGCTCGTTGAGGTAACCAGACATGAGCCAGTTTAAGGATTATCCCCCGGTCAGCGGCGAGCAACTGGGCTTTTTTATCGATTCGTCGCGCTGCTCCGGCTGTAAAGCGTGCCAGGTGGCATGCAAAGACAAAAATAATCTCGAACCGGGGCGGCGCTTTCGGCGCGTCTATGAAGTTCATGGCGGCGGCTTCACGCCGACCGGCGCAGGCGGACTGATGCAAAACGTCTTCGCTTATACCTTATCGATTTCGTGCAACCACTGCGCCGATCCCATCTGCACGCGCAACTGTCCGACGACCGCCATGCACAAGCGCGACGGCGACGGCATCGTGCGCGTAAACACCGACAAATGCGTCGGCTGCGGTTACTGCGCCTGGTCGTGCCCTTACGGCGCGCCGCAGCGTAATACGCAGACCGGGCAGATGTCGAAATGCGATTTCTGCGTCGATCGCCTGGCGCAGGGCGAGCCGCCGGTGTGCGTCGCCACGTGCCCGCTCGGGGCGATTCAGTTCGGCCCGATTAGCGCGCTGCGCGAACGCTTCGGCGCGCTCTGTGACGTAAAAGGGCTGCCGCCGTCATCTGTCACCAAACCCAATCTGGTCATTAAGCCGCATCAGGGCGCACAGCAGGAGGAACAGCACGATGCATGAGTTTCCGTTAGTGATTTTTACGCTGTTCATGCAGGGCGCAGTGGGCTTTACGCTGATGCTCTGCCTCACAGCCGGGCAGATGCCGCGCGCGGGGCGACACACGCTCGCCACGCTGCCTGCGCTGGTTTGTGTGGGCATCGCCGCGGCGCTTGGTTTACTCGCCTCGACGCTGCATCTGGGGTATCCGCTGAACGCCTTTAATGCGCTGCGCCACCTTTCCAGCTCCTGGCTCAGCCGGGAGATTGCGCTGGCGGGTGTGTTTATGGCGCTGATTGCTCTTAGCATTTTGCTTTTGATGACGAAGCGCGCAACACCGTGGCCGCTGCTGTGGCTGACAGTCCTGGCGGGGCTTGCAGATATGTTCGCTATGGCGTCCATCTACTGCCACGCGTCGGTCGTGACCTGGCAGCACGTTAATACCTGGGCTATGTTCCTGGGGTCCGTGGTGTTAATTGGCGCGTCGGTGTTACAACTTCGCCTCGCGTTGCGTCCGGCCTTTAACGCAAAAGCAGAACTCGCGGCAAGCCGTCGCCTTTCGCTGCTGGCCCTGGCGGTGGTATTGATCCGGCTTCTCATTCAGCCTGCGTACTATCACTATTTAGCGCAAACGGTAGTGCCGGTGACCTTTCCGCTACAGCCGCTTTCGGCCTTTAACGCCTGCGCCGGGCTGCGTCTTACGGGCTGGTGCTGCTCTGCCGCAGGGGCGATGCTGCTGATGACAGGGCTGACGCGCCCGCACGGCTCGCGCTCGTCGCAAATGACGGGCAGCGCGTTGATTCTTCTTGGCGAACTGCTGCTGCGCCTCGCGTTTTTCACCATCGACGCCTGATGCGTCTCTTCAACACCATAGCGCCCGCACAACCCTGTGTGGGCGCGCGCTGCGCCAGAAAACGGCTGGCCAAAAGCCGTTGCGATGCCTGCGTGAAACGCTGCCCGACGGGCGCGCTGAGCATCCACCATCATGAGGTGATTCTCGCGCCGGAGCACTGCACCGGTTGTGGGATCTGCCTGTTTATCTGCCCGGCGGACGCCCTGGAGAATCTCGTACCGCTGGCGCGAATTCACCGTGAAGGCGTGCTGCTCGGGCCGTTTACCCAGCCGGTCGCGGCAGAGGAGCTGATGCTCTGGCACACGCAGTACCGCATTCGCGCGGTCGCGGTGGATCTCACGCGTGACACGCTCTGGCTGCGGCCACTGGCAGAACTTAACCTGTGGCTGAAAAAGCGTGGCGAGCCGGGCTGGCAGTGTGTTGCGGTTTCACCGGCGGCAGGTGAGTCGAAGCGCCGTCTGCTGCGCCCGGACGGTGAACGCGCACGTGTAGCGCACGACGTTGCCACCCGGCGTGCGGCGGGGGCGTTTTTATCCGCCTACGCCGTCATGCTGGATACCACACGCTGTCTGCTATGCGGTGCCTGTGGCCGGGCATGCGCCAGCGGCGCGATACGCTTTGGTGAACAGGCGGTCGCGATCGATACAAAATGCTGCAATGGCTGTGGAGACTGCGCGGCGGTGTGCCCGGTGAATGCGGTAAATATCGCGAAGGGCGAGGCGTCGTCTGTTCGCATCACGCTTTATCACGCCCGCTGCGAGCGCTGCGGCGAGCCGTGGCGCACCTGGCATCCGGGCGAGAAAGTGTGCCCGGTTTGTCAGCGTCACGGCTTCAGCATGCGCGGCGGTTAACGCGGTGACTCGCTGAATCCACAGGAGAAAAGGGCGCTGTCATTAATCTGTCACGCCTGCGTCTTATAACAGTGCCACCCCGACTCTGGATCTGAGAACCATGAAATTCAAACCGCTTACGCTCGCTTTCGCGGCGCTTTTCCCGCTCTGTTCCCTTGCCGCCGCGCCGCAGGTGGAACGCTATGTCGTGACGTTTCCGCAGGAAGATCACGTGGTCTATTCCGGCAACTACGCCAGTGCGTTTCCCAATGGTCTCCCGGTAGGCGTGGGCTCCGGCCTGCTGTTTTTACGCAAAGAGGGCGATAACCTGATTTTCGCGACCGTCACCGACCGCGGCCCCAACGCCGACTCGCCGAAAATGGGCAAGCAGGAGTCGAAAATCTTCGCAAGCCCGGAGTACACGCCGCTGATGATGACCATTCGCGTCAGCAAAGACCAGGCGCAGGCGAGCGATCCGATGCCGCTGCATGACGATAAAGGCAATATCAGCGGTCTGCCACTGCCCGCCGGGCTCATCGGCGCCACCAACGAGCTGGCGCTTAACGACGCGCTGCAAACGCTCCCCGGTGATAAACGCGGGCTGGATACCGAAGGGATCACGCCGGACGGCAAGGGCGGCTACTGGCTGTGTGACGAATATGGCCCGTTTATGATTCATGTCGATGCCAGCGGCGCGATCCTCGCTAAACAGGGCCCGCAGGCGGGCAAGGGCGAAGAGGGCGTGGCCGGCGGACTGCCGAATATCATTAAGTGGCGTCAGCCTAACCGCGGCTTTGAAGGGCTGACCCGGATGCCGGACGGGCGCATTATCGCGGCGGTGCAGAGCACGCTGGATATCGACGGCAAAACCAAAAACACCGCGCGCTTTACGCGGCTGGTGAGTTTTGACCCGGCGACCGGTAAAACCGCGATGTATGGTTATCCGATCGACATTGAGGTCTATAAAAAAGCCAAAGACGCCAAAATCGGCGATATCGTGGCGCTCGATGACCACCGCATTTTGCTTATCGAACAGGGTGGCGATAAAAACAAAACCATGCGTAACCGCGTCTATGTGGTCGATCTCAGTAACGCCACCGATCTGAGCACGCTGGATAAGACCGAGCCGCCGGAATTCGACGATGCGGAAAAACTCAACGCGCGCGGCGTGAAGCTCGCCACAAAGCAGCTGGCGGTGGATTTGCGGGAACTGGGCTGGCAGCAGGAGAAAGCGGAAGGGCTGGCGCTTATCGACCCGCAAACCCTCGCGGTCATCAATGATAACGACTTCGGTTTACAGTCAGAGCTGCTGGAGCCGCAGGGCGATAAAAAAGAGATGGATGACTACAACGTGGACGGGCAGGGGCATCTGACGCTGGACGGCAAGCCGGTTGCCAGCAAAATCGGCATTAAGCCGCTGGAAAAACCCGCCTCGCAGAATGAACTCTGGGTGATAAAGCTCGATAAACCGCTGTAAAGGCAATAAAAAAGGGCAGGCCGACACCTGCCCTGACTCGTTTTACAACCGTTAGCTCAGTTTAAATACCGCGACCGCCTGATTGAGCAGCTGTGACTGCTCTTTCAGCGAGTGGGCGGCGGCAGAGGCTTCTTCCACCAGCGCGGCGTTCTGCTGGGTAACGGAATCCATCTGCGCGACGGCCTGGTTAATCTGCTCAATTCCACGGCTCTGCTCGCCGGTGGAGAGCGCGATTTCTGACATCAACTCAGAAACCTGTTTAATCGAGCCGATGATGCGCTTCATGCTCTCGCCCGCACGCGCCACGCGGTCACTGCCCAGCACCACCTGCTCGCCGGACTGCTCGATAAGCTCTTTGATCTCCTTCGCGGCCACCGACGAGCGCTGCGCCAGGTTACGCACTTCGCTTGCCACCACCGCAAAACCTCGACCCTGCTCACCCGCACGGGCGGCTTCCACCGCGGCGTTGAGCGCCAGGATGTTAGTCTGGAAGGCGATATCTTCGATAATGCCGATAATGTTGTCGATTTTGCTGGAGCTTGATTCGATCTCCTGCATGGAGACGACAACTTCTTCGACAATCGCGTTGCCTTCCTGGGCGGCGCTGCGCATATTGCCCGCGAGCTTATTCGCCTCGGCGGTGTTCTCCGAGGTGTGCTTCACGGTCGAGGTCAGCTGTTCCATGCTGGCGGCAGTTTCTCCGAGCGACGCGGCCTGCTCTTCGGTACGCGCCGAGAGATCGACGTTACCGGCGGCGATCTCTTCCGCGGCGTGGGCCACGCTCTGGCTGGAGTCGCGCACTTGGGCGATGATATTGACCAGCGACAGACGCATCTGCTCAAGCGAGCCGAGCATCTCGCCAATCTCATCTTTCGAGCCGGAGAGCACCGGCGTGTGCAGCTCGCCTTCCGCCATCTGCTGGCAGTGGCGACGCGCGGCATCCAGCGGCGACAGTACGCGGCGTTTCAGCAGAATAAACATCGCGCCAATCAGCAGCGTAAACAGCAGGGCGAACACCGCGATAGTAACGATGCTGTTTACAAAGCGCTCCTGCGCCTCCTGGTTCAGACGCTGGGCATATTTCTCACGAAACGCCAGCAGCTGATCGAGCGTAATTTCAAACTGACGATCCAGTTGCGGAATTGTGGTGCTTACGAGCTGGTTAAACCGTGCGGTATCGTTGCGACTCGCCGCATCCATCAGCGGACGCAGGCCGTCATCGACATACGCCTGCCAGGCCTGACGGTACGGGGCCGCCAGCGCTTCTTCGCCTTCAACCGCAGGGGCTGCTTTGTAGTTATTGAACGCCGCGATGGCTTTTTGCATCACCTCATTGGCGGTTTCAAGCGACGCCTGCGTTTTCTGGGTATCGCCAAGAGAGGCGTTAATCATCGCCTCCATCAGGCGCACGCGCAGCGTACGGCTATGGTTAATCGGATCAATTACCGAAAGCACCACGCGAATTTCTTTATTCACGTTATCCAGCGACTGGTTACTGCGCGTGAGCGACCAGAGGTTAGAGACGGTACTGACGAGAAAGATGAAAAGTAACAGACTGAAAACGAGAAATGAAAAACGCCTTACTGACATGTTGTTCCCTTGCGTGAGGTTGTAACACAGCGACCCGGTCACTCAAAAAGAGGAGTGCCACCAGACGGTTATCGGAATGTCAGCCAAAAAATTTAGGTTAAATGGGTTTTTCCCAACAAAACAAAGGGTTATATCTATATCAGGTACAATAAGCGAGGCTTATGTTTCGCCAGGCTATGCTTAACGCTGGCATCAGCGATTCGCGCATGTGCGCCATAGGAGTGAGATTGAAAACGCTACAGGGGCCATCTCTTTTTCTTTCGCAATTTATCAGCGACCGTCCGCCGTTTAACCAGCTCGATACGCTGGCGGCCTGGGCTGCCGGGCTCGGCTATAAAGCGGTGCAGCTGCCGACCCATTTGCCGCATATTTTTGATCTGGCCAAAGCGGCGGAAAGCCTGGATTACTGCGCGCAGGTGCGCGAGACGCTCGGCAATATGGGCCTGCAAATCAGCGAGCTGTCGACGCATTTCCAGGGACAACTGGTGGCGGTACACCCGGCGTATGACCAGGCGTTTGCCGGTTTCGCACCCGAGGCGGTGCGCCACGATCCGGTTGCGCGCCAGCAGTGGGCGGTCAGCACGCTGAAGCTTGCGGCGCGCGCCTCGCAAAACCTCAATCTCACGGCGCATGCCACCTTTTCCGGTTCGCTCGCCTGGCCGTTTTTCTATCCGTGGCCGCCGCACAATCCGCTGCTGGTGGAAGAGGCGTTTAACGAGCTGGCCAGCCGCTGGCTGCCGATTCTTAACCGTTTTGACGAGGCTGGCGTGGATCTCTGCTTTGAGCTGCACCCCGGTGAAGATCTGCATGATGGCGTGACGTTCGGGCGTTTTCTGGAACTCACTGGCCACCACCCGCGTTGCCATATCCTCTACGATCCGAGCCATATGCTGCTTCAGCACATGGATTATCTCGGGTTTATCGATCGCTGGCATTCGCGCATCCGGGCGTTTCACGTGAAAGACGCCGAGTTCAGGCCGTCAGCGGACAGCGGCGTTTATGGCGGCTATCAGCCCTGGATAGACCGGCCAGGCCGTTTCCGCTCGCCGGGCGACGGGCAGATAGATTTCAGGGCTATTTTCAGTAAGCTTGCGCGCTATGACTATCCCGGCTGGGCGACGCTTGAGTGGGAGTGCTGCCTTAAAGACGGCGAAACCGGCGCGCGGGAAGGGGCCAGATTTATCGCCGAACATATCATCAAAGTGTCTTCGCAAAACTTTGAGAATTACGCGCCCGGAAGCCATGAGCGCGAGGCGGTGCGCGGGATGCTCGGTTTGGACCCTCAGTAAAAACGCCGGGCGCAGCGCCCGGCATTACTCTCTGAGAAAGCGTTGATCAGTCAAATACGTTGTTGATAACGGCGGTCACCAGCGCCGTGCTGAGCGCAATCAGCACCAGATCGTCACCCACCATTTTCCACTCATAACCCGGATAATACGGCAGTTCGTTCAGCATGCTGGTCGGCACCGATTTTTTCGCGATGCCTGGCGGCAGCGGCTTACCGCGTGCGAGATTTTTCGCGATACCTGGCGGCAGCGACTCATAGCCGGTGAGGCCGTAGTTCACAGCGAGGCTGCGCGCGCGGCTGTAACTGATATCCGCCTCAACGTGGTCGGGTTTGCCGTAGTTTTTACGGCCCGACGCGTTGCCGCTGTCATTCTGGTCGTGGGTGCCATGATGACCATTGTTGCCGTGATTGCCGCTGTTACCATGACCGTTACCATTTCCGTGGCCGTTCCCGTTGCCGGGATTCGCCAGCGCAGGCGTGGCGCATACGGTAAACGCTGCCAGCAGAAGCGCCAGCGCACTCAAACGTTTCGTTTTCATAACCCTTCCTCATTCAGGTGGTGCAGCGTTATTTCAGCACAACGGCAACAAAAATCGATGGCGCTTTTTCCTGGATTTCACACTTCGGAATCTGCCTCGCAAAAACGTAACGTCGATTTGGCTGCGCCCGTTCGTAGCGGCAATATGGCTGTACAAATAAACAGTAAAGCAGGGCGCAAAAGCGCCGCAGAAACGAACAGCGTTTCGGGAACAGCTTATTAAAAGTGGGCAGCGCGTTTAACACACCGCAACAGAGAATCGCAGGATAGAAACGCCGGTGCGGGCGCACCGGCGGGAGGCGTTAACGCAAGCCGATGATTTTCGCCAGTGCCTGACGGTCGGCGGGTTTGATATCGAGCGGATGTTCGTAGCCGATATTTTCAATCGCGCGGGTGTAAAGCGCGACCAGCCAGTCGTAGACATAACGCGTGGCGGCATGCACCGGTTTTTCGCCAAGCCGCGTCAGACGCTTATCCTGCGCAACGGCAGAGGCGAACAGGCGCTCGTTCGGATTAACGCGGCTCGCCGGGCGCTCGGCCTGGGGCACACGCTCAAAGCCCAGCCAGCTTACGAAGTTGCCAAGCTCAGCGCGTAATTGTGCGCCGGAAAGCCCTTCATGCGCCGCCAGCGTTTCCAGACGCGCCGCCAGATCCAGCCGGTAGCTTGCGATAATCAGCGTGTCGCCGAGCCAGTGTAGCGTGGCGACGTCAATGCCGAGCTGTGCGGCGTGTTCCTCGCTCTGCATCCACTGGCGAACGTGGTTCACCCACAGGCGATGCGCGCGACGGGCGAGCGACGCGCCGGAGGCGGTATCAACAGGACGCACGGAAGTGGATTCGCCGAAAAGATCGATCTCGGCACTGAATAGCCCCTGTGGCGTCTCTTCGTGGCGCTCTTCGGTTTCACAGAGCGCCTGCAATGCGGCCGGGTCAGGCAGCAGCGCCTGGAGCAGATCGCCGTGGCGCGCGGCCTGGCGCTGCAATGTGCGCACGCCGTTTTCCGCCGTGGACCGCAGCGTCGCCGCGTCAGTGGTCAGCGGGGCCAGATAACGGCTGAACAGCAGCGCGGGCTGCGCCTGTGCCTGCTCGATGAGTAACGCAAGGCGACGCTCGCGGCTGCTCTGGCTCAGCGCCTGCGAAAGCCATTCGGTCAGACGTTGCAGATTACGCCCGTCGAGCGCCTGCAATGTGCCCCAGGTGTGGCCCGGCTTGCCGAGTAAGCGCTGAACGCCTTCGTCCAGATGCTGGCCGTCAAGGAAGCGGGCGTCGTGCGGCGTAATGGCCCACACGAGCCCCGGCAGCGCGTCCGGAGAGGCTGGTTGCGTGGCGTTCACCCAGCGCAGCAGCGCGCGCGCGACCGGCGCGATATCAGCACGGCGCTGTACGGCGTTACACACCATCAGCACGTCCGGCTGCTGGTGCTGACGGTAATAGTCGAGCAGAAACGCGATTTTACTGGCGTTCAGGCTGTCATTCTGGCCAAACGTCGCGCCGGGAATATCCAGCAGATCGACGCCTTCCGGTACAGAAGGGGTGGCGAGCGGCAACGTTAGCTCGGCGCACAGCAGCGTCAGCGTCGTGAGCGGCAGGCTGACCATACCCTGCAACTGCTGCTGTTCGAGGGCGCGTACCAGGACTTCATCCGGCAGCGCGTCTTCACCGGAGCCCGCAGGGAGCAGAAAGCCTTCCACCGGGAGCGAAAAGTTATCGACGAGCAGGCTCAGCGGCGCGGCCACTTCACGGGCATGGCCGAGCAGCAACAGGCCTTCGGAAAGGGTGATGAACTGCTGCGTCAGCTCTGCGATATCGCCCCACAGCAGCGCGTACAGCCGCACGCGTTCTGGGAGATTCAGCGCCGGCAGCAGCTCTGCGAGCTGATGCCACGCGTCGTCGCTCAGCGTGCGCTGGCGCGCGGGCGTCAGTTCACACCAGCGGGCGGCGAGCGTCATGACGTCTGGCGCGCTGATGGCCGGGTGGCTCTGCGGCTGGCCGAGGCTTTGCAACTGGGCTAAACGCTGGCGCAGTTCCTCTTCGCTGACGGCGCGCGACTGACCGCTGGTCTGGTAGTGCGCGAGGAAAATCTGCACCAGTTCCGCTTCGCTGAAAAGGCGCAGGCGCAGCGGAAACTCCTCCGGAAGCGTTGGCGGCGTGCGGGTAAAGCGCACCGCCATCGCGGTCGCGCTGTGACCGGGGTTGATATGGGTCAGCCAGTCGAGGTGCTTATCGCCAGGTGCCACGGACACCTGACCCTGCGAACCGTTGGCAAGCGTCGCCAGCAGGTGCGCTTTGCCCGCCTGGGAATGACCATAAAGGCCGAGCGTGCGCGGCTCACTGGCGAGCGCGTTAAGCGTCTGTGCGCTGGCGCGCAGCGCGTTCAGACGCGCCAGCAGCGGGCCTGCGTCCTCATCCAGCAGCGGCGCATGCGCGCGGGTGGTTTCGACCCACCGGGTCAGGGCGACAGGTGTAGTGAGTGTCTGGTTAATGAGGGTAGAGACTGTCATTTCAGATAAACGCTCCCGCTGTCGATCCAGTAATGGCTGCCGGAACTGCGACGGTCAGCCAGCGTATTCAGTTTAAAAGTGACCTGCTCCGGCGGCACGCGGGTGCCGTCTGAGAGCCAGGCTTCGCTGAGCATAAAGCCTTCCGGTGCTTCATGCTTGCTGCCACCGGTCAGTTGCAGGCGCACGTTCAGTACGCCGTCGCCAGCAATGGCTTTCGCGAGCTCTGGTGAGTTGACCGAGAGCGTATAGAGCGGCGTGGCGGGCCAGCGGGCGTTATCGAGCTGGCGGAAGCCGAGCGTCACATTGCCGCGCAGCGGGAAGTGTAAGCGGGCGTCGAGCTTCGCGCCCGGCGCGTCAAGATCGATATCGCGATACCAGACGTTTTCGTCGCGCAGCGTGTTGACGACATTATCCAGCACGCCCAGGTAACGCACGGTGGAATACGCGCCAATATCCGCCGCTTTAAAGTTAAAGCGCGGCAGGCGCAGATCCAGCGCCAGGCTGCAGAGCATCGCGCCAACGGCGGCGGTAGATTTTGGATTGCCCACGCGGCGGTGCTGACTGAAAGGATACCATTCATGCACTTCATAGTTATCGAGCCAGACCATACGGCTGACCGGCACCGGCTGCAGCAGACGGATCAGCGACTGCAGGCCCGGCAGGCAACCGGGACGACCAGTGATAAGCAGCACGTCACAGCAGTAGTAAGAGATAGCTTCGCACAGCGCCTGAATAGGCGCGCAGATGCTGAACTTTCCGCTATGCAGCGCTTCTTCAAGCTCGCTGAAGCTCACCTGCAGCGGTACGTCCAGCACGTTAAACGCCGGGCTGCCGGCGGGCAGCGCATGCTCAATCGCCTGGTGGAGATAGTTATGCACGTTGCGGGTCGGCGGCTGTTTCAGCAGTTCGCCGAATGTGGTGTAGAGGCCGCTTTGGGTGTCAGTCGGGTCGCTGTTTTCCCACGCCGAGAGAATAGCGTGGCCGAGTGGCATAAAGAGCTGCAGCGCGGTCTGCTGGCGCAGAATCGCCTGCGTGTCCATACGTCCGGAATCGCCGAACAACGTGGACATCAGCGTCGCAGCGTCAGCCACGCCCGCTTTTTGCAGATGCTCCTGAAGCGCAGGCAGTACGCAGCGCTGAATGACATCCAGCAGAATGTCATCGCCCGCCACTTTAAAGCCTTCGCGGAACAGCAGCGTCGGGCTGATTTTCACATTGCTGCCAACGCCGTCATCAAGCTGATATTCGGCGATCGCCATATCCGTCGTACCGCCGCCGATATCAATCGAGGCGACGCGCAGCTGACGGCCCGGTGTCGCGCCTGGCGGCGTTTCGCGGTCCGGGCGGGCGAGGCTTGCGAAAAAGCGCTCGGTCTGCCCGGCGAAATGCACCATCGCTTCGTTATAAAGCCACACCAGCTGGCCGCAGCTCGCTTCATCCCACTCCATCTGGATCTCTGGCACCGGTACGCGGCTCTTGCGCTGGCCTTTTTCGGCGCTGAAGTCATCGTCATGCGGGTGCCAGCCCAGCGCTTTCCAGACCAGCGCGATGGCCTCCTGCATGCGGCGGCGGAAAATCTCGCGCTCCTGTTTCGGCATCGCCGACGGGAGCGTCAGAATAAGCTGGCGCAACTGGCGCGGCGAACTGGCGTTGCCCATGCGCAGGCGGCTGGCAACGCTGTTAATCTGGCAGACCGCCTGGGCGAGCAGCTCGCACAGCATATGCGTCATCAGAGAGCTGCGGCTGTATTGCGGTGAAAAAACCGGCAGACGCTCTTCCGGCGGCAGCTGCCAGAGCGGCTCGCCGTCGTCGTTCATCAGGTTCATCAGCGGGCCCGCGGTCGCCAGCGGCTCGCGCTGGGTTTTCGGGGTCATCAGGTTAAAGCGCCACTCCTGAGCCGCCGGGGTTTCATCCCACAGATAGCGGCGCGGGCTGGAAATACCGCTGTTGCCCTCGGTGCCGAGACGCTGCATCGCGAGTTTGCGCGCTTCGTCACCGACACGCACGATAGAAGGCCAGACAAACGCCTCGTCGCGCCCGCTCTCCACCGAAAAATGCTGTTTGCCAAAGCGCGCCTCGGCGAAGGCCAGACGGCTGGTGAACATCAGCGCATTCATAAACTGCGGCTCGCTAAGCGATCGTACCTGCAACTCCATCGTCTGGCGCAGGCCGTCATTCGCTTCACCGTGATCTTCAATAATCACGCCGCAGGTGTGGGTGTTGCCGACATCCAGGATGAGATCCACCGCCACCGGCTGCGAGCTCAGCGTGCCGGTCACGATTTTCAGCTCAGGCACATTGAGCTGGTTGCCGAGGAGCGACATCAGGTTGAGCCAGTGAGCCTGATATTCAAACACTTTCAGCGCGCGCTGGATCTCCTGCTCGCTGCGGCCTTCATTCGCGCCGACAAACTGGGTGAAGGCTTCACGCAGCCAGCCGTCAACCCAGGTCTGGTCAAGGAAATCAGCCACTTCGTCGTCGCGCCAGGCAAGCGCGAAACGCGTGCCGTTGCGCACGTCATTCTCGACGGGCGCGAGCTGGGAGGTCGCGCCTTCATCGGCCTGGATTTGCGTGTCGAACGCCAGCGTCACGCGGTGCGTGTTGCCTGCGCCGTCCGGCTCGCTGAGTTTGCGGATCTGCACGCGCGCCCAGTTGTCCGGACCTTGCACGAACGTGCGCGGTGGGTTGAAGCGCAGCACCGGCAGCGGCAGCCAGACGCCATCCAGGATGGCGAGCGACTGGCTCAGCGCGACGCTGCTTTCCGGTTTCACCACTTCTGGCTGGCCGCCGTGGCGGGCGGGCAGGGTGAATTTGCCGGAGGTGATATCGTAATCGAGGCGCAGCAGCGGCCCGTTGGCCGTTTTGCGCACAAAGCGCCCGTCGTGAGGCGCTTCAACGGGCGTCAGGCCAAAATCAAGAAATTGCACCCCGCTGTTTTCAATCAGGGTGACGCTCTGTTTGTAATCACACAGGTTTGCCAGCATAAATCAGGCGCTCACTTTCTTCATGGTCAGGGGCAGCACGGTCTTTTCATCATAGCGACCGGTACATTCGGCAACATCGTTCGGGCCAGCTTTACAGGCCACTTCCGGCATCGGGTAGCGGGAGCCGTCGCTGCAGCGGGCTTTACCGCGCGTCTTGATCATCAGCTCGCCGGTCTGGTGCAGGCCCGAGAACAGCTCGGCTTTGCAGACGACGTTATCGCCAAGCGTCACGCGGGCGGTGCCTTTGTTGTTTTTCATCTCAACACGCATCGAGGTGGCTTTACCGGTGATCGGGTCCGGGCTGCCGATGCTGAGCCGCCAGGTGCCGTTCAGGAAGCGAGTGGTCCCGGCTTTTACCTGGTTGGCGTCCATGACCAGTGCGTTTTTATCAACCGGTGCGGGGGCAGCGACAGGCTTCTCTTCCACAACCGGCGCAGGCGGAGTGACTTTCGCTTCAGCCAGCGGCAGAGAGGTTGTCGGTGCCACCGGGACGACAGGTGCCGCCGGAGCAGCAGGCGCGTCGACCGATTTCACCGGCGCGGGCGCGATTTCCTGCGCTTTGATCTGCGCAACCGAAACGGTCGGCGCGGCGGTTTCTTTCTGCTGCAACAGATACCAGGTCACAGGTGCGGCCACGGCCCCCATCACGACGGCGGCGGCAAGCGGCCATGTCCAGAGCGGTACGCGCGAGCGGCGGGCTGGCGTTGGCGCTTTTACCGGGGCTGGCGCGGTCTCTTCAGGTGGTGTGGTCGCCTCGGCTTCAGCGGCATAGGCCGCCAGCGCGGCGGCAGACGCGTGTACGGGGGCGGCAGGCGCTGGCGCTACGGGCGCAGGCGAGACAGGCGGCGTTGCCAGCAGCGGCGCGTCCGGCTCGGTCATCATCAACGGCGTGGGTTCCGGCTCCGGCTCTTCCTGCGGCGTCATGATGATTTCCGGCTCAATGGGCTCGGCTTCACGCAGACATTCCAGCACGTCATCGCGCGCGCCCTGGTTCAAATTCACGAAGCCCCAGAAGGTGATGACCGGTTTGCCGTCCACCAGATAGAGGAAATTCGCGCCGGGGAACTGCACGGCTTTGGCGAGCAGCGCGCCAAAAAGTTGCTGGGCGGTCTTTTCCGATTCCAGGCAGCGCTTGCTCAGCGCGCGGGCGCTGGAGAGCGCGCTTTCCAGAAAGCGCAGGGCGCGCTCGCGCTCCTCGCGGCTGGCGGACGCCCAGCCCATGACTTTGCCGCTGACCGGCGAATACCAGTCCACGCGGTCACCTTCTTCATTAAGCTGAGGGATAGCAAGCAACTCCACCAGCGGCTGTTTGCGCAGGCGAAGCGTTTCACGGATTTGCAGTGCCGACTCGAAAACCGCCTGACCGTTTTCGCCTACCGACTGGAAGTCGTCAAGGTCGCCACTGCGCAATAAAATTTTTGCCACGTCATTCTCTCTGCTGGGAAAACTTTTTCACGGCTCTACTTTGAACGATAGACCGGTCAAGCAAAGGGCGAAAGAAACGCGAAAAAGCGTAAATTCTCGGGTCATTGAATCTTAGGAATTTTCTTGACTTAAGCAAAAATTCGCGGTGTTAACGCGACTTAACCGGAGCGTAAATCATTTTTATCTGAAATTGACTGATATTCAGGCGAAAAATGCCGGAAAGGCATAAAGCTACAGTTTTTTGTTATTTGCCACTCAGAGCGTGCTGTGATGAGATGGCTTTCCTCCTGAAAAGTAAAATAAAAGGCGCAAGATGAAGACAGGAAAAACATTGATCGGGCTGCTGTTAAGCGCCCTGTTACCGGCAAGCGCGATCGCGGCGAACAGCGATACCCTGATTTACTGCTCTGAGGCATCACCCGAGTCCTTCAACCCGCAGATCGCGAGTTCCGGGCCGAGCTTTGTGGCAAGCTCTCAGGTGCTTTATAACCGTCTGGTGAATTTCGATCCGAAAACCAATACGCCGGTGCCGTCGCTGGCGACCGAGTGGAAGGTGAGCCCGGACGGCAAAACCTGGACGTTCACGCTGCGTCAGGGCGTGAAATTTAACAGCAATAAATTCTTCAAACCGACGCGCGATTTTAATGCCGACGACGTTATCTTCTCGGTGATGCGCCAGAAAGACCCGAATCATCCGTACCACAAGGTGTCACAGGGCAACTACGAATATTTCCAGGATTTGGGTCTTGATAAGCTCATCACGGAGGTGAAAAAGCTCGACGATTACCACGTCCAGTTCACGCTGAGCGAGCCGAACGCCGCGTTCCTGGCCGACTGGGGGATGGATTTCGCGTCTATTCTCTCAGCGGAATACGCTGATGCGATGATGAAAAAAGGCACGCCGGAGAACGTCGATAACTGGCCCATTGGCACCGGCCCCTACGCGCTGCAACAGTACAAAGTCGATTCGCTTATTCGCTACATCGCCAACCCGAACTACTGGGATGGCGAAGTGCCGACTAAGCATTTAATTTTCTCCATTACTCCGAACGTCGAGACGCGCCTCGCGAAGCTTAAAACGAACGAGTGCCAGATTATCCCGGCCCCCAGCCCGGTACAGTTCGAAGCGATTAAAGCCGATAAAAACCTGACGCTGCACAGCGTCGAGGCGCTGAACGTCGGTTATCTCGCGTTTAACACCGAGAAAAAACCGTTCGATAACGTGCTGGTGCGCCAGGCGCTGAATTACGCCGTTGATAAAAAATCGATCATCAACGCGGTGTTTATGGGCAGCGGCACGGTGGCGAAATCGCCGATCCCGCCGAATATGCTCGGTTACGATAAAGACCTGAAAACCTACGATTACGATCCCGAAAAAGCGAAAGCGCTGCTGAAGCAGGCGGGGCTGGAGAAGGGCTTTGAAGCGACGCTGTGGTCGATGCCGGTGCAGCGTCCGTATAACCCGAACTCGCGTCGCATCGCCGAGATGATCCAGAGCGACTGGGCGAAAGTGGGCGTGAAGGCGAAAATCGTCAGCTATGAGTGGGGTGAATACCTCTCCGGCATTCGTAAAGGCGAGCACGACACCGCGCTGTATGGCTGGATGTCAGACAACGGCGACCCGGATAACTTTGCCGATGTCCTGCTGAGCTGCGACAGCATCCAGAGCGGCTCGAACGCCGCGCGCTGGTGCGATAAAAAATACACCTCGCTTATCGATCAGGCGAAGCGCGTCAGCACGCCTGCGGAACGCGCTAAACTTTATGTACAGGCGCAGGAGATCTTCTACCAGCAGGCACCGTGGGTGCCGCTCGCCAATGGCCGCACCTTCTACGCGACCCGCAGTAACGTGACGGGGTACAGCGTAAGCCTGATGGGCAGCGACTTCTCGAAAGCAAAAATCAACTAAGCACTGCGCCGCGGCCCCTGCCGCGGCGATGCGTTTAAGGAGGTTTTATGTCACATCGTGAGGACATGCAGCGCCGCGTTGACGCGGTGATTGCACAACACGTGATAGCGCCGATGAATGAACTGCTGATTGCGCTCAGCGATGACGCGCAACTCAGCCGTGAGGAGCGTTACGATCTGCAGCAGCAGTTGCGCACCGCGATTGCCCATCATGGCCGTCAGCATAAAGAAGATCGCGAGCGCGAGGCGGCGGAACGCCTGGCGGAGCTGACCCGCGGCGGCACCATTTTATAAACTTTAAGGAATTTTTATGCATATTGCTTTTCTCGGTCTTGGCGGCATGGGCCAGCCGATGGCGGAAAATCTGGTTAAAGCGGGCTTTACGGTGACGGTCTGGAACCGCTCGCCTGCCTCCGCCGAGGCGCTGCGCGCATCCGGCGCGCAGGTGGCGGCAAGCCCGAAAGATATTCACGGCGCTGATGTGCTCATCACTATTCTGGCGGATGACGCAGTCACAGAAAACGTCGTGGTGGAGCAGGGCGCGCTGACGTCGCTCGCGCCGGGGGCACTGTGGATCAACATGGCGACGGTTTCCGTGGCGTTGACTGAAGCGATGGACGCGCTGACCCGCCAGCTTAACATCGGCTATCTCGCCGCTCCGGTGCTGGGGCGCGTGGATGTCGCCACCGCAGGCAATCTGAATATTCTCGCGGCGGGAGAGCCGCAGTGGCTTGCGAAAGCGCAGCCGAATTTTCGACGTGCTGGGCCAGAAAACCTGGACCTTCGGCGACAACCCGGCGCAGGCCGCGGCGGTGAAACTGGCGGCAAACTTTATGCTGGCGAGCGCCATTGAGACCATGGGCGAGGCGTCGGCGCTGGTCGAGGCCTATAACGTTGGCAAAGGTGATTTTCTCGGCATGCTGACCAGCACGCTGTTTGCCGCGCCTGCGTATAAAAACTATGGCGCGATGATTGCCGAAGATCGCTATACGCCCGCAGGGTTCACCATGAAGCTGGGGCTGAAAGATGTGCGTCTCGCGCAACAGGCGGCCGAGAGCAAAAACGTACCGATGGGGATCGCAGGCGTGCTTCGCGATAACTACCTTGACGCGCTGGCCCACGGTGATGAGCAACTCGACTGGGCGGCGCTGGCGACCGTCAGCGCGCGCCGCAGCGGGCAGAAACCGAAAGCGTAATCTTCAGAACGTGCGCCTGGCGACGAGCCAGGCGCCAATCACCAGCAGCACCGCGCCCGCTACCGGCCCGGCGAGCATACGCAGCGTCAGGCCGCTGGTGCGCGCAATATCAAACAGCAACCCGCCTATCAGCTGGCTTGCGACCAGCACCGCAATCGTCGTGGCCGCGCCAAGATACTGATAGCCGTTAATGCTCGCGAAGACGAAAAACGACCCGAGCAGCCCCGGCAGCAGCGTCCACCAGCGTACGGTGGCGATAAGCTCGCTGAACCCTGCCGTGCCGTTACGCAGCAGCAGAATGGCGCAGAACAGCACAATCCCTACCAGTGAATTGAGCAGCATGGCGATGAGGATCGTGGAGGCCGACTGTGTGATGCGCACCATCAGCATATTCTGTACCACCAGCCCCACACCGGCGGCGGTCAGGAACAGCAGGCTTAATGACGAGTTCATCCAATGGCGTCCGGTTCGGTGCGATTATCAAGCTGCAATTGCATAAACGTCAGATCCAGCCAGCGACCAAATTTGGTGCCTACCTGCGGCATCTGCGCGGTGATGGTAAAGCCGAGCTTTTCATGCAGCGCGATAGAGGCGGCGTTGCGCGATTCGATGCCCGCCACCATCACATGCTTGCCGATAGCCCGCGCCTCGACGATGAGTCGCGTCATCAGCGCTTTGCCGATGCCTTTGCCGTGGTGCTCCGGGTGCACATAGACCGAGTGCTCAACGGTATGGCGAAAGCCGTCAAACGCGCGCCAGTCGCCGAACGAGGCGTAACCGACGACCCGATCGCCTTCCACCGCCACCAGTACCGGGTAGCCCGCGTTGCCGCGCTGATAAAACCAGGCGAGGCGGTTTTCGGTATCGACCGTGGCGTCATTCCAGATGGCGGCGGTGTGTAACACCGCATAGTTATAAATCTCAGCGATAGCGGCGCAGTCGTCCGCAGTGGCATGGCGAATCAGCATGGTTGAACCCCGGCAGTCGTTCACTATAATGTTACGTTATGAATAATATAATCGACACATTAAATCAACGGATTGGTGAGCGCATTCGCGTCGAGCGCGAAACCCGCGGCTGGTCGCTGAGCGAACTCGCCGAGCGCGCCGGGGTTTCCCGCGCCATGATCCACAAAATCGAACGCGGCGAGAGCAGCCCGACGGCGACGCTGTTAGGGCGGCTCTCCGGCGCGCTGGGGCTGAGCATGTCCACGCTTATCGCCCGCGCGGAGATGAACGAAGGGCGGCTGCTGCGCTTCGCCGATCAGCCGGTCTGGCACGATCCGCAGAGCCACTATCTGCGCCGCCACGTCTCGCCGAAATCTGATCTGCCCCTTGATATGGTTCAGGTGGAGTTGCCCGCCGGCAGCGACATCCCGATGCCGGCCTCGGCCTATGCCTTTGCCCGCCAGCTCATCTGGGTTCAGCAGGGTGAACTGGTGTTTCAGGAAGGCAATATCCGCCACCAGATGCATGAGGGCGACTGCCTCGAACTCGGCCCGCCGAATGAATGCCATTTCATTAACCAGAGCGACGCGCCGTGCGTCTATCTGATTGTGCGTCTGAATAACGTCGCCAGTTAATGTGAATGCACTACGCTTTCTGGATGCCCTGAAAACGAAGGAGAACATCATGACTCAATCATCGTCCCGTAATCGCCGCTGGGTGCTGGCCTCGCGTCCGCATGGCAAACCGGTGGCGGAGAATTTTCGCCTTGAGGAAGATTCCATCGCCGAGCCGGGCGAAGGCCAGGTGCTGGTGCGCACAGTGTATTTGTCGCTCGACCCGTATATGCGCGGGCGCATGAGCGATGAGCCGTCCTATTCGCCGCCGGTGCAAATCGGTGAAGTGATGGTCGGCGGCACCGTTGGCGTGGTGGAAAAATCGAGTCATCCGGATTTCCACCCCGGCGACTGGGTGGTCGGCTACAGCGGCTGGCAGGATTACGCCATCTGCGATCCAAAACAGCTGACGCCGCTTGGAAAATCGCCCGAGCATCCGTCGTGGTTCCTCGGCGTGCTGGGCATGCCAGGATTTACCGCCTATATGGGCCTGCTGGATATCGGCGCGCCGAAAGCGGGTGAAACGCTGGTGGTCGCCGCCGCGACCGGCCCGGTTGGCGCAAGCGTCGGGCAGATAGGCAAAATCAAAGGCTGTCGCGTGGTCGGCGTGGCGGGCGGTGAAGAGAAATGCCGTTACGCGGTGGAACACCTGGGCTTTGACGAATGTATCGATCACCGCGCGGCGGATTTCGCCGATAAACTCGCCGCCGCCTGCCCGCAGGGCATTGACGTTTACTACGAGAACGTCGGCGGGAAAGTTTTCGATGCCGTGATGCCGCTGCTCAATACCGGCGCGCGCGTGCCGCTGTGCGGTCTGGTCTCCGGCTATAACGCTACCGACCTGCCGCCTGGCCCGGATCGCCTGCCGTTGCTCATGGGCACGCTTTTGAAAAAACGCATCCGTATGCAGGGCTTTATCATCAACCAGGATTATGGTCACCGCATCGAAGAGTTCCAGCGCGAGATGGGCCAGTGGGTTTCCGAAGGGCGCATTCACTACCGCGAGCACATTGTGGATGGCCTTGAGAACGCGCCAGAGGCGTTTATCGGCCTGCTGGAAGGGAAAAACTTCGGCAAGCTCGTTATCCGCGTCGGCCAGGACGATGCATAAACCAACTGAATAACAACTTGTTAACCACGGCGGCTGCCGATATGCTCGACCAAAGCCTGTTGTCGGGAGCCGCCTGTGCCGCTGTTAACCCTCTCTCATCTTAGCCTGCAAAGTCGCCAGGCCACCCTGTTGCGTGATGTCAGTCTGACCGTCGAACGCCGCGAAATGGTGGCGCTGGTCGGCGAATCCGGCTGTGGCAAAACGCTCACTTCCCTTGCCGTCACCGGCCTTTTGCCGCGCGGCGTCTGGCAGAGCGGCGGCGAGATTTGCTTTGACGATACCACGCCCATTCTCCCTGATGCGCCATACCCGGCGGGCCTGCGCGGTCGTCACATCGCCATGATTTTCCAGGAGCCGATGAGCAGCATGAACCCGGTGCTGAAAGTGGGCGAGCAGATTGCCGAAGTGCTGGTGCGCCATCGCGGGCTGGGCTGGAAAGCGGCCTCCCGCGAGGCGGTGGCGCTGCTGGGCCATGTCGGCATCGGCGAGCCGGAAAAACGGGCGCGCCAGTATATTCATCAGCTCTCCGGCGGGATGCGCCAGCGGGTGATGATAGCCAGCGCCATCAGCGGCAAACCGGATCTGCTGATTGCCGATGAGCCGACCACCGCGCTGGACGTCACGCTTCAGGCGCAAATTCTCGGCCTGCTGAAAGATCTCCAGCAGGAGATGGGCATGGGCGTGCTGCTGGTGACACACGATCTCAGCGTGGTGGCGCGCTATGCCGATCGCGCCTGCGTGATGAACGGCGGCGAAATTGTCGAACAGGGGCCGGTGGAGCCGCTCTTTACTTCGCCACAGGCCGACTGGACGCGGCGGCTGATTGCGGCTTCAACACCACAGGAGCCGCCTGCACGTGTGGTGGCGCGTAATGACACGCCGCTGTTGCAGGTGACGGGTATCGTAAAAAGCTTTGCACGCCGCGCACGGCTGCCGTTTATGCCCGCAGAGCGCCAGCGTGTACTGCACCCGACTACCTTTAGCGTGGCGCGCGGTGAAATCGTCGGGCTTATCGGCGAATCCGGCTCCGGCAAAACGACGCTCGGGCGCGCGGCTATCGGGCTTATCGAGGCCGACAGCGGCCAGATTTTCTTTGACGGCGTCGATATGGCGCAGGCGAGCCGAACGGAGCAAAAACGCGTGCGCCGCCGCGCGCAGATGATTTTTCAGGACCCTTACGCGAGCCTCGATCCGCGCATGAGTGTCGGCGATCAGCTCGCCGAGCCGCTGCGGGTGCACGGCCTGCGCCACGGCGCGGCGATTGCCGAACGGGTGAGCGAACTGATGACGCTGGTCGGGCTTAAACCGGAATGGGCGCAGCGGCGTCCTGCGGCGTTCTCCGGCGGGCAACGCCAGCGAATCGCCATCGC
The DNA here is from genome assembly GCF_011605905.1 of Cronobacter sp. HA18003. NCBI lineage: Bacteria > Pseudomonadati > Pseudomonadota > Gammaproteobacteria > Enterobacterales > Enterobacteriaceae > Cronobacter > Cronobacter sp. HA18003. The sequence goes on along the minus strand of NZ_JAANQO010000011.1, from coordinate 954,547 downwards.
CCGCGCGCTGGCGCTGGAGCCGGAACTGCTGGTGGCGGATGAAGCGGTGGCGGCGCTCGATTTACCCGTGAGAGGCCAGATCCTGCGCCTGCTGGCGGAGCTTCGCGATAAGCTCGGGCTGTCGGTGCTCTTTATCAGCCACGATCTCCAGGCGGTGCGTCAGCTCTGCGATCGCGTTTTAGTGCTCTATCTCGGGAACGTGGTGGAGGAAGGGCCGACGCGTCAGGTACTGCAAACGCCTGCCCATGCGTATACCCGGCGGCTTATCGACAGCGCGCCGGATATTCACCAGGCGTTGCGCCTGCGCGAAAGCGCTTAAGCGACGCCAAAGAGCGGCAGCGCGGTGCCGACATTCTCCTGCGCCGCGCGCTGCAACACGCGGGCGGCGAGCGCGATATCAAACACGTTCAGCCCGAACGACGAAAAGTAAACGCAGTCGTCCGGCGCTGCGCGCCATGCGCCCGTTAACAGTGCCGCGAGATCCGCTGACCAGCCGTCATCGGCAAATTCGCCCGCGCGGTACATCTGGAACAGGCTTTTGGCGCTGGTGTGGCGAAACTCCCCCCAGGCGTCCACCACCACCTGGGTGGCGCGTTTAATCGCCGCAAAACTCACTTCGTGATAGCCAATCTGCATGATAAGCCGCCCCGGCTGGCACCATTCCGGGCCGAGAAACGGCTTTTGCGCGCCGGTGCAGGTGATAACGGCGTCCCACGGCTGTTTCTGCGCCTCACGAAGATCGCCGTAGATTTCACACGGGAACGGCAACGCCGCAACGGGCATACTTTCCAGCCGCGCGGGCGTGCGGTTCCACAACCCTAAACACGAGAGCGCCGGAAAGTGCGCGCGTAGCATCTCCAGATGCGCGCGCGCCTGTACGCCCGCGCCGAGCAACAGGACGCGTTTCACCTCGCGCGGCGCGGCGTGGCGCAGGGCGAGCGCCGACACCGCGGCGGTGCGCACCGCCGTCAGACCGCCGCTCTCCACCAGCCCCACCGGCACGCCGCTGTCGGCACGGTTGATGAGCGTCACCGTGAGCGCCATCGGAAGCGCGTCATGCGGCTGCGGGCGGTGCGCCGTCCACTTCACGCCGGTGGCGTTAAACCGCCCGCCCACGCGCGCGGGCAGGGCGTAAACCTTACCCGGCGCGGTATCGAGCGGCACGTGCGTTTCGGCGGGCATCACGGCATCGCCTGCCGCCATCAGCAGCGTCGCGTCGGTGACGTCACTGAGTGCGGCGTGCGGGTCAAGCCCGCCGAGCGCCGCCACCTGCTGGCCGGTGAGAAATCGCATGGTTATCTCCTGAATCCGTCAGAATGAGAGCAGCCAGTCGCGCAGCGACCGGGTATAGCGCGTAAGCCCGCGCAGGGTGACAAACTCATTCACGCCGTGCGCGTTGCCGCCATAGCCGAGCCCGCCGATAAGAAACGCGGGCGCGACGGGCTCAAAGGCGTAAGCTGGCGCGCAGCCGGGCGCCCAGGGCCAGATCTGTGGGCGCGTCTGCTGCTGGTGATAGCTATTGAGAAGTTCCATGACACCCGCGTCGTCAGCCGAAAAGCGCCTGCCGGGGTAACTGTCATCAACAACCATTTCCACGCCTGCGATCTCCTGATGAGAAAGCGACGCGCGCATGGCGTCGAGCAATATATCCGGTGAACTGCCCGGCGGCGTGCGCAGCGCGAATTCAGCGCAGGCGAGCGGGGGAATAATGCCGCGGCCCGGTAGCGGCGTGGTGCGGATCTCGCTTAAGTTCAGCACCGCGCTGCCAAGTAAAAACGCCAGCGCCTCGCGGGTGTCGCCTGAAATCGTCAGCCGCTGGCTTTTGCGCATCGTCAGTTCATCGGCAATGCTGAACTGCGGGGCCAGCTCGTCAAGAATACGCAGCGCGGCGTCATCCAGCGGCAGCGTTTCCAGCACGCCGTTGCGCCCGGCAGGCGCAACGGCGGCGAGCGCCTGCACCAGCCGCCACGCGGGGTTGGCTATCCACGCCGCGTTGCTCGCATGAATGGCGGCCTGCGGGCCGCCCCAGTCGCTGCCCGCGACGCGCAGACGGCCTGCGGTCATGCCGGTAAAGCCAAGATAGAGCCGCGGTGCGCCGCCGCCATATTCGCACAGCGACGGAAAAAGCACGGCGAGCGCGGGCGAAACCGGGCAGGGTGTGCGGGCGAGATAGCGCCGGAGCGTACCGCTGCCGCACTCTTCTTCTCCCTCCAGCAGGATCTCCAGATTGGTGGTGAGCCTGCCGCTCTCCCACAGATCGCGCACGACGGTGAGCATGCCGGCGAGCGGGCCTTTGTTGTTCTCCGCGCCGCGCGAAATAAACACATCGCCTTTATCGGCCCAGTGGCGAATGCCGCCGGAGAACGGATCAACCTGCCAGCCCTCTGCATCGGCGGGCATGACGTCATACATGTTGTAGAGCACCAGCGTGTCGGGCGCGCCGATGTCGACACGCACATGCACCAGCGGCGGGCTGTCGGTGGGCTGTTGCGCCACCGGCAATATCACCTCGGCGTCCAGTGCGTCGATAAGCCAGGCTTCGAGCCAGGCGGCGAGAGATCGCTGCTCATCCGGCTGGTCCGCCACGCTTTGCCAGGCGGTAAGAGAAGAGAGCAGCTCCAGGGTCGCATCCAGGCTGGCATGCGGCTGAACGGTCATAAACGTATCCTTGGATTCAGTACCAGGTAAAGCAAATCAATCAGCAGGTTCACCACCACGAACGTCAGTGCGGCGAGCAATACCACGCCCTGCACCAGCGGAAAATCGCGGTTCTGAATAGCCTGCACCGCCAGGCGGCCAATGCCCGGCCAGGCGAAAATAATCTCTGTCACCAGCGCGCCGCCAAGCAGCGCGGCGAGCGAAATGCCCTGTACGGTCACAACTGGGATTAGCGCGTTGCGAAGCCCGTGACGCACCAGCACCCGCCAGGCGCTGAGCCCTTTGGCGCGCGCGGTGCGGATATAATCCTGGTCCAGCACGTCAATCAGGCTGGCACGCACCAGACGCGCCATCGCGCTCATATAGTATGCGCCAAGACAGACAGCAGGCATGACGAGCTGTAACGGCTCGCCGTAGCCGCCGGAGGGCAGCAGGCGCAGCTGCAGGCTGAAGAATAAAATCATCAGCAGCCCCAGCCAGAAAACCGGCACCGCCTGGCCGCTAAAGGCCACCAGACGCGCCAGCAGGTCCCAGATAGTGTCGCGCCACAGCGCGCTCACCAGCCCGAGCGCCAGGCCCGCGAGCGTGCTCCAGGCGAGCGCGGTCAGCGCAAGCAGCGCGGTGGCGGGCAAACGTTCGGCAATGAGCGCGGAGACCGGCTGGCCAAAGCGCAGGGAATCCCCCAGATCGCCGCGCAGCAGGTGTCCCGCGTAATCGGCGTATTGGATGAGCAGCGGCCTGTCAAAGCCCATCGCGTGACGAAAATCGGCAATCTCCTGCGTGGTGGCACCCGGCGGCATCATCACGGCCGCCGGATCGCCTGTCAGATGCAGGCTGAAAAATATCAGCAGCGAGACACCGAACATCACCAGCAGCGCCTGGAAAAAACGGGAAATCAGATAGCGCGCCATTATTCGACCCTCGCCTGGGTAGTGCGTAGCCAGTAGTCGCCGAGCAGGTTACAGCCCACCACCAGCATCGCGATGGCGCAGCCGGGCCAGACCACCAGCCACGGCGCGAGCAGCATATAGGCCCGGCCTTCGCCGATAAGATTGCCAAGCGTCGGCGTCGGCGGCTGGATGCCCATGCCGAGAAAGCCGACGGAGGCTTCCAGCACAATCAGGCGCGGAATATCGAGCGTCAGCAGCACCAGCAACGGCGTCGCGAGCGCCGGTAAAATATGGCGCAGCATAATACGCAGGTGCGAAAAACCCATGGTTTTCGCGGCTTCAATGTACTCCAGCTCGCGGATTTCCAGCGTTCTGGCGCGCGCCACGCGGGCGTAAATCGCCCAGCTGGTCACGCCCATAATCACAATAATGTTAGCAAGCGAGGTGCCGAACAGTGCCATCACCAGCAGGATCAGCAGAATAAACGGCACCGCCAGCTGAATGTCGATAAGCCGCATGATGAGCGCATCGACCCAGCCGCCGAAGTAACCGGCCACCATGCCCATCAGCGTGCCCATCGTGGCGGCGATGAGGGCGGCGATAATCACCACGAATAGCGAAAGACGGGCACCGGCGAGAATGCGCGAGAGCACATCGCGGCCCAGTTGATCGGCACCCAGCCAGTGCTGCGAGCCGGGAGCCTGAAAGACCGCCGCGAGATCGCTTTGCAGCGGATCGGGTAACGGCAGCCAGGGAGAGAGCAGCGCTGCCAGGATAAGGACAGCCAGCAGCGCGCCGCCGAGAAGGCCGTCCCCCGGCAGGGGACGGCGACGTGAACGTGATGCGTAACGGCCAGGGAAGATCATTTCACCCTCATATCGAACAACGACACGCGGGCGTCTTCACGGCCTTTAAACGTGACGTTGTCACTGGAGGCGTAAATCGCATCTTCGCGGTAGAGCGGAATCAGCGGCTGTTCGGTCGCGACGCGCTCCTGAATCTGCTCCAGCAGCGCTTTACGCTTCGCGGCATCCACCGTGGCACGGCTGTCGTTCAGGAGCTTATCCAGCGCCGGATCGCTTACCGTTGAGTACGGCTCGCCCCCGTGCAGCACCGGGTAGAGCGCGGCGTCGGCATCCAGCGTCTGGGTGGAGCCCCAGCCCAGCATATAGAGCGGTGCCTGTTTGCCGGACGCCACCTGTTGGGTGTAGACCGACCACTCCGGCACTTCGAGCTGCGCTTTTACGCCGATAGCGGCGAGATCGGCCACAATGGCCTGGCCTACGTCAGCGCTGGCGATATAACGGCGCGGCGCCTGGAATTTAACGGTAAAGCCCTGCGGGTAGCCCGCCTCTTTCAGCAGCGCTTTGGCTTTTTCGCGGTCCTGTTTCGGCGCGGCAATGGCTTTATAGCCGTAATCTTTCGGGCCTGCCAGCGTGCCGGTCGGCGTGCCGAAGCCGTGCAGCAGCGACTGCGTATAGGCGTCGCGGTTCAGCGCCAGCGACAGCGCCTGGCGCACGCGCACGTCGTTTAGCGGCGGCTCGCTGTTTTTAATGCCGAGATAAATCGTCAGCCCGCCGCCTTTGACCTGCTCAAGCTTCACGCCGGGTTTGCTTTTCACCAGCGGTGCGAGATCCGCCGGAACGCCTTCCACCAGCTGCGCCTCGCCGGTCAGCAGCGCGGTGATGCGCGCGGTCGCTTCCGGGATAGGGCGCCAAGTCACTTCATCGATTGACGGCTTGCCGCGCCAGTAGTTCGGGTTGGCCTCCATCACAACACGCTCATCGGGAATGAAAGTTTTGACGATATAAGCGCCACTTCCGACAGGTTTTCGTGCAAATTCCGCAGCACCGACTTTACTTACATAACCAGGCGGCACGATATAGGCCGGATAACGACTCATGCGCGTGGGCAGGAGCGGATCGGGGCCGTTGGTGTGAATACGCACCTGATAGTCGCCGGTGACCTCTACCGATTTAATCGTACGAATATAAGAGATGGTGGGGGCGTGGTTGGCCGGGTCGAGAATGCGGTCGATGGAGAATTTCACCGCCGCGGCATTGACTGGCTCGCCGTTGGTAAATTTGACATCCTTACGTAAATCGAACTGCCATGTGGTGTCGTTGATGGCTTCCCAGTGGGTGGCGAGGCCGGGTTTCAGTTGCATCTGCGCGTCGCGCAGCACCAGAGTATCGAAAACGTTATCCACCAGGGTCGCGGCTTCTTTCAGGAAGCCGGGATCCATGGCAGTAGCGGAAGTGGGCTGCGCAATCGTCAGCGAACTGGCCTGACTGAGCGGAGCGAATAAAGAAAGCGCCACAGAAAGTGAGAGAAGCTTACGGGACAGTCGTTTCATTAGGTCAATACCTTAATGGTTGTCGTACTGGTCAGTGAACGTTTTGGTTATTTTTGGTTTTCCTGACCATAAAAACCGTGTTATCAAAGATATAGAATATATCCTCTGGTCAGGATGACGAGACGTTAGTTAAGCGCCTGCTAATACAAAGTAAATTTTTTACGACAGGAAATAAACATGTTGGATCTGGAAAAAGCGCAACGCCTGAGTTTAACCATGCAAGTGGAAGTGAGATTGAAAAACGCCCTTATCGTTGGCAGCCTGCGTCCGGGTGCCCGTCTGGTCACGAAAGAAATCGCCGATCAGTTGGGGATCAGCATCACGCCGGTACGCGAAGCGCTGCTGCGACTGGTCTCCTCCGGTGCGCTCAACGCGACCCCGGCGCAGGCATTTCTGGTGCCGGAAATCAGCGAGGCGCGTTACGACGAAGTGACGAAGATCCGCAAAAATCTTGAAGGAATGGCGGCGGAAGCGGCGGCGAAAAATATGACGCCAGCGCGTATGGCTCACCTGCGTGAACTCTGTGACGCATTTCGCGAAGCCAAAATGTCCGACAGTGTCGAGCAGGCTTTGCAGGCCAACCGCGCGTTTCGTTTTCAGCTCTACAACTGGGCTGAAATGCCAACGCTGGTGTCGCTGATAGAGCAGCTCTGGATGCGCATCGGCCCGTGCTTTAACTATCTCTATCCGCAGTCCGACGATTTTGTGCGCGGTCATCATAATTATGATGATTTGCTGGAAGCGCTTGAGGCGGGCGATGGCGAAGCGGCGGCACGCGCGGTGCATAAAGCGATTAACGACGGCGCGCTTATCCTGAAAAAACAGTATTTCGGCTAATCCGCACACCGGCAAAACATTGCCGGAATGCGTATTTCCCTTTTCGTCTCCCCGGCGCTTTACTGGCAGGGCAGCACAACGCCTGCGCACCGCCGAGGAGGCGATCATCATGCATATCTCCGTACGTCGTCACGCGTCGCGCTCACGTATCCGCCGCATACTCCGTTCCTGGCTCACGCCGCACCCGCCCGAGACGCGCGCGCTGATGCTGGAATCCTTTATCCCTTACGGACATCTCTATGGTCTTGATTTCGGCAATATCGATCCGGGCCTGCACCGCCCGCGCTAACCGGTATCGCCGCGGTATCCGGCTGCGTTACTGGAATGAGCTGTGCACGCGCTTCAGATGGCCTTTGTCACGACAGCTTCCCGCGAGGCTGTCGGGTAAAAGGCCATTTTAATGGCGATTTTTTCCACATTTTGCTAAAAAAATCGGCGGCTTAGCCGATAACCTCCTGTGGCGCTCTGACGAGGCCCGACTATCGTAAAACAGGAGGCAGGATGGCTGTACTGGTAAACCGATTACGCAACGTTCGCATAACCCGCAAGCTCTCCGCCGGATTTGGCGTGGTGCTGCTGCTGGTGGCGCTGGCGACAGCGCTCTCTGTGGCGCGTTTTATGGCCATCCGCGACGCTAACCTCAAAAGTAATCTTATCGACGACATTAATATCGACGTCTTACAGGCCAAAATTAACCGTCTTAACTATTACTATACCGGCGATGACGACGCCCGCGCGCTGATGAGTCGCTATGTTGACGAGGCGCTCGCGAAAACCGCTGAGGCCAGCGCCCTCGACTGGCCCGCCAACGAGCGCGCCATCGTCGCCGATATCAGGCGTTATCTCGAAAGCTTCCAGGACAGCGTCACCACCATGAGCGACGCCACGGCGAAGCTCAGCCAGATCCGAAGCGCGCTTGACGCGCTGGCAGGCCAGGATGAAACCGCGCGGTATACCCAGCTTATCCGCACGCCGGTGGCCGACCCCGAACTCTCTTACGCGATTTACGATCTCCTGTTCGCCATCAGTAACCTGCGGGATTATGCCTACGCGCTGCGCTATACCGGCACAGAACAGGCAAGCGAGGCGCTCCAGCGCCGTTTCAGCGCGGTAGAAAGCCAGTATCAGGCGCTCGTGAGCCGTCTCTCGCCGGAACTGCTGCCGCCGTTCGCGGGGCTCTGGCAGGACACAGTGCGCTATCAGACGCTGAGTCGTGATTATTACGCCGCCCGGGAATCGCTGAAAGGCGCGGAAAGCGCAGTGAAAACGGCAGGCGATCAGAGTAGCGGCGCGATTAAACAGATGGTGGCGCTCACTAAAGCTGAGAATGACGAACTGGCGTCCGGCTCCTCAACGCTTGCCCTGATCCTGGGCGCGTTTGTGATTCTGCTCGGCGTTATCGTCGCGTGGGCCATCAGCCGCCAGATAATTCGCCCGTTAAAGCTTAACCTGGCGTTTGCCGAGCGCATCGCCGGGGGGGATTTGAGCGCGCAGATTGAGATCGATCGCCATGACGAGTTCGGCAAACTCACGGGTGCGATGGCTCGCGTGAACGAGAGGCTTCGCAGTATGACTGGCGAGCTGCGCGCAAGCGTTGGGCGTCTCACTCACACGGCGCAGGAGATTGCCTCTGGCAACCATGCGCTCGCGGCGCGTACCGAACAGCAAACCACGGCAGTGGTGCAGACGGCCGCCAGCATGGAGCAGCTCACGGCGACCGTGAAAAATAATGCCGACAACGCCCGCCATGCCAGCCAGATAGCGTCGCAGGCATCACAGACCGCCGGGCGCGGCGGTGACGTGGTGCGTGATGTGGTGCAGACGATGCAGGATATCTCCGCCAGTTCGCGTAAAATCGCTGACATTACCGAGGTCATCAACAGTATTTCTTTCCAGACCAATATTCTGGCGCTCAACGCCGCGGTGGAAGCCGCGCGTGCGGGAGAACATGGTCGCGGCTTCGCGGTGGTGGCGTCTGAAGTGCGCAGTCTCTCCCAGCGCAGCGCGCAGGCGGCGAAAGATATCGCGCTACTGATTGATGAATCGGTCAACCGCATCAAAACCGGCAGCACGCTGGCGACCCGCGCCGGTGAAACGATGAATGAGGTGGTGAGTTCCGTCACCCGGGTGAACGATATTATGGAAGAGATTTCGTCAGCCTCGCAGGAGCAGAGCCGCGGTATTGAGCAGATCGCCCGCGCGGTTGGCGAGCTGGACGCCACCACGCAGCAGAACGCGACGCTTGTCAGCGCGTCCTCGGCGGCCGCAGGCGAGCTCGGCACCGAGGCGGCGCGTCTGCGCCAGCTTGCGGGCGCGTTCCGCCTGAATACGCAACCGGCTTCGCCGCGACCGGAAGCCACCGCGCCCATCCGTTCGGCAGCGCCTGTCACCGTGACCGCGCGCAAACCCGTCACAGAAGAGGGCTGGACTACGTTCTGACGCCGCGTTTTCCCGCACTTTCTTCTCTCGCGCCCGGTTCGCCGGGCGCCCACTTTTCTCGCGCTGTACTAAGCTTTCGTTACCCTTAACGCAAATCAGGATAACGACATGACAAAAAACGCCTTTGTTGCTGTCGTGACCGGCGGCAGTTCAGGAGTCGGGCGCGCGACAGCCAGTTACTTTGCGGCCTCTGGCTATGATGTGGCGATCATTGCCCGTGGAGAGCAGGGCGTGGCGGAGGCCACAGAAGACTTAAAGCGTTACGGCGGCCGGGTGCTTGGCATCTGCGCTGACGTGGCGGACCCGCAGCAGGTAAGCAACGCGGCACAGCGAATCGAAGAAGAACTGGGGCCAATGGCGGTGTGGGTGAACTGCGCGATGACAACCGTGCTCGCACCAGTGGAGGATATCAGCTTTGACGAGTTCCGGCGCGTCACCGAGGTGACTTACCTCGGCGCGGTGAACGGCACCCGTAGCGCGCTGCGCTATATGCAGTTGCGTGACAGCGGCACCATCATTCAGGTGGGTTCGGCGCTCGCGTGGCGCTCGATTCCGTTGCAGTCCGCCTATTGCGGCGCGAAAGCGGCGATCCGCGCGTTTACCGATTCCCTGCGCTGTGAACTGCTGCATCAGAAAAGCGGGGTGCGGGTCTCGATGGTGCAGTTGCCTGCCATTAACACCACGCAGTTCAACTGGGCGCGTAATAAGTTTCATCACCGGATGCAGCCGATAGAGCCCATTTACCAGCCGGAAGTGGCCGCCAAGGCGATTTACGACGCCGCCGTGGCGCGCCGTCCGCCGCGCGAAGTGTGGCTCGGGAAAAACACGGTAATGTCGATTGTCGGCAATATGTTCTTTCCGGGATTACTCGACCGTTATGTGGCGAAAACCTGGGAAGGGCAACTCACCGACGAAGCCGAACCGACGCAGCGCCCTGATTACCTGTTTCAGCCGCTGGAGAACGGTCATCAGGCGCACGGACGCTTTGACAGCCACGCAAAGAACAAGGCCATTGCCGTGGATTCCCGCGTGATGGGCGTGGCAGCCGTAGCGGTAGCAGGGCTGCTGGTTAAAGCCCTGTTCCGCCGCCGTTAATTTACTTTACCCGCAGCCAGCGGTAGCCATAGCCGTTGATGCGAAGTGAGCAGGCGACTGGCGGATACTCATCATCCGCCAGTATCTCGCCAGCGCCTTCCAGATTTAACTCGCCCAAATCCACCGTCACCGCCTCATGGCTCAGGTTCGTCAGCATCAGCGTGGCGACGTTATGGTTTTGATAGCGCACCGCAAACACGCTCTTTTCTTGCACCGTGAACGGGTGGAAATGCTGATAGCAGATCTCAGGCAGCGTGCGCCAGACGGCGATAATCTGCCGGATACGGTGCAGCAGCGAGCCGTCGCGCGCTTCTTGCTCTTCCACATTTATCGCCTGATAGCGAAAGGGGCCGTCGGTAATTAACGGCTCCACAAAGCGCGCCGGATCGCAGGCGGAAAACCCGGCACCCGGCCCCGCATTCCACTGCATCGGCGTGCGCACCGATTCACGCTCCGGCTGTGAAAGCAGATCGCCCATGCCGATTTCCGCGCCATAGCGCACCACCGGCGTGCCGGGCAGCGAAAAGAGCAGGGCATGCGCCATCGCCTGCTGGCGTTCGTTGCCGTCAAGCATCGGGGCCAGACGGCGGCGAATGCCGCGCCCGTAAATGCGCATGTCAGGATCGGGGGCGTATTTCTCCATTACGAAGTCGTAATCTTCCGGCTCCAGATCTTCAAGATCCAGCTCGTCATGGTTGCGCAGCCAGAAGCAATAACCGCCGTTGGCGGGCGGCATCGGCAGCTCGTTAAGCGCTTTCACCAGCGGTGCCGCCTCTTCGCGGGCCAGCGCCAGAATGGTGTTTTTGTTGATCCAGAAATTAAGCAGCGTGGTCAGGCGTTCGCCGCCGCCGAAGAAATCTTCAAATTCCGAGACGTTCACGTCCACTTCGCCAAGCAGGATCATATCCGGATGATCGTCCGTCAGCAGGTCGTAGAAGTGGTTAAACAGCCGGTAGCCGCTCTCTTTATCGCCCGGCAGGCTGGCCTGTTCCACCATGTGCGAAGCGGCATCGACGCGAAAGCCCGCCACGCCTTTTTCGGCCCAGAAGCGCAGCACGTGATCGACAGCCTGAATGACGTCCGGGTGGCGCAGGTTGAGATCCGGCTCATGATGGTAAAAGAGATGGCGGTAGTAGCGCTGCGCCTGCTCATCCCAGCGCCAGATGTGCGGCTCGATTGTCGGAAACATCGGCGCGGGTTCATCCGGGCCTGGCGTGTCGCGCCACAGATAGTAGTCATGAAACGGATTGTCGCGGCCTTTGCGCGCCTCCTGAAACCAGTCGTGGGCATCTGAGGTGTGCTGTGCCACCAGTTCGATAATCACACGAATTCCGCGCTTATCCGCCTCGGCTATCAGCCACTCGACATCGTCCAGCGAGCCGATACGCGGGTCCGGCTCGGTGTGGTTTTCCACGTCATAGCCGTTATCCCGACGCGGCGAGAGATAAAACGGGGTCAGCCAGATGGCGGTTGCGCCAAGCGATTCAACATAGTCGAGCTTTTCGACAATGCCGCGCAGGTCTCCCCAGCCGTCGGCGTTGCTGTCGTAAAAGCGGGTGGGATCTATCTGGTAAATGACGGCGTTCTGGTGCCACAGACGGCTCATAAGCGGATTCCTTTTGGCGGTTAAACGGAATTCGACGAATGTTAAGTATAGGCGTGACGGCACGGCCTGCATGGGGAACGACGTGTCTCTGTGTTGTAAAGCGCGCAGAGAGGTTTCATCACAAATGCGAGCCATGCCGAACGGTTTAACCGTCATTCAGCATCAGGCTTCTGGCGTATGCGCAACGCTGATAAGGTGCTGCGCAGTGGAAAGCGTAAGCCGTAACTTAACGCTTATTAAAAGTGTTGCGCATTGCGCAACACTGATTTACGATCTTCATCAGGAGCGAGGTGGCAGGGATGATCAGAAGCTTCAGGCATAAAGGCCTGCAACGCTATTTCGAAACGGGTTCCACCGCAGGCATTCATGCCCGCCATGCCAGAAAGATTTCTCTGCGGCTGGCGGTGCTGAATCAGGCGATAAGACCCGCTGACGTCGACTTACCGGGCTTTTTCCTGCATCCCCTGACGGGGGATCGTAAAGGTATATGGGCTGTGACCGTCAGCGGAAACTGGCGCATCACGTTTGAGTTTCGGGATGGCGATGTCTTTATCGTCAACTATGAGGATTACCACTGATGGCAACGATGTTTAACCCACCGCACCCGGGCAGGCTGGTGCAGGAGTCAATGGAAGCGCTCAGCCTCAGCGCCCGTGCGCTGGCCAAAGCGCTGGACGTCGCGCCGTCGACGGTGCAGCGTCTGCTGGTCGGCAAATCTGACGTCTCCCCGGAAATGGCGCTGCGTCTCTCGGCAGTCCTTGGCAGCTCGCCGCATGTCTGGCTGGGTATGCAGAATGAATACGATCTCTTTCAGGCGCGCCAGTCTGTTGATTTCTCACACCTGCAACGGCTGCAGAGGGCATAAAAAAACGGGCGGTGAAGCCCGTTTTTTGTGTGCCGCTAAAAGCTCGCGAAAGCGTTATTCGAAGCGGTAGCTGACGCTTGCGCCAACGCCATAATTGCGGCCCGGCGCAGGCTCGTAGTAGCGGCCATTGGATTCGTTAACGATGACCGATCCGACATACGATTTATCAAACAGGTTATCGACGCGGCCAAACACATCCAGCAGCCAGTTGCCGCGCTGGAATTTATAGCCGGTGTTGAGGCCAACCGTCGTGTAAGACGGCGCTTTGTCGGTATTGGCGTCATTAGCCATGATGCTGCTCATGTAGCGCACGTCGCCGCCTGCGTACCAGCCGGTTTCCGGCTCGTAACCGAACGAGGTGTAGAGCATATTGCGCGCAATCCCCGGCATGCGATTGCCGTTACAGTCGCCAGTGCGGCAGACGTTGGTGCGGTAGGTGGCGTCCAGGTAGGTCCATGCCGCTTTCAGCTTCCACGCATCGCCGAACTGCTGATCAAGCGCCAGTTCAGCGCCCTGACGGCGGGTTTTTCCGGCGTTTTTATAGCTGCTGCGCCCGCTGCCCACACTCTGATCCACGACGATTTCGTTGTCCGTATCGGTCCGGAACAGCGCGGCGGTCAGCAGACCATTGCCGATGCGCGTTTTGCTGCCGATCTCCACCGTATCGCTGGTGGATGGCTTAAGCGCGAAGTTCAGGCCGCTCTGACCGTTTGAGCGATAAGAAAGTTCGTTGATGGTCGGCGTTTCAAACCCGCGGCCATAAGAGGCATAGACGTTCCAGGCGTCGGTCAGGGCATATTTCAGCGAGCCTGCCGGCAGCCACTTGTGATAATTGGCCTCGCCGCTGTCGTCGCCGTTGCCCGGCACCACGTAAAAATCGTTCGAGTCGAACCAGATATTGCTGTAGCGCATGCCCGCGTCGAGGCTCAGTTTGTCGGCCAGCTGCCAGGTGGTTTGCAGATACGGATCGACGTTCCACATCAGGTTGCGTTCGTTGCGGCGCAGGTTGCCTTTCTCGCCATACTGTGGCGCGCCGTTGACCAGACGGTAGTTTTCAAAGCCTTTACGGTCTTCGCTCATGTTTTCGTAATCAAGGCCGAGCGTGAAGCTCACCGGCAGGCTGAGCAGCGCGTCGCGGTGCGTCCAGCGGCTGTCGATGCCCTGATAGTGGCGGGTGAGGTCGATAACGCCGCCGGGGTTGGTGGGCGCCGCCTGGAAGCCCTGTTTGAACGACTGAAACTGGGTGGTTTCGCGCTCACCCGCGTACGCCATCACGCTGATATCGTCATTCTCCGTAAGCGCGCGCTCGTAGCGCAGCCCCGCCTGGGTCTGTTTTGTGGTTTTACGGGTGTTGAATTCATCGCCGCGCGGCGACTGGCGCGGGTTTTCACGCCACTCGTCGCGGGTCAGGCCGCCCGGATCGTTGGCTTTGATATCCACGCTGTTAAAAAGCAGCGTCAGCTTGCTGGCCTCGTCAAGCCGCACGCCGAGTTTCGCATTAGCGAGGTTTTTACGCGCGCCGCTGTGGTCGCGATAGCCGTGGGTGGTGAAACGGGTGGTGGAGACCGTGTAATCCACATCGCCCGCCTGGGTGCCGTCGCCGGTCGCACCGGTCGCTTTCAGGCCGTAGCGCACGCTGCCGTAGCTGCCGTAATACGTGCCCGCTTCGATTTTCGCCGGCTGCTCGCCGGTTTCGGTTTTCACATTGATCACGCCGCCGGAGGCGTTGCCGTAAAGCGCCGAAAACGGCCCGCGCAGCACGTCCACACTCTCAATGCTGTTGAGATCGAAATTCGAGGTGTAACCCTGGCCGTCCGGCATCGTCGCTGGAATACCGTCGACATACATGCGGATACCGCGCACGCCGTAGGTGGAGCGGGAACCGAAACCGCGCATGGAGAGCTGCAAATCCTGGGCGAAGTTTTGTCGATTCTGGATCTGCAGGCCCGGCACGCTGCCCAGGTTTTCAGAGAGATTCACCTGCGGCGCGGCGTGGCGCAGATCGTCGCCGTTGACGACGCTCACGGACGCGGGCGTGTCGAGTTCTGAGATCCCGCCGGGCGCGGCGGTCACGATCATGGTTTGTTCATTAGTGGCGGCGGCCTGCGCATGCGAGAAGGCGACAGGCAGCAGAAAAGCGAGGGGCGCATAGACAGCGCGGGAGATTTTCATGCGGTTTACGAAGTCCCGGAAGTAACAAAATCAATAAAATCTGTGAGGTAATATTAAACGTTGTGTAAATTTTTGAAAAACATAACGGCACGTTGCGTTAACTCAGGCAAGTCTAGCCGCCTCCTAGTATTTAGCGAGCCGTAAAAAGGCTTTCCATGCTGAAAATAATGATTATTATTCTCATCCATAATAAAACGCCACGGCTCGTTCGGGCAACGTTTTGCTTTTGGTTCCAGTGTGATGCAACCCATTCTGTTTGTTTAAAAGGGAGTTCTTATGCCGTTACGTCACCTCTCCATGCCGCGCGCGCTGCTCGGCGCGCTGTTTATCGCGGGTACGTTCGCGTCGTTCACCTCGCAGGCGGCCGACGAGCTGCTGCGTAAGCCGGTCGGCAAAGGCGCGTATGAAATGGCCTACAGCCCGGCGGAGCAGGCGCTGTTCGTCGCCACGTCCCAGAGCCGCAAGCTCGATAAAGGCGGCGTGATTTACCGTCTCGACCCGACGACGCTGGATATTACCCAGACCATTCATAACGATCTCAAACCGTTCGGTGCCGCGATTAACACCAAAACCAATACGCTGTGGTTCGGCAATACGGTCAATGGCGCGGTAACGGCGGTGGATGCGAAAACCGGCGACGTGAAAGGGCGTCTGGTGCTTGACGGGCGCGTGCGTTCAGAAAGCGTGAAGCCGTTGCAGCCGCGCGAGCTGGTGGTCGATGAGACTACCAATACCGTTTATATCGGCGGCATCGGTAACGAGAGCGAGATCTGGGTGGTGGATGGCGAGACGGTAAAACACCGCGCAAGCATTACGGGCCTTGGTAAATACAGCGCCGGGCTCGCGCTCGACGCCGCGGCGAAGCGCCTGTATACCACCAACGCCGATGGCGAATTTATTACCATCGACACCGCGACCAATAAAATTCTGTCGCGCAAAAAGCTCGCTGACGACGGTAAAGAGCACTTCTTTATCAACCTGAGCCTGGATACCGCTAACCATCGCGCGTTTGTGGCGGATTCAAAACAGCCGCAACTGCTCGTGGTGGATACCCGCACCGGCAACGTTATCAAAACCGTCGAGGCACCGAACGCGCTCGCGGTACTGTTCAATCCGGCGCGTAATGAGGTTTATCTGACGCACCGCGAGGCGGGCAGCGTCAGCGTGATTGACGCCAAAGGTTACACTGTCACGAAAACTTTTAAAACGCCGGTACACCCGAACAGCCTGGCGCTCTCGCCGGATGGTAAAACGCTGTATGTTACGGTGAAGCAGGCCTCCAGCCGTCAGCAGGAAGCTACCAGCCCGGATGACGTCATCCGCATCGCCCTGTAAAAAAAGGCCCCGCACTGGCGGGGCTTTTTTTAACGCTGCATGCCCCAGCGCCGCACCGTGGCTTTTTCCAGCGTGGCGAACACCAGTCCTTCCACCAGCAGCCCGATGATGATGACGGTCGCCAGCCCGGCGAAGACCCGGTCGGTAAACAGCTCGTTGCGATTCTGGAAAATATACCAGCCGAGCCCGCCGTCGCCGCTTGAGGCGCCAAACACCAGTTCGGCGGCGATAAGCGTGCGCCAGGCGAACGCCCAGCCAATTTTCAGCCCGGAGATAATCGACGGCAGCGCCGCCGGGATCAAAATGTTGAGCACCAGCCGCGGGCCGCTCAGCCCGTAGTTTCGCCCGGCCATTCGTAGTGTTTCCGGCACACTCTGAAAGCCCGACCACGTATTGAGCGCAATCGGCCACATCACCGAGTGGACCAGCACAAAAATCAGGCTCCCCTGACCAAGCCCGAACCAGAGCAGCGCCAGCGGCAGCAGGGCAATCGCGGGCAGCGGGTTAAGCATGGCGGTCAGCGTACTGAGCAAGTCGCGCCCCAGCCGTGTGGAAATCGCCAGCGCGCTGAACACCAGCGCCAGCACGCTACCAATGGCATAGCCTTTTAACAACGTGCCGAGCGAGTTGAGGATTTTCGCTGGCAGCTCGCCGCTGTGCATGTCTTCGCTAAAGGCGCGCAGCGTTTGCCAGAACCCCGGCAGCATCAGATCGTTATTCTGAATACGCGCCACGCTTTCCCAGACGGCAAGGAGTGCAATGACCAGCAGCGTTTTGCGTACCCATGCCTGGTCCCACAGCCGGGTGGTGAGCGGCAGTGGCGTGTCCAGCGGCAGTGCGCCGGGGAGCGCGGTTTCACGCTGATACTCGGGACGGACGGGGGGCAGTTGCGCCATAGCGGGTCTCCTTCGCCGGTTGCGTGGCATTAACAGGGAACAGCAGGTCGTGAATGTGGCGAGCAGCCTGCGCAAAGGCCGGGCTTGCGGTGTCATTCATGCCAAACTGGTGGCAGTTGATCTCGGCGCGCACCTGGCCCGGATGCGGTGAGAGCACCAGAATACGGCTGCCAACCATCAACGCTTCTTCAATAGAGTGGGTTACGAAGAGCAGTGTAAAGCCGGCGTCCTCCCAGAGTTCCAGCAGCTCTTCCTGCATATGGCGGCGCGTCAGGGCATCCAGCGCCGCGAACGGCTCATCCATCAGCAGGATTTTCGGCTTCATCGCCAGCGCGCGGGCGATGGCCACGCGCTGCTTCATGCCGCCGGAGAGCATATGCGGCAGCGCGTCGGCAAAGGCGGCAAGCCCCACTTTATTCAGAAAGTGCAAGGCGCGCTCGCGCGCCTCGGCTTTGCTGGCCTGACGGCTCGCCACGAGCGGGAACATGACGTTTTCCAGCACCGTTTTCCAGGGCGGAAGCTGGTCAAATTCCTGAAATACCATCATGCGCTCCGGGCCGGGTTTTGTGACAACGTCACCGTCAAGGCGAATGGTGCCGCTCACGGGCGCAAGAAACCCGCCGATGGCCTTGAGCAGGCTCGACTTGCCGCAGCCGGACGGGCCGAGCAGGATAAACCGGTCGCCGGGCCAGACGTCAAAAGAGACCTCATGCGCCGCGCGTACGCGGCTTTCCCGGGTGCGGTATTCCAGGCTCAGCGCGTCGAGACGCAGCAGCGGGCCGTGGGTCTGTGTCTGCATGGCTGCCTCCGTTAAAATGGCGCGTCGCCTTCGATAGTGGTGCGATAGAGTTTGCGGCGCAGGTGCGCCGGGCAGCCGGTCGCGAGATGGATCAGCGAGCGGTTATCCCAGAACACCATATCGCCCGGTTGCCACTGGTGACGGTAGAGATGCTCCGGGCGCACGCTATGCGCCCAAAGCGCCTCCAGAATGTCGCGGCTCTCCGCCTCCGGCAGCCCTTCGATATGCGTGGTGAACCCTTCGCTGACAAACAGCGCCTTGCGCCCGGTTTCCGGGTGGGTGCGCATCACCGGGTGCGACACCGCCTGCACTTCGGCAAGCTGCTGTTCCGTCAGTTGCGGTCGCCAGTGGCTGCCGAATTTCGGGCGGCTGTAGGTCGCGGTATAGGAATGCACCGCCTTTTTGCCTTCTATCGCGCGTTTCAGGTCGGCGGGGAGCGTTTCATACGCCAGCTCCATATCGGCGAACAGCGTGTCGCCGCCTTCTTCCGGCAGCTCCTGCGCATAGAGCATGGAGCCCAGGCTTGGCAGCGTTTTATACGACAGATCCGAGTGCCAGAATTTACCGGCGTCGCCAAGACCAATCGGCTGGCCGTTCTCAATAATGTTCGAGACGATGAGGATTTCCGGGTGGTCAGGCAACAGGAACTGCTTCAGCACATGGATTTGCAGCGGCCCGAAGCGGCGGCTGAAATCGATCTGCTGACGCGGCGTGATTTTCTGGTCGCGGAACACCACCACGTGATGGTCGAGATGCGCCTGATGAATGCGCGCAAAGTCGGCGTTATTGACCGGCAGGCGCAGATCCAGCCCGGTAATTTCCGCGCCGAGGCGCGCAAAGGGCGTAATGGTAAACGGCTGGGCGGCAACCGGCGTGGCGTTGAGCGTTGTGGTCATCGGTTTTTCCTTTATCGTCGCAGGTGAATTAACTGCCGGGGTTTTCCCAGGCTTCGTTAAAGAAATAATCTTTCCAGCTGTCGGCTTTATTTTTTAATACGCCAAGCTCATGCAGCTTTTCGGCATAAACAAAAGTGCGTTGCGGTGAGACGGTAAAATCAATTTCCGGGTCATTCACAATTTTTTCGACTAACGCTTGCGGCAGGCGCGATTTTTCTGTGCGGATATACGCCGCAGCCGCCGCCTTTTTATCGGCGTTAATAATTTTCGCCGCTTCGCTTAAAGCCCGGTAAAACGCGCGGTACGTTTTCTGGTTGTCATCGTGGAATTTCTGGGTGGTGTAAAGCACGTTGAAAGTGGCCGGGCCGCCCAGCACGTCGTAGGAGCTCAGGATCTTATGCACGTTGCTGTGCTCCAGCGCCTGATACTGAAACGGCGGGCTGGAAAAGTGGGCGGTGATTTCAGACTTCCCGGCGACAAGCGCCGCGCTGGCGTCCGGGTGCGGCAGGCTCACGCTGATCTTATCAAAGCGTTTATAGTCGCCGTTGCCATAAAGTCGGGCGGTTTCGATTTGCAGCGTGCGGGACTGAAAGCCCACGCCCGCCGCCGGTACGGCGATGCGGTCTTTATCGGTGAGATCGCGAACGTTTTTGACCGCCGGGTTGTTGCTCAGCAGATAATTGGGCATCGAGCCGAGCGACGCGATGGCTTTGACGTTCTGGCGGCCTTTGGTGCGATCCCAGAGCGTGAGGAGCGGCGGCACCCCCGCCGAGGCGACGTCCAGCGCGCCGGAGAGCAGCGCCTCGTTCATGGCGGTAGCGCCGGAGAGCGTGCGCCACTCCACCTTAATATCGAGCCCCTCTTTTTTGCCTTCTTTTTCGATAAGCTGTTGGTCGCGCACTACATCCAGCAGTAAATAACCAATGCCGAACTGTTGCGCGATGCTGATATTACCTTCCGCCTGCGCCAGTCCGGCCGCCGACATTAACGCCAGCCCGAGCCAGGCGCGCCCCGTGAATTTTTTCATGGCTATCCCGCTAATAATAAAAGTGAAGGGTGATATATCGTTCTGGCTTTTATCGTGCAGGGGCGGGAATAAAAATGAAAAGTGTTTATTGGAATAACTTAGCGCGAATAAATAAATGCTTTTTTTAGCGAAGCTTTGCCGGAAATAAAAAAAGCGGGCCATCGCCCGCTGTGATTATTTAGCCGGAATGACCTGCGTGACCAGCGTTGGCATTTCCCAGGTACCGCCTGCGCGGATGAGACGGCATTCGCCGGTGGTGTAGTCTTCGCTCTGAATGAACGTTTCACCATTCCACGTCCAGTTCGCGCCGCCCATACAGTCGCCGATGCCGCGCCCGCGCTGTACGGACGTGATGACGCCATTATGATAATCGTTGCCGATAAGCGTTATCAGCGTTGGCTTGCCTTTCAGCGCCTCGTCAATGACCCAGTAGCCGTCGCCTTCGTTATAGGCCGCGCGCCAGCAGGTCGCCGAGATTAGCGCTTTGCCATTGCTTAATGGCGTGACGGTCACCGGCTCGTTACGCAGCGTTTCATCGGTGAGCCCGTCGCAGCTGTCGCCGTCGAGTTTGGTGGCTTCAAGACGCGGCAGCAGCGTGGCGAGCGCCGCGCCGGTGAGCGTAGTGGGCTGTGCGTCGCTCACGGCGGCGGCGTGGATCACCGGGGCGGCGATTGGCGCCGGTACCGCGCTTTCCGGCTTATTGCCCTTTTTCATGAGCGCGCCGGGCGTGCCGATGCGGCCCTGCACGTCATCCATCTTCAGCAGCACGGCGCTGGCACCGGCCGCAGAGAGCGTGAAACGGCGGTTATCTGAGGCAAACACCACGTTGCCGCGGCCTTTCACGGCGTTAATGACGGCGACGGTCTGCGCGTCGTTCAATTCCCAGGTTTCGTCCTGCTTATTTTCTTTCAGCATGCCGGTGTCTTTACCGTCGATCTCAAGGCGCATCGGCCCCTTTGAGGGTTTTGCGTCGTCATCCATTTCGCCCAGGCGGATCATGGCGGTAACCGGCGCGTCAGGCCCGGCTTTGCGGGTCAGCAGTAGCGAGCCGCCGGTGCCTTCATCGGCCTCGTAGGCATCCACACGGCAGGTGCCGGTGTTATCGCAGACCATGCTCCAGTCTTTATGGTTAAAGTAAGGCGGTTTCGGCGTAACAGCGGCGGCGCTGAGTGCCACACAGAGCGGCGTCAGTGCCAGTGCGCGAAGGATTGCAGGTTTCATAACGGTTCCTTGTAGACGTAGTGCAGCGCCATAGCGTGAAGCGCTGGAGCGTTTCGGACAAGCTACCAGTAATAGTACGCATAAAAAAAGGAGCCTTACGGCTCCTTTTCATAACACACGCTTTAATCCTGATGCGGTTGCGGCGCGGTGCTGTGGATCTCCGCCACGCGTTTACGCACGCCAAACCAGCCCGCAATCAGCAGAATAGCGAGAACCGGAATGGAGGCCACGGTAAAGGTGCCGTTCGGGTAGTCAAACGCCATCAGCACGACGACGGCGGCCAGGAACAGCAACGTCAGCCAGGAGGTGAACGGCGCGCCCGGCAGCTTGAAGGAGACATCGTCCGCTTTGCCTTCTTTGATGGCTTTGCGCAGACGCATCTGGCAGACCATGATAAACGCCCAGGAGGAGATGATGCCGATGGATGCCACGTTCAGGACAATCTCAAACACCTGCGACGGCACGAGATAGTTCAGGAAGACGCCAACGATATAGACGCAAACCGTCACCAGAATGCCCGCGAACGGCACCTGGGATTTGCTCATCTTCGACATAAACTTCGGCGCGGAGCCGCCCATCGACATCGAGCGCAGGATACGGCCAGTGGAATAGAGCCCGGAGTTGAGGCTGGAGAGCGCCGCGGTCAGCACCACCATATTCATGATATCGCCGATATAGGGCACGCCAAGCTTCGAGAAGAAGGTGACGAACGGGCTCTGACCCGCCTGGTAGGCGTTCCACGGCAGCAGCAGCACCAGCAGGACGACGGAACCAACGTAGAAGAGGCCGATACGCCAGATAACGCTGTTAATCGCCTTCGGCACCATGGTCTGCGGATCTTTACATTCGCCCGCGGCGGTACCGACCAGCTCGATAGACGCGAAGGCGAATACCACGCCCTGAATCAGCACCAGCGCAGGCAGCAGGCCGTGCGGGAAGAGGCCGCCGTTGTCGGTTATCAGATGGAAGCCGGTAGCGTTGCCGTCGAGCGGTTTACCGGTGCCGAGAAACACCACGCCGACAATCAGGAACACGACGATAGCCAGCACTTTAATGAGCGCGAACCAGAACTCCATTTCGGCGAACCATTTCACGCCAATCAGGTTCATGGTGCCGACAATCGCCAGTGCGCCGAGCGCAAACACCCACTGCGGCACATCGCCGAACGCGCCCCAGTAGTGCATATAGAGCGCCACGGCGGTGATATCGACGATACCGGTCATCGCCCAGTTAACAAAATACATCCAGCCCGCCACGTAAGAGGCTTTCTCGCCGAGAAACTCACGGGCGTAAGAGACAAAACTGCCGCTGGACGGACGGTGGAGCACCAGCTCGCCCAGCGCGCGAAGAATGAAGAAAGAGAAGATGCCGCACACCAGATACACCAGCGCCAGCGACGGTCCGGCCGCCTGGAGACGCGCGCCCGCGCCCAAAAACAGACCGGTACCGATAGCGCCGCCGATGGCTATCATCTGCACCTGACGGTTGCCCATCGCTTTGTGATAACCCTCTTCATGAGAGTTCAACCAGCGTCGTTTCGCGGCGCGATGCTCAGCCGCGTTTTGCTTCGTTGTTTTCATTGGTTTTCCTGTAGTCCTGTCTGAACCTGAACGAGCCAAAATAACCGACCGCCGTATACCAACCAAACGTTTGCCTGTGCTGGTTTTTTGTACGGCAAATGTTCGTCTTTCCTGTGATTATGTTGTGCGGATAAGACAAAACATGGCGCAGCATCCTAACCGCAAACCGGGGGCTTCGCAAAGCCTACCAGTAAGGGTGTGAGCCAGAACGGAATAGCCCGTAAAAGTGTCAGGGTTGTTGTATGCGCGATAACCCAAATCCGGCGAGAAAACGTCCTTTGTTAGGGAAAATAATGGAGTTTTGTCACAGTAAGCGGAGATAATGGCGGTTTGTGTGCGGTGAAAGAGGCGAGGAGAGCCGATGAAAAGCAAAGTCAGTGCGCTGTTAATGATGATAGTTCTTGCGGGCCATGCGCAGGCCGCGCCCGTTGCGCCGCCGGATGCGGTCGTTAAGCCATTGATGGCGCGCTACCAGATCCCGGGCATGGCGGTGGCGGTGTCGGTTAACGGCGAAACGCATTTCTGGCATTACGGCGTGGCGTCAAAAGCGACGCGCAAGCCGGTGGATGAAAACACGCTTTTCGAAATCGGCTCGCTCAGTAAAACCTTTACCGCGACGCTCGCAAGCAAGGCGCAGCAAGACGGCAAACTGGATTTCAGCGCGCCCGCCAGCCAGTATCTTCCTGCACTGAAAGGCAGCGCATTCGACCACGTGACGCTGCTGAATCTCGCCACGCACACCGCGGGAACGCCGCTCTTTGTGCCCGATGCGGTGAAAAACACCACACAGCTGATGGACTGGTATCGCGCCTGGCAGCCTGAAAAGCCGGTCGGCACCGAGCGCGTTTACTCGAATCTCGGGATCGGGCTGCTCGGGATGATTACCGCGAAGGCGCTCGATAAGCCGTTCAGCGAGGCGATGGAGCAGGGGCTGCTCAGGGATTTCGGCATGACGCACACCTTTATCAACGTGCCGGTGGCTGCGATGGACGACTACGCCCAGGGCTATAACAAGGACGACAAACCGGTGCGGGTGACGCCCGGCCCGCTTGACGCCGAATCGTATGGGCTGAAATCCGGCAGCGCGGATCTGCTGCGTTATCTGCAAATCCAGCTTGGCGAGCAGGAGGTGGCACCAGGCTGGCGTCAGGCGATTAACGCCACGCACAACGGCTACTACCGCAGCGGTGAGTTCACACAGGGATTGATGTGGGAATATTATCCGTGGCCGTCGCCGCTCTCGCGCCTTGTTGAAGGCAACAGCAGCCAGCGCATCATGAAAGGGCTTGCGGCCACCGCGATCGTTCCGCCGCAGCCTGCGCCGCAGGCCGCGTGGTATAACAAAACCGGCTCGACCAACGGCTTTTCCACATACGCGGTGTTTATCCCTGAGAAGCGTATCGCGCTGATTATGCTCGCCAACAAGTGGTTCCCGAATGACGACCGTATTAAAGCGGCGTATGCGATTATTCAGGAGCTTGATAAGTAACGCGTCATAAAAAAGGCCGCCCGTGGGCGGCCTTTTTGTGAATTAACGCGCTCAGAGCTGCGTGATCACCACATCCTGATCCAGACGGGATTTCGGCAGTGTGGCGTTGAAGTCGGCATCGCTGCGATAACCGATGGTCGCTACCACCACGCTGCACAGACCTTTTTCTTTCAGGCCCAGCACTTCATCCATTTTCTCCGGATGGAAACCTTCGATAGGCGTCGCGTCGAGGCCCATCGCGGCCGCGCCCAGCAGCAGGAAACCGAGCGCCAGGTAGGCCTGACGGGTCATCCATTCGCGCTGCTGCTCCGGCGTTTCGCTGTTCAGACCCACAAAAAAGCGGCGGCCTTTATCGTTCGCGGCGCGCGCTTCCTCGCTGTCGTAGCGACCATCCTGCTGCTCTTTTTCCAGCAGCTGCAGCAGATGCGCTTCGTTCAGCTCTTCTTTAATGGTGAACACCACGGTCATGGCGGCGTTTTTCGCTTTTACCTGGTTGGCGTCCATCAGCGCCGGCAGGATCTGCGCCTTGCCTTCTTCAGTAGTCACGGCAAAGAAGTGCCACGGCTGGGAGTTGACGGAAGAGGGGCTAAAACGCAGCAGATCCAGCAGCTCCTGCTGCTGTTCGGCCGTCAGTTTACGGCTGTTATCGTAGGCTTTGCTGGTATGGCGAGTGCGAATGATCTCATTAAGGTTCATAAATGTTTCCCGGTTGAATGCCGCGCCTTCATGGAGGGCGCGAGCAGGTTACACCATTATTATCTTCGTTAAGGGAAACGATAGTAGCCTAAACCTGACGGCAGCAACACCTGTCGCCACGGGTAAGCCCGCTTGACGGCAAAAAATGCCAAAATGCGTGACAACGTCACTAAGGAGGGATGGTGTTGCACGTAAAAAAGCGTGAATGAACAGTCTGGTCTGGGGCATGATGATGAACCGTTCACGTTTCAAGGAACCGTTATGCCGCATATCGATGTGAAATTCTTCCCGCGCGATCTGAGCGACGCGCAACAGCAGGCGCTGGCCGATGAACTCACTCAGGTCATCGTTAAACATCTGCAAAGCAAAGAGAGTTCCGTTTCGGTGGCGCTCAAAGAAGTCCAGCCGGAGCAGTGGAAAAGCGAGGTGTGGGATACCGAGATAGCGCCGCAGCTCGATACGCTGGCCCGCAAGCCAGGCTATGAGATGTAAGCCATAAAAAACCCTGCCGGAGCAGGGTTTTCTTTTAAGGCCGGTTATTTTTTCTCAACCGGCTTTTTCGACTGACGCTCTACCGGGGGCACTGATGCGCCCATTTCCGCGCCGGTCACCGGGTTGATGCCCGGATCGGACTGCAGACGCTGCGCCATGGTCAGTACGCTCGCCTGCTGTTCCGGCGAAAGCTGGATATCAATCATACCGTCGCCTCCATTAACTGCCGGCTGCGGATCGGCGACGTACTCGAAGTTTTCGTCGCTGTTCCAGCTGCCGCGCAGGTCGTCACCTTTGGACATGTTGTAGTAAACATTCGTGTACTGTTCCACCGGCGGCAGTTTGCCCGGCGGGAAGTTATTACGAATAGAGTAGAGCGCTTTCTCAAACGAGAGCATATGCGCGACTTCACGGGTCATCAGGAAGCCGAGGGCATCTTTAACGCCCGGATCGTCCGTCAGGTTGATCAGTCGCTCATAGATAATTTTGGCGCGCGCTTCCGCCGCGATGTTCGAGCGCAGATCCGCGGTGATTTCACCGATGGTATCGATGTACGCCGCCGTCCACGGTACGCCTGCGGAGTTAGTCAGCGGCGGCCCGCCTCCGTAAAGCACCTGGGTCAGATGGCTGTCGTTACCCGCACCCGTAATGGAGCGGTAAAGCTCGCCTTCGGTTTCAGTGGCTTCCGCCAAATCGCCTTTAGCACCTTTGTTGAGCATCCCCACAAGGGAACCGATAATTTCCAGATGGCTCAGTTCTTCTGTGGCGATGTCCATCAGCATCTCTTTACGCGCCGGATCTTCATCACCCAGCCCCTGGGTGAAATAGCGGGTAGCCGCGGCGAGTTCGCCCTGTGGGCCGCCAAATTGTTCCAGCAGTAAATTTGCCAGCCCCGGGTTCGGTTCCGCGACGCGGACCGTATATTGCAATTGTTTTACATGTCGGAACATCAGGTTCTCCTGTTTACACGACAACACTCATTTTTTGCCTGCCATATAAATGACAGGCGAATTTATTCAGAAATTATTTTTTCGCTTCAACGCCTGGCGCGGCTGCGCGATTAAGGAATTGCTGAGTGACATCCGGTAAATGGTTCAGACACCACTCCGCCATCGCAATTTCCTGTTCCAGGATCTGTTTAAAAATCACCACACCCTGTTCATCGCCCACGGCTTTTGCCGCCGCAATCAGCGAGGTGTAGCAGGCAATTTCAAACTGTTCGAAGACATAGCCGCTGATAGCGCCTTTCACCACTTCATCAGAAGCAAACATACCGCCAACGGCCTGGCCCATCGCCGTCATTTTGCTCATGGTGTCTTTGACAACAGAGGTTGAAACGTTATTTCTTTCAATAACGGAATTAATCAGCTGCTGCTGGTGGCGCGTCTCTTCCAGATGCTGCTCAAGACGGGATTTGAGGTCAGGATAGTGCTCAATACGGGAGGCCATTGACTCCAGCATCTGTTCCGCTTGTTTCTCCATCGCATGAGCGTCACGCAGCCAGTCATGATAATTTTCTTCGTATGTCGTCATAAATCACCTCTTCCGAAATATACAGTTACCTGTAAAGAAATATTTATGCGTCCTCTACAGAATTTATAAATTTGATACGCCCTAAAAAGCGTAGCAGATATTTTTAAACGGGAGACGGAATCGCGGATATTCTGGTTTTTGAGAGTAATCTTAACTCAAATTAACTGGATAATTATTATCCACTTGCGGAGAAATATGTACGAAAACTCCTTTTCTGTATAACTTCATGAAGCAAATAATTGCATTTGAATTTTATTTTTACATTCGCTTTACATAAAAGGAAATAAATGCAGAGAGCGGTTTTAAGCGAAGCGGTAAAAAGGAGCGACTACGATTTTCATTAATATATCGCCCGCTGCATGGCGCTTTTTCGTTATGCGGTGACAATTCAATAACCTGAACACGCCCTGCCACATGCTTTACGGGAAAAGCGCTATCATCAGACAGACAAAGGACGCAGATTAAGGACTTCGCATGGCATTCAAACGACAGGATTACTTCTCCCGAATTGGCTACACCGGTGAACCGCGCCCAACGCTTGAGACGCTTACCGCGCTGCACAAGTGCCACACCGCGACCATTCCTTTTGAAAATCTCGATGTGCTGTTAGGGCGCGAGATCCTGCTTGATGATGACGCGATTTTCGTCAAGCTGGTGGAAGCCGGGCGCGGCGGCTACTGCTTTGAGCAAAACGCGCTGTTCTCCCGCGCGCTCGCGGAATGCGGCTTTGCCGTGGAAGCGCTCGCCGCGAGAGTATTAATCGCCGATCCTGACGCTATGCCGCCGCGCACGCACCGCCTGGTGCAGGTGATGATTGACGATGCGCCGTGGATTGCTGATGTCGGTTTTGGCGGGGCGACGCTGTGCGCGCCGATCCCGCTTGCACATGGCGCGGAGATAACCGGCCCGGAAGGGCGCTTTCGTATCGAGAGCCGACAAAGCGAGTTTTTGCTCTTAAAAGAAGAGGGCGACGACTGGCACGCACTCTACCGCTTTGACCAGGCGCGTCAGTATCCGGCAGATTACCTGATGGCCAACCATTTTATTGCCCACTGGCCGGATTCTCATTTCCGCCATCACCTGCTGGCGGCGCTGCACCCTCCCGGACAAACGCCCTTAAAACTGCTTAACCGCCATCTCACCATGAATGGCGAGCGCCGGACGCTTGCCGACGACGGCGCGGTCTATGACTGCCTGCAAAAGGATTTCGGGATGCGCTTTACTCATCCGGTACATGGCGTTTCACGCGAGACGTTTTGCGCGATGATGGCGCAGCTTGCTCGCGATAACCCCTAAGGGCGGGCGTGCTGCTGGCGGAACTGGCCCGGCGTAACGCCCCAGGCGTTTTTGAACGCTTTGCTGAACGCGGCCTGGGTCAGATAGCCGCACGCCTCCGCCACGCGGCCGATAGCGTCCTGTTCGCGCTCAAGGAGCCTTGCCGCGCGCGCCATCCGCACCTGATTCAGCCAGGCCTGGGGGGTAAGCGGGTAACGGCTGGCAAAGTGTCTTGCAAAGGTAGCACGGGAGAGAAAACAGCGCGCCGCCATACTTTCCAGCGTCCACGGCTGTTCCGGGTTCGTCAGCACCGCGCTGACGGCCGGTGCCAGGCGTTTATCGGCCAGCAATGGTAACATGCCTTGCGCGCCATTCTCATCGGCGAGCAGGGCGCGCAAGACCAGCGTGAGCAGTGTGGAGGAGAGCTCGCGTACAATCGCCGCGGCACCCGGTCGCCCGCTCAGGCTCTCATCCGACAGCATGGTCAAAAGCGCCGCGAGCGAGCGGCAGTCTTCCCGCCCGCCTGTGGCGATACGCTGCAACGCAGGCTGACCGCTAAAAAGCAGTGCGCCGCTGACGCCGGTGCGAAACTCACCGCACAACATCACCAGCGGCGTATCGTCGCCTTCCGTCACCACTTCCGTCACCACCGCATTGTCGTGCCGCTGCACGCGGGCGGCGACACCGTCCTGCTTATGGCTTTCCAGACGGTGCGCCGCGCCCTGAGGCAGCAGAAAGATATCGCCCGCCCGTGCATGAATGACTTCACCATTGAGCACCAGTCGCGCGCTGCCGGAGAGAATGGCATGCCAGGGAATATGGCCAACCGGGCTTTGCGCATGATCCGACTGCCAGCGTCCGGCGAAGCGGCAGTGTAAATCGACAGAACTTTCCGGCGCGAGAAGGGCGATGAGCTGGCTGAGGCTGTCCATAAAGCTCCTGAGACGATAAGACAAAAATCCGCGACGCCCGGCGGCAGATGGCGTAAAGCGTCACGCGTAGTATGCACACAACGCCCGCAGACGGGCATTCATTGACGAAGGAGTGCATCATGAGCCGTTTACAGACCATTGCGACAGAAACCGCCACCGGTAAAACCGCCCAGCTGTTTGATACGCTGAAAAGCGCGATGGGTAAAGTCCCTAACGCGTATGCCACCATCGGCAGCAACGCGCCGGATATTCTCTCCCAGGCGCTGCAACACAATATGGCGCTGAAAAAGGGCGCGCTGAGCGCCCGCGAGCTAGAAGCCATCAATCTGCTGGTGAGCGAGACCACAGGCTGTGATTACTGCCTCGCCGCCCATACCCTGATGGCGAAAAAGGCGGGATACAGCGCCGACGATACCCGCGCGCTGCGTGCCGGGCGGTTTGCGCAGGATGCCCATATCGACGCGCTGCTGCGCTTTGTGAAAACCGTGATAACGACGCGCGGTACGCTGCCGGAAAGCGACGTGACCGCGCTGCGCGCCGCCGGTTTCGACGACCGTCAGGTTATTGAGATCTTAAGCGCCATCAGCGCCATTCTGTTTACCAACATGGTGAACCGGGTGAACGACACCGTGGTGGATTTTCCTAAAGCAGAATAATCCGCACCTGGCGGGGGAGGGGAGCGGTACTAACGATATCAAGACGTTAGCGCTCCGCTCCTTACAACCCACCATAACCGGGACCGCCCGGTGCCTGGCAAAAGTCACCGATGCGCAGTATAAGAAGTAAACACCGCTGATACGCGTAACCGGAGACAATAATGACCATGAAAGTGCTGGGCTATGCCGCGCAGAGCCCCGAAGCGCCGCTCGCGCCTTTTGAGTTTACCCGCCGTGCGCCGCGCCCCGACGATGTCGTCCTCGAAATTCTCTACTGCGGCGTCTGCCATTCCGATCTTCATCAGGCTCGTGACGACTGGGGTTTCAGTCAGTATCCCATTGTGCCGGGCCATGAAATCATTGGCCGCGTCACGGCGGTCGGCAGCGACGTGAAAAAATTCAAACCGGGCGATCTCGCGGGCATCGGCTGTATGGTCGATTCGTGTCGCAGTTGTCCTCCGTGTCGCGAGGGGCTGGAACAATACTGTCTTGAAGGCTGCATTCAGACCTATAACGGTATCGATCGCCATGATGGCGAGCTGACGTTTGGCGGCTACTCACAGATTATTCTCGCCTCGCAGGACTTCGTGCTGCGCATCCCCGATGGGTTAGATCTCAAAGGGGCCGCGCCGCTGCTCTGCGCCGGGATTACTACCTGGTCGCCGCTGCGCCACTGGAACGTCGGCAAAGGCAGCCGTGTCGCGGTGGTTGGGCTTGGTGGTCTCGGGCATATGGCTATTAAGCTTGCCCATGCGCTCGGTGCCGACGTGACGCTGTTCACCCGCTCGCCAGGGAAAGAGGAAGACGCCCGCCGCCTTGGTGCGCATCACGTAGTGCTCTCTGAAGAGCCAGGCCTGATGCAGCAGGTCGCCGGACATTTCGATTTGATTATCGACACCGTGCCTTACGCGCATGACATCAACCCGTATCTGTCGACGCTCAAAATCGACGGCACGCTGGTGTTTGTCGGCCTGCTCGGAGAGGTACAGCCTGCGGTCAATACGGTCCCCATGATTATGGGGCGGCGTAGCGTGGCGGGCTCGTGTATTGGCGGGATCGCCGAGACGCAAGAGATGCTCGACTTCTGTGCGAAGCACAACATCTCTGCCGACGTGGAAGTGATCAACATTCAGGAAATCAATGAGGCGTGGGAAAGGATGCTGAAAAGCGATGTGAAATATCGCTTTGTGATCGATATGGCGTCACTGCAGCAGGGCGCGCGTCTGGAACCCGTGACGGCGGCTTAAAACGCTCTTATTTTTGATGCAAAAAGCAAAAGCGGGCATGAAGCCCGCTTTTTTGTTACGCCTGTTTCGGCTGACCATTTGAGGCCGTCAGGCCGCCATCCACCGGCAAATTCGCGCCTGTGATATACCGCGCGTCGTCGCTCGCGAGAAACGCAATCGCATCGGCGATATCTTCCGGCTCGCCCGCACGTTGCAGCGGGATTCGCTCATAGAATTTTTGCAGCAGCGCTTCATCCTGCTTCATATCTTCTGTGAGATCGGTAAACGTAAAGCCCGGACAAATCGCATTCACGCGTACGCCATCGGCACCGTAATCCATCGCAAGCGATCGGGTAAAGTTCGTGACCGCGCCTTTTGCCGCGTTATAAACGCTCATGCCCCAGTCGCCACCCAGCCCGGAGACCGATGAAATATTAATCACGTTGCCTTTGGTTTTCAGCAGGCCCGGCATAAACGCGTGCAGGCAGTAGAAAACGCCATTCAGATCGGTGCCTATCAGCGTTTCCCAGTCCTCAAGCGTAATCTCATGAATTTTGCCCTGTACAATCACGCCAGCGTTATTCACTAACACATCGACGCGACCAAATTCATCCGCCACGCGCTGCGCGAGCGCCTGTACCTGTTGCGCGTCAGAAACGTCGCAGGGCACGACCAGGTGCTTGCCTTGCGTAAGCGTCGCGGCCACTTTATCGAGTTTTTCTTTTGTGCGCCCAACCAGCACAACGCTTGCGCCTTCATGCGCAAAACGACGCGCCGCGGCGGCACCAATGCCTGATCCTGCACCCGTCACGACCACGACTTTCTCTTGAAAACGGTTCATACATCCTCCTTTCCAGTGTCTGGCACAATGCTGTGCTTAATCATCAAGTCCTTGTTAACTCTGGCATTCATTGCACGCTTCGCAAGTCTCAGGTTGACTATTCCTTATAAGCCTCTGTTTTCGTTAAAATAAAAAGTCATTAAAAAATGTGACGCATACCAAAATTTCGCGCCGCAAATAAAGAGGGCCGGAGAGAGGGAGGGTTTAACTTTGCTTATCAACGGGTTAGTGATTTATCATAAAGATATTATTGCGCGGGTTCGCTTTCTTGTGGATAACATGTGCAAAGTGAACAAAAAATATCCTGATACACGATCGCATTCGATCCCGCCGCATGCAGAGCGACTAACCCTGTCACTTTTAGCGATCCTTTTTAATTAAACAGATCTTAATTTAGATCCCGACCTTTTTAAGTCGGAGTTAATTCCTGTACCCCAACCGGGAGGAGAGTGATGAGCGTTTCTCGTGAATACGTGACGTTTGTACTGGACCAGCTGGCGCCGCTCGGCGTGGTAGAAACCCGCCGTATGTTTGGCTGCGTGGCGCTGTTTCAGGCCGGACGGATGTTTGCGCTGTTGGATGGCGACGCGCAGCTTTACATCAAAGCAGACGATCAGAACCGCGAGCGGTTTATCGCCGAAGGCTTCCCGCCTTTTACCTATGTCACCACCCGGCGCAGCGGTGGCCAGCAGGAAGTCACGTTGGGTTATTACCGCATTGCCGAAGAGCTGGTGGAAGATAATCAGGAATTGTTGCGCTGGGCGCATGAAGGACTTGCCGCTGCCATGCGCACACCGGAGAAAAAACCTCGCAAAACCACGAAAAAACCGGGCGTAAAGGCTTAACCGAACGATAATCAGCTGCTTTAGTTACAACATACTTAATACGATCCAACAAATCTGCTTCAGCGTCAGCGCCTAGAGAAAAAGCTTTTCAGAATAAAATGGCGGCGAATGGCAGGGCTTATCGTTTGCAAGAGGCATAAAAAAAGCCAGACGCGCTGGCTTTGGAATGGACGTGAGAAGGGCGTTCAGATTTCGTTATCAGTACGCGGGAAAGCCTCGCCGATAGCATAAAAATGTCCGCCCGCGACGTGATGCAGACTGCGTAGCTCAGACGGCGCATCTTCAAAGTGCCAGCGGCCATCGTGAAAGACGCGGTTATCCGCCCATGCAGCAGTCACCTGACCGATAAACAGATCGTACTGCTGCTGATTATGCGGCTCGGGAATCAGCTCGCAGGCGAGCCATGCCGAGCAGCCCGCAACCAGCGGTGCCTCAACGCCGTCCATATGAAACAGTTCCACACCGGCGAGTTTCAGTTTCTCAGGCTCGTTATGCAGGCTCAGCGTGCCCGCCTGATACGTCATTTCCCGCTGTGCGACGGTCGGCACCTGTAAAACAAATGACCCACTGCGCTCAAGCAGTTCGCGGGTGCGGGCGATTTTATCGATAACCACCGTCACCTTTGGCGGCATAAAATCCAGCCCGCAGGCCCAGGCGGCGGCCATCACATTTTCCACGCCGTCGTGACGGGCGGAAACCAGCACCGTTCGCCCGTGATTAATTAACCGGTACGCTTTGTCCAGCGGCACCGGTGCCATAAAAGAGTGAGTGTCGTTCATTCGCATAACCCTGTATTGACCCAGGCGGGCAGGGTAACACAGCCGCCCGGGCACCATTTTGCGCTACGTGTCGCGCATCCCAAGCGCCAGCGACTGCGCCGGGTCGAACAGCGACAGGCTCTCAATCTGATTGAGCAGAATGACTTTGCGATAAGCGAGCGCCGATTTCTCTCCGGCCTGCAGCGTGATGCCATGGCTGTCATACCAGGCGCTGTAATTATGCTCGACGCGCAAATCCAGCGTTTCGTGGTCGCGGTAGCCGCTCAGCATCGGAATGAGCACCAGATTGCTGATATCGCTGCGGGTACTGTCGAACGTGGCGCTATGGATCATCCCGATATACACACGCTGGGATTTCATCGTTATCCAGATAAGCTCGCCCTCTTCCATGCACTCATACAGCAGCCCTTCGATGCCGTTGGCGCGCGAGAGCGTGCGGTAGAGCGTGCGGCGGCCAGTGTTATCAAGCTTCGCCGTCGGCGACCAGTTCGCGCGGTAGAGGCAAAACAGAATGGCAAAGCCCAGCATCAGCACCACCGGCGCCTGGATGCCGAGAAAGCTCCAGTTCATAAACGCCATCTGGTAGTGATAGTCGTCGCTGCCGGACCACGCCGGGAATGCATTCAGCACGCTTGAGACGCCAAGCAGCGCCAGCCACAGCAGGCCGGTGGCGATAATGCCCTGCAACACGAAAATACAGCCGTAAAGCGCCACCAGGAAATAGACGTCCCACCCGGAGGTGCGCATAAACTTAAACCGGGTGGAGAGATCGCGGCTGGTATACCAGTAACCGCACACCATCAGCACCATAAATATCGCCGTTCCCATCTTAAGCCCTCTTCAGCATTTCGACGTGGCGGGCGAAATCTTCCTGTACGGCAAGACACTCCACATTAACCGAGGCGTTGCCATCCTCATCGATGATAATGCGTTCTCCTTCGTCAATTGCATCCTGGATATGCGCCGGATGAACGGCATGAACCAGCTTTTCCGGGCTGGTAAAAAGCGAGCGAAATATTCTTAGCATGTAAAACCTCCCGGCCAACAGTATAGAAAGCCTGGTGGATGCAGGGTAAAAGTGGCGGGTTTTACGGGTTTATCTGATGAAAAAGGCCCGCCAGCGGGGCGGACTGAGGGTTATTTGAGCGGCTTCAGGGCATCCAGCCGCGCGGTGCCTCGACTGGGGCGCGTGGCCGGGATCGTCAAAGTGATGAGCGCCGCGTGCCGCCGTCTTGCAGGCAGCGGGGTAAACGGGCCTGTAAAAAACGCAAAGGGTGTGCAGAGGCAAAAAGCCGGGGCGAACCCCGGCAGAGATAAATAGCATTAATGCGGGCTGGCCGTCGGACGCACCACGATTTCGCTCACGTCGACGTTATCGGGCTGTTCGATGGCGTAGGCGATGGCGCGGGCAATGGCGTCGGCAGGCAGCGCAATGCGGCGGAAATCATCCATCGCCACACGGGCGGTTTCATCCGTGATATGCGTCGCCAGTTCCGATTCCACCACGCCGGGGCTGATTAGCGTCACGCGGATCGTTTCATTTTCCTGGCGCAGCCCGTCGGTTATCGCGCGCACCGCATATTTGGTGGCGCAGTACACGGCGGCGGTCGGGGAAACACGGTACGCGCCAATGGACGCGATATTAATGATCTGCCCGCGATTGCGCGCCTGCATCACCGGCAATACGGCGGCGATGCCGTGCAGCACGCCGCGCACGTTCACATCCAGCATCTGATTCCACTCGTCCACTTTCAGCGAGGCCAGCGGCGAGAGCGGCATCACGCCTGCGTTATTAATGAAGGCGTCAACCTGGCCATATTTATCAAGCGCCGTCTGCACAAAGGTTTCCATGCTGTCGAGTTTCGTTACGTCCAGCGCCGCGTAATCTATCTGCGCCCCGTTAAAGCGCAGTTCCTCGCACAGCGCCGCGAGACGGTCGGTGCGGCGCGCGCCAATCAGTAAACGGTAGCCCTGGGCGGCTAGCAGGCGCGCCGTCGCTTCGCCGATCCCGCTGCTGGCGCCTGTGAGCAGGATAACTTTGCGTTCTTCGGTCATCGTCATGGTGCTTACTCCTTCACAAGAAGGCCCGGCGGGCTGCCGGTGCCGTATGCATAAAGGCTACGCCCGCAGCGGCCCTCTCAATAGCACTATTCCTCTCGCTGTATTGCCTGATCCTATTAGCCCTGGTGAAGCTTTGCGCGCAACGTGCCACAATCGTTGCAGGAAAATATGAGGGAGACGCCGCAATGACGATGTCATCAGTACAGCGTGAAACTATCGAACTTCTGGAACAGCTCGCCCCACAGGAGGGCTACACCCGCTCACAGCTTGATGCGGTGCGCTTTATGCGCTCCAACCGCGCGCTGTCGCGCACGCCGGTGTTGTATGAGCCCTGTATTGTGATTGTCTGCCAGGGCTGCAAGCGCGGTTATCTCGCCGATAAGATCTACACCTACAATGCCCAACACTATCTGGTGCTTTCGGTGCCGCTGCCGTTTTCAACCGAAACCGACGCCACGCCGCAGGAGCCGTTGCTTGCCGTGGCGGTGCGGCTTGAAATGACCGTAATTGCTGAACTGGTGCTGGCGCTCGACGGCGAACGGGGCGCAGACGCCACACCACCGGAAGGCATTCTCTCCACGCCGCTTAACGCGCCGCTTGCCGACACCACGCTGCGCCTTCTGCGCGCCCTGAGCCACCCGCAGGAGGCGCACATTCTCGGCCCGGCGATTGTCAAAGAGCTGTATTACCGCGTATTGATGGGTGAGCAGGGCGGCGCTATTCGCGCGGCGCTGGCAAGCTTCGGCAAGTTCAGCCGCATCGCGCGCGTGCTGCAACGCATTCACGCCGACTACGCCGGGCGGCTGGATGTCGCAACGCTCGCCGCCGAAGCCGGCATGAGCGCGCCCGCCTTTCATGCGCATTTCAAAGCGGTGACCAGCAACTCGCCCGTGCAGTACATCAAAGCGGTGCGTCTGCATCAGGCGCGGCTATTGATGATCCGCGACAACCTCAGCGCCGCCACCGCCGCGTTGCGCGTCGGCTATGAAAGCCCGTCGCAGTTTAACCGGGAGTTTCGCCGTCTGTTTGGCCGCACGCCGGGGGCGGAAACCCGAGAAATGAAACAGTCGTTCGCGCTGCTGCCACCGACGCAGTTTGAAGCGATGACGACCAATCATTAACGGCCCGCGGATGGTTTTCGCGACTATTTTCTGGCGTGGTTTTTGGGTTAGACCGACGGGTGCGCTCCGCTTACCCGCGCTACGCGGTATACGCGCCATATTATTTCTGTAGGGTGGGTAAGCTTGCGCACCCACCATTGGTTAAATCCGCGGGTGCGCTACAAACATATCAGATTGAATATCCATACATGCATTTTTTCACGCTGCCTTCACCACCCCTTTTAATAACGCATAATCATACAACCGGTCGCGGGCGATATTTTTCATTTTCACTTCGCACATAATGTCGAAATCGATGAAAGAGAGCGCCCAGTCATTCAGCGTACTGTTGAAATAATAATCGGAATGCGCGCGCAGTTTAGTTTTGGGAATGCCGAGCTGTGACTGTTCCGGAAAACCCTGTTCCGGAATAAGTCCTTCCTGAGAGATGGAATAATGCATGACCGGGCGCACGCCGCGCCACGAGGCTTTTATCTGTTCAATACGCGGATCGTCCGGCGTAATAAATGCATTCTCTTTTACCCAGTGGTGGTGAATATCCAGCACAATGGGGCAGAGCGCCTGCGCCTGTAATACATCGTCCAGCGAACAGGAGATTTCGTCATTTTCCACCGTCAGCATCCGCTGCGCCTGCAGGCTTAACCGGCCAAACGCCTCGCGAAAGCCTTCGAAACCTCGCTTGCCGTTCATATGGATATTGATTTTGAAATCCTGAAACCGCTGGCCATACCCCATCATCACGGCGCACAGGGTGTGATATTCCACATCCTCAATGGCTCTTTCGACCACATCAGGGTTATCTGACGCCAGTACCGAATACTGGCCGGGATGAAAAGAGAGACGAATATCGTGTGTGCGGGCAAACTCGCCGCAGCGGGTAAATAAGGGTGCCAGGTCGGATAGAAATTCCTGATAGACCGGGCCCGCCTCCGGCACGGTATAAAGCGGCAGTAAATCGCTGCCGATACGCATCATCCTTAACGCCGCCGGTAACTGCGCGAGTTGTTCAAGCGTCAGATACAAATTGTTTAGATTGGTCTGTGCGAGCTGCGATAACAACGTCAGACGCGCCTCATGGCCGAGACTTAAAAAACGGGTGCGGGTCGTCGATTTAAAGGGAAATTCCTGTTTGAGCCCTGAATCTAAAAATTTACACGCGAAACCTAATTTCATGCACCCTCCGGTTGTCAGTATTTCCAGTGTAGCAGGTCGCTAACCGGGCGTTTCGGTGGGCCGTAGAGCTTAAGTTTAAGCAAAACGGTTATACTCTCCGTTTGCCGCGGCCATACCGCGTTTTCACTGACGTATCAGAATCAACTTATGAAATTACTCACCTGGCGTTTTATTCTTCCTGTTGTCGCCTGTGCGGCGCTGGCGTACTGGTGGCTGACGCCACACTTCAGCCATGAGGACAAGGCGTACTACGCCTCCGTGTTCTGCACGATCCAGACAGACAAGCCCGATAACTGGGCGGCGAGCATGGAAAATGTGATTGAAGGCAGCAACAACGACTACGCGCTGCAACGTCAGCACTACTCCGCCGCACTGGGTCGTGAAATCATCAGCACCTGGCAGGGGCTCGATAGCACGCAGCGCGCGGCGCTCGCGAGCAACCCGCAAACCTGCGGCCAGCAACTCGCCCGTCTGTTGCGCTGAGGGCGGCTACACTCAGTGGGGGGTCATTTACTTCGCTGAGGTTGCCTTGCTGTCCGGACATCAATTCCTCGCCCTGAGCGGGTTCTCGCTTATTGCCGCCGCCTGTGGGCTGGCGCGTTTCTCATGGGGACTACAGGTACCCGAAGTTATCCGGGATGTTTCAATGTCGACGACGCTGGTCGGCGCATTCTTCGGCTGGCTGATGGATACCTTAAGCGCCGTGCCTGCGCTCGGTATTTTCGTGCTACTGACGCTGCTCGCACTCTGTTTACCGGCTGAGCGAACAGAAAATGCGCTCCCGGATATATGCTCAAGAAAGCCTGCCGCACGCCGATAAGCATCTTATAAAGCCTCGCCTTAAGGGGCGTGACAGGCGTAAGCGTAATACCTCGGGAGCTTACGCCTGGCTTGCGGTTCTGCCGGCGGAGTGCCGGAAGAGTGTATCCAGGAATGTTTTAGTGCCGGTCGAACAAGCAGCGCAGCGCTGTAATGGACGTCGAAAAACGAAACCGGAGGTTGAAATGTATTCCTTCATAGCGCGACAGCCTATCTTTGATGCGTCGCTGAACACGGTGGCTTACGAGCTACTCTACCGGGACGGGCTCACGAACGCCTTTCCGCCCGTGACCGCCGAGTTCGCGACCAGCCAGCTGCTTGCCGATCATTTTCTGGTCACGCCGTTACAGCGTTTGTCCGGGAAACATACGTCGTTTATCAATTTCCCGTATGAAATGATCGTCAACGGGCTGGCGCAGTCGCTGCCGCGCCAGAATGTCGTGATTGAAATTCTTGAGAATAGCGTGCCAGATAACGCGCTGTTTACCACCGTGCGCGCGATGTATGAGGAGGGGTATTGCTTCGCGCTGGATGATTTTACGCTGGAGAGCGAATGGAGCCGCTTTCTGCCTTACATCAGCGTCATTAAGTTTGATATTCAGTCCACAAGCGTTGAACAAATCAACGCGTTCCTGAAAGCGCACCCGAACCTGCGCTGCAAACTGCTGGCTGAAAAAGTCGAGCGGCGTGAAGAGCTGGAACAGTACCAGAAACTCGGTTTTCATCTTTTTCAGGGCTATTTTTACAGCAAGCCAGAACTCATTAAGACGAAAAAGCTGCCTGAACAAAAAGTCTTTATTCTTGAGCTTATCCGCGAGGTGAACGCGGCGCGCCCGGATATGGCGAAGATCGAAAAGCTGATTAGCCGCGACGTGGCGATCACCTATAAGCTGATGCGCTACGTCAATAACATCAAATATCAGCATAACTACCACGCCAACGCCGAATCGCTGCCATTTCGCAGCATTTTCGCGTTTCTTGGGCTCTATGAGCTGAAAAGATTCATTACTATCCTCGCGGTCACGCATATCAGCGATCCGTCGGTAAGTGAACTGTACAACGTCAGCCTGGTGTACGGCCGCTTTTGCGAACTGGCGGCGCACCGTATCGGCGGCGTGAGCGAGGACGACGCGTTTATCGCCGGGCTGTTCTCGCGCCTCGACGCGATTATGGATATCCCCATGGATGCGCTGCTTGAGCAGATCTACGTCTCGAAGGAAGTCAAAAAAGCGCTGATCAACCGTGAGGGCGTTCCGGGTACGCTGGTCCGTCTGTGCGAAGCGTTCGAGCGTGCCGACTGGCCACAGGTGGTAGAAGTGGCGCAGGAGCTCAATCTTAGCGAGCGGGATATCATCGATATGACGCACGAAGCGGTGAAATGGGGCGACACTATCATCTGATTTTTACAGCGGGCGGCCCGTCTGACGCCGCCTGTGAGGCTCCTGGCTAAAACGCGGTTTCGATAATTCCGTCATTCTCGCGCATCTTGACTACGCTTTTACAGGCACGCTGACGTGCGGCGCCTGGGCGCTGCCGTCGCTGGTTCTGGATGACTTCAGGAGACGGACATGCACCCGCACACGACCGCACGATCCCCGGCAGCCGCCGTGGCGCTTTATGAACTGCTTAATCCCATTCCTTTAGGCTTTTTTACGGCCGCCTGGATTTTCGACATCCTCTACATGAAAAGCTACGTGCAGATGTGGACCGATGCCGCCAGCTGGCTTATCGCCATCGGCCTTCTTATCGCCATCATTCCGCGCCTGATTAGCCTTGGGCAGATCTGGCCCGGGCGTCGCCATCTGCATGGCCCGGCGCAGCGGCTGCACTTCTGGCTGAATCTGGTGGCGATTGTGCTGGCCATTTTCAACGCCTTTATTCACAGCCGAGATGCTTACGCCGTGGTGCCTGCGGGCGTCATTCTTTCAACGCTGGTCGTGGTGCTGATGCTGCTGGCGAATATTCAACTCGCGTTACGCCAACGCGCTGCTTAAGGAGAAGCCCGCATGAACAACATTCATCGTCTCGCGCTGGCCGTGTCGCTGGGCGCTCTGCTTAGCGGCTGTGATAACAGCGCAACACTCGATCCGCAAAAACAGGTCGGGCCAAACCCGGAACTTCCGGAAGCGAAAAATTTCCTGCTGCCGCCGATGCAGGTGCCGGAAGGCGTGGCCTGGAAAGAGGGCGAAAAGCCGAAGGTGGCGCAGGGGCTGAAGATTGAAAAAATCGCCGACGGGCTGATGCATCCGCGCCAGGTTTATGTGCTGCCCAATAACGATATTCTGGTGGCGGAATCCAACGGCACGCCAAAACCGACGACGCGCCCGAAACAGCTCATCATGGGCGTGGTGCAAAAGGCGTCGGGCAAGGGCGGCCCGGGCGGCAACCGCATTACGCTTTTGCGTAACGTGAACGGCAAATGGGAAAAACATCAATTTATTGAAAACCTTAACGCGCCGTTCGGCATTCAGCTCACCGGCAATACGCTGTGGGTGGCGAACGCCGACAGCCTGGTGAAATTCCCGTATCAGGAAGGGCAAACGGCGATCCGCACGCCGGGCGAAGAGGTGACTGAACTGCCAGGCGGGCCGATCAACCACCACTGGACCAAAGCTCTGCTGGCAAGCCCGGATGGCAGCAAGCTCTACGTGGGCGTGGGTTCTAACAGTAATATCACCGAAAACGGCATCGGCGCGGAGTATCGCCGCGCCGCGGTGCTGGAAGTAGACGCCGCGACCGGCGCCAGCCGTATTTACGCAAGCGGCCTGCGCAACCCGACCGGCCTCCAGTGGGAGCCTGAGAGCGGCAAGCTGTGGGCGATAGTGAACGAGCGCGATGAGATCGGCTCTGATCTGGTGCCGGATTATATGACCTCGGTGCAGGAGAAGGGGTTCTACGGCTGGCCGTACAGCTATTTCGGCAATCACGTCGATAAACGCGCCGAGCCGCAGCGCCCGGATCTGGTCGCCAAAGCGATCAAGCCTGACTACGCGCTCGGCTCGCACGTGGCACCGCTTGGCCTGCATTTCTACACCGGCGATAACATGCCGCAGTATCGCGGCGGGGCGTTTGTGAGCGAACACGGCAGCTGGAACCGCTCGCCGCTTAACGGGTATCAGGTGGTATGGGTGAAATTCGAAAACGGCAAGCCGGCCGGGATGCCGCAACCGGTCGTCACGGGTTTCCTGACCGACGATCAAAAGCAGGTGCGTGGGCTGCCGGTTGGCGTGACGCAGGATAAATCCGGCGCGCTGCTGATTGCCGACGACGCCGGTAACGCCATCTGGCGCGTGAGCGCAGCGCAATAAAACCAGGCCGCCGCGCGCGGCCTTTTTCCTTTCCAAAAGGGCGTGAAAGCGCCTGCTATACTTTTCTTTCATTCATCAGCAAGGAGTTCACGATGCCGAAATCTACCCAACGCGACGGGATGCCTTATTTTCTGTTTCTCTGCGAAGGCCGCGTGCTGGCGCAAAACATCGATGGCCGGATTATCGATCTCGGCGAAGCCACGCAAGAGAATGGCGCTTTCGCCTGGCGTCTTGATGGCAATGATGAACATGGCGAAGGGCTGAACAATGCCGGGGCGGTGCTTGATGATATCGCCGGACACCTGACGTTTCTGTTTATCGACGGGCAGTTTACCAGCCTGCCGGATCTCTCGGACGATTACGCAGGAAAGCTTGATGACGCCCCCGCGAAAGAGATTGTGCTCAGTGAGCTGAGCGACAAGGGCGGTGACGATAACCCGCCAGCGGTGTAACCCCTGCGAGACCACAGAAGCACTGTGGCCCTCAGGCTTACCCGCGATTACTGGCGAGATCGGGCGGCGTATTATGATTGAGCGTGACAACAGAGCTGATATTATCCGGCAGGCGACGCGCTTCTAAATATACGGTCTGCCAGTAAGGATTATTTAATGAAGACCGGGTGACGCCTTTACTGGTGGAGGCGTGAATAAATTCACCATTCGAGTCATAAAAACCGACATGCAGCGCGCCCTTAATACGGAAGAACACCAGATCGCCCGGACGCAGTTTATTTTTATCAACGCCTTTACCCATGTGAATTAATTCCCGCGTGGTGACGCGCGCCATCGGCAGATTAAACCGGTCGTGCAGCGTGCGCCAGACAAAACCGGAGCAGTCGATGCCATCGCGCTTTGTGCCGCCCCATTGATAAGGTGTGTCCTGCCAGGTGTTCATCTGGTCGTGAAGGGCGGCGATAACGGGGATCAGGTCAGGCTGGCGGCTGCTGGCGGTAGCATCAGGAAGCGGGGCGACCGCTTTAGGTTTTGGGGCTTTGGTGGCGCATCCCGTCAGATAAGCACAGAACAAAAGGGCAAATAAATGTTTGGCGGGGAAATCCATATCGACTCACTGGCACGCGGTAATTTACGTTAGGTGCCCGAATTCTTACTAAAAATGCGTCTCATCTCCAGCGCTTTCTTATCCTTTACAATTATTGACATTGCAAAAGAATATTAATCTGTCACCGACGCATTCTGGCGCAGATATTCACGTTCAGAAACAACTCAATGTAAAAGCGGGGCTTTACATCGGGCCGGAAATAATATTCTCGGCACAGGGAAATAACATGCGGTAATTATCCCTGGGAAGAATTAATGTCATTTTTGATAGCCAACGGTGGGTGCGCTCCGCTTACCCACCCTACAGAAATACCAAACGCGTAG
The DNA here is from genome assembly GCF_011605905.1 of Cronobacter sp. HA18003. Lineage (NCBI taxonomy): Bacteria > Pseudomonadati > Pseudomonadota > Gammaproteobacteria > Enterobacterales > Enterobacteriaceae > Cronobacter > Cronobacter sp. HA18003. The sequence continues at coordinate 911,247 of NZ_JAANQO010000011.1, read as the reverse complement.
CGCGGGTAAGCAAAGCGCACCCGCGTGTTTAGCCAGGGATAGTGGTATAAGCGCGTAGCGCGGGTAAGCGGAGCGCACCCGCGTGTTTAGCCAGGGATAGTGGCATAAGCGCGTAGCGCGGGTAAGCGGAGCGCACCCGCGGGAGGCAATTATTCACATAACCTTACCCCATCGCTGTGACCATTCTGCCGCAGCGTCTCCAGCAGACGCGCTTTGCGCTGCTCAAGTTCGCTTATCTGATCTTCGATTTCTTTCAGCCGCTGATACTGTATGGCCTGGGTTTCCGGGCAGAACGTCGCGCCTTCAATGAGCAACATGCAATCGGGGAAACGGCGGATCTCGGCCACGCTAAATCCAGTCGCAATCAGGCGCTGGATCTGGCGCACCTGGGTAATGGCCTGCATATCAAAATAGCGGTAGCCGTTACACGCGCGAACGGCCGCCAGTAAGCCGTTGTTGTGATAGTGGCGGATGGATCGAGCGCTCACGCCGGTGGCTTTAGCCAGTTCGCCAATGGTCAGTTGCATGGTTTCTCCTCATCAGGCGCTTGACTCTGACACTAGTGTCAACGTTCAGGCTAGCCAGGAACCCATTAATGAGGAAGTGAAAATGCCTGCATTGATTAGCCGTATTGTGATAAGCCTGCTGTTCATGGTGATGGCAAACGCGACTGCCGCTGAACGGCGCTTTACCGTCACCGCGCCGGATGGCGTTCCAATTGCCGTGCAGGAGAGCGGCAACCCGAACGGCCCGGCGATAATTTTCATTCACGGGCTGCTGGGCAGCCATCTCAACTGGAACCGGCAAATCGCCGACCCGCGGCTGCAACGTTTCCGGCTCATCACCTTTGATTTGCGCGGTCACGGGCTTTCCGGGAAGCCTGACACCGACGCGGCGTATCGGGAGGGCAGGCGATGGGGAGACGATCTGGCGGCGGTTATCAACAAGAGCCAGGCGAAGCGGCCGGTATTAGTCGGCTGGTCGCTCGGCGGCGCGGTGATTTCGACTTATCTGGCCGAGTATGGCGACAGCCGGATCGGCGGCGCGTTATACGTGGGCGGCGTGGTGGAGCTAACGCCCGCGCTGATACCCGCGCATCCGGCTATTTATCGCGACATGACGGCGGCGGATTTACAAACGCACCTCGATGGCGAGCGCCAATTTTTGCGGCTCTGTTTTTATCAGCAGCCTGACCGCGACACGTTTGAGCGTCTGCTGGCTAACGCGGCGATGGCGTCTTGGACCATGCAGCGTAACGTGCCGCGCATAGCGGTTCCCGCAGAAAAAGCGCTGAGCGCCACGCGCGTGCCGTTGCTGTTTATCTACGGCCAGCACGACGCGCTGGTAAATCCGGCTGCTTCGTTGAAAAGAGCGAGCGCGATCAATCCGCACATACGTTCCGACATTTATGCGAACGCCGGACATGCGCCATTTATGGAAGACGCCGCGCGGTTTAACGCACAACTGGCGGCGTTTGCTGATAACGCCGTCGCGCGGGTTAGCAGAGCGCACCCGCGATAAACAATATAAAAACGGTGCGCTACGTGAAATCTGAGAAAAGTTGTGAGGCTCAGTCCTGCAGATTTCGCGTAGCGCACCGGGAGAGATAGAGAGGTTTGGGTCTTAAGCGAATGCAGACACGCAGGGCAGGCAATAGCGGTATCAGGCGGCCATAGCGAGTAAGCATGGTTCTGATGCCAGATTCAATTTAACATAATATACATTATGCGCACCAAAGGAGAATCAAAGCAATGTTCAGTGAGTTCGGGCCGGGGATTCCTCACGTCGATAAGATTTCTCGGGCGCGCATAACGTCTCTAAAACCGGCATGTAGTTTCGATCCGCGGGTGCGCTTCGCTTACCCGCGCTACTGGCTTCATTTGTTACGTTGAATTATTGGCTGGCGCTGCCGCCTTATGTCGCTGAAGGCATCGCGCTCAATCGCTGATGTACGAAATCAATGAACGCTCTTGTTTTCGCGGGCAAGAAACGCCGGTTTGAATACACCGCGAACAACTGCAACGGCGCTGCCGCTTGTTCAAACTCAACCTCGATGAGCCGTCCATCGTTAATGTAAGGCTGACAGGCTTGTTTTGACAGAATGGCAAAACCGACGCCGGCGACTGCCGCGCGTCCCGCCATCTCTCCGCTGTTGACACGATAATGCCCTTTAACCTTTATCGTCTCGAACTCCCCTTTGCGGTTCACAAACTGCCAGGGAGCGCCTTTCAGCGCAGTTACCGTGGTAATACAAGGCAATGCTTCAAATTGTCTTATATCGGAAGGCGTGCCATAGCGTTCAATGATCGCGGGCGCGGCGACAACGGTACACGGAATGGTCATCAGATGACGGGCAATGTAGTCACTGTCATCCAGTTGTCCACGGGTAATAATGATTGCGACATCGAGATCGTCTCGCAGGGATTCGAAACCTGACAAATTAGTGATGCAGCTGATTTCAAGATCAGGGTTTTGGCAGGCGAAATCGGCGATAGCCGAACCCAGCAACGCAGGACCTGATTCACTGGGAATACAGATACGCAGCGGCCCCTTAAGCTGCGATAGTCAAACCTTACTTTTTGCATCATCAACGGCACTGGTGCAATTTAGCCCCATGCTTATTATCCCCATTTTAACGCCTTTGCTGATTCATTTTATTGGCGCACAGGAATCTCTCTTGCCGTTATTATTTTTAAGTGGTGGCATTGCAGGTTATGCGTCTACAAAAATAACAGGGATTCTTACATCTAAAATATCTGCGCTGGCCCTGTCTATCCTTTCAACGCTGTTATTTGTAGTAAGTTTGCTCATTCCTGCGATGGGGTTTAATAATGTTTTTCTCTTTATCACTCTGTTTCTTGGCGCGTCCTATAGCCGACTGGTTTGCGCCTCGGCGCTGGCGATGCAGTACCCTGCAAATGAGCAAAGAGCCAGTTTTTCGTCACTACAGACAGCAATAATGTATCTGATAACCACGCTCGCGTTCTTTCTCTCTTCTTTATTACTTCCTGAGCACGTAATACACCCGCAAAACCTGAACTGCCTGTTGGTGATAAGTGCGCTGAGCGCGGTGGGATTTCCCGTCCTGGTGGTCATACTGCAGAAAAAACTGGCCAAACGCGCCGTTAGTCATAGAGCCAGCGGCCAGCCCGGGCAGATTCAATAAGCATACCGATGGTAAAGAACGGCACTATGGGGATCTCGCGTTTACGAAATGGATTGAGCATAACGCTCAGCGGTGGATCGGGCGGATAGTAAGTCGTAATGGAGAAATTTCCCCGCGCCACGCTAAATGTCGTAAAAAAATCCTCCATCAGCGCCAGCGCTTCGTCCTCGTCCAGCTGCAGGTCAAAATCGAGATCGGTCTGTTCGGTCAGTTCAGGTTTGCCGAACAGATAAAAGCCGTCATGCTTGCGCACATGGGCATAAACCCGCGCTTCCAGGCTGTCGCTGTTCATTGCTGCCTCCGCGCCAGCGCCTGCTGTTCAACCCGCGCGATAAACTCGTTTTTCAGTTCGCTGTAAACGTCTGACTGAAAACCGCTGTCGCGCGCGGCCGCAAATTTTATCTGCGCATATTCCTGCATGACGTCATCATGGCGGCGCAGATAATCACGAAACGCCAGATGCCGCGTCACGTGATGGCTGCCTGCCACGAATGCGTGAATATGATGCGTACGTACGGCGTTGCCTTTAATAAAGTAACGCCTGCCGGGAATGCCGTACTCACCGCGCGGCGTGTAGCCCAGCGCCTGCATCACGGCGTTACAGCCATCAAGCGCGCTTAAGCCGGAGACCTCAATCAGCATATCAATAACCGGTTTGGCCGCGAGCCCCGGCACCGACGTACTGCCAATATGATGAACGGCCAGCGCAACGTCGCCGAGCACTTCACGCACCCTTTTCTCTTCTTCAGCAAATTGCGCAGGCCAGGCCGGGTTGTAAGGTTCCAGCACTATCTGTCGTCCGGCCATCATTTTCTCCTGTATACGGTCAGCCTGGCTGAACCGTTTCTGTGGTGATTTGCGCGCCCGGCATCATCGCGGCCAGGCCTTCGGCCAGTTCACGCGCGGCGGCGTCAGCGGCTTCTTCCGGCATGGCCGGTAAGCACTCCAGAATAAACCACATCTCCTGTGCCTGCGAATCCAGCCGCGTGCGCACGCCCTGACGCCAGTTCCAGCGGCGGCACGTCACGCCCGCGTCGTCGCGCCAGACCGGTTCGCCAGGCTCCGGGGATTCATTCACCGGCTCGCCGTCTTTAAAGGTGTCGAATGCTTCGCTGCCGTCGGCAATGACCAGACGCGGCTCGCCCTGGTATGCCGCGCGGTTTTCCCCGCCAATTGGCACGGCGTATTTGATGCTCACGGCATTATAGAGATCGACCACCGGATCGAGCGACGCCATTGCGCCGTCACGCGCGACCCGTTTACGCAGCGCCTGGGCGGAACACGGCGTGCGTTTCGGCTTTGCGCCGAATGCCTGAAAAACGGCGTCCCATGCAGCAAGATGCGACTGCGCCCAGGGGAAATCGTTCTCCTGCACGTGGCGGCAGGCAGCTTCCAGCGCCCTTCTTCCCACGCTTTCATCTGCCAGCGGCGCGGCAATAACGTTAATGCTGATAGCCCGGAACCCCGGCGCGAGACGGGCGATCTCCGGAGCAATTGACGGTGTTAATGGTTTCATCAGATAATCCTGTAATGACTATTTTATTTCATGGTAATGACCAGTGACCCATAAAGTCAATATAATGACTGAACCAGGCGCTGATGTTGACTCGCTTAGCGTTGCTCTGGCTCAAAAGCTGAAAGCCTGGCGTAAGGAACATAAAGTAACGCTGGATGCGCTCTCGCAGCGCGCGGGCGTCAGCAAAGGTATGCTGGTTGAGCTTGAAAAAGCCGCGGCCAACCCGAGTATCGCTATCCTCTGCAAAGTCGCCGCCGCGTTGGGGTTATCAGTAGCCGACCTGCTGGATGTGGCGAGCCAGCCTGCCGCGCGGTTGATAGAAGCCACGCAAATTCCGGTTTTGTGGACAGGTGACCATGGCGGTACGGCGCGTCTGCTTGCCGGAACCAGCGGGCCAAATATGGTGGAGCTGTGGCGCTGGGAGTTGCAGCCGGGCGATGTCTTTACCTCGCCGGGCCATCCGCAGGGAACGTCTGAGCTATTACATGTGGAGCGAGGCGTACTGACGCTTGACGTCAATGATGAAGTGTTGAAGGTCAACGCGGGGGCGTCCGCCGTGGCGCGCACCGATGCCCCGCACCGCTACGCGAATGAACAGCAGGAGACGCTTATCTTTACCATGACGGTTCATGAACCCCACCGATTCGTGACAATGTCACGTTAAAACCGCTTGCAGAGTGTCAGGCGGTTTATCTGCCCCGCCCGGTAATCCACATCGTCGACACAGGCAACGATCAGCATCAGCCCTCGCCCGCCTTCGCTCATCAGCGCCGTTTCATCGTCCTGCGCGCAGTCGCGCGCGGCCTCCAGTTTGCCGTCGGGGATAGCATTGCCGTTATCGGTGAAAATCGCCTGCGCGAAGGTTTCGTTGTGTTGAAATTCGACGCTAAACATGCGCTCCGGTGTCTCATTTAGCGCATGGCGAATTACGTTCGCTGCTGCCTCACACACCGCCAGATCGAATTCGAAACGCCAGCCGTCATCCACCGGCAGCGGCGCCATAAACTGCGCCAGCGCGTCGGCGAGCGGGCCAAGCGCATCAAGGCGCGCGGGAAGCGTCAGCGTGGCGCTCACCGGCTCACCCTTTTTGCAGCCGGGCCAGCGCGGCGGCGCGGTCCGGGCAAAGGATAAATACGCGGTCCATGCGAGTCAGCTTAAACATATTCATGATGTTACTGTTGAGCGAACAGAGCGCCATCTCCCCTTTGCCGTTCATCTGCTTAAAGAGTGCAATCAGCGTGCCGAGACAGCTACTGTCGATAAAATCGACGCGCGAGAAATCGATAACCAGCCCGCCCGTGGTGCGGTTTATCTCTTCGCTTACGCCCTGGCGAAACGCGGCGGCGACCGAGGCATCAAGCCGTCGTGCCACCGGCGTTATCACACTTATGCCGTCCAGATGTTCAGTCTCAAGATTCATCGCGCACTCCCTCGTGGCTTCTTTCAATAATTAACAGTGAGACATCGTCGGCCATCGCCACCTGATCGCCCTGCGTTCTGGCGCGCCAGTCGACAAGCTTGTCGTGCAGGGCCGGAAAAATCGCGTCAAGCGGGCTGGAAACGTGACGTTGTAACCACTGTTCCAGCCGCTCATGGCCAAACTGCTCCTGCTGTGGGTTTTCGCACTCCGTAATGCCGTCGCTGTAGAGGCACAGCCGGTCGCCGCGCTTAAGTGTAAACGTGGCATCTTCCCAGCTTAAGCTTGCCAGCAAGCCCACCGGCGCGCCGCCGCTGCCGATGCGCGTCATGGAGCCGTCCGGATGCGTAATAAATGGTGTCGGGTGTCCGGCCTGGCACAGCTTGCCCTCCCCGGTTTCTGTGTCGATCACGCCGTAAATCATTGTGAAATAGCTGACTATCTCGGTGTCGTCGTGGCAGAAGCGCTCGTTCAGGATCCGGATCACCTCATGCGGCGCGGTGACGCCGTCGCCATCAAATAAAAAACGCTCCACCGCCCGCCCATGCAGAAACTGGCGCGCCACCGCCAGCGACATCATCGCCGCGCCCACGCCGTGCCCCGCCACATCCACGCAGTAAAAACCGAGATGGCGGTCGAGCGGGAAAATATTAAAGATGTCGCCGGAGACATACGCTGACGGCACAAACAGCCAGTCGGCGAAAAAGTTATCGTATTGCATGCGCCGGGCCGGCAGCACCGAGCGCTGTAACTGCGCCGCCGCCTGGAGATCGCTTTCGATTTGGGAGAGCGCCTCGCGAAGGCGCGCATTTCGCGCCGCGAGCGTAGCTTCCAGCTCCAGAATGCGCTCGCCCGCGTGCAGCCTGGCGCGCAGTTCACTCTGGTTTACCGGCTTGCTGAGAAAATCATCCGCGCCCGCCTCGAACCCTAACGCCAGGTCGTCCACGCTCTCCCGCGCCGTTAATAAAATCAGGTAGATATAGTGTTCCTGAAAACGCGCGCGGATCTCCTGACACAGCGTCAGGCCATCCATCACCGGCATCTCCCAGTCGCTCAGCACCATATTGACCGGCTGGGTGGCCAGCACGTCCAGCGCCGCGACGCCGTTGACCGCTTCCAGCACCTCGTAGCCCCATTTGCCGAGCATGCTGCCGAGCAGCCGCCGGTAAACGGTGGAGTCATCAACAATCAAAACCCGCTGTCTGTCCGGCATCAAAGCTCCTTAAAGGGGTAAATACCAGATAAGGCTGACGGTGCCTTCGCGGAATTTGCCGTTGCCGCTGGCATGACCGGGATACCGCGTGCCGCTGTAGTTGGCGTACTGAATTGAGAACGAGCCCGGCGTATAGCCCGCGTAGCCAAAGCTGTAGCTGTAATCGCCGTTCCACGGCTGTTGCTGGCTGCTGTCGGGGAACCAGAACGCCGTGGCGCGCACAAAGAAATGCTGTTTGAGCGTATAGCCGCAGCCGCCCAGCACCACATTTTTATTACTGCGAATGTCGTTACTGTTGAGATCGTAATAGCGCGGCACCCACGTGTAGCCCACCTGGCAGATAATGGAATCGCCTTTATTGATCAGCAGATGTTTCTCAAGCGGTTTCGGCAGCGAGAATTTATAGGCTGCCGTCACGCCGCCCTGTTCAAAATAGGTGTGACGTTTGTTGCCCGATGGCCAGATATGGTTATCGCCGTAGTTGCTGTACACCAGGCTGAAGGTATTGGCGTGCCAGTCGTCATAACCAAAGCTGTAGCGGAAATCGCTGGAATAACGTGTTAAATCACGCACCGGTGCGCGCAGCGTGACGTTGGCGAAGAGATAACTCCACGGCGAATATTGCAGGCTCAGGTTGACGGTCTGGTTAATTTTATTGGTTTGCGTCGCCGTATCACTACTGTTCGGGATCGTGACGTACTGCTCTTTCAGCCCGCTGTTGAAGCTCAGCGCACCGGAGAATTTTTTGTCGTTGCCCGAAAACAGCCGTCCCCAGCGGCTCGTGAATACGCCCGCCTGAATCGGCTCAGATTCGTTATCTACGCTCGCCCCGCTCTGCGTCGTCGCAGGCGGCTGGTCAGCAAGACATGGCCAGGACGCCAGCGCGAGCGTCGCCAGACCAACGCAGTGATATATCCTCGTCATACCCTTGTCGTTCCTTAATTGGGGATCCAGCGTCCGGCGACGTCATACTTCGCCATCAGCCAGAGAATGCCCAGCGCCACGCTATGAACCAGCGTATTCACAAGCCAGGCCTGATGCCATAAATCAAAGTGCACGACCTGGCTTGCCAGCAGCACCACATACACATGCAAAATAAAGGTATAGAGCGAGTGCTGGCCAAGCGGGATCAGAAACCAGCCGACCAGCCTGTTAATGGGTATCCAGCAAAAGGTCAGCAGCAGATAAACCGCCACCATCAGACAAAAATCGTTCAGCACCCGCAGCGGCCCGAGTGCGTTTTTGGCGGCCCACGTATGGTAGAGCGCATTGAAATCGGCGGGCGGAATGATATGCAGCAGCAGGCCCGGCGGCATAAAGGGGTTGGTATGATTCTGGGCGATAAACATCAGTATCAGCGCACAGATGATCATAAACGCGACGGTCACTTTGCCGGGGCCGGTGCGCGCGAGTGATAACAGTTCGTCCTTATACCAGCCGCAGCACATCCCGAGGATATAAATGAGCTGCCAGGCCATCAGCGGAAACGCGAACTCAAATTCGCTCTCGGTGAGGCGAAACGACGTCACCTGATACAGGCCATAGACGGCCACCGAGCCGGCAATCAGCCAGGCGGCTTTACGATAGTGCAGTAAGGCGAGAAAAAGCGGGCTTAACAGCAGTAAAAAGACATACAGCCCCAGAATTTGGGTCTGGTGCGGGCCAATCTGTAAAAACAAAATAATGTTGAACCAGGTTTCTTTAATTTGCGGCGTGGTGGGAAACAACGACCAGCTATTCCCCGAGTAACGGTCCACAAAGTGGGTTATTTCAAACGTATTAATAAAAGGTATTTTCGATAACAGCAGCACGCTCAGGATAATAATGATATTAACCAGATAGATCTTCCAGGCACGCCGCCAGAGTGTCCAGCCTACCGTCAGTAATACCGCTTTTTGCAACCGCTGGCGGTTAAGCATGCCGAGCATAAAACCGGCCAGGATCACAAATCCTTCAGCGCCTGTGGTTAATCCGAAACGCTCCCACGTCAATATATTAAATATCGACATCACCTCAGTATGCGCGACGACCATCATCACAAGCGCAATGCCGCGCATCAGGTCGATACGCAGATCGCGCCGGTCGGCCGCCACATAGCGCCAGGAGACGCGCACGGGCGGTATATCGCGGGTTGAAGCTACGCTTGCAGTATCGCTCATCGGCACGGTTTCTTATCGGCTGGGGCCGCCTGCTCCGGGCAGCGCAATATATTCTGAGTATTATCAGGAAAGTGTATACGGCAATAAGCGGCTGTCAGCGTTTCGCGGAAAATATATTTTCCCGCAGCGGTAAACGAAAAAGCGAAACGGCGCAAAGCGCGACATTAATTTATCTTTCTGGAAAGTTCAGCGCGGGCATCTACAATCACTTCATAAACTTAAAACGAATCTAAAACTGAACCAGAGATATTTCGCTGACGATGAATAGTTACCATTGATAATTATTCAACGCCACTGTCTTTGTTGTGTCTGGATGATGATGCCGCTATGGGTTTTTATTTTTCGCGTTTTGAAAACCGTAAACCGCCGGAGCCCTTAGAAACGCCCCGCGTCGTGAAAATTCTCTGGCAGATAATGTCGGTCGCGGCATTGGTGCTGGGCGCGAATTATATTCGCTGGCGCTGGATGGAATCGCTCAATATGGACGCGCTGTGGTACGCGCTGCCGCTGGTCATCGCCGAAACCTGCGCCTGGATTGGCACCGTGCTGTTCACCATTAATCTCTGGCGGGAAGACGACCCGCCGCAGCAGCCCGCCCCGCTGGATATTAACGACTGCCTGAACGCGGAAGACCAGGCCGAGCCGCGCCCGGTACGCGTCGATCTCTTTATCGCCACCTACTCTGAAGATGTCGAGCTGGTGCGGCTCTCCATTCAGGATGCGCTAAAAATGCGCTACCCCGGCCCGCTCGATTACCGTATTCACGTGCTGGACGATGGCCGCAGGCCCGCGATGCGGGCGGTCTGCGAGGAAGAAGGCGTCAATTACATTACCCGCGAAACCAATATCGGTTTTAAGGCGGGCAACCTGCGCAACGGCCTTGAGCAGACCGACGGCGATTTTATCGTGATTTGCGACGCCGACACCCGCGTCTTCCCGACGCTGCTTGAGCATACGCTCGGCTATTTCCGCGACCCGGACGTCGCCTGGGTACAGACGCCGCAGTGGTTTTTCGATCTCCCGGAAGGCGAGCGGCTGCCGCGCTGGCTGTCGCGTAAAGCGGGCAAACCGGGTTACGCGCTCGGCTGGCTGTCGGAGAAAATCGTCGGCCCGGTGACCATCGGGCGCGACCCGTTCTTTAACGATCCGCGCATGTTTTATGACGTGATCCTGCGCCGTCGCAACTGGGCCAACGCGGCCTTTTGCTGTGGCGCGGCGTCGGTGCATCGCCGCGAGGCGATTATGCAGGCGGCGCTGCGCAGCTATGTCTGGACGGTGGAAGAAGAGATTGACCGCCACACGCGCGATATCCGCGACCCGTCGATGCGCGAAGCGCTTCAGGACGCGATGCGCCCGCATGTGCTCTATGACACCGAGCTGACGCCCTATAAATTCCACGTTTCAGAAGATATCTACACTTCCATTGTGCTGCATGGCGATAGTGCGCGCCGCTGGCGCTCGGTGATGCACCCGCGTATTGAATCGAAAATGCTCTCGCCGCAGGATATGCTGACCTGGATTATTCAGCGCTTCAAATATGCCGCGGGTTCGCTGGATATTCTCTTTCACGACAATATCTTCAGCCGCCGCCGTTTTAAGCTCTCGCTGCCGCAGACGCTGATGTACGCCACCACGTTCTGGTCTTATCTGGCCTGCATCTGGAATACGGTGTTTCTTGTCTCGCCGCTGATTTATCTCTTTACCGGCATCCCGCCCGTCTCCGCGTGGTCGACGCCCTTCTATCTGCACTTTCTGCCCTTTTTCATTGTCTCGGAGCTGGCGTTTATGTTCGGTACCTGGGGAATTTCCGCGTGGGACGGGCGCGCCTCGTACCTGTCGTTTTTCTCGATGAACTTAAAAGCGCTCGATACGGTGCTGCGCGGTGAACAGATTAAGTTTCACGTCACGCCCAAAGAGCGCCAGACCGGGCGGTTTCTCTATCTGGTGAAACCGCAAATCGCCATTGTGGTGCTGACGCTTATCGGGCTTATCTGGGGCGGGATTCAGGTGGCGCGCGGCGCGGTCGATGATCCTTCCGGCTACGTGATTAACATCTTCTGGGGCGCGGTGAATATCGCCGCCATGCTCCCCATGATCATGGCCGCCATGTGGCAGCCTGCGGATGAGGAGAGCGGCGCATGAAAGTCTCCAGTGCGCTGCTTAGCGCGCGCAGTTATATCACCATTCTGGTGGGCTTTCTGATCGGGTTCGCGGTGGTGGTCTGGGTGGAGCGCCAGATGCCGACGCGCGTGGAGAGCAGCAGCGGCATTACGCTAAGCGACGATTTTCCGCCGCTGCCCGATGCCCGCCCGCTCACCTTTGATGAAGCGATTTGGGCGCGCGTGGCCTGGCAATATTTCGTTAATAACAGCCGCCCCGACGGGCTGGTGAACGCTCAGGACGGCGCGCCGTGGTTCAGCCTCTGGAGCACCGGCAGTTATCTGCTGGCGGCAGTGTCGGCCTACCGGCTGGACGTGATCACCCGTGACGAATTCGACGAACGCATCAGCCAGGCGCTGTTCGCGCTGGGCGAACTGCCGCTGACGCCGGACGGCCTGCCTGCCGCGTATTACCGCGGCGATAAACAGGAGATTTTAGGCAAGCCGGAAAGCAGCGCGATTGGCGTCGGACGGTTACTGATGGCGCTTCAGGTTTTGCTGTGGCACTACCCGCAGCATGCCCCTGCCGTAAACGCGCTGCTCTCGCAATGGCATCTCGACGCGCTGTTTGTGCAGGCGAAAAACACCAACGCGGCGCTGGCGGTACGCCACTGGGTTATCCCAACCGACGAGCCGCGCGACAGCTTTGGCTATCGCACTTACGCAAGCCATACGCTGCGTTTTATTAATACCACCGCCGGGCTTGCCGTCACGCAGCCGCCAGAGGGTCAGAGCATGATCGACATCGACGGGATCATGGTGCCGGATGAAGGCCTGCGCACACCGTGGGGCAAACAGCCGTCGCTGGTGAGCCTCCCCTGGCTGTTAACCGGGCTTGAGCTTGGCTTTGACGCGCAGAGTGGCGAAGTCGCGTGGCGCATCATGCAAATCCAGCAGCGCCGTCACAGCCTGCGGGTGCGCAAGCCGCCCATCAGCACGGATTATGCTGAACAGGCGCCCGATTTCGCCACCGCTATCCCTGAACGCCAGCCTCAGCGTGCGCCGGGCGAAACGGCGTATGACAAAGCCGCGCCGGAGCGCACCGCCATTACCTCGACCCGCTCCGCCTTCGCCTGGTATGCGCTCTTTCGCAACGGCTGGAGCGAAGCGCTGCGCCAGCAGGTACAGCCGCTACTGGTGCCGGGTAAAGGCTGGCAACGTGGTCTGAATTTGAATAACAGCGTGAATAACGTGATTGATGCTGACACCAACGCGGTGGTGCTGGAGAGCCTTGCCTATATTGCAGGCGGGCAACTGCTCTGTCTGGGATGCCAGCACACGCCTTCCACCGCCACTGCTTCTGCGGGAGTTACGCCATGAGTCTGAAATCTTTGCCCCTGTTTATTCGCAGCATAGCCTGCCTCTTTTTGCTGCTGGGATGCACTGTCACCGCACAGGGCCGGGGCGAACTGCCCGCGAACGACTATCCGGCGCGTCATGGCGAACTGACCGAGCGCGAAATGAAAATGGCGAAAAACGCCTGGCAATATTTCGTGGTCAACTACCAGCCGACGACCGGGCTGGTTAACGCCGTTAACCAGTATCCGTCCACTACCATGTGGGATACCGGCTCTTATATCGGCGCGCTGGTGGCCGCCCGCGAACTGGGGATCATCGACAAAGCGGAATTTGACCGCCGGATGCTAAAGCTGCTCGGCACGCTGAATAAACTCGATCTTTTCCGCAACCAGGTGCCCAACAAAGCCTACAACACCATTACGGCGCAGAAAGTAAACTACCTGAACAAACCGGGCGAAATCGGCTTTTCGGCGCTGGATATCGGCCGCATGCTGATATGGCTTCAGAACGTTAAAGAGCGCTACCCGGAATACAGCAACAGCGTCGATAACATCGTGCTGGGCTGGGATTTCACTAACGTGATAGATCCGTGCGGTACCATGTATGGCGCGTATCTTGAGAACAACCAGCCAAAATATGTTCAGGAGGGCCGTCTCGGGTATGAAGAGTATGGCGCGGCAGGCTATCAACTGTGGGGGTTTAACACCTGCCAGGCGAGCCGTCCGGAGCCGTATGCGCTGGCGGACATTTACTGCGTGCTGGTGCCCTATGATTCCCGCGACCCGCGCCGTACCAGCCAGCATAACTATGTGGTGACGGAATCGTACCTGCTCTACGGGCTGGAGATGGGCTGGGATACCGCGAAAGATCGCGACGACAGCCCGAACAACTACTCGCATCCGTGGATGAAAAACTTCGCTGACCGCGTCTATCAGGCGCAGGAGAACCGCTACACCATCACCGGCGTGCTGACCGCACGCTCTGAGCATCAGCTCGATAAATCCCCGTACTTCGTTTACGACACCGTGTTCAGCGACGGCTTTAACTGGAACACCATCACCGACAAGGGCCAGTATGTGCCGCAGGCGGCGGCGGTGTCGCTCAAGGCAGCGCTTGGCATGTGGGTGCTGTGGGATTCGCCCTATACCGACCGTCTCTTCACCACCATTGAAAATGCCAACGATCCGAAACAGGGCTATTACGAAGGTATCTATGAGAACGGCGACGGGCCCATTAACGCCTTCACCGGTAACAATAACGGCATCATGCTGGAAGCGCTGCTCTTTAAGAAACAGGGCAAGCTGCTGCGCTTTAACACCAACGATCCCAAGAATAAAAATTACGCTCCGTCCATGTGGGAGAAAAAACTGGTCGATCTGTTTGAGGAGAACAACTCGCGTCGCAACCGCCCGTTCCTCAATATGACGCCTGGCATCCAGAACTGGTGTCAGCAGAACGGCACCGCGATACGCAGCAAACCGACCTGTCAGGCCTGCCAGTGCGCGACCTGTAAAGAGGACGAACCTGTGAAACTGCCACCGGTTACCGCGACATGCTTAAAACAGTAAGCCGCCTGCTGCTTATCCTTGCCGTGTTGGGCGTGGCGCTCGCCTGGCTGTTGCTTCGCGACGATCGCGCGGGCTGGCGCTGGTTCTCACACGGGGGCTGGCACACCACCGCGCGCATCAGCACGCTCACGCCGCCGGAGCGCGAATGGGCCGCCATCGCCTGGCGCTATTTTGAAAACAATACCCAGGACGCCACGGGGCTCGTAAACGGCAGCGACAAACGCCCCGTCGTGTCCCTCTGGCAGATAGGCGATTCGCTGATTGCGCTGACGGCCGCGCGCGAGCTGAATCTGATAGACGAAAAAATTTTCGATGAGCGCCTGACACGTCTGCTCGGCACGCTCAATCGCCTGCCGCTCACCCCTCGTCAGACGCCAAACCGCCTCTATTCCACGTGGTCTCCCACGATGGTGGATTTCACCGGCAAACCGGGCGTGATGGGCTGGTCGGCGCGCGATATGGCGCGGCTGATGCTGGCGCTGCGTCTGGTGGCGCAGTATCACCCGCAGTACAGCGAATATCTGGAACGCGTGGTGATGCGCTGGAATTTCTGCCCGGTCATCGATAAAGACGGCACGCTTTACGCCGCGCAGATGCAAAACGGACTGCTGACACCGCGCGATGAAATTCGGCTTGGCGAAAGCGAATACGCCGCCGCGGGCTTCAGCCTGTGGGGATTCCAGCCCACAAAAGCCTGGGGGCCGCCGTCGCAGAATGTGATTCTCTATGACCGCGCGCTGCCGGTGGACGCCCGCGATCCGCGCACGACCTGGCAGCCGTCGCTTATCACCACGCTGCCCTATACGCTGCCGGGGCTCGAATTTGGCTGGGAAGTGCCGGGCGTCGATCGCGTGCAAATAGATAACCTGCGCGAGCGCGCGAAGCTTGTGTATCTCTCCCAGGAGAGCCGCTGGCAGCAGGAGAATATTCTCACCGCCCGCGCCGATTTCAGTACCAGCGCCGCGCCGTGGCACGCTTCGGACACCGTCTGGGCGAATGGCTACCCCTGGAACACCCTCGGCGATGACGGCAAAGAGTACCCGCGCCTCGCCCAGGTTTCCACCAAAGCGGTTTTTTCGCTGTGGGTCTTGTGGGATACCCCGTACACCGATGCGCTGATGCAGGCGACACGCCTGATGTATGACGAAAAACGCGGCTGGTACGAAGGGCGCGTCGAGGCGACCGGCGACTACAACCGCTCGCTGACGCTTTCCACCAACGCCACTGTCCTTGAAGCGCTGTTCTATAAAGCGAACGGCGGCCCGCTGCTGGCAAGCGACGCCCCCGCCCCCGGCAGCTATTTCAGCCGCCGCCTGAGTGACGTGTTCAACCCCCTGCGCCAGTGCCTGCCTGGCGAAAGCCGCCCGGAGGTTCGCCCATGATGCTCTATCGGGATCTGTTCGACGAAAGCTACAGCCGGTTGTTTCCGGACGACGATAAACAGCCCTTTTTTGACGCCTTTTTTAACCGCTTTATTCATATGACGCCGGAAACCGAACAGCATTTTGCGGCGGTCGAACCGCGGCTGTTACGCAACTTCGTGTATAAAAGCTTTTTCGCGATGCTGATGGTGGATGGCGTGCTGATGGTGCCTGATTTTCTGGAGCGCCTGGCGCGCCAGCAGGAGAGCAACGGCGTGCGACTGCCGCCGAACTTCTTCGCCCACTGGCGGCGGGCTATTCTTGATACCGTGGCGGAACGCGACCCGGCGTGCGATGAAGAAGTGCTGACCGCCTGGGCGATGACCATCGCGCCGGGGCTTGAATATATGCGCCGTCAGGCGGAGCTGCATTACCAGCCTGGGGCGGCATTATGAACAACGCCTCCCTGTCTCCGGCGCTCGACGCGCTGCCCGCCGCCCTGCTGGTTTACGATAAAGACGAACGGCTGGTCGCCTGGAACGCGCAGGTGAGCCGTTTTTACCCCGGCATCGAAGCGCATCTGGTTGAGGGGGCGGCGTTAAGCGCGCTGGCGCAATCCTTTATCCATGCGGGCTATCAGACCGACAGCCGCAGCCGCGACACGCTTGTTGCCTCACTCATCGCAAATTGTCGTCACGATGGCCACTGCGAAGTGCGTCAGTTACAACAGCGGCGGCTTTTTATTCAGCATCAGCGTACCGCCGACGGCGGCATCATCAGCCTGCACACCGATATCAGCGCGCTGGATAACGTGCAGAACACGCGCCAGTTGCTGCATGACGATTTCTTGCTGGCCGCCGAATCAATTCATATTGGCATCTGGGACTGGCAGGTCACGACCGATGCGCTGCATCTCAACGACGCTTTTCTGAATCTGCTCGGCGAGCCGCGCGGTCAGCTACAACATACCAGCCATTTTCTGCTCTCGCTGATCCACCCGGACGACCGGGATCTGCTGAAAAGCGCGATGCAGTGCGCCAGCGAACACCAGATGCCGGTGTTTGAGTGCGAGATCCGCGTGCAGCATCGCAGCGGCCAGTGGCTGTGGATGCTGCTCTCGGGGCAGATCATCGCGCTCACCGTCACCGGCGAGATTGAGCGCCTGATTGGCACCCTTCAGGACATCACCCGGCGCAAAGAAGCGGAGTTGATTTCACGCGAGGCGGCCAACGCCGCGCGCGCCGCGAATGAGGCCAAAAGCGCGTTTCTTGCCAACATGAGCCATGAGATCCGCACGCCCATGAACGGCATTCTCGGCATGACGCAGCTCTGTCTCGATACGGATTTAAACAGCGAACAGCGGGAATACCTGACGCTGGTGATGAGCTCCGCGCAGTCGCTGCTGCATATCATCGACGACATTCTCGATTTCTCGAAAATCGAGGCGGGCAAAATCGTCCTGCATGAAGAGTATGTGGCGCTGCGGCCGTTTATACAGTCGCTGGTGCGCCCGCTGATGCCGCTTGCGAGCGAAAAGCAGATAGAGCTGCTGGTCGAGGTGGATGAGCGTGTACCGCAGACGCTGCGTGTCGATGTTGTGCGTCTGCGCCAGGTGCTGACCAACCTGCTTAGCAACGCGCTCAAATTCACGCATCAGGGCGAAATCCTGCTGGCGGTAGCGCCTGGCCCGCAGCCTGGCGAATGGCGCTTTCGGGTGCGCGACAGCGGCATCGGCATCCCGCCGGAAAAACAGCAGGTGATTTTTGAGGCCTTTAGCCAGGCAGATACCTCCACGACCCGCCGCTACGGCGGCACGGGGCTCGGGCTTACGATCTCCGCGCGCCTGGTGGCGATGATGGGCGGGCTGCTGACCGTCGCCAGTGAAGCGAATCAGGGCAGCGAATTTAGCTTCACCCTGCCGCTGCAAAGCGCGGCGCAGGCGACGCCGGAAATCCCTGCGCAAACGCATTTCAACGGCGAGCGGGTGCTGGTGGTGGATGATAACGCCACAAACCGCCGTCTGATGCAGGCAATGCTGAAACAGCTTGGCTTAACCCCGGTCTGCGTTTCCGGGGCGACGGGCGCGCTGGCGCTGCTTGAAAATGACAGCGATTTCCCGGTGATCGTCCTTGATGCCCAGATGCCGGAAATGGACGGCATTTCGCTGGCGCTGGAGATTTCCGTGCTCCCGCAGGCGTCGCGCAGCAAAATTATTATGCTCAGCTCAATGAGCCGCGATCTCGATCTCTCCACGCTGCGCCGTACCGGCATCGCCTGGTATCTCAATAAGCCGGTCGATCAGCAGGAGCTGGCGCGTGCGCTCGGCGAGGCGCTGCGCCCGGAACCCGCCAGAACTGAGCAGGCCGCGCCCGTAGTGCCCGTGATGCCGGAACTGGCGCACAGCGCGCCAATGCGCATTTTGCTGGCGGAAGATAACCCCGTGAACCAGTTGCTGGCGGTGCGCCTGCTGGAAAAACTCGGCCATGAGTGCGTGACGGTGGATAACGGCCTGCTGGCGCTGGAGGCCTGGCGCGGCGGCGGCTTTGATATTCTCCTGATGGATTTGCAGATGCCGGTCATGGACGGCGAAGCGGCGATCCGCGCGCTGCGCCAGGAAGAGGCGCTCCGCGGTGGGCATCAGATAGCGATTGTAATGACGGCTCACGCCATGCAGGGCGATAAAGAGCGCTGCCTCGCGATGGGCTTTGACGGCTATCTCTCAAAACCGGTGGCGCTGGTCGCGCTCGCCGACGAACTCTCACGCTTTGCCCCGCAAAGCGCCCCGCCGCCGCCTGATGGCCTGCCGGACAGCGCGCAGCTGCTGGCCGCGTTCGACGGCGATATGGCGCTGTTAAAAGAGTTGCTCGGGCTCTTTTCCGAAGGATTTGACGAGCTGGCCGGGCTGCTTGATGCCGCGCTTGCCGCAGGCGACGGCGAGCAGGCGCACCGGCTGGCGCATAAGCTTCGCGGCGAGGCCGCGACGTTCGGCTTTGACGGGCTGACCGCGCGGTTACAGGAGATAGAAAGCCAGGAGCCTGGCGCGACACCGGCGCAGCGCGAGGCGTGGCGTCAGGCGCTCGGGACGCAGCAGCGTCGCGTGCGTGAATTCCTGATTCAACTGCTGGAGGGATGATGAAACGTCTGGCCTGTGCATTACTGGTCATCACAAGCGGCGCGGTGGCCGCCAGAGAAGCGCCCTCGGTGCCGGTGCCTGCCAGCTGGTCGCTTGCGGGCAGCTGGCGCGCCCACGACGGCAACGATGCCGCGTTTATGGGCCAGCAAGGCCCGGTGCGAGACTGGCGCGCGTTACCGGTGCCGTCGAACTGGTATACCGCAGGCTGGGATCATCAGGGCGTGCTCTGGTATCGCCATGAATTCACCCTGCCGCCGTTACCCGAAGATACGATGGCGACGCTGGTATTTGACGGTGTGGATTACTACACCGACGCGTGGCTGAACCAACAGCCGCTCGGCAGACACGAAGGCTATTTCCAGCGTTTCGCGTATGACATCACCGATAAGTTACAACGTCACAACAAACTGGCGGTGCGCGTTGACAGCCCGTTTGAAGATCCCAAAACTATCTGGCCACTGCATAAAACGATGGTGAAAGGCGTGCTTAATCAGCACGATACGCGCCCCGGCGGCGCGTGGTCGCCGCGCGGTCAGGACGCCAACTCCGGCGGGATCTGGGCGCCGGTGCGCCTGCATCTGAGCCGCGGCGTGACGGTCGATAACCTGATCCTGCGGCCCGACTTTCAACACGGGCTTGATAAGCCGCAGCTTCGCGTCGAACTGGTCTATCGCGCCGCGCAGGCGCGCGAGGTGGAGCTGACCCTGCGCGCCCGCCCGGCGAATTTTACCGGCGAACAGTTTTCGCAGAAACAGAACGTGCGGCTGGCGGCGACCGGCAGCACGCCGCAGCGCCTCTCATTCACGCTGCCGATGGAAAACGCCCAGCTCTGGTGGCCGAAAGGCTATGGCTTTCCGCACCTCTACCGCGTCAGCGCCGTCTTCAGCGACGATAAGGGCGAAATGGAGCGCATCGCAAGCCGCACCGGTCTGCGCCAGATTGTCGAACAGCCGGATAACAAAGGCTGGGTGCTCAACGGTAAACGCATTTTCATTAAGGGCAGCAACTATATCGGCTCGCCGTGGCTTAGCGAGATGGATGAGAAAAAGTACCGGCGCGATCTGCAACTGGTGCTGGATATGAACGCCAACGCCATTCGCGTCCACGGCCACGTGGCGGGCCGCCCGCTCTACCGCATGGCTGATGAAATGGGGCTGATGATCTGGCAGGACGTGCCGCTCCAGTGGGGCTATAAGGACACGCCTGAATTTGCCGATAACGCCGCGCGGCAGAGTCTGGAGATGACGGAGCAGTTCGGCAATTCGCCGGCCATCATCGCCTGGGGCGGTCATAATGAGCCGCCGTGGAACTCGCCGTGGATGGAAAAGCGCTTCCCGGACTGGCATAAGGATCTCAACCGCGTTCTGACGGAACGTGTCGCCGACGCGCTCGCCAAAGACGACAGCCGCATCGTGCACCGTTTCTCGGCGGTGGAAGAACATTACTGGCAAGGCTGGTATTTCGGGGTCACCACGGATGTGCTGCAACCGGCGAAAACCGGCATCATTACGGAATTCGGTGCCCAGGCGCTGCCGAAACTCTCGACGCTCAAAACGATTATCCCTGCCGACAAACGCTGGCCCGCCTCGACAAAAGCGGACGATCCCGACTGGGAAATCTGGAAATACCATAACTTCCAGCCGTTCCAGACCTTCGGATTTGCGAAAATTCCGCGCGGCAAAAATATGGACGAATTTATCCACAACACGCAGAAATACCAGGCCGATTTAGTGGGTATGGCGGCGGAGAGTTATCGTCGCCAGCGCTATCAACCGGTGACCGCCCTGTTCCACTTTATGTTTGTTGAAACCTGGCCGTCGATTAACTGGGGCGTTGTGGACTATCTGCGCCAGCCGAAAGCCGGTTATTACGCGCTGCAACGCGCGTATCAGCCGCTGTTGCCGTCCATCGAGCCGGTGACGCTTAACTGGCGTGCCGGCACGCCCGGAGTGGTTAAATTATGGGCGATAAACGATAGTTTTTCGCCCTGCGACGGGTGTACACTGCGCTGGCGCGTAAAAACGCCCGGCATCACCGGGCAGCAAGAGAGCAAACCGATGACCCTCCCGCCTGACTCTGGTCGCCAGGTGGCGCAGTTGACGTTCACTCCCACAGCCCCTGGCGCGCTGCGCATCGAGTACGAAATTCTTGATGCGCAAGGCAAAACGGTTGGCCATAACTTTTATGAAACCACCGTCGCGCCCTGAGGCGTTAAGCACGCTGTACGGATAACTGGACGCTCCGCGGCGTTCAGTCTCTTCTTAAACTCTTTGCCGCCCGGTTAAAGAGCGATAACGATTTGCTAAACTTACAGAATCTGAAACGAAAGCCGCTCTGGAGGTACGTATTAGCATGTTTCAACAGACAACACGCTTACCTTTCACAGAGGAATTAGCTGAGAAGGCGCGTATGGACCCTGAATCGGGTGAAATTATTCCGGATACCCGCGACGTCGAGCCGCAGCCTGAATCGATCGAAGGCATGCCATCCCCCGACGCGCTGACGCCGGCAGACCGCTATTTAGAGCTGTTTGAGCATGTTCAGGCCTCCCGTATTTTTGCGGACAGTAAAACGTTCCCGGACTGCGCGCCGAAAGTGTCGCCGCTGACCATTCTGATGAACTACCGTCAGGCCAAACGCCTGCCGAACTTCGACCTGCGCCGCTTTGTTGAGGAGCACTTTTACTTTCCGGTGATCAACACTAATCCGTATGTCTCGGACCCGAACCGGACGCTGACTGAGCACATCGACAACTTATGGCCAATTCTGACGCGCCAGCCGCATGAGCATCTGGAGAACTCCTCTCTGCTGCCGCTGCCGCAGGCGTATATCGTGCCAGGCGGACGCTTTACCGAAACCTATTACTGGGATTCCTATTTCACCATGCTCGGCCTTGCCGAGAGTGGCCGCCACGATATGTTGCGTTGCATGGCGGATAACTTCGCCTGGATGATTGAAAACTACGGGCATATTCCGAATGGCAACCGCACCTATTATCTGAGCCGCTCGCAGCCGCCGGTGTTTGCGCTGATGGTGGAGCTGTTTGAAGAGGACGGCGTGCGCGGCGCGCGGCGCTATCTTGATCATCTGCTGATGGAATATGCGTTCTGGATGGATGGCGCCGACACGCTGGAGGCAGGCCAGGCGTTTCGCCACGTGGTGAAAATGGCCGACGGCACGGTGCTTAACCGTTACTGGGATGACCGCGACACCCCGCGCGATGAATCCTGGCGCGAGGATGTGGAAACCGCAAAACTCTCCGGGCGTCCGGCGAGCGAGGTCTATCGCGATCTGCGCGCGGGCGCGGCCTCCGGCTGGGATTACTCCTCCCGCTGGCTGCGCGATCCGGACCGCCTCGCGAGCATCCGCACCACGCACTTTTTGCCGGTGGATCTCAATGCGTTTCTCTACAAGCTGGAAACCGCCATTGCCAACATTGCGCAGCTTAAAGGCATTCCGACGACCGCGACCGTGTTTCGCAAAAAAGCGATTGACCGTCGCGAGGCGGTTAACCGCTATCTGTGGGATAACGACATGGGCGCGTTTCGCGATTACGACTGGCGTCGTGGCCAGCTCGCGTCGTTCTCGGCCGCCTGCGTGGTGCCGCTGTATGTCGGTCTTGCCAGCTATGCGCAGGCGGATCGCATCGCGACGAATCTGCGTGAACGCCTGCTCTGCCCAGGCGGTATCCTGACTACCGAAGTGGAAACGGAACAGCAGTGGGATAAACCGAACGGCTGGGCGCCGCTTCAGTGGATGGCCATTCAGGGGCTGAAAAACTATGGCGACGATGCGCTGGCAGACATCATTGCCAATAACTGGTTGCGTACGGTGAAACGATTCTACAATGAGAACCATAAGCTCATTGAGAAGTACCATATCGCCGACTATTCGCCGCGCCCGGGTGGCGGGGGTGAATACCCGTTGCAGGACGGCTTCGGCTGGACCAACGGCGTTACGCGCCGCCTTATTGCGCTTTATGGCGAACCGTAAGCCGTTCACCGTGTAAAAACAGAGGGCAGCCTGATGGCTGCCCTTTTTTATGGCGTCAATGGACTCAGAACGAGGCGCTTAGGCCGATGTTATAGCGCGTCTGCTCGCCGCTGCTAAGCCCTGCGGTTTGCGACAGCGCCGCAAACGCCGACACATTACTGCTTAGCGCGACGCTGGCACCGGCGGTGATATCCATCCAGTTTTTGTCATCCTGCGCCCCGTCGCGGCTGAAAGTGAGCGATGTTGACTTCAACCCGCCCTGACCGCGCCAGACCGAATCACCGAACTGGTGTTTGTAATCCACCTGCGCGTACGGTTTCACCGGGCCGATATCGGCATCGAGACGCCAGCCGATGCTGCCGATTTGCGAATGGAAGTTCTGATCGCGAAAGCGCATCGCGGTGCTGTCGTCGCCCGCTTCGCTGTACCCATCCACGTGGCTGTAATCCCACGCGTACTGCACCACCGGCCCGGTCGTGAGCGCGCGGGTCACCGGCAGATCCAGCCCGGCGGTCAGGCGCGCGCCCCAGAGTCTGGCATCCGTTTCGCCTGTCTCAACGCGCGTCAACGGTCCTAACTCCACGCGGCGCTGAATATTGCGGTATTCGCCTTTCAGCCAGTGAACGTCGGCGTTGACCCAGCCCGGCCCGAAATCGACGGCAGTAAAGAGCGCCGCCTGATAACCGCGCGCGTCGTAGCTCAGGTTATCGGTCGGGCGCTGATCGTCGAGCGACCCGGCAATCAGCGTGCCGACCAGCCAGTTTTCTGTCACCCGATAATCCGCGCCGATTGTCAGATTGTTGGTGTTGGCGCTGCCGTCGCCGGTCTCATTTTTGGTGTAGCGGGCATATTCGCCGCTGTAGCCGCCAAAAACGCCCGCGCTGCCCTGCTCCGCCTGTTCAGTACGGCGTTGCTGATAACGGCTGTCGAGCGTGGCGCGGCTGTTCTGTACCTGCGCCGCCGTCGCCTTGTTCAACAGCGCCACCTGCGCCGGAGCGGCGAGTATCGACTGGATATAATCCGCCATCAGGCGATGCACCTGCGGGCTCGGATGCAGATGATCGGCAAAGAGCCACGCCTGACTGCCATTAAACCCTGCGCTCGACGACGTACAGTCTGCCGCAGAAAGCCCCGGCGGGCACGCCATACCCGCGGTATTGGTGATACCGAACTGGCCCGGATTCACGAGGATTTCATTAAAGATAGCGTTGATATCGGCACGCACGATATTGCCGCCGCCATTCGCGACCAGCGCCTGCTCCTCGGTCGCGTTATAGAGCTGGCTTAACGCAGAGACCTGTTCAGCGGCCGCCTGATACGCCGCATAGAGGCCGTCGCCAAGCGCCTTCGAAAGCGCCGGAACCGGGCTCACTTCTCCCGCCGCCGCATAAAACGCGTTGCGAATCGCCTCCTCGCGCGCGGCGAGCGTCGGGGTTTGCGCGTTGCCAAGTGACGCGAACGCAGCCTGTAGCGCGGCGCTGTTACCGGCCGTTCCCAGCTGAACAACGGTTTCAATTAACGTCGGCGTTGCCGAAACGTCCGGCACCGTTGGCACAATCACCGTGCCTGCGCCCGCGTTTAAAAGCGTGCGCACCTGCGACGCCGCCGCCGTGGCGCTGCCGGTCACAATGGATTGCGCCTGTAGCGGTTGCAGCACCGCGGCACCCAAATCGTTACCGCCCACATAGTGTATATAGAGTCCATCGCGGTCCGCCCGGCCATTCGTCTGGCTCAGATAGCGCTGCACCTGCTCCTGGGTGTTGTCTGTGCCAAGCGCCGGCACCGCCACCCCGCCGCCTGCGGCGTAGTTATTGCCGCCTTTATCCGAGGGCGCAAGCGTCAGGCCATATTTTTGCGCGAGGATTTCGTCATACAGCGGATAGCGGTTGCTGTCGAAGGTGTAACGGCCATTGTTGCCGGTATCGCTCAGGCTGTCGCCAAAGACATAGAGGTTATCCCAGGCAGCCGCGGGCGCGGCAACGCTACAGGCTAAGCCCAACGCCAGCCCTACCTGCAGGGAAAGACCAGAGAGTGAAAAAGACATACGCGCTCCTGCGTTTCAGAGGTCAATATTTAAAGAAAACCATGCGTTATAGAGTGTAGAGCGTTTGCGCCAGGCCACCCGATTAACACCTGGAATTGAGAGTCTGCGCGAGAAATGTGACGGTTTGCCTTATGTTCATTGCCAGAAAGCAAACAGCGGTGTGGCTTAACCGTAAGGTTTTTTGGATGGATAAATAGTATGTTGTAACTAAAACCATCTCTTTATGAAAAACCCGGCAGGTGCCGGGTCGTTTTGAATCGTATGCGCCTGTCAGCACAGCGGCGCGACCGCGTGACGCATGCCCTGATTGAGAATGGCGTCAAGATCGCGCGTTACCTGCGCCGCGAGCCCCGGTACCGCTGTCAGATCCTGCTCCCAGTGCTCGCAATCGGACAGTACCGCGTCCACCAGCTCGCGAAGCGTAATGGTGTTATCGCCGCGTTGCGTCCAGAGCTGCTCAAACCGCGCGAGCCAATGGGCGTCATCCTGAAGCGGATAGCCCTCTCCGTTTCGCTCGCCGCGATAAAACGCAATGAGTGCCGCCAGTGCAAAGGTCAGGCGCGGCGGCAGCGTGCCCATTTGCGCCTGCCCCGCCAGCAGCTGTGGCAGAATACGGGTGCGGAATTTGGTCATGCCGTTAAGGGCGATGGAAAGCAGCTGATGCTTGATGTACGGGTTGCGAAAACGGCTCACCACCGCATCGGCGAAAGATTCCAGCTCGTTGCGGGGCAGATCAAGCACCGGGATTATCTCGTCATGGATAGCCCTCTCAACAAACGCACAAATCTGCGCGTCGTTCATCGCCTCGCCGACCGTATTCAGCCCGGCCAGGAAAGCCACCGGCACCAGCGCCGTATGCGCGCCGTTCAGAATCGCCACCTTACGCGCCTTATAAGGCTTAATGTCATCGACGATAAGCACATTGAGCGGCAGTTTATCGAGACGCAGCTCGCGGGCGAGCCACTGTGGCCCCTGAATCACAAACAGGTAGAAATGTTCGGCGGTATCCAGAAACGCGTCGTGATAGCCGAGGCTTTCCTCCAGCTGCGCGACTTCATCGCGCGGATAGCCCGTGACGATACGGTCAACCAGCGTCGAGCAAAACGAATTCGCGCTCTCAAGCCAGGTGGTAAAGGCCGCCGGCAGCGCCCACTCATGGGCGTAGCGCAGCACCAGTTCACGCAGCGCCTCGCCGTTATAATCAATCAGCTCGCAGGGAATTATCACCCAGCCTTTATCCTGCGCGCCGTCAAAATGGCTGAATCGTTCGAATAACAGACGCGTGAGTTTCGCCGGATAGCTCACCGCAGGTGCGTCGTCGAATTGATCCCCGGCGTGATAGCTAATCCCCGCTTCGGTTGTATTCGAGAACACAAAGCGAATATCCGGATTATGCGCAAGCTTCAGGAACTCGTCATACTGCGCATAAACGCTGATCTCACGATTCACCGAGCGAATGAGTCGTGACTCGCTGACCGCCTCGCCCTTCTCATTCAGCCCGCGAATAATCGTCGTATAAAGCCCGTCCTGTGTGCTGAGCGACGGCGGAAAATCGCTGGCGATAGGACGCACCACAACCACCCCGGCGTTGAGATCGGTATGTTCATTAAGAAGATCAACCTGCCAGTCGATAAAAGCACGCAGGAAGTTCCCTTCACCAAACTGGATGATGCGCTCCGGCCAGAGCGCGCCGGGAAAATCACGACGATTCAATGTTTTCACAATGGGTTCCTTGATGGATTAACAGCAGACTGCTGACGGATATTGCGCTCCACGCTATCAGAACCACCGTTTATGAAACCCCGTTTCGATCAAACTGAGCCGTTTTATTAAAAAATTTTATAGCTGCTTAAAAAAAAGCGTGGTGCCACAGGGACTGCCATCCGGCATCAGAGCGTAATGCGGGATCACACCGACCCGCTCCCATTGATGACGCGAATAAAAACGTTCGGCATCGCTGCCCGTAGAAGTATCCAGCACCAGCACCGTTTTCCCGGCCCGACGCGCCTCGCTTTCCAGGGTTTCCATCAGCGCCTGTGCAATACCGGCCCGACGCGCGCGTCGGTGTACCAGCAGTTTCGAGACGTCTGCGCGGTGCGGCTGGTTTTCCGGCTGGCTGAGAATAAGCTGTACGGTGCCGACGGCCTTCCCCTGCGCATCAAATGCCGCGAGCACAAGGCGCTCGTCACGGGCCGCGCTTTGGGCCACATCGAGCCAGAAAGCGCGCGCTTTCTCCGCGCTGAACGGCAGCATAAAACTCACCGATGCGCCGCCTTCCACGCAGTCGGTCAGTACATCACAAAGGGAGTCAAGGTGGGTCGGGATTTCCGCCGCGCTGAGACGACGAACACTATAGGATGTAGACATTGACACTCCGCCATGAGGATTTATCAAAGGGTTAACCGATAATCCTTATCATGGCGGAGAAACGCCGCAATTGGTCAGAGGAAAATCTTATCCTGCGGCGCGCTTGTGGGTGGTTTTCATCTGATACATCTCGTTATCAGCGGCTTTCAGAAGCCCGGCGAGATCCTGATGTTTATCGTCATCAAATTTTACCACGCCCCACGAGAAGCCAAGCCGCCACGGTTTACCGCTGTCGCGGTTGAACGCGTCGGTCTGCTCGACCAGATACTGCAGCGCAATCCATGCACCCTTTTCGTCGGTATCGTTAAACAGCACGACGAACTCATCGCCGCCGAGCCGTCCCAGCAGATCGCTGTCGCGAAAGGCGTTTTTCATCAGCATCGCCATCGCGTTTAACGCTTCATCCCCCGCCGCGTGGCCCCAGGTATCGTTAATCTCTTTAAAATCGTCGAGATCGATAAACCCGAGCGACATCGGCTCGCTGCGACGCTTATGGGTTGAGAACGCGTAACCGGCAAGTGACGTAAAACCGCGACGGTTCAAAAGGCCCGTCAGTTCGTCGCTCGTCGCCACGCTCAGCACCATAAACTCATCTTCAACGATCGCCGCCAGATCGCGCAGCAGATGCGCGTCTGCCTCGCTGAACGCGCGGGGTTCGGTATCGATAATACACAGCGAACCGGCGGTCGCGCCGTCGGGCAGCCTGACCGGACAACCGGCATAGAAGCGGATATGCGGCGGGCCATTCACCAGCGGATTATCACAAAACCGTTCGTCGCTGAGTGCATCCGTGATGATAAGCGGCGCGTTGCTTAAAATCGTATGCCCGCAGAACGAGACGCGGCGCGGGATGGGTTTCGGCTCTGCGCCATCACAGGAGACGAACCAGAGCTGCTCCTGATCGACGAGACTAATCAACGCCACCGGCGCGTTAAAAAGGCGCTTCGCAAGCCGGGTAAGACGGTCAAAACGCTCTGTCGGCGCCGCATCAAGCAGGCCAGAATCATGCAGGGACTGAAGACTCGCCTGCTCATTAACCGGGATATCGGGTGTTTTCATTGCGCAACCTGTAAGCACTGTTTAATTGAAGCATAGCGTATCCGGCATCAGGCAAAGAGACCGCCGCCGTCAAAGCGCGTAAATACGATTTTTACCTTCGCGCTTGGCGCTGTAAAGCGCCTCGTCTGCGGCTTTTAACCACTGCGACGCTTCGCGCATCTCCGCCGTGGCGCGCGCGATGCCGATACTGAGCGTGCAGCGCAGCGCAGGCTTCGGGAAAACGTCCATCTGCGCGGTCTGCGCCATGATGCGATCGGCCACCGCACAGGCGCGCCCGAATGACGTATCGGGCAACAACACCACAAACTCGTCGCCGCCAAAGCGCGCCACGGTATCGCCGCCGCGCGTCGCCGCGCGCAGGATGTCAGAAAAGGTGACCAGCAACTGATCCCCTGCCTCGTGCCCGTAGCGATCGTTCGCAGCTTTAAAATCATCAATATCGATAAACATCAGCGCCGCAGGCTGTTCGCTTTGGTGAAAGCGCTGCAGCGCCGCGTCGATATCATGCTCAAGCCTGCGCCGGTTGGCGATATTGAGTAGCGGATCGGTGTTAGCGAAGCGTTCCAGCTCGCGGGTTTTCTCTCGCAGCCGCGCTGAGAGCGCGTGGCTCACCATACTGAGCGCCAGCACATAGACGGAGATGAGCGGCAGCGTGGCGTAAAGCGTGCGGGATGAGACCGACAGCGTGACTGGCAGACCCAGCGCCATCCACGTTGCCCCGAACATGAGCGCCATGACGCCCGCCGCCTGACGCATCAGCGGGAAACCGCCTGCGGCGAGCCGGTCAGCGAGCAAAATGGTGGCGATCGTCACTGAGGTCAGGGGTGAAAGCGCCGTTTGCGCTATCCAGAAGCCGCCCGCCGCCGCGTCAGCCAGCAGGTTTTGCAGTTCGGTACGCGCAGGATGAGGGCTGCGGCGCGCGCGATAACGCGCGGCAACCGGCCAGAGAAACGCATTCGCGGCCAGCAGCGCCTGCGTCCATAACGGGCGGTGGAGTTCCAGTAATAAGGCGAACAGCGGAATAAAGCAGAGGGTGGTACCCAGCTGGCGCATAAAAAACATGCGCCTGACGAACCTGAGCGCGGAGGAATGCTGATGACGGTTTAGCTGCTCAGATGCGCTCTTCATACCAGTATCCGGTGACGAAACCCCGCCATCTTAGTAACCCCGGATCCTGGCGGCAAGTACTTTAAAGCGCTGACAGAAACAATTACTTCGTTTCCGAAAAGAAACGGCAGTTCAATATCTTATTCACGTGACGCTGTCACGAGCATTTGCGTCACGTTATGAGAGATGCTGCGCCAGGCGGAGCGTGGGTTGATGTTCATCATCTACCGACGTGCGGTTGCGCCCCTGTCGTTTGGACTGATACAGCAGCGTGTCCGCCTCACGCATCAGCCGGGTGAACGCGTCGCTCACCCGCTCACGCGGTGCGGCGTCATAGCCAAGCCCGATACTGATGCTAAAAGAGACGCTTTTCCCTTCGCACACCACCGGTTGACCCGCCACCTGCTGGCGAATCGTTTCGGCCAGATGACACGCGCGGTCAAGCGTGATATTCGGGCAGACCACCACGAACTCCTCACCGCCCATTCGCGCCACGCGCCCGGCCTCGCCCGTTATCTCTCGCAGTTTTTGGCCAAACACCGCCAGCACCGCGTCGCCGCACTCATGCCCGTAGTTATCGTTAATACTTTTGAAGTGGTCGAGATCCATCAGCATCGCGCACAGCGGCCGACCGGCGAGCGCCGGATTGGCGTCGTCGCGCGCCAGCGCCTCAAAAAGCCCGGAGCGTGAATACACGCCGGTGAGATGATCATAATTGGCGCGCCGGGAAATCTGCGCCAGCAGCGAGTTAATCGCACTGACACTCACCGCCACAATCGCCGGGCAGATGGCGATGGTCGCGACACCAAGACGCGTCGAGAACATCTGGCTGCCGACCGAGAGCTTCGCGGAGCTGATTTCAATGATCCCGGCGCTGACCAGAATAATTTGCAGCACACCGGTGCAGAGCGTTAAGAAACAGGTCACGTTCAGCGGATAGCGCACCGCGCACCAGATAAGCGCCGCGACGGGAAACGCCAGGCAGCCCGCGCCGCCGATGACCACCGAGGCCGCAAGCGACGCCACCAGCGCCAGAAACGGCCACAGCGCCTCCGGTTTTATGCGCGAAGGCCAGGACGGGCGCGTAAGCGTCAAAATCCACGGCATCAGCAGCACGCCCGTCGAAAACTGCTCGCTGAACCAGTCGCACAACAGCGGCAGAAAGCCCTGCGCGTTGATGCCGAGGCTGCCCGTCGCGCCGAAAAAAGCGCACAGCAGCGCCGCCACCAGACAGTAGTTAAAGAGCCGTAGCGCGTTTACCGGACGGGCGAGCGCAGGCCCGCGACGTTTATCGCGCACCAGCAGCAGCGCCACGGTCACGATAAACACCATATTGGAGAAGTTAATCAGCAGCGAGGCCGCGCCCCACGTGGTGGTCATCGCGTCATAAGCGAGCATCGCCACATAGCAGATGGCGTAGTAACCAGGGCGGTTCAGGAATGGATAGCGCGCAAACACCGCCGCCATCACCGCATTCAGCGGCCAGAACAGCGACAAGGGCTCAACCAGACGCATCATCGCGCCCAGAAAATAAAACAGGGTGGTCAGAAGAAAAAGAAGGGATGCGTTGAGCAACATTTTTTCTTCACGAAAACCAGTCAGCTTCGCCTGGTTAAACATAGTGTATCGCTTACGGCTGCGGGCGACAGAAAGACGGCGCCGGGATAACGGAATGGCAATAAGCTTAACACGTTTTAAACACAAATCGGCGGGTGTTTACGCGTGTCAGCGCAAAATCGCGCCGCCGCTCAGCGGTTCATCTCCTGTACCAGCCAGCGGTGGATCACGGCAACGATATAGGCCTGTTGTGCGGCGCTGAGCGCCACACCCGCCGGGATATGATGCCACTTCGCCAGACACCCGCGACAACAGGTGGCGGTGGCGTGCTGGGCGATAAACACCGGGTGCCCGCGCATCGGCGTCTGCTTACCATCATTCGCGGGCTCAGCGGGTGCCAGCCGTCTGGCGATAAAGTCCGCGGCGTGCTGGTCAATCACCTCCGGGCCTTTATCGATGCAATACTGCCGCTCTTTCGCGCCGAGGTGGAAACGGCGGCGAAAGGCGGAACGGTTCAGGCGCGCGAACAGCGCATCCATAAGGCCTCCTCAGAAAATGGAACGGCCAATCTCGCGGGCAAGAATTTCCAGCGCCGCGATGCCGGCGAGCGAGTTTCCGGCGTGATCGAGCGCCGGGCTCCAGACCGCGATAGACATCTCATGCGGC
The DNA here is from genome assembly GCF_011605905.1 of Cronobacter sp. HA18003. Taxonomy (NCBI): domain Bacteria; kingdom Pseudomonadati; phylum Pseudomonadota; class Gammaproteobacteria; order Enterobacterales; family Enterobacteriaceae; genus Cronobacter; species Cronobacter sp. HA18003. Next base: position 879,463 of record NZ_JAANQO010000011.1, on the reverse strand, counting down.
ACAACGGCGATAATCCCGCCGCCGACACCCGATTTCCCCGGCATTCCCACGCGCCAGGCGAATTCGCCGGAGCTTTCATACATGCCGCTGGTCGCCATCAGCGCGTTAACCTGTCGCGCCTGCACCGGGCTGATTACCGGCGTGTCCAGATGCGGTGCCCTTCCCTGATTCGCCAGAAACAGAAAGGCGCGCGCCAGCTCCGCGCAGCTCATCTTCAGCGCGCAGTAGTGAAAATAGTTCTGCAACACGGTGATGACGTCGTTGTGGAAATTGCCGAAGGATTTCATCAGATAGGCGATAGCGGCATTGCGGGCCGAATGTTCAAACTCGGAGCGCGCCACGGCGGTGTCATAGATGATATCCGGCGCGCCGCAGAGGTTACGCACCACTTCCAGCATCCGCTGTTTCGGCGCGCTTAAGCGGCTTTGCAGCATATCGCAGACCACCAGCGCGCCCGCATTAATGAACGGGTTACGCGGTTTGCCCTGCTCCAGCTCCAGCTGTACCAGCGAGTTAAAGGGTTGCCCGGAGGGATCTTTCCCGACGCGCTCCCAGATCTCGTCGTCATCATAACGGCCCATCGCCAGCACCAGGCTCAGCACCTTGGAGATAGACTGAATGGAGAAGCGCTCATCGGCGTCGCCTGCGGCAAAACACTCGCCGCCGACCGTACAGACGGCGATGCCAAGCCGGTCGGCGGGCACATCCGCCAGCGCGGGTATATAGTCCGCCACCTTGCCCTGTGCAGCGAGCGGGCGCACCTGTTCGAGAATTGAAGCCAGTAATTCGTTATTAAGCGTGTGGGTCACCAGAGACTCCCGGCGCGAAGGACGATCGTTCGGGCCGGGAGTATAGCAATCTCAGGCGGAAAGACGAAAGCGCGAGACGGCTTCCGTGAGCCTGCGCGATTCATCACGCAGGCGCAGCGATGCCTGGGTGGTGTGCTGCACCAGCGTCCCGGTCTCGCCCGCCACCTGGTTGAGCGCGCCGATGCGCTGCGTTACCTGATGAATGCTGTCGCCCTGATTGACGGTCGCCACGGCGATTTCGCCAAGCAACCCCGTCAGATGGCTCACCAGCGCCATCACCCGCCCCAGATTCTCTTCAAGCTTCGATACCGCCTGCGAGCCTTTCTCGATTCCCTGCAACGAGTGATGGATAAGTTCCTGAATGGTCTGCGTCGAATGGCTGCTCTTACGCGCCAGCAGCCCGACCTCTTTTGCCACCACGGCGAAACCGCGGCCGTGATTCCCGGCGTGAGCCGCTTCAATGGCGGCATTAAGCGCGAGAATATTGGTCTGGAACGCGACGCTTTCGATCATCGCCACGATCCCGCGCATCTCCGAGGAACGCGAGACAATATCCTGCATCGAGTGGTTCACCGTCACCATCATTTCATCGCCGCCTGCGGCCACCCCCCGCGCTTCATCGGCGCGGGCATTCGCCACGCGGGCGTACTCGCTGTTCTCTTCCACGTGCGCTTCCAGCGTTTCGATATGCTCGGTGACTTTTCGCAACTCTTCCGCTTGCAGTGCCGACTGACTGAAAAGCTGCTCGTTGCCCGCCGCCAGCTCGCCGATATTGGCAACCATCGCGGACGTCGCCTCGCGGACCTCGTTAACCAGCCGTTGCAGCCCGCCCTGCATCTGGCCGATGCTCTGGCTCAGCTCCGCCATCTCGCGGTTAACCAGCTTATCTGACGGCAGCGGCGTGCCAAGATCGCCTGCTGCCAGCCGGTTGATATGGGTGATAAGCCTTCTTAGCGGGCGGATCACCCACACCGCCATACTGCGCCACACCAGCAGCGCGATGGCGAGCAGCACGCCGAGCGCCATAATAAATAGCCGCTGCGCCTGCTCAAGACCGCCCAGCAGCTCGCGGCTGTCGCGGTCCGCCCGCTGCGCGTTGGCGCTTTGATAGCGGGCGAAGTTGTCGTTGAAATCGGCCTGGAACGCCTGCACCGGCACCGCGAAAAACGCGTCAATGCTGTTAGTGCTGACAAGGCCGTCCGCCTGCTCTTTCAGCGCGCCATAAAAATTTTCATAGCTCGCCTTTAAGGGATCATCTTTCGCCCGGTTAAGTTTGCCGTAGCGCTCAAACGCCGCATGGGAGCGTTTCAGCGCTGCCTGCGCCTCATCCATCAGGCTGTTCCAGCTCCCCACCGAGCCGGTTTCTTTATCCTGCATAAAGTAGATGCCTGCACGGTTCAGCAAGTCACTTGCCATCAGGAGCGTGACGCGGGCGTCATCCATCGCCGCCTGCTGCTGGCGCTGCGCCTCGCGGTGCTGGACCTGCTGCTGCGTGTCGCCAAGCAGCGATGAGAGCATCAGTGTGGAGAGAATTTGCAGTGCGGAGAAGAGCGTAATAACACACAGAATACCGGCCATCAGCCCGAAGCGAGTGCGCGGCACGACGCGCCGGATGGCGCGGGAAATTTTAGTTAGGTTCATGTTTTTCTTCGTTAAACAGCGAAAACCTCCGCGAGTCTACAAAGCAAAAATGACAGAACCATGTCACGGATATGACAAAGGGCCGCATGAGCGGCCCCTTACTCCCAGGGCGGGTAAGCGAAATGCACCCGCCAGCAGGCTGAACCACTGCCACCGTAGGGCGGGTAAGCTCCCAGGGCGGGTAAGCAAAGCGCACCCGCCGATAAAACCAAACAACTTGTTCGCGGCCCGGCGGGATAACGCGTTTATTCACCGCATCACTTAGCGGCGGTTTTTCCACACGGTCTGGATATTACAGAACTCATGCAGGCCAAAGTGCGACAGCTCGCGGCCAAAACCGCTCTTCTTCACGCCGCCAAACGCCACGCGGGCGTCACTTGCGCAGTAGCCGTTAATAAAGACGCCGCCGCACTCCAGACGCGCCGCGAAATCCTCCGCGCGGGCATCATCGGCGGTCCAGACGGTCGCGCACAGGCCAAATTCGCTCTCGTTCGCCAGCTCCAGCGCCTGTTCGGCGTCGCGCGCCACGCTAATGGCTGCCACCGGCCCGAACAGCTCCTGGCGAAACGCGGTCATCTCGCGCGTCACGTTGCCAAGCACCGTCGGCGCGTAGAAATTCGCCGCACCGGCTACCTTCTCGCCACCCAGCAGCAGCGTCGCGCCTTCGCTGAGCGTCGCCGTCACCTGCGCATGCAGCTCGTCACGCAGATCAAAACGCGCCATCGGGCCCAGGAACGTGGTTTCGTCGGTCGGCGCGCCCATTTTCAGCTGCTGCGTGGCGGCCACGAATTTTTCGGTAAAGGCATCGGCGATGCTGGCTTCGACGATAAAACGCTTGGAGGCAGCGCACACCTGCCCGGTGTTCTGGTAGCGCCCCGCCACCGCCGCTTTCACGGCCTCGTCGAGATCGGCGTCCGCCAGCACGATGAACGGATCGGAACCGCCCAGCTCCAGCACGCATTTTTTCAGCGCCGCGCCCGCCTGCGCGCCGATTGCGGCACCCGCACGCACGCTGCCGGTGACGGTAACGGCGGCGATACGCGGATCGTTAATCGCCTGGCTCACCCCGTCGTTGGTGGCGTTAATCACCTCGAACACGCCGGCCGGCACGCCCGCGTCTTCAAAAATCTCATTAATCAGCAGCGCGCAGCCCATCACGTTCGGCGCATGCTTAAGCAGATAAGTGTTGCCCGCCAGCAGGATCGGTACCGCGCCGCGCATCACCTGCCACAGCGGGAAGTTCCACGGCATAACGGCCAGGATCGGTCCGAGCGGACGGTATTCAATCACCGCCTGCTGGTTTTCCACCAGCGTCGGCTCCGTCGCGAGCATCGCCGGGCCATGTTCGGCGTACCAGTCGCAGAGCGCGGCGGATTTCGCCACTTCGCCGCGCGCCTGAAGGATCGGCTTGCCCATCTCGGCGGTGATCATCTGCGCCAGCTCTTCGCTGCGTGCGCGCAGTGCATTGCCGATGTTACGCAGCGTCTGCGCGCGTTCATCAATACGGCTGGCGCGCCAGCGGCGAAAGCCTTCGCTTACGCGGGTAATAGCCAGCTCGACCTGTTCAGCGCTTGCCAGCGGGTACGCCGCCAGGGTTTCGCCGGTGGCCGGATTTACGGAAATCGCATGGGTCGCAGGGGAAATGCTCATCAATGGCCTCTCTCTTATAGGTTGTTATCGGTGACGCTTTTTTACACAAAACACGTCAAAACTTCTGGCATAGCCTGGCCTGCTCTGGTATTTCTGAAAAGTGAATAATATTGACGATTCCATTCACCCGGAGAGAATGCGATGGATTTAACCCAGCTTGAGATGTTTAACGCCGTGGCCGAAACCGGCAGCATCACGGCCGCCGCCCAGCGCGTTCACCGGGTGCCGTCTAACCTGACCACCCGCATCCGCCAGCTTGAAGAAGATCTGGGCGTAGATCTGTTTATCCGCGAGAACCAGCGTCTGAAGCTCGCCCCCGCCGGGCACAGTTTTCTTGACTACAGCAAGCGCATTCTGGCGCTGGTGCAGGAGGCGCGCGAGGTGGTCTCCGGCGACGAGCCGCAGGGGATTTTCTCGCTCGGATCGCTTGAGAGCACCGCGGCGGTGCGCATTCCCGCTGTGCTGGCCGCCTTTAACCAGCGCTATCCGAAAATTCAGTTCGATCTGGCGACCGGCCCGTCCGGTACCATGATTGACGGCGTGCTGGCGGGCGAACTGAGCGCGGCGTTTGTCGACGGCCCGGTGTTGCACCCGAATCTCGAAGGTATGCCGGTCTATCAGGAAGAGATGATGCTGGTGGCGCACGCGAACCACCCTGAGGTTACGCGCGCGCAGGAGATTAACGGCGCGAGCATTTACGCCTTTCGCGCGAACTGCTCCTACCGGCGGCATTTCGAAAGCTGGTTTAAAGAAGATCAGGCGATGCCGGGCAAAATCCACGAAATGGAGTCTTACCACGGCATGCTGGCGTGCGTGGTGGCGGGTGCCGGTGTGGCGATGATCCCGCGCAGTATGCTGGAGAGTATGCCAGGCAGCCATCAGGTGCAGGCGTGGCCGCTGGCCGATAAATGGCGCTATATCGATACCTGGCTTATCTGGCGGCGCGGTGCGAAAACCCGTCAGCTCGACGCCTTTACAGAACTGCTGCCGTGTCCGACACCCGCTTTCGCATAAACACACTCAGCGGATCGGGCTGATAAGGCGCAAACGGTGCGGTGTGCGTATAGCCGCAGCGCTCATAGAGCTTCACCGCCGCATGCTGGTGAATGCCGGTTTCCAGTTGCAGCGTGTGGCAGCCGCGTGAGCGCGCGGCGGCTTCCAGCGCTGCCATCAGTGTTTCACCGAGCCGCTGCCCGCGGTGGCGCGCATCGATATACACCCGCTTGATTTCTCCAGAGCCGTCAGCATTCAGCATCACCGCGCCGCAGCCCACCGCCTCGCCCTGATGGCGGATCACCATAAAAATCATCTCATCTTCGGGGATATCGGCGAGATCAACCAGATGGTTGCTCTCTGCCGGGTACAGTGTGCTCTGGTACGCGTCCAGGGCGGCAATCAGCGCCCGGCTTTCAGCGCTGCCTGGCGCTTCGGCGGTTATCGGGTACATAGCGGCTCCTTGTTTGTTTTTATTAGCTTTACCGGTTGCGCGCGCCGCCGACAACCCGCCGGTCAGACGATTGTCTTATGATGCGCGTTTTAATACGCAAAGGGGATTTCCTGGCAGCGGGTTGTACAGGTACTCTGTGCGGCGAAATGGGTTAACAAGGAATGACGCCATGAATAACAGAGCACGAAAAGTGATGATTATCGGTGCGGGCAACGTGGGCACCGCCGCCGCCTGGGCCTTACTCAACCAGAATATCGGCGAGGAGCTGATTCTGGTTGATCTCGATGCCGCGCGCGTCGAAGGGCACTGCCAGGACTTGCGCGACGCCGCCGCGTATATGCCGGGGATGATTAAAATCTCCACCCGCCAGGCGCAGGAGTGCGCGGATGTCGATATCGCGGTGATCACCGTTTCCGGCGGCGCGCTGAAGCCCGGCCAGACGCGCCTTGACGAGCTGACCAACACCGCGCGCATCGTCGGCCAGATAGTCCCACAGATGATGGCGGGCGGCTTTAATGGCATTTTCCTCGTCGCCACCAACCCGTGCGATATCATCACCTGGCAGGTGTGGAAGCTCTCCGGCCTGCCGCGCAACCAGGTAATCGGCACTGGCGTCTGGCTCGACACCACCCGCCTGCGCCGCTCGCTTGCCGAAGCGCTGGAGATCGGCCCGCAAAGCATCGACGCCTTTATTCTGGGTGAACATGGCGACACCCAGTTCCCGGTCTGGTCGCACTCTTCCGTGTATGGCTCGCCGGTCGCGCAGGTTTACGAGCGCAAAACGGGTACGCCGCTGGATACCGCGGCGCTTGCCGAGCGCGTGCGAAGGCTGGGCTTTGAGATTTACGCCCGCAAAGGCTGTACGGAATATGGCATCGCGGGCACTATCGCGGAGATCTGCCGCAATATCTTCACCGGCAGCCACCGGGCGCTGGCGGTATCGTGCATTCTTGACGGCGAATATGGCGTCGACAACGTGGCGATAGGCGTTCCGGCGGTACTGGCGCAAAACGGCGTACAGCAGATTATCGAACTGCAGCTGGAAGGCGAGGAGCAGGCGAAGTTTCAGCATTCGGTCGCGGTGATTAAAGAGAATATCGCCCGCCTGCCCTGAAGATGAAAACGGCGCCCGCTACGGGCGCCGAAGCATCAGCGCAGCAATACCTGGCCGATAAGATACGTTACCGCCTGGCCGCCAATCAGCACGCGATCGCCCTGCCATTCACAACGTAAATCCCCGCCCCGCGCCGAGACCTGACGCGCCATCATCGCGGTCTTGCCAAGCTTCTCACCCCAGAACGGGATCAGCATACTGTGCGCGGAACCGGTCACCGGATCTTCCGGCACGCCCTCTCCGGGGCAGAAAAAGCGGCTGACGAAATCGTACGGGCCGCCGGGTGTGCCGGGCGCGGTGACGCAGACCTGTTTGCCGAGCGGTATCAGCGCGTCAATATCCGGGGTCAGCGCCTCTACCTGCGCCTGAGTCTGGAGCTCCACCAGATAGTCTCGATACGCCGCCACCGACACCGCGCCGTCAATTCCCAGCGCGCTCAACAGCAGCGCGGGTGTCTCCACCGGCTGCGCCTGCCACGCCGGAAAGTTCAGCGTCAGCCAGTCACCGCGGCGCGTGACGGTCAACTCGCCGACAAAGCGCGTCGAGAAGCGGATTTCGCTGTGCGGCGCATCGAGGTGCTCGAAAATCACGTGCGCGGCGGCGAGCGTCGCGTGGCCGCAAAGGTTAATTTCACCCAGTGTGGTGAACCAGCGCAGTTCGAAGCCGTCGTCAGTGCGCACAAAAAACGCGGTTTCTGACTGGTTATGCTGCCGCGCCATCGAAAGCAGCGTTTCATCCGGCAGCCATTCGCTTAACGGACAGACCGCCGCCGCGTTGCCGCTGAAGGTTTTATCGGCGAACGCGTCCACCATATAAAAATCAACTGATTGCATTGTTATCCCCGCCCTGTTTTTAGTCGTTGCTGTTTTTACACCCTAACACGCGGTCTGTTATCCGGGACGGCAATTGCGTTTCTGCCGCGTCGTTTGTTACATAACGGGTACAAAAGTGAGATTTGCGTCACAAAATGGTTGTATCCCGGCAGGCGAAAGTTTTAATATCGCTCGCTTCTTATTCACTTCTGACCAGCGCGAATCTTTTTATGACGATGAATACAGTCTCTCGCAAAACGGCGTGGCTGCGGGTGGTTACGCTTGCGGTCGCGGCATTTATTTTTAATACCACCGAGTTTGTGCCGGTGGGCCTGCTCTCTGATATCGCCGCGAGTTTCCATATGGAATCCGCGCAGGCGGGCATTATGCTCACCATCTACGCCTGGGTGGTGGCGCTGATGTCGCTGCCGTTTATGCTGCTGACAAGCCAGGTGGAGCGCCGCAAGCTGCTGATTGCGCTGTTTGTGGTGTTCATCGCGAGCCATATGCTGTCGTTTATGGCCTGGAGCTTCGAGGTGCTGGTCATCAGCCGTATCGGCATCGCCTTCGCCCATGCGATTTTCTGGTCGATTACCGCGTCGCTGGCCATTCGCCTCGCCCCGCCGGGCAAACGCGCCCAGGCGCTGAGCCTGATTGCGACCGGCACCGCGCTGGCGTCGGTACTCGGTCTGCCCATCGGGCGCATCGTCGGGCAATATTTCGGCTGGCGCACCACGTTTTTCGCCATCGGCATCGGCGCGCTGATTACGCTCGCCTGCCTTGTGAAACTGCTGCCGAAAATCCCGAGCGAACACTCCGGCTCTCTCGCGAGCCTGCCGGCGCTGTTCCGCCGCCCGGCGTTGCTGTGTATCTACGTGCTGACCGCCGTGGTGGTGACCGCGCACTTCACGGCCTACAGCTATATTGAACCGTTCGTGCAGAACGTCGCGGGCCTGAGCGAAAACTTCGCCACCTTCCTGCTGCTGGTGCTCGGCACCGCGGGCATTATCGGCAGCGTGATTTTCGGCAAGCTCGGCAATCTGCACGCCTCCGGGCTTATCAGTAGCGCCATCGGCGTACTGGTTATCTGCCTGCTGCTGTTGCTGCCTGCCTCGCACAGCGCTGTGAACCTGACTATTCTCAGCGCGTTCTGGGGTATTGCGATTATGCTTATCGGTCTCGGGATGCAGGTGAAAGTGCTGGCGCTGGCCCCGGACGCCACCGATGTGGCGATGTCGCTCTTCTCCGGCATCTTTAACATCGGTATCGGCGCGGGCGCGCTGGTGGGCAACCAGGTGAGCCTGCAACTCTCGATGTCGTCCATCGGTTATATGGGCGCTATTCCGGCGCTGGTCGCGTTTGTCTGGGCGATTGTGATTTTCCGTCGCTGGCCGGTTCAGCTTCCTGAGGAACAACCGCACCACGGTTAATCTTAAGGCCGCCGCTTCAGGCGGCGTTTTTTTATCTTTTTTCTCTGTTTTCACCGCTTAACGTTACGCCTTTCCGCGCTTAACAGGCGAGCGCTATCGCAGCGATAGCCCTTACCTTTCCTTTGATTTTGAAGGATTTTTAACACGTTTTAGCAGATCGTGTGATCGCGAAAATCATTCGGTTGACTTATGTTTGCCTGGGCAATAATATCTCGCGTGACTAATCTACTTGCCTGGGCAACTATGTTGGAAAATAACAGCGATCTGTTTAACGAGATTATTCCTTTAGGACGACTGATTCACCTGGTGAATCAGAAAAAGGATCGCCTGCTCAATGAGTACCTTGCGCCGCTCGATATCACGGCAGCGCAGTTTAAGGTGCTCTGTTCCATTCGCTGTCCTGGCCGCATCACGCCAGGGGAGCTGAAAAAAGTGCTCTCAGTAGATTTAGGTGCTCTGACGCGCATGCTGGATCGTCTGGTATGCAAGGGCTGGGTGGCGCGTCTGCCTAACCCTAACGATAAACGGGGCATCCTGGTTGAGCTCACGGAAGAAGGCGCGGTGCTGTGTGAACAGTGCCACCAGCTGGTAGGACAAAACCTGCATCAAGAATTAACAAAAAACCTGACGGCAGACGAAGTGGCGACCCTCGAATACCTGCTTAAAAGGGTGCTGCCGTAACAGCAAAGAGGTAAGACGATGTCCAGACGCAACAATGATGCCATTACTATTCATAGCATTTTGGACTGGATTGAAGATAACCTGGAATCCCCCCTTTCCCTTGAGAAAGTGTCGGCGCGTTCGGGTTACTCGAAATGGCACCTGCAACGCATGTTCAAAAAAGAGACCGGTCACTCGCTGGGCCAGTATATCCGCAACCGGAAACTGACCGAGATTGCCCTCAAACTCAAAGAGAGCGACGAACCGATTCTTTATCTGGCCGAGCGCTATGGGTTTGAATCCCAGCAGACGCTGACCCGCACGTTTAAGAACTATTTCTCCGTGCCGCCGCATAAATATCGCGTGACGCGGATGCCGGGCGAAGGCAAGTACCTCCACCCGCTGAATCACTGAGTAGTTAAAGAACGCCGACGGCGGCATCCCGCCGTTACACTTCTCCTTCCGGGAGATAACCGAGGAAATTATGAAATCCGTCACGTGCGCCGCTGCGCTGTTGCTGGCGTTGACCTCCGGCTATGCGCTGGCAGGCAGCCCCAAAACTGACGCGTGCGCCGGGGACACCAGCACAATGATGGTGCCGATTGAGCATCATGAATCGCTGGATCTCAGCCATCGCAGCGCAGGCAGCGATAAATCAGACGAACTGGGTGTGCCGTACTACAACCAGTCGCGTTAAAAAAACCGGGCTTTGGCCCGGTTTTTTATGCGCTGCGCACCGCCCGCCGTACCCGCCAGCCAAACACATTGATATACAGCCCCGCCATGACCAGCAGCGCGCCAATAATCTGCAATACCGAGAGCCGCTCATCCAGCAGCAGCGCGGCGCTGGCAAGCCCCACCACCGGCACCAGCAGTGAAAGCGGCGCCACGCGCCAGGTCTCATAACGCCCGAGCAGCGTGCCCCAGATGCCATAACCGAGAATAGTCGCGATAAAGGCCAGATAAACCAGCGACAGCACCGTCACGCTGTCGATATTCACCAGGCTCTGCACCACCGCCTGAGCGCCATCGAACACCAGGCTCGCCGCAAAAAACGGCAGCACCGGGATCAGCGCGCTCCACACCACCAGCGACATCACCGCAGGCGGCGTCGGCAGCTGCATGATTTTTTTGTTGAAGATATTGCCGCAGGCCCAGCTCAGCGCGGCGGCGAGCGTCAGCATAAAACCGGTCAGCGCCACATGCTGGCCGTTAAGGCTGCCCTCAATCAGTACCAGCATCCCGCCAACGGCGAGCGCAATGCCGGTGAGCTGTTTGGCCTGAAGACGTTCGCGAAAGGCAAACACGCCGAGCACAATGGTGAAAAACGCCTGCGCCTGCAGCACCAGCGAGGCGAGGCCCGCGGGCATGCCGAACTTAATCGCGCTGAAGAGAAACGCGAACTGCCCGAAGCTTATCGTCAGTCCGTAGCCGAGCAGCAGCCGAAACGGCACTTTCGGGCGGGCGACAAACAGCAGCGCGGGAAAGGCGACGAGCAAAAACCGCAGCCCCGCCAGCAGCAGCGGCGGCATGGCGTGTAAACCGACTTTAATTACGACGAAATTCAACCCCCAGGCCAGCACCACCAGCAGCGCCAGCAGCCCGTCTTTACGCGTCATCCCCTGCCCCTGTTATTTATTAAAATTATGTTAATACTTCACCATACCGGAATCTTAAGGTGAGAGACAGATCACTAATTTATGGGGGGAACGTAAAGCACTTCTGAACCCCCGACAGGGTGTACAGCGCCCGGATGGCATGTTATTGCTTTAAAAGAGGCCTGAACAGGCGCTCGCTCCCGCTCACCCGATAAAAAAGATAAGAAAATGTTATCAAAGAAAACGCGTTCCACCGTCGCGCTGCTGGGCTCGTCGTTAATGTTAACCATTGGCCGCGGCGCCACACTGCCGTTTATGGCGATTTATCTCGCGAAGCGTTTCGCGATGTCGGTCGATGAAATTGGCGTCGCGCTAACGAGCGCGATGACCGCAGGCGTTTTTTTCAGCCTGGCGTTTAGCGTGTTCGCCGACCGCTTCGACAAAAAGCGCTATATGCTCATCGCTATCGCCATCTTTGTGGCGGGCTTTGTGGCGATCCCGCTGATGCATAACGCCCTGCTGGTGATCCTCTTTTTCGCCATCATTAACTGCGCGTATTCGGTGTTTTCTACCGTGCTGAAGAGTTATTTCGCCGATACGCTGGGCGTGGCAGCCAAAGCGCGTATTTTCTCGCTTAACTACACCTTTCTGAATATCGGCTGGACGGTGGGCCCGCCCGTGGGCACGCTGCTGATGGTCTATGGTCTCAATATGCCGTTCTGGCTCTCGGCAGTGACCTCTGGCATTACCTTTGTGGTTATCAGTATTTTTGTGCAGCGCGTGGCACCGGCGCATGAGCAGGCCGACGCTCCCTCAGGCCCGCCGCCGCTCTCGCTGCTGTGGCGCGACCAGCGTCTGCTGTGGTTCACCGGCTCGGCGTTTCTCGGCTCGCTGGTGGCCGGCTCCTTTGCCGTTTGTATTTCGCAATATGTCTTAACCTTTTCCGACAGCGCGCTGGCGCAGCAGATTGTCGCGGTGGTGCTGCCGGTCAACGCTGTCCTTGTGGTTTCGCTGCAATACCTGGTAGGCAGAAAACTGCGCGCCGACAACTTAAGCCGCCTGATGCTCTTCGGTACCGTCTGCTTTATTCTCGGCCTCGGCGGCTTTCTGATGTCGGGCACTAATCTCTGGATGTGGGGCGCGGCAGCGGCGGTCTTTACGCTTGGCGAAATCATCTATGCGCCGGGTGAATATATGCTGATCGACAATATTGCCCCGCCGGGCCTGAAAGCCGGTTACTTCTCCGTGCAGTCGCTCGGCTGGCTGGGCGCGGCGTTCAACCCGATGTACAGCGGCTTTGTGCTGACCACGCTGCCGTCATGGTCGCTGTTCGCGTCGCTGATGGTTTTCGCAGCTATGGCGTATCTGATGATGGTAAAAGGCATGCGCGTGAAAGCCGTTGGGGTGATGCAACCGGGCTGAGTGAAGTGCGGGCCGGGGTTAGGTAAAATGCCCCTCAGAGGCTGAGGAGTTCCCAGAAATGTGCGGGTGTGCGGGTGAAAAAGAAAGGCATAGAGTTCTATGATCTACTTATTGCGCCAACAATTTAATGAGATCATCTTTATGCCTGTTCATCGAGTATGCCAGAAGTTTTTTCCGTAATAATCCCATAAATATCGGCAAAATGCCCTGCTAGATGCCACTACTGCAATAGTGAACGGGGTGTCCCTCTCTCTGAGCCGCATCGGATGCTATATGCCCGTCGTCGCTTAGGTTAAAAACAAATGAAACGATTAACAGGCTTCTGGGTAACCGGGCGCTTCACAAAGAATTTCCGGCCATGTTTAGAAATGTCATCGAGATGCTTACACACCAGTTACCCCTGTGTGTTATTGTCGTGGCCTGGAGCGGCTACCCGACTCAGGATTTTCACGTACTCCGGGCCAGTTTTGTCTACGTCGATCATTCATTACCATTACTTAGCCAGATAGTTACACCTATATGCAACAGAATGCGGGTGTACAGGCTGCATTCCTTATTCCTTATCGCACTCAACTTGAGCGCATCAGGGGGGCTGTGCAGCTACGCCGGGATGATCAGGGAGAGCGGTGGGTCAGAAGTGAACAGTTGAAAACCGACAGAGAGCCTTTGGCTCTGTGATCTGACACGCTTGCAAAGGACAGGAAAAGTAATGCGCAAAAACAGATGCTCACACGGAAGGCCTTACAGCGCTAAACAAGAAAATGAGCAACAGCAGGCCTGGCGATTTCCCCTGACTGATATTTACCAGCAGAACTGAATTCGAACTTCGCAGAATAACGAAGTTATACAGCCTTAGAATGCAGATAGTCCACAGATTCTTGGATGATAAAAGCGAACTGTACGATATGAGGTTGCGCTGCAGCTACAGCTGTTCAGCAGAAAGGATGTTGAAACTAAGTCTACTTGCTACATTCAGTACCATCGTTCTATGGATGCTTGGTTATCTTGCTGAAAATAAAGGGTTGCATCTGAGAAATCAGGCAAACAGTATAAAGTCTCGGTGGGCCATATCATACCTGACGTTGGCGAAAAACATTCTCAGACATTTTTCGCTGATTTTAAAATAGCTCAGACCTGATGAAGTCCTTAATCATCTGGCCCAATCATACTGGAATATGGTAATGATTATTTGAAGGAAGATTAGTGGAGATTCCCCAGCCTTTCTGACTGTACTTTCCGGCAGGCCTTTGTCTGGGTTATTATTCGTTATAACTTTTTTTCGGCTTTATTCCTGAAATGTTTGTCCGAACAGTTCTAAATAAACAGGAATGTTGTCATAGCAAAAGTACAAGGGCTCTTTGTGGGATATCGAAAATATGCTGTTGAAAGCGACTGGCTTTTTCAGCAGGAAGAACAACGTTATCGGGCTCGCCAGCGACAATTTGATGAATGGTCCAGGAAATGGATCACTATAACCAGGCACAAAGAGACACGTTTATAGACCAACAGAACCATCAGGCGTTGGTTGGATGAACCTCATCAACAAGGAGAATATAAATTTTTCACCGTTTAAGCGGTTTTGGCTGCTGAAAGGTTAAATGAATTCCAGCGCTGGCTTAAACCTTGCTCTGTTTAACCAAGCCAACAAAGCCAACAGCTATTGAGCAGATTCTTCAGCTATACATTGCAGATACTTAATGCTATCCATATGCTCCTCTCTGCACGATTCATAATCTTCCGACTTTTATCCCGTCCAGTTTGTAAAGGCTCTACAGTATTAAGCCGCTGTAGAGCTCATTCAACCATGCGCAAACTGAGCGTATTATAAGATACCTAACCTTTTTGTTTCATCGACCCACGGTCTGAATTCTTCCAGTAAATTATCATATAACTTTTCATCGCTGATCGAACCGAAATCATCCATGGCAAAAAAGTGGGTGTTATCAACCGGCGGTCTGTAAAGTCATCAAGATTTTTGAGGATACCATAGCTTGAACCTCCCAAACCGACAAACTTCCAGAAGATAGGGTAGTTGGCAGAACGCCGGATTGCATCTTTAATCGCCCGCGTCTTGCTGATCCCGCCATCGGTAATAAATACAACATATACCGGGATTATCGAGTCCTTGAAGTAGTCGACTATTTCTTCCATCACAGGAGGCTCGTTGTTTGTCCCTCCAAGGCCCGGCAGGTTCTCCCAAGCTGAACGCTTACCAGACTCACGAATGGACTTAATATACGTGTCCAGATTGTCCAGAGTGACGTTTGGATACTTCTTATGCTTCTCTCCAAATCCCCAGACATCCATTTCACCGTCGTCGTCGAACTGGGCGGCAAGAACGGCGATGCGGTCCAGCACGGACTGAACGTTACCTTTACTGAACTGGCCACTCATTGAGCCGGATGCGTCAAGTACAAATGCAACCGCTGCCTTAAGGGTGTCCAATTTATTTTTAGTGAGACTGACCGAGGCTTTTTTAGCGAGGCTTACAAGGCGCGGAGATCTGGTTTCCAGTTTCTTTTCCAGACTGATACGAGCAGGTTTCGCTGGCTGCGGAGCTGGCTGTGCAACATCAACGCCATAGCTAATAGCCAGAGGCTCAAGTCCACCGTTGAAACCCTGCCCTAGCGCACGAAGCTTCCAGGCGCCATTGTGCCGATATACTTCACCCAGGATGATTGCTTTCTCACTGCGGCCCTGAGTCTCAGCCTGAAAATCAGCGATACCAGGAGCATGAATGCTCAATAAACTGAGCCCACTAATAGTATCTTCACCATCAATGACAACGGTGACCGCAATTTTACTGACGTTCGCCGGAACACGATCCAGTGCTATCTCAATGCTGGACTGCTGTGAACCGGTAACGAGCTTGACTGCCCCCTCAGGAGAAGACAGATTATTATAAAAGATAAAGTCAGAATCGCCGCTGACCTTTCCCTGAGCGTTAAGCAAGAACAGGCAGGTATCGGGTTCACCTTTAAAGCCGAATTTGGCAGGGTACTGAAGATTCAGCCTGATCGCAGATGGCTGAAGTGGTATGTTTTGTCCGGATTGTAGATTCATATTAACTCTCCTGCTTTTTGATTATTTTTGAAGCGCAGCGTTGATATATCTTCCCCAGGCTTAGTTCTTATGTTCCTGATCCCGTTCCTTCATAAGCCGCAAAAGTAACATATATCTGAGGGGCAATCTGTTGATATAAAGCACTGAACACCGGCTTTAACCAGCAATTAGAGATAAACCCGGGCCCTGCTTAAAAGGCTCACGCCAGAATTAACATTACTCTGCTTTCTGAAAACGCCCGGCTCCTTCCTCTGATTCACCCTCTGATAGCGGATCTTTACCCAAAAAAAACCCCGGCATTGCCGGGGTCAGACTAAGCGTCTTTTAGACGTTGACGCCGTGCTGGGAAGCAAGCGCTGACAGGCCACCGGCAAACCCCTGGCCGACGGCTTTAAACTTCCACTCAGCGCCATGACGATACAGTTCACCGAAGATCATAGCGGTTTCGGTTGAGGCGTCTTCAGACAGATCGAAACGGGCAATTTCCGCGCCGTTGTCGTTGTTGTAAACACGCATGAAGCTGTTGCTCACCATGCCGAAGTTTTGTTTACGGGCTTCTGCATCATAGATGGTAACGGCAAACACCAGTTTTTTAATATCCGCTGAAACTTTGGTCAGATCGATTTTGACCTGCTCATCGTCGCCTTCGCCTTCACCGGTACGGTTGTCGCCCTGGTGCTCCACCGCGCCATCAGGGCTGGTTTTATTATTGAAGAAAATGAAATGGGCATCTGACAACACTTTACCTTCCTCACCTACTGCGAATACGGAAGCGTCCAGGTCAAAAGCCTGACCATCAGTAACACGGGCATCCCAGCCCAGGCCAACCATAGCGACATTCATGGTTGGTGCTTCTTTGGTCAGAGATACGTTGCCACCTTTTACGAGAGAAACTGCCATTTTTAGCTCCTGCAAACAGTTGAATGAGAGCTGCATTAACAGCTCCGGATATGAAAAGTTACTTTTCGATTAGGACGCGTTAATGCCGTACTGAGCACATACCGATGCCAGGCCACCAGCATAACCCTGGCCTACTGCGCGGAATTTCCACTCACCATTGTGTCGATACAGCTCGCCGAACAGCATGGCAGTTTCAGTGGACGCATCTTCGGTCAGATCGTAGCGAGCGACTTCAGTCTGGTTATCGTCATTGACCAAGCGAATAAACGCACCGGATACCTGACCAAAGCTCTGGCGACGAGCCTGAGCATCATGGATAGTGACAACGAAGATGATCTTGTCAACGTCAGACGGGACGGCGTCCAGCTTAATTTTCAGCGATTCATCATCACCATCGCCTTCACCGGTACGGTTATCGCCTGTGTGCGTTACGGAACCGTCGGATGATGACAGGTTGTTATAGAAGATGAAATCTGAATCGCCGCGCACTTTGCCGTTTGCAGCCAACATGAATGCGGAGGCATCCAGGTCAAAGTCCTGACCGTCAGTTGAACGAGCATCCCAGCCAAGGCCGACCAGGACATTTTTCATTGACGGAGCTGCTTTACTCAGAGATACATTCCCGCCTTTGGAAAGAGAAACACTCATAAAATAACCTCTTCGATTAATACTTGTTCAGGTTAACACTTCAGGGGATCAGCTCCCCTTTTCCTCAGATTCAGGTTTTCCCGGGAACATGACGCTTGCGAGAATGCCCAGCGCCAGAACACCCAATACAACATACAGGCTGGTTGTCGCCGTGATGCTGTAACCATGATGCCAGATGTGATCGGTCGCGTTCAGGCCCAGTTTTGCCGCGATGAAGAACAGCAGCACGATAACGGCCTTCTCCAGATGAACCAAGTACTGTTTCAGTGCCTCAAGGACAAAGTACAGAGTACGCAGGCCCAGGATAGCAAACATCATGGCACTATAGACGATAAGCGGTTCACGACTGACGGCAATGATTGCCGGTACCGAGTCAAACGCAAACATAACATCCGAGAGTTCAACCACGGCCACACACAGGAACAGAGGGGTAGCATACAGCGCCGCCTTTTTACCACGGCCAATGGTTACATCGCTGTTTTCTGGTTTCGCCAGTTCGGCATCCACTTCCTTCTGGTTAAGCAGGAAGGCATGACCTCTGAGCTTCGGCCAGATAGGGAAGAAGCGTTTAACCATGCGGTAAGCCAGATGCTGGGAGTAATCCTCAATTTCATCATCGTCATCACCGCTTTTGAGCATCATGATCGCTGTCCAGGCAACGATGATAGCGAAGACGACTTCAACGTAAGGCCCCAAACTCAGCAGGCTCGTACCGATGGCGACAAAGATGCCCCTGAAGATAATGGCACCAATGATCCCCCAGTAGAGAACGCGGTGGCGATAACGATCCGGAACGGCGAACCAGGAGAAGATGGCCATCATGACGAACAGGTTGTCGACCGACAGCACTTTCTCCAGCGCATAACCCGTGACAAACAGACTGGCAACCTCAGCACCGTGGTGGATATAGAGGAAACCGGCAAATGCCATCGCAACCACAACCCAGAATACGGACCAGAGCGCCGCGCTCTTAAGGGAGATTGGCTTGTCATCACGGTGCATAAACAGGTCAATAAAGATGGCACCGACTGAAAGCGCAATAAATACAATGACCGTTTCAGTCGGGAAGCCGAGGTGTGTTGAAACCATATTTTACCCTTAGGGATGTGGATCAGAGACCAAACTCAGCCGGATCGAAGCCTAACGCGATTGCGATCTCGCGGGAGGCAAGTTTCTCGTCCTGATCGAAGTTACCGTCACTTTTCGCAACGGCAATACCAACACGTAAGGCCAGCTGAGCGGCCTCAGGCTGATCTTTCAGCGCCAGGATGTATTTCATGGTTTCGCCCTTGCCGATTTCAACATCGAAATCGAAGCTTGAAACCAGTTTGTTGAAGAACTCGATCACCTCATTGGTATCGAAGACCTTCAGCTCTTCTGACGAGCGCAGAAAGCCCATCATTTTCTGCTTTTCTTCCGAACTCACGCCGTCACTCGATACGGCAATACGGGCACATACAGCAACGGTGCCCTGCATGAATTTTTTGTTTTTGAAACGGCCAACCTGGCGGCTCAGTTCGTCCCGGCCGCAGTTAATGGCACCATTTACCTTGTCGAAAAAGCTCATACCTGTTTCCTTTGTTGCTGTGTTATTTAGAACCGGCGCTCCAGCGAAATCCCCAGCCAAATGCCCGGTCCATTTCGTCCTGGCCTTTGAAGTACTGGTTGATACGCTCGACTTTAATCGCGCCGTTTTCGTTTACGAGTCTGGCAATGGCGCACAATGTGCGACGGTTTTCACCTTCGGTCAGGCGGGTCTCAATGGGCGGTTGATCCGGCACATGAATGGTGACCACACCATCAGTCTTGTTCCAGCTGGGAACACCTTCATAAATAAAGGCGTAAATCAGCACTTCGCGGATATGCTTCCATTCACGTCCATTGATATGCAGCCACTCGCCGTCTGATACATCACCCGTCCGGTCATCGCCCTTGAGCTGAACATAGGGTTCATCGCGATAATCACCGAATGCATTACCGAGCGCCTGAATGACCGATTTATACCCGTCCTGAAGCTCAACAAAGGCCCCCAGATCCAGGTCGATTCCTTTGGAGCCGAACATGCCTGCAAAGCCGGATTTGCCGCTGCCCCGGTGCCAGTTCAGGTTGATCCGGATTTCACCGAAGTTATCCCGTTTGGTCAGGCTGATTGCAGGCTTCTCTTTTGTCAGAGATACCTTACTCAGGCTGATTTTTGTCTCAGCTGGCGGAGGGGTTACAACCGGAGGAGTCTGGGCTGCGGGAGCAGGTTCGTTGGCAATATTTACGCCGAAATGCTCTGCCAGCGGTTTAAGTCCACCGTTGAACCCCTGCGCAACGAAGCGAAATTTCCAGTCATTATTACGACGGTAAAATTCACCCAGAATTAAGGCTGCTTCCTGACGGCCGTTCAGTTCGACAATGCCGCTAATCAGGCCGGTAGCCCCTTGCTCCACGTTGATGGAAAGATTACGAAGACCGGACACCGTCTGCCCGCCATCACAGGTTACGGTGAAAGCAATTTTCTGGACTTCAGGTTTCAGACGGTTGAGCGCGACAGAAAAGGTTGAGTACTGGCCTTCATTAACCAGGCTGACGGTACCATCATCGTTACGTGGCTGACCATAGAACACCATGTCCGCATCACCCTGCACCTTCCCGTCGGCATACAGGCGAAACGCCGAAGCATCCACCTGGCCGCCCGAGATGATCCGTACCCGCAATTCCTGGGATGGAACGGGGGCATTGCCCCCCGGCGTAAGCTTCATTAGCGAATAACCGCTGAAACGATATCGGAGTGCATATCGTCAATTGTGCGGCCGCGACAGGCATGGCCAAGGGCGGTAAAGTCCCAGTTGCCGTTATTACGGCGCAGCGAAGAAATAACAATACCGGTATGTGGGCCCTGCTCAGTCAGCTTGTAGCGAGCCAGCTCTTTGCCGGTTTGATCAACCACGCGGCAGAACGCGTTTTCGACGTCATTGAACGACTGACCACGGAAGCTGTTAACCGTAAACGCCATGTATTCAACGTTTGTAGGCAGACGGGAGAGGTTGACATTAATCACTTCATCGTCGCCGTCACCCTCACCGGTCAGGTTATCGCCACTGTGCACGACAGCGCCGCAGGTGGATTTCAGTTTGCGGAACCAGATGGTGTCAATTTTATTTCCGGCACTGTCCATTAATACGCAGCCAGCATCAAGGTCGATTGAATCATTGCCACCTAATAGTCCGCCAAGAAAACCTTTTTTCTTAATCGGATCCCAACCGAGGCCGAATTGAAGCTGGCTTAATGCTGAAGATTCTTTGCTGAGTGACACCGTCTGGTTCTTACTTAATGAAACCATGTTTTATTCCTTAGAATGGTAATGACCGAGACAATTAAAGAGTTGTTTGGCAACTGACAAAGGAAATCATATCATGATGAAGTTCTCTGGCAAGGTAAATTTTGGGGTTTTCTGCATAAACACAAAAATTAAAGTTTCTCCGACCACTCATAATAAAAAATAATCATATTTATCAAAACAATGAATACCAAAATAGCAATTCATAACCACACATTTCCGAAAAGAGTTATAAATCATATTATGATTGACATGTAGCGTAGACACTCATAGACTCACTTCTCAATCATAAATTTGCATGACGTTCCGGATAATTAAAAAAATGAACAAAAAAATTTGGTTTATGGAAGGTTTGTCCTCCCAGCGAGATATTATTCAGGGGGTAAAATCATTTGCACAAAAAAATAATTTTGCCATTACCGTTTTTGCCTCCCACCGTAGCGAAAGAAATGAAATCCTTTCCGTTGCCGATTATTCTTTGACTGAACCTGAAGATCCTCAAAGACGTCTTCAGTTTATTCAGGAAACCATTCAGAACCACGGCATCCACCACATCCATACGGGCCGTAACAGCCAGTGGTTTGAAGAACACCGCACTGCCATTGAATCGGCCGGAGCCACCCTTACTACCGGTGCAACGGGCGTCGACTGGTTAATTCTCGCTGACGAAAAAGTTACTTTTGCTCAGTTTATGGAGCAAAACGGGCTCCCGGTCGTACCATCCTGGCGGGTGAATACGCTTGCAGAATTAAAGACGCATCTCGCGGCCCCGCCGTTCTCTGACAGCCAGGTATGCGTGAAGCCCGTGACGGGTATCTATGGCATGGGATTTTGGCGCTTTGATGACAGTGCTTCGCCTATGGCGGTCTTTAATCATCCCGAACATCGTCTGGTCAGTCCGCAACAGTATATTGCAGCAGCATCGGCTTCTGAGTCGTTTAAACCCCTTGTTTTGATGCCGTACCTGCCAGGCCCTGAATTTTCCGTCGATATCCTCGCGGATAAGGGCGAAATACTCGCAGCTGTGGGACGCCGTAAGGAAGGAGCTATCCAGTACCTGGTAAACGAAGGAAGCGCTTGGGAACTGGCGTGTGACTGCGCCCGGGTGATGAAGGCTGACGGGCTGGTGAATGTTCAGACGCGAAACGATGTGAATGGCAACCCGGTGCTGCTTGAAACCAACATGCGTCCATCAGGCGGGGTGGGTTATACCTTTCACAGCGGAGTGAACCTTCCCGGGTTGTTTGCTGCCTTTAAGCTCGGTCTGATGTCTGAAGAGGCGGTGATCCAGAACGCCAGAAATACCTTTTCTCCGGTTGCAGTGAGATCCATCACGGATGTCATCGTTTATCCGGAATCACTCTCTAACCATCTGATTTAAGGCGTATTGATGTCTGACACCCTCGAAGATATGATTTATCGCCGCACACTCTCATGCGGTACGATACAGGTAATCCGCGACCGGGGTGAAGTTTCGCTCGATGACCTGTTTGATATCGCTGAAAGACGTAACCCGAAACGCGCCTTTCTGTTTGTCAGCAAAGTACTCGGCAGGCACATTCCCGTGCCACCCTCAGTCATGCGGCATGCCTACAGACAGCTTGCCAGCCAGTTCCCCGCAACGCTGACAGGGCCCGTGCTATTTATCGGTATGGCTGAAACCGCCGTTGGGCTTGGGGCCGGTGTGTTTGATGAAGTGCGCCATCAGCATCGTGAATCTGTCTATCTGACCTCTACCCGTCACCCGGTTGATGGCATGTTGCTTTGCGAGTTCAAGGAAGAACACAGCCACGCCACCGATCATCTGATCTATCTGCCAGATGATGAAGAGAAAAAACGTCGTGTTATCAACGCACGAACGCTGGTTTTGATTGATGACGAGGCAACCACCGGTAATACCTTTATTAACCTGCTTTCTGCCCTGCGTAATACCGGCAAGTTTCAACATATTGAACAGGTTATCGCCGTAACGCTTACCGACTGGAGTGGCAATGCCCTGTCCGAACGAAGCCCCTTACCCGTCACTTCGGTTTCTCTTGTAAGCGGTCAGTGGGGATGGTCCCCATTACCTGATGCACCTGTCCCGGACATGCCGAAGGTCAACGTAACTTCACGCGGAGAATGGGACATCCAGGGAAAACAGTCATGGGGTCGACTGGGGATGCTCGCCCCTGCGGCCGATCTCGGCCATGAGGTCTCAGTTCGCATGGGGGAGCGTGTTCTGGTTCTCGGGACAGGGGAATTCGTCTGGGAGCCGTTCCTGCTTGCTGAACGGCTTGAAGCTGCCGGAGCACAGGTATTTTATGGTTCGACCACCCGCTCCCCTATCACCGTTGGTTATGCCATTGAGTCCGCAATTTCCTTTACGGATAACTACGGGCTGGGCATCCCCAATTTTGTCTATAACGTCGCCCACCAGCAGTTTGACCGCATTCTTGTGTGTACTGAGACACCCGCAGAAAGTATTGACGCGCAGCTTCTTAAAGCACTGGCTGAAGTTGCGCCCATGGTGGAGATTGTTACCTATGGCTAAACCCGTTGTTCTTAGCGACCTTGACGACACGCTCTTTCAGACCCGTCGTAAAATGGTGGACGAGCTGGCCCTGGAGCCATTCCGTACCGGTGCCGTTGATCGCACCCTGAATCCACGAAGCTTTATGACGGAAGAACAGTCCATGTTAGTGGACTGGCTGCTGGAGCAGGCTGAACTCATTCCCGTTACCGCACGGGGGACTGAAGAAATTAGCCGCGTCCGGATCCCTTTCCAGTCCTGGGCAATCACCACGCACGGGGCCGTTATTCTCACGCCTGAAGGCAAGCCCGACGAGGAGTGGAAGGCCCATATGCTCGGCCAGCTGGCTCCCTACCAGGAAAAACTGACATCGATGCAGCGTCTGATCACTGAAATGATGGACGCAAAAGGGATCAATGCCTGGGCAAGACTGAACTTCGAATACGGTGAAACGGCGGTTTATATGGTGATGAAACACCGCGACAGCACCCGCCTTGACGAGCTCAATACTATTGCAGATGAGATAGAAACGGTGTTTCCGACCGAGGGCTTCTACATCCACCGCAACAGTAATAACGTGGCCTGGCTTCCTACCCCGGTTGAGAAAGGGCTGGCAGTTAGCTGGCTGCTTGAAAAACTTCGGGCTGAACGCGGCGTTTTCCCCGTAATTGGTCTGGGCGACAGCCTGAGCGATCATCGTTTTATGAAACTGTGCAGCTGGTTTGGCATCCCGCGTCAGAGTCAGTTTGCAGATGCCATTTCACAGCAAATTTTTGGAGAAAAATAAAATGCAGCCACATGAAACATTTACCGGCTCATACCAGCCCGGTGACGTGGAATTTCTGCTAAAGCCAGTAGTCATTGAGATGACGCCGGTTGATCAAAAAGAAGAGCTGATTCAGTCCGGGAAAAAACATTATTCGGACATGCTCAGCCAGGAGCCAGCGCCAACACAATGGCATCTTGATTTGTTTCACCGGGCGCTGGATCGGGGCGCAGAGAGACTCGCAAAAGAAGTCACACAGCTCGCTATTGCTCTGGCCGAACGCTTCGGTGATGAGCCTATTGTACTGGCCAGTCTTGTCAGGGCTGGCGTACCGCTCGGCGTTATGCTGCACCAGGCCCTGCGTGACATGGGGAAAACATCATGGCATTACGGCATCAGCATCATCCGGGATCGTGGAATTGACGGTGCAGCACTCGACATCATTGAAGAGCGGCATGGTACCAGCGGTATTGTTTTTGTTGACGGATGGACAGGTAAAGGCGCAATTACAGGAGAGCTTGTACGCGCACTGAAAGATCGCCCGGGCTATCCTGAGCAGCCGCGACTGGTTGTCCTGGCCGATCCCTGTGGCTGTTCCTGGCTTGCAGCAAGTGATGATGACTGGCTCATTCCTTTTGGCATCATGGGTGCGCCGGTGTCAGGCCTGATCTCCCGGTCAGTATGGTCCTCTGAAGGATTACATGGGTGCATGGTTTGCGAGCATCTCAGTGAATTCGAATGCAGCCGGCTGCTTGTCGATACCGTCGCTCATTTCCGTAAGAAGTTAACACCGACATCCCTCGCTCCTCTGAGCTGGAATACGGAGTCAGCCCGGGCCTTATGGCAGACAAGTCGCGACGTTATCGCGTTCCTGGCCCATGAATTTAAAGTGGACAGCGTCAATCGTATTAAACCCGGCATTGCTGAAGCAACCCGGGCTGTATTACGTCGGGTACCGGACCATGTATTTGTGCGTTCGATTGACGACCCGGACGTTGCACTGCTTGTAGGGCTTGCTCGTGAAAAGGGAATAGTTGTTACAGAAATGGGGGGGGCCCTCGGCCAGTATCGGGCTGTAACCATTATCAAGAAGGTGCTCTGATGAAAAATCGTCTTTCTCCCTGGAATCTGGGAGCCACGCTATACATGCCTGCAACACGGGAAGATATTGCTGATGCCGTCCTGAACGGAAAAATACCTGGTTTGCGCTCTCTGGTGATTTGCCTGGAGGATGCTGTCAGTGAAGCAGACATCCCTGTAGCCCTCAAAAATCTTGGGCAGCTGCTGCACGAACTCAGTAACAGCATGCTTAGCTTGGGTAAAAATGACTGGCCTCTGGTGTTCATTCGCCCCCGGCATGCCGAAATGGGCAAATGGTTAAAAGAGCATTATGATCTTTCCGCTGTCGACGGGTTTGTATTACCGAAATTTACCCTCAGTTCGTTAGCTGAATGGTGGGATATCATGGGCGAAACTCACCTGTGCATGATGCCAACGCTGGAAACAGAAGACGTCTTTGACGTGGTTCAGATGCGCGAGCTGGCCACCCGCCTGGTGGAACATCCCTGCCACGAACGCATTATTGCGCTTCGAATCGGCGGCAACGATCTTATGAACGTTGTGTCGCTTCGCCGTCCCCGGGACCTGACGCTATATGACAGCCCGATGGGCTACGTCATCAAAATGCTCGTTTCAGTCTTCGGCCCGCGTGATTTTGCCCTGACCGCGCCCGTGTGTGAGCATATTGACGATCATGCCGTTATGGCCAGAGAGCTGGCTCTTGATATGGCAAATGGGCTTGTTGGGAAAACGGCCATTCACCCGGGTCAGATAGAGGTCATTCAAAACGCGCTGATGGTCACTCAGGGTGAGCATTCTGACGCTCTGCGGATCCTGAACTCTACCCAGGCCGTGTTTAAGTCGCAGGGAGCAATGTGTGAACCCGCCACACATCGCCGCTGGGCGGCTGGCATTCTGGACAGAGCTCGTTTTTATGGGTTACTGAACGAGCAAAGCGCTGATGGAATCAGATTACTTACCGTGACCCAGCATCATTAAGGAAATCATAATGGGGTTCAGGTTCAGAAAGTCGATCAACATTATTCCTGGCGTTCGCCTCAACCTGAGTAACGGTGCACCGAGCCTGAGTGTCGGGCCGAGAGGTGCTTCCGTTTCTTTTGGTAGCCGGGGGACCTATGCCAATCTGGGCTTGCCCGGTACCGGGCTGAGTTACCGTACCCGGCTTGACCGTGCCGCGCGTTCCGGACGTGGAAACCGGACGGCAACCGACCCCGGGCTCAGACAGGCGCTTGAGCAGGAAGCCGCTGAACTCATGTCAGCGGTGACCGCAATCCGTAATATTCACGAGCTGACGCCGGATCCAAAAACAGGCATCAGCTGGGCAGAGCTGGAAGCAGTATACCTGCATAACAGCACATCTCCTTTTCAGGTTCCGGCACCGCTGCGTCCTGAAAAGCCAGAATACCTTGCATTGCCGAAAAAGCCTGCCGAGAGCGAAGGCATTAGTTTTCTGGGTAAATGGTTTGAATCGGAATCAGCTAAAGCTGAGCGCCACGCCGAGAATCTTCGCCGGTGGCAGCAGGAGCTGATTGATGTGGAGCGGGAGAATACCCTTCGACAGCACCGGTACCAGCAACAACGGACGGCCTGGGCCGAACAGTATGCAAACTGGAAGTTTGAGGCTGAAGAACATGAAAAACGGCTCGCCACGGCTCAGGCAGATGCCCGGCAGCAGTTCCGGACAGACGCCGCGTTTTTCGAATCATACCTGGCGGGTGTGCTGGCAGAAACTGAATGGCCGCGTGAAACGCTTGTTGCATTTGAAGTAAAGCCGGAGCTATCAGCAGTCCTGCTGGATGTTGATTTAGCTGAGATTGAAGATTTCCCTGATAAGATTTACGGCGTTAATGCCCGGGGTACGGAGCTGACGGAAAAAGCCATGACGCAAAAAGCCGTACGCGAAAACTATGCCCGCCACGTCCATGGCTGCTTGTTCCGCCTGGTCGGTATCGTTTTACATACGCTACCGTTCGACAACGTGATTGTGTCAGGCTTTACGCAACGGGTCAGTAAGCGGACCGGTTATCTGGAGGATGAGTATATCCTGTCCTGCAAATGCACTCGCAGCCAGATGTCGTTAGTAAATTTTGCAGGCATAGAACACATTGATCCGGTTGAAGCGTTAGGCGATCACCCGGTTATTCGAAAGATGAGCAGTACCTTCATTTTTCAGCCTATTGAACCACTAACCCTTTAAGCAGGCTAAATCTTACGATGCAATTAAATACCAGACAGGCCCGGATTTTTAAGCTTGCCAACTTACTGGGCACCGGCAAGCCCGTTTCCGCTGCCGACATTATAACCAGTCTGGAATGCTCAGAGCCGACATTAACCCGGGCCCTCAAAGAGCTACGCGAGTCATATTCAGCAGAAATCAAATACAGCAAGGCAGGTCATTCCTATCATCTCGTTAATCCGGGCCAGCTGGATAAAAAGACACTTCGCCGGATGAATGAAGCGCTCGCACAGAATGCTGAACTGAAAACCGGTGAGTCCACAGGGAAGGTCGTACTCGATAAGGATAAAAAAACAGCCGTGTCATTATCGCTACGCATGCGGATTTTAAAAAAAATTGACCGTCTGGCTGCGCTGAGTGGCTCGACCCGAAGTGAAGCGGTAGAGAAGCTGGCTCTGCACTCCGTTGATGAACTGATAAAAGAATACAGCGCTAAAAAGTCCTGACGCTAAATCTCAGACCGGGGTGAAAACTCCGGTTTTGTCATATTTCACCTCTGTATTGGCGTGACGGAGTTTTGATCTATTCTCCTTCCGCAATGTCAGTAGCGCCTTACTGCCTACAAAACCTGGTGTCTTGACATCCTCTTGTGCTACACATCAATCTTTGGGCGATTTACACTCCATTTATGCAGATCTGTGATGTATGATGATTTTCATACATAAGAAATTTTATTTTTGCCGGATTTTTTTTCGGAATCTTATATTCCAGTACGGTCTGAATTTTTTTCTGTTGATAAGAGGCCATTCACATGTCGGTTATTCAATGGTGGTTAACTTATTTCTATAATGCCGCTTCTGAGTATTTAATCTCCACCCGACAGATGTCGTGCCGTTATATCAAATCAACAAATTCTGGCCTCTTCCTGAAACTACTCTCCTCTTCCGATCTCTTAAGAAGGAATTACATTTGAGACGCTTACCCGTATATCTGCTACTCGACACGTCCGGCTCTATGCACGGAGAGCCTATCGAAGCGGTTAAGAATGGCGTTCAGACGCTGCTTACCACGCTGAAACAGGATCCGTATGCACTCGAAACGGCTTACGTGTCAGTGATCACCTTTGATTCTTCAGCCCGACAGGCAGTCCCCCTGACAGACCTCCTGAGTTTCCAGATGCCAGCACTAACAGCCAGCGGCACCACGTCTCTTGGCGAAGCGCTTACTCTCACGGCCAGCTCCATTGCCAAAGAAGTACAGAAAACGACGGCTGACACAAAAGGTGACTGGCGTCCCCTTGTATTCCTGATGACAGATGGAAGTCCGAATGATGACTGGCGTAAAGGCCTGAATGACTTTAAAGCGGCCAGAACCGGCGTTGTTGTGGCATGTGCAGCCGGGCATGATGCCGATACCAGCGCCCTCAAAGAAATCACTGAAATCGTGGTTCAGCTGGATACAGCTGACAGTTCGACTATTAAAGCTTTCTTTAAATGGGTCAGTGCGAGCATTTCGGTAGGCAGTCAAAAAGTGGAATCCAGCAAAAAAGAAGTGATCGGTCTTGAAGACCTGCCACCACCGCCGCCAGAGGTAAATGTGGTCTTATAATTTTATTGATTAAGGGGATATCATGTCTGTCAGTCTGAGCAAAGGTCAGGGCGTAAGCCTGAAAAAAAATGAATACGATCTCTCGTCCGTTACTATCGGCCTCGGTTGGGATATTAATGAGGAAAAAAAAGGTTTCCTCGGCGGGATCTTTGGTAAGAAAGAAGAAGAATACGACCTTGATGTGGTCGCTTTCCTGTGTAATTCAGCCGGAAAGGTGACCGATCTCGGCAATGTGGAAAATGGCAAACCAACGCTTGTGAATGGCGATATCATCTTTTTCAACAGCCTTCGCCATAAGTCAGGCAATATCTGGCTGACGGGCGATAACCGAACCGGAGCCGGTGACGGTGACGATGAGCAAATTATTGTGCGCCTGAATTCCCTTGACGCTCAGTACGAGAAAATTGTGTTCATCGTTCAGATCTACAATGGTGAAAAGCTCCAGCAGCACTTTGGTAAAGTTCAGAATGCCTTCATCCGGGCAGTAGATGCCCGTAATATTGAAATGGCACGATTCGATCTTTCTGGCGGACCCGCATTCGCCAGCCAGCGCTCCATGGTTTTTGCCGAGCTGATACGCGAGGCTACAGGCTGGAAACTCAGGGCAATTGGTGAGCCTTCAGAATCAGATTCGTTTGTCTCGCACCTGAGGAATTACATTTGATGCGCCGCCTGCCTGTTTACCTTGTTATCGACACATCCGGCTCGATGCGCGGTGAGTCCATCCATTCCGTTAACGTTGGAATTCAAGCGATGCTTAGCGCTCTTCGCCAGGATCCCTACGCCCTCGAAAGCGTTCATATCTCCATTATCACCTATGACAATGAGGCGCGTGAGTTCATTCCTCTCACGCCGCTGGAAGACTTCCAGTTTTCTGACATCGTTGTACCAAGCGCAGGCGGGACCTTCACCGGTGCTGCCCTTGAATGTCTGATGCAGTGTGTTGAACGGGATGTGCGTCGCTCAGATGGTGATACCAAAGGAGACTGGCGTCCTCTGGTATTCCTGATGACTGATGGAACCCCTTCTGATGCCCTGGCGTACGGTGAAGCGGTAAAAGCTATTCGCGGCCGGGGATTCGGATCCATCATTGCCTGCGCCGTTGGTCCTAAAGCAGGCCATGAGCACTTAAAACAGCTCACCGATAAGGTTGTGTCTCTGGAGACGCTAGATTCAACCGCGTTTGCAGGTTTCTTTAAATGGGTATCGGCCAGCGTGTCTTCCGGCAGCACAAGCGCGGGGATCAATAACGGAACTGATACCCTTCCCCCTCCTCCACCAGAAATCCAGCTGGTGCTCTGACAGACAGAAAGGTGCTGCTTTCCGGGCAGCACCTTCCTGTACAGCAACGTTTTCTGCTGGCCGTACCAGCCGTACGAGGAAAATTATGAGACGCCTTCCCGTGTTTTTTGTCCTGGACTGTTCAGAGTCCATGATTGGTGAAAACCTGAAAAAAATGACTGATGGTCTGCAAATGATCGTCGGAGATTTAAGAAAGGATCCACACGCACTTGAAACAGCCTGGGTTTCGGTAATCGCTTTTGCCGGTGTAGCCCGTACGATTGTACCTCTTCACGAAATTGCCTCGTTCTACCCTCCCCGCCTTCCCGTTGGCGGCGGTACGAGCCTTGGGGCCGCATTGCGTGAGCTGACCGTGCAAATTGATACCCAGGTCAGAAAAACCACTCATGAGGCTAAAGGCGACTGGAAACCCGTCGTGTACCTCCTTACCGACGGACGTCCGACTGACGACACAACCGCAGAAGTGAAGCGCTGGAAGGATCACTACGCGAGTAAAGTGAATCTCATTGCCGTTGGCCTGGGGCCGTCAGCGGACCTGAATATCCTGCGGCAACTGACAGAGAATGTCATGCTGTTCACCGAGTCTCGAGAAGGGGACTTTACCCGCTTCATCAAATGGATCACGGCCTCGGTTACGGCGCACAGCCGCAGTGTCGGGGACGACAAACAACCTGAGCTCAGCCAGACTGAATACATAGTCCGGCTGGCCAAGGACGAGCCAGTAAAAGCGTACGACGAAAACTGCGTTACGCTTACCGGCCGTTGCAGCAAGACCCGTCGTCCGTACCTGATGAAGTATGAACGGCCACCAGCAAGGGTTTCCGGGCTCGATTTCAGCCTGAACCTGAACAGCTTTAATATTGCCGGATGCTATCCCATCGATGAGGACTATTTTGCATGGTCAGATGCCACCGCTACCGGTTTGCAGGTAAACACCAGCGAACTGCATGGCGTACCGGGTTGCCCCCACTGCGGTAATGCCAGTGCGTTTGCCCTGTGCTCATGCGGAAAATTGCTGTGCATTGACGGCCCGGATGACGTGATCTGCCCGTGGTGTGAAACAGGCCTGTCATTCAGCAATGATGGCGGAAACACTAACTTCGACGTAAACAGAGGGAGAGGTTGATGTCGCAAAATGCTTTACTTGAAGAGAAGATTATCCGCTTAGTTCTGTCTGAGCTGGGCCACCCTGTAGAAGGGGAGCGGCTTTTTCTTATATCGCAGGACCCATCCCTTACCGAAGAGATTATGCGGCTTAAAGAGCGGATTGAGAGCCTTGCACAGGGTTTATCTGCGCGAGTTAGAGATGGTGATAACGACGGAGAGATTGCCGCCTCGTCAGCATCCAGTTTTTTCGATCAGCAACAAACGGCCGGGACTGATGCTGATAACCCGGGCATTGACTCTACCGATACATTATTACTGCAACCCCTGCCGGAAAATGAACCTCATCCTACGTTCTGGAAGCTGATGCCTTATTACGAATTTGATAAACCAGCACAGAGCAAAGACGAAAACCCGTCTTCCCCGGCATTAAAACCCGGGGAGATACCGACAGGCCAGCAGCGGGCCGGATTAGCTGTGCCACCTGCCGTTCCCCCGAAAGCTAAAATAACTTTACCCAACGCCCGCGCAGGCGAACATTTCTCTTCGCCGGTTGTTATCGTTCTGGATGAAGGTCAGCAGGCTACTGTCAGGGACGTTGTCTTTCCCCGGAACATTGGCCTGTCCTTTAACAAAGAACATGAGTTGCTGACAGGTACACCCACCGAAAGCGGCGATATTGAGCTGTCAGTACTCTGGTCATGCGCTTCGCACGATGAATGTGAAACAAAGCAGCTTTTTATAATAAATCCCGATCCGAGGAGCCTGTGGAAGGTGGTAGAACCACCAGCAGACGCTCCTTATCCTAAGTCCCATCTGGACTCTGCTGGTCTGGTCAGGGGTGACATACGTATTGCTGCCGCCAGTCGCCGGGGACGCTCTCATGAGCATGTCGGCAGCTTCAGAGATGACGACTTCTATATCAACCACTGCCAGGAAACAGGATGGTCTGTCATGCTGGTCGCAGACGGGGCCGGTAGTGCGGTAAATTCCCGGGAAGGCTCCCGGATTGCAGTCCAAACGGCTGGCGATTATCTTTTCAATCAGCTCAGTGGTTTGAAAGGCGTCCATTTAAAGCAGCGCATCACGGCGTGGGAAGGGAGCGATCAGCAGGCAACCATAAACGCCATGCTTCATCATTTTAAACAGGCAGCTACGCTCGCGGTCAACAGTATCCAAAACGAAGCCATTTGTGCAGAACAACCTGTGAAATCCTATTCAACAACCCTACTGGCAACTGTAGCGCTACGAACTGAAAAAGAGCTGTTTGCGGCTGCATTCTGGCTTGGTGATGGTGCGATAGGTGCATACAGCCCTTCCGGTAAAGTCAGGATACTGGGAAATCCCGATAGCGGAGAATACGCAGGACAAACCCTCTTTCTTGACCAGAGCATTATCGCAGACCCCTCGTTTAGCGGCCGCATCAGCGTGGGTAAATGGAATGATGTATCTCACTTGATCCTCATGACAGATGGCGTATCAGACCCTCTGTTTGAGACGGATAACGGGCTTCGCAGTGACGAAAAATGGACCCGTCTCCTTGATGAGCTCATCCCTGTCCTTACAGACGCCAGTATTGCGCCTGAGAGGTTAGGCGACTGGCTTAACTTTTTCTCCACAGGGAACCACGATGACCGCAC
Source organism: Cronobacter sp. HA18003 (assembly GCF_011605905.1). Lineage (NCBI taxonomy): Bacteria > Pseudomonadati > Pseudomonadota > Gammaproteobacteria > Enterobacterales > Enterobacteriaceae > Cronobacter > Cronobacter sp. HA18003. The sequence continues at coordinate 846,756 of NZ_JAANQO010000011.1, read as the reverse complement.
TATTGCGGTGTTGTGGTAAGGGATACGCTTCTTCGGTGATCAATATGGCAAATATTGTTACGTGCAAAACAAAGGACGGCGAAACAGTCCAGTATGTTGACGAGGTAATTGGTTCGGGCTCGATGAAGGATGTTTACTTTTCGCCTGATAAAACATACGTCGTCGCTTTTTATCATAAAACGCAGAACGAGCAGGCCCGTGATCGGATTGATATGATCACCGGACGCTACAGGCAAAACATTTTTGGCCAGTCCGGAGGTGAATACTGGAAGGACCTGTTTTGCTGGCCGACCCACGTTGTTGAGCATGGGGATAAAATCGGCATCGTGGTTCCAACCTACAAAAGCTACTTTTTCTTTAAATACGGCTCTAAAAACGATGATTTTCTGGGCATAAAAGGCCGTGAAAAGGAAGGCAAATGGTTTGCCAGCGCCAGCAACCAGAATAAATTTCTCGACCCACGTGAACGAGGCAATACGCTTACCTATCTCAAGGTCTGTCTTCTGCTGACAAGAGCCGTCAGAAGGATGCATGCGGCAGGTCTCTGTCACAGCGATCTAAGCTATAAAAACGTGCTGGTCGATCCAGAAATGGGCCATGCCTGCATCATTGACGTAGACGGACTGGTTGTCCCTGGAAAGTATCCTCCCGACGTCGTGGGCACCCCGGATTTTATCGCTCCGGAAGTGGTGAAAACCAGCCATCTTTCCAAAGAAGATCCGAACCGCGTATTGCCAAGCATTACGACTGACCGCTATGCGCTGTCGGTGCTTATTTATATGTATCTTTTCTTCCGTCATCCGCTACGTGGCGGGAAAATACATGACATGTCTGATGAAGTACGTGATGAGACCTTATCTATGGGTGAGAAGGCACTCTTCATTGAACATCCCACAGACAAAAGCAATGCAGTCAAAGTCAGTCAGCTATCCTCCTTTTCACTGCCCTGGGCTGACCCGGAGAAAATTCCTTACACCATCATGGGCCCTTATCTGACGCCTTTGTTTGAACGCGCCTTTATTGATGGCTTACACGATGCCACTAAACGCCCGACCGCCGATGAGTGGGAAAGTGCCCTGGTTAAAACAGTCGATCTGATACAGCCCTGCCAGAACAAGGCGTGTGAACAGAAATGGTACGTTTTCTCGGGTAAGACTAAGCCAGTTTGTCCCTACTGCGGTACGCCATACAAGGGTAAATTACCCGTGCTGAATTTATATTCTTCCCGAAAGGAAGGCAGCTATCGTCCTGACGACCACCGGTTGATTGTATGGAGCGGACAGTCAATCTATGCCTGGCATGTGAATCGCCTCATTGCGCCAAATGAGCGCACAACCGATGCACAAAGGAAACGAGTTGGGTATTTTGTTTTCCATAATGATCAGTGGTGGTTAGTAAATGAAGGCATAAATGGGCTTATGTCATTACCGGATAAACGACAGATTGCCATTGGGGAAAAAATTGAACTGACGAATAACTCTCAGTTTGTTCTGTCAAAGGAGGAAGGCGGCAGGCTGGTCGTCGTTCAGTTAGTTGAAAACTAACGGACGCCCATTACGACAAAACGATCTGGCAGCATACTGAACCTGTTTAATGAATCATTATATTAAGCAGTGTCAAATTTAAGCTGCCAGAAAAAACTGACTGTCTGTGCCGGATATGCGGTACACCGCCACGGCAAGGGTGAATCGCCACGGGTTTAACAGACACCTCAGAGTCATTTAAGATGGCTTAAAGAGAGATGCCCATGAGCGGTAAGCGTTATCCCGAAGAGTTTAAAATTGAAGCGGTAAAACAAGTTGTGAGCGCGGTCATTCTGTTTCCAGCGTGGCGACACGTCTCGGTATCACCACCCACAGTCTTTACGCCTGGATAAAGAAGTACGGTCCGGATTCTTCCACTAATAATGCACAGTCGGATGCCCAGGCCGAGATTCGCCGTCTCCAGAAAGAGCTGAAGCGGGTTACCGACGAACGGGACATATAAAAAAAAGCCGCGGCGTACTTCGCAAAGCTGTCCGAGTGAGGTACGCCTTTATCCGCGACAACAGCCGTTGTTGGCCTGTTCGCCTGCTCTGTCGGGTTCTGGATGTACATCCGAGTGGATTTTATTTCTGGCTTCAGCAGCCACATTCACAGCGTCACCATGCAGACCAGATGCTGACCGGGCAGATCAAACAGTTCTGGCTTGAGTCTGGCTGCGTCTATGGTTATCGCAAGATCCATCTCGATCTGCGTGATACCGGGCAGCAGTGCGGAGTGAACCGGGTCTTGCGGCTGATGAAGCGTGCCGGAATAAAAGCTCAGGTTGGGTACCGTAGCGCACGGGCACGTAAAGGCGAAGCCAGTATCGTGTCGCCTAACAGGCTCCAGCGGCAGTTCAATCCGGATGCTCCGGATAAGCGTTGGGTAACGGACATAACCTACATCAGGACCCACGAAGGATGGCTGTATCTGGCTGAGGTTGTTGACCTGTTCTCGCGTAAGGTTATCGGCTGGTCAATGCAGCCCCGGATGACAAAAGATATTGTTCTAAAGGCACTTCTGATGGCCGTGTGGCGACGCAATCCTCAAAAACAGGTGCTGGTTCATTCTGATCAGGGCAGTCAGTACACAAGCCATGAGTGGCAGTCGTTGTTGAAATCACACGGACTGGTGAGGAGTATGAGCCGTCGTGGTAACTGTCACGATAACGCGGTTGCAGAAAGCGTTTTCCGGTTACTGAAACGTGAGCGGATAAAGAAAAAGATCTACGGAACGCGGGAAGAAGCCCGCAGCGATATTTTTGATTACATCGAAATGTTTTATAACAGTAAGCGTCGGCATGGTTCGGGCGATCAGATGCCACCAACTGAGTACGAAAACCAATATTATCAGCGGCCCGGAAGTGTCTGGATTATCTGTGGCGATTTCATGTGCCTATCACTCTCTTCCTTCCCGACGATATACTGATGTGCTGCAAGCCTTTTCAATTAACCGACGCTTTCCGGGCTCTTCGCCATGCTGACACCTGATAATCTATTCTTGGCCGTGAAACCTATCGATATGAACCGGGGTATCGATAGTCTGACATAGCACGACCAGAACGAACATAATGCTCAATGGCATAACGGGGCTGCCTTTACTATCAAGGTTGTTCCCGCATAAAAGTACTCCGGGGGATAAACATGGCGTATGCATGGTTGTGTAGCCCGTGCCTGTATGGGGCACCTTCCGCTGGCCCCGTAATGGTGATGATATATGCCATCTCACGCCTGATGAGTTGTACTGGCTGGTTCGTGATGTTGAATCGCAGCAGGTAAAGGTAGTCGGTGTGAAGCAACCGGGCTGAGTATAGTGCGGGCCGGGTAAACGCCTGGCCCGCACGTTTTATAGCGGAGGGATTTTGAGTAAAACGGCGACCTGCCGATAGACCACATATTTCATAAAAAGCATCAGCCCACAACCGAGTAGCCAGTAAAAGCTTAACAATATACAGAGTATGAGATGTGTTGAGCCACCGAAGCCAAAGAGCATTACCGGTATTAAAAGCATCAGCAACAAATGCCATTTCATTAAGCGAAGCGGTAATAACGCCATTATAATGAATGCTGGAAATATGCCATACCACAAGGCTAAATTAAGCGAGACGTTCACCCGAACGCTATAAGCGCCATAAAACACCCGCCAGACAAAATAATAGAGTGCATCGTGTAATATGAATATGCAGGACATGGAGACGAGCACCATTAAGGGCCGGAAAATTATCTCACAGAAGAAACGCCTGAAATCGTTATCCATGATCTTTTATCCTTTTATGCCAGAATGCGTTCAGTGCGTTTCGTTGATAAATGTAGTGAACTCATCAGAAGTTTAACGAGATTTATTCATATAGCCAGCGCCCCGCCTTTGCGCTCTCCACCAGCATTGCGATGGTGAGAGGTTTATGCGGGTCAGGCTCTTTTCTTCCTAAATAGCCGGGATGAAAATAATCGAGTATTTCAAAGTTACCCGGCTCAACACGCCAGCGGTGGAAATAGGTTTGCAGTAGTTCTTCATTATCCTCGAAGACAAGTTTCAGGTCGTCTCTGATACGGGTGTCGAGCGTCACGGGACGTTTGGGGCCAAAGAGAAAATACTTTCTGGGGTTATAATCCCGATCTATGAATTCGATGATTTCTTTCTCAATATTTTGCATTAAAAATCATCCGTTGCGGTCATCAGTTAAATCCCTTTGATAATACGCGTGTAATAATATCACGATAAAGATAAACTTTGAGCCCGCCAGATAACCCGCGCTCGTTTAGCGCTGTTAAATAAGAATTCATCAAGTCGATAATAAAAAGCCAGCCTCCTGCCAGCCTTTTTACTAGTATTAAATCGCCACCAGCCCTCGCACGCCGTCGGCTTCCATCGCAGCGCCGGGGCCGCGCTGTACGATAGCGCCGCGGGACATCACCAGATAGTTATCCGCAAGCCCGGCGGCGAAATCGTAAAACTGCTCCACCAGCAGAATGGCCATATCGCCGCGGGCGGCCAGCGCCCGGATAACGTCGCCAATCTCTTTGATGACCGACGGCTGAATGCCTTCGGTGGGCTCGTCGAGGATCAGTAACTGCGGGCGGCTGGCGAGCGCCCGGCCGATAGCGAGCTGCTGCTGTTGCCCGCCGGAGAGATCGCCGCCGCGCCGCTGGCGCATCGATTTCAGCACCGGAAAGAGCGTATAAATCTCCTCTGGCACGCTTCTGGCCTCTGCACCGCGAAAGCGTGACAGCCCCATCAGCAGGTTTTCCTCCACCGTCAGCCGCGGGAAAATCTCACGTCCCTGCGGCACATACGAGATGCCTGCCGCCACGCGCTGGTGCGGTTTATAACGGGTAATAACGTCGCCCTGCCAGGTGACCGAGCCGGTTTTCGCCGGAATCAGCCCCATCAGACATTTCAGCAGCGTGCTTTTGCCCACACCGTTGCGCCCGAGCAGACAGGTCACCTCGCCCGTGCGCGCCTCAAGCGACACGCCGCGAAGGATATGGCTGCCGCCATAGTATTGATGCAGTTCATCCACGTTTAACATCGTTGCTCCTTAACGCCCGAGATAGACGTCGATCACCTGCTCGTTGGCCTGAATCTCGGCAAGCGAGCCTTCCGCCAGCACCTGGCCCTGATGCAGCACCGTCACTTTGTCGGCGATGGTCTCCACAAAGCCCATATCGTGCTCCACCACCATCAGAGAGTGTTTGCCCGCCAGCGCGCGAAACAGCTCGGCGGCGTAGTCGGTTTCCGCGTCGGTCATGCCCGCCGCGGGCTCATCGAGCAGCAGCAAATGCGGCTCCTGCATCAGCAGCATGCCGATTTCCAGAAACTGCTTCTGCCCGTGCGAGAGCGCGCCAGCCTGGCGCTGGCGCTCTGCCCCTAAGCGCAGCGTTGTCAGCATCGCGTCGATACGGTCGGTCTGCTCGGCATTCAGCCGCGCGCGCAGCGTGCCGCGCACCGATTTATCGCCCTTTTGCGCGAGCTCCAGATTCTCAAACACCGTCAGCGCCTCAAACACCGTCGGCTTCTGGAATTTGCGCCCGATACCGCGCCGGGCGATTTCCACCGGCTCAAGGCGCGTCAGGTCGGTTTGCTGATCGTAAATCGCGCGCCCGCTCTGGGGCCGGGTTTTACCGGTAATCACATCCATCAGCGTGGTTTTGCCCGCGCCGTTGGGGCCGATAATGCAGCGCAGTTCGCCGACGCCGGTCGAGAGCGTCAGATCGGTGAGCGCCTGGAAGCCGTCAAAACTGACATTGATTCTCTCCAGTTGCAGCACCGGATCGGTCTCGGCGCGAAAGCGGTCGGTCTCATACTGCCGGGTATAGAGCGTATCCGTGGCGTGCATTATTTCTCTCCTCTGCGCAAAAGCCCCGCCACACCGCGCGGCAGAAACAGGGTTATCAGAATAAATATCAGCCCTAAAAAGAGCTGCCAGTACTCCGGCATTACCACGGTAAAGAGGCTTTTGGCCCCGTTCACCAGCAGCGCGCCGAACACCGGCCCCACCAGCGTGCCGCGCCCGCCGAGGGCCACCCAGATGGCGGCTTCAATGGAGTTGGTCGGCGACATTTCGCCGGGGTTAATGATGCCGACCTGCGGCACATAGAGCGCGCCTGCAAGGCCGCACATTACCGCGGAAATCGTCCAGACCAGCAGCTTGAAGCCGCGCGGATCGTAGCCGCAGTACATCAGGCGGCTTTCCGCGTCGCGCACCGCCGTCAGCACCCGGCCAAATTTGCTGCGCGCGAGCCACAGCCCGACCGCCAGGCAGGCCAGCAACAAGGCAAGCGTGGCGATAAAAAGCGCGATGCGCGTGCCGGTCGCGGTGAGTGAAAACCCGAGCAGCGTGGTAAAGCCGGTAAAGCCGTTGTTGCCGCCAAAGCCGGTTTCATTGCGAAAAAAGAGCAACATCCCGGCAAAGGTCAGCGCCTGGGTAATGATGGAAAAATAGACGCCTTTGATTTTCGAGCGGAACGCAAAAAAGCCGAAAACCAGCGCCAGCAGCCCCGGCACCAGCACCACCAGCAGCAGCGCCCAGAGAAAATTCGACGTGCCCCACCAGTACCACGGCAGCTCGCTCCAGGAGAGAAACGACATAAACGCGGGCAGCCCGTCGCCCGCCGCCTGGCGCATCAGGTACATGCCCATCGCGTAGCCGCCGAGCGCGAAGAAAATTCCGTGGCCGAGTGATAAAAGCCCGGCGTAGCCCCAGACCAGATCCAGCGCCACCGCGACAATCGCGTAGCAGAGGATTTTGCCCATTAATGTCAGCGTCCAGGTGGAGACCGCGAGCGGGTGGCTTGCGGGTAACAGCGTCAGAAACGGCAGCGCGAAGAGCGCCGCCAGCGCCAGCCCGCCTGCGATAACGCTCAGGCGCGGCGCTTTTCGGACCAGCGTTAAAGTCACCGGCTGCGTCATTCCACGGCCCTCCCTTTGAGTGCGAACAGCCCCTGCGGGCGTTTCTGAATAAACAGGATAACCATCACCAGGATGGCGATTTTGCCAAGCACCGCGCCCACCTGCGGCTCGAGGATTTTATTAAAGATGCCCAGACCGAACGCCGCCGCCACACTCCCTGCGAGCTGACCAACGCCGCCCAGCACCACCACTAAAAACGAATCGATGATGTAGCCCTGACCGAGCTCCGGCCCGACGTTGCCAAGCTGTGAGAGCGCCACGCCGCCAAGCCCCGCAATACCGGAGCCAAGCCCGAAGGCCAGCATATCGACGCGCCCGGTGGGCACGCCGCAGCAGGCGGCCATCGCGCGGTTTTGCGTCACCGCCCGCACGTTCATGCCAAGCCGCGTTTTATTGAGCACAAGCCAGGTGAAAAACAGCACCAGCATGACAAAACCCATCACCACCAGCCGGTTCCACGGCAGGATCAGGTTCGGCAGCACCTGAATGCCGCCGGAGAGCCAGGCCGGGTTCGCCACCTCGACGTTTTGTGCGCCAAACGCCATGCGCACCAGCTGGATAAGCATCAGGCTGATGCCCCAGGTGGCGAGCAGCGTCTCCAGCGGGCGGCCATACAGGTGGCGAATAATGGTGCGCTCAAGCGCCATCCCGGCGCAGGCCGTCACCAGAAACGCCACCGGCAGCGCCAGCAGTGGATAGAACGTCAGCCACTGCGGTGCAAATTCCGCCAGCGCGTTCTGCACGCACCAGGTGGCGTACGCGCCGAGCATCAGCATTTCGCCGTGGGCCATATTAATAACGCCAAGCAGGCCGTAGGTGATAGCAAGACCGAGCGCGGCCAGCAGCAGAATCGAGCCGAGCGACAGCCCCATAAACGCCTGGCCGAGCAGATCGCCCACCAGCAGGCGATGGTCAATTGCACGAACGCTTGCGGCTGCGGCCTCGCGCACCCGGGCGTCAGGCTCGCTGGCCGCGTCGGTAAAGGGCTGGAGCCGCGCGCGGGTTTGCGGATCGCCGGATTCGCCAAGCCGCGTGACGGCATTCAGGCGCACCGTCGCATCCGGGCTTGCCAGTTGCAGGCTGGCGAGCGCGGTGGCGAGCGCGTAGCGCACGGTGTCGTCTTTTTCAACGGCCAGGCGCTGCGTCAGTAAGGAGGCCATTTGCGGGTCGCCGTCGCGCTGTAAGGCGCGGACGGCCTCCAGGCGCTGCGTGACGTTGTCACTCACCAGGCGATGCGCGGCCAGCGCCGCGGCAGCCAGATTGCGCAGTCGATTGGTGAGCCGAAGCGGTTTTACCGCGCCTACCGGCGTGGCGACGCTACCAAGCGCGGTCAACCCTTCCGGGCGCTGTGCGAACGGATGCTTTTGCGTATCAACGACCAGATTCTCCTGGCCGAGCGCGACCAGCAGCGGCAGACGGGCGGCGTCCGGCGCTGTCGCCCAGGTTTGCAGCAGCGTCGCCTGTGTGCTTCGGTTGGCGGCCGCAAAATCATCGGCGTCACCGGCGCGGGCGAGCCACGGCACCAGCAAGACGGCGACCATCAGCCAGCGGAATAATGTCATGGTTATCTCCTTTGCAACCGTTGTGGCTTGCAGGCGGTTATGGCGGGTGCGCGGTTACAGGGTTTTTACGGCGGGTGCGCTTCGCTTACCCGCCCTACAAAACACGTTTATTCCATGTAGGGCGGGTAAGCGAAGCGCACCCGCCACATTAACCGGCACAATTGCGTGGCCCGTGACCGCCCCTTAATTGCTGGCGGTTTTCACCGGCGTATCGGCTTTTTTGTCGTTCCCGGCGATATACGGGCTCCACGGCTGCGCGCGCACCGGGGCTTCGGTCTGCCACACCACGTTGAACTGGCCGTTGCCCTCGATTTCGCCAATCATCACCGGTTTATGCAGATGGTGATTGGTGTTATCCATCGTCAGCGTAAAGCCGGACGGTGCTTTGAACGATTGCCCGGCCATCGCCGCGCGCACCTTGTCGACATCCGTCGTGCCCGCCTTCTCTACCGCCTGCGCCCACATATGAATGCCGACATAGGTCGCTTCCATCGGATCGTTGGTCACGACGGTATCGGCGTTCGGCAGCTTGTGCGCTTTGGCGTAAGCGCGGTAATCGGCGACAAATTTTTTGTTTTCCGGGTTATCCACCGACTCGAAGTAGTTCCACGCGGCCAGGTTGCCCACCAGCGGTTTGGCGTCGATCCCGCGCAGTTCTTCTTCGCCCACCGAGAACGCCACCACCGGCACGTCGGTCGCCTTCAGCCCCTGGTTCGCCAGCTCTTTATAGAACGGCACGTTGGAATCGCCGTTAATGGTGGATACGACAGCCGTTTTACCGCCCGCGGAGAATTTTTTGATGTTAGCGACAATCGTCTGGTAGTCGCTGTAGCCAAACGGCGTATAGACCTCTTCAATGTTTTTATCCTGAACGCCTTTGGCGTGCAGGAACGCGCGCAGGATTTTATTGGTGGTACGCGGATAGACGTAATCGGTGCCGAGCAGGAAGAAGCGCTTCGCGCCGCCGCCGTCCTCGCTCATCAGGTATTCCACCGCCGGGATCGCCTGCTGGTTAGGCGCGGCGCCGGTGTAGAAAACGTTCGGCGACATCTCTTCGCCTTCGTACTGCACCGGGTAGAAGAGCAGCCCGTTGAGTTCTTCAAAGACCGGCAGCACCGATTTGCGCGATACCGATGTCCAGCAGCCGAAGACCACCGCGACTTTATCCTGGCTCAGCAACTGGCGGGCTTTCTCGGCGAACAGCGGCCAGTTGGAGGCCGGGTCGACCACCACCGGCTCCAGCTTTTTACCGAGAACGCCGCCTTTGGCGTTGATCTCATCGATAGTCATTAGCGCCACATCTTTGAGCGGCGTTTCCGATATCGCCATCGTGCCGGAGAGCGAGTGCATAATGCCCACTTTAATGGTGTCGGCGGCCTGGGCGCTGAACGCGAACCCCATGCTGATGACCGAGGCGGAAAGGGCGAAGGCTTTTAACAAAGTACGACGATGCATAAGGTCACTCCTGATAATGGATGCTGTGTGTACGGTTAATCTGACGCGCCACGCCGCGCCTGTTGCAGGGCGTGCAGCGTAATCTTGCGAACCTCTTTCTGGCTTTGGGCGATATGGTCGTGCAGTCGGGTCCGGGCCTCCTTCAGGTTGCGTTCAAAAATGGCGAGCAGGATCTGGCCGTGCTCGGCGTAGGTCGCGCTGACGCGTGACGCCTGGGTGAAATCCATGCGGCGCACAATGCGGATTTTTTCCGTGACCTCACGATGCACGCGCGCCATTTCCGGGTTGCCCGCGGTGGCAACAAGCGTCAGGTGGAATGCCTCATCGTGCGGCGCGACATCGCTGCCGTCCGCGAGCGGCGGCGCGTCAATCCAGAATTCGCGCAGCTCACGCAGCGGCAGCGGCGTGACGTGCGCCGGTAAGGCGCAGAGGCGCGCAACGGCTTCGGTTTCCAGCACGATGCGCAGATCGTAGAGCGCCTCCAGATGGTCAAAATCGATTGGCCTCACCTGCCAGCCGCTGCGCGGCTGGACGTCGAGATAGCCTTCCTGTTCAAGCCGGTGCAGCGCCTGGCGTACCGGCGTGCGGCTTGCCCCCATGCGCGCGGCGACGTCGTTTTCGCTGAAGCGATCGCCCGGCAGAAGGCGGAAATCGAAGATTGCCTGTTTCATCAGCCGGTAGATGCGATCGCCCTGCGCCTCCGGTTGCGCCTCGCGGTGTCGGGCGGTAAGCGGCATAGCGCCTCCTTTTTGCGTCTGGTTTAACATGGCGGGTGCGCGTTGCTTACCCGCCCTACGGGCTTTCCGTGCATGGTTTAATGTGGCGGGTGCGCTGACGCTTACCCGCCCTACGGGGCGGCTTGCGTTGTAGGGCGGGTAAGCGTCAGCGCACCCGCCGCCTGGCATGTCAGATCAACTGAGCCACAAAAGGGCATCGCCCGGTGCCACAGGCCGCCCCTGCTGACAACGAATACGCGCCACCACGCCATCCACCGGCGCATGCACCATCAGCTCCATCTTCATGGCCTCCACCACGATAAGCGGCTCGCCCTGCTTCACCCGCTGGCCCGGCTCGACCAGAATCTTCCAGATGTTGCCGTTGAGATCGGCGCTCACCAGCTGCCCTTCGCTTTCGGCCTCATCTTCTGCCTGCGCCTCATGGGGGTCATCCTCCGGCTCCTGCGTGTGCCAGTGCGCCACCTCGGCACTGAACGCGGCCTGCTGACGCTCGCGGAACGCGGCAATATCCTGCTCGTTAGCCGCTAAAAAGGCGCGATATGCCGCAAAATCAAACTCGCTCTCTTCAATGCGGACAGACGCGCGGCCCTCGCGGAAAGCGTCGCGGAAATCATTCAGTTCGACTTCGCTAACCGGGTAGAAACGCACCTGATCGAAGAATTTGAGTAACCACGGCTCCTCGCCGAACTGCGGGTTTTTGAGGAATTTGTTCCAGATGGGCAACGTGCGGCCCACCAGCTGGTAGCCGCCGGGCGAATCCATGCCGTAGATGCACATATACATCCCGCCGATGCCGACGGTGCCCTCGGCGGTCCACGTGCGCGCCGGGTTATATTTCGAACTGAGCAGGCGATGGCGCGGATCGACCGGCACCGCGCACGGCGCACCGAGATAGACATCCCCCAGCCCGAGGATCAGGTAGCTCGCGTCGAACACTACCTTTTTCACGTCGTCGCGGTGCGACAGCCCGTTCGCGCGGCAGATAAAATCGACGTTATTCGGCAGCCACGGTGCCTGAGCGCGCACGGTCTGCTGGTAACGCTCTACCGCCCCAAGCGTCGCGCTGTCTTCAAACGCCATCGGCAGCCAGACGATTCGCGAGGGGATCTTCAGCGACTCCACATCGCCAAGCTGTTTTTCAAGGCTCATCAGCAGCGTCAGCAAGGCGCGCTGTCCCAGACGCTGGCTGTCGTAACGTACCTGCAACGACCGCACGCCGGGTGAAAGCTCCTCCACGCCCTCGACGCCGCTCGAACGAATCGCCTTCATCAGCAGATGCACACGCAGTCGCAGCGCCAGATCCAGCACGTTGTCGCCATATTCGATGAGAATGTAGCTGTCGCCCGCCTGCCGCCACACCACGGCGGGCAGACCATTTTGCGCAGGCACTTCGGCTAAAATCGCCGCACTTCCGGTTATGCCGGGCAGCAGCGTCGGCGTCTCATCCGGGCGGGCCGTCACCGCGCGCAGATGGTTGCAGGCCACCTCCTGCGCCAGCTCCAGCGACTGCGCATGTTCGATGCTTACCGGATGAAAACGAATGCGATCGCCAGGCTTCACCTGACCGACTTTCCACAACTCCGAGCGGGCAATGGTGACCGGGCAGACAAAACCGCCGAGGCTCGGCCCGTCGCGGGTGAGGATCACCGGGAAGTCGCCGGTAAAGTTAATCGCCCCGATAGCGTATTCGCAGTCATGGACGTTAGACGGATGCAGCCCCGCCTCGCCGCCATCGGCGCGGCTCCACTCCGGCTTCGGGCCGACCAGCCGCACGCCGAGACGGTTGGAGTTGTAATGCACCTGCCATTCGGCGGCGAAGAAAGCGTCCATTGACGCGGGCGTAAAGAAATCGGGCGCGCCGTGCGGCCCGTAGAGCACGCCGATATTCCAGACCTCGCCATAACGCGGGATAACCCCCGGCTCCGGCGTCCGGGGCGGCGAGATGGGCGCAGGCGTGGTGCAGGCGGCGAGCGCCGGGCGCGATATCGCCAGCACGTCGCCGGGGCGCAGCGTGCGTCCGGCATGGCCGCCGAACTGCCCGAGCGCGAAGGTGGAACGGCTGCCGAGATACTGCGGCACGTCGATGCCGTTACGCACCGCCAGATAACCGCGACAGCCTGTGCGGGCGCGGCCCAGCGTCAGCGTCTGTCCGGCGCGGACGGTAACCGGCTGCCAGCAGGCGACCGGTTCGCCATCGAGCTTTGCGTCGCAGTCCGCGCCGGTGAGCGCGAAGATAGCGTCGCTGTGAAAGCGCAGCGTCGGCCCCTGAAGCGTGAATTCGAGCCCGGCGGCCTCCGGCGCGTTACCCACGATACGGTTCGCCAGCCGGAAGGCGTAATCGTCCATCGGCCCGGACGGCGGCACGCCGATATCCCAGTAGCCCAGACGGCCCGGATAATCCTGCACGCTGCTCCAGGTGCCTGGCTCCAGCACTTCGATGGCGTGCGCGTGGTAGCTCACTTCATCCAGCAGGCGCGTCCACATGGTGGCGTTTTCAAACGCCTCCAGACGGATAATCTGGCGCAGATAATCAAGATTAGTGGCGATGCCGTGCAGGCGTGTGGCGTCGAGCGCCTGACGCAGTTTCGACAGCGCCTGCGGGCGGTCATCGCCGTGAACGATGATTTTGGCGATCATCGGATCGTAAAAGGCGCTGACCTCCGCGCCGGTGCTGACCCAGCCATCGACCCGCACGCCGTCAGGGAAATGCACGTCAGTAAGCTGCCCCGGCGACGGCTGGAAGTTTTTCAGCGGATCTTCGGCATAGAGACGCACTTCAATCGACGCGCCCTGCGGTGCTTTTGCGAGCCGCGCCCTGTCCAGCGGCTCGCCCGCGGCCACATTAATCATGCACTCGATAAGATCCAGCCCCGTCACGGCCTCGGTTACCGGGTGCTCCACCTGAAGGCGGGTGTTGACCTCCAGAAACCAGAAGCGATCGCTCCCGGCGTCATAGATAAACTCCACGGTGCCTGCGCTGCGATAATTGACCGATTCGCCGAGCGCCACCGCGGCGGCGTGCAGGGCCTCGCGGGTCGCCTGCGGCAGACCCGGCGCGGGCGTCTCTTCCACCACTTTCTGGTTACGACGCTGGAGCGAACAGTCGCGCTCGCCGAGCGCCGCCACGTAACCCTTGCCATCGCCCAGGATCTGCACTTCCAGGTGACGCGCACGGCTGATGAATTTCTCTATAAACACGCCGTCATCGCTGAAAAACTGCAGGCCCTGGCGTCTGACGCTCTCCCAGGCCTGCGCCAGCGAAGGCGCGTCGTCGCAGCGCGTGAGCCCGATGCCGCCGCCGCCCGCGGTGGTTTTCAGCATCACCGGGTAGCCAATATCTTCTGCCGCCTGGGTTGCCTCCTCAAGCGAGCGCAGCAGCCCGCTGCCCGGCGTCATCGGCACGCCCGCCTGTGCCGCCAGCGCGCGGGCGCGGTGTTTCAGGCCAAAATCGCCAATCTGCTGCGGCGTCGGGCCGATGAATACCAGGCCCGCGGCTTCGCACGCCGCTGCGAATTCAGCGCGCTCGGAAAGAAAACCGTAGCCGGGGAAAATCGCCTGCGCCCCGCTCGCTTTCGCCGCTGCGAGAATTTTATCGACGTTAAGATAGGTGTCGCGCGCCGCGTCGCCGTCGAGCGCGATGGCGATATCGGCATCGAGCACATGCTGCGCGTTACGATCCGGCGTTGAGTAGACCGCGACGCTCGCGATGCCCATTTTTTTCAGGGTACGAATGGCGCGACAGGCGATCTCGCCGCGGTTGGCGATAAGCACTTTACTGAACATGATTTTCTCCTCAGGCGCTCTGGTGGCGGGCAAGCCAGGCTTTCCAGCCGCCCCATTCCGTGATGTCGGTGGCGCTCCCGAGCGCCTGCGGTTCGCAGATAAAGCCTTTTACCGCGCGGCCATCGGCGAGCGTCAGCGTGCCGATACCGAGCGGCGGCGGGATCTCCGCGACAAACTCTCCAAAGCGCGCGAGCGGGATATCCCACAGCTCCACCACGATGGGCTGCCCGCTGTCTGCACGCGCAAGCCCTGGCTTCGGCGGCGTGGTGTTGGCGAGCGCATAAAGGCGATAGTCCGCCGCCGTGGTGGTCTCTTCGATAAACACCGCGTCGCGGGTGGTGAGCTGGTGGTTGAGCGGCATGCCGCGCAGGTGGGCGCCGACGACCGCGAGGCGCACGTGGTGTGGCGATGGCGCGAACGGTTCGGCCGCGGGCAGCGCTTTATTCGTTGCGCCGAGCGGCAGCGGCACCGCCTGCTGCCAGAGCGCGCCGAAGTGCGCCAGCGCCGCGTCATGCCAGGCGGGCGCGATAAGCGTAATGCCAGCCGGCAGGCCGTCGTCACGGAAATCGCCGGGCAGCGCCAGCGCGCAGAGATCCGCCAGGTTAGTGAAATTGGTGTAGTAGCCGAAGTGCGAGTTGTAGCGCACCGGCTCTGCTTTCATTTCATCAAGCGTATGAATGGTGGGCGATGTCGGCACCACCAGCGCGTCTACGGTCTCCAGCACCTGCGCAATCTGGCGCGCGAGCGCGGCGCGGGTATATTCCGCCTGCCAGGCGTCGCAGGCCGTGTATTTCAGGCCGCCTTCCACAATACCGCGCACGGTCGGGTCCATAACGCCCGCTGGCTCATTGAGCATCTCGCCCACCGCGACGGTGCGCTCGGCGACCCAGGCGCCCTGATAGAGCTGCTCCGCAAGCGTACGAAACGGCGTGAAATCGACCGGCACCAGCGTCGCGCCGAGCGCTTCGAGGCGCGTCAGGCTGTGGTGATATGCCGCCTCGCTGTGGCGGTCGCCATAAAATTCGGGCGCGTCAGGCACCGCAAAACGGGGTTGTGCGGGCAGACGCGCGGGCACGGTACGCGGATTAGCGCGCGAGTAAGCATCCGCGGCGTCATAACCGCCTGCGAGGCTCGCCACCTGAAAGGCATCGGCGGCGCTTAGCGCGAAAACGGAAACGCAGTCGTTCAGGCGGCACGCGGGCACCACGCCACGGTTCGACAGCCAGCCTTTGGTGGGTTTGAGGCCGACAATGTTGTTGAACCCGGCCGGGACGCGCCCGGAGCCTGCGGTGTCGGTGCCGAGCGCGAAAGCGACCAGCCCGCGCGCCACCGTGGACGCCGAACCGGCGCTGGAGCCGCCGCTGACATAGGCCGGGTTAAAGGTGTTCGGCACCGCGCCGTAGGGCGAGCGAGTGCCGACCAGCCCTGTCGCGAACTGATCCAGATTGGTTTTGCCAAGCACGATAGCGCCTGCGGCTTTGAGTTTCGCCACAACGGTGGCATCCTCTTGCGGGGTATACGCAAACGCCGGACAGGCGGCCGTCGTGGGTAACCCGGCAACGTCGATATTGTCTTTCACCGCGAACGGCACGCCGAAGAGCGGAAAATCCGCGAGGCTTTTGCCCTCGTTGATGGCCGCCAGTAACGGCGCGATTTGGGCTTCAAGATGCGACGGGCTGGCGCGGGTTATCCACGCCGAATCGTTATTTTCTTCATTCGTAAAAGCGGCGGAATAAATTTCCGTAATGCGCGTCGGATCGTCCTGATATTCCCTGCGCCACTCAGCAAGCGTCAGAGGCGTAAACAGCGGTGAACTCGGTGACATAACTGGCATCCCATCTGGTATACAAGATGAGTGTTATTTAGCAAAGGGAATGCCAGTTTTTAAAATCATCCACATTTCAATGAATTAAGAATTAAATTTCAAAATAATTTCTGTTTACTCTTTAAAATCCCCTCCTTCAAATAATACGTGGTTTCGTTATGGTGCAGCGGTGCGACATTAATGTGCAATGTGCCGATAAAATAAATAAAGATGATGGTTAACGTGGCGGGAATATATTTTTGCGATGGTTTCAGAGGGCGGGTTTTAATGGTGTGGCACAGAAATGGTGAGTGCGCTGCGCTTACCCACCCTACGATGAGGGTGGCGTTTTGTAGGGCGGGTAAGCGACGCGCACCCGCCATGCGATAAAGGTGGCGTTTTGTAGGGCGGGTAAGCATCGCGCACCCGCCATGCGATAGGGGTGGCGTTTTGTAGGGCGGGTAAGCAAAGCGCACCCGCCTTTCAAAATAAACCGAGGGTAAAGAGGTTGGTTTTGCTCCGGCTAAAAAAAATCGGCCCCTGAGGGCCGATTTCCGCCGGGAGCCGGGATTGCAAAGGGGGCGGCGGCGAGCCCCCTTTGCACGTTCGCGTGAGGGAAGCGCCCATATAAGGGTCACGTTCTGGCGAACGGAACCTATTCACGGCCTTTCATATCGCCTCGCCCCGGCAGAGGGTAAAAAACAAAGGTGGGTGCGCTGCGCTTACCCACCCTACAAACCCTACAGCACCACCCGCAAAGTGGGTGCGCTGCGCTTACCCACTCTACAAACCCTACAGCGCCACCCGCAAGGTGGGTGCGCTGCGCTTACCCACCCCACGGTGAAGGCGACATGTTGTAGGGCGGGTAAGCATCGCGCACCCGCCATTCAAAACCCGCCTTACCACACTTCGCTGGCGACACTCGTCACCAGGCGCACTTTTTCCCACTGCTCGGCGGGCGTAATGCTGTTGCCCTCTTCGGTCGAGGCGAAACCACACTGCGGGCTTAAACAGATCTGATTGATATCCACATATTTCGCCGCTTCTTCCAGACGCGCTTTAATCAGCTCCGGGTTCTCCAGCTCGCCGTTCTTGGTGGTAATCAGCCCCAGCACCACCTGCTGTTTACCCGGACGGATAAAGCGCAGCGGCGCGAAATCGCCGGAGCGGTCGTTGTCATATTCCAGGAAAAACGCATCGACATTCACGGTGCCAAACAGCACTTCGGCCACCGGCTCATAGCCGCCTTCGGCAATCCAGCTTGAGCGGAAATTCCCGCGACAGACATGCAGCCCGATGGTTAAATCCTCTGGTTTGCCTTCCAGCGCCTGGTTCAGCACACGGGCATAAATGCGCGCCAGTTCGTCCGGATCGTCGCCGCGCTCGCGGATCTGACGACGCTGTTCGTCCGAGCACAGGTACGCCCAGACGGTATCATCCAGTTGCAGATAGCGGCAGCCCGCGTCGTAAAAGGCGCGGATGGCGTCACGCCAGGTGGTGGCGAGATCGTCGAAGTAGTCCTTCAGATCCGGGTAGACGTTGCGGTCGATGGCCGCCGCGCCGCCGCGAAAATGCAGCACGCTCGGGCTTGGAATGGTCATTTTCGGCTCGGCATTGCCGCTGACGCTTTTCAGGAAGCGGAAATCTTCCAGCATCGGATGATCGCCAAACGCCACTTTACCGGTGACGCGCACGCTCTGCGCTTTGGTCTGGATGCCGTTGAACTGGATGCCCTGATTCACTTCCACCAGCTCCACGCCCTGCAGCGCGCCGAAGAAGTCGAGATGCCACCAGGCGCGGCGAAATTCGCCGTCGGTTACCACATGCAGGCCGCAGGCGCACTGCTGCTCAACGGCGTGACGAATCGCGTCGTCTTCGATCTTACGCAGGTGCGCGGCGTCTATCTCCCCTGCCGCAAACTGCTGGCGGGCCTGCTTAATGGCATCCGGGCGTAAAAAGCTGCCGACGATATCGGCGCGAAACGGGGCGTGTTGACGCTGCATAGTGTTCTCCTCGTAGCCTGCCGCGATGGTCACGTCAGGTGATAGTTCAATAATTGAATTTTTAGCCGTCTGGATGTCTATATGTCCAGAGAATGACATTACCGTGCGCGTCAGGCAAACGAGGAAATTTCATGGGTGTTGAAAAATATTCATGTAGCAGATAAAAGAATCCCCACCGAAGTGGGGAAAACGAAAGGCACAAACAGGGGTTATTTTTTCTCAGACGAAGCGCTGCTGTCCACTACGCCAGGAATATCTTTGATATCGCCTTTAAACTGCCCTTTCAGGGCATCGACGCCGCTTTGCGGCTTCGCGAATTTTTCAAGATCGGCGCGCGAGCGGCGGATTTCGTCAGTGTTGACGCCAAGCTTTTTGTCGCGCTCGCTGACAAGCTCAGGCTTCGCCTCGCCGTCGCGGTTAAATGACCAGGCAAGCATCGGCGGCCCAAGCGGCAACGCATCGCCTTCATCACCCGGCCCGCCGGTATGCCAGACATGCCAGGTTTTCCCGTAGCTGTTCATTTTATCCTGCATCAGCCGGTGCTCAGCTGGCTCCGGGATACCCGGCGCGATAAGCTGCCCGCTGAGGATTTCGCCATTGTGCGGATGCCAGTACTGTTTTTCCTGCGCCGGCAGTTGATTAAATAGTTTTTCGGAAATGATATATTCCAGGCCATTCATCCTGGCCTCTTTGGTATTTCCGTCAAATAAGACGCACTGGGCAAAATCCTGATTGACCTGATGGCAATAGTGGTGCGCTTCCATCTGTTTTTCGGGGATCTCTTTCATCGGATGAAAGCCCACCAGATAAATATCAAATCCTTTTAACGGGGCGTTGCTTTGTAATACGGCCGCACCGGTTTCCAGTAACCTGGTCGTCGTGCTTTTATCAGCACCCGGCGGTGTGGCGTTTTCCGCCTGCGCTAAAAAAGCGAGGGAAAGAAGCGGAAGCAACGTTATTTTTACTGCGCGTTGTAATTTCATAAGGTCATTAAACAAATAAAAGGTATTTACGTCATGCGCTAAACGACCTCCGGTATGAGCATTGACTCATACCGGAGGGACGTTATGCCGGGCGCATGCGGCCCGCCAGCCCGTCAGGAAGACGAACGGCTGCTGCTTTTACCGCCTTTACGGCCAGCTTCTGCGGCACGCTCGCGGTCATTTTTAAAATTTCCGCCGCTATTCTGGCCGCCTTTACGACCGGCTTCAGAAGCGCGTTCACGATCCTCAGCAAAATTACCTGAACCACCACGATGTTGAGCCATAATATTCTCCTCGGATAAGCAGAGATAATTTAAACCGCGTTCTCACCATGCGAACGCAGCAGTAACTATAGGCACGCTTCTCCGTTTCGCAAGTCACATTAGCCGCAATCAACTATTTTAACGCTGCGCTTGTACGAATATATTTTGCAGGGTGTGTTTATCTGCTGAATACCAAAGGGTTTTATCGTCTTGCGCTCTCGATTAATAAGAAAATTCTTAAAAGAAAGCATTAATTATTTCCGGGTCGCTGTGAGGTCTATTATTTATCTGCGAAGTGTCGTTCGTTGATTTAATTTCCGCCGAGGAGTGATTAATGAAACAGAAATGGTACTGCTGCCCCTCCATGAAGTTAAAAGACCGATTTATGGTGCTGATTATGGGACAAGACGTGTTTCTGCTGTTCCGCAAAGGCGGTTCGCTGAGAAAGTCCCGCGACTGGCTGGCGCGTGCAAAGGCGAAATTTATTCCTTTAGGGTAAGACACTGCGTTTTTCTGGTTGCAGACAAAAGCGCTATCTCGTTTAATAAGTAGCGCTTTTGTTAACCCCTTGTGAGTATCATGATTGTTCGTCCCCCTCAGCACTGGTTTGCCCGACTCTTTGTCTGGCATGGTTCCGTATTAGCCAAAATATCCACGCGTCTACTCCTTAATTTCCTGCTCTCAGTGACGGTTATTTTCTTTTTACCGTGGTATGAGGCGCTCGGAATAAAACTGACCACCGCCCCTTTTAGTATTCTGGGGGTGGCGATTGCGATTTTTCTTGGATTTCGAAATAGCACCTGTTTTGCCCGTTTTAATGAAGCGCGCCTGATTTGGGGGCAACTGGTTATCCACTGCCGTTCACTGCTCCGCACCGCCCGCACGCTGCTGCCGGATAACGCACAGGAGTTGCATCATCTGGTGAATCTGGAGGTAGCGTTCTGCCACTGTCTGCGCCTGACGCTGCGCCGCAGAAAGCTCGACAATGTGCTTGACCGCTATCTCACCCGCAGTGAAATGGCGCGCGTAATGAACAGCAATTCTCCCTGCAATACGATTTTACTTATTATGGGTGAGTGGCTTGCCGCGCGGCGCAACGGGCTGTCCGATATTCTCTTTCAGACGCTCGATCAGCATATTAATCAGCTTGCGGCAGTACTGGCGGGCTGCGAGCGCATCGCCAATACGCCGCCGCCGTTCGCCTATTCGCTGATGCTGCACCGCACGGTTTATTGCTTCTGTATTATGCTGCCGTTCGCGCTGGTGACTGACCTGCATTTTATGACGCCCTTTGTGTCCGTGTTTATTTCGTACACGTTTATTGCGCTCGATACGCTGGCCGAAGAGCTGGAAGACCCTTTCGGCACCGAAGATAACGATCTGCCGCTGGACGCGCTTTGCAATAATATTGAAATAGACTTACGTGAAATGAACGAAGAGGCGCAAAAACCGGCTAAATTATTGCCGAACCGGCATTATCAGCTTACCTAATGTATATTCATATTCACGACGAATATTGAATAATGCACCGTTAATGATTAGCAGGGTGGACGAAGTGTGTTAGCGTAAACCCTGTTCTCTTCTTCCCTTCGTTTCTCATGAAAGGGCCATTCCTCTCCTGTTTTGTATTGCAGCCTAGCATTAAGGAATCGCCATGTCTCATTTCACGATCGAAATGCTCTCCGATCAGTGCGGAGTCAGCATGCCTAATTTACGCGCGTGGCAGCGGTCAGGATTACTCCAGCCCGTGCGCGACGACAGCGGCAGACGCTATTTTGACTACAGCCATTTGATGCGCATTCACGCCATCCTGAAATGGCTCGATCGCGGCCTGCCGCTTAATGAAATCGCCCGCATTCTGAAGGGTGAACAGACGACCCAGATCAGCCAGTGGGAAGTATGGCAGGAGCAGTTGCTCGCTACGCTTGAGAAAACGAGTCTTGAAAAGGGCCGCGCGCTGCTGCTTAAAATGGGCCGCGAGCTGCCCGCCGGGATGCTGCTGGATAAGGTCGTGCTGCCACTCCGTCTGTGGCTGGGGCACGGGCACGCCAGCGCGCAACTGACGCGCCGTGCGCGCTTCGACACGCTGATTATCGAATACGCCACCTTTCTGATGCAGACGTTGCGTAAGCGTCCGGCGTCCGGGCTGGTCGTGATAGCGATGAACAGTCACGATCCGCTGAGCGTCTGGCTGGAAGCGATTCGCTTTTCCGGTGAAGGCTTTCGCATTGATGTGCTGCAGCAGCCCGTGCCGCTGCCCGATCTCGCGCAGTTCGCCGCCGATCACTATCTGATTTACAGCGATGTGCCGTTAACGCCCGCCCAGCTTGCGCTCTGGCAGCAGTGGCAGCTTGACGGCATGCCGCTATTCAGCGCTGGCGCTGGTTTCGCAACGCCGCCTGATCTACCGGACGCCGCCAACCTCCCCGACGCGCCGCTCTGCGAAAACGCGCAGTAAGCGCGTCTGTCGCCAAACTATTATCCCGCTGTCGTCTTTACGTCACACGTTCAGGGCTTTGTTAAAGAAGGGTGTGACTAAAGGCGGGAGTCGTGATGCCGGGAGCCGCGGATCTGTTTATCTGTATGCCGGGAATTGTCTTGCTGGCGGGGTTTCTTGCCGCGTATTGCAGCAAGAAATGGGATGACTGAGCGTAAAACAAAAAAATACCGCCAGCGTGAACTGACGGTAAGGCTTGCATGGATTGTTTTTGTCCTGCGCTCAACATCACGCTTATTGCCGCATCATGCCATGCGCAGGTTCAACGTCACCTAAACGTGGGTTTATTCCGTTAAGCCACGGTTTTCCAGCATCGGCTCGATGCGTGGGGCGTGGCCGCGCCAGGCGAGCCATAACGCTTCGAGATCGCGACTGTTGCCACGCGAAAGAATGGCGTCGCGAAAGCGCGCGCCGTTTTGCGCGTTTAACCCGCCCTGCTCTACAAACCACTGATAGCCGTCGTCCGCCAGCATTTGTGTCCAGAGATAGGCGTAGTAGCCCGCCGCATAGCCGCCGCCAAAGATGTGGGCGAAATAGCTGCTCCGGTAGCGCGGCGGGACGGCGCGCAGCGCGATGTGCTCCTGCGAAAGCGCGGCTGCTTCAAACGCGGCCACATCCTCGGGTGTGGATTGCGGCGTCAGGCTGTGCCAGTGCTGATCGAGCAGCGCCGCGGCTAACAGCTCGGTCATGTCGTAGCCTTTGTTAAAGCGCGCCGCGCGGAAGAGTTTCTCGCGAAGCGCGTCCGGCATCGGCTCACCGGTCTGGTAATGGCGCGCAAAGTTCGCGAAAACGTCCGGGTGGCTCGCCCAGTGTTCGTTGATTTGCGACGGGAACTCCACGAAATCACGCGGCGTGTTGGTGCCGGAGAGCGTCGCGTAGCGCTGGCTGGCGAAAAGACCGTGCAGCGTATGGCCAAATTCGTGGAACAGCGTGATAACGTCATCCCAGGAAATAAGCGCAGGCTGACCGGCGGCGGGCTTCAGGTAATTACAGACATTGTAGATAACCGGCCTGTGGCCGGTGAGCGTGGACTGGTCGACGAAATTGCCCATCCAGGCACCGCCGCTTTTGCTGTCGCGCGCGAAGAAATCGCCGTAAAACAGCGCAAGCCCGCTGCCGTCTTTATCGAAGATTTCCCAGACGCGGACATCCGGGTGATAAACCGGAATGTCGGTACGTTCCTGGAAACGGAGCCCGAACAGCGTGCTGGCGGCGTAAAAGACGCCGTGAATAAGCACGTTATCCAGCTCGAAATACGGTTTGATCTGCGCGTCGTCGAGCGCGTATTTCTCGCGCCGCACCTGTTCGGCGTAAAACGCCCAGTCCCAGGCTTCGGCCTGAAAGCCGCCGTTCTCGCGGTCAATGACCTGCTGAATATCGGCAAGCTCCCGGTTGGCGCGCGCCGTCGCCGCCGGCACGATATCGCGCATAAAGCGCAGCGCCGCCTCCGGCGTTTTGGCCATCTGATCGGCAATGGTCCAGGAGGCGAAATCTTTAAAGCCGAGCTGCGCCGCCTGCTGCGCGCGCAGCTGCGCCAGGCGCAATACCAGCGCGCGCGTGTCGTTGGCGTCGCCTTTTTCGGTGCGGTGCCAGCCTGCTTTAAAAAGTGCCTCGCGCGTCTCGCGACGCTCCAGTGACTGTAACGCCGGCTGCTGTGTGGTGTTCAGCAGCGCGATAAGCCAGCGCCCTTCCTGCCCTTTTTCACGCGCGGCCTGCGCGGCGGCGGCGACCTCTGCCTCGCCAAGCCCGGCCAGCGCCTCGCGGGACGACACCAGCAGCCCGCCCGCTTTATCCGCCGCCAGCAGACGCTGGTTAAACTGGCTGGTAAGCTGCGCGGCCTCGCGGTTAAGCGCTTTAAGCTGTGCTTTTTGCTCCGCGCCAAGCGTCGCGCCCGCGAGCATAAACTGCTGCCAGACGACCTCCACCAGACGGCGCGACTCCTCATCCAGCCCCAGCGCGTCGCGCTGCTCATAAACGGTATTGAGCCGCGCAAATAGGGTTTCATTAAAGTGAATATCATCGGACAGCGCCGCAAGCTCCGTGGAGAATTCTTCATCCAGCGTTTGCAGGTAATCGTTAGTGTGCGCTGAAGTCATCGCGAAAAAGACGCGGGTGACGCGCGCGAGCATCGCACCGCTGCGCTCAAGCGCCAGATACGTGTTTTCAAACGTCGGCGCGGCGGGGTCGGCGGCGATCGCCTCCACCTCGGCGCGCTTCTGGCGCACCGCCTCGTCAAAGGCCGGGCGGTAGTCGTTATCGGTTATCGCGTCGAACGGCGGCGCCTCGTAAGGCAGCGTACTGGCTGAGGAAAAAGGGGTCGTTACCGGCATGAGGATCTCCGCAAAAGCGTGATGGTAAAAACACAGCTTATGCAGCCTCGCCGCAAACGGCAATGGTTTCGAGCCGCAACCCATCAGTAAGTGATATTCCACAGGGCGCGCCGGGCGTGCTAAGGTAACTGCTCTGAAAAAGCCTTGAGGAACAGCGAGATGATTATTCTGGTTACCGGTGCGACGGCCGGGTTTGGCGAAGCCATTACCCGCCGGTTTGTGAAGAACGGTCATAAAGTCATCGCGACAGGCCGCCGCCAGGCGCGCCTCGACGCGCTGAAGGATGAGCTTGGCGAAAGCGTGCTGACACTGCAACTGGACGTGCGCAATCGCGCGGCGATCGAAGAGGCCATCAGCAGCCTGCCGCTGGAGTGGCGCGACATCGATGTGCTGGTCAACAACGCCGGGCTGGCGCTGGGGCTTGAGCCCGCGCACAAAGCGAGCGTCGAAGACTGGGAAAACATGATAGACACCAACAATAAAGGCCTGGTCTATATGACCCGCGCGGTGCTGCCCGGCATGGTTGAGCGTAACCGCGGTCACGTCATTAATATCGGCTCCACGGCAGGCAGCTGGCCTTACGCGGGCGGCAATGTCTACGGCGCGACCAAAGCGTTTGTGCGCCAGTTCAGCCTCAATCTGCGCACCGATCTGCACGGCACCGCCGTGCGCGTGACGGATATCGAGCCGGGTCTGGTGGGCGGCACTGAATTCTCGAACGTGCGTTTTAAAGGCGATGACGATAAAGCGGGCAAAACCTACGAAAATACCACCGCGCTGACGCCGGACGATGTGACCGAAGCGGTCTGGTGGGTGGCGACGCTCCCGGCGCATGTCAATATCAACACCGTCGAGATGATGCCGGTGAGCCAGAGCTTCGCCGGGCTAAGCGTACACCGCCAGTAACGCTCCTCTGCCCGTACCCCGTCCGCGCTGGGCGGGGTGGGCAATTAATGTTAAATTGCCGCAGTTACCCGCAAATTAAGACAAAAGAATGGCCGCTGAAACTCCGCTCAACCCGACCCAGCCGGTGAGCCAACAGATTTACCGTATCCTGCGCCGCGATATCGTGCACTGCCTGATCCCGCCAGGCACACCGCTTTCTGAAAAGGAAGTTTCGGTGCGCTTTGACGTGTCGCGCCAGCCGGTTCGTGAGGCGTTTATCAAGCTTGCTGAAAACGGGTTGATTCAAATCCGCCCGCAGCGCGGCAGTTTTGTGAATAAGATTTCGCTGCGCCAGATGCGTAACGGCTGCTTTGTGCGCCAGGCGATTGAGCGCGCCGTGGTGCAGCGGGCGGCGGGTATGGTGACTGACGCGGATCTCTATCAGCTTGAGCAAAACCTTAATCAGCAGCGCACGGCTATCGATCGCAAACAGCTGAGCGATTTTTTTCAGCTCGACGACGAATTTCACCACCGCCTGACGCAGGTCGCCGACTGCCAGCTCGCCTGGGACACCGTGGAAAACATTAAAGCGACCATCGACCGGGTGCGCTATATGAGCCTCGATCACGTCTCTCCGCCGGAAATGCTGCTGCGCCAGCATAATGATATTTTTCACGCGCTGGAGCGCCGCGACCCGCAGGCCGCCGACGACGCCATGCGCCTGCATTTGCAGGAAATCAGCGAATCGGTATTGCTGATCCGCCAGGAAAACCGCGACTGGTTTACCGAAGAGTAACCGCGCGGCGCGATGAACCAACACAGGGATGGACATGCGATGCGCGCATTACTGCTTATAGGCTGCGCCCTTTTCTCTTCATCGCTGCTGGCCGATTGTCTTCAGAGCGAGGCTATCGCCACGGCCGCCGCGGATTTTACGTGGTCGGCAAGTACCGTCAGCGCCACGCCGCGCGCACATTTTTATTCCGCGCCGTCATCAGAATGCCGCCTTGACGCGTTTCTGGTGCCGGGCGACGCCGTGCAGGTGTTTCGTCTTTCTCAAGGTGACAGCCAGAGCGCGGATGATAAAACGCGCCCGTTCGCCTGGGTGAGCTATCGCGACAACAGAGGGCGCGTGGCGACCGGCTGGATGGAAACCGCAGCGCTCAAAATGCAGCAAGACATACTCCGGCCAGAAGGCGTCTGCGCCGCTCGTCTTCGTGAGATGGACGATACGCAGAGTATCCTGGAGAACGCCAACCGCTACGACGTAACCGGCAGTGGACGACATTTCTTTTACACCGCCCCCGACGCGCAGTGCCGCAGCCAGCAGGTGTTTCTGGTGGCGGGCGATACGGTGAGCGTGGGCCGCATGCTGCCGGGCTTTCGCGAGGCGACGTGGTACGGCAAGGACGGGCGAATTGTCAGAGGCTGGCTGGAATCGGCGGCGCTGCACGCGACCGGCACGGGCGACGCCTGGCGTGAGGATATCAGCGAAAGTCCGCTGGCCCGTGTAACCCGTACCGTCTCTTTGCAGCTCAACCCCAACGGCCAGTGTATTTTCTATGAGAACGCGCAGGACGGCGACATTTACCGTTTGCTGGTGCGTGAGGATCACACCCGCGCCGGATGTCGCGGCGCGGCCGACCCTGAAGTCGCACCGGTGGTGGCGAATATCGATATTGATATCGCAAGCGGGAAGATCGTGCGTAACGGGCCCGCAGGCGAGTAGTTGCGGGCCGTGATATTCATCACACAAATGCCTTGTTTTTGATCGAGATTAACGTTTTTCAGGTCGTGATTTTTAAAATGGGGCTCGTCTGGATCATTCCCAACTATTCAGAGGAGATATCACCATGATGACCTACGATCGCAACCGTAACGCGATTACCACCGGCAGCCGTGTCATGATCAGCACCACCGGGCAGACCGGCGTGATTAAAGCGATTCACGGCGACGGCATGACGCCGGAACAAATTCGCCGTGGCCGTACCGTCGAAGTGGAAGGTTGCGAAGGGAAATTCGAGCCGGTCGAGTTGATTCGTTTGGGTATGCATTAATAGTTGTCGGGCGGGTGTTGTTGTACGGCGGGTGCAAGACTGGTGAACGGCGGGTGCGCTCCGCTTACCCGCCCTACAAATAACAAACTCGATGGGTTTTCGTAGGGTGGGTAAGCGCAGCGCACCCGCCAATACCCCCCACCTTTAATAACCCGTCAACACCCCGCTTTCATATACTGCGCCACGGTCGCTCTGGCACCGTCATCAAGAAGAAGCTGATACGCCTGCGTCACCTGCGCCACAAACTCTGTTCGCGCCGGAAGATCCTCGCCAAAAATCGCACGAATACCGAGCAACGCTTTCACCCGCGCCTCGCCCTCTTCGCTGGTGCGTACTGCGTCCTGAATCACGTTTAACAGCGGATCGCACACCTCAATCGCCTTCCCCTGCTCGTCCACGCCGCTCACGTAGCGCATCCAGCCCGCCACGCCGAGCGTCAACAGCGGCGCCGCGCTGTTGTGCGCCTGATGCCAGCGCAGCGAATCGAGCCAGCGCTGCGGCAGTTTCTGGCTACCGTCCATTGCAATTTGCCAGGTGCGGTGGCGCAGCGCCGGATTGCTGTAGCGCTCAATCAGCCGATCCGCGTAGCGCGCCAGGTCAACGCCCTGCACGCGGAGCGTCGGTGCCTGTTCGTTAAGCATCAACGCCTGCGCGGCGCGGCGATAATTCGTATCTTCCATGCAATCGTTGATGTGCTGATACCCCGCCAGATAACCGAGATACGCCAGAAACGAGTGGCTGCCGTTCAGCATACGCAGCTTCATCTCCTCAAACGGCACCACATCGCGTACCAGCTGCGCCCCCGCGTTTTCCCACGCCGGACGGCCCGCCACAAAATTATCTTCAATCACCCACTGGCGGAACGGCTCGCAGGCCACACCCACCGGGTCACGCACGCCGGTCAGCTGCGCGATTTTATCGAGCGTTTCCGGCGTCACCGCTGGCACAATCCGGTCCACCATCGTGGACGGAAAAGTCACGTTCTCTTCAATCCATGCCGCCAGTTCGGTATTTACGGCGCGTGCGAACGCCATTACAACGTTGCAGGCCACATGCCCGTTTTCCGGCATATTGTCGCAGGACATCACACTGAAACCCGCGAGCCCGGCGGCTTTGCGGCGCGCCAGCGCCTCCACAATGACACCTACGGCGGATGACGGCGTTTCAGGGTGTGCGAGATCGGCGGCGATAAGCGGATGATCCAGCATCAGCTCGCCCGTTGCGGGGGAATGACAGTAGCCTTTTTCCGTAATGGTCAGCGAAACAATCGCCACCTGCGGCTCACACAGCGCGGCGAAGACCGCCTCCAGGCCATCCACCTGCGCATGCAGCGCCTGTTTCACCACGCCCACCACGCGGGCGCGCCAGGCGTCGGCGGACATCTCCGCCACGGTATAGAGATTATCCTGACGGCGGATATCGGCGATCTGCTGCTCGCCGCCAATCAGGTTAATTTCACAATAGCCCCAGTCACTGCCGTGCTCTGCGGCAAGAATATCGGCGTAAACGCCCTGGTGCGCGCGGTGAAACGCGCCAAAACCCAGATGCACAATACGGGCGACCAGCGCGTCGCGGTGATAGGTCGGGAGAATGGCGTGGGCGTGAAGCAGCGTATTTTCCATGGTCGTGACTCGTTTGATAAATAAAGAAATTTGTATAAAGCCTACGCTTCACACCGGTACGCTTTATGATTTACGACAGCTTTTGATAACTACATTAACTAGAATGGTAGTAAAGCGTGATTTTTATCACGCTTTACGTTTTGCCGGAGAAAATCAGGGGAACGATCAGACGGTAACAGGCTTCGCGGCCAGGTTATCCGCCACGCGCGCTTTAACGAACGTCCAGAGGATAATCGCGCCGACGATATCCATCAGGCTCAGAATAATAAAGAACGGGTTGTAGCCAACGGTATTGACCAGGCCGCCCATAATGAGCGTGCAGATAAAAATGCCCGTCCAGCCCGCGGTACCGGCGAAACCGCTGACGGTAGAGGTTTCATTGCGCCGGAAGAGATCGGTCGCCATCGTAATCACCTGGGTGGAGAGCATCTGGTGGGCAAAGGCGCAGACGGAAACCAGCGCTATCGCCACATAGGCGCTCTCCACAAACCCCACCAGCGAGAGCGGCAGCATCAGCACCGCGCCGGTGCTGAACCCGATACGCCGCGCGTTAATGGTCGAGATATTCCAGCGCTTCATCATGAAGTTATTGAGAAAGCCGCCCGCCATGCCGCCGAAATCCGCCGCCAGAAACGGCAGCCAGGCAAACAAAGCGATATCTTTAAGCGGCATATGCCGCACCGTCATCAGATAGACCGGCAGCCAGAAGTTAATCGTGCCCCAGGCAGGATCAGCCAGAAAGCGCGGCAGCGCGATGCCCCAGAAGTTGCGCTGGCGCAGGATCTGCATCACCGACGGTTTGCTGCCGTCAGCCTCCAGATGCTTCTCCTGCCCCTCTTCGATGAGCCGCGCCTCTTCCGTGCTGAGCGCCCGATGGCGCGCGGGGGATTCATAGCCAAACCACCAGATAACGGCAAAGACAAGCCCGAGCGCGCCGGTGATGACAAACGCCATTTCCCAGTTGTAGGCCATAATGGCCCACACTACGAGCGGCGGCGCCAGCATCGCGCCAATCGACGTGCCGATATTCGCCACACCGCCTGCGATGCCGCGCTCTTTCGCCGGAAACCATTCGGAGTTGCACTTCACCCCTGCCGGGATCGCCGAGGCTTCGCTAAGCCCCATCAGCCCGCGCAGGAAGGCCAGCCCGCCCCACGAGTTGCAGGCGGCATGAGCCATGTTGGTCACGGACCAGGCGATAATCATGATGAAAAAGCCGAGCTTTAAGCCCACCACGTCGATAAAGAATCCGCAGAGCGGCTGCGCAAGCGTATAGGCGAACTGAAAGGCGCTTAAAATCCAGGCGTATTGTTGCTCATTGATATGCAGTTCGGTAAAAAGCGTCGGGGCCGAGACGCTGAGCGAGCTGCGCGCCAGCGCGTTGATAATCGTGCCCAGCGACACCAGGCCTATCATATACCAGCGTAAGTGTTTAATTTTCATGGGTAGGGTCCGGAGGTTTTTTATTATTGTCACCGCAGCGCGCCGCGGTGATGCAGGGTTACCAGTTCCACAACGTGCCGTCTTCAAGGCGGGCTACCGGCAGATACGCCGGATCGTAGGGGTATTTCGCCGCCAGCTTTTCATCAAATTCAATGCCGAGCCCCGGCTTCTCGCCAGGATGCATGTAGCCATTGTCGAACGACCAGCTGTGCGGGAAAACTTCCAGCATCTGCTCTGAATAGCCCATATATTCCTGCACGCCGAAATTCGGCACCCAGAGATCGAAATGCAGCGCGGCGGCGTGGCAAATCGGCGAGAGATCCGACGGCCCGTGCGAACCGGTACGCACCTGATAGAGCGCGGCGAAATCGGCGATGCGGCGCATGCCGGTAATCCCGCCCGCGTGGGTCACCGTGGTGCGGATGTAGTCAATCAGTTGCTCTTCGATAAGCTGTTTACAGTCCCAGATGCTGTTAAAGACTTCACCGACCGCAACCGGCGTCACGGTATGCTGGCGGATAAGCCGGAAACAGGCCTGGTTTTCGGCGGGCGTCGGATCTTCCATCCAGAAGAGACGGTAATCCTCAATGCTTTTACCGAAACGCGCCGCCTCGATGGGCGTCAGACGGTGATGCATGTCGTGGAGCAGGTGTTCGTTAAAGCCAAATTTCTCGCGCACCGCCTCAAAGAGTTTTGGCGTGAAATCGAGATACTTTTCGGTGGACCAGAGCTGCTCTTCCGGCCACTGGCCTTTGGTGGCAGGCTCATACGCCAGCCCTTTGCCCTTCGCCATTCCGTAAGTGGTTTTCATGCCCGGCACGCCGCACTGCACGCGGATCGCCTTAAACCCCTGCTCTTTATGGCGCGCGTAATCCTCAAGCACGTCATCAATGGTGTGGCCGGTGGTGTGGCAGTAAACCATCACACCGTCGCGCGACGCGCCGCCGAGCAACTGGTACAGCGGCATTCCGGCGGCTTTGGCTTTGATATCCCACAGCGCCGTGTCGATGGCGGAAATCGCCGACATCGTCACCGGGCCGCGCCGCCAGTACGCGCCTTTGTAGAAAAACTGCCAGATATCCTCGATGCGCTGCGCGTCGCGCCCTACCAGCTGTGGGCAGAGGTGATCGCGCAGATAACTGGCGACGGAAAGCTCGCGCCCGTTCAGCGTGGCGTCGCCAAGCCCCGTCAGGCCATCATCGGTGGTGATTTTAAGCGTCACGAAGTTGCGCCCCGGGCAGGTGACAAACACTTCCGCTTTACTGATCTTCATGCATCCTTCCTTTTGTGTAACAACGATGCGTAATTTGTACGCATTACGCTCAACTAACTTAACTACCATACAAGTTGATTTAGCGGAAAGATGCGCGACGCTTCACAAAGCGTGAAGCGCGGTTACCAGAAAAGTCAGGTGAAATCAGAAGCGCGTCAGGCGCGGCCCCAGCCTGCGACGATAATCAACATGCCGCACAGCGCGACCGCCGCCCCTGCCCAGTCGTAGAGACTCAGGCGTACGCCATCGACGACGCGCAGCCAGATAAGCGCGGTCATCACATAGACGCCGCCGTAAGCGGCATATACCCGCCCGCTCGCCGCCGGATGCAGCGTGAGCAGCCAGACGAACAGCATCAGCGACAGCGCCGCTGGCAACAGTAAAAGCACGCTCGCCCCTTTGCGCAGCCACAGCCACGGCAGAAAACAGCCAATAATTTCCGCAAGCGCGGTGGCAAAAAACAGCAAAGTGGTTTTAATCATATTGAGGCTCATTGAGGTAATATCGGCAATCGCTGCCGCTGTGCGCAAATCGCGCACGATGATATAGTAAAGCGTGTCGGCTTTACGACAAGAACCGCTTCTTAAGGATATCGCTATGAACAAATTCCTTCGCCACTCACTGCTGCTGGCGTTGCTGACCGGCGCGCTGTCAGGCGTCGCTAACGCGCAAACCGATAAACTGATTATTGAGTCTGGCGATAACGCGCGGACCCGCCAGGATGCCGCGATGGATAAAGAGCAATGGAATGACACCCGTTCTTTACGCCAGAAAGTGAACAAGCGTACCGAAAAAGAGTGGGATAAAGCAGATGTCGCGTTCGACGCCAAAGACAACTGCGAGAAAAGCGCGAATCTGAACGCCTACTGGGAGCCCAACACCCTGCGTTGTCTTGACCGCCGCACCGGCCGCGTCATTAATCCGTAAACCCTCTTTGTATCACGGCTCCCGCACAGCGGGGGCCGGTATTTCCCGCGCATAAAAGGATGAACGATGTCAGACTACGTTGATGTCAAACTGCGCCCGCTGGAACGTGAAGATTTGCGTTTCGTCCACCAGCTCGACAATAACGCCAGCGTCATGCGCTACTGGTTCGAAGAGCCTTATGAAGCGTTCGTCGAACTCTCCGATCTCTACGATAAACATATCCACGACCAGAGCGAACGCCGCTTTGTGGTGGAGTGTGACGGCGATAAAGCAGGCCTGGTGGAGCTGGTGGAGATTAACCACGTCCACCGCCGCGCTGAATTTCAGATAATCATTTCACCGGAGCATCAGGGCAAAGGCCTCGCCAGCCGTGCGGCAAAACTGGCGATGGATTACGGCTTTACGGTGCTGAATCTCTATAAGCTCTATCTGATCGTCGATAAAGAGAATGCCAAAGCGATTCATATTTACCGCAAGCTCGGCTTTATGGTGGAAGGCGAACTGATCCATGAATTCTTTATTAATGGCGAGTACCGCAACACCATCCGCATGTGTATTTTCCAGCATCAGTACCTGACGAACCTCAAACCCGCCGGGACGACGCTGCTGAAACCCACCGCGCAGTAATATTTAAGCGCAGGAATACCTGCGCTTTTCTCAGGTTCGTATTAACAGCCTGTCAGTAATAATTGATTTCGTTCTGAATGGTGAATTTATGCAGCACGGGCGGCGTCGCGCTGGCGTCGGTAATTTCCAGTACGCAGCTTGACGGGTTGAGATGGCGGTCATATTCGCAGCTCTGTTTCGCCGTATCGATAACTTTACTGTTAAGCGTCGTCACCGAGGTGTAGTCATGTTTTTTACGCGTATCGCTCGGCGTCGCGACGGTCGATAGTTCTGCGTCTTTGGTTTTGCTGGTTTTGCCGAGCGGATAGCCTTCATCATCGTAGCGGTAGGTGGTTGATACTTCGGGCGTGTGCCCTTTCACGACAAATTCACGATCGTTGGTTTCATAGACCATGCCCACCGCCGGCAGCTCGGCAAGCTGGCATTTGCCCTGTAAACGGATACGCTTTTCGCGGCTTATCGCGTCGAGATAGTAATTAGCGTCCAGCACCAGCGCCAGATGGCTGTTACTCGGTTTGTCGGAATAATTCAGCGTCTCGAAGCACCCTTCTTGCGAGAGGGTGCCGTTAACTTCCGTCTCCACCTCGCCGCTGTCGTTAATCAGCTTCTGAGTGAAGTTTTTTACCGGGCCGCGTAGCGGATCGAAATTAAACTCGCTTGAGAAACTGGCCATCTCCGGGCTGAACGGCGCGAGCGCGTCCGGCTTATCGCAGCCGGTCAGCACAAGCGTTACCATCATTACCGTCACGTAGTTTTTCACGTCTTTATTATCCTTCTGCGGCCTCGCCAAAAGCGGCATGATATCTGAAAAGTCAGTGATATATATAACAACTGCTATGCTTACTACATCTGTTTTACGTCAATAAGGAGCCGTTAATGAAAAAACGTT
Source organism: Cronobacter sp. HA18003 (assembly GCF_011605905.1). Lineage (NCBI taxonomy): Bacteria > Pseudomonadati > Pseudomonadota > Gammaproteobacteria > Enterobacterales > Enterobacteriaceae > Cronobacter > Cronobacter sp. HA18003. The sequence goes on along the minus strand of NZ_JAANQO010000011.1, from coordinate 812,684 downwards.
ACTGGGCAGGCGCCCTCCTGCTGGCTGCGACATTACCGGTCAGCGCCGCGCAAAACTCCTGTGAACGGGTTAAAGCCGATATTGAACAGCGCATCATTAATAATGGCGTACCGGAAACCGGATTTACGTTAACTATCGTTCCTAACGACCAGGCTGACCAGCCGGATGCGCAGGTGGTCGGACATTGCGCGAACGATACGCAGAAAATTCTCTACACCCGTACTCAAAGCGGCAACGCCAGCGGCGGCGGAACGTCGCAGGGCGCGGCCAGCGAACCGCAATAACCGCACACGGGGCTTCGGCCCCTTTTTTATTTCCCGCCTTCCATACGCCACATCTATTGACCCTCGTTAACGTTTTCTACTCCGTTATGAGTAAAACTCTTCTCTGCGCTAATCATTAGCCATCTACTTTTCTGCAATCCGGTTTCATCGTCGCACCTGTCGCCACCTGTCTCTTGCCTTTCTGGCGTCGCCTGAAACGCGGGCAAGCAGGCCGACCATAAAAACAAAACCACAACCAGAAAACACATTGCGTCTCTTTTGCGGAGACAAGGAGTGAGTAATGTCAAATACCGATAGTCCGGTCGAGATCAGCCGCCGCACGCTGGTGAAATCCACCGCGCTTGGCGGTCTGGCGCTCGCGGCAGGCGGCATCTCCCTGCCCTTCGGGGTCAGACAGGTGGCCGCCGCCGTCGGGCAGGCCATCAGCGCGCCGGACGAGCGCGTCGTCTGGAGCGCCTGTACCGTCAACTGCGGCAGCCGCTGCCCATTGCGTATGCATGTGGTGAATGGCGAAATCCGCTATGTTGAAACCGATAACACGGGCAGTGATGACTACAACGGGCTGCACCAGGTGCGCGCCTGCCTGCGTGGCCGCTCCATGCGACGACGCGTCTACAACCCGGACCGCCTGAAATACCCGATGAAGCGCGTCGGCAAACGTGGCGAAGGCAAATTTGTGCGCATCAGCTGGGATGAAGCGCTGGACACCATCGCCCAGGGCATGAAGCGCATCATCAGCGACTACGGTAACGAGGCGATTTACCTTAACTACGGCACCGGCACGCTCGGCGGCACCATGACGCGCTCCTGGCCGCCGGGGAAAACGCTGCTTGCCCGGCTGATGAACTGCTGCGGCGGCTATCTTAATCATTACGGCGATTACTCCAGCGCGCAGATCGCAGCCGGCCTTAGTTACACCTATGGCGGCTGGGCCGACGGCAACAGCCCGTCTGATATTGAAAACAGCAAGCTGGTGGTGCTGTTTGGCAATAACCCCGGCGAAACCCGCATGAGCGGCGGCGGCGTGACGTATTACCTTGAGCAGGCGCGCGCGAAATCGCAGGCGCGGATGATAGTCATCGATCCGCGCTATACCGACACGGCCGCCGGACGCGAGGATGAGTGGATCCCGATCCGCCCCGGCACCGACGCCGCGCTGGCGTCCGCGATCGCCTGGGTGTTGATCACTGAAAACTATGTCGATCAGCCTTTCCTGGATAATTATTGCGTTGGCTACGACGAGAAAACGCTGCCGCCCGGCGCGCCCGCGAACGGCCACTATAAGGCGTATATTCTCGGCGACGGGCCGGATGGCACCGCCAAAACGCCCGCCTGGGCCGCCCCCATCACCGGCATTCCCGAAGCGCGCATTATCAAACTCGCCCGTGAAATCGGCGAGGCGAAACCGGCGTTCATCGCCCAGGGCTGGGGGCCGCAACGCCATTCCAATGGCGAGCTGGCCTGCCGCGCGATAGCGATGCTCCCCATCCTCACGGGGAACGTCGGCATTCACGGCGGCAACAGCGGCGCGCGCGAAGGCTCGTTTTCACTCCCTTTCGAACGAATGCCGACGCTTCAAAACCCCGTTGAGACCAGCATCTCGATGTTCACCTGGACCGACGCTATCGAGCGCGGCCCGTCGATGACCGCCACCGCCGACGGCGTGCGCGGCAAAGAGAAGCTCGACGTACCGATTAAGATGATCTGGAACTACGCCGGTAACTGTCTTATCAATCAGCATTCGCAGATCAACCGCACCCATGAAATTTTGCAGGATGACAAAAAGTGCGAGCTGATTGTGGTGATCGACTGCCATATGACCGCCTCGGCGCGCTATGCCGATATCCTGCTGCCGGACTGCACCGCGTCGGAGCAGATGGATTTCGCGCTCGACGCCTCCTGCGGCAATATGGCCTATGTGATTTTCGCCGATCAGGCGATTGCGCCGCGCTTTGAGTGTCGCACTATCTATGACATCACCAGCGCGCTCGCCGTGCGCATGGGTGTCAGTGATAAATTTACCGAAGGCCGTACTCAGGAAGGCTGGCTGCGTCACCTTTACGCGCAGTCGCGGCGCGCGATCCCGGAACTGCCGGATTTCGACACGTTCCGCCAACAGGGGATCTTTAAGCTTCGTGATCCGCAGGGCCATCACGTCGCCTATCAGGCTTTCCGGGAAGCCCCGACTGCCAACCCGCTCGACACGCCCTCCGGTAAAATCGAGATCTACTCGTCGGCGCTTGCCGACATCGCCGCGCACTGGCAGCTGCCGGAAGGCGATGTCATTCACCCGCTGCCGGTCTACAGCCCCGGTTTTGAACAGGTAAGCGACCCGCTGCGCGCGCAGTACCCGCTCCAGCTCACCGATTTTCACTACAAATCCCGCACCCACTCGACTTACGGCAACGTGGACGTGTTACAGGCCGCGTGTCGCCAGCAGGTCTGGATAAACCCGCAGGATGCGCAGGCGCGCGGCATCAACGATGGTGACCTGGTGCGGGTCTGGAATGCGCGCGGCGAAGCGCGCATCGAGGCGAAAGTGACGCCGCGTATTATGCCCGGCGTCGTGGCGCTGGGCGAAGGCGCGTGGTACCAGCCTGATGCGCAGGGCGTCGATCACGCCGGCTCTATCAATGTGCTGACCACGCAACGGCCCTCGCCGCTGGCGAAAGGCAATCCGTCGCACAGCAATCTCGTTCAGCTTGCCAGGGTGTAAGGAGTTCCGATGACCACACAATACGGCTTTTATATCGATTCCAGCCGCTGCACCGGGTGTAAAACCTGCGAGCTGGCGTGCAAGGATTACAAAGATCTCACCCCTGACGTCAGCTTTCGCCGCATCTATGAATACGCGGGCGGCGACTGGCAGGAGGATAACGGCGTCTGGCATCAGAACGTCTTCGCTTACTACCTCTCAATAGCCTGTAACCACTGTGAAGATCCGGCCTGCACCAAAGTGTGCCCCAGCGGTGCGATGCACAAGCGCGAGGACGGTTTTGTGGTGGTGAATGAAGAGGTCTGCATTGGTTGTCGCTACTGCCATATGGCCTGTCCGTACGGCGCGCCGCAGTACAACGCCGCCAAAGGGCATATGACTAAATGCGACGGTTGCTATGAACGCATCGCTGAGGGCAAAAAACCGATTTGCGTTGAGTCCTGCCCGCTGCGCGCGCTGGATATGGCGCCGATTGACGAACTGCGTAAAAAGTACGGTTCGCTGGCGCAGGTCGCGCCGCTGCCCGCCGCGCACTTTACCCGCCCGAATATTGTGATTAAACCCAACGCAAACAGCCGCCCGACCGGTGACACCACCGGCAAACTGGCGAATCCGAAGGAGGTCTGAAATGGGAAGCGGATGGCATGAATGGCCGCTGGTGTTATTCACCGTGCTCGGCCAGTGCGTGGCGGGCGGGCTTATCGTCACCGGGCTGGCGTGGTTTACAGGCCTTAAGGATGAACGCCCGCGCATGGTGCGCGCCATGTTTTTTCTCTGGGTGTTGATGGGCATCGCCTTTCTCGCCTCGGTGATGCATCTCGGCTCGCCGCTGCGCGCGTTCAATTCACTGAACCGCCTCGGGCACTCGCCGCTCAGTAATGAAATCGCCAGCGGATCGCTGTTTTTCGCGGTCGGTGGGCTGTGGTGGCTGGTGGCGGTGCTGGGGAAAATGCCCGACGCGCTCGGGAAAATCTGGCTTATCGTGGCGATGGCGCTCGGCGTACTGTTTATCTTCGCGATGACCCACGTTTATCAGATAAACACCGTGCCGACCTGGCATAACGGCTATACCACGCTCGGCTTTTTCCTGACGGCGTTTCTCGGCGGGCCGCTGCTCGGCGCGCTTCTGCTCGCCGTCGCGGGCGTCGCTGGCCCGCGGGAGTTCGCGATGGTGAGCGTATTCGCACTGGTGATAAGCGTCGCGGCGGCGCTGATGCAGAGCGCGGGCCTTGCAGGCATTCACAGCTCCGTACAACAGGCGAGCGCCCTGCTGCCGGATTACGGCTTCTGGCAGGCGTGGCGCATGGTATTGCTGGCGCTCGGCATCGGCTGTTGGCTCTGCCCGCTGGTGCGCCGCGTTCCGCCGCGCCCGTGGGGGCTGGCGGCAGGGTTTGCGCTGGTACTGGCAGGCGAGCTTATCGGTCGCGGCCTCTTTTATGGGCTGCACATGACGGTCGGTATGGCCGTTGCGGGATAATCTCCGGGCGGCGACGCCGCCCGGCTTTTTCAGGACAGTGACGCAGTGAAAGAAAAATTAACGGATATCGCCTGTTGCGCCCGCATTCTGGGCGCGCTCTTTTATTACTCACCCGAGGCACCCGAAGCGCGCGCCATTGTGGACGCGCTGCGTATGCCGGGCTGGGAACGCGAATGGCCCTGCGGGTTTGATAGCGCACGCGTGACCGGGTTTTACACGCTGAACAACGGGGATGAAACGCTGGCGCAGGCGTGGCAGCGGCTCTTTATCGGCCCGCACGCGCTGCCCGCGCCGCCGTGGGGATCGGTCTGGCTCGATCGTGAATCGGTGCTGTTTGGCGACTCCACGCTTGCGCTGCAGGGGTGGCTGCGTGACAACGCCATCGCCTTTGAAACGCCGCTAAATGAGCCCGCGGATCATATCGGTCTGCTGTTGCTGCTGGCGGCCTGGCTTGCGGAACAGGGAAAAACCCGCGAGCTCGATGAGTTGCTGGCCTGGCATCTGCTGCCCTTCGCGCCGCGCTTTCTGGAGGTGTTCTGCGCGCAGGCGCAACATCCGTTTTACGAGGCGCTGGGCGAGCTGACCCGTGCGACGCTTACCCACTGGCGCAGCGGGCTGCTGATGCCGGTTTCGCAAAAAACGCTTTACCGTTAGTGAAAGCGGCTCCAGAGCGCAATCAGCAGCCAGGCGCTCAGGCACCAGCAGGCCACCGCGCCGCCGAGCGCCAGCGGCACTTTAACCATGCCGCTTAGCACCCACAGCGAGGCCAGATAGACAAAATAAGGAATGATGGCCCACATACCGAAAATCACCGTGGTGCGAAGCGCCTCCACGCCGCGCCCGGTGACGACGATATAGTGGGCAATCAGCGCAAACGTCGGAAAAAGCGGGATAAGCCCTGCGATATAGTAATTTTTGGTTTTCGACAGCATGCCTATCAGCACCACTACCGCCGCGCCGAGCAGCGCTTTAATCAACAGCCCCATCGTTTTACGTTCCACTTTCTGGTTTCAGTTTTTTCTGACGCTACCATAACTGCGCGCCCTGCCGGGATTTTTTCGCTATAGACGCCCGTTTTGTTACGGCGTCACTTCCTCTACCTGCCTTTTAAGATAATTCTCTGTCGCGCCCGGGAAGCGAGGCGGGATAAGGGGAAATCGTTAATTGCCCGGGTAAATCATTCGCCAGATAAATGTCACGTAATGTGGAATCCTTCCCGCCCGGTTGCTATAGCTCAATACACCCTGCCGACACACGGCATAACAACAGGCGAGCCTTATCGCCATAAAACGTGCACCAGGGAGACAACGCCTCATGCAGAAAGCCTCACTGACTTTACGCGCCATCGGGGCGCTGGCCGGGCTCGCGGCCGTTATTGCCTTACTGGTCTGGGGCATCGGCCCCGAGACCCTCGCCGCCCGCCGCGAAGATCTGCTTTATCTGGGTAAACAGCACCTGATTCTGGTGTTCAGTTCAATGGCGCTGGCGCTCGCCGTCGGTATCCCGAGCGGCATTCTGTTAAGCCGTCCGGCCGCGCGCCGCTTTGCGGAATACGCGATGCAGATTTTTAACGTCGGCAATACCCTGCCACCGCTGGCGGTGCTGGCACTGGCGATGGTCGTCGTCGGCATTGGCGATAAACCCGCTATCGTGGCGCTGTTTCTGGCTTCTCTGCTGCCGATTGTGCGTAACACCTACGCCGGGCTCTGCTCGGTGCCGGGCTCGCTGATTGAAGCCGCCAACGGCATTGGAATGACCAAAGGCCAGCGGCTGTGGCAGGTGGAGCTGCCAAACGCCTGGCCGGTGATGCTCTCCGGCATTCGCATCGCGACCGCCATTAACGTCGGCACCGCGCCGCTCGCCTTTCTTATCGGCGCGAGCAGCTTCGGCGAGCTGATTTTCCCTGGCATCTATCTGAACGATTTTCCGACGCTCATTCTTGGCGCCGCCGCCACGGCCTTGTTCGCGCTGATTCTGGATATGGCGCTCGCAGCACTTGGCCGCGTGCTCAGCCCGCATACCGCCTGATGATAAGGAGATTCCGATGACCCTGCTGAATCGCTGGCTGGCTCTCGCCGCCGCGGGCCTCTTGCTGGCCACGACCGCCGCCCGCGCCGCACCGCTGGTGCTGACCACCAAGAGCTTTACCGAGCAACATATTCTCTCCGCCATGACGGTGCTTTACCTGCAAAAGAAAGGCTTTCAGGTGGAGCCGCGCACCAATATCGCGACGGTAATTTCGCGCAACGCCATGATCAACAAACAGGTGGACATGACCTGGGAGTACACCGGCACGTCGCTGATTATCTTCAACCATATCAATAAACGAATGACGCCCGAGGAAACCTATAACACGGTGAAAAAGCTCGACGCGAAGCTCGGGCTGGTGTGGCTGAAACCCGCCAGCATGAACAACACCTACGCGTTCGCGATGCAGCGCAAGCGCGCCGAAGAGGAGCATATTTCGACGATTTCGCAGCTGGCGCAGAAAGTCGAACAGGTGCGCAAAACCGACCCGGATAACAACTGGATGCTGGCGCTCGACCTGGAGTTTTACGGGCGCAGTGACGGCATGAAACCGCTGCAACAGGCGTACAACATGCCGCTCGACCGCCCGCAAATCCGCCAGATGGACCCGGGGCTGGTCTATAACGCCATCCGCGACGGCTTTGTGGACGCGGGCCTGGTCTACGCCACCGACGGGCGCGTGAAAGGCTTCGATTTAAAAGTGCTGGAAGATGATAAGGGCTTTTTCCCGAGCTACGCCGTTACGCCTGTCGTGCGTAAGGATACGCTGGCGGCGAATCCGGGGCTTGAGGAGGCGCTGAATACGATCTCCGGCCTGATGGATAACGAGACCATCACCACGCTTAACGCGAAGGTGGATATCGATCACCAGACGCCGCAGCAGGTCGCCCGCGACTTCCTGCGCGACAAAGGTCTGCTTTAAGGAGGGATGATGGATACCATTCACTATATGATCGATAACGCCGGTTTTCTGGCGAGCCTTACGTTCCAGCACCTGTGGCTGGTGCTGCTGGCGGTGGGCTTTGCGATTGTTATCGGGGTGCCGCTCGGCATTCTGATTGTGCGCCATAAATGGCTCGCCACGCCGGTGCTGGGGCTCGCGACGCTGGTGCTGACCATTCCGTCCATCGCCCTGTTCGGGCTGATGATCCCGCTCTTCTCGCTGATAGGCCAGGGCATTGGCGCTCTGCCCGCCATCACCGCCGTGTTTCTTTACTCGCTGCTGCCGATCGTGCGTAACACGCACACCGCGCTCGACAGCCTGCCGCCGGGGCTTCGCGAAGCCGGTCGCGGTATCGGCATGACGTTCTGGCAGCGCCTGCGCTGGGTGGAAATTCCCATGGCGCTGCCGGTGATTTTCGGCGGCATTCGTACCGCCGTCGTGATGAATATCGGCGTGATGGCGATCGCCGCCGTTATCGGCGCGGGCGGCCTGGGGTTACTGCTGCTTAACGGCATTGGCGGGAGCGACATTCGTATGCTTATCGCCGGTGCGCTGATGATCTGTTTACTGGCCATTATTCTGGACTGGTTACTGCACCGCCTGCAGGTTGTGCTGACGCCGAAGGGGATCCGCTAATGATTAAACTTGAAAACCTCACCAAACAGTTTGTGCAGAAGAACGGCCAGACGTTTAACGCCGTCGATAACGTCAACCTGAACGTGCCGGAAGGCGAAATGTGCGTGCTGCTCGGCCCGTCTGGCTGCGGCAAGACCACGACGCTTAAAATGATCAACCGGCTGATAGCGCCCTCCGGCGGCAAGATTTTTATTAACGGCGAAGACACAACCGATCTCGATACCGTCACGCTGCGCCGCAATATCGGTTATGTCATTCAGCAGATTGGCCTGTTCCCGAATATGACGATTGAAGAGAACATCACCGTGGTGCCGCGGATGCTGGGCTGGGATAAAGCGCGCTGCAAGGAACGCGCGACCGAGCTGATGGCGATGGTGGCGCTGGATCCGAAACGCTTCCTCAACCGCTACCCGAAAGAGATGTCCGGCGGCCAGCAGCAGCGTATCGGCGTTATTCGCGCGCTGGCGGCGGATCCGCCGGTGCTGCTGATGGATGAGCCTTTCGGCGCGGTCGACCCGATTAACCGCGAGGTTATCCAGAATCAGTTCCTGGAGATGCAGCGCCAGCTGAAGAAAACGGTGATGCTGGTGAGCCACGATATCGACGAAGCGCTGAAGCTTGGCGATCGCATCGCAGTGTTCCGCCAGGGGAAAATCATTCAGTGCGCCAGCCCCGACGAGCTGCTCGCGAAACCGGCCAACGAGTTTGTCGGCTCTTTTGTGGGCCAGGATCGTACGCTGAAACGCCTGCTGCTGATTCAGGCGGGCGATGTGACGGACAAACAGCCGACGATTACAGTGCGTAGCTCGACGCCGCTTGCAGAGGCGTTCGCGCTGATGGACGACAACGATATGCGTTCCGTAACGGTGGTGGACGAGAACGAGAAGCCGCTGGGATTTGTGAAGCGTCGCGAAGCGCGCGGCGCAACGGGCGTTTGCGCCGATATCACCCACCCGTTCCGCGTGACCGGTAAAGCGGAAGATAACCTGCGCGTGGTGTTATCACGTCTTTACGAGCACAACACGGTCTGGATGCCGATCGTGGATGAAGACGGCCGCTACAGCGGTGAGATTTCACAGGATTATATCGCCGATTATCTCAGCTCCGGGCGTACGCGACGGGCGCTCAATATTCACGAAGGGTGAGTAAAACGGCGGGTGCGTCTCCTGCCGTCTGTTCCACAAGGCGGGTGCGCTGCGCTTACCCGCCCTACATTATTGCTCCACCGTCTGTTCCGTAGGGCGGGTAAGCGCAGCGCACCCGCCATAAAACCACTCACACCGCGGCGCGCAACGGGTCGGTTGCACCAAGACGCGTGACATCCACCCACTTCGCTAAATCGCGCTGCTCGGCGCGCGGCAGATACGGTAATTCGCCAACCAGCGGCGCGGGCAGCTTCTGGCTTAACACCTCGATAATTTCGGCGTAATGCGCAAGCCCCGGATTTATCCGGTTCGCCACCCAGCCCACCAGCGGCAGACCGTCGCTCGCAATCGCCTGCGCGGTTAACAGCGCATGGTTCAGACACCCTTCCTGAATGCCGACCACCATCAACACCGGCAACTGCTCCTGCACCACCCAGTCGGAAAGCGGGCGTAAATCGTTCATCAGGCTGCGCCAGCCGCCTGTGCCCTCCACCACCACGTGATCCGCCTGCTCACCCAGCTGCGCGAGGCCGTTTGACAGCAGCGAATAGTTAATGGCGCAGCTGTGCGCCACGCTGCTCTCTTCTTCGCTGAACGCGATGGGGTTGATGGCCTCATACGGCAGCGCCAGGGATGAGACGCTTTGCAGCACCAGGGCATCTTTGTTGCGCAGCCCCTCCGGCGTCATTTTGCTGCCTTTCGCCACCGGCTTATAGCCCACCACGCGTTTGCCGGTGGCGGCCAGCGCCTGTAACAGGGCGCGGGAAACCACCGTTTTCCCGACGGCGGTATCTGTACCGGTAATAAAGACGCGCTTAAGCATCGCTGACTCCATCTGCCATTGTGTTAAAAAGAATGATCCAGTGGCAAAAGTCTAAAAGAAGACTTTCAGGGTCAGCTTGAGTTAGCGCAATTTTTAGTGGATCAAGGGCAAGTCGTCAGCCTTGCAGCAGGCGAATCAACAACGAACCGTTATACATCGCGTCTTTCACCAGCGCTGCGCCCGCCATCGTGCCGCGGTTTGAGAACTGGGTGCTTTCCACGCTGATGTTCCGGCTGTAGGCGGGCAGCGACTGCTGGCGAACGGCGTCAGCAATCGCCGGAAAGAGAATATCGGACGCCCGGTTAAGCGGCGAACCAATCAGAATTTTTTGTGGATTAAACAGATTGACCATAATCGCGAGAATGCGCCCGACGTTAACGCCGACGCCGAGAATAATATCGCGCGCCAGCAGATCGCCCGCCAGCGCCGCGTCGCACAGCGACTCCACGCTAAGCGGCTGTCCGTGCAGCATCGAGCCCATCGACTGATTCATCCGCTGCTGCGCCAGCTCCAGCACGCTGTCGATGCTGGCGATAGTTTCAAGGCAGCCGTGGTTGCCGCAGTAGCAGCGCTTGCCGTAAGGATCGACCTGCGTGTGGCCAATCTCCACCAGGCTGCTGCTGCCCGCGTGCAGCAGGCGGCCGTCGGTAATGACGCCCGCGCCGACGTTATGATCGATAACCACCTGAATCACGTCGCGCGCGCCGCGTGACGCGCCGAACAGCCCTTCGGCCATCGTCCAGGCGCTGATGTCATGCTGAACAAACACCGGTACGCCGGTGTGCGCTTCCAGCGCCGCGCCAAGCGGCATATCGACGACGTCATAAAACGGCATCTGGCGCACCAGCCCGTGTTCGGTATCAATCACGCCAGGCAGCGTAATGGCGATGGCGGTGAGGCGCTCCAGCTGGCGCTGATGGCGGATAAAAAAGCGATCGATATGGTCGATAATGCGATCGAGCAGCGGGCGGGCCTCCTGCAACGGCAGATCGAGCTGCTCTTCCACCACCAGTTTGCTGCTGAGATCGCGCAGCGCGAGGTTGATTTCACCGCGGTTGATGCGCACCGAAAGGTAGTGCCAGGCGTCGGTTTCCACCGCGAGCCCTACGGCGGGGCGACCACGGCTGCCTGGCTCCTGGATTTCCGTCTCCTGAACCAGATGCGCCTCCAGCATTTCGCGCACGATTTTGGTAATGCTGGCGGGGGCGAGTTGCGCCAGTCTGGAAAGATCGATACGTGATACCGGGCCAAGCTGATCAATCAGGCGATAGACAGCGCCCGCATTGGTCTGTTTTATCTGATCGATATGGCCCGGTTGACTGTCAGCAACCACGTCCTGCTCCCTTATTTTCGCGCTTCGAAATAAACATTCGGCTATGGTGAATCACTTCGCCAGGGCGCGTCAAATTTTTACTTAGCCTTGTGATTTACCGCACATTTTTATACAGATCGGCGGCCGTTTCCGGCCATTGCGCGGCCCCGTTAAGCAGAGAAATAAAACGTTGTGCCGCAGCGCTTTGCTCCTGATGCCGCGCCCAGACCAGCCACATTTCTGAAATTGCATCCGGCTCCTGCAGTTTTACCCAGCGCATCTCCTCTAACCGCACGCGCTGAAACGACGCCGGAAGAATCGACACGCCGAGCCCCGCCGCCACCAGGCCAATGATGGTCATCGCTTCGCCCACCTCCTGCGTGATGCGCGGCTGCACGCCGTAGCGATGCAACAGCCCGAGAATATCGTCATACAGCCCGGTGCCAACGTGCGGGTCAAAAAAGACGAACGGCTCGCCCGCCAGCTCACTTATCGACACCGCCTCGCGCGCGGCGAGCGGATGATCGCAGGGGATGAGCGCCAGCAGCGGCTCGCGCAGCACCAGTTGCCAGGCGAGCGTCTCCGGCAGCGGGGTATTACGCATCAGCCCGACATCGAGCCGCCCTTCGGTCAGCGGCGCTATCTGCGAGCGGGTGTTTATCTCAAGCGTCTGTAAATGCACATCCGGGTAGCGACGGCGAAACACGGAAAGCGTGTCGGAAATGGCGCGGATAAACGGCGCCGATGACGTAAAACCGATGCGCAGTTCGCCGGTCTCACCGTTATGCAGGCGCGCGGCGCGCACCGCCGCGGCTTCCACCTCGCTTAAAATCTGGCGGCTGTCGGCGAGAAACTGCCTGCCCGCCGCCGTGAGCGTGACGCTGCGGTTGGTGCGGGCCAGCAGCCGTGCGCCGGTCTGGGCTTCCAGCGCCTGGATCTGCTGGCTTAACGGCGGCTGGGAGATATTCAGGCGGGCGGCGGCGCGGCCAAAATGCAGCTCTTCCGCCACCGCTACAAAATAGCGAAGATGACGCAGTTCGATATTCATATTTAATACATATTATTTGAGATTATTAATATATTAGACAGATGATTCGCCGCTTTCTACTCTTCGTGTGTGTGCCTCACCCGCAGCCAGCAATCGCGGGGATATTACGTAAGGATATGCTGTGAGTCGTACCACTACCGTCAGCGCCCCGTCGGCGCAGGCTGCTGACGATACCGTAACTGCCGCGCCGGCAACGTATATCAAACGCGGCACGCCCGCCTTTATGCGCGTCACGCTCGCGCTCTTCTCGGCGGGCCTCGCCACCTTCGCCCTGCTCTACTGCGTACAGCCCATTCTGCCGGTGCTGTCGCAGGAATTTGGCGTCACGCCTGCCGCCAGCAGTATTTCGCTCTCGGTCGCCACGGGGATGCTGGCCGTGGGGCTGCTGTTCACCGGGCCGCTGTCCGACGCTATCGGGCGCAAGAACGTGATGGTCACCGCTCTGCTGCTGGCCTCCATCTGCACCCTGCTCGCCACCATGATGCACAGCTGGCACGGCATTCTGCTGATGCGCGCGCTGATTGGGCTGTCGCTGAGCGGCGTGGCGGCCGTCGGCATGACCTATCTTTCCGAGGAGATCCACCCCAGCATGGTGGCGTTCTCGATGGGGCTTTACATCAGCGGCAACTCAATTGGCGGGATGAGCGGCCGTCTGCTCACCGGGGTTATCACCGATTTCTTCAGCTGGCGCGTGGCGATGGCGTTTATCGGCTGCTTTGCGCTCGCGGCGGCGCTGATGTTCTGGAAAATTCTTCCGGCCTCACGCCATTTTCGCGCCTCGTCGCTGCGCCCGCGCACGCTGCTGATTAACTTTCGCCTGCACTGGCGCGACGACGGCCTGCCGCTGCTCTTCGCCGAAGGCTTTCTGCTGATGGGCGCGTTTGTGACGCTGTTTAACTACATCGGCTATCGGCTGATGCTGTCGCCCTGGCACTTAAGCCAGGCGGCGGTGGGCCTGCTGTCGGTCGCGTATCTCACCGGCACCTGGAGCTCGCCGAAAGCGGGCGCGATGACCGCGCGTTTCGGCCGCGGCCCGGTGATGCTCGGCTTTACCGGCGTGATGCTGTGCGGCCTGCTCCTCACGCTGTTCTCATCCCTGTGGCTGATTTTCGCGGGTATGCTGCTCTTCTCCGCCGGGTTCTTTGCGGCGCACTCCGTTGCGAGCAGCTGGATAGGCCCGCGGGCGCGGCGCGCCAAAGGCCAGGCGTCCTCACTCTATCTGTTCAGCTATTACTTAGGCTCAAGCTTCGCGGGCACGCTCGGCGGGCTGTTCTGGCACCGCTACGGCTGGAACGGCGTCGGCGGGTTTATCGCGCTGCTGCTGGTGCTGGCGCTGCTGGTGGGCGGCGGGCTGCACCGCCGCGTCCGTTAATCGCCCTTCGGGCCTCGTGTTTCGTCAGGGTTAGTGCTACCTTTTCTGCTTGCCGACAACGTCACGAGGCCTTATGGAAAACAAAAACTATCAACAGCTTAGCCGCACGTTCCTGCGGCTTTCCCGCTTCTCTCATCTCTCCGCTATCGCAAGCTGGGATATGTTCGCCATGATGCCGCCGGGCGGCAGCCGTGCGCGCGGCGAAGCCCTGGCGGAGCTGAGCGTGTTGCAGCATCAGATCCTGACCGACAAAAAGATGGCCGAATGGCTGCGCGGCGCGGAACAGGAAGACTTAAACGATCTCGAACAGGCAAACCTGCGCGAAATGCAGCGCCACTACCAGCAGGCGGCGCTGCTGCCGGAAGCGCTGGTCGAGGCCAAATCGCTCGCGGGCAGCCGCTGCGAACACGCCTGGCGCAGCCAGCGTCCGGCCAACGACTGGGACGGCTTCTCGGAAAATCTCAAAGAGGTAGTCAAGCTGAGCCGTGAAGAGGCCGCTATTCGCGCCGAAGCCAAAGGCTGTTCGCGCTATGACGCCCTGCTCGATATTTTCGAACCGGACATGACCAGCGCGCGTCTCGATACGCTGTTTGGCGATCTGCGCAGCTGGCTGCCGGATCTCCTCGCCCGCGCGGTGGAAAAACAGGAACGCACCGTTCTCACCACACCGCAGGGGCCGTTCCCGGTGGCGCAACAGCGCGAGCTGGGCCTTGAGGCGATGCGCCTTCTCGGCTTTGATTTCGACGGCGGCAGGCTGGATGTCAGCGCGCACCCGTTCTGCGGCGGCGTGCCGGAAGATGTGCGCATCACCACCCGCTATGACGAAAACGAACTCTTCAGCGCGCTGTTTGGCGTGATCCACGAAACCGGCCATGCCCGTTATGAGCAAAACCTGCCGCGCGAATGGCCGGGCCAGCCGGTGGCGCTTGCCCGCTCTACCGCTATCCATGAATCCCAGAGCCTGTTCTTCGAAATGCAGCTCGGGCGCAGCCGTCCGTTCCTGAAGCTGCTGCTGCCGCAGGTGGTCTCGCGTTTCGGCAAGCAACCAGCGTTTGAAGAGGAGAACTATCTGGCGTGGAACCAGCGCGTCAAGCCAGGCTTTATCCGCGTCGATGCCGATGAAGTGAGCTACCCGGCTCACGTGGTGCTGCGCTACGAGATTGAGCGGGCGCTGATCGACGGCGATATTGAAGTGGACGACATTCCGGCCCTGTGGGATGAGAAAATGCAGCAGTGGCTGGGGCTCTCCACCACCGGCAACTACCGCGACGGCTGTATGCAGGATATTCACTGGACGGATGGCGGCTTTGGTTACTTCCCGTCGTACACGCTTGGCGCGATGTATGCCGCTCAGCTTTTCCACGCTGCACGCCAGGCGCTGCCGAACCTGGATGCCTCGATTGGCGCAGGCGATCTGCGCGCGCTGTTTGACTGGCTGCGTCAGTCGGTGTGGCAGCACGGCAGCCGCTTTACCACTTCGCAGCTGATGATTAACGCCACCGGCGACGATCTCAACCCGCGCTATTTCCGCGATCACCTGACAGCCCGCTACCTGTAGCGCCGTCGTATACGCCGGGCCGCGCGCCCGGTGTGTACATTCCGTTACACGCCGATACTAATCACCTACGGACGCCCGCCCCGCCGCGCCGTTATAGTCTCTTCACGCCCCGCCGTTTTTTTTCGCCGCTTTTGTCAGGCCTGCGCGCTCAGGCACGCGCGTCGCCGTTTGCGCCGGACGCGCGGGCTGCGTTTCCGGAGGCCCGACATGATCCGCCGCTATCAGTTTGAGATAATCCTGACGCTGCTGCTGTTATGCGGCGCGCTGTCGATCTTTTTTTACTGGTAAACGTCGCTAGCACGCTGATTTTATTCTCACTTTGCTCGCGTCACGTCTATAGTTACCTCACAGGGTTACTTTAATAATCATAATTGCCCCACCAGAGAGTGATATGCGCAAAACCGTTTTTTTGTTACTGGGATCGCTACTATTACCCGCTTTTATTACCCATGCCGACGAGGGCGATGACGCGTCTGAGACCGCAAGCGACGTTCAGACCCTCTTTTTTGGTCATGATGACCGCACGCCCGTACCGGACCCGGCCGCGTCCCCGTGGGATGCCATCGGCCAGCTTGAAACCGAAAGCGGTAACCTGTGTACCGCCACGCTTATCTCCCCGCACCTGGCGCTGACCGCCGGGCACTGTTTGCTCTCTCCGCCGGACGGCACCCCAGACCGTGCGGTGGCGCTGCGTTTTGTGTCGCATAAAGGGGCGTGGCGCTACGAAATTCACAGCATTGAAGGGCGCGTGTCGCCGTCGCTCGGGCATAAACTGAAAGCCGACGGCGAAGGCTGGATTGTGCCCTCGTCCGCCGCGCCGGAAGATTTCGGGCTGATTATTCTGCGTAACCCGCCGTCTGGCCTGACGCCGCTGCCGCTGTTCGAAGGCGATCGCGCGGCCCTGAACCGGGCGCTCAAAGCGACAGGGCGGCGCGTGACGCAGTCCGGCTACCCGGAAGATCATCTCGACGCGCTCTACAGTCATCAGGATTGCCTGATTACCGGCTGGGCGCAGCGTAACGTGCTGGCGCACCAGTGCGACACGCTGCCGGGCGACAGCGGCTCGCCGCTGATGCTGCGCACCGACACCGGCTGGCAACTGATTGGCGTGCAGAGCTCAGCGCCCGCCGCCAAAGACCGCTGGCGCGCCGATAACCGTGCGATTTCAGTAACCGGTTTTCGCGAGCGCCTCGAAGCGCTGGCGAGCGAATAAAAAAAGGGGCGCTTAGCGCCCCTCTCTCTTTGCTTTACGGCTTACGCCAGCTTGATGATCACCATACCCACCAGCAGCAGCCCAAGCCCGGCCCAGCCTTTGCGGTTAAGCCGCTGGCCGAACATAATCCAGCCTGCCGCCACCGTCGCGGCGATCCCGAAACCGCCCCACAGCGCGTACGCCACCGCCAGATCGATGCCTTCCACCGCCTGCCCCAGCGCACTGAAGGCGGCGAGAACGGCGGCAAGCGACGCCACGCCATAGACCGGGCGGCGAAAGCCGTCGGAGAATTTCAGCCAGATATTGGCGATAATTTCGAGGCCTATCGCCAGCAGCAGCCAGAGAATATGCTGTAACTCAACCTGCGACATGACGCACCTCCGCCTTGCGGCTCACGGTACGGGTGCCGGTTTTGATCAGTAAAATCCCGGCAATTAATACCAGCAGGCCCAGCGCTTTTTGCACCGTCAGGGTTTCGTTAAACAGCAACACGCTAAAGAGCGTAATTAAGACGATCCCGACACCTTCCCACAGGGCGTAAGCCACACCCAGCGCAATACGCTTAACAGAAAAAGACAGTAAAATATAAGAAAGGGATATCATCACCAGCATTAAAATAAATCCGGCGTGGCCACCGCCAACGCTTGCCCATTTTAATGCCAGCGTCCCGGTAATTTCCGACACAATCGCTAATGCTAATAAAATCCAGTAAATCATAATCTCTCTCCTGCCTGAAAAAATACACAGGCATATCAGATGGCGCGTAAATACGCGTCATTAAAAACGATTAAAACAGTAACAGGCGTACAGTGACGGCCTGAAAAAATTCAGAAGAGAGACGGACTAAAGCGCCGTGCGCCAGTGCTGTTCACCGCAAAGAAAGGTGGCAGGGAAAGGAGTGGAAGAAACGTAAAACAGGGAGATAAAACAATTGAACAGGTTGTCCATAATCTTTCAATTTATCCGCGGTCTTGCTTCTCGTCGTTGCGGATCAAAATTGGCCTCGGTAGTCAAACACGCCCGAATTAAACCATGCCGCCAGAATTTTCTCAACCCGTTTACACTACTTTACGGCAGTTTTTATTTTTTATCGGGGCAAAAACAGCGGCTTATTTTAACGCCCCGATTAATTAATCATACCGAACGATTAAATAATCATTAGCAGGCTCTCTTTTTTCACGATATGCTATTTCCTTACATTAATTTAACAAGGAAGTATCAGAATGACCGTAGACGAACTGCAACAGAAATACCCTGGCGCGCGGCCTGGGGCTTTGGCGACTCACCGCACATGGCGGATGAACTGGGCGCGCTGGTGGCGCACGGCACCAAACGTGCCAGCTGCAGCGATTATCACGCCTGGCGGCAAGACGCCGACCCGGTCCTGCCGGGGGATTACCACATTATCCTCAACGGCGCGGGCGAGCCGCTGTGCGTTATTCGCACCCACACGCTACGGCTGGTGAAATTTTGCGACGTTACTGAACAACTCGCCGCACTGGAAGGCGAAGGCGATTTAAGCCTCGCTTACTGGCGCAATGAGCACGAGGCGTTTTTCACCCGCGCCGGCTGTTTCTCACCCGACATGCCGCTGATGTTTGAAGAATTTGACCTGGTGGAGCGGTGCTGAGGGGTTATTAGAACCATCAGAAACACCTTACCTGGCGGACTTTTATTGTCGCCGCGCAGCGTTTTATGGCCACGTTTAACCGGCAGCGCGGCGAAGGCGTAATTGTTAGCCCCTCACCACAAACTCGCGCGCGGTAATTCACTAAAACGGGTGGTGTAACCTGGCGAAAGGAATTCGCGCTTCATCGCCCAGGGCTTGACGATCCCCTGACCTGCGAACCAGAGCTTCCCCCTGCCTGAGCGATTATATTCATCCAGCAGATGCATCAGCGGCGCGCTGTTGGCCTGTGGCGGGTGTTCATCGAAGAGATTAAGCTGCGCCACGCCCTGGCTGAAAAAATCCCCCAGCATGACGCCCGCTTTGATATAGCGATAGCCTGCGCGCCAGATGGCATCCAGCGCGCTTACCGCCAGCCGCACGATTTCGCGGGTGTCGTTGGTGGGCGTCAGCGCCTGGCACAGCGCCTGGTTGCTGTAGCGGTCGTCGGGTTCATCATGCGGGCTGGTGCGGATAAACACCGCCACCTGGCGGCAGAACTGATGCTCTTGGCGCAGTTTTTCCGCGGCGCGCTCCGCCCAGGCGCAGACCGCCTGGCGCATATCCTGGTAAGCCGTGACGCGGTAGCCAAACGAACGGCTGCACACGATCTGCTGCTTCGGCGCGACAAATTCATCCATTGCCAGACACGGCTCGCCGCGCAGCTCGCGTACGGTACGCTCCAGCACCACGTTGAAATTTTTGCGGATCACCCACGCCGGGCTGTTGGCCAGATCAAACGCGGTCTCAATGCCCATCGCCGTTAGCTTTTTGCTGAGCCTGCGCCCGACGCCCCAGACATCCTCAACGTTAAAATGCGCCAGCGCCCTGCGCAGCCGGGCGGGATCGGAGAGATCGACCACTGCGCCCGACTTCGGCCATTTTTTGGTGGCGAGATTGGCAAGCTTGGCGAGCGTTTTGGTGGGCGCGATGCCCACGCCGACCGGCAGGTGCGTTTCGCGCCAGAGACGGTCGCGGATCTCCTGCCCAAAGGTGGTCAGCGACATCACGTTACTGACGCCGCGCAGATCGACAAACGCCTCGTCGATCGAGTAGATCTCCACCTGCGGCGCCATCTCTTCGAGAATATCCATCACGCGTTTGCTCATGTCGGCATAAAACGCGTAATTGGAGCTGAAGACCGCCACGCGATGACGCTCAAAGAGCGCGCGCTGTTTGAAATAGGGTTCCGCCATGGTGATGCCAAGCGCCTTCGCCTGGCGGCTGCGGGCAATGACGCAGCCGTCGTTATTGCTCAGCACCACGACCGGTTTATCCCGCAGATCCGGGCGAAACACCATCTCGCAGGAGGCGTAAAAGCTGTTCACATCCACCAGCGCGTACATCTCAGCGCCTCTTCTTCAGCACCCAGGTGACCACGCCGAAGATCACTACCTCGGCGTCGCCGCCAAGCGGGATCGGCGCGAAATCCGGGTTCATCGGCACCAGTTGCGCCACCGGGTGCAGCCGCAGGGTTTTGACGGTGAACTCCCCTTCCAGCGCAGCCACGACGATATCGCCTTCCTGGGGCTTCAGGGCGCTGTCCACCACCAGCAGATCGCCATCCTCGATCCCGGCACCGTTCATCGACTCCCCGGCCGCCCGCAAAAAATAGGTGGCGTTCGGGTGCACAATGCAGTGCGCGTCAAGGCTTACACGCTTTTCGACGTAATCCTGAGCGGGCGACGGAAATCCGCAGGCCACTGTCTCAAGGAACAGCGGCAACCCCTCGGCATCAGGCTGTGGCAAGAGTCGCATCATTAACATGGCGTACTCCATCCATTCATTATGTTGTTATTTACTGTGTTTATATACAGTAGTTTGATTTGTACTATTCTGACAACCCTATTTTTAAGCGAAGCGGCGCAATCGCCTGGAGAACGGCCAGTTTGTGCGGGTTTGTTGAGCGGTATGGAATGAAGATAAAAAAAGCCAGAGCATGGGCTCTGGCTTTTCGGGGAAGGAGTGTCAGGCGTTTTTGCGTTTCGGCAGGGTCTTCAGCAGATCTTCCGGGCTGATGGAGGCGACCACGCTGCCCGGCTGCGGCATTTTCAGGATATGGTTTTTGATCTTGCCGACCACGTGCATTTCGCAGGGTTTGCAGTCAAAGCGCAGCGTTAACACTTCGTCGCCGTGTACCAGCTGCATCGGCGTCGCCTTCCAGCTCTTGATGTTGCCCTTCGCCTGTTTCGGGCAGAGGTTAAAGGCAAAGCGCAGGCAGTGCTTGGTGATCATCACCGGCACGTCGCCTTTTTCCTCGTGCGCCTCATACGCAGCGTCGATAAGCTGCACGCCATAGCGCTGGTAAAATTCACGCGCCTTATGGTTGTAGACGTTCGCGAGGAAGCTCAGGTGCGTTTCCGGGTAGACCGGCGGCGGCACGGAAACCGGCTTGCGCGCGCCGCGCTGATAGTTCGCCAGGCGCGCGGCGTCCAGCGCCTCGATAGCTTCACGGCGGAACGCGTTGAGCTGGCTGTTAGGCACAAACAGCGCGCCCGGCAGCGTCACCTGCACGTCGCGGGCGAAATAGATAGTCTGCCCCAGTTTCGCCAGGCCCTCTTTCAGGCTGGTCAGCGCTTTTTCCGGGTTGTTGGCTTCGTCGAACTGCCCGTCAAGCGTATGCGTCACGCTGACGCCGTCTTCGCTGGTGATGGTCAGGATCAGCTGTTCCTGCCAGCCGCCAAGCTCGATATCCACGCCGATGCGGCGCTCGCTGGAGGTTTTCAGCAGCGCCTGCTGCCAGTTGTGATCGAGGTTGCGGTTAAGCTTGTGGTGCGGGCGCAGCGTTTTCAGTGCCGCTGGCATCTCGTTCGGGAAAACGCGGTAGCGGTTTTCGCCGGTTTTTTCCGCCACGTTAACGCGAAAGCCAACCACTTCACGCTTAATCATAACGTTCAGCCCGTCGCCGTTGGCCAGCGGCTCGGTGGCCTCAACGTCCAGATAATCTTTACCGACGCTCAGCACTTCACCGACCGGCAGGCCGACGAACGTCGGGGTGTCGAACGCGCCAATATCGATTTTACGGGCGTTAACGAAGTAATCGGTGCTGCCGCGGTGGAAGGTTTTCTCGGTGGACGGCACGAAATAGTGCGCCGTGTTACCGGCGGAGGAACGTGCGAGATCGCCGCGATCTTCAATAATCGCGTCGAGCATCTGGCGGTAGTGCGCCGTGATGTTTTTCACGTAGCTCATGTCTTTGTAGCGCCCTTCAATCTTGAAGGAGCGCACGCCCGCGTCAATCAGCGCCGCCAGGTTGGCGGTCTGATCGTTATCTTTCATCGACAGCAGGTGTTTTTCATACGCCACCACGCGGCCCTGATCGTCTTTCAGGGTGTACGGCAGGCGGCAGGCCTGCGAGCAGTCGCCGCGGTTGGCGCTGCGTCCGGTCTGGGCGTGGGAGATATAGCACTGGCCCGAATAAGCCACGCACAGCGCGCCATGAATAAAGAATTCGATGGTGGCGTCAGTGTTCTCATGAATGGCGCGGATCTGGTTGAGGTTCAGCTCGCGCGCCAGCACGATTTGCGAGAAACCGGCGTCGGAGAGAAACTTCGCCTTTTCGACGCTGCGTATATCGCACTGGGTGCTGGCGTGCAGTTCGATGGGCGGAATATCCAGCTCCATGATGCCCATATCCTGCACGATCAGGGCGTCAACGCCCGCGTCATAGAACTGGCCGATAAGCTTGCGGGCCGGCTCCAGCTCGTCGTCATGCAAAATGGTGTTCAGCGTGACAAACACCTTCGCGCCGAAGCGATGGGCGAACGGCACCAGGTCTGCGATGTCCTGGAGGCTGTTGCTGGCGTTGTGGCGGGCACCGAAACCGGGGCCGCCGATATAGACTGCATCTGCGCCGTGCAGAATGGCTTCGCGGGCGATGGCGGTATCGCGGGCGGGGCTGAGCAGTTCAAGGTGATGCGGTTGCAGGCGCATAATTCGTCGTTATCCGTTATTTGAAAGGCGGCTATTGTAGTCACATTCGGGGCGTTCGGAAACTGTTTCACGGTACCGCTGCGGGTTTGCCGTTCTGCGGGAAAGTATTGCACAAAGGTTTATTTCACGCGGCACGCCGCAAGGGATACGCTGAGGCGGTATTCCTGACTTATCACCTCAGTTTCATCGTGTCGTTGTAGATTGTCGTTGGCCGCAAGCTTGCTTGCGGTTTTTTTTTATGGCGCCGGGTAGTGAATAAGCGAATGAAAGCGCACCGGCAACGACGTCGCGTTGCGGTAGGCGTGCGGTCGGTCGCCAGCAAACTTCAGCCCTTCGCCAGGGCCGAGCCGCCGCCAGACGCCGTCCGTCTGAAGCTCCAGCTCGCCCTCAATCACCACCACATGCTCCGTTACGCCGCGCTCATGCGGCGTGGAGTCGCTCTGCGCGCCAGGCGCGAGCGTAACGGCGAGCATATCGAAGCGCAGCTGTTCATCCCACGGAAACACCGGCTCTACCAGCATCGTCTGCTGGGCGTCAAACACGGTACGCGCCCCCGGCGCAGGCGGTGTGATAAACGCCGAAAACGGCACGTTAAAGCCGGTGGCGATTTTCCACAGCGTGGCAACCGTCGGGCTCGATTCGTTACGCTCTATCTGGCCGAGCATCGCTTTCGACACGCCGGTTTCCTGCGCCGCCTGGGTCAGGCTCCAGTTTTTCTGCTGGCGCAGCGCTTTCAGCGTCTGCGCGAGATGGGCGGTAATGTCCATACGTTCTCCTTTGAGGGTGCCAGTATAGCGCCTTGTGCGTTATAGCGCACGATGATAGAGTCGCTGGACGTTATAACGCACAACGGAGTATGTATGCGCTTTTCGCTTCCCCCGGCGCCTGCCGTTATCGCAGGGTTTGTGGCGGTGCTGGTGGGCTACGCCAGCTCTGCCGCTATTATCTGGCAGGCCGCCGCGGCGGCAGGTGCCACGCCTGCCCAAACGGCGGGCTGGATGACGATGCTCGGCATCGGCATGGGCGTCAGCACGCTTGCGCTAAGCCTGTGGTATCGCGCGCCGGTGCTGACCGCCTGGTCAACGCCCGGCGCGGCGCTGCTGGCGACGGGCCTTGCGGGCAGCAATCTGCATGAAGCGGTCGGGATTTTTATTTTCGCCTCGGCGCTGATTGTGATTTGCGGCGCGACGGGGCTGTTCGCCCGCCTGATGAAAATCATTCCGCCGGGCCTGGCCGCCGCGATGCTGGCGGGCATTCTGCTGCGCTTCGGGCTACAGGCGTTCGGCACGCTGGAAGGGCATTTTATTCTGTGCGCCGCCATGACGGGGGCGTGGCTGCTCTGTAAAGTCTTCGCGCCGCGCTACGCCGTGGTGGCCGTGCTGCTGACAGGCGTCGCGGTCTGTCTGTTACAGGGCGAAGTGAACACGGCAGCGCTGCATTTTCGCCTCGCACCGCCGGAGTTTGTCTCGCCCGCGTTCAGCCTCTCCTCGCTGCTCGGCGTCGGCCTGCCCTTCTTTCTGGTGACGATGGCCTCGCAGAACGCGCCAGGCGTCGCCACATTGCAGGCTTCCGGCTACCGGGTGCCGGTTTCGCCGTTGATGGTCACAACCGGCCTGCTGGCGCTGCTCCTTGCGCCCTTTGGTGTTTTTTCCATTTGCATTGCCGCCATTACCGCCGCCATCTGCCAGAGCCCGGAGGCGCACCCGGACCGCGACAGGCGCTGGATAGCGGCGGCGATGGCGGGCGTGTTTTATCTGCTGGCGGGCGTATTCGGCGGCTCCGTCGGCGCGCTGATGACTGCCCTGCCGCTGCCGTGGCTGCAAACGCTCGCCGGGCTGGCGCTGCTCGGCACCATTGGCGGCAGCCTGCATCAGGCGCTGGCGAATGAACGCACCCGCGACGCGGCGCTGATTACCTTTCTGATGACGGCGTCCGGCGTGACGCTGCTCGGCGTCGGGTCGGCCTTCTGGGGGTTAATGGCTGGCGGGATAAGCTACGCGCTGCTGGCGCGACGGGCGGGATAAAAAAGAGGGAGCCAGGCTCCCTCTGTACGGTTTATTTCGGCGCGGGGTCGAACATGCGCGCGTCGGTCGCCATATCGTCGATCACCTGTTTGAGGTTGTCGACCGTCAGCGGCGTCTTCTCGTTGTTGAGATCTTTCCCCTCACCTTTACGCACCACTTTCACCACGGTTTTCTGCGTCGCCGCGTCAATCAGCTCACCTTCAAAAAACAGGCTGGTGTCCATCGTACGATGGCCTGTCGCGACCTCGGTTCCGGCCACCACCAGCGCAATCGGCAGCACTTCATAGAATTGCAGCCCTTCTTTGCTGCTGTCGACGGCAGTGATCGCGCCGCGGAAAATCACGCTGCGCGGGCCGGGCGTCGTCACCAGCGGCTTGCGGCTCGCGGCGGCGGTTTTCAGTTTATCGTTGGTGTAATTCAGCAGGCCATCAAGCACCTTCTGAGAGATCTGCGCAGTCGGTTTCGGCGTCGGATAATAGACCACCGGGTTGTAAACAATAGAGTCATAATTATTCAGGTTAAAGCCCGGCGCGACCCAGCGCATCACCGGTTTGCCGGTCGATGACGTGGTTTTTTCAAGGCCCGAATAGTCTTTCAGGAAGCCGGAATATTGCTCGGGTTTGGTGGTGCTGGAGGAACAACCGGCAAGCAGCAATAGCGCCGCCACGCCGGAAGCTTTAAATACCGATGTGCTGTGCATAGAACGTTACCTGTGAGTGGATGAGCACTGAATTTATAGCAAACGGCTGTGCGAAAAGAGTAATAAAAACGGCAGGATAAGAGAAAAAAGCGATCCGGGACGTAAAATAGGATTAGAACAATAAATAAAATTGATACTAACAATAAAAATATATAAAAATCTTTATTTCATTAATGCGGAACCGCGCTACCGGCGGTTCCGTAAAAAATCTCACATTAACGTTTTTTCGCGAGCATCGTCGCAAAACGTAAGCGAATGCGGTTGCCGCTGGCGTCGGTTTTATGAAGCTGGCCGACATCTTCATTGTATTTAATTAACTCCCAGCCTTCGTAATAACGGCGCAGTTCCCCTTCGCGAAACGCGAACGGGAAACCGACGGTGCACGGATAATCGTCAGTATCCATCGCCGCGACAATCAGGTTATAACCGCCCGGCGCGGTGCAGCGCAGCATATTATCGATAAGCCCGGGAATGGTGTCGCGCTCAAGAAACATCATCACCACGGTGGAGAGAATAAAGTCATACTCCCCGTCAAAACGCAGCGTATTTAAATCTTTCACCGCGATATGCAAATGATTAAGCCCTTCCGCCGCCGCGATGCGCTCAAGGTTGGCGATACTCGCCGGGTTTTTATCCCACGCGGTGACGTCAAACCCACGGGCGGCGAGAAAGAGGCTGTTGCGCCCGTTGCCGCAGCCGAGATCCAGCGCGCGGCCCGGTTCGACATAATTCACGGCGTTTACGACATCAGAGTGCGTGGCCGTCAGGCCATATTTTTCAGTGAAATAGTTTTCATCACGAACGGTCATGGGGGTTCCTTAAACGCTTTCTGCCGGCGATGCGGCAAAGATATATTTTGCATGCATTTTATAAAACTTCCCCGGTAAACGCTATCGCCTTCCCGGCGCGTAAAAATTTGCTACGGTTAATGGGGAGTCTCTGGCAAGGAAATTCTGATGAATAAATATCAGCTCAGCGAAGCCACGCGCGTCTTTCGCTATACCCGCCACGGCGAGCCCTGCACCGTCACGCTGCGCCAGCTTATCGCGCGGTGCGATTTCGCCGATGTCAGCGCCGGAACGCCCGGCGGCTGGGTGGAGAGCGAGGAGAACCTCAGCCAGCAGGGCTCTTGCTGGGTCTATGACCACAACAGCGTGGTGTTTGCGGGCGCGAAAGTTCGCGGCAATGCGCGCTTAAGCCAGACCTGCGTTGTTCATCATGACGCGGTCATTGGCGACGATGCCTGGATTGACGCCGCCGAAATCAGCGACGGCGCGCACGTCAGCGGCCGCGCCATGGTGCAGTGCTCGGTGGTGCGCGGCGAGTGTCATATTTTCGGTGACGCGCGGGTGATGCAAAACAGCCTGGTGGTCGGTGCGAAAGGTTTAACGGCAGACAGCGACAGCGCGCTACATATTTACGGTAACGCCACAGTCAGCGCCTCGCGGGTGGTGCATCAGGCCCAGATTTACGGCCACGCGCTGGTGACGCACGCGTTTATCGAGCATCGCGCGCAGGTGTTTGAAAACGCGATCCTCGAAGGCAACGATGAGAACGACGTCTGGGTCTGCGACTGCGCGAAAATCCACGGCAACGCCCGGCTGGTGGCGGGCACGGAGGAGAACGCCTCGCCAACGGTGCGCTACAGCTCAGAAGTGTCAGGCCACGCGGTGATTGAAGGCAACTGTCTGCTGGGGCATCACGTGCGGGTCGATGAATACGCGGTCATCACGGGCGGCCCGGTGCGGCTCGATAATCACGTGACCATCACCGGACGCGCGCGTATCCGCGGCGACGTTATCGTCGAAGACAGCGTGACGGTAAACGATGATGTCACGATCGACGCGCCGCCCGGCGAAAGCATTCGGCTGTGCGGCTTTAAAACGCTGGGCGGCGACGAACATATTCAGCGCACGCCGCTGCCGGGGCTCGTTTAAGCGTCCGCGTCGATTATACGCGCGTAGATATGCTGATCGTGAAACTCGCCGTTCAGGTATTCAGCCTCTTTTAAACGCCCTTCCAGCGTAAAGCCATTGCGCTGCGCCACGCGGTTGCTCGCCGCGTTGGTGACGATACATTTAATGACAAACCGTCGTACTTCGCCCGTTTGCGCGTAATGCGCCATCATCGTTTGCAGCGCGCCAGAAATAATCCCCCGCCCCTGATGCTGCTCATCCAGCCAGTAGCCGATATAGGCTGTTTTGTTGGTCGGCTCTATCTGGTTAAACGACAGCACGCCCACCATCTCGCCATCCAGCAAAATCATAAACATTTTCGCGTAGCCGCGCTGGTGCAGCATGGCGTTGCTCTGAATGGTCTGGCGCGTGTCTTCGATTTTGGTGACGTACTGCGGCCAGTTCATCGCTTTTTGCAGCCAGACTTTATTGCGCTGTACCAGTGCGAACAGCGGCTCTGCGAACCGTTCATGAACGGCATGCAGCGCAAGATGTTCGTTAACGATAAGTATCTCGTCCTGAGAGGCGGCATTTGGCAAGGGAATCTCCTTCTGATGAGTAAACCTCTACAGTTATCATAGCGGGCGATGTAAAAACACTGCCTGAATCGGCGGGCTTAACCGATTTGCCGCGGTTTTCAACACTTTAGAGCAAAAAAAAGCCCCGTCGAAACGGGGCTTGTGGAGAGCAGCTTAGCGCATCTGCCGGTCATCGACATATTTGCGTTTATCCGGCGCGGGCGGGAAATATTGCCACAGCCAGGTTTCGCTGATGGCCTCGCCCTGGCAGCGCAGGAACATGCGCATTTCCACCGGATCGACGGAGTCCGACGTCGGGTACCAGTCGAACTGGATGCGGTAGCCGTCAAACGGCTCGACGTAGAGGATCTCCACCTGTTTCGCCTCGCCGCTGGAGAGCGTGATCACAGGCTCGATGCCGCGCGGCGCGGCGCCTTTGAGATCGCCGCCCACAAAATCCACGGCGACGCGGCGCGACCACTGCGTCGGGAAGTTTTCGCCCGGTGCCCAGCCTTCCGGGAAGCTGCCCATCCCGGTGCGGGTGGCGTAAACGCGCGCCAGCGGCGTGCGTACCGGCGCGTCGCCGCTCCAGTAGAGGCGATACTGGAAGTTAAGCTTATCCCCGGCGCGGATCGGTTTTTCCGGCTGCCAGAAGCAAACAATGTTATCGAGCGTTTCGCCGGTGGTCGGGATTTCCATCAGCGCAACGGTGCCTTTGCCCCAGCGGTTGCGCGGCTCCACCCACAGGCTCGGGCGCTTGTTATACCAGCCCATCACATCCTGATAGCTCTCGAATTTATGATCGGTCTGCAACAGGCCAAACCCTTTCGGGTTTTCATCCGAGAAGGCGTTGAATTGCAGGCGTTGCGGGTTATTGAGCGGGCGGCACACCCACTCGCCGTTGCCGCGCCACATCGCCAGACGGTCGGAGTCGTGGATTTGCGGGTGAATGGTGTCGCACATGCGGCGCTCATTGGTGCCGCAGCTGAACATACTGGTCATCGGCGCGATGCCGAGCTGTTTGATGTCTTTGCGCGCGAACAGGAAGTTTTCCACTTCCATAATCACCTGGCTTGATTCGCAGTGGATGATGAACTTATACGCGCCGGTCACGCTCGGGCTGTCCAGCAGCGCATAGGCGACAAACGTAGTGTCCTGCGCTTTCGGCGTTTCAAACCAGAAGGCGGTGAAATCCGGGAACTCTTCCGGCGTGTCGGTAAAGGTGTCGACCGCCAGCCCACGCGCCGACAGCCCGTACTGGAAGGTGCTGTCTACCGCGCGGAAATAGCTCGCGCCAAGGAAGGAGACGATATCGCGACGCGCCAGCTCCGGCGCTTTAAACGCACGAAAACCAGCGAAGCCGAGATCGGTCTGCCCTTCCAGCTGGCGGGTATCGACGCCCGCGTCGTGGTAGTTAAAGAGTTCAGGGCGGAAATGCACTTCGCGGGCCTGGCGGGTCGCCGGATCGAGCGAGAACATCCGCACCCGGCGGCGAAAGCCCATGCCGACGTGGAAGAACTGCACGTCAAGCTGGCGGCCCTCGATGTTATTCCACAGCGAATGCCCGGCGTCATACTGAATACTGTTATAGGCCTGCGGGGTGAGCTTTGCGAGCGTATCGGGCAGCGGTCGCGGCGCGCCGCCCCACGGTTTTTGCGCAAGCTCAGAGGCCATAGCCTGTAACACGCTGAAATCAAAAGCGCGCGTCTGGCCGTCCGCGATATCGGACTCCTGCGCCCAGGCGTTGCGGGAGAAAAGCGTGGCGAGACCTGGAGTGCCGCATGCCGCGGCGAGGGCCAACGAGGCCTTGATAAAACGTCTGCGGTTCATGCCTGAAAACCGTCCTTTTTTGTCGAGGTATTTCGCGAGGCCGAAGCCTGGCGGCGGCAAATGTTACAAGCAATATGACCGCTCACTCTAGACAAAATTCAGGATGAAGCCAACAGGCCGCTGAAAAATTAAATAATTTCTTATTTTTCAGCTTAATAGATGCATAAAGCTGGGTAAATTTATGTCAGGCGTGGCGGTTCTGGTAGTCGTAAAATCAACGGGTTATTTTATGCGCACCCGCAAAAGCCGCGCGGCGCGGCGGGTTTCGGAGGGATTCGCGGGAACCATCACAAAAAACGATGACCTGCCATCTTGCCAGCCGCACCGGGACAGGATAGTTTCTGCCACGCAGAGACTGGCGGCGTCGCGCCGTTCAGGCCCCTGTATATGCCTATAATATTCCTCCCTGTGGGAGGGGCCGACACCAGCACGATACAAAACCGTCGGCCAACACCATAATTTTAATGATGATAGCTCACGGTGGCCCGGCTTCGCCGGGTTCTCTTTCGGGAAACACCACTATGGCCCCACGCCCCCGCGCGGGGTTTTGTTTTTTAAGCCCTTAATCCAGCGTCACGTGGTAGCGCATCACCCGC
The DNA here is from genome assembly GCF_011605905.1 of Cronobacter sp. HA18003. Classification (NCBI taxonomy): domain Bacteria; kingdom Pseudomonadati; phylum Pseudomonadota; class Gammaproteobacteria; order Enterobacterales; family Enterobacteriaceae; genus Cronobacter; species Cronobacter sp. HA18003. Next base: position 782,907 of record NZ_JAANQO010000011.1, on the reverse strand, counting down.
TTAAAGAGCGCGAGACGCGCGCGCATAAAGCGGTTTTCCAGCCGCCACCCCGCCTTTTTATCAAGCCCGATACGCAGCAGGCGGTCGCGACCGCGCACGCAGGCGAGCCAGCGCACCGGGCCGTCGAGCGCCTGGCTTTGCGCGCTGGCGTGTTTTGCAAAGCTGGCCCAGTAATCCGCCACTTGCCCGGCGAAAGCGCGATCCGCCGCCGTGGCGTAGTTTTTAAGCGGCTCTACCTGGTCCAGATTATCAAACACGTAGGGCACTTCATTGCCGTGCCACGCGCCGTTGGCGAACGTCTCGCGCTCGCCTTCGGCCACATAATCAAACCAGTAGCGCCAGCACGGCACGCCGCGTCGGCTCTGCGCCTGCATCACCACAAAGCCGAGCGTGGTAAACGCCATATCGCGACAGACCTGTCGCCCCAGTTCGCGGTCGCCGCGAACGCCCGGGTACAGCAGCCGGATAAGCCCGAGCCCGAAACGCCGCTCGCGGCGCAGCTTGCGGATCTGTTCTTCCAGATTGACGCCGAAATAGGCCAGCACGCTGGCTTCATCGCTGTTGCTGCCAACCATTACCGGCATCGGATGCTGGCGCGCCGCGAAGAAGGTCTCCAGCATCGGCTCCGGCAGTACGATATCGCCCGCAATCGGCGCAGGCCCGGTGACATACGGCGCGCTGAGCGGCCAGAAGGCTTCGGCGGGCAGCGCGCGCAAATCGGCGGCTGTGGGGTTATCAAGCCCGAGATGGCGGCTGAGCGCCGCGCCATTAATGAGCGCTTTACGGCGCGGGATATCCGGCAGCGTATAGCCGCTCTGAATGATCGCTTTATGGAACAGCCCTTTCGCAAGCGGTGAGGCCATCAGCGACAGCACGCTGCGCGCGCCTGCGGATTCCCCGAATAGCGTGACGTTGTCACGGTCTCCGCCAAAAGCAGCGATGTTATCCTGCACCCAGCGCAGCGCGGCGATTTGATCGAGCAGCGCAAAGTTATAAACCGGCCCGGCAGGATCGTCGCCTTCGAGCGCCGGATGGGCGAAAAACCCAAGATGCCCGAGCCGGTAATTAATCGTTACCAGCACCACGCCGCGACGCGCGAGCGCCTGGCCGTCATACGGCGGCAGACTGCCCGCGCCAAGCGTGAAGCCGCCGCCGTGCAGCCAGACCATCACCGGCAGCGGCCTCTCACGCGCCACCGGTGCCCAGACGTTGAGATAAAGACAATCTTCGCTGAACGCGCCCGGATCGCCCCCGGCAAGCTCGCGGCAAAACCCGGCGTTCTGCCAGCTGGCGGCGGAAAAGGCGGTCGCGTCGCGCACGCCCTGCCAGGCGGTTAGCGGCTGCGGCGCGCGCCAGCGGCGCTCTCCCACCGGCGGCGCGGCATACGGAATGCCCCGCCACACGGCGATATCATTTTCAGTAAGCCCACGCACGTCGCCGTGCGTGGTGGTGACAATCGGCATATCCAGGTTGCGCATTACGGCTTCCTTTTTTTAATGGCAATCCTGGGAGCGTAGCCGTTTCAGAGCAGACCGCAACGTCGTTTGCTGCGATCTTCCGCCTCCTGATAGAGCGCAAACTCATCCAGCACTGGGCAGCCGAGCGCCGCTTCAAAGGTGTCGCGGCTGGCGTTGCCGTGGCGGCGCGCCCGCGCATCCTCGCCGAGATTAGACTGGAAAATTCCCGCCGCGCTGACCGGCAGAAAATCTTCATAGATGATCGGCTGCGCCACCAGCCAGCCGCGCTCGATGAGCGTCTGCGGATCGTCGCCGGGGCGAATGGCGTGACGGTGCGTTTCGCCCACCGGCGTCAGGCGGTAGCGGAAATAGGCCAGCCCCTGACGGCGCAGCAGCGTGTCGCTGTCCGGGAAGCGGCTGAACGCCTCCTGCAAATGTAACTGATGCGTGAGGTTATCCTTACCGCTGCCCGCCGCCGCCAGCAGTTCGTCATAAAGCGCGCGACCTTTGGGCGTCAGCGCCATACCGCGCTGTTCGATCTCACCAAAGCGCGCGGTGTGCGTGCCGGGGCTGTCGCCGCCAAAGCGAATCGGCTCTTCCAGCGCTTTAAAACTGGTCTGGCGCAGCAGAATAGGAAATTCGCGGCGCGGCGGGCCTTCAATCACGGCTTTCGGCTCAATGCCATACTCCGGCATCAGCGCCTGCACGCGGTCGATATCCAGCGTGCGCGGCGTCAGGTGGTTGATGTGACAACCGCGAAAGCAGACCACATCGGCAATTAACCGGTGTTCATCATGGAGCGCCTGATAGGTGGCGGCGTCCACCGTCGCATGGCTGTGCCAGCGGAACGTTTCCAGCGCTTCGCGCACAAATTCCTGCGCCTGGTCGGCGTTAAACTCGCCCTGCTCGTCGTAAATGTTCAGCAGCTCATAGCAGCGGCGCGTAAAGATATCGCGCCGGGCGAGCACGGCGGCGGCGCGCTTACGCAGCTTTTCATCTTCGATAAGCTCAAGGCGCAGCAGCGAGGTGAAAATACGAAACGGATTTCGCGCCAGCGCCACGTCATCCACCGGGCGAAACGCCGTGGAGTGCACCGGCACGCCCGCCTGAGAGAGATCGTAATAGCTGACCGGGTACATCCCCATAATGGCGAAAATGCGTCGAAGCGTCGCCAGCTCCTCAGCGGTGCCGACGCGAATCGCGCCGTGGCGCTCGACGTTCAGCCGCGCCAGCTCATCAGCGTTGGCGAGCTGCTCATGCAGCTGCGGGTGGCTTTCCAGTACCGCCAGATTCACGTCGGCCACCAGTTCCAGCAGCGTGCCGTACTGCGGCACTTCTTGCTGATACATGGCCGACATGGCCTGCGAAAAATGTTCCCGAATCTCATCTGCCGTGATGCTGTTCGCCATGGTGTCGTGCCTCCAGTGAATATTGCTGAGATTGTAGAGAATCGCGGCAGTTTCAGCGGTGAAGAATTCACAATTTGTGATCCAAAACGTAACAAGGCATCCGCCGCTGCACGCCAGGCAAAACGCGCGACAAAACAAACGGGAACGGCGGTTTTAACCCGTCCGCCTTGCGCCGTCTGGTTTACCGGCCGTCATATGAAAATCCTCTGGCGATCCGCACGTTACGGTTTGCGCTTTTCACCGGACGATGATGTTGCATATTTATCTGTTTTGTTAATATTATTTTGCTATCAAGTTATCAAAATTAAACAACTTACCTTGTCACGGCTCCCGCTCTGTTTTTAACATCAGCTATGGAAAAAAACGGTTTGTTCTCCCAGCGCATTCGCTTGCGCCACTTGCACACTTTCGTCGCCGTCGCTCAGCAGGGAACCCTCGGGCGTGCGGCTGAAACCCTTAATCTTAGCCAGCCAGCGCTATCAAAAACACTCAACGAGCTGGAGCAACTGACCGGCGCGCGGCTGTTTGAACGTGGACGCCTCGGCGCGCAGCTGACGCTGCCCGGCGAGCAGTTTCTGACGCATGCGCTGAAAATCCTCGATGCTCTCAATCACGCAGGCCAGGCGCTCAACCGCAAGCCGGACGAAGGCTGCGATGTGGTGCGCATCGGCGCGCTGCCGACCGCCGCGCTCGGCGTACTGCCTGCAGTGATTGGCCCGTTTCACAAGCAGCAGAGCGATATCACGCTGCAGGTGGCCATTATGAATAACACCATGCTGCTGGCGGGCCTGAAATCGGGCGAGCTGGATATCGGCGTGGGCCGGATGTCCGATCCGGAACTGATGAACGGGCTGAATTACGAGCTGCTGTTTATGGAATCCCTGAAGCTGGTGGTGCGCCCCGGACACCCGCTGTTACAGGATACCGTCACCCTGAGCCGCGTGATGGAGTGGCCGGTGGTGGTCTCGCCGAAAGGCACCGTGCCGCGCGATAACGCGGAAACGCTGCTGGCAAGCCAGGGCTGCCAGCTTCCCTCCACCTGTATCGAAACGCTCTCGGCGTCGCTCTCGCGCCAGCTCACCGTCGATTACAACTACGTCTGGTTTGTGCCATCGGGCGCGGTTAAAGAAGATTTACGCCAGGGAACGCTGACGGCGCTGCCCATTGCCATTCCCGGCCCCGGCGAGCCTATCGGCATTCTGACGCGCGTCGATGCCCCGCTCTCTCAGGGCGCGCGGGCACTGCTCTCCTCGATTCGTAAATCGATGCTCAACGGCGGCTGAACGCGCGCCGGGGAATACGTTAGCGTGAAAAGTAATAAGCCCCGAGGCTTGCCATCCGGCGCGTGATATCGTTTAAATGACAGACACGCCTTTATCCTGACGGGAGTTCTGTTATGTCAACGCTGTTAGAACCGGTAAACATCGGCGCGCTGGAATTAAAAAACCGCGTCGTGATGGCACCGCTGACGCGCATGCGCGCAGTGAATGACCGCACGCCGGGCGAAATCGTCAAAACGTATTACACACAGCGCGCCAGCGCCGGGCTTATCTTCACCGAAGCCACTTCCGTGACGCCGCAGGGCGTCGGCTACCCGAATACGCCGGGGATCTGGTCGGAAAAACAGGTCAGCGCGTGGCGTGAAATCGTCGATGCGGTGCACCAGGCGGGCGGCAAAATGGTGCTGCAACTCTGGCACGTGGGCCGCGTCTCCGACCCGGTTTTTCTCAACGGTGAGAAGCCCGTCGCCCCGAGCGCTATCGCCCCGGAAGGCCACGTGACGACGGTGCGCCCGAAACGCCCTTACGACACCCCGCGCGCGCTGGAGACCCATGAAATTCCGGGCATCGTGGAAGATTTTCGCCGGGCGGCGATCAACGCCAAACGCGCAGGCTTTGACGGCGTGGAAATTCATGCGGCGAACGGCTATCTGTTCGATCAGTTCCTGCATGACGGCTCCAACCAGCGTACCGATCAATACGGCGGCAGCATTGAAAACCGCGCCCGCTTCCTGCTGGAAACGGTGGACGCGCTGCTGACCGAATGGCCCGCCGACCGCGTCGGAGTGCACCTCAACCTGATGTCTAACTCCTATTCAATGCACGATTCCAACCCGGTGGCGATGTTCGGCTACGTGCTGGAGCAACTGAACGCGCGCCGTCTGGCGTTTATCTTCTCGCGCGAGGCGCTGGATACGCCCAACCGCGTCGGCCCGCAGATCCGCCATAAATTCACCGGCGCGTGGATTGCCAACGAAGGGTTAACCAAAGAGAGCGCCGAGGCGGTGATTGCGAGCGGCGAAGCGGATGCGGCGGCGTTCGGCAAGCTCTATATCGCAAACCCCGATCTGGTGGAGCGGTTTCGCAGAAACGGGCCTTATAACCCGCTTAACGACGCGACCATCTACGCCGAAGGCGCGACCGGCTACACCGACTATCCGTTCCTCGATGACAATACGCAGTAAAAATAAACTTCTCTTCCGGGCGCTGCGGCGCCCTTTTCTTTTTGCGCAGGCATAAAAAACCCCCGGCAAGCCGGGGGTGGGGCGTGCGCGCTTTGAGGGTAAAGCGCAGGTAAGCGGGGGTTACGCCGCTTTGGAGGCTTTCGCGTTAATCGCCGTTTCTGCGATAGTGGTCAGCTTGCCGTCGGTGGATTTCTCCTCCTCAAGCGTGGCTGCCAGCAGTTTTTTCGCGTCTTTGTAGCCCAACTGTTCTGCCAGGGTGCAGAGCGTGCCGTAGGCGGCAATTTCATAGTGCTCCACTTTCTGCGCGGCGGCGATAAGGCCTGCGTCACGCACCGGGCCCTGCTCGATTTCGTCAATCACTTCCTGGCCTTCTTCAATCAGCCCTTCCATCGCCACGCATTTGATGCGGCGCAGTTTGAGCTCAGGCACGCTTTCTACCACCTGATCGATGCGTTCAATCTGGCCCCGGGTTTCCTCGAGGTGAGCGCGGAATGCCGCGGCCAGCTTTTCATCAGAAGCCGCGCGTGCAAGCTTCGGCAGAGCGCGGGTCAGCTGTTTCTCTGCGCTATAGGTGTCTGAAAGTAAATGTACAAAAAGATCCTGAGCGGTTTTGATCTGCATCTCTTGCCTCCATAGGGTTGTCAAAAGTAAAGCCCTTTAAGCATGGACAACGAATGCGGAAATAAGCCAGGCGGCAAACGCGAAAAGTGATACAGCATAATCCGAAAACGGTGCGCAAAAAAAAGCCGCTCACGGGAGCGGCAAAGGTCAGGCTAAGAGTATAAGACGGGCGGACTGCGCCGCCCTTGATGGATCAGAACGTTTCCCAGTGCTCGCTTTGGGCGAGCGCCGCGCGCGGTACAACCGGTGCCAGCGGCTGCGCGGCGGGCGGTTGCGGCTCGTTTTTACGCGCGGCTGAGGCGCCACTTAAGCGGAACGCGCCCACGGCCTGCGTCAGGCGACCGGCCTGCTCTTCAAGTGATACCGCCGCGGCCGATGCCTCTTCCACCAGCGAGGCGTTCTGCTGCGTCACGTTGTCCATTTCGGCGATGGCCTGCGCCACCTGCTCAATGCCCTGGCGCTGTTCATCCGACGCCGCCGCGATCTCCAGCATGATGTCGGTCAGACGTTTCACCGCCTCGACGATGCCTTTCATGGTATCGCCCGCGTTAACCACTTCGCTGGAGCCGCGATCGATGAGCGCCACCGATTCGCTGATGAGTCCTTCAATCTCTTTCGCCGCCTGGGCGCTGCGGCTCGCCAGCGTGCGCACTTCGCTGGCGACGACCGCGAAGCCGCGCCCCTGCTCGCCCGCACGCGCCGCTTCCACCGCGGCGTTAAGCGCGAGGATGTTGGTCTGGAAGGCGATGCTGTTAATCACCGCCGTGATTTCAGAGATTTTCTTCGAGCTGCTGGAGATATTGCCCATCGTGGTGACGACACCGGAGACGATCTGCCCGCCGGTGGTGGCTTTACCGGAGGCGTCCTGCGCCAGTTTGCTGGCGTGGTGGGCGTTATCGGCGTTCTGTTTCACGGTGGCGGTCAGCTGTTCCATGCTGGCGGCAGTCTGCTCAAGCGCGGCGGCCTGCTGCTCGGTGCGTGAAGAGAGATCGGTATTACCCGCTGAGATTTCGCTGGTGCCCTGGTAAATCGCCTGCGCGCCTTCGCGCACGGCGCTGACGGTTTTCACCAGCGATCGCTGCATCATTTGCAGGTGCTGGCTCAGGCGACCGATTTCACTGCGCCCTGTCGCCTCTTCCGGCAGCGTCAGATCGCCGCTGGCGATAGTTTCAATGCGCGTCGCCGCATGTTGCAGCGGAACGATAACCACGCGACGCAGTACCACGAAAGTGAGCAGCGACATCACCAGCGCAACAATAAACGCGGCGACCATTACCATCAGGCTGAAATGCGTGCGGCTGCTGGCGTCGCTGCGCAGTTGCTCAACGCGCGCGGTGCGGCTCGCCAGCGCTTTCGCCAGCACCTGGTTGTAGTCGTCGTCAAGCTTGCGGGCGGTTTCGTTTTCATGTTCGATAATCGCTTCGAACATGCCATTTTTTGCATATTTCAGCATCGGCGCAAGCCCGCTGATGTAGGCGTCGTAACGGGCTTTCAGCTCACTGTCGAGCGCCGCTTCGGCGTCCTCATGCGACGCGCGATCCACATATTGTTTAAAGCCAGCGTTGGCCTGCGCTATCGCTTTTTCCGCATCGGCGATGTTGCGCTTCATCGCGTCCATTTCCGCGACACGGCTGGCCGCACCGGCGTGGATCATGTTGATACGCGCGGTGCGAAGCTGGTTGGCGCTGTCCGCAAGCCCACTGCGGATCTGTATTTCCTGCGTTACGTTGTTGAGCGCGCTGTCGCCCTGCATAAGGAAGTATCCAGCCAGCCCGCCGCAAAGCGCGAACAACACCAGAATCCCTCCCAGGATGACGGAGAACAGCGGGACAAGCCGAATGTGATGCCAGAAGCTGAGCGCCCCGGCATCACGGGTTGTTGTTTTATTCATGGCCACGATTTCCCTTTGGGTAAGATGCAATATAGAGTCTTGCCTTTAGGACATCGGCAGAATGGCGTAAACGCTTACCCTTAAAAGCGATACCTGGCTCACAGATTCGAAAAGAGGGGCTAAATGAAAAGGCCAGCAGTCGCTAAACCGCTGGCAGATAAGGTTATTTGTCGCCGAAGTGGATAACGGTACGAATCGATTTGCCTTCGTGCATCAGGTCAAACGCCTCGTTGATTTTCTCAAGCGGCAGGCGGTGGGTGATGAAAGGATCGAGGCGAATCTTGCCCGCCATCGCGTCTTCCACCATGCCCGGCAGCTGGGTGCGCCCTTTCACGCCACCGAACGCCGAACCGCGCCAGACGCGGCCTGTCACCAGCTGGAACGGACGCGTTTTGATCTCCTGACCTGCACCCGCCACGCCGATGATAACGCTTTCACCCCAGCCTTTATGGCAGCATTCCAGCGCCGCGCGCATCACATTGACGTTGCCGATGCACTCGAAGCTGAAATCGACGCCGCCGTCGGTCATCTCAACGATAACGTCCTGAATCGGCTTGTCGTAATCTTTCGGGTTAACGAAATCGGTGGCACCCATTTCACCCGCCAGCTTGAATTTCTCCGGGTTGGTGTCGATGGCCAGAATGCGCCCGGCCTTCGCCTGTACCGCGCCCTGAATGACCGCGAGGCCAATACCGCCGAGGCCGAACACGGCAACGGTATCGCCCTCTTTTACTTTAGCGGTGTTATGCACCGCGCCGATGCCGGTGGTGACGCCGCAGCCCAGCAGGCAGACTTTATCGAGCGGCGCCTGCGGGTTCACTTTCGCCAGTGAAATCTCCGCGCAGACGGTGTATTCGCTGAAGGTGCTGGTGCCCATGTAGTGATAAACCGGCTCGCCGTTGTAAGAGAAACGGGTGGTGCCATCCGGCATCAGGCCTTTGCCCTGGGTGGCGCGCACGGCCTGGCAAAGGTTGGTTTTACCGGATTTACAGAATTTACACTCGCCGCATTCGGCGGTATAGAGCGGGATCACATGGTCGCCCGGCTTCAGGCTGGTAACGCCCTCGCCCACTTCCACGACCACGCCGCCGCCTTCATGACCGAGCACCGCCGGGAAGACGCCTTCCGGATCGTCGCCGGAGAGCGTGAACGCATCGGTGTGGCACACGCCGGTGTGGGTAATTTTGACCAGCACTTCGCCCTTTTTCGGCGGCGCGACGTCAATCTCAACGATTTCCAGCGGTTTGCCAGGGCCAAATGCGACTGCTGCACGTGATTTCATAATGTCCTTCCGTTGTAGTGAGTCGTCGTAGTTATTTTAGATAAGCGCGCAAAAGCTGGCCGATTTCCGCCATCCGCTGCGCGCGCTGCTCCGGTGTGGTCTCACCGCTGACCAGCTCATCTTTTAAGTGAATTTCCACCATCTCGCCCATCAGGCCGTTGGCGGCGCCGCGCACGGCGGCGATTTGCTGGAGGATATGGAGACAGGGTTCGCCCGCCTCCAGCGCGCGCTCCAGCGCCTCCGCCTGCCCGCGAATGCGGCGCACGCGGGTCAGAATGCGTTTTTTATCTTCAGGAGAATGCGGCATGGTTTTCGCCTCATGGATACTATAGGGGGGTATGGTATAGAAGCGCTTCCGCCTCTGCAAACGATCATTTTCAGGCGGTGCGTTTTTGCGGGAAGGGAAACGAGGCAGAAGCACAACAGCGTAACGACATAGCCGGTGCGCAGTAAATCATTCACCAGTTGTATATATAGCCCTCAACCAAACTAACAGCATGATATATCTCAATACCGACGACTTCGCAGGATGACATAACTGCCGCCCTGTAGAGGACAGGAGTGGTATGAAAAAATTATTGTTAGTGGCTTTACTCGCGATCTTCCCCCCATCCGTTTACCCCTTCGCGTTTGACAACAGTGTGCTGATGCTGCGCTGCCCCGGCAGGGAGACCATTGAAGAGATACTGCACCGCTATGAACATACGCAGGAGGCGTGGGGCCGCGATCATTTTGAAACGGGCGGCGGACGCACGCAGCGGGGAAGTTTAGTGATTTTCCCGTTCGCGAATCTGGACAGCATGGTGTATGACCAGATGACGCAGTCTTTCGGCTTCTGGTATCAGCGTGAAGCGAGATTCGTCCACTGCCAGCTTTTGAGCCTGCGCAACGCCTGGCCGGTGGATCTCCCGGTGTTTCGGGAATAAACCCGGCCAAAGCGTGGAGGTTTAGCGCCGCAGCGGCAGACCGGCGGTTTCGCGAGCGCGCATCACGGTAATAAAGGTGATCAGCGCCGCGCCCATGACATAAAACGCGGGTGAGAAAAGATTACCGGTGGAAGCGATGAGAAACGCCGAGAACCACGGCGTGATGCCGCCGAAAAAGGCCACCGACAGGTTATAGGCGACCGACAGCCCGCCATAGCGCACGCTGGTCGGGAATAGTTCGGCCATCGCTGCGCTGCACGCGCCGTCAAAAGCGGCGATACACGCCCCTAGCAGCAGCATCGCGAGCACCGCGGAGAGCATATCGCCGTTCGCCATCACCATCAGCGCCGGGTAGGTAAAGAGAATAAATCCGCCGCAGCCTGCGAGCATCAGGGGCCGGCGTCCATAGCGGTCGGAGAGCCAGCCCATAAACGGCACCAGCACCGCGATGCCGAACAGTCCGATGGTCGTGATGGCGTAAGCGTCGAGCTTGCTGAAGTGCATCTGCGTTATCAGGTAGCCCGGCATAAAGGTTTGCAGCATCCAGTGGCCGACCGCTTTGATAACCACAAACCCGACGCAGAACAGCAGCGCGCCGCGGGCGCTTTTAAGCGTACTGCGCAGCGGCGCGGCCTTTGTGGTGCCCGCTTTCGCCGCCGCCTGGAATTCCGGCGTGTCTTCAAGGTGCGTTCGCAGGTAAAGCCCTACCCAGCCGAGCGGCCCGGCGATCAAAAACGGAATGCGCCAGCCCCAGTCGTTCATCGCGGTTTCGCCAAGACTGGCGGTCAGTAAAAATACCAGCCCGGAGCCCGCCACAAACGCCATAAAACCGAAGTTATCGATCCAGCAGGTGAAGTACCCGCGTTTATCCACCGGCGCGTACTCCGCGAGAAACGTGGTCGCGCCGGATGTTTCGCCACCCGCCGCAAAGCCCTGCACCAGGCGAGTCAGCACCAGCAGCGCGGGCGCCAGCAGGCCAATCTGATGGTACGTGGGGAGCAGCCCCATAATGAAAGTGGCACCGGAAGTGAGCAGAATGACCGTCGCCAGTACGCGCTTGCGGCCAACGCGGTCGCCAAGCGAGCCGAAATAGAGCCCGCCGAGCGGGCGCATGATAAACCCCGCGCCGAACACCGCGAAGGACGAGAGCAGCGCCGCCGCCGGGTCGCCGGTCTGGAAAAACTGCATCCCGATAATGGCCGCCAGCGTGCCGTAAAGCCCAAAATCGAACCACTCGACAAAATGCCCCACGCCCGTCGCCAGCAGCACCTTTCGCAGTTTACGCGCCAGTTGCGCCTGTTCGTCCACTTCCACTCCTGTCGCTTCACGTTGCACTGACTGCGTCATGCTGACTCTCCCGGCTGGTGCGCTGATAGGGCGCAAGTGTTTCTATAATAGATATAGATCTATAAGCCGCCGTGACCAGACCGCCCATGTCGCACCGTTCAAAATGTGAGCTAAGCCACGCAGCCCGGCATAAAAAGCCACCCGGATCACACTTCGGCGCGCGCTAATCGCGCTTGCCCGGCATCATGCGCAGCAGCGTGTTGTCTTTCCAGAAGTAGTGATGCGCCAGCGCCGCCGCGGCATGAAGCCCTATGACAAAGTAGCTGAGATTCGCGATAAACGCGTGAATGGCGCGCAACTGCATTTCGAGATCTTCATCCGGCTCGGCGGCCACCGGCATGCTGATGCCAAACGCAAACCACGGGCTGCCGCCATAATATTTGGCAACGATCCCGAGCAGCGGCAGGCCGATAAACATCAGGTAGATGACCAGATGCACCAGATGGGAAAGCCCGATATACATCGCCCGCGGTTTCGGCACGATGGGCGGCGCGGGATATTTAATGCGCACCAGCAGGCGTGTGACCATCAGCACCAGAATCGCGATGCCGCAGCTAAAGTGCGTCCAGATAAAGAGCCGCCCGACAGGACGCGGCACCAGCCCACGCAGCTCCATCGCCGCATAAGCCATAACCACCAGAACAAACACCAGCCAGTGAAGCGTGATTTGCAATGACGTGTATTTACTGCGCATAAGACTATCCTGATTAAACGCAACGAAAACACCAGGATAACGGCTGAAGATTAAATATTCATTAGTTTTCATGCCGCCACCGCATATTAAAGGAGAGCGTATGAATGCCCACGAGGTTCTGTTAACCCGTATGCGCGAAGCGGTCGCGCGCAGCCACGAAATATCCGTCTGGCCACAGGGCGACGCGCCGGGCGCGCGCCAGAGCCGGGCGGTGTTCACCCTTGAGGAACGCCTGACCGGCGACAGCGAGCTTGACCGTTCCGTCACCGGCGTGTGCGCACCGCGTATTGTGGTTTACGCGCCGGAACATCCCAACGGCACCGGCATTCTGGTGACGCCCGGCGGTTCGTACCGTCGCGTGGTGCTCGACAAAGAAGGCAGCGCCCTGGCACCCGCCTTTAACGACCGCGGCTATACGCTGTTTGTGATGACCTATCGCCTGCCCGCCGACGGCCACGCCGAAGGTGCCGACGCTCCGCTCGCCGATCTCCAGCGCGCCATGCGGCTTATCCGCGCCCGGGCGTCACGCTGGCAACTCGACCCGGATAAACTCGGCGTGCTGGGCTTTTCCGCAGGCGGTCATGCTGCCGCAAGCCTCGGCACACGCTGGAACGACGCGGTCTACGCGCCGCTGGATGAAACCGACGCGTTCAGCGCCCGCCCGGCGTTTATGGGGCTGGTCTATCCGGTGATGACGATGGAGGAGCCGGTGGCGCACCCCGGCTCGCGAGAAGCGCTTATCGGCACACAGCCCGATGACCACGCCATCCACCGCTATTCGCCGGAAAAAGCGATCACCCGCAACACCCCGCCCGCGTTTTTACTGCACGCGGTGGATGACCCGGCGGTGAAAGTGGAAAACAGCCTGCTGATGTTTAACGCGCTACACGCGCAGGGCGTGCCGGTGGAGATGCATCTTTTTGAACAGGGGCAACACGGGTTTGGCATTCGCGATGCCCTGGGGCTGCCCGCGCACCTCTGGCCAGCGCTGCTGATGAACTGGATTGAAAGCAAGCTCTGACGCAGCGGGCCGCCCGCAGGCGGCCCTGAAACGGTTAGCTTTGCAGATAGACAACCTGGGTTTGCAGATATTCATGCAGCCCGTGTTTGCCATCCGCCCCGCCGATCCCGGATTTACGCCAGCCCGCGTGGAACCCCTGCATCGCTTCGAAGTTTTCACGGTTGATGTAAGTTTCGCCAAACTTCAGCCCGTTAATCGCTTTCATCGCGGTGGCGAGCGACTGCGTGTAAATCGACGACGTCAGGCCATATTCGCTGTCATTCGCCATCGCAATAGCCTCTTCCAGCGTATCGAACGTGACGACCGGCAGCACCGGGCCGAATGTCTCTTCATGCATGATGCTCATCTCCTGGCGCACATCTACCAGCAGCGTCGGCGGGTAAAAAAAGCCTTTGCCCTCCACCGCCTTGCCGCCGAGCGCCACCGTCGCGCCCTCGCTGACCGCGCGCGCCACTTTTTCTTTCACGCGCGCCAGCGCAGCCGCGTTAATCAGCGGCCCCATCGCGATATCATCACGCGCTGCCGGATCGCCAAATGTCACCGCGCTCAGCGCCTCGCCAAGCGCGCTGACAAAACGGTCATAAATGCCCTTTTGCACATAAACGCGCTCGGCGCAGTTACAGACCTGACCGGAGTTAATCACGCGCGAATCAACAATCGCTTTTACCGCAAGCGACACATCCGCATCGTCCATCACAATGGCGGGCGCTTTGCCGCCAAGCTCAAGGCAGACTTTGGTGATGTTTTTCGCAGCCGCCATCATGATTTTCTCACCCGCGCCGACGCTGCCGGTCATGCTCACCAGCGCCACTTTCGGGTTACCGGCCAGCTCCTGCCCGACGGTTTCTCCGCGCCCCAGGACCAGGTTAAACACGCCCGCGGGCAGGCCCACGTCATGAACAATCTGCGCAAACGCGATAGCGTTATTCGGCGTGAATTCGCTCGGTTTAATCACAATGGTATTGCCGGTAATCATCGCAGGGGCCATTTTGCGGGCGATCAGGAAGAACGGGAAATTCCACGGCAGAATGCCGGTGGTAACGCCGAGCGCGCGCTTAAACACCAGAATATTTTCGCCCGGCCGGTCGCTTTGCAGGATTTCGCCTTCATAACGGCGCGCCCATTCGGCCATATAGTCGATGTAATCCGCCGTGAAGCTGACTTCAACGCTCGCGAGCTGCTGCGTTTTGCCGCCTTCCGCCACAATCAGCGCGCTGATTTCCGCCGCCTTTTCGCGGATGCCGGCGGCGATTTTACGCAGCCATCCGGCGCGCTCGATGGCGGGCAACGCCTCCCAGCCCGCCTGTGCGCGGGCGGCGGCGTCAATGGCGCGGCGCGCGTCCTCTGCCGTTCCGTCCGGGATACGGGAAATCAGCGCCTCTGTGGCGGGATTCACGACATCGATCCACGCCTCGCCCTGCCACTGAACGAACTGACCGTCGATATACATCGGATGTTGTACGGGTGCTGTCATCGCATGCTCCTGCTGTCGCATTAGTTTTTAACAGGTGAATTAATTGTTAAAAAACTACGAGCAGCAAATGCGTATACGAAGCGTTTTGGCTGAAAATGTGAATCAGGTCGGGAAAAACGGCGGAGATCCCGCCGGGAGATAACAATTATTCAACATGCATCTGCCCGTTTGCGCCATAAATCGCACAAACGGGCAGTAGGTCGTCAGGCGAGTGAGCGATGACGCAAAAAGCTGGTGAGCTGCGGCTCCTCGTGCAGCGCCTGCCAGGCGTTCAGCACGTCAGACGGGATCGCCACTTCATCGATGAAATCGCGGCCCGCCGGGCCGTAGCCGTCTGCGTCGTTACGCAGGCGCGGGATCTCACCCAGCACCAGCGACAGATACCGCTCTACCGGCCAGAGCCCTTCCGACGGCTCGCGGAACTGCACCGCCCTGGCACCATTTTCCAGCACCGGCTGAACGCCGGGGTAACTCAGCCATTCCGGCGAGGTCGGCGCGTCGCGCCAGGCGCGGGTAAAGGTAGCGTGGGTACGGCGCTGCATGGTCGGGTCCTGAATCAGCACCGCGCGCGCAGGCAACTCACCGCGCGCATCCAGCAGCTCGCGGGTAAAACGGGCGTTCTCGCCACAGTTGGTGGATTTTTCTTCGACGATAATCTGCTCCTCCGGCACCTCATGAAACTCGCGGGCGATACGGGCGAGTATTCCCGCCTCCGTAAGGCCGGTGGTGCGCAGATGGTTGTAGCGTGGATGCTGCGCCACGGCGGCATAGAGGAACGTGGTCGAGTGACCCAGCCCGCCGGTTATCAGCAGCGGCAGCCCGCTCTCTTTAGCCAGACGCGCGGCGGCGTCCACGGTGGGCAGAACGGCGTTACCCGCCAGCACAATCAGCTCAGCGTCCCCGGCAGCAGGAGCGGCGGCAAAATCGTTCCGGGCGAGCCACGCGCCGATGAGGTTAACACGCTGCAGCGTGCCTTCCGACAGCAAAGGAAAAGGCATCATGTTCATGGTCACCTCCATAGTCAAAGCCAGCATCCAGCGTACCGACTGGCGTTCGGCTCCCCTACCGGAGAGCTCCTAATCTGCGATATGCCGGACAATCACCGCACCGCTTATCGTGCGCGTGATAGAAAACACGCGGTGATTAATCATAAAACCGCATCCCCTTATAGGGCTCGGCACGGCAGGCGGCGAGCCGGGTGGCGAGGCTGCCGACGTGCAGTTCGAGCTGATGCCCGTCCGGGTCGAGGAAATACCAGGAGTCGCCCTCGCTGCGGTTGGTTTTCCAGGTTTTCACGCCCGCGGCGGTGAGTTTATCCACCATTAACGGGAAATCCGTCTCGCTCACGGTAAAGGCATAATGCGTGTAGTCCGCCGCAGGCTGCCCGGCGCTGTCATCCTGCGACAGACAGAGCCAGAGATCGCCGCAAGAGAGATACGCCCCGCCGTCCCAGCGCGCATGCAGCCGCAGCCCCAGCAGCGAGTGGTAAAACGCCAGGCTTTGCGCCACATCGCGCACGGCGAGCGTCAGATGATTAAGCCCGCTGAGCATCATCTTCGCCTTCTTCCTGAAGTGGTTTTGCGAAGCAGACCGCATCCTCCTGCCCGACATAGCGCCCGTAGTTGTCGATAATCTCGTAACCGCGGCGCAGGTAAAACTCTACCGCGCGCGGATTGGTGCGCCGCGTCTCAAGCCACGCCTGATCGTAACCAGCGTCGCGCGCGAAGCGCTCCGCCGCGCTTAATAACTGACTGCCCGCGCCGGGGTTATCCGGCAGCGCGAACAGGCGTTTGATTTCGGCGATGCCTGGCTTCAGAGGCCGACAGGCCACACAGCCGATGGCCGTGCCGCTGGCGTTGCGCGCCAGTAAAAAAGTGGCCCCCTCAGCGCGCACATCGTCATTATTAAACGACTGCCTGCCCGAGCTGCCAGTCAGCGCGGCCAGCGTTTCAGAGAGCGCCGCCAGCAAAACGATAGCGTCAGGGTGCGTCGGGTCGCTCGGTTCAATCAGATAATCAGGCATCTTTCCCTCTCATTCATGCGGCGTCAGGCCGCATCAGAGCATAGCGCAGCGGCAATGGGTGTGGCTGCAATTCAGACAACGCGCCGCGATACATTCACAATATTTTTTAAAGATTAATTTACATTCACTTGAATTATCAAAATGGCGCGCTCTAGAATAGTTAGAGCACTAACGAATGGATAACCGCCGTGGATACGCGTGACCTGACTTTCTCACATTTGCTGTGGATGACCGCCCACCACTGGCGTCTCGCGATGGATCGGCGGCTGAAAGGGCTTGGCATGAGCCAGGCAAGCTGGGTGGCCGTCGCCGCGATTGCGCGGCATGAAACGCCGCTGTCGCAGGGTGAGCTGGCGCAGCAGCTCGGCGTGGAGAGCGCCACGCTGGTGCCATTGCTGAATCGCCTGGTGGAACAGCAACTCATTGAGCGCGTGACGCCGCCTGGCGATCGCCGCAAGCGGCTGCTGGTCGCCACACCACAAGGCCAGGCGCTGTTTGAAAAGGTGAAAGTCGAGGCAGATAGCCTCAGGGAGACTATCCTTTCCACCATTCCCCCGGAAGAACTGGCCGTCACGCGTCGCGTACTGGACCGTTTGTTGCAGGAAATTGAAAAACAGTAATGCGATCGGTGAAACACGACCCTTATGCGCCACGCGAGTGGGCGCCCCATGAAAAACCGATGCTGCTCGGCTCGCCGTCGACGCCGCACCATGCGCCCTGGAAGCGCATCGCCTATGGCATCGTCGGGCTGCTGGTGTGTCTTACCGGCGCGCTCGGTAACGCGATGGTCACGGCGAACCTGCAAAATTTACAGGGCACCTTCGCCGCCTGGTCGACGGAAATCGCCTGGCTGCCAGCGGTTTATGTTATGACCAACGTCTCTATCAACCTGCTGCTGGTGAAATTTCGCCAGCAGTACGGGCTGCGCGCTTTTACCGAAGGGTTTCTGGTGCTCTATGTGCTGGTGACGTTTTTCCATCTGTTCGTTAACGATCTCAACACCGCCCTCATGGTGCGTGCCGCGCACGGCATGGTAGGCGCGGCGCTGAGTTCGCTCGGCATTTATTACCAGATCCAGGCCTGGCCCGCGAAGCATCGCCTGAAGGCGCTCACCATCGGCATTACCGGTTCGCAGCTCGCGATCCCCATCGCTCGCCTCTTCTCCACCGAGCTGCTGCAGCTTGAAGAGTGGCGCGGTCTGTATCTGTTCGAACTGGGGCTGGCGATGATTTCTCTCGCCTGTGTGATTGCGTTAAAACTGCCGCCGGGCGATCGGCGCAAAGTTTTTGAGAAAAAAGATTTTATTACGTTTCTGCTGATGGCGCCCGGCATGGCGCTGCTCTGCGGCGCGCTGTCGCTCGGACGGCTCGACTGGTGGTTTGAAGCGCCGTGGATAGGCTGGGCGCTTGGCGCGTCGCTGGTACTTATCGTCGCCGCTATCACGTTCGAGCATAACCGCACGAACCCGCTGCTGAACACCCGCTGGCTCTCCAGCGGCAGTATCGTGCGCCTCGGGCTGATTATGGTGCTGATCCGCATCGTGCTGGCGGAGCAGAACACCGGCGCTATCGGCTGGTTGCAGTATATCGGTTTACAGAATGAGCAGATGACGCACCTGGCGCTGGCGATCCTCGCGGGCGTGATTTGCGGCATCGTGACCAGCGCGCTCACCATTAATCCGCAAAAAACCGTCTGGCCGATTATGGTCTCGCTGGCGCTGATGATCATCGCCTCGCTGATGGACAGCCAGGCCACCAGCCAGACCCGCGCCGATCAGATGCTGATAAGCCAGTTTATTCTGGGCTTTGCCAGCGCCTTTTTCTTGGCCCCGGCGATGCTCGCGGGCATTGGCGGGGTTATCGCCGATCCGCGCAACCTGGTGAGTTTTTCCGTTCTGTTCGGCATGAGTCAGAACCTGGGCGGGCTTATCGGCTCGGCGCTGCTCGGCACATTCCAGACCTGGCGGGAGAAATATCACTCCAGCCTGCTCGCCGATCAGCTCACCTCGCTAAGCCCGCTGGTGAACGAACGACTCGCGCAGTACAGCCAGATCTGGAGCAATCTGCTTAACGACCCGACGCTGCTCAATGCGCAGGCGGTGCAACAGTTGCAGACCGTGACCAGCACCGAGGCGAATATTCTGGCCTATAACGATACCTGTCTGCTGACGGCGGCCATCGCCGCCTCGACGCTGTTGTGGATTTTCTGGCGGCTTATCCGCCTGCGGCTCGCCGCACGCCGTGCCCTGAAGCAGGCGATGCAGAGCGGCCAGTAACCTGACGATTTATTGACTGACATATTCTGGAGTAGTGATGAGCCAACAAGGCGCCCCCACCCCCGCGTCGCCGGAAAAAAACAACCTGCGCGTGGTCTCCTTCTTCGCCGCTGGTGCTATCGGGCTGGTTGGCCTGCTGGTGATCCTGTACGCCTGGCAGCTTCCGCCGTTTACCCGCCACGCCGCCTCGACCGATAACGCCTACGTGCGCGGCATGACGACGTTTATCAGCCCGCAGGTAAACGGCTATATCACCGCCGTCAACGTGCAGGATTTCGCGCATGTGAAACAGGGCGACGTGCTGATGACCATCGATGACCGCATCTACAAACAGCGGGTGCATCAGGCGCAGGCGACGCTCGCCATGCGCGAGGCGGCGCTGGCTAATAACCTGCAACAGCGCCGCAGCGCCGAGGCGACCATCGCCCAGAATAAAGCGGCGCTCGCCAGCGCCCGCGCCCAGAGCCTGCATAACCAGGCCGATTTACGCCGCGTGAAGGAACTGACACAGGACGGCTCGCTGTCGGTGCGCGAGCGCGACGCCGCCATCGCCAGCGCCGCGCAGGGCAGCGCCAGCGTAGAGCAGGCCGCCGCCCAGCTAGAGGTGTCGCGCCAGAATCTGCAAAGCGTGATTGTGAACCGCGCGTCGCTGGAGGCGGATGTGGAAAACGCCCGCGCGGCGCTGGAGCTTGCGCAAATCGATCTGCAAAACACCCGCATCATTGCCCCGCGCGACGGCCAGCTCGGGCAGATTGCCGTGCGCCAGGGCGGCTACGTGACCGCCGGTACGCGGCTGACCTCGCTGGTGCCGCCGCAGAACTGGGTTATCGCCAACCTGAAAGAAACCCAGCTTGCCGATGTGAAAACCGGTCAGTCGGTGACGTTCACCGTGGACGCGCTCAACGATGAAAAATTCGAAGGCCGCGTGCAGAGTATCTCTCCGGCAACCGGCGTGGAATTCAGCGCCATCACGCCCGATAACGCGACCGGCAACTTTGTGAAAATCGCCCAGCGCATCCCGGTGCGCATCGAGGTACTGGGCGACGCCGAAAAACGCGCGCGCCTGCGCCCCGGCATGTCGGTACAGGTAACCATTAACACCCGCAGCGAGGCGAAATAATGCGCCGCGCTCTGACTCTGCTGACAACCACCCTCCTGCTCGCGGGCTGTCATGCTGGCAACGTGGAGCAGGCTCGCCCCTCGCTCATCATTCCGCCCGCCTGGCGCGCCGCTGTCGGCCCGTCCTCGCCCACAGAAGGTTTCTGGTGGCGCAATTTTCACGATTCGGCGCTGAACCGCTATGTGGATCAGGCGCTGCGCTACAACAGCGATGTGCTGCTCGCCCGCGAGCGCGTTAATCAGTATCAGGCGCAGGTACAGGCGGCCCTTGGCGATCGCTTCCCGACGCTTGACGCGGGTTTCAGCGCCGGTCGCAGCCGTTCGCAATCGGCGGCGACCGGCCTGCCGGTGTATGGCGATCTCTACAAAGGCAGCCTGAACGCCAGTTATAACGTCGATATCTGGGGCCAGTACGCCAGCGCCGCCGACGCCGCAAAGGCGAGCCTGGAGGCGCAGAAAGCCGCCGCCGCGGCCGCGAACCTGACGGTAGCCTCGCAGGTCGCGAGCGGCTATATCACCCTGCTGGCGCTGGATGAACAGCTTCGGGTGACGCAGGCGACGCTTAGCGCGCGCGAGGACGCGCTGAAGCTTGCGAAACGCCAGTATGAAACCGGCTATAGCTCTCGGCTGGAGCTGATGCAGTCGGAATCTGAACTGCGCGCCACGCGTGCGCAAATCCCGCAGATTCAGCACCAGATAACCCAGCAGGAGAACGCGCTTAGCATTCTTATCGGTCAGAATCCTGGCCCGATCGCGCGCGGCGGTGAATTTGACGCTTTAAGCCCGCTCACGATTCCGTCGCAGCTGCCATCATCGTTGCTGAACCGCCGCCCGGATATCGTTCAGGCCGAACAGACGCTGGTGGCGAGCGACGCCCAACTGAACGTGGCCCGCGCGCGCCTGCTGCCGGGCATTAATCTCACCGCCTCGGGATCGCTTCAGGAGAACACGCTGCCGGAACTGCTCGCCAACCCGCTGCGGCTCTGGAGCGTGGGTGCCAGCGTTCTCGCGCCACTGCTCAACCGCGAGGCGCTGAGTGCGCAGGTTGACGTGACAACGTCACAGAAAAATCAGGCGCTTTACAGTTATGAGAGCACGGTGCGCAATGCCTTTAAGGAAGTGAACGACAGTCTGGACGCGGTGCAGCGTCTTGGGGAACAGCTCGTTGAGCTACAGGCTCAGGAGCAGGCGGCGCAGGAGACGCTGCGCATTGCTCACAACCGTTACCAGAACGGGTACGCCTCTTATCTTGACGAGCTGGACGCCCGCCGCACGCTGTTTTCGGCACAGCTCAATGTGGTGCAGGTGAAAAATAATCTGCTGCTGGCGCAGGTGGATCTCTACCGCTCGCTTGGGGGCGGGTGGCCGGGTGCCGCTGCGCAAAACGGGAAACACCGCTATGCTGCTAAGGTAGCCAGTCCGTAGTTAATGCGCCCGCGCGGCGCGCTTACAGGAGAGCGGTTTGATGCAGCAACAATGGCGTGAAGTCGATGAATATCTGACGCAGGCGCTGATCCCCGCCGATCCGCTGATGGCGCAGGTGCTGGAGAACAATCGTCTGGCGGGCCTGCCGCCGCATGACGTCTCGCCCTTGCAGGGACAGTTTCTCGGGCTGTTAGTGATGATGACTGGCGCAAAACGCGTGCTGGAAATCGGCACGCTTGGCGGTTACAGCACGCTTTGGCTGGCGCGTGCGCTGCCGGAGGACGGGCTGGTGGTGACGCTTGAGGCGAGTGCCGAACACGCCGAAGTGGCGGCCGCCAACCTGGCGCTGGCGAGCGTGACGCCGAAAGTGCAGCTGCGCGTGGGGCCAGCGGCGGAGAGCCTGCCGCTGTACGCCGACGAGCCGCCTTTCGATTTGATTTTTATCAATGCCGATAAGCCGAATAACCCGCTGTACCTGGAGTGGGCGTTGACGCTTTCACGCACAGGAACGGTGATTGTAGGTGATAACGTGGTGCGCGACGGTGCCGTGACCGATCCACAGAGCGACGATTTGCGCGTGCAGGGCGTGCGAACGTTTATCGGGATGCTCGGCAACCACCCGCGCCTGCGCGCTACCGCGCTGCAAACCGTCGGCAGCAAAGGCTGGGACGGTTTTACGCTGGCGGTGGTGAAGTAATATCGGCGCGGCGGGTGCGGTTTGAGGGGCGGCAGGTATGGTTTGGTGGAACGGCGGGTGCGCTTACGCTGACCCGCCCTACATATAGGTTAACGTGGGGGTTGCCCCGGCGGGTGCGCTCCGCTTACCCGCCCTACGCACAGGTCAATGTGGGTATTGTAGGGTGGGTAAGCGTAGCGCACCCACCATTCACAAATCCAGCGCCAGCCCTATTGTAGGGTGGGTAAGCGCAGCGCACCCACCGTTTACAAAATCGCCCGCTACCGTCAAAAACCACGGTAAATCTGACGTTCACCAACGCAAAACTCCCCGCTGTCTCCCGCCCAGGTTTTCGGATACAACCCTCGCGTTACATCGCGGTGAAACGATGAAAATGGCCATTCGCACACCTGCCGCGCCCAGCCATGTTTCACCGGGTTGAAATAAATGTAATTCCTGTGTCGCCGCAAATCCTCTTCATTCCAGATACCATGCTCCCAGAAGCGTCGCTGCCAGACCGTGTCTGCCGCACGTGGCGGCGTTAACGCGCGGGTAAACCCTTTTTTAATCTCCTGCCAGCGCACAGAATAATTGTGGTCTCCTTCCGGCAGCGTCCAGATGCAGTGCATGTGTTCAGGCAGCACCACCCAGGCGTCGATGGTGAAGGGATAGCGGCGTTTCACCCGAGCGACCTGCGCACGCAACAGGTCAATGTAACGGCATAACAGGAGGCTGCGACGGTTGCGCAGATTGACGGTGAAAAACCAGGTGTTGCCAGGGATATAAAGCCTGCGATAGAGGGACATACGATTCGCCTCCGTCCATGAGACAGGTTGCCGTTTTCATGGTGGGTGCGCTGCGCTCCCACCCTACGGGGGTTGTCGCGGGTTTATAACATGTACGATGGGCGTTCGCTTTTTGGGGATGTCAGGTTTGCGATATAGATTCCGGAACGGCGGGTGCGCTTACGCTTACCCGCCCTACGTGCAGGTTTACGTGGTGTTGCCCGGCGGGTGCGCTTACGCTTACCCGCCCTACGGAATACGATGGGCGTTGTAAGGACTTGTAGGGTGGGTAAGCGCAGCGCACCCACCATAACAATATTCCGCACCCACTGTGCGCAACTACGTCCCGCTCACCTGCTCCATCGCCTGCAACACGCGCTTGTCGGAAACCGGGTATGGCGTGCCGAGCTGCTGGGCGAAATAACTCACGCGCAGCTCCTCGATCATCCAGCGGATCTCCTGCACGTCGTCGTCATCGCGCCGCGCAAGCGGCAGCTTGTTAAGCCACTGCTGCCACGCCTGCTGTACAGCCTCCACTTTGAGCATCTGCGCGCGGTCGCGGTGCGGGTCGACGGCCATTTTCTCAAGCCGTTTTTCAATGGCGTTGAGATAACGCAGCGTGTCGCCGAGGCGCTTATAACCGTTGCCGGTCACAAAACCGCGATACACCAGCCCGCTCATCTGCGCTTTGATATCAGAGAGGCCGAGCGCCATCGTCATATCCACGCGCCCTTTCAGACGCTGATTGATATTGAACACCGCCGTCAGGATCTGCTCGACCTGCTTGGCGATATCCACCACGGTGTCGTTCAGTTCCGCACGCACTTTATCGTGAAGCTGCGCAAAGCCCGCTTCGCTCCAGACCGGCCCGCCGTTTTCGGCGATAAGCTTATCAACGCCGCAGGAGATGCAGTCGTCAATCAGATCCAGCACCTTGCCGTACGGGTTGAAATAAAGCCCGAGCTTCGCTTTGTTCGGCAGTTTCTCATGCAGATACTTAATCGGCGACGGAATATTCAGCAACAGCAGACGGCGCAGGCCGCGCCACATGGCGTGTTGCTGCTCCTGCGGATTATCGAACAGCCGGATGCCGACGCTCTCTTTCTCATCCACCAGCGCCGGGAAAGCTTTCACCTGATAGCCGCCGCGCTTCTGCTCATAGCGCTCGGGCAGCGTGCCGAAGCTCCAGATATGCAGCCCGCTCTGCTCAATGCCGTCATCCGCCACCGCCGAGAGCGTCTCCTGCACTTTCTCTTTCAGCCCCTCTTTCAGCGCGTGGAGATCTTTGCCCTCGCGCAGCTTGCGGCCTTTCTCATCCACCACCCGGAAAGTCATTTTAAGATGATCGGGCACCTGTTCGGCCTGCCACGCCTCGCGGTCAATCGTCACGCCGGTCATGCGGCGCAGTTCGCGCTCCAGCGCGTCCAGCAGCGGCAGCTCCAGCGGCGTAACGCGGCCTAAAAATGCCTCGGCGTAGTTAGGTGCCGGAACGAAATTGCGGCGCACGGGTTTTGGCAGCGATTTAATCAGCGCGATGATGAGTTCGCGGCGCATTCCCGGCACCTGCCACTCAAAGCCCGCGTCTTCCACCTGGTTTAACAGCGGCAGCGGAATATGCACCGTCACGCCGTCAGCGTCGCCGCCCGGCTCAAACTGATAAGTCAGGCGCAGCTTCAGGTTGCCCTGATGCCAGAAGTTCGGGTAATCGAGCTTGCTGACCTTCTCCGCGCCCTCTTTGATCAACATGCTCTTTTCGAAGTTGAGCAGATCCGGCGTTTCACGGCTCGCTTTTTTCCACCAGCTGTCGAAGTGGCGCGCGGAAATCGCATCAACGCTGATGCGCTGATCGTAAAATTCAAACAGCGTGTCGTCGTCCACCAGGATGTCGCGGCGACGCGATTTATGCTCCAGCTCCTCCACTTCGGCACGCAGTTTCTGGTTCTCGCGGAAAAAGGCGTGGCGCGTCTGCCAGTCGCCTTCCACCAGCGCGTGGCGAATGAAAAGCTCGCGGGAAAGCACCGGATCGATCTGGCTGTAGTTGACGCTACGCGCGGCCACGATCGGCAGGCCGTAGAGCGTCACTTTCTCGCTCGCCATCACGGCACCCTGCGCGCGCTCCCAGTGCGGCTCGCTGTATGAGCGCTTAATGAGGTGCTGCGCCACCGGCTCGATCCACTCCGGGTCGATACGCGCCGCGATGCGCCCCCACAGGCGGCTGGTTTCCACCAGCTCCGCCACCATCACCCACTTCGGCGACTTTTTAAACAGCCCGGAGCCCGGGAAAATGGAGAAACGGGCATTGCGCGCGCCGGTGTACTCCTGTTTATCGGCGTCTTTCATGCCGATGTGCGACAACAGCCCGGTCAACAGCGCCGTGTGCACTTCGCGGTAGCCCGCCGGTTCGCTGTTCACCGGAATGCCAAGCTCTTTCACCACCTGGCGCAGCTGGGTGTAGATATCCTGCCATTCGCGCACCCGCAGATAATTAAGATAATCGGTGCGGCACAGGCGGCGGAACTGATTGGACGACAGCGCCTTTTGCTGCTCGCCGAGGTAGTTCCACAGGTTCACGAAGGCCAGGAAATCGGACTCTTTATCGTGGAAGCGGCGGTGTTTCTCATCCGACGCCTGCTGTTTATCGAGCGGACGCTCACGTGGGTCCTGAATCGACAGCGCCGAGGTGATGATCATCGCCTCGCGCACGCAGCCATGCTTTTGCGCCTCCAGCACCATGCGCGCGAGACGCGGGTCCACCGGCAGTTGCGACAGCTGACGGCCCAGCGGCGTCAGTTTATACACTGACGCCTGCGCGTCGGTGGTGATAGCGCCGAGCTCCTCCAGCAGACGCACACCATCCTGAATGTTGCGCTTATCCGGCGCTTCGACAAACGGGAACGCGGCGATATCGCCAAGCCCCAGCGCCGTCATTTGCAGAATGACGGACGCCAGGTTGGTGCGCAGGATTTCCGGGTCGGTAAATTCCGGGCGCGAGAGGAAATCGTCTTCCGAATAAAGGCGGATACAGATCCCTTCCGAGACGCGCCCGCAGCGGCCTTTACGCTGGTTGGCGGACGCCTGAGAAACCGGCTCAATCGGCAGTCGCTGCACTTTAGTGCGGTAGCTGTAACGGCTGATGCGCGCCGTCCCTGGGTCTATCACATATTTAATGCCCGGCACGGTCAGCGACGTTTCGGCGACGTTGGTCGCCAGCACAATGCGTCGCCCGGCATGCGGCTGGAAGACGCGGTTCTGTTCGCTGTTGGAGAGCCGCGCATAGAGCGGCAGCACCTCGGTGTGCGGCAGGTTGAGTTTCATCAGCCCGTCAGCGGTGTCGCGGATTTCGCGCTCGCCGCTCATAAAGATCAGGATATCGCCCGGCCCTTCGCGGCCAAGCTCCTCCACGGCGTCGAAAATCGCCTGTAGCTGGTCGCGCTCGGTATCGTCCGCCTCTTCGACGATCGGGCGGTAGCGCACCTCAACCGGATAAGTACGGCCAGAGACTTCAATAATCGGCGCGTTATTAAAGTGGCGCGAGAAACGCTCAGGATCGATGGTCGCCGACGTAATAATAACTTTCAGATCCGGGCGCTTTGGCAGCAGTTCGCGCAGGTAACCCAGCAGAAAATCGATGTTCAGGCTGCGCTCGTGCGCCTCATCGATGATGATGGTGTCGTACTGCATCAGCAAGCGATCCTGCTGGATTTCCGCCAGCAGGATACCGTCGGTCATCAGCTTAACCATGGTGTTGTCGCTGACGTGATCGCTAAAGCGGACTTTATAACCGACGCAACCGCCCGGCTCGGTTTGCAGCTCTTCGGCGATGCGGTTTGCCACGGTACGCGCCGCGAGACGACGCGGCTGGGTGTGGCCGATTAGCCCTTTCACGCCGCGCCCGAGTTCCATGCAGATTTTCGGCAACTGGGTGGTTTTACCGGAGCCGGTCTCCCCCGCCACGATCACCACCTGATGGTCACGCACGGCATTGAGGATATCCTGTTTCTTCTGGCTGACCGGCAGGTTTTCCGGGTACATAATGGCCGGGCGCGCCGCTTCGCGCAGCAGGACTTTCCCTGCCGCCTCGCTCATCTCCTGAGAGAGCTGTTCGAAAAGCGCCTGCTGAGATTCAGTATTTTTAATCTTTTTAGCCCCGTGGAGGCGACGGGCGAAGCGGCTTTTATCGCGCAGCATCAGCGAGTCGAGACGTGCCATCAGGGCGGAGAGAGTAATATTTTGTTTTTCCATCATTGTGTTATACGGCCTGTGCACGGCCCGTTAGATCTTAGGGTTTCGTTAAGCGTAGAGTACCACACCGCTTTCTGGCGCGCCTTGTTCAAAAATTTAGAACATAGACTTCGATATATTGCGCTATCACTGTAATCGGTTTGTGAATAGAGTTGTCGTCAGGCAAGGGGCAACGGCCCTGACAACCAAATCAAAAAGGAACATCCCATGAGCAAAGCACTCGTTCTGAAGTCCAGTATTCTGGCAGGTTACTCCCAGTCCAACCAGCTTTCCGACTACTTCGTGGAGCAGTGGCGTGAAAAGCACAGCGCGGATGAAATCACCGTGCGCGACCTGGCGGCAAACCCGGTGCCGGTACTGGATGGCGAGCTGGTTGGCGCCCTGCGCCCGTCAGACGCGCCGCTGACCCCGCGTCAGCAGGACGCGCTCTCGCTCTCTGATGAACTGATTGCTGAGCTGCAGGCGCACGACGTGATTGTTATTGCGGCGCCGATGTACAATTTCAACATCCCGACCCAGCTGAAAAACTATTTTGACCTGGTGGCCCGCGCTGGCGTGACGTTCCGCTACACCGAGAAAGGGCCGGAAGGTCTGGTAACCGGCAAGCGCGCTATCGTGCTGACCAGCCGCGGCGGCATCCATAAAGATACCCCGACCGATCTGGTGACCCCGTACCTCTCCCTGTTCCTGGGCTTTATCGGTATCACCGACGTGAACTTTGTGTTTGCCGAAGGCGTGGCTTACGGCCCGGAAATGGCGACCAAAGCGCAGAGCGACGCCAAAGCCGCTATCGACGCGCTGGTTTCTGCATAATCAGACGTTCAGACGAAAAAACCGCCCTCCGGGGCGGTTTTTTTATGGGCGCAACCCGCGTTACGCCACCACCCACGGCGTTTCATCGAGCGCAAACGCCAGCGTGTTATCGCGCACCTGATAAGGAATGGTGTAAGTGCGCGCATCATGCATATCGCGATCGCAGCACGGCTCGAAATAGTGCATCAGGCAGCGGAACGTAAAGGTGCGGTCGGTAATGTCGGTTATCTCGAACGACTCCGGCTGATACGCATAGCGGATATCGTCCGGGTGCTCGGACATCACCAGATGTTTAAACAACTCGGCGTTAGCGCGCAGCACCTGCGCAATAGCCGGTAACGATGACGCCTGCGCGTCGTCGAGCGGCAGAGTATATTCGGTTGTCATAAGGGTCTCCTGTAAAAACGTTTTCCGAGCCTGACACAGGCGCGCGGCGTCGTCTGTTACCCGTGGGGAGTAGCGGGGTTATTTTTTCATCCACCGGCCATTAATGCCGCGCACATATTCGCCGGGTTTACTGCGCGCTACCAGCTTCTGCCCTGCCATTTTCGCCACTTCATCGACCGGCAATCCGTTCTGTTGGGCGACGTCGCGGTAGCTTTCAGCCCGCGCCTGATTAATGCGCGCCACCAGCGCCGCCGTTTCGGCATCCTGCGCCACCGGCGCAAGATAACCGGTGAACGTTTCGCCCACGCGCCCTTGCGCGCGTGCCTCGTCAAGCGTCAGCGCGTAGCTGACGGGGCTTGCCAGCAACAGCGCCAGCATCACGACCAGCAGGCTTTTCATTGGCCGTCTCCTCAGAAGAGATCGCTGCGACTTTGCAGCAACGCTTCGACGTCTTTATCCACTTTAATATGGATATCGTGTTCAATTTTGACGTTCATATTAATGGTAATCGGCTCTTTGGGTGCCGCCACCTCAATGCGCGGCGTACAGCCGCACAGCATCAGGGTGATGACGCCTGCCAGCAGCGTGATTGCGGTTTTCATGGTTGTTCCTCGCAGGTCTTCCCTGACGTTGCCTTGCAACGCGCGGCGGGCAGCGTCGCGTGTTGCTCAAGCCAGGACTGTAAATTATCGCCGAAACGCAAGCTGCGCCACAGCGTGAAAAGATTTTCCTGATGCTGATAGTTAAGCCGCACGCCGCTGGTTTTGCCGTCCACGTGGCTTTCGCCCTGGAACTCCGAGCGCATGCGCAGCACGCCGAGATTATCAACATCCAGCCGCGTCCAGGAGCGGGAGATTTCCATATAGCGCAGCCAGTTGACCGCCGCCGCGGCCGCCGCGTTATCCCGCGCCATCGCGTCCGCCATCTCTTTATCGACGCGCAGCGTCAGCGGGCCGGGGCTGGTGAGCCAGCCGTCATGCACAATCCATTGCGGGTTATCGACCCACAGCGGCAGCGCGCCGTTAATGGCGCCCGAGAGCGTCACCTGTTTGACGTTGGTCGCGGTGATCAGCTCGCTCGACGAGATATTTTCAAGACGCAGCAGCGCCGCTGTGTGCTGCGGCAGACGCAACTGCTGCATGCGGATTTTGCCGCCGAGCAGCGACGCGCTGACGTCGCTTAACACCAGCGGGCTCGCCTCGCTCCACGGATAACTGCCCTGCAGTGACGCCGTAATATCCCGCGCCGGCACCTGGCTTTGGATCTCCGCGATGTTCAGCCGCACCGGCCCGCGCGTACCGAGCTGCCAGGTCGAGTCGCGAAAGCGGAACGGCAGCACGAAGTCCACGCCGTTAAACTGGTTGTCTTTGGTCCAGGCGCTGCCCTGTTTCACCACGCCGTGGCCGCCCGCCTCGAATCCCTGACCTGCCGCGGCGGAAAACGCCACCTGCGCGTAAAAGCCGCCGTCGCGCAGCAGCAGTTTCCAGTCCGGCGGCAGCAGCGGCTGGAAGACGGCGAGCGGCTGCGGCGAGCACCAGGCCTGACCGCGCAGGCGCTCGCCGTCCCAGCGGCCATTGACGCGCACGGGGCCTATCTCTCCCGCGTGCAGATCGCCTTTAAACTGGAACGCGCTCGGATCGCGCCCCTGGACGCTGAAATTAAGCGTTGACGGCGGCAGGCTGGCGCCGCTGGTAAAGCGCGTGGCGCCGGCATCCAGCTTCAGCGCGCCCTCCAGCGCCTGGGTCGCGGCTCCCCGCGCCCAGCGCACCGGTGTGCTCAGCGCCAGTTGCGGATGGTCGACCGTCAGGCTCCCGTACTGCCATTTGTCGAAACGCGTGTTGAGTTCGCTGAGCGTGATCACCTCGTCGCGCCACTCGCCGCGCCCGCCGATGGACCAGCGCGACTGCATCGGTTCAAAGGTGCCGTTACCCCAGTAGCGCCAGCGCCACAGGCCCGCATCGGGGAGAAAATCATCGGCGCGGCCATCCAGATGCAGCAGCATATCGCCCTGACCCGGCTCGCTGGCGCGCGCGATGGCCTGCAAACGCCCGTCAATGCCCTTTTCCGTCACCGTCACGCCCGCGAGCGGCCAGCGGATCTCTTCAATATTGAGCGCATCAATGACTCGCCCGCGCGAGCGCAACAGTGCGCCCGGCAGAAAATGCAGCGCAGGCGAGAGCAGCGGGCCGCGCAGCATGGCGGGCAGGCTTGCGTAAAACGCCAGCGCGTCCTGTTTCGCTTCGCCGGTGATGCGCAGCGGCATCGCGCTCTCGCGCAGGCTCAGGGTGCCTAGGCCGAAGGTCATCACCGCGTTGCCCTTCCCGGCATTCCCCTGCGTCACCACATTCACACGTCCGCTGATGCGCGCGGCATCCAGCCCGCCGCGCCAGTTCTCCACGCGCAGCGCGGCGCGGCCGCTTAGCGGAAAGCCCTCATACGGCCAGCGCCAGCGCCCGTCGCTGAAAGCAAACGAATCGTGACCGGCCTGCCACGGGAGATCGAGCAGCGGATCGGGATCGTCCTGCGCAAAGAGTAATAGCTGCCCTTCGCCGCCGCGCCACGTGACCTCAGCGCGAGCGCCATGCGGTGCCTGGGGGAGTGAAAACCGCGCCTGCGCCTCGCCTTTGGTCGGAATACCGTCCGGCATCAGCGCGAGCGTGAAATCGCCGAGCAGCGACACCGGCGGCTGGCCGTCAAAGAGGTGCAGACGCAGGCGCTCCACCTTCAACGCCTGCCCTTCAAGCCTGGCGCTCACGTCCAGCTTGTCGCCGGTAAAGGCAATGCGCTGCGTCTGCGGGCTGAGGCTCGCCTGCAGTGTGCCGACATAGTCCGGCAGGTCGGCGAGTTTAAGGCGCGCTATCTCCACCTCGCTTTCCGGCAGCATCGCCTGCCACTGGGCGAGCGTGCGCGGCGCGCCGGGCGCGGGATCGTCAGGTATGGCGCTGAAGCAGCCGGTGTTGAGCGTGAGCGCGTCCAGATGCAGCCGCCAGCGCGTCGGGTGGCTCAACACGACATTTTGCGCGTGGGCGAGTTCGCAATCGCCCGCGAAATAACGCAGATCCGGCAGCACAATAGCGGAGCGGGTCAGGCGCGGGCGCTGCTCCAGCGCGATGCGCGTTCCCTGCGGCAGCCAGACGCCCGCGAGCGTCGGCAGCCAGTAGCCCGCGGTTAACAGCAGCGCCAGAGGCAGCAGCACAACCAGAAGTAATAAAGCGATGACGGCTCTGTATTTACCCTTCATGGGCCGTTAATATCCTGATTCAGCGAGAAATTATGCCGAAGAAAGCCATTATTCTGACAGCTTTGCCAGGCGAGGTGAAGCCAGGGCGGCTCTGAAAGCATAGTTGACCTAGAATTAGAGGTAAGCACCTGTTCGACAATTAATTTTTAAACTTTGTACGATATTTTTAATTATGCTAACGTGATCACAGCAAATCACTGGAGAAAGTCTTATGAAACTGGCGGTTTATAGCACAAAGCAGTACGACAAAAAGTATTTGCAGCATGTTAACCAGGAATATGGCTTCGATCTTGAATTTTATGACTTCCTGTTAACCGAGCGCACGGCGAAAACCGCCATTCATTGCGACGGCGTCTGCATTTTCGTTAACGACGACGCCAGCCGCCCGGTGCTGGAAGAGCTGAAAAAGCATGGCGTGAAATTTATCGCGCTGCGCTGCGCGGGCTTTAACAACGTCGATCTCGACGCGGCAAAAGAGCTGGGGCTGAAAGTGGTGCGCGTCCCGGCTTACTCGCCGGAAGCCGTGGCCGAGCACGCGGTGGGCATGATGATGTGTCTCAACCGCCGCATTCACCGCGCATATCAGCGCACCCGTGACGCTAACTTTAACCTCGAAGGGCTGACCGGCTTTACGATGTACGGCAAAACCGCAGGCGTTATCGGCACCGGTAAAATCGGCGTCGCGGCGCTGCGCATTCTGAAAGGCTTTGGCATGCGCCTGCTGGCGTTCGATCCTTACCCGAGCGCCGCCGCGCTGGAGATTGGCGTGGAATATGTCGACCTGCCGACCCTGCTGGCGGAATCGGATGTCATTAGTCTTCACTGTCCGCTGACGCCGGAAAACTATCACCTGCTGAACCAGAGCGCGTTCGAGCAGATGAAAGACGGCGTAATGATCATCAACACCAGCCGCGGTGCTTTGATCGATTCCCAGGCCGCGATTGAAGCACTCAAACGCCAGAAAATCGGCGCGCTGGGCATGGATGTGTATGAAAACGAGCGCGATCTGTTCTTTGAAGATAAATCCAACGATGTGATTCAGGATGACGTGTTCCGCCGTCTTTCCGCCTGCCACAACGTGCTGTTCACCGGCCACCAGGCGTTTCTGACGGAAGAGGCGCTGATCAGCATTTCTGAAACCACGCTTGGAAATCTGCGCCAGCTGGAACAGGGCCAGCCCTGCCCGAACGAGCTGGTGTAACACCGCCGACGCGCCGCCTGGCGCGTCGCGTTTTTTTACCTCAGGGAGACGACCATGAAAAAAATCCTTTTCACCTTGCTGGCGGGAATGACGCTCGCCGGTTGCCAGAACACGGCGACGTCAAACGTGACGCCTGAAACGCTGCAACACCACCGCTACGTGCTGCAAACCGTCAACGGCGCGCCGCTCGACTCAACGCACCGCGTGCCGGAGCTGAGCTTTGGCGAGCGTATGCATGTCTCCGGCAGCATGTGCAACCGCTTTATGGGTCAGGGTGAACTGCATGGCGATACGCTGAAGGTGCAGGGGCTCGCGTCAACGCGCATGCTGTGCGCCGAGCCGCAGCTCAACGAGCTGGATAAGCTGATGAATGAGATGTTAAGCCAGGGAGCGACGGTGAGCGTGGAGAAACAGCAGCTCACCCTGAAATACCGCCAGTACAGTCTGGTCTATAAACTGGCGGATCTGATGTCGTAATCAGTACGCGGCGCAGGCGCCAGAGGCGAGCGCCGCTTCGCTGCAACGTTTGCCGTTGGGCAGCGCGCACATACCGGTGGTCGTGCCGTCAAGCTGGCGCGCGACCGACAGCGAGCCCCCGACCATCGCGCAGTTCGCCTGCCCTGCACTCGACAACGCAGCCCGCATTCCCGGCGGCACATGGGCCGCGGTGGCCTGCTGAACGGGTTCACTGCTGCATGCCGATAATAGTAACGCGGCACATCCTACCCAAAACGCTGCTCGCATGTTTCTCCCCTTTCGTTGACAAGCAAAACCTGAGCATCATAGGCCGCCCGACGCGGCGCGTCGAGATTCCTGCTGCTGCTTTTTTGGACGAAGACACATTTTTTTGCGCTTTTCGGCCTCCTTCTCTTGATCCTGCGCATGAAATGATTCACTTCGCGAATAGTCAGTACACAAAAACGAAAATCCCGGCTTCAGGGCTTTGCTAAAATTCCCTTATTACTACAGGGTCTGTTGCGTCCGCACAGATCTGACAATGTTGCGCAA
Source organism: Cronobacter sp. HA18003 (assembly GCF_011605905.1). Lineage (NCBI taxonomy): Bacteria > Pseudomonadati > Pseudomonadota > Gammaproteobacteria > Enterobacterales > Enterobacteriaceae > Cronobacter > Cronobacter sp. HA18003. Next base: position 749,126 of record NZ_JAANQO010000011.1, on the reverse strand, counting down.
TGTAAGGGTCTTTTATGATTACCATCGACGGCAACGGCGCAGTCGCTTCAGTCGCTTTTCGCACCAGTGAAGTTATCGCTATTTATCCCATCACTCCGAGCTCCACGATGGCGGAGCAGGCCGACGCCTGGGCCGGCAACGGGATGAAAAACGTCTGGGGCGACGTCCCGCGCGTGGTTGAGATGCAGTCCGAGGCGGGCGCTATCGCGACCGTCCACGGCGCGCTCCAGACCGGCGCGCTCTCCACCTCGTTTACGTCTTCCCAGGGTTTACTGCTGATGATCCCGACGCTCTATAAGCTCGCGGGCCAGCTCACGCCTTTTGTGCTGCACGTGGCGGCGCGTACCGTCGCTACCCATGCGCTCTCTATTTTCGGCGATCACTCTGACGTCATGGCCGTGCGTCAGACCGGCTGCGCGATGCTGTGCGCCTCAAGCGTTCAGGAGGCGCAGGATTTCGCGCTGATCTCCCATATCGCCACGCTAAAAAGCCGCGTGCCGTTTATTCATTTCTTTGATGGGTTCCGCACGTCACATGAAATCAACAAAATCGCGCCGCTCGCCGATGACACGATCCGCGCACTGCTGCCGCAGGCGGAGATACACGCCCACCGCGCCCGCGCGCTCAACCCGGAACACCCGGTGATCCGCGGCACCTCCGCCAACCCGGATACCTATTTCCAGTCCCGCGAGGCGACCAACCCCTGGTATGACGCGGTCTATGACCATGTCGAACAGGCGATGAACGATTTCGCCGCCGCCACGGGCCGCCAGTACCGGCCGTTTGAGTATTACGGCCACCCGGAGGCCGAACGGGTGATTATCCTGATGGGTTCCGCCAGCGGCACCTGCGAAGAGGTGGTGGATGAGCTGCTCACTCGCGGCGAAAAAGTGGGCGTGCTGAAAGTCCGCCTGTTCCGCCCGTTCAGCGCGCGTCACCTGCTGGCGGCGCTGCCGCAGAGCGTCCAGCGCATCGCGGTACTTGACCGCACCAAAGAGCCTGGCGCGCAGGCGGAGCCGCTTTATCTGGATGTGATGACCGCGCTGGCGGAAGCCTTTAACCGCGGCGAGCGCGACAGCCTGCCGCGCGTCATCGGCGGGCGCTACGGGCTTTCCTCCAAAGAGTTCGGCCCGGACTGCGTGCTGGCGGTATTTAATGAACTGCGCGCCGAAAAACCGAAACCGCGCTTTACCGTCGGGATTTATGACGACGTGACGCATCTCTCCCTGCCGCTGCCGGAGAATACGCTGCCCTCTCACGCGCGCCTGGAGGCGCTGTTTTACGGGCTGGGCAGCGACGGCAGCGTCTCGGCCACCAAGAACAACATTAAAATTATCGGCAACGCGACGCCGTGGTACGCCCAGGGCTATTTCGTTTATGACTCCAAAAAAGCGGGCGGCCTGACCGTTTCCCACCTGCGTGTCAGCGAGCGGCCCATTAACTCCGCGTATCTGGTAAGCCAGGCGGATTTTGTCGGCTGCCATCAGTTGCAGTTTATCGATAAATATCAGATGGCCGAGCGCCTGAAACCCGGCGGTATTTTTCTGATTAACACGCCTTACGCGCCGGATGAGGTGTGGCATCAGCTGCCGCAGGAAGTCCAGGCGGTGCTGAATAACAAAAACGCGCGCGTCTTCGTGGTGAACGCCGCGAAAATCGCCCGCGAATGCCAGCTCGGCGCACGCATCAATACCGTGATGCAGATGGCGTTTTTCCATCTCACACAGATCCTGCCGGGCGACAGCGCGCTGGAGGCGCTCCAGGGCGCTATCGCCAAAAGCTACAGCAGCAAAGGCCAGGAGCTGGTGGAGCGCAACTGGCAGGCGCTGGCGCTGGCCCGCGAATCGCTCTTCGAAGTGGCGCGCCAGCCGGTGGATGAGACCAGCCATCTGCGCCCGCCCGTGGTTTCCGACGCCGCGCCCGATTTTGTCAAAACGGTGACCGCCGCGATGCTGGCAGGGCTTGGCGACGCGCTGCCGGTTTCCGCGCTGCCGCCGGACGGCACCTGGCCGCTCGGCACCACTCAGTGGGAGAAACGCAATATCGCGGAAGAGATCCCCATCTGGAAAGAGGCGCTTTGCACCCAGTGCAACCACTGCGTCGCCGCCTGCCCGCACTCGGCGATCCGCGCCAAAGTGGTGGCCCCGGACGCACTGGCTGACGCGCCCGCCTCGCTCGCCGCGCTGGATGTGAAATCCCGCGATATGCGCGGTCAGAAATATGTGCTGCAGGTCGCGCCGGAAGACTGCACCGGCTGCAACCTGTGCGTCGAGGTCTGCCCGGCGAAAGACCGCCAGAACCCAGAAATCAAGGCGATTAATATGATGTCGCGTCTGGAGCACGTGGAGAAAGAGAAACGCAACTACGACTTCTTCCTGAGCCTGCCGGAAATCGATCGCAGCACGCTTGAGCGTATCGATATTCGCACCTCGCAGCTCATCACGCCGCTGTTTGAATATTCCGGCGCATGCTCCGGCTGTGGAGAAACGCCCTACATCAAGCTGCTGACCCAGCTTTACGGCGACCGTCTGCTGATTGCCAACGCCACCGGCTGTTCGTCGATTTATGGCGGCAACCTGCCCTCCACGCCGTACACCACCGACGCGAACGGCCGCGGCCCGGCGTGGGCGAACTCGCTGTTTGAGGATAACGCGGAGTTTGGTCTGGGTTTCCGCTTAACGGTCGATCAGCATAAGGCGCGCCTGCAGCGCCTGCTCACACAGTTTGCCGATAAACTCACGCCTGCGCTGTATGAGGCGCTGCAAACTGACGCCACGCCGGAGGTGCGTCGCGAACAGGTCGCAGAGCTGCGCCAACAGTTACAGGGCGTGGAAGGCGCGCAGCAGTTGCTGACCGACGCCGACGCGCTGGTGGAAAAATCCATCTGGTTGATTGGCGGCGACGGCTGGGCATATGACATCGGTTTCGGCGGCCTCGATCACGTGCTGAGTCTCACCGAGAACGTCAATATCCTGGTGCTCGATACGCAGTGCTATTCCAACACCGGCGGACAGGCGTCGAAAGCCACGCCGCTCGGCGCGGTGACGAAATTCGGCGAACACGGCAAGCGCAAGGCGCGTAAAGATCTCGGCGTGAGCATGATGATGTACGGGCATGTTTACGTGGCGCAGATTTCGCTGGGCGCGCAGCTTAACCAGACGGTGAAAGCGATTCAGGAGGCGGAAGCCTACCCCGGCCCGTCGCTGATCATCGCCTACAGCCCCTGCGAGGAACACGGCTACGATCTGGCGCTGAGCCACGATCAGATGCGCCAGCTTACCGCGACGGGCTTCTGGCCGCTCTATCGCTTCGACCCGCGCCGCGCCGACGAAGGCAAGCTGCCGCTGGCGCTCGATTCCCGCCCGCCGTCAGACGCGCTGGCGGAAACCCTGCTCGCCGAGCAGCGCTTCCGTCGCCTGAACGCGCAGCAGCCGGAGGTGGCCGAACAGCTCTGGAAAGACGCCGCCGCTGATTTGCAAAAACGCTACGACTTCCTGGCGCAGCTCGCCGGCAAAGCCGAGAAAGTCAGCGAGTAATTTAGCGCTTATCTTTTTCATCGCCCCTGTTTTTGGCAGGGGCGTTTTCGCCAAGCTCCTCGCGGCTTAATACCCGATACCAGGTAAATTTATCGCCGGTCGTGCATTTCACCGCCACGCCGTGTAAATCCCCGTCTTTCAGGAAAAACCCACGGTACTGATTTTCCCCCACCGCTAAATAACGCGCCTTGTCGCCAAGTTCATAAATCGTCTGGTAGCGATCGCCGCAGCGAAACGTCGTGCGGGTATCAAACTGATAAAAGTAATTTAATAACGCGCCGCCCAGGGTGCGGACATTCGCTATCATTAATCCCGACAGAATGCAGGTAAATACCACGACAAATATATACTGACTGTCCACAGAGAGTTTGGCGAGTTTCTTGCGTTTTTTCAGGTTCGCCTCCATTACGCCTGCAATCACAATCACAACGACATAGGCAATATTTACCACAATGAATGCCGCAAAAAATAATGTCAGAGACCAGGTGGTATACGGGAGTAGTGCCGCAGAAATATCCCAGGATTCAAGCAACGTGCCGCTGGCGATCATTCTGGCAAAAAACAGCACCAGCGCCAGCAGCAGCGTCAGTGCTTTGCTCAGTAACGACGCGGCGCGCGGGGAGAGGACCGAAAGGCAAAACAGATAAGAGAGCGTCAGGCTGCCCGCGCCGAAAAAGCAAGAGGCAGCCACCAGAGACCAGACGATAATGCCAGGGGCATGCGCGACCGCCAGTAAAAAGCTTACGGAGATAGTAAGCATGGCGGTACGAGACAACGACACCGAGGCTTTCATTTTGCTGTACTGCTTGCGCGGCAGGAAACCCTTCAGACGTTTGCGCTCCTGAGTATGAAACGCCGTGCGTCCGTAATAATCGATAATATACGCACACACCCACAGCATATTAAACCAGATGGCTGCACCGATGAGCGACGGGTGATGGGTTTTATTCGCCACGGCCAGAAGAAAAATCGTAATAAACCAGTTAATACACCAGAAGAGAATAAGCGCAGGCATCTGCCACGGTAGTTTATGCAATAAGCCGAACATGACCTTTCCTTGAGTCAGAAAAACCCACACCTTAATGAGAAATATTTTGGCCTGCAACCTGACCATATGGATGCAATGACGCAACGTGATTATTTATGAAAGTACAATGACAGATGATACTCATCAGAATGAGATGTAATAAGCGCCGCCTCCCTGCGGCGCTTATTTTTACAGCGACATATCCACCACGATGCGACCGGTAATTTTCCCGTTACGCATACGGTCGAAAATATCGTTGATATTCTCCAGCGGCTCGACCGCAATTTCCGCCGCTACTTTATTATGACCCGCGAAATCAAGCGCCTCCTGGAGATCTTTACGCGTACCGACAATCGAGCCGCGCACCGTGGTGCCGTCCAGCACCATATCAAAGATAGAGAGATCGAATTTACCCGGCGGCAGGCCGTTCAGCACCATTGTACCGCCGCGGCGCATCATGGTGGTCGCTTGGGCGAACGCTTTTGGCGACACCGCCGTCACCAGTACGCCGTGCGCGCCGCCGAAAGTGTCATGGAAATAGCTGCCCGGATCGACGTCCAGCGCGTTGGCCGTCACCTGCGCGCCGAGGCGTTTCGCAAACTCCAGCTTATCGTTATCAATATCCACCGCCGCCACGTTCAGCCCCATCGCGTTGGCGTACTGAATCGCCAGATGCCCTAACCCGCCGATGCCGGAAATCACCACCCAGTCGCCCGGTTTGGTGTCGGTCATTTTCAGCCCTTTATAAACCGTCACCCCCGCACAGAGGATCGGCGCGATATGGGTAAACTCGACGTTATCCGGCAGGATGCCCACATAATTGGCGTCTGCCAGACAATACTCGGCAAAGCTCCCATTAACCGAATAGCCTGAGTTTTGCTGGCTGTGACAAAGCGTTTCCCAGCCCCCGAGACAGTGTTCGCAGTGCCCGCAGGCGGAATAGAGCCACGGCACGCCCACGCGATCCCCCTCTTTAATGTGCGTCACGCCCTGGCCGACCGCCACGACATGCCCCACGCCTTCATGGCCCGGAATAAATGGCGGGTTCGGCTTCACCGGCCAGTCACCTTCCGCCGCGTGGAGATCGGTATGACACACGCCGGTCGCCGCGATTTTTACCAGCACTTTACCTGGTGTGACTTCCGGCACCAGCACTTCCTGGATCTCCAGCGGCTGCCCGAAGGCCTTGACCACGGCCGCTTTCATTTTCATCACTTTCATCAGTTACCTCGTTAACGGGTCGTTCGGATGGATCAGAAAAGGTTCAGAGGCTGAATGTCATAGCTGACCAGCACATTTTTCACCTGCTGGTAATGCTCCAGCGCTTTTTTATGGGTTTCGCGGCCAATGCCGGAATTCTTGTAGCCGCCGAACGCGGCATGCGCCGGATAGAGGTGGTAGCAGTTGGTCCAGACGCGGCCCGCTTTGATTTCGCGACCCATGCGCCACGCGAGATTGGTATCACGCGTCCAGACGCCCGCGCCAAGACCAAATTCCGTGGCGTTAGCCAGTTTCAGCGCCTCGTCAGCGTCTTTAAAAGTGGTGATGCCGATAACCGGCCCGAAGATCTCTTCCTGGAAGAAGCGCATCTCGTTTTCGCCTTTGATCAGCGTTGGCTCAATATAGAAGCCCTTCTCGAGCGCCGCGCCGTGGTTCACACGCGAGCCGCCCGCGAGGATCTGGCCGCCCTCGCCGCGCGCGATATCGATGTAAGAGAGAATTTTGTCGAACTGCTCCTGAGAGGCCTGCGCGCCAATCATGGTGTCAGTGTCATAGGGGTCGCCTTTACGAATGTTGGCCATACGCGCCAGCACACGTTCCATAAAGGGTTCGTAAATCGATTCCTGAATCAGGGCGCGGGACGGACAGGTGCACACTTCCCCCTGGTTAAAGAAGCCCAGAATCAGCCCTTCGGCCGCTTTTTCGATAAATTCAGGCTCTGCCTGCATAATGTCGGCAAAGTAAATATTAGGCGACTTTCCGCCAAGCTCGACGGTGCTGGGGATAATATTTTCCGCCGCGCAGGCCAGTATATGCCGCCCGACCGGCGTCGAGCCGGTAAACGCGATTTTCTCGATGCGTTTACTGCGCGCGAGCGCCTCGCCCGCCTCCTGCCCGAAGCCGTGCACCACGTTCACCACGCCCGGCGGCAGCAGATCGCCAACCAGCTCCATCAGCACAGAAATGCCAAGCGGCGTCTGTTCCGCAGGCTTGAGCACCACGCAGTTGCCCGCCGCCAGCGCAGGCGCAAGCTTCCACGCCGCCATCAGGATCGGGAAGTTCCACGGGATTATCTGCCCGACCACGCCGAGCGGCTCATAAATGTGATACGCGACGGTGTGCTGATCGATTTCCGCGACGCTGCCCTCCTGGGCGCGCAGACAACCGGCGAAATAACGGAAGTGGTCGACCGCCAGCGGAATATCGGCGTTCAGCGTTTCGCGAATCGGTTTACCGTTATCCCAACTCTCGGTGAGCGCTAATTGTTCGATATGGCCCGCCATGCGATCGGCGATGGCCAGCAGCAGGTTCGAGCGCTCCTGTACGCTGGTTTTGCCCCACGCGGGCGCTGCGGCATGGGCCGCGTCCAGCGCGCGCTCAATATCGGCTGCGCCCGAACGCGGGAACTCCGCCACCACCGCGCCCGTCACCGGCGTGGTGTTAATGAAATATTGACCTTCGACAGGCTCGACAAACTGACCGCCAATAAAGTTTCCATAACGCTGTTTAAAGCTAACGAGTGCACCAGGCTGACCGGGGTGAGCATATTTCATGGCAGATTCCTCAGTGTAGCGACAATCGGTTAAGCACAGTTATCTGTGCGGCGCACAGAGAAAAGCAGGTCTTATGCCAGAGTGGTGAGCTGGGTGAAAAATCTCCATTAAACCTTTATAAACAATCGGTTAAGATCGAGGTTTTTGAATCGTCGGCGCGCAGGGCAGACACGGGACACGGAAAATGTCGCGGAACTGTGTCATGTGTCGCAACACATGCGACACCAAAATGCTACATATTTGAAACATATATACCCACCCGGAGAATGCCATGCCGCACAGCGCCTCGTTGACCTCCGCAGGCTTAACGCCGTACTGCGACGACCTGTCTTTTCCGTGTCTGCTGAATGACTCCTGGCAGCGCAGCCAGCGCTACGGGCTGACCCGCGACGATGACGCCACCTCGTTTGTCAGCCGCGCCCTGCTTGAAGAGGCGCGATCGCAACACGGCTGGCTGAAAACGCTCGCCCGCCCGCTGATGCAGCGGCTCGGTGAGAGCCTGAGCCGCGCGCCGTCGGTTGTGGTCGCCACGGACGATACCGGCCTTGTGCTGGATACCTTCGGCAATAATCAGTTTCTGCATAAGGCGCAGCGCGTGGCGCTCGCGCCCGGTAATCTGTGGGGCGAACACGCGCGCGGCACGAACGCCATCGGCACGGCGCTGGCGCTGCACGCGCCGTGCGAGGTCCACGGCAGCCAGCATTTCCTCAATCAGAACGCCGGGCTTTACTGCTACGGCGTGCCGGTGTTTCGCCCGGACGGGCAAATCGCGGGCGTGTTGGATCTCTCCACGCCTGCACGGCAGCCCGTGGCCGAGGCAGGCCGCCTGATGCGTCAGGCCGTGCGCCAGCTGGAGCACGACTGGGTTATCGCGCAGCTTGACGCCCAGCAGTGGCTGCTGCGCCTGCACACCGATCCTGCCGCGCTCGGCTCGGCACAGGAGTTGCTGCTGGCGTTCCGCGATAACCGGCTGGTGGCCGCCAATAAACTGGCGATGGATGAATTCAAGCTTTCCACCGCGCATATCGGCACGCTTTCGCTTGATGCGCTGTTCCCGCAGGCGTTGCCTGCAAGTGATGACACCGCCCTTACCGCCATTAACCAGCGCCGCTACCACACCCGCCGTCAGCTTCCGGCGCGGCGCGTCTGGGCCGCGTATCCCGCGATTTCGCAGGAAGAAGAGAGCGGCGTTGAAACCGCCAAAGCGCTGCGCCTGCTGAACGCGGGCATCGCGCTGTGCATTACCGGCGAAACCGGCTGCGGCAAAGAACACCTGAGCCGCCGCCTGCATCAGCAGAGCCAGTGGCGCGACGGCCCGTTCGTCGCCATTAACTGTGCCGCGCTGCCCGAGCAACTGATTGAGTCGGAACTTTTTGGCTACCAGCCCGGCGCGTTTACCGGTGCCAGCAGCCGCGGCTATATCGGTAAAATCCGCGAAGCCGACGGCGGCGTGCTGTTTCTGGATGAAATTGGCGATATGCCGCTTGCCATGCAGACCCGCCTGTTGCGGGTGTTGCAGGAGAAAAAAGTGGTGCCGCTCGGCGGCACCCGCGCCGTACCGGTGACCTTTACGCTTATCTGCGCGACCCACCGTCCGCTGGACGAGATGGTGGCGCGCGGGGCGTTTCGCGAAGATCTCTTTTACCGGATTGAAGAGTACCGGCTGCGCATTCCGCCGCTGCGCGAGTGGCCCGCGCTGCCGCGTTTTGTCCAGCGGCTGTGGCAGGAGCTGGGCGGGGCGCGCCGCGGCGTCACGCTGTCTGCCGATCTGGTTGAGCATATCGCGCGTCTGCCGTGGCCGGGAAACGTGCGCCAGCTTGCGAGCCTGCTGAAAGTGTTGCTGGCGCTGGCGGACGATGGTGACGTTGTCACGTTAAATGACCTGCCGCCCCCCTATTGTTCTGTGGACGGGCATAAAGCACCGGCGCAGCCTTCAGAGAACGCTGCGCCGGATGTGGACGCCATCTTGCAGAGCGTGAACGGTAACATGAGCCTTGCGGCGCGTAAGCTTGGCGTCTCGCGCAGTACGCTTTACCGGCGGCTTGAAAAACAGCGCGCTAGCGCAGGCGTCCGCTGATATCGCCAAGCGCGTCAATGGCCGTCTGCGGGTAGCCTGCCGCGCGCAGCGGCGCGACAATCTCCTGCGCCAGATCCGGCACGTAACTCACCAGCAACTCCCCTTTGCCGCAAAACTCCGCCTCGCCGAGCGCGGCGGGCAGAATCACGCTCTGCGCGCGCTCAAGCGTCATCACCGCGTTACCAGGCGTGTGAATCGTCACCGGCTCGCCGATATTGGTGACAATACGCACCGAGGAGAAGTGGTAGTCGTAGCAGGTATCGAAGCGCCAGCGCTCCAGCGCGAAATAAGGACCTGCGCAGCACAGCAGACGCTGGACGGCCTCGCACTCCTCCAGCACCAGCCCGCGCTGCGGCTGGGTCAGCAGTTCGGGGCGCAATTCTTCCAGCAGTTTATCGATGTTACGCGCCTGCTCGTCAGGCGGCACTGGCGAGCCATCTTCCATATTCCACGGCATCGCATGCTGCTGAATATCAGACGTCTGCTCGATCTCATAGATAAGCGTATCCGGCCCGAAGGAGTGCAACTGCCCGCCCGGCACATAGATCGTATCGCCGGTTTTGAGCGGCAGGCGGTACATGACGCGGTCATAATCGCCCGCCAGTAACGCCTCGCGGATCGCCTCTTTTTTGACGCCGGTTTTGATACCGACAAGGCAGGTCGCGCCGGGTGCGGCCCAGAGAATATGCCAGGCCTCGGTTTTGCCATTCGGCTGGTTTTCCAGGCGCTGCGCGATGTCGTCGTTAGCGTGCAGATGCACCGGCAGCATGCCGCTGCCGTCGATAAATTTGCTCAGCAGCGGAAAGTACGGGCCGCGCCAGCCTGGCGCGACCAGTTCATCGGGATAACGGGTCGCCAGCTCACGCAACGACATGCCAGCGTATTCGCCATTGGTGACGGTCGCTATCATGCCGTCGACGTCGCTCACCTCCCAGGTTTCCGCGATGCGCGATTCCGGCAGTTCCGCCTTACCGAGCTGCGTTTTGATGCGCGTGCCGCCAAAAATGTGGGTTGCAAGCGGCGTCGTCAGCGTCAGCGGATAGTTGAGCATCCCTCTCTCCTTTTTTATCAGATAACCGCCTGGCCGCCCGTGACGGCGACGGTCGCGCCGGAGACGTAGCTTGCCTCGTCGCTTGCCAGCATGACATAAACCGGTGCCAGCTCAGCAGGCTGACCGGCACGCGCCAGCGGCACCTGGCTGCCGAATTCCTTGACCTGTTCCGGCGGCATGGTGGACGGAATCAGCGGCGTCCAGATGGGGCCGGGTGCGACGGCGTTCGCGCGAATGCCTTTTTCGGCAAGCAATGCGGCCAGGCTGCCGGAGAAGTTCACGATAGCCGCTTTGGTGGCGGAATACGCGATGAGCTTCGGCTTCGGCTGGTCGGCGTTGACCGAGGCGGTATTGATGATTGAGCCGCCCGCGGGCATATGCGGCACGGCCGCTTTGCAGATCCAGAACATGCCGTAGAGGTTGGTTTTCATGGTGCGGTCGAACTCTTCATCGCTGATTTCATCCAGCGAATCGCGTGTCATCTGGAACGCCGCGTTGTTGACCACGATATCGATTTTGCCGAATTCATCGGCGGCTTTTTGCACCAGCGCGCGGCAGTGAGCGGCGTCGGTGATATCGCCGGGCACCAGCACCGCTTTGCGGCCCGCCTCTTCCACGAGACGCGCGGTGTCTTTGGCATCGTCATGCTCATCGAGATACGAAATAAGCACATCGGCCCCTTCGCGGGCATACGCGATGGCGACCGCGCGGCCAATGCCGGAATCACCGCCGGTAATGATGGCGGCTTTACCGGTGAGACGGCCTGAGCCCTTGTAGCTGGTTTCGCCGTGATCGGGCTGCGGCTGCATTTTGGTGGTGCTGCCAGGGACATTCTGCTGCTGTTCCGGGAATGGCGGTTGTGGACGTGTCGTCATGGTTTGTTCTCCTGTTTCTTTTCATTTCGCGCCTTTAAAACGCGAAAGACATCCGGGTTTCAGGAACCTGACGCTTATCAGCGCCAACGATGAAATCAGGTTTCAGTATAGTTGACGAGATATTTATGCAAGCGAAGCGGGAAACCACACGGGTAATTTTTATCCGCTGCGGGGGGTTATTTTTGCGGATTGAAAGCACGCCAGGCGCGTTATTAACGAGGCGGATAGGAACACCAATAACGTTTTATATGACAGTAGGTTAGCGGTAAATAATTCGACTATAAAAAGAGAAAAATATAACGCGTGGCGTGCTGGCTTTTATTATTCTTTCACCCGATGAGAAAACGCGGATAAATCCGGGCCAGCGCGTCATTGTGCAGGCCCGGCTATAAATTCGTCGCGTTCAGATATTAAGATCCACCCACAGTGCTGCGTGATCGGAGCCAGCCTGCTGCGGTTTTTTCAGCTCCGGGTAAACCTCCCATTTTACCGGCCGCTCGCCGGGCCACATGCCTTTGCGGATAACGCCGCCTGCGGTGACGCGCTCCCAGAGCGCGGGCGACAGCAAAATGTAATCGAGCTTGTTGTTTTTGGCGCTGTTGCCCCAGGTGCCGGGGTATCCGCCGTTATCGAACGCCGGGTGCGTGAAAGCATCGCGCAAATCGGTCTCTTTGAGCAGCGGTGCCAGGGCGTCGCTCTCTGGCGTGTCGTTGAAATCGCCCGCAATCGCAATAAACTGCTCGCCGGCATCGCGGCGCGCCTTGTAGATTTCCGCCACCCGCTGCGCCTGCGCTTTACGCCTGGCGTCGGACTCCGCTTTGCCGCCGTAGCCTTTACTTTTCAGGTGGTTCACCATCACCCACAGCGTGTCGCCGCTTTTCAGCGGCACCGAATATTCCGGGCAGTCGCGCGAAAAAATCAGCTGGCCGCGCGCGTCGCGATCGTCCACGTGGCTGCGCATCAGGCCGATGGGATAATTCGCGCCGGTAAGCAGGCCAACGTCAATACCGCGGGTGTCGTTGCCGTCGATGACCATGACGTGACGAAACGGCTCGCCGCCGAGCGCCGCGATAATTTCCTGGTTAAACGCCGCCAGCGCCGGACGGCTCTCCGCCTCCACCACCGCCAGGACATCGGCGTTAAGATCGCTCATCACTTTCGCGGTGATGCGCATGGCGACTTCATCGACCGGCGATTCGATAAGTTCAAGCGAGCCGACCCAGTCGGCGCGGCCGCTGGCGATAATCTCGATACCGCCACTACGCGGGCGTTTCAGCAGGTTGCCACGGTTGCGACGCAAAATGACAAACGGCCCGGTGTCTGATTTCTCAAGCCCGAGCGCCACCATCAGCTTCACCATCTCTTTTTTACTGGCCTCGCTGTAGGTGATTTCGCCGAGCAGTTCATTCAGCCGTGCGAACTTTTCCAGCACCGGCCGCCCCTGCGACCAGCTACTCTGCGACATGACGCGCGCGCGATCGAACAGGTTTTCTACGTTATAAGACGCCAGACGCATAGCCCCTCCCGTGTTGGTTTTCCCCTGCCGCTGGCTCCACAGCCCGGCATGCGGTCTTTCTCAGTGTGGCAGCAAAATGTTACGGCTTCAAAACAGGGGTGTGCGGTGTAAAACGCGCTGGTATTCGTCGCGGTAATCCGTACCATACACGCCACGCACAGGAACAATATTCGGGCCTGCTGGCGCAAGCGGCGATATCCGCCGGGCGCGGGCAAGCCAACGGTGAATTCGCGCGCCGGGCAATCCGCCAGGGCGCGCCGCAACGCAGAACTGAGCCACTTTTAAATGTCTGAAATTCAAGAAATTAGCAAAAAAGAGCAGTACAACCTCAACAAATTGCAGAAGCGCCTGCGCCGCAATGTCGGAGAGGCCATCGCCGATTACAACATGATTGAAGAAGGCGACCGGATTATGGTCTGCCTCTCCGGCGGTAAAGACAGCTACACAATGCTGGAAATTCTGCGCAATTTGCAGCAGAGCGCGCCGGTTAACTTTTCGCTGGTGGCGGTGAATCTGGACCAGAAACAGCCGGGCTTTCCGGAGCATATCCTGCCGGAGTATCTGTCATCGCTTGGCGTGGAATATAAAATCGTTGAGGAAAATACCTATGGGATCGTCAAAGAGAAGATCCCGGAGGGGAAAACTACCTGCTCGCTCTGCTCACGCCTGCGCCGCGGCATTCTTTACCGCACCGCGACCGAGCTTGGCGCGACCAAAATCGCGCTCGGCCATCACCGTGACGACATTCTGCAAACGCTGTTCCTGAACATGTTTTACGGCGGCAAAATGAAAGGCATGCCGCCGAAGCTGATGAGCGATGACGGTAAGCACATTGTGATTCGCCCGCTCGCCTACTGCCGTGAAAAAGATATTGAGCGTTTCTCGCAGGCGAAAGGCTTCCCGATTATCCCGTGCAACCTGTGCGGCTCACAGCCCAATCTGCAGCGCCAGGTGATCGCCGATATGCTGCGCGACTGGGATAAACGCTATCCGGGCCGTATCGAAACCATGTTCAGCGCGATGCAGAACGTGGTGCCGTCGCACCTCTGCGACACCGAACTGTTCGATTTCAAAGGTATTCATCACGGCTCTGAGGTGGTGAACGGCGGCGATCTGGCGTTCGACCGCGAAGAGATCCCGATGATGCCTGCGGGCTGGACACCGGAAGATGACGCGGCACCACCGATGCAGCGCCTCGACGTGCTGGAAATCAAATAAGCCTGAAGCCCTCCCCGCGGAGGGCTTTTTTTTGCGCTTAGCGCATGTGCGGCGGTGGGTCGTCGATAGGGCGCGGGTCGGGTGATGGCGGATCGGGCACGGGCTGCGGCGTTGGGATCGGGTCCGGCACCGGTACGGGATCGATGGGCACCGGATCGCTCATGCGGGTCTGATAGAGATGTTGCATGTCGCTTCCTCTTTACGTGGCAGATACCTTAAGCGTAGAAGATGCGTCACAGAAGGGAAAAGCGCGGCGCGGGTGCGCCAGTATGCAGAGGGTAAAACGCAGGCAAAAAAAGCCGACTTAAACAAGTCGGCATCGTACGAATCAATTGTGCTATGCAGTAATTCAAAAAAGGAAGTAAGACAATATGGAGCGCAACGCCCATCGCTTGACGTTGCATTCACCTGCGACAAGAATGATGCCGTGAAACGACGTACCATTTCTTGATATCGCTCAAAGTCGTGAGGATTTTTCGTTCAGTTCTCGCTCGAAATACGTTTTTTTACAACCATTTACTTCGATGTAACCACCACGTAACACCGCCGATCAGCAGCACCAGCGCCACGCAAAACACGCTAAACCCAAGATGCCAGCCGCCGCCGGGAATACCGCCGAGGTTGACGCCAAACAGGCCGGTGAGAAACGTGCTGGGCAAAAAGACCATTGCCATCAGCGACATCGTGTAACTGCGCCGCGACAGCGACTCCTGCATCGTCTGGGAAATCTCATCGGCCATGACCGCGGTACGCGCGATGCAGGCATCGATTTCATCCAGGCCGCGGCCAAGACGGTCGGCGATATCCTGCATGCGGCGGCGGTGATCGTCCGTCATCCAGCTAAAACGCTCGCTGGCGAGGCGGGAAAAAACATCGCGCTGCGGCGACATATAACGCCGCATCACAATCAGTTGCTTGCGAAGCAGCGCCAGCACACCACGCGGCGGCACGATCTCTTCGAGCAGGTTGTCTTCGAGATCGATGATTTTGTCGTGCAGCTCTTCGATAAACTCGCTGGCGTGGTCAGTCAGCGCATCGCAGGCGTCTACCAGCCAGCCGCCGACATCCGCGGGGCCGCTGCCCTCGTTGAGGTCGTGAATAATATCGTCGAGCGCCAGTACTTTACGCTGGCGCGTGGAGACGATAAGCCGCTCGTCGATGTAAAGCCGCATCGCCACCAGCTGGTCGGGCCGTTCATCGGTGCTGCCGTTGATGCAGCGCAGCGTAATCAGTGTGCCGTCGCCCATGCGGGTGACGCGCGGGCGCAGGCTTTCGCCCGCCAGCGCGTCGCGCACCAGATTCGGCAGCAGCGGCGTCTCAGTGAGCCACTGCGCGCTTTCCGGGTTGGCATAGTTCAGATGCAGCCAGCAGGGATGGTCTTTATCGATAACAGCGTCATCCTGCAATGGTTTCACGCCACCGTGGCCGTCCAGCAGCCAGGCGATGACCGCGTCCGGCACATTGACTTCAGAGCCTTTAATGGCCTCCATCGTATCTCCTGATGTTCAGTTCAACGTCGCCGCGTGCGCTCAACGGCTTTCCAGCGCGGCCTGAATGGCGTCCGCCAGTTCAGCCAGGTGGTGACGTGTATATTCGATATCTTTGGCAAGCTTATCGCGCCCTTCATAACCATTCGGGGCCGCCACAGAGGCTTTGATCAGTTCAAGGGCGGCGTTCACCGCCAGCAAGCGTTTTTCCGCATCGCTACGGGAGGGATAATTTTCAGGCAGCATAATTCGCTCCGGTGATTCAACTGGCTTTATGGTGATACATTGCGCAGGAATTTCAAGCCGAAGCGATGCCGTTGAGGATTAAAACAGCGCCACCAGCAGGGCGACAGGGAAACTCATCGGCCAGGTCGCGCCGATAAGCGTCGCGCAAAGCAGCTTAATGCTGGTTTTGTCTTTGGCGATAAAAAAGGTAATGAGCGCCGCGATTGCCGCCATGACGGCGTAAAACACGAGCATATGTTGATAGAGCGTCATGATTGCGTATCCATACTGAGAAGGCGGTCGCAATATGCGATTTTTTATGACGCAGATCAAGTGTCCGTACGGGCCGTCGCGCAGAAAAACTTGATCTGCTTCACTGTATCCCTGCTGTAAACAAGGATGAATCAAATCTGCGCGCGATGTGTTAACGTCAGCCTACCCATAAATTTTACAACTCAGGGCCAGTCTGTCGCAATGAGAACCACGCGCGTTACGTTACGTCTTTCCCATGCCGTCAGCGACGTTATGCTCGATGACATCAAAGCCATTATTCCTGCCGATGCGCTACAGGTCTTTATTAATCAACTGGATGAATCACAGTACGCCACGCTTGAGTGTATTCAGACGGAACAGAACTGTTCGCTTATCGCCTCAGCGATAGTGGTGTGGCGTCAGCTCGGGCATATCAAAAATCTGGTCTACCGCAACGGCGATGTGCTGCGCGATGTCTCCGACGCCAGTCAGTTTCAGCTCTTTACCATGCTGCGCGCGCCGCTGACGGTGCTTGCCGTTCGCTGATAGCTTTCAGAAAATTCTCAACTTCTCCCCTCGCCTGCCGATAACCTTCTGAAAATGGACGGGGAAGAACGTTATGCTGCCTGGAATACCCACGCTGGCGCTGGCCTTTATGGTCTGGCTGCTGATTTTTATCCCTTCTTACAAAATCGCCACGCGCGCGGGCTTCGGCTGGTCGATGGCGCTGTTACTGACGCTGCCGGGCCTGAATATCATCGCCTGGTGGTGTTTTGCCTGTATGAAGTGGCCAGCGCGCCGCTATTTCTGAGCCTGACGGCCGCAGTCGTTGTCAGCGTCTGCTGGAGGTTCCGCGAGGCTGCGCCGGTTTAACGCGTGGAGAAACGCGCACATAGCGTTAAAGCTCCGCGTCCCCTTGCCGATGATGCAGATAACCCAACGCCCGCGTTGACCGTCAGAGCCCCGAGGCGTTAGCGCCCTAAAAGAAGCCGTGCTTGAAGGTAGCACCCTATGTTTAGCCACATCGACAGAAAAGATGCCAGACGCATGGCAGCCCTGGATATGCTCCGGGGAAAGCACGGACATCAGGACCCGGTTCTGCTGCAATTTGCAAGGCTTGCCAGCCTCGCGCTCGGCATTCCGGGCTGTTTTATCGCCGTGGTGGATAAAGCGGGCCTGCCCGTACATCTGGCACATCCTGAGCCGCTCCAGGTCGATGCGGCAGTCTTAACGCAGCCGTTATGCCCCCAAAATGAGCCGGTGTGGTGCAGCGATACCACACTTGACGCGCAGGCACATCAGCACCCGCTGGTCATCGCCTCGCCTGACGTACGGTTCTACGCGCTGGCACCGCTGCGCACGCGTGACGGCAGCCTGACCGGCATTATCGGCATGACGGATACCGTGGCGCAGCCGTTTAACGACGAGCGCGCCCGCACGCTCTCGCTGATTGCCGGGCTGACCGGCGCCTGGCTTGAAACCTTAAACGCGGTCGGATTTTTAGATCCTGTCACCCGCCTGCCGAACCGTCAGAAACTGTTGGCCGATATGGAGCGGCTGTGTGAGAGCGGCAGTACTGAGCGCTACACGCTAATGATTTTCGACTGCATCGACATGCCGACCGCCTATGAACTGGCGCGCTCGCTTGGCATGCCGGCGCTTGAGACGCTACTTAACGATCTCGGCCCGTTACTGCGCATGAAGCTACGGCTGAAAAGCGACACCGTGCTCTATAACGTGGCGACAGGCCGCTACGCGCTGCTTTTAAAAACGCGCAATCAAAAAGCCATTCGCCGCAACGCCGCGGTGCTGCCGCTGGTGAACGCGCGCATGCTGCAGGGCATCAATATCCGGCTCAATATCTTTGCAGGTGAAGTGGCCTGGCAGCCGGAGAAAACCACGCCCAATGAGGCGCTGCGTCGCGCCATCAGCGCCGTGCATGAAGCTATCTGGCTTAACAAGCGCCATATGGCCTTTGACGCTGAGCGCGATGAGAAGCGCAACGTTGATTTCCAGCTACTGCACGATCTCAGCGAGAGTATCGCCAAAAACCGCGGGCTCTATTTGATGTATCAGCCCAAAATTAAGCTCAGCACTAACCGGGCGGTCGGCGCGGAAGCGCTGCTCCGCTGGCGTCACCCGACCCGCGGCGATATCCCGCCGGGCGTGTTTATTCCGCTCGCGCAAAATACCAGCCTGATGGAAGAGATAACGCAATGGGTGATTGGCGCGGCGCTGCAACAGCTCCAGAAATGGCGCAAAGAGGGCGTCACCCTGCCGCTCTCAGTCAATATCAGCGTCAGCGATCTCTCCCGCCGCGGTTTTGCCGATGCGCTGGAAGAGCGCGTGCTGCGCGCCGGGCTTTCAACAAACGATATTCGTATTGAATGTCTGGAGACTGAAAAGGCGCTGGAGAGCGAAACCGCGCTCAGTGAAATGGATATGCTCAAACTGCGCGGCTTTAAGATCCTGCTTGACGACTTCGGTGCGGGTTACAGCAACATCAACTACCTGCGCCGGATTCCAATCGACATCATCAAGCTCGACCGCTCGCTCACCTCGAGCATCGCGCAGGAGCGCAGCAGTCAGATCATCGTGCGTAACGTTATCCAGATGCTTAAGGAGCTGGATTACGTGGTGCTCGCGGAAGGCGTGGAGGATGCCGAAACCGCCCGTCTGCTGCTGGAGTTTGGCTGTGATGAGGCGCAGGGCTATTTCTTCTCACGTCCGGTGGAGCCGGAATATATCGCTCAGTGGATATAATCGCCGTTGGAAATGGCGCGTAAAAGAGAAAATGACGGATACTGCAAGGTGTACAACGCCTTGCAAAATAACCACTGTAACTTCGTGGATTATTATTTTTACATGTTCAATTCATTAGAATGTGTATTAATAGACATTGTAAAAGCCGCATTACCGGTTATATGCATCAAAAAATGCCTGAACCGAAAAATAATTTTGTTGCTATAAATTTCCCGTCTACGCTTATTTCATACCTCAGCATCCGCTGAGACACGCTTTGCCATCACCAGGGAACCGGGTTCAGGGATGAACCCTTATTTCTACCGCACTGCCCTTGGCGTCCGTTCCGTCCTGTCACTTCCGCCCTGCCGTGCGCCGCCTGCGCATCGGTCTCTGCTGGCCTTGAGTGGCACGTGAATCGTCTCCCTATAAATACGTCAAAATATGACAATCCCATTCATAATATTAATTATCTTACTTTCGAAATATTGTGATTATTATTTATACCGCCGCTTCGTATTTTAATGACAAAATAAAATCAAGCGGACCGAAGAAGCACCAAAAATACAAATAAGAAAGTGAGTAAAATTTTACCAAAATTCAGTCACTTTTCTGCATAACGTTATATTTTTCGCCTTCAAAACTTGCGGAATAAAATACCCTGACCTACAGTTATCAATACCTTTTCGATAGCAGTCACGCACTGCTGTAATAAGCACGACCAACAACATGAGGAGAATGATATGACTCAGCATCGTGGTGGTTCAGGTAATTTCGCAGAGGATCGTCAGCGCGCGTCTGAAGCAGGCCAGAAAGGCGGTCAGCACAGCAGCGGTAATTTTAAAAACGACCCAGAACGCGCATCTGAAGCAGGTCATAAAGGTGGCCAGCAGAGCGGGGGTAATTTTAAAAATGACCGTGAACGCGCCTCTGAAGCTGGGCATAAAGGTGGCGAGCACAGTCACGGCGGCGGTCGCTCCTGATACAGCGGTTGACGCTAAACAGCGTGCCCGGAGAGTTCTAACAGGGCACATGTGATGCATGAAACAGGCAGCATTAAAGAGAGAAAGGAGAGCGCAATGCTCTCCTTTTTTACGTTTCTCGCCCGGCATCCCTGCCCGCTCTGGCGTCAGCGTTCACTGCTAAACACCAGCGTTTCAGGCGTTTCCGCGGTTAAAAAGACCTCCTGCGCTTCTCCGCTTGGCAAAACAAAAAAGAGACGTTCTCCCTGACGCAACCCGGCGAATGCGCTTATCTGCTGGGATTTATCGATCTCAAACGTTTTTATCGTCTCCCCGTTTACCGCACTGGGTTCACTCACGCTGTAGGTGGCGGTAAAATCCACCTCCGGGCGGTCTTTCAGATGCAACTGAACAGAAGGCATATCGACTCCCCAAGTGACTGTGATATGTCAAGTGTAGCCCACGCCCGTCTTCTGCGGCGGTGTCGCTGGCCTGGCCATTGTGACTTCATTAATAAAATTAAAGCGATACGAAACGCGGCCGATAACTGATATGCATGAAAGCAGTAACCTGCGGCTGGCACCAGCTACGCCACACCAGCCAACGATCACACCTGAAGCGAGGGTGCGTGCCATCGCGCTTACAGGCAAAGGGAGAGTGAGATGAAGCGGTCCGGCCTTCTGGCAGTCGTCGGGGCAGTGTTTTTGTTGCAAGGGTGTCATGCAGACAGCATTGACCAGGTGAAATCCCTCAGCGCGGGGGAGCAATCTCTCGGCCAGGCCTTTGAGTCACGTACCGACTGCGTGCAGGGCGCCTGGCGTAGCTTTGAAGATGCACGCGGACGTGATGTCGTGCTCTATTCCTGTAAACTCCCCGCGCCGGAACTCGCCAAACTGACCGACAAATTTCGCGCGCACAGTAATGAGATGGTCGAACAAAACACGACTTTACGCTGGCGCAAAGCGCATCGTGACGATGTGGCCCGCGTGATGAGTGAAATGAGCATTCGTGATGTAGAACTGCTGTATGTCTGGCGCATCAGCGACGGCGCTACGCCGCAACTTGCGGATGTGGAAGTTAAAACCGCCACCACCTTTTCGAGTTTCAGCTACAGCGTCAGCGAGCCTGAAAAATTTGTCGCGCTGGCTTACAGCGACACCCTTCCCAACCTCTGGCCGCAAAGTCTTTTTCCCGAACTGGATAAAAACGCGGGCCTGCTTTATCGCCAGTTAAGCGCACTTTGAATAACAGACAGTCCGGTAGCGCCTGAGCCGTCATCAGGCGCATGGATGACTTTATACTGCCCCTGAAGCGCCTCGGATGATCACTTTTTGATCAAACGAACACTTTCCTTAAGTTAAATTTTTTTCACAATAGCGTTACACTAACAAAAATGAATTTCTATGCAGAATTTGACCAGTTGGTATGCAATTGATAACTCACTTCGGTTTTTCAGAAAGGCCATCCGAAATTCGCTTCTAATTTTTATTATTGTCACACTGAAACTATTTGCATATCAATTTAAATGATATGTGACAATTACACCTTTAAATTATAAAGACGTGAAAAACAGCAATAATTGTTCAGCATATATGATGTTTCTTTACTCTCTCATTCACTCCCCGTCGTTTCCTCGCAAAAATTTACTTTTCACACGTTACAATTGAACTACCTGCATCATTAACCGATGCGCACGCCAATTAAGCACGTGAAATCATATGGAGAGTCGAATGAACTGGCGGGTGGTTGATTCAGTAGTAAGCACCGACACCAATTCTGTATTTACCTTAATTTCATCGCAACAATCTTTTAAACTTATTCTCTGGTATAAGGCGACGTTTTATTTATCATCTGGCGACACATTGTCTATTAATGGCGCATCCATTACCGTTAATAATCACCCCGTCGAGCTTACTCTGTACCGCACCACCGTTTATAACGCACGGTTCTGGCAAACTATCGTGAACAGTAATACGCATTGCGCGGGTAATCACCGGCAAAGCGTGGGCCGGTGTGGTTATCGCCGTAAATGCAAACTGCTTTATTGCCCGTTTCAAAAGCACTGACCAGTAAGGCATTTCGCATAGTATTTTCCTGTCAGGCATGGGAAAATACTCAACAAACACGCCGCCTGGTGACGACGTGACGCGTCTATATCTTCCCTCAGACTGGAATTCACTCTTGTGAAAAACCTGATAAATAGTGCGCTGCTGGTGCTGGCGTTAAATCCGCTGTGCGCGCTGGCCGATGAGATCACACGTAGCGCGGCGGCGGAGGCCTGCACTCAACAGGCGGGCGAAAACAGCGGTGAGTGTCTCGAAGCGGCGGGACTGGCCTCAGATAGTGCCCTTAAGCAGGCGTTTAACGCCAAAGTCACGGAGCTACAAAACTTCGACTATACCCGCTGGCCGCAGGGCGATGAGGCACGGCGCACCCAGATGGTCGAGGCGTTAAAGATAAGTCAGCAGCAGTGGACGGACGCCAGAGACGCGTTCTGTACGGCAGCGAGCGCCTCGGCCGCAGGTACGCCCTGGCTTGCCGCCCATGCGTTAAGCTGCGTCATCAATATGAACCAGCGCCGCGTAGATGAGCTCACGCTCATTCACCCTGACGCGGAAAAATAACAGCGGACTGAGGCAGAAAACGTGTCCGGCGTCTGCCACAATGGAGACGCCGGACATGCGTTAATGCTTAAGGATATACATGGTACGGCTGTAGGCCACATCTTCCGGGTTATTAATTGGATAACCTTTCAGCCACGGTTTAATTAACCGGCCATTGGTGTACTGATAAATCGGCGCAATCGGTGCCTGCGTTGAGATAATTCTCTCGGCGTTATTGTAATCGTCATTGCGCGCTTTCGCCGAATTCTCCTGTGCGGCCTGTTGCAAGACTTTGTCGTAATCCGGGTTTTTAAAGCGCGAAATATTCCCGCTGTGCGTGGAAGTCAGCAGCGAAAGAAACGTGGACGGCTCGTTATAATCCCCCACCCAGGACGCGCGGATCACATCGAAATTCCCGGTATTGCGGCTGTCGATATAGGTTTTCCACTCCTGATTTTTCAGCTTCACGTCCACGCCCAGATTCTTTTTCCACATCGAGGCCACGGCGATGGCGATTTTCTGGTGGTTTTCAGAGGTGTTATAGAGCAGCGTCAGATTAAGCGGACGCGCCGGGCCGTAACCTGCGGCCTGAAGCAGCGTTTTCGCCTGCGCGTTTAACTCCTGCTGGCTCATCTGTTCCCACTCTGACGGCGCGGGCGTAAAGCCTGCGGTCACATCCGGCGTAAAACGCCAGGCCGGTTTCTCGCCGGTGCCGAGCACTTTTTCAGCCATCAGTCGACGGTCGATGGTCATGCTGAGCGCCAGACGCACGCGCGGGTCCGCCGTCGGGCCTTTCTGCGTGTTAAACGCATAGTAATAGGTGCCAAGCTGCGGCGGCGTAAAGACCTGGTCCGGGATCTCTTTTTTCAGCTTCTGATAGAGGTTTTTCGGGAAGGATTCGGTGATGTCGATATCATTCGCGAGATAGCGCTTGGTAGCGGCGGATTCCTGATTGACCGGTAAAAACGTCACCTGCGTCAGCACCGTTTTCGCGTTATCCCAGTAGTGGGTATTGGGCGTCAGCACCAGCTTTTCGTTGACTACGCGGTCTTTAAGTACGAACGCGCCGTTGCCGACCAGCTTACCGGGGCGCGTCCAGTCGCCGCCCTGCTCCACATTCGCTTTTTGCACCGGATAGAGCGCCGCGTTGGCGGCAAGCGACGGGAACCACGGCAGCGGTTTATCGAGCGTGACCTTCAGCGTATGCGCATCCGGCGCGCTCACGCCAAGCTGCGCGGGTGCCTGTTTACCGTCGATAATCGCCTGCGCGTTCTCAATACCCGCCAGTGCGAAGAACCAGGCGAACGGTGAGGTGGTTTTCGGGTCGACCATGCGCTGCCAGCTGTAGACGAAATCCTGGGCCGTCACCGGCGTGCCGTCAGACCATTTCGCGTTGTCGCGAAGCGTAAACGTCCAGATGCGGTTGTCGTTGGTTTGCCACTGCGTGGCCACTCCCGGCACCAGCTCGCCGTTGTCGTTCTGGTTCACCAGCCCTTCAAAGAGATCGCGCAGCACCTGGATCTCCGGCAGCCCCACCGCTTTCGCCGGATCCAGCGAGGCGGGTTCGTCTTTCAGGTGGCGTACCAGCGTCTGGCGTTCGGCAAGCGCCGTGCCGGGCGGCACGTCGGCGGCAAACGCGCCGGTCAGCGCGCTCGCGACCCATAATGCGCTCAGGGTAAAGCTTACAGGAATTTTCATGAGGTCCTCGTTCTCGTGGTCCCGCGCCGAACCGCTCTCTCCGGGCGCTGTCGGGGAATTATTTGTTGGATGAATATAAATTGCAAACCACAGACCGCGATTTTGCGCGCTCACCCCGCGTCAGATCAAAGCGTTAAAGCCTGTACGCTTAAATAACGCGCAATGGGCAAACCACCGTCAGGCTGTTGAATTTCGGTCAAATGTCGTCAACACTCCTGTTATCACCTTTTGATGGCGACACACGATGAACACGCTGACTCCGCTTCGACCGCGCGCCCGGCGCGGCGCTTTACCTGACGATGCCAGGCGTTATGGCGAATCGGCGCTCGGCGCGCCGCTGCTCTGGTTCCCGGCACCCGAAGCGCAGCACGCGCCGGGCCTTATCATCGCCGGCACGCACGGTGATGAAAACGCGGCGCTGGTGACGCTCTCCTGCGCGCTGCGCACGCTGGAGCCCGCGCACCGGCGGCATCACGTGGTGCTGGCGGTCAATCCGGACGGCTGTCAGCTCGGCCTGCGCGCCAATGCCCGCGGGGTCGATCTCAACCGCAATTTTCCGGCGGCCAACTGGCAGCCGGGCGAAACCGTCTATCGCTGGAACAGTGCGGCCGAGGCGCGCGACGTGACGCTCTCCACCGGCGAAAAGCCAGGCTCGGAGCCGGAAACCGCCGCGCTGTGCCAGTTAATTCACCAGCTTAAACCCGCCTGGGTGGTGTCGTTTCACGATCCACTGGGCTGTATAGAAGATCCGCAGCAGACGCCGCTGGGCCGCTGGCTCGCCGACGCGTTCGGCCTGCCGCACGTCACCAGCGTCGGTTATGAAACGCCGGGTTCGTTTGGCAGCTGGTGCGCGGATCTGGGCTTGACCTGTATCACCGCCGAGTTTCCGGCCATCTCCGCCGACGACGCCACCGAGCGTTATCTGGCGCCGATGACCGCATTGCTGCACTACGACGATGAAAGCTGAGGCCCGACGTCAGAATGTAGATAGAGCTGACCGGGCGTAAAGCGTAAGGGAGGCTCAACATCCACCGCAAGCCAGGTCGGGCCGTCGAGATCGGTAAAGCGCATTTGCGGGATCAGCGGCAGCGCGGCACCGATGGCGCGCGAGGTGCAGAGCATACAGCCGAGCATCAGCCCGAATCCTTCCTCCGTCGCCTGACGCGCGAGCGCCAGGGCTTCCGTCAGACCGCCGGTTTTATCGAGCTTAATGTTGATCATTTCGTAGCGCCCGGCGAGCGTCTTCAGGCTGCTGCGCGTGTGGCAGCTTTCATCGGCACAGATGGGCAGCGGATGAATAAAATTTTCCAGCGCGCGGTCATCGGACGCCGGTAGCGGCTGCTCCAGCATCTGCACGCCGAGATCCGCCAGCAGTTGACAGCGCGCTGCCAGCCCTTCCGCATGCCAGGATTCGTTGGCATCGACAATCAGCGTCGCCTCCGGCACCGCACCGCGAATGGCGACCATCCGCTCGGTAATAAAGGTGTCGTCGAGTTTGATTTTCAAAAGCCGCGCGCCCTTTTCCCACAGCAGCGCGGCGTTGCTCGCCATCTGTTCCGGCGCGCCCAGCACGACCGTCTGGGCGGTGGTGTGCTGCTCCGGCAGCGTGACCTGTAAATACGCTTCCAGCGTGTCGCCCGCGCGGCGCGCGTCGAGATCCCAGAGCGCGCAGTCGACAGCGTTGCGCGCAGCACCCGCGGGCAGTAATTTCTGCAGCCCGGCCCGATCCAGCCCCGCTTCGAGCTGCGGCACCACAGTCATGATTTGCGCCATCACCGAGGCGACACTCTCGCCGTAGCGCGGATACGGTGTACATTCGCCCACCGCCCTCACGCCGTCCTCTTCCAGCTCCACCACAACCACCACCGCTTCGCTGCGGCTGCCGCGGGCAATCACAAACGGCGAATGGAGCGGCCAGGCTTCCTGATACACTTTTACGCTTCTCATTATTTTCCTCGCAACGGGCTTTGCCTCAGTATAGCGACTGGAAAGTTAGCCTGCCGGGACAGTTTTTTATATTCATCCCCCGCGGGATCACATACACTAGCGGCGACGTTAACTATATGTAAACAGGAAGATAACTATGTCACAAATCGTCTATTTCCAGGGCAATCCGGTTTCCGTAGTGGGTCAGATCCCGCAGGCAGGCAGCAAAGCGGCGCCGTTCAGCCTGGTGGCAAAAGATCTGTCTGACGTTTCACTGAGCCAGTTTGCCGGTAAGCGTAAAGTACTGAACATTTTCCCAAGCATCGACACCGGCGTTTGCGCCGCGTCCGTGCGCAAATTTAACCAGCTGGCAACCGGCATGGAAAACACCGTTGTACTGTGCGTTTCCGCCGACCTGCCGTTCGCGCAGTCCCGCTTCTGCGGCGCGGAAGGCCTGAGCAATGTCATCACGCTCTCTACGCTGCGTAACCCGGAATTCGCCAAAGAATATGGCGTGGGCATTGAAGAAGGCGCGCTGAAAGGCCTGACCGCTCGCGCGGTGCTGGTCCTGAATGAGAACGATGAAATCGTATTCAGCGAGCTGGTGAATGAAATCACCCACGAGCCGAACTACGACGCGGCGCTTAACGCACTGAAAGCGTAATTTGCCGATAAAAAAAAGCCTCCGCATGCGGAGGCTTTTTTGTTGGCGGCGTTACTCTTCGCCCTTGCGCTGGCTTAAGCCATATTCGCGAAGCTTATTGGCGATGGCCGTATGCGAGACGCCCAGTCGTTTGGCGAGCTTACGGGTACTCGGATAGCTGCGATAAAGCTGCGTCAGTACTGAGCGCTCAAAACGGCGTGTGATGTCGTCAAGCGAGCCTTCCATCGCCTCTTCGCCTACCGGCAGCGCGGCGGCGTCGAAATCCGGCAGCAGGATATCCTGCGGGCGCAGTTCATAGCCTTCAAGCTGCGTGAGCGCGCGGTAGATCGCGTTTTTCAACTGGCGCACGTTGCCCGGCCAGCCGTAGCGGGTCAGCACCTGCCCGAGATCGCCTGCCAGTTTCGGGCGCGGCACGCCCTGTTCATCGGCAAAGCGCGCCACGAACATCTCCGTCAGCGGCATGATGTCCTGCGGGCGGTCGCGCAGCGGCGGCAGATTCAGCGTCAGCACGTTGAGCCGATAGTAAAGATCTTCGCGAAACGCGCCTTTTTGCACCAGCTCCACGAGATTTTTCTGCGTCGCGCAGATAACGCGCACATCCACATGCACCTCATGCTCTTCGCCGACCCGACGGAACGTGCCGTCGTTAAGAAAGCGCAGCAGTTTAGCCTGCATACGCGGCGACATCTCGCCAATTTCATCAAGCAGCACCGAGCCGCCGTTAGCCTGTTCGAAGAAGCCTTTTTTCCCTTCATGGGCATTGGCGTAAGCGCCCGGCGCGTGACCGAACAGCTCGCTCTCCACCACATCTTCAGGTATAGACGCGCAGTTCAGCGCCAGATAAGGCTTATCGGCGCGCGGGCTTGCCAGATGGCAGGCGTGCGCCAGCAAATCTTTACCGGTGCCGGTGTCGCCGGTGATGAGCAGCGGCGCGTTCAGCATCGCCAGTTTGCGCGCCTGATCCACCACCTGTTTCATGCGCGGGCTAACCGCGATGATATGGCTGAACGCATGGAGATCGAGGCTGGTCAGATTCTGCAACTGGCGGCCCATACGCACGGTTGAGCGCAGCATCGCGACCGCGCCGGTCAGCACGCTGGTGCCGCTCTCTTCTTCCAGATGTACCGGCGTGATTTCCAGTACAAAATCCTGACCGTTAATCACCACGTGTTCGGTGTGTGATTCCACCGGGCTGCTTTCCAGCCAGCGCTGGAAGTTAAAACCGCTGATAAGGCTCGCGGCGTTATGGTTGCGCAGGCGCGCCTCATTCTGGCCGAACAGCGCGCAGCTCGCCGGGTTCGCCAGCTCGATTTTGCATTTCATATCCACCGAAAACACCGGTTCCGGCAGTGCCTCCAGCAACGCGCTCAGCGAGCGGTGCTCACGCTCGGAGGGCATCCACGGCACGGTGCGCACGTCGGTAACGCCTGGAATACGGCGGATTTCCGCCATCAGGCTACTGAAGGCGTTAAATTCCAGCGTGGAAAAATTGAGATAGATTCGCCCGATCGGGTCAATTTCGATGCCGCGTAAATCGATACTGCGCAGCACCAGGAGATCGAGCAACTCACGGGTCAGACCGAGGCGGTCCTCACAAAACACTTCAAGACGCATGGCAGCACCTTCACGCATTGATCCAACGAATGGCGAGATAATACTTCAGTTGCCACTACCGGGGGAGTGGTCTGTCAACAAAAATTGACAGAGTGCGGAAAAATGCGGCGTCATGCTGTAAACCTGAACAGGCAGGACGCCGTTGGGGTTACTCTTCGCGCTTTTGTTTCAGAAGCGTGACTTTAACTTCACTTAACAGCTGGCGGCGGAAATCGCCGAGGCGCGGCTTGTCATCTTCCGTCCAGGGCAGCGGGCGGCACAGCTCCATCGCCTTCACGCCGAGACGCGCGGTCAGCAGCCCCGCACCCAGCCCCTGCGCCACGCGGGCGGAGACGCGTGCGGCAAGATCCTGTGACATCCAGTCGAGCCCAACCTCACGCACCATCTCGCTCGCGCCCGCGAAAGCCATATTCAGCAGCACCAGACGAAACAGACGAATGCGGCTGTAATAGCCAAGCTCGATGCCATAGATGGTCGCGATGCGGTTGACCAGACGCAGGTTGCGCCAGGCGATAAACGCCATATCCACCAGCGCCAGCGGGCTCACCGCAATCATCAGTGTCGATTCCGCCGCCGAGCGGCTGATGGCGCTGCGGGCCTGGCTGTCCAGCACCGGCTGAACGATATGCGCGTAAAGCGTCACCACTTCGCGATCGCTGTGGGTTTCATGAATCGCGGCATGCCAGCGCGCCAGCGCCGGATGCCCCTGCGTGAGCCCGGCCTGGCTCGCCAGCTTTTCGCAAAACGCGCGCGCCTTGCCGCTGCCGTGGCTCGCCAGCAGCTCGCGCGCCTCATCGCGTTCTTCTGCCCGTTCGCGCAGGCGATACAGCCGCCGCCATTCGCTCGCAAGCGCGCCGACGCCTGCCGCCACAATCAGCCCGCCTGCGACGCAGCCGCCGAGCGCTATCCAGTCGCGCGTGTACCACGCATTTGCCGCCCACTGCACGCCCTGCGCCACGACGCTTACGCCAAACAGGCCAAGCCCGGCCACCACCATGCGCCGCCACAGGCTGCGCCGGGGTTTGAGCGCGTTTTCTACCACGCGCTCGGGCGCGTCTGCGGCAAGCGTCTCATCCTCAACGGCCGGTACAAACGCCTGCGCCTCGTCAAACGCCTGAGTGGCGCGAAGCGTCGGCCCTTCTTCCGGGCGCAGCGGCTCGTCAAACTCACGGCGCGGTTTAATCTCGCTCATCGCAGCTTATCTCCTGTTAAAAATTCCAGCACCGCGTCCAGGCGGATATGCGGCAGCGGCCGGTCAACGTCCATCACGCGCGGGCGAAAGGCTTCGAACTGAAAACCCTGCTGCTGCCAGAACGCGCTGCCCGGCAGCCGCGCGGGCACATCGCCTGGGTAAATGGTCAGCGGCGCGCCGTCGCTTAAGCGGTTGCCACGCAGCGCCGGCACGCTTTCGCCGTGGCTCTCCACCATGCCGCTTTCCGTTGCCTGTATCGAGGCGATGCCCATGCAGTCCATTTCGATACCTTCAAACGCGGCGTTCTGCCACGCTTCCTGCACCAGTTGCGAGAGCAGCGATACCAGATTCGCATGCTGATCGTGCGTGACGTGATCCGCTTTGGTGGCGGCGAAAAGCAGTTTGTCGATCACCGGCGAAAAGAGACGCCGGAACAGCGTGCGCTGGCCGTAATGAAAGCTTTGCATGAGTTGCGTCAGCGCCAGGCGCATATCATTAAATGCCTGCGGCCCGCTGTTGAGCGGCTGAAGACAATCCACCAGCACTATCTGGCGGTCGAAACGCACAAAGTGCTCCCGGTAAAAACCTTTAACCACCTTTTCGCAGTAGTAGTGGTAGCGCTCGCGCAGCATGCCAATGTTGGTCTGTTTGCCCGCCTGCGCCAGTTTTGTCTCGCCAACCTCATCCACACCTGGCCACGGGAAGAACTGCAACACCGGCGCGCCCGCCAGATCGCCCGGCAACACAAAACGCCCCGGCTGGATAAAGTGCAGCCCTTCGCGTTTGCACTGCATCAGGTACTCAGTCCAGGCTTCCGCTATCTCCGCCAGACGCTTTTCATCGCCCGGCGCCAGCGGATCGAGCCCTTCGCACAGCCTGCGCCAGCGCTGCGCCCAGACAGCCCTGTCGCCCTGCAGCAGGCCCGTCATCTGGCGCGACCAGGTGAGATAGTCCTGCGCCAACATGGGCAGGTCGAGCAACCATTCACCGGGGTAATCGACGATATCGAGATAGAGCGTGGAGGTATCTTTAAAATGGCGCAGCAGCGATTCACGCGAACGATAGCGCAGCGCGAGCCGTATTTCGCTCACGCCGCGCGTCGGCGTCGGCCACGCGGGCGGCGTACCGAAAAGTTGCGCCAGCCCTTCGTCATAGGTAAAGCGCGCGACGCCCATATCCTGCTGCGGTACCCGGCGCACGCCGAGCAGTCGCTCCTCGCGTACCGGCGAAAAGAGCGGCAGCCGCGCCCCGCTGTTGACAGACAGCAACTGATTCACCAGCGCGGTGATAAAGGCCGTTTTGCCGCTGCGGCTAAGCCCCGTGACCGCCAGGCGTAAATGTCTGTCGACGCTGCGATTCATCAGCGCCTGCATTTCACTCTGAAGTTGTTTAATCATATCCCTGCCCGATGCGTTTATTTCCTCTGATCATAACAGTAAGGCTAAGGCGCGGCGATTCAAGCCCCGCTGACGCCGATTTACAAAAACGTGGCGCATGGACACTGCTCTGTGGCTTCAGTAAGATAATTTTGTTTATGCGATGTGATGGAGCACGGACGAATGTCCCCGACCATTTACGATATTGCCCGCGTGGCGAACGTGTCTAAATCAACGGTGTCGCGCGTTCTGAATAATCAGACCAATATTTCCGACGCCGCGCGCGAGCGGGTATTAAAAGCGATTGAAGAATTACATTATCAGCCGAATAAAATGGCGCGCGCGCTCACCTCATCCGGGTTTGATGCGATTATGGTGATTTCCGCGCGCTCCACTAAAACGACGGCCGGTAATCCTTTTTTCTCTGAAGTGCTGCACGCGATAATGGCTCGCGCGGAAGAAACCGGCTTTGACGTTATTCTGCAAACGTCCCGCAATAGCGACGATGACTTACAGAAATGCCTGACACGCATTCGCCAGAAAATGATTAAAGGGATTATTATGCTGAGCGCGCCAGCAGATGAAACCTTTTACGAAAAGCTCGATGAATGCGCCGTTCCGGTGGTGGTCATCGGTAAAGTCGCGGGGAATTATCAGCATATCGCCTCCGTCGATACCGATAATTATCACGACAGCATTGCGCTGACCGATACGCTTGTCGCGAGAGGTTGTCAGCGTATCGCCTGCCTGCACGCGCCGCTGGATTATCATGTCTCTGTTGACCGCCTGGCCGGGTTTCGCGCAAGCCTCGCCAGGCATCAGCGGCCTGATGACAGCACGCTTATCGTTGATGGCGGCTACACCCAGCAAAGCGCGCTGGATGCGGCGCACCGCCTGCTAACACTCCCTGAACCGCCTGACGCCATCTTCGCCACCGACAGCCTGAAACTGATGAGCGTCTACCGCGCCGCCGCCGAGCGCGGCATCCCGATCCCGGATGTGCTGACGGTGGTCGGTTACAGCAACGAAACGCTCTCTTTCCTGCTCGCCCCGCCGCCCGGCGGAATTAATGTTCCCATCCGTCAGTTAGGCGACGTCAGCAGCGCGCTACTTTTCTCCCGTATCGCCGGTGAGCCTGTTCCGGCCCGTACGTTAATACCTACAACCCTAATCTGAAAAAATAAGCTCCGCCTGACGCGGAGCTTATTTTTCGTCGGTATGAGACTCAGGCGATTGCGATTTCCGTCTCGCTGTCGAAGACGTGGCATTTATTCATATCAAAGGCGATATTAATACGCTGTTCGGCCTGATAATCTTTATCCGCGTTTGCGCGCACCACCATTTCATGCCCGCCGACGGTCGCATAAAGCATAAATTCCGCGCCGGTTAATTCTGCAACGGTAATTTTCGCTTCGACTGCGTCATCGCTGGTAGCGCCGGGGAAAATATCTTCCGGGCGAATCCCTAATATAACGGCTTTACGCTGATAGCCGCTGTCATTGAGCCGCGCAAGTTTATTTACCGGCAGCGGCAGCTTCAGCGTTTCCGTCACGAAATAGTCGCCGTCGATCGCCCCGCGAATAAAATTCATGGCGGGCGAGCCAATAAAACCGGCCACAAACAGATTCGCCGGATGGTTATAAACTTCTTTCGGCGCGCCGACCTGCTGCACGATACCGTCTTTCATGATGACAATTCTTGTGGCCATCGTCATCGCTTCGGTCTGATCGTGGGTCACATAGATCATGGTGGTGTTGAGCTTCTGGTGCAGCCGGGTTATCTCTGCACGCATCTGGACGCGCAGTTTGGCGTCGAGATTCGAGAGCGGCTCATCCATCAGAAAGACGCCCGCCTCGCGAACAATCGCGCGCCCCAGCGCCACACGCTGGCGCTGGCCCCCGGAAAGCGCACCCGGCTTGCGCTTCAGGTATTCTTTCAGCCCGAGAATTTGCGCCGCCCAGGCGACGCGCTCCTCAATAATCTCTGGCGCCACCTTCTGCATCTTCAGGCCGAACGCCATATTGTCATAGACCGTCATATGCGGGTACAGCGCGTAGTTCTGGAATACCATCGCGATATTGCGCGCTTTGGCGGGCACGTCGTTCATCCGCACGCCATCAATCAGCAGATCGCCACCGCTGATGGCCTCAAGCCCTGCGATCATGCGCAGCGTGGTGGATTTCCCGCAGCCTGACGGCCCGACAAAAACGATAAACTCTTTATCGGCAATCTCCAGATTGAAGTCTTTAACGACGTGAACCTGGTTGTCATAAATCTTCTGAATATGTTGTAGAGAGAGTTGAGCCATAATCTGTCCTTGTTATCAGCGCGCCGTGGCGCACCGTTGTTGATTCCAGAGCGCGTGCAGTCGCGGCCAGGTGAGCTCTGCGGTGTTATCCAGCCGCAGCTGCGCGCCGCGCAGCTCTGCGCCGATGCCTACGGACGCCATGCCACAGGCGTTGATAGCGTCAATACCCGCCTGCGCATCCTCCACGCCGATACAACGCGCCGCCGCCACGCCAAGCCCGGCGCAGGCGGCGAGAAAAATCTCTGGGTCAGGCTTGGAGTGCATAAGCCTTGCGGCGTCGGCGCAGAAGTCGAACTGTGCGGCAAGGTCGAGCGCCTGCAAAATCGCGGGCGCGTTGAGCGACACCGATGCCAGCCCGATACCGATGCCCTCCCGGCGCAGCGCCGCCAGCAGCGAGGCGATGCCCGGCAGCACTGCCTTCGGCGTTAGCGTGCGTAATGATTCAACGTAAAGCGCGTTTTTGCGCGTGGCGAGTGACGCTTTTTCCGCCTCGCTGAAGGCATCGGCTTTACCTCCCCAGGCGAGAATGCGCTCCAGCGAGCCCATCCGACTGATGCCCTTGAGCTGCTGATTAAACTGCTCGTCGATGGCGATCCCTATGTCTGCCGCCACCTGCCGCCAGGCGACAAAGTGCAGGTGGGCGGTGTCGGTAATCACGCCATCGAGATCGAAAATCACGGCGTCCGGTTTCATTTCGCCTCCCTGCGCGCGCTGTCCGGCAGAGGGAAAACACGCTCGCCGTGAATTTCCTGCTCCGTATCATTAATGAACATCCTGACGGCGTGAGCACTTCTGACCGTCAGAGACGCCTGCGTTATCTCAAAATGAAGCTGCTGCCCCTGCCAGCAGAAGGGAAACGCCAGACGACGCCACTGCGCCGGAAGTGACGGTGTCACATAAAGTTCCCCTTCTTTGACGCTGACGCCTGCGAACCCCACGACTGCGCCAAGCCAGATGGCACCGGTCGCGGCCGCATGAATACCGTCATCGCTGCTGTGCGGCGCATCGCCGAGATCGATCTCACAGCCGGCGCGCCAGAAGCCATACGCCTCATTGCGCCGCCCGCAACGGGCCGCGACGATGCCGTGAATGGCTTTGCTGAGTGAAGAATCATGAATGGTACGCGGCTCGTAGTAGTCGAGATTCGCCGCCACCGTCGCGCTATCAAACCGCCACGGCAGCATATAGAGCAGCATCACCACATCCGCCTGCTTGAGGATCTGCATCTCGTTCACTTCCGCCCGCGAGTAATCAAGCAGCACCGACTGGCTGCCCGCACTTGCACGGTAGCGCGTAAGATCAATGGTCGGTTTACCAAAGAACGTATCGTCTTGCGGAATAACGCCATCTTCGCGCGCCACAGGCAGATACAGCCGCGCGAGAAAATCGTCGCACTGCGCCGTCAACGCGTCGTCCGGTATACCGAAACGGCGGCGGATATCCCGCGCCAGCGCGACATTGTGGTGTGCCAGATAGCTGGTGTAAGCGTTGTTGTTAATGTGCTCGGTGTATTCATCGGGGCCGATGACATCGTGCAGCTCCAGCCGCCCGTTAACGTCCTGCGCACGGCTCAGCCAGAAGCGCGCGGTCTCTTCAAGCAGTTTGCGACCTTCCTTCGCCATAAACATATCGTCACCCGTCGCCTGCCAGTACGCCGCCACCGCCCAGGCGATATCGGCCACCAGATGATGCTCGGCAAGCGCAGAGGCCACCTTCTGGCGCAGGCCGGTGCGGATGTTGATCGCCGCGAATTCGGGCGTCTCTTCCTCGCCGGTGCGCGCGCTCTCCCACGGGAAGAGCGCTCCCTGCCAGCCGCCGCGTGCGGCCTTACGCTTCGCACCGGCCAGGTTCAGCCAGCGATAGCGCAGAAGCTGGCGCGCGACTGCGGGCGCGGTATGCAGGTGAAACGGCAGCAGAAACACTTCCGTGTCCCAGAAGACGTGCCCTTTATAGCCTTCGCCGGTCAGACCTTTGGCGGCGATGCTACTGCGCTCGTCGTGGCGCGGCGTCATGGCATGCAGGTGATAAAGCGCGAAATCGAGCGCCTGTTGATCCTGACGTCTATCGCTTTCGACCTCGACGCGCGCCTGTTGCCACCAGACGCGACGGGCCGCGGAGGATTCCGCCAGCAGTGCGTCATAACCCATTGTGGCGCATTCACGCAGCGCAGCCAGCGCCGCGCTATCATCCGGCGCGTCAAGCGACGCGCTGACCCAGGCGCATTTCTCAAGCGTGAAGCTTTCGCCCGCAGCGAGCTTTTGCTGACTGTGCTGCAACAGCCGGCGGTTTTTCGCCGAAAAGCTCACCTGCGCCTGAGCATTCACACGACAGACGCAGCCCAGCGTCACATCCGAGACGTTATCGAGCGTGCGGTAGCGCGCCTGAAGGTAGCTGTTTTCAAAAACGCGCAGTTCACGCTCTGCCAGGTGCTGACGCCCGCTGTTGGTCTGGGTGGCGTCGATGCCCGTCGCCACGCGCACGGTGGCCGCGCTATCAACAGGCGTAATGGCAAGCCGCAGGCAGAACAGCCCAAGCCGCGTGGCGGAGATAAAGCGCTCGCTTTTGAGCGTAAAACGCTGCCCGCGTGGTGAACGCCACTCGACGGTGCGTGTCAGTTCCCCGCTTGCAAAGCAGAGCTCACGGCGATAACGCAGAATCTCACCACTCAGCAGGCTAAAAATTTCGCCGTTAAGCTCAATGTCCATTCCGACCAGATCCGGCAGATTGACCAGCTCTGTGGTTTCACCCTCGCCTGCCCTGTGGTAAAGCCCGGCTAAAAACATGCCGCGCGTCTGGGTGGTGTAGGCTTCTTCATGCGTGGCGCGCACGCCCAGCGCGCCGTTGCCGGCGGCCATCAGCGTGGCGTATTTATTGTGGTAATGCGGATCGAAGCGCGCTTCGACCAGCGTGGTTAATGGATTCATAGCTCAACACACTTCCCTGTTTCTGCCGCCTGATAGATGGCCGCCACCAGCCGCTGGATCTGCCAGCCCTGCTCGCCGTCTGCAACGGGTGTGGGTTTGCCCTGCACACGGTCAAGAAACGCTTCCATGCTGCGCTGGTGACGTCGATCGTCTGCCTTTTCGCGCTGCATTAACGTCAGCAGCTCGCCGTCGCAGTCCTGATAAATGTGCGCCGGAAAGAGCGTCGCCCCCGCTTTGTCGCCGCAAAACTCAACGTTCATCTGCGACTGCGGGGCGATGTTGAGCGCAAACGAGGTTTCGAGCCGCAGGATGTTGCCGCTGGCAAACTCCACTGTGGCGAACAGCGCGTCTTCTACCGTGTATTGTTGCGGATCCCAGCGGCCAAACTGGCCGCTGCTTTTGGTGGTGCCAAGCTTCTGGAACGTATGCGCGGTCACGCGCGCTACCCGCGGAAACCCGAGCACAAACAGCGCCGCATCCAGCATATGAATGCCGATGTCGATAAGCGGCCCGCCGCCCTGTAGCGCTTTGTTGGTAAACACGCCCCAGCCCGGCACGCCGCAGCGCCGCAGCGCCCGCGCATTGGTGACATACACGTCGCCAAGCGTACCGCTCGCTACCTGTTCGCGCAGCAGTTGCGTATCGCGGGCGAAGCGATGGTGGAAATCGTAGGCCAGCACTTTACCGGACCGCCGGGCGGCCTGGCGCATCTCGTCCGCCTGTTCGGGCGTCATGGCGGGCGGCTTTTCACACATCACATGACACCCCGCCGCCAGCGCCTGCATCACATGTTCATGATGAAAACGGTTCGGCGAGCAGACGCTGACCACATCCGGGCGCACCTCTGCCAGCAGCGTGGCGACATCGGTGAAAACGTGCCTGATGGCGTGGCGTTCTGCGAACGCCTGCGCCTGTTCAGGGCGGCTGTCGCAGACAGCCACCAGTTGCACCTCTTCACGCGTGCGGTAAAACGAGGCATGAACGTTATCCGCCACCTGACCGGCACCAATAATGGCCACCTTCAGCGGCGAGGTTTGATGAGCACTCATTTCGCACGCCGCCTCTTAACACTGACGCAGGAAGTCAAGCGACTGCCGGTAGGCCTGCGCCGGGTCGTCGGCCCGGATGCGGCATTCATAGACGATATAGCCGTCATAGCCATCAGCGCGCAGTTGATCGAACGCGCTGCGAAAATTAATCGCCCCGCTGCCCGGCTGGTAGCGATGATTGTCGGCGATAAGGGAGGGATGGGGCGGAGTTTCGGAAATTTACCGTATTTTCTGTGCTGAATGGGCCTTGTTAAGCGCTTAACCGGTTCGTTTTATGTTCATATTTGGGACATTTATGATACTCATGTGTCCCATATATGCCCCACGGTTTGACCTATCATTCTCGGCTATAGCAAGTGGTACAAAGCTATTACATGTGCCTAATCCTGTTGTCAGCTTTGTGCCAGGAGCGGACATTGGAACTTTTGCATTTAAAATCATAGAGGTGAAATATTGAAAAGGTTATTAACTAATTCCAATATTGCATAATCAGTTATCTCTTCCATGCTTAATACGTAACTTTAACTGAGGAGAAATTATGTTAGACGAATACAAAAAATGCATCGAAGCCTGTTATCTATGCGCAACTGCATGTGATAACTGTGCTGCTTCGTGTCTCGAAGAAGAGAACCTGGAGATGATGCGCGAGTGCATAAAACTGGATATGCAGTGTGCAAATATCTGCCGTCTTGCAGCTCAGTTCATGGCGCTAAATAGCGATTCAGCTCAGGCGCTCTGCCGTCTTTGCGCTGATGTTTGTCAGAAGTGCGGCGATGAGTGTGGAAAGCATGAACATGACCATTGCCAGGAATGCTCCAGAGCTTGTCATCACTGCGCCGAACAATGCCGAAAGATGGCCGCCTGAGAAAAAATCCAAATTACTAAACCCGCTTCGGCGGGTTTTTATAATCCCGTAGGGAAAATTCAGCAGGATGAGATTAAGAGTACAGGCGGGAAATGGATCTATTCGTAAGTGTCATCCTCAACGACAAATGCTTGCACAGATTATTTAAATGGCTCAATGCCCATTTTTCGCTAAAAGCGGACATTAAATGATGCCATACAAGTGCTTAAAGCACGTTATCGTCATACGACCAGTAAGACTGCTACTTCGCGTAAACGTCCCATTGACGCTCCCCAACCCGCTTCAGACAGTAGTGATCGTAACGCTGTGTCCGGAGTTGCTGAATGCGCTCTTTCGCCTCTTCTCCATTTCCTTCAAAAATGAAATCGTGCTGATCACAGTTGAGTTTGACTGGTAAAGCCCTTCTGAAATGCTGTGTGCTGGAAGCCGATGGTGTAAGCATGTACGCGATCAATGCAATAAGCATAAATCCGCCGCCAAACAGAATAAT
The DNA here is from genome assembly GCF_011605905.1 of Cronobacter sp. HA18003. Taxonomy (NCBI): domain Bacteria; kingdom Pseudomonadati; phylum Pseudomonadota; class Gammaproteobacteria; order Enterobacterales; family Enterobacteriaceae; genus Cronobacter; species Cronobacter sp. HA18003. The sequence goes on along the minus strand of NZ_JAANQO010000011.1, from coordinate 710,675 downwards.
TAAGAATAATTTTGCGCCGGCAGTAAGCCTGGGAAACATAAAAATACCCACTTAGTTTTTGTGGGCACACTACCAGCATGGCGGCAACTTTTGAAATTGGTACTGTAGATCAATAAGACAATATTGATCGCTTTCACCGATCAATATGATGCGAGACCAGTACAAGAAGACACCGCCCGAAGGCGGTGCGCAACTCAGCTTTAGCCCCAACGGGTTAGACAGGCTTTACAGGCCAAGTGATTGCCTTAAAACTTTGCCCATCACTAACGCAGGTAAAGCTCAACGCCTTCACTTTGCGAATGTACTCCATCCACCGTGACAGTCTGGCCTTGTCTGCATCAGGAAGTGCACCAAGCATCAACTCAATACCCAGTCCGAAGTTACGCTATGAGCTTGTGATAGCAGTATCTGACGCCGTGTTTCAGCTTGCGCCCGCCAGTCGATTGTCGGTTGAATCAACTTAGGTTGTCCCGTTTCATACGAAATAATGATTCTCCCGTCTGCCTGCCATTCATTTAAAGAGTTATAAAGATCGTCCCTTATGGGGGCATCATTGGACAGTGCTCCGGAAGCTCGATAATCAATCTCCAGCGATACCGAAAAAAAGGATTGAGCCCATAAAATATGCCCTAATGATTAATAACCCACTGCGAAAAAATAAGCCATTGTCTCGCCACTGCCTGCAATATAGTTAAAGGCAGTGCGGTCGATTAGCTGCGCGTATATATTCTGATCATGGAAACTTCCCGCCCATGCAAGAGTAAGCTGAACGTTAAGACAAGCATTAGGAAATGCTACAGGAAAAGCTATTTTTGTAGAATCTCCAGAGCGACGAGCAACTCCCCACTGAAAGATCAGCCCTGTCGAACCATCCTTAAACCAGCCATTAGAAGCCCTGTTTGCAGTGTTTTTAGCTTGATAACGGGCGTCAAAATTACTCCAGTTAGAGGGGGTTATTATACCCGAAACAGCCACACCACCAGCAACAAGAGAAATAGAGGAATTGGTAAGATAGTTACCCCAAGTTACGTTGTCGGAATTATTGGAACCCTGCCCAAGATAAAAATGATTGGTGTTGTCTGACTTACGACCAAAGAAATAGTAACCGTTGTTAGCCGTTTTAGGCTTAATAGTCACTGATCGCGCATCTCCGGTAATTTCTACGAACCCGTTGATGACGCCGCCCGCGCTCGTAAGGTCATACTCCCACGACGACCAGGCTTTACTGTCTCCTCTGTAATACCGGCGGTAACAGACATTCGAGGTGTAAGGGCGATATTCCTGTGTACACCCTTCGGAGCTGCCAGCGCCATTCTGAATAACGTCCAGCGCTCCGGCAACGTTCGTCGGATAACCATTCGCTGCTGTAGCGTTTGCCGTGTATTGCTGATAATAGCGCCCGTATTTTGAGCCAGTCAGCGTGTCCAAGTGGGCAGTACCCAACTGCCTACCATTAGGAATGGCGTTAACGTCGAAAGCCGTCACGCTGTCTTTTAGCGCCAACTTTCCGAGACCGAGGTTTTTCCGCGCCTGCTCGACGTCGTCGACGTCTGAAAGATTGTTCTTAATCAGGAGCGCCAGATCATGCTTTGCCTGAATCATCTTGTCGATGGCGGCGGAGAGCTGCGCACGGTCACTTTTTTTTAGCTGAATCCCGGCTCCCTCAATCACAGCGCAGATCTCTTCCTGCACCGAATCGAAAAAGGTCTCGTCAAGCTGCGTCGCCGGAACGCCGAGCGTCGGGTCGCCAGCCGTAAAGCCGTTTTTGCCCGCGCCGAATTTGCCCTGCTGTGCTGTGGGGGTATCTATACGATGCAAAGTAATTACCTCATAAAAAAACCCCGCCGGAGCAGGGTTAACTGGAAAGGAAGCGCTTTATTCCGTGTACGCGAACACGACTTCGGTATGAGAGGGCGAAACCTTGTTAATCACGCATTCAATGACCGTATCGCCCCACGTGCGAAGGCTGCCAACGCAACTGGAAGTGCATGTCATGACCTCAATCGTCGCGAGCGTCGGAATATTCACCTGCCACAAATAGCGGTAGTCGTCGTCCGTGGCGATATCCGGGCGAGGATTCTCCGCCTCGTTTTGATACTGTGTGATTGAAACAGACCGATAGCCGAGCGCATCGAGCTGTCGCCGGTAAAACGCCTCGTTAATGCCGCCGTAACCGTTTACCTTTGCCGCCAGTCGCCGCTGTCGCTGCGAGAGGGTTTGCGTCTCTTCAATGGTGCATTCATCAGGCAGCCCGCATAACGCCTCGTAACGGTCGAGGAGCTGCACCGCCGCCCCCGGATCAATCTCGCGCATTAATGCCGACGACTGCGCATGTACCCGCGCCAGAGACGGCGCGAGCCCTTCGAGGAGGGGATTATTCCCCTCCCAGGCGGGGCCAGGCGGTAAAAGCCGTTTTAACAGGCGGGTATATTCGTCCTCTACAGCCACGTAACCTCCTCAATATCGAGATAGGAGTTATCCGTCGCGGTCTTGCCTTTGTACTCGACAGTAACCCGGACATGAACTGTCCCCGGAGCAATGCCGGTTGCTTTCACGCCGCTGTTATCTGCACTCGGGGTAATGACGCAAAGGGTCGACGGGTCAGGCTCGCCCTCGCCTGCCGGGACAAAGTCCCAGGTGATGTTAACCCCATCCAGCGACGGCAGATTCTCAGGCGTGAAGGTGGCGGTCGCGAATGCGTCCGGGCTGTCCGGCAGCGTGACGGGGTTCGGTGAGAACGAATTCAGGGCGACATCTATTTCAACGTCAGATTCGTTGTAGTTCGACCACGTTATCTCCCCGATAACCGGTAATTCATAGGTGCCGAGCTCTACGTCTTTCGCTGGCGAAATCAGGCGGTGCGCGAACTGGTCAGTCGCCAGGCTGATCGCCTCACTGATACGAGAAAGATAAATCTTTCCTGACGGCTCGCCGTCCCTGAACAACGCCGATTTAATCTCTTTCGTTACCGCTGCCCTGATTGCCGGAGTATCTTTAGCAAGCGCGATTTCGAAGTCGATTTTTCTCAGCGTCGGCGGGAAAACAAACAAGCCTGAACCGGCCACCGGCGCAAGCGGAAGAATGTACTGTTTAACCGCGTCGATTAACGTCTCATCCGGCACCGGATTATCTAAGTCGCTGTTAGCAGGCATCACGCCAACCGTCCCGCGTCCGGCATGATGGCGGAACACCCAGGCGCGGGTGATCCCCGCGACGTCAGTCGCCCATATCCGGTAATCGGCATCCGCGCCGCCCTGTGGCGTGTAGTACCAGCGCGCCATGATTCGCGAACGCCAGTCCTCCAGCGTTTCTAAATCCGTTCCACCTTCAACCGACTCCGCATAGCATGTTGAAGAAAGTCCCGCGACTGGCGTCATCAGGCGAAGCGGCGTTTTGTCATCAAGGTTCCCGCCTGTGCCAGCGTCAACCGCTTCAATCAGTGCGCGAAGAACTCCCTCATCGTTATCGCGCAGTCTTAGCCTTGTGATGTTCAGAGCAAATGCATTCGAGATTACTCGGGTCGTCTGTGCCCCCGTGAGCTTTAGCAATGATATGGTCGACGCTTGAACCGGGACGAATGACGCCCTCACGCTTACAGGTCTGACACAACCCCTTGTCACGCTTGATAACTATGTTCCTTACCTTGCGCCACTCTGCGCCATAGCCTCGCTGTGTTGCTGTGCGCCCGTTGTTATAGCGTTCCCAGCCAGCACTTTTATGCGCTTCGCAATATCCGCTTCTGTCTGTAGTTGATTTACCACATCCACGTTTTCGGCAAGCTTTAGGTGTCTTTGGGGGCATAAATACTCCTTTAAGAGAAGAACCAAATAAGGCAAACAGACCTGCCGGGTTTGGTAGGTAGGCTAGAAACCCAATGTCTGAGGTGCTTTAATGCTTTGCTTTTTTCTCAAGGAAGGTGTGGTTATGGCATTAAAAGGGAAGTTCATACTCAATGAAGCAGATTTTGCACCTCTCACTATTTATGGTGTTGGAACCTTCTTGGCCTTTTCAGGCAACGGTGAATATCGTAACCGTAGCAACAGCACGACAACGCCTGACAACGGCCCTATTCCAGAAGGTAAATACTGGATAGTTGACCGACCAGAAGGAAACTGGAAAAACGGGCTTCGCTCGTGGGCTATAGATACACAGCGAACTTACTGGGATGGTGTACCCACGGATCACTCTACGTGGTTCGCACTATACCGTGATGATCGTGGTATTGACGACACAACCTGGATTAACAATGTTCGCCGAGGTTCGTTTCGCCTACACCCAGGTCGTCTCTCGTTAGGATGTATTACTCTGGCCCACAGCAGTGACTTTGAGATCATACGCAAAGCGCTTCTTAATACTGAACAGGTTCGAGTTCCTTGCATGAAAAGTCTCATGACATATGGTTGTATTGAGGTGGTCACGAATGCCAACGATCGCCCGTAGAGCTTTAAAAGTTGTCTTTTTTATTGTGCTGTCGATGTTGGTCGGGCGAAGTTTCGACATTTATTCCCTTGTCAGCACTGATACGGCCATTAGTCTGTCATATAAGCTATTTGGTGAGGGTGGGCAGGAGAATGTCGAAATGGCTTACGTGATAATCGATACCGTAGCCATTGTAGTGCTAACGTCCATTATTTACGTGATAGTGATGATGGTACTTCGCCGCTTTTTGAAATCATCAAAATAGAACTAATAGCAGAAGACCTTGCCAATGAAGAAGATTCAGCTTTTCACGCTCATCACTGGTGTAGTAATGCTTTCGGGATGTTCCGCTTTTCAAAAGCATCATGGTATCAATTGGGGCAATGGATCGTGCCCTGCCCTCGCTGCAAATCAAATCCAAAATGGCACCCTCAAAATTGAAGATGGCCGGACACTGAAATGCCAGATAAGACCTTATGTTAGTAATATGGCTTGTCAGGGCATAACTGACCGCACGAATGCTGATGGCGTCGTGTGCCAGAATGGCATGGGCGACACCGCACTTTTCATTTTCGATGAAAAAGGTGTGCTAAAAAATCACAGATTATGATTAAAGCTTTTTTATAGGAACGTCCCTCACATCCCTTGTAATGGTCATTTCAAACACCGCTCTGTTATGTACTGCTGCAAACCTGGAATCATGCTCCAGCTGATTTCGATTCTTTCTCTAAGGGAGAGATAATCCCGTTTAGCGGGTTCAGTAAGACGGGGAGCTCCCTCTTCCATGCCAGAGGAGCCGGGCACTCCCTTTGCTGCCCTGGTGGCACTGCGCTGCAACCGCCTACGACCAGCAGCAACAACGCGCTCAAAGTGAACGACGTTCCTCTAAGCGCCTGCCAACTCCTCCTTGGTATATTTCGCATCTATCGCAGCCACATCGCGCTGAGGGTGCCACATATCCACAATTCCATCTTTATTCAGATTTAATTGACGATTAAGTTTCATTTAAGTTGCTTGTAATTATGTGAAGGAAATCACCTGAAAAAATGCAGAATATATCCAGGCTCCTGAATATTTTAGGAAAATGTTGATTGCCCCTATTAACTGCATTGTTAATGTGAACAGGGAAAAGGAGAGCTTCATGAAAAACGTGATTTACAGCATGCTTGCAAAGATTTCCAAAATGGATGCTGAAGCTAAGCAGCTGACTGCGCAGGTAGAAGCTCAGGCTCTGCTCTTAAGTGCGATGTTAATTACGATTGGTAAAGGTGGCAGCTTTGAGGAAATGGTTGAAGCCGTTAAGCAAGCAATCAACGCAGCACTGGACTCGGAAGATAATACTTTCAAATCCGAAACGACAGTTTTGCTTACTCAGTTCAACGCGCTACTGTCGATCGCAGCCTCTCTAGATAAAAAAGATCCTGAACTTGACGTATCTGGACTCCTCAAGCTCACCTCTTCACTATCGAGCGACAAAATCCTTTAAAAGGGTCTAGTACTTCGGAAAAGACGTACCCCTAGGTGAATAAATCACGATGGCCTTTTCAATATCTTCCTGCGAAGGCTCTAGTTCAGAGATACCGATAAGATAAGGTATGCCGCTATCAGATATGTATGTTGTGATAAAAAATGTAACGGTTCTGGTTTCGTGTTTAATGGGTATATGGTGAATGGCTCTTGCACGATTTGCTATCGTCAAAATTTCGCCATTCCAGCCCTCACCGAAGAGCATGACATCATTCATAATTATTCCCAGCGAACATGGGCTAGAGAAAACCCATCTCGTTACAGAAAAGGCCACGCAAAAGCGTGGCCTTTGTTTATCGCTTAGCTGGGCTTAACGAAGTCAACACTCAGGTGCCACCGGAAAATGTCGACGTTCGGCCAATTAAACTGGCTTCAGTACCCTCATCTGGTGTTGGCAGGTGAACCGAAGTTACACGAAGCTTAACACCAAATTGGAAATAACTATCGAAAATTTTAAAACAATTGATAGTAACAATCAATGTATCGTAGATTGGCTATTTTTGGACGTTAATAGGGGGAATTAATTTAAGGCAGAGGATATGCGCACCATGTCAGATAATTCCTTGCTTTATCAGGTGATTACCCACAATAAAGACCATAAAAAAGCAAAAAACAGGGATTTATAGCTCATAAATGAGCCTATTTAAGAGAATTATACCAAGCCTGCCATCGGTATTTGTCGAGCCTTAACTGTCTTAAGCACTTTGCGGTTTCTACATCAGCCAGTAAATCTTCGTCACTGTTTCTACCAGCATTACTTGCTTTGCATGGGGGCTCCATCAAATCCGCTGAGGGAATTGGCAGCGTCGATGGCGCGCTGCCGCAACTGCACAGCATCATTGTCAAACTTACACACAGTACGATTTGGAGACTGGACATATTTAATTACATCACGATTGATAACATGGTAAACGATTTTTCCTTCGTGACTGTTGCGAGCAGCTTTAATCTCAGAAGAACGAATCATATCTTCAGCTTTTGCTTTCTTTCTTGCCGCCATCGCGTTTACGTAATCAGAGTGGGCATTCCAGCCAGCGCGCCAGGAAAGTAAACCCGTGAGCATAAAAAGCAGTACATAGATTACAAATTTTCCAATGACCTTCATTACCGATCCCACATGCAAACCTGATGTTCAACTTCTCGCCTGCTCATCAACCCTCTCCACTTCTTGCCACCAGCGTAAATCCAGCGCTTAAGCTCGTTACATGCCCCGACATAATCACCGTCGTTAAGCTTTTTCATCAGAGTAGATTTGATAGCTGCTGAGGGGCCGACGTTATAGGCAAATGAGTAGATAGCGGCGCGTTGGGTATCAGTAGTGTTTACTTTGATGTGCGGATCAATCTGGCGAGCGATATGTGTCATATCAGCTTGGGTAAGCGCATCACACTCGGCATCGGTGTAACGCTTTCCCGGAATAATGTCTTTGCCGGTATGTCCATCACAGACCGTAAGAACGCCAACCACATCCCGATAAGGCACATACTCGCGCCCTTCTAAGCCGTCTTTACCAGCAACCATTGCGGTGGCAATGGCAATAGCCCCACCGCCCACAGCTGCGACGATTCGTTGTTTTAATGCCGGGGACATCATTCTCCCCTTGCGGCTTTACGCCGATCTTCTTTGATTTTGAAATAGAGGTTGGTCAGGAAAGTAAGAAAGCCGAACACCAGACTGCCGAGTACACCAATAGCCGCCCACTGTGATGGGGAAACTTTATCGAGGAGCTGAAGCACCCAAAACCCGGCATTACCTACAGATGTACCATAGGCAATGCCTGTCGTTAATTTATCCATTTGATACATACTCTCACCTCCTCTGTTCAGGGAAGTGTTCTGTGTTAAGACAGGAGTGGAACGGAGATAAGGAAAAGGGCAAAAAAAAGCCAGCTCTGACAAGCTGGCCTTAAAATAACCTCATAAATAATAGTGCCGGGTGCTTCCCGGTGAGACTTTGACTGGCAACAAAGTCTCGCATGCTGCTCACCCTTGGACTTAGCCAGTAATGCCCCGCCGCACAGGGGGATTCACCATTAAAATTGTTGGATGTCTATCGCGCATGCCAATGCAACGATGGCAAAAATTTAGCATTGGGCCCTAAATTTTCAAGCCATTACCGATAAATAAAATTTTACCCAAAAAAAAGCCAGTTCGGCAGAACTGGCAACATGCGTGACTTCAGGACGCTCCATAGCCCTTGTTCTGTAACGTACTATTCTCCCCTGAGTTGGTCAGGTGCGGCACATCTCAATTTTAACAATGAAGATGGACTCGGCACTCAATACCGGAAGAATTCGCTACAGCTAATTATTTGCACCATGTGAGGGGCGCGCTTTAAAAGTAGCAAGTCCTGGGACGAAAAGGATCGCGGGCATTAACGAAAAAGGTTTTATTTTCATATCGTGATTATTATCAACTTTTAATTTCCGGCACGTTTGCAAAGTTGGAACGCCAGATAACATGAAAAGGCCACCTCTCACACAAAAAGCTCTATACCCAAACAACAGGGCGGTTATAGAACGTGCCTATGTTAAGGAGCAGGAGCGTATCTCTTTACTGGACGTCAAAAGAGTTTTTGTAGGAAAGCCAATCATGCCAGACGTTCTCTGGGTCAACGTCAGGATAACCACGGCTCTCATTCATTTCTAAACCGATTTCGTCAGGCATTACCATACCGACTGCATTATCGCGTAGTGTCTCAACTTCTTCTTGTGTCAGCTCGCGACCAAGTTCTTTCTCTTTTGCAGTAAGTAAAACGATAAGGGCTGGAATAAACACCAGTGCCATTTGTTGCCTCTGAAGGTATCGGTAATGGAAGCCATATTATCTGATGGCACATGTCGCAGAAACAAAAAACCCGCACAAGGCGGGTTAGATATAACAGAGGCAAAATAACATAATGCAAATAAATTTACCGGTTTTAGTTCGGTTTTGCAATAACTTGTTTGTAATTTGCTACCTTCTGCTTCGAACGTGTTTTTGATGCATCTATTACGGCCCTCTTATCCAGATAAATAAAATTGGCTCTCATCTGCGCCCACCGTGCGGCATATCCTTCCGACCACGTAGATTTTGTTACCCCAACCATCTGCGCCAGCGCATGGGCTTTGTAGCAGCCTTGCGGCTCATTTCGTAACTCGTGTTTAACGTCCTGCGCCGCCAGCCATACCAACGCACGCAAACGCTCCAGTGTCTTACCGGCGATACGCTGTCCTTTGAGTTCCTCGCTGAAAATCTCCCATCCCCAGCGTACTATCTCGACCTGATGTGCATAACGTATGTTTTCGGAGTAACACCAAAGCAGCCAGGCGCATTCGACTTCATCAAGCGCCAGTACAGCCCGACGCCAGCTCGCGGTAGCGTATTCGACGGGAAGCACCAGCGCGATTGATGAACCTTTGGCTCGGGACTGCACTCCCGGTAAGGGTGGATTATCTAAGGTAATCATGTCCCCGGTTTCCTCATCCCTAACCTTCAGGCGCTTTCGCTTGTAGCGATTCGTGGCTAATTGAGCGTTTTCTGCAAACGCAACGAGTTGCCCCTTGGTTGACCCGCTTAAATCAGCGGTCGCGGTAATGAGTTGCTGACGGATGTATTCGTAATCCTGTGCTATCACTCTTCAATCTCCGTGACTTTAATACCCAGACGTCCACCGGGAATGACTTCCCCGCGTATTACTTTCAGCTCGTCTATTTGCGAGTCGTTTTGCATGAAACCGCCCTTCTCTAGTGAGTCGCAGACCGCTTTGAGAATGTTGTCAATATCGCGGCGGCGCTTATCAGGCATGTTCGCGATAATGCGCAGCCTCAGCCGCGCAGTGATGTTTATGTCGAGCTTGAGGATATGCAGGATCTCCTGCACTGCCCGACGGTACTCGCGGCCTTTCTTATTGATGTAGGTAATGCCATTTCCACGCCGCCAGTAATCGTTAACACTTGGTGGATACGGCAATGTGAATTCATAGGTCTTTGTCATTTGGGCACCACCAGACCGCGCCGCGTTAGTTCCCGAAGCGTAAGCACGATGGCGCGGTCCATTAGTGCGCGACGCTCCTCTCTTGTCAGTTCGCTGCCGTTATCGATAGCATGATGACAGTCAACACAGAGCGCTGCCGTCAGGCTGTCATCGACCTTAAGGCCCATGCCTTTGTCCTCGTTGCGATGTGCCGCCTGTACACCCCAGCGGCGGCAAAGGACGCAACAATCTAACTGGCGAACGGCGGCCAGCCATTTAGCGCTTCGATAAATACTCTTCACACTCACCTCCACATCCGCTGTTGAAATGTAGTGTCCTGCCGTGGCGGATATTTGCTTTCCGGCAGCAGTACGCGAACAACGAACGTCTTACAGTCCGCAGAAAGAGACCGCTCCGCTTTCATACCGCGTTTGCGATACTGGCGAAGCAGCTCGTCGGCCTCTTCTGCGGTGCAATCCGAGTGTTCAAACCATCCCATACGCATGATTAAGCCTCCTGCTCTGCCCGGAGCTGCGAATATTCACAGTCCTCAGGAATAGTGAGGCGGCAACCGATGCTCAGAGCCCAAGCTTCAACTTGCGAGAGGAAGAAATGCATCTCGCCGGTATCAAGATCGGAGGTATGACGAAGAGAGCTGATAATGGTTTTCTCGCCGGTAATGACGTCAGTCATCTCGCGGCGTTCGTAACCGAGATAGGAATGCTTCAACGCGTCCTTAACCCACGCAGCGGAAGCAAAGGCTTTACCGCGCTTAATGAGATAGTCACTAATTTCAGCAAACCACATGTGCGCCAGCGCGTTCTGAGAAAGGCTGCGAGTTTCGCGCCAGGGTTTGATGATCAGGCGGTAGCAATCACCATTAGCTAGTAGCGGCTGCAATTGCTGGCCGATGGAAGCGAAGTTGGATTTGTGAAGGCGAATGCCGTCTTTGGGTAAATTCACGCTGCACCTCCGTAGAGGTCGAACGCTGGATATACGAGAGCACTGGTCGCAATTGAGAGTACGATCAGTATAAAGATGAAGAGTTTTTTAGAATCAATCTGCGCCATAAATTCCCTTCCATGGCACAGCGTTACTTAGCAAGTTGTTCAGACTTGAGTAGCTATTTTACTTCAACCAGAAGTAGGAATCACCCTTCTTTGCCGCCATTGATATAATATCTTTCAGCGCTTTAAAGAGCAAACGAACTTATTTTTTCTTAAAAACACATGTCGCCAATCATTATAACTTTTCCTAGTAAGTAGTACGCGCAGGGGAGATTTCTTTTTTCCAGATGGTAACTATGCCCGTAATTATTTTTGTATTTAAGCAATCAATGATTGCTAAACCGCATTCAGAATGGTCTAAGTTAACTACTTGCACCTGTTAATCTCTGAGATAACGATGTAACAAAAAGAAAGTAATCAGGCACGATTAATTATGATCCAAGAGTAATTAAGAAGTAAGCAGCACTATACAATAAAAAATGAGATGGCAAACAATAACCCCATGATGGTAGAAAAATTATGTTAGAAATGCATATTATTATGCATTGATGTTTCAGCGAAAACGCAAGGCGTAAGTCTCATTTAACTTACAGGTCGCGGAACCTATAACTGACGAAAACTAAACCACAAATATCAAGCAGTAAAAATAGCCACGATAATAAAGATCGATAGAAATGAATGATGATAAGCTATCCAAAGTTATAGATCGTAAAGTTATTATTTAGGATCCAACTAATAAAGCTGACCATCTCAATAGCTTCACTGCAATCATTTGAAGATTAGGTACTCGTACTTATCAATAAACAATTATGCAATCCTACGATGAATTACAATCATTGACAGAATAATACAATTATTGATTTGCTCTTATAAACACTAAACTCTCCTAAGACAAGATTAAAATAGCCCCCTTGTGGTAACGTTATAATATAATGGGGCGGGGGGGGCTCCCCCCAACCATTACATTAAAGATATAAAACGTTTTATTTCATCAAAGCAATCATGATTAAAGTCGATATATTTTCTTTGTGCCGAGATACCTAAACGGGTATCAGATTCTTTCATACTTGAAAAATAAATTTGTATTTTGGCTTTGGATGGTTTTCTCGGGAATGTAAAATCCGAGCTTTCATTTTTAGGTTTTGTGGTATTCTCTAAGCCGTTCAAATAATCATCGACAAGGGCGCATACTTGGTTTCCTTTAATAGCATCCAAAACTAAATCTTCAAGCTCACCACTTTTATTCTTTCCAGGAAAAACAAAAACACCTATCTTTAATGCATCTGTCTCTTTAAACTCATTATGGTCCACTTTACAAAATGAGAACAATCTCCTTAAAGTTGAATTAATGGACTCAATTGCCGCCCCATGATTCATATCTGCGTCTCTAGTCACAGCGAAAGATGAAACATTTTCTATAAAACCTTCTGTTTTGGATATCATTGAAAGGAATTCATTAAGCTTAGCCTTACCCTCATATGGTATTATTTGAATAGTTTTATGATATTCATCACCCATAAATTGTAAGAGGGAATCGAAAAAAACCAATTCATCTCGACCTTCAACAAAGAGTATTTTTTCTTTTTCAATTACTTTATTAATATGAATTGCATCAGCCATTAACGGATCTCCCAATTCTCTTCCGTAGAGGCTTTAACTTCATCCACGGAGAAGGTAGAAGATATTGTTTTACTTTTCCTCTCAGAATAACCAATCCTAGTAAAAGTAATATCATTTTCAGTCAATTCGTTTGACTTTGCCATATCACCAATTGTCTTAATAACATCATAGCTATGCGTAGTGATAAAAATTTGGTTATTATTTTCGTTACAAAGCTCAACCAAGGTTTTAATTATTCTTGGCATTAATGAATAATGTATTCCGTTTTCTATTTCATCAATTAAAATAATCCCATTCTTCGTGAAGAAAGAAATGGCAAAAATTGTCAATAGCTTACTAACACCTTCGCCCAAAGTGGAGAGGTCAACCAGTCTCTTATGTCCAATATCTACTAGTATCTCAGGCTGCTCATTAGACATAACCAATGCTATATCCGTTATATTCTTATTAATTAAAGAAATGTTTTTGAGCAACCTTTCTTTGTCTTTTCTTTTAATGAGTTCACCAATAACACTAATTGTGTTAGCCTGATTTATTTTATTGGAAGTAGTGATAAAGGTGGTTGGCTCATTTATATAGTTAGTGGCATGGCGTGTTAACTTCGACGTGATTTGCGAACCATTAATACTTTGTTCTGCATGTAGTATCAAATCTAACCGTTTAGGGTCAGTAGAATCCTTCAATCTGATATTCAACACAAAGTTACTATCAGCTGAAGTTAAAGACATTTTATTTTTATCAAACGCGTCGCTTGAAATTACATTTATATTCTCAGTTGCTCTGTTCTTTCGGCTCTCAACCTCTAAAGTCGCTTCATATTTCCTGCCTTTGTCATTACCAAATTCAATAAATATCTTTTTGGAGGCGTCATATGCATTAAAATAAGAATACCACAAATCGCTCTCATTTAAGTTTGGCACTCCTCCTCTAAAAGCAATTGGTTTGAGCAAGCAATCAGGTGACACTATATCATTAGTAATGAATATAGCATCTAATATTGAGGTTTTGCCTCTACCATTCTTACCGGCTATTATATTTACTTTTTTTAAATTGTGTAACTCAATGTCATCTAAACCCTTGAAGTTCTTAATATGTAAAAACTTAATCAATTTTACGTCCTCTAATCGTCAAATGCTTATTGAAACCTCATTCAACTACCCAAAATCCTTGTTTTCGAAAGCTTTCACCCAATCAAAGTAAAGCTTGGGCTAGCTAGTATACGTATTAAACACTTTGCTGAACAAGGGATTAAGATAAAAATCATGAGGTTTAGAAATATTTTCTAAGCTATACCTCACGTGACCAAACTATAATGCACTTTACCTTTTACGACTTTGCTAACAAAAAAAATAATAAATTCAAATAATTACTAGATAATAGCCTGCTTTTTAACCTGCTCTTTTCGGTGGAGTAAACCAAACTTAACACGCAGTTCAGCTAATTTGGCTAGCCCTTCTTCCCTTGAAAGGGGTTTACCACTCGTGTTACTACGAATCAATGTGCGTGGCTTAGGAATTTTTTCACCAGATTTTATGCGGTTAGCCATTTTTTTAATCTCATAGCCAGCTTGATTAGCAAGTTCTGTTTCCGACCAACAATAGGTGCGCATGCCATTATACAGCGCTGTTACCATCCAATAATATGAATAGTGCTTCCATGGATAGTGCTCCGGCGATTCATAATAACCACGGCGTGCGCAGTATACGTGTACCATCTCTACAAGCTCATCCACAGATGGGAGCAAAGCTTGGATCGCTCCCCCTTCCTTACACCATTGTATAAATTGTCCCGGAGAGGGCCAGAAGGGCGAAAGGCTGGCACGGGCCTTTTTCATTCCTGCGCTCAATTGTTCCCTTGAGGTAATGCCATTCTCAGCGAATGCCATAATCCATTGCTGTTTGGCCACCGCCTCGTCGGTATCGGTGCGCAGGTTCGTCGCAGCGGACGCCGGGAATACTTGCTTGAGCTGCCGAAACAAAGAATCAACCAGACGCTCAGCCTCGGTATTCACTACGCTCTTTGCGGTGCGCTCTTGGGCAGGTTGGTATTTGCTAGCAAGCCGGGCCAGTGTTTGGCTGTCTCGGTGTGCAATAGCCTGAATTAGTTGTTCACTCATAGTACGTCCTCCCACGCTTCAGGGCTATTCCAGTGCGGCGTATGCTGCTGCGTTATAGCAAGGCGATAGCGAATTGGCCGCGTCATCTGAGCAGTCAGCGTCGGCCATTTCTCGCGAAGCTTGGCCGGGCACAAAATGTTTGTTTGCCAGAAATGATCGGTGTTCGCCCAACTGAATACCTGCCAAATTTCAGCATGTGTCACGTTTAGGGCTATGCGCATCAAACGAATATCATTGGCCCATGCCGCCCAGTTAGGTTTGCGTGCGGCAGGGGTAACCTCCTGCACTTTGCCGAATATTAATTCAGCGGTTCGCAGGTCATCAACGGTTCCCCACTTGTCGCCTTTTGGTGAACGAATAGCCGCATGGGATCTAATTGGTACAATCAAATCCTTGTGTTTTTTAACGGCGCCAGAGGACGCGGTGGCGTTCTCTGACGTAATAGGTTCATTGACTGGTTCTATAAAGTGACTGGTTCTGAGTGAACCAGATTCACTACCCTCTGGTGAAAGAGATTCACTAGGTAGTGAACCAGATTCACTGCCCCTTAGTGAATTTCGTTCACTACCTGCCGGTGATTTCGCTGGGTTATCCAGCTTCAAAATATATAGATTGCTCGAATTGCCTTTGGGGCCTATACGTGCCTCTTTTTCAACCAAGCCAGCTTCACAAAGCGCAGCTATATGGTTCATTACCGAGCGCTTAGTGATTTCGCATTGATCAGCAATATGCTGGTATGAAGGCCAGCACTCGCCTTTATCGCTTGCATTATCCGCCAGCTTGATTAGCACCAGCTTACGCAGCGGGTTACCGACAGTGATTTTCATAGCCTTAGCCATCAATTCCATACTCATGGTGCGCCACCTGCAAGAAACGCTATGAATCCGTACTTTTGATTGAGATGTTGATAGTCAAAATTTGCTTTGTCATAATCATCACGCAAATTACATGCCCATGTGTTTGCGTTCAGAAGCCCCGGCACTGTTAGCGCAGTACGGGGTTTCGCCTTTTAAATGCTCCAGCATTGAGATAAGCGCTTTCGCCACCTCTGCCGTTTGCTCGCCTTTAATAATCACCGTCTCTTCGCGGTTATCGAAACCTATAACAGCCAGCAATTTGGCGGCTCGCTCCACAAAGCAATTTTTTCCTGTTTGCATGCGGCTGATCTGCGAGTGATGAACACCCATCCCTTTCGCAACTTGGGTAACCCCAAGAGCGGCGATGCAGCTCCTGATACGGGTTTCAATTTGCAGAGTCTTACTCGTTGTGCGTTTCTGTGTGGTTCTCATGGTTAATACTTCCTACTATTACTTCTGATTGTTGGTAGACCCGCGCAAGATGAAGCTTAATTTTCTGAATGTGGAAAAAGCATTGGTAGATCGGGGCGTATTTGGTAAGGCTTGATTACGCCCCCGGTAGCTTTAACAACTGCGATGACGCGTTCCGGCGACACCTTCTTCTTGTTGTTTAGCCAACGGCAAACGCTAACTTGTGACACTCCTACCTGTTCAGCTAATTTGGCTTGTGAACCGGCAATCTCTATGGCTTTTGCAATATACTCGTTCATTTTCAACACCCAAGAGTTTTGGTGATGAGATGAATAATACTCATGGTTATAGACTCAGTCAATCCCATAGTTATTTGACTAGTTAAACCCGCGGTTATAGTTTGGGAATATGAAAACGACACTCTCTCAAAGGCTTGAAATTGCAATGACGGCAGGCGGCTTTAGCCAAGCTTCGCTTGCTGAGGCAGCAGGTGTATCCCAGCCTACAGTTTGGAAAATTGTTTCTGGTAGAACTCAGAGTTCAGCGAAGATTGTTGATCTTGCTAAAGCTTTAGGCGTACGGCCAGAGTGGCTGGCGCATGGAGTTGGGAGCATGAAGTCCGAGCAGGTCGAAACAAGCAATGCCAGTTCTATTGTTTACGAAGGAACTATAGCGCTCCCGCTTTATGATGAAAGCGAAAAACAAATAGGACTAACTGTTGTCCCAGATGCTATTAATCATGAAAAATCAAGAGCATACAAGTTAAACTATGAAACCGGATTCCCCGAATTACCCCAAGGCTGCACCATTGTTGTAGATTCTGAGGAAACTCCGGTTAATAACGATTTTGTTTACGCAAAGATAAACGGCAAATCTTCGGCATACAGATATCTCACCCGCGGGCCGCAAAACTATCTGGACGTCGGAGACTCGCGACTCGGGCTTGTTCCTATAGACGAACGTGTGGAGATACTGGGAGTTATTGTCTTTATGGCCCGATCTTTCCGTAGATAAATTCCCCATTCCAAAGCCCAGCAATGCTTGTTTGCCAGGACGACCTTTTTGTAAACTCCCGGCGCGGTGCGCAACATTGCATTAGGCATGCCCCTCTCCTCTTTCTATGATTTCACAACCCAAATGACTGTATATCTATACAGTCATTTTAAATTAAATCACTCTCTGCCGATGGTCAAGTTCGGTCGGTTAACGATTTTGACTGAAATTAATTATTTGGCGATACCCTGTTCTATTCCTAAAACACTCCCAGCAAAACTTTTAAGTTATAATAATTATACCTTTGAGACTTGAAATTTAAAACTCAAGGGTATATCATCTATCTCGTCAGTAACAGCACGGCGCAGTGATTACTTAGCAAAACGTTCCGCCAGCCGGGCGTTAACGGCAAGGGAGAAGATGGTTAATCAACACTACGGCACTATGCCGTTAATCAGGCAATGTCTTGCACCTGGAATGATGGCGCTCCGCGATGGTTGCGCTTACCGAGTCTCAGCGATCCGTGGTAAACACGTTTACCTTCACTCGATGCGCGAGCAAATCCGCATTACTGATCGCGTAGTCGAAGTTTTTCTTGATGGGTTCGGTAATCCGCTAACCCACTGACCCACCCTTTCTGACATTAATCAAACCCTCGTAATTGGTGGCTAACAAGGCACCGGGGATTTTTACGCCCTTTTACAGGAGGAATCGTGAACGCGTATTTCATGCATGACCGTATCGAAGAGCGCGCATGGCAAGACCACTACATACAAATAGCTCGTGAAGAGGAAGAAGCGGAGCTGGCCGACTTATACGATCGCCAGATCAAGTTTCATCACCTTCACGCTCTACTCAGCAACACCCAGGCGGATAAAGCCGCCCTTACTGCAACCTTCGATGATGTGGATTTTCAGGAAAAGGCAGCCGAGTTCCTGCGGTATGCCGCCGAAACGCTCGCGGCCAAACAGACTGCAATTAACATGGATTTGAGGAGAGGATGAGATGGCCCTTTTCCAACGAGCCACTAATACACAGGCTTTCCTTAAAGCCGGAATCATGGGTTTTGCCGGAGACGGCAAAACTTACACTGCCAGCGAACTGGCGATCGGCCTGGTCCTGTTGATGCGCCAGCGTGGACTTGAAATGGGTGATAAGCCGGTAATGTTCCTTGATACCGAAACCGGCTCTGACTGGGTAAAACCCCGCTTCGATGCTGAGAACATTGAGCTTTATACAGCTAAAACGCGCGCATTTGTGCATCTGCTTGCCGCTGTTAATGAAGCGGAACAAAGCGGCTCAGTGCTCATCATCGACTCCATCAGCCATTTCTGGACGTGCTTGTGTGATGAGTACGCAACCCGCCGCAAACGTAAGCGTGGCCTTGAATTCTCGGACTGGTCGTGGCTGAAACAGGAATGGCGGCGTTTTACCGACCGTTTCGTTAACAGCCAGGCGCATATCATCATGTGTGGCCGCGCAGGCTATGAGTACGACTTTTTCGAAGGTGACGACGGCAAGCGCCAGTTAGAGAAAACCGGCATCAAGATGAAGGCCGAAACCGAGACGGGTTACGAGCCTTCAATACTGATTCAGATGGAAAAGCAAATGGATCTTGAGTCCGGGCAGGTATGGCGCACCGCGCGCATTCTTAAGGACCGCTCTACTCGCATTGACGGCCAGACATTCGCGAACCCGACGTTTAAACACTTTCTGCCGCACATTGAATTCCTTAACCTGGGCGGAACACATTTAGGCGTGGATACCTCTCGCGATAATGGCGAGCTGTTTGCCGATGATGGTTTGCCGACATGGCAAAAAGAGAAACGCGCGAGAGAGATCGCCCTCGATGAGATTGTCGAGCTGCTGAAAAAACATCATGGCGGCACCAGTAACGACGCTAAACGCGCTAAAGCCGACCTTCTGGAACAGGTGTTCTGCTCTCGCTCCTGGGAGCGAATTAAAGGCATGGACTGGCCGACCATCAAAGCAGCCCGCTCAGCTCTATGGCTTCAACTTGAAGGGGCTCCTTACGAATTCCCAGCCCCTTCTGGCGCGGAGAAAAGCGAACCAGATGCGGCTTACGATGAAGTGATCCCACAGTAATA
The DNA here is from genome assembly GCF_011605905.1 of Cronobacter sp. HA18003. Taxonomy (NCBI): domain Bacteria; kingdom Pseudomonadati; phylum Pseudomonadota; class Gammaproteobacteria; order Enterobacterales; family Enterobacteriaceae; genus Cronobacter; species Cronobacter sp. HA18003. Next base: position 691,664 of record NZ_JAANQO010000011.1, on the reverse strand, counting down.
ACCGGGCCCACGCCCCGCTTTTTAGTAGTGAATTAAATTTTGTATTTTGATAGCGGCTTTCGGGCCGAGGAGGATTTCATGAGTGAAGTAGTGATGATTGTATCCCCTGGGAAATGGGTTGCGGAAGAACAGCTTATTGCGCTTAAAGGGTTCAAAAGAGGAACGTTGAAAAGAGCAAGGGAACAAAGCTTTCTTGAAGGCAAAGAGTACATACATGTCGCGCCTGATGGTCAGCCCTGGGATAACAGCCCCTGCTTTTATAACCTGGAAGAGATAGATCGTTGGATTGAACGGCAGGCGATGGCAAAGCCGCGCCGTTATATAGCTTAAGTGAACTTAGTAAAAAGGAGACGTAATGATTGAGTACCCAACCGGTGTCGAAAACCACGGTGGGAAGCTTCGCATCTGGTTTATCTACAAAGGAGTAAGAGTCAGGGAAAACTTGGGAGTCCCTGACTCCCCTAAGAATCGTAAAAAAGCGGGCGAGCTTCGCAATGCGATTTGCTATGCCATCAAAACGGGCACGTTTGATTATGCCGCACAGTTCCCAGACTCACGTCACTTGGCACGCTTTGGCGTTGCTAAACCCGACATCGATTTCGCTACTATTAGTGAGAAATGGCTCTCGTTAAAGGAAATCGATGTTTGCAAGAATACGTACGTACGTTATGCAGCTGCAATCAAGAACGTTATGCCATATATCGGCGCCGATACTCTTATCGCATCAATAAACCAAGAGTTTTTATTGTCGCTACGTAGAGAATTGCTACTCGGTTTTCAACGTCCTAAACATTGGCATACGGAACCAATTAAAGGCCGCACCGCATCGACTGTAAATTACTATATGCTTGTGATAAATGGGATATTGGAGTTCGCCAGCCATAACGACTATATACCTGTAAATCCCATGCGAAACATAACCTCGTTAAAAAGAGCCAAATCAGAACCGGACCCATTAACTAAAGATGAATTTGAGCGACTTATCGCAGCTTGCGACAATCGCCAGCTTAAAAATCTCTGGAGTCTGGCTGTATTCACCGGCATGAGACATGGTGAAATATGTGCCTTAGCTTGGGAAGATGTAGATCTCAAGGCTGGTACTATCTCTGTCACAAGGAATTACACTGCCGCCCGTAACTTTACTCCTCCTAAAACTGACGCCGGAACAGACAGGAAAATAGTGCTGATTGATGCAGCTATTGCTGTCTTACGAGATCAAGCGGAACTTACAAGACTTGGTAAGCAGCATGATATCAGTGTCGCTCTACGCGAATACGGTAAAAAGCGACTGGATAAGTGCACGTTCGTCTTCAGCCCTGCCGTGTACACTAAAAACCCTCATTGTGGGATTAACTACGCCACAGGCTCACTGAACCAAAGCTGGGCCTCGGCTATGCGGCGTGCGGGAATTCGTCACAGAAAAGCTTATCAGTCCAGACATACTTATGCTTGCTGGGCTCTTTCTGCAGGAGCTAACCCTAACTTTATCGCCGGGCAAATGGGTCACGCTAACGCGAGGATGGTGTATCAAGTTTACGGTAAATGGATGTCTGAAAACGACGCGGATCAGTTGTCTATCCTGAACAAAAGCATAACTGTAAATGCCCCGACCATGCCCCATAGTAAAACCGCTTATTAAAAATCCCTTTATTAATCAATATCCTTTCCCTTATAGCTGATCATCTCGGCGATGTGAACGTGCCCTAAGAGATCGCGGTTATCGTGGAACGCCTTGCAGAGGTTATCTTCCTCGATATTCATGTGATAAAAATCGCCGATGATTTTGACATGCTTCAGGCCGCCCTCGACGATATAGCGTCGGGCGTCGGCGAGCGTGTTGATCATGTGATCCTGGTAGCGGTTGAGCGGCTCAAGGAAAACCGTGGTGCCGGTACGCGCCGCCACCTCGTCGAGATAGCGCAGCGAATCGCTGACCGCTTTTCTGTCGCCCGCCAGGCTTCGCGGCGATTTCATCGGCGGCAGACGAAAAGTGAACATGCCCCAGGCCGCAGGCACCACAATCCCTTTGCCGCCGACTTCCGCCAGCGCCTCCAGAATGCGGGTGATCTGTGAAAGCCCGTTCAGGCGGCGCTCCTCGATAAAGTCGCCGATCCATCCGTCGTAACCACCGCAGGCGCTCGTCACCGGCAGGCCGGTCTCCTGAATCGCGGCTTTAACCTCCGCAAGATTGTCCACCAGCAGCTTGCCGTCGATTTCATAGCCGTCAAAGCCCATCGCTTTGATATAACGAAATTTCTCCAGAATGTTTTCCGGGAAAAATGCCTGATTCTGCGTTGCGATTTTCATTGTTGTTTCATCCGTGAATTAAAAAGTGACGCCCATTTTGATGCTCAGTTCCGGGTGCTGATCGACATACTTCATGTAGCTCTCCGCGCTCTGGGCGAAAGGCACGACCGGGTCAATCAGATCTTCGCAGTTGAGATAGCCGTTCATCAGCAGCTCCCAGCAGGTCTCTTCGATACGCTTGCGGCTCCAGCGCGGATAGTCCGGGTTCGGCTCGCTACAGGCGCGGGAGAAGACAATTTTCGCGTTGTTAAAATGCGCTTCGCGCCCGAAGTTAAGGCTGGTAAACGGCTTAGCGAATGCGACATACGAGATGGTGCCGCCGTAGGCGATACCGCGCAGCGCGGCCTGCAGAGCATCGGCGTTGCCGCTGGTTTCGATGATGACGTCCGCGCCCTGTTTGCCGGTGAGCTTTTTGATTTCAAGCCCGATGTCCGCGCCAATGGGGTTAAAGGTATAATCCGCGCCGTGACGCCGGGCAATCGCACAGCGGTGCTCAATAGGATCGACGCCAATCACTACCGACGCGCCCGCTTTTTTCGCCAGCTGTACGGCTATCTGCCCGATGGCACCAAGCCCTACCACGACCACGAAATCGCCGACGCGCACATTGCCGTCGCGCACGCCGCTCATGGCGAACTGCGCCGGGTCATAGCAGACTGCGTTTTTCCAGCTACTGCCCTGCGGCATTTTGCGAAGCTTATAGTTATCCACGGCGTTAACGATGACGGTTTCCATCAGCGGGCCATAGGTGCAGACCAGGTCGCCCAGGGCGTATTCGGTGACGCGTGCGCCGCGCTCGATAATCTCGCCCACCACCATATTGCCGAGCTGGAATTTGCCGAACTCAATGCCACGCGGTGCGCCTTCCGGGCGCGGCGTGAAGAGCTGCCATTCGCTGGAAAATTCTTCATCGATAAACGGACTGGCCGCGCGAAAATCCACCACTTCGGTGCCGTGTTTCGGCGCGCCGAAGCGCACGCGGATTTTCACTTCGTTATCCGCGACTGCACGGTCCTGATATTCCACCAGCGCCGCCACACGCGGTGCCTGAGCCACTAATTTTTTCATTACTTTCTCCCTGAAAATGACCCGGTCAGCCCTTCACGCCGCCGTCGGTCAACCCACTTTTTATGAAACGTTCGGAAAGCGCGTACATCACCACCACCGGCAACGCTGTCACCAGTGACGCGGCCATCATGCGTCCCCAGATGTAGTCCGGCGTGCTAAAGAGCGTGTTAAGCCCGACAGGCAGCGTGAAGTTCGACGCGCTGGAAAGGAAAATCGAGGCGAAGAGGTAATCGTTCCACGCCACCATAAAGCAGTAGACGAACACCGAGACCAGGCCGGAAACCGCCAGTGGTACGGTGATGCGAAAGATGATTTGCAGACGGTTTAAGCCATCCATCATCGCCGCCTCTTCGATTTCATCAGGAATGGTGTCGAAGTAGCTTTTCAGCATGAACACAGCGGTCGGCAGCGTCTGCGTCACCATCGTCACGATAATGGCGAGCTGTGTGTCATAGATGCCAAGCGCGGTGATGATTTTGAAGAGCGGCACCACCAGCAGAATGCCGGAGAACATATAGACCGTGTAAAAACTGGCATTGATGGTCATCCGCCCCTTGAAGCGCAGCTTTGACAGCGCATAGGCACCGAGAATGCCGATAAACACCGCGACGCCAGATGACACCATCGACACCACCAGGCTGTTGCGAAAATAGGTGACGAACGGAAAGATCAGCGGATTGAAAATGTCGACATAGTGCTCCAGCGTCCAGTGCTGCGGGAACAGCGTCGGGTGCAGCGAAATCGCCTCTTTCGGGCTTTTGAACGAGGTCATCAGCATCACAAAGAAAGGCAGCAGCGTTGCAATCAGGAACAGCGCCAGCCCGAAGTAAAACCCCGCGCGCCGTGCAAAACGTTTATTTATTGTCATGGAGATTCACCCGCTTTCTGGTAATCAGGATCACTGCGAAAATAATGATGAACAGCACGACGGAAATCGCTGCCGCTTTACCGAGGTCGTTGAACGCAAAGGCGGTTTTGTAGAGATATACGCCCAGGATATCGACTTTGGTCGTCAGCAAATAAACGTCCGCGAACATGTAGAACATCCAGATAGTGCGCAGCGTCACGACGGTCGCCAGTACCGGCATGATGGCGGGCAGCGTCACGATGCGAAACCGCTGCCAGGCGCTTGCGCCGTCCATCTCCGCCGCCTCGTAGAGCGATTTGTCGATGGTCTGCAAAATCGCCAGAAACGAGATGAAGGCGTAGGGGAAGTAGCGCCAGATGGCGAACAGCACCACCAGTGCGAAGCTGCTGGACGGGTTGTCGAACCACAGCGGAGCCTGGTCGTAGAGATGCAGCAGATCGCCCGCAATCCAGTTCACGACGCCATAGCCGTTGTTGAACATATATTTCCACGCAAATATCAGTGAAATGGACGGCGTGACGTAAGAGAGGATCACCAGCGAGCGCGCGGTTTTGCGAAAGCGAAACTCGCGGTTAAAGAAAATCGCGACGGACAACCCAAGCGCGGTACTGCCCGCCACCACCAGCGCCGTGTACCAGCAGGTCATCCACAGCGAGTGCCAGAAGCCCGGATCGCTGAGGATTTTGAGGTAGTTCTCAAGCCCGATGAACTGCGACGGCAGGCGCGGGTTGAGCGGCAGGCGTAAAAAACTGATTTCGATATTCGACAGCATCGGCCAGGCTACCAGGCCGCCCAGCAACAGCAGGCTGGGGGCCAGGAGCAGCATGGCGAATGGCATATCAGAACCACCTGAAGTTAACTTCTTCATGAGAGCCATTTCCTGCGTCGGGGTTACGGTCTGGCGACCAGTTCATCGAGACGTTTTTGCCCGTCAACCAGCGCCGCTTCCGGCGACTTGCCGCCAACCGTGACGCTGTTGACCATTTCGTTAATGACGCCGGATCCCGTCACATCGCCCATACGGGTGAAGTTTTTGTCGCCAACCGAGCCGAAGACCTGCACGTTAGGGAATTGCGCGATGAGTTCGCGGGTGAGCCCGCCGAACGCTTTAATGACCGGGTTTTGCTGATAGGTAGGCGTCTCTACCACGGTTTTGTTGACCGGCAACGCCGCGCCCGGCGACATCAGCACCCAGTCGGCGGCGTTTTCCGCCTGCTCCATAAAGACCACGAATTTCTTCGCGGCTTCGGTTTCCTCTTCACGCTGCCCGGCGGTGATGGTGAGTGAAGTCAGCATTCCGTAGGCGGCGGCAGATTTTTTGGTCGGCACGACAAAGCCGAGATCCTGCGGGTCGCCCTCTTTAAACACCGCAGGCAGGATGTAGGTGGAGTAGATAGCCATGGGCGCGGTGCCGTTCATAAAGGCGTCTTTGATTTCCATGACGTCGTTCGAGCCAGGCATGGAGAGCGCCGCGAGCTCGCGGTAGAACTCCAGCGCCTCACGCATTTCAGGCGTGTTAAGCGTAATGTTGCCGCTGGCGTCAAACGCGTTCGCGCCGTTGGAGAGCGCAAACTGCGAGAACGCCTGTTCGGTCATGACGCTCTCGGCGGTGGGCAGTGCGATGCCGTATTTTTTATCGGACGGTTTATTCAAAAGCGTTGCGGCGTTCAGCAGTGACTGCCAGTCCTGCGGTTCGCTGATGCCCACTTCCGCCAGACGCGATTTGTGATACCAGACGCCGCCAAGCCAGGCGCTGATGGGCACACCGGTCCAGGCCGTGCCGTCCTCAGTGCGCACAATGCGCAGCACGCCGTCAAAGAACTGATTTTCGCCGACCTGCGCCACCGCGGCTTTGATGGCCTCGCGATCGAGCAGTTGCTCTTTGTCCATCACTTTGGCGTAGTCGTGGCTAATCTCAATGACTTCTGGCAGCGCGCCAGAGCGGGCAAGCGTGGTGACTTTGGTGTTGTACGCGTCTTCTTCGACCGGCACCTGTTTCACCGTGATCCCCGGGTTCGCCTTTTCGAAGCGCTCGATAAGGCGCGTAATTACCGCCTGGCGCTCCTGTTCCACCGACGAATGCATAAATTCGATGGCAACATTTTCCTTTTTCTTATCGTCACAGCCTGACATCAGGGCGCAGGCAACCAGTGCTGAAATCAGCACAATATTATTGTTTCGCATATTCAGTCCTTTCAGGCTTTGCTAAGCCACATTGCTTTCCATGGGGCAAGAATCAGCGAGTCACTATTTATCGTCGCGCCGGTAATTAATTCACGACAGCCGCGGGCGTCATAATCAATAACCTGCGCGGTATCGCTAAGATTAAAGAGGGCAATGACCGTCGCGCCATTATCTGCAACGCGCATAATTTCCAGCACTGCATCATTAATACAGCGAGCGGCAAAGGCGCTGTCGGGATGAAACGATGCGTGCTGGCGGCGAAGCGAAATAAGCTCGCCGAGTTGCTTCCACGTTTCGTGGCGTAAATTCCCTTCGGCCTGTAGCGCCACGTTCATTTCCGCCTCGGTATATTTTTGACGATTAATAGCGCGGTTATAGCCAAGCAGTTCAACGCCCTCTTCATCATTGCGCGAGCCGAGAATACTTTGAATATAAATCGCCGGAACGCCGGGGAAGGTTAATAACAGCGCGTGCGCCAGCAAAAAACGCGCAAGGCGCGTCGCGTCGCTGTCATTCTGTAAACTAAGGGCATCCATATACGTGACGTTAATTTCATACGGGCTGCGCGTGCCATCCGGGTTATTTTTCCAGTTGACCCGCGCGCCTTGCGCCTGAAGGTCTTCCACCAGGCGTAAAATCGCGTCTTCGGGAAGAATGCCGCGCAGCGGATTAAGCCCGATGCCGTCATGCGACGCCAGGAAATTAAACCAGGTGGTTTCACCGATACGCGCGTCACTTAACCCCTGCGCCCACTCGCAGAGCGTGCGGGCATTTTGGGTATGAATAGCATGCAGCAGCAGCGGCGGCAGCGGGAACTGGTACACCATCTGCGCCTCATCAAACCCATTACCCAGATACGCGATATTGTCTTTATGCGGTACGTTAGTTTCGGTGATGATCACAGTGCCCGGAGCCACCACATCGGCGATCGCGCGGAACAGCTTCACTAACAGATGTGTTTTTTCCAGATGGATACAGCTCGTTCCAGGTGTTTTCCACATAAAGCCGACGGCGTCGAGGCGGACATATTGCGCCCCTTCGCGCAGATAATGCAAAAGGACATCCACCATCGCCAGCAGAACAACCGGGCTGGCGAAATTGAGGTCAATCTGATCTTCGCTGAAGGTGGTCCACAGGTGACGTACCCGGCCGTTTTGCATCGTAAACGGTGTTAATAACGGCAACGCGCGCGGTCGGGTGACGGCGGATAAATCCGTCGCCGGGTCAACGGCAATAAAGAAATCTTCATAGCCCGGTTTTTGCGCGAGATAATCTGCAAACCATTCACTCTGGGCGGAAATATGGTTGCAGACGAAGTCAAACATCAGCCGCGCCTGGGTATTAAGCCTCGCGATATCGCCCCAGTCGCCGCACTGTGGGTCGACGCGGTGGTAATCCACCACCGAAAATCCGTCGTCAGACGACCAGGGATAAAACGGCAAAAGATGAATATGAGAAAAATACGGTTTTAACCACTTTTCAAAAAAGCGCTGAAAAGTCGCGAGGCGTTTTTCACCGGGCGCGCTGAACTGATCGGCATAGGTAATTAATACCACATCGGTTTCATCCCAGCCTTTTTTACGTGGCACTGTAATGGCTTTACGCGTTTCTGAAATATGTTTTTCGAGTGTTTCGTAATGCGAAGTAGTAAATCCATCGCCATAAATTCGCGCGATCAGATTTTTAATCGCGTCGAGATTTATCGTGAAAGGGGTTATATTTTCCATTATTGATATTTCCATGGTAGCGGTCCCACGAAGAAAGGCTACCCCTGGTAAATAGAGGTGTCAACGCGCGTAAATTTGGCTTTTAGGAATTAAACCCGGTTTCCGGAAATCAGTGTGAGTAATTGTGAAGTAGCGCAAAAAACGCCTGAAAAAGAAAAGCCCGAGAGGCTCGGGCTATTTGCGTGAAGGTTTATTGATATAACGCGCCGAGACGCGTTTCGCGAGCCGGTTTAATAAGGGCTCAAGCGCAAACGCCAGCGCGATTTTAAGCGGCTTACGGGCAACGGATTTCACCGCCCATCCGGCAAACCCTGCCGGGCCGTAACGCAGCGCGGTCATCAGCGCCAGTTTACCGGCGATTTTAAGCCCTGGCTTCGCACGGCGGGAGACACGTTGCCAACGGGTGGAATTCATAACGGCTCCTTTATTAACCAAGGGCACAGCCCCCTGATAGCCTCATTATAGCTGGCGGAAACGGCTTCGCAGCGAGAAGGCATCCGATGTCACGTAACGCTCCATTGCCCGCAAACGCTGCTCGCCTGCGGCAAGTTCGGCATCCACCGCATTCAGCAAGTCGCTGCTGGTGGGCGCTGCCTCCCCTTCCTGCGTCTCATCGAGCGGGTCGAGCGCGAAGGTCAGCACGATATAGGCAACAATAGTGATAAAAAACAGCCCGAAGAGCATCGACAGCACGGTTATCAGCCGCACCAGTTTGACCGGCACGTCCAGATAGTGCGCGATACCCGCACAAACGCCCTTCACCATACCTTCGCGGGGAAGGCGTCCCAGCTTTTTGCCGCTAAACGTACGCGTCATTATTGGTTTCTCCAGTTCGGGTGCTCGGCATCAAGAATTTGTTCCAGCGCGTGGATGCGTTCGCGCATGCGCTGCGCCTCTTCATTAAGCTGTGCCAGGCGCTGCTGCTCGCTCTGAGAGAGCGCATCGCGCCCGGAGCGGTTGCTGTAGTGAAGCCAGAGCCAGACCGGCAACACAAACAGCACAAACAGCGTTAACGGTATAGCCAGAAACAGTGCACTCATGGGTTCTCCTTACGGGTCAATAATGCGACGGCACGTGCCGCCGCGCTCCTTGTCAATGCGGGCGATTATTCGCCGTCGCGCTGCTGCACTTTCGCTTTCAGCGCTGCCAGCTGCACGCTGATGTCATCATCAGCTTTCAGTTCGGCAAACTGCTGGTCCAGCGATTTCTGCTTACCAAAACCGTGGCTTTCCGCTTCGGCTTCCATCTGATCGATGCGGCGCTCGAACGATTCGAAACGCGCCATCGCTTCATCGATTTTGCCGCTGTCGAGCTGACGGCGCACATCACGGGAGGAAGACGCCGCCTGGTGGCGCAGAGTCAATGCCTGCTGACGCGCGCGGGTTTCGCTGAGTTTATTCTCAAGCTCGCCGATTTCCTGTTTCATACGCGCCAGCGTTTCATCAAGCTGAGACGCTTCTTCTTCCAGCACACGAATAATGTCGGTCAGTTTCTGTTTTTCAATCAGCGCGGCGCGGGCCAGATCGTCTTTATCTTTACGCAGCGCCAGCTCGGCTTTCTCCTGCCATTCGGCCTGCTGCGCGTTAGCCTGTTCGATGCGGCGCGCGATCTGTTTCTTTTCCGCCAGCGCGCGGGCGGAGGTTGAACGCACTTCCACCAGCGTATCTTCCATTTCCTGAATCATCAGGCGGACCAGTTTTTGTGGATCTTCAGCCTTCTCCAGCAGGGCGTTGATGTTGGCGTTCACGATGTCGGCAAAACGAGAAAAAATACCCATAATTTCATCCTCTACATGGTAAGACGGGCTAAGCCCTTGCTGTAGAGCTTAATACAAACTCCGTGCCACTTTTTTAACCCTTTGATTATAAAGCATAGTCAAAATTTCACCGTTACGCCCTTCCAGGCTAGAGTAGTGATATACGCTACTAAGTGGTGAATTTCATCATGACTGAATACAAAGATAACCTGATTGGCGAAGCGAACCGGTTTCTTGAGGTGCTGGAACAGGTCTCAAGGCTCGCGCCGCTTGATAAACCGGTGCTGATTATTGGCGAACGCGGTACCGGCAAAGAGCTTATCGCACATCGTCTTCACTACCTGTCGCGCCGCTGGCAGGGGCCATTTATCTCGCTGAACTGCGCGGCGCTGAATGAAAACCTGCTGGATACCGAGCTTTTCGGCCACGAGGCCGGGGCGTTTACCGGCGCGCAGAAGCGCCACCCGGGCCGCTTTGAGCGCGCCGACGGCGGCACGCTGTTTCTGGATGAACTCGCCACCGCGCCGATGCTGGTGCAGGAAAAACTGTTAAGAGTCATCGAGTATGGCGAGCTGGAGCGCGTCGGCGGCAGTCAGCCGTTGCAGGTGAACGTGCGGCTAATCTGTGCGACCAACGCCGATTTGCCGCGTCTGGTGGAAGAGGAGAAATTCCGCGCCGACCTGCTCGACCGTCTCGCCTTTGACGTCGTGTTGCTCCCTGCCCTTCGCGAGCGCGACAGCGATATTATGCTGCTGGCGGAGCAGTTCGCCATCCAGATGTGCCGCGAGCTGGGCCTGCCGCTCTTTCCGGGCTTTACCGAACGCGCGCGAGAAACCCTGCTCGGCTATCGCTGGCCAGGCAACATTCGCGAGCTGAAAAACGTGGTGGAGCGCTCCGTCTATCGTCACGCCAGCAGCGATGAGCCGGTGGATAACATTATTCTCGATCCGTTTCGCCGCGAACCGGCGGAGATAGCGCCGGTGACGACACCCAATGCATCGACCAGCGGCCCGTCGCTGCCGCTGAACCTGCGCAAATGGCAGCATGATGAAGAAAAACGGCTGCTGGAGGCGAGCCTGCAGGCGGCGAAATATAACCAGAAACAGGCCGCTGAATTGCTCGGTTTAACCTACCATCAGCTGCGGGCGCTGCTGAAAAAACATGAAATTCGCTAAACACGACTACTTTTAACCCAAACGCCCGCAGAGTTTTTTACGCAGGCCGCGTAAGTGCGATACACTTTGCCTGGTGACGAAAACAACTCAAAAACTTATGCGCGGAATTCTCTCCTCCTTTTTAGCGACGCTCGGGCTGCTGAGCGTACCGGCTTTTGCTGCGCCTCTCGCCGAATCGCCCGGCGATATTCGCCAGAGCGGATTTGTCTATTGCGTTAATGGCCAGGTTAATACCTTTAACCCGCAAAAAGCGGGCAGCGGGCTGACGGTAGATACGCTCGCCGCACAGCTCTATGACAGGCTGCTGGATGTCGATCCTTATACTTACCGGCTGGTGCCGGAACTCGCCGAAAGCTGGGAGACGCCGGACGATGGCATTACCTGGCGTTTTCGCCTGCGCCCGAACGTGCAGTTTCAACACACCCGCTGGTTTACGCCCACGCGCGCGCTGAATGCCGACGATGTGGTGTTCAGCTTTCAGCGCATTATCGACCCGAAACACCCGTGGCATAACGTCAACGGCGGCAGCTACCCCTATTTCGACAGTCTCCAGTTCGCCGATAACGTCCGCAGCGTGCGCAAGCTTGACAACCGCACCGTGGAGTTTCGCTTACGCCAGCCGGACGCCTCGTTTTTATGGCATCTCGCCACGCATTACGCATCGGTGATGTCGGCGGAGTACGCCGCGGCGCTTGAGCGCAGCGGCAATCAGGAGGAGCTCGATCGCGAGCCGGTCGGCACCGGGCCGTTCCGTCTTGGCGAGTATCGCGCCGGGCAGTACATTCGCCTGCTGCGCCACGACGCCTACTGGCGCGGCAAACCGCAGATGCCGCAGGTGGTTATCGATCTCGGCTCCGGCGGCACGGGGCGTCTGTCGAAGCTCCTGACCGGCGAGTGCGACGTGCTGGCATGGCCTGCCGCGAGCCAGCTTACGAGTCTCAGAGACGATCCACGCCTGCGCCTGACGCTGCGCCCCGGCATGAATATCGCTTATCTGGCGTTTAACACACATAAAGCGCCGCTGGATAACCCGAAAGTACGTCACGCGCTGGCGCTGGCCATCAATAACCAGCGCCTGATGCAGTCTATCTACTACGGCACGGCGGAGACCGCCGCGTCGATTCTGCCGCGCGCCTCCTGGGCCTATGACAACAACGCCAAAATCACCGAATACAACCCGGATAAAGCGCGTGCGCAGCTGAAAGCGCTGGGGCTTGAAAACCTGACGCTGAAGCTCTGGGTGCCAACCAGCTCTCAGGCCTGGAACCCAAGCCCGCTCAAAACCGCCGAACTGTTGCAGGCGGATCTGGCGCAGGTGGGCGTGACGGTGGATATCGTTCCGGTGGAGGGCCGTTTTCAGGAGGCCCGTCTGATGGATATGAACCACGATTTAACGCTCGCGGGCTGGGCGACGGACAGTAACGATCCGGATAGTTTTTTCCGTCCGCTGTTAAGCTGTGCGGCCATTCGCTCGCAAACCAACTACGCGCACTGGTGCGATCGTGATTTTGACGCCGTGCTGCAATCGGCCCTCTCCTCGCAGCAGCTGGCGTACCGGATTGAAGCCTACACCCGCGCGCAGACGATCCTCGCCGAACAGCTACCGGTGCTGCCGCTGGCGTCGTCGCTGCGGTTGCAGGCGTACCGTTATGATATGAAAGGCCTGGTACTGAGCCCGTTCGGCAACGCCTCGTTCGCGGGCGTCTCGCGCGAGCCTTCTGAGGAGAAGCAGCCATGATTATTTTCACTCTCCGCCGTCTGGTGTTGCTGTTGATCACGCTGTTTTTCCTGACGATTGTCGGCTTCTGCCTGAGCTATTTCACGCCGCATGCGCCGCTCCAGGGCGCTTCGCTCTGGAACGCGTGGCTGTTCTGGTGCGATAGCGTATTGCACTGGGATTTCGGGGTCTCCAGCATCAACGGCCAGCTTATCTCCACACAGTTGCGCGAAGTGTTCCCGGCCACGATGGAGCTGTGCGTGCTGGCCTTCGGGCTGGCACTGCTGGTGGGTATTCCGGTCGGCATGGTGGCGGGCATTCTTCGCCATAAATGGCAGGATAAAATCATCAGCGCGCTGGCACTGCTCGGCTTTTCGATTCCGGTATTCTGGCTGGCGCTGCTTTTTACGCTGTTCTTTTCGCTGACGCTCGGCTGGTTCCCGGTCTCCGGGCGCTTCGACCTGCTGTATGAAGTGAAAACGGTGACGGGCTTCGCGCTGATTGACGCCTGGCTTTCTGACTCGCCGTGGCGTCACGAGATGATTTTAAGCGCACTGCGCCATATGGTGCTGCCGGTGCTGACGCTCGCCGTCGCGCCAACCACCGAAGTGATCCGGCTGGTGCGTGTCAGTACCGTTGAAATTCTCGAGCGCAACTACATCAAAGCGGCCGCCACGCGCGGGCTGTCGCGCCTGACCATTCTGCGCCGCCACGTGCTGCATAACGCCCTGCCGCCGGTCATTCCGCGTCTGGGGCTGCAATTCTCCACCATGCTGACGCTTGCAATGATCACTGAGATGGTCTTTAGCTGGCCGGGCCTTGGCCGCTGGCTGATTAACGCCATTCGTCAGCAGGATTACGCCGCGATTTCAGCGGGCGTGATGGTCGTCGGGTCGCTGGTGATTCTGGTGAACGTAATTTCGGATATTCTGGGCGCGCTGGCGAACCCGCTGAAACATAAGGAATGGTATGCCTTACGATAGCGTCTATCGCGAGAAACGCGCGCCGGGCGCGCTGCGCACCGTCTGGCGTAAATTTTATGGCGACACCGTCGCAATGGTAGGCCTGTACGGCTGTGCGGGTCTGGTGCTGTTATGCGTGTTCGGCAGGCTCTTTGCGCCCTACGGCATCGATCAACAATTTCTCGGCTATCAGCTGCTGCCGCCGTCGTGGTCGCGCTATGGCGAAGTCTCGTTCTTCCTCGGGACTGACGATTTAGGACGCGATCTGTTAAGCCGCCTGCTGAGCGGCGCGGCTCCTACCATCGGCGGCGCGTTCGTCGTGACGCTGGCGGCGACTGCCTGCGGAATGGTGCTGGGCGTGCTGGCGGGTGCCACTCACGGCTTGCGCTCGGCGGTGCTTAATCACGTACTGGATACGCTGCTCTCGATCCCCTCGCTGCTGCTGGCGATTATCGTGGTCGCCTTCGCCGGACCGCAGCTCAGCCACGCGATGCTGGCTGTCTGGCTCGCGCTGGTGCCGCGTATGGTGCGCTCGGTGTACAGCATGGTGCATGACGAGCTGGAAAAAGACTATGTGATCGCCGCACGTCTGGATGGCGCGACCACCTTTAATATTTTGTGGTTCGCCGTACTCCCTAACACCGCGTCGGTGCTGGTCGGCGAAATCACCCGTGCGCTGTCGATTGCGATTCTGGATATCGCGGCGCTCGGTTTTCTCGAGCTCGGCGCGCAGCTCCCTTCGCCCGAATGGGGCGCGATGCTCGGCGACGCGCTGGAGCTGATTTACGTCGCGCCCTGGACGGTGATGCTGCCGGGGGCCGCCATTATGATTAGCGTACTGCTGGTCAATTTACTCGGCGACGGCATCCGTCGCGCCATCGACGCGGGGGTGGAATAATGCCGCTGCTGGATATTCGCAACCTGACGATTGAATTTAAAACCAGCGAAGGCTGGGTGAAAGCCGTGGACCGCGTGAGCCTGAGCCTGCCGGAAGGCGACATTCGCGGGCTGGTGGGCGAATCGGGCTCCGGTAAGAGTCTGATTGCGAAAGCGATCTGCGGAGTGACCAAAGACAACTGGCGCATCACCGCCGACCGTATGCGCTTTGACGATATCGACCTGCTGCGCCTCTCGCCGCGCGAGCGCCGCCGTCTGGTGGGCCATAACGTGTCGATGATTTTCCAGGAGCCGCAATCCTGTCTCGATCCGTCAGAGAAAATTGGCCGCCAGCTGATGCAAAACATCCCCGGCTGGACGTACAAAGGCCGCTGGTGGCAGCGTTTCGGCTGGCGCAAGCGCCGGGCCATAGAACTGCTGCACCGTGTCGGGATTAAAGACCATAAAGACGCGATGCGCAGCTTTCCGTATGAGCTGACGGAAGGTGAATGTCAGAAGGTGATGATAGCCATCGCGCTCGCTAATCAGCCGCGTCTGCTGATTGCCGATGAGCCAACCAACGCGATGGAGCCAACCACCCAGGCGCAGATTTTCCGCCTGCTCTCGCGGCTGAATCAGAATAACAACACGACG
Organism: Cronobacter sp. HA18003; assembly: GCF_011605905.1. Taxonomy (NCBI): domain Bacteria; kingdom Pseudomonadati; phylum Pseudomonadota; class Gammaproteobacteria; order Enterobacterales; family Enterobacteriaceae; genus Cronobacter; species Cronobacter sp. HA18003. The sequence continues at coordinate 676,370 of NZ_JAANQO010000011.1, read as the reverse complement.
ATTCTGCTTATCAGCCACGACTTACAGATGCTGAGCCAGTGGGCCGACCGCATCGACGTGCTCTATTGCGGGCAGACGGTGGAAACCGCGCCAAGCGAGGAGCTTATCTCCACCCCGCACCACCCTTACACTCAGGCGCTGATCCGCGCGATCCCCGACTTCGGCAGCGCGATGCCGCATAAAAGCCGCCTCAATACGCTGCCGGGCGCGATCCCGCTGCTTGAGCACTTGCCGATTGGCTGCCGCCTCGGGCCGCGCTGCCCATATGCCCAGCGCAAATGTATCGAAACCCCGCGTCTCGACGGGCCGAAAAATCATCTTTTCGCCTGCCATTTCCCGCTGAACATGGAGAGAGAGTGAAATGGTGGAAACGCTGTTGCAGGTTCGCAACCTGAGTAAAACTTATCGCTATCGCACCGGCTGGTTTCGCCGCCAGACCGTCGAGGCGGTGAAACCGCTGAGCTTTACCCTGCGCGAGCGCCAGACGCTCGCTATTATCGGCGAGAACGGCTCGGGTAAATCCACGCTTGCCAAAATGCTGGTCGGTATGGTCGCCCCCACCACGGGCGAACTGGTGATTGACGATCATCCGCTGACGTTTGGCGATTATTCGTTTCGCAGTCAGCGCATTCGCATGATTTTTCAGGATCCGTCGACGTCGCTCAACCCGCGCCAGCGGATTTCGCAAATTCTCGACTTCCCGCTGCGGCTCAACACCGATCTGGAGCCGGAAGCCCGCGCGAAGCGCATTAAAGAGACGCTGCGCATGGTCGGACTGCTGCCCGATCACGTGAGTTACTATCCGCATATGCTGGCCCCGGGCCAGAAACAGCGTCTGGGCCTCGCGCGCGCGCTGATCCTGCGCCCGAAAGTCATTATCGCCGACGAAGCGCTGGCGTCGCTTGATATGTCGATGCGTTCGCAGTTAATCAACCTGATGCTGGAATTACAGGAAAAACAGGGTATCTCTTATATTTATGTCACCCAGCACATCGGCATGATGAAACACATCAGCGATCAGGTGATGGTGATGCATCAGGGCGAAGTGGTGGAGCGCGGCAGCACGGCCGACGTTCTCGCCTCGCCGCTGCACGATTTAACCAAACGGCTTATCGCCAGTCATTTCGGCGAAGCCTTAACCGCCGACGCCTGGCGAAAAGACCGCTAATCCACCATCTGTAGTGGTCGGATTAACTCCTCCGGCGAGTCATGTTAGAATCGCCGCGTTTTAACGACGGCTGGCGCTTTCGGCCAGCCGCCATAACAATGACGATAAGGATTAAAAGCTATGGGTTTTCTTACCGGTAAGCGCATTCTGGTGACTGGCGTAGCCAGCAAACTGTCCATCGCATACGGTATCGCACAGGCAATGCACCGTGAAGGGGCTGAACTGGCGTTCACCTACCAGAACGACAAGCTGAAAGGCCGCGTGGAAGAGTTTGCCGCTCAACTGGACTCCAGCATCGTGCTGCCGTGTGACGTTGCGGAAGATGAAAGCATCGACGCGCTGTTCACCGAGCTTGCCAAAGTCTGGCCGAAATTTGACGGTTTCGTACACTCCATCGGTTTCGCGCCGGCTGACCAGTTGGATGGCGACTACGTTAACGCCGTGACCCGTGAAGGCTTCAAAATCGCGCACGACATCAGCGCATACAGCTTTGTGGCAATGGCGAAAGCATGCCGTTCTATGCTGAACCCGAACGCGGCGCTGCTGACGCTCTCTTACCTCGGCGCAGAGCGCGCTATCCCGAACTACAACGTGATGGGTCTGGCGAAAGCGTCTCTCGAAGCTAACGTGCGCTACATGGCGAACGCGATGGGTCCGGAAGGCGTGCGCGTTAACGCTATCTCCGCAGGCCCGATCCGCACGCTCGCGGCTTCCGGCATTAAAGATTTCCGTAAGATGCTGGCGCACTGCGAAGCGGTCACCCCGATCCGTCGCACCGTCACCATCGAAGACGTGGGTAACTCCGCGGCGTTCCTGTGTTCCGATCTCTCCGGCGGTATCACCGGCGAAGTGGTTCACGTTGACGGCGGCTTCAGCATCGCAGCGATGAACGAGCTGGAACTGAAATAATCCTCCGGTTTATCGCCAAAGGGCAGGTTTTCAACCTGCCCTTTTTATTTATGCCTTTCTGATATTTGTTATCACCGAACAATCTTTTATCGCCGTGAAGTGTTACGCCAGGATAGTCGTGCGTGACCTGCCCGGCGCTGCGTATTGTTTCCGCCGTTCCGGGCGCTCATTTTCAGACAAGGAACGACCATGGAACAACGCCGCCTTACCGGCAAAAGCCACTGGTATCATGAAACCCAGTCCAGCCTCTGTCCGGCAGATCCGCTGCCGTTAGTTCCCGAAACCGCAAAGGTGGAGGACCGTTTTCTGCTCGACCTGCCGCTGGACGACGCGAACATCGCCGCCCACGCGCCGTGGTGCGACGCCGCACGCGCGCTTATCCCTTCTCTGCTGCCTGATAAACGCGACGTCACCCGTCTTCATACGCTGAGCGTCTATGACCGCCTCAGCGCCGCCTTAACCGTCGCACAGGTCTGCGGCGTGCAGCGGTTGTGCAACCATTACGCCGCCCGTCTGGCGCCCGAGCCGGGGCCGGATTCCTCGCGGGAAAGCAACCGCCGCCTGACGCTGCTCACCCAGACCGCGCGTCAGCTCGCCAGTCAGCCCACCCTGATTGACAGCGCGGCGCGCGCGCAACTGGAAGACGCCGGGCTGTCGGTGCATGACATCGTCACGTTTACGCAGATTATTGGTTTCGTAGGCTTTCAGGCCCGCGCGGTGGCGCTGTTACAGGCACAGCCCGGCCAGCCGGCGCGCTGGTTGCCGGGCATCGACATGCAACAGGACGCGCCCGCCTCACTCTTTAGCGCCGCTGAATCGCGCTGGCAGCCCGATCTCCCGGCGCTCGAAATGGGCTGGGCCAGCGCCGACCAGCAGGCGGCTTATAACGCGGCGCTGGATGAGCCGCTGCTGCAACCGATGCTCTCTCTGCTGGCCCATGACGCGAACGCATTAGAGGGTCTCGCCGCCTTGCTCGCCACTCTGCAAAGGCCGGAGGATGCGGCTGACGCTGCGCTGGTGGCGCTGGTATCGGCGCGTATCAACGGCAGCGCCAGCTGTTTTGACGAGGCCGCGCTGCGCCTGCGCGACGAGCCAGGGCTTGCGGATGCGGCGCACAACGGTGAACGGGCGCTGCAGGCCTGGAGCCATAATCACCCCAGAGCGCGCGCGATGATTCAGGCGATGCAGATGTTGACCCGTGCCCCGGCGCGGTTTGGCCACGCACAGCTTGAGCCGCTGATTGAGGCCGGTTTCGACGCGCAGGACGCGCTACGTCTGCTCGCCTTCGGTAGCCTTTGCGGCTGGGTAAACCGTCTGCGGCTTGGTCTTGGCGTCGTCGCATAGCCCGCTGCGGCCTAAAGAGCGCTTGCCGGGAGGCGCGCAATCGCGTAAAACTGTCAGCCGCTCTTTTGGCCACGAAAATTCGACACTATGTTTCAGGATAACCCGCTGCTTGCGCAGCTTAAACAGCAACTGCATTCCCAGACGCCGCGCGCCGAAGGGGTAGTAAAAGCCACGGAAAAAGGTTTTGGTTTCCTTGAGGTTGACGCGCAGAAAAGCTACTTCATTCCGCCGCCGCAGATGAAGAAAGTGATGCACGGCGATCGCGTCATTGCCGTTATCCATACGGAAAAGGAAAAAGAATCCGCCGAGCCCGAAGAGCTTATCGAACCCTTCCTGACCCGCTTTGTGGGCCGGGTGCAAAAGAAAGACGATCGTCTCTCTATCGTTCCTGATCATCCGCTGCTGAAAGACGCCATCCCGTGCCGCGCTGAACGCGGCGTCAGCCATGACTTCCAGAATGGCGACTGGGCGGTGGCGGAAATGCGCCGCCATCCGCTGAAAGGCGATCGCGGTTTCTACGCGGAACTGACGCAGTTTATTACCTTCGGCGAGGACCATTTCGTGCCGTGGTGGGTGACGCTGGCACGCCACAATCTTGAGCGCGAAGCGCCGGACGGCGTGGCGACCGAAATGCTGGATGAAAACCTGACGCGTGAAGATTTAACCGCGCTGGATTTCGTCACCATCGACAGCGCCAGCACCGAAGATATGGACGATGCGCTGTATGTGGAAGCGCTGGATGGCGACCGCCTGCAACTGACCGTCGCGATCGCCGACCCGACCGCGTGGATCGCCGAAGGCAGCAAGCTCGACAACATCGCTAAAGTGCGCGCGTTCACCAATTACCTGCCGGGCTTTAACATCCCGATGCTGCCGCGCGAGCTGTCTGACGACCTCTGCTCGCTGCGCGAAGGCGTGCAGCGCCCTGCGCTGGTCTGCCGCATGATTATCGAAGCCGATGGCGCTATCAGCGACGACATTCACTTCTTCGCCGCTATCATCGAATCGAAAGCCAAACTGGCCTATGACGACGTTTCCGACTGGCTGGAAGAAAAAGGCGACTGGCAGCCGGGCAGCGAGGCGATTGCCGCGCAGATCCGCCTGCTGCAACAGATTTGCCAGCGCCGCAGCGCCTGGCGTACCGAACACGCGCTGGTGTTTAAAGACCGCCCGGATTACCGCTTTGTGCTGGGCGAGAAAGGCGAAGTGCTGGATATCGTCGCCGAGCCGCGCCGCATCGCTAACCGTATCGTTGAAGAATCGATGATCGCCGCGAATATCTGCGCCGCGCGCGTGCTGCGCGACAAGCTCGGCTTCGGCGTTTACAACGTCCACGCGGGCTTTGACCCGGCGAGCACCGAACAGCTGGCGACGCTGCTGCAAAGCCACGGGATGCATGTGGATGCGAACGACGTGCTGACGCTGCCGGGCTTCTGCAAGCTTCGCCGCGAGCTGGATGCCCAACCGTCCGGTTTCCTCGACAGCCGCATCCGTCGCTTCCAGTCGTTTGCGGAAATCAGCACCGAGCCAGGCCCGCACTTCGGCCTCGGCCTTGAAGCCTATGCGACCTGGACTTCGCCGATTCGTAAATATGGCGATATGGTCAACCACCGCCTGCTGAAAGCCATCATCAAAGGCGAAAGCGCTACGCGTCCACAGGATGAAGCCACCGTGCAGATGGCCGAGCGTCGTCGTCTTAACCGCATGGCGGAGCGCGATGTGGGCGACTGGCTGTATGCCCGTTTCCTGAAAGACAAAGCCGGCACCGATAGCCGCTTCGCGGCGGAAATTATCGATGTCAGCCGCGGCGGCATGCGCGTGCGTCTGGTGGATAACGGCGCGGTCGCCTTTATTCCCGCACCGTTTCTGCACGCGGTGCGCGATGAGCTGGTCTGCAGCCAGGAAAACGGCACCGTACAGATCAAAGGCGAAACCGTTTATAAAGTCACCGACGTTATCGACGTGACCATCGCCGAAGTGCGTATGGAAACCCGCAGCGTCATCGCACGCCCGGTCGCCTGACCCTCCACTCCCCGGCCCCGCCGGGGAGTTTTTCTTCTCTCACGCCTCGCCTTTTCCTCTGTGTGAGCGCGCACATTTTTCCCGTCTCACTTGGGCATTTTTCCAAAAAACGATCACACTAACAGAGTGCGTCGTAATTTAACGCGTTGAGAATTAAGCGAAATGGCCGTAACCGACACCGGCTTGCCGCCTTCGCCAACAATATATTCCCGTAAAAACAAACGTTTTGCCTCTTATTGCCGGCAGAGTCCGGCTGTGCCGTTTGCGTAGCGCATGGTGTGGGTTCGGGAGAATGCATGAAAGACGACCTGGAGAATAATCTGCTGTACCGCTACTGCGGTGCCGCCAGTCCTTTCTGGCGGCTGCCGCTGGACAGCAACGCGCTACAGCTCGCCGCCAGCGAAGAGGCCGTCACCAGCCACGTGGTGCCGCTCACGCCGGATCAGGCCGCGCAAATCCGCGCCATGAGTGTGATCACCTCAAGCGTCACACTCTCGTTGTCGCTGTTTGGCGAGCCGGTGCCGGTGCATCTGGTGGGCCGCAAAGTGTCGCGTAAAGAGTGGGCGGGCACGGCGTCGGCGTGGCACGACACAACATCGGTGGCCCGCGATCTGGTACAAGGGCTTTCCTTCGCCGAACAGGTAGTTTCTGAAGCCAATTCGGTCATCGTTATTCTCGATCGCCACGGCAACATTCAGCGTTTCAACCGGCTGAGCGAAGAATATACAGGCCTGAAAGAACAGGAAGTGATCGGGCAGAATGTCTTTAAGCTCTTTATGACGCCCGCTGAAGCGTCCGCCTCGCGGCGCAATATCACCGGTTTTTTTCGCAACGGCAGCTCGTATGAAGTCGAGCGCTGGATCAAAACCCGCAAAGGCCAGCGGCTGTTTCTCTTTCGCAATAAATTTGTCCACAGCGGCAGCGGGCGAAACGAAATTTTCCTGATCTGCTCTGGCACCGATATTACCGAAGAGCGCCGCGCGCAGGAGCGCCTGCGCGTGCTGGCCAATACCGACGCCATTACCGGCCTGCCCAACCGCAACGCTATTCTTGATATGATAAGCGACGCCATTGCTAAACGCGGCGATACACAGGTGGGTGTGGTCTATCTCGATCTCGACAATTTCAAGAAAGTGAACGACGCCTACGGGCATATGTTCGGCGACCAGCTTCTCCAGGCGGTGTCGCTCGCGATTTTAAGCTGCCTTGAAAAAGATCAGGTGCTGGCGCGGCTCGGTGGCGACGAGTTTCTCGTGATGGCGACCGATACCTCGCAGGCGGCGCTGGAGGCGATGTCCTCACGAATCATCTCCCGGCTGAAGCACCCGTTTCGTATCGGGCTGATTGAAGTCTATACCGGTTGCTCGCTCGGCATTGCCCTCGCGCCTCAGCATGGCGAAGACCGCGAGAGCGTCATCCGCAACGCCGATACGGCGATGTACACCGCCAAAGAGAACGGGCGCGGTAAATTCTGCGTCTTTTGCCCGGAGATGAACCAGCGGGTGTTCGAATATCTCTGGCTTGACACCAATCTGCGTAAGGCGCTTGAGAAAAATCAGCTGGTTATTCACTACCAGCCGAAAATGTTGGCCAACGGCGTCGTTCACAGTCTGGAAGCGCTGGTGCGCTGGCAGTCGCCGGAGCGCGGGCTGATTTCGCCACTCGATTTTATCTCCTACGCCGAAGAGTCCGGGCTTATCGTACCGCTCGGGCGCTGGGTGATGCTCGATGTGGTGCGTCAGGTGGCGAAGTGGCGCGATGCGGGCATTGAGCTGCGGGTTGCGGTGAACGTGTCAGCGCGCCAGCTCGCCGACCAGACGCTGATAAGCGATCTGCGTCAGGCGCTGACTGACATGCACTTCACCCAAAGCCCCATTGACGTCGAGATCACCGAAAGCTGCCTGATTGAAAACGCCGAGCTGGCGCTGTCGGTGATTAATGAATTTAGCGCGCTGGGGGCGCAGGTACATCTGGATGATTTCGGCACCGGCTATTCGTCCCTATCGCAGCTGGCGCGATTTCCGCTGGATGCCATTAAGCTCGATCAAAGCTTTGTGCGCGATGTCCATAAGCAGCCCGTGTCGCAATCGCTGGTTCACGCCATCGTCGCAGTGGCAAAAGCGCTGGATTTGCAGGTGATCGCCGAAGGCGTGGAAAGTGAAGAAGAAGATGCGTTTCTGATGCAAAACGGTGTCGATCAACGTCAGGGATTTCTGTTCGCCCGTCCGATGACGGCAACCGAGCTTGAACACTGGTATCAGTGCTATCAGGCCGGGAAACAGACGCCGTAAACGGCGTCTGAGGAATGGCCGTTAGCCTGCCTTACGCAGGGCTGCGGCGGTGTGACGGTTTTGTAGCTGGATCAGGCGCTCCATGTAGCTGACGTCTTTAGGCTCAAGACTGAACGCCGCATCCACCCAGTCTTCGGTAATTTCCATCAGTTCATTGCGCGAGAGGCGCAGCACGCGCTGCCGCGCGCGAAGCATCGCCCTCACCCCATTCAGGCGCGGTTTAAGCGTATCGATGAAGGTACGTGTCGCCACAAATCCCTGCCCTGGTTCAAAGAGCAGATCCACCAGCCCCTGCGGCTGATACCACTCGGCGGTATGTGATTCGCCCTGCCAGATAAGCTCTTCGGCAAGTCGCATCCCGGCGCGGCGTGTCACCAGGGAATAGCCCCCCATCCCGGGGAAGAGATTAAAGGCAATCTCCGGGAACCCCATGCGGACATCGCGCTGGGCCAGCACGAAATGGTGCGCCAGCGCCGCTTCGAAACCGCCGCCGAGCGCGCTGCCTTCCACCATCGCAAGACTGATGGCACCGCAGTCAAAACCGCGCGAGGCGGCGTGTACGCAATCCACGCAGGCGCGCGCATAGGCACGCAGCGCTTCTCGCCTGCCGTTGCGGATGCAGTCCACAAAAAACTGCAAATCGCCGCCGGTGTTATACATGCCGGGGACCAGCGATCCGGTCACCCAGAAATCCACCTCCAGTCTGGCCTCCTGCACCAGATAGCTGAGATTCATGATTTCTTCAATGAGCGCGTGGTTAAAACAGGGACGCGGCTGGGCCCGCAACATCATCCAGATAATGCGGCGTTCTTCCTCGTAAAAGCCGGAAAGTTGAGTAAAACGCGCTGTATCGGTAAAGAGTTTGCAGGTCGATTGGTTGAATACTGACATAGTCTTTCCTCATGTAAGTTAACGCGTTATGCGCAGGATCAGACTAATTCACAGCATCGCTTTGCACGGGGAGCCGGCTTGTTTTATAACCATTATTTATCTGTTAAAGCGAAATGATTGATTCTGGTAGTGTATTAAGAGGGCGAACGGCTTCTCTTTGACGCCGCTTTTCTGCATCATGAAACGGTTCTGACCGTAAAAAGGAAGCATTATGCCGACAGTAAATCCGCAGCAGCTGGCTGATCGTATCGATACCGTTCTGGATATTCTGGTGGCGGGCGATTACCACTCCGCCATTCATAATCTGGAAATTCTGAAGGCGGAACTGCTGGCGCAGAGCCAGCAGAATGATGAACCGGGGGAGAAAAAACAGAAGGCGCCCTGGGAAATCTGACGCCTTAACGAGCTTACAAACTGAGCGTGCCGAACGCCTGCTGCCATTCACGCCCGAAGCCGTCAACCGCCGCCGCGACGGCAGGCGTATTCAGTAACTGCTCCGCGACATCCAGCGGCAGCGTAATGGACTGACACCCGGCGAGCAGGCAGCCAAGCGCCTGCTGCGGCGTGCGGAAACTCGCCGCCAGCACTTTTGATTGCGGCGCATGCAGCGTTAGCAGCTCCTGCAATTCACTGACCGTCGCCACGCCGTCACCGCCCTGCGCATCCAGACGATTGACATAAGGCGCGACATATTCCGCACCCGCCAGCGCCGCCATTAAGCCTTGCAGCGCGCCATAAACCGCGGTGCCGAGCAGTGGAATGCCGGACGGTTTAAGAATTTTCATTGCCGCAAGCCCCGCCTGCGTGACCGGAATTTTCACTACCAGACCCGGTACGCGCTGCGCCAGCTGTTCCGCCTCTCGAACCATTTGCGCCGTGTCTGACGCCACGACCTGCGCAAAAAGTTTGCCCTCGCCGTTCAGCGCCTCCTGCAATGCGGGGAGCAGATCCCAGAGTTTGACACCCGCGCGCGCCACAATGGAAGGGTTCGTGGTGACGCCCTGTAGCGGCAGAATATTCGCCAGACGTTTGACGGCCGCGACATCCGCCGTGTCGAGATACAGTTCCATAACGACTCCTGTTTTGAGCAAGTTAACATTGCCGCCATCTTAAATCAGCCGGTGCAGATAAAGCTGATCGTCGTCAATAAAACTTTCATTCGAAAGTAACATTATTTTCTAATGAAACTTAACAGGCATGACGACGATGATTTTTAATCTGCAACGCTATTCCACTCATGACGGGCCAGGTATACGGACAGTAGTTTTCCTCAAGGGCTGTTCGCTCGGCTGCCGCTGGTGCCAGAACCCCGAAAGCCGTCGCCGCCAGCGTGATGTGCTGTTTGATGCACGGCTGTGCCTGCAAGGCTGCGAGCTTTGTAAAGCGGCATGCCCGCAGGCGATTAGCCGCCGGGGTGACGCGCTGGTCATCAACCGGGAAGCCCTTGATGACACCGCGCTCGATGCGCTGACCGACTGCTGCCCCACGCAGGCGCTGAGCGTCTGTGGCGAATCCCGAAGCGTTGAGGCAATCATGGACACCGTGCTGCGCGATCGTCCTTTCTACGCCCGCAGCGGCGGCGGCATCACGCTCTCTGGCGGCGAGCCGTTCATGCAGCCGGAGATGGCGAAAGCGCTGTTACAGCGCAGTCGTGAAGCGGGTATCCATACGGCGGTGGAATCCTGTCTGCATGTGCCGTGGAAACATATCGCCCCGTCGCTGCCGTTTCTTGATCTTCTTTTGGCTGACCTAAAGCATGTCGATCCGAAGCGCTTTCACGCCTGGACAGACGGCAGCGCCGAACGGGTGCTGGATAATTTCCGGCGGCTGGCCGCGGCGGGCGTGAAAATGACCATTCGCGTGCCGCTGATCCCCGGTTTTAACGCCGATGAAGCTTCCATTCGCGCCATCACGGATTTCGCGGCCGATGAAACCGGCGCCCGCGACATTCATTTTTTGCCCTACCACACCCTTGGCATCAACAAGTACCGCCTGCTGGACTGGCCCTATCTGGCACCCGCCACGCCGCTCGACGAACCGGTGCTGCTGGCATTTGCCGAAGATTACGCCCGCCAGAAAGGACTCACCGCATGGATAAGAGGATAACCATCATGACTGAGCTCAACCTCACTTTTCTTCCCGAGCGCATCAAAGCCCACAAAGCGGCGCTGGTGCAAATCGTGCGTCCACCGGTTTGTACCGAGCGCGCGCAGCATTACACCGCCATGTACCAGCAGCATCAGGATAAACCGCTGCCGGTACGCCGCGCGCTCGCGCTGGCGTACCACCTGGCGAACCGCACCCTCTGGATCAAGCATGACGAGCTGATTGTCGGCAATCAGGCAAGCCAGGTGCGCGCCGCCCCCTTCTTCCCGGAATATACCGTCAGTTGGATTGAGAAAGAGATAGACGATCTCGCCGACCGCCCCGGCGCCGGGTTCTCCGTCAGCCCGCAGGATAAAACCGTGATGCATGAAATCTGCCCGTGGTGGCGCGGCCAGACCGTGCAGGATCGCTGCTACGGCATGTTTACCGATGAGCAAAAAGAACTGCTGGCATCGGGCATTATTAAAGCGGAAGGCAATATGACTTCCGGCGACGCGCATCTGGCGGTGAATTTCCCGCTGCTGCTGGAAAAAGGTCTCGACGGCCTGCGTGCCAAAGTGGCGGAGCGCCGCGCGCGCCTGCTGCTGACCGATCAGGGCGATCTGCACAAAGAACAGTTCCTGAAAGCGATCGACATTACTTTTAGCGCGCTCAGCGAGCATATCCTGCGTTACGCGGCGCTGGCCTCGCAAATGGCGCAAGAGGAGAGCCGTCCGGCGCGTCGTGATGAGTTGCTCGCTATCGCGGCGAATTGCGAGCATATCGCGCACCAGCCGCCTGCGTCTTTCTGGCAGGCGTTACAGCTCTGCTATTTCGTGCAGCTGGTATTACAGATTGAGTCCAACGGGCATTCCGTGTCGTTTGGTCGTCTCGATCAATATCTCTATCCCTGGTATCGCCGCGATGTGGAACTTGAACAAACCCTGGAGCGCGAGCTCGCCATCGAGCTGTTGCAGAGTTGCTGGCTGAAGCTGCTGGAGGTCAACAAAATCCGCTCCGGCTCACACTCGAAAGCCTCAGCGGGCAGCCCGCTGTACCAGAACGTGACGATTGGCGGGCAACGCCTGCTTAACGGCGAGCCGGTGGATGCGGTCAACCCGCTCTCGTGGGCTGTGCTGGAATCGTGCGGTCGTCTGCGCTCCACCCAGCCAAACCTCAGCGTGCGCTACCACGCCGGAATGAGTAACGAATTCCTCGACGCCTGCGTCCAGGTGATCCGCTGCGGCTTCGGGATGCCCGCGTTTAATAACGATGAAATCGTTATCGACGAATTTATTAAGCTTGGCGTCAGCCGTGAAGACGCCTACGACTACGCGGCCATCGGCTGCATTGAAACGGCGGTCGGCGGCAAATGGGGTTATCGCTGCACCGGCATGAGCTTTATTAACTTCGCCCGCGTGATGCTGGCGGCGCTGGAAGGCGGTCGCGACGCGACGACCGGCAAGGTTTTCCTGCCGCAGGAAAAAGCGCTTTCCGCCGGGAATTTCAGCCATTTCAGTGAAGTGATGGACGCCTGGGATAACCAGATCCGCTACTACACCCGCAAATCAATTGAAATCGAGTGCGTGGTGGACACCGTTCTTGAAGAGAACGCGCACGATATTATCTGCTCGGCGCTGGTCGATGACTGCATTGAGCGCGGCAAGAGCATTAAGCAGGGCGGCGCGAAATATGACTGGGTATCGGGGCTACAGGTGGGGATCGCCAACCTCGGCAACAGTCTGGCAGCCGTGCGCAGACTGGTGTTTGAACAGGGCGTGGTGACGCAGCCGCAGCTGGCGCAGGCGCTGAATAACGATTTTGAAGGGCTGACCGGCGAGCAACTGCGCCAGCGCCTGATAAACAGCGCGCCGAAATATGGCAATGACGACGACGATGTCGATCTGCTGCTGGCGCGCGCCTACCAGACATACATCGACGAGCTGAAGCACTATCACAACACCCGCTTCGGGCGCGGCCCCATCGGCGGCACCTACTACGCGGGTACGTCGTCTATCTCCGCGAACGTGCCTTTTGGCGCGGCGACGATGGCAACGCCGGACGGGCGCAAAGCCAGAACGCCGCTCGCTGAAGGCGCAAGCCCGGCGTCAGGTACGGACCGTCTGGGGCCAACCGCGGTGATTAACTCGGTCGGGAAATTGCCGGTGGCGAAAATACTTGGCGGCGTGCTGTTGAATCAGAAGCTTAACCCGTCCACACTGGATAACTTACGCGATCGCCAAAAACTGATGCAGATGCTGCGCACTTTCTTTGAAGTGCATAAGGGATGGCACGTTCAGTACAACATTGTCTCGCGTGAAACCCTGCTGGACGCCAAAGCACATCCGGACAAGTACCGCGATCTGGTCGTGCGCGTGGCGGGTTACTCCGCGTTCTTTACGGCCTTATCCCCTGATGCGCAGGATGATATTATCGCCCGTACCGAACATACGCTTTAAATGAATCCGCGGTGGCGTCACGCCACCGCGCATAACGATGCAGATATGAACTCCCGACAACAAATCATTTTACAGATGGTGATAGACCGCGGCCGCATGAGCGTGGCGGAACTGGCAAAAATCACCGGCGTCTCCGAAGTCACCATTCGTCAGGATCTGAACCTTCTTGAAAAGCAGAGCTATCTGCGCCGCACTCACGGGTTTGCTGTACCGCTCGACAGCGACGACGTGGAAACCCGCATGATGAACAATTTCGCGCTCAAGCGCAGGCTCGCGGATTTCGCGTGCTCGTTGGTGAATGATGGCGAAACGGTGTTTATCGAAAACGGCAGTACCAACGCCCTGCTGGCGCGAGCGCTGGCTGAGCAAAAGAAAATTACGCTAATCACCGTGAGCAGTTTTATCGCGCACCTGCTGAAAGAAACGTCATGCGAAATTATCCTGCTCGGCGGCATCTACCAGAAAAAAAGCGAAACCATGGTGGGCCCGTTGACGCGCCAGTACATCTCACAGGTGCACTTCAGCAAAGCCTTTATCGGGATTGACGGCTGGTCGCCAGAAACCGGCTTTACGGGCCGCGACATGATGCGCGCCGACGTGGTCAATGCGGTGCTGGAAAAAGGCAGCGAGGCGATTATCCTCACCGACAGCAGTAAATTCGGCGCGGTGCATCCCTATACGCTTGGCCCGGTTTCTCGCTTCAATCGCGTTATTACCGATGATGGCCTGAACGAGGCCAGTCGCGACGCGCTCAGCGCCTCCGGGCTGACGCTGGATATCATTTCGCCCTTTCCTGCCTGAATTCTTCTGGCGCGCCGTGTCTGGCGCGCCTCGCTTGAGACTATTCTCAGCATCAATTAAGACTTTTTACCTGTCTGAATTCGCTTAAGAAATTAAAATTAATCTCAGCGATATTACTGAGTGTTGATTGTCACCTGCGTGATTCTTTATTCCGTATCGCTGCACCGTTTCACGGACTGGCGCTTTAAGCTGTGATTTAGCCACTATACTTAAAGTGAGCAGCCTTTCCGTGAATCAATTATTCAGGAGAAAGTATTATGTCATTAAATTACAAAAAAGTAGCCGCGGCAGTGCTGGCCGTAACTCTGGTAGCCTCTCTGAGCGGATGCTCACACTGGTCTAAACGTGACCGCAACACCGCTATCGGCGCGGGTGCAGGTGCAATCGGCGGCTCTGTGCTGACCGACGGCAGCGCGCTAGGCACCCTCGGCGGCGCAGCGGTAGGCGGTATTATCGGCCATCAGGTTCATTAATCTGCGGCCCGCAAAAGCATAACGCTTTGACGTATTACTCGCATCACCGAATAATTACAGGTCTGGCTATACCGCAGTAAACATAACAAAATAGCCACGGCGCTTTCGCCGTGGCTAACAATTAACCGCCCGCCAGTTTGACTTTCATTCCTTTTGCCTCAAGCAGGCTTTTAATTAATTCCCGCTTGTCGCCCTGAATTTCAATGACGCCCTCTTTCACCGCTCCGCCACAGCCGCATTTTTTCTTAAGTTCGGCCGCGAGACTATTTAAGGTCGCATCGTCAGCATCAATACCCGTGATAAGGCATACGCCTTTTCCTTTTCGACCGCTGGTCTGACGCTGAATACGCACCACGCCGTCACCTTTCGGGCGCGCGGGTGCCGCTTTGGGCTCGTCAATGCGCCCGGTTTCCGTGGAATAGACCAGGCGGCTGTTATTATCGCTCATTATCCCTCCTGCTTCAGAGACGCCAGAATATCGCGCAGCGCCTGTGCCGGGTTAACCGCGCGGGTGATGGGCCGTCCGATGACCATATAGTCCACGCCCGCCTGTTGTGCTTCAGCGGGCGTCATAATACGGCGCTGATCGCCAGCCTCGCTCCCCGCCGGACGAATGCCGGGCGTGACCAGTTTAAATTCGTGCCCGAACGCCGCTTTAAAGCGCACCGCCTCCTGCGCAGAGCAGACCACGCCATCCAGACCACACTGCTGAGTCAGACGCGCAAGACGCTCCGCCTGCTCTGCCGGGCTGAGGGTAATACCAAGCCCTTGCAGATCCTCGGCTTCCATACTGGTCAGAACCGTCACCGCAATCAGTAACGGCGCGTCCTTGCCAAAGGGCGCGAGCGCCTCTTTCGCCGCCGTCATCATGCGCGCACCGCCACCCGCGTGAACGTTCACCATCCAGACGCCAAGCTCCGCCGCGGCAGCAACGGCACGCGCAGTGGTGTTCGGAATATCGTGAAATTTAAGGTCCAGAAAGACGTCAAAACCGCGCGTAATCAAATCACGCACCAGTTGCGGTCCAAACAGCGTGAACATCTCTTTGCCGACTTTCAGGCGGCAGTCGCGCGGATCGATGCCGTCCACAAAGGCCAGCGCGCTGTCGCGATTGTCGTAATCAAGCGCAACAACGACAGGAGAATGGGTTACAGAATGAGAGGATGAGGCAATTGATGTCATGACCAGACCTTCTGACAGGCGCACCGGCGTGGCGCGGGATTGATAAACGGCAAGCATTCTACCCGCCGTCCGTGAAAATATACAGGCAAGATCGCCCTGCCTGACGTCTTGTTTGTTGCTATTGCGCTGAGGCCGCCGCACAAAAACAAACACTAAAAGTATGTTGTAACTAAAAAGCGTGCAAAATAAAGCCGCGACAAACTGTGCGGCAGCGATAACAATGATTTACTGGCCGTCGAGGCCACGGATAGGCTTGATGGTGGACCAGGCACGACACGACGGGCAATGCCAGTAGAGCGTGAACGCGGTAAAGCCGCACTTCTGGCAGCGGTAGCGCGGCTTGGTGCGTACCTGCTCACCCACCATATCGCGCAGCACCATCAGGCTCTCTTTCGCGCGCCCTTCTTCCGCCTCATGCAGGTGGTAATCCATCAGACGATGGAACACGCGCATCGTCGGGTGGCGTTGCAGCTGGCGCGTAATATAGATCTGCGCGCTGTCTGCGCCTTCGCGCTGCTCCAGCACCTGCGCGAGCATCAGCTCCGCTTCCGCGCCGGTGTTTTCTTCAACACAGCGTCTGAGGAATTCTGCCCACTCGTCAGGTTTACCAAGCTGCTGATAGCACACCTGGAGCATCTCCAGCGTTTCGCTCACCAGTTCGCGATCCTGACTGATGACCTTCTCCAGCATTTCCACGGCGTGGGCGTAATCGCCGCGCGCCATAAAAATGCGACCCATCATAATCGAGACGCGCGCGCTGTTACGATCCGCCGCGGCGCCCTTTTTCAGGAGCGACATGGCGCGATCCATATCTTCATTGCTCATCGCCTGGAGCGCCAGCTCGCAGTAAAAATGGGCGATTTCGACGCGCTGGTGCTCTTTGCCAAGCTTAACCAGCCGTTCAGCGGCATCGATGGCTTTCTGCCAGTCGCTGGTGGCCTGATAGATTTGCAGCAATTGCTGGAGCGCACCGACGCGGAAATCGGTTTCATCCACCAGCTGATTAAACATGCCTTCGGCGCGGTCATAGAGGCCTGCGGCCATATAGTCGCGGCCCAGTTGCTGTACGGCGAGCAGCCGCTGATCGTAGGTGAGCGACGCGCTTTCCATCAGCGACTGGTGAATACGGATAGCCCGGTCGACCTCGCCGCGCGAGCGGAAAAGATTACCGAGCGTCAGGTGGGCTTCAACGGTGCCGGTATCTTCCTTGAGCATTTCAAGGAACAGATCCACCGCTTTATCCTGCTGATTGGACAGCAGAAAGTTTACCCCTGCGACGTAATCACGTGACAGGCGATTCGCTTCCTGCTCTTTATCCTGTTGCGCACTTCTGCGGCCCATATACCAGCCATACGCAGCGGCGACAGGCAACAGCAGAAACAACAACTCCAGCATAGAGGGTTAATCCTTAACAGCAGGCGCAGTGGCATTTGCCGGAACCGGCTCTGCGGGCGCGATCTGCTGCTCAAGGCGTTTAATTCTACGTTCGGCGCGCGCCAGTTGCAGACGAACGCGTAACCAGAACAGTCCACAGATGATCCAGCCGATGATAAAACCCGCGCCGAATAAGGTCGCCAGTAGCGTAGAGATACGATAATCGCCCTGCGCGAGCAGGAAGTTAAAGGTGACCTGTTGATCGTTTTGCGCACCCAGCGTGACGGAAACGACGAAAATCGCTAATACCACTAAAAAAATAATCAGATATTTCACATGACATCCCGTATGTGTTTTGTGCGACCAATGTCCCGGCCTCGGCTCAACGCGCTATACGTTATCATTTCCACCTTTTGCGTGAAATGATAAAGCGCCAGGACATCCCTTATTAATAGGGGCGGAACGGCGAAACTCAAGCCGCCGTCACTCTTCTGTCTCGCGCCGGGCGATTTCGACTTTCTCTTCCACCGGCGGCGTGAGCGGGCCACAGAGGCGCTGCGCAAGCCAGGCGGCGATGGTCACCAGCAGCCAGGAGAGCAGTGTTGCCACCACCAGATCGCGTGGCCAGTGCATACCGAGCAGCATCCGGCTGCCCATCACGGCGATAGCCCAGGCGGTCAACACCACAAGCGTAATGGTTCGCCTGCGCGGCCAGAGGAGTCCAAAGCCCAGCATCGCCCAGCTTGCGGCAAACATGGTGTGCCCGGACGGAAACGCGAAACCGGTCTCTTTTTGCCAGTGTTTACGCAGCCAGACCGGGATATCGGTCTCGTTTTGCAACTGTGCTTTCACCAGCGCCCCTCTTTCCTTGCGCTTTAAATTGTAGAACTCGTCAACCGGGATGTTACGGTTTTTTTCAAGCCAGATGACGAACGGGCGCGGTTCCTGAACCCTTTCTTTAATCAGCGATTTAGACCATTGCCCCGCCATAATGACGATACCCAGAATCGCAAACAGCATCAGCGCCGGGCGCAGCCGGAAGCGCAGACACCATAAGAACCAGCCGCACAGCAAAACGTGAGTCAGAATGCCCCAGGGCTGCGTGACCGTTTCTGTCACCCAGAACAGCATTTTAAGCCATAGCGAACCGCCGCCTGGCTGCCACTGCCAGCCTGATATCCAGACGGCCAGCGGCATAATGAGCAACAGCGCGGCGCCAACCGCGGTACGTTTTGCAATGGCCAGCATGTTCTCTCCTTTTTTATGAAGTCCTTCAAGAATAACCGAAAATCGCGCCACGCAGGATAGTTAACTATTGATGCGATTGATATTGAGAGCACGACTGAGTGAGGCGAACCCTGTCGGGATGTGGCAAAATACAGGATAACGACAGAAAGCCAACAGACTGGCAGGCGCCTGCGGGCGTTCATAATATCCGGAGAATCACATGCAGCTTAAACGTGTGGCAGAAGCCAAACTGCCAACCCCCTGGGGCGATTTCCTGATGGTGGGTTTTGAAGAACTGGCAACCGGACAGGATCACGTAGCCCTGGTTTTTGGAGACATTTCAGGCACTGAGCCGGTACTGGCCCGTGTCCACTCCGAATGCCTGACCGGCGACGCGCTGTTTAGCCTGCGCTGCGACTGCGGCTTCCAGCTGGAAGCCGCGCTGTCGCACATTGCGGAAGCCGGGCGCGGCGTGCTCCTCTATCATCGCCAGGAGGGGCGTAATATTGGTCTGCTGAATAAAATCCGCGCCTATGCGTTGCAGGATCAGGGCTACGATACCGTCGAAGCGAACCATCAGCTCGGCTTTGCCGCCGACGAACGCGATTTCACCCTGTGTGCGGACATGTTTAAGCTGTTGGGCGTGGATGAAGTGCGCCTGCTCACCAACAACCCGCGCAAGGTGGAGATACTGACCGAAGCGGGAATTAATATCGTTGAGCGCGTGCCGCTGATTGTCGGACGTAACCCGAAAAACGAGCACTATCTCGATACCAAAGCCGCCAAAATGGGGCATCTGCTCTCCGGTAACTAACCGGCGCGCGCGATAAAAAAGGCCTGCAAACGCAGGCCTTTTTGTTGCACCGGATACCGCGCCTTAACGCAGCATGTTACGGATCACGTAGTGCAGAATGCCGTCGTTACGGTAATAGGTCATCTCATTACCGGTATCGATGCGGCAGCGGCATTCCAGCACCTCGGTTGCGCCATTGGCACGCGTGAGCGTAACCGGCACCGTAGCGCCTGGCGTCAGCGACTGTAAATCGCCGATGTCCAGCGTCTCGTCGCCTGTAAGCCCCAGTGTTTTACGCGTCACACCCTGCGGGAACTCCAGCGGCAGGATGCCCATGCCGATAAGGTTGGAGCGGTGAATACGCTCGAACGACTCGGCAATCACCACGCGAATACCGAGCAGACGCGGGCCTTTGGCCGCCCAGTCGCGGCTGGAGCCGGAGCCGTACTCTTTCCCGGCGATCACCGCAAGCGGCGTGCCCTGCTCCTGATAACGCATGGCGGCGTCATAAATCGACATCACCTCGTTACCCGGAATAAGACGCGTCATGCCGCCTTCCACGCCCGGTACCATTTCGTTACGGATGCGAATATTGGCAAACGTGCCGCGCATCATCACTTCATGGTTACCACGACGCGAGCCGTAAGAGTTAAAGTCTGCGCGCTCCACGCCGTGGCTTTGCAGATAGCGCCCGGCGGGGCTGTCCGCCTTGATGCTGCCCGCAGGCGAAATGTGGTCGGTGGTGACGGAATCGCCCAGCATCGCGAGAATGCGCGCACCGTGGATATCCTGCACCGGCGCAGGCTCCGAAAGCATGTCATCGAAAAATGGCGACAGGCGGATATAGGTGGAATCGTTCTGCCAGTCGTAGGTATCTGACGCCTGCACTTGGATCGATCGCCACTCTTCGGTTCCTTCGAAAACTTCCGCGTACTCTTTACGGAACATATCGGTGGAGACTTCCTGCACCGCCTGCGCAATCTCCTGCCCGGTGGGCCAGATATCCTTGAGATAAACCGGATCGCCTTTACGGTCATGGCCGATGGGATCGGTTGCCAGGTTGATGTTCATGTTCCCCGCCAGCGCATACGCGACCACCAGCGGCGGCGACGCCAGCCAGTTGGTTTTTACCAGCGGATGAATACGGCCTTCAAAGTTGCGGTTGCCCGAAAGCACCGCGCCGACGGTCAGATCGCCTTTTTTGATCGCCTGTTCGATAGGCTCCGGTAGCGGCCCGGAGTTACCGATACAGGTGGTACAGCCATATCCGACCAGGTTAAAGCCCAGTTCATCCAGCCACGGCGTTAGCTTCGCGTGAGCCAGATAATCGGAAACGACCTTTGAGCCAGGCGCCAGCGACGCTTTTACCCACGGCTGACGTTTGAGCCCAAGTTTGACAGCTTTTTTGGCGAGCAGACCCGCCGCCATCAGCACGCTTGGGTTGGACGTATTGGTACAGGAAGTAATAGCGGCAATAACCACCGCGCCGTCCGGCAGCTCATACTGATGCCCGTTCAGCGTATATTCTACCGAATGCAGATCCCTTTTTGGCGAGTTCACTTCAAGTTCTGTGCTGGCGGCGAACGCCTTTGGCACGTCGCCCAGGCTCACGCGGTCCTGAGGACGTTTCGGCCCGGCGATACTGGCTTCAACCGTGCCCATGTCCAGTTCCAGCGTGCTGGTGAATACCGGCTCGTCACCCGGATTGCGCCACAGGCCTTGCGCTTTGGCATAGGCTTCCACCAGCGCCACTTGCTCTTCACTGCGCCCGCTCAGGCGTAAATAGCCAAGCGTGACGTCATCAATCGGGAAAAAGCCGCAGGTCGCGCCATATTCGGGCGCCATATTAGCGATGGTCGCGCGGTCTGCCAGCGGCAGCGAATCCAGGCCGTCGCCAAAGAATTCGACAAATTTCCCGACCACGCCATGTTTGCGCAGCATCTGGGTAACGGTCAGCACCAGGTCGGTGGCAGTAATGCCTTCACTGAGTTTGCCGGTAAGACGAAAACCGACGACATCCGGGATAAGCATCGACACGGGCTGGCCAAGCATCGCCGCTTCCGCTTCGATACCGCCAACGCCCCAGCCGAGCACGCCGAGACCGTTGATCATCGTGGTGTGGGAGTCTGTACCGACAAGCGTATCAGGGTATGCCACCATTACACCGTCCTGGAGTTCGCTCCAGACGGCTTTACCCAGATACTCAAGGTTTACCTGGTGGCAAATGCCGGTGCCTGGCGGCACCACGCTGAACCGGCTGAACGCCTGCTGGCCCCAGCGCAGGAACGCATAACGCTCATGGTTGCGCTCCATCTCCAGACGCACGTTCTCTTCAAACGCGTTATCGTCGCCGAAGTGATCGACAGTCACGGAGTGGTCAATCACCAGATCGACCGGCGAGAGCGGGTTCACTTTCGAGACGTCTCCACCGAGACGTTTCACCGCTTCGCGCATGGCCGCGAGATCCACCACCGCCGGAACGCCGGTGAAATCCTGCATCAGTACGCGCGCTGGTCGATACGCGATTTCGCGATCGGCATGCGCATGTTCAAGCCAGCCCGCCAGCGCCTGAATATCTTCAAGCGTAACGGTCTCGCCATCCTGCCAGCGCAGCAGGTTCTCAAGCAAAACTTTCAGTGATTTGGGTAACCGCGCGATATCGCCCAACTCCCGGGCGGCTTTCGGCAGGCTGTAGTAGTGATAGGTTTTATCCTGCGCCTGTAATGTGTCCTTACTGGCTTCGCGTAGGGTCGACGACATAGCTCCTCCTTCAGTCCTGAGATAGCGATGCCCCGATTGTTATCAGGGTCTGTATTAAAGATAACACAAACATGTCGTAACGATTTGATAACAACCCAAATCGCTAAAAGTGAGAGACGTCAGGGAGGAGAAAACAAAACGCCTGGCGGGGAGCCAGGCGCAGAGGAATCAGTGAGCAAGCATCCAGACAAGCTGACACCAGAACAAGGAGGAAACGGTAAATGCGCCAATCCATGACCAGTATTTGAGCGTGAGCTGATTATTCATACCTGTTACACCAATAATTAAAACCATTGATCGCTCTGGCGCTTGCCAGAAATGTAAAGATTGCTGTGTGTAATTTTCCTCGCTGCGTTAACAACGAGAACAGATAAATTTAGCTTAAATTAAATTCTTGTTTTTTATTATCTACGCCAGTTAGCGTTTATTGTTTTTGTGATCTTCTTCCGAAAATAAAGCGATAAAATCTTGTTGCTCTTTTGTTAGCTTCCAGCCCGTCGGGAGGGTCGAAAAACCCCCTTTTGGGCTGCTTTCGTGCCTGTCATCTGGTTGACATATTGGCGAACGAGTGAAAGCGTGCTGTTGTAAAGCCATGCTTAACCCCAAAATGTCCACACCAGAAGCGCAATCCCAATCCAGAACAGGGTTGAGATGCCGAACACCGCCAGCCACGCTTTACGCTTAAGATCAGGATCTCTTTGCGAATCGTCGCTTTCTGATGGCATTGCTAACCTCGTACAATCGACATTGCTTATCATATGGACACCAAACAATTGGCAGAAGTAATCATCAGTTGAGATAAATCCTAAATAAAAACCAGCCAAAAATCCAGCGTCTTTACGATCATTTTTAGAGAAAATATTCAATCTTTTGACGTGAAATAAATTATTGAAGTTGTGAATTTGCGTAGCTAAGAATTATTTCCTACTTTTGTCGTGACGCGGCGACACCTTACCCATACCTTTAATAAGGGAATGCGCGATAATAATTTCACTTAGTACGAATGATTATGTTTTTAATTTGAATAAAAGGCGGGAAAAACGTGCGTACCTTTGCACCAGTGAAAAGGTACGCGCTGGCATTATTTGGCAGGTAATTTGATATCTTTAAACATCGCTTCAATATCTTCATTTGAGCGCAACGCAACGGCGGCATCCACCACATCGCGGGTTAAATGCGGCGCAAAACGCTGAATAAAATCATACATGTAGCTACGCAGGAATGTGCTGCGGCGAAAACCGATTTTCGTTGTGCT
This sequence comes from Cronobacter sp. HA18003, assembly GCF_011605905.1. Classification (NCBI taxonomy): domain Bacteria; kingdom Pseudomonadati; phylum Pseudomonadota; class Gammaproteobacteria; order Enterobacterales; family Enterobacteriaceae; genus Cronobacter; species Cronobacter sp. HA18003. Next base: position 653,336 of record NZ_JAANQO010000011.1, on the reverse strand, counting down.
GTGGCTAAAAATATCGTGCGCGTCAAGACGCACCAGATCCGGATCGGAGACCGGATCGACGGCCATGCTGGCAATCACCCCTACTCCTAACCCCAGCCTTACGTAGGTTTTAATCACATCGGCGTCAGTCGCGGTGAAAACAATTCGCGGCGTCAGTCCGGCGCGATTAAACGCGGTGTCGAGTTCTGAGCGTCCCGTAAAGCCGAAGGTGTAAGTGACCAGCGGATATTGCGCCAGCTCCTCAATATTCACGCTCTCTTTCGACGCCAGCGGGTGATCCGGCGTGACGACTATCGACCGGTTCCAGTGGTAGCACGGCAGCATCACCAGATCGTCATAGAGATGCAGCGCTTCGGTCGCAATCGCAAAATCGGCATTACCTTTAGAGACCGCTTCAGCAATTTGTGTGGGCGAGCCCTGATGCATATGCAATGAGACGCGCGGGTAGCGCTCGATAAAGCCTTTAATCACGCCCGGCAGCGCGTAGCGCGCTTGTGTATGCGTAGTCGCGACATACAGCGAGCCTTTGTCCGGCCACGTATGTTCGCCCGCCACCGATTTGATGGCATCCACTTTGGAGAGCACTTCGCGTGCGATACGGATAATTTCCTGACCGGCGGGCGTCACCTGCGTCAGATGTTTGCCACTGCGGGCAAAAATCTGAATCCCGAGTTCATCTTCCAGCATACGCACCTGCTTACTGATGCCGGGCTGCGACGTATAAAGCCCTTCCGCTGTGGATGAGACATTCAGGTTATGGTTCACCACCTCAACGATATAGCGCAACTGCTGTAGTTTCATGACTGACCATCCAGAATCAGAGACGCCTGCAATCAGGCTTAAGACGATTTGATAATAAAAAAGGAAGATACTATAACCGCGCTGGCTTTTATAGCTTATGTGTATAGTCCAGTGAAAAAAATAATAAGGTCGTTATAAACGCAAAAAGGCCAGCTTGCGCTGGCCTTCGTTTTTGCCGCGGCAGGCTTACTTTTTGCCTTCCGCCCACTTACCGTCAACATAGAATGCAGACCAGCCGGTGGCCTTGCCGTCTTTTTCCGACGCCACATATTGCTGTTTGGTTTTACGGCTGAAGCGAACCACGGCCGGGTTGCCTTCCGGATCCTTTGCAGGCGCATCCGCCAGATAACGCAGTTTTTCCGGCAGGCGGTCACGGAAGCGTTGCAGCTCTTCCACCAGCGGCGCGCGGGTTTCGCGCGATTTCGGGAAGGTGTTCGCGGCAAGGAACACGCCAGCGGCACCGTCACGCAGGACGAAGTAAGCGTCTGACTTCTCGCACGGCAGTTCAGGCAGCGGCACCGGATCTTCCTTCGGCGGCGCGACTTCACCGTTACGCAGGATCTTACGGGTATTTTTACACTCGTCGTTGGTACACGCCATGTACTTGCCAAAACGCCCCATCTTCAGGTGCATTTCAGAACCGCATTTTTCGCACTCTACTACCGGACCGTCATAACCCTTAATGCGGAACTCGCCCTCTTCGACTTCATAGCCGTCACAGGACGGGTTATTGCCGCACACGTGCAGTTTGCGCTTCGGATCGATAAGGTAGCTGTCCATCGCCGTGCCGCACTTCTGGCAGCGACGTTTGGCGCGCAGCGCGTTAGTTTCCGCGTCATCGCCTTCCAGCACGTTCAGCACTTCGTTTTCCGGCACCAGGTTAATGGTGGTTTTGCAACGCTCTTTCGGCGACAGCGCGTAGCCGGAGCAGCCCAGGAATACGCCCGTGCTGGCAGTACGGATGCCCATCGGGCGGCCACAGGTCGGGCAGTCAATGCTGGTAAGCACCATCTGGTTCGGGCGCATACCGCCCTCTTCAGGATCTTTTTCCGCGGTGTCCAGTTGCCTTGAGAAGTCGTCGAAGAAAGTGTCCAGCACCGCGCGCCATTCGGCTTCATGGTTGGCCACCTGATCAAGAGAGTCTTCCATCTGCGCGGTGAAATCGAAGTTCATCAGCTCAGGGAAGTTCTCTTCCAGGCGATCGGTGACGATTTCACCCATTTTTTCGGCATAGAAGCGACGGTTTTCAACGCGCACATAGCCGCGATCCTGAATGGTCGAGATGATAGACGCGTAGGTCGACGGGCGGCCGATACCGCGTTTTTCCAGCTCTTTCACCAGTGACGCCTCGCTAAAGCGCGCAGGCGGCTTGGTGAAGTGCTGTGCAGGGGTCAGCTCAACCAGAGAAAGCTTATCGCCCTGGTTAACCGCAGGCAGCGTGCGGTCTTCGTCGCCTTTGCGCAGCGCAGGCATCACTTTGGTCCAGCCGTCAAAGCGCAGAATGCGACCGCGCGCTTTCAGGCGGAAATCACCCGCGGCGACGGTAAGCGTCGTGGAGTCGTACTGCGCCGGCGTCATCTGACAGGCAACGAACTGACGCCAGATCAACTGATACAGTTTCTGCGCGTCGTTTTCCATGTCCTTCAGTGATTCCGCCAGCACGCTGACATCTGAAGGACGAATTGCCTCATGCGCTTCCTGAGAGTTCTCTTTGCTGGCGTACTGGTTCGGGTTCTCCGGCAGATATTTCTTGCCGAACTCCTCGCCGATATAGTTACGCACCATGCTGACCGCGTCCTGACTCAGGTTGGTGGAGTCAGTACGCATATAAGTGATGTAACCCGCTTCGTAGAGACGCTGGGCCATCATCATGGTTTTCTTCACGCCAAAGCCCAGGCGCGTACTCGCCGCCTGTTGGAGCGTGGAGGTAATAAAAGGCGCGCCCGGTTTGCTGCTGGTCGGTTTATCTTCACGCTCGATAACCTGATAGCTTGCCGCTTTCAGCAGCGCGACCGCTGCTTCGGTATCCTGACGGTTTACCGGACGGAACGGTTTATCTTTATGATGCGTGACCTGAACGCTGAGCTGGTCGCTCTTCGGCGTTGAGAGCAGCGCGTCCACTTCCCAGAACTCTTCCGGCACAAACGCTTTAATTTCACGCTCGCGCTCGACCACCAGACGTACTGCGACGGACTGCACGCGACCGGCGGACAGCCCGCGGGCGATTTTCTTCCACAGCAGCGGGGAGACCATATAACCCACCACGCGGTCCATGAAACGGCGCGCCTGCTGGGCGTTAACGCGATCGATATTCAGCTCGCCCGGCTTTTCAAACGCCTGACGGATCGCGTTTTTCGTAATTTCGTTAAACACCACGCGGCTATAGCGCGTGTCGTCACCACCGATCACTTCCCGCAGGTGCCAGGCAATGGCTTCCCCTTCGCGGTCAAGGTCGGTTGCGAGATAGATGTGGTCAGCTTTTTCAGCCAGCGATTTCAGTTCAGAAACCACTTTTTCTTTACCGGGCAGCACTTCATAGTGTGCTTCCCAGTTATGCCAGGGATCGACGCCCATGCGGTTGACTAACGCGCCGCGTTCATCTTTTTTGACTTTTTTAGCCGGTTTCGTCGGGGCGGATTCAGCGCTTTTTTTAGGGGCGGAGCCACTGGTCGGCAAATCCCGGATATGACCGACGCTGGATTTTACCACGTAGTCTTTACCGAGATATTTGTTGATCGTTTTGGCTTTTGCCGGGGACTCAACGATGACGAGAGCTTTACCCATATTCACCTTTACCTGATTTGATTCTTCCAGAATACGTCGCACGTTGATTCACCGTCACTGGCGACAAGCCTCGTATATTGTGGCCGCCCCAAAGGTTATCAACCCCTTAATCCATCACCAGGCGTGGTTCACGCTACTACGGTGGCTGAGTCGTCAGGTTTTATCGTGCAAATGCGCTACAGCACGACGGAAGTTCGGTCGAATGTCAAGCAATTCTGTTGCCAGATTTGCGAAAGCGTCACACTCTACCTGATAAAATTCGTTACGCAACTTTATTAGCATGCAAAAGTGATTAACGCCACCAGTGGGCCTTTTTGAAAAGCCCTGTAAATCGAAGGGAAAATTTGCCCATCGCACCCGGTGAGACGTACACTATCCCCCTGTTTGTAAGGAGATGATTATGCAAGAGTTAACTCAGCCTATCGATCGCGCTACGCTGCTGGCGCAGGCCAATAAAATGATCCGCGAGCATGAAGACTATATTGCCGGCATGGTGGCCACCGACGTTGAGCAAAAAAATGGCGTACTCGTCTTTCGCGGCGAATATTTTATGGACGAACAGGGGTTGCCGACGGCAAAAACCACGGCGGTATTTAATATGTTTAAATACCTGGCCCATCAGCTTTCCGAGAAATATCATCTGCTGCCCTGAGCACTCCCACAGCGTGAACACACATTACTGGCTACCAGAAAAAAGCGAGGCCTGACGCCTCGCTTTTTATTTACCTTACAACAGCGGTTTCTGCCCGCGCTGCCACCAGCGCAATAACAGGCGATCCAGGCTTTGCGCCGCGCTGCCGGTAAAGCGATCCATCAACCGTTTACGCTGCATATAGCGCAGACTGACGACCTCACGCTCTGCCATGCGGGCAATGATGAGATCGTCGCTGGTGCTGATTTCATCCACCAGACCTTTCTCTTTGGCCTGTACGCCGTACCAGTGCTCGCCGGTTGCGACCGCGTCGATATCCAGCGAAGGACGCATACTGTGTACAAATTCTTTGAAGAGATGATGCGTTTCGTTGAGATCTTCGCGGAATTTCTCGCGCCCTTCTTCGGTATTCTCACCAAGCAGCGTCAGCGTGCGCTTGTACTGCCCCGCCGTGTGCAGCTCAATATCGATATCGTTGCGCTTAAGCAGACGGTTGAAGTTCGGGATCTGCGCGACTACGCCGATAGAACCGATGATAGCGAACGGGGCGGCCACGATGTTATTCGCCACACAGGCCATCATATACCCGCCGCTGGCGGCGACTTTATCCACGGCAATGGTCAGCGGGATCTGGCGCTCGCGCAGACGTTGCAGTTGCGACGCGGCAAGCCCGTAACCGTGCACCACGCCGCCGGGGCTTTCCAGACGCACCAGGACTTCATCGGCGGGTTTTGCAACCGCCAGCACCGCCGTCACCTCTTCGCGTAGCGCGCTGACTTCATGGGCATCGATGCTGCCTTTGAAATCGAGCACGTAGAGGGTGGGCTTTCCGGCAGGTGCCGCGTCGCCACGTTTAGCGCGCGCTTTAGCGGCTTTCGCCTCCTGCTTGTTTTTCTTTTTCTGATTCTTATGCCACTGCTTGTGCTGATGAGGATCGAGCAGCGCGGCGGCCACCTCTTCCTTCATCTCTTTATACTCTTCCCCGAGACGCGTAACGCGCAGCTCACCGCGCTGGGCTTTCTTGCGCTGCGTCAGGTTGGCGATAAGTGCGATGACAATCGCGATCGCCACGACCACCGTGACGATTTTGGCTAAAAACAGTCCATACTCTGCAAGTAAATTCACTTCTCCACCTTTTATTCAGGCATGACCCGGGCGTTAGTGTAACTGAGCCCCGGGCCCGCGTCTTGTAACAAAGCGAAACTGTGCGAGAACTCTCGCTGAAGTTTTCTTTACCGATGAAACAGTTGCAAATGACGTCGCAACGGCACAACCCTCCCGCCGCCCGATTGAAATACGTGAAGGATTAAGGCATAAAGCGTTTTTACCCGATGCGAAGCGCAGCCTGGCGGCACACCGTTTCGCCCCTGCAAGGAGTGACCCGTGCACTATCAACCCCAACGCGATTTGCTGCAAAACCGAATTATTCTTGTCACTGGCGCCAGCGACGGCATTGGCCGCGAAGCGGCGCTGACCTACGCCCGCTACGGGGCGCACGTTCTGCTGCTTGGCCGCAGCGACGAGAAACTGCGCGGTGTCGCACATGAAATCGAACAGGAAGGGCTGGCGCAGGCGCACTGGTTTACCCTGGATTACGCCACCGCAACGCCCGAAGCGTGTCAGCAGTTAGCCCAGGCTATTGCCCAGCGCGTCCCTCGCCTCGATGGCGTACTGCATAATGCGGGCGTACTCGGCGACATCGTTCCAATGGACCAGCAAAACCCGGCGGTCTGGAGCGAAGTGATGCAGGTGAATGTCAACGTCACCTTCTTTTTAACCCAGGCGCTATTGCCGTTGCTGCTGAAATCAGAGGCCGGATCGCTGGTGTTTACCACCTCAAGCGTCGGTCGTCAGGGACGCGCTAACTGGGGCGCTTACGCCGTCTCGAAATTCGCGACCGAAGGCATGATGCAGGTGCTCGCCGAAGAGTATCAAAGCCGCCACCTGCGCGTGAATTGCATCAATCCTGGCGGCACCCGCACCAAAATGCGCGCCAGCGCGTTCCCGACCGAAGATCCCGATAAGCTGAAAACGCCTGCGGATCTCATGCCGCTCTACCTGTGGCTGATGGGCGACGACAGCCGCCGTAAAACTGGTATTAGTTTTGACGCCCAGCCAGGCCGCAAACCAGGAATAGCCGAATGAGCGATGAACGTTATCAGCAGCGCCAGCAGCGTGTGAAAGAAAAAGTGGAGGCGCGCGTCGCGGCAGCACAGGACGAGCGCGGCATCGTGATCGTTTTTACCGGCAACGGTAAAGGCAAGACCACGGCCGCCTTCGGCACCGTCACGCGCGCAGTGGGCCACGGTAAAAAAGCGGCGGTGATACAGTTTATCAAGGGCGAATGGCCGAACGGCGAGCGCAACCTGCTGGAGCCGCATGGCGTTGAGTTTCAGGTAATGGCGACAGGTTTTACCTGGGATACGCAGAACCGTGAAAGCGATACCGCGGCCTGCCAGACCGTGTGGCAGCATGGTAAACGCATGCTGGCGGACGCCTCGCTCGATCTGGTGGTGCTCGATGAGCTGACTTATATGCTGGCTTACGATTATCTGGCGCTGGAGGAAGTACTGACGGCGCTGCGTGCGCGCCCGGCGCACCAGACGGTGATTATTACCGGTCGGGGCTGCCACCGCGATATTCTGGAGTATGCCGATACGGTGAGCGAACTGCGCCCGGTCAAGCATGCTTTCGACGCCGGGATCAAAGCGCAGATCGGTATCGATTATTAACGCGCGCGCTGATTCGCAGCCATAAAAAAACGCCCTCATCAGAGGGCGTTTTTCTTAGTTTCCGCGACCGCCGCCGGAGCGACGGTTACCGCCGTTGTTCGCACGACCACCGCTGCTGGCTGGACGGCCATTGCCGGTGGCGCGAGCGCCGCCTGAGCGTGCATTGCCGCCCGGACGCGCATTACCGCTGGCACGTGAGGTGCTGTTGCCCGAACGGGTGTTTTCCGCCGCACGCGCGCTGCCTGCAGGGCGCGCAGCACCCGCCTGGCCCTGACGCGCCGGCGCGCCCTGACGTGAAGCGCCCGCCGTCTGGCTATGGCGTTTTACCGCACGACGAATCTGATTCGCCTTCATGCGGCGACGATCTTTTTCCACCGCCACTTTGCTTGAGGTTTCAGGCTCAAGACCCACCAGCTCGCGCAGGTAGTTGGTCTGCGCCAGGTCAAGCTCGGTCCAGCCGCCGCGCGGCAGGCCTTTCGGCAGCGGAATATCGCCATAACGCACGCGAATGAGGCGGCTTACCTGAACGCCAACCGCTTCCCAGAGACGGCGAACTTCACGGTTGCGCCCTTCGGTCAGCGTCACGTTGTACCACTGGTTGATGCCTTCGCCGCCGCTAAAACGGATGGTTTTAAACGCCGCCGGGCCATCTTCAAGCTGAACGCCGCGCGCCAGCTCACGCACTTTCGCGTCATCCACCTGGCCGAAAACGCGCACAGCATATTCGCGCTCGACTTCCTGGCTCGGGTGCATCAGGCGGTTCGCCAGCTCACCGTCGGTGGTGAACAGCAGCAAGCCGCAGGTATTGACGTCAAGACGCCCTACCGCGATCCAGCGCGCACCGCGCAGTTTCGGCAGGCGGTCAAAGACGGTCGGGCGACCTTCCGGATCGCTGCGTGTACACAGCTCGCCTTCCGGTTTGTAATAGGCCAGTACGCGGCAAATCTGCTCTACGGACTCTTTTACCGAGATCAAATGGCCGTCGATACGGATTTTCAGCGCAGGCGTCACTTCAACGCGGTCGCCTAAGGTGGCGATTTTGCCATCGACACTGACGCGACCGGCTTCGATCATGGCTTCGATTTCACGGCGGGAGCCATGACCGGCTCGCGCCAGCACTTTTTGTAACTTTTCGCTCATGGAGCTTCCTTCAGGTGTCGCCTTCCCAGGCGTCGAACAGGATAACCGGGCTGGGGTGCCGCCTTCTGGCCACACCCCGGTTTCAGCCGCCCGATTTCAGGCCGCGTAGTATAGCGGTAAGCCCCCTTACAGGAAAGGCTTAACGTCGCCCACGCCCTCACGCAGCACGACCGGCGCATCGTCGGTTAAATCGATCACTGTTGTAGGCTGCTGGCCGAGATAACCGCCGTGAATAATCAAATCCACCTGCTTTTCCAGACGGTCTTTGATTTCATCCGGATCGGATTCGGTAAACTCGCTGCCCGGCAGCATCAGCGACGTCGAGAGCATTGGCTCATCAAGCGCCTCAAGGAGCGCCAGCGCAATCGGGTTAGACGGCACGCGCAGCCCGATGGTTTTACGCTTCTCCTGCAACAGACGGCGCGGCACCTCTTTCGTCCCTTTAAGAATAAAGGTGTAGTTGCCCGGCGTGTTGTTTTTGATAAGACGGAACGCGACGTTATCGACATAGGAATAGGTCGACAGCTCCGAGAGATCGCGGCACATCAGCGTAAAGTTATGGCCGTCCGGCAGGTCGCGGATGCGGCAGATGCGCTCCATCGCGCCTTTGTCTTCAAGCTTACAGCCGAGCGCGTAGCCGGAGTCGGTCGGATAAACGATAACGCCGCCTTTACGCACGATCTCTACCGCCTGTTTGATAAGACGCGGCTGCGGGTTGTCCGGATGGATATAGAAAAATTGACTCATACTGCCCTCTCTTTAATCAGTTCCGGCGGCCAGCGATGCCAGACGGGTGTCAGCCCATCAGGCAACCGCAGCCTGCGCCCCAGTTCAATCCACGGGCATGGCTGATGAAAATCGGAGCCCTGCGACGCCAGCAGACCAAACTGCCCGGCGTAGCTTGCCAACTGGTTGCGCTCATTGGGCGCCTGCTGGCACTGGGCCACTTCCATCGCGTCGCCGCCCGCCGCAGCGAACTGGTTTAACAGGCGCTTAAGCCATTTGGCGCTGAGCTGATAGCGCCCGGGATGGGCTATCACCGCCTGCCCGCCAGAATGATGAATCACATCAATGGCTTGTTCTATTGTACACCACTGAGGAGGAACATAGCCGGTTTTCCCGCGCGCCAGATAGTGTTTAAAGACGTTCGCCATATTGGTAGCGCGTCCGTCTTCGATAAGAAAACGCGCGAAGTGGCCGCGCGTGACGACGCCGCCGTCCGCGAGACGCTTCGCCGCTTCCAGCGCCCCCGGAATGCGCGCCTTCTCCAGACGCTCGGCGATCATTTCAGCGCGCCGCGTGCGGCGCTGCGCCTGTCCGTCAAGAAACGCGACCATTTCAGGGTGCGTGATATCAATCCCCAGTCCGACGATATGAATTTCGTGGTTTTCCCAGAGCGTGGAAATTTCGACGCCGTCAATCAGCCGCAGCGCAAGGCCTGCGCGGGCAATTTCTTCATGGGCGGCTGGCAGGCCTGCCGTGGTGTCGTGGTCGGTTATCGCGAGCGTATGAATACCCATCTCAACGGCGCGGTGTACCAGTTGCTCTGGCGTCAGCAGACCGTCGGAGGCCGTCGTATGGCTGTGTAGATCGTAAATAATGGCTAATTCAGGTTCGCTCAAAACGGCTCCCGTGGCTAAGGTCTTTTATATCGTCCTGCTCATCATAACGGTTTGTGGAAATTATCAGAAATCAGAGTTGACATTCTCGTCATGAACCAGTTTACTAGTACGCAAGTTCACACGAAGAAGGTATCTGAAAATGACTCACATTTTTTCTCTGCATGGCTGGTGGCGTACCTCCTGATCCCGGGCGGTGTCTTCACGTATGCGCAAGCATTCAGATACCAGGCCCGCTCACCGCGGGCTTTTTTTTGAACACAAAACAGAGATACAGACCATGCAAACAGACAAACCGGCACTCGAACTGCTTACCTGCGACGGCCTTTATCGCGAAAACCCGACTGCGGTATTTCACCAGCTCTGCGGTGACCGCCCGGCAACGCTACTGCTGGAATCCGCTGATATCGACAGTAAAGACGATCTGAAAAGCCTGCTTCTTGTCGACAGCGCGCTGCGCATAAACGCCAACGGTGACACTGTCACGATTGAAGCGCTGAGCGCTAACGGCGCGTCGCTGCTCTCTCTACTGGATAACGCCCTGCCGGAAACCGTCACCGTTGAAGCCCATCCGCAAGGGCGCACGCTGCGCTTCCCGCCGGTAAGTACGCTGCTGGATGAAGATGAGCGTCTGCGTTCGCTGTCGGTATTCGACGCTTTTCGTCTGTTGCAAGAGTCGGTGACGTTGCCTCAGGACGAGCGCGAAGCGATGTTCTTCGGCGGGCTGTTTGCCTACGATCTGGTCGCCGGGTTTGAAGAACTGCCGCCGCTTGCGCAGACCAACAGCTGCCCGGATTACTGCTTTTATCTCGCCGAAACGCTGCTGATTATCGATCACCAGACGCGTACCACCCGCATTCAGGCGAGCCTGTTTACGCCGGATGATGGTGAAAAAGCCCGCCTGAACCAGCGTCTCGCGCAGATCCAGCTGCAACTCCAGGAGCCGCCCGCGCCGCTGCCAGTTGAAACCGTGCCGCAGATGCAGTGCGAATGCAGCCAGAGCGATGAAGAGTACGGCGCGGTGGTGCGTGAAATGCAAAAAGCGATTCGCGCGGGCGAAATTTTCCAGGTGGTGCCGTCGCGCCGCTTCAGCCTGCCCTGCCCGTCGCCACTCGCGGCCTACGACACGCTGAAAAAGAGCAACCCCAGCCCGTATATGTTTTTCATGCAGGACAGCGATTTCGCGCTGTTCGGCGCGTCGCCGGAAAGTTCGCTGAAATATGACGCGCCGTCCCGCCAGATTGAAATCTACCCGATAGCCGGCACCCGCCCGCGCGGCCGCCGTGCTGACGGCTCGCTGGACCGCGATCTCGACAGCCGCATTGAGCTTGAAATGCGCACCGATCATAAAGAACTCTCCGAGCATCTGATGCTGGTGGACCTGGCGCGCAACGATCTGGCTCGCATCTGTACGCCGGGCAGTCGCTATGTGGCGGATTTAACCAAAGTGGACCGCTACTCGTTCGTTATGCACCTGGTCTCCCGCGTGGTCGGCGAACTGCGCCGCGATCTCGACGTGCTGCACGCCTATCGCGCATGCATGAACATGGGCACGCTGAGCGGCGCGCCGAAAGTGCGCGCGATGCAGCTTATCGCCGGGGCGGAAGGCGAGCGTCGCGGCAGCTACGGCGGCGCGGTCGGCTATTTCACCGGTCATGGCGATCTCGACACCTGCATTGTTATCCGCTCGGCCTGGGTGGAGAACGGCATCGCCACGGTACAGGCGGGCGCGGGCGTCGTGCTTGATTCCGTCCCGCAATCCGAAGCTGACGAAACCCGTAATAAAGCCCGCGCGGTACTGCGCGCCATCGCCGCTGCCCATCACGCACAGGAGACTTTCTGATGGCCGACATTCTGCTGCTCGATAATATCGATTCCTTTACTTACAACCTGGCGGATCAGCTGCGCGCGAACGGACATAACGTAGTTATCTACCGTAACCATATTCCGGCCCAGACGCTGATTGAGCGCCTCGCCACCATGAACAACCCGGTGCTGATGCTTTCGCCAGGCCCCGGCGCGCCGTCAGACGCGGGCTGTATGCCGGAGCTGTTAACCCGTCTGCGCGGCAAGCTGCCGATTATCGGCATCTGTCTTGGCCATCAGGCAATCGTTGAAGCCTACGGCGGCTATGTCGGCCAGGCGGGCGAAATTCTGCATGGCAAAGCGTCCAGCATTGAACATGACGGCCAGGCGATGTTCAGCGGCCTGATGAACCCGCTGCCGGTGGCGCGCTACCACTCGCTGGTGGGCAGCGACATCCCGGCCGGGCTGACGGTTAACGCGCACTTCAACGGTATGGTGATGGCCGTGCGTCACGACGCCGATCGCGTCTGCGGCTTCCAGTTTCACCCGGAGTCTATCCTGACGACGCAGGGTGCTCGCCTGCTGGAACAGACGCTCGCCTGGGCGCTGACCCGCGCCGAGCAGCAAAACAGCGTCCAGCCGATTCTGGAAAAACTCTATCAGGCCGAGGTGCTGAGCCGCGAAGAGAGCCACCAGCTTTTTAGCGCGGTGGTGCGCGGCGAACTGAAACCGGAGCAACTGGCCGCGGCGCTGGTGAGCATGAAAGTGCGCGGCGAACACCCGGTTGAGATTGCCGGGGCCGCCAGCGCCCTGCTGGAAAACGCCGCGCCGTTCCCGCGCCCGGATTACGCCTTTGCGGATATCGTCGGCACCGGCGGCGACGGCAGTAACAGCATTAATATCTCTACCGCCAGCGCCTTTGTGGCCGCCGCGGTGGGGCTGAAAGTCGCCAAACACGGCAACCGCAGCGTCTCCAGCCGATCGGGGTCGTCGGATCTGCTCGCCGCGTTCGGGATTAATCTTGAGATGAACGCCGAGGCATCGCGCAAGGCGCTGGATGAACTGGGCGTTTGCTTTCTGTTCGCGCCGAAATACCACACCGGGTTTCGTCACGCGATGCCGGTGCGCCAGCAGCTGAAAACCCGCACGCTGTTTAACGTGCTGGGGCCGCTGATTAATCCGGCGCATCCGCCGCTGGCGTTAATTGGCGTCTACAGCCCGGAACTGGTGCTGCCGATTGCCGAAACGCTGCGCGTGCTGGGCTATCAGCGTGCGGCCGTGGTGCACAGCGGCGGCATGGATGAGGTGTCGTTGCACGCGCCGACGCAGGTCGCCGAACTGCGCGACGGCGAGATTCACAGCTATCAGCTTACAGCTGCGGATTTCGGCCTAGAGCCTTATGAACAGTCGGATCTGGCGGGCGGCACGCCGGAAGAAAACCGTGACATTCTGAGCCGCCTGTTACAAGGTAAAGGTGAGCGTGCTCACGAGGCCGCCGTGGCCGCCAATGTCGCCATGCTGATGCGTCTGCACGGCGAAGAGGATTTACAGGCCAACGCACGTAAAGTGCTGGCGGTGTTGCGCAGCGGCGCCGCTTATGACCGTGTTACCGCACTGGCAGCAAGAGGATAAGAGATGGAAACCGTTTTAGCGAAAATCGTCGCGGATAAAGCGCTGTGGGTGGAAGCCCGCAAGGCACAGCAGCCGCTGGCGAGCTTTCAGAATGATGTCGTGCCGAGCACGCGCCGCTTTTATGACGCGCTGCAGGGCGCCCGCACCGTTTTTATCCTGGAGTGCAAAAAGGCGTCGCCGTCCAAAGGCGTGATCCGCAGCGATTTTGACCCGGCGCGTATCGCAGGCGTGTACAAACATCACGCCTCGGCAATCTCGGTGCTGACCGATGAGAAATATTTCCAGGGCAGCTTTGATTTCCTGCCCATCGTCAGCGCGGTTGCCCACCAGCCGGTGCTGTGCAAAGACTTTATTATCGACCCGTATCAGATTTACCTGGCGCGCTTTTATCAGGCCGATGCCTGCCTGTTAATGCTCTCGGTGCTGGACGATGAACAGTACCGCCAGCTCGCGGCAGTGGCGCACAGCCTCGGTATGGGCGTGCTGACCGAAGTCAGCAATGAAGAAGAGCTTGAGCGCGCGCTGCGCCTCGAAGCCAAAGTGGTCGGCATTAATAACCGCGACCTGCGCGATCTCTCTATCGATTTGAACCGCACCCGCGAACTGGCCCCGCGTTTAGGCCACGGCGTAACGGTGATTAGCGAATCCGGCATTCATACTTACGGTCAGGTGCGTGAACTGAGCCGTTTCGCGAACGGTTTCCTGATTGGCTCCGCGCTGATGGAACATGAGGATCTGGAATCGGCGGTGCGCCAGGTATTGCTTGGCGAAAACAAAGTCTGCGGCCTGACTCGCCCGCAAGACGCCCAAAGCGCCTGGCAGGCGGGCGCGCTCTTCGGCGGCCTGATTTTTGTCGGCTCATCGCCGCGTGCCGTCAGCGATGAACAGGCCCGTGCGGTGATCGACGCAGCGCCGCTGCGCTATGTCGGTGTTTTCCGTAACGCGCCGGTGGAGGATGTGGTTGCGAAAGCCAACGCGTTTTCGCTTGCCGCCGTACAGCTGCACGGCGACGAAGACCAGACTTACATCAGCGCCCTGCGCGCCAGCCTGCCGGAAACGACCGCTATCTGGAAAGTGCAGAGCGTCAGCCACGCCCTGCCGCCGCGTAACCTCCAGTATGTTGACCGTTACGTGCTGGATAATGGCCAGGGCGGTACCGGACAGCGTTTCGACTGGTCACTGCTTGAAGGGCAGACGCTGGATAACGTGATGCTGGCGGGCGGCCTCGGCGCGGATAACTGCGTGCAGGCCGCACAGCTCGGCTGCGCGGGACTCGATTTTAACTCCGGGGTGGAGAGCGCGCCGGGTATTAAAGACAGCGACAAGCTGGCAGCGGTATTCAGAACCCTGCGGGCTTACTAAAGGAAGGCAATAATGAGCACACTGTTAAACCCCTATTTTGGCGAATTTGGCGGCATGTACGTGCCGCAGATCCTGATGCCCGCCCTGCGTCAGCTGGAAGAGGCGTTCGTCAGCGCCCAGAGCGACGCCGAGTTTCAGGCGCAGTTTACCGACCTGTTGAAGAACTACGCCGGGCGCCCGACGGCCTTGACCAAATGTCAGAACCTCACCGAAGGCACCCGCACTACGCTCTATCTCAAGCGTGAAGATCTGCTGCACGGCGGCGCGCATAAAACTAACCAGGTGTTAGGACAGGCACTGCTCGCCAAACGCATGGGCAAAACGGAAATTATCGCCGAAACCGGCGCGGGGCAGCATGGCGTGGCTTCCGCGCTGGCGAGTGCCCTGCTCGGCCTCAAGTGTCGCATCTATATGGGTGCCAAAGATGTCGAGCGTCAGTCGCCAAACGTCTTTCGCATGAAGCTGATGGGCGCGGAAGTCATTCCGGTCTACAGCGGCTCCGCGACGCTGAAAGACGCCTGTAACGAGGCGCTGCGCGACTGGTCCGGCAGCTATGACCGCGCGCACTATATGCTCGGCACCGCCGCAGGCCCGCACCCGTTCCCGACTATCGTGCGCGAATTCCAGCGCATGATCGGTGAAGAGACCCGCGCGCAGATCATGGAAAAAGAAGGCCGTCTGCCGGATGCCGTGATCGCCTGTGTTGGCGGCGGCTCCAACGCCATCGGCATGTTTGCAGATTTCATTAACGAAACGAGTGTCGGCCTGATTGGCGTCGAGCCTGCCGGCCACGGTATCGAAACCGGCGAACACGGCGCACCGCTCAAGCACGGGCGCGTCGGCATCTATTTCGGCATGAAAGCGCCGATGATGCAGACCGACGACGGCCAGATTGAAGAGTCTTACTCGATCTCCGCCGGTCTCGATTTCCCGTCCGTTGGGCCGCAGCATGCGTACCTGAACAGCACCGGGCGCGCGGAGTATGTCTCAATTACCGATGACGAAGCGCTGGAAGCCTTTAAAACGCTCTGCCGTCAGGAAGGGATCATCCCGGCGCTGGAGTCGTCGCACGCCCTCGCCCATGCGCTGAAAATGATGCGCGCCGCCCCGGAGAAAGAGCAGTTACTGGTCGTTAACCTGTCCGGGCGCGGCGATAAAGATATCTTCACCGTTCACGATATTTTCAAAGCACGAGGGGAAATGTAATGGAGCGTTATCAGCAGCTGTTTGACCGCCTGGCAGCCCGTAAGGAAGGCGCGTTTGTTCCCTTTGTGACGCTCGGCGACCCGTCGCCCGAGCAGTCGTTACAGATTATCGACGCGCTGGTGGAAGGCGGCGCTGACGCGCTGGAGCTCGGCATTCCGTTCTCCGATCCGCTGGCGGATGGCCCGACGATCCAGAGTGCGACGCTGCGCGCGTTCGCTTCGGGCACCACGCCGGATCAGTGCTTTGAAATGCTGGCCGCGGTGCGTCAGAAATACCCGGACTTACCCATCGGGCTATTAATGTATGCCAACCTGGTGTTCAGCCGCGGCGTGGACGAATTCTACGCCCGCTGCGCCGCCGTCGGCGTCGATTCGGTCCTGGTGGCCGATGTGCCGGTGGAAGAATCCGCGCCTTTCCGCCAGGCGGCGATGCGCCACAATGTTGCGCCAATTTTCATCTGCCCGCCAAATGCCGATGACGATCTGCTGCGCCAGATTGCGTCTTATGGCCGCGGTTATACTTATTTACTGTCGCGTGCCGGGGTGACAGGCGCGGAAAACCGCGCCGCGCTGCCGCTGAATCACCTGATTAATAAACTCACCGAATACCACGCCGCGCCGCCGTTGCAAGGGTTCGGGATCTCAGAGCCTGCGCAGGTGAAAGCCGCTATTGAGGCCGGTGCCGCAGGCGCGATTTCTGGCTCGGCGATCGTCAAGATCATCGAGAACAACCTGAACGATCGCGCAGCGATGCTGGAGTCGCTGAAAACGTTTGTGCGCCAGTTAAAAGCGGCCAGTTTACCTGCCTGAGCATTTTCTTCTTAAAAAAGCGCGAGCCCTCGCGCTTTTATTTCCCCTGAATATCAGGGACATCCGGCTTTACATTCATAATTTCCCCTGCGAGTCCAGCGATACGATCGTGTTTTGAGCAAAATCTTAAGGCATACGTCGCATTTCTGACCAAAACTTATTCTCATGACAACGAAGCCCGGACGCACTTGCAGGCCCGCCACAAAGGATTCCGCAGGTTTCGATGACATCAAGCGTTGGAGCCACATCTCGCGGCAGTGATGCCGCCCCGGCAGGAGAACCGGTGAAAGGTGTGGCCACTGACTTCAGACCATAAACCGCGTGAAAACGTAACGCGCAATCGCAGCCAGAACGGTCTGGCTGGATTACGGGAAAGGGTGGAGGTGAAGATGATTAACCAGCATATGATGAATAAAGCTCGCCGTGCGGCACGTGAAGCACTGACCAAACGAAACGCCCGCAAATGGGATGAAGCCAACCGTATTATGCGCCAGGCGGCCGCCAGCGCATTTAACTGAGATGTGGAGTCTCAGGATGTACATTGCAGCACCTTACAGGACGCCGGCTTTACGCCTGACCCGGCGGCAATAAAAAAACCAACCCGTTGAGGTTGGTTTTTTTATTGCTGAGAAACGCGAGTGCGCAAACTCAGAAGCGGTAGCCCGCCGAGAACATAAAGACCCACGGATCGATGCGGGTATCGATGTTGTATTGTTTGCCACCGGTTTTAAATTTCACGGTGGTGTCGATATCCATGTACCAGACGGACATATTAATCAGCCAGTCTTTATTCACCATGTAATCCAGACCCACCTGACCCGCCGCGCCCCAGGAATCGTCAACGCTCAGATCGCTCAGGCCATTCTTTTTACCGGTATCGTTGAAGTCTTCGTCAAAGAAGGTGGTGTAGTTAATGCCCGCGCCGATATACGGGCGCAGTTTGCTTTGAGAATCGCCGAAATACCACTGGGCCATTAAGGTCGGTGGCAGTTGATGCACGGTTGCGAGATCGCCCGTCGGCCCAAGACCGACTTTATGGCGGAACGGCGTCGCGGCCAGCAGTTCAACGCCGATGTTGTCGGTTGCCATATAAGTAAAGGTCAGACCGAGCTGCGTGTTGTTGTTAACCTTAAAGCCGCCCATGTGCAGCACATCGTCTGAGCCTTCTGTCGGACGCACCGTCGCCGTACCGGCGCGCATAAAGAATTCGCCAGCTTCATGTGCAGAGGCCATACCCGAAAAACAACTCGCTAATGCCAGCGCCACGATAAGTTTTTTCATTCCCGTTTCCCTTTTGTGGTTTTATTTGCCGGGTGAATATACTCACTACGAGTTAATAAGTGATCCAACAGAGATCACATTCGGGCCGCTAATTTAACATTCATTGATCTGAGTTAATTTTTGCCACCCTTACGGCTTCGATGAATTTGATTTCAGGTCAATTTTTCCCTTTTCACAGGGCGAAAATATATCTCTCGTCCCCTCTTGAAAGTCGTCCCGGCCGGGAATAATTTAGCTTCTTCACAATTTTGAAACGATGCGTTGTTTAGTTGCAGGTGAATGATGAGCGATCTGAACCCGTGCATGACGTGCGGAGCCTGTTGTGCTTATTTTCGTGTCTCTTTCTACTGGGCAGAAGCGGATGACGCGGGTGGCCCTGTCCCGGCGGCGCTTACCGAGCCGCTCACCCCTTTTCTGCGCTGCATGAGCGGCACTAACCAGAAACAGAGCCGTTGCGTGGCGTTGCAGGGCACGCCTGGCGAGGCGGTGCGCTGTACTATCTATGAAAACCGACCGTCGCCGTGTCGCGAGTTTGCGATGTCCGGCGAAGGCGGCGTGGAGAACGAGGCGTGCAATCGCGCGCGCGCTCGTTACGGTCTGCCGCCGCTTCCTGACAATTCCTTACCTGCTGCCGCCCTTTACAGCCCTGCCACTGCGCCATCATCCAGGGTACAATCGTCGGCGGAATAATATCTGCCAACCCAAGGAGTGTGCATGTCAATCACGGCAAAATCCGTTTACCGTGACACGGGTAATTTTTTCCGCAATCAGCTCGTCACCATCCTGCTGATTGCGCTGCTTTGCGCCTTTATTTCTATGATGCTCGGTCACGCCTTTACGCCGAACGCGGATCAGCTGGCTATTCTGAGCGAGGGCGACGCCATGACCAACAGCGCCAGCCTGTTCGAACTGGTGCAAAATATGACGCCGGAGCAGCAGCAGGTTCTGCTGAAAGCCTCGGCGGCGTCGACATTTTCTGGCATGTTCGGCAATACGCTGCTGGTGGGCGGCGTGCTGGTGCTCATTCAGGCGGTTTCCGCCGGGCAAAACGTCAGCGCGCTGCGCGCCATCGGGGCCTCCGCGCCGCTGCTGCCACGCCTGTTTATCCTGATCTTCCTGACCACTTTTCTGGTGCAGATGGGGATCCTGCTGGTGGTCGTGCCGGGCGTGATCCTCGCGATTGTATTGTCGCTGGCACCGGTAATGATGGCGCAGGATAAAGCCGGGATTTTCAGGGCGATGCGAAACAGCATGCGTCTGGCGTGGCGCAATATGCGTCTCGTCGCGCCTGCGGTGCTGCTGTGGCTGCTGGCCCGCGCCGCCCTGCTGCTGTTCGCGCCCGCGTTTGCCGCGCTGACGCCGCAAATCGGCGCAGTGGTTGCCGGAACGCTGAGCAATCTGCTGACCGCGCTGCTCCTCATTTATCTTTTCCGGTTGTATATGCTTATCCGGGAATAACCCTTCTGCCCGCGGCGGTGGTCGCTCGCGGGCCTTTTACGGAACCGATGTATGAAGCAGTTACTCGATTTTTTGCCGCTGATCGTCTTTTTTGTCGTCTATAAATTGCATGACATATTCTGGGCGACGGCGGCGCTGATCGTCGCCACCGCGCTGGCAGTGATCTATAGCTGGTACAAATACCGCAAGGTCGAAAAAATGACCCTGGTGACGTTTGTGCTGGTCGCGGTGTTCGGTGGGCTGACTATCTATTTCCACAACGCGGAATTTATTAAGTGGAAAGTGACCATCATTTACGCCCTGTTCGCAGGCGCGCTGCTGATTGGCCAGTGGGTGATGAAAAAGCCGCTGATCCAGAGCATGCTCGGCAAAGAAATTACCCTGCCCGCGCATGCGTGGTCGCGTCTTAACATCGCCTGGGCGCTCTTTTTCATCTTCTGCGGTCTGCTGAATATTTACGTCGCGTTCTGGCTCCCGGAAGCGGTGTGGATGAACTTTAAAGTGTTTGGCATTCCTGGCCTGACACTGGTTTTCACTCTGCTGAGCGGTGTTTATATCTACCGTCATATGCCGCAGGAAGAGAAATAACGTCCCTTCCGCTCCACTGAAAAAACGCCCTGTGGCTTATGCCCGGGGCGTTTTTTTTACGCCAGCGTTCCTTAATTCCTCATATTTTTTAAGCCATTACTCTCATCTGCACAACGATAAACCAATTGTGGAGAAATCATGGAGAATCCCGATTTTATGTTGTAATGATAATTATTATCATTATCATGCGGGCGAATGATTACATTTCTACACATAATGGAATAATTGATAATGTTTGAAAAAAAGCGTGGCATTCGCACACCGCTGGCGCTGGCGGTAGCTTCACTGCTTGGTGGCGGCACAGGTTTTTCACAGGCGGCGGAGATGAACGACGGCGATGTAATGGTGGTTCAGGCAACCGCTGAGCAGGCGCTGAAACAGCAGCCCGGCGTCTCTATTATCACCGCAGAGGATATTGAGAAAGACCCGCCCGTGAACGACCTTTCAGACATTATTCGCAAAATGCCCGGCGTCAACCTGACCGGTAACAGCGCGAGCGGCAGCCGCGGCAATAACCGCCAGATTGATATTCGCGGCATGGGCCCGGAAAACACTTTAATTCTGGTTGATGGCGTCCCGGTCAGTTCGCGTAATGCCGTGCGCTATAGCTGGCGCGGCGAGCGCGACACGCGCGGCGATACCAACTGGGTGCCGGCGGAAATGGTCGAGCGCATTGAAGTGCTGCGCGGCCCGGCGGCGGCGCGTTACGGCAGCGGGGCTGCAGGCGGTGTGGTGAATATCATTACCAAACGCCCGACGAATGACTGGCACGGCTCGTTGTCGCTTTTCACTAACCAACCGGAAAACGATAAAGAAGGCGCGACGCGTCGCGCAAACGTTAGCC
Source organism: Cronobacter sp. HA18003 (assembly GCF_011605905.1). NCBI lineage: Bacteria > Pseudomonadati > Pseudomonadota > Gammaproteobacteria > Enterobacterales > Enterobacteriaceae > Cronobacter > Cronobacter sp. HA18003. The sequence continues at coordinate 632,622 of NZ_JAANQO010000011.1, read as the reverse complement.
TCAGCGGCCCGCTTGCGGGCGATGCCCTGACGATGCGCCTCTACGGCAATATCAATAAAACAGACGCCGACGATTACGATATCAATACCGCGCAGAACGGCTCTTACGCCGCCGGGCGCGAAGGCGTGCGCAATAAAGACATCAACAGCGTTATCTCCTGGAAAATCACGCCGGAACAGATGCTGGATTTCGAATATAGCTACAGCCGCCAGGGCAATATCTACGCGGGCGATACGCAAAACAGCAACAGCAACGCCAGCCCGAACGGCCTTGTTCCGTCGCTTTATGGTCATGAGACTAACCGGATGTATCGCCAGAGCTACGGTATTACCCATAACGGCCTCTGGGACTGGGGCCAGTCGAAAACCGGTTTTTATTACGAAAAAACCAATAATACCCGCCTTCAGGAAGGCACCACGGGCCGCGTGGAAGGCATGATCACGGACGATAAATACACCACCAGCCGTCTCGAAAACTATCGCGCCAGCAGCGAAATCAACGTGCCCCTGGAATTAATGGTGGATCAGACCGTCACGCTCGGGGCCGAGTGGGATCGCGCTGAGCTTAACGATCCGGCCTCCATGCAGGCCACCAACGTCAGCGGTACAACCATCGGCGATATCTCCGGCGAAGCTGCCTCGCGCAGCAGTAAAAACAGCGCCACGACGGGCGCGGTCTGGTTCGAAGATAATATCGACGTGTTGTCCGGCACGGCGGTAATTCCGGGGCTGCGTTACGATCACCATAACCAGTTCGGTGGCAACTGGAGCCCGAGCCTGAACGTTTCTCAGGAACTTGGCGATAACGTAAAACTGAAAGCCGGTATCGCGCGCGCCTTTAAAGCGCCGAACCTGTATCAGTCCAGTAAAGGTTATCTGCTTTCCACGCGCGGCAACGGCTGCCCGATTGGCGTGAGCGGGAGTTGCTATCTGCTCGGCAATGAAAATCTGAAACCAGAAATCAGCATCAATAAAGAGATTGGGCTGGAATACACCAAAGAGGGTTTTGACGCGGGCCTGACCTGGTTTCGCAACGATTACCGCAACAAAATCGTCTCCGGCGATCGCGTGGTGGGCTTCGCCTCCAACGGCAACAATATTTTGCGCTGGGAGAACGGCGGCAAAGCCGTGGTCGAAGGGCTGGAAGGCAACCTGACGATCCCGGTCATGAAAGACGTGCTGAGCTGGCGCACCAATGCGACGTATATGATTAAGTCGGAAATGAAAAAGAACGGCAACCCGCTGTCGGTTATCCCGAAATATACCGTTAATACGATGCTCGACTGGCAGGTGAATGACAAACTTTCCACCAACCTGAACTGGACTTTCTATGGCCGGCAGAAACCGCGTCAGGCGGCGGAAATTCGTCTTGAAGACGGTGGGAACCTTTCCCGTAAAGAGGGCGGCGCGTATTCCATCGTTGGCGTGGGCGTAAACTATGCGCTGACCAAAGATTTGCGCCTGAACGGCGGCGTCAGCAATCTGTTCGACAAAACGCTGTATCGTGAAAACGAAGGCGCTTCCACGTATAACGAACCGGGCCGTGCGTACTACGCGGGTGTGACGATGTCGTTCTGATGCCTCATGGGGGAGGCGCGCCTCCCCTTTTACCACAGCAAGATAACCCCGCTTTTCCCGTTTTTTCCTGCCTTTAGCGCCCAGAACCGGTGTTATTATACGGTCGCGCCACGCCCTTCAGGCTGCGCACAATGAACGAATAACACTAGCTGAGAAGCCCCATGACGACAGAGCAAGCCACTCCACAAGGTGAACTGGTTTTACGTACCCTGGCGATGCCCGCCGATACCAACGCCAACGGCGATATTTTTGGCGGCTGGCTGATGTCCCAGATGGACATTGGCGGCGCGATCCTTGCCAAAGAAATTGCCCACGGGCGCGTGGTAACCGTGCGTGTCGACGGCATGACGTTTCTGCGCCCGGTCGCGGTAGGCGATGTGGTGTGCTGTTACGCCCGCTGCGTCAAGCGCGGCAACACGTCGGTGACGATCAATATCGAGGTATGGGTCAAAAAGGTCTCTTCCGAGCCGATTGGCCAGCGCTATCGCGCGACCGAAGCGCTGTTTATTTATGTCGCGGTCGATGACGACGGCAAACCACGTCCGTTGCCGCCCGTGGCGTAACGGCAAAAAAAAGCCAGAGGCTGAGCTCTGGCTTTTTTTCACATGCAGCATTACTGCATCGTAGCGCCGCCATTGATGCGGAACACGATATTCACAATCAACCCTGTGCCAGGCTTACCCGCTTCGTAACGCCATTTGCGCATCGCCTGTTTTACTTCTCGCTCAAACATGTTGGCGGGTTTCGCCGACAGGATTTGCACATTCTCCACGCTGCCATCGGGTGCGACGTCAAATTTCACGCGCACCTGCCCTTCCATCCGCAGCGCATAAGCGCGCGCCGGATATTGCGGCTGATTACGGCTTAGCGCGCGCGGGCCCGCGGGCGCGACATTCGCGGGCGCTGACGGCGCGGGCCGCGACGCAGGGGCCGTGGTACGCGCCGGGGAATTATTCTCAAACGGCGACGCCGGGCGCGGCTCAGCGGGTTTGACTTCCCGCTTCGGTGCCTCTTCCACCTTTTTCACCGGTTTGGGTTTCGGCTTCGGTTTCGGCTTCGGTTTTTCAATAACGACCGGTGCTTCTTTCGGCGGCTCCGGTACAACTTCGGGTTCCGGTTCTGGCTCGGCGACAGGCTCCGGCGGCGGCGCCACTACAGGCTTTGGCGGCTCCAGCGATTCAGGCGCGACCATCGTCACGGAGATCGGCTGCGACGGTGCGGGCATCTCAACCACCTGATTTGCCGAGGTATATAGCACAGCCGCCGCCACAATGGCGCCGTGGATCGCGACGGAAAGCAGCGTCGGCCACGGAAAACGGCGAGGCATATCAAGGGTCATTGAAGTCATAGTCGTTTCACTGAATGAATGAGAGCTCAATTTTAAATGCAAATAGCAATCATATTCAACAACTCAGCCCGCTTCTGCGTCGTTTCTCAGGCGGAGTGCTGAAAATTCCCGCGCTGATGTTAAGGATTTAACAGGCCATTTAACTTTGCGTTGCACACCTGACGGCTTTCACCTACCGTTATTCACCTTGCCGTTTCATAAAAAGGAGTGCGACATGCTGTATGTCATTTACGCGGAAGATGTGGCTGATTCTCTGGACAAGCGTCAGTCGGTGCGCCCGGCGCACCTGGCGCGTTTACAACTGTTACGTGATGAAGGGCGTCTGCTGACAGCAGGGCCAATGCCTGCGGTAGACAGCAACGATCCGGGTGTAGCGGGTTTTACCGGCTCAACGGTGATCGCAGAGTTTGCCTCGCTTGAAGAAGCGCAGGCCTGGGCTGAGGCCGACCCGTATATTGCCGCAGGCGTTTACAAGACAGTCGCGGTAAAGCCTTACAAAAAAGTATTCTGACCGCGGCCGACAGGCTGCGTAGTGCAAAGGGCATTAACCGTTGGTGTGCCCTTTTTTTGCGCGGTCATTTTAGCAGGCGGGCGTTATTTTCCGCCCGGAACCAGCTGCAGCACCGTTGCGGTGGCATGGTGACGTGCGTTATGGCATCGATGAGACGTCACAAACTGACGCGCCGCTTCGCAGGCCGAAACACTTTCTGGCAGACGCTGACTGACGGTAACCGCCTCTTTTGCAAAACCAAAAATTCCGCTGGTTAATGTTCTGTCATCAACAGTTTTTGGCCTCGCTCCACAGGCGCCTTTGTGTAACAAAAATTTATGGATTTCTGTCAGAAATTCCTCTTGCTTAGTCATAAATGCTCCAGCAGTCACGAATGAAAGTTGCACCTGTAGGAATACAAGCTGTCGATGAAGATAATCTAACCTGGACTGACCAGAAACAATCGCCGGAAATAACATTAAAAAGGCTTCATTTTACATAAGAGCAATTATCACCGGCGGAAATACACGATATATGACAATTTGTGAATTTACGTTAAGTTTCGAAAAGTATTTTAAAGCATTGTTTTTTAATGGATTACTTTGATTCGATCAGCATAATCCCAAATCGAAAATATTCAAAAGCAACGAATTTTAGATGGTGGTTTTTTATACCAGAATATTCCTATTTTTATTCCAACCCATTAGCGCGACGCGAGAAGACAAGATCTAAAATTTACCTTAATGCACGCACGATTAAAGAGACGATAAAAAGAGGAATTTGGCGTAATTCAGACGACAGCGATAGAAGGTTTACGAAGGGGCGGTTTTGGCGATATTTCGGGGCACCGCAGGCGGTGCCCTTTCACTACGTTTAGCGATCGTGGATGGCGAACAGCAACGAATTGCGCTGACGATTCACAAGACATTTTCTGATAGCGTGAATTCGCATATTGCGTCGGGATTGTGCTTCCAGCCAGCGCGCTTTACGTCGTTGAGACTGCCGCTGCATGCGCCAGCGCCCAACTTCGGTTCTACTACGCCTCATTTCTGATACTCTTGACTGAAACAGAACCGTCATTATAGCCCCTTCCCGCCTGCAAACCAGCGCTTTTCTGACAGGTTCTTATTGGAGTGCGAAAGGGTTGTGCGTAAACTCTTAACGATACGCTTTTTAAAGGATTTTTAATCTATGACAACCTTCTACACGGTAGTGAGTTGGCTGATCATTCTGGGATACTGGCTACTCATCGCAGGCGTGACGCTGCGCATTCTGATGAAACGTCGCGCGGTTCCTTCTGCGATGGCCTGGCTGCTTGTCATTTATATTCTGCCGCTGGTCGGGATAGTCGCGTATCTGTCGGTCGGTGAGCTTCACTTGGGCAAACGACGCGCCGAACGCGCCCGCGCCATGTGGCCATCGACCGCGAAATGGCTGAACGATCTTAAAGCCTGTAAACATATTTTCGCCGAAGAAAACAGCGCGGTGGCGAGCGCACTCTTTCAGCTTTGCGAGCGCCGCCAGGGCATTGCGGGCGTTAAAGGCAACCAGTTGCAGTTGCTCACCTCCTCTGACGACGTGATGCAGGCGCTGATCCGCGATATTCAGCTCGCCCGCCATAATATTGAGATGGTTTTTTATATCTGGCAGCCCGGCGGAATGGCCGATCAGGTCGCCGAATCGCTGATGGCCGCAGCGCGTCGCGGCGTGCATTGCCGCCTGATGCTCGACTCCGCAGGCAGTGTCGCCTTCTTTCGCAGCCCCTGGGCGGGCATGATGCGCAATGCAGGCATTGAAGTCGTCGAAGCGCTGAAGGTCAACCTGATGCGTGTGTTCCTGCGCCGTATGGACCTGCGCCAGCACCGCAAAATGATCATGATCGACAACTATATTGCCTACACCGGCAGTATGAATATGGTAGACCCGCGTTATTTCAAACAGGACGCGGGCGTCGGTCAGTGGGTGGATTTGATGGCGCGCATGGAAGGCCCGGTCGCCACCGCGATGGGCATCGTCTACTCCTGCGACTGGGAGATTGAAACCGGCAAACGCCTGCTTCCTCCGCCGCCAGACGCCAACATCATGCCTTTTGAGCAGGCGAGCGGACACACGATCCATACCATCGCGTCCGGGCCTGGCTTCCCGGAAGATCTCATCCATCAGGCGCTGCTGACTTCGGTGTATGCGGCGCGTGAATATCTCATTATGACCACGCCCTACTTCGTGCCGAGTGATGACCTGCTGCACGCCATCTGTACGGCGGCGCAGCGCGGCGTGGATGTGAGCATTATTCTGCCGCGTAAGAATGACTCCCTGCTGGTGGGCTGGGCGAGCCGCGCGTTCTTTAGCGAGCTGCTGGCGGCGGGCGTGAAAATTTATCAGTTTGAAGGCGGGCTGCTGCACACCAAAAGCGTACTGGTCGATGGCGAACTGAGCCTGGTCGGTACCGTTAATCTGGATATGCGCAGCCTGTGGCTTAATTTTGAAATTACGCTGGTCATTGATGACGCCGGATTCGGTGCCGATCTCGCCGAAGTGCAGGATGATTATATCTCTCGCTCGCGCCTGCTGGATGCGCGCCTGTGGGTAAAACGGCCCTTCTGGCAACGTGTGGTAGAGCGACTGTTTTACTTCTTCAGTCCGTTGCTGTAAAACGTGCCCAACATCATTTACTGGGGTAGTCACGATGGAAATGGATCTGAATAACCGCCTGACGGAAGACGAAACGCTTGAACAGGCTTACGATATTTTTCTGGAGCTGGCGGCGGACAATCTCGACCCGGCGGATATCATTCTGTTTAATTTACAGTTTGAAGAGCGTGGCGGCGCGGAGCTGTTCGATCCGTCTGAAGAGTGGCTTTCGCATGTCGATTACGATCTGAACCCGGATTTCTTCTCTGAGGTCGTCATTGGCCTTGCGGAGAAAGACGGCGATGAAATCACCGACGTCTTCGCCCGCGTGCTGCTGTGCCGCGAAAAAGATCACAAGCTGTGCCACATTCTGTGGCGTGAGTAATTACAATTCGCGCGGCATTCGCCGCGCAATTATTTCTCGTCCCTGATTTTTACCCCGCACGCCTGACAATAATTCGCCTGTTTTTGATATTTCGCGCCACATGCCGGGCAGCGCTGCGCCTCTTTTTTATCCGCCAGCGCGCTGGTCATTTGCGAAGTAATAATGCCGGTCGGAATAGCAATCACAGAATAGCCAATCAGAATGAGCAGCGAGGCCACCGCGCGGCCACCCGCGGTATGCGGCGTAATGTCGCCATAACCGACCGTCGTTACCGTCACCACCGCCCAGTAGACCGAGGTGCCAAGCGTATTAAAACCGCTTGATGCGCCCTCAATGCCGTACATCAGCGCGCCGGCAATCACCATAACGATAGAAATAAACGCATAAAACGCGATGAGCTGATGGCGGGCATTCACAATGGCCTGCCAGAGCAGGCTGGAGGAGGACATGATGCGCAGCAGTTTCAGAATGCGCAGCACGCGCACGGCGCGCAGCGTACGCCAGATAAAGAGGTAGTTAATGCCAAGCTCAGGCCAGAGCCAGAGCACATAGAGCGGCAGCACGGTCGCCAGATCGATAAGCCCCCAGAAGCTCAACGCATAGCGCGCCGGATTCGGCCAGACCAGCAGGCGCAGCAGATACTCCAGCGTAAAGACAAAGGTAATGCCCATCTCAATCAATACGAAGATATGCCATTCGCTGTAAGTGAGATGATATTGCGTACCGAGGCCGGACTCGATAAACACAACAATGACGCTGAAGAGCGCAAACAGCCCACAAAGCGCCTCAAAGCGGCGACCGCTACGCTGATGCTGGTCGAAAAGAAAATGGTAGGCGCGCTGACGAAATTCGGTTATCCGTGACACGTTGTCCTCGCAAAAGAAAAGGGCTGGCACCTGCCAGCCCTTGCGATTATAACGGGTCCACCTTCAGGCAGGAAACCGCATGGCGGAAACTGCCTTCCAGCACCGGCCGCGTCTGGGCGCATTCCGGTCCGGCCATCGGGCATCGCGTGCGGAATACGCAGCCCGACGGCGGATTGATGGGCGACGGCAGCTCGCCTTCCAGCAACTGAATGGTTTTGTTTTTTTCGAGATCCGGGTCCGGGATCGGCACCGCCGACATCAGCGCGCGCGTGTAAGGGTGCAGCGGATGATGGTAGACCTCATCATAGGTGCCAAGCTCCACAGCATGTCCCAGATACATCACCAGCACGCGATCGGAAATATGCTTCACCACCGCCAGATCGTGCGCGATAAAAATCAGCGACAGGCCCATCTCACGCTGCAGTTTTTGCAGCAGGTTCACCACCTGCGCCTGAATCGACACGTCGAGCGCAGAAACCGGTTCGTCGCAGATAATCAGTTTCGGCTCAAGGATCAGCGCACGAGCGATGCCGATACGCTGGCACTGGCCACCGGAGAATTCATGCGGGTAGCGGTTGACGAGGTTTGGCAGCAGGCCCACTTTCATCATCATCGCTTTTACGCGGTCACGGACTTCCTGACGCGGCATTTTCGGATGATAGGTGCGCAGCGGCTCGGCGATGATATCGCCTATGGTCATACGCGGGTTCAGCGAGGCGAGCGGATCCTGGAAAATCATCTGGATATCGCTGCGCACATCGCGCCACTCTTCCTGTTGCATGCCCAGCAGATCTTTACCGAGCCACGCCACGCGGCCGCTGGTGGCTTTGACCAGACCAATAATGGCGCGCGCGAAGGTGGATTTTCCGCAACCGGATTCCCCCACCACGCCCAGCGTTTCGCCTTCATATAGCCGCAGCGTCACGCCATCGACCGCTTTTAACGTTTTGGCCGGCTGCCAGAACCACTGCTTGCCGTCTTTAATATCGAAATGCACCTTGAGATCGGCCACTTCGAGCAGAACTTTTCTCTCTTCAGCTACGGTGCTCATTTCAGCTCCTCCACCGGTTTAAAGCAGGCGCGCAGGCGGCCAGGGGCGAATTCTTCCAGCGGCGGCGTCGTGCTGCAGATTTCCATTGCGTGCGGGCAGCGCGGCTGGAACGGACAGCCTTTTGGCAGGCGCAGGAGGTTCGGCGGGTTGCCCGGAATGGTGAGCAGGGATTCGCCTTCCGCATCGAGACGCGGTACGGCATTAAGCAGACCGATAGAATACGGGTGCGCCGGATCGTAAAAGACCTCACGCGCTTTGCCATATTCCATGGTGCGGCCTGCGTACATCACCAGCACTTTGTCGCAGATGCCCGCGACCACGCCGAGGTCGTGGGTGATCATAATGATGGCGGTGTTGAATTCGCGCTTAAGTTCGTTCAGGAGCGTCATGATCTGCGCCTGAACGGTCACGTCGAGCGCGGTGGTCGGTTCATCGGCGATCAGCAATTTCGGACGGCACAGCAGCGCCATCGCGATCATCACGCGCTGGCGCATACCGCCGGAGAATTCGTGCGGGTACATGCGCATGCGCTTGCGCGCTTCCGGCATTTTCACCGCGTCCAGCATCCGTACCGACTCTTCAAATGCTTCGGCTTTGCTCATGCTTTTATGCAGCATCAGCACTTCCATCAGTTGCTCACCAACGCGCATATACGGGTTCAGCGAGGTCATCGGATCCTGGAAAATCATCGAAATCTGCTCGGCGCGCAGGCGGTTTAGCTCGCGCTCCGGCAGGTTGAGGATTTCACGGCCGTTAAACGTCGCCGAACCGCCAATGCGGCCATTGGCGGCGAGCAAGCCCATCAGCGCGAACGCCGTCTGGGATTTGCCGGAGCCGGATTCGCCGACGATGCCGAGCGTTTCGCCGGCGCGCAGGCTGAAGTTCAGGTCGTTGACGGCGGTGACATCGCCGTCAGGCGTCGCGAAAGTGACGCGTAAATCTTTAACGTCAAGCAGCGTCGCTTGAGACGCCGCGGTCTGTTGCGGCGCAGAGAGTTCAATGGTGCTCATGGCGGCACTCCTTAACGATCTTTCGGGTCGAGGGCATCACGCAAGCCATCGCCGATAAAGTTAAAACAAAACAGGGTGACCACCAGGAAACCCGCCGGGAAGAGCAGCAGCCAGGGCGACACTTCCATGGAGTTAGCGCCATCGCTCAGCAGCGCGCCCCAGGAGCTGAGCGGCTCCTGCGTACCGAGGCCGAGGAAGCTTAAGAAAGATTCAAACAGGATCATGCTTGGCACCAGCAGCGAGGCGTAAACCACCACCACGCCCAGCACGTTCGGCACGATATGACGCACGACAATGTTCGCCGTCGACACGCCGCCCACCTGCGCTGCTTCGATGAACTCTTTACGCTTCAGGCTGAGCGTCTGGCCGCGTACGATACGCGCCATATCAAGCCAGGAGACCATCCCGATAGCGACGAAAATCAGCAGGATGTTCTGACCGAAAAAGGTCACCAGCAGAATAACGAAGAACATGAACGGGAAGGAGTTAAGGATTTCCAGCAGACGCATCATCACCGAGTCCACTTTGCCGCCGAGATAGCCGGAAAGCGAGCCGTAGAGCGTACCCACGATTACCGCCACCAGCGCCGCCGCGACGCCCACCATCAGCGAGATACGCCCGCCGATAGCAACACGCACCAGCAGATCGCGGCCAGAAGAATCGGTGCCGAACCAGTGGCCCGATTCGGTATCAGGTGGCGCGGACATCATGCCCCAGTCGGTATCAAAATAGCTGAACTGCGACAGCATCGGCGCGAGGGTGACGAACAGCGCAATCAGCGCCAGCACAATCAGGCTCGCCACCGCCGCGCGGTTATGCATAAAGCGACGGCGGGCGTCCTGCCACAGGCTACGCCCTTCTACTTCCAGTTTTTCACTGAAGTTTTCCAGCGCCTCGCTGTTTTTCTTACTCAACATCATGGCGTACTCCAGTGTCAGTAACGAATTTTCGGATCGATAACGGCATACAGCACATCGACGATCGCGTTAAACAGAATGGTCAGCGCGCCGACCAGAATCGTCAGGCTCAGTACCAGCGAATAGTCGCGGTTCAGCGCGCCGTTCACGAACAGCTGGCCAATGCCCGGCAGGCCGTAAATAGTTTCAATAACCATCGAACCGGTGATGATGCCGACAAACGCAGGGCCCATATAGGAGAGCACCGGCAGCAGTGCGGGTTTCAGCGCGTGGCGCAGAATAATGCGGCGCATCGGCAGCCCTTTGGCGCGAGCGGTACGAATGAAGTTGGAGTGCAATACTTCAATCATGGAGCCACGGGTAATACGCGCGATACTGGCGATATAAGCCAGCGACAGCGCGACCATCGGCAGGATCATGAATTTCAGCGCCCCGCCGTTCCAGCCGCCGCCCGGCAGCCAGTGCAGCGTTATCGCGAAGATCATGACCAGCAGTGGCGCCACAACGAAGCTTGGAATGACCACGCCGGTCATCGCCACCCCCATGACGGCGAAATCCCACTTCGTGTTTTGTTTGAGCGCGGCCATCACACCTGCCGCCACGCCTAAAATCACCGCCAGTAAAAACGCCGCAGCGCCTAATTTCGCGGAAACCGGGAAGCTTGAGGCCACCAGATCGTTTACCGAATAATCCTTGTATTTAAAGGACGGACCGAAATCACCTTTCGCCAGTTGCTTCAGATAATTGAAGTACTGGGTCATGATGGGGTCGTTAAGATGATATTTCGCCTCGATATTCGCCATCACTTCCGGCGGAAGATTACGTTCGCCGGTAAAAGGACTCCCCGGCGCGAGACGCATCATAAAGAAGGAGATAGTAATTAGAATAAACAGCGTCGGAATCGCTTCCAGACAGCGACGTAAAATAAATTTCAACATTGCCCGTACCTTCTGGCGTGTGCCTTTGACTCACGGAAAAATAAGACACAGTGGGGCAGGACGCCCTGCCCCACGCATTGCCATTAATGTTTGATAATATACAGGTTTTTAACGTATACATTATCCAGCGGGTCTTTACCGGTGTAGCCACCGACCCACGGTTTCACCAGGCGGGCGTTCACGTAGTAATAAACCGGAACGATAACGGAATCTTTATCCAGTTGTTGCTCCGCTTTGTTGTAAAGCTCGCTACGCTGACCTTCGTCACTCACCTGCAGCGTCTCCTGCATCACCTTATCAAACGCGTCGCTCTTATAGTGCGAGGTGTTGTTGGAGCTGTTGGAGAGCATGGTGTTCAGGAAGGACGTCGGTTCGTTGTAATCCGCACACCAGCCCGCACGCGCCACGTCAAAGTTGCCCTGATGACGGGTATCCAGGAAGGTTTTCCACTCCTGGTTTTCCAGCTTCACGTTCACGCCCAGGTTTTTCTTCCAGATGGACGCGGCCGCGATCGCCAGTTTTTTGTGCAGATCGGAGGTGTTGTACAGCAGATCGAACGTCAGCGGCTTGTCAGCGGTATAGCCCGCTTCGGCGAGCAGTTTTTTCGCTTCGGCGTTACGCTGTTCCTGGGTCATTTTGAACCAGGCCGGTTCGGTGAATTTCGCGCCATCGGTGTACGGCGGGGTGTAACCATAGGCTGGCAGGTCGCCCTGGTTTTTCACTTTATTCACGATGATATCGCGATCCAGACCCAGCTTCAGCGCGGTACGGACGCGCGGATCGTTAAACGGCGCTTTCTGGTTGTTGATTTCGTAGTAGTAGGTGCACAGGTACGGGTCGACGTGCACTTCTTTCGGGATCTCTTTTTTGAGCTTCTGGAACAGTTCAATCGGCATGTTGTTATAGGTCATGTCGATTTCGCCGCTGCGGTAGCGGTTAACATCAGTGACTTCAGAAGAGATAGGCAGGTAGGTCACTTCGTTGATAACGGTTTTCGCGTTATCCCAGTAGTTGGTGTTGCGCTCAAGCACGATGCGCTCGTTCACCACCCAGGATTTCAGTTTGTACGCGCCGTTGGACACGATGTTTGCCGGCTGAGTCCATTTCTCGCCAAATTTCTCAACGACGGCTTTAGGCACCGGAGACATGGAGGAGTGAACCAGCAGCTTGTAGAAATACGGGACCGGCTCGCTCAGGGTGACTTCAAGCGTATGGTCGTCGATCGCTTTTACGCCAAGATCGGTGGCGGGTTTTTTACCGGCGATGATGTCGTCGATATTCGTAATGTGGCCGTATTGCAGGTAGCTTTCATACGGAGAGGCGGTTTTCGGGTCAGCCAGGCGCTGCCAGCTGTAAACGAAATCCTGTGCCGTGACCGGCTCGCCATTGGACCATTTTGCGTCTTTACGCAGATGGAAGGTCCAGACTTTAAAATCTTTGTTTTCCCACTTTTCGGCAACACCCGCGCTCGGGTGGCCTTCAACATCAGTAACCAGCAGACCTTCGAAGAGGTCACGGTTGATGTTGGACTCCGGCACGCCTTCAATTTTATGCGGGTCGAGAGACTGTACTTCTGAACCGTTGTTGCGCACCAGCGTCTGCTTTTCCGCCAGTTGCACACCCGCAGGGACATTCGCAGCCATTGCGTTACCCGCGATTAGCGCAGAAAGGATCCCCGCAGCTACCAGACTTTTTTTTGTGATGATGGACATTGTGTTGGTACTCCACTCATTATTATTACTGACGAAAGTCAGCCCGTTCTCCCCTGACGGGGACCTGTGCAGCGCAGGAGCTTTCGCGTCTGCCAGGTGGTTTTCTTTTTTACAGCTTGCTATCACCGACTTTATTTATCACGGCCGCTCTCTGGCAGCCTGTCGTCGATTCTTTACTGCCCTTCCCTGTTTTAAGGACAGTCTCTTTGCGCGCTACCTGTTGGAGGAAAGCGCTTTCATACGAAAATCGTTCTCACCTGTTGATAATTCGCAGGCAAATGTTTTGCCGGAAAGTATCAAATGCGTGAATTGTGCGCCAATACAATTTACAAATTTGTTAACCGCTTCTCTTTTGTCATGAAGGACAATGTGGAGCCAGGCAGGCTGCAAAGTACAGATTTCTAATTATTATCCTGTTCATTCAACAGGTTACACAAAATCAGTCGTATGCGCGCGTCATGTCACTCTGCTCACAGCGCATCGCAACATAAAGTTAACAATTGAACAAAAATTAGCACATTTATCTACGCTGGCGTTGAAATTACTAATATCATTTCGTTAAACCCGCATCAATACTCAAACTATCATGTGACAAAAATAACAGACTGATTGCTTTATTTATGAACGCAACGAATGTAACCGACACTGTAATTGATTGTTTTAATAATCAATTACCAGATATCAGATAAAGTTATGAGTAAAAAATCGAAACGCAGAGGGTTATAGGAAATGCTAATAATAAAAGAAAAAAGCGAAGCATCCGCTTCGCTTTTATGAGGAAAGAAAATGACTAACTTACCAGGCCCGGAAAGAGCGCTTTAATCCCTGTCACGATAAATTCAATGCCCAGCGCCATCAATAATAGCCCCATGATACGGGTAATGACGTTAATGCCCGTCTGCCCCAGAAGGCGAACCAGCCACGGCGCGAGGCGAAACACCCCCCAGCAACACGCCGCGAAAAGCGCGATGGCGACCGTAAAGCCCAGCATATATTGCCAGCTGTGGTAACGCGTACCCCAGACGATAGTTGAACTGATTGCCCCCGGGCCCGCCATCAGTGGTAATGCCAGTGGTACGACGCCGATGCTTTCACGGATCGCCGTTTCTGACTTCTCTTGCTTATTCTGCTTATCCTCGCCCAGTTTCCCGCTAATCATCGACATCGCAATGGTGACAACGAGAATACCGCCAGCGATGCGGAAGGAGTCAATCGAGATGCCGAAAATCTGCAGTATGGCATCACCGAGAAACAGCGATGTCCAGAGAATAATGGCCACGGAGAGGTTTGCCGTCAGATTGGTTTTATTGCGCGCCGCCGCGGTCTGATAGCTCGTCATACTAATGAAGACGGGAATGATGCCCACCGGGTTTACCAGTGCGAACAGACCAATAAAGAACTTAAAAAAGGTTGGCAAATCAAACAGCATAGAATTCAAGGGAAGCTCCGCAGATTGGTGAGGCAACGGCGTGCGTAATGTAATGCAAAACCCCTGCTTACGCTACGCCCTTACGCCTTTATACATTCCTGATCTCGCGCCCATTTGACCGCGTCGACCTGTGTTATTCTTTTGTTGATTTATGGTGATTTAATTATTCAAAAGTGTAGTAAATATATTAACCAACGCTGAAATACCGCTATAAGGGCTGCTGAAAGGAGTCAGCATGGGGTTAAATTGATTTAGATCACGCTTTTGGTAACCAGAAGTGAGTATCTTGATGATGCCGCCAGGGAGTAAGACATTTCCCAGAGAAATGTTTTAAGGCAAGGCTCTTTTAGTAAATCAGCGGGGGTTTGTGGTCGTTGTGCTGGTAAACCTGTCTGTAACGCACGCTGTTTGGGGCTGACTATACTGTCGTTTCGAGCAGATGATTTACTAAAAGAGTTTAACATTATCAGGAGAGCATTATGGCTGTTACTAATGTCGCTGAACTAAACGCCCTCGTCGAGCGCGTCAAAAAAGCCCAGCGTGAATATGCCAACTTCACCCAAGAACAGGTTGACAAAATCTTCCGCGCCGCCGCTCTGGCCGCTGCAGATGCTCGAATCCCCCTCGCTAAAATGGCCGTTGCCGAATCCGGAATGGGTATCGTCGAAGATAAAGTGATCAAAAACCACTTTGCTTCTGAATATATCTACAACGCCTATAAAGACGAGAAAACCTGCGGCATTCTCGACGAAGATGACACCTTTGGTACGATTACCATCGCTGAACCTATCGGCATCATCTGCGGTATCGTTCCGACCACTAACCCAACGTCTACCGCCATTTTCAAATCGCTTATCAGCCTGAAAACCCGTAACGCGATCATTTTCTCTCCGCATCCGCGTGCGAAAGATGCAACTAATAAGGCAGCGGATATCGTGCTGCAAGCCGCTATCGCTGCAGGCGCGCCGAAAGATCTGATCGGCTGGATTGATCAGCCTTCCGTTGAGCTGTCTAACGCGCTGATGCATCACCCGGATATCAACCTGATTCTGGCCACGGGTGGCCCGGGCATGGTGAAAGCAGCGTACAGCTCCGGTAAGCCTGCGATCGGCGTAGGTGCTGGTAACACGCCGGTTGTTATCGACGAAACAGCCGATATCAAACGCGCTGTCGCTTCTATCCTGATGTCTAAGACGTTTGATAACGGCGTTATCTGTGCCTCTGAACAGTCTGTCATCGTGGTTGATTCTGTTTATGATGCGGTGCGCGAACGTTTCGCGAGCCACGGCGGCTACCTGCTGCAGGGCGCGGAACTGAAAGCCGTGCAGAATATCATTCTGAAGAATGGCGCGCTGAACGCAGCTATCGTAGGTCAGCCGGCGGTAAAAATCGCCGAGATGGCAGGCATCACTGTGCCGTCCAGCACTAAGATCCTGATTGGCGAAGTCTCTCTGGTGGATGAAAGCGAACCGTTCGCTCATGAGAAACTCTCTCCGACCCTCGCCATGTATCGCGCGAAAGATTTCGAAGATGCCGTTGAAAAAGCGGAAAAACTGGTTGCGATGGGCGGTATCGGTCATACCTCTTGCCTGTACACTGACCAGGATAACCAACCGGCTCGCGTCACTTTCTTCGGCGATAAAATGAAAACCGCGCGTATCCTTATCAACACGCCGGCTTCTCAGGGTGGTATCGGGGATCTCTACAACTTCAAGCTGGCGCCGTCTCTAACGCTGGGTTGCGGCTCCTGGGGTGGTAACTCCATCTCTGAAAACGTTGGTCCGAAACACCTGATCAACAAGAAAACCGTTGCTAAGCGAGCTGAAAACATGTTGTGGCATAAACTTCCGAAATCTATCTACTTCCGTCGCGGCTCACTGCCGATTGCGCTGGATGAAGTGATTACTGATGGTCACAAACGCGCCATGATCGTGACTGACCGCTTCCTGTTCAACAACGGTTATGCCGACCAGATCACTTCCGTACTGAAAGCGGCTGGTGTTGAAACTGAAGTGTTCTTTGAAGTAGAAGCTGACCCAACCCTGAGCGTGGTTCGCAAAGGCGCTGAGCTGATGAACTCCTTTAAACCGGACGTTATCATCGCGCTCGGTGGTGGCTCCCCGATGGATGCCGCGAAAATCATGTGGGTCATGTACGAACACCCGGAAACCCACTTCGAAGAACTGGCGCTGCGCTTTATGGATATCCGTAAACGTATCTACAAGTTCCCGAAAATGGGCGTGAAAGCGAAAATGATCGCCGTCACCACCACTTCCGGTACCGGTTCTGAAGTTACGCCGTTTGCGGTGGTTACCGACGACGAAACCGGTCAGAAATATCCGCTGGCGGACTACGCCCTGACTCCGGATATGGCGATTGTCGATGCCAACCTGGTGATGGATATGCCGAAGTCACTCTGCGCCTTCGGTGGTCTGGATGCGGTCACTCACGCGCTGGAAGCTTACGTTTCTGTACTGGCCTCTGAATTCTCCGATGGTCAGGCGCTGCAGGCACTGAAACTGCTGAAAGAAAACCTGCCGGCGTCTTACCATGAAGGTTCGAAAAACCCGGTTGCGCGTGAACGTGTTCACAGTGCTGCGACTATCGCCGGTATCGCGTTTGCGAACGCCTTCCTCGGCGTGTGTCACTCCATGGCTCACAAACTGGGTTCACAGTTCCACATTCCGCATGGTCTGGCGAACGCCCTGCTGATTTCTAACGTTATCCGCTATAACGCGAACGATAACCCGACCAAGCAGACCGCTTTCAGCCAGTATGACCGTCCGCAGGCGCGTCGCCGTTATGCTGAAGTGGCCGACCATCTGGGTCTCACTGCACCGGGCGACCGTACCGCAGCGAAAATTGAGAAACTGCTGGCATGGCTGGAAAGCATCAAAGCTGAGCTGGGTATTCCGAAATCTATCCGTGAAGCGGGCGTTCAGGAAGCCGACTTCCTGGCCCATGTTGATAAACTGTCTGAAGATGCCTTCGATGACCAGTGTACTGGCGCTAACCCGCGCTACCCGCTGATTGCCGAGCTGAAACAGATCCTGCTGGATAGCTTCTACGGTCGTGAATACAAAGAAGGTGCTGAAGCTGTAAAAGCTGAAGCCGCTCCTGTCGCGAAAGCTGACAAAAAAGCCAAGAAAACGGTTTAAGATCGTTTAAAGTTAAAAACCCGCCGCCCGGCGGGTTTTTTTTGCTCTGTACAAACCGGTGTACCAAAGAAAAGCAGACAGCGCGTTACCATCCATCGTCTGACTAAAACCCCACATCAGACTTAAACCTCACTGATGCACTAATGAATGTTGCGCTTCATCGGTTTTTACCAGCAATGTGGCGAGGTATATAGAAGACGCATATGAAGTGGAAAACCCCGTATCCTTCTCTCAGTACCCTCCTGCGCCCCAGTTTCTTTTGACTTTAACGGTCAGATGACCCTATTCATAAAAAAGCCTCAGCGCAATCGTGAGGCTTGTCCAGTTGGACCCATAGGGGGCGCAGGCTAAAGTCTTTTAGCGGCCCTGAATCGCTTTTAGGGAGCCCTTTTCCAGGGCTTCTTTATAATGCTTACGACACACCGACACATAACGCTCGTTGCCACCAATGACGACCTGTTCGCCTTCATTATAAGGTCGGCCCTCATGGTCGAGACGAAGCACCATGCTCGCTTTACGACCACAAAAGCAGACGGTTTTCAGCTCTACCAGTTTGTCAGACCATGCCAGCAAATACTGGCTTCCTCCAAAGAGTTCGCCACGAAAATCCGTACGCAGGCCATAACAGAGCACGGGTATATCCAGCTTATCGACGACTTCAGAAAGGGCGTAAACCTGATCGCGGGTCAGAAACTGACTTTCATCCACCAGCACGCAATGAACGGGGGCTTCCTGATGCGCATCGCGAATATCTTCAAATAAAGACGTATGCGCATTATAAAGTCTTGCTGGCGAGGATAATCCTATACGGGAACTCACCTTTCCTGCGCCAAAACGATCATCAATTTCCGCGGTATAAACAAGGGTACGCATTCCCCTTTCCTGGTAGTTATATGAAGACTGGAGTAATGCTGTAGATTTACCGGCATTCATCGCCGAATAGTAAAAATAAAGTTGCGCCATCTGCTCGATAACCCTGGCTTAAGTGTTGGTTAGTCGCAGCCAGTGTATCATATTCTCTGTAAGGGGCATGCAACTCTCGGCTCGTCGCAAGCCACCCTTATATAGCGAGTGGCGAAAAGCCGCCCGCTCAACACTTTGAAACACATTTATGGCTCTTATTGTGGATAAACTGTGGAGACCGCGGCCATTTTAGCCTGTTAATCAAATAGGCATAACGTGCTGGCTATTCTAATAAGCAGCGGTCAGCGATTGATGAGTGATCCACTAATACAGAGGCGAGATATTTACTGATGCGGATAATAATCCCTTAAAAAATGGTGTTTCTCTTGTGAATTCGTACCTGGCGGCCCCGCTATCAGGGCAGTTTTTACATGGGTAACTTTGTGCGTCACTTCAAGAAAAATTTAAGTATCGCTTTATTAAACGCGCACAAATAATCCGATATTTTGACTTCCTTACATTTCGGCCTATTGCAGAACTGAATTTAAGGCTCTATTATTAGCTCAACACACCACCCCATTATAAGTTTGAGATTACTACAATGAGCGAAGCACTTAAAATTCTGAACAACATCCGTACTCTTCGTGCACAGGCGAGAGAATGTACTCTGGAAACTCTGGAAGAGATGCTGGAGAAATTAGAAGTGGTTGTAAATGAGCGCCGTGAAGAAGAAAGCGCTGCCGCTGCGGAAATCGAAGAACGTACTCGCAAATTACAGCAGTACCGTGAAATGCTGATCGCTGACGGTATTGATCCGAATGAATTACTGAACAGCATGTCTGCCGCTAAAACCGGTACTAAAGCTAAACGTGCTGCACGTCCGGCTAAATATCGTTATACCGACGAAAACGGCGAAAGCAAAACCTGGACCGGCCAGGGCCGTACGCCTGCCGTGATCAAAAAAGCAATCGACGAGCAAGGCAAACAGCTGGACGATTTCCTGATCAAGGATTAATTTCGTTCAGACAGTGCTTTTGGTGCTGTATTAAAAAACCCGCCTCGGCGGGTTTTTTGTTTTAAAGCCTCTCATAACAAGCGAGAGGCGATTTGAGACAATAACAGTGGAGGACTACGACTCTACGTTATAAAACGCTTTATACCACGTCACAAAGCGTTTAACGCCCTCTTCCACGCTGGTCTGCGGCTTAAACCCGATCACCTCATAGAGTGCGGAGGTGTCAGCACTCGTCTCAAGCACATCACCCGGTTGCATCGGCAGCATATTTTTCTGCGCTTCTTTGCCCAGCGCTTTTTCCAGGGCGGAAATATAATCCATTAACGCAACGGGAGAACTGTTGCCGATATTATAAACACGGTACGGCGCGGAACTGGTGGCCGGAGAACCGTTTTCCACGGTCCACTGCGGGTCTGCCTGCGGAATAACATCCTGCAACCGGACAATCGCCTCAGCAATATCGTCGATATAAGTAAAATCGCGTCGCATCTGGCCATGATTATAAACATCAATGCTGCTGCCTTTGACAATTGCCTGCGTAAATTTAAAGAGCGCCATATCCGGACGCCCCCAGGGGCCATATACGGTGAAAAAGCGCAGCCCTGTGGTCGGCAAGCCATACAGATGCGAATAAGTATGCGACATCAGCTCATTGGCTTTTTTGGTCGCCGCATATAAAGAAACCGGATGATCGACAGAGTCGTCAGTAGAAAATGGCATTTTACGGTTAAGACCGTAAACGGAGCTGGAAGATGCGTATAATAAATGTTCAACCTTATGGTGGCGGCAACCTTCCAGCACGTTTAAATGCCCGGTCAGGTTGGCATCCGCATAGGCATGAGGATTTTCCAGTGAATAACGCACGCCAGCCTGTGCGGCAAGATGAATGACGCGTTGCGGCTGATGCTGTGCAAATAACGTTTCCATTGCCTGACGGTCTGCCAGATCAATTTTTTCGAAATAAAAAGCAGTGTGTTGTTTAAGAAGATTGAGGCGGGCAAGTTTGAGGTTGACGTCATAATAGTCATTCAGGTTATCGATACCGATAACCTGGTGACCGGCTGCCAGCAGACGTTCGCTAACATGAAAACCAATAAAGCCCGCTGCGCCGGTAACCAGAAATTTCATACGATCCTCATTAATTATGCAATGTTAATGGATGCTCCACGGCCGATTGCATAATAAACAAAGCCGCGTTTGCTGAGCCTTGCCGGATCATACAGGTTACGGCCATCAAAGATAACCGGTTCTTTCAGGGAATTTTTGATGAAATCAAAATCCGGCGCGCGGAATGCCTGCCACTCGGTGCAGATAATCAACGCGTCCGCGCCCTGCAGCGCCGCTTCTTTGGTGCCCATCAAACGCAAGTCTGCACGATGACCGTAAATACGCTGGGTTTCATCCATCGCTTCCGGATCGTAAGCCTGAACGGTGGCGCCATGTTTCCACAGCTCTTCCATCAGCACGCGGCTTGAGGCTTCGCGCATATCGTCAGTATTTGGTTTGAAAGAAAGTCCCCAGACCGCGAAGGTTTTACCTTCCAGATTCTCGCCGAAATGACGACGAATAAATTCTGGCAGCTTCATCTTCTGATCGTTGTTGACGTCTTCCACCGCTTTCAGCAGGCGCGGCACATAACCGATATGCTCAGCAGTGCGGATCAGCGCCTGAACATCTTTCGGGAAGCAGGAGCCGCCGTAGCCGCAGCCAGGATAGATAAAGTGGTAGCCGATACGGGAATCGGAGCCGATGCCCTGACGCACTTTCTCGACATCCGCGCCCAGGCGCTCAGCCAGGTTTGAGATCTCGTTCATGAAGCTGATTTTGGTTGCCAGCATGCAGTTGGCGGCATATTTCGTCAGCTCGGCGCTGCGGATATCCATCAGGATCATGCGATCGTGATTGCGGTTGAACGGCTCATACAACTCACGCAGCAGTTCGACCACGTCGTCGTTGTCCGTCCCAACCACGATACGCTCAGGACGCATGCAGTCGGCAACCGCGGCGCCCTCTTTGAGGAATTCGGGGTTGGAAACCACATCGAATGGGAAATCCACACCGCGCGCTTTCAGCGTTTCGCTCATTACCTGACGGACTTTATCCGCCGTGCCAACCGGAACGGTAGATTTATCCAGCACGACTTTATGGCTGGTCATATGCTGGGCGATAGTGCGCGCCACAGCAGTAACATATTTCAGGTCGGCAGAGCCGTCCTCATCAGGCGGCGTGCCTACGGCGATAAACTGCATCACGCCGTGGTTTACGCCTTCTGCGGCGTCAGTGCTGAAATGCAGACGCCCTTCTTCGTAGTTTTTCTTCACCAGCGGCGTGAGGCCTGGTTCATAGATAGGGATAACCCCTTTCTTCAGGTTTTCAACCTTGTTGGCGTCGACGTCAATACACATAACGTCATGACCAACTTCCGCCAGTACAGCGGCCTGTACCAGCCCCACATAGCCAATACCAAATACGGTTACTTTCATTACGTTGTCCCGGGTGATTAATTACTTCTTGTCGCCGACGGTGTCGTTAAGCCAGGCTTTGAACTCTTCACCCAGCGTATTGTGGCGAATTCCGTATTCCACAAAGGCCTGCATGTAACCCAGTTTGTTACCGCAATCGTGGCTTTTGCCTTTCATGTGGTACGCCTCGACGGTTTCTTTATCCATCAGCATCGCGATGGAGTCGGTCAGTTGGATCTCATCACCTGCTCCCGGAGGCGTTTTCGCCAGCAGAGGCCAGATATCCGCGCCGAGCACGTAACGACCAACAACCGCGAGGTTGGACGGCGCCACGTCGGCTTTCGGTTTCTCAACGATGCCCACCATCGGTACGCTGTCGCCCGGCTGCAGTTGCGCGCCCTGGCAGTCCACCACGCCGTAGGCAGTCACGTCTTCTACCGGCTCAACCATGATCTGGCTGCGGCCAGTCTCATCGAAACGTTTGATCATTTCTGCCAGGTTGTCCTGGGAGAGGTCGGATTCAAATTCATCGAGAATAACGTCTGGCAGAATGACCGCTACCGGCTCGTTGCCGACAACCGGATGCGCGCACATCACCGCATGGCCCAGACCTTTTGCGAGGCCCTGACGCACCTGCATGATGGTCACGTGCGGCGGGCAGATAGACTGCACTTCTTCCAGCAGCTGGCGCTTCACGCGTTTTTCCAGCATCGCTTCGAGTTCAAAACTGGTATCGAAGTGGTTTTCGATGGAATTTTTTGAGGAGTGAGTGACCAGAACAATCTCAGTAATGCCAGCGGCAATACACTCATTAACCACATACTGAATTAACGGTTTATCCACCAGCGGCAGCATCTCTTTTGGAATCGCCTTCGTGGCCGGCAACATCCTGGTTCCTAATCCCGCAACAGGGATTACTGCTTTTTTCACTTTCGAATTAATGGCAGCCATTGAATATTCTCCTGGACTGTTCAAGTTTCACACTTGTTCGTCAATTAAAAACGCGTTCGAGTATATCAGTTAAAAAATGGGGAAAGAGTCTGAATACCCTTACGTCATGGCAATTTAGGACAAATACGAAGAAAACTGACGCGATATTACCACCCGTGCAGACAGCCTGGAAAAGCTATCTGCATCAGATAAATCAAATGCTCATTCTGCAGACAACATGAGTCTTAAGCGACCACCTGCACCCCAGACCTGACACTGCCAGGCTTCGCAGCGCTGGCTGATTTGATTTAAGTAAGTATTACCCAGAGTGCCCAAAGGGACACCATTACTGAGCTGAATTTGGTTATCTCCGGTATTTAACGTCGCGTTAAGACCGGCTGAGACTAATATGAGGTTTTTTAATTCGCTGTGGTAATAACCGACCAGCAAAGGAAATTGCCCGTACAAATTTGCCTGGCGCAACAATTGATTTACCTGCTTAAGTAAAGCCCCAAGCTCGGGTAAACGCTGCCGCTGTTGCGAGAGTTGTTCCTGAAGCAAACCATTAAATAATGCGCGTAATAACAGCGCGGCCAGCACGCCGTTGTCGCCAGCGCGCGTCACATCCAGGCAATAAAACGCCAGGTCGTTGTCGGAAATTGGCGCAATATCCAGCACCAGTCCCAGTTCATCCGCGGCGACTAACTGGCGATAATTCACCCGGCAGTGCGACATCACCTGCTGCACCGGCGGCTGCAACTCTTTCAGCAGCTTAGCGGCGGCGTGAGGATTATTGACCAGCGCGTCCCAGTCCTGAAACAACCGCTCTTCTTCCTCAACGCGCGAATTAAACATGTTGGGATAGAGACAGGCGTAAACGGTTTCACGCAGCCGGTTAAAATCTTTGACGGGTTTTAGCAACACATCCTGCACGCCAAGGCGCAGCGCTTTGGCGATATCCGCCATATTGTCCGTCGCGGAGATGACCAGAATCGGGGTTTGATTGCCGTCGTTGCGCAGACGCTCGATCAGCTTCAGGCCATTCATGCGCGGCATTTCCAGATCGCAAATCAGCAGATCGGGCGCGGCGTCGTGCATTTGCTCCAGCGCGTCAACGCCATCTTCAGCAAGATGGGTCTGCGCGCCCAGCGATGATAGCCATGCATCAAGCATTGAACGAAAAACGGCTTCATCTTCAACGATGAGGATCTGTTTGCCGGCTAATGGTTGCGTCATCTCTCCCCCCCTGAATGACTTGTTGCCAAGTTTGGCATGCTCAGGCGGGCTGTGCCTGTCAGAATTGCCCGAAGAATGTCAGCGCAACAGGAAGAAACATAACGCTTTTGCGCCTGGCGCAATATAGCGGGAGTGATAGTGCCCTGTGACCAAAAGATAAACTGCAGCATGTGAATACTTTATTTTATACCTTTGTGTAAGGCTAAGCCTTGCTGTGTGTGTTCGCCCAGGCATCAGGCGCCACGGGCGTAAAAGTCTGCATCTCTGGCGGCGGCGTGGCATCAAGGCCGTCGCTCGGTTAACATAGTGCCGCTGTGGCGTTTAACGCCTTAATTTTGTCCTCAAGGAGAAATCGTGTCGCAACTTTGTCCTTGCGGTAGCGCTCTGGAGTATAGCCTATGTTGCCAGCCTTATCTTTCTGGTAACAAGAGCGCAGCCCTGGCATCACAGCTTATGCGCTCTCGCTACTGCGCTTTCGTGATGAAAAATGCGGAGTATTTGATAAAGACCTGGCATCCCGCCTGCCAGGCAGACCGTTTTCGCGCCGATATTGAAGCGGGTTTTGCCCATACACAGTGGCTTGGCCTGACGATTTTTGAAGAAGCGCCTGGTCATACCGAAAACGAAGCGTACGTCAGTTTTGTGGCGCGTTTCCAGGAAAATGGCAAATCGGGCGCAATTATCGAGCGGTCGCGTTTTCTCAGTGAACAGGGCCGCTGGTACTATATCGACGGCACCCGTCCGGTTTTCGGGCGCAACGATCCGTGCCCGTGCGGTTCCGGGAAAAAATTTAAAAAGTGTTGCGGGCAATAAACCGCTGACTGACAACACACTGGCAAACCTTCAACAGGATCACCCCTGCAATGCAAGCATTACAACGTAAAGTACTGCGTACCATCTGCCCGGATCAGAAAGGGCTCATCGCGCGCATCACCAATATTTGCTACAAGCACGAGCTGAACATTGTGCAGAACAATGAGTTCGTCGATCACCGCACCGGTCGCTTCTTCATGCGTACCGAGCTGGAAGGGATTTTTAACGACGCCACACTGCTTGCCGATCTCGACAGCGCGCTGCCTGCAGGTTCCGTTCGCGAGCTGAACCCGGCCGGACGCCGCCGCATCGTCATTCTGGTGACCAAAGAGGCGCACTGCCTCGGTGATTTGCTGATGAAAGCCAACTACGGCGGTCTGGATGTCGACATCGCTGCGGTCATCGGCAACCATGAAACGCTGCGCCCGCTGGTTGAGCGTTTCGATATTCCGTTTGAACTGGTAAGCCATGAAGGGCTGACCCGCGAAGCGCACGATAAACAGATGGCAGACGCCATCGCGGCGCACGAGCCGGATTACGTGGTTCTCGCGAAATACATGCGCGTCCTGACGCCAGATTTCGTCGCCCGCTTCCCGAACAAGATTATTAATATTCATCACTCGTTCCTGCCGGCGTTTATTGGCGCGCGCCCTTATCACCAGGCCTACGAGCGCGGCGTGAAAATCATCGGCGCTACCGCGCACTATGTGAATGACAATCTGGATGAAGGCCCGATCATCATGCAGGACGTGATTCATGTGGATCACACCTACACGGCGGAAGATATGATGCGCGCGGGCCGTGACGTTGAGAAAAACGTGCTCAGCCGCGCCCTGTATCAGGTGCTGGCTCAGCGCGTGTTTGTTTACGGTAACCGCACGATTATTCTGTAGGGCATTGCCCGTTTCTGTTTAGGTTTAAAACGTTACGGGCAAAAAGTACGCAAACAATCGTTATTCGCTAACGGAAGGCTTTACAGGGGCGCGACATTTGGTATGATGCGCCCCGCTTCCCGCAGCGGAGGCAGGCCAGTACAACGCATTACCCCGTGGTGGGGTTCCCGAGCGTACATGAGGGAGCTGACTGCAAATCTGCCGTCATCGACTTCGAAGGTTCGACTCGAGCGTAGTGAGAGAACGTTGCCGAAGGCAACGGCCCGAAGGGTGAGTCGCGAAGCGACGAATAATCCTTCCTTGCTACGATAATGCGTAATAAAGCGTTTTACCCCGTGGTGGGGTTCCCGAGCGGCCAAAGGGAGCAGACTGTAAATCTGCCGTCATCGACTTCGAAGGTTCGAATCCTTCCCCCACCACCATTTTCAACCACTGCACCGTGGTTACCTTGTAAAGTTTACTTCATAAGAAAACTTACAGGGGAAGGGTGAGAACCTTTGATAAGGTTCGAGTCGAGCGATAGCGAGACAACGTTGCCGCAGGCAACGGCCCGAAGGGTGAGGAGCGAAGCGACGAATAATCCTTCCCCCACCACCATTTCACGCAGTACCTCTACAATATGAATTACCCCGTGGTGGGGTTCCCGAGCGGCCAAAGGGAGCAGACTGTAAATCTGCCGTCACAGACTTCGAAGGTTCGAATCCTTCCCCCACCACCATCTCTTTCAAATATCTCCCCAGACTCATACACTCTCCCATCTTGCATATGCTATGGACCGGGGAAGGATGAGAAGCGTCGACAAGGTTCGAGTCGAGCGACAGAGAAATAGCATGTCGCATCATCTGCTTTCGATGGATGCGCTTCGCTTATCCACCCTACAGTGCCTTCACACCTTCGCCCGGCTAATTAGCAAGCAAACGGGGAATGTTGCTGCGCTTCGGTAAGAAATTGCAGGGCATCTTCACCCGCCGCGGTGTAGAGCGGCGTGTTTTTATCGCGAGCCACGGCAAAAATAGCGTTCGCTACATCGGCTGCGTGCGTCACGGGCGAGCCGGCATCGCCCGCCATGCGGATAAATTCATCCACCATATTTCCATACGCCAGATCGTCCCGCCCGCCAAAATACGCCCTAGCGTTTTCACCAAACTTCGTTTCAGGCGAGCGCCCCGGTAACACCACATGAACGCGAATACCAAAGGGGCGAACCTCAAGGGCTAATGACTCGCTCCAGGCATTCAGCGCCGCTTTACTGGCACGATAA
Organism: Cronobacter sp. HA18003; assembly: GCF_011605905.1. Lineage (NCBI taxonomy): Bacteria > Pseudomonadati > Pseudomonadota > Gammaproteobacteria > Enterobacterales > Enterobacteriaceae > Cronobacter > Cronobacter sp. HA18003. Next base: position 605,597 of record NZ_JAANQO010000011.1, on the reverse strand, counting down.
AGCCCAATCAGCGGCATCGCTTTGGTGGTGATAGAGGACGACACATTGATGATCACCCCTGATTTTTGTTCTCTCATTTGCGGGAGAAAGGCCTGAGTCAATAACAGCGTGCCCAGAACATTGGTGTTCATTAACTGCTGCGCGGTGGCAAGCGGCGTCAGTTCAACCGGGACCGGCGCGCCGACGCCTGCATTATTCACCAGCAGATCGATCGCGCCCGCCCTTTTCACCACGGCACGAATACTCTCCTCAGACGTAATATCCAGCGGCAAAATTGTCAGCCTGTCACTTTCAGGAAAAAGCGACGGATCGGGTGTTCTCATGGTGGCAATCACATTCCAGCCTTTGTCTAAAAAAAGTTGTGCTGTGGCCAGCCCAAAACCTGAAGAGCATCCGGTAATCAGTGCAGTTGACATGGTTAATCCTCTCTGTTGGCAAGAGCAGCAATCATAGCCGCCGCCAGCTGGACAATATATAATCAGAAGTCCGCTTAACTTTAGAGAGCGTCCAGTGACCGATCCGTTAACCGATATTGTTGCTTTGCTTAACCCCAGGCCAACGCGCGCAAAACTCGTTGAAGGCGCAGGTCAGTGGCGTATTCTCCGCGAGTCTGCCGGCGAGGCGTTTTACTGCGCCGTGTTGCAGGGCGAATGCCTGATGCACATTAACGGTAAAGCGCCCGTGCGGCTGGTGGCCGGCGATTTTATGCTGATCCCTGCCACTTACACCTTTGAAAACACCAGCACGGGCACCACGCCTCCTGTCGATATCTCCGTGCCAACGCTCCTCAGCGATGGACACGTGAGAATTGGTGCAACGACGGGCCCGGCTGAGCTTCTGATGAATGTGGGGCACTGTGAATTCGACACGCCGGACAGAGCGCTTATCGTCGCGTTACTACCGAATGAAATTCTGATCAAAGGACAGCGTCGTTTCGTCACGCTCTTTGAACTCCTGCTGGATGAAAGCAGGAACCGGCGGCCCGGACGTGACGTGGTGATGACGCATCTTTTGCAACTGTTGCTGGTGGAATCGTTGCGAAGCGATCCGGAGCTCGCGAAAACGGCGGGTATTCTGCGCGGGTTACAACACGAAAAGATCGCTACAGCGCTGCATCTCATCCATGATAAGCCCGGCGCGGACTGGCAAATCGCGCATCTCGCCCGAGAGTGCGCGATGTCCCGCTCCGCTTTTTTCGCCACCTTCAGCGAGACCGTCGGCATGTCGCCCATGCAATACCTGCTCTTCTGGCGGATGTCGCTTGCCAGAAAAGCCCTGACGAGTGGCCAGGATAACATCGAACAGATTGCGTTGCGCACAGGCTACCAGTCGGCGAGCGCGTTCAGCGTCGCCTTCACGAAACACGCGGGCATGCCGCCGGGCGAATTTCGCCGCCAGAGCAGAACGGCGCGGTCGATTCAGCCAGCCCAGCACGAGGAGGAGCCACTGGCCTGATGATGGGCATCACTGGTAAAAGCGTTTTTTAGCCTGGTGAAAATCAGGGAAAGAAAGAGAAGCGGGCAACGCCGTAACGGCCTGTAAAGCCGTAAAAAAAACGCCAGGCCCGACGGGACTGGCGTTTGGCGTTGCGGAAAAAAGCTTAGCGACGCGCGCGTACTACCTGGTATTTGCGGGTCAGATACTCGACCGGCGCGCTCCAGACGTGCACCAGACGCGTGAACGGGAACACCAGGAACAGCGTCATACCGAGCACCAGATGCACGCGGTAGATAAACGCCACGCCGTCCAGATGTTCAGCCGCGCCGCTGCGGAACGTCACCACGCTCTGCGCCCAGCCCACCAGTTTCATCATCTCGCTACCGTCCATATGCTGGGCGGAGAACGGAATGGTGATAAGACCAAGCGTACACTGCGTCAGCAGCAGCGCCAGGATCAGAATATCAGCGCCGGTCGAGGTCGCGCGCACGCGCGGGCTGAACAGACGACGCTTCAGCAGCAGCAGGCCGCCAACGAGCGTCATCGCGCCGAAGATCCCGCCTGCGATCATCGCCAGTTGCTGTTTCACGGCAATTGGCAGGAACGATTCGTACATCCAGTGCGGCGTCAGCATCCCGAACAGGTGGCCGAAGAAAATCCCGAGGATACCGAAATGAAACAGGTTTGAGGCCATGTTCATCCCTTTGCGGTCCAGCATCTGGCTGGAGGCGGCGCGCCAGGTGTACTGCCCGTAGTCGTAACGCAGCCAGCTGCCCACCAGAAATACCGTACCGGCAATGTACGGGTAGATACTAAAGAAGAACATATTCAGGAAGTGCATTATTGCTGTCCTCCGGCAGAGATATTCAGATATTGCGGAGCGACCGCTCCGGCGAAGCGGCGCTGGTGCGCGGCGATGTCAGATTCGCCGCAGCCCTGGTCGGCGAAGAATTTCACCTGCTCTTCTTCCCAGACGGCATCCAGCGCCTGCGGTGTGTCGTCGCGCGCCTCATCGGCGATTTTCTCGCTCACTTTGTGGGTATCCACCTGCGTGTCAGAAAGCGCAATCAGCAGATCAAACAGCACCGCGTAACGGCTTTCACGCTGTTTAAGACGCGCGCCGAGCAGCGCCAGAATCGGCGCGATATCCCGCAGGCCGTCAATCGCCTCGTGCGCCGGACGCTGCGCCAGATACTCCAGATAGAGCGGCAGATGATCCGGCAGCTCGCGGCTGTCGAGCACAAGCCCCGCGCGCTCATACTGCGCCAGCAGATCCACCATCGCCTGCCCGCGATCGCGCGATTCACCATGCACATGTTCGAACAGCAGCAGCGACGTGGCGCGGCCGCGGCCGAACAGTTCGCCGTAGGCCGCCTGCGCATCCAGCAAATCTTCCTGCAACAGATCGCGGATAAAGACGCCCAGATGATGGGCGTTTTGCAGCGACAGATGCTGCGTCTCTGTCAGCGCGTCAAACAGCTCCTGCTGATGCTGCCACAGGGCAGCATCCGGGTACTCCAGCAGGCGGGAGATAATCAGCAGTTCGGTCATTGGCGCGGCTCCGTTTTCACCGTCACGTCGATGGCGTCGATGCGGCGGCTGTTGAACAGGTTGAATTTGCTGTCCGAACCGTGGCAACCGTCGCCAAAGCTGAAGCCGCAGCCGTTACGTTCCGGGAACGCGTCGTGCGCCAGTTCACGGTGGCTCGACGGCACCACGAAGCGGTCTTCGTAGTTCGCGATCGCCAGGTAACGGTACATCTCCTGCGCCTGCGCTTCGGTCAGCCCCACCTCTTCCAGCGCGCGGGTATCGTTCACGCCGTCAACGGTTTCCGCACGTTTGTAGTGACGCATCGCGAGCATGCGTTTCAGCGCCAGCAGCACCGGCGCGGTATCGCCCGCGGTCAGCAGGTTCGCCAGGTACTGCACCGGAATGCGCAGGCTGTCGACATCCGGCAGAATGCCGTTGCGGCCCAGCTCGCCCGCGTCGGCGGCAGACTGAATCGGTGACAGCGGCGGCACGTACCAGACCATCGGCAGCGTGCGGTATTCCGGGTGCAGCGGCAGCGCCAGCTTCCAGTCCATCGCCAGTTTCCACACCGGCGACTGTTGCGCCGCGTCAATCACGCTCTGCGGCACGCCATCTTTCAGCGCCTGTTCAATAACCGCCGGATCGTTCGGGTCGAGGAACACATCCAGCTGGCGCTGATAGAGATCGGTTTCATGCTCGGTGCTCGCCGCCTGTTCGATGGCGTCCGCGTCATACAGCAGCACGCCGAGGTAGCGAATGCGGCCTACGCAGGTTTCGGAGCAGACCGTCGGCATCCCCGCTTCGATACGCGGATAACAAAAGATGCACTTCTCGGACTTCCCGCTCTTCCAGTTGAAGTAGATTTTTTTGTACGGGCAGCCGGTGATGCACATACGCCAGCCGCGGCATTTGTCCTGGTCAATCAGCACGATGCCGTCTTCTTCACGTTTGTAAATCGCGCCGCTCGGGCAGGTCGCCACGCACGCGGGGTTCAGGCAGTGCTCGCACAGGCGCGGGAGATACATCATGAAGGTGTTTTCGAACTGGCCGTACATCGCCTTCTGCATGTTCTCGAAGTTTTTGTCCTGCGAACGTTTTTCGAACTCGCCGCCCAGGATCTCTTCCCAGTTCGGGCCCGCTTCGATTTTGTTCATCCGCTGGCCGGTAATCAGCGAGCGCGGACGGGCAATCGGCTGGTGTTTGCCTTCCGGCGCGTTATGCAGATGCTGATAGTCGTAGTCGAACGGCTCGTAGTAATCGTCGATGCCCGGCAGATGCGGGTTGGCGAAAATTTTGCCGAGCAGCATCCCGCGGCCGCCCATGCGCGGCTGCAGTTTGCCGTTGATTTTGCGCACCCAGCCGCCCTTCCACTTCTCCTGGTTTTCCCAGTCGTTCGGGAAGCCGACGCCCGGCTTGCTTTCGACATTGTTGAACCAGGCGTATTCCATCCCTTCGCGGCTGGTCCAGACGTTTTTACAGGTCACCGAACAGGTGTGGCAGCCGATGCACTTATCAAGGTTCAGCACCATGCCGACTTGTGAACGAATTTTCATTTTACGCTCTCCTGTTTCTGGTCGTTGCCTTCGCCGTCCAACCAGTCAATGTTCTTCATCTTACGTACTACCACGAACTCATCGCGGTTAGAGCCGACGGTGCCGTAGTAGTTAAAGCCGTAGGCCAGTTGCGCATAGCCGCCAATCATATGCGTCGGTTTCGGGCTGATGCGCGTCACCGAGTTATGAATACCGCCGCGCTGGCCGGTGATTTCCGAGCCCGGAATATTCACGATGCGTTCCTGCGCGTGGTACATCATTGTCATCCCGGCAGGCACACGCTGGCTTACCACCGCACGGGCGGTCAGCGCGCCGTTGGCGTTAAACACTTCAATCCAGTCGTTATCCGCAATGCCGAGATCTTTCGCGTCGACTTCGCTCATCCAGACAATCGGGCCGCCGCGCGACAGCGTCAGCATCAGCAGGTTGTCGCTGTAGGTGGAGTGAATGCCCCATTTCTGGTGCGGCGTCAGGAAGTTCAGCGCCTTCTCAGGGTTGCCGTTGGATTTCTGCCCCATTACGGCTTTCACCGAACGGGTGTCGATCGGCGGACGATACACCAGCAGGCTCTCGCCGAAATCGCGCATCCACGGGTGATCCTGATAGAGCTGCTGACGACCAGAGAGCGTGCGCCACGGGATCAGCTCGTGAACGTTGGTATAACCGGCGTTGTACGAGACATGCTCATCTTCAAGCCCGGACCAGGTGGGGCTGGAGATGATTTTGCGCGGCTGCGCCTGGATATCGCGGAAGCGAATCTTCTCTTCTTCTTTGTTCAGCGCGAGATGCGTATGGTCGCGGCCGGTGAATTCACTCAGCGCCGCCCAGGCTTTTACCGCCACCTGGCCGTTGGTTTCCGGCGCGAGCGTTAAGATCATCTCGGCGGCGTCAATCGCGGTGTTCAGCATCGGCTGGCCTTTGGCCGGGCCGTCCTGCTTGGTGTAGTTAAGCTTGCGCAGCAGATCCATTTCGCTCTGGGTATTCCAGGCGATGCCCTTGCCGCCGTTGCCGATGGTCTCCAGCAGCGGGCCGATGGAGGTGAAGCGCTCATAGGTCGCCGGGTAGTCGCGCTGTACCGCGATGATGTGCGGCGCGGTTTTGCCGGGGATCAGGTCGCATTCGCCTTTTTTCCAGTCTTTCACATCGAGCGGCTGCGCCAGTTCGGCGGCGGAGTCGTGCTGAATAGGCAGCGTGACGACGTCGGTTTCCACGCCGAGATGGCCGACGCACAGCTCGGAGAATTTCTTCGCGATGCCTTTGTAAATCTCCCAGTCGCTTTTGGATTCCCAGGCCGGGTCCACCGCGGCGGAAAGCGGATGAATAAACGGATGCATATCCGAAGTATTCATATCGTCTTTCTCATACCAGGTGGCGGTCGGCAGCACGATATCGGAATAGAGACAGGTGCTGGAGAGGCGGAAATCGAGCGTCACCACCAGATCCAGTTTGCCGTCAAGGCCGTTGTCCTGCCATTCGATCTCTTCCGGCTTCACGCCGCCCTGCTGGCCCAAATCTTTGCCCTGAATGCCGTTTTCGGTGCCGAGCAGGTATTTGAGCATGTACTCATGCCCTTTACCGGAAGAACCCAGCAGGTTGGAGCGCCAGACGAACAGGTTGCGCGGGTGGTTTTTGCCGTTTTCTGGCTCTTCGGCCGCAAAGCGAATGTCGCCCGATTTCAGCGCGTTCACGGTGTAATCCACCGGGCTCATGCCGGCGGCGTCCGCCGCGGCTTTGATGCGCAGCGGGTTGGTGCCAAGCTGCGGCGCGGACGGCAGCCAGCCCATACGCTCGGCGCGCACGTTAAAGTCAATCAGATGGCCGCTGTAGCGCGACTTATCCGCGAGCGGCGACAGCAGATCGTCGGTCGTCAGGGATTCGTAGCGCCACTGGCTGGAGTGGTTGTAGAAGAACGACGTGCTGTTCATATGGCGCGGCGGACGGTTCCAGTCCAGCGCGAACGCCAGCGGCGTCCAGCCTGTTTGCGGACGCAGTTTCTCCTGGCCCACATAGTGCGCCCAGCCGCCGCCGCTCTGACCGACGCAGCCGCAGAACACCAGCATATTGATGAGCCCACGGTAGTTCATGTCCATGTGATACCAGTGGTTCATACCGGCACCGACGATGATCATCGAACGGCCATGGGTCTTATCGGCGTTATCGGCAAATTCGCGTGCGGTACGGATAATCTGCGCGCGCGGCACGCCGGTCACCTGTTCGGCCCAGGCCGGGGTGTAGGCTTTCACGTCGTCGTAGCTCGCCGCGCAGTTGGCATCGCCAAGACCGCGATCCAGACCATAGTTGGCAAGCGTTAAGTCGTAGACCGTCGCCACCAGCGCGCTGGAGCCGTCGGCAAGCTGCAGGCGTTTCACCGGCAGTTTATGCAGCAGAATGTTTTCAAGCTTCACGCTGTTGAAATGTTCGCTGCTTTCACCGCCAAAGTACGGGAAGCCAACCTCTGCCACCTCGTCGTGGTGGCCCAGCAGCGAGAGACGCAGTTCGGTCTCTTCACCGGTGGTGCCATCGCGCTGTTCCAGGTTCCATTTGCCTTTTTCGCCCCAGCGGAAGCCGATAGAGCCGTTCGGCGCGACCATATCGCCATCGCGGTTATCGAACGCGACGGTTTTCCACTCGGGGTTATTTTCCTGGCCCAGATTATCGACCAGATCCGAGGCGCGCAGCATGCGGCCCGCGGCGTAGAAGCCGTCGCGCGCTTCGAGCATCACCAGCATCGGCATGTCGGTGTAGCGGCGCACGTAATCGGTGAAATACTGGCTCGGTTTGTCGAGGTGGAATTCACGCAACATCACATGGCCCATCGCCAGCGCCATCGCGCTGTCGGTGCCCTGTTTGGGCGCGAGCCACAGGTCGCACAGTTTGGCGATTTCGGCGTAATCCGGCGTAACGGCGACGGTTTTGGTGCCTTTGTAGCGCACTTCGGTAAAGAAGTGGGCGTCCGGGGTACGGGTCTGCGGAACGTTAGAACCCCAGGCGATGATGTAGCTGGAGTTATACCAGTCGGCGGATTCCGGCACGTCGGTTTGTTCGCCCCAGGTCATCGGCGAGGCGGGCGGCAGGTCGCAATACCAGTCGTAAAAGCTCAGGCAGGTACCGCCAATAAGCGACAGGTAACGCGCGCCGGAGGCGTAAGAAACCATCGACATGGCCGGGATCGGCGAGAAGCCCGCGATGCGGTCCGGGCCAAAGGTTTTGGCGGTCCAGACGTTAGCGGCGGCGATAAGCTCATTCACCTCCTGCCAGGAAGAGCGCACAAAACCGCCGCGTCCGCGCGCCTGTTTGTAGCTTTTCGCTTTTTCGCTGTCTTCCATGATGGACGCCCAGGCGTTCACCGGATCGCTGTGCTGCGCTTTCGCGTCGCGCCACAGTTTAATCAGGCGTTTGCGCATCAGCGGATATTTCAGACGGTTGGCGCTGTAGAGATACCAGGAGTAGCTGGCCCCACGCGGGCAGCCACGCGGCTCGTGGTTCGGCATATCAGGGCGGGTACGTGGGTAGTCGGTCTGCTGGGTTTCCCAGGTGACCAGACCGTTTTTGACGTAAATCTTCCAGCTGCAGGAACCGGTACAGTTAACGCCGTGGGTGGAGCGGACAATTTTGTCATGCTGCCAGCGCTGACGGTAACCCTCTTCCCAGTCCCGGTTCGTATCCAGAAGTTGTCCATGCCCATCGGCAAAGGTTTCGCCTTTCTGTTTGAAATAGCGGAACCTGTCCAGGAATTTACTCATTCGGGGTGTTCTCCTGTGTGGAGCCTGTTGGCTCTCTGGTCAAATCGACATTGGCTCAATGGACGGGACGGTAACGCGTGGATTAGCCAGCAGAATTGACAACGATCAACGCGGTCTGGCTTAGAAAATGCACCGCAAAATGTCATTACCCCCAAAGGGGGATACAGGACAATCCATTAACTCTTTGTATATAATATATTTTTTATCAAAATGACGATTTTTTAACCGCTTTCGGTTAACCGTCGGGTATTAAGGGGTAGTCTGAAAGTGAACGTGAGCTCCGCCACGCTTATTTGCCGTTTTATCGCCCCCGGCCCGCACTGAAACGCTAAAGCCATCAATAAGTATGTTGTAACTAACTCAGGCATAAAAAAAGCGCGGCCAGGCCGCGCAAAGGATAACCAAAAGGTTAAGGGGTCAGCGTGCTGATTTACGGCCATAGACGGCCCAGGTCAGCACTACGCAAGCAATATAAAACACTAAGAAGACTTTCATCGCGCCTGCCGGTGAGCCGGTGAGCGCCAGCGATGTACCAAACGCTTTCGGGATAAAGAACCCGCCAATGGCGCCAATCGCGGAGATAAACCCGAGCGCCGCCGCGGTGTCAGTCGCGGCTTCACGCATCGCCTGCTCATCGCTGCCGCCTGCCGCTTTCACGCGATCCATGGTCAGTTTGCGGAAAATCACCGAAATCATCTGGAACGTCGAACCACTGCCGAGCCCGGCGGTCAGGAACAGCGCCAGGAACACGCCAAAGAAGGCCGCAAAATTGCCGCCCACACCGCCTGACGGCAGCGTTACAAACAGCAGCGCGCTGAACACCGCCATCAGAACGAAGTTCACCAGCGTTACGCGCGTACCGCCCAGACGGTCAGAAATCGCCCCGCCTGCCGAGCGCGCCAGCGCGCCGAGCAGCGGCCCGAAGAAAGCAAAGTGCATCACGTTCACTTGCGGGAACTGGGTTTTTGAAAGCATCGCAAAACCCGCCGAGAAGCCGATGAACGAGCCGAAGGTCGCGAGATACAGCAGGCTCATCATCCACAGATGACCGCGTTTAAGCACCGGAAGCTGCGCGCGGAAAGACGCTTTCGAAGTCGCCAGATCGTTCATGCCAAACCACGCCGCCAGCGTAAAGACTGCGAGGAACGGCACCCACACCCACGCGGCGTTTTCCAGATAAAGGCGCGTGCCGTCATCCTGCATAACGCCTTCGCTGCCGAACGCGGCGAAGATGGAGAGCGAAATCGCAAGCGGCGCGACCAGCTGCATCACGCTGACGCCCAGGTTGCCGAGACCGCCGTTAATACCGAGCGCCCCGCCCTGTTTCTGTTTCGGGAAGAAAAAGCTGATGTTCGCCATGCTGGACGCGAAGTTCGCCCCGGCAAAACCGCACAGCAGTGAAATGATGATAAACGTGCCAAAGGACGTGGAAGGATCCTGCACGGCAAAACCCAGCCACACGCACGGAATAATCAGGATGCCGGTGCTGAACGCCGTCCAGCGACGACCGCCGAAAATCGGCACCATAAAGGAGTAGGGCACGCGCAGCAGCGCGCCGGAGACCGACGGCAGCGCGGTCAGCATAAACAGCTGATCGGTGGTAAAACGAAAGCCCACCTTATTCAGATTGACCGCCACTGCGCTGAACAACATCCAGACGCAGAAAGCGAGCAGCAGACAAGGCACGGAGATCCACAGATTACGACGGGCGGTGTGCTGGCCGGTACGCTGCCAGAACTGAACATCCTCAGGTCGCCAGTCGGTAATCAACCCGCTTGTGGAACGTGCCGCAGCGGAAGAGTCACTCATAAACACCTCAAACATGAAGGGGATAATGCCGCCACGGTAGCGTCTCGCCGCGCGCTTAAGTTGATGTAAATCAATGGATATACGCTCTCTGATTTGTGCAAAAAAACGCCTTACCCCCCAGGGAGTAGAGCTAAGCGCTAAAAAAAGTGTGGTTTTTCAGACGCAGCGCTTGTGCGCATGCCGCCGGTGTACAATGGGTGACATGAATGGCAATTAAGGAGTAATCCACAATGGGTATGGGTATACTCCAGGGGATACCTGAGAATAGATCCTACGCCTGTCCCGACGCCGCGTTAAGGAGCGCGCATCGCCATGCTGAAACGACGCTTTTCCCCGCTGACCCTCGCTAATCAACTGGCGATCATCGTGCTACTGCTCGCCGGCCTCGGCATGGGGGGCATGGCGCTGGCGGGCTGGCTGGCGCAGGGCGTTCAGGGCAGCGCGCATGCTATCAACAAAGCCGGGTCGCTGCGCATGCAGAGCTATCGTCTGCTCGCCGCCGTCCCGGTCGGCACTACCCGCACCGGGATGTTTAACGAGATGGAGCGCACCGCCTGGAGCGATGAGCTGCAGCAGGCCGCGGTGCGCGATGGTCAGCAGGCAGCGCTGCTGGCTATCCAGCGCTACTGGCGACAGCATCTTGCGCCCGCGCTGCGCGACGCCCATTCGCCGCAGGAGGTGAGCGGGCAAGTCACGCAGTTTGTCGGCCAGATAGACGCGCTGGTCAGCGCCTTTGACAGCTCCACTGAACACCGCATCGCGCAGATAGTCATGTTGCAGCGCGGCATGGCGCTGCTGATGGGGCTTTTACTGCTCTTTACCCTGCTCTGGCTGCGCCGCCGCCTGCTGCGCCCGTGGCGACAGCTGCTTGAAATAGCCCACGCCGTGGGCCACCGCGATTTCAGCCAGCGCGCCAGCGTCTCCGGGCGCGATGAGATGGCAACGCTTGGCCATGCGCTTAACAGCATGTCGGCGGAGCTTGCCGAAAGCTACGCGAGCCTTGAGCAACGCGTGCAGGAAAAAACCGCCGGGCTTGAGCAGAAAAACCAGATCCTGTCGTTTTTGTGGGAGGCGAACCGTCGCCTGCATTCCGACGTGCCGCTGTGCGAGCGGCTGGCACCGGTGCTGACGCGCCTGCAAAATCTCACGCTGCTGCGCGATATCGCACTGCGCGTTTATGAAGTGGACGACGAAGAGCACTATCAGGAGTTTGTCTGGCAACCGGACGAGCGCTGCGACGAAATCGGCTGTCATCTTTGCCCGCGGCATCTGCGCACGGAGAGCGAAACCGGCACGACGCTGAAATGGCGGCTTGGCGATCTTCACACCCAGTATGGCCTCCTGCTGGCGACGTTGCCCGCGGGTTGTCATCTGAGCCGCGACCAGCAGCAGATGATCGACACGCTCATGGAGCAGCTCACTGCAACGCTGGCGCTGGAGCGTCAGCAGGAGCGCAAACAGCAGCTGCTGGTGATGGAGGAGCGCGCCGCCATTGCGCGTGAGCTGCATGACTCTATCGCGCAGTCGCTCTCCTGTATGAAAATGCAAATCAGCTGCCTGCAGATGCAGGGCGATGCGCTGCCGCAGGAGAGCCGCGAACTGCTGGGCCAGATCCGCCATGAACTGAACGCCTCCTGGCGGCAACTGCGCGAGCTGCTCACGACGTTCCGTTTACAGCTCAACGAGCCAGGGCTTAAGGCGGCGCTGGTGGCAAGCTGTCAGGAGTTCAGCGCGCGGCTCGGTTTCCCGGTGGTGCTTGATTATCAGCTCCCGCCGCGGCTGGTGCCGTCGCATCAGGCGATTCATCTGGTGCAGATTGCGCGCGAGGCGTTAAACAATGCGTTTAAGCATGCCGATGCCAGCGAAATTCGCGTCAGCGTCACGCTGCAGGAGGGCCAGGTACGGCTGTGCGTGGCCGACAATGGCCGTGGCCTGCCGGATAACGCCGGGCGCACTAACCACTACGGCTTAATTATTATGCGCGACCGCGCGCAGAGTTTGCGCGGCGACTGTCAGGTACGGCGACGAGCAGAAGGCGGCACCGAAGTGGTGGTGACCTTTATCCCCGATGCGCCGTTTTCATCCGTCCCCGCTCTTCCAGAAGGAGAAGTTCATGAATAACCCGGAACCGGCAACCATTCTGCTGATTGACGATCACCCTATGCTTCGCAGCGGCGTAAAACAGTTGGTCAGCATGGCACCCGCTATCACGGTGGTCGGCGAAGCCGGAAACGGCGAGCAAGGTATCGAAATGGCCGAAGCGCTCGACCCGGATCTGATCCTGCTTGATCTCAATATGCCCGGTATGAACGGCCTGGAAACCCTCGATAAACTGCGTGAAAAAGCGCTGTCGGGCCGTGTGGTGGTCTTCAGCGTCTCGAACCACGAAGAGGACGTAGTGACGGCGCTTAAGCGCGGCGCGGATGGGTACTTGCTTAAAGATATGGAGCCGGAAGATCTGCTCAAGGCGCTGCAACAGGCGGCAGCGGGCGAAATGGTCTTAAGCGAAGCGTTAACGCCGGTGCTGGCGGCGAGCCTGCGTGCGAGCCGCGCGACGTCAGGCCGCGATGTCTCCCAGCTCACGCCGCGCGAGCGCGATATTCTCAAGCTCATCGCCCAGGGCCTGCCGAACAAAATGATCGCCCGCAAGCTCGATATCACCGAAAGCACCGTCAAAGTGCATGTGAAGCATCTGCTGAAAAAGATGAAGCTCAAATCGCGCGTCGAAGCGGCGGTCTGGGTACATCAGGAACGCATTTTTTAAGGCACCGGTGCCAGCAGTTCATAGCGCGGATCGTCCTGCGGCAGCGTCTGTACCGGCGCGGAAAGCTTCAGGGTTATCCAGTTTGAGGTCACGCGCTGGCCCTGTTCATCCTCGACCGTCACCGACAGCCGCCAGCTGTTGCTGGCCCCCGGCGCGTTATCCCAGGCGGGCATAATGACCGTCCAGCCGTCGGCGCTGGTGCTGTCCAGCGGCGGCGTCAGGCTCAGCGCCTGAGTGTCGCCCTGCCAGGAGAGCTGGCGGATCCCGTGGCGGCTGCGTACCTGTAACTTCAGCGCCACGGTTTCGCCCGCGCTGAGATCCCACGGCGGCGTCGCGAGGAATACCGACAGCGTCTTGCGCTGGCGAAACTCCATCACCGGCACGTTAGTGCGCTCCACGCGGTCATAGCGGCTGCCGCGAAGCGAACGTGAGGCGGCCACTTCGTCCGGCGAGAGTTGCTTAGTAAGCGGCACGCCAAAGCGGTAATTCAGCTTCAGCCCTAAATCATTCTGGCTCACGCCGCTTTCCCCCTGGCGGTGATGCGCGCTGACGGTGACGAGTGGCACCGGCGTATAGCTCAGCCCCACTTTCACCGCGACCGGGTTGTGATAACCGGTGCCGCTGTCGAACAGCTCTACCTGATCGCCGAAATATTGCTCAAAGCTGACGCTGGTATTGATGTGCTGATAGAACGGCAGATACGCCTGCGCGGTCACGTCATAACCGCGCGCCATGCGCTGTTCCAGCAAACCCGCGCGGTGCTGCCAGCCGCCAAGCGGTTGATAATAGTTAGCGGAAAGGCGCAGATAGTCGCCCCACGCCTCTGCGCCAAACCCGGCGCGTGAGGTATCGTCGTCAAACAGACGGTCATAAAAGGTGTTATAGCCGAGCAGCCAGTGACCGGCCGCCCAGCGCTGGCCGATGCCTGCGTTACCCACCAGCCCCTGATTTTGCTGGCTGACGCCGACCTGGCTCCAGGTGAGATAGCGGTTATTGTCCTGCCAGGGCGTAAACAGCGAGCCGCTGCTGCCGTTAAAATTCCCCTCTTCATCCACCAGCAGATCCACCGTGGCGTTACCCCACGGCGACAGCAGGCTTTCGGCCTCGCTGGTAATGCTGCTGCTCACCGCGTCACGCAAACGGTCAAACGCGAAATGGCGCGCCTGCTGGCCGGGTGAAAGCGTGCTGTCGGTCTGGCTCGCTTCGCCAAAGGCTTTTAACACGCGGGCGAAATGCTTCTCCGCCGCGTTATTTTCGGGCGCGAGGCCGAGATCGGGCAGGTTATCGCCATTTTCATCGAAGGGGTTTTGCGCCTGGCGCACGTAGTCGTCGCTCTGGCTAGCCGCATCTGCACGGACCGGCAGCAGCGCGGCGGTAACAACTGAGGGAAGGACAACCAATAACCACCGCATCACGTATGAATTTGTCTCTCCTGGGCCGGTTTTGCCGGAAATGGATACATTTATACAGTATACCATATCGCGTTTGCCGCTCCCGACAAGCCCTGACGCGGCTTTTAAGGATAATCCTCATCCCGTTTACGCGCGGTGCGCTACGCTTAACATTCCCACCCTGCGTGAGACACGCCGATGAAAAAAACGCTGCTCGCTTGCCTGCTGGCGGTTGCCGCTGTGAACGCCGCCGCTGCGTCCGATGACGGTATTTTTATGTTGCAGTCCCCCTCGTTCGCCGATAACGGCATGATGGAGAAAAAATTCGCCGGTAACGCGAAGCAAAACCCCAACTGTACCGGTGAGAATCAGTCGCCTGCGCTGGTCTGGAGCCATGCGCCGCAGGGCACGACGCGTTTCGCGCTGATCGTCCATGACCCGGAGGGCGCGAAGGGGCTTGGCGTGACGCACCTGGTGGCCTATAACATACCCGCCAGCACCACTGGCCTTGCCGCCAATGCGCTGACAGAGGGCAAAGGCTTTACCGGCGGGAAAAACACGCCGGGGACCAGCGCCTGGCACGGCCCCTGCCCGCCGCCCGGCAGTGGCGCGCACCATTACACCTTTACGCTTATCGCAACCGATCTACCGGCCGATCTCCCGCCCGGCCTGACGCGTGAGGAGCTCTTCACGAAACTCAAAGGCCACGCGCTCGCCGCCACCGGTCTGATTGGCCGCTTCGGGCAGTGACGCCGTCTGCGCCAGCAGCGCTTTAAGCTCCGGGATGCAGGAGCCGCAGTTGGTGCCACAGCGCAGGGCGTCACCCAGTTTCCCGGCGCTGTCGCATCCGGCGCGAATGGCGGCGCGGATGGCGTTCTCACCCACGCCGAAACAGCTACAGATAGTGCGCCCCTTTGCGGGCGCGCTCTGCGCACCTTTACCGGCCAGCAGCGCATGACGCGCGGCAGCGTTCGCAGGCGGTTCCAGGAACGCCGCCGCAATCGCCTCGCGCTGAACCGCCGGGCGACGCGCCGCGCTGTAAAACGCCAGCATCAGCGCGCCGTCGCGCCACGCCAGCAGATGAAAGACCCCTTCGCCCTGCGCATACTGCAGTTGCCAGCTTTCGCGGGCGGCCATTTCACGCAGCCAGCGTTGCGGCGACGCATTGCCCGCCAGAGTGACATGCAGGCAGCCGTCCAGCGCCTGACGCCACCACAGCAGATCGGGCGCAAGCGGCGGCATATCGCGACAAAACAGCTCGCCCTGCCACGCGGTGCGGCGTTTTTGCAGACGCACGGCGGTCTGTTTGCTTTCCGGCTGGCCGGAGTGCGGGCAGCAGACCGGGGCCACCAGCGTATTGACGCGCCCGTGGCTTGCGAACTGCGCGTTCCAGTGCATCGGGGCGAACAGCGCGCCGGGTGCCTGGGCGTCATCAGGTGCCGCCCAGCCCACCATAAACCCTTGCGCTGAGGCCACTTCTACCAGGTCGCCCTCGCGCACACCGTAGCGCGCCGCATCGTCAGGATGCATCACCACCTGCGGCAGCGGCTGGTGCTGCATCAGCCGCGCCACGCGGCCGGTACGGGTCATCGTGTGCCACTGATCGCGGATACGCCCGGTATTGAGCCACAGCGGGTAACGCGCGTCGGGCCGCGCCTGCGGCAGCGCCGGAGAAACCGCTACCATATTCAGCCTGCCGCCACGCCAGCCTGTCCCGGTTTCCAGCAGACGCGGCGTACCCTGCGGCTGTTTGTTCGTCACCGGCCACTGCACCGGCGCGAGCGCGTCATACGCCTCGCGGGTTAACGCGGCCAGCCCACTGATATCAAACGCCCGCGCGCCGTCGTTCTCAAACCCCGACAGCGCCGCGTGCTCGCAGAAAATCTCATGCGGATGCTGCCAGCCAAACGCCTCGCCAAAACCCAGGCGATGCGCCATCTGCGCGACTATCCACCAGTCAGGGCGCGCCTCGCCGGGCGCGGGCAGAAAGGCGCGCTGGCGCGAGATCCGCCGCTCTGAATTGGTCACCGTGCCGTTTTTCTCCCCCCACCCCAGCGCCGGAAAACGAATATGCGCAAAAGCAGCCGTATCGGTCTGCGCGGTAATGTCAGACACCATCACCAGTTCGCAGCGCGCCAGCGCCTGGCGCACCGCGTCGCTGTCCGGCAGCGATACCGCCGGGTTGGTGCCCATTATCCAGACGGCTTTTACCTCACCGCGCCCGATGGCGTCGAAGAGTTCCACCGCCATCAGGCCGGGCGTCTGCGCGATGCGCTCGCTACCCCAGAATCGCCCGAGGCGGGCGATATCCGCCGGTTCAAAGCCCATATGGCAGGCGAGCTGATTAGCCAGCCCGCCCACTTCGCGACCGCCCATCGCGTTCGGCTGACCGGTCAGCGAAAACGGCCCGCAGCCGGGCCGCCCGATGTGACCACTCGCCAGATGCACGTTAATGATGGCGTTGCACTTGTCGCTGCCGCTGGAGGACTGGTTAATGCCCATGGTGTAGAGCGTCATCGCCGTGGGCGCACTCAAAAACCAGTCGTAAAAGCGCGCCACTTCGGCTTCTGGCAGCCCACAGAACTGCGCCACGCGCGCCACGCTCCACGCCCGCGCGGCCGCGAGCGCCTGCGCCTGGCCGTCGAACGTCTCAGGCGCGAGCAGTGCTGAAAGCGCGTTCAGCAGCCCGACAAACAGCCCGGCGTCACTGCCGGGCGCCAGCGCCAGGTGGAGATCGGCGATATCACAGGTCGCGGTACGCCGCGGATCGATGACGACGATTTTCATCGCCGGGCGTGCCTGCTTCGCGGCCGCGATGCGCTGATACAGCACCGGGTGCGCCCAGGCGGCGTTCGATCCAACAAACACCAGCAGATCGGTCTGCTCCAGATCCGCATAGCTACACGGCACCGCATCGGCCCCGAACGCCCGCTTGTAGCCCACCACGGCGGAAGACATGCAGAGCCGCGAGTTGGTGTCGATATTCGCCGCGCCGATAAACCCTTTCATGAGCTTGTTGGCGGCGTAGTAATCCTCGGTGAGTAGCTGCCCGGAGACGTAAAACGCCACCGCCTGCGGGCCGTGCTTATCGATAATATCGCCAAGCCGCGAGGCCGCCGCGTCGAGCGCCGTCTCCCAGCTTGCCCGTTCGCCGTTGACTTCCGGGTACAGCAGACGCCCGTCATGGCCGGTCGTCTCGCCAAGCGCCGCGCCTTTGACGCACAGCCGCCCGAAGTTCGCGGGATGGTTTTCATCGCCCCGCACGCTCACCGTGCCGCTGTCGTTGCGCTGCGCCACCACGCCACAGCCGACCCCGCAATAGGGGCAGGTGGTCTTAACGCCGTTCATGACGCCTGCGCCTGTAACAGCAGCGCCTGACCGGCCACCCACACCTTTCCGCCCTCCACTTTCACGGGCCAGGCGCGTACCGCCTCGGTGAGCGCTTCCGCAAGCCGCCCGTCACGCAGCCGGATGCGCTGTTTGTAGAGCGGCGAAATTACCACCGGTTCGCCGCCGACATCCCCCAGCAGCCCGCGCGACAACACATTGGCGTCGCTGCCCGGCTCCAGGTTATCGAGCGCGTAAACGCGATCGCCAAAGCGGAACAGCGCAATCTGCATGTCGCCAAGCCGCGCGCCGATGCCCGCCTGCGGTGGAATGTCTTTCAGCTCACACACCGCCTGCCACGGGCGCTCCGGCGCGCGCGGCGTCAGCGGCTGCACGACCTCCACCGGCTGCGGCTGGCCTCTGAGCTCGCGGCGCTGCACGGCTTCATCCGGTTTATCGCTGTTGACATACGAACGGAACAGCGTCAGCCGGTCGGGGCTTGCCAGCGTGGTCTGCCATTCGCACTGGTAGCTTTCGACCACCTGCGCCATTTCGCGCTCCAGCTCCTCGCCAATCCCGAGCGAATCTTCAAGAATGACCTCGCGCAGATACTCAATGCCGCCCTCCAGGTTATCCATCCAGGTGCTGGTACGTTGCAGACGGTCGGCGGTGCGGATGTAAAACATCAGAAAGCGGTCGATGGTGCGCAGCAGCGTCTCCCGGTCGAGATCGCTTGCGAAGAGATCCGCGTGGCGCGGCTTCATGCCGCCGTTGCCGCAGACGTAGAGATTCCAGCCTTTGTCAGTGGCGATAACGCCCACATCCTTGCCCTGCGCCTCGGCGCATTCGCGGGTGCAACCGGAGACCGCCATTTTGATTTTGTGCGGCGCGCGCAGCCCCTTGTAGCGGTTCTCAAGCGTTACCGCGAGCCCCGTTGAATCCTGCACGCCGTAGCGGCACCAGGTGGAGCCGACGCACGATTTCACGGTGCGCAGCGATTTCCCGTAGGCGTGGCCGGTCTCAAAGCCCGCCGCCACCAGTTCCGCCCAAATCGCCGGGAGCTGTTCAAGCCGCGCGCCGAAGAGATCGATGCGCTGGCCGCCGGTGATTTTGCTATAAAGCTGATAGCGTTTGGCTATCTGCCCGATGGCGATAAGCCCGTCCGGCGTCACTTCGCCCGCCGCCATCCGCGGTACGATCGAGTAGGTGCCGTCTTTCTGGATATTGGCAAAGTAGCGATCGTTGGTGTCCTGGAGCGGCAGATGCGCCGGTTTCAGCAGGTATTCATTCCAGCACGACGCCAGCACCGAGCCCACCAGCGGTTTACAGATTTCGCAGCCGTGGCCCTGGCCGTAGCGGCTGATGAGCTGGTCAAACGTGCGGATATGATTAACGCGCACGAGGTGGTAAATCTCCTGGCGCGAATACGCAAAGTGCTCGCAGATATCTTTTTTGACCGTGACGCCCTGCTGTTCGAGCTGATACTCCATGACCTGTTTGACCAGCGCGCTACAGCCGCCGCAGCCGGTCGCCGCTCTGGTGCAGCTTTTCACCGCGCCCATATCGCCTGCGCCCCCCGACACCGCCGCGCAGATATCCGCCTTGCTGACGTTATGGCACGAACAGATCTGCGCGCTTTCCGGCAGCGCCGCCACGCCGAGCCCTTTCGCGGGCGCGCCGCTGCTGGCGGGCAGGATCAGCGTCTCCGGCTCGGCGGGGAGCGCCATGCCGTTCAGCATCATCTGTAACAGCGTGGCGTATTCGCTGCTGTCGCCCACCAGCACGCCGCCGAGCAGCGTTTTGCCGTCTGCCGAGACGACAATTTTCTTGTAGATCTGCTTCGGCCCGTGCGTCCACTGATAACTCTGGCTTCCCGGTGTGCGCCCGTGCGCGTCGCCAAACGACGCGACCTCGACGCCAAGCAGCTTCAGTTTGGTGCTCATGTCCGCGCCTCGGAATGCCGCCGTCTCGCCCGCAAGCGTCGCCGCAACGACCCGCGCCATCTGATAGCCTGGTGCCACCAGCCCGAAAATTTTGTTCTCCCACAGCGCGCATTCGCCGATGGCGAAAATATGCGCGTCGCTGGTGCGGCACTGGTCGTCAATCACGATGCCGCCGCGCTCGCCGGTCATAAGCCCCGCCGATGTCGCAAGGCTGTCCTGCGGGCGAATGCCCGCCGAAAAGACAATCAGATCGGTATGCAGGCTGTCGCCATCGGCAAACTGCATCGTCAGTCCGCCATTTTCTTCGACAATCGCGGTGGTGGATTTGCTGGTATGCACGCTGACCTCCAGCGCCTCGATTTTCTCGCGCAGCATCGCAGCGCCAGGCGCATCGAGCTGCACCGCCATCAGCCCCGGCGCAAACTCCACGACGTGCGTTTTCAGCCCCAGTTGTTTAAGGGCATTCGCCGCCTCAAGCCCCAGCAGACCACCGCCCACCACCACGCCGCGCGTGGCGTGCTGCGCGCGTTCGCGGATGGCGTCGAGATCGTCAAGCGTGCGGTAGACGAAACAGCCCGGCAGGTCACGACCCGGCACCGGCGGCACAAACGGCCAGGAGCCGGTAGCAAGCACCAGTTTGTCAAAATGCGTTTCGTGACCCTGTGCGTCGCGCACGATCTGCCGCGCGCGATCCAGCGCCACAATCTGACAGCCGGTGCGTAGTTCAATGCCCGTCTGCGCGAAGAAATCGCCCTGCACCATCGAGAGCGACTGCGCGCTGCGTCCGGCGAAATACTCCGAGAGATGCACGCGATCGTAGGCCGCGTGGCGCTCTTCGCCAAAGACGATGATATGAAAGCGCTCATGCAGCCCGGCGCTGACGCACTGCTCCAGAAAATGGTGCCCAACCATGCCGTGGCCCACGACCACCAGAGTTTGTTTTGTCATCGTGTCATATCCTGCAGCCGCGGGCTGCGTTTCATCGGTTTCATCAAACAGCAGCCCGGCGCTGGCGCGCAGCGGCTGCCCGAAGTGATTCATCAGCTCGCCGGCGCTGTCGGTATCGCCATACAGCAGCACGCCGGTGAGCCTGCCGTGCTCGATAATCAGGCGGCGATAATGGCGGGCTAGTGGGTCGAGGCTTGTCAGCGTCTGCGCCTGCGGGCCCGGCGTCACCTCGCCCGCGCTGAAAACCGCGATACCGGTGACCTTGAGCCGCGTGCCTTTTTCCTCATAACCAAAGCGCGCCGTCTCGCCGCAGAGCCTCGCCGCCAGCACGTCTGCCTGTTGCAGACAGGGCGCCACCAGCCCCCAGGTCTGCGCGTCGATTTCGCAGCACTCGCCGATGGCGCTCACCGCCGGGTGCGAGGCGCGAAGCGTGTCATCCACCACAATGCCGCGCTGGCAAGCGAGCCCGGCGGACTGCGCCAGCGCGATAGCCGGACGCACGCCGGTGGCGATCACCACCCGCTGCGCCGGGACGGTTTCGCCGCAGGCGAGCGTGACGTCATCTGGCGTGATGCGTGTGATGCCGCTGCCGGTCAGCACGCGAATGTGGCGCGCGCGCAGGCTTTCGGCGAGCCACTCGCCCGCCTGCGCATCCAGCTGCTGCTCCATCAACCACGGGTGACGATGCACCAGCGTCACCGCCGCCCCCTGACGGGCGAGCGCCGCGGCCGCTTCCACCCCAAGCAGGCCGCCGCCCAGCACCACGGCGGGGCCGGGCGTCGCGAGAAGCGCCCCGACATCCGCCAGCGTGCGAAAGGCGCGCACGTGCGGCAGCCCGCTGCCTTCAATGGGCGGAATAAACGGCGTCGAGCCGGTGGCGAACACCAGTTCATCCCAGGGCAGCGTGCGCGCCGCGGTGGTGACGGTGCGCGCGTCCAGATCCACCGCCAGCGCCCGCTCGCCGGTTAGTAACGTGACACCGTAACGTAAATACCAGGATGCGTCGTGAAGCTGCGTCTGCGCGGCGGTCTTTTCGCCCGCCAGCACCGGCGAGAGCAGGATGCGGTTATAGGCGGGCAGCGGTTCATCGCCGATAAGCGTGATGGCGAAGCGTTCCGGCGCGCGCGCCAGCAGTTGCTCCACCAGACGCACCGCCGCCATGCCGTTGCCGATAATCACCAGTCGTTGCGCCATCGCCGCTCCTTACGCCGCTTTCGGCTGTTTTTCGTAGAGGAAATGCAGGATCTGCTGACGCATCTGGTGATAGCGGCTGTCGTCGGCGAGCTGCACCCGGTTGCGCGGGCGCGGCAGATTGACCTCCAGCGCCTCGCCCACCGTCGCCGCCGGGCCATTGGTCATCATCAGTACGCGATCGGAGAGCAGCACCGCCTCGTCCACGTCATGCGTAATCAGCACAATCGTGGTGTTAAGCTCCTGCTGGATGTGCATCACGGCATCCTGCAAATGCGCGCGGGTCAGCGCATCAAGCGCGCCGAACGGTTCATCCATCAGCAGCACTTTCGGTTTCATCGCCAGCGCGCGGGCAATGCCGACGCGCTGCTTCATGCCGCCGGAGATCTCGCCGGGGCGTTTGTTGAGCGCGTGCCCCATCTGCACCCGCTCCAGGTTGTGAATAATCCACTCCCGGCGCTGCGCTTTATCCATGGTTTTGCGAAATACCTGATCCACCGCCAGCGCCACATTGTCAAAGCAGGTGAGCCAGGGCAGCAGCGAATGGTTCTGAAACACCACGGCGCGTTCAGGGCCGGGCCCGGCGATTTCACGGTTATCGCACAGCAGCCCGCCTTCGCTCGGCAGCGTGATGCCCGCGATGAGATTGAGCAGCGTCGATTTGCCGCAGCCGGAGTGGCCGATAAGGCTCACGGTTTCGCCCGCGTTGATGTCGAAACTGACGTTTTGCAACGCCAGAAACTCGCCGCTGGCCGTGTTGAAGCGCTGACTGACGTTCTGTACCTGAATGATCGGTTTCATGTTCGCTCCTTATTTGTCCTGCCAGCTGAAGCGGCGGGCGATAAGCATCAGCCCCTGCTCCAGCAAGAGCCCCACCACGCCGATGATGACGATGGCGATGAGAATGTTTTCCACGTTGAGGTTGTTCCACTCGTTCCAGATCCAGAAGCCGATGCCGAGGCCGCCGGTGAGCATTTCGGCGGCGACGATCACAAGCCAGGCGATGCCGATGGAGAGCCGCACGCCGGTAAGCACCGCGGGCAGCACTGCCGGAAAGAGGATGCGGCGCATGACGGTCCACTCGGAGAGCTGTAATACGCGCGCCACGTTGAGGTAGTCCTCCGGGATACGCTTCACTCCTTCGGCGGTGTTGATGACCATCGGCCAGATAGAGCAGATGAAAATGGTCCAGCTGGAGGCCGGCTCAGCCTTCTGAAACAGCAGCAGGCCGATGGGTAGCCAGGCGAGCGGGCTGACCGGGCGCAGGAGCGCGATGAGCGGGTTGAACATCCGCCCGAGAAAGGTAAAGCGGCCAATCAGAAAACCCAGCGGAATGCCCACCAGCGCCGCCAGCCCAAAGCCCACCGCCACGCGACTAAGCGAGGCCAGCACATTCCAGCCGATGCCCTGATCGTTTGGCCCGTCGTTGTAGAACGGATCGGCGAACAGCGTCAGCGCCGAGTCGAGCGTGCTGAGCGGCGTCGGAAAGCCTTTGCTGCTGACGGCCGCGATTTGCCAGGCAATCACCAGCAGCGCCAGGCCCAGAATGGCCGGCACCACGCGGGCCAGCAGCGCGTTTACCGTGGCCGCAAGCGGCGCGCGGCGTTTACGCACCGCCACGCGGGGCATCACTATCACTTCACCGGCGGGCTTTTCAGGCGCCGCGCTGACGGTCTGTTTACGCTTTTTCATGGTTTCCCCTTAACGTTTCATGGCAAAACGGGCGGCATACGCGGCGGGATCGCGCCCGTCCCAGACGCTGCCGTCCATCAGACGGCTGGTGCGACGCGTCGACGCGGGCAGCGCAATCCCGCCCACCGCCTCTGCGGCCTGCTGATAGATGTCGGTGCGGTTAATGCGCGCGGCGATGGCCGCGTAGTCCGGATCGGTTTTCAACAACCCCCAGCGGCGGAACTGGGTTAAGAACCACATGCCGTCGGAGTGCCACGGGTAGCTCACTTCGCCGTCGCGGAAGAAGCGCATGCCGTGATCGTCTTGCCAGCGCTTTCCGGCACCGTCGTCGTACTCGCCGAGCATGCGTGGCGTGAGGTATTGCACTTTGGTATTGAGATACGCGCGTTTCGCCAGCACCTGCGCGGTTTCGCGCCGGTTGTCGTCCGAGGCGTCTATCCAGCGGGCGGCCTCCAGCACGGCGGCGGTGAGCGCGCGGGCGGTGTGCGGGTGCTGCTCCACCCACAGGCGGCGGGTGCCGAGCACTTTTTCGGGGTGGTCCGGGAAGATGGACTGCGAGGTGGCGGCAGTAAAACCGATGCGGTCGTTGATGGCGCGCGCGTTCCACGGCTCGCCGACGCAGAAGCCGACCATATTTCCGATGCGCATGTTCATCACCATTTGCGGCGGCGGCACCACCACGGTGCGTACATCGTTAAAAGGATGAATGCCCGCCGCCGCCAGCCAGTAGTAGAGCCACATGGCGTGGGTGCCGGTCGGAAAGGTATGGGCGAAGGTGTAAGCGCCTGGCTCGCTTGCGGCGATCAGTTTTTTCAGCGCGTCGGGCGTGGTAACGCCTTTCTCCAGCAGATCGGCGCTGAGCGTAATCGCCTGGCCGTTCTGGTTGAGCGTCATCAGGGT
The DNA here is from genome assembly GCF_011605905.1 of Cronobacter sp. HA18003. Classification (NCBI taxonomy): domain Bacteria; kingdom Pseudomonadati; phylum Pseudomonadota; class Gammaproteobacteria; order Enterobacterales; family Enterobacteriaceae; genus Cronobacter; species Cronobacter sp. HA18003. The sequence goes on along the minus strand of NZ_JAANQO010000011.1, from coordinate 581,369 downwards.
CGCCATCGGCTGTGCTTTACCGGCGATACCGAGTTCCAGCCCGTAGATGAGCCCATAGAGCGCATGGGCGGCATCGAGCTCGCCGGAGACCAGTTTGTCGCGCACCGCCGCCCAGCTCGCCTCTTTGCTGGGCAGAATGCGGATGCCATATTTTTTATCGAAGCCTTTCAGCGCGGCCATCACCACCGGCGCGCAGTCGGTGAGCGGAATAAAGCCGACGCGCATGGTGTCGAGCTCGGGTTTGTCAGACCCCGCGGCCCACACGCTGCTCATAAGCCCCGGTAACAGCATTGCGCCGCTAAGCGCGGCCCCGGCCTGCAACAGGCGGCGACGGGTAAGAGAAAAGGATGAATCGCTCATGGCTGCTCCTGAAAATAAAAAAGGCGTCCGCCAATGCCCGAAGACATTGCAGGACGCCTTTATCCTTTCCGGTTTGCCCGCCGCCGTTGGCGAGCTGCCGGGAAATGGTTGTCAGGATTAATTAAGCAAGGGGTGTGCCAGGTTTTAGGGTGGGTTCCGTGGCGGGTGCGCTGCGCTTACCCACCCTACGCATCACATCTCCCCTTCGTAGGGCGGGTAAGTGCAACGCACCCGCCGTCCGGTTTACACGGCCAGGCTGAAGGGAAATATACAAGGTCGGTGAACACGTTCCGTTCGCCATAACGCCTTTTTTATATGGATGCTTCCCTAACGCGAACGTGCAAAGGGGGCTCGCCGCCGCCCCCTTTGCAATCCCGGCTCCCGGCTCCCGGCGGAAAATCGGCCTCATGGGCCGATTTTTTTTTAGCCGGAGCAAAACCCTCTCCTCCGGCCTTTATTCCTGGTTATCGGGAGATGGTGGGTGCGCTGCGCTTACCCACCCTACAAAAACGTGATTGGTTATCCCCGTGGTGGGTGCGCTACGCTTACCCATCCTACAAAAACGTGATTGGTTATTCCTATGGTGGGTGCGCTACGCTTACCCACCCTACAAAAACGTGAGAGCCGATATTGTAGGGCGGGTAAGCGCAGCGCACCCGCCAGTAACACGCGAAAAACGCCCCGCACACTCCCCCGCTCTGCCCCATTTCCATGCATAAAATGCCCGCTGGCTGTGCAGCTACTCCTTTGGGGTTACCGGCCAGAGCCGGGCGACGGCAAGCATCGCCTCGGCAATCTCCACCATCCGTTTATTCTGATCCATCGCGAGCTTGCGCAACTGATGCCACGCCTGCTCCTCGCTGAGCTGCTGATGACTCATCAACAAGCTTTTGGCGCGATCGATAAGCTTACGTTCTTCAAGGTTCGCCTGTAGCGAGGCGAGCTGGCGCGTCAGCGATTCCACCTCGCGAGCCTGCTGGCGCACCAGCGGCAGAAGATGCCGCTCAAGCGCTGGCGTCTCCTGCTCGTCACGCAAAGACGCACGGCGCGCCAGCGCTGCCTCCGGCGATTCGCTGTGCGCCTCCTCGGCCAGCAACTGGCGGGCCTCCGCCAGCAGCGCGGCGATTAGCGCCTCTTCGATATCGCGCAGCGCGTCCAGCCGCGTGGTCTGCAACCCAAACCAGCGCACCGCTCGCGCGCGGTGGTCATCGGCGGGCAGCCGCGTACAGGCGAGACGACGCAGTTGCTCAAGCTCGCGCGTGGCTTCACCGTGGCGATAAAAACGCTCGCGAATATTAGCGCAGGCGAGCGATAAAAACGTCTCGAAACAGCGCTGCTGCCCGTCAATGCGGTCAGCGAGCCGCTGTCGCAGGGGCTCGCTGAACGCGCCCTGCGTAAAACCGATAGCGCCGATAGCGCGCTCCTGGCCCGCCAGCTCTTTACCCTGCATAAAGCTATAGAGCGCCGTCAGCGCGCGGGCGAGCGAGGCTTCATCGACGCTTTCGCTCGCCTCCGGCACCAGATCCAGCAGATGCCGGATCGCCAGATTAAAGCTCTCCATCGCCTCGCCGGGCTCAATATCGCGGGCGAGAATGCGCGCGCGCAGCCCAGGCAACTGCTCAAGCTGCCAGAGCGCGCAGGCCATGTGCCAGGAAAGCAGGCTGCCTGCGGTGGCAACCGGCACGGGCACCGCGCGAAATTGCGCCGCGCGCTGGTCGGTTTCTGTCACGCAAAAGGCGCGCTCGCGCGCGAAAAGCTGCCCGCCGGAACAGAGCCAGATGTTGGACGCGCCGCGCTCGCGCTGTAGCATATGCACCAGATGGCTTATCTGACTGACCCAGTCGCCGACGCCCGACCACGCTTCCAGCTGGCTGCGTTTTCTCTCACGGGCGAAACGAAACCACGCCTGCGCGTTCTGCAAGGATGTCGCGGGAATTGCCATCGCTCTTTCTCCTGTGATCGCCTTTACAGGAATCAAGCAATAACTATGCCGTCATGGCAAAGGAGTTCCGGATGCAAAAAATCGTGATTATCGCCAACGGCGCGGCTTACGGCAGCGAATCGCTGTTTAACAGCCTGCGTCTTGCCATCGCGCTGCGCGACCAGCCGCAGGCCCCTGAGCTGAAACTGTTTTTGATGTCGGATGCCGTCACCGCTGGGCTGCGCGGTCAGAAACCCGCTGAAGGCTATAACGTGCAGCAGATGCTGGAGATCCTCACCGCCCAGAATGTGCCGGTGAGGCTGTGCAAGACCTGCGCCGACGGGCGCGGCGTGAGCGCGCTGCCGCTGATTGACGGCGTGGAGATTGGCACGCTGGTTGAGCTTGCCGGGTGGACGCTGGAGGCTGATAAAGTCCTGACCTTCTGATAATCACGCAGGTGTAATAATATTTACTTATTCGCCTGCGCTGCCCATCAAGTCCCCGCCCTGTGTGCCGATATTTTACTTAAAACCTACAACAACACGCTCGTCTGAAACATAACGCTCACACAACACACAGCAGGGTATACGCCTATGTTAACGTCCATTCGCGCGCGCATTATCGCAGCCACCGCAGGCTGCCTGGTCGGTGCGCTGTTACTGAATACCATCATGAACTATCAGGTCACCCGGCTGGATAATCAGCAGGCGAGCCTGAATACGCTGCGCAGTACCAGCGCCAGCCATAATCTCGCCATCAGCGACTGGGTGAACAGCAAAACGGCGATGATCCAGTCGCTGGATACCGTCGCGCTGGGCGCCGATCCGGTGCCGGTCTTTACGCAGATGGCGAAAGCGGGCGGCTTTATGAACGTCTACGCCGGTTATGCCACTAAAACCGCGAAATTCTCTAACCCGGAAGGCGTCCCGGCGGATTACGATCCGACCATTCGCCCCTGGTATCAGCAGGCGGTGAAAGCTGACGCGCCGGTCGTGACCGCGCCTTACGTGGACGCCGGCACCGGCAAGCTGGTGGTGACGTTCGCGGTACCGGTGAAGCAAAACGGCGTCATTGCGGCGGTGGTCGCAGGCGATCTCTCCATGGAGAGCGTGATTGCCAACGTACGCAGCATTCACCCGACGGAAAACAGCAGCGGGCTGCTGGTGAACGACGACGGCACGCTGATTGCCGCGAAAGACCCGGCGCTGACGTCAAAACCCTTTGATAAAGCGGTATCAGGCGTCGCGTTCAGCGAGCTGAAAACGAGCGATACGGCGCTGGAAGGCGATATCGGCGGCGCGCAAAAAGCACTGCTGGCCACGCGCGTCCCGGGCACCCAGTGGTATCTGGTGGTAGCCCTTGATGAAAACGACGCCACGTCAGGCATGCGCGCCCTGCTCAATACCTCGGCTATTTCCGTGCTGGTGCTGCTGTTAATTACCGGCGCGCTGATGCATTTCCTGGTCACCCGGCTGTTAAAACGCCTGTTGATGATCCGCGACGCGCTGGTGGCTATCAGCAGCGGCACTAACGATCTTTCTCAGCGCCTGCCGGAAGATGGCCGTGACGAAGTGGCGCAAATCGCCCATGCCTTTAACGCCTTCTGCGATAAGCTCGCGGGCGTGATGGGCCAGTTGCGCGACGCCAGCGCCTCGGTGAAAGTGGCGGCGAATGAAATCGCGGCCGGGAACCAGGATCTCTCCGGGCGCACCGAACAGGCCGCCTCCAGCCTGCGTGAAACGGCGAGCGCGGTAGAACAGATAACCGCGTCGGTCGCTAACTCTACCGACGCGGCGGCGCAGGCTAATACCCAGGCGCAGAGCGCGACGGATGCCGCCTCGCGCGGCGGTGAAGTGGTGTCTAAAGCCATCTCCACGATGCAGTTGATTGAAAGCGCCTCGGCGAAAATCGGCGATATCACCAGCGTTATCGACGGTATCGCGTTCCAGACCAACATTCTGGCGCTGAACGCCTCGGTGGAAGCCGCGCGCGCCGGTGAACAGGGCCGCGGCTTCGCGGTGGTGGCGGGTGAAGTGCGTAACCTCGCCAGCCGCAGCGCTCAGGCCGCGAAAGAGATTAAATCGCTTATCGACTCCACAACGGAAAGCGTCGCGACCGGCTCGCGCTACGTGCGCCTCGCGGGCGAATCGATGGAAGAGATAGTCAGCAGCATCGGCAACGTTTCCGGCATCATGCGTGAAATCACCGTCGCCACCAGCGAGCAGATGAAAGGCATTCAGGAAATTAACCACGCGGTGCTGCAGCTCGATCAGATGGTGCAGCAGAACGCCGAGCTGGTGGTACAGTCGGCCGCCGCAGCGGGCGCGTTGCAGGGCCAGGCGGGAGAACTCGCCCAGACGGCCAGCCATTTCCGCATTTAATCAGGCGCAGGCGCGCATTGAGACATTTTCCGCGCGCCTGCCCGCCGCTTTAACGAACAATGTGATGAATATCGTGTTGTGGCCGCATTTTTTGATCAAAATCAGCGTTCGCGGCCTCCCTCTTTGGTGTTATTTCCGACAGGTTTTGTGAACAGCCTCACGTTCGAAAGGCTGTCCTGACGGATTTATCATTGACAGAGGGGTTAAAGATGGCGCGGGTAAAAGCAAGCCTGAAGTTGTTTGGCGGAGACACGGTGGTGGTGCGCTGTTCAGCGAATTGCCATATTCATTTAATGAGCGCGGGTGAACGCGCCAGGCGCGCGGGAGCAGATATTTTAAGCGTCCAGAACCGCAACAGCGCGTATATCAGCGTGCCTTACAGCGGCGTCTGGGATGTACTTATCGACAGTCACAGCCAGACGCTGGAACACTCCATCAGCTACGTTCCGGCCTGACCATTCTCCCCGGCGCTCGCCGGGGTTTTTTCAGGCGAAATGCGGTTGCAGATCGCCACTCTCATCGCCGTCTTGCGCCTGACACGCGCGCACTTCTGACGCCAGTTCATCCAGCGATGCTTCACACATGCCGAGCTTTTTCAGCTCCTGCTCAAGCGAAAAGAGATATTGCGCATTGGTGCCAAGCGGGCCGCTCGCGCGGGCAATCAGCGGCGCGATGGTGGCCGGACGGGTGTCGGCTTCATACAGCGGGTGGCTCGGATCCATGATAAAGACCAGGGCGTGCACGGTGCGGCCGTCATCGAGCGTGAGCTTGCACCAGCCCGGCAGGTAACAGCCGGTGATCATTTCGCGCTTCCACAGCAGCGTCAGTTCGGTTTCAAGCTCTGCTTCCGGCAGACGATACGCAACGCCGGTGGTGGCTCCGCCCTCTTTCAGCGCCAGCATACGCCCGGGCTTGCAGGCGCTGCCGCGCCCGGCGGTGAGCCGCAGGCAGAACGCGCGGTGCCAGCCGTTTAGCGTCGCGGCGCAGCGCTCTTCAAAGACCATTGCCGGGTTCCACATCAGGGAGCCGTAACCAAAAATCCAGACCGGTTCGTTCTCAGGACGACAGGCGAGCGTGGCGGTCAGTGACGCCGCCCGCTGCTCTGGCGTCCACAGTAACGATTCCTCAATGGCTCCGAAAGCCGTCTTACAGTCTGCTGTCATTAAGAAATCACGTGTTAACACCTTCTACCTCCACCACGGCTGCTTCCCTGCGATTTTAAGCGCTTTCAGAATCTTTTTATCGCTCAATCAGAAAGCAATTACGGGGTGACGATAGGGGATTAACGCGCCGCTGACAAGACCGCAGCGGCGTTTTCAACCGACAAAAAACTTATCTGTTCCCGCGCGCTTTACGGGAATAAAGGTAAAGATGGAGAGGAATCAGGCGATTAACGAAGCATTATTTTTTCTTATGCCATTTATCGTCATCGCCTTTTTCATACTCATGTTTAACGGCAGCCCACGCGACGCGATGCGCCGTCTCTTCCCGGCTGGCGTCGCCGCGCCGGTCATCTTCGTCTTTATATTGATCCCAGGCGCTGTTGAACGCCTCTTTATAAATATCCTGCGCATGCGCCGGGAGGACGTTGCGGACATTATCGGGCAAATCGGTTCTTGAAGAGTAAGGCATCGCTACGCTCCTTTATTTCATAAAAAGATAAGTGTGGAACACAATCAGAAAGCGCGCCAGCCGCAAGCGAAGCATGTTGTGATGCCTTCACAATGCTTTGTTTGATAAATGGTTCCTCAATGAAATTCGGTTTTTTGACGCATTTACTGCAAAGTTACGGTTTAGCCGTAAAAAAGCGTAAATAAAGCCTCCTGACCGCGCATTTTTTGGTAGTTTTACGCTCTGTCTTCCTCATCACTATAATGATTATCACCTGCTTCTCTGGAGAATTAACGTGACAAAAACAAACCATGAGGCGGTGAAGACCCGCCATAAGGAGTCTTCTCTCATTTTCCCGGTATTAGCGCTGGCGGTGCTGGCGTTCTGGGGTTCCAGCCAGTCGCTGCCAGTGATTATCGGCATCAACGCGCTGGCGCTGGTCGCGATTCTGAGCAGCGCGTTTAGCGTGGTGCGCCACGCGGATGTGCTGGCGCATCGCCTCGGCGAGCCGTATGGATCGCTGATTCTGAGTCTTTCAGTCGTTATCCTTGAAGTAAGCCTGATCTCCGCGCTCATGGCGACGGGCGATGCCGCGCCGACGCTGATGCGCGATACGCTTTATTCGATCATTATGATTGTCAGCGGCGGCCTGGTGGGCGTGGCGCTGCTGCTCGGCGGGCGTAAATTCGCCACGCAATATGTAAATCTTTTCGGGATTAAACAGTATCTGATCGCCCTTTTCCCACTGGCGGTGATTGTGCTGGTGTTTCCGATGGCGCTGCCGGGCGGTAACTTTTCTACCGGCCAGTCGCTTTTGGTGGCGATGATTTCCGCCGCGATGTATGGCGTGTTTTTGCTTATCCAGACCAAAACGCACCAGAGCCTGTTTGTTTATGAGCATGAAGACGAGAGCGATGACGACGATCCGCACCACGGTAAGCCGTCGGCGCACAGCAGCCTGTGGCACGCGGTGTGGCTGATTGTGCATCTGGTCGCGGTGATCGCAGTGACCAAGATGAACGCGAACCCGCTTGAAGCGCTGTTAAGCCATCTTAACGCGCCGGTGTCGTTCACAGGGTTCCTGGTGGCGCTGCTGATCCTCTCGCCGGAAGGCCTGGGCGCGCTGAAAGCGGTGCTGAATAATCAGGTGCAGCGCGCGATGAATCTCTTTTTCGGCTCGGTGCTGGCGACCATTTCGCTGACCGTGCCGACCGTGACGATTATCGCGATTCTGACCGGCAACGATTTGCAGTTTGCGCTCGGCGCGCCGGAAATGGTGGTGATGCTCGCGGCGTTGATGCTGTGCCAGATTTCGTTTTCCACCGGGCGCACGAATGTGTTGAACGGCAGCGCGCATCTGGCGCTGTTCGCGGCGTATTTGATGACGATTTTTGCGTAAAGGTGGTGGCGGGTGCGCAGCACAGGAACGGTGGGTGCGCGTTGCTTACCCACCCTACATGAAGCTGATTAGTGCATTGGGGCGGTGGGTGCGCTTCGCTTACCCACCCTACGATAAGAGGCTAAATATGTTTTCGTAGGGCGGGTAAGCCTGCGCACCCGCCATATGACATTAACCCCTCTGAGCGGCACGCCGCACGCCCATAAAAAAACCCCGCATCGCGGGGTTTTTATTTTTACGACCGGGCCGATTAATGCTCGGTATCGAGTTCCGGGAAGCTTTTCACCAGATCGTCGATCGCTTTGATCTGCGTGAGGAACGCTTCGAGCTTCGCCAGCGGCAACGCGGACGGGCCGTCGCATTTCGCGTTTTCCGGGTCCGGGTGCGCTTCGATAAAGAGCCCTGCGAGGCCGGTCGCCATACCAGCGCGGGCAAGCTCGGTCACCTGGGCGCGACGACCGCTGGACGCGGCGCCAAACGGGTCGCGGCACTGCAGCGCGTGGGTCACGTCAAAAATCACCGGCGCGTTGCCAGAGACTTTCTTCATCACGCCAAAGCCCAGCATGTCGACCACCAGGTTGTCATAACCAAAGTTGGTGCCGCGATCGCACAGGATAACCTGCTCGTTGCCGCCCTCTTTGAATTTATCGACGATATTGCCGATCTGCCCCGGGCTGATAAACTGCGGTTTTTTCACGTTGATGACCGCGCCGGTTTTCGCCATCGCTTCAACCAGATCGGTCTGGCGCGCCAGGAAGGCCGGCAGCTGGATAACGTCCACGACATCCGCAACCGGCTGTGCCTGCTCGGCGGTATGTACATCGGTGATAATTTTCACGCCAAAGGTCTGCTTCAGCTCCTGAAAGATTTTCATCCCTTCTTCGAGGCCAGGGCCACGGTAAGAGTGAATAGAGGAGCGGTTGGCTTTATCAAAAGACGCTTTGAAAACGTAAGGAATGCCGAGCTTCTGGGTCACGGTGACGTAGTGCTCGCAGATGCGCATCGCCAGATCGCGCGATTCCAGCACGTTCATGCCGCCAAACAGTACGAACGGCAGATCGTTCGCGACGTTGATGTCGCCAATGCTAACCACTTTTTGTTTCATATTGTCGCCTTTATCCTGTGTAAATCGGTACACGCCGCGCTTAGTGCAGGGTAATCTGCTTGTGCGAAATCGAGTTAATCTGCGCCCGAATCATCTCGCTAATCGGATCTTCCGGGCACTGCTCCACAAAATAGCTTAAATCATTGAGCGCCACGTGCTCGCAGTCGAGCTGGGCGTAAATCAGTCCGCGGTCGCGGATCTCATACGGATCTTCCGGGTTAAACTCCAGCAGCGCTTCGCTGGCGCGCAGCGCGAGCTCCATCTGCCGCTCTTCCATCAGCGCCGATTTCAGCGTGTCGAGCAGTTTGCGGATGACGAGACTGTGTTCAGACTCTTCCAGGTCATCCATATAAAGCTCAGCCACCGGGCTGATGTTGCCTTTAAGCCAGACTTCAAGCGTATGTTCATCAAGCGTTTCACCGTTAAACGGGTTGATGAGCCACATTTCGCCATCCATCCAGTCGGCGCGCAGAATCAGCTGCGTCGGGAAAATGACCGGCATCAGCGGAATATCAAGACGCCCGGCTATCCACAGCAGAATAGCCCCGAGCGACACCGCGCTGCCCTGGCGTTTCTTCAGCACTTTGTCCAGCCACAGCGCGTCAGACAGGCGGTAAACGCCGCGCGCGTCGCTAAAGCCCCACTCGCCGTAAAACAGCTCCAGCAGGCGCTCAAGTTGTGTATCCTGATGTGAACCTTCGCAGATCTCTTCACGGGCCAGACGCACCAGGCTTTCGAGCTGGTCGTAGACGTCCTGCACCGGAAAATCGTCGCGGATATGCTGTGAAACCAAAATCATGCCGTCACAGAGCGGCGCGTTGTTAAACTGGAAATCGGCCAACGACTTCATATCAACCCCAATAGCGGTACTTTAGTGGTGGCGAGTTTCACGATGATGTAAAGCACCACCAGCCCAAGCAGGAAGGCAATCCAGCGGACCTGCTGGCTGCGCGGGCGACGCCCGAGCGCGATAAAGCCTAAAACGATGAAGATGATAACGCCAAAGAGCTTTTCAGTCAGCCATGCGCCCTGTGGGGTAAAAGGATAAAAATGCGTGATGAGTACCAGCGCCACACCGCTGCCGAGCAATACGGTGTCGTTGACATGCGGCACGATGCGCACCCAGCGCTTTGAGGACATCGGCGAGCTGCGGTACTGCCACCAGTAGCGCAAAATAAACAGACTGATGGAAATCACCACCGTCAGAATATGTAGGTGTTTTACTGCAAAATAAGCGGCCATGCTGCCTTACTCCTGTGTGTTGCGATCCTGTGTGTCGCGATAGTGTCCCAGCGTCAGACGTTCATTACCGCCATAATCGCGGCAGGTTTCAACAGCCTGATAGCCCGCGCGCGTAAAAAGTTCGCGCACCGCCTCGCCCTGCTGCCAGCCATGTTCCAGCATGAGCCAGCCGTTATCCTCAAGAAAGCGCCGTGCCTCAGTCACCAGCGTTTCAAGATCGGCCAGGCCCGCGTCATCCGCCACCAGCGCGCTTTTCGGCTCAAAACGCACGTCGCCCTGCGAGAGATGCGGATCGTCGCCATCGATATACGGCGGATTGCTGACGATAAGCGAAAAACGCACGTCCGTCAGTGCGGAAAACCAGTGGCTTTGCAAAATCGTGACGTTGTCGATGCCGAGCCGCTGTGCGTTGCGTTTCGCAAGCGCCACAGCCTCCGGGATGACATCCAGTGCGGTGACGTGACAGTCAGGACGCTCGGAGGCGAGCGCCAGCGCAATCGCGCCGGTGCCGGTGCCGAGATCGAGAATGCAGCACGGCGTGGCCGGCAGACGCGCCAGCGCCTGCTCCACCAGACATTCGGTATCGGGACGGGGGATAAGCGTTGCCGGGGAAACCTCCAGCGGCAACGACCAGAATTCACGCTGGCCGATGAGATACGCCACCGGCTCGCCCGCGGCGCGACGCGCCAGCAGGGCATCGAGCCGCTCGTGTTCATCGTCAGTCAGCGCGGTTTCGCCAAAGGCGAGGATAAACGTGCGCGTCCTGCCGGTCACAAACGCCAGCAGGATCTCCGCGTCGCGGCGCGGAGATTCACTTGCAGTGAGACGTTCGATGGCCTGTTTCAGCCACTGCTGATATTCCATTACTCCTGCTCAGCCAGCGCCGCCAGCTGATCGGCCTGATGCTCCTGGATAATCGGCTCAATGAGCGCGTCCAGTTTGCCTTCCATCACTTCGTCAAGACGGTAAAGCGTCAGGTTGATACGATGATCGGTCACGCGGCCCTGCGGGAAGTTGTAGGTGCGGTTGCGATCCGAACGATCGCCGCTGCCGAGCAGATTGCGGCGCGTGGAGGCCTCCGCCTGCTGGCGTTTGGCCACTTCGGCGGCGTGAATGCGCGCGCCCAGCACCGCCAGCGCTTTGGCTTTGTTCTTGTGCTGTGAGCGCTCGTCCTGGCACTCCACGACAATGCCGGTCGGCAGGTGGGTGATACGAATGGCGGAGTCGGTGGTGTTAACGTGCTGACCGCCCGCGCCGGAGGAGCGGAAGGTGTCGATACGCAGATCCGCCGGGTTGATGTCCGGCAGTTCGGCTTCCGGCAGCTCCGGCATCACCGCCACAGTGCAGGCGGAGGTATGGATACGCCCCTGGGATTCGGTCGCCGGAACGCGCTGTACGCGATGCCCGCCGGACTCAAACTTAAGACGCCCGTAGACGCCCTCGCCGCTGATTTTGGCGATGACTTCTTTATAACCGCCATGCTCGCCTTCGCTGGCGCTCATGATCTCCACACGCCAGCGGCGCGATTCAGCGTAACGGCTGTACATACGGAAGAGATCGCCTGCGAACAGCGCGGCTTCATCGCCGCCGGTGCCCGCACGCACTTCCACGAACGCGTTACGTTCATCGTCAGGATCTTTCGGCAGCAACAACAGCTGGAGCTCCTGCTCCAGCGCTTCGCTTTTAGCCTTCGCTTCCAGCAGCTCGTCCTGCGCCATATCGCGCATTTCCGGGTCGCTTAGCATCAGGCGCGCGGTTTCCATATCTTCCTGGACCTGACGCCATTCAAGAAAACAGCGCGAAACGTCGCTCAGCTGGGCATACTCGCGCGACAGCGCGCGAAAACGCTCCTGATCGGCAAGCGTACCCGCATCGCCCAGCAGAGCCTGAACTTCTTCATGACGCTCCTGCAAGGCTTCCAGTTTGGCAACAATAGAAGGCTTCATAGGCGGTAGATCACCCTGTAATTAGAATTGTGTTGTGCTACTCCAGCCCGAGGCTGTTGCGCAGAATATGCAGGCGTTCATCATCCCCGTCACGGGCAGCCTGCTGAAGAGATTTGGTTGGGGTGTGGATCAGGCGGTTGGTCAGCTTGCGCGCCAGATCCTGCATGATGGCTTCGGCATCGCCGCCGGTGCGCAGCGCCGCCAGGGCTTTACTGGTGAGCTCTTCGCGCACCTGATCGGCCTGGGCGCGATACTCGCGGATGGTCTCGCTGACGCTCTGGGCGCGCAGCCAGGCCATAAATTCGCAGGCTTCCTGCTCCACGATAGACTCCGCCTGCACCGCTGCGGCTTTACGCTGCGCGAGGTTGTGCTGGATGATGCTCTGCAGATCGTCAACGCTGTAAAGGTAGGCATTGGCAAGCTTGCCTACTTCCGGCTCGACATCACGCGGCACGGCGATATCCACCAGCAGCATCGGCTGGTTGCGGCGGGCCTTCAGCGCGCGTTCCATCATGCCTTTGCCGATAATCGGCAGCGGGCTTGCGGTGGAGCTGATAATGATATCGGCGTCTTTTAAGCGCTCGTCGATATCGCCAAGCCCGATGACCTCCGCGCCGACTTCATCCGCCAGGCGCTGGGCGCGCTCGCGGGTACGGTTGGCGATGATCATTTTCTGCACGTTATGTTCGCGCAGGTGACGGGCCGCAAGCTCGATGGTTTCACCCGCGCCGACCAGCATCACGGTGACCGTCGAGAGCGATTCGAAAATCTGCCGCGCCAGCGTACAGGCGGCAAACGCCACCGACACGGCGCTGGCGCCGATATCGGTTTCAGTACGCACGCGTTTGGCGACGGAGAAAGATTTCTGGAACATGCGTTCCAGCTCGCTGGCGTTCGCGTGGCCGCGACCAGAATCGGCGAAGGCTTTTTTTACCTGGCCTAAGATTTGCGGCTCGCCCAGCACCAGCGAATCGAGACCACTGGCGACGCGCATCAGATGGCTGACGGCGTCGTTATCGTGGTGCCAGTAGAGGCTGTTGCGAACTTCCTCTTCGTCGAGATTGTGATAATCGCACAGCCAGCGCACGAGCTTGTCGTGCAAGTTGTCCTGTTCCTCAACGCTCAGGTAAAGCTCCGTGCGGTTACACGTCGAGAGCACCACACCGCCCTGCACCATCGGCTGCGACAGCAGGCTTTCCAGCGCCTGGTCGAGCGTATCCGGCGAAAACGTCACGCGTTCTCGCAGCGAAACAGGAGCCGTCTTGTGGTTGATGCCGAGAGCTAACAGGGTCATGGAGCGGGAATAGTACCAGCGTTGATAAGGTTTGCTGTGCGCATCATACAGGATGCGTAAGGTCAATAAAAGAGAACCGCCTCTTTTGGAGTAATAGACAGATTCATGATTTAAGACAACTTGACCATAGACGCCCTCAGCCCCTGACGCTAGCATGAAGGGTTATAACCTCAATCAACATCAAGGATTTGTTCCTGTTATGGCGATTTCTTCTGTGCGTTTTTGGTCTCTCGCCCCGCTGGCGAGCCTGGTGCTGACCGCCTGTGTCAGCCACGCCCCGCAAGGTCCTGGCAAAAGCCCTGACTCTCCCCAGTGGCGACAGCACCAACAGCAGGTGCAAAACCTCGCGCAGTTCCAGACCCGCGGTGCTTTCGCCTATCTTTCCGACCAGCAGAAAGTCTACGCGCGTTTCTTCTGGCAACAGACCGGCAAAGAAAACTATCGCTTGCTGCTAACCAATCCGCTTGGCAGCACTGAGCTTGAGCTGAACGCGAAGCCGGGTGCCGTGGAACTGGTGGATAACAAAGGTAAACACTATCAGGCCACGGACGCCGAGGAGATGATCGGCAAACTGACCGGTATGCCGATTCCGCTCAATAGTCTGCGCCAGTGGATTGTCGGCCTGCCGGGCGATGCGACCGACTACTCGCTTGACGATCAATACCGTTTACGCGAAGTGAATTACACCCAGAACGGCAAAACCTGGAAGGTGGTATACGGCGGTTACGACACTAAAACCCAGCCTGCGATGCCCTCTAACCTGGAGCTGCGCGAAGGCGACCAGCGCATCAAGCTCAAAATGGATAACTGGATTGTTAAATAATGACCCGTTGGCCCTCCCCGGCGAAGCTTAATCTTTTCTTATATATCACGGGCCGTCGTAACGACGGCTACCACAATTTACAGACGCTGTTTCAGTTTCTCGACTATGGCGACACGGTGCTGATAACGCCGCGCATGGACGGCGAGCTTCGGCTGGTGACGCCCGTTGAGGGCGTGGCGCAAGAGGACAATCTCATCATGCGCGCCGCAAGGCTTCTGATGGCGCGCGCTCGTGAAACCGGACGGCTGCCTGAAGGCGCGGGGGCGGATCTGGGCGTGGAGAAGCGTTTACCGATGGGCGGCGGGCTCGGCGGCGGTTCGTCCAACGCCGCGACGGTTCTGGTGGCGCTCAATCATCTCTGGCAGACCGGCTTTAGCGAAGATGAGCTGGCGCGCCTTGGCGTGCAACTTGGTGCCGACGTGCCGGTGTTCGTGCGCGGCCGCGCGGCCTTCGCCGAAGGGGTCGGCGAATTGCTGACGCCTGCCAGCCCTGCGGAGAAATGGTATCTGGTGGCGCACCCGGGCGTGAGCATTCCCACACCCGTGATTTTCGGCGATCCGGAGCTCACACGCGATACGCCCGTCCGGTCAATGGAAACGTTGCTGAAATGTGAATTTCACAACGATTGCGAGCATATCGCAAGAAAACGTTTTCGTGAGGTTGATGCCGCGCTTTCCTGGCTGTTAGAATACGCGCCGTCGCGCCTGACCGGCACCGGAGCTTGTGTGTTTGCTGAATTTAACACCGAATCCGAGGCCCGCCGGGTGCTTGAGAAAGCCCCGGAATGGCTGAAGGGTTTTGTTGCGCGAGGCGTCAACCACTCCCCGTTACAGCAAGCCATCGCCGGGCAAACTGAGTCGTGGTGACAACGTCACCTCTGTTCCAGACGTTGCGCCATGCTCTTTAAATACACCGCCTGGATGGCGAACCTGCTTCCTGTCGCGTTTTGCGGCGCCGCCATCCACCACTGGACGCATGCCTGAGGTTCTTCTCGTGCCTGATATGAAGCTTTTTGCTGGTAACGCCACCCCGGAACTAGCACAACGTATTGCCAACCGCCTGTACACTTCCCTCGGCGACGCTGCTGTCGGTCGCTTTAGCGACGGCGAAGTCAGCGTACAAATTAATGAAAATGTACGCGGTGGTGATATTTTCATCATCCAGTCCACTTGTGCCCCCACCAACGACAACCTGATGGAACTGGTTGTCATGGTCGACGCCCTGCGCCGCGCTTCCGCAGGTCGTATTACCGCCGTTATCCCTTATTTTGGTTATGCCCGTCAGGACCGTCGCGTGCGTTCCGCGCGTGTGCCTATCACCGCGAAAGTGGTGGCGGATTTCCTGTCCAGCGTAGGGGTTGACCGCGTTCTCACTGTGGACCTGCACGCAGAACAGATTCAGGGCTTCTTCGATGTGCCGGTAGATAACGTCTTCGGCAGCCCGATTCTGCTGGAAGATATGCTGCAGCAGAACCTGGATAACCCGATTGTGGTTTCTCCGGACATCGGCGGCGTGGTGCGCGCTCGCGCCATCGCAAAACTGCTCAACGATACCGACATGGCGATCATCGACAAACGTCGTCCGCGCGCTAACGTCTCTCAGGTGATGCACATCATCGGTGACGTGGCAGGCCGCGACTGCGTACTGGTAGATGACATGATCGACACCGGCGGCACCCTGTGCAAAGCGGCTGAAGCGCTGAAAGAGCGCGGCGCTAAACGCGTTTTCGCCTACGCCACCCACCCGATTTTCTCCGGCAACGCGCTGAATAATCTGCGCAACTCCGTGATTGATGAAGTGGTCGTCTGCGACACTATCCCGCTGTCTGAAGAGATCAAAGCGCTGCCGAATGTGCGCACGCTGACCCTCTCCGGTATGCTGGCCGAAGCGATTCGTCGTATCAGCAACGAAGAATCTATCTCCGCCATGTTCGAGCATTAATCGGACTGAGCGTAAAAACCCGCCCCGGCGGGTTTTTTTATTCTTTTGTTTTATTTGTATGATTTATGTATTCATCATCGTATATTTTTTTACATGGTGGTGAACGCATGGATGAAATATCGTGAACACCCAATATCTCTCGCAAATTCTTCCTTTCCGTGCGCTGGTGGAAGCCTGCTGGCGTGAAAAATATACCGTCTCCCGGCTGAGCCGCGATCTGATTGCTGGCATCACCGTCGGCATTATCGCCATTCCGCTCGCCATGGCGCTGGCTATTGGTAGCGGCGTGCCGCCACAATACGGCCTCTATACTTCCGCCATCGCGGGCATTGTTATCGCGCTGAGCGGCGGTTCACGCTACAGCGTCTCGGGGCCGACCGCCGCGTTTGTGGTCATTCTCTACCCTGTCGCGCAGCAATTTGGGCTTTCCGGGCTGCTGGTGGCGACGCTGCTCTCGGGTATCTTTTTAATTCTGTTCGGGCTGGCGCGCTTCGGGCGACTGATTGAGTATATTCCGCTGCCGGTCACGCTGGGCTTTACCTCCGGCATCGGCATTACCATCGCGACCATGCAGATCAAAGATTTCTTTGGCCTCGACATCGCGCATATGCCGGAACATTACCTGCCGAAAGTGGCCGCGCTGGCGGTGGCGCTGCCTGGGCTGAATCCTGGCGATGCGGCGATTGGTATCGTCACGCTGGGTGTGCTGGTGTTCTGGCCGCGTTTCGGCATCCGTCTGCCGGGGCATTTACCGGCGCTGCTGGCAGGCTGCGCGGTGATGGGCGTCGTTCATCTGCTGGGCGGGAATGTCGCGACCATCGGTTCACGTTTTCATTATCTGCTGGCAGACGGCACACAGGGCAACGGTATCCCGCCACTCCTGCCACAACTGGTGCTGCCGTGGGATCTGCCGGGGTCGTCATTTACGTTAAGCCTGGATTCGCTGCGCGCGCTGCTGCCCGCCGCGTTTTCTATGGCGGTGCTGGGCGCTATCGAATCCCTGCTGTGTGCGGTCGTGCTGGACGGCATGACCGGTACGCGCCATAACGCCAACAGTGAGCTAATCGGCCAGGGGCTTGGTAATCTGGTCGCGCCGTTCTTTGGCGGCATCACCGCCACCGCCGCGATAGCCCGTTCGGCGGCCAACGTGCGCGCGGGTGCTACTTCGCCTGTCGCCGCGGTGTTCCATGCGCTACTGGTGCTGTTAGCGCTGCTGGCGCTCGCCCCGCTGCTCTCCTGGCTTCCGCTCTCGGCGATGGCCGCCCTGCTGCTGATGGTGGCGTGGAATATGAGCGAAGCGCATAAGGTGATTGGCCTGCTGCGCCGCGCGCCGAAGGATGACATCGTCGTGATGCTTATCTGCCTGTCGCTGACGGTGCTGTTTGATATGGTGATAGCCATCAGCGTCGGCGTGGTGCTGGCCTCGCTACTGTTTATGCGCCGGGTGGCGCGCATGACGCGGCTCGCGCCGCTGAATGTTTCCGTACCAGAGGATGTCCTGGCCGTGCGGGTGACCGGGCCGCTGTTCTTCGCCGCGGCCGAAGGCGTCTTTACGCCGCTGCTGGCGCAGGCGGCGGGCAAACGCGTTATCGTGATGCAATGGGACGCGGTGCCGGTGCTGGACGCGGGTGGCCTGGATGCCCTGCAACGCTTTATTGAACGCCTGCCGGATGGCTGCGAGCTGCGCATCTGTCATCTCGAATTCCAGCCGCTGCGCACGCTGGCGCGCGCAGGCGTTCAGCCCATCCCTGGGCGTCTTGCTTTCTTCCCGGGGAGCGACGCAGCCTTAGCCGCGCCGTGAATCAAAGTGCAGGCGCAGCCCCCTGCGCCTGCATCAACGCGCCGAATGCCTGTTGCAGCCAGGCGAGCGTTTCCGGCGTCATCCAGGTGCCTTTAGAAAGATGCGGTTCGCGCATCATCGCCTCCCGAAATTTTTGCTGCGTCTGCGGGTTATCGCCAGCGAACGAAGAAAACAGCGTCAGCCAGTGCGCCGCAATTTCGCGCGCTTCTTCGCTTTGCGGGGAGAGGTGCGCGTCCACTGCCGCATGAAGTTTCGCCACCAGCGGCGGCCACTCCATCATGCGATCGAAATAGTGCTCACGGGTGAACGCGTACTCTTCGGGCGTCAGATAACGCTCGTAGATAGCAAGCTTGCTTTCGGCAAAGGCATGCGTGATCCAGTCGACTATCTCAGGCGTAATGCCGGTTTTATCGCGCATTGCAGGCTCGGCGGCATGCATGTCGTTGAGGCGAGTCAGGAACGCAGGGTTGCCCGCGGTATCCCGCTCCAGCGTTTCCATCCAGCGCGTGGCGAGCGCCTGCGCAGCCGGACTGCTGACCGGTACGCCCTGAGAAACCGCTGCCTTAACCTCATTCACCAGCGCCGCCCACTGCGCTTCGCGCTCGGCGTTTTCCTGCGCAAACGGCAACTGTTTCAGTTCGTCGTGCGAAAACCATTTCTCATACATCGTCATTAACTCCAGTGTTTTCAGCCATTCCTGAAGATCCGGCTCACAACCGGCCAGAAGCCCGTCACGCAGCACCACCAGCCGGTCGCGCAGTATCGCGGTACGCGTAAGCTGTGCATTCAGCTGGGTGATTTGCGTGTCAATGACTTCCGTCAGCGTCATGCTGCCGCTCTCCAGACACTCCCGCACCTGCGCCAGACTCAACCCCATTCGCGTCAGTGCCTGAATATGATGCAGGCGCTGAATATCATCGCGGTTATAGAGACGGTAACCGGCGGCCGTGCGGCCGGAGGGAATGAGCAGACCGAGGCTTTCGTAGTGATGCAGCGTGCGGACCGTCAGCCCGGCGCGCTTCGCGAGTTCACCAACCTGTAGCAACATAACGCCTCTCCTCTTCCCTTTCGAAGCCCACTGTGAGCCCTGACGTAACGTAAGGGTCAAGAGCGTATCATAAAAAAAGCTCCCGACCGGCGGGAGCTTTTTACAGCGTTTACGTATTAACGAGAGTAATCATTATGAACTGGAGTGATGGTTGCGCTTGCAACGTTTGTCATAATGGCGCACCCACCAGTAACGATCGCACACTTGTTCATGACCACCAACGCGGGCGCCTGCCAGCCATAACACGGCCCCGACGAAGATACTTAATACCGCGCCATGCGCGAAAAACTGCGGCAGGTTTAGCTGCGGCAGCTGGTTGAGAATGGAGTAACCGACCCCGCCAACCATGACCACTAACCCCAGCCCCATCAAGAAATTGCCGAGCAACGACGCGTTTTTGCGTTTCATAGTCACCTCCGGAAGAATGGGCGGGAAAGTATCCCTGTTATTTATGTGTAAAGTATAGGCAACGCTTATAAATGCGGGTTGCGCCGGGGATCACAATTATGAACTTTCTCTGGACGAAACTTTACAAATAAGCCAATGAATTACATGAAAATCTAATTATTCATGATTGTGATTATTGATTTCCGTTCATCGGTGCGACGCGGTTTTGTGATCTGCGCGACACCACAGTAAACTACGCCGCAAACAGAGGTTTTCAGGAACAGTAACGTGACGATTAAACTGATAGTCGGGCTTGCGAACCCCGGCGCGGAATAT
The DNA here is from genome assembly GCF_011605905.1 of Cronobacter sp. HA18003. Taxonomy (NCBI): domain Bacteria; kingdom Pseudomonadati; phylum Pseudomonadota; class Gammaproteobacteria; order Enterobacterales; family Enterobacteriaceae; genus Cronobacter; species Cronobacter sp. HA18003. The sequence continues at coordinate 561,774 of NZ_JAANQO010000011.1, read as the reverse complement.
GCCGCCACCCGACATAACGCGGGCGCATGGTATGTCGATCTGCTGGCGGATCGCTTTCGCGCCCCGCTGAAAGAAGAGGCTAAATTTTTCGGCTACACCTCACGCATCAACGTGAACGGCAACGATGTACGCCTGCTGGTGCCAACCACTTTTATGAACCTGAGCGGCAAAGCCGTGGCGGCGATGGCCACGTTTTACCGTATCGCGCCGGATGAAATTCTGGTGGCGCACGATGAACTCGATCTGCCGCCAGGCGTGGCGAAGTTCAAATTAGGCGGCGGACATGGCGGTCATAACGGCCTGAAAGACATCATCAGCAAGCTGGGGAATAACCCTAATTTTCACCGCTTACGGCTGGGCATTGGTCATCCGGGCGATAAAAACAAAGTTGTCGGCTTTGTGCTTGGCAAACCGCCAGTGAGCGAGCAAAAGCTGATTGACGAGGCCGTGGACGAAGCGGCACGCTGCACCGAAATCTGGCTGCAGGACGGCTTAACCAAAGCCACTAACCGTCTGCACAGTTTTAAAGCGCAATAAACCGCGTGGCGGCGCGGCATAAGGGCGATTTCTCCCCCGTTGCGCGCCCGTTACGTGTATAATAGCCAAATAACACCATTTCTCATCATCGGGTTAATTTTAACCCTCTGATAAACAAGCAATTAAGGTAATGTAAACCATGGGATTCAAATGCGGTATCGTCGGCTTGCCGAACGTCGGTAAATCCACTCTGTTCAATGCGCTGACCAAAGCAGGTATTGAGGCGGCGAACTTCCCGTTCTGTACCATTGAGCCGAACACCGGCGTCGTGCCTATGCCCGATCCGCGTCTGGACAAAATCGCCGAGATCGTGAAGCCGCAACGTATTCTGCCGACCACGATGGAATTTGTGGATATCGCCGGTCTGGTGAAGGGCGCGTCCAAAGGTGAAGGCCTGGGCAACCAGTTCCTGACCAACATCCGCGAAACCGAAGCTATCGGCCACGTGGTGCGTTGCTTTGAAAACGACAACATCATCCACGTCGCGGGCAAAGTAAACCCGGCGGAAGATATTGATACCATCAATACCGAGCTGGCGCTTTCTGACCTCGATACCTGCGAGCGTGCGATTCATCGTATCTCCAAGAAAGCCAAAGGCGGCGATAAAGACGCCAAAGCCGAGCTGGCCGTACTGGAAAAATGCCTGCCGCAGCTTGAGAACGCCGGTATGCTGCGCGCGCTGGATCTGAGCAAAGAAGAGAAAGATCTCATCAAATACCTGAGTTTCCTGACGCTCAAGCCGACCATGTACATCGCGAACGTCAACGAAGACGGTTTCGAGAACAACCCGTTCCTGGATCAGGTGCGTGAAATCGCCGCGAAAGAAGGCTCTGTGGTTGTGCCGGTGTGCGCCGCCGTGGAAGCGGATATCGCTGAGCTTGACGATGAAGAGCGCGATGAGTTTATGCAGGAGCTGGGCCTCGAAGAGCCGGGGCTGAACCGCGTGATCCGCGCCGGTTACGCGCTGCTGAACCTGCAGACGTATTTCACCGCTGGCGTGAAAGAAGTGCGCGCCTGGACCATTCCTGTCGGTGCCACCGCCCCGCAGGCGGCGGGTAAAATCCACACCGATTTCGAAAAAGGCTTTATCCGCGCGCAAACCATCGCTTATGACGATTTCATCGCTTACAAAGGCGAACAGGGCGCGAAAGAAGCCGGTAAAATGCGTGCCGAAGGCAAAGATTACATCGTCAAAGATGGCGATATCATGAACTTCCTGTTCAACGTCTGACCATTTCTTTTCGCGTGTGGGGTGGTGTTCCATCTCATAAAGCTGACTGAGAATGTAAAATCCACGCTCTGGCGTGGATTTTTCTTTTCGTCCTGAATACCCGTTTTAAGCGCGTCGTATCTTTAGCGGATAACGCCGCGGTTAACAGATTGATGACTAAAGGGACAGGGTAAGTGTTTACACTGCCGGTCCTGGACCTAAGCGCCGAGGAGGCAACATGATGAAAGAAGGCCCGCTGACCGAGAAAGAGCTGGAATGGCTTGACGAGATGCTGGAAAAGTATGGCAGCGAGGATTCGATTGTCGATGTCGCCGAGCTCGATGGCCTGCTGACCGCCGTGCTTTCCGGCCCAAAAACGATTGAGCCGAGCGAATGGCTGGTCGCGCTGTGGGGCGGTCAAAACCGCATTCCCCGCTGGAGCAACGAGCGTGAGATGAACCGCTTTATGGATCTGTGCTTCCAGCATATGAACGATATTGCCGATCGGCTCGCGGAATTCCCCGATCAGTTCGATCCGCTGTTTGGCGTGCGCGAAACCGAAGGCCAGGAATTTACCGTGGTGGAAGAGTGGTGCTTTGGCTATCTGCGCGGCGTGGCACTCGGCGACTGGTCATCACTGCCGGAATCACTGCAGCCCGCGCTGGACGCCATTGCCCTGCACGGCAAGGAAGAGAACTTCCCACAGCTGGAGTCGCTCTCCCAGGAAGAACTCGAAGCGAGTTTCGCTGCTATCCGCCCCGCCGCGCTGGCGCTGCATGATTACTGGATAGCCCTGCCGGAAGCGGTGCCTGAGCCGCAGCAGCCGGTGGTGGCCGAACAAAAGCCTGGGCGAAACGATCCCTGCTTTTGCGGCAGCGGTAAAAAGTATAAGCACTGCTGCCTGCACTAAACACGATGCGCCTGCGGGCGCATTTTTTCGGCGGCGGCAGGACAGAAAGCCGGGACAAAACATCACCGGAACGTGTTCGCCAATGCGTAAACGACAGTTTATCCCTCGCCGCCTTCCCTGTTTTTCTGCAAATTATCGCTTCCCACTCCGCCAATAAAGGGCAGCCGAAGTTTAACTGGCGACAGATCCAGCCCCATATTCAGCCCCAGAATATTGATTTCAAGCCCCTCTTCCACGCCCAGCGTAAATCCCGCCACGCCCAAAAAAGAGACCTGAACGCCGCGTCCTGACGGCGGCAAGCCGACAACATGGCGCAGCGGACGGAAATCTTTGCCGATAGCATTGGCGGGCATATCCAGCTTCAGCGCAGGAACTTCCCGCCCGATATGGGCGATGAACGTGTTGCTGTTTGGGCCAGGCCAGACGCGATAAGTCTCCGGCCACGGCCAGGAGGCGATAGCCGCTTCAATTTGAGGGATCATGGCTTCGGCTTCCTTGCCACGATGCTCAACCAGCAGGCGGGGTTTCGAGCCATACCAGTAACCGTCCGGCACGTTTTGGTTGCGCCGCACTTTCTTACCTGCGCCCCAGCTAATCACTTCATAGCGGGTGTAATGGATTTCCCCGGCGCGTTTATAGATTATCCAGGGATGGACCGCGACCACACCTTTCCAGCCCCATGTCGGCGCGGCGTAAACCTGCACCAATGCCAGCCTGGCGTTTTTTCTCGGATCCGGTGCGAGCCCCGCGGAGTCGCTGCGGGCAGCCCACCAGCCACGCTGCGAAAGTGGCTCATGGTGATACATCTTCTGGCCGACGCTCGCGGCAAATGACAGCAGAGTGATACAAAGAAAACTCAGTAACAGCGTTTTAATCAGGAACATGCGGGGCCGGGTGTGGTTAAAAATAGATCACAATGACACCATCCTAACGCTGTATTTATATCCAGCAAAGTTCGTTTTGTGCTACGAATATCGCGACATGCCTCGAACAGGCATGTCATGCGCTTTTGAGAAAGCCAGCGTTAAGCTCACCACTTGCGGCTTATCTCTTCTCCACCATTCCGACAATCGCATCGCGCAGTTCTGCTTTTGCCTGTGCGGCATCAATCGCGCCTATCGTTACGGCCCAGGAAAGCCCTTCGGCGGCCCCGAACATCGCCCACAGCGCGGCGTCACGCAGCGCGTTATCCGCCCGCAGCGGCGCAAACAGCGTGCGGCATTTATTGATGAATTCCACCGCGTAATCCTGACGCAGCTTTTCAAGCTCCGGCGTGCCGGTGAGCGCCGCCATCACATTTGGCATTTCACGCCCCTGCAACAGCACGCATTCGATATACGCATCGGCGATCACCGCTGCCAGCGGCAACAGTTCAGGTTGAGTGCGTGCGATCGCCTCATCCATTTTGCGGTTCTGGCGCACTTCATATTCGTGATAAAGCGCCGCCAGCAGGCCGGAGCGGCTGGTGAAATGATCGTAGACTACCGGCTTTGTGACGCCCGCCCGTTCCGCGAGCCTGCCAAGCGTCAGCGCCTCGGTGCCCTCTTCACGAATAATCTGCCAGGCCATTTCAATAAGCTGGGTGTGGCGCGCATCGCGGCTTAGCCGCTGGCGCGTGCGAATTTCAGACACGGCGTTTCTCCTTGACAGAATTACCTACCAAAAGTAACTTACCAATGGTAGGTTACTTTTAGTATATCAGATTACGTCTGTCGTCACCCGATGGCAACGCAGGAGGAGTGAATATGCACGCATTAATCGTCGTTTCCCATCCGTTAGCGTCATCTCTGACCCACCGCGTCACGCACGCGCTGGCCGAAGGCATTACCCGTGCCGGTAGCGGTCATACCGCCGACATTGCCGATCTCACACGCGAAGGCTTCGACCCGGTCTTTAACGAGCACGATTACGCCGCGTTTATGAAAACTGCACCGGTGCCGCCAGACGTCGCCCGCGAGCAGGCGCGTATCAATCACGCCGACGCGCTGGTACTGGTGTTTCCGGTGTACTGGTGGTCGATGCCGGGGCTGTTGAAAGGCTGGATCGATCGCGTTTTTTCAAACGGCTGGGCGTATGAAGAAAGCCCGGAAGGGAAAGTAGTCAAAAAACTGGGGCATCTGCCGGTGCATCTGGTGAGTATCGGCGGCGCGGACAGAAAAACGTTCGATAAACACGGTTATCACCAGGCCTGGGACACGCAAATCGCCCACGGGATTTTCGATTACTGCGGTGCGCCGGTTATCACCAACGAAACGCTGTTTCTGCCGGATCTCAGTACGCCTGACGACGCCCTGGAATGCGCACGCGCGCTGGGCGCGAAAATATTTACCGCACCCGCATAAGCGCGTCGGCCAGAGAAGGGTTTACAGAGAGATAACGGGAATAAACGCGGAGGAAACAGCCATCCGGCGCGTCTCTCTTATCCGCTAAACCCCGCAAATAACCGCAGGCGAAAAGCGAATCAAGACGCAGCCGGACGCTCACGGTGCGCCGGGCCGTCAGGCCGCGGCGCCGTTGGTCTGGGCGGTGAGATGAGCGGCCCACAGGCTTGCCACCCATTTCACGCCGCGCGCGGTAAAACGCGGTTGGGCGAAGGTATGCAGGTTTTCACCCACGCCTGAGCGCAGCGTAAAGTAACCCGCCTGCAGGTGGTGGTGCTGCGGTACCAGCGTACCGTTGGCGCGCTGCATAATGTTGCGCTCAAGCAGAAACTGGCGGAACTCCGGCTCCTTCACCTTCAGCATTTTGCACAGCTGGCGAAAGCCAAGCGACTCGTCGACCTGCACGAAACGATCGAAGAACTCGGCTTTAGGGGCGAAGAGAGCCAGCTGCTGCTCCGCCCGCTGACGCTTTTCATACTGCTCGGCCCAGGCGCGCGCGGCGGCGGCCGGGTTGGTAAAGTCCGGCAGGCTGGCGTTACGTTCGCGTTCCTGCCAGCGATCGAGCATTTCGGCGGTAAAGGCGGGCGAAATGCGCGCCACCGTCAGCAGCGAGTCGCGTTTATTCAGTAAGAACTCCTGACGCATCTCCCCTTCCCGTTCGTACAGATTAATGCCGATAGGCTGGGACAGGCGCTGCGCCGTTTCCAGGCTTTTAATCATGCGCTTCACTTCACTGTGGGCAATCCCTGTTAACGTCGCGATTTCACGGCTGCTCATTGTGACCGATTGATCCTGAGCATTAAGATTTTCCAGCGGAATCATCATAGGTTTCACCACTCATTCACTAACTCAATTACAACAACACCTGGTGCTTTGTAGAAATAGTATACAGGCACCTGTTTAAATATCCAGTAGATTTTTTAATCGGTTTTACTTAAGTTGCAGGCGAGACGCGGCCTGCGATGAGTGGTCCGCTATGTGATTAAAAATCAATCCCTTTTCGCTGCCTCCTGCGCTATCTGCCCACCGCGCCCATAAAAAAAGCCCGCGCAGGCGGGCTTTTCAGAAGGTTAAAAACAGCGTTATTCAAGACCGGCGCGATCCAGACCAAACGCCGCGTCCTGGCTGCCGGGTGCCATTTGCGACACCAGTTGCAAACGGTTCCAGCTATTGATGATGGCAACGGCGAACGCGATCTCTGCGATCTCCGTTTCAGAGAAATGTTCACGCGCCTGCTGGTAAACCGCATCGCTGATCCCTTCTTCTCTGATATGCGTTATCGCTTCCGTTAAGGTCAGCGCCGCTTTCTCCTTCGCGCTGAATAGCGGCGATTCTCGCCATACCGGCAGATGGTACAGGCGCAGTTCGCGCTCGCCCGCCATCTTTGCTTCCTTCGCGTGCATATCGACGCAAAACGCGCAGCCGTTGAGCTGCGAAGCGCGCATGTCGATCAGCTGTTTAAGCGTTGGCGTCAGGCTGCTTTTTTTCAGCGCCGCGCTGGCGTTCATCAGGGTGTTAACCAGCGCCGGAATGGTCTGATAATGGTTCACGCGCGTACTCATGGAAACTCCTTACATCACAAGAGAAATCACCCCGCGCGGTGCGGAGCGTGTCAAATTCTTCTCGTCTATCATACGGTGCCATGACATAGTCAAAAGGGTCATAAAACGTGAAATAAGGCAGGACATGAAACCGGGTTATCGTGAAATTTATCAGCGCTATCGCCAGAATATCCACGACGGGCTTCTGAAGCCCGGCAACCGGGTACCGTCCATCCGCGTGCTGGCGCAGGAACTTCAGGTGGCGAAGAAAACGGTGGAGGCGGCCTACGCGGTGCTGGTGGGTGAAGGGTATCTGGTGAGCCGCGGCCCGCAGGGTACACTGGTGAATCCGGCGCTCACGGTGCCGCCGCGCGTGGCAGAGCCAGCACCTGTCCGCCCGGGCGATAACAACGATCTGCTGGCGCTTAATGAGCACGAAGGGTTTCTGCGCCCCGGTCTGCCAGCACTGGATCAGTTTCCTTATAAAAAGTGGCTGCTCCTGAGCGCAAGAGCGACGCGCGCCATGCGCCCCGAAGAGATGGTGAACCCGCCAGTTGCAGGCTACGCGCCACTGCGCGCGGCGATCGCGAGCTATCTGACGCTGTCACGCGGCGTGACGTGTACCGCTGACGATATTTTTATCACCAATGGCTATCGCGGCAATCTGCTGCTCACGGTCCAGGCGTTGCTCGGCGCGGGTGAGAGCGTGGCAATGGAAGATCCTGCCTATTTTCTCGGTCAGCGGCTGCTGAAAACGCTCACGCCGAATCTGCACGCCATACCGGTGGATAACGAAGGCATGGATGTGGACTATCTGCAACATCACCACCCGGACGCCCGGCTCGCGTTTGTCACGCCGACACACCACAGCCCGCTTGGCGTGTCGCTGTCGCTGCCGCGAAAACAGCAGCTACTGGCATGGGCGTCGCGCCATAACGCATGGATTGTGGAAGATGATTATGACGGCGAGTTTCACTTCACCCGCAACGTACTGCCATCGCTGAAAAGCCTCGACACCGATGACCGTGTCGTTTACTTCGGCACCTTCAGTAAAACGATTATGCCGTCGGTGCGTATTGGTTATCTGGTGATGCCGCGCGCGGCGCGCCACGCCTTTCTTGAACACGGCGCGCTGCTGACAGGCGGGCAGCCGCTGCTGATACAGAAAATCCTCGCCGCGTTTCTGACTGGCGGGGAGTTTTACACTCATCTGCGGAAAATGCGCGCGCTCTACCAGCAGCGGCGCACGATGGCTATCGCGGCGCTGCACGCGGTTTACCCTGGCGTATTCGAAACGCCGCTGGAAGATGGCGGGATGCACGTGGTGGCGTATCTGAAAACCGCAACCTGCGATGAGGCGCTTGCCCGCCTCTGGCACCAGCACCAGTTGCAGGTCAGCGCGCTGTCGCCCTGGTACCGGCGGCCCGATAAACGCTACGGGCTGATTATCGGCTACGCCAATCTTCGCTCGGCGGACGAAGCCGTCGCCCTGCTGGCCCGCGCGCAACCGGCGACGCTGGCGCTGCTTAACGGATGACGTAAACGGCAGCTTAACCGAACGCGAAAAACAGAAATTTCCCGTTTACGTGCGCTCGAAACGGGAATATTCGTCTAAGGTTTTCATATGGTTGATTCGCAGTGGTGTGCGCTGCGCCCCTTAAGGAGAATTCATTGATGTCACAACCCGTCACGCGCCGTCCCCGGACGCTGTTTTTCGCCATTCAGGTCGCCCTTAGCGGCGCGCTGCTGGCGTTCTCCACCCTGCCCGCCAGCGCAGAAGAGCCGTCTGGCGCAGAGCGCCCCGCGCCGCAATCACCGGACCAGCTTCTCGGCCCGCTGTTTACGGATGTACAGAGCGCCAAACTGTTCCCCGATCAGAAAACGTTCGCCGACGCGGTGCCGAACAGCGATCCTTTGATGATCCTGGCCGATTACCGCATGCAGCGTAACCAGTCGGGCTTTGACCTGCGCCATTTCGTTGAGCTGAACTTTACCCTGCCGCAAAAAGGCGAAGCCTATGTTCCGCCAGCCGGACAAAGCCTGCGCGAGCATATCGACGGCCTGTGGCCGGTGCTGACGCGCTCGACCGATTCCGCCAGCAAATGGGATTCTCTGCTGCCGCTGCCGAAGCCTTACGTGGTACCGGGCGGGCGTTTCCGCGAGGTCTATTACTGGGACACCTACTTCACCATGCTGGGGCTCGCGGAGAGCAATCACTGGGATAAAGTGCAGGATATGGTCGATAACTTCGCCCATGAAATCGACGCCTGGGGCCATATTCCGAACGGCAACCGCAGCTACTATTTAAGCCGCTCCCAGCCGCCGTTCTTCGCGTTTATGGTTGAACTGCTGGCGACCCATGAAGGCGGCGACGAGACGCTGAAAAAATATCTGCCGCAGTTGCAGAAAGAGTACGCCTACTGGATGGAAGGCAGCGAAAATCTGGCACCGGGCGATGCCCACGAGCGCGTGGTGAAACTTAAAGATGGCGCGGTGCTGAACCGCTACTGGGACGATCGCGACGCGCCGCGTACCGAATCCTGGCTTGATGACGTAACCACCGCCAAAAATAACCCGGATCGCCCGGCAACTGACATCTACCGCGATCTGCGCGCGGGCGCGGCGTCCGGCTGGGATTTCAGCTCGCGCTGGATGGATAATCCGCAGCAGCTTGGCTCGATCCGCACCACCAGTATCGTGCCTGTCGATCTCAACGCCCTGCTGTTCCAGATGGAAAAAACCCTTGCGCGCGCCAGCAAAGCCGCAGGGGACAGCGCGGGTGCCGCCCGCTATGAATCGCTCGCCAGCCAGCGTCAGCAGGCGATTGAAACCCATCTGTGGAATGCGAAACATGGCTGGTACGCGGATTACGATCTGAAAACCAACAAGGTGCGCGATCAGCTGACCGCCGCCGCGCTGTTCCCGCTGTATGTCAAAGCGGCCGCGCAGGATCGCGCCGAGAAAGTGGCGGCGGCAACGCGTGCGCAACTGCTGAAACCGGGCGGTATTGTGACCACGACGGTCAAAACCGGCCAGCAGTGGGATGCGCCGAACGGCTGGGCACCGCTGCAGTGGGTGGCGACCGAAGGTCTGATGAATTACGGGCAGAAAGATCTGGCGATGGACGTCACCTGGCGATTCCTGACCAACGTTCAGCACACCTATAACCGCGAGCAGAAACTGGTGGAGAAATATGACGTTTCTTCGACCGGTACGGGCGGCGGCGGCGGTGAATACCCGCTCCAGGACGGCTTTGGCTGGACCAACGGCGTGACGCTGAAAATGCTCGACCTGCTGTGCGGCACCGAAAAACCGTGTGACGACGTGCCGCAGACCCGTCCGGGCAGCGACAGCGACCACGCGCCGCAGCCGAAGCAGGAAGGCAAAATGCTGAGCAAACCGGCGCAGTCCTCTGGGCCCGCCAAAGCGGAAACGTCAGCACCAGCGAAAACAGAAACGTCTGCGCCGGCAACAACGCAAACGCCAGCCCCGGCGAAAACCGACACCGCTGCGCCTGCGAGCAATAGCGCGCCTGCTGAAAACGCACCGGCCGCGCCGAACAGCAACGCGCAGGATAACGCCGCTGCGCAACCCGCGCCGGCACAGTAATTCACACGCGTTACACCACTGCCCTCTGCGGAGGGCAGTTTTTTTGCTTTTCTGCGCCCGATATATTTTCCCCGCCAATTCTGTTAGTTGCCCCGCACGTTGATAACGATAATAATTCGCATTCTTTATTAGATATCGTTACGTCCCTGCCACGCAGGGAGCAGATGGCAACCAGAGAAGACAACAATGACAATCGCTTTAACCCTGAAACGCTCCGCCGTGCTGTGCGCGCTGGCGCTGGCGGCACCGCACGTCTCGCTCGCCGAAGAGACCATCACCGTTAGCGCCGTCCCCGCGCAAACGGCCGCCTCGCCTACCGAAGGCTACACGGTGAAAACCAGCACAGGTGCGACAAAAACCGATCAGCCGCTTATCACCACCGCGCAGTCGGTTTCCGTCGTCACGCGTCAGCAGATGGAGGATCAGGGGGCGTTGTCGGTTAACAGCGCGCTGAATTACACCGCAGGCGCATTTACCGGGTTCTCCGGCGGGGCAACCCGTTACGACACCATTTCATTGCGCGGCTTCCACGGCGGCGACGTCAATAACACGTTTTTAGACGGTCTGCGTCTGATGAGCGACGGCGGCAGCTATAACGTTTTACAGGTCGACCCGTGGTTCCTTGAACGTATCGATGTGATTAAAGGCCCCTCTTCCGCGCTTTACGGCCAGACCATTCCCGGCGGCGTGGTGATGGAAAGCTCGAAGCGCCCGCTCTTCAGCCCGGAAGGCCATCTGCGCGCCTCGGTCGGCAATCACAACACCCGCAACACCGCGTTTGATTACACCGACGCCATTAACGACGAGTGGGCTTACCGCATTACCGGCCTGACGAAATACACCGACACGCAGTACGAAAAAACGCGTGACGAACGCTACGCGATTTCTCCGCAGTTGCTGTGGCAGCCGGGCGAATCCACGTCGCTGCTGCTGCGCGCGTATCTTGAAAAAGATCCGTCCGGTGGTTATCACGGCTCGGTACCGGCAAGCGGCAGCCTCGATGCCACCTCGCACGGCAAGCTCGACACGGGCTTCTCGGACGTGGAGCCGGGCAACGACGAATTCAAACGCTACCAGCAGCTCTACAGCTACGCGTTTTCGCATGACTTCAATGACACTTGGTCGTTCCGCTCGAACGGCAGCTACACGCACTCGAATCTGGATCTCAAGCAGGCTTACCAGATTGGCTGGGCCGATGCATCGAAGAACGAGCTGACCCGCTACTACAGTGGCGAACACTCTTCGCTGAACGCCTGGGCTATGGACAATCAGTTAGAGGCGCGCTTTAACACTGGTGACCTCGCGCATACCGTAGTGTTAGGCGGCGAATACCATAAATTCACCAACAATCTTTCCGACGACGCGGGCTACACCACCAATCTCAACCCGTGGACCGGCGTCTCCGGCGGCGCGGGCGGCTTCTGGTATTACGACCCGCTCGACCCGACCTACGCCACCCGTCTGCAGGGTCTGCAACGCAAGGACATGAAGCGCGTCTATGAGCAAACCGGCGTTTATCTGCAGGATGAGATGGTCTGGAACCGCTGGCATATGGATCTTTCCGGGCGTTTCGACCACCTGGAAACCAAAAACCGCGTGATCACGCCGTCGGCGGGCACCGATACCACCGATCACCGCAAGGATGATCATTTCAGCGGTCGCGCCTCGCTGCTTTACGCGTTTGAAAACGGCCTGTCGCCGTACCTGAGTTACAGCACGGCGGTGACGCCGCAGGTGCTGACCGACGCCCGCGGCAAGCTGCTCAAGCCCACCACCAGCGAGCAGTATGAAGGCGGCCTGAAATATCAGCCGCCGGGTACGTCCGATCTCTACAGCATCGCCGTTTACGATCTAATGCAGAAAGATGTCGGTAACCGCGTCGTGGTCGGCAGCTATTTCGAACCGGCAGGCAAAGTGCATTCGCAGGGCGTAGAGCTGGAAGCGCACACGCAACTGACGTCGCGTTTCTCGGCTATCGCCAACTACACCTGGAACCATGTGCGCTTTGAAGACGCCATTGACGGCAACAACAAGAACACGCCATACGTAACGCCGGATCAGATGGCGAACCTGTGGGGCCATTATCAGTTTGATTACGGCTTAAGCGCGGGCGCGGGCGTGCGCTACATCGGCAAACAGTGGGCGGATAACGAAAACACGCGCCGCGTGCCTTCCGTCACGCTGGTGGATGCGATGGTGAAAGCCGATCTGGGCGCGTGGAACAGCGCGCTGAAAGGGGCGTTTGTTCAGGTTAATGCGAATAACCTGACCGGACGTGACTACGTGGCGGGCTGCTACGGCACCGGCTACTGCTACTGGGGCGCAGAGCGCAGCGTGACCGCAACCGTCGGCTACGATTTCTGATCCTGACGAAAAAAAACGGCCCCAGGGGGCCGTTTTTACTGACCATTCAGACGGTCCTTACGGACCGTTTTTTAATCCCTGCGCAGCATACGGAAGATCAGCAGCACCACAATGGCACCGACGACCGCCACCAGGAAGCTCGGCAGGTTAAAGCCCGTCACGCTACCGCCCACGCCAAAGAATGTCGCCAGCCAGCCGCCGACCACCGCACCCACGATCCCGAGCACACAGGTCAGAATAAAGCCGCCGCCGTCACGGCCCGGCATAATCAGTTTGGCAATAATACCCGCGATAAGGCCAAATACGATCCAGGACAAAATACCCATAGTCTCCACCCTCTTGGTTAAGTCTCATTGAATGGTTCGCCACAAGGCGCGACAAACCGAATTGGTTCAAGTATAGGTAATAAAAAAAGATTCTTCCGGTAAGCTCGGATTATCCTTATACAGAAAATGATTTATTTTAGGATAAATCTTAAGTTTCTGGCGGACGGGCCGATAACCGTTCACATCTCTCTGTCAGTCATTTGAGGAATCACGCGACGTGAGCAATTACAGTGAGCAGTTTCTGAAGCAAAATCCGCTGGCCGTACTGGGGATTTTACGCGACTTGCAAAAAAGCCAGGCGCCGATCCGCCTCTCCTGGGGCGGCTGGCAGTTTATCAGCCGTATTCTTGACGCCTCGCCGGAACAGCTGGTGCTGGATTTCGGCAGCCAGGCGAGCGAAAACCAGGCCGTGCAAAAAGCGAAAAATATCCAGTTCAGCGCTGAAGCCCAGGGCGCAAAGGTGGAATTTAACCTGCCTGCGCTGAACGTCGGCGAGTTTCAGGATCTGCCTGCGTTTGTCGCTCCGCTGCCGGAAGCCGTGTGGTTTGTGCAGCGCCGCGAGCATTTTCGCATTACCGCGCCGGTGCAGCCGCAGTTCTACAGCCTGGCGCGTATGCCAGATGGCAAGCTGTTTCGCGGTCGCCTGCAGGATTTGTCGCTTGGCGGCATGGGCACGCTGCTGGAAGGCGCGATGCCGGAAGGGCTGGAAGCAGGAATGCAGTTCTCGCCGCTGGAGCTTGACCTGCTGGAGTGGGGAAAATTTCGTGTTGACGCGCAGCTTTTAACCATCAGCGAGCGCAAAGTCGTGGACAGTAAAAACGAGACTATCGCCACGCCGCGCCTGAGCTTTCGCTTTATGAACGTAAGCCCGGGCACCGAGCGCGAACTCCAGCGCATTATCTTCGCGCTGGAGCGTATCGCCCGGGAAAAAGCCAGCCGGGTGCGCTAATCACATGGCGTTCATCGCCTGCTGCACTTTCCAGATATAACGCGGGGCCTGCGGTGCCGGATGATTTTTCGCGACATGTTCGACAAACTCATCCGGGCTGAGATCGTTTATCTTTTCAATCGCCGCTTTGCGGTCTGAAGAGAACGTGCGCAGCAGCGCGCCCGCGCCATTCACATAAGAGACCACCAGCGCGTACTGCATCGTTTCCGGCGCTTCAATGCCCTTCAGGACGCCGTGCTCAAGAATGCTTAAATACGCCGTGCCAATCGAAATATTGCGCTCCGGGTTTTTCAGCTCGCTGGACGACGGCTGGCCGCTCCAGCCCATATAGCGGTAGACTTCGCGCCCGGCGGTGGACGCTTTAATCTGCATCAGCCCGACCGCGTTAGATTTACTGACGAGCGTCGGATTACCGCCCGATTCCACTGCGATAATCGCCGTGACCAGACGCGGGCTGACGCCCCAGGCATTGCCGGCTTTTTCGGTAATCGGCATCCATTGCATTGCGCGTTTCACCGGCACCTCAGGGTTCCAGGGCGGGTTTTTATAATCCGGCGTGGAAGAACACCCGGCGAGGAACACCACTAACCACATCAACCATCTTAATTTCACGCAACTTTCCTTTCCATATCAGTGCCAAACGACGCATCACCCCGGATGGCCGCGCGGGCATCCGGATGACAACCGCTAAGGTTAGCGGCATGATAGCGGTTTCGCCTGGTATGTCAGCAAGGATTTGTCATGGTCTCTGTTCATCTCATCGCCCCGTCGGGCTACTGCATTAATCAGGATGCTGCCTGGCGCGGCGTACGCCGTCTCGAAGAGGCCGGAATAACCGTAAAAAATCAGCATGTTATTACGCGCCGGATGCAGCGTTTCGCCGGGCGCGACGATGAACGTCTCGGCGATTTACAGGCGTTAAGCGCATTGTCTGAAAATGGCGCGATCGTGATGCCGGTACGCGGCGGCTACGGGATGACGCGCCTGCTGGAGCGCTTTGATCCGAAGCCCTTGATTGCCCGCCAGCAGGAAAACCCGCTGCTGATTTGCGGCCACAGCGATTTCACGGCGCTGCAGATGCTGCTGCTGGCGCGCGGCAACACGATAACGTTCAGCGGCTCGATGCTGGCCGGGAATTTCGGCGCGCCGGAGATGAACGATTTTACCTGGCGACACTTCTGGCAGGCGCTCACCGAACCACAATTTACGCTTGCGTGGCGCAGCGACGGCGCGCCCTGCGAAACCGCAGGCACCGTCTGGGGCGGGAACCTGGCGATGCTGGCGTCCATCACCGGTACACCGTGGATGCCGGTTATCGACGGCGGCATTCTGGTGGTCGAAGACATCAACGAACACCCGTTCCGCGTTGAGCGTATGCTGCTGCAACTGCATGCGGCCGGGATTCTGGCGCGTCAGAAGGCGCTTATCCTCGGGAGCTTCACCGCCGCCGCCGTGAACGACTACGACGACGGCTATAACCTTGAAAGCGTCGCCGCCCTGCTGCGCGAGCGGCTCGGGATCCCGGTGCTGACCGGCCTTGCATTTGGCCATGAACAGGAGACCGTTACGTTACCGCTCGGCGCGCACGGCGAACTGCGCCATGACGGCGAACGTGCGCAGCTTCGCCTGAGCGGTCATCCGGTGTTACCTGCTGCGGCAGCGACGGGGTTTAAGCAAGGGAAGTGAGTGAAAGATGTGTCTGAGCAGCGTGGCTGCTCAGACACAGAGGACTTTATACAGAATACGCACGGTGCGGAAATTATATTTTTTTAAATACCGCTTCCTGGCTCGGCTTAATCATACAACCATTTACCTGCTTGCGCTGATGCTGCAAACATTCTTATCGTCAGAGGCCGACGGGTCAGCTCAACCTCTTTTTTATTCAGCTTAAACCAGCGTTGTAAACATGATTTATATTCCCACGGAAAATATAAAGACCAATTTAAATCTTCAAGACTAATATTAAATCTTTCCTTATACTTCCTGATTGCATCTTCCAAATCGTCACGCGGGCAATCATATAAATCCTAATCCAGTTCTAACGGTACTTCTTTCCAGTTTCGATCAAGATAACCCGGTATTTCTTCACGAAAAAGCGCCAGAACTTCATCAGTAATAGTCATCAGAATGAAGTCCATTCAGTAGTATCCATACACTCACCTCATTAGGCCATTGTCGTCTATTCCAGACATCAGTAAAGATAATATTTCCCTCATTGTGTTTCCAGGGTTTTTCGTAGTGGCCTTCTGGAATTGCCAGAGGGTTATTATTCCGTTCCCTGGCGCAGCTATAGCTGGAGATAAAGAGCGTTACAAAAAGCTCACTATACGCTAAAAAACTGCCTGACATTTATTCAGTAATCTATTCAGCCAGAGATAATTTGATTATGCTGATCAACGTTATTTGATCAAGGCCAGAATATGAGTATCTGTTTCATAAGAATGGTGTGTTGAGACATCAATCTACCATCGTAAATTATTCGCAATGTCCGCTCCCTCACGAGCGGACGTTCCGGCTTTAACGCATCACACTTCCGGCCCTTCCACTAACACCAGCGTGCCGGTCGCCGCTTTCAGCCGCATAGATTTGGCGGCCTGATACGCTGGGCTTTCATAAAAGCGCTTCGCGTCGTCGAACGAATCAAATTCCAGAACGAGGTGCTTTTCGTGTGCCTCGCCTTCAAGATTTTCATACTGCCCTGACCATGCCACGATTTTCGGATTAAAAGGCTGCATGGCCTGTGCGGCGGCCTCAGCATATTCCGCGTAAGCAGCCGGATCGGTGATGGTCACGTGAGCCACCAGATAGCCTTTCTTCATTTTCTCTTCCTTTAATAGCAGTGGGTTTTATGCTCGCGCTGGCGAGAGACTGAACGGGCGCGAGACGGGTAAATTATTTTCTGTATCAATGCAAGCAGGTGTCCGGCGCGCGGCAGCGTCATGCGGTTACGCGATTAGAGGCAGTCTATTAGGTACAGAGAGGGTTATAAATACGCAAAAACAGAACACACTGTTACCTGAAAGAGGAATAATCGACACAGGAATATCGCAGCGCGTCAGCTGCTTCACGGGCTGGGTGCAGATCCTGCAACCGTCCTTTGCCTGATACGAGCATTAGCGACAGCGAGACACGCATTTGGCTGCCAGTGAGACGTAAGATAAATCCCGAACCGCCTGCGAAACAGCGCCCTGAAGGCAAAGATGTTGCGAATGGGTAACCGGATGGCCCCTGCGATCTGCTACCCTGATTGACAGTTACGCTACGCAAACATCGGGAAAATGTCATTCACCATGCTAATTAAACCGATTGATTCATAATTAGTATGTTAAGTTTTTAGAAAACCCATCAGCAGAGGAGATCGCGCACGTTGGACGCCGGGACGATAATTAGTCTTTTTATTCTGGGTTCGGTACTGGTCACCTGCAGTATCCTGTTAAGTTCATTCTCGTCACGTCTTGGTATCCCCATCCTGGTGATTTTCCTGGCTATCGGCATGCTTGCGGGCGTGGATGGCGTGGGCGGCATTCCGTTTGACAACTACCCTTTCGCGTATCTGATAAGTAACCTGGCGCTGGCCGTCATCCTGCTGGATGGCGGGATGCGCACCCAGGCCAGCTCCTTTAAAGTGGCCCTCGGCCCTGCGCTGTCGCTCGCGACGGTCGGGGTGCTGATTACCTCCGGGCTGACCGGCATGGCCGCCGCATGGCTGTTCCATCTGGACATCATGGAAGGGTTACTGATAGGGGCGATAGTCGGCTCTACTGACGCCGCAGCGGTTTTCTCGCTGCTCGGCGGCAAAGGCCTGAACGAGCGTGTCAGCTCAACGCTTGAGATTGAGTCCGGCAGTAACGATCCGATGGCGGTGTTTCTTACCATCACGCTGATTTCAATGATTCAGGAGCATCAGACCGCGCTGAGCTGGCTGTTCCTGGTGCATATCATTCAGCAGTTCGGGCTCGGGATACTTATTGGCCTTGGCGGCGGCTGGCTGCTTTTGAAAACCATTAACCGTATTCCGCTGCCCTCCGGGCTTTATCCGCTACTGGCGTTGAGCGGCGGCATCATGGTGTTCTCCGTAACCACCGCGCTGGATGGCAGCGGCATTCTCGCAGTCTATCTGTGCGGTTTTGTGCTGGGTAATAAGCCGATTCGCAACCGCTACGGCATTCAGCAAACGTTCGACGGCCTCGCCTGGCTTGCGCAGATTGGCATGTTCCTGGTGCTCGGCCTGCTGGTGACACCGTCACATCTGCTGCCCATCGCCATTCCGGCGCTGCTGCTGTCGCTGTGGATGATTTTCGTCGCCCGCCCGCTCTCTATTTTTACCGGCCTGCTGCCGTTTCGCGGGTTTACGCTGCGTGAGCGCGTGTTTATCAGCTGGGTAGGCCTGCGCGGCGCGGTGCCGATCATCCTCGCGGTGTTTCCGATGATGGCCGGGCTGCCGCGCGCGAATCTGTTTTTCGATGTGGCATTTTTCGTGGTGCTGGTGTCGCTGCTCTTCCAGGGCACCACGCTCGGCTGGGCCGCGAAAAAGGCCAAAGTGGTGGTGCCGGAAGTCGGCCGCCCGCAGTCGCGCGTTGGGCTTGATATTCACCCGGAAAACCCGTGGGAGCAGTTTGTTTATCAGTTGAGCGCCGATAAATGGTGCGTCGGCGCGGCGCTGCGCGACCTCCACATGCCAAAAGAGACGCGCATCGCGGCGCTGTTTCGTGAAAACCAGCTGATGCACCCGACCGGCAGCACCCGGCTGCGTGAAGGCGACGTGCTGTGCGTGATTGGCCGCGAGCGTGACCTGCCTGCGCTTGGCAAGCTGTTCAGCCAGTCGCCGCCGGTGGCGCTCGACCAGCGTTTCTTCGGCGATTTTATCCTCGAAGCGGACGCGAAATTCTCCGACGTGGCGTTTATCTACGGGCTGGATGACCAGTCGGCGGTGGATCAAAACCGCACCATTGGTGAAGTGGTGCTGGCGCTGATTGGTGCCGCGCCTGTCGTGGGCGACCAGGTGGATTTTGCAGGCATGACGTGGACGGTGGCGGAGAAAGAGAATAACCAGATCCGCCGCATCGGTCTGAAAGTCGCCGAGGATAGTGACGAGTAAGACGTTATCGCGTGGTAGAAAAGAAAAAGGGAAACCCGCGGGTTTCCCTTTTTTATCGCCGGTATGACGCGTTTAGCGCGTGCTGACCGGCACGCGCGGCGCCAGCGCGCACATCAGCTCATAGCCGATAGTGCCGCAGGCCGCGGCGACATCGTCAATTTTAATCTCGTTGCCCCACAGCTCCACCGGGCTGCCGATGCCTGCCTGCGGGCAAGGCGTGAGATCGACTGCCAGCATATCCATCGAGACAGTGCCGACAATGCCGGTACGCACGCCATCCACCAGCACTGGCGTGCCGTCCGGCGCATGACGCGGATACCCGTCAGCGTAACCGCCCGCTACAATGCCGATACGCTGTTCGCGAGCGGCGCGGTAACGGCTGCCGTAACCCACGGTATCGCCCGGCTTTAGCGTCTGCACGCCGATAATCTCGCTTTTCAGCGTCATCACCGGCTGCAGGCCGCTGGTGGCGATATCGCGCCACTGCCCGCTCGGCGACGCGCCGTAAAGCACAATGCCAGGACGAACCCAGTCAAAGTGCGCCTGCGGGTGCCAGAGCGCGGCGGCGGAGTTCGCGAGCGAGCGCGGCGCGTCGATGCCTTCCGCCGCCTGCTCAATGCGCACCATCGCCGCATCGATACCGTCCGGGCGGTCGGCATCGGCGAAGTGCGCCATCAGCGTTATCTGCCCTACATTGGCAATGGTTTTCAGCTGCTGCCAGATGGTGTGCACCCGCTCCGGTACAAAACCGAGACGGTTCATTCCGCTGTTGATTTTGAGATAGACATCCAGCGGCGCGTTAAGCTTCGCCTCCGCCAGCGCCTTTAACTGCCAGTTGCTATGCACGCTCGTGGTGAGCCGGTATTTATCAAACAGCGGCAGTTCATCGGCGTGGAAAAAGCCTTCCAGCATCAGAATCGGCCCCTTCCAGCCGCGCTCGCGCAGCAAAATGGCCTCTTCCAGATTGAGCATGGCAAAACCGTCGGTGGCACCGAGCGCCGACCAGACGCGATCAAGCCCGTGGCCGTAGGCGTTCGCCTTGACCACTGACCAGACGCGCGACCGGGGTGCCGCGCGGCGCACTACCTCCAGGTTGTGACGCAGAGCCTGCAAATCCAGGCTCGCCTGTATCGGACGAGACATGCGGGTTCCTTATCAGGGGTGCGCGCCGTGCAGGCGGTGGGAGGACGACGGCGTAAAGCCTGGCGCGTAACGGGCGACCGACAGATCTTCAAACGGGATCGCAGGCGTGCGGCCGGAGATAATATCGCTCAGAAGCTGGCCGGAGCCGCAGGCCATCGTCCAGCCGAGCGTACCGTGGCCGGTATTGAGCCACAGGTTTTTAAATTCGGTACGCCCGACCACCGGCGTGCCGTCCGGCGTCATCGGGCGCAGGCCGGTCCAGAATTTCGCCTGTTCGATATGGCCGCCGCGCGGGTAGAGATCGCGCACGACCATTTCCAGCGTCTCCTGACGCGGTTTCAAAAGCTCGGTATTAAAGCCGACAATTTCGGCCATACCGCCAACGCGGATGCGGTTATCAAAGCGCGTAATGGCGATTTTGTAGGTTTCATCGAGCACAGTGGAGACCGGCGCGCCGCTTTCATCGGCAATCGGAATGGTGAGCGAATAGCCCTTCAGCGGGTAGACCGGAATATCCACGATGCCTTTGAGCATAGCGGTGGAATAGGATCCGAACGCCATCACATAGCCATCGGCTTTGATGACTTCATCGCCGCACTTCACGCCGTAAATGCGCTGGCCTTCCGAGAGCAGTCTGTCCACCGGCGTGTTGTAACGGAACACCACGCCTGCCGCTTCCGCCATCTGCGCGAGGCGCGTGGTGAAAAGCTGGCAGTCGCCGGTTTCGTCGTTCGGCAGCTGCAGCCCGCCGGTGAGCTTATGCGCCACGTCCGCCAGTGCCGGTTCAACCTGCGCAAGTTCAGCGGCTTTCAGCAGACGGAACGGCACGCCTTCGCTTTCCAGCACCGCGATATCGCGCGAGGCGTTTTCATACTGCTGCTCTGTGCGGAACAGTTGCAGCGTCCCGCCCTGACGGCCTTCATACTGAATGCCGGTGGATTCGCGCAGCGCTTTTAAGCAATCGCGGCTGTACTCCGCAAGCCGCACCATGCGGCCTTTGTTCTGCATGTAGTGGCGGGTGTCGCAGTTGCGCAGCATCTGCCACATCCACTTAAGCTGAAAATGCGTACCGTCAAGGCTGATGGCCAGCGGCGCGTGACGCTGGAACATCCACTTGATGGCTTTCAGCGGCACGCCGGGCGCAGCCCAGGGCGCTGCATAACCGGGCGAGATCTGGCCGGCGTTGGCGGCGCTGGTTTCCAGCGCCGGGCCCGGCTCGCGATCGATCACCGTCACTTCGTGCCCCGCCTGGCGTAAATACCAGGCGCTGGCGACGCCGACAACTCCACTCCCCAGCACGACTACATGCATGTCCTCTTCCTTCTCAGGCTAAAGAATAATTAACTGATTACAAATTGATAACCCAGAAGAAAATATTATTCAACATATGGCTTTTTTATGGTGAACCGACTCACAACTTTCCCCGCCACAGTGGGGATAGCGCTTTCAGGATCTCCTGCTTCCCTTCCCCTTCCGGCAAAATAAAATGCTGCCAGGCCTGTCATTTACCGACAGGTGGGCTCAGGAAATCGCGCAGAAAAAATTTTTGCCGTGGCGCTGATAAGTCGGGGGTGATCTATGCTTGAAATTAAGGCTCTCCCCGGATGAGAGCCGCTAACAATGAGGGCGCGCTGATGGCTACCGTAACTGATTCCCTGAAAAAGGATACCCAACGTCTGAGCGACGGGCCGGACTGGACATTTGAGCTGCTGGATGTCTATCTCGCTGAAATCGATCGCGTGGCGAAACTCTACCGGCTGGACACTTACCCGCATCAGATTGAGATAATCACTTCAGAACAGATGATGGATGCATACTCCAGCGTCGGGATGCCGATTAACTACCCGCACTGGTCGTTTGGTAAGAAATTCATCGAGACCGAGCGGCTCTACAAGCATGGGCAGCAAGGGCTGGCTTATGAAATCGTGATTAACTCCAATCCGTGTATCGCGTATCTGATGGAAGAGAACACCATTACCATGCAGGCGCTGGTGATGGCGCACGCCTGTTACGGCCACAACTCGTTTTTCAAAAATAATTATCTGTTCCGCAGCTGGACCGACGCCAGCTCGATTGTCGATTACCTGATTTTCGCCCGTCATTACATTACCGAGTGCGAAGAGCGCTACGGCGTTGATGAAGTCGAGAAGCTGCTGGATTCGTGCCACGCGCTGATGAATTACGGTGTGGATCGTTATAAACGCCCGCAGAAGATCTCGCTCCAGGAAGAGAAAGCGCGCCAGAAAAGCCGCGAAGAGTATCTGCAAAGCCAGGTCAATATGCTGTGGCGCACGTTGCCGCGGCGTGAAGAGGAGAAAGCCGTCGAGGCACACCACCGCTTCCCGGCCGAGCCGCAGGAAAACCTGCTCTACTTTATGGAGAAGAACGCTCCGCTGCTGGAGCCGTGGCAGCGCGAGATCCTGCGCATCGTGCGTAAGGTGAGCCAGTATTTCTACCCGCAAAAACAGACGCAGGTGATGAACGAAGGCTGGGCGACGTTCTGGCACTACACCATCCTGAACCATCTCTATGATGAAGGAAAAGTGACCGAGCGCTTTATGCTGGAATTTTTACACAGCCACACCAACGTGGTATTCCAGCCGCCCTATAACAGCCAGTGGTACAGCGGTATTAACCCGTATGCGCTCGGCTTCGCTATGTTCCAGGACATCAAGCGTATCTGCCAGAACCCGACCGACGAAGACCGCCACTGGTTCCCGGATATCGCCGGCTCCGACTGGCTGGAAACCCTGCATTTCGCCATGCGCGACTTCAAAGACGAGAGCTTTATCAGCCAGTTCCTGTCGCCGAAAGTGATGCGCGATTTCCGCTTTTTTACGGTGCTGGATGACGATCGCAACAACTATCTGGAAATTGAGGCGATTCATAATGAAGAGGGCTACCGGTCGATTCGTAATGAGCTGTCGGCCCAGTACAATCTCAGTAACCTGGAGCCGAATATTCAGGTGTGGAACGTTAACCTGCGCGGCGATCGCGCGCTGACGCTGCGCTACATTCCCCAGCATCGTGCGCCGCTCGACAAAGGCCGCCGCGAAGTGCTGAAACATGTGCATCGCCTGTGGGGCTTCGACGTGCTGCTGGAGCAGCAGAACGAAGACGGCAGCGTGGAACTGCTGGAGCGCTGCCCGCCGCGCATCAATACGCTCTGACACCTGCGTCCAACAAAAAAGGCTTCCCGAAGGAAGCCTTTTTTATGCCTGCGCAATGCCTTAACGGCTGTGCATCGCCAGATCGCCCGGCAGGTTTTTCTGCATCCGGTGCCAGATCTCGCCACTTTCACGGCCGTAAGTACGCACCACGTCGTAAACCTGATCGTGCAACCCTTCGCGCGAGAGCGTGCCGAGCTTATGGTAGAAGCCCAGCGCCAGGCTACGCGCTTCCGGGTTAGAGAAATAGTGACGGCCAATGCGGGTATAGAGCCCTTTCATGCCGTTGAGAATCAGCCCGTAGATAGGGTTGCCGGAGGCGAACGCCAGACCGCGGAAAATGTTGTAATCGAGCTCCGCAAAAGCGTCTGCGTGATCTTCCACTTCATCCGCCGTCGCGAGCACTTCACGCGCGCGCTCCGGGTGCATACGCAACGCGGTACGAATAAAAATCGTCGCGATGTTGGTGCGCACGGAAAGCAGGTTGTCGATAAGCTGCGGGACGCTTTCGTGGTCGAGACGCGCCAGCGTTTCGAGAATATTGAGGCCTGAGGTTTCCCAGAAGTTGTTTACTTTCGTAGGCTTACCGTGCTGGATAGTCAGCCAGCCGTCGCGCGCCAGGCGCTGTAACACTTCGCGCAGGGTGGTGCGCGTCACGCCAATCAGTTCAGAGAGTTCGCGTTCAGCAGGCAGAATAGATCCCGGAGGGAAGCGGTTATTCCAGATGCTTTCAATAATGTACTCTTCCGCGAAACCCGCCGGGCTCTGCGCCTTAATCACCATAATGAGCTTTCCAATACACCTGAGATGCAAAATTCACTCATCATACCAGACGCGCCGGGGCGCAGATAGCATGACGAAATGTAAAAAAAGGGATCGTGGTTCGGTTTTTAACAATCCCCACCGGCCCGCCATACGCGCCTGCGGCTTGATTGCCGCACCACTGCCGGGTACCCTGACATGTTAACGAAAAATAACCGTAAAGGATCATGGCATGGAAATTTCATATGGCCGGGCGTTGTATCGTAACTTTTTAGGACAATCTCCGGACTGGTACAAGCTTTGTTTACTTGGCTTTTTGATTCTTAATCCTCTGGTTTTCTGGGTAAGCCCCTTCACCGCCGGCTGGCTGCTGGTGATTGAGTTTATCTTCACGCTGGCGATGGCGTTGAAGTGTTACCCTCTGCTGCCGGGCGGGTTGCTGGCCGTCGAGGCGCTGTTTATCGGGATGACCAGCGCCGAGCACGTGCGCGAAGAAGTGGCGAATAACCTCGCCGTGGTACTGCTGCTGATTTTCATGGTGGCGGGCATTTACTTTATGAAGCAGTTGCTGCTGCTGATTTTCACCCGCCTGCTGCTGGGCATTCGCTCCAAGACCCTGCTCTCACTGGCATTCTGCTTTGCGGCGGCGTTTCTTTCCGCGTTCCTCGACGCGCTGACGGTCGTTGCTGTGGTTATCAGCGTGGCGGTGGGCTTTTACGGTATCTACCATCGCGTCGCGTCGAATCGTGATGAGGGGCAGGAGCTGGTGGATGATGCCCAGCTGGACGACGAGCGCCGCGCCACGCTTGAGCGCTTTCGCGCGTTTCTGCGCAGCCTGATGATGCACGCGGGCGTCGGCACCGCGCTTGGCGGCGTGATGACGATGGTCGGCGAACCGCAGAACCTGATTATCGCGCACGCGGCGGGCTGGAGCTTCGGCGACTTCCTGCTGCGCGTCGCGCCCGTGAGCGTGCCGGTCTTTATCTGCGGCATCGTCACCTGCATTCTCGTGGAGAAAACCAAATCGTTCGGCTATGGCGAACCGCTGCCGGAGCCGGTGCGTAAGATCCTGCGCGAATACGACGACAAGAGCCGCCAGAAGCGTACCCGTCAGGACACCATGAAACTGATAATCCAGGGGCTTATCGGCGTGTGGCTGATTACGGCGCTGGCGCTGCATCTGGCCGAAGTGGGCCTGATTGGTCTTTCGGTCATTATTCTCGCCTCGTCGCTGTGCGGCGTCACCGATGAGCACGCTATCGGCAAAGCGTTTACCGAGGCGCTGCCGTTTACCGCCCTGCTGACAGTGTTCTTCGCCGTGGTGGCCGTTATCATCGACCAGCATCTCTTCGCGCCGATTATCGCCTATGTGCTCGAAGCCTCGCCGCATAACCAGCTGTCGCTGTTCTATCTCTTCAACGGCCTGCTGTCGTCTATCTCCGATAATGTGTTTGTTGGCACGGTGTATATCAACGAAGCGAAAAGCGCGCTCCAACAGGGGGTTATCGACGCGAAACAGTTTGAGATGCTGGCGGTGGCGATCAATACCGGCACCAACCTCCCGTCCGTCGCCACGCCAAACGGCCAGGCGGCGTTTCTGTTCCTTCTGACCTCAGCCCTGGCGCCGCTAATCCGTCTCTCCTATGGCCGCATGGTCTGGATGGCGCTGCCGTATACAATCGTACTGACGCTGGTGGGACTCGCCTGTGTACAGTTTACGCTGGTGCCGTTCACCGACTGGCTACTGCAAAGCGGCTGGGTGAGTACGCCTGCCACGACGGCGCTGCTGCATTAATCGCAAATCGGGCTCCCGCAGCCCGATTTTCTTTTTATGGGCAGAGGTTTAATGCGTTATTTTTGATGTGGCTAGTGGCGTCAAACCCGTTTTCGTTTACACTGCCGGTTCAACGCAGATTGCAGAGATAATCATTATGTTGCGATATTTAAACCAGTGTTCGCGTGGGCGCGGCGCATGGCTTTTGCTGGCGCTTACCGCTTTCGCGCTGGAAATGGTGGCGCTGTGGTTCCAGCATGTCATGATGCTGAAGCCGTGCGTGTTGTGTATTTATGAACGTTGCGCGCTGTTTGGCGTAATGGGCGCAGGGCTGGTGGGAGCCATTGCACCAAAAACCCCGTTACGTTTTGTGGCGATGGGTATCTGGATTTACAGCGCCTGGAAAGGCCTGATGCTCGCCATTGAGCACACAAACATCCAGTTGCACCCTTCACCGTTTGTGACCTGCGATTTCGCAGCGCGTTTCCCGAGCTGGCTGCCGCTCGATAAATGGCTGCCGCAGGTGTTTGTCGCCAGCGGCGACTGCGCCGAGCGCCAGTGGTCCTTCCTGACGCTTGAGATGCCGCAGTGGTTAATCGGCATTTTCGCCGCTTATCTGGTGGTTGCCCTGCTGGTGCTGCTGGCGCAGGCGTTCAAACCGAAAAAACGCGATCTTTTCGGCCGCTACTGAGTGCTTCTCAGTTGCGCTGCACCACGCCCACCGCGCTCCGGCCGGTGGGCGTTTTTATTGGCTCAACATACGCATTGCCTTTACCGCCTGGCTTGTTCTGAGTTCACCTGCCTATACTTAAGTGTGTGTTTGATTAACGACAGGAGGACGTGATGAATAAGTATTTACTTAACGTCGAAAAAGACGATCCGAACGAAGCACCGGAATCTGGCGATAAAAGGCCGAGCCCGAATCAGAAGTAAGTATAAGGTCGCTGAGGCGGCCTTTTTTATCGTATTTTTTTACAATCGCTGGTTTATTAGACAATAAGGTCTTTACTTAACTTTACGATTAAAAACAGAGCCTTAATTATCACTACAATAGATATAGACTATCAGTTCAATCACTATAAAAAGGTGAATTGTATCAAGGCAAGAGATGTGCTATTTGTGTGGTCAGATGATTTTGCTAAGCCTTCTCAGCCTTATGAACCCACTGATTTTTCGTGACGATATTTGCATTAAAGCCGTGTTCACGGCGTCCGGTACGCTGCGCGGCGTATCGATTATCCGACTTTCGGATAATGAAAATCTGATAACCATCATCGCGCAACCCTGCAGCCATCTTGAAGAACAGGTTGCTCGTTTTTTATCCCTCACTACTGATGAGCACGCTACGCTGCATCAGTTCCTCGCGCAATTCTGCGAACCAGAATAAGCCGTCATTACGCTTTAATTAATGAAAATGCAATTATTCAGACTTGCTTAAGAAATATCTCAGACCGCACTAAGCGAAAAGTCTGATTTTTTAAAATTACAGATGCACCGGAATAAACAGTAGCTATACTCCCTGTGTCGTAAACAAGAAGCCCGGAGTATTGTATGGAGATTTCAAGCAGAACTGCGGTTTTACTTAACCTGTTCGCCTTTGCTGGTCTACTCCTTTCCTTATCCGTCAGGTTTGGCTGGATCTGAGCCGCCCTGCGTCTCGTCGCCGACAGCAAACCCTCTTGCCACGCGATGTTCTTCCCGCTATAACGGGTGAGAAAAACCGCAACGCTTACCTTCCGGATAAAAAAAAGCCGCTCTTCGTTAGCGGCTTTTTTTTATTTTTTTATTTAGCAGATTCACGGTTCATAGTCTTCGAAAAAAGAATATGCGTTTATTCTGCCCAATCCGGTTTGTTTAAAATATGGTCTTGCCAGTCGCGCACTTCGGATTCTTTAACGGCAATATGACGCACCGAAATACGCTCGGCGTGCATCGCGGCTTTTGAGCCGGTGCGCAGCGGATGCCACAGCGGCAGGTTTTTCCCTTCGGCCAGCAGCCGATACGCGCAGGTCGGCGGTAGCCACTCGAAAGTTGGCAGGTTTTCACGCGTCAGCTTGATGCAGTCCGGCTCATACTCGAAGCGCCGTTCATAATTACGGCACTGACAGGTTTTGATATTCAGCTGACGGCAGGCGACGTTGGTGAAATAAATTTCGTCGGTGTCTTCATCCATCAGCTTATGCAAGCAGCACTGACCGCACCCGTCGCAGAGCGATTCCCACTCGGCGTCGCTCATCTCATCCAGGGTTTTACGCTGCCAGAAAGGCGTTTCGGTCATAACGGTGTCCGCGCATCAAAAATTAAGCTGCACCTTATAAACACTCTGACGCCAGGATGCAAGTTTTGCCGCCCTGTGGGCGGCATCTTTACAGAACGCGCGTCGAGAGCGAGTGGTTGTCGAAGGTAATGTCAAGCGCGTCGCCGCTGTTAAGCGGACCGACGCCCTCCGGCGTGCCGGTCAGGATCACATCGCCTGCGCGTAGCGTGAAGAAACGGCTCATGTAGGCGATAAGCGGCACGATCTTATGGATCATATCGGCGGTATTGCCGCTCTGGCGTACCTCGCCGTTCACGCGCAGGCTGAGCGGCGTGTTTTGCGGATCGCCGGTAAACTCCCCTGCCGGGATAAACCCGGAGATCGGGCAGGAATTATCAAACGCTTTCGCCTTCTCCCACGGCTGTCCGGCCTTTTTCATTTTGCCCTGGATATCGCGAAGCGTCAGATCGAGCGCGACGCCATAACCGGCGATCGCTTTGGCGACGTGCTCTTCGCTCGCCTGACGCAGCGTTGCGCCAATCAGTACCGCCAGCTCCACTTCATGATGCACCGAGCCGAGCCCCTGCGGCAGCACAAGCGGCTGGCGCAGATCGCACAACGCAGTTTCCGGCTTAATAAAAAGCACCGGCTCTTCCGGCGTAGCGCTGCCCATCTCCTGAATATGCTTTGCGTAGTTACTGCCCACACAAACCACTTTGCTGACCGGATAATCAAGCAGCGCGCCCTGCCAGTGATGATGTTGGTACATAGCGTCCCTCTGTGTTCGATGATAAGACAGTACGTAACTATTTGCCCCGCCAGTGCGAAAAGTCAAACCGCGCGCATTGGCGCAAAAAAAGCGCCGTATAAAAACGGCGCGCAGGACTATTTTTTACCGATCGATTCGAGATGCTGTTTAAGCAAATTTTCCGGCGGCGGGGGGAGCTGTAAATAATAGCCCTGGTCTTTAAGCGCCTGTTTCACTTTTTCGAGATCGGCGTTGGCTAATTTTTTACGACCATCCAGCGGCAGCATCATGGTCATAATTGGCTGCCCAAAACCGGCCAGCAATTCTTCCGGCACTCGCGAAAAATCGTCTTTTTTTTCAACATAAAGATAAGTTTGTTCGCGACGCGCGCTTCGATAGATCACACAAAACATGTTTTTACTCTAATTTAGCCAGATGGTTACTTGCCTGAATATAAGGCTGACTATAACATGCCTGATGTGCTTCGGAATATCATCCCACTGCGGTGGGGATTTAAACTGAATTGAGTAAGGCCAGGATGTCAAACACGCCCATCGAGCTAAAAGGCAGTAGTTTCACTTTATCAGTGGTTCATTTGCATGATGCTCACCCTGAGGTTATTCGCAAGGCGCTTGAAGAAAAAATTGCTCAGGCGCCGGCCTTTCTCAAAAATGCGCCAGTGGTTGTGAATGTTGCGGGGCTTGATGGGTCGATAAACTGGCAGCAACTGCACCAGACGTTTATCGACAGCGGGCTGCATCTGGTCGGCATCAGCGGCTGTCAGGATGACGCGCTGAAAGCGGAAATTTCGCGTGCGGGACTGGCGCTGCTCACTGAGGGAAAAGCCAGCGCACCACGCGCTGCAAAGCCTGCTGAAACGCCCGCGCCGCCAGCGGCGGCGCTGCGTACCCGGTTAATCGATCTGCCGGTGCGTTCCGGCCAGCGGATCTACGCGCCGGGTGCCGATCTGGTGGTCACAAGTCACGTCAGCGCGGGCGCGGAGCTTATCGCCGATGGCAATATTCACGTCTATGGCACCATGCGCGGGCGCGCCCTCGCCGGTGCCGGCGGCGATAAAGAAGCACAAATATTTTCAACGAATCTCGCGGCGGAGCTGGTTTCCATCGCCGGGGTTTACTGGCTGAGCGATCAAATCCCGGCCGAGTTTTACAACAAAGCGGCACGCCTGCGACTGGCCGACGGCGCGCTGACGGTTCAACCATTAAATTAAGCCCTTTTAACAAGGAATTCCTTTATGGCACGCATTATTGTAGTTACATCAGGTAAAGGGGGCGTTGGCAAAACCACCTCCAGCGCGGCCATCGCTACGGGTCTGGCCCAGAAGGGAAAGAAGACCGTAGTTATCGATTTCGATATCGGCCTGCGTAACCTTGATCTCATCATGGGTTGTGAACGCCGTGTCGTATACGATTTTGTGAACGTGATTCAGGGCGATGCCACGCTGAATCAGGCGCTTATCCGCGATAAACGCACCGAAAGCCTCTATATCCTGCCCGCGTCGCAGACCCGCGACAAAGACGCGCTGACCCGCGAAGGCGTGGAAAAGGTGCTGGATGAGCTGAAAAAGATGGAGTTCGACTTCATTGTCTGTGACTCCCCTGCCGGTATCGAAACCGGTGCGCTGATGGCACTCTATTTTGCTGACGAAGCCATCATTACCACTAACCCGGAAGTCTCCTCCGTGCGCGACTCCGACCGTATCCTGGGCATCCTCTCTTCCAAATCGCGCCGCGCCGAAAATGGCGAAGAGCCGATTAAAGAGCACCTGCTGCTGACCCGCTACAACCCGGGCCGCGTCAGCAAAGGCGATATGCTCAGCATGGAAGATGTGCTGGAGATCCTGCGTATTCCTCTGGTGGGCGTCATCCCGGAAGATCAGTCTGTGCTTCGCGCCTCTAACCAGGGCGAGCCGGTCATTCTTGACGCCACATCCGACGCAGGTAAAGCCTACGCCGATACCGTTGATCGCCTGATGGGAGAAGAACGTCCTTTCCGCTTCATTGAAGAAGAGAAGAAAGGTTTCCTCAAACGCCTGTTCGGAGGATAAGTTATGGCATTACTCGACTTTTTTCTCTCCAGAAAAAAGAACACCGCCAGTATCGCCAAAGAGCGCTTACAAATTATTGTTGCTGAGCGTCGTCGTAGCGATGCTGAACCGCATTATTTACCGCAGCTGAAGCGGGATATTCTGGAAGTGATTTGCAAATACGTTCAGATTGATCCGGAAATGGTAACCGTTCAGCTGGAACAAAAAGGCGACGATATTTCGATTCTCGAACTTAATGTCACCTTACCGGAAGCGGAAGAGACAAAATAACACTAAAAAATACCCCGGCATGCCGGGGTATTTTTTCAGTCAATTCACTGTATATATTTTCAGTAAACTTCACATCTCCTGTAAATAATTACAGGTCACGCCGTTAATAATTTTCCAGCAGCGTTTTTAATGATTCATTTAATAGCTCGCCGCGCCACCCGCTGATTAATTCCGGCAATTGATTCTGCGGTTTCAGCTTCCAGTGCCAGTTCAGCAGCTGGTTAATCTGGCGGCGTGAGGCCATCAGCTCGGCGCTGATCTTGTGCGCCTCGCTCGTCGCCTGCACCAGCGCTTTGATCTCTTTAAACACCTTGCGATAGCCCGGCATGTCGACCAGATTCGCGAGCGGCTCCGGCAGCGCCTCTTCCGGCAGCGCCTGCGCCTGCGCGACCAGCGCCAGTAGCGTCTTGCCGTGGAAGCGGATTTCACTGCCGGAAAGGCCCATGCCGTCAAGCTCGCCAAGCGAGCCTGGCATATGGCGCGCCACTTTCCAGAGGTTTTCTTCGCGCACCACGAAATTCACCGCCATATCGCGCTCGCGCGCTTTGCGCAGACGCCAGCCCGCCAGCAGCTTCAGGCACGCAAGCTGACGCGGACGCAGTTGCCAGGCGTTGGTGATTTCACGCCAGGCTTCATCAGGATCGAGCACCTCGCCGCGGCGCTGGGTCATCAGGCGGCATTCATTAATGGCGGCGGTCAGCCAGCCGGCTTCGCGCACCTGTTCCATCAGTTTGTGGGCGATCGGCAGCAGATACCAGACATCCGCCGCCGCGTAATCGCACTGGCGCTCGGTCAGCGGACGCGCCAGCCAGTCGGTGCGCGACTCGCTTTTATCCAGCACCACGCCGGTGTGATGTTCCACAAGCGTCGCAAAACCGCAGGAGAGCGGATGGCCAACGAACGAAGCCAGCACCTGAGTGTCGATAAACGGATCGGGCATCATGCTGAACGCGTTCTGAAACACTTCCAGATCTTCGCTGCCCGCGTGGAGAAACTTGGTGACGTTTTGATCCTGCAACAGCGCCTGAAACGGCGCCCAGTCGGTGATGGTCAGCGGATCGATAAGCGCGACGTTTTCGCCGTCATACAGCTGGATAAGCCCCAGCTGTGGGTAGTAAGTACGGGTACGGACAAATTCGGTGTCCAGCGCCAGGGCGCGCTGCGTGCGTGCGGTCTCGCACAGCGTCGCCAGCGCGTCATTGGTGGTAATCATCTGGTAATTCAAATCGCTCTCTCTTTGTCTGCGCCCATAAAAAACGCCGGTAGAACCGGCGTCAGGGCGACGTGATTGCAGCTCAGGCGGTATTGTCGCCCGCCCGGCGCGCTTCGTCACGTAGTTCTCGTCGTAAAATTTTCCCGACGTTGGATTTTGGCAGCTCGGTGCGAAATTCCACCTGCTTCGGCACTTTATAGCCCGTCAGGTGACGGCGACAGAAGGTAATCAGCGCTTCTTCCGTAAGCGATGCTTCTTTCTTCACCACGAAGATTTTCACCAGCTCGCCGCTGGCTTCCGACGGGATGCCTACCGCCGCGACTTCCTGCACGCCACTGTGCTGCATTACCACATCTTCAATTTCATTCGGATAGACGTTAAATCCGGAGACCAGAATCATATCTTTTTTGCGATCGACGATACGCAGGAAACCCTCTTCGTCCATCACCGCGATATCACCGGTGCGCAGCCAGCCGTCCTGAAGGATCTCGTCGGTGGCGTCCGGACGCTGCCAGTAGCCCAGCATCACCTGCGGGCCTTTAATGCACAGCTCGCCAGGCTCACCGGGTGCCACTTCATTGCCTTCGTCGTCAATCAGTTTGACTTCGGTGGACGGCACCGGCAGGCCAATGCTGCCGCTGTGGTAGTCGATATCGTGCGGGTTAACGCTCACCAGCGGCGAGCATTCGGTAAGCCCGTAGCCTTCCAGCAGGAACTGGCCGGTGAGTTTTTCCCAGCGCTCCGCGACCGCCTGATGCACCGGCATCCCGCCGCCCGCCGAAAGGTGCAGCGAGGAGAAATCGAGCTTATGGAAATCTTTGTTATTCAGCAGCGCGTTAAACAGCGTGTTCACGCCGGTCATCGCGGTAAATGGATATTTGCCAAGCTCTTTAACCAGCCCCGGAATATCGCGCGGGTTGGTAATCAGCACGTTCTGCCCGCCGAGTTCAATAAAGAGCAGACAGTTCATGGTGAGCGCGAAAATGTGGTACAGCGGCAGCGCGGTAATCACCAGCTCTTTGCCGCGATGCAGCAG
This sequence comes from Cronobacter sp. HA18003, assembly GCF_011605905.1. NCBI lineage: Bacteria > Pseudomonadati > Pseudomonadota > Gammaproteobacteria > Enterobacterales > Enterobacteriaceae > Cronobacter > Cronobacter sp. HA18003. The sequence continues at coordinate 528,411 of NZ_JAANQO010000011.1, read as the reverse complement.
CGGGCCGTACGTGCCGAGCACTTGTTCGAGGTTAGCAAGCATGTTGCGATGGGTCAGCATCGCGCCTTTCGCCACGCCCGTAGTACCGCCGGTGTATTGCAGGAAAGCGAGATCGTCTGGCGTTACTTCCGGCTTGATGTACTGCATCCGGTAGCCGTTATGCAGCGCGCTGCGAAACGAAATGGCGTCCGGCAGGTGGTATTTCGGCACCAGACGTTTCACGTACTTCACCACAAAGTTCACCAGCGTGCCTTTGGCGGTGGAGAGCTGATCGCCCATGCGGGTCAGAATGACGTGTTTCACCTGGGTCTTATCGACCACTTTTTCCAGCGTGTGGGCAAAGTTAGAAACGATGACGATGGCGCTGGCGCCGCTGTCGTTCAGCTGATGCTCCAGCTCGCGCGGCGTGTAGAGCGGGTTGACGTTCACAACGATCATTCCGGCACGCAGAATGCCAAAGAGCGCCACCGGATATTGCAGAAGGTTCGGCATCATCAGCGCCACGCGATCGCCTTTTTGCAGGCCGAGGCCCTGTTGCAGCCAGGCGGCGAAGGCGCGGCTGCGCTCTTCCAGCTTGCGGAAGGTCATCACCTCGCCCATGTTGGTAAAGGCGGGCTGGTAGGCGTAGCGTGTGCAGGATTGCTCAAACATATCCACCAGGGAGTGATAACGGTCCGGGTTTATTTCCGCCGGAACATCCGCCGGATAACGGTTAAGCCAAACCTTCTTCAATGCGTCACCTCTGAATGTATTATTCGTCGTCATCACAACCCCAAAACAATAAACACGGTGTTAACATAATATTAACTCATTGTACCAGTTTATTAATTCGCCTGATTTAAGGTTGCGAAGCGCGTCACTAATTATTTTTGTTATACCGATAAAACAAATAAACAGCGGACGGGCCGCTGTTTATTTTATTCACTAAATCAATGAATTACTCGGTTACTACGGTCTGAACCTGAGCCGGGCCGGGATTATACCAGCCCCACGGGCCATAGCCATATCCCCAGCCGGGGCGCGGTCCCCACATCCACGGATCGATAGGCTGTGGTGGCATCACCACCTGCTGCGTCACGCGCCAGCGCTTGAAGCCGTTCACCTGCATTACCATGAATTTGTACGGGCTCGCACCGATTTTCCCTTCTGCCGTGCCGGTGATGGGGCCAACCACCGTCACGAGCTGATTACGGAAGTCCACCGGGTCGAGAAAGCCGCCAACGTCGGCAAAGATGCGTCCGCGCGACGGCTGGCCGAGCAGCGGCCGCGCCGCGCTGTCGAGCGGCAGCGTGGCTATCTCAAGGCGGGTTTTGCCCTTCTCGTTATCGACATTGACCACTCGCCCGCCGAAGCGCGCCTCCTGGCCGATGTAGAGCTCCGGCGCGTTCATTACGCGCACCAGATCCTGCTGCGGCGTCGGGCTGGTGCCTTTAATCGCGTCGGGAACGCTGACACACCCACTGACGAGCAAAACGCTCAGCGCCAGAAGCCCACTGCGCACCATTGATTGTTGACCCACCATAAGCGACTCCTTAAACCCGCCCGCGGTTTGCGTCGGGATGTTATTCCCGGCCTGGCAGTTTTTTCCACGCCACTTCGTTGCGCAGATAGACCGGTTCTGCATGTTCGACCGCAACAACGCGCTGTTGTTCGAACAACCGGCACGCCAGCGGCAACATATCTTCCGCCGCCGGCAGCGTTACCTGGCCGTCGGTAAGCGTAAGTCCGCTGCCGTTCGCCATATCCGGCCACGCCTGCCAGCCGGTGCCGACCGTCGCCCACTCGCCGTCAAGCGCCTTCAGGCGCTCCGTGACGGCGTCGGGCTTGAGCACCGCTTCAGTCTCTTCGCCGTGCCAGACGCCCTGCTCATCGCGCTGGTACTCGGCCCAGTAGACTTCGCCCATGCGGGCGTCGATCGCCGCCAGCACGCGGGTCGCGCCGCTGACGCGCCATGCGCCCTGCGCCATCGTCATCAGCGTCGACACGCCGACCATCGGAAGTTCTGCGCCAAGCGCCAGCCCTTGCGCGATGCCGATGCCGATTCGCACGCCGGTAAAGCTTCCCGGCCCGCGGCCAAAGGCCAGCGCGTCCATCGCCGACAGCGCAACGCCGCTTTCGGTGAGGATCTCACTGACCATCGGCAGAATACGCTGGGTGTGCTCGCGCGGGCAGAGTTCAAAAAGGGCGGACGTTTTACCGTTGTCCCACAAGGCGACGGAACAGGCCTCGGTGGCGGTATCAATAGCCAGAATTCGCATGGATCTATAACACTCTTACGCGTCGTGGTGGTTCAAAAAGGGGCGCATCTTATCACAGTCTGGCACAAATTACTGCCGCGCCGCGTCGGTGAGAAAGCGCGCCGCCTCGCCGATATCGCGGGTGCGCGGCGTCGGCGGCAGGCTTTTCAGAAAGACCGCGCCGTAGGGGCGCATTACCAGGCGGTTGTCGCAAATCACCAGCACGCCGCGGTCGTCGACGTCGCGGATAAGACGCCCGACGCCCTGCTTGAGCGTGATGACCGCCTCCGGCAGCTGAACTTCATCAAACGGATCGCCGCCGCGCAGGCGACAATCTTCCATCCGCGCTTTCAGCAGCGGATCGTCCGGCGAGGTGAACGGCAGTTTGTCGATAATCACCAGCGACAGCGCGTCGCCGCGAACGTCCACCCCTTCCCAGAAGCTGCTTGTCGCCACCAGCAGCGCGTTACCCGCGCTGATAAACTGCTCCAGCAGCTGGCTTTTACTGGTTTCACCCTGCAAAAGCACCGGCAGCGTCATGGTGGCGCGAAATTGCTCGGCCAGCTCGCGCATCATGGCGTGCGACGTGCAGAGCATAAAACAGCGGCCCTGGTTGGCCTCAATCAGCGGTTGTAACATCCGCGCCAGCGCTTTCCCGGCCTGCGGCTGGTTAGTCTGCGGCAGACCTCGCGGCACGCAAAGCAGCGCCTGGCGGGCATAGTCGAACGGACTGGGCAGCAGAAGAGTTTTTGCCTCGTGAATGCCGAGCCGCTCCGTGAAGTGATGAAGATCGTCATTCACCGAGAGCGTGGCGGAGGTGAAAATCCAGCTGCCGCCCTTTTCGGCGATCACGTCCTGGAATTTATCCGCGACGGTCAGCGGCGTGAGCGCCAGCGTAAAGTGGCGCGAGTTGCACTCATACCAGTAGCTGTAGCCTGGCTGATTAATCTCTTTTAAGCGTTTGAGACGCGCGCGATAGAGCGTGGCGCGCTCAAAAGCGGCGTCCAGCAGCGCCGAGCGGCCAAGCGACAGCTTCGCCACGTCGTAGCAGAGCTCCAGCGCGTCATCGAGCAGCAGCAACGCGCGGCTGATGGAGGTGTCCGCCAACAGTTCGCGCAGGTTGCCGCGAAAGCCAGGGTCGCCCAACTGCAGCCTGAAATCCTGGGTGCTTTGCGCCAGCCGGTCGGCGCACTTTTGTAGCTGCTGGGTATCTTTCACCTCGGTGCGATAGGCGATGATAATGTCTCTTGCGAGATCAAGCAGCTGGCGGCTGGAGAGGGACTGGCCGAAATACTGGCTGGCGATATCGGGAAGCTGATGGGCTTCGTCGAAAATAATCACTTCAGCCTCCGGGATAAGCTCCGCAAAGCCGCTCTCTTTGACCACCATATCGGCGAGAAACAGGTGATGGTTCACCACCACGACGTCGGCCTCCATCGCCTTTTTGCGCGCTTTCACCACAAAGCAGTCTTTGTAGAGCGGGCAATCGGTGCCAAGGCAGTTATCGTTGGTGCTGGTGACAAGCGGCCAGACGGGGGCGTCTTCCGCCACGCGCCCGCAGGTGCTGATATCGCCATCGACGGTTTCGTTGGCCCAGCCGCGCAGCTGGATAACGTCGCTTAAGGTTTGAACCGGCAGATCGCCGCCCGCCAGCGCCTGTTGCTCAAGGCGCTCCAGGCATAAATAGTTTGAGCGCCCTTTTAAGAGCGCCAGACGGCCTTTGAATTCCAGCGCTTTGGCGACGGTCGGCAGATCGCGGCTATAGAGCTGATCCTGCAGCGCTTTCGAACCGGTGGAAATAATCACTTTCTTACCGGCACGCAGCGCGGGCGCCAGATAGGCGTAAGTTTTCCCGGTCCCGGTACCCGCCTCGACCACCAGCGGCGTCGCGGCCTCAATGGCGGCGCTGACCGCCTGCGCCATCTGACGCTGCGGCTCGCGCGGTTTAAAGCCGGGAATCGCGTTGGCCAGTTGGCCATCTGCTGCAAAATCGTCTGTCACACTGCCCCCTGGTTAAATTGCCAGTGATTATGTCAGGGCGGCCACGCTTACGCCAGCCGAACAGATGACGGCGCTCGCGCTTTATGGCAGGCTTGCACCCTGCTAAACAGAACAGGAAAAGGAAAAAGCGATGACAATCGTGCGTATCGATCCCGCAGATCGTTGGTCTGACGCGGTGATTCACAACCAGACGATTTACTACACCGGCGTGCCGGAAAATCTCGACGGCGACGCTTACGAACAAACCGCCAATACACTGGCGCAAATCGACACGCTGTTAACCGCGCAGGGCAGCGATAAATCCCGTATTCTCGACGCCACCATCTTTCTGGCCGACGGCGACGATTTCGCGCTGATGAATAAAGCCTGGGATGAGTGGGTGGTGGCAGGCTCCGCACCGGTACGCTGCACCGTGCAGGCCCGCCTGATGAACCCGCGCTATAAAGTAGAAATCAAAATTATCGCCGCAGTTTGAGCCCCGCCGTCACCGTTCGCCGGTGGCGGTTTCTTCGGGTTTTCTTCCCATTCTGAGTAAATGCCGCCGTTGCAGCCGCAGCAGATCTTTCACCGTGAGTATCTGGTATGACAACCCGTGTGTTTTCGCGACCTGGGCGATGATAGCGCTCAGCGCCGGAAAGTGGCGGTGGCTCCAGTCAGGAAAGAGATGATGCGTCAGGTGGAGATTTAAACCGCCGAGCCAGTATCCCATCAGGCGTGGCCGCATGTGCCAGTCAAACGTTGTCGCAAACGCATGGTGATAGACGCTCTGCGGCATCACGTTATCGGCCGGCGCAGGATAGAAATGGCCCTTCGCCCAGTGCGTTCCGATAAGCAGCGACACAAACAGCGCCGAAACCAGCATCTGGCTGATGAGGTAAACGGCAAGGACAGCTGGAAACGTGATGGCTTCGTCCAAAAGCAGCATCGGAAGCCCCAGCGCCAGCCAAAAGTGTGCGGCTTTCAGCAGTAAAAACAGGAGTGCGCCACCTGCGCCCGGGTGAGGTAAATGGCGCGTAAAAGGCGTTTCGCCCAACCGGTCGCGCCAGTCCATCCACCACGCATACCAGGGAAAGGTCAGCGCGGCCACCAGCGGCCAGTAAAGATGCTGTGCGCGCATAAAAGGCTTGCGGCGCTGGAACGGCGTCTGGCACAGGACGCCGTTTTCATCGATATCGGGGTCGTACCCCTGAATATTGGTATAGGGGTGATGAAACTGCACATGCCGTACTTGCCAGTTGTCAGCATCAAGCCCCAGAGGAACGCTCACCAGACGGCCAAGCCAGGCGTTCGCCGCACCGGAACGGCAGTATGCATTGTGACTGGCATCATGCAACACATTGACCACCAGCATCATGGCGAAAAAGATAAAACCGAAATACCAGAGCGCAAAACCGGTGAGATGCGATGACGTCAGGCTTAGCAGGTAACAGGCCGCGCAGCAGAGCGCGAGAAAAACGAGTTTCGCCCACATGCCCTTATCGGCGAAGCGATGCTCCTGCTGCGTCGTCAGATAGTGCTGACAGGCCGTGCGGAACGCTTTATGCAACGCGGGATCGTGGCGTTCCACACGCAGCGGTGGCAAATTACGCGTCATGCGGGTTGCCCATCTGAACCAGAAATACCCGCTGCGCGGCGCGAAGTTCACGATAGCTGATGCAGCGATACGGCAACCCATGTTCCAGTGCCAGCCGCGCCACTATCCGCGCGAGCGCCGGATAGTGGCGATGGTGCCAGCCTGGGAACAGATGGTGCGTCAGGTGATAATTCAGCCCGCCGGTAAATGTCTCCAGCCAGCGCCGTGGCGTGTGCCAGTCGCAGGCGGTGGTGAAGTTGTGGTGATACCAGCCATGCGCCATTCGCTTCTCCCCGTCCTGAGGAGCCTGATAAAACGTGGCTCCGGCCCAGTGGGTGCCGAGAAGCAAAAAGACCACCAGCAGCGACGTACACATCTGGGTCAGCAGATAAATGCCCGCCACCATCCAGACGTTATGCCCCGCGATGATCGGTACACACAGCATCAGCGTGATATGCGCTATTTTACTAAAGATAAAAGCGCTCCATCCTTTCACGCCAGGCAGCAGCCGCTCCGCATGCAGCGGCGTGCGGCCCAGCCTGTCGGCCCAGTCAAACACAAGGCCTATCCAGCTCAGGGATAAGGCTGCCACCAGCGGCCAGTAGAGATGCTGAAAGTGCATCCACCTGCGCCAGCGCTGAAACGGCGTCTGGCGAAAAATCCCGTTCTCTTCGGTATCCAGATCGTAGTGTTCAATATTCGCGTAGCGATGGTGATAACTGACGTGTCGCGTGCGCCAGTAAACAGGCTCAATACCGGTTGAAAGCGTCACCGCGCGGCTGATGAACGCGTTCCAGAAGCGGCGGCGAGTAAATGTCAGGTGTGAGGCGTCATGATTAACATCAATATTCAACCACATCATCAAAACGGCGAATGACGCATAGCAGGCGATGAACCACACCGCGTCAGAGGCCTGCAGAGCCAGCGCATAGCATGCAATGCTTGCCAGCAGGATCAGAAGCGCTTTGATGCGCGCCGGACGGTCAGCAAAACGGTGGTCGTTGCGATCGTGAAGATAAGCATATGCCTCCTGCTGGAGAGCGCGATGAAACGCACCTTCGGCTGCCGGGCTGAAGCGTAACGGGATAAGCGCTTTAGTCATGGCGTAGCGCCCTCTTTTGCATCGCAGGCATGGCCAGGACTATCAGACCGTGCAGCGCCAGTGCAGGCAGGCTTAGCTGCCAGATAAACCCCTGCCAGCCAAAAAGATGCAGACAACACAGCGGCATCAAGCCGGTCACGACGGCCCAGCCGATGCGGCTTGCACGATGCCCGTCATTCATCAGTCCCATCATCACTGACGCGGCCACCAGCAGCAAAAACAGCGTCATTTGTTCCCGGCCGATATCGTCATAACCATAGCCATAACGCTGGATATAACCGATAACCGGAATAAACAGCAGCAGCGTACCGCTGATGATAATGTATGGCGCAGGAGAGACGCTGCCTTTCGTGTGCGGCGCAGGGCGAAAGCCAAGCAGGCGGGCAAAAGGCGCGTTACTTTCCCGCAGCGGATTGGCAGAGGCGCGATAGCCTTTTACACCATACTGATGTTCATCCCGCGCCGGTGGCGTATGACAAAACGATCCGAAAAGTTTATCCCAGAGGATCAACGTACCGCCGTAGTTGGTGTCAGCAAAACGGCGCTCGCACAGGTGGTGAACCCGATGATGCGACGGCGTGACCAGCAACCGCTCCAGAAAGCCGAGTCGCCCGGTGAACGCGTTGTGGTTAAAAAACTGGATACTGTAGTGAATCACAGAGACCGCAAGAAACACTGACAGCGGCACACCCGCCACGGCCAGCAGCATAAAAAAGGGGATTGAGGTCAGCGATGAGTACCAGGAATTGCGCACGCCGAGCGAGAGATTATAGTGTTCACCGTGATGGTGTACGCTGTGAACGGCCCAGAGTAAGGGCCATTCATGATGCAACCGGTGCAGCCAGTAAAACCCAAAATCCCAGGCGATAAAGGCAAAGCCCCACACCACAACCGCAGGTGCTCCCTGAAAAAGCTCAAGGTTTACGTTGCGGGAAATGACGCTGTAGCACAGCACCTCCAGCCCCCGGAACAGCCACAGCATCATCTGCCCGGAGTTGACATTAAACACTATGTCACGCCAGTTCACCGGCGCACGTACGCGCCATTTCAACAGAAGCGCCTCACCAAAGACCAGCCCCAGCATCACTACGATGGGTAACGTTAATTCATTCATGATTCAATTCCTTTTGTATCATCCAGTAAGACAACATTTTTCGCGCCAGCATGCCTGCCAGCAGCGTAAGCGCGACGCCGCCGACCAAATCGACAAACAGATGGCGTCGCAGCTGCAAAATCGACACGCTAATCGCCGCGCCCCAGAGCACCGCGGCAAGGGTATAGCCCCACTGCCCGCGTTTGCTGATGCCCCAGACCATCAGCAGGGTCAGCGCCATATGCAGTGACGGGAAACAGTTCTGCGGCGAATCCACCGCCAGCAGAATACGCAGCGCGTCAGCGCTGATGCCCTCGCCGGTGACGGCGGGATAAGCCATCGTCGTCGGCCACGCCAGATAGACTGCCCCAGCAAACAGCGCCGCCAGTTGCGTGGCCCGCATCAGCCATTTCACTTCTGAGCGCGGGGTTAACCAGTAGCCCGCAGGAACGAGCAGGAAAAACGACATATAAAGCCAGATGGCCGAGGGCGTGAAATCCAGCAGCGTGTCGAACCACAGCGGCGGTAGTTTGTGCCCGGCGCGCTGAAGCAGATCGGTCGTGGAATAGACTATGCCAACGCTTCCCCACCCCAGCAGCAGAGATTTCAGGCGATAAGCCGTTTCGTTCATGCGCGCTCCCTTACACGCACGATACGCCGCCGCTTGGCCCCGGCGGCCGCTTGCGGGATCTGCGCTAAAAGCGTCCAGCGAAGAACATCGCACGCCACGCCCTGTTGTTCAAAAAGCGCCATTAGCGCGGCCTGCGCCTGCGCGCGCTGTGCGTCGTCGGCCTCGACGATAAGCGTCAGGCGCTCCGCGCCGTGCTGAATTAGCCGGTAATCCGCCGTGAAGGGCAGAACGCGCGCCAGCGCGCGGTTGCAGAGATCGCCAAAGATGACCCGCTCGCCGCCCTGCCCGTCCGGCAACAGGAGTTGATCGTCCTGTCGCCCTTCAATATGCGCCAGCGCCAGCCACGGATCGCCGCAGGCGCACGGCGTATCGCGCACCGCCAGCACATCGTCCAGCCGGTAACGCACGATGGGCTGCGTGGTACGGGTAAAATCGGTGATGACCGGAACAAAACGACGCGCATCCAGCCACTTCTTTTCAACATGGATAAACGCTTCGTTCAGGTGCAGCACGCCATGCGAACAGGTGGCGGCGAGAAAGCCTTCGGTCGCCTGATATACTTCGCCGACGTCAGGAAAAATACTTTTCAGCAGCGCGCTGTCCTGCGCGTCGAGCACTTCTGCCACGGAAATGACTTTCTTTGGCGCAATCTTCAGAGCGCCTGCCTGGACTGCCAGCGCGAGCGCGCGCAGTACCTGCGCAGGTGCAACGATAATCGACGGCGATTCGGCTTCAAGCCGTGTAAGCAGGGCGTCGAAGGGCTCAAAGAGATCGTAAAAACCGAGGCTCAGCCAGCGGCTGTTCACGCTCTGGTAGAGGTTATTGTCGGCGCGCAAAAAGAGTGCCACCCGCTCGCCTGCAAAGAGGCCGTCTGGCAGCATTTTTGCGAGCATCGCGCCTGCCCACAGCGCCTGCTCCTGCGGGCTGACCGCGAAAATCCCGCGCCGCCCGGATGTGCCGCTCGACAGCCCCACGCTGTAACGCCCGACCGTCGGCGAAAAATTGCGGTCGTTTTCACTTTTGAGCGCGCACGCCATCACGTCTGCCGCTTTCAGGCCGCCGGTGTTCATCTCATCGAAATGCGCCATCATCAGCGCTTTGTCCATTAGCGGCCATTCGCCAAACGGCAGCGTACGGTAGCGCCTGAACCACGGGCTTTTCGCCAGCACGCGCGCGGCAAACCGCCCAAGCTGTTTTTGCTGGTAGCGCTCAAGCGCCGCGCGATTTTGAAAACGCAGACGCTTCACACGGGAATAGTGCCAGAGCATGGCGAGCTTATTCACAAATCGCCCTCGTGCGCGAGACGGATCTCCGCGCCGCCATCGCGCCAGAGCCGATGCAGTAAATCGAGCGTGCGCGTGGCGGCCGCCGGATCGGCAATCACCAGATTCGCGAGCCGCGACGGGCCGCGCTGTTCACGGTAGCTGACCGGCGACCAGGCGGCGTCGGCCGCGAGCAGCACCCAGCCGTTATCCGTCAGCACAAACGCGCCGATATGCCCGGCGGCGTGGCCCGGCAGCGGCACCAGCAACACCTCGCCGTTGCTGCCTGGCAGCAGGAAGCCGGTATCAAACGGCGCGAGTGCGGCGGGCAGCGCCACGCGCTCAAAGCTCTCGATAAATCTGACCGCGCTTTCAAACTTTTCCGGGATGAGCCCTGGCACGAACGCCTGACGCAGCGCGGCAAACCCACGCAGCGTGCGGGTCTGCGCCCAGCCTTCGCCGGAGCAGATAAAGCGGTTATCCGCGAAGTCACGCAGCCCGGCGATATGGTCGGCGTGAAAGTGCGAGAGGATCAGCGCGTCGATGTCACCGGGGCCATAACCATTCGCCGCAAGCTGGCGCAACAGCGACTGTTCCGGGGAAAAGTAAACCGGCGTCACGCGGCGATAAAGTTGATAGATCCCGCGTCGGGTGTAATCGTCAAACCACGAGGCGTAGCCGGTATCCCACAGCCAGCGTTTGCCGCCCGCGTCGATAAGGCTCGCGCGGGCCGGAAATTTACAGGTTTTCCATGCCGCGCCCTTCAGCGCGATACAGCCTAAATGGGTGCAGTAGCCGGTTTCAAACGTCGTAATCGTGGCCATTCAGCCTCTCCTTTCGCGCAGCCAGGCGCCGGTAAGCCGCACGCCTTCTGCCAGCGACACCGGCGGTCGGTAGCCGAGCCGGGTTATTGCCTTCTCCTGGCTTAACGTCATATCGAAACTGACGGTGCCTGCGCTGTAGCGCGTCAGGCGCGGTTCCGTGCCGGTAAGATGCCCGTGGATTTCCATGCCCTGCGCCACGAGCGAGAGCAGCGGCCAGGGCACCGACGCCACGCGATACTGTAACCGAAGCTCATCGCGCAGCAGGCTGCCGAGCATCTCTACCAGCCGCTGCGGTTCATGATTGGTAATATTGAATGCTTCACCGGAGATGAGCCCCGGCGTGTCGGTGGCAAGACGCATCGCATGCACCACATTGCCGACCCAGGTTAAATCCAGCAGCGCCTCGCCGCCGCGCGGCAGACGCAGCACGCCGCGGTCGGCCTCAAGCTGGCGCAGCAGGCGTGGAATAATCACGCGATCGTGCGCGCCGAACAGCCCGCGCGGGCGCAGAATAATAAACGTGACGTGCGTAAAACGCCTCGCCGCCGCCTGAATGACCTGTTCCGCCGCATATTTACTGCTGGCGTAATGGCAGGCGAAACGGGCAGCCCGGTAGTGTTCATCCACATTATGGTGGTGACGGAAATCGAAATAGATAGCGGGCGTGGAGATATGAATGAAACGCGTGACGCCTGCCCGCGCCGAAGCATGAGCCAGCCGTTCGGTGGCCGCGACATTCACCGCATGAAACGCCTGCGCGCTGCCCCACGGCGACGATTTGGCCGCGCAGTGCCAGACCACATCACAGCCCTGCATCAATGCATCGCAGCGGGCGTCATCGGCCTGCGCAAGCTCCAGCGGCACGAATTGCGCGCCGAGCGCGGTAAGCTCAGCGCCCGCGTTTTCGTCACGCCCGGTCGCGCGCACGTCACAGCCCTGCGCGAGCAGCGCCTCGACCGCGTTGCGCCCAAGCCCGCTGGTGGCCCCCGTCACCAGGTACTTCATGGCAGCAGCACCATACCGGCGAGCGTTAATCCCGCGGCCGTGCCGACCAGCATTATCGGCTCGCCCGGCTTCACACGCCCGGTGGTAAACGCCTCGTGGAGCGCGGTGGGAATCGACGCCGCCACCTGGTTGCCGTGCTGGCGGTAGATATCCACCAGCACCTGCGGCTTCACTTTCAGGCGTTTGCGCATATGCTCGAGCGACAAATGGCTCGCCTGGTGCGGCACCACGGTGGCGATGTCATCAAGCGTTAGTCCCGCGGCGTCAAGCAGTCGCTGCCAGAACCCGTCAATCAGCAGCGAAGCCTGGCGGAACAGCGCTTTGCCCTGCATATGGAACAGAAAGTCGCTCTCTTCCATCCCGGCGCGGGGGTTTTTACGCGTGCCGCCGGCGCGGATCTCGCACAGCTCACTGCCCTGCGGGTAAGTTTCCGCTTTCATCGCCAGAATGCCAGAGCGACCGTCACCCGCCTCAACAATGGCGCAGGCGGCCCCGTCGCCGAAAATAAGCGACGACTCTTCATGCTGCCAGTCGATCCCGCGCGAGGCGATATCCGCCGACACAATGGCGATACGGCGATAAGCGCCGTTCGTTAACAGCGCCGACGCTACCTGCATGGCGCTGATAAAACTCACGCAACTGCTGTTGATGTCAAATCCCGCCGTGCCTGCCGGTAAGCCTGCGGCTTTCATCACGTGCACCGCTGAACAGGGCAGCGCCTGAACGGCAATGGCCGAGGCGGAGATCAGCAGGTCGATGGAGTCGGGGTTAATCGCGTGACGCTGGCAGGCGTCATGCAGCGCGGCGGCGGCGAGCGCAGCCTGGCTGTCATCATTCGCGGCATGGTAGCGGTGCAGAATGCCTGAGCGGCGCTCCACATACCCCTCGCGCTTGCCGAGGCGGCTATCAAGTTCGGCGGACGTAATAAGGTGTTCCGGCAGCGCCTTGCCGGTCGCGATGAGTTTCAGCCGTGAAGCGGGCGGGGTGTGAGGTGTAAAGGCCATAAAGCTCTGTCCCTAAGCTTAACGTCCCTGCCGGACAGGGACGCAAAGTATGATGATATCTGACGTTATTATGCGTGCTGCGCACGATAACACGTCAGCAGGGACAAAAAAATTGTCGCTACCTTTTCCTGGTGTGGTGCGTTTATTCCTCTTCGTCGTCTTCAAAACGCGCGACGATGCGATCGCCCTGATGGGTGGCGCGGATCTCCTGCGCCACCTGTGCGATGGCTTCGCCGCTGCTCATGCCCTGCGACATCAGCTCCTGAATACGTTCAACCGCTTGCTGTTGCTGTTCATGGGTGAGAGAAGGTAAACCTGCAAACATCGCTGACTCCTGTTACATTGATGCGTTCAATTATTCCACGCCGTGCGTGCGAGCGCCAGACGCCCTGCGCCGTTGTTAATTGTCGTCCTGATGAATACGAACCTGACTCCTGAACTGATCTCCCTGCCCTGGCGCGCCGATGCGCTGCAACAGACCTTTTCTGCGCTACAACATCAGCCGTGGGCGATGCTGCTGCACTCGGGTTTTGCCGAGCACGCCCACAACCGCTTCGACATTCTGGTGGCCGACCCGCGCGTCACGCTGACCACGCGGGGGGCGCTCACTATGACGCAAGACGCAGAGGGTTGCCAGCAGAGCGACGACGATCCGCTGCGTCTGCTGCATGCGGCGCTGGCGCGTTTTGCATTTTCACCCGCACCAGATGAGGATTTTCCCTTCCAGGGCGGCGCGCTCGGGCTGTTTGGCTACGATCTCGGGCGGCGCTTCGAGCGGCTGCCCTCACAGGCCAGCGCCGATCTCAACACGCCGGATATGGCGGTCGGCATCTATGACTGGGCGCTGATAGCCGATCACCATCGCGAGCGCCTGACGCTGCTCTGCTACGGTGATGCCAGCGCGCGTCTCGCCTGGCTTAACGCACAACTGCCGGTTGAGACCGCACCGTTTCGCTTAACCGCGCCGTGGCGTTCAAACATGACGCGCGAAGAATATGGCGAGAAATTCCGCCAGGTGCAGGCGTATTTGCGAAGCGGCGACTGCTATCAGGTCAATCTGGCGCAACGGTTTTGCGCGCGCTATGAAGGCAGCGAATGGCAGGCGTTTTTAAGGCTCAATGCCGCTAACCGCGCCCCGTTCAGCGCCTTTCTTCGCCTGCCGGATCAGGCGATTTTAAGCCTGTCGCCGGAGCGGTTTATCCGTCTGCATAACGGCGCTATTGAAACGCGCCCCATTAAAGGCACGCTGCCGCGTTTGTCCGATCCTGAGGAAGATGCGCGCCAGGCTTTACGGCTCGCGCAATCACCCAAAGATCGCGCCGAAAACCTGATGATTGTCGATCTGCTGCGTAACGACATTGGCCGCGTGGCGACGCCCGGCAGCGTGAAAGTGCCGGAGCTGTTTGTCGTTGAGCCGTTTCCGGCGGTGCATCATCTCGTCAGCACCATTACCGCGACGCTGCCGCCATCGCTTCACGCCACCGATCTGCTGCGCGCGAGTTTTCCTGGCGGCTCTATCACCGGCGCGCCCAAAGTGCGGGCGATGGAAATTATCGAAGAGCTGGAGCCGCAGCGGCGCAACGCCTGGTGCGGGAGCATCGGTTATCTCAGCTTCTGCGGCGCGATGGACACCAGCATTACCATCCGCACGCTGACGGCGGAAAACGGCGCGCTTTACTGCTCAGCGGGCGGCGGCATCGTGGCTGACAGCGAAGAAGCGGCGGAATATCAGGAAACTTTTGATAAAGTTAACCGTATCCTGCACGCATTAGAGAGGTGACGATGGAGAATAGCCCGCTGACGCTTGACCGGTTTTTATCGCGTTTCCAGCTTCTGCGCCCGCAGATGAGCCGTTCCAGTCTGAATCAGCGCCAGGCCGCCGTGCTGGTGCCTGTGGTGCGCCGCCCGGAGCCGGGCCTGCTCTTGACGAAGCGCGCCGCCACGCTTCGCAAACACGCGGGCCAGGTGGCCTTCCCCGGCGGGGCCGTGGATGACACCGATGCGTCGCTGATTGCCGCGGCGCTGCGTGAAGCGCAGGAAGAAGTGGCTATCCCGCCCGAGGCGGTGGACGTTATCGGCGTGCTCCCGCCGGTCGACAGCGTGACCGGTTTTCAGGTGACGCCCGTGGTGGGCATTATCCCGCCAGATCTGCCGTATCACGCCAGTGAAGATGAAGTGGCGGCGGTCTTTGAGATGCCGCTTGCCGAAGCGCTGCGGCTCGGACGCTATCACCCGCTTGACATCCACCGGCGCGGCAATCATCACCGCGTCTGGCTCTCCTGGTATCAGCACTATTTTGTCTGGGGCATGACCGCAGGCATTATTCGTGAGCTGGCGCTACAAATCGGCGAGAAACCCTGACTATTATTGTGGGTGAAAAGTGCGATCCGCAGCACTTTATTAGGCGGCCTCGCCTTATTCATTAGTTTAATTCATGTGAATAGTTAACTGCGCAGCACAATAACCTTTTACACTATGCGCTGTTTTCACACCGTCATTTGCAGAGCAGATGACTCTGTCAGGAGTTACCACGTGATTAGTATATTCGACATGTTTAAGGTGGGCATTGGCCCCTCCTCTTCCCATACGGTAGGTCCGATGAAGGCCGGGAAGCAGTTCGTCGATGACCTGGTCGAAAAAGGATTATTGCAGGACGTGACCCGCGTCGCGGTGGACGTCTACGGCTCGCTCTCATTGACCGGCAAAGGCCACCATACCGATATCGCTATTATTATGGGTCTGGCAGGTAATGAACCCGCCACGGTCGATATCGACGCCATACCTGCATTTATCCGTGATGTTGAAACCCGCGGTCGCCTGCTGCTCGCGCAGGGCGCTCACGAAGTGGATTTCCCGAAAGATAACGGGATGCGTTTTCAGAGCGACAACCTGCCGCTGCATGAAAACGGCATGACCATCCACGCTTATAGCGGCGAGAAAGAGATCTACAGCAAAACCTATTACTCCATCGGCGGCGGCTTTATCGTCGATGAAGAGCATTTCGGCAAAACCGCCAGCAATGAAGTGAGCGTGCCGTATCCGTTCCACTCTGCTAAAGATCTGCTGGCGCATTGCAAAGAAACCGGCCTGTCGCTCTCCGGCCTGGTGATGAAAAACGAA
This sequence comes from Cronobacter sp. HA18003, assembly GCF_011605905.1. Classification (NCBI taxonomy): domain Bacteria; kingdom Pseudomonadati; phylum Pseudomonadota; class Gammaproteobacteria; order Enterobacterales; family Enterobacteriaceae; genus Cronobacter; species Cronobacter sp. HA18003. The sequence goes on along the minus strand of NZ_JAANQO010000011.1, from coordinate 512,559 downwards.
CTGGCGCTGCACAGCAAAAAAGAGATTGAAGACTATTTTGCAGACGTCTGGCAGACCATGCGCGCCTGTATCGATCGCGGTATGAATACCGAAGGCGTGCTCCCTGGCCCGCTGCGCGTACCGCGTCGCGCCTCCGCACTGCGCCGTATGCTGGTTTCCAGCGATAAACTCTCCAACGATCCGATGATCGTGGTCGACTGGGTGAATATGTTTGCGCTCGCCGTCAACGAAGAGAACGCGGCGGGCGGCCGTGTTGTCACCGCGCCGACTAACGGCGCATGCGGCATCGTACCGGCAGTTCTGGCCTACTATGACCACTTTATTGAATCGGTCAGTCCGGATATCTACATCCGCTACTTCCTTGCCGCGGGCGCTATCGGCGCGCTGTATAAAATGAACGCGTCTATCTCCGGTGCCGAAGTGGGTTGCCAGGGCGAAGTGGGCGTCGCTTGCTCCATGGCGGCGGCAGGGCTTGCAGAGCTGCTGGGCGCGAGCCCGGAACAGGTTTGCGTGGCAGCCGAAATCGGTATGGAACATAACCTCGGCCTGACCTGCGATCCGGTCGCGGGCCAGGTACAGGTGCCGTGCATCGAGCGTAACGCGATTGCCTCCGTGAAGGCGATTAACGCCGCGCGTATGGCGATGCGCCGCACCAGCGAGCCGCGCGTCTCGCTCGATAAAGTCATCGAGACGATGTATGAAACCGGCAAAGATATGAACGCCAAATACCGTGAAACGTCACGTGGCGGCCTGGCCATCAAGGTTCAGTGCGATTAATGCCCTAAAGCGCCGCACCCGCGGCGCTTTTTTTATCCCCGCTCGCCTTTTATTCCTCCCGTCGCGTCAACGCCCACTACACTCTTAACATTCCGTCTTAATAACTCAGATGAGTCTGAGAGATAGAGCCTATGCAAAAAGCGCAGCGTATTATCCGGGCTTACCGCCGTCGGCGGCTGATTCTCTGTATTGCCCTCGCCCTGCTGGCGTTAATCGTCACGCTGGGAATACGCTATCTGTCCGACCGCAAACAGTACCAGCACGAAACCACGCGCTACGCCGCCCATGCGGTGGAAACCCTGGAAGAGTTGCTGGTGCCGCTGGATGCCGCACGCACTGCGCTGCTGCCGCTTATCGGTATGCCGTGCCAGCAGGTGCATCGCCAGTTGCGCGAAATGGCCGCCAGCCTCCAGACGGTGCGGACCATTGCGCTGGTGAGCGACGGTACGCTTTATTGCTCAAGTATTTTTGGCGAACGCAACGTGCCGGTGCATCAGTTGCAACCCCATTTACCTGCGGCAAAACCCCTGATGCGGCTCTCTCGTGACAGCTCGTTGATTAAGGGAAGTCCAATACTTTTGCTTTGGACACCGTCCCTCGACAACGGCCAGTCTGGCGTCTTGCAGTCGGTTAACATTGAATTTATCGCCAGCCTTCTGCTGGCACCGGATCCGCCCGTCATTGAGCATGTGCTGTTTGATGTCGCAGGCGCGCATCTGGAGTACGGGCGCGGTCTGACGGCAATGCCGCCTGCCCTCGACGGGCTGACGCAATATCAGCAAACGTCCAGCCAGTACCCGTTCTCAGTGACACTGCTTGGCCCTTCGGCAAACGCACTGGCGCTGAAAAATATCCCCGTGCAGTTGCCGCTCGCGGTGCTGCTGAGCCTGCTGATCGGCTATATCGCCTGGCTTGCGACCGCCAGACGTATGAGCTTCTCCTGGGAAATTAATCTCGGCATCGCCAACAATGAGTTTGAAGTATATTGCCAGCCGCTGGTGAGCGGTAAAACCGGCGAATGCACGGGCGTGGAGTTGCTGCTGCGCTGGAACAATCCGCGCCTCGGGCCGATTGCACCGGACGTGTTTATACCGCTTGCCGAACAGCTCAGGATGATTAACGCGTTGACGCGCTATGTGCTGACGAAAACCGCGGCGCAGCGCCACTATTTTCCGGCATCTGCGGATTTTCATATCGGGGTGAATATCGCCGCGAGCCACTTTCATGACGGCGTGATTATTGACGATCTGAAGCGCTACTGGTATCCGCACTGCCCCGTACAGACGCTCTTTCTGGAGCTCACGGAGCGCGATGCGCTGCCGGAGGTGGATTATCGCGTGGCGCATGATTTGCGCAAACTAGGCGTCAGGCTTGCGATTGATGATTTTGGCACGGGCCAGAGCTCGCTCTCTTATCTCGAAACACTCAGCCCGGACGTGCTGAAAATGGACAAACGCTTCACCGCCGCTATCGGCACCGACGCGGTCAATTCGACCGTAACGGACATTATTATCGCGATGGCGAGAAGGCTGAAAATTGAACTGGTGGCGGAAGGCGTGGAAACCGAAGAACAGGCCGCGTATTTATGCCGCCTCGGCGTGCCGGTGTTGCAGGGATATCTGTTCGCACATCCGATGCCGCTCAGCGCGTTGCCGCAGTGGCTGGAACAACGGCGCACCCATCCGGGTACGCCGTTCTGGCGCCGACAACATCCGGCGCCGATGGTCTGACCGTTACTCTTCTTCGTCGTGCGCTGGCGTGTCTTTCACCACGCGCACAAGATCGACACGGTAGGCGTTCGCCTCAACAATCGTGATACGCAGCGGCGGCATCGCCAGCTCGTCGCCCACGCGCGGGATCTGCCCGTTAATGGCGATGACCAGCCCGGCGACCGTCGCGATGTCCTCTTCGTCATTGACCAGTGACGGAAGGTCCAGCGTCTGTTGCAGCGCGTGGAGATCGGTCGAGCCTTTCACCAGCCAGCCGTCGCCGTCGTGAACGATTTCCGGCGTTTCGTCGGCATCCGGGAATTCTCCGGCAATCGCCTCCAGTACGTCCAGCGGCGTGACGAGCCCCTGCACCACGCCAAACTCGTTATTGACGATAACAAAGCTGCCGCGCGCGCGGCGCAGCACGCCGAGCAGGTTGATCGGGTCCAGCGTTTCCGGCACCACAATCACCGGGGTCGCCGAGGCAATAGCCGCGACGTCAACGCCCTCTTCCAGCGCCATCAGCAGTTCTTTCGCGCGCACCACGCCGATGATTTCATCAAGCTCACCGCGACACACCGGAAACAGGCTGTGCGGCGACGATAATAACTGCTCGCGAATTTCATCCACGCTGCGGTTGGCGTCCACCCAGCTTATCTCGCCACGCGGCGTCATGATGCTGCGAAGCGAGCGGGACGCCAGCGTCAGCACGCCGTTAATCATGTACCGCTCTTCTTCGGCAAACGCCTCGTCATGCACCGGCACCACGGTGTGATGCTCGGTTTCTCTGACCGGGGCCGGGCGACGACGATTGCCCATCAGACGCAGAATCGCCTCCGCTGTGCGTGCGCGCAGCGGCAGATTCGACTGGTGCTTCAGGAAGTTGCGGCGCGCCACCTGGTTGAAGAACTCAATGATGATAGAGAAGCCAATCGCCGCGTAGAGGTAGCCTTTCGGAATATGGAAACCGAAACCTTCCGCCACCAGGCTCAGGCCGATCATGAGCAGGAAGCTCAGACAGAGCACCACAACCGTCGGATGCGCGTTAACGAAGTTGGTCAGCGGCTTCGAGGCGAGGAGCATCACGCCCATGGCAATCACCACCGCGGCCATCATCACCGGCAGATGGTTCACCATGCCTACCGCCGTGATCACGGCATCCAGCGAGAAGACGGCGTCCAGCACCACAATCTGCGCCACCACGACCCAGAAGCTGGCGTAGCCTTTACCGTGACTGTCATTATGCTGGCGGTTTTCCAGCCGCTCATGGAGCTCTGTCGTCGCCTTAAACAAGAGAAACAGACCACCAAACAGCATGATCAGATCGCGGCCGGAGAAACTTAACTCCCACACGCTGAAAAGCGGACGGGTGAGCGTCACCATCCACGAGATCAATGACAACAGCCCCAGACGCATTACCAGCGCCAGAGATAAACCTATCAGACGTGCTTTATCGCGCTGCTTTGGCGGCAGTTTGTCCGCGAGAATGGCGATAAACACCAGGTTGTCGATGCCAAGAACAATCTCCAGCACCACAAGCGTTGCTAAGCCCACCCAAATCGAGGGGTCCATTAAGAATTCCATAACAGGCTCCTGCGCAAGGAATGACTAAACGGCACCCCAACGATGTCGGGCGCTTTGACATTATTTATCAGAGAGTTAAGGCGAAAGCCTTGTGAGATGACGGCTGATGAAAGCCTGGTAAAGAAAAGACGTCGGTGACGGTCCATACGGTGGGCTGCTGCCCGCTACTCCTGTTAGTTAATCGGAAATCTACATTAACAAAGCGTAATAGCCTTTGGCAAAGATTTACCAGAATTTGCAATCGGTCTGACATGAAAAACGCGCATATTTTGCGCATACGCCGAATGCCTTGTTTTGATGGCAAAATTACTGACGCTCATCACATACATTATTTTTTCGCCTTCTAAAATAAATCGTGCTTAGGTTCTGAAAGCTTACAAATCCTTATCTGAATCGATTCGATAAGCGAATCACTGTTAGCGGTGCCTGTAAGGGCATTGACAATAACCACGGAGGTAGCAAGTGACCATTGCTATTGTCATAGGCACGCATGGCTGGGCGGCCGAACAACTGCTCAAAACAGCGGAAATGCTGTTGGGTGAGCAGGAGAATGTCGGTTGGATCGATTTCGTTCCCGGCGAAAATGCGGAAACCTTGATCGAAAAATATAACGCACAGCTCGAAAAACTGGACACCAGCAAAGGCGTTGTCTTTCTGGTTGATACCTGGGGCGGCAGTCCGTTCAACGCGGCGAGCCGCATTGTCGTGGATAAGCCCCACTATGAAGTCGTCGCCGGGGTGAATATCCCGATGCTCGTCGAAACCTTAATGGCGCGCGATGACGATCCTGCTTTCGATGAGCTGGTCGCGATTGCCGTTGAAACGGGCCGCGAAGGCGTAAAAGCCCTGAAAGCCAAACCCGCCGAAAAAGCGGCACCCGCTGCACCTGCCGCGAAAGCGGCGGCGCCTGTTAAACCCATGGGCCCGAACGACTATATGGTCATCGGCCTTGCCCGTATCGACGACCGTCTGATCCACGGCCAGGTCGCCACCCGCTGGACCAAAGAGACCAACGTTTCGCGCATTATCGTGGTGAGCGATGAAGTCGCCGCCGACAACGTGCGCAAAACGCTGCTCACTCAGGTGGCTCCGCCTGGCGTCACCGCGCATGTGGTGGATGTCGCCAAAATGATCCGCGTTTACAACAACCCGAAATATGCGGGCGAACGCGTGATGCTGCTGTTTACCAACCCAACCGATGTTGAGCGCATCGTGGAAGGCGGCGTCAAAATCACCTCTGTCAATATTGGTGGGATGGCCTATCGCCAGGGCAAAACCCAGGTGAACAACGCGGTGTCTGTCGATGAGAAAGATATTGAGGCCTTTAAGAAACTTAACGCGCGCGGTATTGAGCTGGAAGTGCGTAAAGTCTCAAACGATCCCCGTTTAAAAATGATGGATTTAATCAGCAAAGCCACGAAATAACGGCATTGCAGCTTAACGATTACTCAGTTTTTACACGTAAGTTTGATATCACAGGAGAAGTACAATGGAGATTACCACTCTTCAGATTGTGCTGGTGTTCATCGTCGCCTGTATCGCGGGTATGGAATCGGTGCTCGATGAATTTCAGTTCCACCGCCCGCTGGTAGCCTGTACCCTGGTCGGGGCCGTACTGGGGGATATGAAAACCGGTATTATCATCGGCGGTACGCTGGAAATGATAGCGCTCGGCTGGATGAACATCGGTGCCGCCGTGGCGCCTGACGCCGCGCTGGCGTCGATTATCTCAACCATTCTGGTTATCGCCGGGCACCAGAGCATTGGCGCCGGTATTGCGCTGGCTATCCCGCTGGCTGCGGCAGGCCAGGTACTGACCATTATCGTGCGTACTATTACCGTCGGCTTCCAGCACGCGGCGGATAAGGCGGCGCAAAACGGCAACCTCACCGCGCTATCCTGGATCCACGTCTCGTCGTTGTTCTTACAGGCAATGCGTATCGCTATTCCGGCCGTCATCGTGGCGATTTCCGTCGGCACCAGCGAAGTGCAGAGTATGCTTAGCGCTATCCCGGAAGTCGTGACCGGCGGCCTTAACATCGCGGGCGGCATGATTGTGGTGGTCGGTTACGCGATGGTCATCAACATGATGCGCGCGGGCTACCTGATGCCGTTCTTCTACCTCGGTTTCGTTACCGCCGCGTTCACCAACTTCAACCTCGTGGCGCTGGGCGTTATCGGGGCTGTTATGGCGGTGCTCTATATCCAGCTGAGCCCGAAATATAACCGCTCCGCAGCGGCACCCGCGCAAACTGCTGGCGCGAACGATCTTGATAACGAACTGGATTAACAGGTGAGCGACATGGTTGATATGACGAAAACAACTGGTGAGAAAAAACTGACCCCGGGCGATGTTCGCGGCGTGTTTATCCGCTCTAACCTCTTCCAGGGATCGTGGAACTTTGAACGTATGCAGGCGCTTGGCTTCTGCTTCTCAATGGTGCCGGCGATCCGTCGCCTTTATCCGGAGAATAACGAAGCGCGTCGCCAGGCGATTAAACGCCATCTGGAGTTTTTTAACACGCATCCCTATGTGGCAGCGCCAGTGCTCGGCGTGACGCTGGCGATGGAAGAGCAACGCGCGAACGGCGCGGAGATCGACGACGGCGCGATTAACGGTATCAAAGTGGGCCTGATGGGGCCGCTCGCGGGCGTCGGCGACCCGATTTTCTGGGGCACCGTGCGACCGGTATTCGCTGCACTTGGCGCGGGCATCGCCATGAGCGGCAGCCTGCTCGGCCCGCTGCTGTTCTTTGTGCTGTTTAACCTGGTGCGTCTTGCCACACGTTACTACGGCGTGGCGTATGGCTACCGCAAAGGCGTCGATATCGTGAAAGATATGGGCGGCGGCTTCCTGCAAAAACTGACCGAGGGGGCGTCCATTCTCGGCCTGTTTGTGATGGGGGCGCTGGTTAACAAATGGACGCACGTAAACATTCCGCTCGTGGTATCGCGTGTTACCGACCAGAACGGCGCGGTGAAAGTCACGACAGTGCAGACGATCCTTGATCAGTTGATGCCGGGCCTGGTGCCGCTGCTGCTGACCTTCGCCTGCATGTGGTTGCTGCGTAAAAAAGTGAACCCGTTGTGGATTATCGTGGGGTTCTTTGTGATTGGTATCGCCGGTTACGCGGTCGGCCTGCTCGGCCAGTAACGGTTAATATCATGCGCCGGGGGCCAGCGGCTCCCGGCTTTTTTATTTAAGGGAGACGGCATGACGTTGACTGATGGAGTTCTGGTCATTTTTATTATCGCGCTGCTGGGATGGGCCATTTATGACCAGTGGGGCACTGAACGTCGACACGGGAAAACGCTGCTGCGTGTGCCCTTGCTCAAACGCGGACGTGCTGACAGCCTGATTTTCACCGGTCTGGTCGCCATCCTTATCTGGCAGAATGTGGCATCGCACGGTGCCCTGCTCACGACCTGGCTGTTGGGCGCGCTGGGATTACTCGCCATTTATCTTTTCTGGATCAGAGAGCCGCAAATACGCTTCAAGCGTGAAGGCTTTTTCTTTGCTGGCGGCTGGGTGAAATATAACCACATTAAAGCGATGAATTTATCGGAAGACGGCGTGCTGGTGATGCAATTAGATAAACGTCGCTTGCTTATCCGGGTAAAGAATATCGACGATCTGGAGAGAATCTATCATTTTATTGTTAATAATCAATAAATTAAAAATATAGCACAGGCTATTTTTGCGAATAAAAAACAACCATGCTTATAGCCCGTGCTATATTTTTGCCCGGTTCCTTTCCTTAATTCTTAACAAGATCTTCACGTCCTGCCATTAAGCGAAAACCATTCTCATTTATAACCAAAAGGTTATTCTCCAGTTATTGTCTTTGCCGTCTGGAATATGGTAAGGTTGCGCCCGTCATTGGGGAGTAGCCAATTTCCTTAAGGAAATGTACGCATCAACATACTCGTTGCAAAACGTGGTGCGTACGGACTGAAGCCCTTTCAGTCAGGCGAGACCATAGGCACGCGGCCGCTTTTTACTGGGGGCGGACGGCGTGTATATGGTGATCCCGGTCAGGACTGTGCAATGAATCTTTCCGCAACTCTGCTTCTCGCCTTCGGCATGTCCATGGACGCATTCGCGGCTTCCATCGGCAAAGGCGCCACACTCCATAAACCCAAATTTTCTGAAGCGCTGCGCACGGGGCTGATCTTTGGCGTTATCGAAGCGATTACACCACTGGTTGGCTGGTTGCTCGGCCTTCTCGCTACACAGTTTGTGCTGACCTGGAACCACTGGATAGCGTTTGTACTGCTGGTGTTTCTTGGGGGCAGAATGATTATTGAAGGCGTGCGCGGCTGTGAGGAAGCATCCGAGAAAATTCGCCGTCACAGCTTCTGGTTGCTGGTGACTACCGCATTTGCCACCAGCCTTGACGCGATGGCAGTTGGCGTCGGACTCGCCTTTCTGCAGGTGGATATTATTAAAACCGCGCTCGCCATCGGCTGCGCCACGCTGATCATGTCAACGCTCGGTATGATGGTAGGCCGCTTTATCGGCCCGCTGCTTGGCAAGCGGGCGGAAATTCTGGGCGGTGTCGTGCTTATCGGTATCGGCTGCCAGATCCTCTGGAGCCATTTCGCGGGTTAAGCCTCGCGCTGCCAGACGCGCAGGCAAAAATCGGTTTCACAGTCAAACGCCGTTTGTTCTTTTAGCGCCGCCCATACTTCCGGGCGGGCGCGCCAGGCGAAAGGCGTCATCTGTAAAAGCGTCGTCGCCTCTTCGCCATTCAGGCACATCTCATAACGTAATGCCTGTTCTTCGGCGAGCGTAAAGCCGGGCAGCGATTCTTCATTCGGCGCATGCAGCCGCACTTCATCATAAATAAGCCCTTTGAGCTGGATAAGATGACGCGGGCCAGGCGTGACGGTCACCACCACGCCACCGGGTTTGACCACACGCGCCAGCTCTTCGGCCTTGCAGGGCGCGTAAATGCGTACCACCGCATCGAAAAAGGCATCCGCAAACGGCAACCGGTGGCTGGAGGCGACGCAAAACGAGATATCCGTATAACGCTTCGCGGCAAAACGGATGGCGCTTTTTGATACATCAAGCCCAAAACTCTGCCCGCCGTGGGTGGTCGTGAGCGCGGCAAACGCGCTGGTGTAATACCCTTCTCCGCAGCCAATATCCAGCAGCGTGGCACCGCTTTTCGGCAGGCGCTCATTCAACAATTGTGTGGTTCTCTCGCGAAGCGGCGCGTAGTGACCGGCATCGAGAAACGCGCGGCGCGCCTGCATCATTTCGATACTGTCGCCCGGATCCCGCGAGCGCTTATGCTGCACCGCAAGAAGATTCACGTACCCTTCCTTTGCAATATCGAACTGATGATGACTGGCACAGCGAAAGCTGTTGGCCTGCGGCTCCAGCGGCAAATGGCAAAGGGGGCAGATAAAAGACATGCGGACTCCGAAACAGCGCAAAACGCGAAGTGTAACGTGAATCGGCAGTCGGGGAAACGCTGATGCGCCTCAGACATGAAAAAGCCCCGCCAGTGGGCGGGGCTTTAAAATAGCTGGCCGGTGAAACAAGGCACCGGGTCAGTTTAAGTGCGATTAGATAGCAACTACGTTAACAGCTGCCGGACCTTTCTGGCCGTCCTGAATCTCGAACTCAACGTTCTGGCCTTCGGCCAGAGTTTTGAAACCATTACCCTGGATTGCAGAGAAGTGTACGAACACATCTTTGCTGCCGTCAGCAGGAGTAATGAAGCCAAAACCTTTAGATTCGTTGAACCACTTAACTTGACCTTTAATCTTTGCCATTTCGCAAATTCCTTCAATTGTTTTGTTCGCCCGCGGGCGCTGACTTAGATAAAACTGAGACATTACTGCTTGAGGCACTAAAATAAGGTTCGGCAGAGAAGCGGTATTCAACGACAACGTGTTTACTCAGGACTTCTTTACTGAAAATGCCACACATAAACAGAACTGTACCTCGTTTAACCCAAAACTTGTTATCACACACAACGTAAACAATGGCAAGCCATTTTTATACGCTGCACGATCTGCCGCACAGATTCCTCAACAGAACGCTATGTCCCTGACAATAAAGCACAGAATGGACCCGCGAAGCCCTGTAAGGGTTAACTCGCCGCCCGGTTCTGGTATAAAGCCAGAATGCACTTTTTAACAGTAGCTCAATAACTTCGGTTCGTCCAGGCGACGCGGGAAAGCACAGGCATTATTTTTCGCGCTGTTATTATTTCTGCAAAAGCTTATTCATAAATGTGGTTAAACTTCATTTTAACGAGGCTTTATTACAGCCTGAAGGCAGTAAATAATGTACAAATCAAAAGAAATTGTACAAGCCAATTTTCCCCTGCACCAAAATAATGACATTTTAATGAAAGTTGCCTCAAAAAGAGGCAGCGGGAATAAGCAAAGCGTTTAATAAATCATCCTGACAGAAGCAAATATAACCAGTCAGATATATTCTTAATCAGCGTTTATTTGCAGCCAGCGATAAATATTGCCCAATACGGCGCGGCGCAAACATATCCGCTTGTTCGCCACGTTCAGCAAGCGCGTTTATCAGCTCGGCAGGCGGCGTATCCAGCGATTCATCAGCCAGTTCAAAAACGCCCCAATGTATAGGAATGGCAAGAGGGCGACCTGTATCCTGCCAGAGTCCGACCGCCTGTTGCGGATCCATATGATGCGGCGCCATAAACCAGCGCGGCGCGTAGGCACCAATGGGAATGGCCGCGCCCGTGAGCGGCCCGAGGCGGCGCGGGATTTCAAGCAGTTCAGGCGTATAACCGCTGTCACCGCTAAACCAGAAACGCTGCGTAGCGCTTTCAATCACCCAGCCGCACCATAGCGAGCGGTTTCGGTCCCACGGTGTGCGCATGCTCCAGTGCTGTGCCGGAACGGCAGTGATGTTCAGCCCTTCCAGCGACTGAGTGCCCCACCAGTCAAGTTCTGTGACGTTGCGGATGCCGCGTTTCACAAACCACGCCTTCAGCCCCAATGGCACAAAAAACGCCGCATCAGGAAAACGTTTCGCAAGGCGGCGGACCGTGCTGTTGTCCAGATGATCGTAATGATTATGGGAAATTAGCACCGCGTCGATGCGCGGCAGGCGGGCAAGCTCCAGCGGTAGCGGCGTTTTACGAACGGGGCCATAGAAATTCACTGGCGAAGCCCGGCGGGAGAAAAGCGGATCGGTGAGCAAATAGCGACCGTTAAGACGCAGCAGCAGCGTGGCATGGCCGAGCCACCAGACACCGTCTTCGTCGCCGTCAATAACTGCAGGCTGCCACCACTGGCGGATAAACGCGTCGTACCCGCCAGCAGGCGGATGCGGCAGCCCCTCGGCTTTACGTTCGTTCTGCCAGCGGCGCAAATCGCCGGGCTGATGCCCGACTTCACGCGTGTTGCAAAACCCGTCCGGGCGGTGATGCGCTTTTGTAGGGTCGTACCAGGGGTTCTTCCAGACCATGCCCATCACCTCCGGGGCGTTGATGGTTAACGTTCAGCCACAAGGCGGACGAAACCGTCATCGTCATCCTGTGTTGCGTCAGCAGATGCGGCAGGCGTCTGCGCCTCCGGCTCGTTCGCCTCACACAGGCGACGCAACAGTGCGGTCTGACGCTTTTCCTGTTCAAGCAGCGCTTCCAGCAGTTCGACCTGCTGGTTTGCGCGCACGCTTGCACGATTGATAAAGAACCAGGCCACCAGCGCCACGATGGCACCAAAGAGAGAAATCGCCAGGGCGGCGAAATTTAAAGCACCAGAATTGATAATGTCGTTCATGCTAACCACCTCAGGGAAACGCGCTATCTTACCACCGCGGCGGCGCAAGGGCATCGCCTGAGTGACGCGTTACCAGGGAATGAACTTATTGATAGTACAAATGCCGCTGAAAAACTGAACGTCCTGATCGCACATCACATTGAGCGTCTGCATCCACAACAATAAACAGGCCACCAGCACGGCCAGCAAAATAGCCCATCTGAATTTTTTCACTACCTTCTCCGTTACGGCATCTACGGGGCCAAATTATCACGGAAACCTTAAACCAAATATCACTGTAACGTTAACTCACGGAATACGGAATCCTCTCCTTGTAACGCAGCGGCAGCCACGGCAGGCTGTATGCCTGAACGTTAACAAACGGAGCCGTAATGCGCTATTTGATTCGTATTGCCGCACTTTTAGTGGTGGCCTGGGTTGCGCTGCTTTTCAGCGGTTATGGGATATTAATTGGTAGCCACGAGAACGCTGCAGGACTGGGATTACAGTGTCGCTACCTGACGGCAAGACAGGTAGTGAGCACACAGTTCATTCATTCTGACAGCGGACTTATCGGCATTACCGCCTGTCCGGTACTGCGCAAAAGCGAAACCGTCGTGGACAACGGTTAATCAGACGCAGTAAAAAGCCGCAGGCTCGCTGCGGCTTTTTCATCAGAACGAGTCTGTCAGAACGGATAGTTGTTATACCCCATCTGTGCGGAAATTTTCCGCGCGGCGGTATGCAGGATCTCAACATACTCGTGCAAGCGTTCTTCGGAGAAACGCAGCGTCGGGAAAGAGATACTCAGCCCCGCGATAACCACGCCAAAACGGTCGAATACCGGCACCGCGATGCAGCGCAGCCCTTCTTCCTGCTCTTCGTTATCTTCGCCGTATCCCTGCTCGCGAACCTGATCCAGTACCGGCAGCAGCGCGTCGGTAGAGACAATAGTGCGATCGGTACTGCGCTTATACTCGACGCCTTCGAGGATCTGTCGAACTTCATCGCGATCGCGCCAGGCCAGCAGCACTTTACCGATAGCGGTACTGTAGAGCGGGTTACGACGACCGATGCGCGAATACATGCGCAGGTTATACATGGAGTCGATTTTATGGATGTAGACAATGCTGTCTTCATCCAGCGCGCCCAGGTGAATGGTCTCTTTTGTCAGACGCGACAGTTCGCGCATCTGGATATCTGCGCTACGAATAAGGTCGACATTCTGCAATGCGCGCGCGCTAAGCTCAAAGAGCTTGAGCGTCAGAGAATATTTTTCCGACTCGCCTTCCTGAGCCACATAACCCAGTGATTTCATCGTCTGCAAAAAGCGGTAAACGGTGCTTTTTGACATCATGACGCGCTGCGACAATTCGGTGATACCAATTTCGCGCTCTTCACCCAACGCCTGCAAGATACCAAAGACCTTGAGCACCGAAGAGACGGAGTCAGGCTGTTTATCTAATTCTGCGATTGCCATTGATCACCTCGATCGCATTTGTTTTATAAAAATCAGAACCGGTTTTTATTATAAATTCCGCGCGACGGTGCCGCAATGAATCTGTGCGCGCACATGATAAATCTGCGACATCCAACCGCATTGGGCTGCAGGATATCTCTTTCGCACCAGATCAAACGCTTAAGATGAATGTACCACTCGAAAGCGCCCTGCCCGCACCGACAAAAAAAAGCGCGCCACGAGGCGCGCTTTCGTCTTCTATCGCTTACGCGATTATTTCAGGTATTCGCCGCTACGCAGCGCTTCGATACGTTTATCGAGTGGCGGGTGCGTCATGAACAGTTCACTCAGCGATTTTGATTTACCATTGATGCAGAACGCCATCATGCTGCTCGCTTCCTGCGGCTCATAGCTGGTTTTCAGGCGCTGGAGTGCGGCGATCATTTTCTCGCGTCCCACCAGTTTCGCGGAGCCTGCGTCAGCGTGGAATTCGCGGTAGCGCGAGAACCACATGGTAATAATGCTCGCCAGAATGCCGAAGACCAGTTCCAGCACGGTCGCGACCGCGAAGTAAATCAGCGGGTTGCCGTTGCTCTCTTCGCCTTCATCGCGGTTGCCGCCGAGGAAACCGGCCGCCACCTGCGCAATGATGCGCGAAATGAAAATCACAAAGGTGTTTACCACGCCCTGAATCAAAGTCATGGTGACCATGTCGCCATTGGCGATATGGCTAATCTCGTGCGCGATAACCGCTTCCGCTTCATCGCGGCTCATGTTCTGCAACAGGCCGGTACTTACCGCTACCAGCGAGGCATCACGGCGCGCGCCTGTCGCGAAGGCGTTGATATCCGGCGCGTGATAGATAGCCACCTGCGGCATCGCGATACCCGCCTGGCGCGACTGCTGCGCCACGGTATCCATCAGCCAGCGTTCTGTTTCATTACGCGGCGCTTCGATAACTTCACCACCCACCGATTTCAGCGCCATCCATTTGGACATCAGCAGCGAAACGATCGAGCCGCCAAAACCAAACAGCAGCGCCATGATCAGAAGGCCCGTCACGCTGCTTGACTGGATCCCTGTCAGGCTGAGCACCAGACCGAACACCACCATGACGGCCAGGTTAGTCAACAGGAAAAGCGCAATTCGCATCATAATTTTCTTTTTACCTCGGTTTCACAATACGCATTATGCGATTACACACATCGTAGGGGCGCGCGCGCCGTTTTCAAGCATCAACGGCTGGCAAGTCCCTAAAAATACGAAACTTTACATTTTGTAGCATTTCACTGACGGGGGATTAACACGACATAAAAAACCGGCGCCTCAGAGGACGCCGGTTGGGGATTTTACTTCTGAGAGTCAGCGGGCTGCACCGTTTTCTCTTTGGTCATCTTCGCCAGGTCAAGAGCGATATGCACCGTTTCATCGAGATACGGATCGGGCTCCTGATAATCCTTCGGCAGATCCTCGAGCTTCGCCAGCGGCGGTTTGCCGGCACGCTTCAGACGGTCGTTAATACGCGCCAGTCGGGTTGCGTCATCCTCATGGTTCTCTTTTTCACGCTGAGCAAGGTTAAGCGACACAATGTTGCGCTTATCTTTCATCGCGTTATAACGAGCAATATCCTTGATGATGTACTGGAACTCCGGATCTTTCGCGATACGGTCGTTGTGATCTTTCAAAAGCTCAGGGCCGAACGGCTTCAGGTCGCCAGACTTTTCATACGTGGCGGCGTTGATGCTATCCCACGGCAGCGCGTTATCCTCGAATTTCTCGCCGGTTTCCGTCTCTTCATTGCCGGTTGGCATGATGATATCCGGCGTGACCCCTTTACGCTGGGTACTGCCGCCATTGACGCGGTAGAATTTCTGGATGGTGTACTGCACGGAACCCAGCGCTGGCCATTCAGGGCGCAGCATCTGATCGTAAATACGGTTCAGTGAACGGTACTGCTGCACGGTGCCTTTCCCGAAGGTTGGCTCGCCGACAATCAGCGCACGGCCGTAATCCTGCATGGCGGCGGCGAAAATCTCAGACGCCGAGGCGCTGAAACGGTCGACCATCACCACCAGCGGGCCTTTGTAATAGACCACACCGTCGGTATCGCGATCTTCACGGACCTTGCCGTTGTTATCACGCACCTGCACGACCGGGCCGGACGGAATAAACAGACCGGAGAGCGATACCGCTTCCGTCAACGCACCGCCGCCGTTGGAGCGCAGATCGATAATCACACCCGCGACATTTTGTTTCTCAAGCTTCTGGAGCTGCACTTTCACGTCATCGGTCAGGCCAACGTAGAAGCCAGGAATATCCAGCACACCGATTTTTTCTTTACCGACATTTTTCACCGACATCTTCACGGCGCGATCTTCAAGACGAATGCGCTCGCGCGTCAGCGTCACGATGCGGGTTTTGGTACCTTTACCGGCAGGCAAAATTTCAAGCCGCACTTTGCTGCCCTTCGGCCCTTTGATGAGCGCGACGACGTCATCAAGACGCCAGCCGATCACATCCTGCATCTGCTGGCCCACCTGGCCTACGCCGACGATGCGATCGCCAACGCTAATCGCCTTGCTTTTGGCCGCCGGGCCGCCCGCCACCATCGAATTAATGACGGTATAGTCATCATCCATCTGCAGAACGGCACCGATGCCCTCAAGCGAGAGGCTCATTTCGGTGTTGAACTGCTCGGTGCTGCGCGGTGAGAGATAGTTGGTATGCGGGTCAATTTCATGCGCGAAGGCGGTCATCGCCAGCGAGAACACATCTTCGCTGTTGGTTTGCGCCAGGCGGCGAATCGCGAACTTATAACGCTTGGTCAGCGTTTCGCGGATTTCCGCGTCGGTTTTACCGGTCAGCTTCAGGCTCAGCTCGTCATATTTGACTTTGCCGTCCCAGAGTTTATTCAGCTCCGCCTCGCTGGAAGGCCAGGGCGCCTTGCTGCGATCGATATCAAACGTATCGTTACCGGTAAAATCCATCGGTCTTTCCAGCACTTTCAGCGCGTACTGATAACGCTCGAAACGGCGCTGCTGTGCCAGATTATAGAGATCGTAAAACACATCGAGCTTGCCGCTACGCAGTTCATCGCCAATCTCCCCTTTTTTCTTCGCAAATTTCTCGATGTCGCTCGCCAGCAGCACGTTATGGCTGTAATCGAGCAGATTGAGGTAGCGATCGAAGATTTTGGCGGAGAAGGCTTCGTTAAGATCGAACTGACGATAGTGAGAACGGGTGAACCGTGAGGTCACCCGCTCGCTAACGGTGGCATGCTGCGGTTCTTCTTTGAGAACCGGGATCTGGTCAGGACGGGTAATGTCATCCACGGCCAACGCCTGACCCGCCATCAGCAGCAGGCCGGCGACGGCGGTAAGCTTAAAAAAAGTGTTCATGCCCTGGTTGACCTCCGTTTCAGAACACTAAATGTTCTGCGCGTACAATCATCGACATACCAGAAGTCAGCTGTACACGGACGCCATCTTTGGTAATTTCCTGCACGGTGGCGTCCATCGCGTTATTGCCTGCTTTGACCTTGATGGCCTGGCCGACGCTGAGCGCCGTAATGTCAGACACCGGAGTATGGCGCTCTTCGCGCGCAGGGCGCGATGGTTTGGCGGCAGCGGCAGGTTTCGCAGCGCGCGGTTTACGCTCGGCGTTGTCCTTGCGGCGCGGAGCCGGACGCGGCTTACGTTCACGACGCTCTGCGCCGTTCTCTTCGCCTTCAGCGCCTGCCGCTTCGCGTTTTTTCGCCTGCTGTTCAGCGCGCTGCGCCTGGACGCGGGCTTTCGCTTCTTCAAGCTGCTTGCGGGCGTGTTCTACGTGCTGTTCTTCCAGAACGCCGCACGGGTTGCCGTCGAGATCGACACGCGTGGCACCGGGTTTGATGCCGTAAAGATAGCGCCAGCTCGACGTATAAAGACGTAATGCGGAACGAAGTTGCGTTTTGCTGAGGTTCATTTCGCCCTCAACACGCTCTACCAGATCCTGAAAAATGCCGATCTTCAGAGGACGCGCTTCGCCTTCAGCACTGAAACACTGCGGAAAACGTTCGGCCAGAAAGGCGATAACTTCTTTACTGCTATTCAACTTAGGTTGATTTTCCATGAAATTTCCTGATTACAACGGATGTTGCCAACAAGCCGCAGGCATGAACAGGCGTCATTATAATGACGCCATCGGTAAATGCCACGTTATCCGTTGCTTATCATGCGACTGGCGCAAAGAATTTTTTAAAGTCGGTGGCGGCGATAACGGCTTCAAGCTGTTCCACGAGGGTACACAGCCCCTGCTCGTCGTCGGCGTCGAAGCGGTTAAAGACGGTGCTGTCGATATCCAGCACGCCGATAATTTCGCCGTCCGCGCGCAGCGGCAGTACGATTTCGGCGTTGCTGGACGCATCGCAGGCGATATGGCCGTCGAACGCATGCACATCATCCACGCGCTGCACTTCGCCAGTCGCGACCGCCGTACCGCAGACGCCACGGCCATAAGGAATACGCACGCAGGCGATTTTGCCCTGGAACGGCCCCAGCACCAGCGTTTTGTCTTCCAGCAGATAGAAACCTGCCCAGTTCACGCCTTCAAGGCGCTCGAACAACAGCGCGCTGGTATTCGCGAGCGTCGCGAGAAAACTGGTTTCCCCTGCCATAAGGGAGTGAAAATCGCGATTGAGTTCCGCGTAAAATTGTGTTTTGTTCATTAATCCGATCGCTTTGTTGTCTTACTTACTCTGCCAGCCTACTAAAATAAGCATTAAATGCGCTCATGCTCAAGATTAATCATTTCATGAGTTACGATAACAGAATCATATAAAAACATGCTTCGCACATGGCACTCAAAACTCAACAGATTTCTCCTGGCAAAAAACTGAACATTCACGCCATCGGCGAGCCGTTGCCGATGGCACATTATCAGCGTTGTCCGCAATGCGATATCCTTTTTATGCTGCCTGTGGTGAAGTCTAACCAGACCGCGCACTGCCCGCGCTGCGACGCAAAAATTCGCGACGGGCGCGACTGGTCGCTCACCCGGCTGGCGGCGATGGCCATCACCATGCTGCTGCTGATGCCGTTCGCCTATAGCGAACCGCTGCTGCGCCTGTACCTGCTTGGCACACGCATCGACGCCAACCTTTTCCAGGGCATTTGGCAGATGACGCGCCAGGGCGATACGATCACCGCCGCTATGGTGCTCTTTTGCTCGGTAGGTGCGCCCGCGACGCTGGTCGCCGCCATCGCCTATCTCTGGTTTGGCAATATTCTGGGTATGAACCTGCGTCCGGTGCTGCTGATGCTGGAGCGGCTGCGCGAATGGGTGATGCTCGATATCTATCTGGTGGGCATCGGCGTCGCGTCCATCAAAGTACGCGAATACGCCTGGCTTGAGCCGGGCATCGGGCTTCTGGCATTTGTGGCGCTGGTGGTGTTAAGCGTACTGACGCTGATACATCTTAATGTTGAAGAGCTATGGGAGCGCTTTTATCCCCAACGGCCCGCCACGCGCTATCACGAGGATCTGCGCGTCTGTCTTGGTTGTCACTACACCGGTGTACCGGATAACCGCGGGCGCTGTTCGCGCTGCCATATTCCGCTGCGTCGCCGCCGTCGGCAGAGCTTGCAAAAATGCTGGGCGGCGCTCATCGCCTCAATGGTGTTTCTGCTGCCTGCCAACCTGCTGCCTATCTCGATTATCTATATCAACGGTTCGCGCCAGGAAGATACGATCATGTCAGGGATAATCTCGCTGGCACAGAGCAATATCCTGGTGGCGGGGGTCGTGTTCGTTGCAAGTATTCTGGTGCCGTTCACCAAAGTGCTGGTGCTGCTGACGCTGCTGGTCAGTATTCATTTTAAATGTCAGCAGGGGCTGCGCGCGCGCATTCTGATGTTACGTCTGGTGGCCTGGATTGGCCGCTGGTCAATGCTCGATCTGTTTGTGATTTCTCTTACGATGTCGCTGGTCAACCGTGACCAGCTGTTGTCGTTTGTCATGGGGCCGGCGGCGTTTTATTTCGGCGCGTCGGTGATTTTGACTATTCTTGCTGTTGAATGGCTGGACAGCCGCTTACTTTGGGACGCACATGAGTCAGGAAACGCCCGCTTCACAGACTGAAGCGCGAATTAAAACAAAACGTCGCATCTCTCCGTTCTGGATCCTGCCCGTTATCGCATTGCTGATAGCGGGCTGGCTTATCTGGACCACGTATGAAGAGCGAGGCACCACCGTCACTATCGACTTTATGTCCGCTGACGGGATCGTCGCCGGGCGCACGCCGGTGCGCTATCAGGGCGTAGAAGTCGGCACCGTACAGGATATTCGCCTGAGCGAAGATCTGAATAAAATCGAGGTGACGGTCAGTATCAAGAATGACATGAAAGACGCCCTGCGCGACCAGACGCAGTTCTGGCTCGTCACGCCGAAAGCCTCGCTGGCGGGCGTCTCCGGACTGGACGCGCTGGTGGGCGGTAACTATATCGGCATGATGCCGGGCGAAGGCGAGCCGCGCGACCACTTTCGGGCGCTCGATACACAGCCGAAATACCGCCTCAATACCGGCGAGCTGATGATCCATCTGCACGCGCCGGATCTCGGTTCGCTGAACAGCGGGTCGCTGGTCTATTACCGCAAAATCCCGGTTGGCCGGGTGTATGACTACTCTATCAACACCGACAAACAGGGCGTCACCATCGACGTTATCATCGAGCGGCGTTTCACCAATCTGGTGAAAAAAGGCAGCCGCTTCTGGAACGTCTCCGGCGTGAAAACCAACATTGGGCTGAGCGGTGCCAAAGTGGAGCTGGAGAGCCTGGCGGCGCTGGTCAACGGGGCTATCGCCTTTGACTCGCCCGCGGATTCCGCACATGCCGACCAGAACGACACCTTCGGCCTGTATGAAGATCTCGCCCACAGCCAGCGCGGCGTGCTGGTGAAGCTTGATCTGCCCGGTGGTCAGGGGCTCAAAGAGAACTCCACGCCGCTGATGTATCAGGGGCTTGAGGTGGGCACGCTCACCAAACTTAATCTCAATCCTGGCGGCGCCGTCACCGGCGAGCTGACGGTCGATCCAAGCGTCGTGAATCTGCTGCGTGACGGCACACGCATTGAGATGCACAGCCCGAAACTCTCGCTCAATAACCCTGAAATCAGCACGCTGCTGACCGGCAGTACGCTTGAGCTGGTGCCGGGCGAAGGCCAGCCGCGTAACCATTTCGTTGTCCTGCCGGATGACAAAACGCCGTTGCAAAAACCGGGCGTGCTGACGCTGACGCTGAACGCGCCGGAGAGCTACGGCATCGACGCCGGCCAGCCGGTCATTCTGCACGGCATTCAGATAGGCCAGGTGCTGGAGCGCTCGCTTAACGCCAAGGGCGTCAGTTTCGCCGTGGCGATTGACCCGCAGTACCGCGAGCTGCTCAAAGGCGACAGCAAATTCGTCGTCAACAGCCGCGTGGATGTGAAGGTCGGTCTCGACGGCGTTGAGTTTCTCGGTGCCAGCGCCAGCGAATGGCTGAGCGGCGGCATCCGCGTGCTGCCGGGCGATAAAGGCGAGATGAAAAACGAATACCCGCTCTACGCCAACCTGGAAAAAGCGGTGGAAAACAGCTTAAGCGACATGCCGACCACGACGCTGACACTGACCGCCGAAAGCCTGCCAGACGTTCAGGCCGGTTCCGTGGTGCTGTACCGTAAATTTGAAGTGGGTGAAGTCATCACCGTTCGCCCGCGCGCCAACGCGTTTGATATCGAAGTGCATATCAAACCGGAGTATCGCAAGCTGCTTACGCCAAACAGCGTCTTCTGGGCTGAAGGCGGCGCGAAAGTGCAGCTCAACGGTAGCGGGCTGACGGTGCAGGCCTCCCCGCTCTCCCGCGCGCTGAAAGGTGCCATCAGTTTCGATAATCTCAACGGTGCGGGTGCCGGTCTTGGCGAAAAAGACAAGCGCACGCTCTATCCGTCAGAAACCGCCGCCCGCGCGGTAGGCAGCCAGATAACGCTGCACGCGTTTGATGCCGGCAAGCTCGCGCCGGACATGCCGATTCGCTATCTCGGCATTAACATCGGCCAGATCGAATCGCTCAAGCTCATCACCGATCGCAACGAAGTGCAGGCGACGGCGGTGCTCTACCCGGAATATGTGAACACCTTTGCGCGCGCGGGTTCGCGGTTCTCGGTGGTCACGCCGCAGATCTCGGCAGCGGGCGTCGAGAATCTCGACACCATCCTGCAACCCTATATCAACGTGGAGCCGGGGCGCGGACCGGGGCGTCGCAGCTTTGAGCTACAGGAAGCAACTATCACCGATTCCCGTTATCTCGATGGCCTGAGTATTATTGTTGAAGCGCCGGAGGCCGGGTCGCTGAATATCGGCACGCCGGTGCTCTTCCGCGGCATCGAAGTGGGCACAGTGACGGGGATGTCGCTTGGCAGCATGTCCGATCGCGTGATGGTCGCAATGCGTATCAGCAAGCGCTATCAGCATCTGGTGCGTGAGAACTCGGTCTTCTGGCTCGCCTCGGGCTACAGCCTGAACTTCGGCCTGGTGGGCGGCGTGGTGAAAACCGGTACGTTTAACCAGTTCATCCGCGGCGGTATTGCGTTCGCCACGCCACCGGAAACGCCGCTCGCGCCGAAAGCGCAGCCCGGCAAGCACTTCCTGTTGCAGGACAGTGAGCCGAAAGAGTGGCGTCAGTGGGGCACTGCCCTTCCCCGTTAACGCCTGCGCCCCGGTGTCACGCCGGGGCGTTTGTGTTACACTTCGCGCCCTCTTTTTCTGCCCGCTGAGGTGTCGCCGTGGCGCAATTCGGTTCTGTCTGCCTTCCTGAAGCTTTTCTTGATGTTATGCGTGAAGCGATGCCCGCCGGGCTTGCGATGGACGATTTCATCGCCGCCTGCCAGCGCCCGCTGCGTCGCAGCATTCGCGTCAACACGCTGAAAATCAGCGTTGACGCGTTTCTGGCGCAGGTCGCGCCCTACGGCTGGCAGTTAACGCCCGTGCCATGGTGCCCGGAAGGTTTCTGGATCGAGCGCGATGACGAAGACGCGTTGCCGCTTGGCAGCACCGCCGAGCACTTAAGCGGCCAGTTTTATATTCAGGAAGCGAGCTCCATGCTGCCGGTAGCGGCGCTGTTCGCCGATGGCAACACGCCTGCGCGCGTGATGGATGTTGCGGCGGCGCCCGGCTCGAAAACGACCCAGATAGCCGCGCTGATGCAGAACCAGGGCTTTATTCTCGCCAACGAATATTCCGCCAGCCGCGTCAAGGTATTGCACGCGAATATCAGCCGCTGCGGCATTCACAACGTCGGCCTGACTCATTTTGACGGTCGCGTTTTTGGTGCCGCGCTACCGGAACAGTTTGACGCCATTTTGCTGGATGCGCCCTGCTCCGGCGAAGGCGTGGTGAGAAAAGATCCGGATGCGCTGCGCAACTGGTCGCCGCAGAGCAATCAGGAAATTGCCGCCACCCAGCGCGAGCTTATCGACAGCGCTTTTCATGCGCTCGCGCCTGGCGGCACGCTGGTTTACTCCACCTGCACGCTGAACCGCGAAGAAAACCAGGAGACGGTGCGCTGGCTGCTGGCGCGCTACCCGCAGGCGGTAGAAGTGCTCTCGCTTGAAGCCCTCTTCCCCGGTGCCGATGCGGCGCTGACCGAAGAAGGCTTCCTGCATGTCTTTCCGCAGATTTACGACTGCGAAGGCTTTTTTGTCGCGCGTCTGCGTAAAACCGCGAGCGTCGAGCCGCTGCCCGCGCCGACCTACAAAGTGGGCGCCTTCCCGTTTACGCCGCTGAAAACCCGCGAAGCGCAGGCCGTCATCGCCGCCGCCAGAAAAGTCGGCCTCGAATGGGACGAGACGCTTGAGCTGTGGCAACGTGATAAAGAGATCTGGCTTTTCCCACAAGCTTTTACGCCGTTCATCGGCAAAGTGCGGTTCTCCCGTACTGGCATTCGTCTGGCTGAGATCCATAATAAAGGGTACCGCTGGCAGCACGAAGCCGTCGTCGCGCTGGCCGGAAGCGATAATCCGCTCGGCTTTGAGTTGTCTGCCGAAGAGGCTCAGGAGTGGTATCGCGGACGCGATGTCTGGCCGCAGACGGTGCCGGACGCCGATGACGTGATTGTCACTTTCCAGCATCAGCCGCTGGGTCTGGCGAAAAAAGTGGGCAGCCGACTGAAGAACAGTTATCCGCGCGAGCTGGTGCGCGACGGGGTTCTGTTCAGCGCGCCGGTTTAAGGCGTGCAAAAAAACACCAACGCATTTTTTGGCATTTCTTGCGCTTTTGACTACGCTTAACGATGGGGCCTGACTGGTCATACCACCTGTGTACTGTCTGAGGGAGAACGTTATGTCAAAAACCAGCGTAAAAATCGGCACTTTCGAGATAGATGATGCAGAGCTGCACGGCGACTCGCCAGGCGAGCGCAAGCTGAGCATTCCCTGCAAATCAGATCCGGATCTCTGCATGCAGCTTGATGCCTGGGACGCCGAAACCAGCATTCCTGCCGTGCTCAACGGCGAACACTCCGTGCTCTACCGCGAACATTACGACCAACAAGCTGATGCCTGGATCATGCGCCTTGCCTGATTCAAAAAGAACCCGTCGCTGAAGGCGGGTTATTTATTTACACGTCCCGATTCAGAACCTTCGGTTTTCCCTTCCCCCTCGCTTCTCCTACACTTATGACAAACGTTGTCACACAGAGGACGCCATGTTCGCTCTGGTTTTATTTGTTTGTTATCTGGATGGCGGTTGCGATGACATCGTCGTGGATGTGTTTAATACGGAACAGCAATGTCTGAAAGTGATGGATGAACAGCGGATGCGCCACGGGGGCTGCTACCCCGTTGAAGACTTTATCGATGGCTTCTGGCGCCCGGCGCGGGAGTACAGCGATTTCTGATCACTGCACGCGTACCAGCGTAAGCGTATGACCAAAGACCGCGCCGGTATCGATGTAATGCAGGTTCCCGCACGTGAGCGGCTCGCGCAGCGGCGTGTGGCCAAAATAGCACGCGTCCGCGCCCTCAATGTGCTCCGCTTTACCTGCCGATACCCGGTTTACTCTCGCCCGGCTCCACACCACCGCCTGTTCATCGAGAGGCTGACCCCAAACGTAGCGCGACGCCGGATAATCGGCGTGCGCCACCACGATGAGCCTGTCGTGACTTTGTACCTCAATGACCAGCGGCAGTTCACTCACTCTAACGAATTGCGCCTGCGCCTCGTGCTTCTCCTTTTCAGAAAGCCCGAAATACCAGCTTCCGCCGTTCATTGCCCATAACGCGTTGTCGCCGGAATCCAGCGCCTCGACTGCCATCGCCTCATGATTGCCGCGCACCGCGAAAAACCAGCGTTTGCCGATAAGCCGCAGGCAGCCCAGGCTATCCGGACCGCGATCGATTAAATCACCGACAGAAATAAGCGCGTCGACGCGCGGGTCGAAACGCTCGCGCTTCAGCGCGCTGACCAGCGCCTCCAGACAACCGTGCAGATCGCCCACAATAAAGATATGCCGCCACGCCGCGCCGTCGATTCGCTGATACATCGCCTGCCCCTCTGGTTATCAGCCAAGTATAGCGCTGCATGACATAGTGTAATGCGCAGTGCGCCTTGCCAGGCGATGCGCTCGCGTGGGTGTTTGTCAGCAACCATTGTGTCACCCATAAGTATGTTGTAACTAAAAAAGAGATGAATGGCAGCGTTTATCTCGTTAATGCGTAAAGAGACGCTTACCCGGCTAAGGATGTTCTATGCTTAAAGCAAGCAAAGTCGGGAGGTGTCCTGTGACCATTTTTACTCACGAAGCTATCGTCAGTTTTATTGGCTGTGTGGTGGCGGCTATTTTTATGCTCTGGTTGTTTGGCCGCAAACACGATAAATAGGCATGTTTGCGCAGGCCGGTTTACCACAGCCCTATAACGGAAGAGGCGCCGGCCAGTTCACGCAGCGCGTCGAGCGTCAGCAGGAGACCAAAAACATAGATAAACGGATTCATCGGGATTAACTCCTTGTTTTCCTGCTTTTACTATACTTCATCCCTTAGCCTGCTACCGGTTCGCCTTCACAAATCCACCAGATTTAGTGGGAGGAATTTCTGTTCACATAAGGAAGGGATGGTCGGTTCGTTCGCGAAAGAACGGTATGACCTTAATCATCATGAATTCATGATCCAGAGATAATCCTGACTGATATTGAGAAGGGAGCAGAAAGTAACAAGCATAACCAGAGCGTGAATAAACGTTATGCTGAAGGCTTGACGCGAAGTCATTAACTGGCGGCACCCGGTTATAGGATGTCGCCTCAGAAACCCAGTCGAATAATACTATGCGAGTACGCTCATTCAGAGATCGTACTCAGCAATTATTTGTTCTACCTGATGATTTCCCTTATATTTTTTCTTTAGTTGCTCTTGTTGCTGACGCGCCGCTGTACAATATTTATCTACGCCTGCCTCAATTTCCTTTTGGCGGCTTTTAGGTAACGTGCTGTCCCACTCACCAGCAAAGTGCTGGCATTCATCAGCGTTATCCTGAAAAGCTTTCACATCAGGCTGTACGGGTTCAGCCTGTACTGCGGTACATCCTTCTATCAGCAAAAAAGCGACGACCATCATCATTATTTTTTTCATGTTATCTCCCATCAGATGACCAGTGAGGCTTGTCCCGAGCACCGCCATGATATTTTATCACGTTATAATTTCTGCCTACCTGATGGAGTTCTGTATTCATTCCATCTCGCGGCGGTGTCCTGATAATGACAGCGTTATTATCTTTATCGATGATATGCAGATCGCCTGACCACGAAATGTTCATATCAATCGCATTCCCCTCAGTATGACGGCTTTGTAACGCCGGAGCCACATGCAACCCACTCATACCATAGGCCGCGACCATCGCATTCGCTTCACGCAAACTCTTAGCGTCATTGCCATGATCCCATTCAATATCAACGCCAGCCATTGGGGGTACATCGGAAGCTTTGACCAGTCCCCGGCTAATTTTCCAGCACCAGTGCATCAGATAAGCTCTTTCTGGTGGGCGAAGCGTAGCGGCTATAGTTACTACTGCTCCAGCTTGCCGCAAGGCGGCCAAAAATTGTTCAACATTGGTTCTGAATGGATAGCTTAACGTTTCAGTGGAAGCACTACCCTGAAATTTATTAACCCAAGCTGCTCCGCTTAACTCCTTCATTTTATTCTCCTTTTTTGGCACCCCTCTGATAAAAGAAGGCAGTATATGCTAATTAAATCCCCCAGAAATGAACAGCGACTCACCCCCCCTAAAAATAGTACAACCTATTGGATCAAAAAGACTTGAAAACCACTTTCGATCCCTTCAGACCTGTCTGAATCAATAATATTTAAATAAAAGGGTATTTATTAAGGATGATTTAGTTTATTACTTATAAACGAAGGATAAAAAAAGACCGAATACGATTCCTGTATTCGGTCCAGGGAAATGGCTCTTGGGAGAGAGCCGTGCGCTAAAAGTTGGCATTAATGCAGGCTCAGTCGCCTTGCCTTTTAAGAATAGATGACGACACCAGCTTTTCCAGTTTGCGGCTAAAGTCGCAGCAAAAAGCGGTCAGAACGTCATAAAAAAGAAAAACCGCAACGCGCCCTGCCGGGCTGTTGCGGTTTTTTTATGCGTGACGGGAAATTAGCAGAGTTTTTGTGCGCGCTCGATAAACGGTGCCAGGCTCATCTTCTGCCCCGGATGCGCCGGGTCATCAATCTGGATGACCGAGATCGGCTGACCGGTGACTTTGCCCTGCTCCAGCTGTTTTTCAGCCACGTCATTGAGCGGATATTGCATCAGCGTGCTGGGGTTAATCGCAAACAGCGCATCGCCCGGACGGCACGCGAGCATCACTTCTTCACGGTTGAACGCCCATTTGTCTTTGCCGATTTCATAGCGGCTTACCGTAATAATCTGCGGCGCGGCGAGAGCCATGCCGGAACAGGAGAGCATCAGCAGCGCAAGCAGCGATTTCTTCATTATTTTCTCACCAGTTAGAAAGGTTCCCAGGTGGCGAACAGGCTGACGCTTAACAACACCAGCGCACCGAGCGCCACTTCAAGTTTTGTCATCAGGATAAACCGGCGCTGCGCCGTCGCCTGACGTGAAAATTTCGGCACCAGAACATAACGGTTAATCAGCGCGATAGCCACCATCACCGCCACCAGCGCGATTTTCAGCGCCAGCAGACGCACATACCCGCTATGTAACGGCCATGATATGCCGAGGATCAGTACGCTGTTAACGATGCCTGTCGCGATAACACCTGCTACCGCGATGTATCCGTAGCGCGAAAAGCGCATCATGGCGGTAATGGCGTCGGCGCGCCATGTGACCTCTTTCGCCATGCGCATCAGCATCAAGAGCGGTACGAGACCGCCGAACCACCAGGCCGCACACAGCACATGCAGCGCATAGCCAATCCGCTGGAGCGCGCCGGTCAGCCCTTCGTGCATCGCGCCATGCCCGACGCCCGCGAGCAACACGAGCTGCGCGCAAAAGAGTAACAGTAACAGGCCGCCGCGCCGTAATGCCAGCCCGAGACACGGCAGCGTCACCAGCGCCAGCAGGATTTGCCACAGCCACACCGCGCCAAAGCGCGTCGATAACATCGCCTGCCAGATAGCCGGGCGCAGGCTGTCGGCCGCGCCATCGCCCATCAGCCCCGCCTGCACCGCGTAAATCGCCACGGCGCTAATAGCCGTTGCCAGCGCAGCACCGCGCCAGAGCGTACGCAGGCGCTGCGCCAGCGGTTCTGCGATCGCATGAGGCGCAAGACACACGCAGAACAGCGCGCCGCCCGCGCCGGACATCAGCGCGGCGACATGGACAAAACGCAGCGCGACATAAACGCTTTCCAGCACGACGTTACTTCACGCTAAACCGGTAGCTGCCTTTGGTTTTATGGCCATCCACCGACACCACGTGCCACTGCACCTGGTACTCGCCGCTCGCAAGGGGTGCAGCAAGCGGTGCCACCAGCTGTTTGTCATCATTCGGCGCGCGTTTGACCGCGCCGGTAGCCATTTTTTTGCCATTCGGGCCAGTCAGCGTCACGCCGCTGAACGCAGGCTCAATGCCTTCGGAAAAGGTTAAGGTCAGCGCTTCGGGCGAGGCGTCAACCGTCGCGTTCGCGGCAGGCTGCTGGGCTTTCAGATGCGCATGCGCCCAGACGGCAGGCGTGGTCATGACGGCGGCGACCAGCGCCAGCGCACGGCAAAAACGTGCGGTAAACAGTGCCATATCAGTCATTCCTTTTTATTATAAATCAGGCGCAAGAATACCTTCGCGCTGATGGCAAGTCGAGCCGGGAAGGCACATCCCGCCACATAAGGCTTGTCATCCGGCGCGCGGCGCAGTAC
Source organism: Cronobacter sp. HA18003 (assembly GCF_011605905.1). Taxonomy (NCBI): domain Bacteria; kingdom Pseudomonadati; phylum Pseudomonadota; class Gammaproteobacteria; order Enterobacterales; family Enterobacteriaceae; genus Cronobacter; species Cronobacter sp. HA18003. The sequence continues at coordinate 483,886 of NZ_JAANQO010000011.1, read as the reverse complement.
CTTCACGGCGATTAACAGGAGCACACCATGAACCAGAACCTTGCCCTTCTTCCGCAGGAAGAGATGGATAAAGTGAACGTCGATCTGGCGGCGTCCGGCGTAGCGTTTAAAGAGCGCTACAACATGCCGGTTATCGCCGAAGCCGTTGAGCGCGAACAGCCTGAGCATCTGCGCGACTGGTTTCGCGAGCGTCTTATCGCGCATCGCCTGGCGTCGGTGAATCTCTCCCGCCTGCCTTACGAGCCTAAAATGAAATAATGGCTTTCTGCCTTGCCCGCCGTCCACATCTGACAACGGCGGGCGTCTGTTTTTCCTTCCGGCGGAGCGCATATGCTACGGATTATTGATACCGAAACCTGCGGACTGCAGGGCGGCGTTGTCGAAGTGGCGTCGGTGGACATCATCGACGGCGCGATAGTCAACCCGATGAGCGATCTGGTGCGCCCGGACCGCCCTATCAGCCATCAGGCGATGGCGATACATAAAATTACCGAGGCGATGGTCGCGGATAAACCGTATATCGAAGAGGTGATCCCGCGCTATCACGGTAGCCAATGGTATGTGGCGCATAACGCCAGCTTTGACCGCAAAGTGCTGCCCGAAATGCCGGGCGAGTGGATCTGCACCGTCAAGCTGGCGCGCCGCCTGTGGCCAGGCATTCGCTACAGCAATATGGGGCTGTATAAATCGCTTAAGCTACAGGTGGAAACGCCCGAGGGGTTGCACCATCACCGCGCGCTGTTCGACTGCTACATCACCGCGGCGCTGCTGCTCGAGATAATGAAAGTCTCCGGCTGGACGCCAGAAGAGATGGTGAATATCACCGGCCGCCCGCAGCTTATCGCCACGCTGCCGTTTGGCAAATACCGCGGCGAGCCGGTGGCCGATATCGCCGGGCGCGATCCGGGATATCTGCGCTGGATGCTCAATAACGTCAAACAGCTCAACCCTGATTTACGTCTGACGTTAAAGCACTACCTCGATAACGATTAATCCGCGAGCTGGTCTGGCGGCAGCGTGCCCTGGGCCAGTCCAATCAGAAACGCGTATTCCATCGCCACGCCCTCGTACGATTTAAAACGCCCCGATTTCCCGCCGTGACCAGAATCCATATCGGTACAAAGCAGCAGCAAATTGTCATCGGTTTTAAGCTCACGCAGCTTCGCCACCCATTTTGCCGGTTCCCAGTATTGCACCTGCGAGTCGTGCAGGCCGGTGGTCACCAGCAGGTGCGGATAGCGCTGCGCGCTCACGCAGTCATAAGGGCTGTAGCTTTTCATGTAGAAATAGTATTCCTGGTCCGCCGGGTTGCCCCACTCCTCAAATTCACCGGTGGTCAGTGGAATGGATTCGTCGAGCATGGTGGTGACGACATCGACAAACGGCACCTGCGCAATCACGCCGCGAAAGAGCTCCGGACGCTCGTTAATCGCCGTGCCCATCAGCATCCCGCCCGCGCTGCCGCCCATGCCGAACAGGTACGCCGGATCGCCATAGCCCTGCGCCAGCAGCGCGTCGCACACGTCGAGATAATCGTTGAAGGTATTTTTCTTCTTCAGAAATTTGCCTTCTTCATACCACTGCTGGCCAAGTTCGCCGCCGCCGCGCACATGGGCGATAGCGTAGACGAAGCCGCGATCCAGCAGGCTCAAACGGCTGGCGCTGAAATCGGCATCGATACAGGTGCCATAAGAGCCGTAACCGTACACCAGCAGCGGGTTTTTCCCTTCGCGGAAATGGTCTTTGTGATAAACGAGCGAGACCGGCACTTCGATGCCGTCGCGCGCGGTGATCCACAGGTGTTCACTCCGGTAGTTGGCTGCGTCAAACCCCGCCACTTCCGTTTGCTTCAGCACACGGCGCTCGCCGGTTTCCATGTTCAGTTCAAAGAGCGTGTCCGGCATCGTCATTGACGAGTAGCCGTAACGCAACTTGCAGGTTTCCGGCTCCGGGTTGTAGGCAACCCAGGTGACATATGCCGGATCGTCAAAAGCGATGCCCGTAGATTCATGCGTTTTGCGGTTGATTTGCCGCAGACTGGTGAGGCCACGCTGGCGCTCTTCCACCACCAGCCAGTCGGCAAACAGCGTAAAGCCCTCCAGCATTACGTTCTCGCGTGCCGGGATTATCTCTTCCCAGCGCGCTTCATCGCGCACGCGGCTGCGGTACAGACCGAAGTTTTTCCCGGCGCGGTTGGAGCGGATGTAAAACATATGCTGGAAGTGATCGACGCTGTATTCGTGATCTTTACGGCGCGGCAGAAAGCTTAGCGGCGGCGCGTCCGGGAGATCGGCGTTCACCAGCAGCACTTCTGTCGTGGTGGCGCTGCCGAGGAAAATCAGAATAAAATTCTGCGAGGTGGTTTTGTAGAGGCTGACGTAAAACGTCTCGTCTTTTTCTTCATAAACCAGCTCATCCTGATCGGCGGCGGTGTCGAGAGTGTGCCGCCAGATCTGGTACGGCAGCAGCGTGACCGGATGTTTACGCACGTAATAGAGCGTGCGGGAGTCGTTGGCCCAGACGAAACTCGCCGAGACATTCTCCAGTACTTCCGGGTACCACTGCCCGGTTTCGAGATTGCGAAAGCGCAGCCCGTACTGGCGGCGTGAGAGAAAATCCTCCGCCACCGCCATCACGGTGTTATCTGGCGCAATATCCATCCCACCAAGGGTATAGAATTCGCTGCGGGCGGCGCGTTTATTGCCATCCAGCAGGACTTCCCAGGCTTCCCACTCGCTAAGAACAACCGACTGGCGCTGGTAGATGGCGTATTCGCAGCCGGTGTCGTAAATCTGCCGGTAGCGATAGCCATTTTTGACGTAAGGCGCCGAGACGTCACGTGGCGGAATACGGCTGACCATTTCAGAGAGCAGCCGCTCTTCCAGCGCGCTTTGCGTGGACATCACGCGTCGCCCGTAGTCATTTTCCTGGCGTAAATAATCCAGCACGTCCGGCTGCGAGCGCGTGTCGTCCCGCAGCCAGTAATAGTTGTCGATGCGGGTGTCGCCATGCTGTGTGATGGCGTAGGGGATCTGTTTCGCTTTCGGTGGCATGTCGCTGTTCTTTTTGTTTAACACCCTGTAAGGGTGGCAAAACCCGCGCGCGTTGCAAGCGAAACATGCGTGTTTATGACATTATCTGCTTATCCCGGCAGCGCTTTTTTCTCCTGCTGAATGTCGCGCTCAATCTCCTCACGCACCTCCTGCGGGATTTTCAGGGCGTCGCCAAGCGCCTGCAGATAGCTACGCTCCATAAAGTGATCGATATCGATCGCGGCACAGCTCAGAAAATAGAGCTCCAGCGCTTCTTCTTCGTTTTTCACGTCGGCGGCAAGGCGCATCGGGTCGAGCGGCTGATTAATCGCCTGTTCCACCAGCACGCGCCCCTGTTCTTCAATGCCCGCTTCGCGTAGCTGACGCTCAATGGCCGCACGCTCACTGTCATCAATGTGCCCGTCGCTTTTGGCGGCGAAGACCAGCGCCAGCACAAGACGCTCGGCGCGGCGATCCAGCGGCGTCTGCTGTTGCCCGTATTGCGGCTCATCCTGGTGCGCCGCGCGGATTTTATCTTTGTACTTGTTCCACAGCACCGTGCCCGCCACGGCTCCGCCGCCCACCAGCAGCGCGCCGCCGCCATATTTCGCGAGCAGCTTGCGCGACGATTTGCTGGCCACCAGTAAGCCCGCGAGACCGCCGAGCGCGCCAGGGGTTATCAGGCTGCTCAACCCTTTAGAGCGCAACGCGTCCTGAATACCCGGTTTACCGGATGACATGCCGCCGCTCTGCCCCAGCATCGACTGAAGCTGTGTTAACCAGTTGCTCATTATGTTCCTCTGCGCTGATGAGTAATAACCCAAGCGTAAGCGAGCGGACGTCAAGATGTGTCGGGGAACCGCAAGGAAGGGAAAAGACGCGGCCCCGGAAAGGGCCGCAGAGGATCAGTGCTGGTAATGCGCCTCGCCTGCCGCGCAGTCGACCATGACTTTGTAGTGAATGTCGGTATTTTTACCGCGCACGGTCAGCGGAACAGTCCATTTATCGTCTTTGCCGACGATCTCTTTGCTGTTGATCCAGGCGACCGGATCGGCCTGCCCTAACGTTTTCTGGTCGTCCGCCCATTTCACGATACGGTTTTGCAGATAGTCGCGCTTCACGCTCGCGGCAATGCCTTCCGCCGTCATGCCTTCGCATTTAGGGAAATGCACCTTACGCGGATCGTCAGCGTGTACGGCGCTTGCCGCGCTGAGTAACAGAAAAGAAATCAGGACTCCTGCTGTTTTTTTCATCGTACTTCTCCGAAGACGGGTGATGAAAAAAGCCTGGTACAAAACCAGCGAAGCGCAAGCGAACCACACAAAAGGAAGGGATTAAAAGAAGGAGAACATCAGCAGAAGAGCGAAAAGCGTTGCGTTATATATCCTGGACCGCAGACCGCAGACCGCAGACCGCAGACCGCAGACCGCAGACCGCAGACCGCAGACCGCAGGAAAATATAACAGAGAGGAATTCGCCTGTAGCCACCGCGCCCGCATTTTGCGAACGCAGCACACGCCACTGGTGCGCCAAAGCGGCACCGCAGGAAACCGCAGGAAACCGCAGGAAACCGCAGGAAACCGCAGGAAACCGCACCGCTGGCGAGGTAAACCCGCCAGCGACACAGAGAGAAAGCTATCAGGCCGCTTTGGTGCGTTTACGCGCGCTGTGCAGCGCGACGGTGCCCTCTTCGCTTTCAGCTGATTCTTCAGTCGAAGCCTCGGCTGTGCCGTCAGTCTGCTCGCTGGTTTCCTGCGGCAGACGACCGGTGCGCACGATGGTGCTAAGGTTGTCTTTCTGCTCCGCCATCCACAACGCCAGTTGCTCAACCTGACCTTCCGCAAAACCGACAGGCGCCTGACCCAACCAGCCTTCCAGCGCTTCGGCTAAATCCAGCATTTTGTCCCAGGCGTCAGCTTCCTTCTTACTGGCAAATGACATTTTTTCCACACCCTCACGGATTACGACGTATTTGATTTCTACCGCCATGTTGCAACTCCCATTACTGTATTTATATACAGTATAACGCTGTAAAACGGGAAATGCAAACGGCGCGCGCTGCGCAAGGCAAACGTTTTCGTATATACTGCCGCCAGAATTTCACACAGCAGGAATACCGCTATGGCTATGTTAGGAACCGCACTACGCCCGTCAGCAACCCGCGTGATGCTGCTTGGCTCAGGAGAACTCGGAAAAGAAGTGGCGATCGAATGCCAGCGTCTGGGCATTGAAGTGATCGCCGTCGACCGCTACGCCGATGCGCCCGCCATGCAGGTGGCGCACCGCAGCCACGTCATCAATATGCTCGACGGCGCGGCGCTGAAAAAACTGGTGGCGCAGGAGATGCCGGATTTCATCGTGCCGGAGATTGAAGCCATCGCGACCGACGCGCTTGTGGAGCTTGAACAGCAGGGTCAGCGTGTGGTGCCCACCGCCCGCGCCGCGCGTCTCACCATGAACCGCGAAGGGATTCGCCGTCTCGCCGCTGAAGAGCTTGGCCTGCCGACCTCCGCCTATCGCTTCGCCGAAAACGAAGCGGAATTTCGTGAAGCGGTGGCGGAAATCGGTCTGCCGTGCATCGTCAAACCGGTCATGAGCTCTTCCGGCAAGGGCCAGAGCTTTATCCGCAGCGAAGAGATGCTGGAGAGCGCCTGGCAGTACGCGCAACAGGGCGGACGCGCAGGCGCGGGGAAAGTCATCGTTGAAGGCGTGGTGAAGTTTGATTTTGAAATCACCTTACTGACCATCAGCGCCGTGGACGGCGTGCATTTCTGCGCGCCCATCGGCCACCGCCAGGAAGATGGCGATTACCGCGAATCCTGGCAGCCGCAGCAGATGAGTGATGTGGCGCTCACGCGCGCGCAGGAGATTGCGCAGAAGGTGGTAGAGGCGCTCGGCGGTTATGGCCTGTTTGGCGTGGAGCTGTTTGTCTGCGGCGATGAAGTGATATTCAGTGAAGTGTCGCCGCGCCCGCACGACACCGGGATGGTGACGCTCATTTCGCAGGATCTTTCAGAGTTTGCGCTGCATGTGCGCGCGTTTCTCGGCCTGCCGGTCGGGGGCATTCGCCAGTACGGCCCGGCCGCTTCGGCAGTGATCCTGCCAACGCTGAAAAGTGATGACGTGAAGTTTGGCGAACTCTCCGGGGCGCTGGGCGCCGGTCTGCAACTGCGCCTTTTCGGCAAGCCGGAAATCGACGGTTCACGCCGCCTCGGCGTGGCGCTCGCGACAGGCGAGACGGTCGATGACGCCATCGCGCGCGCGAAGGCCTCCGCCGCCGCCGTGATCGTTAAAGGATAAAAAAACGCGCCGCCCGTGAAGGCGGCGCGCTGCATTTCAGGTCGCGTAAAAAGTTACTGCGCGCCTTCCACCGCTTCGCGGGCAAGTTCGGTAATGCGATCCCAGTCGCCCGCTTCCATCGCGTCCGCCGGCACCAGCCAGGAGCCGCCGATGCACAGCACGCTTTTCAGCGCCAGGTAGTCACGGTAGTTGGCAGGCGAAATGCCGCCGGTCGGGCAGAAACGCACCTGGGAGAACGGCCCTGCGATAGCCTGCAACGCTTTGGTGCCGCCATTGGCTTCCGCCGGGAAGAATTTGAACTCTTTCAGGCCGTAATCCATGCCCAGCATCAGTTCAGACACGGTGCTGATGCCCGGGATCAGCGGAATAGTGCCTTCGGTCGCGGCTTTCAGCAGCGGCTCGGTGAGGCCCGGGCTGATAGCAAACTGCGCGCCAGCCTCGGTGACGTCTTTAAGCTGCTGCGCGTTCAGCACGGTGCCCGCGCCGATGATGGCGTCCGGCACTTCTTTAGCGATAGCGCGGATAGCATCCAGCGCGCACGGCGTGCGCAGGGTCACTTCCAGCACGCGCACACCGCCCGCCAGCAGCGCCTTCGCCATCGGGACCGCGTGCTCCAGCTTGTTAATCACAATCACCGGCACAACCGGACCGCTTTTCAGGATCTGTTCGGCACTCGTTTTCCAGTTTTTCATCTGTGGATCTCTCCCGCCATTTTTAAAAAGGTGTGGTGCGACTGTGCGCACCTGACAGTTAAAATTCGATGCAGGTCGCGCCCTGCTCGGCCCCGGACAGGTTTTCACGCAGCGCGCCGAACAGCTCGCGCCCCGTTCCCACGCGCTGGGCGCTGAGATCCGGATGGTGCGGCTCACGCTGCGCCAGTTCGGCGTCATCCACCAGCAGCGTCAGTTCGCCGGTCTGGCCGTTGACGCGAATAAGGTCGCCGTCGCGCACTTTCGCGAGCAGCCCGCCGTCGTATGCTTCGGGCGTCACGTGGATGGCCGAAGGCACTTTCCCCGACGCGCCGGAAAGGCGACCGTCCGTGACCAATGCAATTTTGAAACAGCGGTCCAATAATACACCAAGCGGCGGCATAAGTTTATGTAATTCTGGCATACCGTTCGCTTTTGGCCCCTGATGGCGTACGACTATCACGCAGTCACGATCCAGCAGACCGGCTTCAAAGGCAGGGAGCACGTCGTGCTGGCTTTCGAACACCACGGCGGGCGCTTCCACCACCTGGTTTTCCACCGGCACCGCAGAGGTTTTCATCACCGCGCGGCCCAGATTGCCGCTCAGCACTTTGGTGCCGCCATGCTTTGAGAACGGTTTATCGATAGTGGCGATGATAGCGTCATCCAGCGAAGCCTGCGCCCCGTCGCGCCAGGCGAGTTCGCCATTATCGAGCCACGGCTCCTGGGTGTAGCGCGTAAGCCCAAAGCCCGCCACGGTGTTGACATCTTCATGCAGCAGCCCGCCTTTCAGCAGCTCGCGCATCAGCACCGGCACGCCGCCCGCGGCCTGGAAATGGTTGATATCCGCCGGACCGTTCGGATAAAGACGCGCCAGCAGCGGCACGACGTCTGAGATCTCAGAGAAGTCGTCCCAGTTGATGATGATGCCCGCCGCGCGCGCCATCGCCACCAGATGCATGGTGTGGTTGGTGGAACCGCCGGTCGCGAGCAGCGCCACGATGCCGTTGACCACCACTTTTTCATCCACCAGTTTGCCAAGCGGCATCCACTCGTTACCGTTGCCGGTAAGGCGCGTCACCTGGCGCGCGGCCGCGGCAGTCAGCGCGTGGCGCAGCGGCGCGTCCGGGTGAACAAACGAGGAGCCCGGCAGCTGCATCCCCATAAATTCAATGACCATCTGGTTGGTGTTGGCGGTGCCGTAAAATGTGCAGGTACCCGGCTCGTGATAGGACGCGGCTTCGGATTCCAGCAGCGCCGCGCGATCCACTTTGCCTTCGGCATAAAGCTGGCGAATACGCACTTTCTCTTTGTTCGGCAGGCCGCTCGACATCGGTCCGGACGGGATAAACACGGCGGGCAGATGCCCGAAAGAGAGCGCCGCCATCACCAGCCCCGGCACGATTTTGTCGCACACGCCGAGATAGAGCGCGCCGTCAAACATATTGTGCGAGAGCCCCACCGCCGCCGACATCGCGATGACTTCACGGCTCAGCAGCGATAGCTCCATACCGTCCTGCCCCTGCGTCACGCCATCGCACATGGCAGGCACGCCGCCCGCCACCTGCGCCACCGCGCCGACGCTGTGCAGCGCCTCGCGGATCTGCTGCGGATAATTTTCGTAAGGCTGATGCGCGGAGAGCATGTCGTTATAGGAAGTAATGATGCCGATATTGTTACGCAGCATGCTTTTCAGCGCCGCTTTGTCATCCGGCTGGCAGGCGGCGAAGCCGTGCGCCAGATTACCGCAGGCGAGGCTGGCGCGATGGACCGTCTGGCTCTTCGCCTGCTCAATGCGGGCAAGATAAGCTTCTCGCGTGGCACGAGAGCGTTCGGCAATACGTTTTGTTACCCGTAACAATTCAGGATGCATAAAAAGTCCTCTCTGTTATGTCTGCCTGAGGCCGCCTTTTCAGGCGTTGCGCAACGCCGCGGGGTTATCACGTATACGCGCCAGCCGCGCCTCACAAGAGCAAAATCGCTTCAGCCAGTGTAATAAAAAAAGCCCCGCTGGTGAATCCAGACGGGGCTTTAAAAAAGAATTTTTTACACAACACCTGTTTCGGATCATGTTACCGGTAAAGTAACACTCCTCCGTACCGGTCGATTATTCGAACTCGTTCCAGGAACGACCGTCGCGGGTAATCATCGCGACCGAGGCGACAGGGCCCCAGGTGCCGGCCTGATACGGTTTTGGCGCGTCGTTGTCCGCCGCCCAGGCTTCGGTGATGGAGTCGACCCATTTCCAGGCCTCTTCCACTTCATCGCGACGCACGAACAGCGCCTGAATACCGCGCATGGTTTCGAGCAGCAGACGCTCGTAGGCATCGGCCAGGTGGCTTTCGTTAAAGGTCTCTGAGTAGCTCAGATCCAGCTTGGTGGTTTGCAGGTTGTGCTTGTGATCAAGCCCCGGCACTTTGTTCAGCACCTGGATATCCACGCCTTCGTCCGGCTGCAGACGGATAGTGAGCTTGTTCTGCGGCAGATCCTGCCAGGAATCTTTAAACAGGTTCAGCTCCGGCGTTTTGAAATAGACCACGACTTCAGAGCATTTGGTCGGAAGACGTTTACCGGTACGCAGGTAGAACGGCACGCCCGCCCAGCGCCAGTTGTCGATATCCACGCGGATAGCCACAAACGTTTCCGTATGGCTGGTTTTGTTGGCGCCCTCTTCTTCCAGATAACCCGGCACTTTTTTGCCCTGCGCGAAACCCGCGGTGTACTGGCCACGCACGGTTTTCTCACGCACGTTGGAGCGGTCGATACGGCGCAGCGAGCGCAGCACTTTCACTTTTTCGTCGCGAATGCTGTCGGCAGTCAGGTCAGACGGCGGCGACATCGCAATCATGCAGAGGATTTGCAGCAGGTGGTTCTGGATCATGTCGCGCATCTGGCCCGCCTGATCGAAATAGCCCCAGCGGCCTTCGATGCCCACTTCTTCGGCCACGGTGATTTCCACGTGATCGATAGTGCGGTTGTCCCAGTTGTTGACGAACAGCGAGTTCGCGAAGCGCAGCGCCAGCAGGTTCAGCACCGTCTCTTTACCGAGGTAGTGGTCGATACGGTAGACCTGGCACTCTTCGAAGAATTTACCGACCTGGTCGTTGATCTCGCGGGAGGTTTCAAGCGAGGTGCCGAGCGGTTTTTCCATTACCACGCGCGCCGGTTTGGCGTTAAGTTTCGCCGCCCCCAGGCCTTCGCAGATCGCGCCAAAAGTGCTTGGCGGCATGGCGAAGTAGTTAATGGTGACGCGGTTTTTCTGATCCAGCATTTTGCCGAGACGAGTAAACGCGGCGGTGTCGTTGACATCCAGATTACAAAAATCGAGACGGCCGCTTAAGGTGTCCCACAGGGCTTCGTCGATTTTTTCTTTCATGAAGGTTTCAAGCGCTTCACGGACGACTTTGGTATAGGCTGCTTTATCCCAGTCCGCGCGGCCTACCCCCAGAATGCGGGTATCCGGATGGATTTGGCCCGCTTTTTCCAGCTGATACAGGGAAGGCAACAGTTTTCGGCGCGCCAGATCGCCTTTGGCGCCGAAAATCACTAAGTCGCACGCCTGCGCTGTTTGCGTTACCGCCATGTCTTTCTCCTCGTTTCGGAATCCCTGTCGGGACAGGTCATCATTGTAATTTTCTTACACTGCACTCTACTGCTTTTAGGTCTTTCAGGATACTCCTAAGCGTCTGGCGTTGATGACTAAAGCATCATGCAACCCGGCGATCGCTCTGAAAGTGGCCCACTGCGCCCGGCTGGCGCTTTTTCCGCCACCGATGCCATAACAAAATCAGACCGTGATCATGTTATGAAAAAAAACAACAACATTGTCTTTTTCAGCCAGCCTGCACCTGTACTATCAGGAGTATATTCTCGATAAAACTCATCGTCGTTTCCCAATCGTGTGAAATGACGCTCTCTGCGGGTCTCATGTTAGCAATGAACATGCTGGAAAAGATCCAGTCGCAACTGGAACATCTGAGTAAATCTGAACGCAAAGTCGCTGAAGTGATTCTGGAATCGCCTGCACAGGCGATGCATTCGAGTATCGCGACGCTTGCAAGCGAAGCGGGCGTCAGCGAGCCGACCGTCAACCGCTTCTGCCGGAGCCTTGAGACCAAAGGCTTTCCTGATTTTAAACTGCATCTGGCCCAGAGTCTCGCCAACGGCACGCCGTATGTGAATCGCAACGTCGATGAAGATGACAGTGTTGAAGCCTATACCACGAAAATTTTTGAATCGGCGATGGCAAGCCTCGATCACGTGCGCCAGTCGCTCGATATGGCGACAGTGAACCGGGCGGTCGATATGCTCACTCAGGCGAAGAAAATCGCGTTTTTTGGCCTGGGATCGTCGGCGGCCGTGGCGCATGACGCGATGAATAAGTTCTTTCGCTTTAATGTGCCTGTCGTCTATTCCGACGATATTGTCGTGCAGCGTATGAGCTGCATGAATGGCGGCGCCGATGACGTGGTGGTGCTGATTTCTCACACCGGGCGCACGAAAAGTCTGGTGGAGCTGGCGCGTCTTGCCCGCGACAACGACGCGCTGGTGCTGGCAATCACTTCTCGTGGGTCGCCGCTTGCCCGGGAAGCGAGTCTCGCTCTGCTGCTGGACGTGCCGGAAGATACCGACATCTATATGCCGATGGTGTCACGGCTTGCGCAGCTGACCGTCATCGATGTGCTGGCGACGGGGTTTACGCTGCGTCGCGGGGCAAAATTCCGGGATAACTTGAAGCGAGTCAAAGAAGCGCTCAAGGAATCGCGTTTTGATAAGAGCTTACTGGTTTCTGACGACCAGTAATCATTTTTATAACAAAGTTGTAACTTACAAAGCCATTCGGTTATGGTTTGTGTCTCTATTCGAAACAGGCCACCGCGCCGAATTTATGTTCACGCAACACCAAAGTTGTTTCAGTCAACGGAGTAATACATGTCCAGACGGCTTCGCAGAACCAAAATCGTGACCACGTTAGGCCCGGCTACTGACCGCGATAATAACCTCGAAAAAATTATCGCCGCTGGCGCGAACGTAGTGCGTATGAACTTCTCGCACGGGACGCCGGAAGATCATCAGCTTCGCGCTGATAAAGTCCGCGAGATCGCGGCCAAACTGGGACGTCACGTCGCTATTCTCGGCGACTTACAGGGGCCGAAAATTCGCGTCTCTACCTTTAAAGAAGGCAAAGTTTTCCTCAACATTGGCGATAAATTCCTGCTCGACGCCAACCTCGGCAAAGGCGAAGGCGATAAAGAAAAAGTCGGTATCGACTATAAAGGCCTGCCGGCGGACGTGGTGCCAGGCGATATCCTCCTGCTGGACGACGGCCGCGTACAGCTGAAAGTCCTTGAAGTCCAGGGCATGAAAGTCTTCACCGAAGTCACCGTCGGCGGCCCGTTGTCGAACAACAAAGGTATCAACAAGCTGGGTGGCGGGCTTTCCGCTGAAGCGCTGACCGAAAAAGATAAAGCCGACATCATCACCGCGGCGAAAATCGGCGTGGATTACCTGGCCGTCTCCTTCCCGCGCTGCGGCGAAGATCTGAACTACGCTCGCCGTCTCGCACGCGACGCGGGCTGTGACGCGAAAATTTGCGCCAAAGTCGAGCGCGCCGAAGCGGTATGCAGCAACGAAGCGATGGATGACATTATTCTGGCGTCTGATGTCGTGATGGTTGCGCGTGGCGACCTGGGCGTTGAAATCGGCGATCCGGAGCTGGTCGGCATCCAGAAAACCCTTATTCGTCGTGCCCGTAAGCTGAATCGTGCCGTCATCACTGCGACCCAGATGATGGAGTCGATGATTACCAACCCGATGCCAACCCGTGCTGAAGTCATGGACGTGGCGAACGCTGTGCTGGATGGCACCGACGCCGTGATGCTGTCGGCGGAAACCGCCGCAGGCCAGTACCCGGCAGAAACCGTTTCAGCGATGGCGCGCGTCTGCCTCGGGGCGGAGAAAATCCCGAGCATCAACGTTTCAAAACACCGCCTGGATGTGGAGTTTGATAACGTTGAAGAAGCGATTGCGATGTCGGCCATGTACGCGGCCAACCACCTGAAAGGCGTAAGCGCGATTATCACCATGACTGAATCAGGTCGCACCGCACTGATGACCTCGCGTATCAGCTCCGGCCTGCCGATTTTCGCGATGTCCCGCCATGAACGCACCCTGAACCTGACCGCGCTTTATCGCGGCGTGACGCCGGTTTATTTCGACAGCGCCAACGACGGCGTGGCGGCGGCGCAGGATGCCGTTAACCTGCTGCGTGACAAAGGCTATCTGGTGACTGGCGATCTGGTTATCGTTACCCAGGGTGACATGATGGGCACCACCGGCAGCACCAACACCACACGCGTGCTGACCGTCGACTAAACGCCATAAAAAAAGGGGCCCATGCCCCTTTTCTCACTATTTAAGCCGCTCGTTCTGAGCGGCTTTTTTATTTCGGATAAAGATCTTTGCGGCGATACGGCTCAGTCTCACCTGCTTTACGCGTTTTCAGAAGCTTAAGGATCCAGGTGTATTGCTCAGGGTGCGGGCCGACGAAATGTTCCACCTCTTCGTTCATACGGCGCGCCAGTGTCACGTCATCGGCGTTTGCGAGATCATCCATTGGCGGACGTATCAGCACATCAAGACGGTGCGTTTTAGCGTTATAAACCGGGAAGAGCGGGATCACTCGCGCGTTACAGACTTTCATCAGGCGACCCACTGCCGGGAGCGTTGCTTTATAGGTTGCGAAGAAATCGACAAATTCGCTCTGCTCCGGTCCGTGATCTTCATCCGGCAGATAGTAACCCCAGTAGCCTTCGCGCACCGATTTAATAAACGGTTTGATGCCGTCCTGGCGGGGATGTAAACGACCGCCAAAACGCCTGCGCACGGTGTTCCAGACATAATCTAACAGCCGGTTACCCTGATGATGGAACATCGCCGCCATGCGCACGCCGCGCGAGGCCAGCAGCATCGCCGGAATATCGACGCCCCAGCCGTGAGGAACGAGCAAAATGACATTTTCTTTGTTCGCCAGCAGCTCGTTAAGAAATGCTTCACCGTGCCAGTCAACGCGGTTTAAGACTTTTTCGGGGCCACGCAGCGCCAGTTCGGCCATAAACACCATCGCCTGCGGCGCGGTGGCGAACATGTTATCGATAATCGCTTCGCGTTGCGCCTCGGAGAGCTCAGGGAAGCAGTAAAACAGGTTGATGCGGGCACGACGACGGGCACTTTTACCGAATTTTCCCGCCAGCCGGCCGAGTTTACCGAGCAGCGGATCGCGAAAAGACGGCGGCGTCAGGGCGAGTGCCGCACAGGCGCCAATTCCGAGCCAGGCGCCCCAGTAGCGCGGGTGCAGGAACGCGCGCTCGAATTCGGGAATGTATTCACTTTTTGTTTTTTTTGTGTCCATGACGGTTCTCAGGCCAGAGCCAGGTAATCAAAAGAGAAAATAATGAAGGAGTTTAGCGGCGGCAGGACCGCCAGACAAAATAAAAAGCCGGCGCGCGAAGGCACCGGCTGTGAATTGCCGCGCTTTTAATCAAGCGTCAGTTGCGGCACCACTTCTTTGACCTTCGCCAGGAAGTCGCTGCGATCGGAGCCGGTCAGGCCTTCAGAGCGCGGCAGCTTGGCGGTCAGCGGGTTAACGGCCTGCTGGTTGATCCAGATTTCATAATGGAGATGCGGGCCGGTGGAACGCCCGGTGTTACCGGAAAGCGCGATGCGATCGCCGCGTTTCACTTTCTGGCCCGGTTTCACCAGCAGCTTTTTCAGGTGCATATAGCGGGTGGTATAGGTGCGGCCGTGACGGATAGCGACATAATAGCCCGCCGCCCCGCTACGCTTGGCCATCACCACTTCTCCATCGCCCACCGCCAGTACCGGCGTACCCTGCGGCATCGCGAAATCGACACCTTTATGCGGCGCCACGCGCCCCGTTACCGGGTTCAGACGGCGCGGGTTGAAATTCGATGAGACGCGGAACTGACGCGACGTCGGGAAGCGCATAAAGCCTTTGGCAAGCCCCGAGCCGTTGCGGTCGTAGAATTTGCCGTCTTCGGCGCGGATCGCATAATAATCTTTGCCGGAGGAACGCAGGCGAACGCCGAGCAACTGGCTCTGCTCACGCTTGCCGTCGAGCATTTCGCGCGACATCAGCACCGAGAACTCATCGCCTTTTTTCAGCTTACGGAAGTCCATCTGCCACTGCATCGCTTTGATGACGGCGCTGATTTCCGCGCTGGTGAGGCCCGCCTCTTTGGCGCTGGCAACAAAGCTGCCGCCCACGGTGCCTTTCAGCACGTTGTTCACCCAGTCGCCCTGCTGCACTTCGCTACTCATTTTGAAGCCGCCTGCAGGCGTGCGGTCATAGGTGCGGGTTTCACGGCGCGACATCTCCCAGGTCAGGCGCTGTAATTCGCCGCTGTCGGTGAGCGTCCAGGAGATTTGCTGGCCGATTTTCAGATTACGCAGGTCTTTATCGACCGACGCGAGCTGGCTGATATCTCCCATGTCGATACCGTACTGGTTCAGTACGCTGCTTAAGGTATCGCCAGTGGAAACCACATATTCATGCACCCCGGCTTCACCGGCGGTTTTATCGTCAAGCTCATCCTGCGGGATAGCTTCGTCATCTTCTGGCGCTGCCTGATCGATAGGTTCGCTCGCCTCCGGCAGCAGAGAGCGGATCTCGCTCTTGCGCAGTTCGATGGTTTTTACGACGGGCGCTGATTCCGATTCGGGGTGGTAAATGTACGGCCGCCAGACGGCGACCGCGAGTGTGAGAACTGTAAGAGACCCCAGCATAACGCGATGGGGTCGTGGCAGGTTGTTAAATGCCAGGGCGACAGAGCGGGCTATCTGTTGCACGTATCCACTTCCTCGTTAATCTCCTTTCAGGCAGCTGGCATATTGGTTAGATAACTGAGTCAGAAACTGCATGTAGCTGTCCTTACCCAGGCTGACAGACGTTCCCAGCGGGTCGAGCGTTCCCATTCGAACTTTCGTACCCCTGGCAACGGCTTCAATCACCGCCGGCCTGAACTGTGGCTCAGCAAAAACGCACTCGGCTTTTTGCTCAACCAACTCTGTTCTTATTTCATGTAAACGCTGCGCACCGGGCTGGATTTCGGGATTCACGGTAAAATGGCCGAGCGATGTCAGGCCGTAATGTTTTTCGTAATAGCCGTAAGCGTCATGAAAAACGAAGTATCCTTTCCCTTTCAGCGGTGCCAGCTCGTTCGCCACCTGTTTGTCTGTCCGGGCCAGTTCGGCCTCGAAGCGCTGGAGGTTGGCGTCCAGTTTGGCTTTGCTTTGCGGCATAAGTTCCACTAATTTTTCGTGGATTGCAACCGCCGACGCCCGGGCGATTTCCGGCGACAGCCAGATGTGCATGTTATAATCGCCATGATGGTGATGTTCGTCACTTTCTGCACCCTGATGCGCATGTTTGTCATGATCATCATCGTCATCATCAACGCCTTTCATCAGAAGCGGTTTCACAGACGCAAGCTCGCTTAGCGCCAGATTTTTTTGCGCCGGCAACGCCTTCACGGATTTATCCATAAAGGCTTCCATATCGGGCCCGATCCAGACCACTAAATCCGCTTTCTGTAAGCGTTTAACATCGGAAGGACGCAGCGCATAATCATGCTCTGAAGCACCGTCTGGCAGCAGAACTTCGGTAGGCGTGACGCCATCTGCGATGGCGGAAGCGATAAAGCCCACCGGCTTAAGCGAAGCGACTACGGCGGCCTGAGCGCTGCTGGCTGCACCACCCAGGATTGCTGCACTGAGTGCAGTGCAAAGAAGCGTATTTTTATGTAACATAATGCGACTTATCATCGTTATGAATGTTGGAAGTGTGATATTATAACATTCGAAAACTTCTGCAATCACTAAATTGCCATGACTAATCTTGTATCGCTTCAGAAGGTTAGCGTCTCCTTCGGGCAACGCCGCGTTTTATCTGACA
The DNA here is from genome assembly GCF_011605905.1 of Cronobacter sp. HA18003. NCBI lineage: Bacteria > Pseudomonadati > Pseudomonadota > Gammaproteobacteria > Enterobacterales > Enterobacteriaceae > Cronobacter > Cronobacter sp. HA18003. The sequence continues at coordinate 466,892 of NZ_JAANQO010000011.1, read as the reverse complement.
TTTCTTTAACCCTCACCGGCGGGCGCATCCTGACGCTGCTTGGCCCGAATGGTGCCGGAAAATCGACGCTGGTCAGAGTGGTTCTTGGCCTGGTAGCACCCGATGAAGGGGTTATCAAGCGCGAGCGCCAGCTGCGCATCGGTTATGTGCCGCAAAAGTTGCATCTCGACGCCACGCTGCCGCTCACGGTCAGTCGTTTCATGCGTCTGCGCCCCGGCACACGTAAAGCGGATATCCTGCCTGCGCTCAAGCGCGTCCAGGCCGGGCATCTTATCGACGCGCCGATGCAAAAACTCTCCGGCGGTGAAACCCAGCGCGTGCTGCTGGCGCGCGCGCTGCTGAATGCGCCGCAATTGCTGGTGCTTGATGAACCCACCCAGGGCGTGGACGTCAACGGCCAGGTGGCGCTGTATGATTTAATCAACCAGTTGCGTAATGAACTCAATTGCGGCGTGCTGATGGTGTCGCACGATTTGCATCTGGTGATGGCCAAAACAGATGAAGTGTTGTGTCTGAATCATCACATCTGCTGCTCCGGCACGCCGGAAGTGGTTTCCATGCACCCCGAATTTATCTCGATGTTTGGCCCGCGCGGCGCAGAACAGCTGGGAATTTACCGTCATCACCATAACCACCGTCACGATTTGCAGGGACGGATTATTCTGCGCAAGGGAAATGGCTCGTTATGATTGAACTTCTGCTTCCCGGCTGGATGGCTGGTATGCTGCTGGCCTGCGCCGCAGGCCCGCTGGGCTCGTTCGTGGTCTGGCGTCGGATGTCTTATTTTGGCGATACGCTGGCGCATGCCTCGCTCCTCGGCGTCGCTTTCGGGCTTCTGCTGGATGTCAACCCGTTCTACGCGGTGATTGTGGTCACGCTGCTGCTGGCGGGCGGGCTGGTCTGGCTTGAGAAGCGCCCGCATCTGGCGATAGACACGCTGCTTGGCATTATGGCGCACAGCGCGCTGTCGCTCGGTCTTGTTGTGGTGAGCCTGATGGGCAATATCCGCGTCGATTTAATGGCCTACCTGTTCGGCGATCTGCTGGCGGTGACGCCTGCCGATCTGCTCTCCGTCGGGCTGGGTGTCGCCGTCGTGCTCGGCGTGATGTGCTGGCAGTGGCGGAATTTACTCTCCATGACCATCAGCCCCGATCTCGCCTTTGTGGACGGCGTGCCGTTACAGCGCGTCAAAATTCTGCTGATGATGGTGACGGCGCTGACGATTGGCGTGGCGATGAAGTTTGTCGGGGCGCTGATTATCACGTCACTGTTGATTATCCCGGCGGCAACCGCGCGCCGTTTTGCCCGTACGCCTGAGCAGATGGCGGGCATTGCGGTCGGACTTGGTATGGTGGCGGTCACGGGCGGTCTGACGTTCTCCGCCTTTTACGACACGCCTGCTGGCCCTTCAGTGGTGCTGTGCGCCGCGCTGCTGTTTATTTTCAGCATGGCGAAGCGTCCGCCAGCCTGACGCGGGCTGCGCGGTGAAAATGGTTAACAAAAAAGCGCCCTGAGGGCGCTTTTTTGTACATAGCTTTCACTGACATCAGTGTTGTCACGGCATTTGCGGCGGCGTGATGCCGAAATGGTTCCATGCGCGGGTGGTTGCCATTCTTCCGCGCGGCGTGCGCTGCAAAAAGCCCTGTTGAATGAGGAAGGGCTCCAGCACATCTTCGATGGTTTCGCGCTCTTCGCCGATAGCGGCCGCCAGGTTGTCGAGCCCCACCGGGCCGCCAAAGAATTTGTCGATTACCGCCAGCAGCAGCTTGCGGTCCATATAGTCAAAGCCTTCGGCATCGACATTAAGCATATCCAGCGCCTGAGACGCTACGTGCTGATTGATAACGCCGTCGTGGCGCACTTCGGCGAAATCGCGCACGCGACGCAGCAGGCGGTTAGCGATACGCGGCGTGCCGCGCGAACGCTTCGCCACTTCCAGCGAGGCTTCGTCATTCATCTCAAGCCCCATATGGCGCGCGCTGCGGCTGACAATATGCTGTAAATCGGCGACCTGATAGAACTCCAGGCGCTGCACGATACCGAAGCGGTCGCGCAGCGGCGAAGTAAGCGAGCCGGCGCGTGTCGTCGCGCCAATCAGCGTAAACGGCGGTAAATCGATTTTGATCGAGCGCGCCGCCGGGCCTTCGCCAATCATGATATCGAGCTGATAATCTTCCATCGCCGGATAGAGCACCTCTTCGACCACGGGCGAGAGACGATGGATTTCATCGATAAACAGAACGTCGTGCGGCTCAAGGTTAGTGAGCATCGCCGCCAGATCGCCCGCCTTTTCCAGCACCGGCCCGGAGGTGGTGCGCAGGTTGACGCCCATTTCGTTGGCGACGATATTGGCGAGCGTGGTTTTCCCAAGCCCCGGCGGGCCGAAAATCAGCAGATGATCGAGCGCATCGCCGCGCAGCTTCGCCGCCTGGATAAAAATCTCCATCTGGGAACGCACCTGCGGCTGGCCGATGTACTCTTCGAGTAATTTGGGGCGAATGGCGCGATCGGCCACCTCTTCCGCCACGATGCTGCCCGGCGCCACCAGGCGGTCTGCTTCAATCATCCTCTACCTCACAATGCCGCGCGCAGCGCTTCGCGAATCAGCGTTTCGCTGCTCGCATCCGCCTGTGCGACTTTACTGACCATACGGCTGGCTTCCTGAGGTTTATAACCCAGCGACACCAGCGCGGCAACGGCTTCCGCCTCAGCGTCATCCACCGCTGGGCTTGCAGGCGACGTCAGCACCAGATCCGCCCCTGGCGTGAAGAGATCGCCATGCAGGCCTTTGAAGCGGTCTTTCATCTCCACCACTAGACGTTCGGCGGTTTTCTTGCCGATGCCCGGCAGTTTGACCAGCGCGGCAGGCTCTTCGCGCTCAACCGCGTTCACGAACTGCTGGGCCGACATACCGGAGAGGATCGCCAGCGCCAGTTTCGGGCCGACGCCGTTGACCTTGATCAGCTCGCGAAAAAGCGTGCGCTCTTGTTTGTTATTAAAGCCGAACAGTAACTGCGCGTCTTCACGCACGACAAAATGGGTGAAGACCACCGCCTCTTTACCGGTTTCCGGCAATTCATAAAAGCAGGTCATCGGCATATGGACTTCATAACCGACGCCGCCCGCCTCCAGTAACACCAGCGGGGGCTGTTTTTCCAGTACGATGCCTCTGAGTCTGCCTATCACGTTGCGCTCCTGCGTGGGGCTTAAGAAAGTTGTTGGCTATAATATAAAAAAAGCTGGACAGATATCCAGTCGAGAAATCGCCGTGGCGATGAGAGAACTGACAGTTGCGAGACGCCTCGCAAAGGAACGGTAACGTCAGTTACCGTTAACGAAGCCGCCCGCGCGCCAGGTTCAGGCGCGATTCGCTGACCTGCGTCGCGTTCTGGCTGACGTGACAATGGGTAATAGCGATAGCGAGCGCATCCGCCGCATCCGCCTGCGGGTTGGCGGAAAGTTTCAGCAGCGTGCGCACCATATGCTGCACCTGGCTTTTTTCAGCGCTGCCGATGCCCACTACCGTTTGCTTCACCTGTCGCGCCGCGTATTCAAACACCGGCAGATCGTGATTCACCGCCGCGACAATCGCCGCGCCGCGGGCCTGCCCGAGTTTTAACGCCGAATCGGCGTTTTTCGCCATAAAGACCTGTTCGATGGCGAAATAGTCAGGACGAAACTGCGTGATAATTTCGCTGACGCCCGCGTAGATAAGCTTCAGGCGTGAAGGCAAATCCGTGACGCTGGTGCGGATACAGCCGCTGCCAAGATAGGTCAGCTGACGTCCGGTCTGGCGAATCACGCCGTAACCGGTGACGCGCGACCCCGGGTCGATGCCCAGAATAATACTCATGGCGCGTCTCCTGAGAAAAAGCCTGCGGGAATACAAGAAGATATCAGACTGCGGACGTGGCCGCCCGCAGTCTGAAACATGGCGGGTATCACAGGGTCGCCGCAACCTCGTCGGAGATCTCACCGTTGTGGTAAACCTCCTGCACGTCGTCGCAGTCTTCCAGCATGTCGATAAGACGCAGCAGTTTCGGCGCGGTTTCCGCATCCATATCCGCTTTGGTGGACGGGATCATAGAGACTTCCGCGTTGTCGGCTTTAAGCCCTGCCGCTTCCAGCGCGTCACGTACCGCGCCCATCTCTTCCCAGGCGGTGTAGACGTCGATAGCGCCATCATCATAGGTCACGACATCTTCAGCGCCCGCTTCCAGCGCGGCTTCCATAATGGTGTCTTCGTCGCCCGCTTCGAAGGAGATAACGCCTTTTTTGCTGAACAGGTACGCCACGGAACCATCGGTACCGAGGTTACCGCCGCATTTGCTGAAGGCGTGACGCACTTCGGCAACGGTACGGTTACGGTTATCAGAGAGACATTCCACCATCACCGCGGTGCCGCCAGGGCCGTAACCTTCATAAATGATGGTTTCCATGTTCGCGTCTTCGTCACCGCCAACGCCGCGCGCGATAGCGCGGTTCAGTGTGTCGCGCGTCATGTTATTGGACAGCGCTTTATCGATAGCCGCGCGCAGACGCGGGTTAGAGCCCGGATCGCCGCCGCCCAGACGCGCCGCGGTCACCAGTTCGCGAATAATTTTAGTGAAGATTTTACCGCGTTTGGCATCCTGTGCCGCTTTGCGGTGTTTGGTGTTGGCCCATTTACTATGACCTGCCATAAAAATATCTCCAGAAAGCGCGCCTTTTCAGGCGGCGTTAATAACAAATTCTTCAATCGCCTGCCGGTTGCTCCAGGACTTGGTGAGCGCGGCCGCCTCGGGGGCGTCCACCCAGCGGTAGGTCAGGTGTTCAGTGAACACGATCTCCCGCTCCGTCGGCAGCGCCAGACAGAACCAGGACTCCGTATTACGCATAATCCCCGGCGCATAGCGATGACGTAAATGACTGAAAATTTCAAACTCCACCGTGCGCTGACAGTCCATCAAGGTCAGTTGCTCTGAAGCAACGTCAATGGAGACCTCTTCCTTTACTTCGCGCGCGGCGGCCTGCGGCGCGGTTTCCCCCTCTTCCAGGCTGCCGGTGACCGACTGCCAGAAATCAGGATCGTCGCGCCGCTGCAACATGAGCACCCGTTTCGTGTCCTCGGCGTAAATCACCACCAGCACAGAAACAGGGCGCTTATAATGCATATTACTTATTCTCCGGCGACGCTTTTTTCACGACCTCGATGCCCAGCTCAGCCAGCGCTGTCGGGTTTGCGAAGCTCGGCGCTTCGGTCATCAGACAGGCAGCCGCCGTGGTTTTCGGGAAGGCGATGACATCGCGGATGTTATCCGTGCCGGTCAGCAGCATGGTCAGACGGTCAAGACCAAACGCCAGGCCCGCGTGCGGCGGCGTACCGAATTTCAGCGCGTCCAGCAGGAAGCCGAACTTCTCGCGCTGCTCGTGCTCGTTGATGCCCAGAATGCCGAACACGGTCTGCTGCATTTCGCCACGGTGGATACGCACCGAGCCGCCGCCCACTTCATAACCGTTGATAACCATATCGTAGGCGTTCGCCACCGCGTCTTCCGGTGCCGCTTTAAGCTCTTCCGCTGTCATGTCTTTCGGCGCGGTAAACGGATGGTGCATCGCGCTCAGGCCGCCTTCGCCGTCGTCTTCAAACATCGGGAAGTCGATAACCCACAGCGGCGCCCATTTGGCTTCGTCGGTCAGGCTCAGGTCTTTACCAAGCTTCAGGCGCAGCGCGCCCAGCGCGTCGGCCACCACTTTTTTGTGGTCAGCGCCGAAGAAAATCATGTCGCCATCCTGCGCGCCGGTGCGCTCAAGAATGGCTTCAACGATCTCCGCGTTCAGGAATTTAGCGACCGGGCTGTTGATGCCGTCGAGGCCCTTCGCGCGCTCGTTGACTTTGATATACGCAAGTCCTTTAGCCCCGTAAATTTTGACGAAGTTGCCGTAGTCGTCAATCTGCTTGCGGCTGAGCTGGGCACCGCCCGGTACGCGCAGCGCGGCGACGCGGCCTTTCGGATCGTTAGCCGGGCCCGCGAAGACCGCGAACTCTACGCTTTTCAGCAGATCGGCCACGTCCACCAGCTCCATCGGGTTACGCAGGTCCGGTTTATCGGAGCCGTAGCGGCGCTCGGCTTCGGCGAAGGTCATAACCGGGAACTCGCCCAGATCCACGCCTTTCACATCAAGCCACAGCTGACGGATCAGTTTTTCCATCACTTCACGCACCTGCGGCGCGGTCATGAAGGAGGTTTCGACGTCGATCTGGGTAAATTCAGGCTGACGGTCAGCGCGCAGGTCTTCGTCGCGGAAGCATTTAACGATCTGATAGTAGCGATCGAAGCCGGACATCATCAGCAGCTGTTTGAAAAGCTGCGGAGACTGCGGCAGCGCGTAGAACTTGCCTTTATGCACGCGAGACGGCACGAGATAGTCGCGCGCGCCTTCCGGCGTGGCTTTGGTCAGCATCGGGGTTTCGATGTCGAGGAAGCCGTGGTCATCCATAAAGCGGCGCACGAAGCTTGTGATTTTCGCGCGGGTTTTCAGGCGCTGGGCCATTTCCGGGCGACGCAGGTCGAGATAGCGGTATTTCAGACGCGCTTCTTCGCTGTTGACCTGATTGGAGTCTAGCGGCAGCGGCTCGGCGCGGTTGATGATGGTCAGTTCGGTGGCGAACACTTCCACTTCGCCGGTCGCCATATCACGGTTGACGTTTTTCTCGTCGCGCGCGCGAACGGTCCCGGTGATTTGAATGCAGAACTCATTACGCAGTTCAGAGGCGAGGCTGAAGGCGTCGGCGCGATCCGGGTCGAAAAACACCTGAACGATGCCTTCACGATCGCGCATGTCGATAAAAATCAGACTGCCGAGATCGCGACGACGGTTGACCCAACCACACAGAGTCACTTGCTGTCCGACGTGGGACAGATTGAGCTGCCCGCAATATTCTGTACGCATGAGATATCCCTTAATTTAGCCGCAGGCCGTTTGTCGCCTGCCCTGCAGGCACCACTGTCGCAGCTTTGGCTGAATGTCACTACTGGATGAAAAAAGGGGGCTATTATACTGGAAATTCCGCGCCGCGATAAGCCCGAAGCCGCGCGCCCGCGCGATTGCTGTGCGTAAACTGGCGCTTCTCACAAAATTTAACAAAAATAGACAACCGTCCGGCTCACGACGCCAGTAAGGTACTCATCCAAAACCAACAATCAAGGGGAGTCTCTATGTTAACGCTTAATCCCGCGACGACCGCGCTGGTGGTCATTGATTTACAGGAAGGGATCCTGCCCTTTGCCGGCGGCCCGCACAGCGCCGACGACGTTGTGGCCCGCGCCGCAAGGCTTGCGGAGAAATGCCGCGCGGTCGGCGCGCCGGTCGTCATGGTGCGTGTCGGCTGGTCGAAAGATTTCAGTGAAGCGTTGAAGCAGCCCGTCGACGCGCCGATTGCCGGGCATACGTTGCCGGACGAGTGGTGGCACTATCCGGTGGCGCTTGGCAAACGCGACACCGACATCGAAGTGACCAAACGCCAGTGGGGCGCCTTCTACGGCACCGATCTGGAGCTACAATTACGTCGTCGCGGCATCACGACGATTATTCTGTGCGGCATCTCCACCAACATCGGCGTGGAATCCACCGCGCGCAACGCCTGGGAGATGGGCTTTGAGTTGGTGGTCGCCGAAGACGCCTGCTCCGCCGCCGACGCCGACCAGCACAACGGCAGCATGACGCATATTTTCCCGCGCCTCGGACGGGTGCGTTCCACTGAGGAGATCCTCGCAGCCCTATGATTTATCTTGGTCTGCCGCAATGGTCGCACCCGAAATGGGTGCGGCTTGGCATTACATCGCTTGAGGATTACGCCCGCCACTTTAACTGTGTCGAAGGCAACACCACGCTGTACGCGCTGCCGAAAGCGGAGATCGTCGAGCGTTGGTACGCGCAGACCCACGATGATTTCCGCTTCTGTTTTAAATTCCCGGCCACCATTTCGCATAACGCCGCGCTGCGCCACTGCGACGATTTAACCGCCGAGTTTTTCGCGCGCATGGCGCCGCTGGAAGGCCGTATCGGCCAGTACTGGCTGCAGCTGCCCGCCGCGTTCGGCCCGCGCGATCTGCCTGCGTTATGGGCGTTTCTCGACGCTCTGCCGGGTAACTTTACGTATGGCGTTGAAGTGCGCCACCCCGATTTCTTCGCCAAAGGCGAGGCGGAGCTTTCGCTCAACCGCGGGCTTATCGCGCGCGGCGTTAACCGCGTGATGCTCGACAGCCGTCCGGTACATGCCGCCCTTCCGCACAGCCCGGCGGTCATCGACGCGCAGCGGAAAAAACCCAAAGTGCCGGTGCATGCGCTCGTCACGGCGCAGCATCCAATGGTGCGGTTTATCGGCAGCGACGATATGGCGCAAAACGCAGAATTTTTCGCGGTCTGGCTTGCCAAACTCGCGCAGTGGCAGCAGACCACGACGCCTTACCTCTTTCTTCACACGCCGGATATCGAGCATGCGCCGGAGCTGGTACACACGCTCTGGCCCGCGCTTCGCGAGGCGCTGCCGACGCTTGGCGACGAACCCGCCATCCCGCATCAGGACACCCTCTTTTAGGGCAGCGACAACCGGGCCGCGCCACGCTATCATAAAGGCGCCATTAACAGCGTTAAACGGAGTTTCTATGGTAAGCGCGCTTTATGCGGTTCTGGGTGCGTTGTTGTTGATGAAGTTCTCTTTCGATGTGGTTCGTCTGCGCATGCAGTACCGCGTCGCCTATGGCGATGGCGGTTTCAGCGAGCTGCAAAGCGCTATCCGCATTCACGGCAACGCGGTGGAGTATCTGCCCATCGGCCTGTTACTGCTGCTGTTTATGGAGATGAACGGCGCGCAGAACTGGATGCTGCATGTCTGCGGCCTGTTGCTGCTGGTTGGTCGTCTGATGCATTACTACGGCTATCATCATCGCCTGTTGCGCTGGCGGCGTAGCGGCATGAGCGCGACCTATATCGCCCTGCTGATGATGGTGCTGGCCAACATCTGGTATATGCCCTGGGAGTTGGTTTTCTCGTTTCATTAGCGCAAAATACGCCCCTTTCGTTTTCCCCAGGATTTACGCTATGTCAAATCGCGACACGCTGTTCTCCGCGCCCATCGCCCGTCTGGGCGACTGGACTTTCGATGAGCGGGTGGCTGAAGTCTTCCCTGATATGATCCAGCGTTCCGTACCGGGCTACTCCAATATCATCTCTATGATTGGCATGCTGGCGGAGCGCTTTGTCCAGCCCGCAAGCCAGGTTTACGACCTCGGCTGTTCGCTCGGCGCCGCCACGCTCTCGGTGCGCCGCAACGTGCATCACGACGGCTGCAAAATCATCGCGGTGGATAATTCGCCCGCCATGGTGGAGCGCTGCCGCCGCCATATTGACGCCTTCAAAGCGCAAACGCCGGTCGAGGTGATTGAGGACGATATCCGCAATATCACCATTGAGAACGCCTCTATGGTGGTGCTGAACTTCACGCTCCAGTTCCTGAACCCGGACGATCGCCAGCTGCTGCTCAATAAAATCTTTCAGGGCCTGAATCCTGGCGGCGCGCTGGTGCTGTCGGAGAAATTCAGCTTTGAAGACAGCGTGGTGGGCGAACTGCTGTTCAATATGCATCACGATTTCAAACGCGCGAACGGCTACAGCGAGCTGGAGATCAGCCAGAAGCGCAGCATGCTGGAAAACGTCATGCTTACCGATTCCGTGGAAACCCACAAAGCGCGCCTGCGTAAGGCCGGGTTTGAACACAGCGAGCTGTGGTTCCAGTGCTTTAACTTCGGCTCGCTGGTGGCGGTGAAAGGCGGGAGCGCGACATGATCGATTTCGGCAAATTTTATCAGCAGATCGCCTGCGGGCCGCTTGCGCACTGGCTGGAAACGCTGCCCGCTCAGGTCGCCGCCTGGCAGCGTGACGCCCTGCACGGCCAGTTTAAACAGTGGAAGAATTCCCTCGATAATCTGCCTGCGCTGGTGCCGGATCAGCTTGATCTGCTGCACAGCGTCAGCGCGCAGAGCGCCGAGCCGCTCAGCGATGGCCAGCGCAAGCGCATCGAACAGCTGCTGCGCACGCTGATGCCGTGGCGTAAAGGGCCGTTCTCGCTCTACGGTATCGACATCGACACCGAGTGGCGCTCCGATCTCAAATGGGACCGCGTGCTGCCGCATATCACGCCGCTTGCCGGGCGCACCATTCTGGATGTCGGCTGCGGCAGCGGTTATCACCTGTGGCGTATGGTCGGCGCGGGCGCGCAGCTCGCGGTCGGCATCGACCCGACGCAGCTTTTCCTGTGCCAGTTTGAGGCGGTGCGTAAGCTTTTAGGCGGTGACAATCGCGCCCATGTGCTGCCGCTTGGCATTGAGCAGATGCCCGCGCTGAACGCGTTCGACACCGTCTTTTCGATGGGCGTGCTTTACCACCGCCGCTCACCGCTGGATCACCTCTGGCAGCTTAAAGATCAGCTGGTGAAAGACGGCGAACTGGTGCTGGAAACGCTGGTGGTGGAAGGCGATGAAAACACCGTGCTGGTGCCGGGCGAGCGCTACGCGCAGATGCGCAACGTCTACTTTATTCCCTCCGCGGCCGCGCTGAAAAACTGGCTGGAGAAGTGCGGTTTTGTGGATGTGAAAATCGCCGATTTCTCGGTCACGACGGTGGAAGAGCAGCGCCGCACCGCCTGGATGGAAACGGAGTCGCTGGCGGATTTCCTCGATCCCCATGACGCCACCAAAACCCGCGAAGGCTACCCCGCCCCGCTGCGCGCCGTGCTGGTTGCACGCAAACCCTGATGTTTTCTCCCGCACCTGACGTGCGGGAGACGTTTTTTACTTCGGAATACGCAACACCTGGCCCGGATAGATTTTTTCCGGGCTGGTCAGCATTGGTTTATTGGCTTCAAAGATTTTAGGGTATTGATTCGCGTCGCCATAAACTTCTTTCGAGATAGCGCTGAGGGTGTCGCCTTTTTTCACCGTGTAGAACTGGCTTTCCGGTGCCGGGGTCGCCACCGCGACGTTGTCATCGACATGCCCGATGCCCGCGATATTGCCGACAGCCACCAGGATTTTCTCTTTCGCTTCCTGGCTTAAGCCCTGCCCGGTCACGGTCGCTTTGCCGTCATCCACCTGCACCTGTACTTTATCGGCGTCCGGGATACCGGTTTTCTTGAGGTGTTCCTGCACTTTGGCGTTCTGTGCCGCCGCGTCGTTATGGCCGGAAACGCTGTCCCAGATTTTCTCGCCCGCTTCTTTTACAAAATTCAGTAAGCCCATAGTTCCTCCTCAACATAAACAATTACCTGAGAAGTCTGGCAAATAAATCGCAAAATAAGCCAGGCGGCAGCGCGCCGGTTGCCTGAAAAGCGAACAGCCCGGCGAGGCCGGGCTATCGCAGCGCAGGTCGTTTTGAGTGTCACGCTTGCAACAACGCGCGCACGCCGGTGACGATGGCGAAAAACAGCAGCGCCAGCAGGACAAACTTCAGGCGTCCGCCGCGCAGAGGCGCACGTTTCTGGCGAAACCGCCGCAGCGCGCCGGGATAACGCCAGAGATCGGTCCAGGCCAGCAGCAGCGTCACGACCACGAAAATCCACATCGCCAGCCTGCCGCAGACCAGCGCGATCACGACGCTCACGACGCAAAACGGGATCACATGCGCGAACAGCCGCCAGCGTTTGCGCCGCGGGGAGTAGATAAACCGCGGCAGCAACCGCTCGCTCAGCGCTGCGTCTCTGTCCGAGAAGGGCCGGGCCAGTCCCCGCCATAAAACCAGCGGGAAAATACCCACCACCATCGCCACCACGGGCGCCACCAGCACACGGAGCACCACGCCCAACGGAGTGATAGTGCCGTCATACACTGCGGGCAGCATCCAGCCAAACGTCGCCATCATCATGCCGACCAGCCAGAGACTACGCATCATCGGTCCGTGCGCTTCATTAAGTTTGTGGTACGTCTGTTGCCACGCGTGGATATCCGCGCCCGCAAAGCGCGGGATGAGCGCCGGATGGCCAATTTCCAGCTGGTCGGTCAGCCTGCCGCAGGCCTGCCAGTCTTCATCGGTGTAGTCGAGCCCGGCCAGCATACGAGCGTCTTCATCCTGCACGCGCAATACCATCTGCGCCGCCCGGTGCGCCGGGCTGTCCTCTGCCGCGTCGCGCTTTGCCGTAAGCTCAACAAAAAGCGCTTCTTCTTCGTCGCGGGCGATAACCTGCGCCCACAAGTCCGGCAGATCCGGGCGCTCGCCGCGCGTTTCATCCCAGTGAAACAGCCTGCAAAGTGCGGCAAAGCGCTCTGGCGACCACTCAGGCTGCGCGTCCAGCAGCGACAGCGCAAGGCGCTGTAACTGGCGCTGTCCGTCATAGCTTTGCAGCCACGGGGAATTCGCCAGCGCGCGCAGGCAGGCCAGATAGCGGGCATCGTTCCCCTCTTCCAGCGCCGCCCGCATCTCTTCGGCGTAAGGGGTGAGCAGCACATGGCGTAACCGGTTCTGCTGCGATTCGTCAGTCGCCACGCGCTGGCCCGGCGTCAGCCACTCAAAGCGCGCCTGCGCCTGTGCGACGAAGGCGTATTCGTCAGGCGCGAGATGCCACAGACAGCGCGTCAGTACCGCCTCTTCAAACTCGCGCGACTCCCCCATCGCGCGCGCCTCCAGCCAGCGGACGTTGAGATTTTCCTCGTTTAACCCGTCGAGCAACGCCGTCGTGCGTGGCGGCGTGTACAACGGTGCGGGAGGTGCTGGCGCGCTTTCCGCTGGCACAGGTTCGGGCTCGTTTACAGGCTGCGCCTGTAGCGGGTCATCAATTTGTCTGTACGCGTCTGGCGCGACTGCCGCCATGTCGGTGTCGTCATCGTGCTCATCGTCATCGCCGAATGCGTCGTCATCGCCGTCCGCCACGCCGCGACGCGCCTGTTCCAGCGCCGTTTCGTAGGCATCTCGCAGTTGCTGAAAGCCTTGCGGATCGTCATCCGGGCGACACCCTTTCAGAAGCCTGGCGTAGGCACGTTTGATGGCGCGCTCGTCCGCGCCGGGCTCAAGCCCGAGGATCTCCAGTGCGCGCATCAGAAAAGCCACATCCCGGCTTCGATTGCGTCCGCCTGCTGCGTTATTTCCTGACGGGATTTATCGATGCGCGCGTCGTCCTGGCTCTCCAGCGCCTGCTGGAAGCGTGCCCCGAGATAGCTAATCTCCTCGCGCATCTCGCCAGTAGTCTCCTGATACAGTCGGTCGAGACGCGCCATCAGATGCGTGTTGGGCTGGCGTTCGCGCGGGTGAATTTTCAGCGCGCTCAGTTGCGCCAGCCGTTCGGCAATCTCTTGTGGCGTTAGCATGCCAGGGTTGTTTTCAATAATGAGCTGATGGCGCTCGCCGGTGAGCGGTACCGTGACTTCGGCTTCCAGAATACCGTTGATGTCATAGGTGAACCGCACATCCAGCGACACCTCGCCCGCCGGTCTCGGCGGCACCGGTACGCGCATTTTGCCAAGCGCAATGTTGTCTTTCACCAGACGGCTTTCGCCCTGGTAAAGCGTAAACTCTACCATCGTCTGATTATCGGCAAGCGTACAGACTGTTTTTACCCGGCTCACCGGCACCACCACGTTGCGCTCAATCACCGGCAGATAGTGACCGTCGTCAAGATGGCGGCCAAAGGCTTTGACGGTTTCAATGCCAAGCGTATAAGGGCAGACATCCGTCAGCACCACTTCTTCCAGCGCCGCGTCGCGTTTTTTCAGCGCCGCCTGCACGGCCGCACCAAGCGCGACCGCCTCGTCAGGATTTATCGACACCGACGGGAAGCGGCCAAACAGCCCGGCGGCCAGGCGGCGTACCAGAGGCATACGGCTCGCACCGCCGACCAGCAGGATCTCGTCGAGATCCGCAACGCGAATGCGGGCATCGCGCAGCGCGCGCTCAATGGGCAGGCGCAGGCGGGTAAGGAGCGGCGCGAAAATATCGTTCAGCTCGCCCTGATGAAAGTCCTGGCTCCAGGTCTGGTCTTCAGCACGCAGCGTAAAAGTGGCGACAGGATGATCGCCAAGCGCATGGCGCACCCGCTCGGCCTCGCGACGCAGGGCATGCGTGTGCGCCGCCGGGTCGGGCAGGCCGCCTGCCACCATCTGGCGCGCCACGAAGGCGTCAATCAGCGCCTGATCGAAATCTTCGCCGCCGAGAAAGTTATCGCCGGCGCTGGCGCGTACTTCCATCACGCCTTCGAACAGCTCCAGCACCGAAACGTCAAACGTGCCGCCGCCGAGATCGAACACCAGAAAGGTGCCCTCTTCTGCGCCGCGATGCAGGCCGTAAGCCAGCGCCGCCGCGGTCGGTTCATTAATCAGTTTTTCAACGTGAAGCCCGGCCAGTTCGCCCGCGACACGCGTGGCTTTACGCTGGGCATCGCTGAAATACGCCGGCACGCTTATCACCGCTTCGGTGACCGTCTCGCCGCAGGCGCGCTCGATATCTTCTTTCAGGCTTTTTAAAACCAGCGCCGAGAGTTCTTCAGCGCGGAACAGTTTGCCCCCGAGCCGGACGGTCCAGGCGGTGCCCATATGCCGTTTGAAAAGTGCGGTGGTGAGATGCGGATGCGTGTGCAGACGCTCGCGGGCGGCTTTGCCGACCAGCACGCGCCCTTCGTCATCAAGGCCGACGACGCTCGGCGTGAGACATTCGCCCAGCGCGTTAGCGATAAGCCGCGGATTGCCCTCCTGCCAGACGGCAGCGAGGCTATTGGTGGTACCGAGATCGATGCCGACGATCATCCTGCTCTCCCTTTACAGGTCTGCGAAAGACGCTGACGATGCGTGGCATCTTCTCTGAGCGGCCCGGTAAAGACAAGACAGTGACCAGATTTGGTAGGAGCGCGTGGGCATAAAAAAAGCCCCGGCAAAAGACCGGGGCCTGGTACGAGCAAGCATCATATTGGGCGACATGATGCGCGGTAAAAACTGAGGGCAAAAATCATTGCACTGACGAAAGCGCCGCCTTCATGGCGGCTACCGCGTCGCCATCCACCTGGTAACGGGAGTATTCGTCAACGCTTGCGTCCGATGACATCGAGACGCCGGTATTGCGATAACGCATGGGAGAGGCTACATGGATGCCCGCCGAGCTGTGTAGCTCGTCTATCCCCTGCGCCAGAAACAGGTTGAGGTTACTGAGCCGTACCCCTGCACCGGCCATAATGATTGGAGCACGGGATTTCTGTTTTAGTTCCGTAATTAATGAAATTCCTTTTGCCGCGCTCGCCTGCTGGCCCGAAGTGAGGATGCGCGCCACGCCGAGATCGGTTAATTCTTCCAGCGCTTTCAATGGGCTGGCGCACATGTCGAAGGCGCGATGAAATGTCACCGCCATGCCGTCGGCGGCGCGCATTATTTTATGCATTCGGGCCAGATCCACCCCGCCGTCCTCATTCAGCACACCGGTCACAAGCCCCGGAAAGCCCAGTTCACGGATAAACGCGATATCGTCCAGCATTGCCGCAAACTCGCTCTCGTTGTAGCAAAAATCGCCGCCGCGAGGACGCACGATAGGATGAACGGGGATCGTTATCTGCGCACGCACACCTTTGAGCACGCCCGCTGACGGCGTCAGGCCGCCCTCGTTAACCGCCGAACACAGCTCAATGCGGTCCGCGCCCGCCGCCTGTGCGGTCACTGCGCAGGCCTGGCTGTAACAGCAGATTTCCAGTAACGCCATGGGTAACTCCCTGTAAATGAAAGTAGTGGTCAGCTGTGGGCAAACGTCTTAGTCTGAAAACCCCTTAGCCGCAGGACAACGTATCATGGCATTCAATTTCGACGAAGAGATCAACCGCCGTCACAGCGACAGCATTAAATGGAACGCCCATGACGAATCGGTATTGCCGATGTGGGTGGCCGACACCGATTTTCGCTCGCCCGCCTGTATTACGGATGCGCTGACAGCGCGCGTCCAGCACGGCGTGTTTGGCTACGGCGCGCATCCGCAGGGGCTGGCTGAAGCCTTTATTGAATGGTGCCAGCGTCGCTACCAGTGGCGCGTTGAACCGGAGTGGCTGGTCTTTTTGCCAGGGATTGTGGCGGGGCTGAATCTCTCGGTGCGCGCGTTTACCTCGCCGGAAGAAACCACGCTTGCGCCGACGCCCATCTACCCGCCGTTTCGCAAATCCGCCGCCCTTGCCGGACGCGCGCAACTTAACGCGCCGTTGCAGCCGCGCGGCGAACGACTGGTGCTGGATCTGGAAAGCCTGCGCCCGCAGCTTACCGGGCGCGAAAAGCTCCTGATGCTCTGTAACCCGCAAAATCCTGGCGGCACCGCGTATCGACGCGACGAGCTGGAGGCGCAGCTCGCGTTTGCGCAGGAGCATGACCTTATCGTCTGTTCTGATGAAATCCACTGCGATCTGATCCTCACGCCCGGCGTGCAGCATATCCCGTTCGCCTCGCTTAGCGAGGACGCCGCGCGGCGCTCCATCACGCTCATGTCACCGTCGAAAACGTTTAATATCGCCGGGCTTGGCGCGTCGGTGGCGGTGATCCCGGATGCCGCGCTGCGCCAGCGTTTTTGCGCCGCGCGTGAAGGCATTGTGCCGCATGTGGACGTACTGGCGCTGACGGCCGCCGAAGCGGCATGGCGCGGCGGTGAGCCGTGGCTTACTGAGCAAATTGCGTATCTGCGCCGCAACCGCGACCGGCTATACGCCGCCATTAGCGGGCTGCCGGGGCTTGGGATGGTAGTGCCGGAGGCGACGTATCTGGCGTGGGTGGATGCGTCCGGGCTTGGCGTTGAGAACCCGACGCGCTTCTTTAAGCGCCAGGGGCTCGGCTTCTCCCCCGGCGCGGATTTCGGCGCGCCGCAACACGTGCGGATTAATTTCGGCTGTACCGCCGCCACGCTGGAGACGGCCATTGCGCGTCTGACACAGGCGGTCAGTGCGGCGAACGTCAGGGCTTAAACACCGCCCGCACGCAGCCGTCCTCTTTATTTTTAAACATTTCATAGCCACGCGGCGCGTCTTCCAGCGAGAAGCGGTGCGTGGCGAGGAAATCGGTGCGCAGTTCGCCGCGCGAGGCGTGATCCAGCAGGCGTTTCATGTAAGTCTGGCCGTGCTGCTGGGCGGTGCGGATGGTTAAGCCTTTATTCATCGCCACGCCGAGCGGGAATTTATCCATCATGCCGTAAACGCCGAGAATGGCGAGCGTGCCGCCTTTACGGCAGGCGCGGATCGCCTGACGCAGCGCGGCACCAATATCAGTGTGCATCTTGAGCGCCTGTTTGGTGCGGTCATAGGCATATTCCAGCCCTTCGCCGTGCGCCTCCATCCCGACCGCGTCAATGCAGCTGTCCGGGCCGCGACCGCCGGTTATCTCAAGCAACGCTTCGTAAATATCCACGTTCGTGTAATCCAGCGGAATAGCACCCACGATGTCGCGCGCCATCGCCAGCCGCTCCGGGAAACGGTCAATGGCAATGACTCTTTCAGCGCCCAGCAGGAACGCGCTCTGGGCCGCCATCAGCCCGACACCGCCGCAGCCCCATACCGCCACCGTGTCGCCGGGGTGAATATTGCAAAAATCCGCGCCCATATAGCCTGTCGGCGCGGCGTCCGAGAGAAACAGCGCCTGCTCGTCAGAGACATTTTCCGGCACGATAAAGCAGTCGTTATCGGCGAACGGCACACGCACATATTCGGCGTGCGACCCGGCATAGCCGCCGAACGCATGGCTGTAGGCGTAAATTCCTGCCGTCGGGTAGCCGAGGATTTTTTCCTGCAGATGCGCGTTCGGGTTGGTGTTATCGCAACACGAAGTCAGGCCGTGGTTGCAGTACCAGCAGGAGCCGCACGAGATAAACGACGGCACCACGACGCGGTCGCCGCGGCGGATGTTTTTGACCTCCGGGCCCACTTCCACCACTTCGCCCATAAATTCATGGCCGAGGATATCGCCCTCTTCCATGCTCGGAATAAGTCCGTCGATGACGTGTAAATCGGAGCCGCAGGTCGTGGTCAGGCCTACTTTAAGGATGACATCATGCGGATTGACGATTGTCGGATCGCCCACGGTCTCGACGCGCAGATCGTTGACGCCGTTCCAGCAGAGTGCTCGCATCGGTTATTCCTCCACCTTGTCCATACCGTCGTGACGGCCCGCCGGTTGCGGTTTATTGGTCGCGATTTCGCCCGTCTCGGCGAGGCTTTTAAAACGCCGCAGCGCCTGGCTTAGCATCGCCTCCGGCACCAGATCGATTTTTTTCGACAGCCACTCGCCAAAAAAGCCGCCGGGAGGATCGAAGTGCAGCGAAAGCGTCACTTCCGTGCCGCGCTCCTCCGAAATATGACGAAACGTCAGCCTGCCGGCGTTAGGCACCGTGGCCTTTTTCTCAGACGCCCAGCTGATGTAGTGGCCGCGCTCTTCATCGGTGATATAGGCATCCCACTCAACGGTTTTGCCAAGCGGCATTCGCACGGCCCAGTGGGACGCGGTGTTGCTGAGAATGGTAATGTGGGCGAAATGTCCCATGATGCGTGGCAGGGTGGACGGCGCGCGCCATAAATCAAACAGCTCCTCGGCGGAGCGATGGATAAGCAGGGAGCGGCGCAGCCCCGGCTCATCGCGGTTAATCCAGAGATCGGTACGTTTTACGGTTTGTTGCATGAGTCTCTCCCATCGGGTCGAAAACAGGCGTCGGGTCTCTCCTTACTCTTTTCATGCGGGGGCGTGCGGGAAATGGTCCCCTGAATACTATAGACAAAAAAAGGGGCCAGACTTTGCGCCAGTCTGGCCCCGTGTGTGACAGCGAACCGTTACTGCTGCTCGCTTGCGACGATCTCTTCGATGGAATACGGATGGAATTTGATGGTGACGATGCGGTCGGTGACGGCGAGCGTCGGGTTCGGCAGCCGCTCATGCTCACCTGCGGGTGAACTGGTTTTCACCGAAATATCCGGTGCCATCAGCCCTTCGTCGCCCAGCAGCGCCAGCGCGCGCTGGTTGAGTGATTCCGGCGCGCCGGGCAGCACGATTTCAATATGTTCCCAGCCTTCATGCGGGTAGCGTTTTTCGCCAGGCCACGGCAGTTCGACAATCGTAAAGCGCCACGGCCCGACGCAGACCGGCTCATCAAGGCGAAAAAGGCAGATGGGGCGGCCATTAATGATGTTTTCGCTAAGCAGCGTGCCGCACTGCTCAAACCCTTTACGCCAGCGCTCGGCGGTCGCGTTCTGGTGGCAGCGCAGCGAAATATGATCGGCGTGCAGGCCGTTAATGTTGAGCGCGAGACGCCCGGCGAGCGTCTGTAACGCCGCTTCAAAGCGCGGCAGATCCGCGCGGATATCCTGGAGTTCTTCTGGTGTGTGCCAGTGGGTCATTGGCTTTTCCCGTACGGTGACAAAGGCGCTAATCTACCCTGTTTGACGCCCGCGCTCCAGCACGTACCGCCCTGCCCGCCGGTGCTGACGCCGCCGCCTAAATGCAGTATACTTTTGCCCTCTTTTTTCTTAAGACCGCACGCTGCCGCCTTCGACTGGCAGCGTTATTAACGTAAGGTATCCCGGTGAATATTCAGGCTCTTCTCTCAGAAAAAGTCAGTCAGGCGCTGATTGCCGCAGGTGCGCCTGCGGATTGCGAACCGCAGGTTCGTCAGTCAGCCAAAGCGCAGTTCGGCGACTATCAGGCTAACGGCGTGATGGCTATCGCGAAAAAACTGGGCATGCCGCCGCGACAATTCGCCGAGCAGGCACTGGCCCATCTGGATCTCACCGGGATCGCCGCGAAGACCGAAATCGCAGGCCCTGGCTTTATCAATATTTTCCTCGACCCGGCATTCCTTGCGAAAAACATCGAGGCGGCTGTCGCCTCCGATCGCGCGGGCGTGGAGAAAGTCAGCGCGCCGCAGACCATCGTGGTGGATTACTCCGCCCCAAACGTTGCTAAAGAGATGCACGTGGGCCACGTTCGCTCCACCATTATCGGCGATGCGTCCGTTCGTACCCTGGAGTTTCTCGGCCACAAAGTTATTCGCGCCAACCACGTCGGCGACTGGGGAACCCAGTTCGGTATGCTGATTGCTTATCTTGAGAAACAGCAGCAGGAAAACGCCGGCGAGATGGCGCTCTCGGATCTCGAAGGGTTCTATCGCGAAGCCAAAAAGCATTACGACGAAGATGAAGCGTTCGCCGAGCGCGCGCGCAGCTACGTGGTGAAACTGCAGGGCGGCGATGAATATTGCCGCGAGATGTGGCGCAAGCTCGTTGACATCACCATGACGCAGAATCAGATAACCTATCAGCGTCTTAATGTCACCCTGACGCGCGACGACGTGATGGGCGAGAGCCTTTACAACCCGATGCTGCCTGGCATTGTCGCCGATCTGAAAGCTAAAGGTCTGGCGGTGGAGAGCGAAGGCGCTACCGTGGTCTTCCTGGACGAGTTCAAAAATAAAGAAGGCGAGCCGATGGGCGTCATCATCCAGAAAAAGGATGGCGGCTACCTCTACACCACAACCGATATCGCCTGCGCGAAGTACCGCTACGAAACGCTGCATGCCGACCGCGTGCTCTACTACATCGACTCCCGCCAGCACCAGCATCTGATGCAGGCGTGGACCATCGTGCGTAAAGCGGGCTACGTGCCGGAATCCGTCCCGCTGGAACACCACATGTTCGGCATGATGCTTGGCAAAGATGGCAAACCGTTTAAAACCCGCGCGGGCGGCACCATTAAGCTGTCCGAACTGCTGGACGAAGCGCTGGATCGCGCACGTCGCCTGGTTGCCGGCAAAAACCCGGATATGCCGGCCGACGAGCTTGAGAAACTGGCGAATGCCGTCGGCATCGGCGCGGTGAAATATGCGGATCTCTCGAAGAGCCGCACCACCGATTACATTTTCGACTGGGATAACATGCTGGCCTTCGAAGGCAACACTGCGCCGTATATGCAGTACGCCTATACCCGCGTGCTGTCGGTGTTCCGCAAAGCGGGCGTTAAAGAGAGCGAACTGACGGCACCGGTGGTGATTCAGGACGACCGCGAAGCGCAGCTCGCCGCGCGCCTGTTGCAGTTCGAAGAGACGCTGGGCGTGGTGGCTCGTGACGGTACGCCGCACGTTATGTGCGCGTATCTCTACGATCTGGCGGGTCTGTTCTCCGGCTTCTACGAGCACTGCCCTATTCTCACCGCTGAAACCGACGCGCTGCGCCAGAGCCGCCTGAAGCTGGCGCTGCTGACCGCGAAAACGCTGAAGCTCGGTCTGGATACGCTTGGCATCGAAACCGTCGAACGTATGTAAACGCTGCGCTCAGGCATAAAAAAGGCCCGTCACTGACGGGCCTTTTTATTGGCATTCTCTGGCGGCTTAATATTTTTGCGGGAGCTTGCCGATGGTGATCAAGCGGCCACGCTGGATTTCGATATACCCGCCTTTGCGTAACTCCTGAATGACTTTCATCACGTAGCTTTTTGATAAATTGGTGGTACTGGTAATGTACTGGCTTGCGTTTATATTGATGCGCGACTCCAGCGGCATTTCGCCAAGCGTAATGAGTGATTTCCGCACCAGCATATACGAGTCGGCGGCGTAGAAATGGTAATTCTTCCAGAGCAGAACATGATAATAAAACGAGATAACATGGCTCAGTTCCTTCCAGAGTTTTTGCTCTTCAATAACAGCAAGAAAATCAGCACGGCTGATCCTTTTTACAAGACTGTCTTCTTTTATTATTAATCGAAAATGTTCAAACCGGGCATTATTAGATTGCAATGAAATACCAAAAATATTCGGTCGATTCGTTTCAAAGAAAATGAGATTATCCCAATCCCGCGTCAGAGCAAGGCTGCCTGACAACAGAATATTTACAGACTCTTCATTTTGCGCCAGGCATGAGCCGCGCGGATATTCTTTAATCGTACCGTGACAATGAAAGGCGTTAATCAGCGCATTAATCTGAGCGTCCGGCCGTGGGGGTAAAGGATAGTGGTTCATTTATATGATCCATCAGAATTAACGGCTTCGCAGATCGGTGATCCCTGCCGGCAGCACTCCGGAATTCAGGCAGATATGCGAATGCATTATCAATTGTGCAACCGCGTAGCCAGACGAAACCGTACCTTCATGTCTGATTAATACCTTAGAGACATTAAGGCGACAGAACGACATGTCGCGTAATGCATTTATAAAATACATCCGAAATAATACTCTTTGCGCATAGCAAAGAATCACGGCGTCATAGCAGCGACATTGCTGGATTTACCTGGTTATTGTTACTGTAAAAAATAAACCAACAATAATGGCAGTGCGGCTGGCATTTTAAAGACTGACAACAAAGAAACAAGATACAATGAATTACTTTTTTGGAGGAATTTAATATTGAAAATATAATATTAGCTGGATAAGCGCGGTATTAATATTATCAGAGCCATAACAAGAGGCATACTGTATAAATAAGCTAATACTAATAGCTTAAATGCTTTCCGGCTAATACGATAAGCGTGATGAGCGGGACGGTGCGGAATTAAACATTTTAAGCAGTGTAAGAACAATCAAATGTACGCCGCGTGACGGCATTTGGCACGCGGCGCATATCGTTACAGATAAGTGCGCAGGTATTCCGTCAGACACAGAATAGCCATTGCCTGACCATAAGGCATCGACGTAAGCGGGATCTGCCGGTAAAAGTCGAGATCGCTTCCCATGCCGGTGCCGAACGATACCTGCAACAGCTCGCCCTGCGGCGAAACGTTCGCCACTACGCCTTTGATAGCCTTCTCCGCCACCAGGCCGTACTCCTTGCCGATATAGCGCTTGCGCACCGCCTTCAGCAGGCCGCAGGCGAACCCGGCCGTGGCGGACGCTTCCAGGTAGGAACTGGGATCGTCAAGAAGGGTGTGCCACAAGCCGCTCTCATCCTGACACTCTGCCAGCGCCGCCGCCTGGCGCGCCAGCACCTGCGTCAGATAGCGGCGCACCGGATGCTGCTCCGGCCAGTCCATCAGCTCAAGAAAATCGGGGATAACAATCGTCACCCAGCTATTGCCGCGCGCCCAGCGAGCGTTCGCAAAATTATGGCAACCTTCGTAATTCCAGCCGTGGAACCACAGCCCGGTTTTCCGGTCCATCAGGTTCTGCATATGCAGCAGGAACTGATAGATCGCCTCATCAACGTACGCCTGACGCCCGAGCAGCTTGCCGATTTTAGCGAGCGGCAGAACCGTCATCATCAGCGTGTCGTCCCACATCTGCTGATGATTCTCTTCAGCGAGCGTGATGTGCTGCATCCCGCCCTGGTCGGTGCGCGGCATTTCATACATGGCCCATTCGGCCCAGGTTTCAAGCCAGGGTAACAGCGCGGGGTCGCGCGTCTCTTCATAGCGGTACGCCAGCGTCAGGAACGGGGCCATCGTGTTGACGTTTTTGGTGGTGGCGCCTTCGGCAAAGCGCGCCGCGAACCAGTCGTCAATCACCGCGCGCATCCGCTCATCACCGGTCTGGCGGTAATATTGATAAATGCCGTACAGCCCTACCCCGTGCGTCCACTCCCAGCCTGCCCAGCCTTTGGTATCAATCACGCGCCCGTCATCGAGGCGCAGGAGGAACTGCCCGGTTTCATCTTTAATGTTGATCAGGTTGTCGGTAATTTTGTGGATCATCGCCTTCAGTTCATCACGGGCAATGAAACGCTCCGGCTGACGCAGCAGCGGACTGTGTTTTACGGGCCAGACAATCATTAACTTAACCTCTGTGTCGTATCAAATTCGGGAGTGACCGTTTTCAGCGGGGGTGCCGCTGGCTTATTGCGGTTCAGATAGCCAATGTTGTTATTCCCCCACAGGCTTTCATAAGGCATGCCCGCCAGCATCTCGACCGTCGCGCGGTTCGCGGGGCTGATGCTCTCCGGCATCACACGGCCGCTGGCGCGCATCTTCGCGGTCTCTTCACGCAGAATGCTGTGGGTTTTCAGGTTGAGCTTAAAGCGCAGGGAAATCAGGAAACCGCAGGCCAGCACGGCTATCGTGCCGACGCTTAAAATGGTCAGAATGGTATGGCTCACCGCGGGTGCCTGGGTGCTCTGGCCGGAGACAAACCCGGACATCTGCATCACAATTCCCACCAGCATCACCGCGCCCGCCTGCGAGGCTTTACGGGTGAGCGTCATGATCCCCGCAAAAATGCCCTCGCGGCGCTGCCCGGTGACCACTTCATCGACATCGGCGATATAGGTGTAGGTATTCCACGGCACATAGTTAATGCCGCCGCGCCCGAGGCCCGCCAGTGCCGAGACCAACAACAGCAGCGAGTAAATATCGCTCATGTCGGTGTAATAGAGCAGCGCGTAAGAGAGCGAGCTCAGGCCAAACAGCACCACCACCATGCGGTAAGACGGCGCAGGCCCGAAGCGGATGCAAAGCGGGATCATCGCGATAACGGCGATAAACTGGAAAACCGCCATCGTGCCGAGCAGATTAGAGGCGACAGACGCTTCCTGCATCAGCACAAACACCACGTAGTAAGTAAACACCGCGTTGAAGACGTCCTGGGCGATATAGCCGCCGAGATACATGCCAAGATGCTGGCGGAAAATACGGATACGCAGCGTGGAGGAGAGTTCAACCACCAGACGGCGCAGGCTCTGGCCGAGCGTCAGGTGTTTCTTCTCTTCTTCGGCGCGCAGCGCGGCCTGTGACCATTCTTCGCGCGGGCGCTCCCAGGTGAAGATCCACACCAGCGTCAGCATAATCGCGCAGAGCACCGAGAAGACCAGGCTTGCATAGAAGAAGGAGACTGCATTGTCTTTACCGAAGTGCGTCAGCAGCACGCCCGGCAGGAACGACGCCAGAATGGCGGACATCTGGGCCATCGAAATACGCGCGCCGGAGAATTTGGTTTTCTGTTTGAAATCATCGGTCATTTCCGGCACCAGCGTCTCGTAAGGCACCAGAATCATGGTGTAGACGATATCAAACAGCAGGTAGGTGAGCAGGTAGTACCAGAATCCCATATCTCCCACCCACATCAGCGAGTAGCTAAAGACACAGGGAATGCCGAGCAGGATAAAGAATTTCCGGCGGCCAAACCGGCGGCCGAGCCAGGTGGTGCCGAAGTTGTCAGTAAGAAAGCCCATCAGCGGGCTGACCACCGCATCGGCGACCCTCGCCGCCGCGAAAATAAAGGTCGCCTCAATCGGGCTTAAGCCACAGAAGGTCGTGTAGAAATAGAGAAGCCACGCTGCCGTGAGGGCGGTCGTTCCTGCGCCGAGGAAGTCTCCTGACCCGTAGGCAAGGTAATTTGCCAGTCCTGGTTTACGCGTTTTCATCGCCGTCACCCTGTGTGTTTTTATGTGGAGTCCTGCGGCCAGGCGCAGAGCTATCAGGGCTAAAGTAAAAGTATGGCGGGTGGGAAACCTTTCCTTTTCTGCCACCTGAAACGCAATACTGGCAAAAATACAAAGAGCGCCGCCACCGGCTTCACTGATTTATAAAACAGCGTTTCGAAGTGTTCAAAGCGGGAGTTCAGAACTGCGAGCCAGCCGCCAAAAATCGGGCGGCTGGAGAAGGGAAACGCGCGGCGGCGCGTGTTACAGAAGAGCGTTAACGATAATTGACGATGACCTGACTGCTGCGCACTTCCAGCGCCGGCCACAGCCTGCCGCCGCCCGGCACTTCAAAGATAAAGCGCAGCGGCTCGGCGGCGGAAACGTTGGTAAAGGCGCGCGTGGTGCCGGTCTGGTCGTCCACGTCCACACAGCGGGTCTGCGAGCAGAGCCGCGCCACCATGCCTGCGGGCGTCGGGCCTGCCAGCTCATAGCGCCAGACGACGACCGTCATCACGCCCTGCGGCGGCGGGGAATCCGGTGCCAGCAACGGTGACGAGGCCGCCATGCCGCGCTGGCTCACTACCGGCCCCATCGCGCTCGCCTGCCAGGCGCCCTCTCCTGCGGCGTTCGCCAGTACAGGCAGCGTCAGTAACGCCATTAACAAGCGCGCGCGCATTATTTACCTCCGATGCTGGACGTCATGCGGATATTGCGGTTATCGGACAGCTCAAGGTTCGAGAGCACCACCAGCTGCGGCAGATTGCGGCGCAGGAAACGCGCGAGCAGCGGACGCAACGCGTGGTTCACCAGCAGTACCGGCGGCGCGCCGAGCATCTCCTGGCGCGACAGCGCCTCTTGCGCCTGCTCAAGCAGACGGTCCGCAAGGCCAGGCTCCAGGCCACCGCCGCCCTGCAACGCCTGCAGCAGCAGACGCTCAAGCGACGTATCAAGCCCAATGACCTGCACTTCGTCGTTGCCAGGGAACCACTGCTGGGTAATCGCGCGGCCCAGCGCCACACGCACCACGGCGGTCAGTTCGTTTGGATCGTTCTGAACCGGCGCGTGCTCGGCAAGCGTTTCCAGAATGGTGCGCATATCGCGGATTGGCACTTTCTCGGCAAGCAGGTTTTGCAGCACTTTATGCAGCGTGGTGAGCGTCACGACGCCCGGCACCAGATCTTCTGTCAGTTTCGGCAGCTCTTTGCTCACGCGATCGAGAAGCTGCTGCGCTTCCTGACGGCCAAACAGCTCAGCGGAGTATTGCGCGATCAGATGGTTCAGGTGCGTTGCCACCACGGTGCTGGCCTCAACCACCGTAAAGCCCTGGATTTGCGCCTGCTCTTTCAGCGCGCTTTCAATCCAGATAGCGGCCAGACCAAACGCCGGATCGACCGTCGGCTCGCCCGGCAGAGAGCCTGCGGCGGTGCCGGGGTTAATCGCCAGCCAGCGGCCCGGATAGGCTTCACCGCTGCCGATTTCCACGCCTTTCATCAGAATGCGATAGCGGGCGGGCGGCAGATCCATGTTATCGCGGATATGAACCACCGGCGGCAGGAAGCCGAGATCCTGCGCGAATTTCTTACGGATACTGCGGATGCGGCCCAGCAGTTCGCCGTCCTGCTGCATATCCACCATCGGGATCAGGCGGTAGCCCACTTCCATCCCGAGCGAATCTTCCAGCTGCACGTCGTTCCAAGTCGCTTCCACGGCCTGCGGATTATCCTGCTGGATAACCGGCGCGGGCGCGGCTGGCGCCTGCTGTTCGCGGCCACGCATCCACCAGGCGAGACCCAGCAGCGCGGCGGTAAACAGCAGGAACACAAAGTTAGGCATCCCCGGTACCATACCGAGCAGGCCGAGGACGGCGGCACTCAGCACCATCACACGCGGGTTATTGAACAGCTGGCCGACCATCTGCTCGCCAACGTCCTGATCGGTGGCGACGCGGGTCACGATAACGCCCGCCGCGGTCGAAATCACCAGCGCCGGGATCTGGGCCACCAGGCCGTCACCGATGGTCAAAAGCGTATAGCTCTCCGCCGCCTGGCCGACCGGCATACCGTGCTGCACCACACCCACCAGCAGGCCGCCGATAATGTTGATAGCCATAATCAGCAGGCCCGCGACGGCGTCACCGCGCACGAACTTACTCGCACCGTCCATCGAGCCGTAAAAGTCGGCTTCCTGGGTCACTTCAGTACGACGTTTTTTCGCTTCCTCTTCACCGATAAGCCCGGCGTTAAGGTCGGCGTCGATAGCCATCTGTTTGCCTGGCATCCCGTCAAGGACAAAGCGCGCGCCCACTTCCGCGATACGCCCCGCCCCCTTGGTGATAACCATGAAGTTAATGATGACGAGAATGATGAACACCACGATACCGATGGCGAAGTTGCCGCCGACCAGGAAGTGGCCGAACGCCTCCACCACTTTCCCCGCCGCCGCCGCACCCGTGTGGCCGTCCATCAGAATGATACGCGTGGACGCAATGTTCAGCGCCAGACGCAGCAACGTGGTAAACAGCAGAATGGTCGGGAACGCCGCGAACTCCAGCGTGCGCTGGGTGAACATCGCCACCAGCAGCACCATAATGGAAAGCGCGATGTTAAAGGTGAACAGCAAATCCAGGATGAAGGCCGGTAATGGCAGCACCATCATCGACAGGATCATCAGGATAATAACCGGCCCGGCGAGTATCTGCCATTGGGTCGATTTCAAATTGCCAGGCAGGCGCAGCATTGCCACCAG
This sequence comes from Cronobacter sp. HA18003, assembly GCF_011605905.1. Taxonomy (NCBI): domain Bacteria; kingdom Pseudomonadati; phylum Pseudomonadota; class Gammaproteobacteria; order Enterobacterales; family Enterobacteriaceae; genus Cronobacter; species Cronobacter sp. HA18003. The sequence continues at coordinate 438,847 of NZ_JAANQO010000011.1, read as the reverse complement.
ATTAGCCATCAGTGTCCTTCTCGTTCAAAAAATCCAGCGCCTCAGGCACCGGAAGGTTTTCAGGTTTCTTCGGAATCAAGCCGCCAGCCAGACGCCAGCGCTTGAGTTGCCATACCCATGCCAGCACTTCCGCGACGGCAGCGTAAAGCTGTCCTGGGATCTGCTGACCGATTTCCGCGTGCCGGTATAACGCGCGCGCCAGCGGCGGCGCTTCCAGCATCGGAATTCGATGTTCATTACCAATTTCGCGAATACGCAGCGCCACCAGCCCTGCGCCTTTGGCCACCACTTTCGGGGCGCTCATCTTGTTCTCGTCATACTGCAACGCTACCGAGTAGTGCGTCGGGTTGTTGACGATAACGTCGGCTTTCGGTATGTCCGCCATCATGCGGCGACGGGCGGCTTCGCGCTGCTGCTGGCGAATGCGCCCTTTCACGTGCGGATCGCCTTCCTGGTTCTTGAATTCATCGCGAATATCCTGGCGCGACATGCGTAATTTTTTTGTGTGGCTGACTATCTGCCAGAACACGTCAAAGCCCACCATCGGCACCAGGCCCATCACGATAAGAATGCAGCACAGCGCGACCAGATTCAGGGCGTTGCGCATGGCGGCTATCGGCGATTCGCTGATAAGACGCATAATGTCTGGCCAGTTGTACCAGAGGAAAACCCCGGTCACGATGCCCACCAGGACCGACTTCAGAATGGCTTTCAGCAACTCCGCCAGCGACTGCGATGAAAAAATGCGTTTGATGCCCGGCAACGGGTTCAGTTTTTCTGGCTTAAACGCCACCGCTTTCGGGTTAAACAGCAGGCCACCTAACAGCATCGGGGCAAACAGCGCCACAATCACCACGCCCATAATCAGCGGAACCAGCGCCATCAGCGCCTGCTTTATCAAAAAACTGATCTGCCCGACCACAAGTTTAGGGTCGTTAATAATGCTGTGATCGAAATGGAGGCCGTGAGAGAGCATGGCCGCCAGCTGACGTGCCAGCAGCGAACCACCGACCCAAATCACCGCGACGCCGACCAGCAGCATCAGCATGGAGGTCAGTTCACGGGAACGGGGGATCTGCCCTTCTTCTCGCGCCTTTTCTCGTCGGTGGGGTGTGGGGGCTTCTGTTTTGTCGTCGCTATCGTCTGACACGATTCGATTCTCGCAGCTACTATTACGCAGCTAGCATGCCAGAGGCGGGAAAAGCTAATGGGAAGAGAAAAGCGCAAAACCGGTGGTTGTTTCGCGCTTTACTGCCCTCCCCGAAGGGAGGGTTAGCGGGGATCAGAACCCCAGGCTGTCGAGCAGGTCGTCGACCTGATCCTGGCTTGCCACGACGCCTGCGGCGGTGGCGTCCAGCTGCGGGCCGTTGAGCAGGCTGTCGTTCGGGCGCTTGGCGCGCGCGTTCGGCTCCGGCATGTTCTCCAGCAGCACCATCAGAAGCTGGCGCTCAATCTCCTGGATAACATCCATCATGCGCTTGATCACCTGACCGGTCAGATCCTGGAAATCCTGTGCCATCATGATTTCCAGAAGCTGGGCGTTGGTGAAGCTCGTATGGTCCGGCACCTCGGCCAGATACTGGCGGGTGTCGGTCACGAGTTCGCGCGCGTCGCTCAGTTCGATAGGGTTCTCAAACCACTCGTCCCAGCGGCCGCTTAACGCTTTCGCGTCGCTTTCCAGTTTGTTCTGGTGAGGCTGCGAAGCCTCGACGCAGTTCAGGGCGCGTTCGGCGGCCTGCGCTGTCATCTGCACCACGTAATCCAGACGGTCGCGCGCGTCCGGGATAGCTTCCGCCGCTTCCGCAATCGCCTGATCAAGCCCCAGCTCGCGCAGACTGTCACGCAGCATGCGGGTAAGACTGCCGATACGGACAATAATGTCGCCAGTCGAATGCTCGTCAGTCGGTTTTATCGATGCCGTCATCTGCCTGTCCTCACATGCCGAGTTTTTCGAAAATCTTGCTCAGTTTTTCTTCAAGCGTCGCCGCCGTGAACGGTTTCACCACGTAGCCGCTGGCGCCTGCCTGCGCTGCCGCGATGATGTTCTCTTTCTTGGCTTCCGCCGTCACCATCAGTACCGGCATGGACGCCATAGCACCGTCGGCGCGAATGGTTTTGAGCAGCTCAAGACCATCCATGTTGGGCATGTTCCAGTCGGAAATCACGAAACCGAAACCACCGGTCTGCAGTTTGTTGAGGGCATCCACACCATCTTCCGCTTCTTCTACGTTGTTAAAACCCAGCTCTTTGAGCAGGTTACGTACAATGCGGCGCATGGTGGAGAAATCATCCACAACCAGAAACTTGAGATCTTTATCCGCCATAAAAACTGTACTCCTCGTTAAATACGTATTGCCTGTCCGGCACTGATTTTCGCCAGCATCTGCTGGCTGACCTGGCTTAGATCGACGACTTCGCTGACGCCACCCATATTGATGGCCTCACGCGGCATGCCGAACACCACACAACTCGCTTCGTTTTGGGCGATGGTCCAGGCGCCCGCCTGGTGCATCGCCAGCATTCCCGCCGCGCCATCGTTGCCCATCCCGGTGAGGATCACGCCCACCGCGTTGCGCCCCGCATGTTTGGCTACGGAGTGAAACAACACATCCACGGCCGGACGGTGCCGGTTAACCGGCGGCCCGTCGTGGATTTTTATCTGGTAGTTAGCGCCGCTGCGCGCGAGCTCCATATGCTTATCGCCTGGCGCGATATAGGCATGGCCCGGCAGCACGCGCTCGCCGTCTTCGGCTTCTTTCACGCTAATCTGGCACAGCTTGTTCAGTCGCTCGGCGAAAGAACGGGTAAATCCAGGCGGCATGTGCTGGGTAATCAGTACCGCCGGGCTTGAGAGCGGCAGCGGCTGGAGCACATGGCGAATCGCTTCGGTGCCGCCCGTGGAGGCACCAATGGCAATCAGTTTTTCCGAACTCAACAGCGGGCCTGCTTTCAGCGTTTTCGGCACCGCGTCCGGCAGGCGGGCGGAAATCCGCGCACGCGAGGCGGTACGCACTTTATCGGCAATCAGTTCGCTGTACGCCAGCATCCCTTCACGAATGCCAAGCTGCGGCTTGGTCACGAAATCCACCGCGCCCAGCTCCAGCGCGCGCAGCGTCACTTCAGAGCCTTTTCCCGTCAGCGAAGAGACCATGACCACCGGCATCGGACGCAGACGCATCAGTTTTTCCAGGAAATCGAGGCCATCCATGCGCGGCATTTCAACATCCAGCGTTAAGACATCCGGGTTGAACTGCTTAATCAGATCGCGCGCCACCAGCGGGTCCGGCGCCGTCGCCACCATCTCCATATCGCTGTGGCTGTTGATAATTTCGGTCATGATTTGACGCATCAGCGCCGAATCATCTACTGACAACACTCTGATTTTACTCATTCTTTTTCCTTACTCAGGGCATACACCGTCTGACCGCGCAGCGAGAACTCCCGACTGAGGTTACTGAAGTTTTCCGAGTGGCCTGCAAACAGCAGACCGCCTGGCTTCAGCAGCGGAACAAAGCGTTTGAGGATCTCCTGCTGTGTTTCTTTATCGAAATAAATCATCACGTTGCGGCAGAAAATCGCGTCAAATGGCCCCGGTACGTTGTACTGCTTATCAAGCAGGTTCAGCGAGGCGAACTCAATCTGGTTCGCCAGTTCGTTACGCACGCGCACCAGCCCCTGGTGAGGCCCAGTGCCGCGCATAAAATAGCGTTGCATCTGCTGCGGCGAGAGGGTTTTCAGCTCCTCCTGCCGGTAAATTCCGCTCTGTGCTTTTTGCAGCACTTCGGTATCGATATCCGTGCCGTAGACTTTCCAGCGGCCAGGCGCGGTGCCGAGCGTATCGGCAAGCGTAATGGCGATGGAGTAAGGCTCCTCGCCCGTCGACGCCGCGGCGCTCCAGACGCGGTACTCGCCCGAACGCTTACGCGCGTGCTCCGCCAGCACCGGGAAGTGGTGCGCCTCGCGGAAAAACGCCGTCAGGTTGGTGGTCAGCGAGTTGATAAACGCCTGCCACTCGGCGCTGTTGGCATTGGCCTCCAGCATGCTGAGATAGCGTCCAAAATCATCCAGCCCAAGCGTGCGCAGACGTCGAACCAGACGGTTGTAGACCATGTCCCGCTTATGTTCAGCCAGCACGATCCCGGCGCGCTGGTATATCAATTGACATATCCGACGGAAGTGGGTGTCGGACAGCGCGAGGCGCTGTGTCATCTGTACTAATAATGACGTTTGCCCAGCAGGCATGGATGATGTCATGTTGCCTTCTTCTTCACAGTCAGAGTGTTACTGGCACCACTCAGGGTGGTGCGGCCATCTTGTTACGCTTACAAAAGCCGTGTTCAAGGTTTAAGACTGAAACTTTTTTCTTTTCAGACGCGCCGTGGAGCACGCATCCGATTCTGTTCGTTTGCATGGACGAGCTGTGCAGTACGTCCCATGCTTTCGCGTCGCGCGCTTTTTCCCAAAAACCTTCCGACAGCGTTTTCCTTTGGTACAACATGCCTGCTTCCTTAGCCGGTCATACGCCGGAATCTGTTCAGAATGTTTCCCAGTTATCCTGGCTTGCAACGGCCGGTTGACTTGCCGCTACGGGCGTCAGGCTGGCGCTCACCGGCGCGGCCGTCTGGACGCTGCGCGGGGCGCTGGCACGCGATGCCGCGAGACGGAAGGCGGCGACCGCCTGCGACAGGCGGCTTGCCTGGTCTTCCAGCGCGCTCGCGGCAGCGGCGGACTGCTGCACCAGCGAGGCGTTTTGCTGCGTCACGCGATCCATTTCGGAGACCGCCAGCGCCACCTGATCGATGCCGCGGCTCTGTTCATCGGACGCAGAGGCTATCTCGCCCATAATGTCGGTGACGCGCGTGACTGCCCCGACAATCTCCTGCATCGTTTCGCCCGCGCTTTCTACCAGCACGGAGCCGGAATCGACGCGCGAAACGGAATCTTCAATCAGCGCCTTAATCTCTTTGGCCGCCTGAGCGCTGCGGCTTGCGAGGTTGCGCACTTCGCCTGCCACCACCGCGAACCCGCGGCCCTGCTCCCCTGCCCGCGCCGCTTCCACGGCGGCGTTCAGCGCCAGAATGTTGGTCTGGAAGGCGATGCCATCAATGACGCTGGTAATGTCTGAAATCTTTTTCGAGCTGGCGGCGATGTCATGCATGGTGTTAACCACGCCATCCACCACTTTGCCGCCGCGCTGCGCGGTTTCCGACGCACTCAGAGCCAGCTGTGATGCCTGACGGGCGTTTTCGGCGTTCTGTTTCACCGTCGCGGTCAGTTCTTCCATGCTGGCAGCGGTCTGCTCCAGCGCGGACGCCTGCTCTTCGGTACGTGAAGAGAGATCGGTATTACCCGCGGCGATTTCGCTGGTGCCGCTGTAAATCGCATCGGTGCCTTCACGCACGGTGCTTACCGTCTGGATCAGCGCCTGTTGCATATGCTGAACGCTCGCGGAAAGCTCCGTCATCTCGTTACGCCCGGTAACCGTAATGGTTTCGGTCAGGTTGCCGCCCGCAATCTCGCGAATATGGTGGATAACCCCTGCCAGCGGTTTGAGCAGAACGTGACGGATGCCGTACCACACCAGCGCGATAACCAGCACCACCAGAACCGCCAGAATGCCGGTCTGCCACTGGGCCACACGGAAATCGCTGCGGCTCTCGTCCCAGGCCTGCTGTGCCAGACGCACGTTGACGTCGTCATAGCGCATAACGGCTTTTTCCAGCGCGTTCTGTTTGCCCTGCGTCGCCTGCGCGAAGTAGGCGTCCATGTTGCCGGTTTCCAGGTACTGCACCAGTTCGCTCAGCGCCTGGTAGTAATCGCGATAGCTCTGCTCGACGTCGCCCGCGGCGGCGTTAATCTCCGGTACATCCACCGTCACGGCTTTAAAGGCGTTAAAGTGGGTATCCGCTTCAGCCAGCACTTTTTTCGCCGTGTTGAGCAGATCGGTTTTCGCGCTGCTCTGCTGGTTGTTCGCATTCATCATCATCCGCGCCGCTGAGCGGCTTAAGTTGATGCGGGTCTGCAGCAGCAGGTTCCACGACTGGTTGAGCTGCGCCTGTTGCAGTCGCAACTGGTGCGACGCGGCGAAACTTTGCTGGTTTTCATTCAGTGACGAAAAAAACATCCCACCGGAAATGAATTGCAGCAGTGCGAAGACCACCAGCACCATCATCAACAGTGAGACAACGCGGATACGATTCAACATGCGACACCTTCCTTCTGGTTCCTGAAGGGGTTATCGGCATGGCCTGGGGGAACTTTATCGTTGTGTAAAGGAAATTTGCGTTAGTCGGCGGCGGACTCAGAACGCCACGTCCACCACCAGCGTATCGGTGTAACTGCCTGCGGGCGGCGTGTTCTGGGTCGCAAGGATACGCGCCGTGTATTGATAGGATTTCAGCCGGCCATCGCTGCTGACCTGCGTGGGCGTGTCGCTGGCCCAGCGCTCGGTGCCGCTGACGCCCCAGCGGTTCGCGGTGCTGCCTTTATAAATCTCATAGCTGAGACGGTTGGTCCCGCTCGCCATATTGCGCACGCTGCCTACGGCATAGTTGCCGTTATTGATGCCAACGGTATAGGTGCTGCCTTTGGTGCAGGTGATGGCGATAGTTTGCGAGACTGGCGCGAAGTCTTTCACCAGCGGCGCGCTGGCGAAATTCAGATTCGGCGCGGTGATCGTACTGCAATCGTTGGTGACGGTGAGCGTCACCAGGCTTGTGAAGGTTGACGTGCCGTTCTGCGGCGTCAGGCAGACCGCAATACCGACCGCGCAGATGCTGTAGTTCACGCTGAAATTGAGCGTCACCTGATAGGCACCCGCCGCGACGTTCTGCCCTTGTAACGTGCGGATATAGATCGGGAAGGTGTAACGTTTACTGGTTAAGAGATTCAGAAGCGACTGCCCGGTCCAGCGGTAGCTGCCGTTAATGGCAAGCTCACTGCCGGACGGGCAGCCGCTCTGGGCGCAAACCTGAACGGGAATGCGGTCGGTGGTATCACCGCTACGCCCGAGCGTGGCGCGGGTGCCGGCGGTTGTGGTGGCACCGGTCAGCGTCAGGGTCACGAAGTCATTATTGAGCACGTTCAACACCGAGTCGCAGTCCAGCGTCAGCGTCGCCGTCGTGGTCTGGACGGTGCTGTTAATCACAAATGACGTCTGGCTGCCGTAGGCCGCGCCGGTGCCGCTGACGCGACAATCCGCCAGCGCAGGCAGGCTTGCCACAACAAGGAGAATCATCAGCAGCAGACGAATCATGGCGTACCCTCGCGACAAATGAGCGGACCATAGGTTTCCAGACGATGCGAGCGTGACGAGCTCACCGTCAGCGTGACGCGGCAAGTGCTGCCATCGGGTTTTGTGACGCGCAGCGGATTCACCCCGCCAATATCCTCAAGCCAGGCGATACCGTCGTACCCCACCACCGCAGTGGGGCGATCATCACGAAACACCTGGCTTGATACCGGCAGCGGCTGGTCGTTTTCGTCATGCAAAATTACGCTCGCCACCCGCTCCTGCTCCATCGGGAAGGTCACCAGATAACCGCTGTTACGCCGCAGCGCGATGCGCCGTTCGGTATCACGGATGCGGGTATCGGCAGGCAGATTCAGCGCGTCGATGCTGTAGGTGGCCGGGTAATAGGACGTTACGCCGCTGACCAGCAGATAGCCTTCCTCGTCGGTCTCCCCGACCGGCTGGTTTTCAAAGTTCACCGTTACACCCGGCTGGCCGTCAGTGCTGACCACCGCGAAGGCGTCGTTGATCTGGTTTGCCGCAAACAGTTCACCGTCCATCGTCACCACAGACCCGGTGGCCTCGGCCCAGCGCGTGAGGTTTTTCGTCTGGCCGTAGATCCCGCCCTGCGTCTCAATGTGGTTGTTGCGCCAGCCGAGCGTCACCTGCTGATAGTTGTCATCGCGCGACTGCCTGGCGTAAGCGAGGTTCCAGCTGAATCCGCCGTCGCTTGGCATCGCCTGGTTGAAGTTAACGCGCTGGGTTGAGCCGCTCTCCGGCGTGGTCTCGGCACTGAGCGCCACCGAGCTCTGCTCGCCGAGCGGGATTTGCAGCGAGAGCGCGAACGTCCAGTCGCGCTCTTCATAATCGTGGCTCGCGGCCAGATAAAGGCTGCTATTCCACAGCGTTTTATTCCACGAGAGGTTCAGCAGCCGGGTGTGGTCGCGGTTAAAGGACTGCACGTCAATCCAGGCCGCGCCGACGCTGCCCGCCGCGCCCATATTAAGCGTCAGCGCATACTGGGCGCTGGAGCGGCTTAAGGTGATGATAGGCTCCTGATACTGATCGTAGCGCACGGGCTGATCGTAGAGCGCCAGGTTGCCGAACCCGCGCGTGCGGCGGGTCTGCTGGGTAGAGATGCTGAAACCCGCCGTGTTGTACTGATAGCCCCAGTTCCACTGCTGGCCGCTGTAATCGCGCATCTTGCTCCAGCTTCCCGCGCCGTTGATCACACCGAAGCGGCCGAGCTTCACCAGCGACCCGACGCCGCCGAGCTTAAGCTTTTCCGCCGCTTCGCCGTGGGTTTCCAGCGTCCAGAAATCCGTCACCCCGTAGCGCCAGGAGCCGCTTGCCGCCGCCGGACCGTAATCGAAATTTTTCACGCCGTAGTTGCGGCGAAGCGCGCCCGCGCTGAACGAGCCATCGCTTAAGCCTGGTTTCAGCAGCTCGCTTGCCACGTAAAACGGCAGCGTAGTGGAGACCTGGCGGCCCAGGGCGTCGGTGGTGACCAGCACCGCGTCACCCGAGCCGTTAATATAAGGCAGATTGGTGAGCGTAAAGGGGCCAGGGGCGAGATCGGTCGAGCCGGAGCGGTAGCCGTTGATAAACACGTCTACCGTGGTGGGCACCGCCGCCTCGCCGGAGAACGCGGGCAGTGGATAGGTGATGAGATCGGGACGCAGCGAGAAGTCGCGACCGACCGAAATGCCGCCCATGCGCACGCTGTTGCTCCAGCTCAGGCTGTCGCTGATAACATCGCCCAGCGACCAGCTCCAGGCGCTGTCATCGTTGGTGCTGTTAAACACGGTGTCGTAGCGCATATAGCCTTCATCCTGCCCCGGATAACCGCGGAACACTTCCCGTAACGCCCCGGTCGTGGAAAACGAGGCCGCATTGCCAAACAGACGCATCTCGTGCCATAGCGACGCCTGACGCAAACCGTGATTGGTGTCGCTGGCGTAAAAATCATAATTGAGCACCGCCCCGTTGCTGGCGCGCGGGCGCACCCGTCGCTCCTGTTCGCCGAGCGCCACGGTGCGCGCGGGCACCCAGTCGGTCGGTACCGTCAGCAACAAACGCTGACCCGTGCTGTCGTAGCGGCTTTTCACCTGCGGAAGCGCATCAACGTTAACCTCGCCCTGCGGGAGTTTATCGCCCGGCAGCCCGGCGCGCTGCAAATCGGCCGACGAGACCCACATCGCGCCGCCGCGCCGCGTTACCGGCACCACCAGCCCTGTATCGTAATAGTTGACCACCAGCGACAGATGAAACACCGCCTGGCGGTCAATGGCCTGCGCGTCCGGCGGCGGCGGCAGCGCGTCGTCGCCTTCCAGCGCATAAACGGCGGGAGAGACGACACACAGCAGGCTGATTATCCCCCCCCGACGACTCACCGGGCGGCGGCCTGCCATGTCCCCTCGCGGGCGTTGACGGAGGCGCTAAGCTGCGTCGGCTGCGACACGCCCGCTGGCAGCGGAAAGATGCGCGTCTGGCCTGGCAACACATAACCCAGCAATCCTTCCGCCAGCACGCGGGATTTGCCGCCCTGCTGTACCGTCACTTTGCTGATGCGCGCGTGGATCTGATCCCGGTTGGCAATTTCAATCGCGGGCTGGCCGTTATCTCTGACGACCCGCCAGGAAAGATTTTCCGGCTGTAAATAAGCGTGATGCGTGCCCGCACGCTCGGTGGCGACGCCCTGGCCGTACGCGAAAAGCGGAATCGAATAGCGCATTTGCAGTTTCAGGCCGAGCTGCGGTTTGCCAGGCTCGGTGGGCTGCGGGATCTCATCCACCACGATACGGTACGCCTGCTCGACGCCCGTCGGGATCTGCGCCTGGCTTATCAGGCGGATGAGCTGCTTTTTACCGCCGTCGATACGTACAATCGGTGGGCTTGCCACCACATCCTGCTGCTGCTGGTAGCGCTCGTTGCCGCCCTCCTGCCGCCAGCGCACAATGCGCACCTGCATGGTCATCGGCGTGGCGCCCTGATTCTGAATCCACAACTCCGCCGCGTTGTCGCCGGGCGCGAGGTAAGGATCGATGGGCCAGATAAGCATATTGCCGGCCGACCAGGCGCTGCCTGTGGTCAGCCAAAACGCGGCGGCCAGTCCGAGCCGCCTGAGAGACGTTGCGCACTGCATCATGTCTGCTCTCCCTGTATCACCATGATAATGTCACCGTCAGCGTGTCGGTATAGCTGCCGGCGGGGCTAAAGCCCGTGAGCTGCGCTGCGCCAAAGAGAGGCAGCGAAATGTTATTGCTGTTGCTGTAGGCGATGGAAACCGCCTGGTTGACGCCGATTTCACTCGCCGCATTGAGCGAGCTCGACGTATAGAGACGATACGGCACCCGTTCGGTACCGCCGCCGCGCACCATGTTGCGCACCGATGAGCCGTAGTTCTGGCCGCCGTTGATGCTCATGCTGAGCGCCACGCCTGGCGTACAGGCGAGCAATAACGAGGAAGACGGCACAAAACTGGTGCTGACGCGCGTGCTTTCGACGCCGGTATGGGTGCCGAAGTTGAGCGATCCCATGACGCCGCCCGTGCCGGTCGTGACCGAACACCCGGCGGCGACAGTGGCGCTTACCTGAAACGACTGCGTCGTGACGGCCTGCGCGTTGCCGCTCACCGCTAACAGGCCAGCCGTCCCCCACAGAATGCGCCGCACAGCGCTCCCCAGGGGCAACCGCTGACGGTTGCCCTTCATCCTCATCGCGGCCCTGCTGACGCTTAGTAGGTGACGCTGACGTTAATGGTGTCGGTGTAGGTGCCCGGTACGACGGTCACGCTGTTACCGCCGCCCTGAATACGGCCATAGATGGTGTAGTTACTCACGCCACCGGTCGTCGACGCGGCCGGAATGGAGGCGTTGTTCGCGATCACGTTCTGGAAGGCGCTGTCGCTGTAGAGGCTGTACGCCACGCCCTGCGCGGTGTTTGTGGTATTGACCAGATAACGCCCCGGCGTGCCCGGCGTGCCAACAACGGTACCCGGCGCCTGGTTGGTACTGCCTGTTATCTGCACGGTGTATTCCGGCGTGGTGCACTGAATGGAGAAGGTGTTGCCGCCGCCCGCGCCCGTTAACTGGGTGGTCAGCGTGGAGAATGTCGCCGGGCTGGTCCCGAAGTTCAGCGTACCGAAGTTGATCCCGTTCTGGCTTGGGGAGCCGTTGATCAGGCAACCATTAGTCAGCGTTAAGGTTGCGCCGATGGTCCCGCTGCTGGTGACCGCATAACTTGCCGGCGCGCTCAGCATGACACCGGCACCGAAGATAACCGCTAACAGACGTGTTTTCATCGTGGATCCCCTCAAACTCAAAACGGAAGTGACGCGCTGGCAGGCCGGGCAAGTGGCCTTAGCCATAAAGCGCAGCGCGTCAGACGAGACGCTAATCTGAAATTTAGTTTATGTTTCAAAACATCACAGAAGTTGTTAAAAACATCAACGAGGCGTCCGAGGAGAAGGGAAAAACCTTTTATTACAGTGATTTAGATTTTATTGAACGTTTCAGAATGTAAACGGTAAATGATATATTAATTGGTATGTGATTTACGTCACATTATAAGCCCCCCTGCTTAGCGGGTAGTGCGGCTCTTTTCTCTGTCGGTGCGATGTCGTCAGGCTCCTCCTTCGCCTGTGAACAGGCGAAAAAAAGGGGCGCTTTCGCGCCCCGTGCCACTGCTTTTCTTGTTGTCACGCCACGCGGGCGGTTGCGCTGTCAATCAGCTCCATCTCTTCGCTGTTGAGCAGCTTCTCAATGTGTACCAGAATCAGCATGCGTTCGCCAATAGCGCCGAGGCCTGTCAGGTATTCTGTGGAGAGCGTCACAGCGAATTCCGGCGCCGGGCGGATCTGCTCGGCCGTGAGAGACAGCACGTCAGAGACGCCATCCACCACGATGCCGACCACGCGCTGGCCGAAGTTCAGTACGATAACCACGGTGTTTTCATTATATTCCACATCGCCCTGCTCAAACTTCACGCGCAGGTCAACGATAGGCACGATAACACCGCGCAGGTTGGTGACACCTTTAATGAAAGACGGCGTGTTGGCGATACGGGTTACCTGATCGTAACCGCGGATCTCCTGCACTTTCAGAATATCGATACCATATTCTTCGTCGCCCAGGGTGAATACCAGGAACTCCTGGCCAGACGGCTCGCCGGCCAGTTTAGTGACGTTGCTCATACCGGTCATATTACTTACCTTTTCTACGATAGTGGCTTCAGGCGGCGGTCGGCGCCAGACGTTGCTCACGGTTTAAACTTTGCAGCGCGGATACATCAACAATCAGCGCCACGCTACCATCGCCCAGGATCGTGGCGGCCGAAATACCCGGCACCTTGCGATAGTTACTCTCAAGGTTTTTCACGACGACCTGGTGCTGACCAATCAGCTGATCGACCAGCAGTGCATAACGGCGACCGGCGCTTTGCAGGATAACGACAATGCCCTGCGTCGCTTCGGTTTTCGCCCCTTGCACATCAAAGACTTTCCACAACTCCACCAGCGGCAGATATTCGCCACGCACTTCCAGTACGCGCTCGCCGCCTGCCAGCGGATGCAGATCTTCTTCACGCGGCTGCAGCGACTCCATGACCGCGTTCAACGGCAGAATAAAGACTTCTTCGTTTACCTTAACCGACATGCCATCGAGGATAGCCAGCGTCAGCGGCAGCAGGATACGAATCGTCGTGCCCTGGCCCTGACGGGAGGCGATTTCAACATGGCCGCCCATCTCCTGAATGTTACGTTTCACCACGTCCATGCCGACGCCGCGACCGGAAACATCGGTCACCTGCTCTGCCGTGGAGAAGCCTGGCGCGAAGATGAGCATGCCCACTTCGTCATCGGTCATGCTTTCACTGACGGCCATGCCCTGAGACATCGCTTTCGCAAGGATACGCTCGCGGTTGAGGCCAGCGCCGTCGTCGGTCACTTCAATGCAAATGTTGCCGCCCTGATGTTCTGCGGAGAGGATCAGGTTGCCCACCGGGGATTTACCCGCAGCGGCGCGTTTTTCCGGCGATTCGATACCGTGGTCGAGGCTGTTACGCACCAGGTGCGTTAACGGGTCGATAATGCGTTCAATCAGGCTCTTGTCGAGTTCGGTGGAGCTGCCCTGCAGGGTCAATTCAACCTGCTTGCCAAGTTTGCTCGCCAGATCGCGCACCAGACGCGGGAAGCGGCTGAAGACGTATTCCATTGGCATCATACGGATGGACATCACCGATTCCTGCAGATCGCGGGCGTTACGTTGTAACTGACTCATGCTGGTGATCAGGTCGCCGTGGGTGACCGGGTCAAGCTCATTGGAGCGCTGCTGGAGCATCGACTGGGTAATAACCAGCTCGCCCACCAGGTTTATCAGCTGGTCAACTTTCTCCACCGCTACACGAATACTGGTGTTTTCTTTTTCGCGGGCCGGTTTGTTCTGCTCGGCGCGTGGGGCGCTGGCGGCAGGCGCTTTCGTGACCGGTGCGGCGACCACAGGCGCAGGCGCGGCTTCAACCACTGGCGCGGCCGCGACAGCAGGCGCTTCATCAGCGGCAGGCAGCGGCAGGAACTCAATCTGATCGCCTTCGATGACAAAGCAGAGCACCGCGGTGATGTCATCTGCGCTGGCGCTGGTTTCAAGAGTGGCGATCAGGTGATCGGCGCCCTTTTCAATCTGGCTTAAGGCGCCGAGATTACCGAGCTCTTCCTGCAGGAGTTCGATTTCATTGCCTTTGAGTTTGCCAAGCTTTATGCGCAGCTTGCCGCCATCCGTGGGTGCACTGGCCGCAGGTGCCGCGGTTTCTGTTTCAACAACAGAGAGTTTCGCCGCCGCCGCAGGCGCTTCGCCTTTGGCTTCGAGCGCCAGTTGGCGCAGTGCCTGACAGATGTATTCAAAGCTGGCTGCGTCCGGCTCCGAAGAGCTTTTATAAGCGTCAAGCTGTTCCTGCATAATATCTTTGGTTTCCAAAAACAGGTTGATAATGTCGGTGTTGAGTTGCATTTCACCCCGACGTGCTTCATCCAGCAGGTTTTCCATCAGATGGGTGGTTTCCTGCAGGATGGTGAAGCCAAAGGTCCCCGCGCCACCCTTGATAGAGTGCGCGGCGCGGAATATGGCATTTAGCTGTTCGGCATCGGGCGCTTCGGGCACCAGATCGAGCAAATGCTGCTCCATGTCAGCCAACAGTTCGTCAGCCTCATCGAAAAATGTCTGATAAAAATCGCTAATATCCATACTCACGCTATCACCTCGTAACCGGTTGGGACGGTGTTGGGTTTGAGGCCGGGGGGACGGCGCCCGGTTGTTGTAATACGCTCAGTGACTCATTTTCGCTTTCGGCGTTTTCATGCACGATGGCATCTTCCGACTGCTTGTTGAGTACCAGCAAACTTATGCGGCGGTTCAGAGCTTCATTCGCGCCTTTCTCCGCCAGGCGCATCGTGGCGGCCATGCCCACCACGCGCAGAACTTTGCCATCATCAAGCCCGCCGATAACCAGCTCGCGACGCGACGCGTTGGCGCGGTCTGCCGAGAGTTCCCAGTTGCTGTAGCCGCGTTCGCCGTTAGCGTACGGGAAGTCATCGGTGTGGCCTGACAGGCTCACTTTATTCGGTATCCCGTTCAGCACCGGCGCGATGGCGCGCAGAATGTCGCGCATATACGGCTCGACTTCGGCACTGCCGGTTTTAAACATCGGGCGATTCTGGCTGTCGATAATCTGAATACGCAGCCCTTCCTGCACGAGATCGATGCGCAGATGCGGGCGCAGCGCACGCAGTTTCGGGTCCGCTTCGATAAGCTGATCCAGATCGCCACGCAGTTTTTGCAGGCGGTTACGCTCCATGCGTTTTTTCAGCTCGTCGATATTCGGCTCTTGTTTTTTCACTTCGCCCTGCGACTGCGTGACATCATCTCCACCCCCCGGAATCGGGCTTTCGCTATCGGCGATGCGATGCCCGCCGGTGATGGCGGCTGACAGCGGCGTGCGGAAATATTCCGCAATCTGCGTCAGCTCCTTCGGGCTGGAGATGGAGATAAGCCACATCACCAGGAAGAAGGCCATCATGGCTGTCATAAAGTCGGCGTAAGCGATTTTCCACGAGCCGTGCGAACCGCCGCCGTGGCCTTTATGCTTGCGCTTTTTTACGATAACGACGGGGTGGTTGCTGTTTTTCATGCGTCTTCTGTCACCTGCTGCTGGTTAGGCGATTTCACCGCGCGAACGTGTTCATCCAGCTCAGTGAAGGACGGACGCTCGCTGGAGTAGAGCGTCTTACGACCAAACTCTACGGCGATAGGCGGCGCGTAACCGTTAAGGCTCGACAGCAGCGTCACTTTCACGCACTGCATCATTTTGGTGGTTTCGGCGCTCTTCTGGCGCAGCACGGTTGCAAGCGGCGACACGAAGCCGTAAGCCAGCAGGATGCCGAGGAATGTCCCTACCATCGCGTGCGCGATAAGCGCGCCGAGCTCTGCCGCCGGACGGTCAGCCGACGCCAGCGCGTGCACCACGCCCATCACCGCCGCCACGATCCCGAACGCCGGGAGCGAGTCGCCCATCAGCGCCAGGCTGTTGGCCGGGACTTCCGCCTCGCTTTCGTGCGTTTCGATCTCTTCGTCCATCAGCGCTTCAATCTCAAAGGTGTTCATGTTGCCGCTGATGATGAGACGCAGATAATCGGTGATGAACTCCAGCATGGTGTTGTCCGCCAGAATGCGCGGGTAGCTGGTGAAGATCTCGCTCTCTTTCGGGTTCTCAATATCACGCTCCAGCGAGAACATGCCCTGCTGGCGCGATTTGGTCATCAGGCGATACAGCAGCGCCATCAGATCCATGTACATACTTTTGGTGTATTTCGAACGGCGAAACAGCAGCGGCAGCGCCTTCAGCGTGCCTTTGATGGCTTTCCCGTTGTTACCGACGATAAACGCACCCACACCCGCCCCGCCGATAATGATTAATTCAGCAGGTTGATAGAGTGCACCAAGCTCTCCTCCGGTAATCATGTAACCACCGAAGACCGTTCCCAGAATGACCAGGTAACCTATTAAAATCAGCACGACATCATCCTTCCGCTGTTGGCTATGGCGAGGATGTTCAGGTGAGCAGAAAACGTTGCCGGTTTCAGTTAGGAAAAAAAAAGCAGCGGCCTTTTGGGCCGCTGCTGGAGTGGTTTTCCACACCTATCCGGTTAAACGGCCTGTTCGACCTGTTCATCCAGCAGTTGTGGAATAATATCGGCAGCATCTCGCGAAAGTTTACGTCTTTTTACGGCGCGAGACGGTGGCTGGCACAGGCTGCATGCGAAGCTGCCAACCGGCTGGTGTGCATGAGTAACAAAATTACCGCCGCAGCTGTTGCAGCGCGATAATTCAAGCATTCCGCTGTCCACGAAACGGACCAGCGTCCAGGCGCGGGTCAGCGCCAGCAGCGGGCCTTCTTCGTTTTCTTGCGGGCATTGCTCCAGGTACAGACGGTACGCTTTGATAACCGCGTCAACGCCTGAACACAACCCGGTGCGTAGCAGATACTGCCAGGCGTTACAGAACATCGATGCGTGGATGTTCTGCTCCCAGGTCATGAACCAGTCCGTGGAAAAGGGCAACATACCTTTTGGCGGCGGGCTGCCCCGCAGCTCTTTATAAAGTTTGATGAGTCTACCGCGGCTAAGTTGCGTTTCACTTTCCAGCATCTGTAAACGTGCGCCAAGGGTAATGAGTTCCATGGCGAGCTGGATATCACGGGCTTCCTGAACAATGCTCTTGTCGGTCATACGTTATGCCCTTTTCTTCCTGGCGACGTCTTCGGTGCCGCTGGCTTCGTTGAGCAGACGCGTAGAGAGCAGAATACCGGTGTGGATCTGTTGCAGATCGTCAACGCGTGATTCTTGTGTTAAACGCGTGATCGACTGATGATCCTGAAAACGGAACTGACAGACAAGCTGGTTCGTTTCAGCCAGTTTCACCATTTGCGGCAGAGTCAGGTCGCCCAGTGTGGACGCCATCTCTTCGCTAATTCCCAGGCGAAACATCGCAGACGCTTTATCCTGACTGATCAGACGCTGTGCAAGTAACAGATATGACAGGTTGATGTCGTAGATATGTTTCAGCAACTCGGATGTATGCATTTTTCCCATCCAATAACAAACTATTATTTTAACGCGGCGAAGCCGCACCCCGTGATGTCGCCGGGCAAATCCCGGTAAAAAAATAAATCGTTACGGCCAAAATGCATCGGTGAAACCAGACTTGTCGGTGAACAGTGTTCCCGTCAAATTCGATTGTCCCTGGCAGGCTCCGTGCACGCCTTTCATCATTTCCTTACACTTGCTTAAGATTTTTCCTAAATCGAGCAAATCGTACTCGGCGGACACCGTTCACACAACGTGCTTGTGAAAAGATTTTGGAAAAAGTGTGACGAGTATCACATATTTTCGGAAAAAGTCACTAAAAAACCATCAGGATTGCTTTTCTTTTGTATAAAAATTAACCAAACAGACGCCTGGCAATGCGTAAAATTCCGAATATTCATTCACCCTTAACTACGGTGTAGCAGTCGGCCATACTTTACATTTGCAACTATTTAACATCACGTGATCACGGGTGGTCACTATAAAAGAAACAGTACTATCCGGGGAGTACTTAAATCAACTTACCGATTTAAAACAGTGAGTTACGTCAAATAATAAGAAGCATGCTAATGATGCATTTTTGAACGAAAAGGGGATAAAGCGGTGTCAGGATGCATCCTGCGCTTATGTTACAAGATGTTACAGAACGGAAATAATGGTTAAATTATTCCTTTGATAAGAATAGCTAATGTATTCAAAAGCCGTGTTTCACCGTTATTAAAGCGGCTTCACATTCTTTCGGGGCGTGTACGTCGTACTATTTCATTATGGCTGCTTCCTGCAGTTCTCTCTGGCGAAAGGACATCACTATGAGCTATTCCCATGTACTCGTTGCCGTGGCGGTGACACCAGAAAGCTACCGGCTTATCACCCGCGCGGTCTCTATCGTTAAACCCGTTAACGGCAAAATCTCTCTTATTACTATCGCCACGGATCCGGAACTCTTTAATCAAATGTCAGCGCCAATGCTCGAAAATTTGCGCGACATCATGTTTGAAGAGACGAAAACGTTTCTGGAAGACCTGAAAAGCAAGGCCGGATATCCGATTAATAAAACCATAATCGCTACCGGAGAGCCTGGAGAATATATTCGCGATATATGTGAAAAAGATGACATCGATCTCGTGATCTGCGGCAATCACAATCACAACCTGTTCAGTAAAGCGGTCTGTTTGTCGAAAAAAATTGTCGCCACCAGCAAAACCGATCTTCTGCTGGTGGCGCTTGATTAGGATGACATTCCCGGGCGGGTGCCCGGGAAGCGCAGACGGCGTATCACGCCAGTTTCGGGAAGGTCGCCACCTTGTTTTGCAGCTCGCGTTCAGGGCTGCGTGGCGTTACCTGCTTTAGATCTTTAATAAAGGCCTCCTGCCAGTGATTGATGTCGTTTTTACGGACAATCTCCAGCATCTCGCTGTGGCGCGCGATACGCTCCGCGAGCGGCATTTTCAGCGCCCGGTCAAGGGCAGCCGCCACATCGTCGCGATCGTAAGGGTTAACCAGCAGCGCGGCGGTCAGTTCATTGGCAGCGCCCGCAAACTGTGAAAGCACCAGCACGCCCGGGTTTTTCGGGTCCTGCGCGGCGACATACTCTTTCGCCACCAGGTTCATCCCGTCACGCAGCGGCGTCACCAGGCCCACGTCAGAGTAGCGGAAGACCTTCATCAGCAGCTTACGGTCGAAGTGCTGGTTGAGGTAATAGAGCGGCGTCCAGCCGAGCTGGCCATATTTCCCGTTAATACGCCCTGCCTCCGTTTCCAGCTGATGACGTATATCCTGATAAGCCTGGACATCGCCACGCGACGTCGGCGCTATCTGGGTATAACGAATTTTGCCGTGGTGCTCCGGGTATTTCTCCAGCAGCGTCTCGAACGCCTGGAAACGCTCCGGCAGCCCTTTCGAGTAGTCGAGGCGCTCCACAGAGAAGATATTCTTCACGCTGGCAAGCTCAGCCTTAAGCTGCGCCAGTTTCGGCGGCAGCGGGCCTGCGGAGGCCTGCGCAATCTCTTCAGGCTCAATACCAATCGGATAGACTTCCGTACGGAAGGTTTTACCGTACGCGGTATACTCCCCGTCGCTGCTGGTAGAAAGATGCGTCTGCATCGCCAGGCAGTCCAGGAACGCGGTGCGGTCGTTTTCCGTCTGGAAGCCCAGCAGATCGTAATCGCATAGCTGCTCCAGAAGTTCAGTGTTGGTGGGCAGCGCGTTAAAGATTTCCGGCGTCGGGAACGGAATATGCAGGAAGAAACCGATGCGGTTATTCACGCCGCGCTTACGCAGTTCGCTTGCGAACGGCAGCAGGTGGTAATCGTGGATCCACAGATTATCGTCTGGCTCAATCAGCGGTTTGAGTTTATCCGCCAGCAGGCTGTTAACGCGCAGATAGCCTTCCCACGCTTCGCGCTGGAAGTTCACCAGATCCAGACGGTAGTGGAACGCGGGCCACAGTACGCCGTTGGAGAACTGGTTGTAATACTGGTCGTGATCCTGCTCGCTTAAGTTGAATGACGCCCAGGTGATATTGTCACGAGTGACTTTTTTAAGCGGGGCATCCTCATTGCCGATTTCACCGCTCCAGCCAAACCACAGGCCGCCTGCTGCTTTCAGCGCTCCCAGTATCCCTACCGCGAGGCCCCCGGCGCTGCTTTTTTTATCATCCGGCGGGGCGATACGATTAGATACTACGACTAAGCGACTCATAGCCTTCTCTCCTTTTATTTGACGTTTTTTTTTCTTGTTCTTGAACTAGTTGCTCCAGCCACGCGTGGACGGCCGGGACATCGGCGAGTTGCCACTTCGCCTGGGTATCCCCCTGCCCGACCTTGACGCTAATGCCATTGAGCTGGTTTACAGCGTAAAATCCGGCTTCGTCGGTGAGATCGTCACCCACAAAAACCGGTACGCGGCCTGCGAACGGCGCTTCTTTCATGAATGCCTCGATAGCCGCGCCTTTATTAATGCCCAGCGGTTTTAACTCCACTACGCATTTGCCCGGTTGCAGCCCCAGCTGCTTATGCTCGCTGGCGATGCCTTCCGCCAGCGCCAAAATCTGGTCTTCATACTCCGGCGCGCCGCGATAGTGCAGCGCGAACGCCATGCCTTTCGCCTCAAGCTCTGTGCCAGGCATCTGCGCAAGCGCCGCTTCCAGTTGCTGATGCAGATGTGCGACCAGCGATTCCGGCAGCGACACGACATGGTTCTGACCACGGATATCACGACGCTCGGCCCCGTGGACCCCGGCCAGCGGAAAGCGATGCGGCGCGGCAAGCTGGTCCAGCTCCGTCATGGAACGTCCTGAAATCAATGCCAGAGCTCCGTCATTCATGTCGGCGAGTTTTTGCAGCAGGCGACGAACATCGGAGGGAATGAACACTTGATCGGGGTGCGGCTTGATGTCGGCAAGCGTGCCGTCAAGGTCGAAAAAAAAGGCCAGATTTTCGCGGGTTACGGGCGGTACAGCTAACACTTCGGCCACCAGTGTTTCCTCCTTCCTTACGGGTTAAACAGCTAACCCTGAGGTTATCTGATAGTTTTAATGACCGTGTAAGTATAGACAGTGTGACGAGTGTCGCCATTCGGCAACGCCTTCCGCCTGTCTGAAAAAACAGGCCGGAAGGCGTTTTTAGAGGGAATTACGCGGGAGAAAATGCGTTACGCAACGCGTTTCGCTTTCTGTTTGTAACGGTCGAAAATCACCGCCGCAAGCAGGATCAGGCCACGCACCACGTACTGTGCGAACGGGGAGATATTCAATAAATTCATCGCGTTTTCAACGGTGCCGAGGATAAGGATACCCGCCACCACATACGAGATTTTTCCTATGCCGCCTTTCAGAGAAACGCCACCCAGCACGCACGCGGAAATCACGATCAGCTCATAACCGATGGAGGTCATCGGCTGGCCGCTGGTCATGCGCGAGGCGAGGATGATACCCGCTGCGGCGGAGACCAGGCCTGAGAGCACAAAGATAATAATCTTGGTGCGCACCACCGGCACCCCCGCCAGACGCGCGGCCTCCTCGTTACCGCCAATCGCCAGTGTGTTACGCCCGAAGGTGGTTTTATTGAGCAGGAAGCCGAACACGATAAGACAGGCGACCGTCAGCCAGATAGGTGCCGGCAGGCCGAGCCAGTTGGCGTAGCCGAGGGTGAAAAAGCTTTCGTCTTCGATGCCCACCGCTTTACCGTCGGAGATGATATACGCGAGGCCGCGCACAATCTGCATGGTGGCAAGCGTGGTGATCAGCGCGTTAATTTTAAGCTTCGCGATAACAAAGCCGTTGACCAGCCCGCTGACAATGCCGAGCAGCAGGCCCGCCGCGACGCCGAGCCACAGGCTTTCGGTCATGTTAATGACCACCGCCGTGGTAACGCCCGCACAGGCGATGACAGACGCCACCGAGAGGTCGAAATCCCCTGAGGCAAGGCAGAACAACATGCCGCAGGCCACCATCCCGGACATCGAGATAGCCAGCCCAAGGCCTTTCATATTGATAAAGGTGGCGAAGTTCGGCACGAAGATAGCGCAGGCGAGGAACAGCACGGCGAAGACCACCAGCATGCCGTACTGATCCCAGATGCGACCCACGGAGAATGAGGACTTCGGCGCACCGGATGTGGTTAGTGATGACATAATTTCTCCTTACTTAAGCGACAGCCTGGCTGGTTTTGGGCATAGCGAGGCTGAGCGCCGTTGATTCGCTGGCCTCCTCGTGCAGTAATTCACCGGCGATTTCGCCTTCACGCATGACAACAATGCGGTCGGCCACGCCGAGGACTTCCGGCAGATCGCTGGAGGCGAAAAGCACCGCCACCCCCTGCGCCGCCAGCGCGTAAATCACGTTGTAGATTTCATGTTTCGCCCCAACGTCAATCCCGCGGGTCGGCTCATCGAGCAGAATCACTTTCATCTTTTCCGACAGCCAGCGGCCGAGAATCGCCTTCTGCTGGTTGCCGCCGGAGAGATTCATAATCAGCTGTTCCGCGCCGGGGGTTTTGATATTCAGCGAGCGAATATGATGGCGGGCGTTCTCCTGCTCCCAGCCGTTATTGATAAGACAGCCCGCGCTGATGTGCTTGCGCCGCGCGCTGATGTTGATGTTGTCCTGCACGGAATGTACCGGAATGATGCCGTCGGCTTTGCGGTCTTCCGGGCAGAGCATCATGCCCGCGCGGATGGCGTCGCCCGGCGCGCGGATAGCGACCGGCTCGCCGTCAATCAGCACCTGGCCGCTGGTAATGCGCGTGCCGCCGAACAGGCCTTTCATTAATTCGCTGCGCCCGGCGCCCACCAGCCCAAACAGGCCGACGATTTCGCCGCTCTTCACGCTCAGGCTCACCGGCGCGCGCACGCCCGGCGCTTTTACGGCGTCGAGACGCAGCCGCTCCGGGCCATAGCTGCGCGGCTGCCAGCCGTAGATATCGCCCAGATCGCGCCCGACCATCGCCTGCACCAGGCTGTCGTGGTTCACCTGCTGCATATCGCTGAAGGTGCGCACGTAGCGGCCATCTTTAAACACCGTGATGGCGTCGCTTAACGCGAAGATCTCTTCCATACGGTGCGAGACATAGAGAATGACGCGCCCTTCTTTGCGCAGCTCGCGGATAACGCGGAACAGGTGTTCAATCTCACGCGCTGAGAGCGAGCTGGTCGGCTCGTCAAAGGCGATGATTTTGGCGTTGCGCGCCAGCGCTTTGGCGATTTCCACCATCTGCCACTGGCCGATGGAGAGATATTTCAGCGGGGTCTGCGGGTCGATATCCAGCCCCAGATGCTCCAGTTGCAGCTTCGCCTCATAGTTGAGCAGCGAGCGGTTGACTATCCCGGCCTTGTGGGGGATCTGGCCCAGATAGATGTTTTCCGCCACGCTCATCTCCGGCACCAGATGCAGCTCCTGGTAGATGATGGCGACGCCCGCGTTGAGCGCCGCCGTGGTGTCGTTAAAGGTGACGTCTTCGCCTTTAATGGCGATTGTGCCGGTGGTCGGCGCGTAGTTGCCGCTGAGAATTTTTAAAAGCGTCGATTTACCGGCGCCGTTTTCGCCCATCAGCGCATGAACCTGGCCTGCGTGGCAGTCAAAGCTGATATCCGAAAGCGCCTTCACACCGGGAAAGGTTTTCCCGATGCCGCGAAACGAAAGATAAGGTGACGATGTCTGCATGTTACCTCCGGGCCACTCAAAAAGCGGGCGCGCAGGCGCGCCCGAACCGCGATAAATCGCCCTTACTTGCCGCCAAGACCTTTCTTCGCCAGCTCTTCTTTGAAGTTGTCGCGGGTGATCAGCACCACGTCGGTCACTTCGGTGAATTTCGGCGGCTCTGCCCCTTTGGTCACCCAGTTGTAGAGCATTTCGCTGGATTTATAGCCGTGTACGTCCGGGCTTGGCAGCAGCGAACCGTAGAAGCCGGTGGCCTGCGCTTTGGAAAGCTCGCTCACCGCATCCACGCCGTTGATGCCGATGCCGATAACGTCAGCCGCTTTAAAGCCCTGCCCTTCGGTGGCGCGCACGCCGCCCAGCACGGTGTTGTCGTTCATGCCGACCACCAGCCAGTGTTTCACTTCCGGATGCTGAACCAGCATGGAGTTGGCGGCGTCAAACGCGCCGGGGATATCGTTGGATTTGGTCGGGACTTTATAGATCTGTTTTTCCGGGAAGCCTGCGGCTTTCAGCGCGTCCATGGAGCCGGTGGTGCGGCGGCGCGCGGTGTCGAGCTCGTCAGCGGTAATCGCCATCACAGCCGTTTCTTTTACATCCCAGCCGCGTTTTTGCATCTCTTTATAGAGTTCCTGGCCCTGGCGCTCGCCGATTTTGGTCGCGGCCATCATCACCAGCGGCACGGTTTCCATCGGTTTGCCTTTAGCGGTCACGAACTGGTCATCCACGGCGATGACTTTCATGTCGTAGCCACGCGCTTTCGCGACAATCGCCGAGCCAAGTTTCGGGTCTGGCGTACAGATGACAAAACCCTTCGCCCCGCTCGCCGCCAGGCTGTCGATGGCGTTCAGGGTTTTCTCGCCATCCGGCACCGCAATTTTGATGACTTCAAAACCCAGGTCTTTGCCCGCTTTGTCGGCGAATTTCCATTCGGTCTGAAACCACGGCTCTTCAGGCTGTTTCACCAGAAAACCGAGCTTCATGGTTTCTGCGATAGCGGATTGTGACATAACGGCGGCGAGCCCGATGGCTGCCAGCGCTTTAGTAAATTTGTGCATGGTTATCTCCAGCTTTAGCTTTCTTTTATGCAGGGTAAAAACCTGAAAGGTTCTTTTAATCGGACAGAAAACAACGTATTAGCCGTCCCCTCCCGGAAGCGGCGAACGCTGGAGATAGTTTTAGCGGGAAATTAATTCTCCATAGGAGAGCGAAATCACATCATGGAATTACAGTGATTGCGTACATAAATACAGCAATATCGGGCATAAATCTGGCCAGATATGTATGATGATTAAACGAGGGTTTAGCAGATATATCCATAAGCCCAGCCAGAGAATCCCTGACCGTTACCAGAGGGTGACAAGACCGCCTTCTGTGCCATAGAGCGGATCGCGCCCGGGCGTTGCCACTTGCGCCACATTTTTACGCGTTTGCGCCAGTTGCGCGGGTTCATCCAGAAATTTATCGGGCGACAGCCCTTCCGGGTACGCGCCCACCGCCATGAAATTGGCGCTGGCGTCGATTTGCTTATGCCCGACACCTGCCGGGATCAGCACCGCGTCGCCCATGCGAAGCGTGACAACGGGCCCGTCTTCACCGCCTAACTGGATCTGCGCCTCGCCCGCATAGATACCGAGCACTTCGTGCGTGTTGGTATGAAAGTGGGTGTAAGTGAAAACCGGGTAGCGCCAGCGTGCCGGCCACTGATGCTGCCCGAAGCGCTGTTCAAACCAGACCGCCGCGTCGTCAGCGTCTTCGGGCAACACATGGCGATAAAGCAGCACTGGCAGCACGTTATTCGGCACGCCGCCGCAAGGCTCACGCAGATACAGCGTTTCACAGGCGTTAGTCATACTCTCCTCCTTGTCGCGAACAAAGGTTAAGTATAGCCCGCCGCGCCATGCCGCTTTACCACGGGTAACAGAGGTGATCGGCGTGTTCGCGCGCGGCGGGTTCATCGTAATGTTTAGCCACCATAATATATCGACAGGCACAATGCGCCTCCCTCACCCCCTGTCGTCAGCAACAACGCGCTTTTTCATTGCTTTTTGCTTAAACGAGAATAAAACGTATCCGCTGCGTCAGGCGTACCGACAACGAAGGTCGCCCCGGAAGCATTCCAGCGCTGCGTCACGTTTTAAGAAAGAATCGGTTGGACTGGCAAATAGCCACAGTTATACCAGGCTTAATACATCAGGGAGCGATGATGCTTACGTTTTATAACGGCTGACACGTGGCCACCCGCCAGGACCTGACGGGCAAGCGTACACGCGTCGCGGTCAACGACCGTTTCCCTTAACCCTGTCAATAAGGATATTTATATGGCTCCCCTCGGCGTGGTGCAGAAACTCAATGCACAAATGAATCAGGAATTTTACGCATCCAACCTGTGCCTCTATTACAGCGACTGGTGCGCGCAGCAGAGCCTGAACGGCAGCGCGACGGTACTGCGCCAACAGGCGCAGCACAACGTAACCCAGATGATGCGATTGTTCGATTACCTTAAACAGACCGGCGCGAACCCGGTGGTCGGCGCGCTGAAATCGGTGAAACCCGACTGCTCAAGCCTGGAAGCGATTTTCCACCAGATGCAGGATGAGCTTGGCGGACGCCATGCGGCGCTGGCGCGTCTGATGAGCGAAGCGCAGGCGGCGCGTGATGACGCGATGCTCGCCATGCTTGGCGAGTTTGAACAGGAGCTGCGCCAGGACGAAGCGCTGCTCGCGACCATTCTTAACGAACTCACTCAGGCGCGTCAGGCTGGCTTGTGTGCCGAAGAAGCGGACCAGCGTCTGCTTGTCATGATGGAACAGACCCCCTGATTTTTATCCCCCGCGCCCTCACCTGAGGGCGCTAATGTTTTCCTTCGTTTTTCCTTCCCTTTCTTTTCGCTCAACGTTATCGATACGTTAACAATGTATTGTTTTTGTTAGGTTTTTATAAATACGATCTGGCTCCCGTTGATTAACCCTGCATTCTGTAATGCTTCTGCGATTCAACGCATGTTACGTGGCAGGAGCCTTATGATTACTCTCGAATTTATCGTCATTATTTTGTGTTTGCTGGCAGGCACCCGCTTCGGCGGGATGGGGCTTGGCCTCATCAGCGGCATCGGACTGTTTCTCTTAACCTTTATCTTTGGGCTGGAACCGGGCAAGCCGCCGGTGGACGTGATGCTGACCATCCTTGCGGTGATAGGCTGCGCCGCCACGCTGCAAACCGCGGGCGGCCTGAACGTGATGATGCAGTTCGCAGAACGCCTGCTGCGCCGTCACCCACAGCACATCACGCTGCTGGCACCGCTCACCACCTGGACGCTGACGTTCCTGTGCGGCACCGGGCATGTGGTTTACACCATGTTCCCGATTATTGCCGACATCGCGCTGAAGAAAGACATACGCCCGGAACGCCCGATGGCCGTGGCGTCCGTCGCCTCGCAGATGGCGATCACCGCCTCGCCGGTGTCGGTCGCCGTGGTATCTCTGGTGTCGATTCTTGGCGCGCAGCACGGCGTCGGCGAGGCGTGGAGTATTCTGGAGATCCTCGCCGTTTCCGTCCCGGCGTCGCTCTTCGGCGTGCTGGTCGCCGCGCTCTGGAGCCTGCGGCGCGGTAAAGATTTAAAAGACGACGAGGCGTTCCAGGCGCGGCTGCGCGATCCGAAACAGCGCGACTACATCTATGGCGGCAGCGAAACGCTGATGAATCAGCGCTTTGATAAACACGCCTGGTGGTCAACCTGGATTTTCTTCGCCGCCATTGCGCTGGTGGTGCTGCTCGGCGCACTGCCCGCGCTGCGTCCGGCATTTGAGGTGAAAGGCAACATCGCCCCGCTCTCCATGAATCTGGTTATCCAGATGATGATGCTGATTGCAGGCGCGGTGATGCTCGTCGTCTGCAAAGTGAACGCGGCGTCCATTTCCAGCGGTGCGGTGTTTAAAGCCGGGATGGTGGCGATTTTCTCGGTGTTTGGCGTGGCGTGGATGAGCGACACCTTTTTCCAGGCGCATTTAAACGAGCTGAAACTGGCGCTGGAAGGCGTGGTGAAAAGCCACCCCTGGACCTACGCGATCGTGCTGTTTCTGGTTTCTAAACTGGTGAACAGCCAGGCGGCGGCGCTGACCGCCGTCGCGCCAATGGGGCTGATGCTGGGCGTCGAGCCGAAAATGCTGGTGGCGTTTTTCCCGGCCTCTTATGGCTATTTCGTGCTGCCGACCTACCCAAGCGATCTCGCCTGCATCGGTTTTGACCGCTCAGGCACCACGCGCATCGGCAAATTCATTTTAAACCACAGCTTTATCCTGCCGGGGCTGATTGGCGTCAGCTGCGCCTGCGCTGCCAGCTATCTGCTGGTGCAACTCTTCTTCTGATGCGTCTCAAACAGGGCGGTCTGCGGGCCGCCTGCACAAATCTTCCAGACTTTTGTTAAAGACTCGTTATGCTAGAGTTTCCTTTCACAGGAGACGCTATGGCTAAAGACTGGATTGAATTACGTCAGCACGCTGACACCGGCATCGAAACCATCCGCGCCCATTTTGAAGGCCACGCTTACGATCCGCACTGGCACGACAGCTATCTGGTGGGCATGACGCTCGCCGGTACCCAGCAGTTTCACTGTCGCCGTGAGCGTCACCAGAGCACGCCGGGTGCGGCGTTTCTGCTGGAGCCCGGCGAAACCCATGACGGCGACGCGCCGCTGGCGGGCGGCTTTACCTATCTCACGTTTTATCTCGATGAACGCTGGCTGCGGGAAACGCTCGGCGGGCTGTACGCCACCGTGCCGGACAGCTACGAGCTACACTTCGCCCGCACCATCGCCCGTGAGCCCGCGCTGGTACAGGCGATTGCCTCGACATTCACCGCGCTGCATCACGATGAAATGCGCATTGTGCAGCAGGGCGTGATGGATAACCTGTTAAGCCAGCTCACGCACCAGTGCCAGTGGCGCAAACGGCTGCCAGGTGAAATTCGCGACGCGCAGATGGCGCAGCGCGCCCGTGATTATCTGTATGCGCATCTCGGTGAGAATATCGGGCTGGCGGAACTGGCACAGGCGCTCGGCACCGACCGCTTTACGCTGTCGCGCACGTTCAAGCACGCCTTTGGTATGGCGCCCCACGCCTGGCTGGTGCAACTGCGCCTCGCCCGCGCCAGAGCGATGCTTGCGCGCGGCATGACGCCTGTGGACGTGGCGGCGGCGCTCGGTTTCGCCGATCAAAGCCATCTGGGGCGCTGGTTCCAGCGCGCCTATCGGCTATCGCCCGCCCACTACCGCAAACTCTGCACGAATCTTCCAGACGCCAGCGCCTGAGTCACGCAGGATAAAGGCTCAGACAACGGGAGATGCTATGAGCCTGCTTACACAACAACTGCCCTTTTTATTCTTCGCTTTTGTGGCCTCGATTACGCCGGGGCCGACCAACATTTTGATTCTCTCCAACAGCCAGCGTTACGGCACCCGCGCGACGCTGCCCGCGGTTGTCGGCGCGTGCCTGGCCTCCAGCGCTATTGTGCTGATGTGCGGCGTCGGGCCGGGTGAAGCGCTGCGCCACGCCCCCTGGCTTGCGCGTCTGATGGCGCTCGCTGGCGCGCTGTGGCTGACGTGGATGAGCTGGCAGCTGTTCCGTTCACCCGCGGTCTCGCTCTCGGGCGAGGCGAGCAAACCGTTTGGCGCTGGCGCGGCGGCGGCATTACAGCTGATTAACCCGAAAACCTGGATGATGGCGATGGCGGTGGTGACGGTCTTCGCGCCGCACAGCGGCCGCGCGCTCACCATACTTTCGTTTCAGGCGCTGGGCTTTCTTGTGATTTCGCTGCTGTGCCTCGCCGCCTGGGCCTGGCTTGGCAGCGGTGTGCAGCGGGTATTTCGCAGCGACAAAGCGCTGGTGCGCTTTCAGCGGCTGATGGCGCTGTGGCTGTTCGCCTGCGCCTGGATGGGATTTTTTAACTGAAAACGGCCCCGCGGGGCCGTTTTGCTTAGTGCGCTTCGTTCTGCGGGGTGAAGCGCAGCTCAATTAGCGCCACCGCTTTCTGAATGGCGCGCAGCGTCACCGGATCGGCGGAGGGATGGCCGGAGAAATCGATGCTTTTCAGCTGGCTCGCCATTTTGTCGCGCACTTCTACCGGCGCGATGACGTCGATAACGTCCAGGATCTGTTTAATCACCAACTGGCAGGCGACGACGTCGGAAACCAGTTCATCTTCGGCAGTGAGGGATTGGGACATTGCATTCTCCTTAGCGTCAAGGCGCACATAGTAGCGGCAAAGCCCGGCAATTGCGAACCTGGTACACTGGAGGGTTTAAAATGAACCATCATTTCATAAATCAGCACTAAGGGTTTCAGAACGAGGCAATGGCGGGTATAACAAGAAATGCGGACATAAAAAAACCTGCCAGCGGCAGGTTTTTTATCAGAACATCCCGGCTGGCGGAACGTCTTTGAAGGTTTTGCAGTAATTTTCAAACATGCTTTTAAGGATTTTAGGGAGCGGGTATGGGGCAGAACATGGCGAAAGCCAGCGCAGGCGGCGTCTCTCCCGCCGCGCTGCTGGTGGCGGGCGCGTTCTTTATGGAGTTCCTCGACGGTACGGTGATAGCGACTGCCCTGCCGACGATGGCGCACACCTTCGGTGTCGAAGCGGTCGCGCTGAATATTGGCATCAGCGCTTATCTGCTGACGCTCGCGGTCTTGATCCCGGCAAGTGGCTGGATTGCCGACCGTTTCGGCGCGCGTAAGGTGTTTACGCTGGCGCTGGGGATTTTTACCGGCGCGTCGGTGCTGTGCGGGCTCGCTAACTCGCTTGAAATGTTTGTGCTGATGCGCGTATTGCAGGGCGCGGGCGGCGCGCTGATGGTGCCGGTCGGCCGTCTCGCGGTGCTGCGCGTCACGCCCAAACACCAGTTGATTACGGCTATCGCCACGCTGACCTGGCCCGCGCTGGTGGCGCCCATTATCGGGCCGCCGCTTGGCGGGTTTATCACCAGTTATGCAAACTGGCGCTGGATTTTCTTTATTAATTTGCCCGCCGGGCTTGTCGCGATGGCGCTCGCCTGGCGTCTTATTCCTGATAATCACGATGACGTTCGCCGCCCGTTTGATACGCCCGGTTTTCTCGCCACCGCGCTGGCGATGGTGGCGCTGGTGTGCGCGATGGAGATGCTGGCCGCGCGCGAATCAAACGGCCTGCTTGCAGGCGCGCTGCTGCTGGCGGGGTGCGGGGCGCTGGTCTTCGCGCTGCGCCATTTTCGCCGCGCGCCGTTCCCGATGATCCGCCTTGATGCGATGGCCGTGCCGACCTTTCGCGTCACGATGTATGGCGGTTCGCTGTTTCGTGCGTCGATCAGCGCCGTGCCGTTTCTGTTGCCGCTGCTGTTTCAGGTGGGCTTCGGCATGGACGCGTTTCACTCCGGGCTGCTGGTGCTGGCGGTTTTCGCGGGTAACCTGACGATAAAACCTGCCACAACACCGCTTATCCGCTGGCTCGGGTTTAAAAAACTGCTGCTGATTAACGGCCTGCTGAACGTGCTGGCGCTGCTCGCCTGCGCGCTGCTGACGCCGCAGACCCCGGTGTGGCTGATTCTGCTGATTCTTTTTCTGGGCGGCGTGTTTCGCTCCATTCAGTTTACCGGCATCAGCACGCTGGCGTTTGCGGATGTACCTTCGGGCGAAATGAGTTACGCCAATACGCTGTTCAGCACCGCCACGCAGCTCGCCGTGGGGCTTGGCGTGACGCTGGGCGCTATCGGCATCCGGCTGGGCGAGGTGATAAACGCCTCTTTTTTAAGCGCCGATATTCCGGGCGCGAGCTTTCGGCTGGCGTTTGTGGTGATTGCCCTGATAAGCCTGGCAGGGATGTTTGATACGCTGCGCCTCGCCGCGCACGCGGGCCATAGCGTTTCCGGCAAAAAGGCATAAAAAAGCCAGCCCGCGGGCTGGCTGTTTCATCAGGCATTATCAGCCAAGGATTTCACGCACGAAACCTTCGATCGATTTATCCTGGCAGTTATCAAAGAAGCACTGCTGGAAGCGCTCGCCGGAAACGGCGGTTTTCACCAGTTCAGGATCGATGGCGCGCAGGGTATCGAGATAGTTCTCTTTCACCACCGCAGCTTTGACCTGGTTCAGAATGCCCGCGTTGCGCACCTGCGGCTCTTTACGCTCCGGCGGATAGCCCTCGCCTTTGCGTCCGGTAAACGCTTTTTCAAAAATGAAGCGCACGTTCAGTTCCGCGCCCCAGCCAAAGCCTTTCGCGAACGGCAGCGCCAGCGCGTTACCGTTGTTAATTTGCGCGAACAGGAACGCGTCCGCCGGATCGATGCAGTAGCCGCACACCACGCCCGGATGAATATTCAGGGACATCAGCGCGCCCTGCCCGGTGCCGCAGCCGGTGACCACAAAATCCACCGCTCTGGAATTCAGCAGGATGCTCGCCATGATCCCGAGGTGAATGTAGGTGAGATGATGATCGTTCTCATCACTCATGCCGACGTTATACACCGGGAACGCTTTTTCATCCGCCACCGCTTTCAGCTCTTTATAGATGATCGCGTTTTTGGCCGCCTGACTGTTTTCCATCATCAGTGCAATTTTCATTGGGTTCTCTCCTGAAAAGGCTATGAATAGCAAACTGTGAGTCAACCATACTATTCACCAAACAAACTTTCAAATTAAATGAAATATTGTTTTAAAAAATAGAGTGGTGCTCACAGTTTTCTTTCATGCCCGTTTTGTCAGAAGGTTTCCCAGTTGGTTTCTGTGGCTGTTGCCTTTGGCGCGGCACTGCCGGCCAGCGCGGGCCGCACGAGCGGCGCTGCAGCGGCAGGCGTCGCGCGTGCCGTCTGTCCGCGCAGGCGGAACAGGCCAACCACTTCGGTCAGGTGCGTGGCCTGGCGCTCCAGATCGTTTGACGCCAGCACGGACTGCTGCACCAGTTGTACGTTCTGCTGGGTGACAGCATCCATCTCTTTTACTGCGATGCCCACCTGACTGATACCGTCGCTCTGCTCGCCGGACGCGCTGGCGATTTCACCCATAATATCGTTCACCTGGCGCACGGCAGTCAGAATTTCATCCATCGCCTCGCCCGCTTTCTTCACCTGGCCGGAGCCGGTCTGAATATTGCTGACCGATTCGTTAAGCAGCGTTTCTATCTCTTTCGCCGCCTGCGCGCTGCGGCTCGCGAGATTGCGCACTTCGCCCGCGACAACAGCAAAACCGCGTCCCTGTTCACCCGCCCGCGCCGCTTCCACGGCGGCGTTGAGCGCCAGAATATTGGTCTGGAAGGCGATGCTGTTGATAACGGTGGTGATATCGACAATTTTGCTGGAGCTGCTGGAGATGCGCGACATGGTTTCCATCACCTGTTTCACGGAGTCTCCGCCGGCTTGCGCCGTGCGCGTGGCGTTACCGGAAAGCTTGCTGGCATGGCTCGCGTTTTCGGCGTTGAGTTTTACCGTGCTGCTGAGTTGCTGCATGCTTGAGCTGGTTTGCTCCAGCGCCGCCGCCTGCTCTTCCGAACGCGTGGAAAGCTCGGTATTCACGCCCGAGACCTCACCCGAATGGCTGCGAATGGTTTCCGCACTGGTGCGAATGGCGCTGACGGTTTTCTCCCAGTTATCCTGCATGCGCTGGATATACGGCACCATCAGCCCGACACAGTTGCGGCCAAGATCCTGAAGTTTGACCTCAAGGTTACCGTCTGCCAGCACGTGCAGGTGCCCGCGAATGATCTCAACGGGGCGCACCAGACAGAAGTAGAGGTAGCGCTCCATCAGAATGGTGAGGGTAATACTGCCCACGACGGAGAGACTCAACAGCCATTGCGCGGTGTTGACCCAGCCCGCCTGTTCAGCATTCAGCGTAAGACTATTTTCCAGGTGATGAAGAAACCAGAGCGTCGCTCCGGAAACCCCCACCCAGGCGATTGTGGATAAGAGCAAGACCCATACCACCATCGCACGGATTTTAACATTGCGAATAAAATTCATAGGTTGATTCCTG
The DNA here is from genome assembly GCF_011605905.1 of Cronobacter sp. HA18003. NCBI lineage: Bacteria > Pseudomonadati > Pseudomonadota > Gammaproteobacteria > Enterobacterales > Enterobacteriaceae > Cronobacter > Cronobacter sp. HA18003. Next base: position 405,329 of record NZ_JAANQO010000011.1, on the reverse strand, counting down.
GTGTGAAGAAGCCATCCCTGCGCAGACATGACGGTACCCATCCCTGCCTTTTCTGCATTTCTTTACGTCACAGATAAAGACTGACCGTATCGTAGTTGTCGGCCTGCGCGCGCAGAACTTAAGCATTGCAACAATAAACTTAAGTGATTATTTAAAGTAACGGTGCGTGAGCAGTTTGCTAAAGCGCGGGATACGGGGTGATCCGGGGGCTTTTCAGGCGATTGCGACAGGCTATGGCGTGGCATGATGTTATGAAGGCAAACTTTGTGAGAACACCGATGCGCAAGGTCATTTTCATTACCGCGCTGCTCGCGCTGAGCGGTTGCACCATTACTAAAACGCCGGAAGTGGTTGGCGGCAGTAAAGTTACCGGCACCGTGAGACTCGGTATCAGCGAACAACCGCTGCAACATGCGAAAGTCGATAACTACGTCGCGCAGTCTATGGCGAACCGCCAGTGCCAGGACTGGGGCTATGCCGTGGCGGAAGCCTACGGTGCGCCGGTCAAAACGTGTTCAGTTATCACCGGCACGCAATGCATGACGGAATCTATCGTGCTGGAGTATCAGTGCCGGGGTTTTACCATCAATAACCGCGCGGTCAGCGGCTGGTAAACCGGCGTTACAGCTGCCGCCGCCTGGCGGTGGCTGTGTGTACGCTTCTCTTTTCTTCCCTCTGTTATTTTCCTTCTTACGTTTATTCTTACCGTCTTATTTATTTCTTTTTTTCGCAATAATAATTCTCATTTAATTAATGAATGACTTTAATTCCTATTTGCATTATTAACGCCACGTTTTTTTAATTTTATCTTTTGCAAACAGTTTAATAACAAATTATAGTGCGGCGATAATTACCCCTGTTATCGCGGAGAATAATATGCTGAAGCCAGATATGATTGAAAAACTTAATGAGCAGATGAATCTTGAACTCTATTCTTCTCTGCTTTACCAACAGATGAGCGCCTGGTGCAGCTATCATAGCTTTGAAGGGGCGGCGGCGTTTTTAAGCCGCCACGCGCAGGAAGAGATGACGCATATGCAGCGTCTCTTTAACTATCTGACAGATACTGGCAGTTTCCCGCGCATTAACGCTGTGCCGTCGCCGTTTGCCGAGTATGCGTCTCTTGATGCGCTCTTTCAGGCGACGTACGAACATGAGCAGCTGATCACCCGCCAGATTAATGCACTGGCGCACGTGGCGATGACCACGCAGGATTATCCCACTTTTAATTTCCTGCAATGGTATGTGGCCGAACAGCATGAAGAAGAAAAACTGTTTAAATCCGTGCTGGATAAACTGAGCCTCGCAGGTAAAAGCGGTGAAGGGCTTTATTTCATCGATAAAGAGCTGGCGACGCTCGACGCTCAGCCCTGATATTTTTCCGGTAATGGCACTGTCATTACCGGTTTTTATTCCCGCCTTTTAATGCTCTCCGCCTTTCATTTCCTCTATTTTGTGACGCTGCTAACAGCGGCTGAAGCAGATCTTCCTGCACACCCAGACGTAAACAAATAATTACACCCTACGTAACGTCAGTTTGACGACGTGAACAGAATTCTTTACCCTGCGCAGCATAAATTTCCAGTTGATGATTGCAGGACAGTACACCGCGTGAAGAACCGCACTTTTGGCAGTATTTTTATCGTCGCCGGTACGACTATCGGCGCAGGGATGCTGGCGATGCCGCTGGCTGCGGCGGGCGTTGGCTTTGGCGTGACCGCACTGCTGCTTTTCTTACTCTGGGGGCTGATGTGCTACACCGCGCTGTTGTTGGTAGAGGTCTATCAGCACCAGCCTGCATCGACCGGGCTCGGTACGCTTGCGCTGCACTATCTGGGTAAACCTGGCCAGTGGTTGGCCGGGTTTAGCATGCTGTTTTTGATGTATGCGCTGACGGCGGCCTATATCAGCGGCGCGGGCGAACTGCTGGCCTCAAGCCTGAGCCAGTGGACGGGCGTAGCCATTACGCCTGCTGCCGGCGTGCTGGCGTTTACGCTTGTGGGCGGGCTTATCGTCAGCATCGGCACGCACAGCGTGGATCTGGTCAATCGTCTGCTGTTTACAGCCAAAACGGTTTTTCTGGTCGTGATGCTGGCGATGATGATGCCGCATATTCATCAGGTGAATCTGCTGACGCTGCCGGTGGAAAAAGGCCTGGCGCTCTCCGCGCTGCCGGTCATTTTTACGTCATTTGGCTTTCACGGCAGCGTGCCAAGTATCGTCAGCTATATGAAGGGCGATGTCCGCAAACTTAAGCTGATTTTTATCACCGGCAGCGCTATTCCGCTGGTGGCATATCTGTTCTGGCAGCTTGCCACGCTGGGTGCCATCCCGTCAGACACCTTTATAGGCCTGCTCGCTACCCATGCTGGCCTGAATGGTCTGTTGCAGGCGGTGCGCGATGTCGTCGCCTCGCCGCACGTGGAGCTGGCGGTGCATCTGTTCGCCGATCTGGCGCTGGCCACCTCGTTTCTTGGCGTGTCGCTCGGGCTGTTTGATTATCTGGCGGATATGTTTAAACGCTCCCGCACCGTAGCGGGCCGCGCCCAGAGTGGGCTGATGACTTTTGTGCCGCCGCTCGCTTTCTCGCTTTTCTACCCGCAGGGGTTTGTCATGGCGCTCGGCTATGCGGGCGTGGCGCTGGCGGTGCTGGCGCTGCTGCTCCCTTCCCTGCTCGCCTGGCAGAGCCGTAAACGCCACCCGGCAGGCTGGCAGGTCGCGGGGGGCAGTCTCACGCTGGCACTGGTTTTTGCCTGCGGCATCGCCATTGTGGCTATACAGTTTTTGATTAGCGCGGGCGTATTGCGCGAGGTTGGCTGAACAGGTTAAAGCCCCATTGCCGGGGCTTTTACTTTTCGCTCAGGTCTTTGCGGAAGTAAAAACGGGAGTGACCATCGCGATAATCGGGTGCCACGCCGTAGATTTCATACCCCTGTTTGCGGTAAAAATCCGGTGCCTGAAAGCTAAAGGTATCCACAAATACCCGTTTACAACCGCGCTTACGCCCTTCTGCTTCGGCCATCGCCATGAGCGACGCGCCGGTGCCCTGCCCGCGCAGGCTTTCATCGACCCACAGAAATTCGATATGCAGGCAGCCCCAGTAGCTACGCCCGGTCAGACCGGCGGTCAGATTGCCCTGCGCGTCGGTGACGCTGATGATCAGCTCCTGCGGATCAGACGTCATATGCTTTGCGTTATAAAGCCCGACCTGTTTTTTTATGCGTGCTTTGAGTTCTTCATCCGCGGTGCCCGTTAACTGATATTCCATCGTCTTTTCCTCGTTACCTTTTACTGACCTTAAGCGTTTCTGGCAGATGACATAACCCCCGAATTTCGGCAGGCGGTATTTCTGGAAAGAGTTTGGTGTGCGGGGAGGGAGGAAAAAGAAGCCAGTCCTCATGGACTGGCTCAGTCTGTTATGGTTTGCGCCGTCCTGGCCCTTATTCTGCAAGGTACGATTTTCCCCCGTGTGAGTCAGCGTCAGAATGGCTCAACCGTGGGGCTGAACGCTGACCTGGAAAACTCATTGCAGCGAGTAGAGAGCACCATGATGGGGTGCTATTAAAACGTAGCAGCAGAATGGAAAAACAGATACATGATATATCATGATTGATGAATTTATTAGCGAAGTGTGATGGTGTTCAGGTTGTGCGCTTCAGCTAAATACATTAAGAATCAGCGTGATGACGCCGTGGCCGCTCAGGAAAAAACGAGAAATGATGTCAGGAAAGATGTCAGGAAACGGCGCGACAAAATAAAAAACCACCCGAAGGTGGTTTGCACGACACTGCTTATTGCTTTGATTATTCTTGTCTTTCCCATGGTGCCCGGGGCGGGACTTGAACCCGCACAGCGCGAACGCCGAGGGATTTTAAATCCCTTGTGTCTACCGATTTCACCACCCGGGCTCGGGAAGAAAGTGGAGGCGCGTTCCGGAGTCGAACCGGACTAGGCGGATTTGCAATCCGCTACATAACCGCTTTGTTAACGCGCCAGAATTGCTTGCCTTTTCAGGCTGACACCAGCAAAGAGGCTGATATCAAAATTTGGAGCGGGAAACGAGACTCGAACTCGCGACCCCGACCTTGGCAAGGTCGTGCTCTACCAACTGAGCTATTCCCGCTTATCGAAGTAACTGAAAGCGAATCGCTTAATCTAATTACTTGATTTACTTACCGTCCGGCGAACCGTGCCGCCGTTCGATGCGTTGCATTCTACTTACCTGACGCAATGAGTCAACGAAATTTTCAGGCAACGCGATTCGTTTGCTGAATTTTGCGCCGTATAGATCAACGTTCGAGCAAATCACCGCGCGCGGCGTTCAAATACTGGAACATTGACCAGAACGTCAGCACTGCAGCGACGAAAAAGAGTGCAATCGCGGCGTACTCAACCCACTGATTCGGACGCCACAGCAAACCGACCAGCGCCATCATCTGCGCGGTGGTTTTCACTTTCCCAATCCAGGAGACGGCCACGCTGCTGCGTTTGCCCAGCTCCGCCATCCATTCACGCAGCGCGGAGATAATAATTTCACGTGCGATCATAGTGGCCGCCGGCAGGGTAATCCACCAGCTGTGATAGTGCTCGGCGACCAGCACCATCGCGATAGCAACCATCACTTTATCCGCAACCGGGTCGAGGAACGCCCCAAAGCGCGTGCTTTGATTCCAGCGGCGGGCGAGAAAACCGTCAAACCAGTCGGTCACCGCCGCAAAACAGAAGATCAACGCGCAGACGAAAGGCGCCCAGTGAAAAGGCAGATAGAACGCGAGCACGAAAAACGGGATCAGAATGACTCGAAACAGCGTCAGCAATGTAGGGATGTTAAATCGCATAGTGCAGGTAACTATCTGTCATAATTTGAGATTACCGCTATGTTGCTACATAGCCCTTAATGTTTCAACGAGTAGTAGATCTTTTCTGCAAGGGCCTGAGAGATGCCCGGCACTTTCGCAATTTCTTCGACCGACGCGTTCAACAGCGGCTGCAATCCACCCATGTATTTGAGCAACATCTGACGGCGTTTTGGCCCGATGCCTTCAATCGTCTCAAGCGTACTGGTGTTCTTCACTTTGGCGCGTTTTTTACGGTGGCCGGTAATCGCATGGTTATGCGATTCATCGCGAATATGCTGAATAACATGCAGCGCCGGAGAATCCGGCGGTAAGGCGAAGCCCTCCCCTTCCGGCTCCAGGAACAGCGTTTCCAGCCCGGCTTTACGATCGCTGCCTTTGGCCACGCCAAGCAGCAGCGGATGGTGTTTATCCCACGGCACGTCCAGCTCGGCAAAAACGGATTTCGCCTGACCAAGCTGTCCTTTACCGCCGTCGATAAGAATAATATCCGGCACTTTGCTCTCTTCGATGGCCTTGCCATAGCGACGGCGCAACACCTGATTCATCGCCGCATAATCATCGCCCGGTGTGATGCCGGTAATATTATAGCGTCGATACTCCGCGCGCAGCGGGCCGTTCGCGTCAAATACCACGCAGGACGCCACGGTCTGCTCGCCCATCGTATGGCTGATGTCGAAACACTCCATGCGCTTTATTTCCGGCAGATGCAGCGCCTGCGCCAGCGCGGTAAGACGCTGGCTGATGGTGGACTGCTGAGAAAGCCGCGTGGTCAGCGCCGTCGCCGCGTTGGTGCGCGCAAGCTTCAGGTATCGGGCGCGATCGCCACGCGGGCGCGTCTGCACATTCACACGACGCCCGGCGATTTCTGTCAGCGTCTCGGCCAGCAGTTCCGGCGTGGTGAGCGGGAAATCGAGCAAAATCTCGCCCGGTAACGTGCGCATCTGGCTGCCCTGCAGATAGAACTGCCCGACAAACGTTTCCACCACTTCCGCAAGCTCGGTGCCATTCGGCACTTTCGGGTAGTAGCTGCGGCTGCCGAGCACTTTCCCCTGACGGATAAACAGCACGTGCAGGCACGCCATGCCGGATTCAAACGCCACGCCTATCACATCCAGGTCATCGCCGTTATTGGAGACAAACTGTTTTTCCGTTACGCGGCGCACCGCCTGAATCTGGTCGCGCAGGCGCGCGGCCTCCTCAAACGCCAGATTCTGGCTGGCCTGCTCCATGCGTGAGACCAGCTGGTTAATCACCTGGTCGTCTTTACCGGCGAGAAACAGTCGCACGTACTCCACCTGCTGCGCGTAATCTTCTTCGCTCACCAGCCCTTCGACGCATGGCCCGAGGCAGCGGCCAATCTGATATTGCAGACACGGGCGCGAACGGTTGCGATAGACGCTGTTCTCGCACTGGCGAATCGGGAAAATCTTTTGCAGCAGCGCGAGCGTTTCCCGCACCGCGTAGCCGTTCGGGAACGGGCCGAAATACTCGCCTTTGGCGTGTTTCGCGCCGCGGTGGATAGCCAGCCGGGGATGCGTATCGCCGCTCAGGAAGATATACGGATAAGATTTGTCATCGCGCAGCAGCACGTTATAGCGCGGCTGGTAGAGCTTGATGTAGTTGTGCTCCAGCAGCAGCGCTTCGGTCTCGGTGTGAGTCACCGTCACGTCGATATTATGGATTTGCGCCACCAGCGCTTCGGTTTTACGGCTGGCGAGGTTGCTTCGGAAATAGCTGGAAAGGCGCTTTTTGAGATCTTTGGCCTTGCCGACGTAGATAACCGTGCCGCTGGCGTCATACATACGGTAGACGCCAGGCTGGCTGGTGACGGTTTTCAGGAACGATTTGGAATCAAAAACTTCACTCACTGACTTGATAAGGTCTCCGCGTTACACAGGCCATGGCGGATGGCCAGATGCGTCAACTCAACATCGCCATGAATGTTTAGCTTACTAAACATACGATAGCGGTAGCTGTTGACGGTTTTAGGGCTGAGATTAAGCTGCTCAGAGATTTCATTGACCTTCTGGCCTTTGGTAATCATCAGCATAATCTGCAATTCCCTTTCCGACAAACTCGCGAAGGGGGATTCGCTGCGGTCGGGCTCTATCTGACTGAGCGCCATTTGCTGTGCGATGTCGGAAGCGATGTAGCGCCGTCCGGCGTGAACCGAGCGGATAGCGCTCACCACCTCGGCGGGTGCGGCACCTTTACTCAGATACCCTGCGGCTCCGGCCTGCATCACTTTAGCCGGAAGCGGGTTTTCCGTATGTACGGTAAGCATGATCACTTTAATGTCTGAAGAATAACGGGCGATTTTGCGAGTCGCCTCCAGGCCGCCAATGCCCGGCATATTCATATCCATCAGCACCACATCCACCGGGTGAATGCGACACCATTTGATGGCGTCCTCGCCGCAGCAGGCTTCGCCTGCCACCTTAATGCCCTTCATATCTTCAAGTATGCGTCGTATCCCTGCGCGCACCAGTTCGTGGTCATCAACAAGAAGAACGTTGATCAAAGGAAAACACTCCTCAAAAAGGGATAACGCTGCTGGTAACTTATTCGCCCCATATTAGCGTTTTTTAAGTCAACTTTGAAACGCAAAAAATGCACTTCTGTAAGCAACGGGCGGGTTAAATCCAGTTAAAACGCGTTTTTGAGCCTGCGATAGCGGCACCGATACTTAAAAAACGTCCAGAAATCAAGGTTCAGCATTTCTGGATATATCATATTACTTTCTGACAATTTAAAAGCGCTGATGGGCAACTTTTAAATTTACAACGGAGAAACTTATTGGAAACATATATTTTCACCGCTACGTCAGCGAACCCTGAGAAATCCCGTTTATCGGTGAAAAGCTTATTATAATAAGCCAGACGCCTCACAAAACGCTCAAAAAAACGGCGCTAATTACTTTTTAGGACCTTGTGGTATACTCCGCCGCCTTAAAACATCAACAGGCGTGCCCGCTGCACGTCGTTACACTGACAGAGGATAAACCATGAGCACTCCCGATATTTCCACCGCAGAGAACAACCAGGAACTGGCTACCGAGGTGTCATGCCTGAAATCCCTGTTGACCCTGATGCTGCAGGCAATGGGTCAGGCTGATGCGGGCCGGGTTATCATTAAAATGGAAAAACAGATAGCTGAAATGGAAGATGCGGAGCAAGCGGCGGTTTACACCAATACCGTTAAGCAAATTAAACAGGCTTACCGCCGTTAATAAAAAAACCGGCTGGAGAACGTTTATTCTTCCAGCCGGTTCGAGTGTCTGGCACGCAGAACAAATGACCCGCTCAAATCAGTCCAATTGCAGCAGCATAACAGGCAATTTGCGTTTTGTTTGGAGCATTAAACTTCTTCTGCATATTTTTCTGGTGAAAATTAACGGTATTTTCCGAGATAGATAATATTATCGCAATTTCCGCCGACGTTTTACCTTCCGCCGTCCACTGCAATATCTCTTTTTCTCGCTTACTCAGTTTCATTTCCAGCACCGTCGCCGCCGGATCTTCCAGGCGCATCATGGTAACCAGGCTTTGTTCCACCAAATGCTGAAGTCGCAACGCCAGTTCGTCATCCGCCATGGAGTGTCCACGCGGGCTGGTTCCAGAGACGGATAAAAATCCCTGGGCGCGGTTAGGCGCAATGACGCACTGCGTTACGCCCTTGACCAGACCGTGGTCGCGCGCGGCATTCCAGAGCTCTTCTGCGGCGCCGGCGAACAGCGCGTCGTTCCAGGAGAGCGGACCCACCAGATAATTTGCAGGCTTCAGCACCGGATCTATCACGTAATAATTTTCCGCCTGGTAATGCTCAAGCCAGGCTTCAGGATAGGTGGTGTGCAGCGTCAGTTTTGGGCGCGTGAAAGGCACAGGATGGCGAACGCACAGCGCGAAATAATCATATTCCATGTTCTGCGTTTCGGTTTTCAGGAGCGAATAAATGTCGCTTGAATCCTGAATTTCCTGAAAGCGGGTCGTCATTTCCCGACGCCAGTTAAAAAAGTCACTTTCCTTCATGCTGTGGGGCGAAACTCCTGTCGTGCTGTAAGCATTATTTTTTTGTGATATGACAAAATAACACATTCTTCATAATTATTAATATCAATAATCCGCATTCCGCACGCGACATTGCGCCAGACACAGGCTTTAAGCCAAATTAAAACGCTAACGAACTGTATATGCTGATTAATTAGTCAGACACTTTTTAAGGCTTATTTTTTGCAGGGAGTTTGCGAAGGCACCCGGTGCTAAAACGCACCGGGTAAGGGGTCAGGCATTGAGAAATTTGTCTAAAAACTGGCGGGTGCGCGGCTGTGTCGGGTTAGCGAACAGGGCTTTCGCCTCGCCCTGCTCGACGATTTTGCCCTGATCCATAAAGATCGCGCGATCGGCCACATCGCGCGCGAAACTCATCTCATGGGTGACGATAACCATCGTGCGCTTCTCCTGGGCGAGCTGACGGATAGTGTTCAGCACTTCGCCCACCAGTTCAGGATCCAGCGCGGAGGTCGGCTCATCGAACAGAATCACCTCCGGGCGCATCGCCAGCGCACGGGCAATCGCCACACGCTGCTGCTGACCGCCGGAAAGCCGCTTCGGGTAGCTGTTTTCCTTACCGGAAAGGCCGACTTTCGCCAGCAGTTCACGGGCGCGCGCCGTCGCCTCCGCTTTCGGCTCGCCTTTCACAATAACCGGCCCTTCGATAATGTTTTCCAGCACGGTACGGTGCGGGAACAGGTTAAAGCTCTGAAACACAAAGCCCACCTGCTGTCGCAGCTCCCGCACCAGGCCGCGCTGTTCGCGAGCCGATCTGGCGGTATCAATGGTGATATCGCCCACGCGCACGGTACCGCTCTCGGGCTGTTCCAGCAGGTTAATACTACGCAAAAGCGTGGTTTTACCGGAGCCGCTCGGGCCGATAATCGCGACCACTTCTCCGGTCTGCACTTCCAGATCAATGCCATGCAGCACCGTCTGCCCGTGAAATTTCTTCACCAGGTTTTTGACCTCAATGGCACTCATTTCGGATCGCGCTCCTGTCGGTTTAGCTGGTTTTCAAAATGGTTTTGCAGGGCAGAAAGCACCGTCGCCATCACCCAGTAGATGAGCGACGCGGCCAGATACATCGTAAATACCTCCAGCGTGCGCGAGGTAATAAGCTGCGCCTGGCGGAAAAGTTCCGGCACCTGGATAGTGGCGGCGAGCGACGTATCTTTCACGAGGCTGATAAAACTGTTGCCGAGCGGCGGCAGCGCCACGCGGGCGGCCTGCGGCAGAATGGCGCGGCGCAGCGTCTGCCACGGCGTCATGCCGATACTCGCCGCGGCTTCCCACTGCCCTTTATCAATCGACGAAATCGCCGCGCGCAGCGTCTCAGAGGTATACGCCGCGGTATTGAGCGAAAGGCCAATCATCGCCGCCGGGATCGGGTCCAGCTCAATGCCGAACTGCGGCAGACCGTAGTAGATCATAAAGAGCTGGGCGATAAGCGGCGTACCGCGAAAAATCGAGATATAAAACCGCGCCAGCCACGAGACAGGCCAGAAAGGCGACAGCCGCATCATGGCCAGCAAAAAGCCTAACACCAGGCCGAAAAACATGCCGCCGATGCTGAGCTGTAGCGTAAAAACGGCCCCTTTCAGGAGAAAGGGTGCCGAATCGATAACCAGTTGGATACTTTCCTGCATTATAGTGGTTTCACCCTGCGTTTTCAGACATGCGGATGGTACGCGAACAGCGCCGGAGCGCCGCCGGTGTGAATAAAGAGAATCGGGCCGTTATCTTTAAAACGGTTCTGCGCGATGCCGTCAATGAGCCCCGCCATCGCTTTGCCGGTATAAACCGGGTCAAGCAAAATGCCTTCGAGACGCGCCAGCAGCTTCACCGCTTCCATGCCCTCGTCGTTCGGCACGCCGTAACCCGGCGCGAAATAGTCATCCCACAGTAAAATATCGGCGCGCGCTTCCAGCTCCAGCGCTTTTGCAACGCCCTGCTGCAGCGCGACGACTTTCGGCTTCTGCGCGGCGACGCTTCGCGAGACCGTCACGCCGATAAGTTCAGCCTCCGGCATCCCCTGCTCCAGCCCGACGGCGAGCCCCGCGTGCGTTCCGGCGCTGCCGGAGGCGACCACTACGGATGACGGGCGCACCACGCCTTCGCACTGCTGTACGATCTCGAGCGTGCTTTCGACATAGCCGAGCGCGCCCAGCACGTTCGAGCCGCCAACCGGAATGACATAAGGCCGGAAGCCCTGCGCTTCAAGGCGAACCGCCAGCTCGTCAAGCTGCTGGTCTGGTGCGTCCAGCGCATCGCACATCTCGACCTGCACATTAAAGAGATCCAGCAGCAGCCGGTTGCCGTTAGTGAGGTAATTCTCTTCGCGCGTGGCGATCGGGTTTTCCAGCAGCGCCACGCAGTGCAGGCCGAGGCGCGCGGCCACTGCCGCCGTCTGGCGCACATGGTTAGACTGTATCGCGCCCGCCGTCACCAGCGTGTCGGCCCCTTCGCGCAGCGCCTGGGCTGCGAGAAACTCCAGCTTGCGCAGCTTATTGCCGCCCATCGCCACCGGCATCGCGTCATCGCGCTTGATGAAAATTTCGCGGCCCAGGTAGTCAGACAGGCGCGGCAGAAACTCCAGCGGCGTGGGCGCGCCGATAAGCTCAAGGCGCGCATAGCGGGTAAGATTTTGCATGGTAAACCTCATGCCAGTTCAGCGGTTAAACCGTCATTATGCAGCAATTTTTCGCAGGCATAAAAAAAGGCGCTGATATCAGCACCTTTATTGCGCAGCGAAGCCGTTATTTGGTCACGTCCGCGCCAAACCACTTCTCAGAGATTTTCTTGAGCGTGCCATCTTTCTGCATCTCGACGATGGCGTTATCAACGGCCTTGACGAAATCGTCGTTGCCTTTGCGGATAGCCACGCCCGCTTCCTGACGAGAGAACGGTTCACCGGCCGCGGCCAGCGTGTTGTTGGTCTTCTTCACCAGATCCAGCGCCGCCAGGCGGTCCACCAGAATGGCGTCGATACGGCCTACGCGCAGATCCTGATATTTGGTCGGGTCGTCGTCATAGGTGCGGATATCCACGCCCTGCACGTTCTGGCGCAGCCACTCTTCGTAGTTGGTGCCAAGACCAACACCCACTTTTTTACCCTTGAGATCGGCCGCGGTTTTAATGCTGTCGGCGTTCTCTTTCTTCACCAGCGCCTGAATACCGGAAACGGTATACGGCGTTGAGAAATCATATTTTTTCTTGCGCTCATCGGAGATGGTGACCTGGTTAATCACCACGTCGATACGCTTAGAGTCCAGCGACGCCAGCATCCCGTCCCATTTGGTCGGTTTAAGCGAGGCTTTCACGCCCAGGTGCTTCGCGAGCGCCTCGGCGAACTCCACTTCAAAGCCGGTCAGCTTACCGTCATCGCCCTGGAAGCTAAACGGCGGATAAGTGCCTTCAAGCCCCACCAGCAGCGTGCCGCGTTCTTTAACTTTATTCAGCAAATTTTCCGCAGCATAGGTTTTCACGCTCATGCCCGCGACCAGCGCGACCGCCATAACGCCCATCAGCGCCTGACGACCCAAAAGTGCAAGTTTCATAAGTACCCCGAATTAACGAAATTAAGTGCTAGTGTAAGTAGTTACGCAAAGAAATCAAAACCACTGTGCTACAACTTATGCTTTTTTAATATATATCAGAAGTTGCCGTTGAGTCGGTTTTCTCTGTCGGCAGTGACGAGAGCTGCTGATACTGGGCATACTTACGAAGCGCAATACGATAATTGTTGGTACTGGTGAGCGGCAGCCACGCCTCAAGATGCTCGTCAAGATTATCCTGACGGGCAAGCGAGAGCGGCACCTGGCGTTGGGTGAGATGCGCGCCGAGACGGCGCAGGCGCACCACATATTCGCGGATCGTGCCGTGGCTCATATCGGTTTGCTCGAAGAGATATTGCTTAAAGCCGATGATATCGAAGTAGTTGCTCTGCTCTTTACAATGCAGATCGCCACAGAAGCGGCAAAGCGCCACCCAGTCCTGCTTTTCCTGCTCCCAGGTGGCCTCGTCAAGCAACGTGTCGAGCGCAGCGATCGCTATCTTGTTCACAATTTCGCCGCGATGAACCAGCGTAATGCGATCCAGCAGCTTGTGACAATGCGCACAATGCGTCTGTGAGTGCTTGAAATCTTTAAGGTAGCGGCTCAGGGGCCGCCTTTTAGGTTGCTGCGCCGTCATGATAACTCCTGGTTGTCGTTCCTGTGTGCGGCATTACCAGGATGATGACGAATCAACAACCTATAGCTTACCCAGCTTGGTACGCAGACGTTTGATGGCCTGGCTATGCAACTGGCTCACCCTTGACTCGCCCACTTCCAGTACCGCGCCAATCTCTTTAAGATTCAGCTCTTCCTGGTAGTACAGCGTCAGCACCATCTGCTCGCGCTCCGGCAGCGATTCAATCGCTTCCATAACACGCTCGCGCAAATTGCTTTCCAGCAGTTGATGCAGCGGGTTTTCGTTCTGGTTATCTTCCGTCACCAGTTCGATGCTATCGCCATGCTCTTCACGCCATTCGTCATACGAGAACAGCTGACTGTTGTTCGTGTCGAGCAACATCTGACGATATTCTTCAAGCGGGATACTCAGTCGCTCTGCGACCTCCAGTTCCGTCGCGTTACGTCCCAGTTCCTGCTCCAGTTGGCCTATTGCCTGCGCCACCTCGCGCGCGTTGCGTCGGACACTGCGTGGCACCCAGTCACGGCTGCGCAGCTCGTCCAGCATCGCGCCACGTATACGCTGCACTGCGTAAGTGGTAAATGCCGTTCCTTGCAGGGCGTCGTAGCGTTCTACAGCATTCAGCAAGCCGATGCCGCCCGCCTGTAACAAATCGTCCAGTTCGACGCTCGCCGGCAAACGCACCTGCAGGCGCAACGCTTCGTGACGCACCAGCGGGACATAACGCTGCCAGAGCGAGTGTTTATCCATTACACCATCAGCGGTATAGAGAGAATTCACGATAAACAGCCCTGCGTTAGTTGAGTTATCGGCGTGATTATCTAATTCTACAGCGCTTTTTAATCGGGAGAATAATGGTCTAAATAAGGGGTTATTTTCAGGTTATGCGCTAAATCACTGAAAATAAGTTGATTAATAAGAAATTAAAGTTAAACGGCGGGTCAGCATATCGGCCAGCGGATACCCGTCCCACAGCAAAGAAAACTGCATACTTTGCCCCAGAGGCACCACGCGATCGACGCCGCGCGGTTTCGCGATCGCCAGAAAGCGTTGAAATTCCTCAGGATCGACACCAAACGTGACGATCGTCTGGCACTTCTCCCCGCACAGTGGCGCGATGTCCAGCAGATCCTGCGCCACATATTCAATAAACACACCGCTCTGGTGATGATCCGCCAGCAACGCGCCATCCGGCGCGTCAGTTTGCGCCAGGAAAAGACGATTATCCGGCTGCGCGATGCGCCTGAGCGTCGGATCGTTGACAGTCTGGGCGCAAAACCACGCCAGATTGCTCACGGCGGTCGCAGGCAGCGGCGCGTAGCGCTCGCCGCACCAGTCGCGAAACGCGGGCCAGAACTGCGCACGCGCTTCATCGGTACGCTCGCCGGTCCACACCACCATTTTCGCGGCCGTACACGCCTGCTGCGCGGTCAGTAGCGTATCGTTGTAAAACGCTTCCAGCAGGCGCGCTTTATCCGGCGCCGCAAGCCACGCGTCGGCGTTGATCACCGCAAAGGAGTAACGATCCGCAAAGGCGATATCCACCGCGCGAGGGCGCAGCGCCGAGCGGCGCACCTCGCTGATCGTGCGATCGCCGCCCCAGATAAGCCGCGCGTCACAGAGCGCGGAGAAATAATCCGTCAGCGCCGCGTCGTGCGGGTACTGCACAAGACAAAGGCTCGCCGCCATCGACGGCACCTGTGACAGCGCCCCTTTCAGCGCGTCGCAAATCAGCGCGGTCTGGGGGAACGGTTTTGAGGAGAGCCTGACGATATTGGCGTTGCCGGTGAGCAGCCCCGCCGCCAGCGAAAACGCGAAATTCACCGCCACGTTGGACGGCGCGATATGAAACGCCACGCCGCGGCCCTGGGTAATGCCCTGCGGCATAAATTCCTGGCGCAATTTTTCAAGCGACGCCGGACGACACCAGAACGCGAGGCTCACCACATCGCTGTAGGCGCGCACGCGCGGGTCGGCCAGTAGCTTCCGGGAAAATTCGCTTAAAAACGTCAGCGTCTCGTCATCAAACGGCGCGCGCGGGCGAAAACGCTCAAGGGCGGCGAGCTGTGCGGCGTCGCCCAGCAGAAAAGTGAGGTTGTCAAAACTGGGCTGCATAAGTGTCGCTACATCCTCTGATTTCGGCCTGTTGCAGGCGTCCGTTGATGCGGAAATATTTACCGTGCCGCCCGCAAGGGCAATCATCCTCGCCAAGCAAAACGCCCTCATCTTCCGTAAGCAGCGAATGCCCCGGATAGGATTCCGGAATAAGCGACAGCACCTGCACGATCCCCGCGCGCCCCGGCGGGCACACCGAGAAATCGTGCGGATCGCGGATAATCACATCGGAAAAAATACTGGCGTGCAGGTGGCCCTGTTCGCACTGCATGTAAATGCAGCCGGTCTGTTCCACCATGCCGTAATAGTCATAAATACGCGTCAGGCCGCACACGTCGTGCAGACGGCGGGCGAACTCCTGCGGCGACACCGCTTCGCTGGCGAGTTTTTTCCAGCCGCCGCCGTGGATCAAAATGCCCTGGCTGAGATCGATCCGCTGACCGCGTTGCGAAAGCGCGCGCCAGAAATGCTGCCAGATCATAAATGTGAACCCAAACAGCAGCACCGGCTTGCCCGCGTGTTTCGCAAGAAACGCGGTAATACCGTCAATATCGAGATTCATCTCGTCATCAAGCGCAAAGGCGCGATCGGCCCCGAAGATTGAAAACCCCAGAATGCCCGCGCCGCGCGCGGAAAACATGGTGCGATCTTTCAGTACCGACGGCGCGTCGATGATAAGCATCGGCAAACGCCCCGCGCCGGTAAAGGCGCTGACGATCTTCACCAGCGTTTTCTGCTGGTTGGCCGCCGTTTGCTTATCCAGATAGATCCGCGACACCGCCTGGCCCGTGGTGCCGGATGAGGTCATCACCTTCACGGCTTCGTCGGGCGGCATGCTCGCAAGCGTCAGGGTTTTAAACAGCGACACCGGCAGAAACGGCACATCCTCCGGCGCGCTCAGCGCGGCGACATCCACGCCAAGGCCGTCAAGCATTGCCCGGTACGGCGCGCAGTTCGCGCGGTGATGTTCCGTCAGCCATTGCAGGCGCTGCATCATCAGCGCGCGCTTTTCATCGCGCGCCAGCGAATAAGGGGGTTGCTGTAACCACTGCGCGTAATCAAGCACTGAGCGCCTCCAGTTGTGCATAAAGCGTTTTTCCGGCGGCGTTTTTCGGGATAGCCTCCAGGATCACCACGCGAAACGCGCTGTGGTGTAGCTGGCAGGTCTGCGCCAGCCAGCTTTTAACCGTTTCGGCCTGGGTTTCATCGGTCAGAAACAGCGTGATGCGGTCATCAACGCCGCCTGTCGCGCACTCAAGCCCCACAAAATGGTTTTTCACCAGCTGTTCCAGCTCATCGAGCCCGACGCGGTTGCCGAACACTTTCAGGAACCGTTTTTTACGCCCGACGATGGTGTAAATGCCATTGTCGTCACGGCGGGCCAGATCGCCTGTCGCGAGCCGCCCGTTAAAATCATCGGTGCGCGCGAGACATGCCCGTTCCAGCGCATAACCATGACAGACGTTCGGGCCGTAATAGATAAGCTCGCCAGCCACACCCGCCGCGGTAATTTCCACGCCGTTTTCATCTTCAAGCGTAAAGCGCCCGCCCGGAATGGCGACTCCCATCGCGCCCGGCATTGCCGCCGCGTGCTCCACGGGCAGATAACCCATTCGCGAGGTCGCTTCCGACGCGCCATACATCACCACAAAACGCTTGCCCTGCTCTTGCGCCCAGGCGGCGAACGCCTCATGCAGCGCTGCAGAGAGCTTGCCGCCCGCCTGCGTCAACGTTCGCAGCGACGGCAGCGTCATGCGCATAAAGCGCAGCTTATTGAGCATTTCGAAGGTATAAGGAACGCCCGCGAGCGATGTGGCCTGCTGGCTTTTCACAAACGCCCAGAAACCCGGCTGCACCGGGCCGCTGCGGGTCATCAGCAGCGTCGCGCCCTGCGCCAGGTGGGAATGAATCACCGATAAACCATACACATAGTTCATCGGCAGATAGACCAGCGGACGCTCGTTCGCGTCAATCGCCAGATAGTCGCAAATGCTCGCGCAGTTGCTGAGAAGATTGTCATAGCTCTGGCGTACCAGTTTCGGGCTGCCGGTCGAGCCGGAGGTCGTTATCAGCAGCGCCAGCGCGTCGTCCATCGCCGGTGCCGGCTCGTTCGTCGCGATAAGCTGATACCCGTCCTGGCGCAGCAGCACCTCGCCCGGCCACGCGCGGCCTTCCGGCAGCCAGAGAAACCCCGGCCGCCAGCGCGCGAACAGCGCATTAGCCAGCGTCTCATCGAGCTGGCCGTCGAGCATCACCGGCACCGCGCGGGCGTTGAGCGCCGCGAGATAACCGGTGAGCGACCCCGCGCTGTTTTCGCAAAAGCAAAACATCAGCGCGCGGGCAGGCAGATGCGCGCGCACCTGCGCCACGCGGTCAGCCAGCTCGCCATATGTAAACGTCGCGCCGCCGTCTTCAGTCAGCGCCACGGCGTCGCGCGGCGCGTGTGTCAGTTGCCAGAAAGGCGCATCCGTCATAACACCGCATCCAGAATCTGTTGTGTAACCTGTGGCGCGGTCAGGCCGCACTGCTCCAGCATCCAGGCGTATTCGCCCGCCGGGCCGTAGCCCTGCGGAATGAAGAAATCGATCTGAACTTGGTTAGCAGCACAGCAGTTCATCGCATGCCACCATCAACACGTATCGTCTGGCCCGTTACATACGATGAAAGATCAGACGCCAGCCAGACGGCGGCGGCGGCTATCTCCTGCGGCGCGCCGAGGCGGCGCAGATCAGTGCTGTTACGGGTCTCTTCGATAACGTAATCCGGCATGGCTGAAAGCATGTCGGTTTCAGTCATACCCGGCGCGATGCAGTTGGCGCGAATCCCCTGCTCGCCAAGCTCTGTGGCGATCGTGCGGGTCAGCGCGACCACTGCCGCTTTGGCCGCGCCATAGGCCGCTTTACCTGAATTACCATCTTCGGCGGCAGTCGAGGCGATATTCACAATGCTGCCAAAACGCTGACGCGTCATCAGCTTTGACACCATCTGAGTCAGGCTGAACAGCGAGAAAAAATTCACCTCAAATTGTTCTCGCAGCGTCTGCATCGTGGTCATCTGGAACAGCGCGTTCCAGATAACACCCGCGTTGTTAACCAGCGCGTGCAGCGGACGTTTGTCGCTCATCAGCCGTTTCACCGCGCCTTTCATTGCGTCGTTATCGGTCAGATCAAAGCACAGCGGCCAGATCTCCACCTGGTAACGATCGGCAAGCGCTGCCATATCAGCCAAAAATTCCGGCGTTTCGCTGCGCGCATGCGCGTAAATGCACGCGCCTTCGGCGGCGAAAGCCTCCACCATCGCGCGCCCGATACCGCGCGCGCAACCGGTGATAATGACGTTTTTCTCTTTCAACAACATGGGCTTCCCCTTTTAATAACCGATCCCGCCATCGACGCGCAGTACCTGGCCCGTCACAAAGCTCGCCGCGTCAGAGCCAAGCCACACCAGCGTGTCGGCCACTTCGTCGGCACGCCCGGTGCGGCGCAGGGCGCTCTGCGCGAGCTTGCTTTCCACCACGTCGCTTGCGAGGTTTTCAGTCATCGGCGTGGCGATAACGCCTGGCGCCACCGCGTTCACGCGAATGCCCTGCGGTGCCAGCTCAATGGAGAGCGTTTTGGTCGCCGCCACCATCGCGGCTTTCGACGCCGCGTAGGCGAGCTGCCCGCTGTTGCCGTCAAGGCCGGAAATGCTCGAGATATTGATGATGCTGCCGCGTTTATTGCGCAGCATCAGGCGCGTCAGGTACTGGGTGAACACCATCTGTGAAAAGAAGTTGATGGCGAAGGTCTTGTGCAACTGCTCCATGGTGACCATCGGGAACAGCGCATCGAGCGTCACGCCCGCCACATTCACCAGGATATCTACCGGCACTTTCGCTTTCTGAATCGCCATCGCCGCCTGCTTGATGGACGCGTCGTCCAGCAAATCAAAGCAGACCGGCGTGATGGTCACGCCATATTGCGAAGAAAGTTCAGCGATTTGCGCGCTGAACGCCGCGTCTTCCTGCTGAACGCAGGCGAAGATATTCGCCCCGTGCCGCGCATAAGCGACCATCGTGGCGTTGCCGATCCCCTGCAGACAGCCGGTGATCACCGCGTTTTTTCCCACGAGCAGCATGCTGACCTCCGTCATATCAGGCGATTTCTACGTCGTATTTTTGCAGGATCTCTTTGCCTTTCTGCCAGGAGGTAAAGTCAATGATGTCTTCGGTATCCATCATGATGTCGAAGGTTTCTTCCAGTGCGGCGATCATGGTCATGTGGCCTACGGAATCCCAGGACGGGGTGTCCTGATATTTGTAATCCGCCAGCATTTCTTCCGGCACTTCAAAGGTTTCCATAAAAATGGTGTTGTACTTCACTAAGTTCGTCATGGTCATACTCCAGATAAAAAATGTTCTGTCGCGGCGCTTATTTAAATACCTTGCCTTCGGTATTCTGGCGCATCGCCCTGGCCGGGTTGCCCAGTACGATCGTGGCGTCCGCCACGTCGCTGAATACCGCAGAACCCATTCCGACGATGGCGTCATCGCCGATGCGGGTCTGCTCTTTTACGCAACTATTCATACCGATGAATACGCGCTCGCCCACTACACAGTGGCCCGCCAGCGCCACCATGCCAGATACGACACTATTTTCCCCTATAACGCAGTCGTGACCGACGCAGGCGCGCGGCAGGACCAGTACGTTTTTGCCAATCGTCACACCGCAAGAGATAAAAGCGCCATCGCAGAGGATCGCGCCTGCGCGGATCTCGCTTTGCGACGGGACATCGACATTCGGGTGAATAAGCGTCGCAAGCGGCGCGTTGCCTGCGAGCTTTTGCGCCAGACGCTGGCGCAGCGCCGGTTCGCCAATGGCGATTGCCACTTCGCACTCCGCCGGACGCGCGTCGAAACGCACCACCGCCGCGCCGTAGACCTCCTGCGCGTCGGTTACGTCGTCAATAAAGAAAATCTCGCTCCAGCGCGACGTGCACTGGTTAATGGCGCGCGCCAGCATCAGCACCTCGCGCCCTAACCCGCCCGCGCCGTAAATGCCAAGCTTCATGCCACTTTCTCCGCAAGGCCGAGCGCGGCCTGCGCGCGGATAGCGTCCACCACGCGGCGCTGATCCTCTTCGGTCAGATCCGGGAAAATCGGCAGACACAAAATACGCTCGGCGATACCGGTCGCTATCGGCAGATGTTGCGGCTGCGCCGATGGCAGATGTCGGTACATCGAGAACGCGCTGATAAGCGGGTAGAAGTAGCGGCGTGAGTAAATATTTTCGGCTTTCAGCGCTTCATAGAGCGCGTCGCGGCTGACCGGGAAGTCGTCGTTCACGCGGATCGGGAAGTAAGAGTGGTTCCACTCCACATCATCCGGCGCGCTGAAGGTTTCGATGCCAGGGATATCAGCAAGCCACTCGCAGTAGCGGTCATGGATTGCCGCGCGGTTCGCCAGCGCGTTATCGATATGCCCAAGCTGCACCAGGCCGAATGCCGCCTGCACTTCATTCATTTTGGCGTTGATGCCCGGTGCCACAACGGTCGTTTCCCCGGCAAAGCCGAAGTTTTTCAGGTAGTCGATGCGCTGTTTCATGCGCGCGTCCGGGCAAATAATTGCCCCGCCTTCAAAGGTGTTGAAAACTTTGGTCGCATGGAAGCTCAGGATCGACAGATCGCCGCAGTTCAGGATGCTCTGGTGGTTTTTCTTCACGCCAAACGCATGCGCGGCGTCGTAAATCACCTTCAGGCCCCAGGCGTCGGCGATGGACTGAATTTTGTCGACATCACACGGCAGGCCGTAGCAGTGGACCGGCAGGATAGCCGAGGTCGCTGGCGTGATCAGCTGTTCGATTTTGTTCGGATCGATATTACAGGTGACCGGGTCGATATCGGCGAAAACCGGCGTCAGGCCGTTCCACAGCAGCGAGTGGGAGGTGGCGACGAACGAATACGGGGTGGTGATCACTTCACCCGTAATGCGCAGCGCCTGCAGCGCGGTCAGGAGCGCCAGCGTGCCGTTGGAAAACAGGCAGAGGTGTTCCACGCCGAGATACTCCGCGAGCCGCGTTTCCAGCTCCTGATGAAACGGACCGCCGTTGGTCAGGTATTTGTTTTCCCAGATCTGCTCAAGATACGGGATAAACTCTTCCAGCGGCGGCAGCAGCGGGCTGGTGACAAATAGATTTTGCATGATACACCTCGGTGTTTTACACCAAACGTTGCCGGCCCCGGCCGGTATGGGTAATGCCGTCGCGACGCGTTATTCCTCAACGAAGAACGAACGCGGCGCTTCTCCGGTACAGTAAATTTTCCACGCCTCGCGCAGCCCTTTTTCAAAGGTCTCAGCCACCCGGAACCCGTCGGCGTTATTCGTCGGGATGCGGCTGCGCATGGAGAGACGAATCGCGTTCAGTTCCTCAAAGCGGCCCTGCCAGGAGAGCGCTTTTTCGACGTAGTCTGCTTTATCGTTCGCCACAAATTCCGGCAGTCCGTAGCCATTCATTGTTTCAACGCCCTGACGCCCCGCCATCGTCTCACCGCAAAGCGTGAGCGTCGGCACGCCCATCCACGCGCCGTGGTTGGTGGTGGTACCGCCGGTATACGGGAAGGCGTCGAGCAAAATATCGATGTGATGGTGGTATTCGAGATATTCGATAAGCCCGGTGCGCGTTCTGAAAATGAGCTGTTCGGGGCGCGCGCCGAAATGCGTCAGGCGGCGCGTCATCATGGCAATCATCTCGTCATCGGCCATAAAGCCCATCAGCAGCTTCGCACTGGGTTCACGCACCAGAATTTTCGCCCAGAGTTCGAGCACTTCATCGTTAATCTTTTTCGGGCGGTTGAAGCTCGCAAACGTCAGATGGCCGTTACGCAGCGCCGGTAGCGGATTTACATCCGGGCTTTGCGGGTGCGGCTCAAAAATTTTGCGCATCGGCACCCAGAGGATCTGCTCGGTAAACTGCTCAGCGAGCCCTGGAGGGCTTGCAAGCGTAGACGACAGCAGGCGGTAATCCATCGCCGGTACGCCCGTCGTGCCAGGGTAGCCAATCCAGGTCATTTGCAGCGGTGCCGGGCGCAGCGCGAACATCGGCAGCCGCGTCCAGGTGGTATGCCCGGAGAGATCGATAAGAATGTCCACGCCATCGTCGTTGATCTGGCGCGCCAGCTCGCGATCGCTTAACTGATACGCATCGCGCCACAACACCGCGCCCGCGCGCAGGTGATCGGTCACCTCGTCGTGCATCGGCGCGGCGTTATAGCCCACCAGTTCAAACTGCGTGCGGTCAAACGACTCCCAGAACGGCAGCAGGAAGTTGCTGACCGGGTGCGTACGCAAATCGCCCGAGACAAACCCGACGCGCAGCTTACGGTGCGGATCTTTCTCATTATTAAGCGGCAGATTGAGCGCTAAGCGTTCGGCGTACGCCGTAACGCGCTCGCCATAATCGCGGTGCTTCGCGAGCAGCTCCTGCGCGCTGACGCGGTTGTCGTGCGTCAGCACGAACAGCAGGCTGGTGAAGCAGTCAAAATCTTCAGGCGACAGTTCCAGGGATTTCTCCAGGAAATAACGCGCTTCGTCGAGCTTCTGGTTATCGCTCAGCACCACGCCCATCATGGCCAGATAGCGCGGGTTGCGCGGCTGGAAGCGGAACGCCTCGCGGGCGCATTTTTCCGCAAGCGTCATGTCGCCACGCGCGTGGTAGAGCGTGCCGAGCGAGTTCCAGAAACCCGCGTTTTTCTCATCGAGGCGCAACAGCCCTTGCACCACTTTTTTGGCGTTAAAGTGATCGAGCGTTTTTTGCAGCGCGGTCGCCAGATCGTAATAGATGTCGAGGCTTGAGAAGTAATGGCCCATCAGGCGGCAGAGCGCGTCCAGCGCCTCGTCCCACGCGCCGGTCAGCACGCAGGTACGTGAATAGCAGCGCAGGATGTGCATATTCTGCGGGTCCTGCGCCAGCAGTTCGCGGGTATACTCGCGCGCTTCTTTTGCCATACCTTTGACAATCAGCCGGTTGGCCTCTGCATAGACGGCATCCATCTCGCTGCTGTCGGTCTGGCTGTCGGCGTCCATATTGGCTTCGCTTTGCAGCAGACCGCCGCGCCGCTCGCTGACGCTCAGGAGCAACAGCGTATTCAGGCACTGTTTCAGCCACGCCACGTTGCCGGTGCGCAGAAACGGCTGAATGACATTTTTCCAGGCGAGCGGTGTGCCTTGCAGCACGCCGCGAATACGCAGCGAGGTAAAACTTGCCCAGGCGTCATCGTCAGTCGTGCGCATGCCGTCGCGCAGCCAGCGCCAGTGTGCGGGCGTAACGGTAACCGCCTCGCCCCACAGGTTCAGCACGCGGCTCTCTTCATCGGTCACCGGCAGCGGCAAGACCGGTGCCAGCACATCGTTTTCCGCCAGGTTATACGGCCCCGGTACGGCACTCCAGAACAGCCCGTCGAGATTATTGAGAAAGAGATCGCGCAGCGACTCCAGCACCTGCTTGCGGGTGTCGTCGCCCGGACGCTCCGGCAGGCGGCAGTTAAAAATCAGCTGTTCGACGCTGAGGCTCATCGGCCAGGCGCCCGCCAGCACGTCAAGAATTTGCAGCGTCACCGGGTTTTCCGTACGCACCGGCACGCCGGACTGTGAGATATGGCCGCTGACGACTTTTCCATTAATCGTGAACACGCGGGTGAAGTTGCCCGCCCAGTGCAGGGATTCCAGCATGGCCAGATCCGGCACGAAGGATGGCTCTGCCGCGTCTTTGGCGCAGAGCATCGTGAAGCGCTCGCGGCGGTTGACCGCGAAATCGAGGTACTGGCGCGCGCTGTGGCGATCGCGCGGCCCGGCGATCATCGCATGGAGCTGCTGCTGGCGTTCGCCATAGCACGCGGCAAGATCGGTCTGCGGGAGTGCATCGCCGATACACGCCAGATCCAGCGCCTGCATGTCGCGGGCAAAATCGGTGTAGTTGCGGGCAGCCGTATCGTCTGCCAGATAGCGCTGCATCAGCGACGCATCGTCCAGCGCTTCCGCCGCCAGCACCCGCGTTTTGAGCGCGCCATCCGGCAGCGTCATCGCCAGATATCCAAGCATGGCACGCGCCGAGGCGAGCTTTTCATTGTGAGTTGCGGCGCGCTGGCTGTGGAACGCGAGCGCGTCGCGAAGCGTGGCGTCATCGTCGTTCTCTGCAAGCGTCGCGTGATACGCAATGATGCCCTGCGCAGAGAGATGCTGACGACACCAGCGCAGCAGCGCGTCGCGCGTGTCGTCGTCGGTGTGGGAAAAACGCCCGTGAATGATGATGTAGTCAAACTCGCCCGGCGAGACCGCCAGCAGATCGCCAAGACCCGCGGCGAACAGCTCAATATTGGTCAGCCCGCTTGCCTGGATCTGTTGCTGCCCTTCACCGATACGCGCTTCGTCAAGATCGATCCCAAGCGCGATGCTGTTCGGCCAGGCGCGGGCGTGGGCGATGAGCGTCTCGCCTGCCCCGCAGCCAATCTCCAGCACGCGTGCGAACGCAGGCGACGCCGCCGCCACGTGGTTAAGCGCGGCGCTGGCGTGCAGCGCGAGAGGGCTAATGCGGTGTTCCGGGTAGAGCGTCTTCACATCATTCATCCGTTTTAATAAATAGAGAGTTTATGCGCTGAGGTATTTCGCCATCAGACTGGTTTTATAATCGCTGAATGGACCCTTGCCATTTTTAACCGTTGTAACCATCCAGGCGAATGCGTCTGGCGTATGGTTGATACACACCAGCCGTGAAGCCTCCTCCCTGCGTACCTGCATCTGTTCAACAGCAGGCAAAGTGTCGAGCGCAAATGAAAGCGCCACCTGATCGAGGAACCACTCGTTGTTTTCCGCCGCCAGGTTGCGGTCGATAAAACGGGCCACGATATCGAGATAGCGGAAGTTCGCCTGCGTCGGGCGGGCATAGATAAAGGCACCCAGCACGCGCTCCCAGAGCGGCGCGCCGTCGCTGCAGGTGAGGATCAGGTCAGCGTCGTCAAGACGCGTATGCACATCAGCCCAGGGTTTGCGCACCAGGCAGTCGGCATCAAGCAGCATCACCGGCGCGTCAAACTGCTCCAGCGCGTAACGCAGGAAAACAAAACGGCGCGAGGCGTAATGCACGTTAATGCCGCGCACCGGCGCGATAACTTCACTACTGAGAGAAAAGTTCAGGCCAGGAAACGCCGCCTGCATCTCGCGCACGCGTGCCTCGCAGCGCGCGTCGCAGTTATAGATGTGCAGATGCACATCCAGCGCGGTGCCGTTGGTGTCATAGACTGACGCCACCAGCGCCTGGGCGTGATCGAAGAAATAGTTCGGATCGCAGGAGATCAGCACCGTGGTGTTACCGGTGGCGGCTTTCGGGATATGCCAGCTGTAACGGCTGTAATCCGGCAGCGGCAGCGGTTCATTGAGCGGGCGGAAATCGATAAAGGAATCCGGGCAGCCGCCAAGCTTATAAATGCCACAAACAATCATCAGCAGCACCAGCGACTCTTCCTCTATTAAGGAAGAATCGCTGGTCAGCGCCTGAATCACCACCTGCGCCTGGTTGTAGTCTTCTTCCATCAGGCAGATGAGCAGCAGAATTTTCAAGACCGGCGCGCTGTTGCTGAGCCGCGAAAGATGATTCGAGATTAAAAAGACCGCGCCGTCGATTTCGCCCACGCGAAAGAGGAGCTGAATGGCGGCGACCACGAGATTGACCGCGTCGTCGCGCTTAAGCGCTTCCACCACGTGCGCGGTCACTCGATCGCCGAAACCTTCCACGGCGGCAATCTGATGCCCCTGCTTTTTACTGTCGAACGCTTGGTTGGCAAGCGTTGCGGCGCACAGCAGATGTTTAATCGCCAGCGCTTTTTCAGCATCCAGTTCGGGCGGCATTGGCGCCGCCATAATGGCGGGCTCCATCGCGGCATAATCGGTGCTCCAGAAGTGCAACACTTCCGCCACCAGATGCGACGGCATCACATCCGCTTCAGGGAGATAAATAGTGCGGGTGAAGATGTCACGGTAGTACTGATGCATTGCACGACACTGGGCAAACTGATTCATCGGTTTTAACTCATCATTAATTGCAACGCGCGACGGCGTTTTGCCAGTCAACCCGGCCATATCTGTCGCAACCTGGGGGTGGATTCCCTTCGCGGCACACAAAAAGGAAGCTTTCCTGAAAGGGTAACATCGGGGGCGCGGGCATAATGGAGTGAAAAACCCCGCGAATAGCGGCTTATTTTGGAGATTGCATTTAAGGTAAATGCCGATAACTGACAGGCAAAAAAAAAGGTTGCTGTTTCCAGCAACCTTTTTGAAAGCTTGAGCGTCTATTAACGCAGCAGGGACAGCATGGACTGCGGAACCTGGTTTGCCTGAGACAGTACAGAAGTACCAGCCTGTTGCAGGATCTGAGCGCGAGACATGTTAGAAACTTCGGTCGCGTAGTCAGCGTCCTGGATACGGGACTGTGCCGCAGACAGGTTGTTGATAGAGTTGTTCAGGTTGTTGATGGTAGATTCAAAACGGTTCTGAATCGCACCCATGTTAGAACGCGCGGTATCGATCTTAGCGATAGCAGCGTCAGCAGCAGAAATCACAGCCTGTGCAGAGGAGTTGTCTGCGATAGAGGTGCTCAGCGCAGAGTCCAGAGTACCGGAAGTGGCGTTGATCAGCGCGTTGCTGTCGATGGAGATGGTATCGTTAGAAGAAGTACCAGCGCCAACCTGAATTTTCAGAGCGGTGCTTACAGAACCGTCCAGCAGTTTTTTGCCGTTGAAGTTAGCACCACCAGCGATACGGTCGATTTCAGACAGACGCTGAGTGATTTCCGTGTTGATGGAAGTCAGGTCGGTAGAACCGTTGGTGTCGTTTGCAGCCTGAACAGCCAGCTCACGGATACGCTGTAAGTTGGTGTTGATTTCGTTCAGGTTACCTTCAGCGGTCTGAACCAGGGAGATGCCGTCGTTTGCGTTACGAGCAGCCTGGGTCATACCTTTAACCTGAGAGGTCATACGGTTAGCAATCGCCTGGCCAGCAGCGTCGTCTTTCGCGCTGTTGATACGCAGACCAGAGGACAGACGCTCGATAGCAGTGCCCAGAGCAGACTGAGATTTGTTCAGGTTGGTCTGAGTGGTCAGGGACAAAAGGTTAGTATTGATAACTGACATAATTTAATTCCTTCAAAAATTGGGTTTAGGTTCGGTGCCTAACACTCACGGCGTCTCTCACCGTCAACAAGGTTATCGACGCTTCTTAAAAAGACTTTAGAAACAAACTCAAAAAATTTACATGTGATTGTTTTTAAAAGAATTGTTTTATTTAATGTCTTTTTATAAGTCTCAGAACTAAGATTTTTCTTATGTATTGTATAAATAAATTCTGGCTGCCATTTCCTTATTATTAATGCGGGTTGGTCATTTTTTTCTGACTTTTTTGCAGACATATAAAGAAGGGGAATATTTCACTTAAGGCAGGCTATCGGCTCAATAGCCTGCGTCTGCATCATCTATTCCAGGGATTATTTTTTTGCCGCCAGGAGTAAACTTTTGCTTTGCGTCGCCGATAAGAGACTGAAACGACCATCGACTTCAAGGAAATCACGCATGGCTACAATCAGTAATCTCGGGGTAGGCTCGAATCTTGGGCTTGCCGATCTGTATGACAAGCTGGAAGCGGCAGAACAAACCAAACTGACGGTTATTACCAAACAGCAGACGACGTATAACACGCAGTTGAGCGCCTACAGCAAGCTGCAAAGCTCGCTGCAGAGCCTGCAGACCGCGACGGCTGCGCTCGGTAAAACCGCAACATGGAATTCAACCTCGGTCAGCAGCACCAATACCGCGTTTGCGGCGACCACCACCAGCGATGCGATGACCGGTGATTACACCGTCAACGTAAAACAGATGGCGAAAGCGCAGGTGCTGACCTCTGGCTCTATCGCCAGCAACACCACGCAGCTGGGTGCCACTACGGGCACCACCCGTACCGTCACCATCAGCCAGCCGGGCACGTCCAAACCGCTGACCGTTTCTCTGGCTGATGGCGATACCTCGCTGAACGGCATCGCAAAAGCGATTAACAAAGCGGGCGGCAATGTTTCCGCGAGCGTGATTAAAGCGTCTGACGGTGACTACCGCCTGATGCTGACCTCCAAAACCACCGGCACCAGCAATGACATGACCGTCACGGTCACCGGCGACGATACCCTGCAGGGGATTATCGGCTTCGATTCCAGCACCAAAACCGGTGCGCTCTCCATCCAGACGGCCTCTCAGAACGCCAAAGTGGTGGTGAACGATATCGAAATCGAACGCTCCACTAACGTGATTTCTGACGCGCTGCCGGGCACCACGCTGACGCTGAAAGCGCAGAGCACCGCTAACGAAACGCTCTCTGTGACCCGCGCGACCGACGCCAACAAAAAGGCCGTGACCGACTGGGTGACCGCGTATAACGCGCTGCAGTCCACCATTGCTTCTGTGACCAAGTACGTCAAAGTGGATGCGGGCGATACGCAATCCTCCAACAACGGCGCGCTGATCGGCGACAGTAACGTACGTTCCATCCAGTCTCAGCTGCGCAGCACGCTGACCCAGGTGCAGAGCGGCAGTATCGCTATCATGGCACAGCTCGG
The DNA here is from genome assembly GCF_011605905.1 of Cronobacter sp. HA18003. Lineage (NCBI taxonomy): Bacteria > Pseudomonadati > Pseudomonadota > Gammaproteobacteria > Enterobacterales > Enterobacteriaceae > Cronobacter > Cronobacter sp. HA18003. Next base: position 376,487 of record NZ_JAANQO010000011.1, on the reverse strand, counting down.
CATCACACAGGACCCGGTTCTGGCTGCCGACGGCGCCGCTGGCGTACTGAAAGTTGACGATGCGAAACTGACCAAAGCGCTGACCGAAAACCCGGACGCCGTTCAGGCCTACTTCGTGGGCGACGGCAAAGCGACCGGTATGGCCACGCAGATGAATAACACCCTGACCTCCATGCTGAGCACCACCACCGGCAAAGAAGGCGTTATTCAGAACGCGAAAGACAGTATTAACGACACGCTGAAATCGCTGGATAAGCGCTATACCGCGATGGAAGCTTCCATTGAAGCCACCATGGCGCGTTATAAGTCGCAGTTTAGCAACCTGGATTCCCTGGTAAACAAACTGAACAGCACCTCAACGTACCTGACTAAACAGTTCTCCTCTTCAAGCAGTTAAGGAACGGATATGTACAATAGCTCTGGTGTTCAGGCCTATCAGCAGGTGGGCCTGGAAAGTGCGGTAATGAGCGCAAGCCCACACCAGCTGGTCGTAATGTTATTTGACGGGGCACTCAGTGCCCTTGTCCGCGCGCGCCTGTTTATTGAACAGGGCGACACGGTGGCAAAAGGTCAGGCGCTGACTAAAGCCATTAACATTATCGATAACGGACTCAAAGCTGGCCTGAATATGGATATTGGCGGCGATTTGCCGCGTAACCTAGCCTCGCTTTATGAATACATGGTGCGACGTTTACTGCATGCCAACCTGCGTAACGATGTTGATGCCATCAATGAAGTTGAAACCCTGATGACCAATATTGCTGACGCCTGGAAGCAGATTGGCCCCGGCACCACTCTCGCGCAGGAAACGTTCTGATGAATGATTTCATCTCATCCCTAAACAACTGGCAGGCGCTGTACGCGCTTAGTAATACCATGCTCAGCCTGGCGAACTCAGGACAGTGGGATGAGCTGATTGAACAGGAAGTAAAGTACGTTACCCTGGTAGAAGCGATTGCCCGCAACCCAATCGAGCCGGATAACAGCGTGTTTCAGGAAAAAGCGCGTGAGCTGCTGACGAAGGTGCTGGCCAACGAAGCAGCGCTGAAAATCAAGCTTCAGGCGCGGATGGAAGAATTACGCGTACTGATTGAGCAGAACGGCAATCAGAAATCGCTGGTATCCGCCTACGGTAAGCTTTCCGGCAATGTGTTAATGCCAAACGATTTCAATCAATAATTTCCTGTCATTCAGGGCCGCGGTATTACGCCGCGGCCCTGCGCTTTTCTCCCGTCCGGGAATGTGAATATTTCAGTGTGATGTGTGAAGCGGGTGTGCGGCCTGGTGGTGGGGGTTTGGCCTTTGGCGGGGTTTGGCGTGGTGGTGGGGTTTGGCGTGATGGCGGGTGCGCTACGCTTACCCACCCTACAAAAGACATTCCGGCCTGTAGGGCCGGTAAGCGAAGCGCATCCGCCTGAAATCAGAAACCACTCTCCCGTAGGGCGGGTAAGCGAAGCGCACCCGCCGCCAGCCCCCCATAAAAAAGCCCGGCATGCAGATACGCGCCAGGCTCACTTTCACTGAAAACGCCCTTACGGCAGCGGCGTATCCAGCGGATTTTTGGTAAGGAAATCCGCGCACTCGGTCGTCGGACGGTCCACGCGCTCAAGCGTCATCCCGGCGTATTCCAGCGTATCGCCCTCGCGCGAAAGCTTATAAACCTCAAGCTTATTGGTCACGTTATAAAGGGTATCATCGCGACGCATCAGCTTCCCTGGCAGCGCAATCACCCGCTGCCACTGACGGCAGTCAAGCGTATCGCCTGCAGGCGTCACCACCAGGCTCGCGATCGCCTCCGGGCTTACCAGCTCGCTTTGCGGCCCTTTCGACTGCCAGTACCCTGCCAACCCCGCAGGCGGCGGCGTTTTCACCACCTCGTTATAGTTCTCCACCTGAACGCATCCGCTCAGCCCCAGCATCATCAATCCCAGCGCGATTTTTTTCATCGTTTGTCCTGCCCGTGAAGAAAAAAAGATTGTGGCATTAAAGCGTTAACGCTTCCACCCCAACGCAGCGGCGCGGGAATTGATCCAGATTCACTTTTGCCGAATTTTTGCTGTGCGAAAACCGCCAGCGGCGTAAGATGCGGGCTTCTTTTGGCGCGCTCACAGCGCCTTTTAGTTCCGTCTGAGTTCAGAGGCTAAAATTCATGTCATGGCACGACTTTAAACAGCAATATCTCGTTCGTTTCTGGGCACCCCTGCCCGCCGTAATCGCCGCAGGCATCCTCTCCACTTACTATTTCGGCATCACCGGCACCTTCTGGGCCGTTACCGGCGAATTCACCCGCTGGGGCGGACAACTCTTACAGCTCTTCGGCGTTCACGCTGAAAACTGGGGCTACTACAAGCTGATTCATCTGGAAGGCACCCCGCTGACCCGCATCGACGGGATGATGATTATCGGCATGTTCGGCGGCTGCTTCGCGGCGGCGCTGTGGGCCAACAATGTGAAGTTGCGTATGCCGCAGCACCGCATCCGCATTATTCAGGCGGTCGCGGGCGGCATCATCGCGGGTTTCGGCGCGCGTCTGGCGATGGGCTGCAACCTGGCCGCATTCTTTACTGGTATTCCGCAGTTCTCGCTGCACGCCTGGTTTTTCGCGCTGGCGACAGCCATCGGCTCGTGGTTCGGCGCGCGCTTTACCCTGCTGCCGCTGTTTCGTATTCCGGTGAAAATGCAGAAAGTGAGCGCCGCCGCGCCGCTAACGCAAAAGCCTGACCAGGCGAAGCGCCGTTTTCGCATCGGGATGCTGGTGTTTGCGGGCATGATTGGCTGGGCGCTGCTCACGGCCATGAACGCGCCGAAACTGGGCCTCGCGATGCTGTTCGGCGTCGGTTTTGGCTTGCTTATCGAACGCGCGCAGATCTGCTTTACCTCCGCGTTTCGCGATATGTGGATAACCGGCCGCACCCATATGGCTAAAGCGATTATTTTCGGCATGGCCGCAAGCGCCATCGGCATCTTCAGCTATGTCCAGCTGGGTGCCGAGCCGAAAATCATGTGGGCTGGCCCGAACGCGGTGCTCGGCGGGCTGCTGTTCGGCTTCGGTATTGTGCTGGCCGGCGGCTGTGAAACCGGCTGGATGTATCGCGCTGTGGAAGGCCAGGTGCACTACTGGTGGGTGGGGCTTGGCAACGTGATTGGCTCCACCGTGCTGGCGTATTTCTGGGATGACCTTGCGCCGTCGCTTGCGACCAGCTGGGACAAAATCAATCTGCTGAATACATTCGGGCCACTCGGCGGACTGCTGGTGACGTATCTGCTGCTTTTCGCCGCGCTGATGCTGGTCATCGCGCAGGAGAAACGCTTTTTCCGCCGTCAGAAACCTGCCGCCACCGCTGCGGCTATTAAGGAGGGCGCATGAACGCCATTACCCCTGATTATCGCCTGGATATGTCCGGCGAGCCCTGCCCTTACCCGGCGGTCGCCACGCTCGAAGCGCTGCCGCAGCTGAAAAAGGGCGAGATCCTGGAAGTGATCAGCGACTGCCCGCAGTCGATTAATAACATTCCGCTGGACGCCCGCAACCACGGCTATACGGTGCTGGATATCCAGCAGGATGGCCCCACCATCCGTTATCTCATTCAGAAATAACCCTCAGCGCCCTCCCCGCCGGGAGGGCGCGCGGTTCCTGCCCTATACTTCGGTAAAGCCTGTTAACCGGAGCCTGCTATGTGCGGCAGATTTGCCCAGACCTTAAGCCGTGAAGAGTACCTCGCGGCGCTTGATGAAACGACGGAGCGCGATATCGCTTTCGACCCGGAGCCGCTGGCGCGCTATAACGTCGCGCCCGGCACCCGCGTGCTGTTACTGAGCCAGCGCGAAGATGTGTTGCATCTCGACCCTGTTCACTGGGGCTATGCGCCAGCGTGGTGGCATAAAACGCCGCTGATTAACGCGCGCGTGGAAACCGCCGCCACCAGCCGGATGTTTAAGCCGCTGTGGCAACACGGGCGCGCGATTGTCTTTGCCGACGGCTGGTATGAGTGGAAACGCGAAGGCGATAAAAAGCAGCCTTATTTCATTCACCGCGCTGATGGCGAGCCGCTGTTTTTCGCCGCCATCGGCAAAGCGCCGTTTGAGCAGGGCGACGACCGGGAAGGGTTTGTGATTGTCACCGCGGCGGCGGACAAAGGGCTCATCGACATCCACGACCGCCGCCCGGTGGCGTTAACGGCAGAAGCCGCGCTCGCCTGGCTCAGCCCGGAGACCTCAGACAAACGCGCAGAAACGCTCGCGCACGACGGCGCGCTCGGGCCTGACGCGTTTATCTGGCACCCGGTGGATCGCGCGGTAGGGAATATCAGAAACCAGAGCCCGGACCTGCTCGCCCCTGTTGATAACCCTGTCGTGTGACGCTGTTATTAGATAATCTTTCGTATTACGGGCATGATGTTAAGGAAGAACTTAATCAGAGAACGTATACGATGCGCAAAACAACGATGATTTTAGTGATAGTGGCAGTTGTCGTCTGGGGCGCCGATTATATGGGCTGGCTGTAATGCCGGATAATATGGCCCGTCGAGACGGGCCGCGGCGTCAATAAGCTCAGCGCGCTTGCGCCAGCCAGACGGTGCGCCCACCGCTCGCCGCGTCATTCGGGCGAAACGTGAGAACGTCAAAGCCATGCGCATTCAGTAATTGCGTGTATTCTTCCGGCGACAGGCTCGCGTGATATAACGCCTCACCCAGAAATTCCCCCACCGCTTCGCCATTTTCCGGCCCGCTGTTAAACAGTAATTTCGCGCCTGGTTTTGCGTGCTGCTGAAAAATAGCAAACATGGCGCGCTGATCTTCACGCGTGAGATGAAAAAAGCTGTCCCAGGCAATCAGCGCATCAAAACGCGCGCTAAGCGACAGCGTTCTCATATCACCGGTTAACCAGCGGTGGCGCGGCAGCCGTTCCCGACAAAGGGCAACCAGCGCAGGCGTTACGTCAATGCCGGTGATAGCAAACCCTTTGCTGTCGATATACACACCTACCGGGCTCCCTGACCCGCAGCCGATATCGAGCACGGTACCGCCCTCTTGCAGCCCCTCCAGTACGGCATCGAGCCACGGCTGCTCAACAAATCGCGCCTGTCTTATCTCGTCCCACTGCAGGGCATGGTGGCGGTAAAAATGCGCGACGGTCTGTGAGGAAGGATGAGTCATAAGGCGTATCCTGGATGAAATTGAAAGACTGAGTATACGCACACGGGCGAGCGCCTGAAGCCGCCGATTCCAGGTGGGTGGCGTTAAGTTTTTTTACGTGACCGCGTAAATAAGCAGCCCGCTCCCCGCTTTCTGCGGGAGCCGTGAACGTCGGGCAGGCAAACCTTGCTGACCATCAGTTACTCTTTACCGAAAAATACTCGTCCGTTTTTCGGTTGTGAACGTGTTGCCAGGTGCAATAGATTCACCGGACACCTCATCACCGGAGAGCCACATGAATTTCACCGATCTTGACAGCCAGAACGCCCCTTTACTGATCGTTAACGTCTGGGGGCAGCAAAGAGGCATAAAACCTGTCAGGGCGCATCCCACGGCGCATCCCGCCAGCGTTCCAGCAGAAAATCACTGAACACCGTCAACCGACGAGCAATGGGCTCTCGCCGCGCCCGCACGATGCTGATCCTGGAAGGGGTCGCTTCCCACTCCGGCAAAACGCGTATTAACCGCCCGTCACGCAGTTCTTCATGTATATCCCAGGTCTCTCGCAGCGAGATGCCCATCCCGGCAAGGCACCAGGCGTGAAGCACGTCGCCGCTGTCGCTGCACAGCGTGCCGCCCACCGCGACAGCTTTTTCCATGCGGCCTTTGCGCAGCGGCCAGATGCTTTGCTGCAGGCCCGGATAGGCGAACACCAGGCAGTTATGCTGCGCCAGATCTTGCGGATGAGCAGGCTGCCCGTGCGCTTTCAGATAATCAGGAGATGCCGCCAGGATACGGCGGTTGTCGGCCACACGCAGCGCGACCAGCCGCGAATCGGCCAGCTCACCCATACGGATAGCCAGATCCAAATCGTCGCTATACAGATCCTGCATCTGATCGGAGAGCCGCAGGTCGAAAGTGACACCAGGATGCAGGCGGCAGAAATCCTGGATGGCCGGTGCCACGTACTTACGCCCAAACGGCATGGGCGCAGTCAGGCGGATAATGCCGCGCAGATCGCGGCTGGCGCCCGTCGCCACTTCCTGCATTTCTTCCAGTACGCCCAGCGCGACCTTCGCCCGCTCGGCAATAGCGCGCCCTTCATGGGTGATGCGCAGGTTGCGCGTGTTTCGCTCAAACAGAGTCGCGCCCAGCGCCTGCTCCAGCCGGGCTATCTGCTTGCTCACGGTCTTGGGTGCCAGATGCAGGGCGCGCGCCGCCGCAGAAAAGCTCCGGCACTCAACGACGTGCACAAATACCGCCAGGTCATCAAGATTGCGTAAAGTCATTTGGTACGATTCAGGGAAAGTGTTTGTCGATTATGGTCATTTATATGGTAGATCGGCATCACTAGAATGGCGATCAAAACCTGGCGTGTCGCAGTAAGTATTGGTCTTTGGCGACGCGCCGCTTTCCCCCGAAGATCGTCATCTCCAGCCCCTGCTTCACCCTTTTCATGGGGGTGCTGGCTGATGAGAATCGCCCGCGGCCCGGCGCGTCATCGTGTCCGTCACATCGGCGAAGGCGGTCATCGGTTTTGCAATACAGGAGCCCCAAACCATGCCACACCCTTTGTTCGTCCTGATCCACCATAAACGTAAAAAAACGGCTGAGGAAGCCGACAGCGCGCCCGGCGGTCCCGCGGCCGTGACGAAATTCCCGCTGGAGCTAAACCACCGGCAGCAGGAGGTTACGGTATGAGTGAACGTATGCCTTTCGTCATCTATGTCTTCGCGCTTTGCGCCTTTGCACTGGGCTTTACTGAGTTCGTCACTATCGGGCTGGTGTCAACCATCTCTGCCGATTTGCATACCACTGTCAGCCAGGTTGGCATGGCGGTCACAGCCTACGCTCTGGGCGCGGTGATCGGCGCGCCTGTTTTGACCGCGCTGGCAACCCGCTGGCCACGCAAGCGGCTACTGCTGGTGGCGATGGCAATGTTTACGCTGGGCAACGCGGTGGTAAGTGTGTCCGATGCGTTGATGCCAATGCTGGTCGCTCGTTTTGCTTCAGGTCTGGGGCATGGCGTTTTTCTCGCCGTGGCGTCCAGCGTGGCAACGCAGCTTGCCGGGCAGCATCGCGCTGGTGCGGCCGTCGCGGTAGTTTTCGGCGGGCTGACGCTGGCACTGGCGATTGGCGTGCCAGTCGGCACCTATTTGGGCAGTTTGTTAAGCTGGCAGGTTATCTTTATGGGAGTGGCAGGCAGTGGTGCCATTGGCTTTCTGGGCTTACTGACGCTGATGCCAGCGGAACGTGACGATACCTTAACGCAGGCTAATGCGATGAACGGACTACGGACCATATTCAATCCGCGTTTACTGGCAGGCGCCAGTATCACCGTACTGGCCTATGCAGGATCGTTCGCGCTATATACCTATATTTCACCCGTTTTACAGCAAGTGACGAAGGTTAGCTCAGGCACTGCCAGCCTGTTGATGCTGGGTTATGGCATCATGGCAGCCGTTGGCAACGTATGGGGTGGGCGACTCACCGATCGTAAGGGGCCCGATGCGGCCGTGATGACGGTGCTTGTCGGCCTCGCCGTCGTGTTGTTGGCTATCTGGCTGTCAGCGTCGTCATTGCCACTGATGGTGCTGCTCACGGGCTTGCTGGGAGCACTGACTTACGCGGCTGTACCGGCCTTGCAGGCACGTGTTATCAGATTGTCCCATAGCCATGCGCCGCACGCTCCCGCCGTTGCCGCTGGATTAAACATTGCCGGCTTCAACGGTGGCATTGCACTGGGTTCACTGTTCGGAGGGGCGAGTCTGGAAGTTATGGGACTGACCAGCACCGCCTGGGTTGGCGCTATCGTCGTGGGCCTGGGCGTCATCTGGATGCTGTGGCAAATGCGGCGCCCCGCTTTTCTTATCACAACGCTTCACGGCCAGATGAACGACACGAACACAATGTGAATGGGTGTCCGTACCGATTAAAAAACCAACCTGTTGCGGTTGGTTTTTTTGCCTGCGATGTGGTGAAAATAACGTCCCTGTTATTCATCTATTGATCGCAACAACAACGCCACTTCTGGCGTGGCGCGATTTTTTGTCCTGAGCACAAGTATTCCGGTTTACCGAACCCTGTGCTCACACATTGACCCGATTATTTACCTGAATGTTTCGACATCTGCTCGGCAGACTTCAGGTGTTCCTCAACAACCGGCGTATGCGCGTCGGCCAGCGCCTTCACATCTGCATCCTTAATTTTTTTGGCGTCGCTCTGCAGTTTTGAGAGCACCATTTTGTGGTCTTTAGTACCGGCGTTCTCCATATACTGCTTGTCAAAGGCGTCGCCACTCTCTTTTTCAAGCTTAGCGGCCATGGCCTTGTGCTTCGCGTCGGGCTCGGTCGGCAGCGTCACGCCTTTCTGCTGGGCAACCGCCTGCACTTTGCTGAGGGCAGCGCTATGGTCATCGACCATCTTCTGTGCAAAGGCTTTGACGTCGCTGTTCTGTGCTTTCTCCAGCGCAATCTTCGCGGCTGCGACTTCATTGATGTCGGCCTGCGCCATGTCCTTCAGCGCTTTTTCATCGCCCGCGCTGAGTTTCGCACCCGATGTGGTCTGGCCTGCGGCCTCATTTTGCGTGGTGCTTTTCGCTGTCTCGGCCTGCACGCCTGCGGTGCTGAACATCGCGGCGACTGCTGAGGCAACCAGCAGCCCTTTCAGGGTTTTCGTCTTTTGCATGTTGTTCTCCTGATAACCATAGGTAAGGCGGGTATCGGTTCATTTACCGTACGCCGCCTCAGAGGAAAGTTACGACTACACTGGTCAGTATAGGCTTAACATTCCGGGAGGGTTGCTTAAGTCAGACAAATCAGCAAGAAAACACCCGCGCTTGCGCGTCATAAAACTGCGGTCAGCGGATCGCTGGCCTGCGGTGATAAAAACAAAAAAGCAGGCAGAGAATTTCTGACTGCCTGTCGCTACTTGCCCATAAAACCGTGCCTGATCCGGCATAACGCCCGTCTTCTGGTACCGATGGTCGTCACGCCATACGGCATCCAGACGTCGCGTCGTCCCTGACAGTACGAAAATCAGAGACACGTGTATGGTGTTAATAACATCTGCTCTGTGCCAGGAGCGGACGTATCGGCGGCGCCGTAATAACAGGCTTTGCCTATAGATGTAAGTTTTAACCGCTACCCGGCGCTGGGTCTAAGGCTTGCCTGAGAAACTCATGCTGCGCAAATCATCAATAAGCCCTGGTCCTTTGGGCTGCCAGTCGAGCTGCTGGCGTGTCCATGCACCGCTGGCACGCATATCCATCATTGTGAAAGCGGCGAACCAGCCAAAATGCTCTGCGGCCTGTTCTGATTTCAGCGAAACAGCAGGGATATCCAGGCCGGTCGCCACGGTTTGCGCAATCAGCCATGAGGCAATGCTTTCCTCCGCTACCGCATGATAACGTTTGCCGCGTTCGCCTTGCTCAAGCACTTTTACGTACAGCCCGGCCACGTCATCCACGTGTGCCGCACACCAGGCGTTTTTACCTTCGCCAATGTAAGCTGCTGCGCCTTTTTCTCTGGCAAGAGAGATGTAATAGCTGATTAACCCCTGGCGTTCGGTGTTGTGAACCTGAGGCAAACGCACCACGCGCACATCAATCCCTGATTCCAGTAGCTGAGAGCCTTCCAGCTCAGAGGCTACACGTGGGTTAGGATGTGCCGGGTTGAAATTCTGCTCCAGAGCGGGCTGGCCGCTGCCGTCATCACCCATCCCGGTGCCGGAGGTGATAAGCAGCGGGCGCTGGCTGCCCTGAAGCACAAAGCCAATAGCGCTAATAACCCGGCGATCTTTTTCGCAATTTTCCACAAAACGGGTGAAATCATGATCGAAGGCGGTGTGGATCACTGCATCGCACTGGTCGATGCCTGCAACCCACGACAGGGGATCTTCCAGCGTTCCGCGCTGGGCAGTAACGCCCTTATCGACTAACTGCCGGGCTGCTTCTTCTGAACGCACAAGCCCGGTCACCTGATGGCCGCGTGCAAGAAGGGCTGATACTACACGTGAGCCAATAAAACCCGTCGCACCCGTTACAAAAATACGCATGGTCTTTCTCCTGAGTAATTTACTGCAACAGCGTAAGCACGGATCTTTTACTATTAAAGTAGTGACGTTATCAGTGTATAAACATTAACAGGCTAATTTATGACGCTGCTTTCTGAAAATCCTCTGGGTGATTTTTTAAGGGCCCGCCGTCTGGGACTTGACCCGGCTTCGTTTGGTTTTTTGCCCGGCCGCCGCCGTACGCCGGGCCTGCGCCGCGAAGAGGTGGCTCAGCTCGCGAATATCAGCCCGACCTGGTATACCTGGCTTGAGCAGGGCCGAGGGGGAGCCCCCTCACGCGAGGTGCTGAACCGGATTGCTGCCGGGCTGCGGCTTACATCTCCCGAACGCGATCATCTGTTTATACTTGCCTTTGGCCATCCGCCGGAAAGCCGGGTAAGTCCGTCCGGCAGCATAACCCCACGGTTGCAACGCGTGCTGGAAAGCCTGACGATTCCGGCGATTATCAAAACCGTCATCTGGGATGTAGTGGCATGGAATTATCCGGCGACGGTTGTGCTGAAGGACTACGCGCTGCTGCCGCCCGCGCGGCGAAATATTCTGCGCCTGCTGTTTACCGACCCCGAGGCGCTGGAGATGCAGCACGACCGGGAGGGCGTGGCCCGGCTCATCGTCAATGCCTTTCGGGCGGATGCCGCGCGCCTTGGTGCGTCAGAGGAAATCGCTCGGCTGGTTGAGGAGCTATCCGCTCAAAGCGCTGACTTTGCCCGCCTGTGGCGTAACAACGATGTTGCCGGGCATGGGGAAGGGTTAAAGATGCTACATCACCCGCAAATCGGGACAATTGCGCTGGAGTTTTGCACCTTTTCTGTCGAAGGGAGGCCGGATCTGTCAATGATGCTCTTCAATCCAGCAACCGAAGAAAGCAGGATGAAAATAGAGCGTTGGATAACCCAAAACCGGGCCCAGCGCGAAGGCTGAGTCAGACTTTCTTCAGTTTGCCATGATTAAACGTCCGCGCCTCGCTCAAAGCGGATGTTATCTTGCATTGAATGCCCGGAGACCATCACTTTAACCATGCCCGCGCGGTCTGTACATCAGCGAGCCATGTCGTGCAGCAAGGCGAAAGCCTCTCCCGCTTCATCTGCCACGACTGCTGGATGCCCTGCCCCGCAAAATAGAGCGTTCCCCGCCCCTGCTGGTTGAATTTGTCCCTCAGTGATATCAGCGCCTCGCTGTTAGCGCGCGGCGCGCTCTCATCAAACAGGTTCAGCTGCGCCACGCCCTGGCTGAAAAAGTCACCCAGTATCCCCCGCTTTCTGGTACCGGTGGTCGCCATGCCATACGACTTCTAAAATTCGTGCCGTTCTTGACCGTGCGGGATATTTAAGAGAATTCTATAGTGTTATTACTATCTGCTATATGCCAGAACAGACGCTATGTTAAATTTGCGGTAAGTTAGAAAGCTATCTAACGTAATGCACAAGGAAAGGAGAGTAATTTGAATGGCAATCTTAGTAACAATACAGGCCGAGCTCGTAGTTGGTGAAGCGCAGGTGATAAAGAGCCTGGCTCCTGAGGGGATGCTGGCGGCAGTTTTTGAGGACGATGGTGAGACCGGATATTTCTACGCTCTTGATGAATCTGTCGACGGAAATCCGATTCAGGACGCGTTGCATATCTACAACGCCGAAGATATTTCTGACGGCCACGTCCCTTCTGATGTAAAAATTGGCTGGTCTGAAGATAGTCAAAAGTGCGTGCTACTGATTAACGGATATCCGTATGGAGCTTTTGATTTCGTCGGGAAAAATGGGTACTGCAGAAGTGGTTTTCCTCCACCAATAAACAAAATATGGTCGAAGTCAGGCCATGAGTGGAGCGATGCGGTAGACGATTTTTTTCGATGAGGTTCGGCAGGCCTGGCGCCTGCCATAACTATGTCCGCACATCGGGAGTTAATAGCTTCGCTATTATTTCAATCAGACTGGTGATGAAGGCGTTACTAACATCGTGGTGGGTGAATCAACAGGGAGCAGGTCAAAAAGAGAAAGTCATATAGACATATTTTATATCAATACACGGCAACAGAACTAACGTTCAGGTTCAGCCGATTAACTAAACATCACAGGTAAAAACTCATATCTGAGAATACATGTCCGCCCCGCTTTTACAGCTGTCTTTATGGATGGCAAATTTTCCGGAATGATAGTTCCTGTCAACAGAATTGGTTCCCGGCTGGAATGGTAAAGAGAGTTACAAAGCAGGCGCTGAGCAAAGGAGGCCAAAGAGCGTCCGCGAAAGGCAGGAACGATAACCTCTTCAGAAATTCTATAGCCACGTAAAAAAGCAACGTCTCCTCTTTCGCAAATTATCAGTCCTACACGGATTCCCTCTTCGTAAACAATATGCGCATTACCTTCTGAAATATGATTACTGAGCTCTTCTTCATCGACAGGGCACAGATTGCCTCTTAAGGCTGGGATAGCTAACAACGAATACTGATAGGCATCCATCAGAGCCCGTCGGCACCATTCAAAATCGACGTACTCAGCCAATCTCAGGGTTACTGTGTCATCCGGATATTCTGAAGCACCAGACAGCCAGGATGCATAGATAAATTGGTCTGTTATACCCTGACTTTCTTCGTGGCCGGGCGTGAGAATTCGAATGTACTGTGGCTTTAGCTGCTCCCACTCCTGGCAGACAGATTTGAGTACAGAGCAATCTATGTTGGAGTCTGAAGCGACAATATCAATGAAAGGGTTATTGATATCGCCCCCGCGATAACGCGGACCAGTAAGAAACTGATGACCATCAATATTGAGTTTACGCTGTAAAAAATACTCTTGTGGTAAGCCAGTTTCTTTCCATGGAAAACGTGCTGAAAAGGTGGTATCCACACAGTATTTTTCCTGCTCATAAATCCATTTTTCAAGCCAGCTATAAAGGATGTCCTGTGGTATGGGCAGTTGAGCATACTGAGAGAGCATAAATTTTAGCATCATATTCATCTGACATAGCTCCAGGTATCAGGTCAATCTACTAAGATTGCCCTGATACCTGCTCAAACAGCAAGTAACTTTCCGAACGGTTTAGTCTACTTCTGGTTAGAGTGACTTGCGAGGCAATAGCCCTGTCAGCTTTGTGCCAGAAGCGGGCGTTTCAAAAAGGTGCAGTATGCCAATCCTAAACTGGCGATGAACCATTTTAGGATCGAGTAAGGTAATCGCCTGAGCGATCACTTATAATACAATTACAGTCGCACTGAATTATGGGTAGACACATAAAGGTGCTATTTAATTCTGAATCGCCGGTTCGGTAATGCACACGGATTAATGCGTGGTAATGGCGATAATGGTTTCTAATTTATATCAACGCGATGACAAAGTAATCCTCCAGACACAACCGAAGCTATTGTGAAGGACTACTGAAAGCTTATTAACGCTCAACCCTTACTAAGTCAGGAGAGTAAGGGAATCGATAATTTCATGTTCTGTATTTTCAATCTCCAGATTGAGAATTTCAGAAATACGTTGAGTTCTTAATCCTTTGTTGATGTTAAACAAATCCATTTTATCCAGCGCATACATGGTGAGTGCGGTTAAGACAGCAGACAAAAATGAGGCCGCAATTATACTTAACGGCTCACCCATGCCCATGCCACTGAGCCAGCTTTCGATAGCGATACCCGCAAACATAGTTACCGAGCCTGCAATGAGCTTTAGAATGGCATCGCCTTTTTGCGCAGGTGATTTGTTTGCGTCCCTCAGGATAGGAGCAATTTGCATCAATATTTTTACGCCTTCCTTAACTACCCGAGCGATTTTTTTAAATACGCCAACGAAGCAGTTAAGGATCCCTTCGAGCAGCATGCTGATGAAGTTTTTAAAAAAGGAGAGTAGTCCACCTTTTAAAAGGTTAGCTGCCTTTTCCATAATATGCATTTTCATCCGGCCAAAGCGTTCCTTAAGCGCCTCTTTGAAACTATTTGCGGCAATCCCATCTTCAATGCCATTTCTGAGACAGTCATTTAACTCATAGTAGAGCGGTTTTATTGCAAATAAAATCACTTCTCCCAGCAGTTGGTGTCCCGCAGCGTTGCCCGCATCGACAGCCAGTCTCTGTTGAACTTCTCTGTTGCTTTTGACATTACCCCACACTGTTTCATTTGTTTTCTTATCTAAGGCAATTTGTGCTTCGTCCATTCTCTTAATTTGATTCGCTTTGACTTCTTTGTCTTTTTCCGTAAGAACTATTTTATTCTGCTTATTTTTACTAAGTACGTAGCCCTGGTCAATTTGCTGTTGTAATTCGTCACGCGTCAAATCATGTTTAGCTTTATTGCCACCGGCATTATTTACCTGGCTGGTAATCACAATATTTTCTTCAATATTGATGATGTCTTTTATGTCATCAACAGTCAATGCTTTGTTGCTCTTGAGATTTTTGCAAAGTTCTGCGCAAGGCACCACATGATCTGCTTGAGCAGCTTGCCCCGGTAAACCTTCACTTTTGGCATGTTTCTTGTTTTTATAAATAACGCTATCAGGATCATAACCATCTTGGGCAGTATTCTCGTCACCAAAATACTTTTCTTTAATCGGATCTGAATCTTTTCGCATCGTGGTTACGTTGCCATCGCGAGTCATTTTTCCCTTATAGTAGACTGACCGTTTATCAAATATCGCGATGTTCACCTGCTCATTGAGCTGTTCGGTATAACTATCAATCGTCGTATTGCTCTGCGGTTTGGCATACGAAAATACTTTGCATTCGTTATAGAGTCGTGACGCGGTGATCCCTTGCTTAGTACCAAGCTTAAATGACCGCATGGTGCCATCGATAAGGCCAAGGAAGACGGGTTCCAGAATTGAATTAGAGCCGCTTTCCGCATCCATATTTGCGATTAAATCAGTAATTTCTGCGATATCTGAATCTTTAACTTCGTAACTATAGAGTTCGCCAACATAGGCAGCAGCCATATCGTTATTTTCAATAAACCGGGCATCTTCGGCATTGATTAGGCTTAATCCAAACAAATCAGGCATCGCCAGGTTACCTTTCCTTGCTGCTGATTGGTGCTGTCGAATGTTAGCTAATCGCATTTTATGTCGTTGAGCATTATCCATGTCACTATCCTATATCCAGCAAGCAATTAGAAACTGTCAGAATCCATGGGCGGTTTGGAGGCTACCTTCAGTAAATTCGGCAACTGTATTGATAATGATGTTGAAGATTTCTTCGTGTTCACTGCTAGTAAAGGCATGTTTTTTGATCAACGCTTTGGCTGAATTTGTTGAGGGTGGGTTACTTCTCATTTCTGAAATTTTATTTTGTGTAATTGCAGGCAGCTGCGCTCTCGTACCTATCCCGCAAATCAGCCAGTCCAGCTCTTCCATCAAATTGTCTGTGAGTTTACGACTAGTGGAAGCGCATGCTATGCCAAGTCCGAATGCAGCGACAATGAATTGGTCACGATTGGCAATTTGATCCAACAGCGCGGTGATCTGGCGTTTCAGTGCATGCATTTCGGCAGTATGGCGAGCCCGCTCCTCATTCCTGCCTTGATTAATATCACTCTGGCGACGGGCTTCAGTTGCAGAGTCATCCGCAACGCTTGCAGCCGCTCCAGCAGCACCTCCCACTACAGCAGCCCCTACAGCAAGAGCCTCTGCACCGAGCAGTGATCCTGCTAATGAAGCAGCACCCAAGACCGAGCCGCCACCCGTGAATGGAGCTAAAGCAACAGCAGCAACACCTACTGCAACTCCACCTGCGCAATACCCTACAATCTTCACTAATTTCATTCATCGCCTCAGATTATTATAATTATCTGATTAATAAAAATACGATCATTTTTATTCGTTCAAAACTTAATATCTTCTAATGTTGTTCATAATTCAAGGTGGACGAGAAACAGAAAAAAACTTCAGTAACTGACCTGCTCCGCGTTGATTAAGACACCTCAATGTTGGCCATGTAGTTGTTGGAGCTGCGAATTTCCACTCTTCGCTCATAAGGGACAACCATACTCAAATCTCCCACATTGCAGGAGATTTGAGTATGAACACGTCACCGTGGAACAAAGACCGTATCATCGGCCAAAAAAGACCACTTCAGATATATCATATCTGGGGGATCAGAATCCGACTTGAACTGGAAGGTAAAACGCGCGATTTAGCTCTGTTCAATATGGCCCTGGACAGTAAGCTTCGGGGCTGTGATCTGGTCAAACTCAAAGTATCTGATGTTGCATATGGCAGCTCTGTTTCAAGCAGAGCAACGGTTTTGCAACAGAAAACCGGTAGTCCTGTGCAATTTGAGATAACCAAAGGGACCAGAGAAGCTGTTTCTGCATTGATAAAGCTTGGCAATTTGCACAGTAAAGACTTCTTGTTTCGGTCTCGGGTCGGAACTAACCAGCACATTTCAACCCGGCAATACAACCGAATCTTTCATGGGTGGGTAGAAAAGCTTGGTCTCGACGATTCGCTGTACAGCACACATTCCATGAGAAGAACAAAACCTTACCTAATCTACAAGAAAACTAAGAACCTCCGGGTGATCCAACTTCTGTTGGGCCATAAGAAACTCGAAAGCACAGTCCGTTATCTGGGCATTGAGGTCGATGATGCGTTAGAGATCTCGGAGTCGATTGAAGTCTAGGGTTGTCGGGGCTGCAACAGCAGCCCTGTGCCAGTTGCGGAAGTTACTGAGAACAATCGGTGCCAATCAATAGGGAGCAGGTCAAGAGGCAGCATCAGTGCGGCCCGCAGTTTACTGCAGGCCTGAGAGGATCGGGTTGCACGTTATGTGCCTGGCGATCCCGTTATGTACCGCTAACGCTGTTGAGCTGCTACTTTGTCGCGATGAATAAAGAGAGACATATACCAAATGTCATCTTCGATGGCCGACATGACCACACCGGTTGTACGCGTCAAATGACAGTAACTATGAAGTAATTGCAGGGTCGTCTTTATGATCATCACATGCGTGCGGTACAGAGTGTCTGCGTTAATCTGCAGACCATATGTAGCAAGTTTTCCTTGCACTTCTGCGCTCAGGGTGTGCTGATTATCAAAGGCATTGAAAATCGGCAGAACCTTCAGGTCACTCATGTAAACATTGCGGCTGCCCTGGCGAAACTTTTCCTGCGCCGCAGAAAGGTATTCGTCGGCCAGGCGAATTTCAATCATGGCAGCGCCGAGATATCCCGGCCAGCTGGCCAGTGTCCCTGTGTGCATACGTAACCTTGTCTTACGGCTACCCCAGTTGCTGAAGAACTTCTGCACCCGTTGCGGATTATTGAAATCACGGATAGTGATCAGCGGCACGTCTCTCAGGCTTGGCCTGAGACTGGCTTCATTGAATGAGTGTTCGACGTCAAGTAATCTTTCAATATAATTTTCATTTAATTTCAAGTTGTTATTGCGAACCAGTACTGATGCTGCACTCTTTGCACCGAGCGTTACCTTCAGATACTGCATTATCATTTCATGACTGGCCATTAAGGTCAGGCGGGTAGCAAATTCAGGCGTAACGGAGTTGTTAATCCGTTCAGGACCATTTTTTCTCGCAGGCAGTATCCCTGTGACGATCAACCAGCAGTAGGCCTTCAGTGGTGCATCCACAAACTCCCAGGCCAGACAGCGTTTCACCAGATCGCGCCGAACCAGCGCCGAATAGCCAGCAAACTCTTCCTTTAGGGTTTCAGCGATTTCCAGCGCATAACGAGTATCAAAACCTGTCGCTTTCTCGATGACAACAAGCATAAACGCCAACTGGTAATTGGTACTGTAACGATCATAATCTGCAATGGTTTCTTCAGGAAGATCTATCGCTTCAACATCCACAGGAATCGCCTCTATCAGCTCATCACGCGTATTCGCCAGGTAGACTTCCAGAAAGCAGTAAGCCATATGTTTGATGGCTTCTGCATTAGCACCGGTATAGTGTTCTTCAGCCATCTGATTTACACGCGTCACGATTTCCTTTGTCTGTTGCCGCTCAGCAGCAGTCATTCCGCAATGAACTACCAGTTGATCAAAACAGAGCTGATCCACAAAGTCCATCGCTGCTTTCTGTTCTTTCGTAATACGAGTCATTTTTCTCTTCCTGGGACGTTGAATACGGCTGGCGCTATTATGTTGAGTTAGCTGGGCATGGGCTATTGCGAAAAAAACTGTACTTTTTTCTACACTAAGCTGGCAATCGGGAGGGCCTTTGGTAACTCGAATTATCGCTCCAGTAAGAAATATCTGCTTTGAGCTCTAGGAAGGGGATGAATAATCCAGTGACAGTTATCAAAGAGAATGCAGTCTTCATGTACAGAACAGCTTAAGACATGTGGTGTTTCTTCAGAAGAAATAATCGACACATTCATTTTCAGCACCATAGCTTTTGACATTCTCCCTATTAACTGGCGCTTTGGATAATTAGTTAAAGTTGTATAATCAGTGAGAAGAAGTTTTAACTTCCGCTCCTCGCTCAAAGCGGACGTTATCTTGCATTATAAATGTGTAAACATCACTTTTACCAAGCCCGCACGGTCGGCACATCTGCAAGCCGTGTCGTATAACACGGCGACAGCATCTCCCGCTTCATCTGCCACGACTGCTGGATACCCTGCCCCGCAAAATAGAGTGTTCCCCTGCCCTGCTGGTTGAGTCTGTCCATCAGTGACATCAGCGCCTCGCTGTTCGCGCGCGGCGCGTTCTCGTCAAACAGGTTCAGCTGCGCCACGCCCTGGCTGAAAAAGTCACCCAGCATAACGCCCGCCTTCTGGTACCGGTGGCCGTCGCGCCAGACCGCATCAAGGCAGCGCGTCGCCGCGGCAATTATGTCGCGCGTGTCCTGTGTGGGCGTCAGCAGCTTAGTCCCGCCGTGATTGCGGTAATACGGCTCAGCAGAGAACGGCGACGTTTTCACAAACACCGAAATGTACCGGCAGAACTGATGCTCGCCGCGGAGCTTTTCTGCCGCGCGCGCCGCATAGCTGCATATAGCCTGGCGCATCGCTTCATAGTCGGTGATGCGCTCACCAAACGAGCGGCTGCAGACGATTTCCTGTTTCGCCGGGGCAAACTCTTCGATCTCCAGGCAGGGCTCGCCGCGCAGCTCGCGCACGGTGCGCTCCAGCACGACGTTAAAGTGTTTGCGGATAAAGCGGATGTCGGTATCACAGAGCTGCAAAGCATTTTTGATGCCCATTGTCTCCAGCTTTCTGGCAATACGCCGGCCGACGCCCCAGACTTCCTCCACCGGCATCAGCGCCATCAGCCGCCGCTGGCGCGCCTGGTTTGACAGGTCCACCACCCCGCCCGTCTGCGGCCACTCCTTCGCCGCGCGATTGGCGAGTTTCGCCAGCGTCTTCGTCTGGGCGATACCTACCCCACAATGAATCCGGGTGTTACGCCGCACCGTCTCGCGTATCTCCCCGCCAAAATCAGCCAGGTCGCGACAGTTCCGCACACCCGTCAGGTCACAGAATGCTTCATCGATACTGTATACCTCAACGCGCGGGCACAGTTCCTCAAGCGTGGTCATCACCCGCTGGCTCATGTCGCCATAGAGTTCATAGTTGCTTGAGAAGGCTATGATCCGCTGTGGAAACTGTATCTCGCGAAGCTGGAACCAGGGCATGCCCATTTTTATGCCAGGCGCGTTGGCTTCGCGGCTGAGCGCTATCACGCAGCCATCGTTATTCGAAAGCGCCACAATGGGCTGACTGGCCAGATCAGGACAGAATGCCGTCTCGTAACTCGTGTAGAACGAGTTCATAACAACCAGCGCGAACATTGCGGTGCAGAGTGTGTATTACGCAAATGACAACGCCGACGATATCGAGGTCGTCGGCGTCATAAACAGCGATAGGCGGGTAAGCCGGGTTCTCGGCGCGCAGCTGCGCCACCGGGTACGTCACCAGCCTTTTAATGGTGAACTCGCCGCCAATACTGGCGACCATGATGTCGTTATGCTTCGCGTGCAGACTGAAGTCCACCAGCAAAAGCGAGACGCCAGGGATGCCAGATTTTTCAATCTTATCAGCGAGTCAGGCCTGTCAAACCTGCATATTCATAATATCCTGGTACGCCGCAACCAGCTTGTTGCGCACCTGGATGCCCATCTGCAGCGAGATAGACGATTTTTGCAGGTCGACCATCACATCGTTCAGCGCCACGCCCGGCGTGCCGATTGCGAATTTTTCCGCCTGAGTGCGGGCGGCGTTTTGCGTATCGCTGATACGTCCAAGCGCGGCCTGTAACTCTCCGGCGAAACTCACGGAGGGCGGGGTCTCGACAGCATTATTGCGCGCCACCTGCATGGTGGCCTGCATCTGCTGGAGTACCCCTTCAATACCCTGAATAGCCATCTTTTACCCCTGGATGATTTTTCAACGGGGTGCAGAGTAACACTTTGTCAATGGGATAAAGGCTCTAAATAACGATAAAAAACCAACCTATTTGACCCATAGAAAAACGCGCGACAGCCAATAATGACCCTCGCCATCCAAGTGGAACTTTAGTCGTGCTTGCCGACCCGGGAGTCCGTTTTGCTTCATAACACGCATTATTCTGTCAACGCTGAGTCAAGAGGGGCGCAATGACTGCCGCAGCTTCAACTCAAACGCCACAAAATAAAACCGTAGAGTGGCTCAACCGCTTACGCGCAAACCCGAAGATCCCCTTAACGGTGGCCGGGGCCGCCGCGGTGGCTATTATTGTGGCTCTGGTGCTCTGGGCAAAACAGCCGGAGTACCGCGTGCTTTACAGCAATCTGAGCGATCAGGACGGCGGCGCTATCGTCACCCAACTGACTCAGATGAATATTCCTTACAACTTTGCGGATAACGGTGCCTCTATCATGGTGCCTGCCGAGAAGGTGTACGATCTGCGTCTGCGTCTCGCCCAGCAGGGGCTGCCGAAAGGCGGTGCCGTGGGCTTTGAGCTGATGGATCAGGAAAAATTCGGCATCAGCCAGTTCAGCGAGCAGGTTAACTACCAGCGCGCGCTGGAAGGCGAACTCGCGCGCACCATCGAGACGTTAGGTCCGGTGAAGAATGCGCGTGTTCACCTCGCCATGCCGAAACCCTCTTTATTTGTTCGCGAGCAGAAATCCCCTTCCGCGTCGGTCACCCTGAACCTGCAGCCGGGCCGCGCGCTTGATGATGGCCAGGTCGCCGCCATCGTGCACATGGTGTCCAGCGCCGTTGCGGGCCTGCCGCCGGGCAACGTAACGCTTGTGGATCAGACCGGTCGCCTGCTGACGCAGTCCGGCACCGGCGCTCGTGATCTTAACGACGCGCAGCTCAAATACGCCTCCGATGTTGAAGGCCGTATTCAGCGCCGTATCGAATCTATCCTTGCGCCTATCGTCGGCACCGGCAACGTCCATGCCCAGGTCACCGCGCAGATCGACTTCTCTAATAAAGAACAGACCGAAGAGCAGTACCGTCCGAACAGCGACCCGTCGCAGATGGCCGTCCGCTCTCGTCAGCTGAACACCAACGACCAGGTAGGCGGCGCTTATCCGGGCGGCGTACCGGGCGCGCTCTCTAACCAGCCTGCACCGGCCAACAGCGCGCCTATCGACGCGCCTGCCGGTCAGAACAATGGCCAGAACGCCAATGGTCAGAACGCGCAGCGTACCCAGAGCACCAGCACTGCAGGTGCGAGCAGCGGCCCGCACAGCAGCCAGCGTGATGAAACCACGAACTACGAAGTGGATCGCACCATTCGCCACACCAAAATGAACGTGGGCGACGTGCAGCGTCTCTCCGTCGCGGTGGTGGTGAACTACCGTCAGCTGGGCAACGGCAAGCCGCTCGCGCTGACCGCCGAGCAGCTGAAACAGATTGAAGACCTGACCCGCGAAGCGATGGGCTACTCCGACAAGCGCGGCGATACCCTGAACGTCGTTAACTCGCAGTTTACCGCGAGCGATGAATCCGGTGGCGAACTGCCGTTCTGGAAGCAACAAGCATTCATCGATCAGCTTCTGTCCGCAGGCCGTTGGCTGGTGGTGCTGATTGTCGCCTGGCTGCTGTGGCGTAAAGCGGTCCGTCCGCAGCTGCAGCGCCGTGCTGAAGAAGTGAAGCGCGTCCAGGAAATGCAGCAGCAGCGTAAAGAAGTGGAAGAGTCCGTGGAAGTTCGCCTGAGCAAAGACGAACAGACGCAGCAGCGCCGCGCTAACCAGCGCCTGAGCGCCGAAGTAATGAGCCAGCGTATCCGCGAAATGTCAGACAACGATCCGCGCGTGGTCGCGCTGGTCATCCGCCAGTGGATGAGTAACGAGCTATGAGTAACGCTAATTCCAACGCTAATGCCAATGGTCTGTCGGGTACCGACAAAAGCGCCATTCTGCTGATGACCATCGGTGAAGACCGCGCGGCGGAGGTGTTCAAACACCTCTCGCCTCGCGAGGTGCAGCACCTCAGCGCCGCGATGGCGAGCGTGCGTCAGATCTCTAACAAACAGCTGACTGACGTGCTGGCGGAGTTTGAACAGGAAGCGGAACAGTTCGCGGCGCTGAGCATCAACACCAACGACTACCTGCGTTCGGTGCTGGTCAAAGCGCTGGGCGAAGAGCGTGCCTCCAGCCTGCTCGAAGATATTCTCGATTCCAAAGAGACCACTTCGGGTATGGAAACGCTCAACTTTATGGAGCCGCAGAGCGCCGCCGACCTTATTCGCGACGAACACCCGCAGATTATCGCCACCATTCTTGTGCACCTCAAACGTGCCCAGGCGGCGGATATCCTGGCGCTGTTCGACGAGCGTCTGCGTCACGACGTGATGCTGCGTATCGCCACTTTCGGCGGCGTCCAGCCGGCGGCGCTGGCGGAGCTGACCGAAGTGCTGAACAACCTGCTCGACGGCCAGAACCTCAAGCGCAGCAAAATGGGCGGCGTGAGAACAGCGGCGGAAATTATCAACCTGATGAAAACGCAGCAGGAAGAAGCCGTTATTACGGCAGTGCGCGAATTCGACGGCGATCTGGCGCAGAAAATCATCGACGAAATGTTCCTGTTCGAAAACCTGGTGGAAGTCGACGACCGCTCCATCCAGCGCCTGCTGCAGGAAGTGGAGTCCGAATCTCTGCTTATCGCCCTCAAAGGTGCCGAGCAGCCGCTGCGCGAGAAATTCCTGCGCAACATGTCGCAGCGTGCGGCCGATATCCTGCGCGACGACCTGGCCAACCGCGGGCCGGTGCGTCTGTCTCAGGTGGAAAACGAACAGAAAGCTATCCTGCTCATCGTCCGTCGTCTGGCGGAAACCGGCGAGATGGTAATTGGCAGCGGCGAGGATACCTATGTCTAATAAGCTTCCCTGGCAGCGCTGGATGCCGGATGACCTCTCCCCGCCTGTAATGCCGGAATTCACGGCATTCGACGAGACGGTCAGCGGCGAAAGCGAAGAAATCGACGAAGAGCAGTTACGCCTGCAGCAACAGCAGCAGGCGCTGGTGATGATGCAAACCCAGGCGCACGAGCAAGGCTTTAACGCCGGGCTCGCCGAAGGGCGTCAGCAGGGCTTCGAGCAGGGCCGCCAGGAAGGCCATTCCAAAGGATTCGAACAGGGGCTCGCCGAAGCGCGCGCCCAGCAGGGGCCAATACACGCGCGTATGCAGCAGCTGGTCAGCGAGTTCCAGTACACCCTGGACGCGCTCGACAGCGTCATCGCCTCGCGCCTGATGCAGATGGCGCTGGAAGCCGCGCGCCAGGTGATCGGCCACGTTCAGGTGGATAACAACCACCTGATTAAGCAGATCCAGACGCTGTTGCAGCAGGAGCCGCTGTTTAGCGGCAAACCGCAGCTGCGCGTGCATCCGGACGATTTACAGCGCGTCGAAGAGATGCTCGGCGCGACCTTAAGCCTGCACGGCTGGCGTCTGCGCGGCGACCCGACCCTCCATCCGGGCGGCTGCAAAGTCTCCGCCGATGAAGGCGATCTCGATGCGAGCGTGGCGACGCGCTGGCAGGAACTGTGCCGCCTGGCCGCACCAGGAGTGGTGTAATGACCGCCCGTCTGACCCGCTGGCTCAATACGCTCGATAACTTCGAGACCAAAATGGCGCAACTGCCGTCGGTGCGCCGCTACGGCCGCCTGACCCGCGCCACCGGCCTGGTGCTGGAAGCGACCGGGCTGCAACTGCCGCTCGGCGCGACCTGTATTATCGAACGTCAGGAAGGCACGCAGCTCCAGGAAGTGGAAAGCGAAGTGGTCGGCTTTAACGGCCAGAAACTGTTTTTAATGCCGCTTGAAGAAGTCGAAGGCATTCTGCCGGGCGCGCGCGTCTATGCCCGTTCGGGGGGTGGCGAAGGGTTACAGAGCAGCAAACAGCTGCCGCTCGGCCCGCAACTGCTTGGCCGCGTGCTGGACGGCGCGGGCAAGCCGCTTGATGGTCTGCCCTCCCCTGACACCGAAACCACCGGCGCGCTTATCACCCCGCCGTTTAACCCGCTGCAACGTACCGCCATTGAAGATGTGCTGGACGTGGGCGTGCGCCCGATTAACGCCCTGCTGACCGTCGGTCGCGGCCAGCGTATGGGCCTGTTCGCGGGCTCCGGCGTCGGTAAATCGGTACTGCTCGGCATGATGGCGCGCTACACCCAGGCGGATGTCATCGTGGTGGGGCTTATCGGCGAGCGTGGCCGTGAAGTCAAAGACTTTATCGAGAACATTCTCGGCGCCGAAGGGCGCGCCCGCTCGGTGGTGATTGCCGCCCCGGCGGATGTCTCTCCTTTATTACGTATGCAGGGTGCCGCCTACGCCACCCGCATCGCAGAAGATTTCCGCGACCGCGGTCAGCACGTTCTGCTGATCATGGATTCGCTGACCCGTTACGCGATGGCGCAGCGTGAAATCGCGCTGGCCATCGGCGAGCCGCCTGCGACCAAAGGTTACCCGCCTTCGGTGTTCGCCAAACTGCCCGCGCTGGTCGAGCGCGCCGGTAATGGCATCAGCGGCGGCGGCTCGATTACCGCGTTTTATACCGTACTGACCGAAGGCGACGACCAGCAGGACCCGATCGCCGACTCCGCGCGCGCCATTCTCGACGGCCACATCGTTCTGTCGCGTCGCCTCGCGGAAGCCGGTCACTATCCGGCGATTGATATCGAAGCGTCCATCAGCCGCGTGATGACAGCCATCATCAGCGAAGAGCATTACGCGCGCGTGCGGACCTTCAAACAGCTGCTTTCAAGTTTCCAGCGCAACCGCGACCTGGTGAGCGTTGGGGCTTATGCCAAAGGCAGCGATCCGATGCTGGATCGCGCCATTACGCTGTGGCCGCAACTGGAAGCGTTTCTGCAGCAGGGTATTTACGAACGTTCCGGTGTAGAGGATGCGTTGCAGGCACTGGAACTTATCTTCCCGTCAGTTTGATGAGGTATGAGGGAGGTAGCCATGAAACAAAATGGCGCGCTGAACACGCTTAAAGATATGGCTGAGAAAGAAGTCGACGATGCCGCGTTGCGGCTTGGCGAAATGCGTCGCGGCTGTCAGCAGGCGGAAGAACAGTTGTCGATGCTGATGAATTATCAGCAGGAATATCGCAATAACCTGAATCAGACCATGACCCAGGGGATTGCCAGTAACCGCTGGGTGAATTACCAGCAGTTTATCCAGACGCTGGAGAAAGCGATTGAACAGCATCGCCTCCAGCTTACGCAGTGGAATACCAAAGTCGATCAGGCGCTCTCGTTCTGGAAAGAGAAAAAGCAGCGTCTTCAGGCCTGGCAAACGCTCCAGGACCGGCACGCCAGCGCGGCGCTGCTGGCGGAAAACCGGCTCGATCAAAAAAGAATGGATGAATTTGCCCAGCGGGCATCAATGAGGAAAGGCGAATGATTACGTTGCCCAATGTTGTGCTTACCAGTGACGTCGATGCGACTGGCACCGGTGCCGGGCTGAAAGGCGTCGATGCGAAAGGCGGCGACGCGGCGCAGGATTTTCTGGCGCTGTTAGGCCAGCATTTCTCAGGCAAGCTGCCGTTTGCCGACGGTAAAACGCTGTCGCTCGCGCAGTTGCAGGGTGCCGGTAAAGAGACGCTGGCGGGTAAAACGCTGGCCGATGCCACGGCGGGCCAGCAAGGCGTGCAGAACGATCTCGCACGCCTGCTGGATCAACTGACCAACGGCGAAATCACCCCGGCCGATCTGACGCTTGCTGCCGGCGACGCGCAGGCAGTGACGGCGGACGCCGCGAAGCCCGCGCTGAAAACCGCCGGTCTTGACGACGATAAAAAACTCAGCGACGAAGATATGGCCGCGTTAAGCGCCCTCTTCGCGATGCTGCCGCAGACCCAGCAGCCGAACGCGGCGGCTGACGCACCAATGCAGACCCAGGCGCAGGGCGTTGCCGCGCTGAGCGCTAATGGTTTTAGCCCGGCGGCAAGCCTGACCCAGACGCTCGGCAACGCCAAAAGCGATGCTAAAACCAGCGCGAAAAGCGATGACGCCGCCACCCCGCTGACGGCCGCCACAGCGACTGCGCCGGTCACCGGCCAGGCCGCTTCGGATGTTGTTGCGCCGGTCTCGACGCTCGATAAAACCGCCGCGGATGTGAGCAGCACGCAGGTGCCGCATAACCTGAACCTGCACGCGCTGGCCTCCACGACCACGCAAGGAGCCCAGAACACCACGCCGTCCATGACGATGCCGACCCCGCAGGTCACCGCGCCGCTCGGCACGCCGGACTGGCAGAACTCGGTGAGCCAGCACATCACGCTGTTTACCCGCAACGGCCAGCAGAGCGCCGAGCTGCGCCTGCACCCGGAAGAGCTGGGCGCAGTGCAGATTAGCCTGAAGATTGACGACAACATGGCGCAGGTTCAGATGGTGTCGCCGCACAGTCATGTGCGCGCAGCGCTGGAAGCCGCCCTGCCGACGCTGCGCGCGCAGCTTGCGGAAAACGGCATTCAGCTCGGTCAGAGCAGCATCAGCAGCGAAAACTTTAGCGGTCAGCAGCAGCAAAACAACCCGCAACAGTCTGCCGCATCCCGTTCCGGCGGCGCTTTTAGCCTGAATGGTGAAGAAGAAGCGATTGCCGCTCCGGCAAGCCTTCAGGCAGCCGCTCGCGGCAATGGCGCGGTCGATATCTTTGCCTAACGCCAGAGGTAACGTGATTATTCCCGTTTTTTCCAGGCTTTGACTGCGCGCAGAGACGGGATAATCACTCTATCGCAGTACTGATACAGGAAACCCGAGTCTGATGACTGACAGCGCAATCACCAAAGGTAAAGGCCGTAAACGCTCCATCTGGATCCCGTTACTGGTCATTATAACTCTCGCTGCCTGTGCGACGGCAGGTTACAGCTACTGGCGTATGCAGCAGCATGGCACCACCGCGGCTAAAGCGGCGCCAGAACCGCCGCCAGCGCCGGTCTTTTTCGCACTGGACACCTTCACCGTGAACCTGGGTGATGCCGACCGTGTGCTGTATGTCGGCATTACGCTGCGTCTGAAGGACGAGGCGACCCGCCAGCGTCTTAGCGACTACCTGCCGGAAGTGCGCAGCCGTCTGCTGCTGCTCTTCTCCCGTCAGGATGCCTCACAGCTCGCGACCGATGAAGGCAAACAGAAGCTGGTGGAAGCGATTAAACAGACGCTTTCCGCGCCGCTGGTGGCAGGACAACCGAAGCAGGTAGTGACTGACGTCCTCTACACTGCCTTTATTCTGCGGTAAAGCCATGGGCGACAGCATTCTTTCTCAGGCCGAAATCGATGCGCTGTTAAACGGCGACAGCGAGCAGAGCGCGGAACAGCAAGCGACAGGCGGCGATGGCGACATTCGCCCCTACGATCCCAATACCCAGCGTCGCGTGGTGCGCGAGCGCCTCCAGGCGCTGGAGATTATCAACGAACGCTTCGCGCGCCAGTTCCGTATGGGGTTGTTTAACCTGTTGCGCCGCAGCCCGGACATCACCGTGGGGGCGATTCGTATTCAGCCCTACCACGAGTTTGCCCGCAACCTGCCGGTGCCGACCAACCTTAACCTGATTCATTTAAAACCGCTGCGCGGTACCGGGCTGTTTGTGTTTTCGCCAAGCCTGGTGTTTATCGCGGTGGACAACCTGTTCGGCGGTGATGGCCGCTTCCCGACTAAAGTGGAAGGCCGCGAATTTACCCACACCGAACAGCGCGTCATCAACCGTATGCTCAAGCTGGCGCTTGAAGCTTACAGCGACGCGTGGAAAGCGATTAACCCGCTGGACGTGGAGTATGTGCGTTCAGAAATGCAGGTGAAATTCACCAATATCACCACCTCGCCGAACGATATCGTGGTTAACACCCCGTTTCACGTCGAGATTGGTAACCTGACCGGCGAGTTTAATATCTGTCTGCCGTTCAGCATGATTGAGCCGCTGCGTGAACTGCTGGTTAACCCGCCGCTGGAAAACTCCCGTCAGGAAGATCAGAACTGGCGCGACACTCTGGTACGGCAGGTGCAGCACTCGGAGCTGGAGTTAATTGCTAACTTCGCCGAGATCCCGCTGCGACTCTCGAAGATTTTGAAGCTGAAGCCAGGCGACGTGCTGCCCATTGATAAGCCGGATCGCATTCTGGTGCATGTGGATGGCGTACCGGTTCTCACCAGCCAGTACGGCACCGTAAACGGGCAATACGCCCTGCGCGTTGAACATTTGATCAACCCAATTTTGAATTCGCTGAATGAGGAACAGCCCAATGAGTGACATTAACAAACCGTCCGATGAAAATGCTGGTGAAATGGACGATCTGTGGGCTGATGCACTGAAAGAACAAAAAAGCACCGGCGACTCCGCAGACGATCTGTGGGCCGATGCGCTGAGCGAGCAGAAAACCGCGGGCAAGAGCTCGGCGGATAGCGTGTTCCGCGCGCTGGAAGGCGGCGACATGGTCGGCGCGCTCCAGGATATCAACCTGATTATGGATATCCCGGTGAAACTCACCGTGGAGCTGGGCCGCACCCGCATGACCATTAAAGAGCTGCTGCGTCTGACGCAGGGTTCCGTGGTCGCGCTGGATGGTCTCGCCGGCGAGCCGCTGGATATCCTCATCAACGGTTACCTGATTGCTCAGGGTGAAGTCGTGGTCGTCGCCGATAAATATGGCGTGCGCATCACCGACATTATCACCCCGTCAGAACGTATGCGTCGCCTGAGTCGTTAAATGAAAAATCAGACCACGGTTGCACAGCCGGCAATGCCCGACGCCGGCTCATCCTTAATCCAGGTAAGCGGCGCGCTGACGCTGATTATCCTCTTTATTCTGCTGTTTGCCTGGATGGCAAAGCGTTTTGGCTTCGCGGCTAAAAGCACCGGGATGCGTGGTCTGAAGCTCAACAGCAGCCTGAGCCTTGGGGCTCGCGAAAAGATTGTGATTGTCGAAGTGGAAGACGCCCGCCTGGTGCTGGGCGTGACCGCCACCTCTATCACGCCCCTGCACACCCTGCCGCCTGCGCCACCCGCGCAGGAGTCGGAAACCGTGCCGGGCGCTGAATTCCAGAACCTGATGAAAAATCTGCTTAAGCGTAGCGGGAGAAAGTAATGCGTCGTTGGTTAAATCTTTCTTTCCTCGCGCTCGGCCTGCTGGCGGCGCCTGCGATGGCACAACTGCCGGGTCTTGTCAGCCAACCGATATCGGGCGGCGGTCAGAGCTGGTCGCTGCCGGTACAGACGCTGGTGTTTATCACCTCGCTGACGTTCCTGCCCGCCATTCTGTTAATGATGACCAGCTTTACGCGCATCATTATCGTTTTCGGTCTGCTGCGTAACGCGCTCGGCACCCCGTCCGCGCCGCCAAACCAGGTGCTGCTGGGCCTCGCGCTGTTCCTGACCTTTTTTATCATGTCGCCGGTTATCGATAAGATCTATTCCGACGCCTATCAGCCGTTTAACGAAAACAAAATTTCGATGGAAGTGGCGCTCGACCGTGGCGCGCAACCGCTGCGTGAATTTATGCTGCGCCAGACCCGCGAGGCGGATCTGGCGCTGTTCGCAAAGCTTGCCAATACGCAGCCGATTCAGGGGCCGGAAGCGGTGCCGATGCGCATCCTGCTGCCCGCGTATGTTACCAGCGAGCTGAAAACCGCGTTCCAGATTGGCTTTACCGTGTTTATCCCTTTCCTGATCATCGATCTGGTGGTGGCGAGCGTATTAATGGCGCTCGGGATGATGATGGTGCCGCCTGCGTCTATCGCCCTGCCCTTCAAGCTGATGCTGTTTGTGCTGGTTGATGGCTGGCAGCTCCTTGTCGGTTCGCTTGCCCAAAGCTTTTACAGTTAACGAGGTGCATGATGACGCCAGAATCGGTCATGATGATGGGCACGGAAGCCATGAAAGTCGCGCTCGCGCTTGCCGCGCCCCTGCTGCTGGTGGCGCTGGTGACCGGCCTGTTTATCAGTATTTTGCAGGCGGCCACCCAGATTAACGAAATGACGCTGTCGTTCATTCCGAAAATTCTGGCGGTGTTTGTTGTTATCGTGGCGGCAGGCCCGTGGATGCTCAACCTGCTGCTCGACTATATGCGCACGCTGTTTTCTAACCTGCCGTATATCATCGGCTGACGGCCGCGCCCATGCTGCAATTCACCAGCGACCAGTATCTTCACTGGCTGACTCTGTACTTCTGGCCGCTGCTGCGCGTGCTGGCTCTTATCAGCACCGCGCCTATCTTAAGCGAGCGTTCCATTAGCATCCGCGTCAAGATTGGTCTGGCGCTGCTGATTACCATCGCGCTCGCGCCCAATATTCCCGGCAGTAACGTGCCGATTTTCTCGCTCGAAGGGCTGTGGCTGGGGTTGCAGCAGATCCTTATCGGCGTTGCCATCGGCTTTACGATGCAATTTGCCTTCGCGGCGGTGCGCACCGCAGGCGAGCTTATCGGCCTGCAAATGGGGCTCTCATTCGCCACGTTTTTCGATCCGGGCAGCCGTCTGAATATGCCGGTGCTGGCGCGCTTTATCGATATGCTGGCGATGCTGCTGTTTCTCACGGTTAACGGTCATCTGTGGCTTATCTCCATTCTTGCCGACACGTTTCACACCCTGCCCATTGGCGGCGAAGCGATTAACAGCAACGCTTTCATGGCGCTGACCCGCGCGGGCGGTCTGATTTTTATTAATGGCGTCATGCTGGCGCTGCCGATGATTACCCTTTTGCTGTCATTAAACCTGGCGCTTGGCCTGTTAAACCGTATGGCCCCGCAGTTGACCGTATTCGCCATTGGCTTTCCGCTGACGCTGAGTATCGGGATAATCGTCCTCGCTGCGTTAATGCCCTTAATAGCACCGTTCTGTGAACATTTATTCGCAGAAATATTTCACTTGTTGACTGATATCGTTAGCGAAATTCCTGCAAAGGGTTAACCCCTCTCTTTAAATGGTCATCCTAAGGATATTCCTAATATGGAAAATATATTCTCTGGCTGACCATACATCCCAGGCGGAATTAATGATTTTACGCCTCTCACAGAACCGGATCGCCTCTTTACTTTAAGAACTTTCCTGGCAAATTATACGTAACTTTACGGGATAGTTGGGGTCGCCTGAATGACTTCGATACCCGGCTGATACGATTCACGCTATCGGTCTGCGGTACGCCGTTTGACGCTTTATTATCCCGTAAATGCTGGTCTTGGCAGAACGGCGGTCGTTCTCAGGCTGGTGGAGCAATCGTTGTGCTTTAACGGATAACGCGTTTAGTGAGGGTAGGCTATGTCAACGATTATTATGGATCTCTGCAGCTATACCAGGCTCGGGCTAACCGGTTATTTATCGACAAGAGGAGTCAGAAAACGTCAGATATTTCATGCTGATAGTGTTGAAACTCTGGAAGAAGCCTGTCAGCTGCGTAAGCCCCATGTGGTGTTTATTAATGAAGACTGTTTTATTCACGATCCCGAAAGCAGTCAGCATATAAAGCACATCATTAATCAGCATCCCGGTACGTTATTTATCGTTTTTATGGCGATTGCCAATATTCACTTCGATGAATATTTACGGGTGCGTAAGAATCTGTTAATTAGCTCTAAATCGATTAAACCAGAGTCGCTGGACGCTATTCTGGGAGATTATTTAACCAAAGATATGCAGTGTATTGGGAAAATCAGTTTGCCTACACTCTCTTTAAGCCGTACTGAATCCAGTATGCTGAGAATGTGGATGTCGGGCCAGGATACGATTCAGATTTCCGATCAGATGAATATTAAGGCCAAGACAGTTTCGTCTCACAAAGGGAATATAAAACGTAAAATCAAGACCCATAATAAGCAAGTGATCTATCATGTTGTGCGGTTGACCGATAACGTCACCAACGGCATTTTTGTGAATATGCGCTAACGCAGCACGTTAATTTACCCTGTACCCTACACGATTCGTCTCTGACGCTCGTCGGAACGATTACATTACTCATCATCATATCGCTCAGGCGAGGATGAACCCTGTCTTAAAAATAACGCCGCCCCGAATTAACGGAGCGGCGTAACAATAAGTAAAAAATATGACGTGTTATTCCACCTTTTCGACAAATATCCCGTCCGGGTGATCTTTCTCATTAAAGAACCATATTCCCAGCGGATACTCCTCCAGTGAAACCAGATACATCGTACCTTCATTAAAAGGCTCAACGGCCAGCACCACGCCTGGACGACGCGGCCCGCCATCCGTTTTAACGGTAACCCGATCGTTAACGTTCATAACTGCTCCTCTTATCACTATTGTGCCAGTGTAGAACAAAACCGCTTTGCTGGCACCGGGCTGAGTGGCGCCTGCCGGCGGACAGCTATAATTAGCGTGATGGGGTCGTGTGAGGTGAATGCCATGAAACCGGAAAACCCAACGCCAGAAACGCCACAGGCTGATATCGACGCGCTGCTGGGCGCGATTGAGGTGATTAGCGAAGACGAGCGGCACACGCCAGAATGCGTCTCCCCGACGCTGGCGGATGCGCGCAGAAAGGATACGTGTCGGGAGCTTGGCGAGGAGTTTGAACTGGATATCCGCGATGCGGGGCCGAGCGAAGTGAACCATTGAGCATAAAAATATCCCGGCCTGGGGAGCCGGGATAAGCTTGCGAAAGCAAGAAGCACTTAAAATTCGTTACACCAGGGAAACTGATGTCGATGAACAACATACCGCAAAATTTTTGCCGCACAAGGATATATTTTCTTGGTGAATAATACATTGCTAATATTATGGAACCATATATTCACTGCAAGCCAACAACCGCGCGCCTTTCGTGGCAACGATCTCAAAATAACCCTGCAAAAAAGGCCGATTAATTGAGATTATTCCTGGTTAGCCAGCAAATGGCTGCGCGTAAAAAGGAGCCACTATGGCGCATCTGCATGACGATTTGCTGGTAATTACCGACCTGGACGGCACGCTGCTTGATCCGAATACGCATGAATGGGAACCGGCGCAGGCGTGGCTTACTCGCCTTATCGACCATCAGGTGCCGGTGATTCTCTCCAGCACCAAAACGGCGGCGGAAATTATCGCCATCCAGGATGCGCTTGGTCTCTCCGGGCAGCCTTTTATCGCCGAGAACGGCGCGATTATTCAGCTTGACGCCGCCTGGGAGGATAGCCCTGACTTTCCTCGCCTGCTAAATGGCGTTCCCCATGACGACATCCTCGCCGTGATTAACCGCCTGCGCGACGAGCACGGCTATAAACTTTTCTGCTTCAGCGATGTGGATGAGAAAATCATTGCCGAATGGACCGGGCTTAGCCCGAAACTTGCCGCGATGGCGACGCTGCTGGAAGCCTCCGAGACGGTTATCTGGCGCGACAGCGACGAAAACCTGGCGCGCTTTACCGCAAGCCTTGAAGCGCTCGGCCTGATGATGATTGAGGGTGGACGTTTCTGGCACGTGCTGGATGCACGCGGCGGTAAAGGCCAGGCGGTGAACTGGCTGAAAGAGCAGTACCGCAAGCGTGAAGGCACACTGCGCACCACAATCGGGCTTGGCGACGGGCCGGATGATGCCTCGCTGCTTGATAACGTCGACCTGGCGGTGGTGGTGAAAGGCTTAAACCGCCAGGGCGTTATGCTTAAAAATGACGATCCCACCCGCGTCTACCGTACGACCGAGCGCGGCCCGGCGGGCTTTCGCGAAGGGCTCGATCACTTTCTGGGTAAGGCGTAAGCCTTACCCCTCGTCACATACCTGGTTGCGCCCGCGCTGTTTGGCCAGATAAAGCCGGTGATCGGCTATCGACTGCAGATGCTCGAAATCGTAATCGCCGTCGCGTCGTGCTTCGCTCACGCCTACCGACACGCTGATACGAATGGTCGTATCCGGGCGCACCAGAATCTCCTGGCTGTTGATGCGCTGGCGTATCCGCTCTGCCACCTGCCGCGCCCCGTCAGCGGTCGTACCCGGCAGAATCACGCAAAACTCCTCCCCACCGACGCGCCCCGCCACATCCTGGGCGCGCAGCGAACGGCTTAACATGCCCGCCGCCCACGTCAGTACCTTATCGCCCGCCTGATGACCATAGCGGTCATTGATGCTTTTAAAGTGATCGAGATCGAGCTGGATAACCGAAAACGGCTCACTTTGCGCAAAACACGTTTTCGCCGCCATACGCGCGCGCTCAAAGAACGCGCCACGGTTGTACAGGCGCGTCAGCGTGTCATACCAGGCGCGCCATTTCAGCGAGCGCTGCATGGTCAGCATATTGCGCACCATGCCCACGATCACCCGCCAGGAGAGAAACAGCATGG
This sequence comes from Cronobacter sp. HA18003, assembly GCF_011605905.1. Taxonomy (NCBI): domain Bacteria; kingdom Pseudomonadati; phylum Pseudomonadota; class Gammaproteobacteria; order Enterobacterales; family Enterobacteriaceae; genus Cronobacter; species Cronobacter sp. HA18003. Next base: position 341,623 of record NZ_JAANQO010000011.1, on the reverse strand, counting down.
CGGTAAAGAGCAGCCACAGCAGGCCAAGCACCATCGCCACTTTGCCGAATTTCCCTTCCGCGCTTTGCGACACCGTGGTGACTTTCACCAGCACACCGTCGAAATAATCGAGCTTCGCCCAGGTGATGAAGCGGGTATCCATCCGCGCGTCGCCCTCGTTGCCAAGCTCCATCTGGCGGGCCAGCATCGCTTTATCCTGCGCCGTGAAATGCAGCGCGGTGTCGCTGCCGGAAGCGGTCGTGGCTATCGGGCTTAGCTGGCTGTCGAAAAGCAAAATTTCGCCGCCGCTGTCGTCGGCATTCAGTGCATTTTTCAGGAAATCGCGCATCGCGCCGATGGGGAAATCCATCGCCAGCACACCGAACCAGCGGCCTTTATCATCGAGCGGGATGCTGGCGGTGACGCGCTGCCCCGTGGGCATGCTGAGATCGCGCCCGTGCAGCCAGCGCACGCCACGCCCAGGATTGCGCCGCCGCGACTGATCGAGAAACCAGCGGCTACTGACTTGCTGGTAGTAGAGTTCCGGTATGCTGCCGTGACCGTAAAACGGCAAATTAGTGAGGTAAAAACCGGCGCGCGACACATAAAAAGTGCGTACTTCCGGACGCTCAGCGCGGGCATCGGCGATGCTCAGCATGTGGCCGAGCGCCAGCGTCGCATTTAGCTCGCTATAGAGTAGCGCGTCGTCGCGCTCAAGCAGCGTGCTCTGGCCGATAAATGTATCAGAGACGCCCTGAATTTCCGGTGCCAGATCGCGCCCGGTCGGCAGCGTCCATTCAGGTTTATCACGCTCCGCCTTAAACCCGGCGATGAGAGCGTCGGTCTGCGGGCCTTCTAAGAGGTTATGCATGGCATAACGCATACCCGCGCGATAAAACAGCAGTTTATCGACGCTGTATTGCAGATTACGGTCCATCGCCGTGGCGATGCTGTCGAGCTGATTGCGCTGCGAGGAGATAAAAGCGTCCTGCAGAATAACTCCTTCACGCCAGGTCAGCAGCGTGGAGAAGATAAAGACGGCGCAGAAGCAGAAGTTGACGACCCGAATAGGGTTTTTGGTCCGCCAGCGGCTGATGAGTAACTTGTCAGGCACGTCAGACTCCCTGTACTGATAAAGGCTCGACTGGATGAAGCAGAGTGAAGGTCAGGCGGCTCAGATAATACCAGGCGGCGCGGATATTAAAAGTGTGGCCGTTTTTTACGGATTGTCGCCTGGAAAGTAAAAGGATGTCATTGATCTGTTGTAGGATGGAGGGGGAAAAGAAAACGCCCGGCAGTGTAACCGGGCGTTCTTTCAACGACGTTCTTCGCGAGATTTCCTTTCGCCGGGCAGCAGTTCGTCTTCACGAAACGCTTCCCGCTGCACGCCGTAACCGTCATACCAGCGGCATTCCACCATGCCGCTTGAATAACCGGTCACGACCATGCGTTGACCGCTGTTTTTGCGCCGGACTTCATCGCTGACTAAAAAGACCATGCCTGCCTCCTTTATCAGTGTGAAAACATCCAGAAGATAGTCAACGCACGCGATTTTCGCCTGTCAGACGTGCAGTTTCAGGAATATTCTCAATGCGCCGGTTTACCGCGCAGCCGTCCGATAAGCGAAACAACGGCGAGCACGACAGCGCCGAGGATAAAACCGAGCACCAGGTTTAGTACCGTGGGCATCACCGCCGCGCCCACGCCGCCCAGGCTCTGCGCCCAGTGTTCAATCCCGTGATGCAGCGGCGCGATGCCGTGTACCACAATACCGCCGCCCACCAGAAACATCGCGATAGTGCCGAGGACAGAGAGCGCCTTCATCAGCCACGGCGCCGTCACCAGCAGCCCTTTACCAACGCCGCGCGCCAGCGCCGAGCGTTTATCCGCAAGCCAGTACCCCATATCGTCAAGCTTCACAATGACGCCCACGATGCCATAAACACCGAGCGTCACAAGAACAGCGATACCGCTTAATATCAGCACCTGGTTTAAGAGCGGGGCTTCGGCCACGATGCCAAGCGTAATGGCGACGATTTCCGCCGAGAGGATAAAGTCAGTGCGCACCGCGCCTTTCACTTTATCGCGCTCGTAGAGTTTCGGGTCCTGCTTTGCTATCTCATTCAGACGCTGCTGTTTCTGCTCCGGTGTCTCTTTGTGTTTACGCGCGTGGATGCTGTGCATCACCTTTTCCACGCCTTCAAAGCACAGAAACGCACCGCCCACCATCAGGAGCGGGGTAATGGCCCACGGCGCGAAGGCGCTAATGATAAGCGCGAGCGGCACCAGAATCAGTTTATTGAGCAGCGATCCTTTCGCCACCGCCCAGACCACCGGCAGTTCGCGATTCGCGCGCACGCCAGTCACCTGCTGTGCGTTAAGCGAAAGATCGTCGCCCAGCACCCCGGCGGTCTTTTTTGCCGCGAGTTTTCCCATCATTGAGATATCGTCCAGCAACGTGGCGATATCATCCAGCAGCGTTAATAAACTACTTCCGGCCAAAATTTCATTCCTTCGTGTTGTGATTCTGAAGTGTTAAGTATGGAGTAAAAGGCGCTACCCCGAAACTACCACCTTCTGTCAACGCAAAATTAACCTAAGCGAAACAATTAAAAATCTCGCCTCGGCAATAATTTTAGCGTTCACTATAAGCGTTCTTTATTTCACGTCGTGAGGGAGTATGCGTTTCGGTCGAGTATTACCGCTGCTTGGCGCACTGTTCGCGCTGTATATCATCTGGGGTTCCACCTATTTTGCGATTGCCGTCGGCGTGAAAAGCTGGCCGCCGTTTATGATGGCGGGCGTGCGCTTTCTCTGCGCGGGCGTTCTGCTGCTGACATATCTGCTGGCGACCGGCCACAAACTCCCGGCGCGTCGCCCGATGTTAAACGCGGCGCTGATTGGCGTGCTGCTGCTGGCCGTCGGTAACGGCTTTGTGACGGTGGCGGAGCATCAGCATGTGCCATCTGGCATCGCCGCCGTGATGGTCGCGACCGTCCCGCTCTTCTCGCTGATTTTCAGCCGTTTCTTTGGCATTCAGACCCGTAAGCTGGAGTGGCTCGGTGTGGCGATTGGCCTGGCGGGCATTGTACTGTTAAACAGCGGCGGCAACCTGAACGGCAATCCGTGGGGCGCGCTGTTGATTCTGATAGGCTCGCTTAGCTGGGCGTTCGGTTCGGTCTACGGCTCGCGTATTGAATTGCCGACGGGAATGATGGCGGGCGCGATTGAGATGCTGGCGGCGGGCCTGGTGCTGATGGCGGCGTCGCTGCTCACCGGCGAACGGATGACCGCGATGCCCGATCTCTCCGGCTTTCTGGCGGTGGGCTATCTGGCGCTGTTCGGCTCGGTGATTGCCATCAACGCTTATATGTATCTTATCCGCAACGTCTCGCCTGCGGTCGCCACCAGCTACGCGTATGTCAACCCGGTGGTGGCGGTGCTGCTTGGCACCGGCTTTGGCGGCGAAAGCCTGTCACAGATTGAGTGGATTGCGCTTGGCGTGATCATTGTAGCGGTGTTGCTGGTGACGCTCGGTAAATATCTGCTGCCGGCTAAACCGGTCGTTGAGCCCTGTGACGTTCAGAAGTAAACCTTAACCGGCGGGTGGCGCAGGCCGCTCGCCCTCCAGGGCGTGAATGCCCTGAATGTCTATTTCGGCATGCGCCCCGCCGCTGCAAATCCACTCTTCCAGCCGCTCGGCGAGCGCCGCGTCAGAGAGTTTCTCACGACCGCGTAACGCACACTCCCAGACTAACAGCACGCGCCAGCCTTCACTGAGCAGCGTGGCCACATCGCGCTTATCGCGCGCCACATTTTTGCCGATTTTATCAAGCCAGAAATCGGTGCGGGTGGCAGGCACTTTAAAGAGATAGCAGTCGTGGTGATGCCAGAAACAGCCGTGAGTGAAGATAACGCAGCGGTAGTCGTCGAGCACAAAATCGGGGCGGCCAGCGAGTGCGGCGTCCTGCACGCGAAAGATAAACCCTTGCCCGGTGAGAAGCGCGCCGAGCCGCTTTTCAATGGCGGTATCGCGGGTGCCGATGGCGCGCATATTTTTACTGCGAACGGCCTTGCTATGAACGTCCGCCATCGCGATTCTCCAGCCGCAGCCGCACCGCCTGCGCGATACGCGGACGCAGTAACTTTGCGACCGCCGCAAAAGCAGGCACCACCACCGAGTTGCCGAACTGGCGATAGGCCTGGGTATCGGAAACCGGAATACGAAACGCGTGGCCCTGCGGCGCTTCAAAGCCCATCAGGCGCGCGCATTCGCGCGGCGTCAGGCGGCGCGGGCGACGCTGCTGGTTGGCGGCATCGTCGAAATCCCGCTCGCCAAGCGCTTTATCCCAGCCGCGGTCAATTAAGATTTCCGCGCCGTCTTTGTAATAACGTGCCGAGAGCGTGCGCGCCACGCTTGCGGGATTTTGCGGGTCCACCAGACCATAACCAAAGCCGTTGCCCTTCGCCTGATGCTTCTGGGCGTAGCGGTAGAGATATTTCCACAGCGTCGGCGTCAGCACGTAGCGGGCATCGACGGTCGGATCGAGCAGTTCACCAAACGCCGGGCGACGCGCGGGGTAAAACTCAGGCAGCGCGCGCAGCGTAAACCCGTCGTGCAGATTGAGCGAGCGGCGAAAGCCCACCAGCACGATGCGCTCGCGGTGCTGCGGCAGGAAATGTTTGCCGTCGATGATTTTCGGATCGTCCGGACCCATTTCCGCGGCGTCCGCCACTTCATAGCCCAGCTCATCCAGCGTCTGCATGATGATGCGAAAAGTATTGCCCTTGTCGTGGCTTTTCAGGTTTTTGACGTTTTCCAGCACGAAAATCGCAGGCTTGCGCGCGGCGATAATGCGCACCACGTCGAAAAACAGCGTGCCCTGAGTTTCGCAGGCAAAACCGTGCGCGCGGCCCAGCGCGTTTTTCTTCGACACGCCCGCGAGCGAAAACGGCTGACACGGAAAGCCCGCCAGCAGAACGTCATGCTGCGGAATACACGCGCGGATATGCTCGGCGGCGGCCTCGTCGCTGATTTCTGGCTTGTGGCTTAGCGTGACATCCCGGATATCTTCATTGAACTGATGTTGTTGCGGATCGCAATACCAGTTGGCTTTATAGGTGCGCACCGCGTGTTTATTCCACTCACTGGTAAACACGCACTGGCCGCCTGCGGCTTCAAACCCGCTGCGAATACCGCCGATACCGGCGAAGAGATCGATAAAGCGAAACGCGTAGTTCGGATGATGGCGCGGTGGCATGGGGAGTAACGCCAGCAGGCGGCGATACTCTTGCGGGCCAAGACGCGCGCCATCCGCGTTGAGCTGCTGGCGCTTAAGCCTGGCGCGGCTCCAGCGCTTTTCGCCTGCCTCATTTAACAGCGCCACCACCGTTTTGGTGTCGTAAATCTCCAGCACTTTTTGCAGCAGCGCGTGCGCGCTCAGCGCAGGAGCGGCGTTGAAATCCGCGCCTGCCAGTCCGTCTTCAGTAACAGCGTGATTGTCGAGCATTACCTTCGCCATACAAAACCGATATAGGACAGAGTAACACACTTTCGCGCGGGGCTGCGGTTAAGGCGTAACCTGAATAAAGCGACGCAGTACCTCTTCATCAAGCTCACAAAAATCGCCCTTCAGTTCGGCGCAGAGCTTGGCCATGTAATGCACGAGAAAATCAGCGTTATGGCGCGCCAGTGCCCTGCCCGCCTCGGTTTGCATGGTGGAAGGCAGCGTCAGCAATTTTTTCTGGAAGTGATCGAGCGCCCAGGCGGTGTCATCGAGTTCACGATGTGCGGCGAGCGGATCGTCACTGTCGAACAGGGCGCGGCCAAGCGCGCCGGAGACATAAAAGACACGCGCAAGACCGATAGCCCCGAGCGACTCCAGCCGGTCGGCGTCCTGCACAATTTTCGCCTCAAGCGTCGTCGGCGCAATACCGGCGCTGAAACTGTGCGCACGCACCGCATGGGCCACGTCGTCATACATTTCTCGTGGGAAATCGGCAAAGTGAGTGTCCAGAATGCGCAGCGTCTCCTGAGCGGCCAGCGTCGAGGCCAGATGGCGCTGCGGATGGTTTTTCGGCAAATTGACGATATCGTGGAAATAGCAGGCGGTCAGCACCACCAGACGGTTGGCCTCACTGCCTGCCATGATCTGCTGCGCGGTTTTCCAGACGCGGCGAAAATGCGCGATATCATGCGCTTTGTCATCCTGATTCCAGCTTTGATGCAGCCAGTCTTCAAAACGCTGCTGCCAGTGGGTGAGCGACATAGCGTCTCCTTCTACGCGGGTCAGTCCGGTTTTTTCTGTAATGCAGATCACAAAATTAGCATGCTTTATGCGCTTTTGCGCGAACGGCCTTCTGCATGGGTAACAAATCGCTAAGTAAAAAGAACGTGCCGGGTAGCAGGGATAATGAGTGTTATCGGTCCTAAAAGTCGTTCCTTAAAAAAGGAGGCATTCATCACTTATCTGATTTTTATTTTCACACGCCGGAACCGGACTTTTTTCAGCGCTAACAGACCCGCTTCGTACCGTTCTTTTTTCTGAAAATTAATTATCCGAATAATAATTCAACAGGCAATTATCTTTTATTACTGATGCCTTTAACGCTTATTTATTTGATAGCGCGCACATCCAGAAAAACCAGCCACCATGCCCTCTGGACTTGTACTTCAGCCAGGAAAACCCTTTATAAATAATTTCAACGCCCTACCAAGAACATTGATGAAAATAATGAAAGAAAAAATAAAATAACCAACACAAATATATTAATTTTCACCAGAATTCGCCCTGGGAAATAATTTTTGTGGCGTTTTTACATTCTGCTAATATGCGTGCCGCGGACGATGCTCCGTTACGTCATTCAATTAAACCATTCATTTATTTTATTTATGACGATAAGGAAGTTAATAATGAAAAGAAAAGTACTGGCTCTTGTAGTACCCGCTTTATTAATGGCAGGCGCTGCGAATGCGGCAGAGATTTATAATAAAGACGGCAATAAACTCGATTTGTTTGGTAAAGTCGACGCGCGTCATACCTTTTCCGATAACCCGGGTGACGACGGCGACGGCACCTATCTGGAATTCGGCTTTAAAGGCGAAACCCAAATCAGTTCAGAGCTGACCGGCTATGGCATGTGGAACTACAAAATCATGGCCAACAGCACCGAGGACAGCAACACCTCTTACAACAAACTCGCGTTCGCGGGCCTTAAATATGGCGATTACGGCTCCTTCGATTATGGCCGTAACTACGGCGTGATTTATGACGTTGAAGCCTGGACCGATATGCTGCCGGTGTTCGGCGGTGACTCTTACACCTACAGCGATAACTACATGGTGGGCCGCGGCAACGGGATGGCGACGTACCGCAACACCGATTTCTTCGGCATGGTGGACGGGCTTAACTTCGCGCTGCAATACCAGGGCAATAACGAAGACGACGGCAACGGCAACGAAGGCACCACTAACGGTCACGGCATCCAGACCCAGAACGGCGACGGTTTTGGTCTCTCCACGACCTATGATTTCGGTATGGGCTTTAGCGCATCCGCGGCCTATTCCTCCTCTGACCGTACGTCAAAACAGGTTAATGAGGGCCGTGGCGATTCTATCGTCGCAGGCGGCGAACGCGCGGATGCGTGGGCGACTGGCCTGAAGTATGACGCCAACAATATCTATCTTGCCGCCACCTATGCTGAAACCCGCAACATGACGCCGTATGGCGACGGCGACGGCATTGCCAACAAAACGCAGAACATCGAAATCGTGGCGCAGTACCAGTTTGATTTCGGCCTGCGTCCGTCTCTGGCCTACCTGCAATCCCGCGGTAAAGATCTGTGGTATGCCGGTAAGTACCAGGACAACGATCTGGTTAAATACGCGGATGTCGGTGCCAGCTGGTATCTCAACAAGAACTTCCTGACCTACGTTGATTACAAAATCAACCTGCTGGATAGCGACGACGACTTCTATAAAGATAATGGCATCGCAACCGACGACATCGTCGGCATCGGTATGGTGTATCAGTTCTAAGCGTTTTACTGATCCTTTTCAGGCCCGCCGCGTGCGGGCCTTTTTTATTTTCCACGCTTCTTCACGCGCGCCTTCACTCTCCTCTTTACCGGATGCCGGACGGGCGCTATAGTGTGCCAGGACTGTATATATATCCATACTGTGGAGTTTTCCATGTTTGTTGAACTGGTTTATGACAAACGCAATGTCGCAGGCTTGCCCGGCGCGCGTGAGATTATCCTGGCCGAGCTGACCCGCCGCGTACACCGCATTTTTCCGGATGCTGATGTGCGCGTTAAGCCGATGCAGACAAACGGTCTCAATTCCGACGCCAATAAAAACGATCGCGAAAAGCTGAACCGGATGCTGGAAGAGATGTTCGACGAAGCCGACATGTGGCTGGTTAACGAATAAGCGACAGTAAAAAACCCGCCAGCGCGGGTTTTTTATTATTCAGATTCACCCGGCGTCACGCCCGGCCAGCCCTTTTCTCCTGCTATGCCTCTGATTACAGAATAGAGCGGTACGTACCGCCTTCCACGCGCACCGCCGCGCCGTTTGACGCCGCGCCCAGCGGGCTTGCCAGCAGCGCCACCATTGAGGCTATCTCCGTGGCATCAATCATGCGCGCAAGCAGCGAACTCGGGCGATACGTCGCAAAGAAATTCGCTTCAATCTGGGCGTCGGTCATGCCCGGTTGCGGCGCGGTCTGGCGCAAATATTCCATAATGCCTTCTGAACGCGTGGCCGAAGGCAACACGCTGTTTACCGTCACGCCGGTGCCTTTGGTTAACTCCGCCATGCCGCGCGCCACCGCAAGCTGCGCCGATTTGCTCATCCCGTAGTGCACCATATCCGGCGGCGTAAACGCACCCACTTCGCTGGAGATAAAAATGACGCGTCCCCAGTTTTTCGTCAGCATTTGCGGGAAATAGTGCCTGGAGAGCCGCACGCCGGACATCACGTTAACGTCAAACATCCGCAGCCACGCCTCGTCGGTGATATCCGCAAACGGCGTCGCCTCATAAAAGCCGAGATTGTTAATCAGAATATCGGTTTCCGGCTGTTGCGCCGTCAGCGCCGCGACGCCTTCCACGGTGCTGACGTCCGCCAGCACGCCGGTCACGGAGGCACCTTTCGCCTCCGCCTCAATGGTCGCGACCGCCGCCGCCAGTTTTTTATGGTCGCGGCCGGTGATGGTGACCGCCACGCCTTCCTGCGCCAGCGTCCGGGCGATCGCAAGGCCAATGCCTGCCGTCGCCGCCGTCACTATCGCCGTTTTAGTGTTCAGTTGCAGATCCATGTTGGTTCCTCAGTGCAGTGCGTCAGAGATTAATGAAGACGTTCCAGCAGCGCCTGCGCCACCGCCGTTGCCGAAGCCGGGTTCTGCCCGGTGATGAGTTCCCTGTCCGTCACGATATGCGAGGTGAACGGTTCGGTATTGCTGCTGTATTGGCCGCCCGCCTGCTCGAGCGCGGTTTGCGGATAAAATTTCATCGCCCCGCCTTTCGGCAGCAGGCCTTTGGCAATCTCCTCTTCCGCATTGCTGATAACGGTCATCCGGTAACCCGCGTAAATCCAGCCGGGCTGCGCCGCGGCATGGCCGGTTTCCGCCAGCTGGCGGGTGAATGCCGGCGCATCCGGCAGCGTGGAGAGCAGCGCGATGGGACCGTGGCAGACCAGCGCCGTTGGCTTACCGGCGGCATGAAACGCGGCCAGCGCCTTGCCGAGCGCCGGGCTGGTCAGCAGATCCTGCATCGGCGCATGGCCACCTGGAATGTAAATCGCGTCAAACTCGCCGTAACCCCGCTGCGCGGCTCGCGCCAGGCTAATCACCGGCGAAGACGAAGGCGACGTCAGTTTCAGTTTGTCGAGCAACGCGCGATGCGTGCGCCACGCGTTCACGTCATTGTTGAAATACATTTTGTCGTCAGAGGATTTATCGAGCGTCGGCGCCTGCCCGTTCGGCGTGGCGAACGTGACCTGGTGCCCGGCGTCCAGCAGACGTTTTACCGGCTGCATCAGTTCATTGAGATAAAAGCCTGTCTGAAACACTTTGCCGTCTTTCAGATCCAGGTGGTCAGAATCCGACAGCACTACCAGCACACTGGCGGCATGCGCATTCAGGGCAGAAAGACCAAGCGCTGCGGCGAGCGCGAGATGACGTACCATTTTCACCATGTACTCCTGTTGATGTGTTTAGATTTGCAAGCCTTGCCTGCAACTGGCGCACACTGTAGTGTTTCCTCAAAAGTGGATAAACCACCGCTAAAGACATTCATTTGTTCTTCAGGAGACATAATGAGCCGACGTTTCGCCCATCTCAGCGATGTGGAAATCTTCGTGACGATCATTGAGAAAGGCTCGATCACCGCGGCGGCGGTGGCGCTAGGCACCACGGCATCCGTACTGAGCCGGGCGCTAACAAGGCTTGAGACGCGGCTTGGCGTACAGCTGGTGAGACGCACCACGCGCCAGCTCAGCCTGACGCAGGCCGGGCGGCACTATTACGAGCAGGCGTGCAGCGCTTTTAGTGTGTTTGAGCGCGCCGAGCGGGATATTCAGGGACGCGGCGCACAGACGGTCGGCCATATCCGGCTTAGCGCGCCGACCACCTACGGGCACTACCGGCTTCCGGCGCTGTTGCAGCGTTTCGCCGCGCACTATCCGGGGATTACCGTTGAGCTGAATATCACTAACCGAAACGTGGATCTGGTGGCCGAAGGCTACGATCTCGCTATCCGTCTGGGCACGCTGCCGGACAGCCGGCTGGTCGCGCGTAAGCTTGAAGAGGCACCGCTGTGCCTGGTCGCAGCACCCGCTTATTTGCGCCAGCACGGCGAGCCGCACACGTTAGCCGCGCTTGAAAACCACCGCTGCCTGCCGTTTATCATGCCAAGCAGCGGGCGTATCGCGCAGTGGAGCCTGTGCGAGGAGGGAGCCCCCATTGAGTGGACGCCGAAGGGGCAGATTCAGGTCTCGGATGACATTCTGGGCGTTATCTCGCTTGCCGTCAGCGGCGCGGGTATCTGTCAGACTTACGATTTTATCGCGCGCCCGCTCATGGAAAACGGCCTGCTGACGGAGATCCTCCCGCAAACCCGCGGCCGCACACGCCCCTTTTCGCTTATCTACGCGCCGCACAAAGGGCTGTCATCCGCCAGTGAAGCGTTTATTCGCTTCATACAGCAGGCAACAGGCTAGTGGCGTTTATGACAACAGGACGGCACGGTTACGCCCGGTGCTTTTCGCCTGATAGAGCGCCTCGTCCGCCCCTTTGATAAGCTCGGTCAGACACGCCATTCTGCCGTCGGATGTCATGCTGTAACAGCCCGCGCTGATGGTCACCACGCCATCGGGCAGTTCGGTGTCGGGGTGTGGCAGCGCCTGCTCCCGCACCATGCTGACCACCTTTTCCGCGACGCGCAGGGCGTCGGCGGACGAAGCCTCAGAGAGTATGATTGCGAACTCTTCGCCACCGTAACGCGCCACCAGATCGCCATGGCTAAAAGAAGCCTGCTGGAGCACACCGCCGATACGACGCAGGCAGGCGTCACCGGCCACGTGACCGCGATTGTCGTTATAACGTTTGAAAAAATCGACATCGATAAGAATGAGTGAGACGGGGTTTCCGGTGACAGCGGAGTCGGCCAGCGCCTGCTCAAGAAAGGCGTCAAAGCGCCGCCGGTTAGCAAGCCCCGTCAGACCATCGACCATCGCCATGGAATGCAGCGTGTGGTTGATTTTCACCAGCTCGTCACGCAGCGTCGCCAGTTCGTTGCGGTCGCGGATATTCACCCTCACCTGTCTGAACAGCACCATGCCCATCAGGATAATGGCGGTCAGCAGCGCGCCGTTGATAAGCAAATCGGGAATACTGTTTTTAAGCCAGGTCGCGCGCAGATTGTCTTTGTCATACCCGGCCACCACGACAATCGGGTAACGCGTCGAGCGCGCAAACCCGTAGATTCTGACGACCTGATCAAGCGCCGACAGCCAGGTGGCGCTGCCCTGGCGCGCTCGCAGCAGCACCTGCGTAAAAAGCGGGCTGTCTGAGAGATCTTTATTCAGCACGCTTTCGTCAAAGGGGCGAATGTACAGCGGCTTGCCATCGACCAGCAGCAGCGCCAGGATGTCGTTATTCGTCAGTTCAAAATAACTGTAAAACTGGCGGAAGTAGTCCATTTTCACGGTGGCCATTACCACGCCCGCAAAGCCGCCGGTGATGTCATTAATGCGTAGCGAAACCGGGATCACCAACTGGCCGCTGATTTTACTGCGCACCACATGACCAATATGCACGCCCATCCAGCCATGATCTTTGTGGTAGAGAAAATCATCGCGGTCCGCAATGTTGTCCTCAGCAGGTTCCTGCCCGAAAGAACTGTTGCGCCATGCGCCGTGCGCATCGTAAATAAACAGCCCATCAAGCTGCGGCAGCCGCTGTTCCAGCTCGGCAAGCGATGCGTTGAGTTCGTGATCGGGAAGATAGCCATAAGCCAGATTGCGGCGGATCTCCTGGAGGGTCAGCTCCGTCTGGAGAAAGGTGTCATCCGCCTGTCGTACCTGCGAAAGCGACAGGTTAATCGCCTTGCTCTCGGCATCTTCAACCGTGCGCTCCCAGGAGAGATACAGCGTTACCGCATTGGCCGCGATGCTTCCTGCCAGCAGAATAAACAGAAAGAACGCCAGACTGCGCCCGAGCGGCGTATCCAGCGCCAGAATGCGGATAAACTGTTTTTTCTCAGGCACGACGGCCACCTCCTGCGTATCCTGCCCGCGTTGCATTAATTTTACTGAAGTTTATCGGAAGCCGCGTCAGGCTCGTTTTTAACTCACTTTGAAAGCCCCCGAACGACAAGCCAGAGAATTCCGCGAGTTAACATCAATATGCATCAGATAAGAATAGACCCGATCGCGTCACAGGCGGCAGTTTTCAGTGGTAATCGTTAAGGGTTAGTTTGGGTGACTGACGCGCGCTGTCGCGTTTAAAAGAGAGGCCGCCAGTAACATGAAAGCGGGTGAAAACTGCAAAGAAAGGTAAAAAGCATCCAGGCGAGAAGCGAAGCCGGGCACAATTCACGGCGCGATTAGTCTCAAACTTTTCTCAACGGGATTTTTATCACTGAAAAACGAGGCGGTAAGTGCTTGAATAGTGGCGGAGAGAGGGGGATTTGAACCCCCGGTAGAGTTGCCCCTACTCCGGTTTTCGAGACCGGTCCGTTCAGCCGCTCCGGCATCTCTCCGTACTTGAGGTTGCCATGATGCCAGGATCTTTGGCATTTTAACAGTCCCTGCCTCTTCGATTTTGTTCAAGTGACGAGTTTGCGAGCAATAAGATGATTAAGTGGCCCTGGAAAGCAAATCACACCGCCGCGCTGGCACCTCTTCCCTGGGAAGCGGCGCTCGCCATTCCGTTACTGGCGGGCCTGAGCGACGAACAGCAGCAGAAGCTGGTGCGCTTAAGCGAGCGTTTTTTACAGCAAAAGCGGCTGGTGCCCTTACAGGGTTTTGAGCTGGATGAGCTGAAAAGCGCCCGCATTGCCCTGCTCTTCTGCCTGCCGGTGCTGGAGCTCGGTTTAGAGTGGCTCGACGGCTTTCACGAAGTGCTGATTTACCCCGCGCCGTTCGTGGTGGATGACGAATGGGAAGACGACATCGGTCTGGTGCATAACCAGCGCGTGGTGCAGTCCGGCCAGAGCTGGCAGCAGGGACCGATTATCCTCAACTGGCTCGATATTCAGGATTCGTTCGACGCCTCCGGCTTTAACCTTATCATTCATGAAGTGGCGCATAAGCTCGATATGCGTAACGGCGATCGCGCAAGCGGCATTCCGCTTATCGCGCTGCGTGAAGTCGCAGGCTGGGAGCACGACCTGCACGCGGCGATGGAAAATATTCAGGATGAGATAGATCTGGTGGGTGAAAGCGCCGCCAGCATTGATGCCTATGCTGCCACCGATCCGGCGGAGTGCTTCGCGGTGCTCTCCGAATATTTCTTCAGTGCGCCGGAGCTTTTCGCGCCGCGCTTCCCGTCGCTGTGGCAGCGTTTTTGTCACTTTTACGGTCAGGATCCGCTGCTGCGCTTACGCCTGCGTGAAACGCCCGCCCTTTCCGACGGCGGTCAGGTACATTAAAAGCGCAATCTGACGCAGAATTAAGCGTTTGAATACATAGCGTAATTTTTTGCGTTGACACTGATGCGGGGCATGATTATTATGCGCCCCGTTCACACGATTCCTCTGTAGTTCAGTCGGTAGAACGGCGGACTGTTAATCCGTATGTCACTGGTTCGAGTCCAGTCAGAGGAGCCAGATTTAAAAAAGCCCGCTTTTTAGCGGGCTTTTTGCTTTTCTGCTTCCGTTATTCTCTCCCTCTTTACCGCATATTCCTCTGCCCACCCGGCATCTCTGAGTTAATTGGTCCTTAAACGTCCGTCACGGCGCAAAACGGTTTTCACCCGGCGGCTGGCGCGGTAGTCTCAGTAACGGCTTTTTTTGGCTGCGTACGATGTGAGTAACCTTCAATCTGCTTTGATAACAATAACAATACAGAATGTTGACGAATGGACAGGACAACGATGGATTCCACAATCACGACTCCCCGCCCCGATGAGGCGCTCCCTGCCTGCAACCGCGCGCGCCGTGCTGCCTGGGGCAGCTTTGCCGGCGCGGTGGTAGACTGGTTTGATTTCTTACTCTATGGCATTACCGCGGCACTGGTGTTTAACACCGAGTTTTTCCCGCAGATCTCACCGGCCATGGGCACGCTTGCCGCCTTCGCCACCTTCGGCGTCGGCTTTTTATTCCGTCCGCTCGGCGGGATTGTCTTTGGCCACTTCGGCGATCGCCTGGGCCGTAAGCGGATGCTGATGATGACCGTCTGGATGATGGGCATCGCTACCGCCTGCATCGGCATTCTGCCGTCGTTCGCCACCATTGGCTGGTGGGCGCCGGTATTACTGGTGACGCTGCGCGCCATTCAGGGGTTTGCCGTGGGCGGCGAATGGGGCGGCGCGGCGCTGCTTGCGGTGGAAAGCGCCCCCGCCGGGAAAAAAGCGTTTTACAGTAGCGGCGTTCAGGTGGGATATGGCGTAGGCCTGCTGCTCGCCACCGGGCTGGTGTCGCTTATCAGCTACCTGACGACCGATGCGCAGTTCCTGAGCTGGGGCTGGCGCTTGCCGTTTTTGTTCAGCATTGTGCTGGTGCTGGCGGCGCTGTGGGTGCGTAACGGTATGGCGGAGTCCGCGGAATTTGAGCGCGCGCAGGCGGCAAAGCCCGCGCAGGCGAAAAAGCGGCCGCCGGTCTTTGAGGCGCTGGTACGCCACCCGGGCGCATTCCTGAAAATCATCGCCCTGCGCCTGTGCGAACTGCTGACGATGTATATCGTTACCGCCTTCGCCCTTAACTATTCCACGCAGAATCTGGGTCTGCCGCGCGAGCTGTTTCTTAATATCGGCCTGCTGGTGGGCGGCGTGAGCTGCCTGACCATTCCGCTGTTCGCGTGGATGGCCGATCGCTACGGACGGCGCCGCATTTATATCACCGGCGCGCTGCTCGGCGCACTGAGCGCCTTTCCCTTCTTTATGGCGCTGGAAGCCCGTTCGATTGTCGGCGTGGTGATTTTCTCGCTGATGCTCGCGAATATCGCGCACGATATGGTGGTCTGCGTGCAGCAGCCGATGTTTACTGAGATGTTCGGCGCGGGTTACCGCTACAGCGGCGCGGGCGTGGGGTATCAGGTGGCAAGCGTGGTGGGTGGCGGCTTTACGCCCTTTATCGCCGCCGCCCTGCTGACTTTCTCCGGCGGCGCATGGCATACGGTCGCGATTTACCTGATGGCGGGCTGTCTGCTGTCGGCGCTGACCGCGCTTTTTATTAAAACGCCACAGGCGCAGTAATCGTCACGCTCCGCCAGCCCTGCGCTGGCGGGGCGTTTACCGCTAAATCTGATAATCGATCACCACGTCACTCGCAGGCTCCAGCGCCTGCTGTTTAATTTCGTCAACCGACAGCCCGGCGTTGCACAGCTCGATAAATCGCCAGACGTAATTGCGCTGAAGCTGCCCACGTTTGAGGCCCAGCCAGACGGTATTCGCGTCGAACAGATGCCGCGTGTCGAGCCGCGTGAGCAGGCTCTCTTCATGGGGTTCGCTCGCCTGCTCCGCCACCAGCCCAATGCCAAGCCCCAGTTCAACATACGTTTTGATAACGTCGGAGTCCTGCGCGCTCAGGACGATATCCGGCGTCAGCCCTTTACGGCTGAAGGCTTCATCAATACGCGAGCGTCCGGTGATGCCCTGCCGGTAGGTAATCAGCGGCCAGCGGCTGATCTCTTCGAGCGTCAGGGGGTTGGCCTGCGTGAGGGGGTGATCCTTCGGCACCAGCAGACTGTGATGCCAGCGAAACCACGGATAAGCCACCAGGCCCGGATCGGCGCTTAAGCGTTCACTGGCGATACCGATATCCGCCGTGCCGCTTTGCAGCAGCGATTCTATCTCCTGCGGCGTGCCCTGAATCAGCTCGAGACGCACCTCGGGAAAGAGCGAGCGAAAGGTTTTAATCACCGACGGCAGGCTGTAGCGGGCCTGGGTGTGCGTCGTGGCGATAGTCAGCACGCCGCTGGCGTCGTTGGTAAAGAGATCGGCCAGGCGGCGCACGTTGCTGGCCTCGTTAAGAATGCGCTCGGCAATCACCAGCAGCGCTTTGCCAGGCTCCGTCATGCCCAGCAGCCGTTTGCCGCGGCGAATGAAAATTTCAATGCCGAGCTCTTCTTCAAGTTCGCGAATATGGCGGCTGACGCCAGACTGCGAGGTATAAAGCATATTGGCCACTTCGGTGAGATTAAAATCCCGCCTTGCCGCCTCACGAATAATTTTCAGTTGCTGGAAATTCACAGCGCCCCCGGGAGCGATTCAACATGACGCTATTGTTAAAGTCCCCCGGCGGGCATCACAAATAATAAAAAGCTGTCTGTTATTCCGTTGCGGAATATCTGTCAGCCCACCAGCAGCAGTTCGCGGTTTTCCAGCGCCGGGCGCGCCACCAGTGACAGCAGAATATCTTTCACGGCCTGCGCCTGCGGCGTTAACGGCACGCGGGAGGAGACATTGAGCGAGAGCGGCAGCGTCATCGACGGGCTAGTGATACGCGCGAGCCAGCCGTTGGTGGAGCCCGCAAGCGAGCGCGCGGCGGATTCCGGCAGCACTGTCACGCCCATGCCGCTGGCGATGGCCGCGCTCAGCGTGGACACCGACTCGATTTCGCCGATGATTTTTGCCGTCAGGCGGCGCAGCGAGAAAGCTTCATCGACGCGCTTGCGCACGGCGCTGTAATCACGCGGCAGGAAAAGATTCATCTGGGCGACGCTCGCCAGATCCACGCTCTGCCCCGGACAATCGCGCGTGCCGACCAGGAACAGATCTTCTTTGATAAGCGGCTGGCTGGTGAGCCCGGCCACCGGCGCGCGGTCATACAGCACCGCCATATCGAGCTGGCCGCTTAGCAGTTTATCGTTCAGCGTCGCACCGCTGTCTTCATGCAGGTAAACCAACACGTCCGGGAGTTCGGCGCGCACGGCCTGCAGCAGCGGCATGGTTACTGAAGAGGCGGCGGTACCAGGCGCGAGGCCAATAGAGACCTGGCCCTGTAGCGTCTGGCCGACATTATGTACGGCGAGCTGCGCCTGTTCGCACTGGCGCAAAATGGTGCGGGCATGCGCATAAAGAATTTTCCCGGCTTCCGTTGGCGTGACGCCCCGTTTGGTGCGAATCAACAGTTGCTGATCCATCTCCCCTTCCAGAGTCGCCACCTGCTGGCTTAACGCGGGCTGCGCGATGTGCAGCACTTCCGCCGCCTGCGTCAGGCTACCGATATCGACGATTTTCACAAAGTATTTCAGTCGTCTTAAGTTCATTTTGCCTCCTGTACGGAATGCCAGAGCCAATGCCGGCAATGATGTCGTAACAGGTTTTGCAAGATGCTTGCCAGTTTTTGAAAAGCAGGAGCGGCTAATATAACTGCTTAAATTATAAGAGAAAGCGATAACTTATCGGTTTGCAACGTTGAAACACTGTTTTGCTTATGCCCCATAAGAGGTACGTTTGCACCAGAAGAGTGCAAAGGCGGAAGGTTTCGGCTGGTTGACGCTTTTCTCAGCAAACGAATTTTCTGGTGCGTTCAGGGCTTTACAACGCCAGGCGACCTCGGTACTATGCGCCCCGTTCACACGATTCCTCTGTAGTTCAGTCGGTAGAACGGCGGACTGTTAATCCGTATGTCACTGGTTCGAGTCCAGTCAGAGGAGCCAAATTTAAAAAAGCCCGCTTTTTAGCGGGCTTTTTGCTTTTCTGCGCTACGCTAATCGCGCCATCCCATTGCGGGGGCGATATGCCGCAGCACCGATTCAATCACATGCACGTTGTACTCCACGCCCAGCTGATTCGGCACCGTCAGCAACAGGGTATCCGCTTCGGCAATCGCGTCGTCCTGCTTAAGCTGTTCAATGAGCTTCTCCGGTTCAGCCGCGTAGCTGCGCCCGAAAATGGCGCGCGTTTTCTCATCCAGAAACCCGACCTTATCGCTGTCATCACGGCTGTTGCCAAACCAGGCGCGATCCCGGCTGTCCATGAGCGGAAAAATGCTGCGGCTCACCGACACACGGGGCGTACGCGTGTGCCCTGCCTCTGCCCAGGCGGCGCGGTAGGCGCGGATCTGCTGCGCCTGTTGAATGTGGAACGGCTCGCCGGTTTCATCGTCTTTCAGGGTGGAGCTTTGCAGGTTCATTCCGAGCTTCGCCGCCCAGACCGCAGTGGCGTTGGAGCCTGCGCCCCACCAGATGCGCTCGCGAAGTCCCTCAGACCACGGCTCAAGCCTCAGAAGGCCTGGCGGGTTAGCAAACATCGGTTGCGGATTGGGTTTGGCGAAGCCTTCCCCGCGCAGCACTTCCAGCAGCGCCTCGGTGTGACGGCGCGCCATGTCAGATTCGTTTTCACCGGCGGCAGGTTCATAGCCAAAATAGCGCCAGCCATCAATCACCTGTTCCGGCGATCCGCGGCTGATACCCAGCTGCAGGCGACCGCCTGAAATAAGATCCGCCGCCCCTGCGCTTTCCGCCATATAGAGCGGGTTCTCATAGCGCATGTCGATAACGCCGGTACCGATCTCAATATTGCGTGTTCTGGCCCCGATGGCGGCCAGCAGCGGAAATGGCGAGGCGAGCTGGCGTGCAAAGTGATGCACGCGGAAATACGCGCCATCCGCGCCCAGCTCTTCGGCTGCGACGGCCAGATCGATGGATTGCAGTAGCGCATCTGCGGCGGTGCGCGTGGCGGACTGCGGCGACGGCGTCCAGTGGCCAAATGACAAAAAGCCTATTTTTTTCATGTTGATCCCGTTTTCAGGGCGAGCATATATGGCGCAACCGATATCAATCACGCCATGCCCGCCGCGTTGTCTGGTTCAGATACCCTACTCTGTGCTGATAACGGGAAAGAATAAATGCCCTTTGTTTAACATAATGGTTCAAATTTCTTGAAGAATGGGCTGGCGCGAAAGCTGAAATGGCATGACGGGTTGGCAGAATAAGGCTGACGACAGTTTCCGATGCCAGCCTTCGTGAGCTTGCTTATCTGGCCGTTGGCCAGCTTACCGACGGGGCGCGGTTGAGTAATGGCCTTGCAAACAGATATCCTTGGAAATAGCGAATGCCCGCCGCTTCCAGCCAGCACCACTCTTCCACTTTTTCCACGCCTTCAGCGACCACCGTTATCTCAAGCTCGGCGCAGCAGCGCACGATGCCGTGCACGATGGCCTGCTTCGGGCCGTGCAGGTGAATATCGGCGACGATGCAGCGATCGATTTTAATACGGCCTGGCTGGAAGCGGGTCAGCAATGACAGACCGGCAAACCCGGCGCCAAAATCGTCTATCGCCAGGTTAATGCCCGCGGCACGCAACTGGCGAATGACGCACTCAAATTCATCAAAGCGCGAGATAACCTCGCTCTCGGTGACCTCAACAATCACTTGCTGTGGTAACAGCCCCTGGCGCGCAATTTGCGCCAGCAGGATCTCCACCGCGCCGGGCATCTGCACCAGCGTTCCGGGTAGAAGATTCACGGAGATCATCTGACTGCCAATATTCACTGCGTTTGCCAGCGCGAAAGCGATTTCTTTGGAATGCAGATCGAGTTCATACAGCGCTTTGCTGGAGAGTGATGCAAACAACGCGGCGGGCGAGCCCCCCTCAGGGGAGCGGATCAGCGCCTCATACGCTTTAATTTTGCAGGTCGTCGGCTCAACAATCGGCTGCAGGGCAAACTGGCAGGCGATATCCGTCACCACGGGCGCGACAGACGCCAGCGGTGGCGGCGAGGTGGGTTCCATCCGCCAGGCACCAGGCTGAAACTGACGGGAAAGCTGCTGGCTGTCCGGCCGACGCAAAAAAGAGCGGATAAACTGATACACCCGCGCCTCTCGGGCGAGATTAAACGGCACCACACTTGATTTAACCACCGCTTTCAGCACCGCGTGGGCTTTGACGTTACGCAGATCAAAGAGCGCCATGCCAACATTTTCGAAATGCCGACGCGGGGCGTAGTCGCGCATCAGCTCCACGACGAAATCGTGCCGTTCGTCCTGGCTGATACGACCAAAAAGGGCTTCTACCGCATGCAGCGGCCCTTCCAGCACCTGAAGAAACTGATGACCATCAAAGACAAGAATACCGCTGACCTGCATCTGCGCATTCCGCGTCTGTGCCTGCCTTACAATCACCTGCAGGCTCGCCTGGTCGATATCGCCTTTCAGCCGACTGCGGTAAATCAGGGTAGATAGCATCGTTTTCCTGCGTGTTCAGGTCATATAAAAAATCAGTATACCCTGTCGCTTTTCACCGCAAGCGGCGAATTTGCCCGCAAAAAGTCGCTCACTATGGGCTATTGCGACTTTAATTAATAAAAACAGATGTATAACCAGTGAAAATATTTATTCATAAAGCGAATACGTTAATACGTGAGACGACCAGGCCCATTGCGCACAATCTCAGCAAGTAAACACTTTACAGATTTATGCCATTGCGCCATTCCTTTATGTTTCATAAACCTCTGAAATAATTATCAGAGACAGCCCATCTCCCCGCCGAGCTATGTGGGATCAGGAGAACCGATGAATACCACTGCAACACCACTGACGCCCGACGAGGCGCTCGACAAACTGGAAGCGTTATATGATGACGCGGTTAACGCGCTGCGCGAGGCAATCGCCGCCTATATTAACGAAGGCCGCCTCCCGGACGAGACAGCGCGCGCGCAGGGTTTATTTGTCTATCCGCAGTTGCGGGTATGCTGGGATGGTGACGGCAGCAAAGCGCAGAAGACGCGCGCCTACGGGCGTTTCACCCATCCGGGGTGTTACACCACCACCGTTACGCGTCCTGGGTTATTTCGCAGTTATCTGCGCGAACAGCTGATTCTGTTGTATGAAGACTACGGCGCGACGATTGAAGTCGGCCCTTCACAGCATGAGATCCCCTACCCGTATGTGATTGACGGCTCGGCGCTGACCCTGGATCGTTCGATGAGCGCCGGTCTGACCCGCCACTTCCCGACCACCGAGCTGGCGCAGATTGGCGATGAGACCGCCGACGGGATTTTCCACCCGACTGAATTCTACCCGCTGTCGCACTTCGACGCCCGCCGCGTCGATTTCTCGCTGGCGCGTCTGCGCCACTACACCGGTACGCCGGTCGAGCATTTCCAGCCCTTCGTGCTCTTTACCAACTACACGCGCTATGTCGATGAGTTTGTGCGCTGGGGATGCAGCCAGATCCTCGATCCGGACAGCCCATACGTGGCGCTCTCGTGCGCGGGTGGCACCTGGATCACCGCGGATACCGAAGCGCCGGAAGCGGCGATTTCCGATCTCGCGTGGAAAAAACACCAGATGCCCGCCTGGCATTTAATTACCGCCGATGGCCAAGGCATTACGCTGGTGAATATCGGCGTCGGGCCGTCGAATGCCAAAACGATTTGCGATCATCTCGCGGTGCTGCGCCCGGATGTCTGGCTGATGATTGGCCACTGCGGTGGCCTGCGTGAAAGCCAGTCGATTGGCGACTACGTGCTGGCGCACGCGTATTTGCGCGACGATCACGTGCTGGACGCGGTGCTGCCGCCGGATATTCCGGTGCCGAGCATCGCCGAAGTGCAGCGCGCGCTCTATGACGCCACGAAGCTTGTGAGCAATATGCCGGGTGAGGAAGTGAAACAGCGTCTGCGTACCGGCACGGTGGTGACAACCGACGACCGCAACTGGGAACTGCGCTATTCGGCCTCGGCGCTGCGCTTTAACCTGAGCCGCGCGGTGGCTATCGATATGGAAAGCGCGACTATCGCCGCCCAGGGTTATCGCTTCCGCGTGCCTTACGGTACGCTGCTGTGCGTTTCCGATAAACCGCTGCACGGTGAAATCAAGCTGCCGGGCCAGGCGAATCGCTTTTACGAGGGCGCGATTTCCGAACACCTGCAGATTGGCATTCGCGCCATCGATTTACTGCGCGCGGAGGGCGAACGCCTGCACTCGCGCAAACTGCGCACCTTTAACGAGCCGCCCTTCCGCTGATTAACGCAACCCCGGCGTAGCGCTGGCCGCGCCGGGGTTGTGGAATTATTCAGCAAACGGTTCAGCATTTCACATTCAGGCTTTGACAACCCGAAACGCTGCCGTTACTATGCGCCCCGTTCTCGCAATTCCTCTGTAGTTCAGTCGGTAGAACGGCGGACTGTTAATCCGTATGTCACTGGTTCGAGTCCAGTCAGAGGAGCCAGATTTTAATCCTGTGATGTGCCAGTCAATCCTGGGATGCTAAAAACAAATTAACCCGGCGCTTCTGCTAAAGATCGCCGGGTTTTTTGTATCGTAAATTTACGCGCTGACCTCACGGCTCGCGGGATGTCTTTGCTTCGGCTTTATCCAGTTGAGCGCTGGCTTCGTCAAAGCGGGCAAACCAGGCCATGGACGACGCTTTTTCAAACTGTAAGTTTTCATAGCCTGAAAAAAAGTGCAGGCCATTATGCCCGTCATACCGCACCGGGCGAATAAGCTGGTTTACCTTAATCAGGAGTGGCGATAATCCTTCCGTTTTCATGTCACCCAACGGCGGAGGAAGCTCTCCGGCCTTAAGGACCACACCGTTGCTGTAGGGCAACAGCCTGATTTCCGGCTTTTTAATCAGGCGATGCGTTAACTGCTCTGCACCCCCCAGCTTTTCCAGCCACGGGGTGCCGAGAATGGTGTACCAGCAGGCGCCTTTTAAACTATTCACTGCAACTCTGCCTTCGAGCGTACCAATAGAATCCACCATCACGCCGGAAAAACGCTGCGCCAGGGCGTACTCATACGGGAATATTCGTTCACGCGAATAAGGAAGAATAAATGACAGCCCGGCATAGCCGCTTTCCACGGCAAAGGTGTTACACAGCCACAGCAGCCAGCCTTCATATTGTGCTTTACCGTCAGGCTCTTTCAGCAGCGAGAGCGGAAATGTCAGTTTAATAACGGAGCGATCAGTATCTTTATGGAAGATACGTTTGCCCATAATTAATATACTGTAGTCAGGCGCTAAAAAGTCTTTCTCTGCGCTGCCCATATACCAGGAAAAGATCTCTTCAGGAGTTGAATCGATAATCTCCTGCCGCTTTCTGGCGTAATTTTTCTCCGTAATTCCAACCCAGTTTTGGGTGAGATGCTTTTTCAGATACGGCTTAAATTCCGTATAAAAGCGATCGACACACTCCACCATCCTGCGGCGCACGGCCGGCGTATGCCCGTCCTTAAAAAATACCGTGATAATCAGACCAAGATTAACTGCCGGGCTGCCGTCTCTATATTTCACTGACGCTTCCGGCAGCCACTTCTCAAGGTAGTTCAGCTCAAAATCCCGTAATACCATACCTGCTCCTTTTAACCGGCACCCAGCGCCGCTGCGCCCCGGGTGCCGTGGCGACAAAAAACGTCCTCTGTATTGGGTCAGGGGCGCTATCCACTAATCAGTCATCTTCAGGTAAAGCATAAACACTGCCTTTGTCGTCCCGCTTCAGCAATGTCCAGCAGGCCCGGTGTGGCTTACCGTATTTATCCTTATAAAGCGGCATCTTCTGCCCTTCTCGCGTCCGGATATACTCCGTCCTGCCGTTAACAATCGCCGCCCATTGCCCTGCATAAGGGGCGATATCGTCAGTCCAGCACTGGATACGCACGGGCGCGCGCGATGTCTCTGCTTCGGCTTTATCCAGCAGGGCGCTGGCTTCGTCAAAACGGGCAAACCAGGCCATGGACGACGCTTTTTCAAACTGTAAGTTTTCATAGCCTGAAAAAAAGTGCAGGCCATTATGCCCGTCATACCGCACCGGGCGAATAATCTGGTTCACCTTAATCAGGAGTGGCGGTACCCCTTCCGTTTTCATGTCACCCAACGGCGGAGGAAGCTCTCCGGCCTTAAGGATCACACCGTTGCTGTAAGGCAACAGCGTGATTTCCGGCGTTTTAACCAGGCGATGCGTTAACTGTTCTGCACCGCCCAGCTTTTCCAGCCACGGGGTGCCGAGAATGGTGTACCAGCAGGCGCCTTTCAGCCCTTCAACGGCTTCGCCGCCCTCAAGCGTTCCGAGAGAATCCACCATCACGCCGGAAAAACGCTGCGCCAGGGCGTACTCATACGGGAACATTCGTTCACGCGAATAAGGAAGAATAAATGACAGCCCGGCATAGCCGCTTTCCACGGCAAAGGTGTTACACAGCCACAGCAGCCAGCCTTCATATTGTGCTTTACCGTCAGGCTCTTTCAGCAGCGAGAGCGGAAACGTTAATTTTATGACTGAACGATCATTATCGTTATGAAAAATCCTTTTACCCATAATTAATATACTGTAGTCAGGCGCTAAGAAGTCTTTCTCAGCGCTGCCCATATACCAGGAAAAGATCTCTTCTGGTGTTGAATCGATAATCTCCTGCCGCTTTCTGGCGTAATTTTTCTCCGTAATTCCAACCCAGTTTTGGGTGAGATGCTTTTTCAGATACGGCTTAAATTCCGTATAAAAGCGATCGACACACTCCACCATCCTGCGGCGCACGTCCGGCGTATGCCCGTCCTTAAAAAATACCGTGATAATCAGACCAAGATTAACTGCCGGGCTGCCGTCTTTGTATTTCACTGAAGCTTCCGGCAGCCACTTCTCAAGGTAGTTCAGCTCAACATCCCGTAATACCATATCTGCTCCTTTTAACCGGCGCTCAGCGCCGCTGCGCCTGCGCCACCGCCGAGAATTGTTACAAGGGTTTCCCAGGCGGTTATCGCCAGACGAATAATCAGAAGAAATGCGCTAATAATGGCCTCCGGGATGCCCAACGTCACTACCAGCGCGCCGACGCAAATAGCCACCAGGATAACGCCCACCGTTTTCGCTACATTCGTTAAAATTTGTACCCAGTCCACCTGCTTGAGCAGGTCCAGCGTCATATCCGTGGCGTATTGGATTTCCGCCCATGCAGCTTTTATCCGGACATTGCTCCAGGATTTCACCGCCTTACCGGTTTTACTGGTCCATATCCAGACTTCACTTCCCTGCCGGTAGATCCACTCCCCGCTGTCATTAAGCCAGCCTGCCGTTGAGTTCAGCAGCTGTTGCGTCTCTTTTGATAGCGAGCTCCAGCCTTCAGCGACGCCGCGAATCGCACCATCGCTAAGACTGACCACGGCTTGACCGGCGTATGTCCACGGCTCAATTCGTGCGGCTACTGGCGTGGAAGGCGGGCGAGGCATAAATATCGGCGGGTAGAGAAACAGCGGCCAGTATTTTGCCCCGCTGGTTTGCCAGGCTTTCATCGTCACATTCACGACCTGATCCACCCACTGCTGCTCTTGTGGGCGGCAGTCGTGGATCTCCAGAATGGTCATACGGTTACGATCTTTACCGACAATCTTCATATATTCGTCATATTGATCTTCAAAAAGTGTATCCCCCGGAAACTTGACCTCTACCAGACGGGCCAGATTGTCGCCATGCATACCCGGAGGATCATCGTGATCCGGCCCCGCCAGCCCAGGCCAGCGATCCTGTTTGTCTTTCACGATAATGACGTCAGGACGACGATAAATTCCTTTACCGGGTACCGGGAAGGGATTGGTGGTGTGGCGTCTGCGAGCGCCGTCGTCTTGCTTCAATGTACTGCTAAGAAATGGACGTGGCGGCGTGGTGCGCATATCAAACGGCACTTCTGCTTTGTAATACCAGTAGTAATTACGGGCGATTTCATCCGCGCGGATAAGTCCGCTCATCATGAGCTGTTTAAGGCTCATCTGGTACGTTTTTCCTTCACGACAAATTTTTGCTGCCAGTTGAGGAAAACGCATGGCGTATTCCACCTTAAGATGCAGATATTGGCGGTTTTCATTAGTGGGCAGACGCGACTGTTTTTCGACCATCTCAACCCCTGTCGTCGTGCAGTCCCACGGCTGATTTTTCTCGCCGGTGGGGGTGTCGGGCGCGGTTGTCGGTGTGTCCGGTAAAGCGGGCATGTCCATTATGACGGGTTCTCCCTGAGTTCGGTTTCCAGTTGATATACATTCGTTTCGCCTACAAACCACATTGACTCTTCCGGCGATGCTGTTTTGCGCAGAATATGCAGTTCCACATCTTCCGGTTGGCGGGTATAGACCGGTACGGAGCGGCCTTCAGTATCGCTGTATCCAGCAATCGTCTGGCCAGAGGGCGTGGTGAGGCGGTAAGGCGTGTTGATGAGAATATTGCCTTGCTTGTCCTGTAGCTGATAAATCGCGGAATATATATAGGCCGTTCCCACGCGTTGTACTTTTAATGGCATATTCTTCGGCGCGCCCACCATTGTTCGCTCCACCTTGCGTAAATACGTGGCCGTCGTTCCGTACTCTATTTTCCCCTGCTCTATTTTCAGGTAACTGCCGCCGCCAATCAGCGTCACCTTCTTCTTACCGGCAAACAGCATATCGCCTGTCGAAACCAGACTTATTTTCTGCTGCGCGCTCAAAGACATCGTGCCGTTCTGTGCCTGAAACTGCACCGGACCTTCGCCGGAGATAACATTCAGTTTTCCCGTTCGGGCAAACAGGCCGATTTTTTCACCGGCGTTCAGGGTCATGTTTCCCATCGCGCCCATACTCAGAGAGCCTCCGGCATTCATTACCACATTCTTGCTGGCCGTCATCTGTAGATGTTCGCCGCTGGTAAACGCCGTTCCCTGCGGACCGTGGAAATGCACCATCTGGTTTAACGGCTTTAACCGCGCATTGAACATCGCAATCTGGCTGGCAATATCTGCTTCCAGCGCCTGTGCCTGCGCTGCGGCGTCAGCTAACTGTTGGATCTGGTTAAGGCAAATTTCTATTTCTCTCTGCGCCGCCTCCCTCTCCAGCACCTCGCCTGCGGCTTTCGTCTGGCCGTCTGCAGTGACAAACAGCCCTTTCGCCACGCGGATAACGCCATATTCATCCGTTCTGAGTTCAAAACCCGCGCCACGCTGTTGACTCTGTTCATCCGTGATGTGGCCCTGATTCAGAGAAGATGCACCGTATGGAGTGGTGAGCGCGACGTGCTCCTGCCCGCGCAGATCCTCCATCCGCAGTTCATTGCGCGCCGCTGTGCGCAGAATGTTCTGGCTGCGGTTGTCGCACGTGACGATGTCGGCATGTTCAGCGTCGTGAAACGCATGGGCGATATAAGGGCGGTCGATATTGCCGTCGTCAAACGCAATGCTGACTTCGGTGCCGTCCAGAAGCGGCGTGTGCCAGCCAAAGGCATCACCCGCATACGGCTTTGCCTGACGAACCCACAGGTAGTGATAGCCAGGCTCAGCATCTTCACGGCTGAAATCCAGCTTCACCCGGTAGCGGCCGGTATCGTCCAGCCAGGCGTAGGTGTCATGCGGCTCACGGCTTTCAATACGGGCTGGCAGCGTACCTTGAATTTCCGGGCGGATAATCTCCACCGGGCGATAATTCACCCGCTCGGAATAAGGAATGCCCCACAGCGAGACATGCAGGCGCGTATCCCGCGCGGCGCGGTATGTTGCGAGCGTAATCAGCATCCCCTCTTTCAGCGCGGCTACCGGGCTTTCTGGCGTTTCCAGCACCTGCCCAGGCGTGAGATGCGAGACGTTGCTGAAAAGATGCAGACGCGTAGCACTGTTCAGTTCGCGCTCATGGTGGATGCGCGCATAAAACGCGCCGCTCTCCGTTTCCGGCTCTGACGTCGCGTCGTCGCCCGCTTCAAGAAACGGCGCGCCATACCGGTAATGCTCGCCGGTGGTGATAGCCTCGCTCCTTACCATCACGGCAGAATCCATCGGCGTATCAGCGGTGCGATAGTTGTAATCCCGGGTGCGTACCACGCCGGTGACTGTGTTCTGCCAGCACCGCACATCCCAGACGGCGTCTTGCGCGCCGTCATACAGGCCGGATGGCTCACGGTATGGCACGCTGACGCCGAACACGCAGTTAAGCTGGCTGTCGCCAACGATGAGAGTTTCCAGTTGCGTCACCGCGTTCATTTCTGTGCGAAACCAGATACCCACTTCAGAGAGAATGCGCTGAATAAATGCCAGATCGGTTTCCCGCCACTGGGTGATGAGTTCCCGCTGCGGATACGTCCGCTCCAGGCGGAAATCAAAATCCGGCCCTTCCAGGCCGTGCGCACGCAGTATCTGCTCCAGCAGTTCAGGCACAGAGAGATTCTGGTAAACCGCGCAGCGGCGGGTCAGGCTCAGTAACGCCAGCCGCGAAGCGAGCGTCACCGCGTAGTGCGTCTGGTCTGCTGACGTTCCCAGCCATTCAAAACGGGTAATGACGCCATATACCACGCGACCAGAAAGCATCTTCAGAGTGGCGTATTTCAACAGAACGTCTTCAGGCGCCAGGTCGCTCTGCGGTGCGGTGAATTCAATGCGCCATTGGTATGGCTCGCTAAGGGCTTCGCGACCGTGAAAATTAAGTACGTCGGGCCTCACCCGGCTGTGGGCGATTTCAAGCGTATAACGGGAAGAAACACTGGATCCTTTATCGGAAATAGTCATCCTTCATTCCTTTGAAAAAGATTGCCGCGTCCGGCAATCGTCCGAATAGTTTTAATAACGAAAAAAAATAACAGGATAAGCCGCAAAAAATCCGGGTCAATCCGGGAAAAGGTAATAAATCGTTTTTAGCCAGACATATTTCGATGTGAATGCCAGCTATTGCCACCACGCCAGGAAAGCAATGCTTAATATTTATTTTTCGCTACCGGAATATAGAGTCAATTATATTTATCACGCGAATTGATTTATTAAATAAATAATGAAACTGAATGGATATATAAAAAAATATTTCCAGGGAGTATGGAATATTGACTGGCTGGCAAAGCGTCTTCAGAAGACGCATCAATGGGTATAAAAAGCCCGCTTTATAGCGGGCTTTTTGGCTTCAGGCTTACATCGCCTTCGGTTGCCCCGGCGGTGCGGGGGTGTCCAGTACCACGGGCCGCTTCGGCGGGCGTGGATATTTTTGCAGCCACTTGCCGCTCACCATGCGCCAGTAGAAGAAGACACCGCGCACGGCCCAGTCGAGGAACATGCCGAGCCACACGCCCACAACGCCCATACCGAGCACAATCCCGAGCGTATAGCCTGCCACGACGCGACAGCCCCACATGCCGAGCATCGACACCCACATCGCAAAGCGTGCGTCGCGCGCGCCTTTAAGCCCCGCTGGGAGCACCCACGAGGCCGCCCAGATCGGCATAAACGCCGCGTTGAGCCACAGCAGGACTTTTACAACCTCTTTCACATCGTCTTCATGGGTATAAAACGAGGCGAACAGCCCGGCAAACGGCGCGCTCACCCAGGCGATGGCGGTCAGCATGATTGTCGAAAGCCAGAAAACGTGGCGCAGCTCGCGCTCGGCCTGGCCAATCTGCCCTTTGCCGAGACGTTTACCGGTGATGATAGTGGAAGCAGAGCCGAGCGCGTTCCCCGGCAGGTTGATCAGCGCGGCGACCGAGAACGCGATAAAGTTGCCGGCAATCACATTGGTGCCCATGCCCGCCACAAACATCTGCGTCAAGAGTTTCCCGCCGTTAAACAGCACCGATTCAATACTCGCAGGCAGTCCGATGCCGAGCACTTCCCAGAGAATATTGAGCTTAAGCGGCGAAAAATAGCTTTTAAGCGAGATGCGCAACGCCGGGTTAAAGCCGATCATCAGCACATAAAGAATAGCGATAGCGCCGATATAGCGCGAAATAGTAAGCCCCAGTCCGGCTCCGATAAAACCGAGGCCGTGCCAGGAAAACAGCCCGTAAATCAGAAAGCCGCTGATCACGATATTCAGGATGTTCATCCCGCCGTTAATCAGCAGCGGGATTTTGGTATTCCCCGCCCCGCGCAGCGCGCCGCTGCCGATAAGCGCGATGGCCGCCGCCGGATAGCTCCAGGCGGTCAGTTGCAGGTAAATGAGCGCCAGTTCTTTGACCTGCGGCGTCGCCTCGCCCGCCACCACATCGATGATGTATTCACCGGTCACATGTACCAGCGCCGCCAGCAGAATCGAGACGATAGTCATCAACACGAGCGACTGTCTGGCCGCCGCCCTCGCCCGCTTACGATCGCGCTTGCCGAGGCTGAACGCCACCACAACGGTCGTCCCTAAATCAACCGCAGCGAAAAAGGAGAGCACGACCATATTGAAGCTGTCGGCGAGGCCCACGCCCGCCATCGCTTCTTTGCCGAGCCAGCTTACAAGGAACGTGCTCAGCACGCCCATCAGCAGTACGCAGGTGTTTTCCAGCAAAATAGGCACAGCCAGCGGCGTGATTTCGCGCCAGAACAGCACCCGATAGCTTTTTCTTTTCTTGTACCAGGGCGTACGAGCGATAGCCTGGCGAACGGTAGTGGTTACACTCAAAATGAACCTGCGTGTGAAAGTTGAAACCTCATTTCAAATAATGAGTTAGAACCCGCATTCCTGCAAAGGCTTTCCAGAGATATTGTTGGAAAATAGCGCGTAATGTTCAGAGAATGTCCGAACGCGCAGGCCGAAGGAAAATGGCATTTGACAATTGGCGCGGGGCCGCTATGATTAGCCTCCACACGATTCCTCTGTAGTTCAGTCGGTAGAACGGCGGACTGTTAATCCGTATGTCACTGGTTCGAGTCCAGTCAGAGGAGCCAGATTCAAAAAAGCCCGCTTTTTAGCGGGTTTTTTGCTTTTGGATGCTCGCTCGGCAATCGAGACGTGCGCCATAGCGCAGAAATAAAAAAACCGCCGAAGCGGTTTTTTTTACTTATTCTTCGCCTTTCGGCTCGTGCACTTTCAGCTCGCCCATCGCTTTGAGCTTTTTAGAAATCTCGCGGCGCTCTTTGGAGATCTCAGCGTTTTTGATGATGTAGTCATCAACGCGGTCTTCGTAGTCGCTCTTCATGCTGGCGATAATGCCCTGAATGGCTTCCACGCTCATGCCCGGTTTGATGTAATCGCTCAGGTTGTCGAGCAGCAGTACGCGCTTCTGGTTGTCACGAATTTTCTTCTCGACGTCCTGAATTTCACGCTGCAGCTTGTTCTTACGGCGGAACAGACGCACGAACTCAAGAACGTCCTGGAATGAAGGTTTGCTGTTTTCCATTTTTACACCCCTACTGAATTTAAGACTCGGATTCGTTTAAACAACCGCATGACGTAAACCTTACTGTCAGCGGCGGTTGATGACAATGGTTTTATCCCGTTCAGGATGCCTGTGGTTATCATAGCCTGAAACGGTGCTGAATCGAAACAAGCGCCGGTCGTCTGCGGATTATTTGCGCAGCGCCCGGCAAATCAGCTGTGAAAGGCGCTCCAGCTGCTGCGCCAGTTCCATGCTCAACCATACATAGCCGTGAATCGGCGTTTCGACCAGCGCACCCTGCTGCCCTTCGCTCATCAGCGCGCGCAATTCCTGGGCGATCTCCGCGAGCTTCTCGCGGTTGGCCATCACCGGCGACGGGTTTCCTTCGCGCAGCGCCTGTGCAATCGCCGCCAGCGTATTCTCCGTCATCTGCTGCGAATCGCGCAGGGTACGGGCGTTAATCATCAGGAAGTGGCTTTCGCGCGAGGCCCACCAGGCGTTGTTCTGCATCTCAAGCGTACAGACCATATTGCGGCTGGTGGTCTGAATAGCCTCGAAAATGGCGCGCTGAATGTGCGTTTCCTTGCTGGCGGGCGTGATAAACGCGCGCAGCTTCACGACGCTGCCGAGGATATTCTGGAGCGGCTTATCGAGCCGCGGGCGCTCCACCAGATTTGGCGACAGCCCGGCGTGATAAATTTTCGCGAAATCGCCGACAAAATTCGCCATCTGGATACGCCAGTGAATAAACGCCCGCTGCGGCCAGAGACTCGTAAAGAGCATCGCCAGCAGCGAGCCGAAAATCACATCACCGCCGCGCCAGAGCGCGACCAGCATGTCGCCCTGCGGCGCGCCGACCACCACCGACAGCGTGATGCCAATCAGCAGCGCCTGATAAGGCCGCTTGCCGAGCGCCAGAAAGCCGCACAGAAACATCGCCAGCGCGCACCACAACAGCATCAATGGCAGCGACCAGCCTTCGAGTTGCAACGCTACGAGCCCCAGCGCCGCGCCGAGAATAGTGCCGCCAATGCGCTCAAAGGCGCGCGGAACCACGTTGCCCCAGAATGAGATTGGCCCCATCACCACCACCAGCGTGATGAGCGGCCAGGTGCCTTCCGGCACGTTCAGCATCCGCACCAGTAAAAACGTCAGGATAAACGCCAGCGCAATGCGCACGCCGTGCACGATGCGGTAATGCTGGTAGAGACGGATTTCAAAAGAGGAGAGCGATTTATCGGCACGCACGCTGACTTTCCCGTTAACAGCTTAGATGAAACGTCGCTTCAGGCGAAACGCCTGAAAATGAGGGGCGCTATTTTCTGACAAAAATCGGGGAAAAGCTGTAACTTTTCAGAGAAGTCGTACGAATTATCGAAGAATTAACGTTATTTTGCCATTTACTTAACAAAAAGCGCGCCCGCCGCCATCGCGGGGGCGCGACTGCGTTATTCGCCGGAGGTCTGGACCGGGATATACATGTCGATGTCCCAGTAGCCGTCGCGCTTGCCATCGTTGAGATAAATTTCAAAACACGGGCGCGCGGCCATCTGGTAGCGCACGTCCTGATGCAGACGCGTAAAGAAGGCGAGCCACGGCGTGCCGAAATCGTTGTTCTCAACACGAGCGCGCGCCACCGCGTACTGGCCGCCCGGCAGGTCCGTCAGGATCACGCCGACGCTGTTCTCCGGCAGGGTGAAATCTGCCGGCACTTCAACCACCGTATCGGCGCGCAGTTTCTCCGGGGCGACCTGCTGCGGATTATCGTAATAAACCGCCAGCCACGCCTGCGGCTGGATATGGAAGTTATCCACCCACAGAGAGAGCTGCTCAAACCCCTGCGGCACCGTTTTCTCCCACGGGCCGACCAGATGAAAACCGGCGATTTTACGCGTTAAGACATGCTCGATGGTGTAATCCATGTTCACTCCTCGCTGTTCAAAATAGCGAGTATAGTGTGCGGCGCTCATCCGGACGTCTGTGAGCGCCTTCGCGTTCGCAAAAAACGCTTACAGGGTCAGATGCAGCCAGTCGCCAAAGCGCGAGAACACGCCGCCCTTTTTTACCTTCTCAAGCGTCACCAGCGGCATACGCGCAATAATCGTATCGCCGTTATAGAGCTCTATCTCGCCCACCCTTTCATTGGCGTCCAGCGGCGCGTCGAGGCGCTCGCGATCGAGCAGATATTTCGCCTTCACGTTCGCAAGCTGCGCCTTCGGCAGCGTCAGCCAGAAATCGCGATCGGTGCCGACCGCCACCTGCTCGTCTTTGCCGTACCAGACGCGCTCGGTGCCCACTTTCTTGCCCTTTTGCAGGATCTCCACGGTATCGAAAGTCTGCTGGCCCCAGTGCAGCAGTTTACGCGCCTGGTCTTCGCGCCCTTTCGGGCTGTCGGCGCCCATGATCACCGCGATCAGGCGGCGCTTGCCGTCAACGCTGGAGGCTATCAGGTTAAAGCCCGCGCCTGAGGTATGGCCGGTTTTCAGTCCGTCAACATTGAGCGTTTTATCCCACAGCAGGCCGTTGCGGTTCTGCTGGGTGATGCCGTTCCAGGTCAGGCTCTTTTCGCTGTACATATGGTAAAACGCCGGCTCGCCGTGGATGATGGCGCGCGATAATACCGCCAGATCGTAAGCGGAGCTGTGCTGCCCCGGCGCGTCCAGCCCATGCACGGTTTCAAAATGCGTATCTTTCAGGCCGAGCTTCTGAACGTAATCATTCATCATCGCAACGAACTGCGGCTGGCCGCCCGCCACGTAATCGGCCAGCGCCACACAGGCGTCATTGCCGGAATCGACAATCAGGCCGCGGCTGAGGTCGCGCACCGTGACGCGATCGCCCGCCTTCAGGAACATCAGTGACGAGCCCTCAAACACCGGGTTATCTTTCGCCCAGGCGTCCTTCCCGACCGTCACCACGTCATCTGGCGTGATGCGATGGCTGTCGATGGCGCGGTCCACCACATAGCCGGTCATTAATTTGGTCAGGCTCGCCGGGTTACGCTGTTGATGCTCGTTATTCGCCGCCAGTATTTGTCCGGTCGTATAGTCCATCAACACATAGCTGCCCGCCATTATGGCTGGCGGTTGCGGCATGGAAAGCGCGGCGGCGTTCGCCTGCGCGGTAATACCGGCCAGCATGATGCAGGAAACGGCAATCATTGGTCTAAATTTCAACAGCATATCCTCTGTAACTTCGCGATGGGGCGCCTTTTTTACGGCAGTTTTTATTTCCTTGCTCCGCTAAATTGCAAGGAAATATGAATAAGACGCGTCTTAACTAAAATTGCCACCGTTTCGTTTACCTGCCGATAACACGCTGCGGAAAATCTGATAATAAACATTTCACGTACTGTTCCGATTGTTATAAAGGCCGACTCTTTTTAGCCTGGTGACTTTTAAAAGGCTGAGGAGAAGGGTATGGCGCAGGGTAAAAGCTGGTCGCCGGAGCTTGAGGGGTTACGCGGTCTCGCGTCGCTGTGGGTGCTGCTGGGGCATATTTGTTTGCTGGTGCAGTGCCGCATTCCCCTGTTATACGATCCGGGCATGGGCGTCGATCTGTTTATTTTGCTGTCGGGTTTTCTGATGGCGAAGAATTATATGGAGCGTCGGGACATTGAGCCGTGGACCAGTGGCCATACTATGCGTAATTTCTGGCTGCGCCGCTTTTTCCGTATCGCGCCGCTCTATTATTTCCTGCTGCTGTTAGCGCTTATTTTCGGCGCGGCGTTCGGCGAATGGCGCGATGTCATCGCCCAGGCCTGGCCGTCGACGCAAAC
The DNA here is from genome assembly GCF_011605905.1 of Cronobacter sp. HA18003. Classification (NCBI taxonomy): domain Bacteria; kingdom Pseudomonadati; phylum Pseudomonadota; class Gammaproteobacteria; order Enterobacterales; family Enterobacteriaceae; genus Cronobacter; species Cronobacter sp. HA18003. The sequence goes on along the minus strand of NZ_JAANQO010000011.1, from coordinate 306,186 downwards.
CGAAAGCCAGCGCTATGCCGATACGTCCGCGGGCAATATTCTCGCGCATATTTCGTTTGTATTCGGCGCTATCCCTTATTATTCGTTCCGCACGGTATTGCCGGACTGGAGCATCGGGCTCGAAATGCAGTTCTACGTGCTGTTCCCGTTCATTATGCTGCTGGTGATGCGCTGGGGATTCTTTGCCGCCGCCTTCGCGGTAATGGTGGCCTGCTTTGCGGCGCGCTGGGCATTTCCGGGGTATTTTGAGGCGTTCCCGATGCCTTCGATGATCCTGATTAAGCTGCCGCTGTTTGTCGCAGGCATGCTGATAGCCGCCGCCGTGCGCGACAGCCGCCGCCAGTTGCTGCTGCTGGCGTTCCTGGCACCGGTACTCGCCTGGCAGATGCATATCGCGGTGACGCCGGTTCGCCTCATCGCCCAGTGCGTGATGATTGCAGGGCTCGGCGCGCTGCTGTGGCAGGCGCAGGCGGGCTCGCTGCTGCATCAGGCGATGCGGCTGCCGCGCTGGCTGTTGACGCGCCGTATCAGCCAGTTCCTCGGTGATGTCTCCTATTCGGTCTATCTGCTGCATCTGATGATTGTGATTCCGGTCATCGGCCTGCTGGTGGAGCACAGCGCGTTTGAGCAGTACGCCTCGCCGGTGCGCCTGCTCATCGCCGCCGCCATCAGCCTGCCGGTGACGTACGCGCTGGCGACGGTTCTTTTCCATCGCGTGGAGAAACCGGGCATTGCGCTCGGCAAACGGCTGATTACCCGCAAACCGGTGCAGCCGGAGCAGGTCATGCCTTAAGGCCGCTGCCACTTCTTCCTGAGAGGGCTATGGTTTACCATAGCCCTGTTTTTTTACTTACTCTGGATGGTGACCTGGTGTCTGATTCTGCCGCGCAACCGACTTTTCTGTTCCACGATTACGAAACCTTCGGCAAAAGCCCCTCGCTGGACCGCCCGGCGCAGTTCGCCGCCCTGCGCACCGATGAGAATTTCACGGTCATCGGCGAGCCGGACGTCTTTTACTGCAAGCCCGCCGACGATTATCTCCCTCAACCAGAAGCGGTGCTGATAACCGGTATTACGCCGCAGGTGGCGCGCGCGCGCGGCGAAAACGAAGCGGAATTTGCAAGACGCATCCACGCGCTGTTCACCGTGCCAAAAACCTGCGTGGTCGGCTATAACAACGTGCGCTTCGATGACGAAGTGACGCGCAATATTTTCTATCGCAACTTCTACGACCCTTACGCCTGGAGCTGGCAGAACGATAACTCGCGCTGGGATCTGCTGGATGTGATGCGCGCCTGCTACGCGCTGCGCCCGGAAGGCATCGTCTGGCCGGAGAACAGCGACGGGCTGCCGAGCTTTCGCCTTGAGCATTTAACCGTCGCCAACGGGATTGAACACGCCAACGCGCACGACGCGATGGCGGATGTGTACGCCACCATCGCCATGGCGCAGCTGGTGAAAACCCGCCAGCCGCGGATGTTCGATTATCTCTACACCTACCGCAGTAAGCAGAAGCTGGCGACGCTGATTGATACCGTTCAGATGAAGCCGCTGGTGCACGTTTCCGGCATGTTTGGTGCATGGCGCGGCAATACGAGCTGGATAGCGCCCGTCGCCTGGCACCCGGACAACCGTAACGCGGTAATTGTGGTGGATCTGGCAGGCGATATTAGCCCTCTGCTGGAGCTGAACGCTGACGATCTGCGCGAGCGGCTCTACACGCCGAAAGCGGCGCTCGGCGACGCGAGCGCGGTGCCGGTGAAGCTGGTGCATCTCAATAAATGCCCGGTACTGGCGCAGGCCAATACGCTGCGCCCGGAAGATGCCGAGCGTCTTGGCATCGACCGTCAGCACTGCCTGAATAATCTCAAGGTGCTTCGCGATTCGCCGCAGGTGCGCGAAAAACTGGTGGCGCTGTTTGCCGACGCGCCGCCGTTCCCACCTACCGATAACGTCGATGCGCAGCTCTACGACGGCTTTTTCAGCGACGCCGATCGCGCCGCGATGCGCATTGTGCTGGAGACGCCGCCGCAGAATCTGCCGGCGCTCGATATTACGTTCGTGGATAAGCGTATCGAGAAGCTGCTGTTTAATTACCGGGCGCGTAATTTCCCCGGCACGCTCAGCGAGCAGGAACAAGCGCGCTGGCTGGCGCATCGCCGCGACGTGTTTACGCCGGAATTCCTGCAGGCCTACGCCCAGGAGTTAGAGATGCTCTACAACCAGTATGAGAGCGACAAAGAGAAGACGGCGCTGCTGAAAGCGTTGTATCAGTACGCGCAGGAGATTGTCGGGTAAGCGCGGGGGATACCGGCGTGACGGGATATGGCGGGTGCGCTGCGCTTACCCGCCTTACTAACGGGAAATGGAGTTGGTTTTAATATGGCGGGTGCGCTTCGCTTACCCGCCCTACATATTCCCAACAGAAACGCTCACTCGGAGGGCGGGTAAGCGAAGCGCACCCGCCGCCCCGCCCCATCGAAATCCCAATCCACTGCCCCATACCATCGACATCCCAACCCGCCGCCCCAAAAACTACCGGCAATAAAAAAGGCTCCCTTCGTGGAGCCTTTTCGTTATGCGTATCGCGGTAATTACGCGATATCTTCACGGTACTGCGGTACCGGGTTACGGAAGCTGCGGGTCACGCACGCCAGGTAAACCACACCGATACCGGCCCAGATCAGGCCCAGCACCATGGAGCTTTCTTCCAGGTTCAGCCACAGGGCACCCACGGTCAGTGCGCCGCATACCGGCAGCAGCAGGTAGGTGAAGTGGTCTTTCAGCGTCTTGTTGCGGCCTTCGCGGATCCAGAACTGTGAAATCACAGACAGGTTCACGAAGGTAAACGCCACCAGCGCACCAAAGTTAATCAGCGCGGTCGCCATTACCAGGTCGAAGTTAATCGCCATCAGCGCAATCGCGCCCACCAGCACCACGTTCAGCGCCGGGGTACGCCATTTCGGATGCACGTAACCGAAGAAGCGGTTCGGGAATACGCCGTCACGGCCCATCACATACATCAGACGCGCAACGCCTGCGTGCGCCGCCATACCGGACGCCAGTACGGTCACGGTAGAGAAAATCAGCGCGCCGACCTGGAAGGCTTTACCTGCCACGTAGAGCATGATTTCCGGCTGGGACGCATCCGGATCTTTAAAGCGCGAGATATCCGGGAAGTAGAGCTGGATAAAGTAAGTCGCGAAGATAAAGATCAGGCCGCCGATCAGCGCGGTCAGGAAGATAGCGCGCGGAATCACACGTTCAGCGTCTTTGGTCTCTTCCGACAGGTTGCTGATGCCATCAAAGCCGGTAAACGAGAAGCACAGAATGGTCGCCCCGGTGATCATCGGGATGACGTGCGCATTCTCAGACCAGAACGGACGTGAGCTCGTCAGCGTACCCGCGCCTTCGCCGTGCGCTACACCGTAAATCACCATGCCCAGAATCACGGCGATCAGCACCACCTGCAGCACCACGATAATGGTGTTGAAGTTCGCCACGCCTTTAAGCGTACGCATGTTGAAAACGGTCATGAACGCGACCAGCAGCACCACGAAAATCCATGACGGGATTTCCGGCACCAGCGCTTCAAAGTAAATTTTCGCGAGCAGAATGTTGATCATCGGCGCGAAGAGGTAATCGAGCAGCGACGACCAGCCCACCATGAAGCCCACGGTCGGGTTAATCGCTTTCTGCGCGTAGGTGTACGCCGAGCCCGCAGACGGGAAGCGTTTCACCAGTTTACCGTAGCTCAGCGCGGTAAAGAGGATAGCGACCAGCGCGAAGGCATAGGCGGTCGGCACGTGACCGTCCGTCAGGCCAGATACAATACCGAACGTATCGAACAGCGTCATAGGTTGCATATAGGCGAGGCCCATCATAACAACCGGAATCAACGTAAGCGTTTTACGTAATTCCACGCGAGAGGTTTTTGGAGTTGCATTAAGCGACATAATTATTCTCCTTTACGGTGAACATCGCCGCATAAGCGAAAAATTGCCCCATTTTCTGTATTCCTCAGCGACAACAACTGTCGGATTTTAAGTAAGTATCTATCCGGTACGAAGCCCGGCCTCTTGAATTTAATTACGATGCTCTTGACTGCAAAAAAATAACCGACGCGTTGACGTCGGTTAATATCTTATTTTGCAGGGCGCGTATTTTGCACCACTTTAAGGCAGGATGACAAGACGTTGAGACCTTCTGTCACAATTTCTTTCTCAGCGGTGAGCGGGATAAGGAAACGGATGACGTTCGCACGCACGCCGCAGGTCAGTAAAATCAGACCCTGACGCCCTGCCTCCTGCACCAGTTGCTGGGTCAATTCTTTATCCGGACGATGGCTGTCGCGCTCATGCACCAGCTCCATCGCCACCATCGCGCCGACGCCGCGCACATCGCCGATACAATCATACTTCTGCGCCAGCTCTCGCAGACCGCTCATCAGCAGTTCGCCCTGGGCGATGGCACGCGCGTTTAATTGCTCCTGCTCAATGAGATCCGTCACCGCCAGCGCCGCCGCGATACTTACCGGCGAGCCTGCGTAAGTGCCGCCAAGCCCGCCCGGCAGCGCTTTGTCGAACAGCGCCTTTTTCCCCACCAGCGCCGAGAGCGGGAACCCGCCCGCCAGGCTTTTCGCCATGGTAATGAGATCCGGCTCGACGCCTGAATGTTCGATGGCAAACGTTTTGCCGGTCCGGCAAAAGCCGCTCTGGATCTCATCAACAATCAGCACAATGCCGTGTTTATCGCACAACGCGCGCAGCTGCTGCATAAACTCGGCAGAGGCGGCGTAAAACCCGCCCTCGCCCTGTACCGGCTCGATAATAATCGCCGCCACCTCTTCCGGTGCCACGTCCGCGGCGAAAATCCCCGCCAGCGACGCCAGCGCCTGGGTGTCGCTCACGCCGAGATATGCCGCCGGGTAAGGCGCGTGATAAATGCCCGCCGGGAATGGACCATAGCCTTTTTTATAGGGCTGCACTTTGCCGGTGAGCGCCATGCCAAGCAGCGTGCGGCCATGAAACGCGCCGCGAAACGCAATCACCGCCGAGCGCCCGGTGGCGATACGCGCCACCTTGATGGCGTTCTCCACCGCCTCAGCACCGGTTGAGAGAAACAGCGTCTGGCACGGCTCGCTGATGGGAGCCAGCCTGTTCAGGCGTTCCGCAAGCTCAATGTAATTGCCATAAGGCGTTACCTGAAAACAAGGGTGCGTAAAATTATCGAGCTGCGCCTTAACGGCCTCGATAACCGCCGGGTGGTTGTGCCCGGTATTGAGCACCGCAATGCCGGAGGCGAAATCGATATAGCGCTTCCCCTCCACGTCCCAGATCTCCGCGTTCTTAGCCCGCGCCACAAATACCGGCAGCGCGTTACCCACGCCCTGCGGCACCGCTTCCTCACGTCGCGCCTGCCACTGCTGATTGCTTTGCATCATTGACTCCTGTGCGCAAAAAGCCTCCGCCCAAAAAGACGGAGGCAACATTATTTTCATCGCTATATCGGGGGGCGTTAACGTCTGGAAAAAGCGTTACGGCAGTTATTACATCGCGAAAAAGCGTGGCGAAAACCGCTTAAATAACGCCCGTTATCAAAACATAGCTCAAGCCGGACGTTCTGCCAGAGCGGGCGCGTGGAAAGTTGACCCGTTGCGAATGCTCAACTACAGGATCTGTATCCCGGCGAAACAGGCGAGCCAGCATGACCGTAAACACACCGCCTCTGATTGGCGTATTGATGTGTCAGAGTAATCAGGACGAGCAGTTAATCTTAACGGTGGAAAAGCTTTATCTGGCACCGCTTTATCACTCCGGTGCTGTGGCCATTCCCCTGCCCCACCATTTGGCGGACGATCCGCTCTATCTGGCGGCAGCGCTGAAATCACTGAGCGGAATTTTTCTGCCAGGCAGCCCGTGCAACATTGAGCCGCATCATTACGGCGAAGAGGCGCAGGAGACCAGCAACGATCCGGGGCGCGACAAACTGGCGCTGATGCTGGTGCGTCACGCGCTGAATACCGGCCTGCCGCTGCTCGGCTCGTGCCGGGGCGTGCATGAGATGGTCGTCGCCACCGGCGGCAAGCTCTGGCGGCAACTGCATAATGTCGAAGGGCTGCGCGAGCATGAAGTGAACCCGAACGGCAGTCCGGAGGCGAAATTCGCGCCGGTACACGGGCTTGAGATAACGCCCGGCGGCTGGCTCGACAGCTGGGTCGCGCCCGGCGAAACCGTGCGGGTGAATACGCTGCATCAGCAAGGGATACGCGAGGTGGGGCCCGGCGTGTTTATCGAGGCGCGCGCCGACGACGGGCTGATTGAGGCTATCAGTATTCCGGAGCACCCGTTCGCCTTCGGGGTACAGTGGCACCCGGAATGGGGCGCGCTGCACGACGAGCCGCTCTCAAAACAGATTTTTGACGCCTTTGTGGCCGCCTGCCGCGTCTGGCAGGCTGACCATCAGGCGCTCACTCCATTGGCATAACCAGCGGGTCCGGGTAGAGATACTCGAACCCCAGTTCATGGCAGATCCGGTTGCCGTCAATCAGCTTGCCTTTGGTGCCCGCCGGGCTTTCGCTAAAGCGCGGCGGCTCAAGGCCAAGCTGGCGCGCCATCACCGGATAAAACTCCGCGCGCGTCGGGTGTTGCGGGGCGCACAGGTTATAAATATGCCCGCCTTTGGGCGACTGCAACAGGAGGGTAATGGCACCGATCACGTCCTCAAGATGCACGAGATTGACGCCATGTCCGCCATTCGGGCCCGTTTTACCCGCAAAGAAACGGCCCGGATGACGCCCCGGGCCGACAAGCCCCGCCAGGCGCAAAATATCCACTGACGTACCCGGCAAATTGTGCAGCCATTGCTCAAGCTCTCTTAACACGCGCCCGCTTTCAGTGACCGGATTTGCGGGCGTCGTTTCTTTGCAGATGCCTTCCGCCTCGCCGTAGACCGAGGTGGAGCTGGTAAAAATGATCCGTGGGATCTGGTGCGCCAGGGCGCTGTCCACGACCTGCTGCACCGCCTGTAAGTAATATTCGCCGTTGCCGCCGGTACGCCGCGCGGGCAGCGTCACCACCAGCGCGTCGGCGTTAAACAGCGCCTCCAGATCGTCGCTGTCGCACACCATTTCCGGCAACAGCTCCAGCTGATAGCTTTCGATACCGCACATACGTGCGGCTTCCACGCCGTCAGCCGTGGTTTTGCTGCCAGCGACCTGCCAGCCACGGGCGTTAAGCGCGAGCGCCAGCGGCATACCCAACCACCCTAATCCGACAATCGCGACCTTTTTCATTGCGTTCTCCTGCTCCGTCTTTGCGTCTGCCTCTTTTCAGGCTACGCCAGCCGCCGCAGGCTGACAATTGATGTAGTGAATATGAAAGGTTTTAATGATGAAAAAAAGCCCTTGCCTTCTCTGCCCGGTATGGTTTACGGTTAAGACAGGTTTTGAATAAGCATTCAACAAGAGAATTTTATGACACGCGTTCAGTTTAACAACCACCACCATCACCATCATCCTGATTAGTCTTTCAGGCGATGTGTGCTGGAAGACGATCGGATCTTCCAGTGGTGCATGAACGCTAAGAGAGCCCCCGGAAGATCATCTTCCGGGGGCTTTTTTATTGGGCGTTGGCAGACGAATTTAACGAGATCAACAAGGATAAGGCGAGATGACAGACAACAACCGTTTACGCATAGCTATTCAGAAATCCGGCCGTTTAAGCGATGATTCGCGCGAACTGCTGGCCCGCTGCGGCATAAAAATTAATCTGCACACCCAGCGTCTGATCGCGCTGGCGGAGAATATGCCTATCGACATCCTGCGCGTGCGCGATGACGATATTCCGGGCCTGGTAATGGATGGCGTGGTCGATCTCGGCATCATCGGCGAAAATGTGCTGGAAGAAGAGCTGCTGACCCGCCGCGCTCAGGGCGACGACCCGCGCTACTACACGCTGCGTCGCCTCGATTTCGGCGGCTGCCGCCTCTCGCTCGCCACGCCGGTCGATGATGTCTGGGAAGGCCCGGAAAGCCTGAATAATAAACGTATCGCCACCTCTTACCCGCACCTGCTTAAACGTTATCTCGATCAAAAAGGCGTGCAGTTTAAATCCTGTCTGCTGAACGGCTCGGTGGAAGTCGCCCCGCGCGCCGGGCTTGCCGACGCCATCTGCGATTTAGTTTCCACCGGTGCGACCCTTGAGGCCAACGGCCTGCGCGAAGTGGAAGTGATTTACCGCTCGAAAGCCTGTCTTATCCAGCGCGACGGCGAGATGCCTGCCGTGAAGCAGCAGCTTATCGATAAACTGCTGACGCGTATCCAGGGCGTTATCCAGGCGCGCGAATCGAAATACATCATGCTGCACGCACCGACCGAGCGCCTCGATGAAGTCATCGCCCTGCTGCCGGGTGCCGAGCGCCCGACTATTCTGCCGCTGGCAGGCGATCAGCAGCGCGTGGCGATGCACATGGTGAGCAGCGAAACCCTGTTCTGGGAAACCATGGAAAAACTGAAAGCGCTGGGCGCCAGCTCCATTCTGGTGCTGCCGATTGAGAAGATGATGGAGTGACCGCCATGACCTTTACGACGATCGTTGACTGGAACGCCTGTAGCGCACAGCAGCAGCGTGAACTGCTGATGCGCCCGGCTATCTCGGCATCAGAAAGCATTACCCGCACGGTGGCGGAGATCCTTGATAACGTCAAAGCCCGCGGCGACGCGGCGCTGCGTGAATACAGCGTGAAGTTTGATAAAACCGACGTCGCGGCGCTAAAAGTCACCGCTGAAGCGATCGACGCCGCCGCCGCGCGCCTTGACGATAACGTCAAACAGGCGATGGCCGTTGCCGTCGCGAATATTGAGAAATTCCACCGCGCCCAGCAGCTCGCGCCTGTGGATATCGAAACCCTGCCTGGGGTGCGCTGCCAGCAGGTGACGCGCCCGGTGGCGTCGGTCGGGCTTTATATTCCGGGCGGCTCCGCGCCGCTCTTCTCGACGGTGCTGATGCTGGCGACGCCCGCGCGCATCGCAGGCTGTAAACGCGTGGTGCTCTGCTCTCCGCCGCCCATCGCCGATGAAATTCTCTATGCCGCGAAGCTCTGCGGCGTGCAGGAAGTCTTTCAGGCAGGCGGCGCGCAGGCGATTGCCGCGCTCGCCTTTGGGACGGAAAGCGTGCCGAAAGTAGATAAAATTTTCGGGCCGGGTAACGCGTTTGTGACCGAAGCCAAACGCCAGGTGAGCCAGCGTCTCGACGGCGCGGCGATCGATATGCCCGCAGGGCCTTCCGAAGTGCTGGTGATTGCCGACAGCGGCGCGACGCCGGATTTCGTCGCGTCCGATTTACTCTCGCAGGCCGAGCACGGCCCGGATTCGCAGGTGATTCTGCTCACGCCGGACGCGGCGATGGCGCAGGCCGTGGCCGACGCCACCGCCCGCCAGCTTGAGGCGCTGCCGCGCGCGGAAACCGCCCGCCAGGCGCTCTCGGCGAGCCGCATCATCGTGGCGCGCGATCTCGCGCAGTGCGTGGCTATCTCTAACCAGTACGGCCCGGAGCACTTAATCATCCAGACCCGCAACGCACGCGAGCTCGTCGATGACATCACCAGCGCAGGCTCCGTCTTTTTAGGCGACTGGTCACCGGAATCAGCGGGCGATTACGCCTCCGGCACCAACCACGTATTGCCGACATACGGCTACACCGCCACCAGCTCAAGCCTCGGTCTGGCGGATTTCCAGAAGCGTATGACGGTGCAGGAATTAACGCCCGCAGGTTTTTCCGCGCTCGCTGAAACCATCGAAACCCTGGCGGCGGCCGAACAGCTCACCGCCCACAAAAACGCCGTGACGCTGCGCGTGGCAGCCCTGAAGGAGCAAGCATGAGCATTGAAGAACTCGCGCGCGAGAACGTGCGCACTCTGACGCCCTACCAGTCTGCGCGCCGTCTTGGCGGCAATGGCGATGTGTGGCTGAACGCGAATGAATATCCGCTGCCCGTCGAGTTTCAGCTGACCGCGCAGACGCTCAACCGCTACCCGGAGTGCCAGCCGAAACGCGTCATCGAACGTTACGCGCAATACGCCGGCGTGAAACCTGAGCAGGTGCTGGTCAGCCGCGGCGCGGATGAAGGCATTGAGTTGCTGATCCGCGCCTTCTGCGAGCCGGGCCGCGACGCCGTGCTCTACTGCCCGCCGACCTACGGCATGTACAGCGTCAGCGCCGAAACCAGTGGCGTGGAGTGCCGCACCGTGCAGGCGACGGACGGCTGGCAGCTTGATCTGCCTGCGATTGCGGAACAGCTTGACGGCGTTAAAGTCATTTTCGTCTGCAGCCCCAATAACCCGACCGGCCAGCTGATTAACCCGCAGGATCTGCGCACGTTGTTGGAGATGGCGCGCGGCAAAGCCATCGTGGTGGCGGATGAAGCCTATATTGAGTTCTGCCCGCAGGCGACGCTCGCGGGCTGGCTTGGCGAATACCCGCACCTCGTCGTGCTGCGCACGCTCTCTAAAGCCTTTGCGCTCGCCGGGCTGCGCTGCGGCTTTACGCTCGCGAATGAAGAGGTCATTAACCTGCTGCTGAAAGTGATCGCCCCCTACCCGCTATCAACGCCGGTGGCGGATATCGCTGCGCAAGCGTTAAGCCCGGAAGGCATCACCGCGATGCGCGAGCGCGTGGCGCAGGTGCTGGCTAACCGCGATGTTCTGATAGCGGGCCTGCGCGAGACGCCCTGCGTCGAGGCGGTTTTCGACAGTGAAACCAACTATGTGCTGGCGCGTATCACAGCCTCCAGCGCGGTATTTAAATCGCTGTGGGATCAGGGCATTATCTTAAGAGACCAGAACAGACAACCGACACTCAGCGGCTGCCTGCGCATTACCGTTGGCACCCGCGAAGAGTGCCAGCGCGTGATTGACGCCCTGCGTGACCAACCCGGCCTTGCGGCCACGGAGCGAGTATGAGCCAGAAGTATCTCTTTATTGACCGCGACGGCACGCTGATTGCCGAGCCGCCGGAAGATTTCCAGGTCGATCGTTTTGACAAGCTGGCCTTTGAGCCGGACGCTGTCCCGGTGCTGCTGCAACTGCAAAAAGCGGGCTTTAAGCTGGTGATGATCACCAATCAGGACGGTCTTGGCACCGCCAGCCTGCCGCAGGCGGATTTCGACGGCCCGCATAACCTGATGATGCAGATTTTTACCTCTCAGGGCGTGCTCTTTGAAGATGTGCTGATCTGCCCGCACTTCCCGACGGACAACTGCGACTGCCGCAAGCCTAAAACAAAGCTGGTCGAGCGTTATCTCGAACCGGGCGTGATGGACGCGGCGAACAGCTATGTGATTGGCGATCGCGCGACCGACGTGGAGCTTGCGGAAAACATGGGCATTACGGGCCTGCGTTACAACCGTGCCGATCTGAACTGGGCCGCCATCGGCGAGCACCTGACAAAGCGCGATCGCTACGCGCACGTTGAGCGCAGCACCCGTGAAACCCAGATTGACGTTAAAGTATGGCTGGACCGCGAAGGCGGCAGCAAAATCAACACCGGCGTCGGCTTCTTCGACCATATGCTGGACCAGATAGCCACCCACGGCGGCTTTCGCATGGAAATCGGCGTCAAAGGCGATCTCTATATCGACGATCACCACACCGTGGAAGATACCGGCCTGGCGCTCGGCGAAGCCCTGAAGCTGGCGCTTGGCGACAAGCGCGGCATCAACCGCTTCGGCTTTGTGCTGCCGATGGATGAGTGTCTCGCGCGCTGCGCGCTCGATATCTCCGGGCGTCCGCACCTCGAATATAAAGCCGAGTTCAATTATCAGCGCGTGGGCGATCTCAGCACCGAGATGGTGGAACACTTCTTCCGCTCGCTCTCCTACACCATGGGCGTCACGCTGCACCTGAAAACCAAAGGCAAAAACGACCATCACCGCGTCGAAAGCCTGTTTAAAGCGTTTGGCCGTACACTGCGCCAGGCGATTCGCGTTGAAGGCGAAACGCTGCCCTCTTCAAAAGGAGTGCTGTGATGAACGTGGTGATTCTGGATACCGGCTGCGCCAACCTGCACTCGGTACAATCGGCGGTGCGCCGCCACGGCTATGAGCCCGTGGTGAGCCGCGACCCGGATCTGGTGCTGCGCGCCGATAAACTCTTTTTGCCGGGCGTCGGCACCGCCGAGGCGGCGATGCAGCAAATTATCGAGCGCGATCTGGTGGATTTAATCAAAGCCTGTACCCAGCCCGTACTGGGGATCTGTCTCGGTATGCAGCTGCTCGGCAGCCGCAGCGAAGAGAATAATGGCGTGGATCTGCTGGGCATTATCGATCAGCCGGTGCCGAAAATGACCGACCACGGCCTGCCGCTGCCGCACATGGGCTGGAACCGCGTGTATGCCAAAGCGGGCGACCGGCTGTTTCGCGGTATTGAGGATGGCGCCTGGTTTTACTTCGTGCACAGCTACGCGATGCCAGTGAACGCGAACACGATAGCACAGTGCACCTATGGCGAGGCGTTCACCGCCGCGGTGCAGAAAGATAACTTCTGGGGGGTGCAGTTCCACCCGGAGCGTTCAGGAGCCGCGGGCGCGCAGCTGCTGAAAAACTTCCTGGAGATGTAAATGATTATTCCGGCTCTGGATTTAATTGACGGCACGGTGGTGCGCCTGCATCAGGGCGATTACGGTCAGCAGCGCGACTATGGCCGCGACCCGCTGCCGCGCCTGCAGGATTACGAAGCGCAGGGCGCGCAGCTGCTGCATCTGGTGGATTTAACCGGCGCGAAAGATCCGGCGAAGCGCCAGATTGCGCTCATTCAAAAGCTGGTGGCGGGCGTCAACGTGCCGGTGCAGGTCGGCGGCGGCGTGCGCAGCGAAGATGACGTGGCGGCGCTGCTGGACGCAGGCGTAGCGCGCGTGGTGGTGGGCTCAACGGCGGTAAAAGCGCCGCAGGACGTGCAGCGCTGGTTCCAGCGCTTCGGCGCCGACGCGCTGGTGCTGGCGCTGGATGTGCGTATCGACGACGCCGGCAACAAACAGGTGGCGGTCAGCGGCTGGCAGGAAAATTCCGGCGTGACGCTGGAAACGCTGGTGGAAAGCTATCTGCCCGCGGGGCTTAAGCATGTGCTGTGCACGGATATCTCCCGCGACGGGACGCTGTCTGGCTCGAACGTGGCGCTGTATGAAGAAGTCTGCGCGCGCTATCCGCAGGTGGCGTTCCAGTCCTCCGGCGGCATCGGCGAACTGTCAGACATTCGCGCGCTGCGTGGCAGCGGTGTCGGCGGCGTGATCGTCGGTCGCGCGCTGCTGGAAGGCAAATTTAACGTAACGGAGGCGATCCAATGCTGGCAAAACGGATAATCCCTTGCCTTGACGTACGCGACGGGCAAGTCGTCAAAGGTGTGCAGTTTCGCAACCATGAAATTATCGGCGACATCGTGCCGCTCGCGAAACGCTACGCCGAAGAAGGCGCCGATGAGCTGGTCTTTTACGATATCACCGCCTCAAGCGATGGCCGCGTGGTGGATAAGAGCTGGGTCACACGCGTGGCAGAAGTCATCGATATCCCCTTCTGTGTGGCGGGCGGGATCAAAACGCTGGAAGACGCGGCGCAAATTCTCTCCTTCGGCGCGGACAAAATTTCCGTCAATTCCCCGGCGCTGGCCGATCCAACGCTTATCACAAGGCTTGCGGATCGCTTCGGCGTGCAGTGCATCGTGGTGGGCATCGATACCTGGTTTGATGAAGAGACCGGCAAATATCACGTCAACCAGTACACCGGCGACGAAAGCCGCACCCGCGTGACCCAGTGGGAAACGCTGGACTGGGTGCGGGAAGTGCAGCAGCGCGGCGCGGGTGAAATTGTGCTGAACATGATGAACCAGGACGGCGTGCGTAACGGCTATGATCTCGTACAGCTGAAAAAAGTGCGTGAGGCGTGCCGCGTGCCGCTTATCGCCTCCGGCGGTGCCGGGACGATGGAACACTTCCTGGACGCCTTTCGCGAGGCAAACGTCGACGGGGCGCTGGCCGCGTCAGTGTTCCACAAACAGATTATTAATATTGGCGAGCTGAAAGCGTTTCTGGCTCAGCAAGGCGTGGAGATACGGGTGTGTTAACAGAACAACAGCGGGCTCAACTGGACTGGGCAAAAACCGACGGGCTGCTGCCGGTCGTGGTGCAGCATGCGGTTTCCGGCGAGGTGCTGATGCTGGGTTACATGAATCAGGAGGCGCTGCGCGAAACCGAGCAGAGCGGCAAGGTCACGTTTTTCTCGCGCACGAAGGGGCGTCTTTGGACCAAAGGCGAAACCTCCGGCCATTTTCTCAATGTGGTGAGCATTACGCCGGACTGCGATAACGATACGCTGCTGGTGCTGGCTAACCCGATTGGGCCAACCTGCCATCTCGGTACCACCAGCTGCTTTGGCGAGGCGCATCACCAGTGGCACTTCCTTTATCAGCTTGAAGAACTGCTGGCCGCGCGTAAAACCGCGTCGCCGGAAAGCTCTTACACAGCGAAGCTCTACGCCAGCGGCACCAAGCGTATCGCGCAAAAAGTGGGTGAAGAAGGCGTGGAGACGGCGCTTGCTGCAACCGTACACGACCGCGAAGAGCTGGTGAACGAAGCCTCTGACCTGGTGTATCACCTGCTGGTGCTGCTTCAGGATCAGGAGCTCGATCTCAGCGCGGTGATTGAAAACCTGCGCGGACGGCACAAATAATCCTTCGGGCATGACGCATAAAAAAAGGCCGCATCACGCGGCCTTTTTTAATACTGAGAGATTAGCGCACTCTGTTGGCGCTGTGTTCGCGAATCGCGTTGCGACACAGCACAATACCGCAGCCGATTAACCCGCCGAGAAGGACAGAAAGCACCAGCACCAGCGCGCGTTTCGGACTGTCACGGCGCAGGGGTTCGGTCGGCTTCATTACATAGCGATACGCATGCAGTGAAGATTCGTCGATTTTAAGCTTCGAGATATCCAGCAGGTTTTGTTTAGTCTGGTAATACGCATCACTAAAGACCAGCGGACGCGTCGATTCATTTTTAATCATCGATGAGAGCGCCTCGCTGCCCAACAGGAACAGCGTATCCTGTGTGACTTCCTGCGCCTGCGGCATCTGTGGCGAAGTGACATTCGATTCCTGCGCGAATTTAAGCGCTTCGGCGATCTGCTTGATACGCAGTTCTTTCTGCTCCTGCGCCACTTTCTCCTGCGTCGCAAGCGATTCCTGCAGCTCTTGCTGACGGGCAGTCACGTTATCGGTAAGGTCTTTATTCAGCTCTTTGGCGATTTGCTCATCCACCTGCTGAATGTATTCCGCCAGTTTTTTCTGCGCTGACTGTGCGGTTGCTCCCTGATAAGTCACTTTCAGCGGCAGCGGCTGGCCTTTTACTGCCGTATCGATGGTTAACTGTTCTGGCTCTTGCTGGTTTTGCAGCGTTTCAGACAGCGCGGAAAACGCAGAGCTGAAACGCCCCACTACGCGCTGCTGCACGTCGGTGACGTTGGGCGCAGCATTGCCATACAGGATATTCATGGCGTTGTTGTAACTGGCTATCTGACCGGCATCCGGCATGGTCACGATAGCTGTCGATGTCCATTTTTCTTTAGCGACGAAAAGATAAAGTACGGCAAGCACGATCATCACGACGATCGTGGTAATGATAGTGACCTTCCCCCGCCAAAGCTGCGCCAGAAGGTCGAATAAATCGATTTGTTCCTGGTTACTATTGCTGCGGTGAAAAGCGTCACCCTGAAATTCTTTGCTCATAGAGTCCTTATTTGTCATCTAGTTATTATGAGAAAGCCACACCCGCCTTGAGTGTAGATGCAAGGCATTATAATTGCATAGCCAGGCGCAAAAGAGAGCTGGGAAAATACTGAAAAACAAGGCGCTTACTGGTTGCTTTTAAGGCAGTGCACGGCTTCTGGTACTGTCATCAGACGTAAAAAAAGCCCGGCGAAACCACCGGGCTTGTCTTTTGAATCAGTAAAACCTTATTCCATCCACTCGGTGTGGAATACGCCTTCTTTATCGGTGCGCTTGTAGGTATGCGCCCCAAAGTAGTCACGCTGTGCCTGAATCAGGTTCGCTGGCAGTACCGCAGAACGGTAGCTGTCGTAGTAAGCGATAGCGGCGGAGAAGGTCGGAGTCGGGATACCGTTCTGTACGGCATACGCCACAACATCGCGCAACGCCTGCTGATAGTCATCAGCGGCTTTCTTGAAGTACGGCGCCAGCAGCAGGTTCGCGATGGACGGATTCTCTGCGTAGGCGTCAGTGATTTTCTGCAGGAACTGAGCACGAATAATGCAGCCCGCGCGGAAGATCTTCGCGATTTCGCCGTAGTTCAGATCCCAGTTGTACTCTTCAGACGCAGCGCGCAGCTGAGAGAAGCCCTGCGCGTAAGAGACGATTTTACCGAGGTACAGCGCGCGGCGGACTTTCTCGATAAATTCGCCTTTATCGCCTGCGAACGGTTTCGCCTGCGGGCCGCTCAGCACTTTGGATGCCGCGACGCGCTGCTCTTTCAGAGAGGAGATATAACGCGCGAATACCGATTCAGTAATCAGGGACAGCGGTTCGCCGAGATCCAGCGAGCTCTGGCTGGTCCACTTACCAGTACCTTTGTTGGCTGCTTCGTCCAGAATGACGTCAACCAGGTAGTTACCGTCTTCATCTTTTTTGGTGAAGATATCTTTGGTGATATCGATAAGGTAGCTGCTGAGCTCGCCTTCGTTCCACTCAGCGAAGGTTTTCGCCAGATCTTCGTTAGACAGGTTCAGACCGTGCTTCAGCAGGGAATAGGCTTCTGCAATAAGCTGCATATCGCCGTATTCGATACCGTTGTGCACCATTTTCACATAGTGACCCGCGCCGTCTGGCCCGATATAAGTCACGCACGGTTCACCTTCCGCTACGGCCGCGATCTCTTTGAGGATCGGCGCAACCAGCTCGTAAGCTTCTTTCTGGCCGCCAGGCATGATGGACGGGCCTTTCAGGGCGCCCTCTTCGCCACCGGAGACGCCGGTGCCGATAAAGTTAAAGCCTTCTTCGGAAAGTTCACGGTTACGACGGATGGTGTCCTGGAAGAAGGTGTTACCGCCATCAATAATGATGTCGCCTTTTTCCAGATAAGGCTTCAGGGAGTCGATAGCCGCATCAGTACCGGCACCTGCTTTCACCATCAGCAGGATACGGCGCGGGGTTTCCAGCGACTCGACAAATTCCTGAACGGTATAATAAGGAACCAGTTTTTTGCCCGGATTTTCGGCAATCACTTCTTCAGTTTTGTCACGAGAGCGGTTGAATACGGAGACGGTATAACCACGGCTTTCAATGTTGAGCGCCAGGTTGCGCCCCATGACTGCCATACCGACGACGCCGATCTGTTGCTTGGACATTACATACTCCTGTCAGGTGTGGTCACCGCGACTTGTGCGCGGGTGTTATGTAGCTACGATGTTAACTCATAGATAGCGAATTTGAATAGAAATTGATAACAGCAAAGTTATAACTGAGCGAAGAATGCTCATTGGTAAACCTTATCGTTCCAGGGCATTCCGAATAGGATTTCAAAGTTAATAAAGTCAAAACATTTATAATTAAAAAGTGCATTAGCTACTTTTAGTGACGCCATGTTTTTTTACTGCTCGAACAACATAGAATGAAAAATACCATGCTGCCTTTATAGAATTAAATTTAAGGTAAGTTCTGTAAAACGACCATTGTGATGAAAGAATTTTTATCTTATTTGAAGAAAGACTTTCATGTCCCTCTCTATAAAACGCAAGTTCTTCTGGTAAACACCAGGCATAATCAATTTTTTCTAGTATTTTTAGCCATAAAGCCATATCCTGGCGTTTGCGAATTTCAGGCATATAAACCTTACCAAGCTTTTGAGCATCATATATCGCAGTTAGGCATCCTATAACATTGGATTTTAAAAGCTCAGAATAGTTAACTCGTGCTGGAGGATTGATATGGCCTATTACGTTACCTTTCTGATTGATTTTTTTATATGCAGTGTAAGTCAATGCATAGTTGTTGTTAAGCATGAAGGCTACTTGTCTGGACAGTTTTTCCGGATGCCACATATCATCACTATCCAAAAAAGCAATAAAGCGCCCTTTAGCATTTTTAATACAATTATTACGGGATATACCAGCGCCTGAATTCTTATCATTGAAAAATAGTTTTATTCGTGGTTCTTTATTAGCAAACTCTTTTAACAAACGGATAGTGCCATCACTCGAACAATCATCAGTTATGATTAATTCCCAGTTGGTATAGGTTTGCCTAATGATTGAATTTATACTATCAGCGATAGTTAACTCAGAATTCCAGCTAGGCATAATAATTGATACAAGATTACTCATCATTTCTTTTATAATTGCCTCTAAAAGAATTCAAATCAAGATTAAAATAATTCATAGCGTTTAAAAATTGTTGCGTATTCTGATCGTTTAGTACGTTTATCTTCTCGAGGCCTTTTGTGAAGCCAGTGATAATCGGTGTAAAATGCGTACTGTCATCATTGATCAAAATAGCGTTATATCCGCGAGCTGTAGTTAGCGCTTTATACCAAATATCATCGGCATAGGGACACAGTTTATTTATCGCCTCGTAATCGGCTACACGTGCGTCGAGCGAATCTCTAGGATAACACACGCCTGATACACCTGTGGGAAGTAACTCATTGCCTGTTATTTCTTTTCTTCGCGCAAGCGGCCAGACTGGATAAGCGACGAGACTACCTGCATCGTTAAACAGAATAGCACGGCCTCTGTAACAGTAAACAGCATCAGGATTATCATTTATATTAGATTTAAAACCATCGATCCAATTTGTTGGGTAAAATACGTCGTCGTCAGCGGTAATATAGAAATCGTAATCAGGATAATAACCAGGTACAAAAGAAAGTTTTTTATAAGATCTAACATCATTATCTACAAAAACTATTTCCAGCCCTCGCTTTTGCTGTCGGGATAAAATCCATCTGGCTATTCCCTGAGGTTTATCCTTTTTATGTAACCACAATACTATTTTTGCAGGGCGAACGTGTTGATGCAAGATACTCTCAATTGTCAAGAAAACGAAATTCTTACGTAAACCATAGCTAGTTAGCGTTACTAAAAATGTCGAATTTTTGTCAACCCCAGATGATTGAGAAAAAATTGCTCTGAAAAAGTAATATATGCTTTTTTTTATTGACTTGCATAACAGTATAATTTTTTTATCGAGTCTCATCGTAACTTTCCCCAGAGAATAAAGTTATATTTCTGAACTTTATTTTCCTTTCAAAGATAGTATAAAAAATCAAAATTAAAACAGTAACTTCAAACGGCATTAACAGGTAGTAGTAGTAATCAAACCAACTAAAAAAAAGAAACGACGTAATAAACGTATATATAATTAAAAAACATTGACTACGCTTCGCAAACCACAGCAATAAATATATGCAGAAAAACATGAAGAAATAGAAAACATATGCATAATACCCTCCGGCCAGCAACAGAGTACCCCATAGCGTTGGAACATTTCCAGTCGTACCAGTAATTTTATTAATTACGACAAAATACTTTGGGAGCGTTAGGTTTATCAAGTCGTCATTTAGTATCACATTGATTATATTGACCGGACCGGAAAAAAGCCCAAGAATGTCGCTTGGTATAAATGCATTATATAAACCATCAGAAATGTATACAGAAAATGTTAGAAGTCCCGAATAAAGATAGCCAAAGAAATGAATCATTATTTCTATTAATACAGTATTATAATCAACGTTTTCAGAACCTTCTCTAAAAAAAACCTTCATAAAATAGACTGAGAAAAATAAAGAAACGAGTAAAAATGCCAAAATCAGCGAAATAAACAAGAACTTTCTAATAGAGAGCTTTATATATCCAGCAACTATAGAGTACCAAAACATCCATACAAGCGGGATCATTACCCAATATTTAACTTGCTTCATAAATAAAAGCACAAGCACAAAAACTAGCAGTAAGAAAACGGATTTGGTTCTTTTAGAGTAATATGCTTTTAGCAAAAATGGTATTAAAGCAACCAGGATAGCAAAAAAATGACCCGCGATGCCATAAGTGAGAGTCCCCTCAAAATCATCGCTTACAAAAGATCCAACCTCACTCCATCCTTTATAAATAAAAAAACAACATATAAGAGAAACCACTACTGTTATATTTATTATATTTTTCCGAATTTTGAGTCCGTAATATTTATCTGTCACACGAGTATTAAGAACAGTGCCTTTGCTAAGAAATGACATCCCAAATGCACAGCTTAGACTTGCAAAAAGCCCGACAACATAAAATGTTGTTATAAAAAAGTAAACATTTGACTCTACAGGTAAAAAACCAAGAGACTCGCCTATGGCAGCATGTATAAACAATATTACATATATACCGATAACAGAAATCATTGAAGGCGTGATTTTTCGCCATATAAAATAATCAAGACACGAACCGAAAAACAAAGACACAACAAATAAATAAAACATATTTACACCAATTTTTATAAAAGTAGATGCAATATAATTTAGATTGCATCTTTTTTAGTAAAGTTAATGATATGTCGCCTAATCTTCCGAACAATATAAATAGGTCTTAAGCTTAAATGGATGACATCCAGCGATCTCGACAAAAAGCTGACTTTATTCCCGGTTAACTTTGCAATTAACTTCTTTCCATATAATAATGTTAGAGCATCCAGTTTTAGCGCTTTATAATATATACCTTCGATATCGTTAATTTTAAACATCTTGTCGATATTAATCAGATCGTTCAAAAAGTTATAGTTAACATAACGGTGAGAATGTTTCGATGCAGAATTTGCCACACGGTAGTACACTGTAATCGCTTTCAAAAAATACAGTTTGTAGCCCTTTTTAGTGAAGCGAAGCCACAATGGTAAGTCTTCAATCGTGCTGAAACTTTCGTCAGCATAACCAACATCAATTAGAGCTGAACGACGTATAAATGATGCAGGTGCAATATTGAAGCTTTTAAATCTTAAATAATTATATTGTTGTTCAGCATCCAGGCTAAAAAAAGGCATATTATATGGCTCAGGAGTTATTTTTTTTATCCGTCCGAACCATTTCATTTGACTAAATACAATACTACACCCGGAATTATTCTGAATATATTCCATGTTTTTATCAATGCAATCAGTACTTAGAAGATCATCTGCGCCTATTGTTTTTATCCATTCAGATGTGCAGGATTGCCAGCCAACATTACAATTTTTAGAAACGCCCTGATTGATAACATTTTTTTTGAAAACAACCTTTGAAAATTTTGATGCGTTTTTAGTAATCCAGTTTTCAACAACGATTGTCGTGTCATCAGTAGAAGCATCATCTGATATGATAAGCTCTATATTAGCAGGCCCATAACTTTGATTTAAAATACTATCTAAAGTTTCTACTATAGTTTTCGCTGAGTTATAAGTAACAATTACTACTGAAACAACATCTTTCATTATTGCCTATCCTGGTTAATTATTCTTTTTAAATTACCATATACAAAGATAAAGTATAAAATGTAATTCAATAAGTATCCCCAATTTGCACCATTAACTCCCAGATGCGAAATCATAATCCAACTTATTAACACGAATGTTGTGGAAAAAAATATTTCAGAAAACACGAACCAGCGAGTAGCGCCTCTGGCTAACATCGGAAAAGCATATAGCCACGCCAGGATTTTGATGACGTCCCCCACAAGTTGAACGCTGAATAAGTCTCTCGCAGGTTGAAAATCGCTTGTAAAAAGTAAAAATATAGCGACATCGCGAAGCAAATAAACTAACAACGCTAAAATAATAACCACAGGAAGAATAACTTTTGCTGTTTTATTTATTTCCCACCGTATCTCAACACCACTCTTCAAGCTTGCAAGTTGAGGCAAATAATATGTACTCAATGCCATAGTAATAATGGCAAGATAAACTTCAGAGATTTTCCATACCGCTTGCCATTGTCCTGTCGCACTCCAACCCACTTCGGAAATTAATATATTTCTTATCAGAATCAATGCAATCGGAGTAGTGATGGCGGATGTAACTGCCATCACTACATAGCCTCCAATTTCTTTTCTATAAGACGAAGATGAGCGGCCAAGCCATAATTTAACTTTAAACCAAGGCTCCTTTATACAAGCAAAAAAAACGACTAGTCCGGCAATCGATGTATTAAGTGATGCAGCAACAAAAGCACCTTTAATATGATAAAAATGAATCATCATAACCATTAATACAGTCGATATTGTTACGGAAATAAACCCTAGCGATACATATTTTTTATAGTGTTTCTGTCCGTTAATAACAGAAATAAATGCCGTATTTATTATTGACAATGGAAGAACTAAACAACCTAATAGTACAACCCAATAATAATCAATAGTATTGAATAGAAATTGAGAAATAGGTTTGCTAAATAATAATACGGTGCCCAGCACTAGCAAAAATATAGAAAATGCCCACTGTAAGGACGCCTGCCACCATCCTGAACATCTTTTATAACCTTCAGTGTGCTTTTCAGCCGTATAGCGAACCACCCCATTCCCTACGGGTGCAGTCACAACACCATTAAGCCCAGCAATCACACTTTGTACCTGCCCAAGCATAGCCATTCCAGTAGGCCCCGTATATATAGCAACGACCTTAGCTATCGCAAAACCACTTAACATTTTGAAGAATGTCAGTAAGGCTGTAAAAGCAGTAACAGAGATGATTTTACTCATGCCTTATACTCATTCATGCACTGAATAACATAATCCACCTCGTACTGAGACATATTTGGATCCATTGGCAAAGAAAGTACTTCACGATGTATTTTTTCTGTAACAGGAAGATTAAGACTATTATATTCACTGTAAGCCCTCTGCTTATGAGGGGGAACAGGATAATGTATTAGCGTATCAATATCTTTCTTATGTAAGTATTCTTTCAATGCATCTCTTTGCGCACAGCGAACGACAAATAGATGCCAGACATGATTCACACTTTCATTTACAGTGGGAAGTATTATTTCTTTATTATTTATGCCTAAAAGATATTGGGAGGCAATTCTTCTGCGAGCATCTATTTCGCTATCTAAATGAGGTAATTTAACTCGAAGCATTGCAGCCTGAATTTCATCTAGTCGGCTATTGCATCCCTGATAAATATTTTCATATTTTTTGTGAGATCCATAATTCCTGAGTGCCACTAATGCTTCTTTTAGTTCATCGTTGTCAGTCGTGATGATCCCACCATCGCCTAATGCACCTAAATTTTTACCGGGATAAAAACTAAAGGCGGATGCATGACCCCAGGCACCAGCTTTTTTATCTCCAAGCATCGCCCCATGCGCTTGCGCTGAATCTTCTAAAACCAATATTCCTTTTTTATTTGCGAATCTACAGATCTCATCCATTGGGTTGATACATCCATAGAGATGAACAGGAATGATTAATTTTACATCCTGCGTATAACTTCTTTCGATTTGATCTAGCGTTAAATTAAAAGTGTAAGGATCTGGCTCTGTAAGAACAGGCGTTAAATTATTTTCGGTGATCGCTAATACTGAAGCTATATAGGTATTTGCAGGGACAATAACTTTGTCACCGTCCTTAAGTTTTCCTAATAGCTTCCATGCCTTTATAGTAAGGACTAATGCATCCAGTCCATTTGCAACCCCGATGGCATGTTTTGTACCACAATAGGTAGCAAATTCATTTTCAAAATTAGCTACCTGTTGGCCATTGATATACCAACCAGAATCGATCACGTTTTCCAATGCCTGCATCAATTCGGTTTTATATTTTTCGTTTATTTTTTTTAAATTTAAAAAGTTAATCATAATAACTCCATTTCATAAAAATCATGTACAACCGCTCTGGCGCCGAAACCTTCTTTTTGAGCGATTAATCCAGTATTGAGGTATTGTCCTGCGTTTTCAGTTGATATACCAAAACTTAGATATTTTTTCTCAGTATAAATGTCATTGATTAACGTAAATAATATATAATCTAGTGCGCCTATTTGCCGACCTTGCTGTGTATTGGCCATATATTGTGTATGAATAATATGTCCGTAATCGTAGACCAGAACCCCAGCGAGCCACTGCTCATCCTGCATGGCGGCATAGAGTTTAATATTATGCGGAAATGAGTTTTTTAATTGTTCAAGTTCTGTGATGCTATGTACAGGGCATGCACCAAATTTTGCCAGAACCTCTGAAAGTATTTGATGGAATTTTTTCAAGTCAGACGATTCACAGATCTCCACATTATTTTTTTGTGCTTTAACAATGGTATTCTTACGGGAATCTGAAAGTTTAGGTCTGTTAAAGAGATCAATTACGCTTGAAACGTCTCTGCGGATTAATTTTGCAGAATTTCTGAATAATGCGTATAAATCTTCCTGGGCAGGATACTTTGTAAAAGGATGAGGTATAGCTTTATAAACAACCTTTTTAATACCTTTGTTTTTATAATGTTTATTTATAAGTTCAAATATTTCTAAAACATCCGCTGCATGTAATTCTGGCAGCATAATCAAACCGCCAAAAGTTAATCCTTGGTGGCTATAAATGGTGTCATTCACACGGTTAGCAGGGAAAAGTGCGACAGCTTTACTTTTTTTATATATCATTAAAGAACTATCTTCAAATCGCGCTTCATGATATTTAAAATAATCTATCTCAAAAAGGAAAAGGCCGTTTTTAGCATTTTCGACCACTTGATTCCAATCATTATATTTACTTTTTTCAAGTTCACATATCGAAAGCATCTAAATTACCTTTTCCATAAAAATCACATTACTTTCAGATTTACTAATTACAAAACCAGATTTATGGTAAGCCTTGATAGCTCTGGGATTCAATTCACTGACTTTCAAGTATAGCTTTTTCACCCCACATTTATTGGCAATACATTCGATTTCTTCTATAACGATTTTGCCAATTCCTTTACCCCATAAATCCTTCTCGCCTATATAACCCCAGTATTCTGCGATATCGTTTTTGATGTTTTTTAACCCGGCAACACCAATTTTTCTCGTCCCTAATTGAATACCAAATATCAAATAATCTTTTCTTTCCTTTAGGGAATGAAAAAATTGTAATTGCTGCTCACGAGTAAAATCACTGGTTAAAGTTAATTTTTTTATTTCCGGATCCTGCAGCCATATCCAGCTAAGATCTAAAAACTCACGGTCATAACTAGTTAAAGTTATTCTATCCATTGGTTACCATTTTTTTAAATAGTGAATAATCCCGAATATAGTCAGATTCATCATAATGACTATCAGCAAGTATAAGTAGAACGCAATCAGGAGAAAAATCTGACATTTCTCGCCACATAAAAGAATCAATGTAAAGACCTTGAGAAGGCGAATCCAGAACGATTTCTACTCGTTCTTTACCATCATCAAGTTTAAATCGACACGATCCTTTTATTGCAATAGCCACTTGCTTTAACCTTTGGTGCGCATGGAATCCGCGGCTTACGTTTTCTTTAGTATTAAATAAATAATAAACACGTTTTATTGCAAAAGGGATGTTCTTTTCATCTTCAAGCGATACCAAACTGCCTCGTTCATCACCATGCGTCTGAAGTGGAATTAGTTTAATATCCATATTATTCTCCTTTTTTTAATAGTTGTAGTAGGTAATGGCCATAGTCATTTTTACATAAACGTTGCCCAATATCTTCTAACTCAATATTACTCAGCCATCCATTTCGCCAGGCTATTTCCTCAGGACAAGCAACCATCATTCCCTGACGCTTCTGTACCGTCTCAACAAAACTTCCAGCTTCGATGAGACTATCGTGTGTTCCAGTATCAAGCCAGGCGAAACCACGCCCTAAGAGCTCTACACTAAGGCTCTGCTTATTTAAATAAACTTCATTGACTGAGGTAATTTCTAATTCACCTCGCTCGGAAGGGCGAATAGATTTAGCAATCTCCAAAACGTCATTATCATAAAAATAAAGGCCAGTGACCGCCCAGTTAGACTTAGGATTCTTTGGTTTTTCTTCGATAGAGATCGCTTTAAATTGCTCATCAAATTCAACAACACCAAAGCGCTCTGCGTCTTTTACCTGGTAAGCAAAAATCGTCGCACCACTTTTTTGAGCAGCCGCTGACTTGAGTTTAGGGCTAAAACCTTGCCCAAAGAAAATATTATCGCCAAGAACCAAACAAACCGAGTCGTTACCAACGAAATGACGACCTATTATAAACGCCTGTGCAAGCCCATCGGGAGATGGTTGAACAGCATATTGAATATTGATCCCAAACTGGCTGCCATCTCCAAGTAAACGCTGGAAACTCGCGTTATCATCACTAGTAGTGATTATTAAAATATCCTTAATACCGGCCAGCATGAGGACTGATAGAGGATAATAAATCATAGGTTTATCGTATACAGGAAGTAACTGTTTAGAGATACCTATAGTAATTGGATAAAGACGAGTTCCGGACCCACCTGCCAGGATAATTCCTTTCATTTTTCACTCAACCCTAAATGCTTACATTGATAGGTTCGGTTCTTAATGCTGTTCACCCACTCTTCATTATTAAGATACCAGTACACAGTTTTACAGATGCCAGACTCGAAGGTTTCCTGTGGTCGCCAGCCTAATTCCCGGCTGATTTTATCTGCATCAATGGCATAACGACGGTCATGCCCTGGTCTGTCGGCAACATAGGTTATCTGTTCACGATAAGACGTCGCTTTAGGTTTAATCTCATCCAGCAGGTCACAAATAGTCAGTACGACATCAAGATTCTTTTTCTCGTTATGTCCGCCGATATTATAGGTTTCGCCGATCTGCCCCTGCGTGACTACGGTATAGAGCGCACGCGCATGGTCTTCAACATATAACCAGTCGCGAATTTGGTCGCCTTTGCCATATATCGGCAACGGTTTACCTTCCAGCGCGTTAAGGATGACCAGCGGAATCAATTTTTCGGGGAAGTGATACGGGCCATAGTTGTTAGAGCAGTTGGTTACCATCGTCGGCAAACCATAGGTGCGTAACCACGCACGCACCAGATGATCGCTTGAGGCTTTTGAGGCGGAATACGGGCTGCTTGGCGCATAGGCAGTTGTTTCAGTAAAGAGCGGCAGCGCCGCGCTCTCATGCCATTCATCAGGATGTGGCAGGTCGCCATAAACTTCATCGGTAGAGATATGGTGAAAGCGGAAAGCCGCCTTGCGCTGCTCATCCAGTGAAGACCAGTAAGCGCGCGCCGCTTCGAGAAGGGTATACGTGCCGACGATATTTGTTTCGATGAAATCTGCCGGGCCGCTGATTGAGCGATCAACATGACTTTCTGCAGCCAGGTGCATGACCGCGTCAGGCTGGTGCTCTTTAAATACACGATCGAGCGCAGCGCGGTCACAGATATCAACCTGCTCAAATGCATAGCGTTCACTGTTTGCCACAGAAGCAACAGATTCAGGATTGCCTGCATAGGTAAGCTTATCAAGATTAACTACCCTGTCCTGGGTATGGTTAATAATATGGCGTACTACAGCGGAGCCAATAAATCCGGCACCGCCGGTCACTAATATCTTCACAGTGAGTTATCTCTTATATGTGGATATTTTGAGAGGAATGATAATTAACACGTTGTCGCTGTGAGCATGACGTTATCGAGGTTTTAACGCTCTATATGGATAAATATTAAGCATTTTTCCAGCAGCCTGTTCAACAATGCTACCGCCCCTGGCTCAATAGCTACCAGTGCACTACTTTATACAAAACTTTTGAAATCAGCTAATTAGCTTTTTTGACGGGATAGTCGATCTCGGTAACTATTTTGGATTATGGCCCCGTCACAGCGCTTGCACCAAAAAAACAAAACGGCAGCGAGTCCGTCGAGTATAAATGCTTATCAACCCGAATGCTCAACTGCCGTTTTATCAAAGGCTATCCTGCCTGTATAGCGTTCTGCAGAGAACGGCTGGCTTATGCCAGCAGTTTCTTAATGCTCTCGCGGAACTTCTGCCCTTCTTTCAGGTTACGCAGGCCGTAATTGACGAACGCTTTCATGTAACCCATTTTCTTACCGCAATCGTAGCTTTCGCCGGTCATCAGCATCGCTTCAACAGGCTGATTCTCCTTCAGACGAGCGATAGCATCGGTCAGCTGGATACGTCCCCAGGCGCCCGGTTCGGTTTTGGCAAGCTCTTCCCAGACATCGGCAGAGAGCACATAGCGCCCGACCGCCATCAGATCAGAATTCAGCGTCTGCGGCTGGTCCGGTTTCTCGATGAAATCAACGATACGGCTGATTTTGCCTTCAGTATCCAGCGGATCCTGAGTAGTTATCACTGAATATTCAGAGAGATCGCCTGCCATACGCTTCGCCAGCACCTGGCTGCGGCCATTTTCCTGGAAGCGCGCAATCATAGCGGCCAGGTTATAACGCAGTGGGTCAGCAGAAGCGGCATCAATAATAACATCCGGCAGCACGACAACAAACGGGTTATCGCCGATAATCGGACGCGCGCACAGAATAGAGTGGCCAAGGCCCAGCGGCTGCGCCTGACGCACGTTCATGATGGTCACGCCCGGCGGGCAGATAGACTGCACTTCCGCAAGAAGTTGGCGCTTCACACGCTGTTCAAGCAGCGCTTCGAGTTCGTAAGAGGTGTCGAAGTGGTTCTCAACCGCGTTCTTGGAGGAGTGGGTAACCAGCACAATTTCCTTGATCCCTGCCGCTACGATTTCGTCGACAATGTATTGAATCATCGGTTTGTCGACAATCGGCAGCATCTCCTTTGGAATCGCCTTGGTGGCAGGCAGCATATGCATGCCGAGCCCTGCGACGGGAATAACTGCTTTCAAATTAACCATCTCTTTCCACCTCTAAATGTTTGTTATCTTGAATTTGGTCAATCACAGCCGTGTGACCTAAATGCGTATTTCACGGCTGTCATTCTGTGATTTTCAGATACCTGATAACATAAGAACTGACTTAACTCTTAATTGGGCTCAGAGAATTCGGAAAACAGCCAAAACGATTTTCAGAGCGTCCCTTACACACAAATAAAATGCAGATTTTACGTTCGTCACTGAGCGCTTTTTACTCAGAAACAAACGTAATATCGTCCTGTTTCACAGCAACAAACTCATATTGTAATGTGCGATCGAGCCCTTCTGAGAGCGTGTAGGGCGCGATGAAACCTGACTGATGCACTTTAGTCGCGTCAAACTGGGTAGTTGCACAGAACTTTTTAACACGGACGGCACTGACAGCATACTTCTTACCAGTGATTTTGCTAAGGATATCAAAGCAATAACCACCTAACATACCGAGCGGATAAGGAAGATGTACTGAAGGGATCTTTTTATCGAGACTCTTCTCTACCTCTGCAACTAGCTGATTCATATTGAGATCAGGCTTATCGACATAATTGTAAACCTGATAGCCGGGCATGACATTTTTCAGTTTCCAGGTAATAAACTCAACGATATTCCCTACATAAGCCATTGATTTGTAATTATTACCTGCGCCAACCATAGCAAAGCGACCACTGGCTATCTGTTTGAGTAAATTATAGACGTTGCCACGGTTACGCTCGCCAAAAATGACGGTCGGACGAATTATCGTTAAAGAACGGGTATCCGGCGCGCGGTTAAACCATTCACGCAAGACTTCTTCAGCCTGCCATTTGCTTTTGCCGTAATGATTGAAAGGGTCAACCGGGTGGTTTTCATCCGGGTTCTTTTTATTGAGGCCATACACCGCTACAGAACTGGTGAAAATGATATTTTTGATGTTGTGCTTATCCATCGCGTCAAGCACGTTACGGGTGCCTTCAACATTAACATCATAGTACAGCGAGGTAGGGCTGACATCATCACGATGCTCTGCGGCCAGCAACACAACGGTCGAACACTCGCTAAGCTGCTTCTCCAGAGAAGCTTTATCGCGCACATCACCTGCTACCGTGATAGCGGGATAGAAGTGGCTGTTTTGCTTATCAAAATTCGTAATATCGAAGTCAGACAGTGCCCTTTCAATCAGTCTGGTGCCGACAAACCCAGACGCGCCGATAAAAATCACCTTCTCTTTCATATCCTGCCCGATGCGTTAGTGACTGCTTCAATAAAAAACTGAAAGCGCCATCCTCTTATCTCAGGAAGCGTCTTTCAGTTAATGAGATTCCCTTATTAATTTGAGGAAGTATAAGCTTTTGCAGCCGGATCGCCAGTATCAAATCGCGTGACTTTGCACAGAAAATACGCATCTGGCATCGTACGATCGGCACTTTATTACATCCGGCATGCGGTTTAGCGTGTCCTTTGCGGCAGCGCAAAATTCAGCATTTGCGTATTCACGTGCTGATGATCCACGCGGTCAATATCGACCGAACTCTGCCCTTTCTCGTTCACCGCCTGAATGTTGGCAAGCGACAGCAGCGTGTCGTCTGTGGCCATAAAACGGCCGCGTACGTCTTTGCGCAGATCAAATTGCATCTTCAGCGCGGGGCCTACGGACGACTCCTGCATCACTTTGACGTTACGCACAAACAGGTGTTGCGGCTTGTTGTGCAGCTCAAGCGTCGCGCGCTGCATATCGACGTTCGTGATAGCGACAAACGAGGTCGTGTTACCGGATGAGATCTGAATGCCGCGCAGCTTATAAGGCAGGTTACGGTTATCCATATGGATATTGTTCAGCTTGAAGTTCTGCGGAATCGACAGGTAATTCCCTTTGATAACGCCGTAGCCGATCAGCATCCCGGCGCTGTTCACCATCGTCACGTCATCGATAAGAAAGTTATCGCAGCCATAAATCGCGACCGTCGCGTTATCGATGCCCGCGGTTTTGCTGAAGTCCGGCGTGATGTTTTTCGCTTTCACATTACGAATGACGAAATGCTTGCCGTTCTCCACGTGCACCAGCTGGCGGCAGTTACTGCCGGTAATGTTCGCCACCACGAAGTTCTTCACCGCCTGGCTTTCCGGGTAGGCGTTATCGTAGGTGCTGCCCGCAAGGCCAATGCCGATGCCCCAGTTGATTTTGCCGTTGGTGCAGTTGATCTGGTCGAGAACGTGGTCGGAGATAAGAAGCTCCGAATCATTAATCGCCACGTTCCATTCGATGGCGTCGCCCTGGAGACGTTCAAAGCGTCCGTTAGTGATACGCACGTTGCGCAGTTCGTTATGAAAACCCTGGCGCAGAATGCCGTAGTTGGCGTCGTGGATGTAGATATCGTCGATCACGAGATCCTGCATCTTCTGCGGCTTTTTGCCGCCGATGTAAATCTGCATGACCGGGCCAAAACCGCTCATCTCGATGCCTTTAATGGCCACCTGCGAGCCGCGCACGTCGAGAATGATGTTATGCAGACGCCCTTTTTTCTCGCCCAGGATCTGGCAGCCGTCCTGGAGAATAAAGCGCCCTTTGCCGTTGCCTTTGAGTGCGCCGAGCACCCGCAGGGTTTTCCCGGCTGGCATAAACACCGGGCTGTTAATGTTGTCGCAGGTGAGGCTTTCGGGCACTTCCACGGTCTGCGCTTCACTAAAAGCAAGCTTGAACGCCTGCGGCCAGTTGTCCTTGTAGAAGTCAGCAACATTGACGGTCTTGCCGCCCGTGACGGCCTGGGCGGCGCGGCTGTGCAACAGCGGCATCAGCGCCGCAGCGGCGCTGGCCTGCACAAAAGTCCGGCGGGAAAGACGCCCGGACGACATGATTTTACGCATAAAACCTCGGGTTACAGGGTTTGCAGCAGGCCCGCGAGTTCGCGGTAGATGCGCTGCTGGTTAAACTCGGTTTCCACTTTTTCACGGGCGCGGGTCAGCATCGGGCGCAGCGTCTGCTCGTCGATTTCAGCGAAGGCCTGAAGCTTATCCGCCAGCGCGTGCGCGTCGTTTTCCGGCACCAGCCAGCCCGATTTTTCAGCATCGATAAGTTCCGGAATGCCGCTGTGCAGCGTGGAGATAACCGGAATGCCCACGGCCATCGCCTCCATCAGCGCGACCGGAATCCCTTCCATATCGCCATCGACGCCCGTAACGGAAGGCAGCAGGAACAGATCGGCCTCATCGAGCATCGCTTTCACTTCATGGCTCGGCTTAAAGCCCGGCATAAAGACGCAATCTTCCAGGCCATACTGCTCAATCAGCGTATGCAGGCGGCGCTCCCACGGCCCGGTGCCCAGGATGTTGTAACGAAAGTCCACGCCGCGGCCTTTCAGCAGGCGGCAGGCCTCGATCGCCACATGCAGCCCCTTTTTCTCGGTCAGGCGCGCCACAGAAATAATCTCCAGCGGCGTGCCCGGCTGCTTCAGCGGGCGCAGCGAGAATTTCTCCATGTCTACGCCCATGCGCGAGACGGCGATTTTCTCCTGCGGGCAGCCCATCGCTTTCAGGCGTTCGGCCCACAGCTCGCTAATCGGCAGCATCAAATCGCCGCGGCGGAAAAGCTGCTGATACTCCGGCGTGTAGCGCATCAGCACTTCACGGTGCGACACATCGATGCCGTGGAATACGGTGGCGATTTTGCCGTCCAGCACGCCCAGCTTGCGAAGCTTGGCGGCGGTCACGCCCGCCGGGCCGAAGTGCGCGATAAACACATCGGCCTTCAGCGTGCCGGGCACACGTCCGCAAATGGCCGAGAGGATCAGGTTGCGCGCCTCGTCGCCGTAGCGCGCCATATTAAGCGCCCGCCAGGTGCGGGCGTTAAAGAGCCCGCGCGCAGTATGGCTGGCGCGATATTTAAGCTTGGCGGCTTTGCCTTCCGGCTCTTCCAGCAGAAAACGGGTTTTCTGCGCCAGGTTGTATTCAGTGTACGCGGCATGGGTGTTTTTCAGATCGCCCTTCTGCAGCGAGACGATCTCCACCTCATACCCCATGTTGATAAAGCC
Organism: Cronobacter sp. HA18003; assembly: GCF_011605905.1. Taxonomy (NCBI): domain Bacteria; kingdom Pseudomonadati; phylum Pseudomonadota; class Gammaproteobacteria; order Enterobacterales; family Enterobacteriaceae; genus Cronobacter; species Cronobacter sp. HA18003. The sequence goes on along the minus strand of NZ_JAANQO010000011.1, from coordinate 273,296 downwards.
GACGATCTGGTTCAGGACGAACGTTTCAGAGGCGACCGGGAATTTCAGCAGAAAGAAGCTGACTTTCATCGGGCTCCTCCCGCGCGCATCAGCACGGATTTCACCATCTGATGGCCTTTTTCGCGCTCGGCGGCGACCGCCGTGGCGAGGCGTTCGTTAATCGCCGGCAGCTGGCCGAGGGTGTCGCCTACCATCGCCTGCAACGAGCCGTCCAGCAGGTGGCGGATCTCAATCGCCATCTCTGGCATGCCGAGCTGCTGCATGATGCCCGCGGATTTGTGTTCGTAGTTAATGGCAATCGCCGGCGTCCCGAAGTTCATCGAGATAATCGCCGAGTGCAAACGGGTGCCGACGGTCAGTTCGCATGCGCCGAGAATTTTGCCCATTTCGAGATCGTTCAGTTCATCCATCACCACGTGGAAGCGCGACGGATCTTTCACGAGCTTGCTGAGATTCAGCGCCACCATACGGTCATCTTTGTTGTAGCTGTCGATACCGGTACAAGTAGAGAGCGCCAGCACCTGATAGCCTTCGTCGATGATACGGTTCACCACATTGGCGAAAGCCTGTTCGTAGGCCTGCTGGGTAGTGCCGAGACGTTTGTCGAACGGCGCCAGCTCGCGCAGCGTAATCGCCACGGTCTTGTCGCGTGCCGCCACGTCCAGCCAGTGCTGCACCGCGTAGCTCGCGACGAAATCGTCATTGTGATGCTCAACCAGCCAGGCGGTATCGACGCCCAGTTCCACTTTCGAGGTGTCAATCTGGCCTTTTTTCATCAGATCCAGGCTCACGGTTTCGCGCAGGATCAGCGCGTCGCAATGGCCGAACACATAATTGGCGAGCTGATTAAACTGCGGCTCCTGGAACGGGCCGACGCTGTGGCCCACCATAAACAGCGGTTTTTTCGCCATAAAGGCGCACAGCGCATGTTCGAACTGCGGGGTGCCGTAGAGATCGACGAAGAACGAGCCGCCGACCTGGATAATCGCGTCATAGTTGCCAAGCAGGCCGACGAAATCGGTAAAGCCCTGCGGCAGTGAAATATTGCGCAGTTTGCCGTTGCCGGTCACTTTGGCGAGCAGCACCTGGTGCTGGTAGCGGCGGCGCAGCACTTTCTTCACGCGGCCCATCACGCCCGCCGCGTTGTTAAACTGCTTCATCTGTTTGTAGAGCGGGTCAGGCATGACCTCTCTGTCCAGCAGCCAGGCGGAGCTCACCGGGTAGCGGCTCATCACGTCCACTTCCGCTGAAGGGTCCTGAAGCGCTATCGCATCGATAAGACCGCGCAGGATGGCGCTGTCGCCACGGTTTCCGCAGGTGTGGTTGCCAAGAATGAGTAACTTCATGTTGACCTCTGAAATATACGCTCTCGCTACCCGCTGCACGCTGTCAGCGGGGCTCGCGCATCAATAATTTTTAACGGGATCAGCCTGCACGGAGCAGCATTTTCATTTTATCGTTGCGGCAAAACTGGCGTTTCAGCTCTACCACCAGCGCATTGCGCGACAGCACAATCGTCACGGCGAAGGCCAGTACGCCCGCGGCAATCTGCACCGCCAGCAGCGGCGCGAGCGCCAGATGGCCTTTCAGCGCCACGCCGAGCGCGTAGCTGACCACAAGCGTAGGCAGCGAGAGCCAGAATGGCAGCAGAATGCTCTGGATATACTCGCGGTAGCTGGAGCCCAACACCGGTTTAATCATGATGAAATAGCTCAGCACGGTGTTGATGATCTGCACCAGCAGGAAGCCGAGCGTCACGCCGAGCGCGCCGCCAAGATGCCCGCCCGCGACAATCGCCGGAATAAACAGGAAGGTTTTAAACACGTTGAATTTAAAGCTGATATCCACGCGCGCTTTCGCCATCAGCAGCGAGCCAATCGGGTTGCCGATAGAGCGCAGGAGACCAACAACGCACAGCAGTTGCAGAATCGGCACAATGCTGACCCACTTCTCGCCAAACACCAGCGGCACGAAGTTATTCGAGACCACCATCAGGCCGAGCAGCGCCGGGAAGTTAATGATCCCGACCACCGAGAGCAGCTTGTAGAAATTCACGCGCAGCTTGTCGATGTCATCCTGGATTTTGGCGAACGCCGGGAACAGCACGCGGGTGATAATCGGGTTGAGCTTCATCGGCGGCACCACGGCCACGTTGTACGCGAGGTTATACCCGCCCGCCACCGCCGCGCCGAGGATACGCGCCAGCACCAGCGTCGAGAGATTGGTGTTGACGTAGTTCACCAGGCTGTCAGCCGTCAGCCACGCGCCAAACTTCAGGTTCGAGGAGACTGACGAGAGCGAGAAATGCAGGCCAGGACGGTAAATCTTACGCCCGAAGAACCCGAACAGCGCGGTGCGTACCGCCGTATTAACCAGATAACCGAGGATCGCGGTCATCGCCACCGGCCAGTACTGGGCGGATACCACCGTAAAGGTGAAGCCCGCCAGCACCGAGAAAGTTTCGATGGCGCCAATCTTGTTAAACTCAAGCTCCTTTTGCATCAGCGCGCGGAACTGCTGGCCGTGCGGGATAACCACGAAGGCGAACGCCAGCGTTCTGATAAGCGGTGCCAGATCCGGGTTATGGAGCACGCCCGCGATAAGATCGCTTAACAGAAACACCACGGCGCAGACCACAATCCCCAACCCCACGTTCAGCCAGTAGAGCGTGGTGAGCTCCAGGTTGCTGATGGATTTGCGCTGGATAATCGAGTTCGCAATCCCGAAATCGGAAAGCGTATCGGCCAGCGCGATAATCACAAGGCTAATGGTCAGCAGGCCGAACTGATGGCCATCCATCAGCCGCGCCAGGATGGTCATCTGCACCAGCCCAAGGCTGATGATAATCACCGTCGAAATGGCGGACCACCTGGCACCGCTAATGGTTTTGTCGCGAAGGCTCATGACCCACTACCCTTAATAAGCCGCTTTGTTAACAAAGCCTTTGAACACGGTCAGGAAAACGATTTTGATATCGAGCCATACGCTCCATTCGCGGATGTACTCCAGATCGAACTCGATGCGTTTTTCCATCTTCTCCAGGGTATCGGTCTCGCCGCGCCAGCCGTTGATTTGCGCCCAGCCGGTAATGCCCGGTTTGACTTTATGGCGCAGCATGTAGCCCTGAATTAGCGCGCGATACTGCTCGTTATGCGCCACCGCGTGCGGACGCGGGCCGACAATCGACATCTCGCCGGTCAGTACGTTGATAAACTGCGGCAGTTCATCAAGCGAAGTGCGGCGCAGGAAGTTGCCCACTTTGGTGACGCGCGGGTCGTTCTGGGTCGCCTGCTTCACCACTTTGTCGTTTTCCATCACGCGCATGGAGCGGAATTTCCACACCATAATCGGCTTGCCGTCCATACCGTAGCGGGTCTGGCGGAAGATAATCGGGCCTGGCGAGCTGAGCTTCACGGCAACCGCGATACAGCACAGCACCGGCGAAATCAGCAGCAGGATCAGAGACGCCAGCACGATATCTTCCAGGCGTTTCAGCACGCGGTTGATGCCGGAGAGCGGCGTGTCATACAGCGGCACTACCGGCACGCCGTTCACATCGTCAAGGCGCGAGTGCAGAATGTTGAACGTGAACACATCCGGGATCAGCATCACTGAGCAAGTGGTGTCAGAAAGCTCGCGCACGAGTTTCTTCATCTGCGCCTCTTCGCTCATGGACATCGCGATATAGACGTTATGGATTTTGCCCGTGCGGGCGTCTTCCACCAGCTGCTCAAGGTTACCTGCCCAGCCGGTCGGTACGCCGCCCGGTTCCGGATCGTGGTAAATGCCGACGACCTCAAACCCAAGCCACGGTTCGTTGCGAAAGCTGTCGGCGAGTTGCTGGCCTACCGGCTGCGCGCCCGCAATCGCCACGCGACGGGTGTTATAACCGCGATTACGCAGCCAGCCCGCGCCGAAGCGAATCGCCGAACGGCACATCACCATGCCCGCGCCGGTCAGAAGGTACCAGGCCAGATAAACACGGAACGGGCTTTCGAAATCGGGGTTAAAGGCCATCAGACCGGCGCTGAACACCAGGCTCATGGTCCAGTTCTGCAACAGCAGCAGCAGTTCGGTGGAGATTTTTACGCCGCGCCAGGAGCGGTAAAAATCGGTGATCCCGCCAATCATCTGGAACACAACGAGGGTGGTCAGGGCCATCAGCAGATGCATGTAGAAAAACGGCAGCTCATTGATCCTGCACACCACCCACAGTCCGACGAACATAATGGTTATGTCGGAGAATCGTTGCACCAGAGAGATTAACGATGCATTCGTTTTGGCTCGTTCGCGCTTTTTTAGATTTGTCATCGTCGTACCTTCAGGCGCCGTAAGGCGCAGTTAAGCGGCTGCCCTGCCCGGCAGTCCGAAGCCTGCGGGGCGTAAGCGTCGCGGTGTGCGGCGACGCCGGGCGGCCGCGCCGTTTTACTGATTCAGCAGCGCAAGGATTTCCTGGGTTTTCGCCTGCATCAGTTCCGTATCCGCACGCGACTCCACATTCAGGCGTACCACCGGCTCGGTGTTGGAGGAGCGCAGGTTAAAGCGCCACTCGCCGAAATCCATGCTGATACCGTCGGTGCGGTCGATCCCTTTCGCCTGCGGCGCGAAATGGTCTTCCACACGTTTAATGGCAACCGCCGGCTGCGCCAGTTTGCTGTTGATTTCGCCGCTCGCCGGGAACGCCGCCATGCGGTCGCGCACCAGCTCGCCAAGCGACTGACCTTTCAGGCACAGCAGTTCGGTCACCAGCAGCCACGGGATCATGCCGCTGTCGCAGTAGGCGAAATCGCGGAAGTAGTGATGCGCGCTCATTTCGCCGCCGTAAATGGCGTCTTCCTGGCGCATACGCTCTTTGATAAACGCATGACCGGTTTTCGACATCACAGGCGTGCCGCCCGCGCCCTCGACCACGTCCACGGTGTTCCAGGACAGACGCGGATCGTGAATGATTTTCGCGCCGGGGTGCTTTTCGAGGAACGCTTCGGCCAGCAGACCGACAATGTAGTAGCCCTCGATAAACTGCCCGGTTTCATCGAACAGGAAGCAGCGGTCGAAATCGCCGTCAAACGCGATACCCATATCCGCGCCATGTTCGATAACCGCGTTGCGGGTGTCGTCACGGCACTCCGGCAGCAGCGGGTTAGGAATACCATTCGGGAAATTGCCGTCCGGGTTGTTGTGAACCTTGATGAACTGCACCGGCACGTTCAGCGCTTTGAAGCGCGCTTCGATGGCGTCTACCACCGGGCCGGCGGCACCGTTACCGGAGTTAATCACGAGCTTCAGCGGCGTGAGGTTTTTCACGTCGATATAACCGAGCAGGTGATCGATATAGGCGTCACGCAGGTCGATTTTTTTGTAGCTGCCGCGGGCGGATTCATTCACCGGCGGGAAGTCGTTCGCCTCGGCAAGACGCTGCACGTCGCGCAGGCCGGTATCGCCGCTAATCGGGCGCGCGCCTTCGCGAACGAGCTTCATGCCGTTGTAGTCCATCGGGTTGTGGCTCGCGGTCACTTCGATGCCGCCGTCCACGCCCAGGTGGAACGTCGCGAAGTAAATCTCCTCGGTGCCGGACAGGCCGATATCCAGCACGTCGACGCCCGCGTCCTGCAGGCCTTTCGCCAGCGCCAGCTTCAGCGCTTCGCTGGTCAGACGCACATCGCCGCCGAGCACGATGGTTTTCGGTTTCAGGAACTCGCCATACGCGCGGCCGATGCGCCACGCGATATCTTCATTTAACTCTTCGCCCAGACGCCCACGAATGTCGTAGGCTTTAAAACAGGTTAACTTTTCCATTTGTTATCTCTTGGGTTCTCTTTTTTGTCGGAAAAATGCGCAGGATGCCTGCGCCTCACACCCGGCCGTAACGGTCGGCGAAGCGGATCACATCGTCCTCTTCCAGATAAGTGCCGGAGCGCACTTCAATGAGGTCGAGCGGGATCTTGCCGGGGTTTTCCAGGCAGTGCGTGGCGCCGAGCGGGATGTAAACCGATTCGTTTTCCCCCACCAGTTTCACCTCGTCGTTAATGGTCACCTTCGCGGTGCCCGCCACCACAATCCAGTGCTCGGCGCGGTGATGATGCATCTGCAATGACAGCCCTTCGCCCGGTTTCACGGTGATGCGTTTCACCTGGTAGCGTTCGCCCTGATCGATGGAGTCATATTTGCCCCACGGGCGGTACACTTCGCGATGGATATGATGCTCATGGCGGCCGTCGGCTTTGATTTTCTCGACCACTTTTTTCACGTCCTGGACATGATTACGGTCGGCGATCAGCACGGCGTCTTTGGTCTGTACCACCACAAGGTCTTTCACGCCGACGGTGGTCACAAGACCAGACTCGGCATAGACGTAGCTGTTTTCGGTGTTGTGCGAAATCACGTCGCCGTGATGCACGTTGCCTTCCGGCGAATGGTTGGAAATTTCCCAGAGAGACGACCAGGAGCCGACATCGCTCCAGCCCGCGTCCATTGGCACCACCACCGCGTCGGCGGTTTTTTCCATCACCGCGTAGTCGATAGACTCTTCCGGGCAGGCCAGGAAGGCTTCTTCATCAACGCGGATAAAATCGAGATCCGGGTCAACGGTGCTCATAGCTTTTTCGCAGGCGTCCAGAATATCCGGACGGAATTTCGCGAGTTCTTCCAGGTAACGACCGGCGCGGAACAGGAACATGCCGCTGTTCCAGTAGTATTCGCCGCTGTTGACGTAGGACTGCGCGGTCTCCAGATCCGGTTTTTCGACGAACTGAGCGACGCTGAAGGCAACGGCGTCCACCGCCACGTCCGGGTTAGAGACTTCGCCACGGCGAATGTAGCCATAGCCGGTTTCCGGCAGGTTCGGCACGATGCCGAAGGTGACCAGCTTGCCGCTTTCGGCAAACGGCATCGCGGCGCGCACGGCGTTGCGAAACGCGTCTTCGTCCTGAATGACATGGTCAGCGGCCAGCACCAGCATCAGCGGATCGGTGTCCGGGCTGTTGCGTTTCGCCGCCAGCGCCGCCAGCGCGATAGCCGGCGCGGTGTTGCGCCCGGCAGGCTCCAGGATGATGTTTTCGGTCAGCTTGTTGAGCTGGCGCAGCTGCTCGGCGACGATAAAGCGATGCTGTTCGTTACAGATAACCACCGGGCTTTCGCACTGCACGCCGTTTAAGCGGCAGACGGTGGTCTGAAGCATTGTCAGATCCCCTTTCAGGCAGAGGAACTGTTTTGGGTAAAGCACGCGGGAAAGCGGCCACAGACGGCTGCCGGAGCCGCCTGCCATAATTACCGGAAAGAGTTTTGACTGACTCATGGCTTAACCCCGAATATCAGCGATAAATTGGCTTAACACGTTCTCTTTTTCGAGCGTGCGTTCGGCATATTCACGTGCCACCGTGTTGTCTTTGGGCAGCGCCAGCGCGCTGACGATGCCTTCTGCCAGCGCATCCACCGACTCTGGCTCTACGCAGACGGCGATGCCCGGCTCTTCAATACAGAGCTGTCCAAGTTCGGTGTCGGCCTCGGCGGTGATCACCGCGTTGCCGCCGACCGCCAGAATATTGGTGAGCTTGGAGGGCAGCACCGCGTCGGCCGCGCCGCGCTTCTGAATCACCAGATGGCAATCCGCCATCTTCAGCAGCGCCGGGAGCGCTTCATAAGGTTGCAGCGGGAAGAACTTCACGTTCGTCAGCCCCCGCTCTGCGACCATCTTCTCAAGGCGCGCTTTGCCACCGCCCTGGCCGACAATCGCGAAAATCCACGGCTTATCAGTAAACCGCGCCGCCACGTCGATGGCGTTCTCCAGCCCCTGTTTCTCCCCGATGTTGCCGGAGTAGAGGATGATTTTTTTATCCGCCGGCAGGCCAAGCTGGCTGCGCAGCGCCTCAACCTCTTCGGCTTTCACCTCCCGGAACCGCGCCACTTCGGACCAGTTCGGGAAAAAGATCACGCGCTCAGGGGGAACCCCTTTTTCTTTGGCTTTGTTCATCATCGAGCGCGAAATGGTCGAGACGTTGTCGACGTTATGCAGACCGCTACGTTCAAAGCGGCTGGCGAGACGGGCGATTTTGCCCCCCTTGCCGCGGCCCGCCATGCCAAGGCCGAGCATGGCGTCCACTTCGTAATCCTGAATGTGCAACACGGTTTTGGCACCGGAGAGCTTCGCCAGCAGGCGCATGCCCGGCGTGCAAAACAGGGTTGGCACAACGCCGATGATGCGATCCGGCTTCCAGCGACGCTGGGCCAGCAGCGGAAAGAACGAACTCGCCGCGAAGCTGCCGAGATGGATCAGGCGTTTTAACGTAGAAGGCTGTTTCGGGACATAAAGCGGGCAGCGCCACACCGTGGCGGCACCCTGCTCTTTGCGCCAGCGCCAGGCGGAGTAGTTCTCCCCCACTTTCCAGGCCGGGTAGTAAGGCGGTGCGGTAATCACCCGCACCTCATGGCCCTGACGGGCCATCCATTCCACCATCTCGCCGGTGTACTTACCGATACCGGTCAGCTCCGGCGAGTAGTTAATGCCGTAAACCAGGATTTTCATAAGCCCGGTACTCCGGCAAAACGTTCAGCCATGAAATAGGCGCGGCTGTTGTCGTGCACATCTTCACTGGCCACAATCGAGGCGGGCGACTGCCAGCGGTAAGCTTCGTGCTGCTCTTTGGGCAGGTTGAGCTCATCCGCGTTGACGCGCAAGCGGAACCCCAGCACGATGTAGTGGGTGGTGAAGTCGGTCCCGGAGAAGTTGTCGTCATAGAAGTGCTGCCAGACGCCGTAAAACTCTCCCTCCGGCATCGAAAAGCGTTTGCCAAGTTCCGCCTGCGTCAGTCGTTCAAACGCCTGGGCCAGCGGCTCATCTTTCTGAACCCGACCGCCTGGCACGAACCAGAAGCCCTGCGCCGGACGATTGGTGCGATGACCGAGCAGGAACTCCCCCTGCTCGTTCTCGACAATCAGATCGATGGAGATAAGCGGCGTGGAGCGCACCACGGTGGCAAAATCTTCCTGACTTAAAAACATCCTTACCCCCGGAAACGATGCTGGTTTTCAAGGAACCACTGGTAAGTGCTGGCAAGGCCCGCCTCCAGTGAAATCTCGTGATACCAGCCCAGTGAGTGCAGACGAGTCACGTCGAGCAGCTTGCGCGGCGTACCGTCCGGTTTAGACGCGTCAAACACCACGCGGCCTTTGTAGCCCACCACTTTGGCGATGGTCTGCGCCAGCTCGCGGATAGTGCAATCCACGCCGGTGCCGACGTTGATGTGCGACAGCATCGGCTCGGTGTTCTCCTGCCACACCTCGCGATCCAGCTCCATCACGTGAATGCTGGCAGCGGCCATGTCATCCACATGCAGGAATTCACGCATCGGCGTACCGCTGCCCCACACCACCACGTCCGCGGCGTTTTCCTGGGTCGCTTCGTGGAAGCGGCGCAGCAGCGCCGGGATCACGTGCGAGTTGCTCGGGTGGAAGTTATCGTTCGGCCCGTACAGGTTGGTTGGCATCACCGAGCGGTAATCGCGGTTATGCTGGCGGTTGTAAGACTCGCACAGCTTAATGCCCGCGATTTTGGCGATGGCGTACGGCTCGTTGGTAGGCTCCAGCGTGCCCTGCAGCAGTTCGCTTTCCGCAATCGGCTGGTTCGCCAGTTTCGGATAGATACAGGACGATCCGAGGAACAACAGCTTGTTCACGTTGTTCAAATGAGCCGCGTGAATGATGTTGCTCTCAATCATCATATTTTCGTAGATGAAGTCCGCCGGGTAGGTGTTGTTGGCGACAATGCCGCCCACCTTCGCCGCCGCCAGGTAAACCTGATCCAGCGCGGCGTCCGCGAAGAACGCGTTCACCGCCGCGCTGTCCAGCAGGTTCAGCTCGTCACGCCCTTTGAGCACCAGCTCGACGTCGTCGCGCTGCTCAAGCTGGCGAACGATGGCCGACCCCACCATCCCGCGGTGGCCGGCCACAAAAATACGTTGCTTTTTCATGCTCAGGACTCCAGCGCGATGGCAACCTCGTAGCCGTGAGATTTCAGCAGCGAGTGTTTCTTCGCGGCTTCGAGATCTTTCGCGACCATTTCAGAGACCATTTCCTGCAGAGTGATTTCCGGTTTCCAGCCCAGTTTTTCGTGTGCTTTGGTCGGGTCGCCCAGCAGGGTTTCCACTTCAGCAGGACGGAAGTAACGCGGATCAACCTGAACGATCACATCGCCCGGTTTCACGCCCGGTGCGTCATGGCCAGTCACGGAAACCACGATGCCTTTCTCTTCCACGCCTTTGCCTTCAAAGCGCAGTTTGATACCCAACTGTGCGGCCGCCATTTCGACGAACTGACGCACGGAGTACTGCACGCCGGTCGCGATAACGAAATCTTCCGGCTGTTCCTGCTGCAGCATCATCCACTGCATTTTCACGTAGTCTTTGGCATGGCCCCAGTCACGCAGGGAGTCCATGTTGCCCAGATGCAGGCAGGATTCCAGGCCCTGTGCGATGTTGGCGATAGCGCGGGTGATTTTGCGGGTCACGAAGGTTTCGCCGCGGCGCGGGGATTCGTGGTTGAACAGAATGCCGTTGCACGCGTACATGCCGTAGGATTCACGGTAGTTTACGGTGATCCAGTAAGCGTACAGTTTCGCGACCGCATACGGAGAACGCGGATAGAACGGCGTGGTTTCTTTCTGCGGGATTTCCTGCACCAGGCCATACAGCTCAGAGGTGGATGCCTGATAGAAACGGGTTTTCTTCTCCAGACCCAGGAAGCGGATGGCTTCCAGCAGGCGCAGGGTGCCCATGGCGTCCACGTCTGCGGTGTATTCCGGGGATTCGAAGGAGACCGCTACGTGGCTCATCGCACCCAGGTTGTACACTTCGTCCGGCTGCACTTCCTGCAGGATACGGGTCAGGTTGGAAGTATCGGTCAGGTCGCCATAGTGCAGGTGGAATTTCGGGTTGCTGCTGTGCGGATCCTGGTAGATATGGTCAACGCGCTCGGTATTGAAGGAAGACGCGCGGCGTTTGATACCGTGGACTTCATAACCTTTCTCAAGCAGAAACTCAGCCAGATAGGAGCCATCTTGTCCGGTTACGCCGGTAATGAGAGCAACTTTACTCATAATTTGTTTTTCCTCTGTTTAAATCGGACTTTGCCTGGCTCACCAGGCCGTTTATTAATTCAGGGATCAGTGTCCTGCTCCCCTTTCCCAAACCCTCTCGGCTTGAGAGGGGAAATCGGTGTGGCGTAAAGGGTTACTCCCCTTCCACCCGGTCGCGAACGATCTGCGCCGGATTGCCACGACAAATCTTGTTCGGCGGCAGCGTTTTAAATACGCTGCTGCGCGCGCCGACCACCGTGCCTGCGCCGACAGTGACGCCCGGTGCGACAAACACATCTGTCGCAAGCCAGGCCTTTTCGCCAATCACAATCGGCTCGGCGGTAATATCAAAATGCTTACTCATGTAGTCGTGGCTGCCGGTGCACAGGTAGCATTTCTGCGACACCACGGCGTTGGCGCCGATGGTGATATCCCCGAGTGTGTACAGCACCGCGTCATCCCCGACCCAGGCGTAATCGCCAATGGTTAATTTCCACGGGTAGGTAATTTGCACCGAAGGGCGAATTACCACGCCTTTGCCAATTCGCGCGCCAAATAACCGTAATAAAAAAGCGCGCCAGCGATATAATATTTGCGGAGACCAGGCAAACAGCGTCGCCTGAACCGCCCACCACAGTTGAACCTTAATAGGGTGCCCACCCCGGAAGCCTTTCGGCACCGAGAATCCGCTTAAATCCTGCATATGCTTTCCTTATGGCAAGGCTTTATGCTTTGTTATACAGCGCCTTAGCTTTTCCGGTCGTACGCATGCGTAATAAATAAGAAAGTTCTGTTAATATTCCAGGAACCCGTAATATGTTGCGCTGAACTTTTTTAGCGTCCTGACATAATTCCAGATTATTCGAGGTTGACACGCCGCCCATTGAAAATTCTGATACCAGCCCTTTCAGCTTTTTAAAGCCGTAGCCTGATTTATACATTTTGGCGGTTAACGCGTAATCGGATGAGACTTTATATTGCAGATCGTAGGGGTACTTTTTAAGCCCGGAAACCGGGAAGAAAATGGCCTGATGGCTGGCCGGCAGGCTGTGATAAATATACCAGCCGCTTTTCGCGCTGCGGCGAATTTTATTGCCGTCGCCAAAATCAAGCAGCGCGTCGCCAATATACATCGCATTGTCATTTGCCGGTGCGGCAGCCAGCTGGCGTGCCACGTCAGCGACGGACGGGTGAAATACGTCGCCGGAATTCAGAAAAATCGCAAAGCGACCGTTGGCCATTTCAATGCCTTTATTCATCGCATCGTAAATGCCGTTGTCTTTTTCGCTGACGAAGCGCAGGTTGTACTGACCGTTGAGATCTTCCAGGAACTGCGCGGTGCCGTCGTTGGAGCCGCCGTCCACCACAATCCATTCAAACTCGATCTCCGGCGCCTGCGCCAGGTGGGCCAGGGACTGCCAGGTCTTCACCACCCCTTCGTAATTGCGCCAGGCGACAGTAATTACACTTAAAAGCATCCGGGCCTACCTCATCAGGAATCTGTAATGTTTAACGCTTTACGCAGAATAAACGGACAAACAATTAAGAACGCATATTCCGGGCTAAAAATCGAACCGGTAAAAAACAGGGATACAGGTGTAAATAACCACAGCTGTACACGAAAATTCTGATTATTACCAAATGCGTTAATCATCATTTTCCCGACCCTGAACATATACCAGCCGGTGAGTAACACTGCGAACCATGAGAAATAAATGATTAGCAGGTAGAGCCCATTGTCTATTGTTTTTCCGACGTCCGCACCGTTAAAAATTCCGAATGATGCGACATATTCGTAAAGCGAACCAAAACGCACTACACCATCGATATTCGTCAGCGAATATCCCACCATCACCAGCGGTCCGATGATGCGATAATAGGATGACGAACCCTCTGTGCCTAAATCACCGATACGCTCCGCGATATACGGGAAGGCGAACACCACGCCCACGATAAAGACAGCCAGGGAAATAATTGCCAGCGGCAACTTTTTACGAATCGCGTTTTTATTAAGATACTGAAACGCCCACTCAAGCAAATAAAACAGGATAAATGTCATCACGCCCGAAAACGAACCCGATAAGACTATCCCTAAAAGAATCATACCATCGGTTTTTGGGGTTTTGATACCAAACTGTTTGATGCTGAGCCAAATTGAGATTAATGCCAGAGCGAAGAACGCCGGCTCGAAATACATCGCCGTGGTGCGTTTGCCGCCAAACTTAATGAAATTGAGTACATAGCTGTTACTGTAGATGAGGAACTTCGAGATGTTCTCCATCAGACTGCTGCCGCCAGTCAGGATAATCTGCGCCATCTCCAGCGCCGCCAGCGTGACGATAAAGCCCACCACCAGGTAGAACAGCCGCAGAATTTTGCGGTAGTTACGCGGCGAGATGGTCTTGAAGCGAATGCTCCATGTCATCCCGATGATGATAACGATGTAGAGAAACAGCATCGTCGAGGTGACATATTTACTGGCGTCGAGCGACTTACCAAACACGTAGTTAAAGAGCGTCAGGCCAGCGCCGATCCCGAGCGCGATCATCAGCTTCTTCAGGTTGATTTTGTCGACGAACAGCAGCAGCAGCACCGGCAAAAACGTCACAATCGTAATCGGGAAACTCTCGCCGAGCTGCGCCAGTTTGACGTTCACCACCAGATAGATGAACGGCAGCAGCAGATAGCTACAGATTCTGATAGAACGAGACATATTCCTCCAGCATCTGTTGGCCGCTGTACGCTTCCCGGCTACGTGCCCGGAAGGCCTCAAGCGTCGTGCCGAAAACCGCCTCGGCGATCTGCGCTTTACCGCGCTGCGCCAGCTGCAGCGCTTCACTTTCATCGACCGTTTTACCGCCCGATTTATTGAGCACTTCCTGCGCCGCCTCGCTGTGCGTGGCGATGACCGGCACACCGATGGAGAGCGCTTCGCACAAAATCAGCGGGTAGTTATCAACGCGCGACGTAAAGAGCAGCGCGTCCATCTGATTCAGCTCATTCATCAGCTTGCGTTTGTCGGTCAGAAAGCCGTGGTTAACCACGTTGGTGCCTTCAAACGGCGAGAACTTGCCGAAGGTGTGGACTTCCACTTTATCGCCAAGCGCCACCAGATCGCGCACCAGGCGCTGATTGGTTTTGCCGTCGTAACGCAGATCGTGCGCCACCACCGCGATTTTCGGCGCGCCGGTACCCGGCGGCATCAACGGCAGTTCGGCGAGAATGGCTTCTGTCGCCACATCGATGCCGTTATTGATAATTTTGCAGCGCCCTGCCCCGTAGAGGCTGTTAAAGGCGTCGGCCACGTGCTGGCTTGGCGAAATAAAGTGGCAGCCGAGCGCCAGCATGTCGCGAAAACGCTGGCGTTTGTTATCGACCAGGCTGTGGGCGCGGTCGATTTTCACCGGCGGATAGTTATCGAGCGTCGGGCACTTCTGGCAGCCGGTTTTCCAGCCTTCGCAGCCGTCAAGAAACGCACAGCGGCCAGTCACGCTCCAGTGATCGTGCAGCGTCCAGACGAAAGTGACATCACGCTTATGCGCTTTTAGCTTCTGGCAGAACGCCACGACCTTATCGAGATTCAGCCAGTAGCTATGTAATACATGAAAGTGCAGCACCACCGGCCCGTCGGTGCGGGTAATGCGGCGATAAAGGCTGTCGAGCGAGCCAAAAAGATCCTGGTTGACGAAACGGAACAGCGCGATATTGGCAATGGACGTCAGGCGCGGCGTATGTTTTTCCACTTCCGGGAAGTTGTCGTGACTGACGCTCTTTTTGCCGCCCTTGCCGTAGCCGTAAATAAAACGGGAGCGCATCCCTTTTTGCAGGGCGCGCTGGTGAAGATCCAGCGCCACGCCTGCCGCGCCGCCTTCTGCGAGGCGGACATTAAATTGTAATATGTTCATTTAATTACCTTCACCCGCGCTTTTTCGCCGACCACCAGCGCATTGTCCGGAATGCTGTCCAGCACCACGCTGCCTGCGCCTACCGTGACGTTATTGCCGATGGTGATATCGCCAATGATCACCACGTTCGCCCCAAGCTCCACGCCGTTACCGATAACCGGGCAGGCGAGATTGTCCGCGCCGCGGTTGCCGATGGTGACGCCGTGACGAATGGTGAAATCATCGCCCGCCACCACGTTTTTATTGATAACGACGGCGTAGCCGTGGTGAATAGTGAAGCGGCGGCCAATGGTGGCGGCGGCCTGAATTTCATACCCGAAGAGACATTCGGTAAAAAAGCGGTAGAGCAGCAGCACGGGCGCTGCCCACAGGTTGTTAAGCACGTTTTTTTTGCGCCACACCGAGCAGAAGTGCGCGATGCGATAGGCGACCACCATGCAGCAGGGGCGCAGGTTCCATGAATTCGCGCGCAGATCCTCAAGCAGCATTATTTCCCCCGCAGGCTGTCAGCCAGACGTTTGGTATTACGCACCGACAAAAGCGTCAGCAGCGTACGCCAGTTCATGCGTTTATTACGGATCTGATAGAGCGTAAAGAGCTGATACTTTTTGCTGGCGCGGTCGAATTTATCTTTATGTTTGCGGTAGAAGTGGAAATACCCGGCAAACTTTTTCGCCGATTTGGTTATCTGCATTTCGCCGTGGTTGATATGCAGAATTTGCGTCGCGTCTTCCACTTTCCACGGCTCGCCGTAGGTCACGACCATACGCAGAAACATGTCGTAGTCCTGCGCGGCGGCGAGCTCGTTATCAAACAGCGACTCTTTGAAACGCCACGCCCAGGTGAACACCTGGTTGCCGACGATGTTGCGCTTAAAGAACAGCTTCAGCGACCACGGCGATTTCGGGTAGAGCGGCAGGCTGGTCGGCTGAGAGTAGACCTGGCCTTCGCACAGATAGTCGTTGGCGTAGAGAAACGCATGCTGATTGAGCTTTTCTTTATGCGCCAGGAAAACGGACAGACGGTTCGGCATCCATTCGTCGTCATCGTCGATGCCGGTAATGAAATCGCCCTTCGCCTGCAAAATGGCCTGGTTGCGCACCGCGCACGCGCCGGAGTTAAAGTCGTTACGCGTGTAGCTGACGCGCGGATCGTTAAGCGCCAGAACAAAGTTTTGCAGCTGCTCCCAGTTGCTGGAACAGTCATCGACAATGATAAGTTCCCAGTTGTCGTAGTCCTGGCGCAGCACGGAATTGATCGCCCGGATAGCCAGTTGCTGGCGATTCCACGTCGGCATGTAAACAGAGACTAAGGGGCGCGCGGTGCTGGTCATTGTGGTTTCTCCGAATGCTTAATGGATGTTATGCACGTTGCCGCAAGGGCGTAGCCGCATAAGGCTGCGCCGTGTTCGTTGCCCTCACCCCCGCCCTCCTCCTCTTAAAAGAGGAAGAAAATAAGCCTGCCGTTTGGGGTTGCTTACCCTCCCGCAGGAAGCGGGAGGGCGGAGTGAGGCGTGACGCCGCTACTTGTGGTCCGATTTGTACTCGTACTCGTAGTAGCCGTAGTCCTGATAGCCAGTCGCGCGACGGAAGATGGAGTTGAGAATCACCCCCTTCACCTGGATGCCGTTCTGTTCGAAGCGGCTCAGGCTGGTCTGCACTTCTTTCAGGGTGTTGACCGCATAGCGCGCGACCATCAGCGTGGTGCCTGCGTGGCGGCCTACCACGGCGGCATCGGTCACGGCCAAAATCGGCGGCGTATCGATAAGCACCATGTCGTAGTTGGCGCTCGCCCATTTCACGAGTTCCGCAAAACGTTCGCTCATCAGCAGTTCCGACGGGTTCGGCGGCACCTGACCACGCGGCACGAGATCGAAGCCCGGCACAGAGGTTTTCTGCGCGCAGCGGCTGATATCGCCCTGGCCTGCCAGTACATCAGAGAGCCCGTTCACATTGGTGGTGCCGAGCAGCTCATGGGTGTAGCCCTTACGCATATCGCAGTCGATAAGCAACACGCGCTTGTGCGTCTGGCTGATGACCGCCGCCAGGTTGGCGCAGACAAACGTTTTACCGATTGACGGGCTCACACCGGTCAGCATCAGCACATTGTTTGGTGCCTGCATCATGGCGAAGTGCAGACTGGTGCGCAGGCTGCGAATCGCCTCGATGGCGAGGTCGGTCGGGTTACCCACCGCCAGCAGCTGGCTCTGTTTAAAGCGTTTCACGCGTTTAACGGTTTTCACGCTGTCGCGCGATTTCTGCCACTCAGAAAGCGGGATGCTGGCGTACACGTTGATACCGGCTTCTTCCAGCGCCAGCGGGCTTTCGATACCGCGGTTAAACAGCGAGCGCAGCAGCACAATCACGATGGAGAGCAGCAGGCCGAGAATAATGCTGCCAAGCACGATCAGCGCTTTCTTCGGCTTCACCACGCCCGGTTGCGTAATCGCCGGGTCGACGATGCGCACATCGCCCACGGTGCTCGCCTCAGTGATTTTCAGCTCCTGCTGTTTGTTCAGCAGTTGCATATACACCTGCTGGCCCGATTCCACATCACGGGTCAGACGCACGATTTCCTGCTGGGTTTTCGGCATCGCGGTGACGCGGTTATTCAGCTTCGCTTTTTCATCTTCCAGCGCTTTACGTTTTTCGAGCAGCGTGCGGTACGCCGGGTGCGCTTTGGTGTAGAGCTTGGAGATTTCCGCCTCTTTGAACGTCAGCTCATTAAGCTGGGCGTCAATGTTCACCATAGAATCCAGCACCGCTTTGGCCTCCAGCGGCAGGTCTACCGAATCCTGCTGCTGGCGATACGCATTGAGCTTGTTCTCAGCGACGTCCAGATTCGCGCGCACTTCCGGAAGCTGTTTGGCAAGGAACGCGAGGCTTTTGGCCGCTTCTTCCGATTTACGCTCGATATTCTGCTCAAGGTAGTTACGGGTGATGCTGTTAAGAATATCGCGGATCTGATCGCGATCTTCGCCCATATAAGTGAGGCTCAGCACGCCGGTGTCTTTCCCCGTTTCGGTGACCGTCAGGTTGTTTTGCAACTGATTGATCATGCCGAGCGTGGAGTATTTGGTGACGGTAAACTCGCTGCCTTCCTGCGCGTGGATCTCGCTCACCACCATTTTCACGCCGTCTTTGCTCAGCGGTTTGCCCACTTCACCGCGGGCGCTAAAGCCGCCGCTGCTGGTGAGCTGATACTGTTTCGGGCCTGTTACCTCGACCGTGAACTCATCATTCGCCATGCCTTTTGGCAGGTCGAACGTGGTCACTTTAAGCGTCTCGTCGGCGCGTCCCATCAGACGCTCCCAGCCTGCGCCAAACAGCGGGAAGGTCTTTTTCTGAACGGCGATATCGAGATCAAGATCGTCCACGGTTTTGCCGAGCACCAGACGAGACTGGATCAGCTGAATTTCCGCATCCGATGCGGGCGGTTTGTTTTGCAGCGCCGTGCTGATGTCCTGCACCAGCGAGTTGCCCTGATTCTGCTCTATCTGCACCAGCGCGTCGGCGCTGTAGATGGGAGTGGCGAACATGACATAAATCAGCGCGCCCAGCGCAAACAGCGCCGTAATGCCAAGCACACACCAGCGTGCCTCCACTACGGTGCCGACCAGGCGTCCGATATCTATCTCGTCACCGCCCTCCACCGGGGCGGCAGAATGTCTCACTTTTTCAGTCATCGTTATCCCTGCTGCGTTTTCAGTGCCTGCGCCCACTGGCGGGCAGAGTGATCCAGAAGTCCGTAAACCGCTTCAAAGGCGTCCCGGCTCTTACGATACGGGTCGGGAATATCGCGCTGGTCGTCCCAGTGACCGAACAGCATCACTTTGCCGCGCATCTCCGGCGCCATTTCGCAAATCGAGGCGACATGGCGCTTTTCCATCGCGAGGATTAAGTCATAGTCGCGGCACATGGCGCTGGTTATCTGGCGGGCCTTATGGCCCTCCAGAGAGAGGTCATGTGCGGCCGCCACGCTGACTGCGCTGGCGTCCGCGCCCTTCCCGACCAGCGCGCCAAGCCCGGCGGACGCGACCGTCACGTCCGGCAGGTAGCGCTTAAGCAGCCGCTCCGCCGTGGGGGAACGGCAGATGTTCCCCACGCAAACCACAAGTATTTTGTTGAACATAGGCATTACCACTTGTGAATGTCGTTAGCTGTATCCGTCATATAACGGACGCCACTGATGGTCGGCAGCAGCTGGTTGATAAGGCGGTTCCAGCGCGCCACCGGTGCGGTGGTGACATAGACCACGTCATACGGTTGCAGACGGAATTCCGTCGCCATAATGAGCGACGTCGCGTCAGACATATCAAGCTGGTAGATGTTGGCAATCTTGCCGCCGCGCTGGTTGTCGCCGCGCAGAGGACGGATAACGAAGATGCCGCTCGCGTTAGACGTTGTCAGATCGATGCCTTCGGCCTGGCCGAGCGCTTCGGTCAGCGTCATACCGCTGAAGTCCATTTTGAGCGTGCTCTGTTTCTTCACTTCGCCCATCACGAAGACTTTCAGATCGTCGTTACGTGGGACGAATAAGATGTCGCCCGGATAGAGCAGATGGTTCTGGCTCAAATCGCCGTTCTGCATCAGCGCCTGCAGGGAGATGCGGCGCTCCTGACCATTATGGGTCAGCACGACGTTGCGCCAGTCGGCGGCATCCGTCAGGCCGCCCGCGGCGTTGATGGCGTCCAGCACGGTCAGCGGCACGTTGGTAATGGCCTGCTGGCCCGATTTCGCCACCTGGCCTGAGATATAGGCTTTCTGCGAGCGGAATGCGGCGATATTAACGTCCACCTGCGGGTCAGCGATGTACTGCGCTAAACGGCCGGTAATATCGCTGCGGATTTCAGCGAGCGTTTTGCCTGCCACGTGGACTTTACCAATGTAGGGATAGAACATGGTGCCGTCCGGCTGGACCCAGTTACCGGTGTCGCTGGAGCTACGGTACTGGCCCGCAGGCGTTGTGAGTTCCGGGTGATCCCAGACGGTGACGTTCAGTACGTCGCCCGGCCCTACGCGATACTGGTAGTTGGCAATCTCCTGGTCGAGAGACATATTCGGCTGGGCCACATTCGGACGAGGACGTAATTGTTCTACCAGTCGCGGCGTTAGCGGATATACGTTCACCATCCGGTCAAGATCAAAGTCTGCATCCTGTTGCTTGATCACGTCCTTTCCCATCGTTGACATATTGCTGCCGGGAAAAACAGTGCAACCGCTCATCAAGGTTACAGACACCAATAAAGGCATCAATTTCAGTCTGGATTTCATCATTGAATTTTTATCACTTTGGCAGAGTAATTATTCTGACCCTTTAAATAAGCCACCGTACCGCTTGTTCCTGCATCAAGAATGCGGCGTCAGGTGCCAGAATATAACTGGAATCATTCCTAAAAGTCGCTTATTTACCCATATACTATTGACAGAATAATTGAGGCTAATTGACAGACTTCAGGCACGCTACCGCCCTTGGCTTTCAGTTACCAATCTACTGCAAAAACAGACGGTTATATTGACACACCCCTGTGAAGCCTCTTCCAATTGGATTTATCTTATTGAAAGAGACGGTTCATTACGCTGGCGCACTGCTCATCCAGAACGCACAAAGATAAATCCTTGTGTGCCGGTGGGAATAAGAAATGCTGAATGGATTGTTGCAGCTAAAGTTTTACCAGGCAAGTTAACGCACCGTTGCAGTGCTGTTTTTAAGAATAATATGAACGCCCCATTTTATTACTTTTAGGATTTTCTTCATGTTGACAGGCAGGGGTAGTTAAACTACGCAGACATTATAATTAAGAAATATCCGGGTAATATTATTATTTCATTCTTTTTCATTATGACCAGAATATGGCATCTGGCTATTAATTAGCATTTATTTGCCATTTTTGGTTAATTTCCCGCCACACTACATCGTTAAGATAATTCTGCCTCGCGTTGCATTTTAAGCGCGACTTATCCAGGATCATCAGACTGCTATTTATCTTAAAAGGTAACTGACCTCATATGGAATGGATTGCCGACCCCTCTATCTGGGCAGGTCTGGCCACGCTGATTGTGCTGGAGCTGGTGCTCGGAATCGACAACCTGGTGTTTATCGCCATCCTTGCTGAAAAAC
Source organism: Cronobacter sp. HA18003 (assembly GCF_011605905.1). Classification (NCBI taxonomy): domain Bacteria; kingdom Pseudomonadati; phylum Pseudomonadota; class Gammaproteobacteria; order Enterobacterales; family Enterobacteriaceae; genus Cronobacter; species Cronobacter sp. HA18003. The sequence goes on along the minus strand of NZ_JAANQO010000011.1, from coordinate 252,203 downwards.
TGCCCCCCGCCCAGCGCGACCGCGCGCGCGTCACCGGTCTGATACTGGCGATGATAATGCGACTCGGCCTGCTGGCCTCGGTGTCGTGGCTGGTAACGCTCACTACGCCGCTGCTGACAATAAAAAGCTTCAGCTTCAGCGCACGCGATTTAATTATGCTGCTGGGCGGCCTGTTCCTGCTGTTTAAGGCGACCGTCGAACTCAACGAGCGGCTTGAAGGCAAAGACACCGAAAACCCGACGCAGCGGCGCGGTGCCCGCTTCTGGGCGGTGGTGGCGCAGATTGTCATCCTTGATGCCGTATTCTCGCTCGATTCGGTGATTACCGCCGTCGGCATGGTGGATCACCTGGCGGTGATGATGGCGGCAGTGATTATCGCCGTCTCCCTGATGCTGCTGGCGAGCAAGGCGCTGACGCGCTTTGTGAACAATCACCCGACGATTGTGATTCTCTGTCTCAGCTTCCTGCTGATGATTGGCTTTAGCCTGATAGCCGACGGCTTCGGCTTTCATATTCCGAAAGGCTATCTCTACGCGGCGATTGGCTTTTCCATCATTATTGAAGCGCTCAACCAGCTCGCGATTTTCAACCGCCGTCGTTTTCTCTCCACCGCCAACCAGACGCTGCGCCAGCGCACCACGGAAGCGGTGATGCGCCTTATCAGCGGCAAGAAAGAAGACGCCGATCTCGACCCGCAGACGGCGTCACTGATTGCCGATTACGACAACCATCCGCTGTTCAACCGTCAGGAACAACTGATGATTGAGCGCGTACTGAACCTTAACCAGCGTACCGTCAGCAGTATTATGACCTCCCGCCATGACGTCGAGCATATCGACATCAACGCCCCCGAGGCGCAGGTGCGCGCGCTGCTGGAACGTAATCAGCACACCCGCGTGGTGATCCGCAGCGACGAGGATGAAGACGATCTGCTTGGCGTAGTGCACATCATCGACCTGCTGCAACAGTCGCTGCGCGGCGAGCCGCTGGATCTGCGCGTGCTGGTGCGCCAGCCGCTGGTCTTCCCGGAAGGGCTGCCGCTTTTAAAAGCACTGGAGCAGTTCCGCAACGCCCGTACTCACTTCGCGTTTGTGGTCGATGAATTTGGCTCGGTGGAAGGCGTGGTGACGTTAAGCGACGTGATGGAAACCATCGCCGGTAATCTGCCGAATGAAGTGGAAGAGATTGACGCGCGCCACGACATCCAGAAAAACGCCGACGGCAGCTGGACGGCCAACGGCCATATGCCGCTGGAGGATCTGGTTCAGTATGTGCCGCTGCCGCTGGATGAGAAGCGCGAATACCATACGCTCGCGGGGCTGATGATGGAGTATCTGCAACATATTCCTGGCGTGGGCGAGACGCTTCAGGTGGGACATTACCAGTTGAAAACGCTGGAAGTGGAACACCACCGCATCCAGAAGGTGCAGATAACCTCGCAGACCGCGCCGCAGGCACTGTCGCCCGGCGCGGCGTAACGCCATAAAAAAAGCGGCCATCAGGCCGCTTTTTTGTGTGAGTTATTGTGTGATAGCTCTTAGAGCTTATCGAGCAGTTTTTTCACATCCTTCGCGTCACTGCTGTCTTTGTGACGCTCGCTCCAGTCACTCAGACGGCGCTTCGCTTCATCCTGCAGATGTTTACGCAGTAACTGGTCAACCTGAAGATTGTAGTTAAGCGCGTTCCACGGGCCGTAAACCCGCAGCGGCACCGGCGTGGTTTTCAGCCACTGCACCAGTTTGTCGTCGCCTTTCCAGCCGTCCGTCACCTGAACCTTAAAGCGTGTGTCGCACTGTTCACGCACCAGATCGAGCGTGCCCTCGCCGCTTAAGGCCAGCAGCGACGATTGCCCCTGCATCTCATCAAGCGTCAGCTCGCCGTGGTCGAGCGTCGCGTGCGTGGTGAAGCTGTCGAGCGTGGTGGCGTTGTCGAAATCTTCACGCGCGCTCACGCCGCCGCCGCTGTGCTCCACCGCCTGCTGGATGAGCTGCTGGAAGTTTAGCCCTTCCATGCGGCTGCCCTTGAGCGCGAGCGTCGCCTCGCCTTCCCAGTTTTCACGAAACGCCTGCGCGTCGATGCGGTCGCCCTCAAACTTACCGTCAACGCTCATTTTGCCGGTCAGCGCGATAGGATAGTTAAAGGCGTGCAGGATATCGCCCACCTCAATCTCTTTCGCGTTAACCGTAAAACGCGCTTGCGGCACATCGTCACGCGCATCCAGCGTTCCCGGCAGCGACAGCTCGCCCGTGCCAAGCTTACCGCTGAGCGCAGAGAGCGTCAGCAGCCCCGCCTGGTTGCGCATCTGCGCGTTCACGTCGCTGAAGGTCAGCCCGCGCCAGCGCACGCTGTCGGCTTTAATCGTAGCGCTGGCGTTGAAACCGCGCAGCCCCGTATAAGGCGCCTCTTCCACTTCATTGGCAATCACCGGGCGCGGGCGCGCATTCTGCTGGCCCTGCTGGGCGACGGCGGTGGTCGTGGCGGCGTCCGGTGCAAGCAGTTTTTCCAGATCGAGCGCGCTGAAATGCAAATCGAGATCCCAGCCCGGCGTGTCGCCAAGCGTCACGCTCCCCTGCCCGGCGAGCTGGCTGTCGTTAGCTTTAAGGTTGAGCGCGCTGAATTCCAGCCGTTTGTCACCCTCAAGCCAGCGGGCCTGGAGCGTGCCGTTGCCCACAATGCCATCGCGCGGCAGATCCGCGCCGCGCAGTTCCCAGGAGAGCTGAGAAACGGTGGCGCTCAGCGTCTGCGGATAGTCGGCTGCATTGAGCGCAGCGCTCAAGGAGAGCGTTAAATCGCGCTGGTCGCGGCTCACTTTGCCGCTCAGCTCAAGCTGCGCGTCGTGATGCTCGTTCTGCTCCATTTGCAGATTGATGTTGCGAACGGTGATCTGCTCATCATCTTTATGCTGGAACACCAGCACACTGTCCGCGACTTTAAGACGGGCGATATCAAACGACCAGCCGTGGGAATCTTCCACCGGCGGCGCGCTGTTTTTCGGCCCGACTGGCGCGCCGGGTTCATGCCGCGCTTCGCTCTGGGGCGTGAGCTGAACCACCGCGCCTTTCAGCATCACCTGACGTACCGAGAGCTGATGCGAGAGCAGCGGAAACAGCGCTACGTCGAGGCGCATGTTATCGGCGCTGACCAGCGGCTGGCTGGCCCCCGGCGCGGTGAGACTCATCCGGCCTGAGAGAATGCTGAGCTGCGGCCAGACGTGCCAGCGCAGCGGGCCGTCCAGCCTGAGCTGATAGCCGCTGCGCCGTTCCACCTGGCTTATCATGTAACTGCGAAAATCGTTGGGATTTACCAGCATCACCAGCGCGGAGAGACCGGCGAAAAACACCACCAGTAAGATCATCAGCGTGGTCAGAACTCGTCTCATGGCATCCTCTGCAGACCGGCCCGCGGGCGCTTAGTCTTTGTCTATACGGCTGGCGACAGCACCCTGCTGATCGCGGTATTTCGCATCCTGGCGACGGTTGTAAGGCCGCGCCGCCGGGCCGGAAAGCGGCTCGAAACTGAGCGCGCCTATCAACATGCCTGGGCGCAACGCCAGGGGCAACTTACCTGAATTATAGAACTCCAGCACAATACAGCCCTGCCAGCCTGGATCGATACGGTGCGCGGTCACGTGCACCATCAATCCAAGCCGCGCCAGTGACGAACGACCATCGAGCCAGCCGACCAGATCCGCCGGCAGCGTGACGGACTCATAGGTCACCGCCAGCGCCAGTTCGCCCGGATGCAGGAAAAACGCTTCGCCGTCGTTAAGCACGATTTCATCGCTCATCACGCGATCGAGCGCCGCGCTCACTTCATCTTTCGGGCCGCTTAAATCGATATACGCAGCGGTATGGCCGCGGAAGGTGCGGAATTTATTGCCAAGACGCACATCCACCGTGGCGCCGTTAATGCGCTCCACCGGCGGACGCGGGGTAATCGCCAGTCGGCCTTCATCCAGCCAGGCTTCAATATCTCGGTCACAAAGACGCATTACACTCTCCTGATGTGTTCAGGCTTCCGGCATATGCCGAAAGCCTGAGGGTAACTTCTGGAACGGTACACGCAAAACGCAGCTTATTCAAAGAACTGGCTGATTTTCGCCTTGAGAATATCGATAGCGATGCGGTTTTTACCTCCGCGCGGCACGATGATATCGGCGTACTGCTTGGAAGGATCGATAAATTGCAGGAACATCGGGCGCACCGTTTTCTGATACTGCGTCATCACAGAATCCATAGAACGGCCGCGCTCGTTGACGTCACGCTTAATGCGGCGCATCAGGCAGATATCGAGCGGGGTATCGACGAAAATCGAGAAATTCATCTCTTCACGCAGACGCGCGTCGGTGAGCAGCAGGATCCCTTCCAGAATAATCACCTTTTTCGGTTCGATATGTACCGTCTGCGCGGTACGGGTGTGCTCCACGTAGCTGTAAACCGGCAGCTCGATGGGTTTACCTGCTTTCAGCATTTGCAGGTGTTGAAACAGCAGGTTGTGATCCATCGCGTTCGGATGGTCGTAGTTGGTTTTAACCCGCTCCTCCATGGACAGATGGCTTTGATCCTTGTAATAGCTGTCTTCTGGAATAACACCAATGTGTTCATCACCGACCTGCTCACGCAGCTCCCGATAGAGGGTACTTGCGATAAGGCTTTTACCTGAAGCCGATGCGCCGGCGATGCCGATGATGACGCATTGATGGGACTTGTCAGTCATAAATTAGCGACCTGGTTTACATAATAAAGAGAAAAGGAAGGGTGACGCCGTCGCGTCAGACGCGGCAATTATAGGGATTTCACGAAATTGATACCAGTCGATGCTGCAATCGTGAGAATAAGTGCGCAAATTCTGTCGCGCATGGCAGGTGAAAAGCCCTGTTTTTGGCTGCGCAAACAGGGATTAAGCGAGGCGCAAACGGAGCGGTGCGCTTTTTATTATTCACCACAGTTAATTTATGAGCAGACGCCATAGGAATTGTAAATTGTTTGTACTAGCATAACCGAAACATTTTTCCTGATGCGTTCGGGTATTGCACCTGACGGCAATGCCTATGCGGATTATGTGGTAATGATTAAAAAAAAGAACAAGCAGGAGCTGGCGGCCACGCCGCATCCTTTGCTGCGCTTAGTCAGTCTTGGCTTGCTGACTTATATTTTTACGCTCTTCTCGCTTGAGCTGACGCTATTCGACACGCTGCTGGCCCCGCTGTGGTTCCCGACCTCTATTATGATGGTGGCGTTCTTTCGCCACGCCCTGCGCCTGTGGGTGCCGATCGCGCTGGTCTGCGGCGCAGGCACGGTGCTCGCGACGCTGACGCTCTTCCCGCCTGGGCACCTTGAGCTTTCATATACCGCGATAAACATCGTCGAAGCGCTGGTGGGCGCCATACTGCTGCGCAAACTGCTGCCCTGGTATAACCCGCTTAAAAACTTAAATAACTGGCTGCGGCTGGCATTCGCCAGCGCCGTGGTGCCGCCGCTGGTGGGTGGCTTATTGCTGGCGGCCATCAGCGAGGGTCACGTGACGCTGCGCCTGGCGCTGGTGTGGATCTTATCGGAAACCATCGGCGCGCTGGCGCTGGTGCCGCTCGGCCTGCTGTTTAAAGCGCGCTATCTGTTGCGCCACCGCAGCCCCCGCCTGCTGGCCGAAAGCCTGGCGACGCTGTGCGTCACGCTGCTGTGCAGCTGGCTCGCGCTCCACTATATGCCTTGGCCGTTTACTTTTGTGATTGTGCTGCTGATGTGGAGCGCCATCCGCCTGCCGCGCCTGGAGGCGTTTACCGTCTTTCTCGCCACTGTCATGATGGTTTCTTTCGTTATTGCCACTAACCCCGCGCTGCTGGATTTGCCCCATCAGGGCATGGTGGTCAACGCGCCGTGGCTGCCGTTTTTGATGATTCTGCTGCCCGCGAACGTCATGACCATGGTGATGTACGCCTCGCGCGAAGAGCGCAAGCTGATTACCGAGAGCGAAACGCGCTTTCGCAACGCGATGGAGTATTCCGCCATCGGCATGGCGCTGGTCTCCACAGAAGGCGGCTTTTTGCAGGTCAACAAGGCGCTCTGTAACTTTCTCGGTTATACGCCTGAGCAACTCGCGCACATGAGCTTCCAGCAGCTCACCTACCCTGAAGATCTGCATGCCGATATGGAACAGGTGGAGAAGCTGCTGAACGGCGAAACGAACAACTACTCGCTCGAAAAACGCTACTACACCCGCGCGGGCGATGTGGTGTGGGCACTGCTGGCGGTCTCTATCGTGCGCCAGCGCGACGGCTCGCCGCTCTATTTTATCGCCCAGGTGGAAGATATTACCGAACTCAAGCGCACCGAATGGGTGAACAAGCGCCTGATGGAGCGCATCACGCTTGCCAACGAAGCGGGTGGCATCGGCATCTGGGAGTGGGAGCTTGGCACCGACGTGCTCGCCTGGGATCAGCGCATGTTTGAGCTTTACGAAGTGCCACCGCATACGCGCCCCACGTATCAGCTGTGGAAATCGCGGCTGCTGAAAGAAGATGTCGCCCACGCGGAAGCCACGATTCAGGAGGCGCTACGCGCGCGCATGCCGTTTAAACTTGAGTTTCGCATTCAGGTGAAAAACGGCGTTCGCCACATTCGCGCGCTCGCCAACCGCGTGCTCAATAAGCAGGGCGAAGTGGAGCGTCTGCTCGGCGTGAATATGGACATGACCGAGGTGAAACAGCTCAACGAGGCGCTGTTCCAGGAGAAAGAGCGCCTGCATATCACGCTCGATTCCATCGGCGAAGCGGTGATTTGTACCGATGTCGATATGAACGTCACCTTTATGAACCCGGTCGCCGAGAAGATGAGCGGCTGGCGTCAGGAAGAGGCGATTGGTCAGTCAATCCTGACGATTTTGCGCATCACTTTTGGCGATAACGGCCCGCTGCTGGACGATATTCACAGCGGCGAAGCCACGCACGCCGGGACCGGCATTGAACAGGACGTGGTGCTGCACTGCCGCAGCGGCGGTAATTACGATATCCATTACACCATCACGCCGCTCAGCACGCTGGAAGGGGAAAATATCGGCTCGGTGCTGGTTATCCATGACGTGACCGAGTCGCGCAAAATGCTCCGCCAGCTGAGCTACAGCGCCTCGCATGACGCCCTCACCCATCTCGCCAACCGCGTCAGTTTTGAGACGCACCTCAAGCGGTTACTGCAAAGCGTCAGCGACACCCATCAGCGCCACGCGCTGGTCTATATCGATCTGGATCGTTTTAAAGCGGTGAACGACTCGGCCGGACATGCGGCGGGCGATGCCCTGCTGCGTGAACTGGCCTCGCTGATGCTGGGAATGCTGCGCACCACCGACGTGCTGGCGCGTCTCGGCGGCGATGAGTTCGGCCTGCTGCTGCCGGATTGCAGCCTGGAGAACGCCCGCACTATTTGCGAGCGCATCGTGGCGGCCATCAACGAATACCCGTTTGTCTGGGAGAGCCGCCTGCACCGCATCGGCGCCAGCGCCGGGATCACGATTATCGACGCCTCGAATAATCAGGCGCAGGACGTGATGTCGCAGGCGGATATCGCCTGTTATACCTCGAAAAACGCCGGGCGTGGCGTGGTGACGGTCTACGAGCCGCACCAGCAACAACTCCACAGCGGCCGCGGCACGCTGACTGCCCAGGAGCAGCAACGCATGATCAATGAGCATCATCATGTCCTGATGGTGCGCCCCGTCGCCTCACCACGTGTGCCGGAAAGCGCCAGCTTCTGGCTGCTGTCGCTGCGTCTGTGGACCAGTGAAGGCGAAATGATAGAAGAGCACAGCTTCCGCGCGGGGCTTAACGATCCTGAGCTGATGCAGGCGCTGGATACGCGCATGATGACCGATTTCTTCCGGGATCACGCCGCCAGCGTGGCGCAAAAAGGCGTCGGCGTGGCGCTCACGCTCTCCGGCGCGACGCTGTTAAACGCGCAGCGTCTCGATGCGCTGCTGGCGCAGCTCGCCGCGAGCCCGCTGCCGCCGCGCCTGCTGCATCTGGTTATCGATAGCGATGTGCTGATGCAGGATACCACGCAGGCGCGCCGTCAGCTGGCGCGCCTGCGTGAAGCGGGCTGTCGGGTTGTACTGAGCCATATCGGTCGAGAGCTGGAGGTTTTTGAACATCTCTCCGCCTCGTGTGCCGACTACATTATGGTGGCAAGCGATCTGGTGGCCGACGCCCATGCCAGCCTAATGGACGAAATGCTGCTGACGATTGTGATGGGTAACGCGCGCCGCCTCGGCCTGCAAACTATCGCCGGGCCTGCCGACCAGCAGTCGTTGCTGGAAACGCTCGCGAATGTCGGCATCGATCTGGTGTTTGGCGAAACGGTGGCCCAGACGCAGGCGCTGAGCGCGCGTCTTGCCACCAGCTATTTCGCTATTCACTGACTGGCGTCTGCCACGCCGTGACGTACCAGACGTGCAGGAGCGCGTAGGTGCGCCACGGCTGCCAGCGCGCGGCATAGCGGCGAATTTGCGCAGGCGTCATCGGCGCGAAACGCTGCTTAATCAGATAGTCGTCCGGCAGAAAAATATCCGGTGCCTGCCAGCCGCGCATCGCGAAATAATTTGCAGTCCAGGGGCCGATACCTGGCAGTAGCGTCAGCGCTTTCACGCCCGCGGCGACATCGGACGGACAGGTGAGCGGAAACCGCCCGGCCAGATGTTCATGGGCGAGCTTGATAAGCGCCCCGGCGCGCATCAGCGGCATGCCGAGCGCTTTCAGCGTCGCAGGCTCGGCGCGCGCCATCTCCTCAGGCGTCGGAAACCGCCAGCCGGTACCATCTTCAAGCGGCATCCCCACCGCCTGCACCACTTTGCCGGTCAGCTTCGCCGCCATCGCCACGCTCACCAGTTGCCCGAGAATCGCGCGCACGCCCTGCTCAAACATATCCACCGACCCCGGCAGCCGCAAGCCTGGTCTGTCGGCGGCGAGCGGCCCGAGCGTCTCCAGCATGGGCGTCGGGTCGAAACGCAGATCGAAGAGCCGCATCACGCGCGCCTGCACCTCTTCCGCCACCGGCAGCAGGCCGTCGCTCATCTCAAGCGTCACCATTGCGTGCGCCGGGTGCGGCGTGACGCTAAACCAGCCCTGATACCCGCCGATAGCCAGCGTGCGTCGGTAGTGGTTTTCGCTCACATCTTCAATGCCCGCCACGGCACGATCGCCCAGAAAGCGTAACATCCACGGCCAGTCGTAAGGCGGCTGATAGCGAAGCGTAAACATAGCGTCTCCTTTGTTTTTGATTTCTAAAGCTTAATCGCTACGCCCTTTTTTTGCCTTGCGCAGTTATTCCATTTGCCGCCGACGCGACATTTCGCTAAAGTCGCCCCCCTTCTTCACGGCATGGGGAATATGTGAATGTTTATCGGTTTTGACTACGGCACCGCCAACTGTTCTGTCGCGATGATGCGTGACGGCGTGCCGCAAATGCTGCCGCTTGAGCAGGGCTCGACGCTGCTGCCGTCCATGATTGGCGCGCCGGTGCGCGAGGCGGTAAGCGAATGGCTGTATCGCCATCAGAATGTCGAGGCGAGCGGCGCGGAAACGCAGGCGCTGCTGCGCCGCGCGGTGAGCTATAACCGCGAAGAGAGCATCGACGTGACGCCTGGCAGCGTGCAGTTCGGGCTCAGCGCGCTGCGCCAGTATATGGACGACCCGGAAGAGGTCTGGTTCGTGAAATCGCCGAAGTCGTTTCTCGGTGCCAGCGGGCTGAAGCCGCAACAGGTCGCGCTGTTTGAAGATCTGGTTTGCGCGATGATGGTGCATATTCGCCAGACGGCGCAGCAGCAGGCGGACGCGGAGATAGACCAGGCGGTGATTGGCCGTCCGATCAACTTCCAGGGGCTCGGCGGCGATGACGCCAACCGTCAGGCGCAGGGGATCCTCGAGCGCGCGGCGCACCGCGCTGGTTTTCGCGACGTGGTGTTTCAGTATGAGCCGGTCGCGGCTGGTCTCGATTTTGAAGCCACATTGAGCGAAGAGCAGCGCGTGCTGGTCGTGGATATCGGCGGCGGCACCACCGACTGTTCGCTGCTGCTGATGGGCCCGCAGTGGCGCGCGCGCCGCGACCGCGATCAAAGCCTTCTCGGTCACAGCGGTTGCCGCGTGGGCGGTAACGATCTGGATATCGCGCTGGCGTTTAAACAGCTGATGCCGCTGCTCGGCATGGGCGGCGAAACCGAAAAAGGCACCGCGCTGCCGGTGCTCCCATGGTGGAACGCCTGCGCGATTAACGACGTGCCAGCGCAGAGCGAGTTCTACAGCGCCGCCTGCGGACGCCTGCTGGCGGATTTAGCCCGCGACGCCCGCGAGCCGCAAAAAGTGGCGCTACTGCAAAAAGTGTGGCGGCAACGCCTGAGCTACCGTCTGGTGCGCGCGGCGGAAGAGAGCAAAATCGCGCTCTCGCAGTCCCCGCTCTGCCAGACCGCGCTGCCGTTTATTGAGCCGCAACTGAGCCAGGAAATTACACAGCAGGCGCTCGCGCTGGCGCTCAACCCGCCGCTACAGCGTATCCTTGAGCAGGTGACGCTGGCGCTTGAGGCAAGCAACGAGCGCCCGGATGTTATTTATCTCACCGGCGGCAGCGCGCGCTCGCCGCTCATCCGCGAGGCGCTGCAGGCGCAACTGCCAGGCATCCCGGTACAGGGCGGCGACGATTTCGGCTCCGTCACCGCGGGCCTTGCGCGCTGGGCGCAGGTGGTGTTTCAGTAACCGGCGCGGTCAGACGGGGATCACTTTGCTGCCTTCGGGCAGCTCTATCAGTAAAGAGAGCTTGCCGCCCAGCGCTTCGACGTAGCGCTTGAGCGTCAGCAGTTTAATCTCCTTACCGCGCTGCTCAATGGCGGCGATAGCGGGCTGCGTCACGCCCATTATCTCCGCCAGTTGCTGCTGCGAAAACGCCCGCGCTTCGCGAATGCGCGGCAGGCCGTGCTCCAGCGCGATTTCGTCTGCCATGCGCAGGATTTCTGCCTGCCGTTCCGGGGAAAAGCCCGCCATTACGTCATCAAGAGTTTTCATTTCGTCTCTCCATCGCTTGCACATGCGGGAAGAATTCTTCTTCAGCCTGCCTGATTAAGGCGTCATAAAAATGTTTCTGGCTCCGTTTATTGCCTGCGCAGAGCACAACGGCCTGACGTTCAGCGTCAAACGCAAAAAAAACGCGCCAGGGTTCGCCGCCATACTGCACACGTAGCTCTTTCAGGTTGGGATAACGCGAACCTTTCACCGTATCGACCAGCGGGCGTCCGACAAGCGGGCCGGAATAACGTAAGTTCCATAAGAGCGCGGCGATACGATCCTGTAATCCTTCGGGCTGCTGTTGATACCAGTCGTTAAAACGATCGGTAAAAATCACCGTCCATGCCATACCCATCCCTCATAAACTATAGTTTATATCCACAGATAAAACCATACTTTAAAAGCGGTTTTATGAGCCCACCAGAGAGAGATACAAGCGCTGCGAGACGTCTCGTAAAACCTGAGCGATTCAGACAGTTCTAAACGGTGTTTCATATTTCCTCCATCTTTCTGCGGTCAGGGCTGACTAAACTTGTATCATTACGCCTAATCGTTTCAGGAAAAGAAGACGTACTGCTTATGAAAAGCACGGTTAAAAAGCGCGGGTGGGTCATCGCTGGCATCGTGGTCGTGGCGATTGCCGCGCTCCTCTACTGGCGTAACGCCGCCACGGATGCACCATCAGGTAAAACGACACACGCAGGCGGTCGCGCCGCGATGCGCATGGGCGGCGCACAAGCCCCAGTACAGGCCGCCACCGCGCGCAGCGAGGCGGTGCCGCGCTATCTCACAGGGCTTGGGACTATCACTGCCGCGAACACCGTCACGGTGCGTAGCCGCGTGGACGGTCAGCTAATGGCGATTCACTTTAAAGAGGGCCAGCAGGTAAAAGCGGGCGATCTGCTCGCGGAAATCGATCCGAGCCAGTTTAAAGTGGCACTCGCGCAGGCCCAGGGGCAGCTCGCCAAAGACCGCGCGACGCTTGCCAACGCCCGTCGCGATCTGGCGCGCTATCAGCAGCTCGGGAAAACGAACCTGGTTTCACGCCAGGAGCTTGATGCCCAGCAGGCGCTGGTCAGCGAAACCGAAGGCACGCTGAAAGCCGACGAAGCCGCCGTCGCCAGCGCGCAGTTGCAGCTCGACTGGAGCCGTATCACCGCGCCGATTGACGGGCGTGTCGGCTTAAAACAGGTCGATATCGGCAACCAGATCTCCAGCGGCGACACCACCGGCATTGTGGTGCTGACCCAGACGCACCCGATTGATCTGGTCTTTACCCTGCCGGAGAGCGATATCGCCGCCGTGATGCAGGCGCAAAAGGCGGGGAAAGCCCTGACGGTGGAAGCCTGGGATCGCACTAACAGCACAAAGCTCAGCACCGGTGAGCTGTTAAGCCTGGATAACCAGATAGACGCCACCACCGGCACGATTAAGCTCAAGGCGCGCTTTGCCAATGAGGATGACGCGCTGTTCCCGAACCAGTTCGTTAACGCCCGCATGTTGATTGATACGCAGCAGAACGCGGTCGTGATCCCGACCGCCGCGTTGCAGATGGGCAACGAAGGCCACTTTGTCTGGGTGCTGAACGACGACAACAAAGTGAGTAAGCACACCGTCACGACCGGCATTCAGAACAGCGAAACCGTAGTGATCACCGCAGGCCTTTCCGCAGGCGATCGCGTGGTGACGGACGGCATCGACCGCCTGACCGAAGGCGCGAAGGTGGATGTAGTAGAAGCGCAAACGGCCACGGATAACGCGAAGCCTGAACGCGGCGAGCGCAGCCCAACCGACAGCGCCCGCGCAGCCAAAGGAGCGCGTTCCTGATGCAGGTGTTACCTCCGAGCGCCACCGGCGGGCCGTCCCGCCTGTTTATTCTGCGCCCCGTGGCCACCACGCTGCTGATGGTGGCTATTCTGCTTGCAGGCATCATCGGCTATCGCTTTTTGCCGGTCTCCGCCCTGCCGGAAGTGGACTATCCGACGATTCAGGTCGTCACGCTCTACCCTGGCGCCAGCCCGGATGTCGTGACGTCGGCTATCACCGCGCCGCTGGAGCGCCAGTTCGGCCAGATGTCGGGCTTAAAGCAGATGGCTTCGCAAAGCGCGGGCGGCGCGTCGGTAGTCACATTACAGTTTCAGCTCACGCTGCCGCTGGATGTCGCCGAGCAGGAGGTGCAGGCCGCCATTAACGCCGCCACCAACCTGCTGCCGGACGATCTCCCTAACCCGCCCGTTTACAGCAAAGTGAACCCGGCGGACCCGCCAATCATGACGCTTGCGGTCACCTCATCGGCGCTGCCGATGACCCAGGTGGAAGATATGGTGGAAACCCGCGTCGCGCAGCGTATCTCGCAGGTGACGGGCGTGGGCCTCGTGACGCTCTCCGGCGGCCAGCGTCCGGCGGTGCGGGTGAAACTGAATGCGCAGGCGCTGGCGTCGCTGGGCATTGACAGCGAAACCGTGCGCACCGCCATCACCAGCGCAAACGTCAACTCGGCGAAAGGCAGTTTCGACGGCCCGGAGCGCGCGGTGACGCTCTCCGCCAACGATCAGATGAAATCCGCCGACGAATACCGCAACCTGATCATCGCCTATAAAAACGGCGCGCCGGTGCGCCTTGGCGACGTGGCGACGGTGGAGCAAGGCGCGGAGAACGCCTGGCTTGGCGCATGGGCCAATAAACAGCCCGCGATTGTGATGAACGTCCAGCGCCAGCCGGGCGCTAACATCATCACCACCGCCGAAACCATTCAGAAACTGCTGCCGCAGCTTACGGAAAGCCTGCCGAAATCGGTGCAGGTGAAAGTGCTGACCGACCGGACCACCAATATCAGCGCGTCGGTCAACGACACGCAGTTTGAACTGATGCTGGCGATAGCGCTGGTGGTGATGATCATCTACCTGTTCCTGCGCAACATTCCGGCGACCATTATCCCGGCGGTGGCGGTACCACTGTCGCTGGTCGGCACCTTTGCGGTGATGGTGTTTCTCGATTTCTCCATCAACAACCTGACGCTGATGGCGCTGACCATCGCCACCGGGTTCGTGGTGGATGACGCCATCGTGGTGATAGAAAATATCTCGCGCTATATCGAAAAAGGCGAAAAGCCGCTGGCCGCCGCGCTCAAGGGCGCAGGCGAAATCGGCTTTACCATTATCTCCCTGACGTTCTCGCTGATAGCCGTGCTGATCCCGCTGCTGTTTATGGGGGATATCGTGGGCCGTCTGTTCCGCGAATTCGCAGTGACGCTGGCGGTGGCGATTTTGATCTCCGCTGTCGTCTCGCTGACGCTGACGCCAATGATGTGCGCGCGCATGTTAAGCCATGAATCGCTGCGCAAACAGAATCGCTTCTCGCGCGCCTCAGAACGTGTGATCAACCGGGTGATCGCCCGCTACGGCCAGCTTCTGAAGCGCGTGCTGAATCACCCGTGGCTGACGCTCGGCGTCGCGCTTGGCACCCTGGCGCTGACGGTGCTTTTGTGGATTTTCATCCCGAAAGGCTTTTTCCCGGTGCAGGACAACGGCATCATCCAGGGCACATTGCAGGCACCGCAGTCGGTGTCGTTCGCCAGCATGGCCGAGCGCCAGCGCGCGGTGGCGGATGTCATTCTGAAAGATCCGGCGGTAGAGAGCCTCACCTCGTTTGTCGGCGTCGATGGCACGAATCCGTCGCTTAACAGCGCACGGCTGCAAATCAACTTAAAACCGCTCGATGACCGTGACGACCGCGTGCAGACGGTGATTGCGCGCCTTCAGGAGGCCGCGAGCCGCGTGCCGGGTGCCACGCTCTACCTGCAACCGATTCAGGATCTCACCATCGACACCCAGGTGAGCCGCACGCAGTATCAGTTCACGCTCCAGGCCAATTCGCTGGAGGCGCTCAGCACCTGGGTGCCGAAGCTTATCGCCCGGCTGCAAACGCTGCCGCAGCTCGCGGATGTCAGCAGCGACTGGCAGGACAACGGTCTTGTGGCTTACGTGAATGTGGATCGCGCGAGCGCCAGCCGTCTTGGCATCAGCATGAGCGATGTCGATAACGCGCTCTATAACGCCTTTGGCCAGCGCCTTATCTCAACCATCTATACCCAGGCCAACCAGTACCGCGTGGTGCTGGAGCATAACACTACCGCCACGCCGGGCCTGGCGGCGCTCGACGGTATTCGTCTTGCCAGCAGCGATGGCGGCATGGTGCCGCTCAGCGCCATTGCGAAGGTCGAGCAGCGCTTCGGGCCGCTTACGATTAACCATCTCGATCAGTTCCCGTCGACGACTATCTCGTTTAACGTGCCGGACGGCTATTCGTTGGGCGACGCGGTAGACGCCATCACTCAGGCGGAAGCCGATCTGGCGTTCCCGGCTGAGATAACGACCCAGTTCCAGGGCAGCACCCTCGCCTTCCAGGCGGCGCTTGGCAGCACGCTCTGGCTGATTCTGGCGTCGGTGGTGGCGATGTACATCGTGCTCGGCGTGCTGTATGAGAGCTTTATCCACCCGATTACCATTCTCTCGACGCTGCCCACCGCAGGCGTTGGCGCGCTGCTGGCGCTGCTTATCGCCGGTGCCGAGCTGGATGTCATCGCCATCATCGGCATTATTCTGCTGATAGGCATCGTCAAGAAAAACGCCATCATGATGATCGACTTTGCGCTGGCCGCCGAGCGTGAACAGGGCATGACGCCGCGCGAGGCCATTTACCAGGCGTGTCTGCTGCGTTTTCGGCCCATCCTGATGACCACGCTCGCCGCCCTGCTCGGCGCGCTGCCGCTGATGCTCAGCACCGGCGTCGGCGCGGAGCTGCGCCGTCCGCTCGGCATCGGCATGGTCGGCGGCCTGCTGGTAAGCCAGGTGCTGACGCTCTTTACCACGCCGGTAATTTATCTGCTGTTCGACCGCCTCGGCCACGCCGTGCGCCGCCGTCTGCCCGCGCGTGAAGAGGAGGCGTAAGTGAAGTTTTACGCGCTCTTTATCTACCGCCCGGTGGCGACGATCCTGCTCTCCATCGCCGTGACGCTCTGCGGCGTGCTTGGCTTCCGACTGCTGCCGGTGGCCCCGCTGCCGCAGGTCGATTTCCCGGTCATTATGGTGAGCGCGTCGCTGCCGGGCGCGTCTCCGGAGACGATGGCGTCGTCGGTCGCGACACCGCTTGAACGCTCGCTCGGGCGCATCGCGGGCGTCAACGAGATGACCTCCACCAGCTCGCTTGGCAGCACGCGCATTATTCTGGAGTTCAATTTTGACCGCGATATCAACGGTGCGGCGCGCGACGTGCAGGCGGCGATCAACGCCGCGCAAAGCCTGTTGCCGAGTGGAATGCCTTCGCGTCCGACGTATCGCAAAGCGAACCCGTCCGATGCGCCGATCATGATCCTTACGCTCACCTCGGACACCTTCTCCCAGGGCGAGCTTTATGACTACGCCTCGACGCAGCTTGCCCAGACCATCGCCCAGATTGACGGCGTGGGGGATGTCGACGTGGGCGGCAGCTCGCTGCCCGCCGTCAGGGTGGCGCTCAACCCGCAGGCGCTCTTTAACCAGGGCGTCTCGCTGGATACGGTGCGCAGCGCCATCAGCAACGCCAACGTGCGCCGTCCGCAGGGGGCGATAGAAGACGCGCAGCGCCGCTGGCAGTTGCAGACCAATGATGAGCTCAAAACCGCTGCCGAGTATGAGCCGCTGATCGTTCACTATAACAACGGCGCGGCAGTGCATCTGCGCGACGTGGCGACCGTGACCGATTCGGTGCAGGATGTGCGCAACGCGGGCATGACCAATGCCAAACCGGCCATTTTGCTGATGATCCGCAAACTGCCGGAAGCCAATATTATTGAGACGGTGGACCGCATCCGCGCCGCGCTGCCGGAGCTGCGCGACACCATCCCCGCCGCCATCGACATGCAAATCGCGCAGGATCGCTCGCCGACCATTCGCGCGTCACTGGCGGAAGTGGAGCAGTCGCTGGCGATATCGGTCGGCCTGGTGATTCTGGTGGTGTTCCTGTTTCTGCGCTCCGGGCGCGCAACGCTCATTCCTGCCGTCGCGGTGCCAGTATCGCTTATCGGCACCTTCGCCGCCATGTATCTGTGCGGTTTCAGCCTGAATAACCTCTCGTTAATGGCGCTGACTATCGCCACCGGGTTTGTGGTGGATGACGCCATCGTGGTGCTGGAGAATATCTCGCGCCACCTTGAGGCGGGCGTCAAACCGCTTCAGGCGGCGCTCCAGGGCGTGCGCGAAGTGGGCTTTACGGTGCTCTCCATGAGCCTGTCGCTGGTGGCGGTCTTTCTGCCGCTGCTGCTGATGGGCGGGCTGCCAGGGCGGCTGTTCCGGGAGTTTGCCGTGACGCTCTCGGTCGCCATCGGCATTTCACTGGTGGTGTCGCTGACGCTCACGCCGATGATGTGCGGCTGGCTGCTGAAGGCCAAACCGAGTGAAGAGACCCGCAGTCGCGTCGGCATCAATCGCCTGTTGCTGGCGCTGCAGGGCGGATACGCCCGCTCGCTCGGCTGGGTGCTGAACCACGCCCGGCTGGTCGGGCTGGTGCTGCTCGCCACCATCGCGCTGAACGTCTGGCTCTATATTTCCATTCCGAAAACCTTTTTCCCGGAGCAAGACACCGGGCGGCTGATGGGCGGCATTCAGGCCGACCAGAGCATCTCGTTCCAGGCGATGCGCGGCAAACTGCAGGATTTCATGAAAATCATTCGCGAAGATCCGGCGGTGGATAACGTTACCGGCTTTACCGGCGGCTCGCGGGTGAACAGCGGCATGATGTTTATCTCCCTCAAGCCGCTCGGCGAGCGTACGGAAAGCGCCCAGCAGGTGATTGACCGGCTGCGTAAAAAGCTTGCGCGTGAGCCGGGCGCGAGCCTATTTTTAATGGCGGTGCAGGATATCCGCGTCGGCGGGCGGCAGTCGAACGCCAGTTATCAGTACACCTTGCTGTCTGACGATCTGGCGGCGCTGCGCGAATGGGAGCCGAAAATCCGCCAGGCGCTCGCGAAACTGCCGCAGCTCGCCGACGTGAACTCCGATCAACAGGACAACGGCGCGGAGATGAGCCTGGTCTATGACCGCGAATCGATGGCGCGGCTTGGCATCAGCGTGCAGGACGCCAACAGCCTGCTGAATAACGCCTTCGGCCAGCGCCAGATTTCGACCATCTACCAGCCGCTTAACCAGTACAAAGTGGTGATGGAAGTTGACCCGCGTTACACCCAGGATATCAGCGCGCTCGATCAGATGTTCGTGATGAACAGCGAAGGCAAGCCGATTCCGCTCTCGTGGTTTGCGAAATGGCAGCCCGCCAACGCACCGCTGTCGGTTAACCATCAGGGGCTGTCGGCGGCGTCGACCATCGCGTTTAACCTGCCGACCGGCGTGTCGCTCTCGGAAGCGAGCGACGCCATCACCCGCACGATGACCTCGCTTGGCGTGCCGTCGTCGGTGCGCGGCAGCTTCGCTGGTACGGCGCAGGTATTCCAGGAGACGATGAATTCGCAGGTGATCCTCATTCTCGCGGCCATCGCCACGGTCTATATCGTGCTGGGGATGCTGTATGAGAGTTACGTGCATCCGCTGACCATTCTCTCCACGCTGCCATCGGCGGGCGTCGGCGCGCTGCTGGCGCTGGAGGCGTTCGATGCCCCGTTTAGCCTCATCGCGCTTATCGGTATTATGCTATTGATTGGTATCGTGAAGAAGAACGCGATAATGATGGTGGACTTCGCGCTGGAAGCCCAGCGCAGCGGCCAGCTCAGCGCCCGCGACGCCATTTTCCAGGCCTGCCTGCTGCGTTTTCGCCCGATTATGATGACGACGCTGGCGGCCCTGTTCGGCGCGCTGCCGCTGATGATCGCAAGCGGCGACGGCGCGGAGCTACGCCAGCCGCTCGGCATTACGATTGTCGGCGGGCTGGTGATGAGCCAGTTGCTGACGCTCTATACCACGCCGGTGGTCTATCTCTTCTTCGACCGACTGCGCCTGCGTTTTACGCGCCGGGCGAAACCTGAGGACACCCTGACCGCGAGCGAATAATTTATGACCGACCTGCCCCAGAACGTGCGCTGGCAATTGTGGATCGTCGCCTTCGGCTTTTTTATGCAGGCGCTGGATACCACTATCGTCAATACCGCTCTCCCCTCAATGGCCGCGAGCCTCGGGGAGAGCCCGCTGCGGATGCACATGGTTATCGTCTCTTATGTGCTGACGGTGGCGGTGATGCTGCCCGCGAGCGGCTGGCTGGCGGATCGCGTCGGGGTGCGCAACATCTTCTTCACCGCGATTGTGCTGTTCACGCTCGGCTCGCTGTTTTGCGCGCAGTCCTCAACGCTCAATGAGCTGGTGGCGGCGCGCGTGTTACAGGGCATCGGCGGCGCGATGATGGTGCCGGTCGGCAGGCTGACGGTGATGAAAATCGTCCCGCGCGATCAGTACATGGCGGCGATGACATTTGTGACGCTCCCCGGCCAGGTGGGGCCGCTGCTCGGCCCGGCGCTCGGCGGGCTGCTGGTGGAGTACGCCTCCTGGCACTGGATCTTTTTAATCAACCTGCCGGTGGGCATTGCCGGTGCCGCCGCGACGCTCTGGCTGATGCCGAACTACACCATGCAGACGCGGCGCTTCGATTTCTCCGGCTTTCTGCTGCTCGCCTTCGGCATGGCGGCGCTGACGATTGCGCTTGACGGCTATCGCAGCACTGGTCTTTCCCCAGCCGGGCTTGGCGCGCTGGTGGCGGGCGGCAGCGCGGCCACGCTGCTTTACCTGTGGCATGCGCGCGGCAACGAGCGGGCGCTGTTCAGTCTGCGGCTTTTCAATACCCGCACCTTTTCACTGGGGCTGTTCGGCAGCTTATGCGGGCGCATCGGCAGCGGGATGCTGCCGTTTATGACGCCGGTTTTTTTACAGATTGGCCTCGGCTTCTCCCCGTTCCACGCCGGCCTGATGATGATGCCGATGGTGCTTGGCAGTATGGGGATCAAACGCATTGTGGTGCAGGTGGTAAACCGCTTTGGCTACCGCCGGGTGCTGGTGGCCTCGACGCTTGCGCTTGCGCTCGTGACCCTGCTGTTTATGGGCGTGGCGCTGGCGGGCTGGTACTGGCTGCTGCCGGTAGTCATGCTTTTTCAGGGGATGGTGAATTCGGTGCGTTTCTCGACGATGAACACGCTGACGCTTCGCGATCTGCCCGATGAGATGGCGAGCAGCGGCAACAGCCTGCTGTCGATGGTGATGCAGCTCTCGATGAGCCTTGGGGTGAGCATCGCGGGTCTGCTGCTTGGCGCGTTCGGGCATAACCAGCTCGCAGCGGACAGCGGCGACGCCCACGGCATCTTTTTCTGGACCTATTTGTGCATGGCGCTAATTATCGCCCTGCCGGCGCTGGTCTTCGCCCGCGTCCCTGACGATATCAGTAAAAACGCCGTCATCGCGCGGCGCAAAAGGAGTGCTTCATGAGGTTCTGGCGGCCCGGCATTACGGGCAAGCTGTTTTTGGCCATTTTCGCCACCTGTATTCTGCTGTTGATTACGATGCACTGGGCGGTGCGCTTTAGCTTCGAGCGCGGCTTTATCGACTACATCAAACACGGTAACGAACAACGTCTGGCCCTGTTAAGCGACGCGCTGAGCGAGCAGTACCAGCAGCACGGCGACTGGGGATTTCTGCGCCATAACGATCGCATGATATTCCAGATTTTACGCTCTTTTGAACGGGAGAACGCCCACGACGGCCCGCCGCCGCCAGACCGAGGGCCGCCGCCCCACATGCCGCCGCACGGCTGGCGAACGCAGTTCTGGGTGGTGGACGCCGAACAAAATGTGCTGGTCGGCCCGCGCTCGCCGGTGCCGCAGGATGGCGCGCGGCGCGCGATTGTCGTTGACGGCAAACGCGTCGGCTGGGTAATCGCCTCGCCGGTGGAGCGGCTGACGCGCAGTACCGATATCAATTTCGATAAACAGCAGCGGCGCACCAGCTGGCTTATCGTCGCGCTCTCGACGCTGCTCGCGGCAGCCGCCACCTTGCTGCTGGCACGCGGCCTGCTGGCCCCGGTAAAACGACTGGTGGAAGGCACACACCGCCTGGCGGCGGGCGATTTTACTACCCGCGTCGTCGCCACCGGGCAGGATGAGCTGGGCCGACTGGCGCAGGATTTCAACCAGCTCGCCAGCACGCTTGAGAAAAACCAGCAGATGCGCCAGGCATTTATGGCGGATATCTCCCATGAGCTGCGCACGCCGCTGGCGGTGCTGCGCGGCGAGCTGGAGGCGATTCAGGACGGCGTGCGCCAGTTTACGCCGGAGTCGGTCGCCTCGTTGCAGGCCGAAGTGGGCACGCTGACCAAACTGGTGGATGACCTGCACCAGCTGTCGCTCTCTGACGAAGGCGCGCTCGCCTACCAGAAAAAGCCGCTGGAGATCGTGACGTTGATAGAAGTGGCTGCGGGCGCGTTCCGCGAGCGCTTTGCCGCGCGCGGGCTGACGCTGAATCTGTCGATGCCGGAAAACGTGACGCTCTTTGGCGATCGCGACCGGCTGATGCAGCTTTTTAATAATCTGCTGGAAAACAGCCTGCGTTACACGGACGCGGGCGGCGGATTACTGATTCAGGGTGAGCGTCAGGCGCAGCGTTTCGTGCTGCGGTTTATCGACAGCGCGCCGGGCGTGAGCGATGAGCAGCTGTCAAAATTGTTTGAGCGCTTCTACCGCGCGGAAGGCTCGCGCAACCGCGCCAGCGGCGGCTCGGGCCTCGGCCTTGCCATCTGCGCCAATATCGTGGCGGCGCATGGCGGGACGATTAATGCCGATCATTCATCATCAGGCGGTGTTAGCATCACCGTATCCTTACCGCTTGATGCCGTACTTCCGGGAGACGTATGACAGAGTTACCGATTAACGATAAAACCCCGCGCATTCTGGTTGTCGAGGATGAGCCAAAACTCGGCGCGCTGCTGGTGGATTACCTGCGGGCGGCCAGCTACGCGCCGACGCTGATTAACCACGGCGATCAGGTGTTGCCCTATGTGCGCCAGACGCCGCCGGATTTAATCCTGCTGGATCTGATGCTGCCCGGCACCGACGGGCTGACGCTGTGCCGCGAAATTCGCCGCTTCTCGGAAGTGCCGATTGTGATGGTGACCGCCAGAATCGAAGAGATAGACCGCCTGCTGGGGCTTGAGATCGGTGCCGATGATTACATCTGCAAGCCGTTTAGCCCGCGTGAGGTGGTGGCGCGCGTGAAAACCATTTTGCGCCGCTGCAAGCCGCAGCGCGATCTGCAGGCGCAGGATGCCCAAAGCCCGCTGATTATCGATGAAGGGCGTTTTCAGGCGAGCTGGCGGCAGAAGCCGCTCGACCTGACGCCAGCCGAATTCCGTCTGCTGAAGACGCTTTCCGGCGAGCCCGGCAAAGTGTTTTCGCGCGAGCAGTTGCTGAATCATCTGTATGACGATTACCGCGTGGTGACTGACCGCACCATCGACAGCCATATCAAAAACCTGCGCCGCAAGCTGGAAGCGCTGGACGACGAGCAGCCGTTTATCCGCGCCGTCTATGGCGTGGGCTACCGCTGGGAAGCCGACGCCGGTCGGGTGGTGTAGAGGTTACGGCTGGCGGGTGCGGGTTGCATGGCGGGTGCGCTGCACGTGACCGGTTTTTCGTAGGGCGGGTAAGCACAGCGCACCCGCCTCACGTCCATAAGCCCCATAACGGTTTGCACGCCCAGGCCGCGGGCGCTACAATTCCCGCCCTTAACGTGGGGGTAAACGTGCCCCCGACCGCTTCGCCGTTGAAGCGGGTCTGACCTGTCATCAGAACGAGTTCAACATGTTTAAACCAGAATTACTGTCGCCTGCGGGAACGCTGAAAAATATGCGTTACGCCTTCGCCTATGGTGCCGACGCCGTATACGCCGGCCAGCCGCGCTACTCGCTGCGCGTGCGCAATAACGAATTCAACCACGAGAATTTGCAGCTCGGCATTAATGAAGCCCATGCGCTTGGCAAAAAATTCTACGTCGTGGTTAACATCGCGCCGCACAACGCCAAGCTGAAAACATTTATCCGCGATCTCAAACCCGTGGTGGAGATGGGCCCGGATGCGCTGATCATGTCCGATCCGGGGCTTATCATGCTGGTGCGCGAGCACTTCCCGCAGATGGATATTCACCTTTCGGTACAGGCCAACGCGGTGAACTGGGCGACGGTAAAATTCTGGCAACAGATGGGCCTGACGCGCGTCATTCTCTCCCGCGAACTGTCGCTTGAAGAGATTGCGGAAATTCGCGAGCAGGTGCCGGAGATGGAACTGGAGATTTTCGTTCACGGCGCGCTCTGCATGGCCTATTCCGGCCGCTGCCTGCTTTCCGGCTACATCAACAAGCGCGACCCGAACCAGGGCACCTGCACCAACGCCTGCCGCTGGGAATATAAGGTGCAGGAAGGTAAAGAGGACAGCATCGGCAATATCGTGCATATCCACGAGCCTATCCCGGTGCAGACCGTCGAGCCGACGCTTGGCATCGGCGCGCCGACCGATAAAGTCTTTATGATTGAAGAGGCGCAGCGCCCCGGCGAATACATGACCGCGTTTGAAGATGAACACGGTACCTACATCATGAATTCCAAAGATCTGCGCGCAATTCAGCACGTCGAGCGCCTCACGAAGATGGGCGTTCATTCGCTGAAAATCGAAGGCCGCACCAAATCGTTCTACTACTGCGCGCGTACCGCTCAGGTTTACCGTCGCGCCATTGACGACGCCGCCGCCGGTAAACCGTTCGACCCGAGCCTGCTTGAGACGCTCGAAGGGCTCGCGCACCGCGGCTATACCGAAGGTTTTCTGCGTCGTCACACCCACGACGATTATCAGAACTATGACTATGGCTACTCGGTATCGGACCGCCAGCAGTTTGTCGGCGAATTTACCGGCGAGCGCAACGGCGCGCTGGCTGCGGTGGCGGTGAAAAACAAATTTTCCCTGGGCGACAGCCTGGAACTGATGACGCCACAGGGCAACGTCAGCTTTACGCTTGAGCATATGGAAAATGCGAAAGGCGAGAAGATGGAGGTGGCACCGGGAGACGGATATACCATCTGGATGCCGGTTCCTGAGGATTTAGCACTGGAGTATGCGCTGTTAATGCGTAATTTCTCTGGCCAGACCACCAGAAATCCACACGGTAAATAATTTATAGGGGTTATTTTTACCGCGCGAATGTTTCTTCGAATGGGATCACAAACCGTTATGTTTAAAGCGGTTATCATCCCCGGCGCTGAAAAACATAATCCATAAATGCCCGTTGTACCAGGAACCACCTCCTTCAGCCTGCGTAATCTCCCTTACGCAGGCTTATTTTTTTGTCCTTTCAGCCAGTTCTTAAGCGACTCGCCAGACTCTGCGATAAACTCTCTGAATCCGTATTCAAAGGAGTGTATTCATGTCCCGTTCCGCTGGTTCTTTTCTGATATTAAATGGTAAAAGCGCTGATAATGAGATCCTGCGCGGCAGCGTGAAGCTGCTGCGTGACCAGGGCCACCCGATAGAGGTGCGCGTGACCTGGGAGAAAGGCGATGCGGCGCGCTATGTCAGTGAGGCGGCGGACCAGGGCGCGCAGACGGTCATTGCGGCAGGCGGCGACGGCACCATTAATGAAGTGGCGGCGGCGCTGGCGGGTGTCACGCAGGAAAAACGTCCGGCGCTCGGCCTGTTGCCGCTCGGCACCGCGAACGATTTCGCAACCAGCGCGGCCGTGCCGGACGATATCGAACTGGCGCTGAAGCTGGCCATTGAAGGCCGCGCGGTGCCGATTGATATTGCGCACGTGAATGATAAAACCTGGTTTATCAATATGGCGACGGGCGGTTTCGGTACGCGCATCACCACTGAAACGCCGGAGCGCTTAAAAGCCGCGCTCGGCGGGGTGTCGTATCTGATCCACGGGCTGATGCGTATGGACGCCCTGAAAGCGGATCGCTGTGAAATTCGCGGCGAGAATTTTCACTGGCAGGGCGACGCGCTGGTTATCGGCATCGGTAACGGGCGGCAGGCGGGCGGCGGTCAGGAGCTGTGCCCGGAGGCGCTGATTAACGACGGGCTGCTGCATTTGCGGATTTTTACCGGCGAAGAGTTGCTGCCTGCGCTGTTTACCACGCTGACGCAGCCGGAAGAGAGCCCGAATATTATCGATGGTGCCTCGCCCTGGTTTGAGATAACCGCGCCGCATGAGATTACCTTTAACCTCGACGGCGAGCCGCTGAGCGGACAGCATTTCCGCATTGTGGTTGAGCCCGGCGCGCTGCAGTGCCGCCTGCCGCCGGATTGTCCGCTGCTTAAGTAAAGGAATGTGTGGCATCGCGATTTTCGGGACGGCGGGTGCGCTACGCTTACCCGCCCTACCAGAGATGCAGCGGTATGAAACGTTCCAGGGTGGGTAAGCGCAGCGCACCCGCCATCAGCACCGCCGTCAAATAAAAGGCATTGCCTGTTCAACACTGGTGAATCGTGGAACCCGGGAATATGTACGCCTGGTGACCTGTTCCGTTCGCCACAACGCGGATTCTCTCTGTCATGTTTACTCACGCGAACGTGTTAAGGGGGCTCGCCGCCGCCCCCTTAACAATCCCGGCTCGCGGCCAAAGGGCAGCCGCAAGGGAAAACATACGGCATCGGCGGTGGCTTTTGTGGTTTCGTAGGGCGGGTAAGCGCAGCGCACCCGCCATCAGCACCGCCGTCAAATGAAAGGCATTGCCTGTTCAACACCGGTGAACCGTGGAACCCGGGAATATGTACGCCTGGTGACCTGTTCCGTTCGCCACAACGCAGATTCTCTCTGTCATGTTTACTCACGCGAACGTGTTAAGGGGGCTCGCCGCCGCCCCCTTAACAATCCCGGCTCGCGGCCAAAGGGCAGCCGCAAGGGAAAACATACGGCATCGGCGGTGGCTTTTGTGGTTTCGTAGGGCGGGTAAGCGCAGCGCACCCGCCGTTTATCTCGCGCCACCATTTACCCCAGCCACAAAAAACGCGCCCGCAGGCGCGTTTATGCTGCGTAACCACAACCGCCATCAGGCGATCGCCACTTTCTTATCCAGATACACATCCTGCACCGCATTAATCAGCTTCACGCCGTCGGCCATCGATTTCTTAAACGCTTTACGTCCCAGAATCAGCCCCATGCCGCCTGCGCGCTTGTTGATCACCGCCGTGCGCACCGCATCGGTGAGATCCGCCTCGCCGCCGGATGCGCCGCCGGAGTTAATCAGCCCCGCGCGGCCCATATAGCAGTTGGCAAGCTGATAACGCACCAGGTCAATCGGGTTGTCGCTCGTCAGCTTGCTATACACGCGCTCGTCGGTATAGCCGAACTTCAGCGCGGTATAGCCGCCGTTATTCTCGGCCATTTTCTGCTTCACGATATCCGCGCCAATGGTGGCAGCCAGATGGTTAGCCTGACCGGTCAAATCGGCGCTGGAGTGGTAATCGACGCCATCTTTCTTGAAGTGACTGTTGCGCAGATACGCCCACAGCACCGTCACCATGCCAAGCTCGTGCGCGCGCTCAAACGCGGCGGAGATCTCTTCAATCTGGCGGCGCGACTCTTCTGAGCCGAAATAGATAGTCGCTCCGACCGCCACCGCGCCCATATTGAACGCCTGCTCGACACTCGCGTACAGCGTCTGGTCATATTGCGTGGGGTAACTGAGCGTTTCATTGTGGTTGAGTTTCACCAGGAACGGAATACGGTGCGCATAGCGCCGCGAGACTGACGCCAGCACGCCATACGTTGACGCCACGCAGTTACAGCCCGCCTCAATCGCCAGCTCGACGATATTTTTCGGGTCGAAATACATCGGATTGGCGGCAAACGACGCGCCCGCCGAATGCTCGACGCCCTGGTCCACCGGCAGAATAGACAGATAGCCGGTGCCGGCAAGGCGACCGGTGTTATAGAGAGTCTGCATATTTCGCAGCACCGCGGGCGGACGGTTGTTATCGATCATCACGCGATCGACATAATCCGGCCCTGGCAGGTAGAGCTGGTCGGAGGAAATGGTCGTACAGCGGTGCTGTAACAGGCTATCGGCATCGTTGCCGAGCAACTGCGCAATATCAGTCATCATACGCTCCCGTTATGGTCGGCAGGTGGTGACCTGCCGGACGATAAGATTCCTTACCCACGCCTTAGCTGGGCCTTCTTAGCCTGGACTTGATTAGCACAGATTGCCAGACCTGAGCGCATTTTCAGCTAATTCTGCTGGCACGGTTCACCACCATGCATGAAAATGATGGACGGGCCCGATGCCCTCCCCTACTTCCAGACTATCCGCCTGTTGCAGCGCTTTCGTGAGCCACGCCTTCGCCGCCGTCACCGTTTCAACCCAGTCAGCATACTGCGGACGCAGCGCCGCAAGCGCGCTGGAGAGCGTGCAGCCGGTGCCGTGGGTGTTTTTCGTCATGACGCGCGGAGCGGTAAAGCGCGTCGCGCCTTCGCGGGTAAAGAGCCAGTCGGGGCTTTCGGCGTCATCCAGATGCCCGCCTTTCATCAGCACCGCGCCACAGCCGAGCGCCAGCAACGCCTCGCCCTGCTGGCGCATCTCCGCTTCGCTGCGGGCGTGGGTGGCTTCCAGCAGCGCCGCCGCCTCCGGCAAATTCGGCGTGATGATCGCCACCTGCGGCAATAACTTTTCGCGCAGCGTGCGCACGGCAGACGGGCTCAGCAGTGGATCGCCGCTTTTCGCGAGCATGACCGTATCCAGCACAATATTGCGCACGCGGTAACGTGATAGCCGCTCCGCCACGGCCTCGACGATATCCGTTTCTGCCAGCATGCCGATTTTCGTCGTGTCGATGCGCACATCGCTTAACACTGAATCAAGCTGGGCGGCGACAAACGACGGTTCGATGCGATAGACCGACTGCACGCCGCGGGTGTTCTGCGCCACCAGCGCCGTGACGACGGACGTGCCGTAAGCACCGAGCGCCGAGAAGGTTTTGAGATCGGCCTGAATCCCCGCCCCGCCGCTCGGGTCGGTACCGGCGATGGTGAGCGCGTTAATGCGTTTCATAAGCACCTCCGAACGCCTGCGCATGCAGATTATCCAGCAACGCGCTGGCGAAACTGCCGGGGCCACGGGAGACGGTCAACGCCTCTTCTCCCGCCCGTTTCATCAGCCAGCAGGCCGTTGCGACATTCTCCAGGCGATCGCCCGGCAGCGCGCAGCAGGCAGCAACGACCGCCGAAAGCGCACAGCCGGTGCCCACCACGCGGGTCAGCATCGCGGTGCCCCCCTCAACCGCGACCGTGCGTTCGCCATCGGTGATGTAATCGACCTCGCCGGTCACGGCGACAACCGCGCCGGTGCGGCGCGCCAGTAAACGGGCCGCCTCACGCGCCTGATGCGCGCTTTCGGTTGCGTCAACGCCGCGCCCGCCGCCGCTTTCTCCTGTCAGCGCGCGGATTTCCGAGGCATTAGCGCGAATGGCGGCGGGACGACGCGCCAGAATCTCCTGCGCAAATTCAGTGCGCAGCGTGAGCGCGCCGACGGCGACCGGGTCAAGCGTCCACGGCTTGCCCGCCGCGCAGGCGCTGTCGATAGCCGCCCGCATCGCCTGCTGCTGCGGGCGTGTTAGGGTACCGAGGTTTATGAGTAAGGCATCGGCGATGGCCGCGAACTGCGCGGCTTCGTCAGTATCCACCACCATCGCGGGCGAGGCGCCAAGCGCGAGCAGGACATTGGCAGTGAAGTTTTGCACCACATCATTGGTAATGCAGTGTACCAGCGGCGCGTGACGGCGAAGTTGGGTGACAACAGGCGCGGCGTGCGAGCCGCAAAGCAGGTCAGAAGACATGGTTCTCTCCTGCCAGGCGCGAAGACGGGATACCGGACAGGCATCTGACTTCCCTACGCTGGCATTATCCAGATCAGGTAATACGGGTATTTCTCAGCCTTCACGCAGAAGGGCACCCCGAGTCATTTACTGCAAAATCAAAAAGTTGCGATTAACGCTACATTACTCTCTGTTGTGGATCATGCCAGCGGCAAGCCAAAGACTCAACCCTAAAAAATAGGCTGCGTCTCAGTTTGAGGGGCATATAAAAGCTTTAAGTATGAAAAATACAGACTGCCCGGCTTTATTTGCTGGTGATTTCATTGTCCCTGATGCATTGATGCGGTGCTGGAGCGTAAGTGACGTAGTAAGAGGCATTACCATTGGTTTCACGATTATCAAAGAAATAAGCATCAGAGTTTCATTAAAAATTATTCCTGACCTTACGGAAAAAGAGCCTGTCAGTTGGTCGTCCCCTGGCTAATAATAACTCCCTGAACCTTATCATCTTTCAGATAGTACATGATGCTGTTACTCTGCGTGTATTCACCTGATTTTTCGATATCCTTGTAGCACATAACGATATCTTTCTTAGGCTTATGTTTAAAATATTTTTCTGTTTCTTCTTTAGTTGTTAACACAGGCGCCTTAACGGATACGTATAATACTCCCTTGTAAGGTGTACAAGGCGATCCATCTTTCGCTATGGCAACTGCGGTTAAATCCCCCGCCCCCATCTCATTATCAGAAATAAACCAATAATTGATGCCCCCTGATTTCAGGCAAATCCAGGAAGCCAGGTTATCTTTATTTACCTTTACATCGGCATTCTTAGCGATAAATGCAAGCGTGTTAACCTCAAACTTGTATTCGGTGGTTCCTATAGCAATAACGGGTAGCAGATCTTTATCGGTTTCATGATTATCTGAATAGACTTCAGTAATATCATCGTAATACCTTGCGCCAAATCCCGTCATTTGGGTTGCCGCGCATGTACCCGCCACTAGCCATAAGAATACAAAACCATATTTCATATCAGTCTTCCACTACCAGTATCTTGTCACTACTGTTATTAATCGTTATACGATCTTGCAGCGTCACTTAAAATGACTTCCGATAATGGCATTACAACCTCAGGTGTTCAATGCGTTAATCAACAATCCAGCGCCCCGCCTTTGCCGAGGCAATCAGCATTTGCACCGTCAGCGGCGAAGGCTGATGCTTATCGCTTTTTAAATAGTCGGGAAGAATCGCATTGGGCAGAAAAAATATCCCTTCTTGCGGAAAATATTTACGGAAGTCGAAAGAGGAATAATTCATATTGAACACAGCAAAGTATTCCCCGAAGAAGGCGTGCGCATCTTCTGGCAGGACGCAATATTGCCCGGTGCTTAACGAATCTTCATCTGCCATCTCCCAGAAATGCTTTTTTATTAACGCCCGAACGCCGTCTTCTGTACTCATCATAAATAGTCCGATGGATGACAATCTCATTATCCCTGCAATCATGACATAAGTATAACCCACCACTTCTGGCAGCCCATAAGCACGCCCCACCAAATCAGCCCCGCGCCGATTGCTATCCGCTTCATTTTTTTATACATAATTAGCCTTGCCCGGCCGGGAATGGCGCAGGAAGATAGCGGCCTGACGGTAACAAAATCAACGGGGCGCAGCGCCCTGACATGTGGAGAAGGTATGTTGAAAACCAGAATGATCGTAGCGGGAGTGCTGTTGATGTCGGTGGCCTCTGCATTCGCCGCAGATGCGGTAAAACCCAAATCCATCGATAGCTATGAAGTGAAAGAGTTTCACTCCGATTCCAAAAAATACACCATCGGCGACATCGTGCCGGACCTCTACCGCACCGAGCAGTACAACATCAAACAGTGGCAGATCCGCAACCTGCCCGCCCCGGAAGCTGGCACCCACTGGACCTACATGGGCGGCTACTACGTGCTTATCACCGACGCCGAAGGTAAAGTCGTGCGCGCCATGAACGGCGATATTTTCTACCACCGTTAATCCTTCTAGCGCCTGAAGCAGGCCCGACGCTCAGGCGCGTCTTATATCTCCCCTTTCCAAAACGTTTTTTCGCTCACACCCCTTAATACGCGTAGTGGTGCTTAAACGCGCTGCCCGCTACACTCGCTCTACCTATCAACCTGATGAATATAAAAGGAGGACTCTTATGCTGTGCTGTGAATTGTTTGACTATTCACATCATTTTGGCGATCGCCAGAGCTCAGGCATTACCGGTATCGTGCTGCGATAACTGGCCCCTGAGCGAAGATCCCATCACATCACCCTTCTCCAGGGCTTACCAGATTATCGTCAGCGATGTTTGACGAGGCATTGTTATGCCTGAAAATTCTGAGTAAGCGATGAGCACATTACTGACGGCGCACTCCCTGCGCATTGATTCCCCGTTTGGCCCGGTGCTGAACACCCTTTCCTTTACCCTGAAAAAAGGCGACCGCATTGGCCTTATCGGTCATAACGGCTGCGGCAAAAGCACGCTTCTGAAAGCGCTGGACGGCACCATTGCGCCTGCCGAAGGCGTTGTGACGCGCGCGGCGCGCTGTCTGCTGGCGCGCGTGGAGCAGCATCTGCCCGACGAACTGCATCAGCAGACGCTGCTGGACGCGCTGCTGGCCAGGCTGCCTGAGGCCGAGCGTGAATGCAGCGCCTGGCGGGCGCAGGCGTTGCTCGCGAATATGGGCTTTGCCGAGGCCGCCTGGTCGCTGACGGCGGGCTCGCTTAGCGGCGGCCAGCACACACGCTTATTGCTGGCGCGGGCGCTGATTATCTCGCCCGATCTGCTGTTGCTCGACGAGCCAGGCAACCATCTCGATCTCCCGACGATGTTGTGGCTGGAGCAGTTTCTGGCCCGCTGGAACGGCAGCTTTATTCTGGTCTCCCACGACAGCGCGCTGCTGGACAGCGTAACCAACCGCACCTGGATATTGCGCGACGGTCAGCTTCAGGCGTTCGATCTCCCCTGTACGCAGGCACGCGCGGCGCTGGCGGCGCGGGATGAGAGCGATGCCCTGCGCCATAAAGCGGAGCAAAAAGAGATTGACCGCGTGACGGCGAGTGCAAAACGGCTCGCCACGTGGGGACAGGTTTATGACAACGAAGATCTGGCGCGCAAAGCCAAACAGATGGAAAAACAGGTGGCGCGGCTCAAAGAGGAGCAAACCGAACTGGCGCAGGGCAGCCGCTGGCGACTGACGCTTTCCGGCGACGCGCTGGCGGCGGATCGCCTGCTGGAGCTGGGAAATCTGGCCGTCAGCGCGGCACCTGATGCCCCGACGCTCTTTACCCTGCCGCTGGCGCGGCTCAAAAGCGGGGATCGCGTGGCGCTGCTTGGGCATAACGGCTGCGGGAAGTCGTCGCTGCTGCGCCTGCTGTGGCGACAGTGGCAAACAGGGGAAACGGTTCCCGGCGTCACCTTCCATCCGCGCGTGTCCCTTGGGTATTACGATCAGTCGCTGCATCAGTTACCGGATAACGCCACGTTGCTGGAGGCGCTGGAGCCGTTCGCGCCTGAGTTGCAACAGCGTAAGCTTGCGCTTATCAGCGCCGGTTTCCCGTGGGCGCGGCACGGGCAGCGGGTCGACACGCTGAGCGGCGGCGAGCGCTCGCGCCTGCTGTTTGTCGGCCTGTCGCTCGCGCGCTATTCGCTGCTGATGCTCGACGAGCCGACCAACCATCTCGATATGGAAGGTAAAGAGGCGCTGGCGCAAACGCTGCAAACGTTCGAAGGCGGGCTGTTGCTGGTGACGCACGACAGAACGCTGATGGAGGCGAGCTGTAACCGCTTCTGGCTCGTGGAAGATGGCGGTTTAAGCGAGTGGCACAATATGGAAGCGCTGATGGCGCGTCTGCGCGCAGCGCCGACGCAGGAGGCAGAGAATGAGGCACCTGCGGCACTCGCCACGCCGCCTGATGAGCACAGTGACGCGCGCCTGCTGGAGCGGCTGATTGAGCTGGAGACGCGGCTCAACGCCGATCTCGAACGCAAACCGCGCCACCAGAAACTCGCCCTGCAGGCTGAGTGGCGTAAGGAGATAGCGCACCTCAGCGCCGCGCTGGGGCTGGAATAAAACAGCAAGAAAGACTCTCCATAAAGGAGGGTCTTTCTTATTAATATAAAAGTAAAAGGATACGCAGATGGATGTTTATCGTTTCATTACGCCTGGCTGGTAAGCCTGATATTTAGCCTGCTCGCGCAGAATACGGTTATAAAAGCCAA
Organism: Cronobacter sp. HA18003; assembly: GCF_011605905.1. Taxonomy (NCBI): domain Bacteria; kingdom Pseudomonadati; phylum Pseudomonadota; class Gammaproteobacteria; order Enterobacterales; family Enterobacteriaceae; genus Cronobacter; species Cronobacter sp. HA18003. Next base: position 219,080 of record NZ_JAANQO010000011.1, on the reverse strand, counting down.
GGGCGACGGTTTCCATAAATAACTTGCTATTGATACAACGCACGCTGAATACCGAAAACATTATACCCAGCAGAGCGCCAATAATATCCCAGCGCACAACTCCTTCGGAGGAAAGTAAAGACACAAGCACGCTCATAAAAAATAGCGCGCTCACGAATACCGCTATCGCCACCAATGCCAGCCATAACTGCAAGGCGCGGAGATCCCCTCTTGCAACCCCTGTCATTGCAGGGATGATCAGCACACAAAAAAGAAAATTGCTGACGAGCATGCCAATGAAGAATGCACTTTCCGCTAACCCTAAACTCTGCGAAATAGCCACCCAAAAAGAAATTTGGGGAATGGCGAAGCTAAGTACAGCCATAACCATTGCTAATACCAGTGGCATCCCAAGGCTCCGCCACCCCGTGGGCAGACGAACTTGTTCTTTGAGCTGCGTTTTAAGCTGCTCCAGTGCCTCGGGCCGCTTGTTTTGAAGACCATGCTCTACAAGGCGACCCAGTTGCAGGCTTCTTTTTAAATAATTAATCATCCCTGTTCTAACGGCTCCCGGCGAGTGAGACAGACTGAATAATACCCACTACAAATTTTCCGGTATTTTGTAAATTTTGCGGGTTTCTGATGGTTCCGGAGACGGCGCTTCCCGCAAAGGCAGAGGCGTTATTGAATGCTTTAATTAATTCATACTGCAAACTTTTTTGTAATGCTTCTGTTGGAAATCGGCTTGGGTAAGCACCGGCTTTAATGAGCGCTTTAATCCCGTCATTAGAAATACCAGGATTTCTGTTGCGTATAATTTCAATAGTTATACGTTTACGCTCATGCCTGCTCAGTGTCCTGAGCCAATCCAGTGCTTTCGCTGAAGAACCCGCTTTCATCGCCATATAAGCTTTTATTGTACTTCTCAGGCCCACACTTGCCCCAGCAAGAGAAATAACATCAAGCGCTGTCATGGTAGAGGTATACCAATCCTGGGAATCAAACCAGGCAACATTTTCTTCGTAGCCATATCCTATAGCAAATAGACGACCTACACCTACCGCACACTGGAAACCTGTAGCCACTGTTCCGGCTGTCATTATTCCCGCCAGGATCCCCGTTGCTCCAGCAGTAAAAGGTATGACAAGTGTTGCACTCACAGCAATTAAGGCAGTAGCAACTAATGCACCGCAGGATATTGCAGTTGAGGTTATTTCTGTTGTTAATGAAGGTGCCTGAAGCGGTTTTGTAATAGCTTTCCCTGCATTTTGCAGTGATGTATCATTTACCTTCGTAATAATTACATGACTGACATTCGTCTCATTTGGCGTTGCTATACGTCGTGAAGGTCTTACAAGCCAATCGTTAACTCCATTAGAATAGATGATGCCTACACGATTAAAGTCGCGTGTTCGATCCAATTCTTTTGCAAGCGCATGGAAATTAAAATCTACCGTTCCAGGCCCGCCCCACGTTACTGGCTTATCGAAAGAAGGGAGGTTATTAGGCGCATTCATCCCTGATAAATAGTCTGACATGACTTTTTCCTTCTAAATCCGTTGAGGTAGAGCAAGGCTATAAATTTATATAAATAAAAAAATTAAGAACATTCCTAATAGAGAGTTATGCCCCTGTTTTTTGTGAGTTACTTCATAGCTTAATCGTAGGCCAAATACCAGAGGCCAAGAGATATTCATAAGGAAAACCAAAAAGCCGCCCTCACAGGCGGCTTTTTTAATACAACGACGACGAATATCAGGCCGAGAGGCGGAACTTCTGCACGGTGCTTTGCAGTTCTTCGGTCTGGCGCTCCAGCGCGGCGGCGGCGGCGGACACCTGCTCCACCAGCGAGGCGTTCTGCTGGGTGACGGTATCCATCTGAGTGATGGCGATACCCACCTGCGAGATGCCCTTGCTCTGCTCTTCAGACGCCGAGGCTATCTGTTTGATGATCGTGCTGACGTTGGAAACGCCGCGGTAGATTTCCGCCATCGAATCGCCCGCCGCGTTGACCAGCTCAGAGCCTTTCTCGATACGCTCGACCGATTCGGTGATGAGCGTTTCGATTTCACGCGCGGCTTCGGCGCTGCGGCTCGCGAGGTTACGCACTTCGCCTGCAACCACCGCGAAGCCGCGGCCCTGTTCGCCTGCACGCGCCGCTTCTACGGCGGCGTTGAGCGCCAGAATATTGGTCTGGAACGCAATACTGTTAATCACGCTGGTAATATCAGCGATTTTCTTCGAGCTGCCGGAAATGCCCTGCATGGTCTCGATAACATTTTGCGCCAGCTGGCCGCCTTTACCGGCGTTTTCCGAGGCAGCATGCGCCAGCTCGCTCGCCTGACGGGCGTTTTCGGCGTTAAGGCGCACGGTAGAAGTTAGCTCTTCCATACTGGCGGCGGTCTGCTCAAGCGCTGCGGCCTGCTCTTCGGTACGGGATGAAAGGTCATTATTGCCCGCCGAAATTTCCGACGCGCCGCGCCAGATATTTTCGCTGCCGTGGCGAATGGCGCTAACCGCTTCGCGCAGTTGATCCTGCATCGCGGTCAGGAGCGGCACCAGTTTACCAACGCAGTTGCGGCCAAACGGCTCCACCGGCTGGCTGAGATCGCCACCGGCAATCAGCGTGAAATGGTTGCGGATCTTCTCAAGCGGCTTCACCAGCATCGCCACCAGATAGCGGTCGGTCAGCAGCAGAAGCAGCAGGCCAATAATCACCGCGATAATAATCACCGTTTTGGTGGTGACGGTCATGCTGTCGACGCGCTCGCGGGTGGCATCAAGCTTGGCGCCCGCCGCGGCGTTGAATTTCTCGGCGCTCGCGCCAAACGCGCGGCTGAATACCGGCGTCACTTTGCCGGCATGGGCGCGGTACGCGTCCGGCGTGCCTTCACGCGCCAGTTTCATCTGCGGGATCACGCCGTCATCCAGCAGCTTCTGCCAGTCGGCGATCACCTGTTGTGATACGGCCGGATCGAGCGGGCCGGGAGAAAGCTGTTTAAACGCGTCGAGCTGGCGCGACATGTTGTCGAGCGCCTGCTGCGCGGATTCGAGCGATTTGGCGTCCGGCGTGCCGTTTTCCATGGCGCGGGTCAGACGGGTGACGAAGCGGAAATACTGATCGTTGCCTTTGCTGAGCACGGTCATCTGCGACACCAGCTGGCGGTCGACGCGGTTACCATCGGCCATCGCCGAGAGCGAATAGACGCTGTAGACGCCCACGGCCGCCCATAACACACAGAGTACGCCGAGCACCGTCAGCATCACTGCGCGGATAGAAAAGTCTTTAAGCAGGCCCATCAAAAAGTCCTCATTTTTGCCTGATACGGATATATCCTCCCGTTATAGGCAAGCGAGGAAAAAGATGTACGGGGAGGTAACATTTATTTTACCGCCGCGATAATTGCGGATTATCCGCGCAGCCCGAGCGCCTCTTTCAGGGTTTTGAGGTAACGACGACTAACCGGCACCGTCTGGCCGTGGCGCAGCAGCAACTCCGCCTGGCCATTCTCCTCCAGCCGGATCTCCTTCAGGTGCGCCATATTGACCAGATACTGCCGGTGACAGCGCATCAGCGGCGTGCGGCTCTCCAGCGTGCGCAGCGTCAGCTCCGTGAAACCCTCCTGCCCCTGGCTGCTGGTGACATAAACGCCGCTCAGGCGGCTTGCGACAAACGCCACGTCCTCCATTTGCAGCAGCCAGATACGGCTATGGCCGGTGCAAGGAATAAACTTCAGCGCCTCCTGGCGCTCGGTGATGGGCGTCATATCCTGCTCGCGGCGTTCATTACGCATCCGCATCAGCGTCTTTTGCAGGCGCGCGGTCTCAATGGGCTTGAGCAGATAATCAAACGCGTGCTCTTCAAACGCTTTTACGGCGTATTCGTCAAACGCGGTCAGAAAAACAATCCACGGGCGGGTGTCGGGGTCGAGCATGCCGACCATTTCAAGGCCCGAGATGCGCGGCATCTGGATATCGAGAAAGACCACATCCGGGCGCAGGCGGTGTACCGCGCCGATGGCTTCGACGGCGTTGGCGCATTCGCCCACCACCTCGATATCCGCCTCCTCTTTCAGCAGCAGGCGCAAATTTTCCCGCGCCAGCGGCTCGTCATCGACAATCAGCACGCTAATCATGTCGTTCCCTCCAGCGGTAAACGTAAGGTAATCCGGGTAAAGCGGTCCTGCTCACAGGCGACCGAAATGCCGCACTCGTCGCCGAAGCGCGCGCGCAGTCGTTTATCCACCAGGCTCATGCCAAGGCCGTTGCTGGCGGCGTTGGGCTGATAGAGCCCGGCGTTGTCTTCAATTTCCAGCACCAGATGATCGTCGTCGCGGCTGGCGCGCAGGGCGATTTCGCCAGGGCCCAAGAGCTGCGACGTGCCGTGCTTAATGGCGTTCTCAACGATCGGTTGCAGCGTAAACGCGGGCAGCCGGATATGGCGCAGCTCATCGGGCAGGTTCATGCTCACCTGCAAATGCGACTGAAACCGCGCCTGTTCAATTTGCAGATAGGCGTTTACATGGTCGATTTCATCGGCGAGCGACACCACATCCGTAGGGCGCTTAAGGTTTTTGCGAAAAAACGTTGAGAGATATTGCACCAGCTGGCAGGCCTGATCGCTGTCGCGTCGGATCACCGCCATCAGCGTGTTCAGCGCGTTAAAGAGAAAATGCGGGTTCACCTGGGCGTGCAGCAGTTTGATCTCCGACTGGGTGAGTAGCTGCTTCTGGCGTTCATACTGGCCCGCCAGAATTTGCGCGGAAAGCAGCTGCGCGATCCCTTCTCCCAGCGTGCGGTTAATCGAGCTGAACAGACGGTGCTTCGGCTCATACAGCTTAATGGTGCCGACCACCTTGCGGTTCTCGCCGCGCAGCGGAATGACCAGCGTCGAGCCGAGCTTACAGTTTGGGTGCAGCGAACAGCGGTACGGCACTTCGTTGCCATCGGCGTAGACCACTTCGCCGGATTCAATTGCCCGTAGCGTCCAGGGGGATGAAATCGGGCTACCAGGCAGATGGTGATCCATACCGATGCCGGTAAATGCCAGCAGTTGTTCGCGATCGGTAATGGCGACCGCGCCTATCTCCAGCTCCTGGCGAATCACCTGCGCCACCTTCATGCTGTTTTCGACGTTAAACCCCTGGCGCAGAATGCCCTCTGTTGCGGAGGCAACCTTGAGCGCGGTGGCCGAAAACGCCGTGGTGTATTTCTCAAACATGGCGCGCTTGTCGAGCAGAATACGCATGAACATCGCGGCCCCGATGGTATTGGTAACGACCATAGGCGCGGCGATATTTTGCACCAGATGCAGCGCGTCGCCGAACGGGCGCGCGATCAGCAGAATAATGCCCATCTGCACCAGCTCCGCCACCAGCGTAATTGCGCCTGCGGTAAAAGGGTTGAAGATTTTATCGGTGCGCCCGCGGCGAATCAGCCAGCTATGAACGATGCCCCCGAGCAGCCCTTCAACAATCGTTGACACCATGCAGCTCAGCGCGGTCATGCCGCCGAGCGAATAGCGATGCAGACCGCCGGTAAGCCCCACCAGCCCGCCCACCAGCGGCCCGCCGAGCAGGCCGCCCATGACGGCGCCGATGGCGCGGGTATTGGCAATGGAATCCTGAATATGCAGCCCGAAATAGGTGCCCATAATGCAAAAACAGGAGAACGTGACGTAGCACAACAGCTTATGCGGCAGGCGAATCGAGACCTGAATCAGCGGGATAAACAACCGCGTTTTACTCATCACCCAGGCGATCACCAGAAACACGCACATCTGCTGGAGCAGCAATAACACCAGATTGAACTCGTACACGCCCACGCTCCGCGCTGATAATTAAGAGCGCGTAAAATACGCTGCTGTGCCATAACTTTCTATGAAGAAACCCAAAAAACGGTAAGTGAGTGTCGTTAATGAAGAAAAACGCAGTGGAGATCAGGCCCTGGGAAGAGAGCGATCGTCCGTTTTTACGCACGATCTATTTACACGCCCGGCGCGAAGGCTGGCCGTGGCTTGATGGCAGCGAATGGCAACTGGAGGATTTTGACGCCGACACGCTTGGCGAAACGATTCTGGTGGCGCAGGCGGACGGTCACCGGCTCGGGTTTGCGTCCATCGCCGAAAACGACAATTTTCTGCATCACCTGTTTGTCGCCCCGGACGCTCAGGGGCGCGGCGTCGGCGCGGCCCTGCTTGAGGCCGTACAGGCGCGGTTTACCGGCACCGGCGCGCTTAAATGTCTTGAAAAAAACGAACGCGCGCTGCGCTTTTACGCCCGTCACGGCTGGGTGCAGGAGGGGCACGGTGACGCACCGGAGGGCGCTTACCTGCTCCTGCATTTTCGTAAATCCTGACCATAAAAAACGCCTCCCGGAGGAGGCGTCTGTCATGGCGCTAAACGCTCCCGGCGTTACACCGCGCGAAACGCGATATCGCCCGGGATCACTTCGCCCTGCCAGTAGAGCTGCGCCGCCACACGGCCCGCCAGCTGGCGGTAAAGCGTGGTGAATTCGCTCTCCGGGCGGGAGATAACGGTCGGCTGGCCGCGGTCGAGATCTTCACGCAGCGAGATATGCAGCGGCATCTGGCCCAGCAGCTGAGTATGATAAGTTTCCGCCAGCTTCTGCGCGCCGCCAGTGCCGAAAATCGGCTCGTGATGACCGCAATTGCTGCAAATGTGCATACTCATGTTTTCGACAATGCCGAGTACCGGCACTTCCACTTTCTCGAACATCACGATGCCTTTTTTGGCATCGATAAGCGCGATGTCCTGCGGTGTGGTCACCACCACCGCGCCGGTCACCGGAATGTTCTGGGCGAGCGTCAGCTGAATGTCGCCGGTGCCCGGCGGCATATCCAGCACCAGATAGTCGAGATCCGGCCACATGGTTTCCTGCAGCAGTTGCAGCAGCGCTTTGCTCGCCATCGGGCCGCGCCACACCATGGCGTTATCGTCGGTCACCAGATAACCAATGGAGTTAGTGGCAAGACCGTGAGAGATAATCGGCGCCATATGAGTGCCGTCCGGCGAGGTCGGGCGTTCGCCTTCCGCGCCGAGCATCGTCGGCACCGACGGGCCGTAGATATCGGCATCGAGAATGCCCACTTTCGCGCCTTCCGCCGCGAGCGCCAGCGCCAGGTTGACGGCGGTGGAGGACTTCCCTACCCCGCCCTTACCGGAGCTGATCGCGATAATGTTTTTCACGCCGTTCACGCCCGGCTGGTTTTTCACACGTTTTAAGGTGGCGATACTGTGCGACAGTTTCCAGTCAATGGCGCTGGCACCGGTTAAACGCAGCAGCTCGGCGCTCACCTGCTCTTTCAGCTCCTCAAAACCGCTGCGCCAGGCAAACGGCATCTGTAACTCGACGTGGATGGTGTCATCAAGCCAGGCGACGTGATGCAGCGCTTTCAGCGCTGTGAGGTTGTGCTTCAGGGTGGGGTGCTGGAAATTGGCTAACGTCCCGGCGACCAGCGCACGCAGCGCCTCGGGGGATTTGGCCTGGGATTGCGAATTCATCCCGACTCCTTTGTTGTTCTGATGTTAATAAATTGCAGTCATAGAATCATAACAGAGTCGCGGGGAGTAAGACGACATTAAACGCCCACAGGGGTTAGCCTGATGTGCGCTAAAGCAGGCATGTGGGCGTCTGGCTTCAGGGCGAGGTAAACGATACGGCGTATTTTTGCAGTTCACCGCCGGGCTTCATCAGCACATACTCTGCCACCCACGCTTCACCCTTCTGATAAGCGCCGTTTGGCAGACAGGTCTGATACGCAGGTAAAAGCACCGCGTGGCGCTTCGGGTTTGGGTCATCGATGGAATAAACCGCATACTGCGTAAAGACATCCCCCGGCCCGGCCTGCGCGGTATAAATACAAACCTCGCCATTGATAATGCGCATGTCCCCGGCGCGATTAAACGTCGCCTGGTCAGCCACGCAGCCGGTTAAATTAACCAGCGACATCAGGAAAATAGCCGATAACGTTTTCATATCTGGCGATAAGTCTTTTGTCGGTGTTCCCATCGTCTTCCTTACCAAAAGTGTTATCTATGGTGTTAAATCAGCCTTTGAAGATAAGAAAACCATGAAGCGAGCAGGCAAAAGGGATTTTCCCTGGTCACCTATTATTTTTGGTGGCTAAAGTAAATGGATTCTCTGCCGTTACTCCAGACTTAGGGTTATTTTGCAAATGTTGGAAGCAAAAGCACCTTAAGGGCTCAAAACGGTATACTCAGTTCTGTGTAAAAATGGAATTTTATATGGAAAAACAATGAGAAAAAATCTTGTTTATTTATCTTTAGCACTGGCTGCATGTGCTGCTTCTCTGCCTGCAATGGCAGCGACGGGATCCATTACAAAGACAGTAGTGCCATCTTCAATCCGTCTTTACTCCGCTGGCACAGCGCCTGTTACGTCAACCTTGTTTACATTCCAGGTTGCTGACTTTCAAAAAGGCTCTGCAAACCCAACCAAAACATTGACTCTGATTCGCTTTGATTCGGCCGCATATCCCGCTGCTTATACGCACACGACGGAATTATGCATATATCAACCTTATCAGTCAGGCCCAACACGTTGTATTCCGGTAAGCAGCGGTTCTTCATCATCAACCACGGCGTTGAATGATGTACGTTTCGATGCTGGCAGTCGGATTTCTCTGCGCCATACTGTTACAGGCGCACCATCAGAGACGTTACAGCCATCACGTAACGAAAGCGTCACCGTCGAGTTTTCTTACTAAGTACCAATAGATGTAATTAACTAACCACAGGCGAGAGGGATATCAATTATGATGATCAATCAATCATACGTAACATACAAACAGATGCAGGATACGTCAGGCACCCGTTTGAAAACCATTTCCTCTCAGCCTGTTAAATTAAACAGAACACAAGAAAATACAGAGTCAGCGATTGCGAACATTAGCTTTAGTGGTAAAGGGATAATGATGTCTCGCCTTTTTGGTGACAGTGATTCTACCCCTCCTGTTCAAACACAGCTAAATGTTAATAACATGAATATGTCTTCTGTTAATTTTTTAACAACTCAAGATCGGAGTATATTATCTGACTTATACGAGCAGGCTCAAAATGAGGGTGCTGACTTGAGATATGTTGACGACTTAGCGCATGACCTGGGAACGTATCGAATGTTTAACGGTGTAATGGCAAACGTCAATGATGGAACCATGTTTGATATGGAAGGACATCAGCAAACCTTCATATTTACAGAAGCTGATACTGCTACTGCAACAAGAATTAAAAGTAGTAAAGGCTTTTCCGGCTCCGTTCTTGACACAGGCTTTTTGAACTATGAATTAGACGCAGGCTATTCATTTTCGCACAAAGCCAATTTCGATTTCCTTGAAGCAGTGGTAAATGGTCAAAATTTGGGTGCTAAATTCGCTACTTACGAGGGTAAAGGACAAAAAAATTATATTATTGAAACTGCCAGTGAAGTGACATTAAAAACGGAAGAACCAGACTGGCGTAACGTCAATGGCGTATTCACTGTCACGGAGAAAGGACTGAAAAATGGCTTCAGTTTGGTTGATGGGAAATTGCTCCATGATCCCCAGAGCTTCCTTACCACTTCTTTCCCGGAAAACAAAACACTATTAGACGCATTTATTTCTCAGAAATGAAGTTGAGATGAAAAGATAAAATCACGAACAATGACAGAGGTTCAATACAATAAAGATATAATTTGCCTGAGAAATATTTCTCATTCATATCCTAAAGACCTTTCCCGGCAGGTTATATTAAATAACATTTCATTGTCAATTCCCCATGGTCAAAGTTGCGCTATTGTTGGCGCTTCAGGATCAGGGAAAAGCACGTTGCTCAACATCATTGGCCTTTTAGATAAACCTAATGTTGGAAGTGTATTTATCAATGGCACTGAAATGTCACAAGCTAATAGTGAAATAAGAGCAATAGCCAGAAACCAAATCATTGGCTTTGTCTTTCAAAGCTATAATCTTTTACCACGCCTTACAATATTAGATAACGTCGCATTACCGCTTTTCTATCGCGGCGTATCTAAATCAAATGCCTATAAGGCAGCGAAGATACAGCTGAATCGTGTTGGGCTAAGCGACAAAATCCAGTATAAACCCGCCGATCTCTCAGGTGGGCAGCGCCAGCGTGTGGCTATCGCACGATCATTAATAGGCGAACCCATATTGTTGTTGGCCGATGAGCCTACCGGTAATCTCGATAGCAAAAATGCCGAAGGCATTATTAATTTATTAATGTCACTAAATCAAACAGAAAAAACAACACTTCTGTTAGTGACGCACGATAAAAACCTTGCTGGCTGTATGTTTCGTTGTATAGAAGTACATGATGGTACTATCAGTGAAAGATCTCATGCCAACGGCTAAACGCAATACATTCATATACTCAGAATTAAAACTCGTCTATGGTCCATCTTGCTTACACATTTTACGAGAATCTCAGGAAAACTTAAGGCTCCTCGGTCGTCGTGCATTTCTGGCTCTCATTGGAATCGCTATAGGTTGTATGGCCGTCGTTGCGTTACTAAATATTGGTCACAATGCGCAATTACAGGCAATGAGCGTCTTCAAAGGGATGGGTACCGATATGATTGCAGCGACTATTCAACTGCCTGTTGGTAACCGAAACGAGACAATTTCGGTTAATACAACCTTAAATACCAGTGATTTAAACACACTGATTCCTGAAACAATTGCAGTAGCCCCTTTAGTCTCAGCAAATATAGATGCTCTTTTCAAAGGACAAGTATTGAACGTAACAACGATAGGGAGCACTGATAAATTATCAGATGTTTTGGGCCTGCATCTCAAAGTGGGACGATTTCTTAGCATATATGATACGGGGAATACTTATGCAGTTCTGGGAGGAAATATCGCTAATCAATTGGAAAATGCAGGGAAAGACATCAAGCCGGGGGATCATATTCAGCTTGCCGGGTACCTTTTCGAGGTAATAGGGATAATCAAAAGTGATGAGCAAAACCCATTGGTACCTTTTTCCGTTAATGATTCCATTTTTGTGCCCATAGACAGTATGCGTCGTATATTTCCTAATCCATACATTACAAGTGTTCTTGTTCGTAATCATGATTATGATCACGTCGTTCAAAATGCCCATATTTTACGCAACTGGCTAGCAAAAAAAATTTCCGGTTTTGAAATAAGCGTACAATTCCCTCAACAATTACTTAAAGGTATGGAAAAACAGTCACGCCTGTTTTCCTGGTTCCTTTCTGGTCTTGGAGGAATAGCGCTTTTGGTTGGTGGAGTCGGTGTTATGAATGTTATGGTGATGAACGTTGTTGAAAGGCGTCGTGAAATTGGCGTCCGTATAGCGTTAGGAGCCAGACCTAAAGATATCGCATTACTTTTCTTAATTGAATCCACCGTTCTTACTGGTCTGGGAGAACTTACCGGCGCACTTATGGGCCTTATTACAGCCTGGTTATTTGTCTATTACTCTGGCTGGGGAACTTTCTCATTATATCCCTCAGGTTTTATGCTGGGTGTTGGCGGCGCAGCAATTACAGGGCTTTTATTTGGGCTATCGCCAGCAGTCTCTGCGGCGCGTTTATCTCCTGTCCAGGCATTACGTGATGATTAAAATTTTAATAGCAATATCAATACTATTTGTGCCTGTCAGTGTAGATGCTTATTCGTTTTCAAATGAACAGGCTGTTTCTGCCGGGCAAGAAAAAAATTTAACTTTTAACTCCCCAGACATCTCATTGCATGCACAGAAAATTGAAATGACATTGGGAGATGCTATTTATTTGGGACTCCGAAACAATCGTGCTATACGTAGCGCTTATTTGAACCGTATTTCTCAGAAATTTGATCTTACAGTGTCTCAAGACAGATTCAACCCGAAATTGACGCTTAGCGGCAATTATCTTGCCACATATAACCAGGATGACCGTTATCGTCAGGGGGCTGTGTCACCAAAAACCACTATCCTGACACCTTATGGTTCAAGAGTAAGCCTTGGATGGAACTATATTAATACAAAAGCGAATATGGCTGGCTTTTCCACAAACGATGGTGTCAGCATCACTGTCATTCAACCTTTACTGCGTGGTGCCGGTAAAAATATTGCAACAGCACCTGTTCGCTTGGCACAACTGAGTGAGCAAATTAACCGGCTTAATTTAAAATCAATAATTTCACAAACTGTCACCGGGATCATTACTTCTTACAGAGCATTATTGCAGGCACAAGAGCAGCTAAAAATTGCTCGCGAATCTCTTAATCGATCACATAAATTAGTTGATGTTAACCGGGCAATGATTGCTGCAGGAAGAATGGCTGAATTTGAGATTGTACAGGCAGAAGCTGAGGTTGCCTCTCAGGAACTAAATTTTGAACAAGCCCGTAATGACCTTGACGCAAAGCGTCTGGAGTTATTGCAATTACTCTCTCTCGATTTAAACACGCCAATAGAAGCAACCGAATCACTTCAGGCACATGATACAAAAGTTGATGTTGTACAGGCTATAAAGCAAGCAGAATACTCCCAGCCGCAATGGCTCATAAAGCTTATTGAAAATGAGCAGGCAAATATTGACCTGGCAGTAGCTCACAATAATAGCCAATGGGATGTATCCCTTGTTGGTGGAGCCAATCAAGTGCGCAGACGAGATAATCAGTCTGGGGTATCCAGGACATGGGAGAACTACGTAGGCATACAGGTCGAAATACCGGTCAATGACATGAGTATCCACCAGGCAGAAGTACAGGCCAGGGTAAATGTACGTAACAGTGGAATCCAGCTTGCCGAAGCTCACCAGCAACTGGAGCGAGAGGTAACGAACGCAGTGCGAGATATTAACGCTCGCTGGCGGCAATATGAAATCTCGCAACGTGCCCGGGATCTATCCCTTCGTAAGCTGGAGATCGAACGTGAGAAGCTTACCGTAGGACGTTCAAGTAACTTCCAGGTATTGAGTTATGAAAATGATCTTCGCAATGCTGAAAATGCGCGTCTGAATACGCTAATAAATTATCTTAATGCCCAGGCTGAACTGGATCAGCAACTGGGTACTACCCTGCAAAGTTGGGACATAACAATTAATGATTAATTTTCCTTTAGCATCTAAATATTTAACAACAGCGCGCCTGAAGCCTTTTTTACTATTTTTTTTAGTTATAGCATTTATTACTGGCTTGGGGCTAATATTACTAAAGGAAGATGAGCAAAAAGTTCAAGTCGTTGATAAAAATTGGCTTCAGATAAGACCAGAAAGGCTGGAGCAAAATATTGGACTGGTTGGGCGTATTGAGGCAGTACGTCAGCAAACTCTTTCAGCTCCGTTTGAAGGTGTCATTAAAGAAATAATGGTACAGGAAGGTCAACGTGTTGCGGCTAATCAGATACTGGCTCACATTAATCCTGAGCAAATTCAAATCCAGTTACGTCAGGCACAGGGAGATTTGTTAAAGGCACAGCGAGAACTGCATCAATTAAAAAACTGGAGCAACAGCCCAGACGTTGTCCGGGCCAGGAGAGCCTTAAAGGCCTCACAGGATAGCTTGAATGCAACATATGCAAATTTGCGGGAAACGCAATTATTATTCAAACGCGGCATCGTTGCCCGTATGGAGGTTGATTCGCTTGAAGCGCAATTACGTTCTCAACAACAAGATTTATCCGCCTCTCAGGATGAACTCAATGTTATTGAACTGAAAGGCCAGGGTGAAGAGTATGAACTTGCCAGGTTAAATCTGGTTAATGCACAAGCGCGATTTCAAATGTTGCTCGCCCAATCTCAACGCCAAATTATCACAGCGCCTTTTGCAGGGGTTATAGTTCGACAGTCACCGATGGAAAATAGTAAAAAAATCGTTATTCAGCCAGGAATGCCGGTAAACCAGGGAACACCCCTTTTAACACTTGTCAGTCTCGATCATTTGCAGGTCGTGACAAAAGTCGAAGAGTCAGACATACATAGAATACATGAAGGCATGCCAGTAAAAATAACCGGAGATGGATTTGTCGGAGAAGAGTTGGAGGGTCATGTCAGCGCTATTGCCGTTCAGAGTGATGCAGCAGATGCTTCAGGAATGTCGGTCTATTACGATGTCATCATTTCAGTAGATACGCCATCAAAAGGAGCCAGAATAGGTATGAGTGCACATCTGGCGATAATACTTTATATGAATGAGAAGGGAATTGCCGTTCCCCCGGAGGCGCTGCATCAGGATATCAACGGGGTTACATGGGTAAACTATCGTGCTGCAGAGGAAGGCCCCATAAAAAAAATTGAAGTTAAAACCGGTAAATCGGTTGTACAAGGTATTGAGGTAAAAGGACTGGAAGCAGGCTATATTGAGGTTCCCTTAAAATAAGCTAACGCATTCTGTCTGTTCATTATGTATAGCGAGCGTAGAACAGGAGCGTTTATCGTCATTTTTGCGCGCTTTTACCGCCGCGCGGTACTCAACGCGGGTGGATTCGGGTACTATGACTGCCCCATTTGCCACAGAAGACGTAATACTCACTATGACTCAAGTCGCGAAAAAAATTCTGGTAACGTGCGCGCTGCCGTACGCCAACGGCTCCATCCACCTCGGCCATATGCTGGAGCACATCCAGGCTGATGTCTGGGTCCGTTACCAGCGAATGCGCGGCCACGAGGTTAATTTCATCTGCGCCGACGACGCCCACGGCACGCCTATCATGCTCAAGGCCCAGCAGCTTGGCATTACGCCGGAGCAGATGATTGCCGAGATGAGCAAAGAGCATCAGACCGATTTTGCGGGCTTTAACATCAGCTATGACAACTATCACTCTACGCACAGCGACGAAAACCGCGTGCTGTCGGAGCTGATTTATACTCGCCTCAAAGAAAACGGCTTTATTAAAAACCGTACCATTTCGCAGCTCTACGACCCGGAAAAAGGCATGTTCCTGCCGGACCGTTTTGTAAAAGGCACCTGCCCGAAATGTAAATCCCCGGATCAGTACGGCGATAACTGCGAAGTCTGCGGCGCGACCTACAGCCCGACGGAGCTTATCGAGCCGAAATCGGTCGTTTCCGGCGCCACGCCGGTGATGCGTGATTCTGAACACTTCTTCTTCGATCTGCCGTCTTTCAGCGAAATGCTGCAGGCGTGGACCCGCTCCGGCGCGCTCCAGGAGCAGGTGGCGAACAAAATGCAGGAGTGGTTTGAATCCGGCCTGCAGCAGTGGGATATCTCCCGCGACGCGCCCTACTTCGGTTTTGAAATCCCGAACGCGCCAGGCAAATATTTTTACGTCTGGCTGGATGCGCCTATCGGCTACATGGGCTCGTTCAAAAACCTGTGCGACAAGCGCGGCGATACCGTGAGCTTTGACGAGTACTGGAAAAAAGATTCTGACGCCGAGCTGTATCACGTCATCGGTAAAGATATCGTCTACTTCCACAGCCTGTTCTGGCCTGCAATGCTCGAAGGCAGCGGTTTCCGTAAACCAACCAACCTGTTTGTCCACGGCTACGTGACGGTCAACGGCGCGAAAATGTCTAAATCGCGCGGCACGTTCATCAAGGCCAGCACCTGGCTGAACCATTTCGACGCCGACAGCCTGCGCTACTACTACGCGGCGAAGCTCTCCTCCCGCATCGACGATATCGACCTGAATCTGGAAGATTTCGTGCAGCGTGTGAACGCCGACATCGTCAACAAAGTGGTCAACCTGGCGTCGCGCAACGCGGGCTTTATCGCCAAACGTTTTGACGGTGAATTAGCCGCTGAACTGGCTGATCCGGCGCTCTACCAGACCTTCACCGACGCCGCAGCCGTGATTGGCGAGGCATGGGAGAGCCGTGAGTTTGGTAAGGCTATCCGCGAAATCATGGCGCTTGCTGACCTCGCGAACCGCTACGTGGATGAGCAGGCACCGTGGGTAGTTGCCAAACAGGAAGGCCGCGACGCCGATCTGCAGGCGATTTGCTCTATGGGTATCAACCTGTTCCGCGTGCTGATGACCTACCTGAAGCCGGTACTGCCGGAGCTGTGCGCCCGTGCCGAAGCGTTCCTGAATGTCGAGCTGACCTGGGATGGCGTAAACGCCCCGCTGCTCGGCCATAAAGTGAACAGCTTTAAAGCACTCTATAACCGTATTGAGATGAAACAGGTGGAGGCGTTAGTGGAAGCGTCCAAAGAAGAAGTGAAAGCGGCGGCGGCACCGGTGACTGGCGAGCTGGCGGAAAATCCGATTCAGGAGACCATCACGTTTGACGATTTCGCGAAAATCGACCTGCGCGTGGCGCTGATTGAAAACGCGGAATTTGTGGACGGCTCTGACAAACTGCTGCGCCTGACGCTGGATCTGGACGGCGAAAAACGTAATGTCTTCTCCGGCATCCGCTCCGCTTACCCGGACCCGCAAGCGCTGATTGGCCGCCTGACCGTTATGGTGGCGAACCTCGCGCCGCGTAAAATGCGTTTCGGTATCTCAGAAGGCATGGTGATGGCCGCAGGCCCTGGCGGGAAAGATATCTTCCTGTTAAGCCCGGACAGCGGCGCGAAGCCGGGCCAGCAGGTGAAATAACCTGACGCCCAGCGCGCCAGCAGCGCCATAAAACGAAGGGGAGATGCTTATCTCCCCTTTTTTCGTCCAGCGTCGTGGTTATCGCCTTTTTGCCTGCGGGATACAGGATACAAACTCTTTTTCCCGGTTCGTGCATCACCTACTACATTTAACGGGTACCATTCCCCGAAGAGAACCAGTATGGCGTTATATACGATTGGCGAAGTGGCCGATCTCTGTGAAGTTAACCCCGTGACGCTGCGCGCGTGGCAGCGCCGTTACGGACTGCTTAAACCCGTGCGCACCGACGGCGGCCACCGTTTGTTCAGCGAGGCGGATATCGACCGTATCCGCGAAATCAAACACTGGATTGAGCAAGGCGTTCAGGTCAGTAAAGTCAAAACGCTGTTAAGCCAGGACAGCGCCGATGAGCCGGAAGGCTGGCGCGAGCGCCAGGAGATGCTGCTTGCGAAACTGCGCAGCGGCAACCCGGGCCAGGTGCGGCACTGGGTGAGTGAATTAGGACGCGACTACCCGGCCCAGATGCTGGTGCGCCATCTCTACACCCCGCTGCGCCGCCGGATGCAGCTACAACACGCCACGCTGCATGCGCTCTTAAGCCTGCTCGACGGCATTCTGATTAACTACATCGCGCTTTGTCTGCAATCCGCATGGAAAAAGCCGGGCAACGACGCGCTGGTGGTCGGCTGGAATCATCAGGACGCGACGCAGATCTGGCTCGCGGCCTGGGTGGCGGTGCAAAAAGGCTGGCGGGTGGATGTGCTGGCGCAACCGCTGGTTCAACTGCGCCCTGAACTGTTTCCTGGCAGAACGCTGCTGGTGTGGTGCGGCGAACCGCCCGCGGCGCGTCAGCTTGAGCAAATTGCCGCCTGGCATGCGCAGGGCCACGCCATTTTCTCGCTCCATGAACCGGAAACCATTTAAAGGTTCATTAACAGGCGCGCTTCACCGTATACTTACGCGGTTAACATAAGGAGCAACGCATGAAATTTGTCAGAATCGGGCTTATCACCGGCATGGTCCTGATGGCCATCGGCGGTATCGGCGGCGTTATGCTGGCCGGCTACACCGTTATCCTGCATTCCGGTTCATAACCCGCGCCAGACGCTCAAAGAGCCGGTCCACCAGAACCGCCGCCAGCGCCACCAGCACCGCACCCTGAATCACATACGCCGTGTTAAACCCACTCAGGCCGATGATAATCGGGGTGCCGAGCGTGCTGGCTCCCACGGTGGAGGCGATGGTGGCAGTGCCGATATTAATAATCACCGACGTGCGTATCCCCGCCAGCATCACGCCAGACGCCAGCGGCAACTCGACTTTGCGTAAGATCTGAGCGCGGCTCATGCCGACGCCCCGCGCCACCTCTTTCACGTCCTCCGGCACCGCGCTTAAGCCCGCGAGCGTGCCCTGCAACACCGGCAACAGGCCGTAAAGAATAAGCGCGACAATCGCAGGCTCGCGCCCGAAGCCCATTACCGGCACCGCAATCGCCAGCACCGCCACCGGCGGGAACGTCTGACCGGCGGCGGCCAGCGTTTCGGCGAGCGCGCGAAACTCACGCCCCCACGGGCGCGTCACCGCAATCCCCACCGCGACGCCGCAGGCGACCGACACCGCGCCTGCCGCCGCCACCAACCCGAGATGCGAAAGCGTGAGCGCGACAAAGCTTTCCTGAAGATAGACCGGGCGCGCCAGCCCCGGAAACAGCCAGTGGAACAGCCCTTCGCTGTGCGGCATCGCCAGCAGCAGCGCGACAAACAGCAGCGCCAGCCAGAGCAGCGGATCGCGCAGTCTATTCACCCCGCGCCTCCCGCTGATTTACCAGATGGCGAAACCGCAGCACGCCGCGGTGCGCGCCGGTTGCATCCACCACAGACAGCGCTTCGCACTGGCGTTCGACGAACACCGACATCGCCTCGCGCAGCGTTAAGGTTTCCGCCACCGGCGCGCCATCGGCCATGCCAGGCTCGATGAAATCCCCCACCTGTTTGAGCGACAACAACCGCACGCCAAGCTCGCTGCGCCCGAAAAAGTCACGCACGAAGTCATTGCGTGGCGCGGTGAGCAGCGCCAGCGGCGTGCCCTGCTGCACTACTTCGCCGTTATCCATCAGCACCAGATGCTCAGCCAGCCCCAGCGCCTCGTCGATGTCATGCGTCACCAGCACAATGGTGCGCCCGAGCAACTGATGTATGCGGCGCATCTCCTGTTGCAGCGCGCTGCGCGTGACCGGATCGAGCGCGCCGAACGGCTCGTCCATCAGTAATACTTCCGGGTCGGCCGCCAGCGCGCGCGCCACGCCGACGCGCTGCTGCTGGCCACCTGAGAGCTGATGCGGGTAGCGATCGCGAAATGCGTCAGGCGTGAGCCCAAGCAGCGCGAGCAGTTCATCCACCCGCGCCTGAATGCGCGCCTTCGGCCACTTCAGCAGCTGCGGCACCGTCGCGACATTTTGCGCCACCGTCCAGTGCGGAAACAGCCCGACCGACTGGATCGCATACCCCATGCGCCGGCGCAGCGCTTCGGGCGAAAACTGGCGGATCTCCTCGCCCGCGAAGCGGATTTCGCCCGCGTCGTGCTCCACCAGCCGGTTAATCATCTTCAGCGTGGTAGACTTACCGGAGCCGGAGGTGCCGATAAGCACTGAAAACGCGCCTTCGGCGAACGTCAGGCTTAAGTCTTTCACCGCCGCGCCGCCGTTGTAAAACTTGCTGACCTGCTTAAATTCAATCATTTCTTTTTGTCTCCAGCGCGCCGATGGCGAGCGTAAACAGCGCGTCCAGCACCACCGCCAGCGCCACGACCGGGATAACGCCAAGCAGCACCAGATCGAGCGCGCTGCTAAGCAACCCCTGAAAAACCAGCGCGCCGAAGCCGCCTGCGCCAATCAGCGCGGCCACCACCGCCATACCGACCGTCTGCACCGCCACCACACGCAGGCTGCGCAGCCAGACGGGCAGCGCCAGCGGTACGTCGACATGCCATAAGCGCTGCCAGGCGGACATTCCCACCCCGCGGGCGCTCTCCCGCACCGCGTCGGGCACCTGCCCGAGCCCGGCCACCACGCCGCGCACCAGCGGCAGCAGCGCATAGAGCGTGAGCGCAATCAGCGCAGGCGCAAGCCCGGTGCCGGAGACGCCCAGCGCGCCGAGCGCCGGAAACGCCTGCGCCAGCCCCGCAAGCGGGGCCATCAACAGGCCAAAGAGCGCCACAGACGGCACCGTCTGAATAATATTGAGCGCAGCGAACAGTCCCGGCTGCCAGCGCGGGCGTCGGTGACACAAAATACCGAGCGGCAAACCAATGACGACCGCAGGGGCCAGCGTGCCGAAAAGCAGCGTCAGGTGGCGCGCGGTGGCGTCATCAAACACCGTCTGGCGGTTGGCGTATTCTTTTAGTAGCGACAGCGCATCAAAATGACCGCTCAGCAGAAGCCAGAGCGGCGCAATCCAGATCTGCACCTGTAACAGCCAGCGCCCGAGCGGCTGGCGCGTCAGCCTGCCGATGGCGTCGCTGGCGGCAAGTAAGGAGACCGCGAGCATCAGCCACAGGCCGCTGCCGGGCGAGGTGCGCGCCAGACGGCTGCCGGTTTCGGCCAGCCGCGCCGCCTCTGCGCCGGTCACCACCAGCAGCGTGATAAAAAGCGCCTGCGCCGCAACCAGAATCAGCAGCGCGCCCGGTTTTCTGGGTACAAAGGCGAGTAAACAGAGCAAGGCCGGCAGCGCCCATAACGCGGGCGCGGCGGCAGGGAAAAGCCCGGAGAGAGCAAGCGGCGCGCCGGACACCAGCCGGTTCGGCGCGTAATTTAAAAAAGGCAACAGGGCGGCGGCGGCCAGCAGGACCGCCAGCAGCACCAGCACCCGGTTATGGCATCTGATTGACAAAACGTATCCCGAGGCAAACGCCGGTGGCGTTATTTCACCAGTCCTTTTTCTTTGAGCCACTGCGACGCCACTTTACCGGCATCCAGCCCTTCTACCGCGATCTGCGCGTTCAGCTCCTGAAGCGTTTTCTCATCCAGCGCTTTAAAGACCGGCTCAAACCACTGCGGCATGTCCGGATACGCTTTCAGCACGGCTTCGCGCACGACCGGCGCGGGCGCGTAAACCGGCTGCACGCCTTTCGGATCGGTGAGCGTTTGCAGGCCGAGCGCCGCCACCGGGCCATCGGTGCCATAAGCCATCGCGGCGTTAACGCCGGAGGTCTGCTGGGCCGCCGCTTTGATAGTCACCGCCGTGTCGCCGCCCGCGAGCGACAGCATCTGGTCCTGGTTAAGCTTAAACTGGTAGGCTTTTTCAAGGGCCGGCAGTGCGTCCGGGCGCTCGATAAACTCCGCCGACGCGGCGAGTTTGAACGTCCCGCCCTCTTTCAGATAGCGGCTAAGGTCGGCAAGCGAGATTAGCTTGTTTTTCTGCGCCAGATCCTGACGCACCGCGATAGTCCAGGTGTTGTTCGCCGCCGCAGGCGTCAGCCAGATAAGCTTGTTCTGTTCGGCGTCGAGCTTTTTGACTTTCTCATAGCCCTGCTTGGCGTTTTTCCACGCCGGATCGTTCTCCTGCTTAAAGAAAAACGCCCCGTTGCCGGTGTATTCCGGGTAGATATCCAGCTCACCGGAGGTGATCGCCCCGCGCACGACCGGCGTGGTGCCCAGCTGGATTTTGTTGACCGTTTTCACGCCGTGGCTTTCCAGCACCTGCAAAATCACGTTGCCGAGCAGCGCGCCTTCGGTGTCGATTTTCGAGCCCACTTTCACCGGCTCGGCCGCCTGCGCGCCTGCCGCCAGCAGTACCAGGCCTGCCGCGCTCCAGAGTTTTAGCCTCATGATTTTCCTCTTTTATCCGCTTCGCTAAGGGCTTAAGAGAAAAGCGTAGTTGATAAATCTCAGGGGGAAAGGGAAAAGACGGGAAATGGCATTTTTTAACGGGCGATGAGCATAAAAAAGGGCCGGTTTCCCGGCCCTCTGACAATCGACAACCGCTTACAGCAGTTCGAATTCGCCCTGCTTCACGCGGGCGGAATCCAGCCCGATGAAGACGTTGAATTTGCCAGGCTCCGCGTCATATTTCATGCGCTGGTTCCAGAATTTCAGCGCGTCGATATCGATCGGGAAGCTGACGGTCTGGCTTTCGCCCGGTTTCAGCGTGATTTTCTCAAAGCCGCGCAGCTGTTTCACCGGACGGCTCATAGAGGCCGTGACGTCCTGGAGATACATCTGCACTGCAGTCGCGCCTTCACGTTTGCCGGTGTTGGTCACCGTTACGCTGGCGGTCACTTTGCCGTCACGCTTCATGGTCGGCGCGGAGAGCTTCACGTCGGAAACGCTGAACGTGGTGTAGCTCAGGCCGTAGCCGAACGGATAGAGCGGGCCGTTGGCTTCGTCAAAGTAGCGCGAGGTGTATTTGTTCGGTTTTTCCGGGTTGTACGGACGGCCCGTGTTGAGGTGGCTGTAGTACACCGGGATCTGCCCGACCGAGCGCGGGAAGGAGATTGGCAGCTTGCCTGACGGGTTGTAGTCGCCAAACAGCACGTCGGCGATGGCGTTACCGCCTTCGGTCCCGGCAAACCAGGTTTCCAGAATCGCATCGGCCTGCTGATCTTCTTTCACCAGCGCCAGCGGACGACCGTTCATCAGCACCAGCACCAGCGGTTTGCCGGTCGCTTTCAGCGCGCTGATAAGGTCACGCTGGCTCTGCGGAATGGTGAGATCGGTACGGCTGGACGCCTCATGCGCCATGCCCTGCGCTTCGCCCACGACCGCCACGACCACGTCAGACTGCTTCGCGACGTTTACCGCCTCGTCGATCATCGCTTTCGGCGTGCGTTTATCCACCACCACTGCCGGCTCATAGAGATTCAGGAAGTCAACGATGCCCTTATCGTCGGTGACGTTAGCGCCTTTGGCGTAGAGGATTTTGGCCTTATGGCCCGCGACGTTTTTCATACCCTGCAGCAGCGTGACGGACTGATCGGCCACGCCTGCGGCAGACCAACTGCCCATCATGTCGCGTTTGCTGTCAGCGAGCGGCCCCACCACCGCGATGGTGCCGGATTTTTTCAGCGGCAGCGTCTCCAGGCGGTTTTTCAGCAGCACCAGGCTTTCGCGCGCCACTTTACGCGCGTCGTCGCGGTGCAGGCGGCTTTCAGCGTTGGTGTCTTTCGGGTCGGAGTCTTTCGGCCCCAGATGGCTGTACGGATCGTTAAACAGCCCCATGTCATATTTGACGTTCAGCACGTGACGCGTAGCGTCGTCGAGCTCTGCCATGGTGACTTTGCCGCTCTTGATAAGATTCGGCAGGTATTTGCTGTAGTACTCATCCGCCATACTCATATCGACGCCGGATTTAATCGCCACGCGCACCGCGTCTTCCGGGTCGGACGCCGTACCGTGTTTAATCAGCTCTTTAATCGCGCCGTGGTCAGAAATGGTGATGCCTTTAAAGCCCCAGTCGCCGCGCAGCAAGTCTTTCAGCAGCCAGCCGTCGGATGCCGCTGGCGTGCCGTTCAGGGAGTTGAGCGCAATCATCACGCCGCCGCTGCCTGCGTCGAGCGCCTCTTTGTAAGGCGGCATGTAGTCGTTGAAGAGACGCTGAGAGCTCATATCGACGGTGTTGTACTCTTTACCGCCCTCCACCGCGCCGTAAGCGGCGAAGTGTTTCACGCTGGTCATCACCGAATAGCGGTCCGCCGGGCTTTTGCCCTGCATCGACTCGACCATCGTTTTGCCCATCATGCTGGTGAGATAGGTATCTTCACCGAACCCTTCCGAGCCGCGGCCCCAGCGCGGGTCGCGCGTGACGTCGACCATCGGCGCCCAGGTCATGTTAAGACCGTCGTCAGCGGCTTCATACGCCGACACGCGGCCCACGGTTTTTACCGCGTCGAGGTTAAACGAGGAGGCAAGCCCGAGGCTGTTCGGGAAAATGGTGCGCTGGCCATGCAGCACGTCGTAGGCGAAAAACAGCGGAATTTTCAGGCGGCTTAACTGCATCACCTGATCCTGCATCGCGCGGATATCCGGGCGGGTAACGGTGTTGAAAATCGCGCCGACCTGACCTTCTTTGATCATGTCCCGAATCGCTTCTTTCGGGTTATCCGGCCCGACGCTAATCAGACGCAGCTGGCCGATTTTCTCATCGACAGTCATTTTTTTGAGTAAATCGGTGACAAACGCATCCCGCGCTTCGGGCGTCAGAGGATGCTCGCCAAATGGTTCAGACGCCAGGGCCGGTTGCAGCGCAAGGCTCACGGCCATACCCACAGAACAAAGCCATTTCATAGGATTAACTCTCTTTTAGACGCAGCCGCAACGTTGCCGCCACAAAGAATAAGGTGTGCAGTGTGCCATAAGCCTTAGCAGGGAAGAAGCCAAACGCAAGTTTATACGCTGATTTTTCAACCTTTTCGGACTCGTCGCGAAATTCGCGGCTATGCTTAGAGACGTGCGTTTTCTCTGCCACAAGGAGTGGAACATGATCCTGACACCAACCTCCGGTAACCATGAGGTTATCGCGGAGCTGACCCGCATTATCGGCGCCAGCCATCTTCTCACCGACCCGGCCAAAACCGCCCGTTACCGCAAAGGCTTTCGCTCAGGCCAGGGCGAAGCGCTGGCCGTCGTTTTTCCCGGCACGCTGCTGGAATTATGGCGCGTACTGGAAGTTTGTGTCGCCGCCGACAAAATCATTCTGATGCAGGCGGCTAACACCGGCCTGACGGAAGGCTCGACGCCGAATGGCAACGACTACGATCGCGACATTATCATCATCAGCACGCTGCGCCTCGATAAGCTGCACCTGCTGGATAACGGCGAGCAGATCCTCGCATACCCCGGCACCACGCTCTGGCAGCTGGAGCGCGCGCTCAAGCCGCTTGGCCGCGAGCCGCACTCGGTGATTGGCTCCTCCTGCATCGGCGCGTCGGTGATGGGCGGCATCTGTAATAACTCCGGCGGCGCGCTGGTGCATCGCGGCCCCGCCTATACCGAAATGGCGCTGTTCGCGCAGATAGACGACACCGGGCGGCTGCGTCTGGTGAACCATCTGGGCATCGATCTCGGCCAGACGCCGGAGCAGATCCTGGGCCGCCTTGACGATGACCGCATTGATCCGACCGCCGTGCGCCACGACGAACGCCAGGCCTCCGACCGTCATTATATTGAGCGCGTGCGCGACATCGAGGCCGACAGCCCGGCGCGCTACAACGCCAACCCGGAGCGGCTCTTTGAAGCCTCCGGCTGCGCCGGTAAGCTCGCGGTGTTCGCGGTGCGTCTTGATACCTTCGAAGCCGAAAAACGCCAGGAGGTGTTTTATATCGGCACCAATCAGCCTGACGTACTGACCCACATCCGCCGCCATATTCTTGCAAATTTTCAAAGCCTGCCGGTCGCGGGTGAATATATGCACCGCGATATCTACGACATCGCCGAGCGCTACGGGAAAGATACGTTCCTGATGATCAATAAGCTCGGCACCGACAAAATGCCGTTCTTCTTCACGGCGAAAGGCCGCACCGACGCCTGGCTTGAGAAAGTGCCGTTTGTTAAACCGCACTTTACCGACCGCGTAATGCAGAAACTGGGCGGGCTTTTCCCCGGCCACCTGCCGCCGCGCATGAAAAGCTGGCGCGATAAATATGAGCACCATCTGCTGCTGAAAATGGCGGGCGACGGCATTGAAGAAGCGCGCAGCTGGCTGACGAGCTTCTTTAAAGAGGCCGAAGGCGACTTCTTCGCCTGTACGGCGGAAGAAGGCAGCAAAGCGTTTCTGCACCGCTTTGCGGCGGCGGGCGCGGCGGTGCGTTATCACGCGGTTCACGCTGACGAGGTGGAAGATATTCTGGCGCTGGATATCGCGCTGCGGCGCAACGACACCGAGTGGTTCGAGCGTCTGCCGCCGGAAATTGACAGCAAGCTGGTGCACAAGCTCTATTACGGCCACTTCTTCTGCCATGTGTTCCATCAGGATTACATCGTTAAAAAAGGCGTGGATGTGCATGCGCTGAAAGAAGAGATGCTGGCGCTGCTGCGCGAGCGCGGCGCGCAATATCCGGCGGAGCATAACGTCGGCCACCTTTACGAAGCGCCGGAGAGCTTAAAACAATTTTATAAGGCCAATGACCCGACCAACAGCATGAACCCCGGTATTGGTAAAACCTCAAAGCAGAAATACTGGGGTGAACCGGACAGGATCGCACAAACGCAAGGGGATCAGACCGCCCGCTGATTCTGGCAGGCTGTTTTCTTTTTAAGCACAGGCATAATATATCCTCCATGCCGCCGGAGCCCTCCGGCGGCATGTCTTTTGAGGATACAGGTATGGCTGTTGTGGAAAATCTCACGGCATCAAAAGCCGCGATTCGTGACGTTACGCCGGGGGATATCGACGCCATTCGCGCCATTTATGGCTGGCATGTCGAACACGGCCGCGCCTCCTTTGAAGAAACGCCCCCGACGCTTGATGAGATGACCGCGCGTGTTAATGCCGTCACCGCGCAGGGCTTGCCCTGGCTTGTGGCGGAGATGGACGGCATTGTGGTCGGCTACTGTTACGCCTCGCCCTGGCGTGCGCGCCCTGCCTATCGCTATACCCTCGAAGAATCGATTTATATCGACGCCAGCATGGTCGGGCGCGGTATCGGCAGCCGTCTGTTACAGGCGCTTATCGAGCGCTGCGAGCAAGGCCCGTGGCGTCAGCTGATGGCGGTGATTGGCGATGGCGAGAATAATCGCGGCTCGACGCGTCTGCACCGGCTGCTGGGGTTTGAAGTGGTGGGAAGTTTGCGCAGCGTCGGGTTTAAATTCGGCGGCTGGCGCGACACGCTGATTATGCAGCGTCCGCTCAACCAGGGAGACTGGACGCTACCGGAATAGCTTACTCGACGCTGTTGTTCGCCATTTGCGCCGCTTTCTGGCGCTTATAGCTCAACGCCGCCTCAGGCACCGGTTGTACCTTGCCGGTTTCAAGCCAGGTGCGCAGGCGGCTGGCGTCGGCAAAGTGGGTGTATTTACCGAAGGCGTCCATCACCACCAGCGTTACCGGACGGTTTTTAATCAGCGTGCGCATCATCAGGCAGTGCCCCGCCGCGTTGGTAAAGCCGGTTTTGGTCAGCTGAATATTCCAGTTATCGCGGTAAACCAGATGGTTGGTATTACGGAACGGCAGCGTGTACGTCGGGTTCGAAAACGTCGCCATCTCTTCACGCGTGGTGCTGAGCTGGCCAATCAGCGGATACTGTTTGGTCGCGATTAACAGCTTCGTGAGATCGCGAGCGGTCGAGACGTTGTGGATGGAAAGCCCTGTCGGCTCCACAAAATGCGTATTGCGCATGCCGAGCGCTTTCGCTTTGGCGTTCATGGCGCGGATAAACGCGTCGTAGCCGCCCGGATAGTGATGCGCAAGACTTGCCGCCGCGCGGTTTTCCGACGACATCAGCGCCAGCAGCAGCATATTTTTACGGCTGATCTGGCTGTTTAAACGCACCCGCGAATAGATCCCTTTCATCTCCGGCGTATGGCTGATATCCACCGTCAGCATCTCATCCAGCGGCAGGCTGGCGTCGAGCACCACCATCGCGGTCATCACTTTGGTAATTGACGCTATCGGACGCACCAGATCCGGGTGGCTTGAGAACAGCACTTCATTGGTGCGCAGATCGACAATCATGGCGCTGCCGGAGGCAATTTGCGGCTCAGCGGCGGCAAGCGGCGACGCGGCAGCTTTCGCGGCGGCCAGCGCCGGAGTGGAAAGCGGCGCGGCCAGCAGCAGCGCGAGACTTAACAGGGAAAGACGAATTTTTGTCGGCATGGCGAAAGTTCGGAAAAGAATTCACGCGCGTAATTAAACGCACCGCCATCAACGGTGAAAGCTATTGGTGGCTGGCGCGGGCATGATACTCCGGCCTTCGCGTTTCCCGCTACAGAAGATTCAGCGCCGGGCGCGGCACCGCCGGTTTTTACACCGGCGGCATACGTCAGAAGAGACGATAACCGTAACCCCACAGCAGCACGGTCAGCGCCAGCAACACCTCCAGCAGCAGCACGCCGATGGCGAGCGTCGAGCCGGAAAAGCGCAGCCCTTCTTCCTGATTAATATTGAGAAACGCCGGAATGCCGACATACAGCAGATAACCGGTGTAGAGCAGCGCGAGCGTCCCCACCAGCGCGCAGAGCCACACCAGCGGATAGAGCGCCACCACGCCGCTTAAAAAGAGCGGCGTCGCCACATAGCCCGCGAACACCATACAACCGGCGAGCGACGGACGACGCGGATAATCACGCGCCATCCACCAGATAACCCGCCCCATCACCGCGACGCCTGCCAGCATCAGCGCATAAAACAGTACCGCCAGATAGAAACCGGTAAAGAACGACAGCTTCACGACGTTGCCGTCGCCGAAATCCCAGCCAATCTGGGCGGTGCCGATAAACGCGCACAGCACGGGAATGGCCGCCATGATGAGCACGTGGTGGGTATAGTGATGCGTCACGGTTTCGTTTTCGTGGCGAATCACCTGCATTTCACGGAAAGGATGGGACAAAAGCCCCCAGACATGGTTCATAACGCCCCCTGACTCAGACCGCCCGGAACGGGTACTGTAAGTATAATTCAGGCCTGTAGATTAAAAAGTAAACAGCGCAAAAACAGGTAGTCCGTTGAACGCGCAGGGCGCGGCGGGCGCGTTATACTTTCGGTTTCGCGCGTGGCGCGAAGAAAGCCTGACAAACGGGAGTAGTGGAATTCATGGATATCAATAACCTGATTGAACAGTACGGTTATGTGACGCTGTTACTGGGCAGCCTTGCCGAAGGGGAAACCGTCACGCTTCTGGGCGGCGTGGCGGCACATGAAGGGCTACTGCGTTTTCCGCTGGTGGTGCTGGTGGTGGCGCTCGGCGGCATGATTGGCGACCAGGCGCTGTATCTGGTGGGCCGCCGGTTCGGCACCCGGGCGCTGGCGCGCTTTTCCGGCAAGCAAAAGCAGATAGCCCGCGCGCAGGCGCTTATCCAGCGCCATCCGGCGTGGTTTGTCATCGGCACCCGCTTTATGTACGGTTTTCGTATTATCGGCCCGCTGTTAATTGGCGCGAGCCGCGTCCCGCCGAAGCTCTTTGTGCCGCTGAATATCCTCGGGGCGCTGGTCTGGGCGACGCTGTTTACCACGCTTGGTTACGTGGGCGGCCAGGTGATAGAGCCGTGGCTGCATCGCCTCGATCATCATCTGAAACAGCTGGTGTGGGTCGTACTGGCGGTGGGTATTGTGCTGCTGCTGCGCTGGCTGTGGCGCAAGCGCAGCAGCAGAGAGGATTAAGCCTTCGGCTTAAACTGCGGGTTAGCGAGCGTAAACCCGCCGTCGATGATAAACGACTGGCCAGTGGTATAGGTGGCGCCCTCCGAGCAGAGCCACGCGACGATGCTGGCTATCTCATCGGTTTCGCCGGGGCGCGCCATCGGGATATTCGGCATCGAGCCGGGTTTCGCGTCGCCCTCTTCCATGTCGTTCATCGGCGTGGCGATAGCGCCAGGCGCGACGGCGTTCACCAGGATGTTATGTTCCACCAACTCCAGCGCCATCGATTTGGTCAGCCCGCCGAGCGCGTGTTTGGCCGCGGTGTAGGCGCTCGCCTCCGGCAGCGGCGTGTGTTCATGCACCGAGGTGATATTCACAATGCGCCCGCCCTGCCCCTGTTTCACCATCGCTTTGGCGGCGATTTGCGAGCAGAGAAACGCGCCGTCCACATCCACCGTCTGAATGCTACGCCACTCATCGAAGGTCATCTCCAGAAACGGCTTTTTGATCATCGCGCCCGCGTTATTCACCAGCGCGTCGATACGTCCGAAGCGGTCGATAAGCGCCTGGATGGCGTTCGCGCCCTCCGGCAGATGGCTGAGGTTGAGCTGGATAAGTTCAGCGCGCCGGCCCAGGCTTTCCACTTCCTGCGCGGTCTCCTTCGCGCCTTTATCGTCACTGTGCCAGGTAATGCCGATATCGAACCCTTGCCTTGCGAGAAATACCGCACACTTCTTGCCGATGCCTGAATCTGACGCGGTGACGATCGCCACTTTGGTTGCAGAACTCATGGTGCCTCCGGGAGTTGCGTTAAAGCGTTAAGTATAGCGAGGCCTGAAAAATCAGCGCCCGGCGGGCGAAAACGCTCCCCTCACTTTTTTCTGCCGCCTTCGCAGGAGCTTCTATACTGGTAATTACCTTCATGGATCAACGAGATCCCGCAAAGACAATAAGGAGTAAGTGATGAAAATCATTCTGTGGGCGGTACTGATTATTTTTCTGATTGGGCTGTTAGTGGTGACAGGCGTATTTAAAATGATCTTCTGATCTACCGGGCGCCGCCTGTCCGCGGCGCCCTTTACCTTACTTCGCGCCGTGGCTGCTGTAGTTGACCGGCACCCAGCGATACCCGTCTCCCTGCGCTTTTATCTTGCCGATACCCGGAAACGCGATATGCGCCGATGCCACCCAGGCGTTGCTCTGCGCCGCCATTTTCAGCGTTTTCTCCCGCATGGTCACCGCCTCATCCTGATTGACATCAAAATGAATCGCCACCTGCGGCTGCGGCATCTGCACCGCTTTCACATGGATAATATCGCCCCACAGTAAAAGCGTTTCACCGCCGCGGGTCACTTTGTAAATCACACTGCCGGGCGTGTGGCCGGGCGCGGGCAGTGCTTCAATGTCGGGCATGATTTGCGCGGGCGCGTGGAACGCTTTCATCTTTCCGGCGCTGATGACCGGGCGCAGCGACCGTTCCGATTCCGCAAACGTATGGCGCTGGCTGGCTTCGACTTCCTTTTCATGCGCCGGGTTGAGCCAGAAATCGAGGTCGCGCTGGTCCACCCGCACGGTGGCGTTCGGGAAGACCGGTTTACCGTCGCGCTGCACACCGCCGGAGTGGTCGGCGTGAACGTGCGTCAGCAAAACCATGTCGATTTGCGACGGGTCGATACCGGCGGCGCGCAGGTTTTCCGGCAGATGACCGCCGTTATTGCCCAGCAGCGCGCCCGCGCCGCTGTCCACCAGGATGAGTTTATCACCAGTGTTAATGACGTAGGCATTAATGGAGGTTTCGACCTGCGGCGTCAGCGCGTCATCGGCGAGGCGCGTTTTGAGAGCGTCAGGCGTGATGCGGGTCAGGAGTTTATCGGCGGGAATGGTCACGGTGCCGTCGGAGACAGCGGTTATCTGCCAGTCGCCGAGCATCATGCGGTAATAGCCGGGTGCCTGCGCACTGTTAACAGGCAATGGCGCTGCGCCAAGCGGCGCGGCCAGCGCAAAAGTGAAAAGCGCCAGTAAGGTTGCGGCAGTTTTCATCATCGTCCTCCAGTTGATTTGACTTGCTGAAGTATCCACGCCGCACTAGTATCACTCCAATTGATTGGAGCCATAATGACTATCAAAGAAAACGATTTTCGCAAAATCGACCTCAACCTGCTCATCGCGTTTGCGGTGCTGTTTCGCGAGCAGAGCGTGTCGCTTGCGGCCGATAAACTGCATCTCGGGCAGCCCGCGGTCAGCGGCGCGCTCGCGCGCCTGCGCGATATGTTCGATGACCCGCTGTTTATCCGCAGCGGCCACCGGATGCAGCCGACCGCGCGCGCCGTCGCTCTGCATGGCGAGCTGATGCCGCTGCTGGAGCAGCTTCAGTCAGCGCTGTTCCAGCAGGCTGAATTTCACCCGCAGCAGGCGAGCGCCACCATTACGCTTGGCATGACCGACTGGGTGGAGATGTGGCTGATGCCGCAGCTGATCCCGGCGCTGCGCGAGGCAGCGCCGGGCGTGCGGCTCAACGTGGTGGCGAGCTCGCCGTTTAGCGATCCGCGCCGTCTGGAGGAAGGCGAGCTGGATATGGCGATAAGCGTGGCGCAGGCCGGGCCGCGCTGGCAGGAGCGCGAGGTGTTAGTGAGCATGCCGTTTGTGACGCTCTGGCACCCGTCGCAGCTCAGCCTCACCGCCCCGCTGACGCTTGACGATTACGTGCGCGAACCGCACCTGATGGTGACGTATCGCGAAGCGACCAGCAGCCTTATCGATACGCTGCTGGCGCGCCAGGGAGCGCGCCGCAGCATTTGCTACACCACGCCGCACTTCGCGGGCCTGCCTGGCCTTCTGATGCAAATGCCCGCGCTCGCGACCGTGCCCGCGGGGCTCTGTGATATGTGGCAAACGGCCTGGGGGCTTTCGGCAAGCCCGGTGCCGCTCGACGTGCCGCCGTTTGAAGTGGCGCTGCTGTGGCATCAGCGCCATAACAGCGATCCGGCGTTGATGTGGTTACGCGGATTTATTCAGCGGCTGATAGCGAACGGCGAATAACCTCAGTGGCGGTTTATGGCGTCAGCGATAGCTGCCGAGGTAGTTAACGCGCGGATTTCGCTGAAGAGTTCCGTCGCCTCGGCGTACTCTTTACGCAGATAACCGAGCCACTGCTTGATACGCGCCACGTGGTACATGCCCGTATCGCCCTGTTTCTCAAGCCGGGTGTACTGTTGCAGCAGTTGCACCACGTCCGGCCAGGGCATACGCGGCTCGTTATATTTAATCACGCGGCTTAAATTCGGCACGTTGAGCGCGCCGCGGCCAATCATGATGGCGTCGCAGCCCGTTTCCGCCATGCACGCCTGCGCGCTGGCGTAATCCCAGATTTCACCGTTGGCGATAACCGGGATCGTCAGGCGCTCGCGGATTTCGCCAATCGCCGCCCAGTTAATGCGCTCCGCTTTATAGCCATCTTCTTTGGTGCGCCCGTGCACCACCAGCTCCGTCGCGCCCGCCTGCTGGACGGCATCGGCGATTTCAAAACGGCGCGCACCGCTGTCCCAGCCGAGACGAATTTTCACCGTGACAGGCAGATGCGCAGGTACGGCTTCGCGCATCGCTTTCGCGCCGCGATAGATAAGATCAGGGTCTTTCAGCAGCGTCGCGCCGCCGCCGCTGCCGTTCACAAGCTTCGACGGGCAGCCGCAGTTGAGATCAACGCCCCAGGAGCCAAGCTCCACCGCGCGGGCGGCGTTTTCGGCAAGCCATTGCGGGTGCTGACCGAGCAGTTGCACACGCACCCGCGTGCCGGACGGCGTGCGGCTCTCGTGGTGAAGTTCCGGGCAGAGTTTATAGAATGATTTCACCGGCAGGAGGCTGTCCACCACGCGCAGAAATTCGGTGATGCAGAGATCGTAATCATTTACCCCGGTGAGCAGTTCGCGCACCAGAGAATCAAGCACGCCTTCCATCGGCGCCAGTAAAACACGCATAACGCTACCCGCTAAAAAAAGAGGCGCTATGGTAGCGCCTCGCCGCCGTGAAAGGAATGCGCGAGCGCGCTCAGAGCGTAAAACCGAAACGCTGGCCGTCCGGCAGCTCGACATCCAGCCGCACCGTACCGCCCAGGGCTTCGACATAGCGCTTAAGCGTTGAGATTTTCATCTCGTTGCCGCGCTGTTCGATAGCCGCGACTGACGGCTGGGCGATACCCATCTGGCGCGCCATCTCGGTTTGCGACACGCTGAGCGCCTCGCGCAGCGCATACAGATGGGTTTCCAGCAGCAGCTGCGCCGTTTTCTCTTCGATACGCGCGCGGGCCTCCGGGGTCTGCGCCGCCAGCACTTCATCAAACGTCTTCATCTATACCTCCCGGTGGTTCAGATAGTGGCTAAACAGTTTGTCAGCGACGCGCAGTATGACCCGGTAAAACCGCTTTTCATCGCCCTTTTTCTGTGCCGCGCACAGCACAATGGCGTAACGGTGCGGATCAAAAGCGTAAAAGGCGCGTATGGACCGCCCGGCGTGCTGAACCCGTAATTCCTTCATACCCGCCTGGCGCGAGCCTTTGAGCGTATCGGCATACGGGCACCCGAGGTGCGGACCTTTGATTTTCAAAAGCCCCAGCGCGGTCAGCACATCTTCCTGCAACGGCTGCGGCTGTCTCGCGAGCCAGCACTCAAACTCGTGAGTAAGGTAAATAGTCCACATGGCGCTCCTCCCTGTTCGTTAGCGACTACCGTGAACGGCAAGGAGCGTTTTATAGATTGTAATCTATAGCCTCAACAGGATCATTACTGGTTTGCGTAACGGTTCGCAAAAAATTTTTGCGGCCATGAAAGGCGCGTTGTGAACCTGAGCGGCGGCTCGAAAGTTTAGGTATGCTGAGTTGGCTCCTGTGATCGGTAGCACAGTTTTCATTTTAATTGTATGATGAATGCGTTCGGTTTAAAGGTGACCCCTATGAGCACAATGCTGACTTCTCTCTGGCAACTGGTACGCGCGTTTGTTTTGATTTACGCCTGCCTCTATGCAGGCATCGCGATTGCCGCGCTGCTGCCGATTACGATCCCCGGCAGCATCATCGGCATGCTGATTCTTTTTGTGCTGCTGGCGTTTCAGATCCTGCCCGCGAAATGGGTACAGCCCGCCTGTAATCTGCTGATCCGCTATATGGCGCTGCTGTTCGTGCCGGTCGGTATTGGCGTGATGCAATATTTCGACGTGTTGCAGGCGCAGTTTGGCCCGGTGGTCGTCTCCTGTTTTATCAGTACGCTGGTGGTATTTATGGTGGTGAGCTGGAGCGCGCATCTGGCGCACGGCGAGCGCAAAGTGGTAGGCCAGGAAAGGAGCCATGAGAAATGATGCAGAATATCTGGTGGTCGCTGCCGCTGACGCTGCTGGTGTTTTTCGCCGCCCGCAAGCTTGCCGCGCGGCTCAAAAGCCCGCTGCTTAATCCGCTGCTGGTCTGCATGGTGGTGCTGATCCCGTTTCTGATGCTGGCCCATATTCCTTATGAGCGCTATTTCCAGGGCAGCCGCATTCTGAATGATTTGCTGCAACCCGCCGTGGTGGCGCTGGCGTTCCCGCTCTATGAACAGCTGCACCAGATCCGCGCGCGCTGGAAGTCGATTATCACGATTTGCTTTGCAGGCAGCGTGGTGGCGATGGTCACCGGCACTTCTGTTGCGCTGCTGATGGGCGCAAGCCCGGAAATCGCGGCGTCCGTCCTGCCGAAATCGGTCACCACGCCGATCGCGATGGCCGTGGGCGGAAGCCTCGGCGGCATTCCCGCTATCAGCGCCGTGTGCGTGATTTTCGTCGGGATCCTCGGTGCGGTGTTTGGCCATACGCTGCTGAATATGATGCGGATAAAAACCAAATCCGCGCGCGGGCTCGCGATGGGCACTGCTTCGCACGCCCTCGGAACGGCGCGCTGCGCGGAGCTGGACTATCAGGAAGGCGCGTTCAGTTCGCTGGCGCTGGTGATTTGCGGGATTATTACGTCGCTGGTCGCCCCGTTCCTGTTCCCGCTTATTCTCGCGATATGGCGCTAAAACTTGCGATACGTCGCGCATTTTCATTCTAAATTTCATTTGTTGCATAGCCAGCGAGATCTAAATCACATATAAAGCCTCAGGAGCGCCGTAAACTATTTTTCCTGTTACTTCTTTTGAGGCTTTGCCATGCACCCACGTTTTGAAACTGCCTTCGCACAGCTGCCGGCGGCACTGCAAGCCGCTCTGGCTCCACTGATTGCTGATACTTATTTTCCGGCGATGCTGAGCGCCGAACAGGTCGCTGACGTTCGCCGTCAGAGCGGGCTGGACGATGACGCGCTGGCGTTTGCGTTGCTGCCGTTAGCCGCCGCCTGTGCGCAGACGGAGATTTCACACTTTAATGTGGGCGCGGTGGCCCGTGGCCTTAGCGGCAATCTCTATTTCGGCGGCAATATGGAGTTTCGCGGCGCGGCGATGCAGCAGACGATTCACGCCGAGCAGAGCGCCATTACCCACGCCTGGATGCGCGGCGAAACCGGCCTTGCGGCGATTACCGTTAACTACACGCCGTGCGGCCACTGCCGTCAGTTTATGAACGAGCTTAACAGCGGGCTGACCCTTCGCATTAACCTGCCGGGACGCGCGCCTTCACAGCTTGGCGATTACCTGCCGGACGCGTTCGGCCCGCGCGATCTCGATATCAAAACGCTGATTTTCGATACGGAAAATCATGGCTATGCGCTGAAAGGCGACGCGCTGACGCAGGCCGCGATTGCGGCAGCCAACCGCAGCCATGCGCCGTACAGCCAGTCCCCTTCTGGATTGGCCATTGAAACCCGCGATGGTGAAATCTTTACCGGCAGCTATGCCGAGAACGCGGCGTTCAACCCTTCCCTGCCGCCGCTGCAGGCCGCGCTGAATCTGATGAGCCTGAACGGTTACGCATGGGCTGACATCAAGCGCGTCGCGCTTGCCGAACGTGACGACGCAACGATTGTTCAGCGCGACGCCACCGCCGCGACGCTGAAGGCGCTTGGCTTCACGAATCTCGAACTCGTTACGCTTGCCTGAAATAACGCTGCGGGCGTTCTGCCCGCAGCGGCGAAAAATGCTTCAACCGGTCGTTCGATTCTTGCTCTTGCCCGGCGGGTAAAGTAGCCTTGAATCTCTTTTCTGATTGCTTCGAGCTGCCTGAATGTTAAAGCGTTTGTTATACAGCCTGCTGGCCCTGATTGGCGTACTGCTGTTAACGGCGCTGCTCCTTGACCGCTGGATCAGCTGGAAAACCGCGCCTTACGTCTATGACGAGCTACAGGATTTACCGTGGCGTCAGGTAGGCGTGGTGCTGGGCACCGCCAAATATTATCGCACCGGCGTGATTAACCAGTATTACCGCTACCGCATTCAGGGCGCGCTGAACGCCTATAACAGCGGCAAGGTGAATTACCTGCTGTTAAGCGGCGATAATGCCCAGCAGAGCTATAACGAGCCGATGACGATGCGCAAGGATTTGATTGCCGCAGGCGTCGATCCGGCGGATATCGTGCTGGATTACGCGGGTTTCCGCACGCTCGACTCTATCGTGCGCACCCGCCGTGTGTTCGATACCAACGATTTCATCATCATTACCCAGCGTTTCCATTGCGAGCGCGCGCTGTTTATCGCGCTGCATATGGGCATTCAGGCGCAGTGTTACGCCGTGCCGTCGCCGAAAAATATGTTGTCGGTGCGCGTGCGTGAGTTTGGCGCGCGTTTAGGGGCGCTGGCGGATCTTTATATTTTTAAGCGTGAACCGCGTTTCCTCGGCCCGCTGGTGCCCATCCCCGCCCTTAGCGAAGTGCCTGACGACGCGCAGGGTTACCCTGCCGTGACGCCCGAGCAGATGCTGGAATTGCAGAAAAAGAAGTAAGCGTCGCGATGGCAGGTGCGGTGGGTGCGCGATGCTTACCCACCCTACAAATTCCTTTCATCTTTATACCCGGTGGGTGCGCTGGCGCTTACCCACCCTACAAATTCCTTTCATCTTTATACCCGGTGGGTGCGCTGCGCTTACCCACCCTACAAATTCCTTTCATCTTTATACCCGGTGGGTGCGCTGCGCTTACCCACCCTACAAATTCCTTTCATCTTGGTACCCGGTGGGTGCGCTGGCGCTTACTCACTCTACAAATTCCTTTCATCACCGTAGGGCGGGTAAGCGCAGCGCACCCGCCATCCAGTTTTTAATATATCAGGTCGGTGAATTCGTTACGTTCGCCACAATGTCATCCTGATATGTGCGCTTCCCTCACGCGAACGTGCAAAGGGGGATCGCCGCCGCCCCCTTTGCAATCCCGGCTCCCGGCAGAAAATCGCCCCTGCGGGGAAGCCTCGCCTTATTCCCTCCGGCCATGGGTCGGGCAAGACAAAACCTCCCTGTATTGTCATGCCCTCGCACCGGGTCCCTCCGGTGCGCCCCGGCCTGCGGCGAAACAGCGAGGCCGATTTTTTAAGCCGGAGCAAAACCATCATCCTCAACGCTCACTCTGAGTGTAAGGCGGGTAAG
This sequence comes from Cronobacter sp. HA18003, assembly GCF_011605905.1. Taxonomy (NCBI): domain Bacteria; kingdom Pseudomonadati; phylum Pseudomonadota; class Gammaproteobacteria; order Enterobacterales; family Enterobacteriaceae; genus Cronobacter; species Cronobacter sp. HA18003. Next base: position 181,729 of record NZ_JAANQO010000011.1, on the reverse strand, counting down.
CAAAGCGCACCCGCCATCATTCACACTCACCGCCCATAAAAAAGCCCCCGCGTACGGAGGCTTTTTGGCGTAACCGCGCTTATTTCTTACGCGCGTATTTCAGGGAATCCAGGGCGACCGCGAAAATGATAATCGCGCCCTTGATGATGTACTGCCAGTAAGGGTTGATGCCGATATAGGTCAGGCCGTAGTTGATAACGGTGAAGATAATCACACCGGTCACCACGCCAAGCACCGTACCCACGCCGCCGCTGAAGGAGACGCCGCCCACCACACACGCCGCGATGGCGTCGAGCTCATACATAAAGCCCAGATTGTTAGTGGCAGAACCGATACGGCCCGCTTCCAGCATCCCACCGAAGGCGTAGAACACGCCGGAGAGCGCATAAATCATCAGCAGGTTCAGCGCCACGTTCACGCCGGAGACTTTCGCCGCTTCCGGGTTACCGCCGATAGCGAAAATGTTTTTACCAAAGCGGGTTTTATTCCACAGGATCCAGACGAACGCCACGGCAATCAGCGCGTAAAACGTAATGTAGGAAAGCCTGAAACCACCGAGCGCGACAAACCCCTGCGTAAACGTCGAGAAGCCGGAATCGAAGCCGGAAATCGGCGACGCGCCCACGAAGTCGTAATACAGCGAGTTGATACCGTAAACGATGATCATCGTGCCAAGCGTGGTAATAAACGGCGTCACGTTCAGGTACGCAATGATAATGCCGTTTACCAGACCAATCACGGCACCGATAGCGCAGACAATCAGGATCACCAGCGCAATCGGCATGGTCGCCATTTCCGGGAACACTTTGTTGGCGTTTTCCATCGACTGCAGCAGCGTTGCCGCGACCACCGCGGCGAGGCCAACCTGACGCCCTGCGGAAAGGTCAGTCCCCTGGGTGACAATCAACCCTGCCACGCCAAGCGCGATAATAATACGCACCGATGACTGGGTGAGAATATTACTTAAGTTCAACAGGCTTAAAAACGTCGGGTCCTGGAAAATAATAATGGCCAGCAACACTAAAAGAACGACGTAAATACCGCCCTCTTTCAGATAAGTGAGAAAACTCTTCTTATTTAACGCACTCATGAGGAGCCCCTGATATTAAAGGTGCAAAGACGCAAGACGCAGAATTTCATTTTGCGTCGTCGTTTTGGTGTCAACAATTCCGGAGACGAGGCCATTGCTCATTACCAGAATACGGTCAGTTATCCCTAACAGCTCAGGCATTTCTGAGGAGATAATAATGATCCCCTTACCCTTTTTCGCCAGTTCAGCAATAAGCTGGTAGATTTCAAATTTCGCGCCTACGTCGATGCCGCGCGTCGGCTCATCGAGCATTAATATTTCCGGCTGGGTGAGCAGCCAGCGCCCGATGATCACTTTTTGCTGGTTACCGCCGGAAAGCGAACCAATTTGTGTGCGATGACCCGGCGTTTTAACACGCATTGAGTCAATCACCCACTGGGTATCGCTTTTCATGCGGGAATTATCCAGCAAGCCGATTTTGCTTTTATAGTTGCGAATATTGGAAATCAGGGAGTTAAAACCGATATCCAGATAAGCGTAGATCCCCGTTGAGCGGCGCTCCTCGGTCACCAGCGCAAAGCCGTTATTAATGGCCTCATTGGCGCTATGGTTATTGATCTTTTTACCGTGCAGACTAATGGTACCGCCAGATTTCTCGCGAATACCAAATAACGTTTCCACAATATCCGTGCGCTTCGCGCCCACCAGACCGGCAATACCCAGGATCTCGCCTTTATGCAGATCAAAGGAGACATCACGAATAGAGGGCTGGCGCAGCGAGGTCAGATTGCGCACTTCAAGGATCACTTCACCGGGTTTGTTTTCACGATCCGGGAAGCGCTGGTTGAGAGAACGCCCAACCATCATGGCGATGATCTTATCCATATCCAGCCCTTCCAGCGACTGGGTGGCGATCCACTGGCCATCGCGCAGGATAGTGATTTCATCGCACAACTGGAAAATCTCTTCCATTTTGTGGGAAATATAAACAATACCGCAGCCGCGTTCTTTCAGCTTACGGATAATCTTAAAGAGATGATTAACTTCTTTCTCCGTCAGAGAAGACGTCGGTTCATCCATGATGACGATTTTCGCGTCGTAGGAGAACGCTTTGGCGATTTCAATCATCTGCATCTGCGATACAGAAAGCGTACCCACGCGAGCTTTAGGGTCGATATCAATATCGAGCTCGTCGAAAATCGCTTTGGTATCAAGATACATTTTTTCCTGGTCAACAAACATGCCTTTGGTCGGATAACGGCCAAGCCACATGTTGTCCATGACGGAACGTTGTAATACCAGGTTTAATTCCTGATGCACCATCGATATTCCATTCTCCAGCGCCTCTTTGGCCGAATGGAAATCAATTTCTTTCCCCTGGAAAAGAATACTGCCGGAATCTTTTTGATAGATCCCGAAAAGACATTTTAATAACGTTGATTTGCCCGCGCCATTCTCACCCATCAGAGCATGAATAGAATGAGGACGAACTTTTAAATTAACGTTATCGAGTGCCTTAACGCCCGGAAAACTCTTGTTGATATTCGTCATTTCCAACAAGTATTCGCCTGACGACTGCGTATTATTGCTGACCATATTTATACCTGGCTGCGAGTGTGTTGGCTGAGCATGGCACGCTAAAGGGGGCGCAAAATGCGCCCCGTAAATACATTGCAATTATTTTTTGCTGGTGATTTCCGCCAGGTTGTCTTTATCAACGCCGACATAAGGAATACGCACCACTTTGTTTTCAATTTTCCAGTCAGTGCCGTCTGCCGCGCCTTTACCTGCGGCCAGATTTTTAGCAAGGTCGAAGGTCGCTTTCGCCTGGTTGTTGGCATCGTTCAGCACGGTACCGGCCAGCGCGCCAGATTTCACCAGCGCCAGCGCTTCAGGCAGCGCATCCACACCGAAGACCGGAATAGATGATTTGTTGTGCGCTTTCAGCGCTTCTACCGCACCCATCGCCATGGCGTCGTTGTTCGCGATAACCACTTCGATTTTGTTAGCGTTCGGGCCAGAGAGCCAGGCATCCATTTTATCTTTCGCCTGAGCGGTATCCCACATTGCGGTATCCAGCTGCAGCTGCTCGGTTTTAATGCCTTTGTCGTTCAGCTCTTTGATAACGTAAGTGGTACGCGCTTCAGCATCCGGGTGGCCCGGCTCGCCCTTCAGCAGGACGTACTGGATCTGGCCATCTTTGTTCAGATCCCAGCCCGCGTTTGCTTTCCAGTGCTTGGCAATCAGATCGCCCTGGATAATGCCGGATTCTTTGGAGTCGGTGCCCACGTAATAGGCTTTGTCATAGCTGTCCAGCGCTTTGCGGGACGGCTCTTTGTTAAAGAACACGATGGGGATGTTCTGACCGCGCGCTTTTTCGATAACAGTGCCTGCGGCCGCCGGGTCAACCAGGTTGATCGCCAGAGATTTCACGCCTTTTGCCAGCAGCACATCAATCTGATCGTTCTGCTTGGACTGGTCGTTCTGGGAGTCGTTCATCAGCAGCTGAACGTCAGGCGAAGCGGAAGCGTCTTTTTCAATTGCCTTGCGCACGACAGACATAAAGTTGTCGTCGTATTTATAAATGGTTACGCCAATACGGTCGGCTGCCTGAGCCGCGGTGCCAAAAAGCATGCAGGACATAACGGCAGAGAGGGTCAACACCTTCTTATTCATGGTATCTCCGGTTTTTATGCAGGGTAGCAATCGTGAAAAACGGGCGGCAGGACGGTAAGGAGAAAAACCTTACTGAATGCCGAAGTTCACTAATAAAAAACACTTCCTTGCTCGGTAATGCTTCCAGTAAAGCTTTTTTATCGTTCAGGGGCGGCAGATAACGTCAGTGTTAAATCGCCGTTACATAAAGTTTCAGGCCCATGAGACGCCGTCATCATAGTCAGCGCAATGTTAATATACTGTGAATTTACTCACAGATTGAAAGCGGTTACATCACGCGCATTTATAAACTAGTGATCGGCTCCACATTTTGCCGCGCCGCGACGGAATGACGACGCACCAGCGTAGGCATAAAACAGTGGGTAGCCGTCGGATCCAGCGCTCCTGCGGCCCCCTGTAGCGCCAGTTCAGTGGCGAGACGCGCCATGGAGACCACCGGATAACGCACGGTGGTCAGTTGCGGATCGGTGTAACGGGCAATCGGGATATCATCGAAACCAATGACTGACAGATGCTGCGGCACCAGAATGCCGTTATCTTTCAGCGCCGTCAGCGCGCCTGCCGCCATGCTGTCGTTGTAAGCAAACACGGCGGTGAGATGCAGATTGCGGCCTAAGAGTTCAACCATCGCCGTCTCGCCGCCCTGCATATCCGGGCTACCGGTGCCGACCCAGGCCTCCGGCGGCTGAACGCCTTCATCGGCCAGCGCCCGCTGCCACCCTTCGCGGCGTTTGTCGTTATCATCAATCTGGTGGCTGGAGGCGAGATAGCCGATGCGCTGATGGCCGCTGCTTTGCAGCATGCGCGTCGCCATCATCGCGCCGGTGACGTTATCAAGCCCGACGCAGCGATGCGCGTAACCCGGCACGATGCGGTTAATCAACACCATGCCCGGCACCTGTTCAAGAAAAGCGGCAAGCTCCTCGTCGCAAAGCGATTTGGCGTGCACGATAAGCGCGCTGCAACGCTGGCGGATCAACACTTCAATGGCGTGGCGCTCTTTTTCCGCCTCGTGATAGCTGTTGCCGATAAGCACATATTTGCCGTGCTGCTGCGCCACCACATCGACGGCTTTCACCAGCGCGCCGAAGAACGGATCGGAGACGTCCATCACCACCACGCCTATCGTATCGCTGACCTGAGTGGCCAGCGCCTGGGCGTTCGCGTTCGGGCGGTAACCAAGCTGCGTGACCGCCTGCATGACGGTTTCACGCGTTTCCGGGCTGACCAGCGCGCTGTTATTGAGAACGCGGGAGACCGTCGCAACAGAGACCCCTGCCAGACGGGCAACGTCACGAATGGTGATCATGGCGACCACCCTGAAGAGCTGAAATGCGTCTCACAGAAACCCCCTGTGTTAAGTCAGGTGGCTATTCTGGCAGTGCGCCTGAACGCGCTGCGTGAAGCGCATCACAGCGCTGGAAACGGTTACATACGATTTGTTAACGATTGTGATCCAGATCGTTATCTGGATGATACAGATTGCGGTGCGCCTGCGGCGAGACGTGTCAGACGCCGCCATAGCCACTCCAGCGGCCCCTGGCGGAAATAACGCAGCCACAGCACAGAGAACGCGAGATTAACGGCCCAGACCGCCGGAACAAACGCCAGCAGCGAGAGCCGGTCAAACTGCATAAACAGGCCGAAGCGGTTGAAGAGCGTCGTGCAGATAAGACTTTGCAGCAGATAGTTAGTGAGCGCCATACGCCCGACGCAGGCTACGGCGGTCATCAGTTTCAGGCGCGCCAGACACGGCCAGTAACCGAAAACCAGCGCCGTATAGCCGAGCGCCTGCAGCGGCGCGCCCAGTTCGCGCGGTGCCTGAAGCAGAAACGCGCACCAGCGGTAATCCCAGCCGAGATGCCACTGCACGACTATCGCGGGCAGGTTAATCAGCACGCCCAGCGCCACCAGCCCGAAACCGGTGCGCCGGTAGTGGCGCAGACTGAATTCGCCGCGCAACCAGCCGCTGCGCATCAGCGCCGCGCCGGTCAGCATCATGCCCGCGAGCTGCCAGCCATACTGCGCGCCGAGCGCCAGCAGCATGGAGGAGAGCAGATCGAGGCGGCTGCGCACGGCCTCCATGCCCCCTTCCAGACGCCAGAATTTTTCATAGAAGAGATCGGCCGCCTGCGGCGTCCAGGAGCGGCTCATGTGCTCGCCGGATATCATGCCGAGCAGCAACAGCACCGCAATCCCGATGAGATAAAGCACCACGCCGGTTTTAAACAGCGATTTAACGCTCGGGGCGTCGCGCACCATGCGCCAGCAGATGAGCCCTACCAGCCCGTACGCCAGCAGAATATCGCCATCCCAGATGAAAATGGCGTGTACAAAACCGAGCAGCGCCAGCAGCGTAAGCCTTGCCTGGATCCAGCGTTTACCGCGCGGCAGCAGCATTTGCAGACCAGCCCCGAACAGCAGCGCGAACAGCGTGAGGAATTTGACCTGGGCGAAGAGATCGAGCAGCGCCCATGTCCAGGCGTCGCGGGAGGTGATATCGCCATACCAGGCGGGGTTGAGATAGGCCGCCTTCGGGAGCCCAAAGGCGGTAATGTTAAGCAGAAGGATGCCGAGGATCGCCAGACCGCGTACCGCGTCGAGGGTGATATTTCTCGTCATCCTGGGTTTTAGCCGTTGTGGTGACGCACGGCGCGCAGAAATTCCTGGCGCGTGTTCTGGCTGGATTTAAACAGCCCGCCGAGCGAGGTCGTGGTGGTCGCGCTGGTGGCGTCGCGGATGCCGCGCGCTTTCACGCAGTAATGCACCGCGTCGATGGAGACCGCCACGTTGTTCGTGCCAAGCAGCGTTTGCAGTGCCACCAGTACCTGCTGCGTCAGTCGCTCCTGCACCTGCGGACGCTGGGCGAAAAACTGCACGATGCGGTTGATTTTTGAAAGGCCGATCACCGCGTCTTTCGGGATATACGCGACGGTCGCTTTACCGTCGATGGTCACAAAGTGATGTTCGCAGGTGCTGGTCAGGGTGATGTCGCGCACCGTGACCATTTCATCCACCTTCATTTTGTTCTCAATAACGGTAATCTTCGGGAAATTGGCGTAATCGAGGCCGGAGAAAATCTCATCCACATACATCTTGGCGATGCGATGCGGCGTTTCCATCAGGCTGTCATCGCTCAGATCCAGATTAAGCAGCTGCATGATTTCGGTCATATGACCGGCGATAAGGCGCTTGCGGGTTTCGTTATCCAGCTCGTTGACCGGCGGACGCAGTGGCGTCTCCAGACCGCGCGCGACCAGCGCTTCATGAACCAGGGCCGCTTCTTTACTGAGTGATGGCATCGTTATTTTCTCCTGCAGGTGTAACCAGACTCTGCCCGGCCGGGGCGGAGCGTGGCTCATTGTGCGTGAGCTAACGCACATAATCCAGTGGCCGGGGCGAAATTGTTGAAATCGTCGCAGCCTTTCAGGCTCGCCGGAAGACCAGCGCGCCGCCGATAAACAGCGCCACGCCCGCGAGCCACAACGCGGGCTCAAGCTGGCCGGTGAAGTGGCTTGAGAGCGCTGAAGTGACCGGCCCGACAAGCTGCCCTATCGCATAACCGGTAGTCAACAGGCCTGCGAGATAGCGGGTGTGCGACGGTGCCAGCTCGCGCCCGCACTGCAAAGAAAGCTGCACCGCGCACAGGAAACCGCCGCCCACGAGAAGTGAGCCGATCACAAGCCCTGATAATCCCGGCAGCAGCGCCGCCGCCAGTACGCCGAGGCCCTGGAGCCAGAGGACAATCGCGAGGCGCTGCGATGCCGTACCGCGCGTTCGCCAGAGAATACTGAGCGCAATGCCCACAACCGACGCCGCGCCGAACACCGGCCAGACGAACTGCGCGAACAGGCTGCCGGGAAAGCGCGCCGCCGCCATCTGCGATAAAAACGTGGCGGGCAGAATATAGCCGTAGCCTGCGAGACTATAGCTCCAGACCAGTCTTTTGAGCGCGGGCGTCAGTTCGAGCGGCGCGGGCGGCGTATCCGCCCGGTGCAGCTCGCCTTTGCGGGGTAAATAACGGGCGATAAGCGCAATCAGCGCGAACGCCAGCGTGCCGTAAATCACCCAGCCCTGTGCGGCGCTGAGCGCTGCGCCGTGGATCCAGACCGCCAGCAGGCCGCTGATAGTGATACCAACGCCAGGGCCTGCGAAGACCGCCGCGCTTAAGCCAGGCCTGCCGTGGTGGGCGAGCTGTTCGTTAGTCCAGCCTGCGGCCATCACCAGCGCCCAGCCGCTCATGCAGCCAATCACGAAGCGCACCACGCCGTGCGACCACGGGCCGTCTGCCAGCGCGGAAACGAGCGTCAGCAGCACCGCGCCCCAGACGCCCATATGCAGCCGGTATTCGACATGGCGATGCGCGCGCATGGCATCCCACGCACCCACCAGATAGCCAAGATAGTTGGCGGCGGCCACAAGCCCCGCAGTGGTCAGCGTCAGCTCACCTTCGCCCACCATAAGCGGCACCTGGGGCGTGAACGCGAACCGCCCTATTCCCATTGCCACCACCAGTGCCAGAAAGCCGGTTAATGCAATACGCAGCGCCACGCCGCCTCCATTTGTTAAAATAAAGTTATCAATATGATGCGCTATGATCCCGGCCCGGTGAAGTGAAACTTGCTCACCTGACGGTTAGACTGCACTATCCGGGTTTGAACAAAAGGAGCCCCTATGGAACTGCTCGAAGAACACCGCTGTTTTGGCGGTTTACAACAGCGCTGGCGTCACGACTCCCGCGTGCTTAACTGCCCGATGACCTTCAGCATCTATCTTCCGCCCGACGCGCAGACCCCGCCGCCGGTGGTGTGGTGGCTGTCCGGGCTGACCTGCAGCGATGAGAATTTCACTACCAAAGCGGGCGCGCAGCGGGTCGCTGCTGAGCTGGGACTGGCGCTGGTGATGCCGGATACCAGTCCGCGTGGCGACGCGGTGGCGGATGACGCCGGTTACGATCTCGGCAAAGGCGCGGGCTTTTACCTGAACGCCACCGAGACGCCGTGGGCCGCGCATTACCGGATGTTTGATTATCTGAGCGAGGAGTTACCGCAGGTGCTGGCGGAAAACTTTACGCTGGCACCGAAAGCGGCGATTAGCGGGCATTCGATGGGCGGCCACGGGGCGCTTATCATGGCGCTGAAAAATCCGGGGCGTTTTAGCTCGGTGTCGGCGTTTGCGCCTATTGTGAACCCGGCCGGGGTGCCGTGGGGCAAAAAAGCGTTCGCGGCGTATCTGGGTGATGACGAAAATCTGTGGCGCGCGTGGGACAGCTGCGCGCTGATGGAGCAGGCGTCTGCGGAAAACGCGATCTCGACGCTTATCGATCAGGGCGACAATGATCCGTTTTTCGGCGAGCAGCTTCAGCCGGAGCGGCTTGACGAAGCCGCGCGCAAGGCGGGCTGGCCGTTAACGTTGCGTATGCAGCCGGGTTACGACCACAGTTATTATTTTATCGCCACGTTTATTGAAGAGCATTTGCGTTTCCACGCGCAGCATCTGCGTTAACAGAGTGTGGTGGGTGTGATTCAAAGGTCGTAATGCGGTACGCGGTGGGTGCGCTGCGCTTACCCACCCTACTATATAAGAGCAATGGCGGGTGCGCTTTGCTTACCCCCCTACGATAAAGGTGCGACAGGTATGTAGGGCGGATAAGCGCAGCGCACCCGCCGTCCCCCAGAAAAACCCCATAAAAAAGGGCGCTTTACGCGCCCTTTTCTTTATTTCTTCAGATGTTCAGGGAATTCCATATCGCGGTAACGCACGAAACGGGAGCCCTTCACCAGCTTGTAACCAAACCAGATAATCAGGAACAGCGGAATGCCAATATAGGTGGCCGCAACGGCTGCCCAGTCAATGGTGTCCGCAAGGAACGCCTGATAGTTCTGGCCGAGCGTAATAATCAGGCACAGCACAAAGGCGAAAATCGGGCCCAGCGGGAAGAAGCCGGAACGATACGGCAGATCGTTAATGTCATTGCCCTGCAACACATAGCCGCGACGGAAACGGTAATGGCTGATGGCGATACCCAACCAGGCGATAAAGCCCGTCATCCCGGAGGTGTTCAGCAGCCACAGATAGACCGTCTGGTTGCCAAACATTGACGTCAGGAAGCACAGACCAGCGATAACCGTCGTCGCATACAGCGCGTTGCGCGGCACGCCGCCTTTCGACAGCTTCGCGAAAATGCGCGGCGCTTTGCCGTCGCAGGCGAGCGTATAGAGCATACGCGTGGAAGCATACATCCCGGAGTTACCCGCAGACAGCACCGCCGTCAGGATCACCGCATTCATAATCGCCGCCGCGCCCAGCAGACCGGCGTGCTGGAACACCAGCGTAAACGGACTGACGCTGATATCTTTCACGTCGTTACGCAAAAGGCTCGGATCGGTGTACGGAATAATCAGGCTGATTATCAGAATTGCGAACACATAGAACAGCAGGATACGCCAGAACACCTGACGCACCGCGCGCGGAATGTTTTTCTCCGGCTCCTCTGATTCACCCGCCGCGATACCGATAAGCTCGGTGCCCTGGAAGGAGAAGCCGACAATCATCGCCACGCCTATCATCGCCGAGAAACCGCCCGCGAACGGCGCGTCGCCGATAGCCCAGTTGCTCCAGCCGGCCGGCGCTGCCCCTTTGAAAATCCCGACGATCATCGCGACGCCCACCAGGATAAAAATAATCACGGTGGCGACTTTGATTAAAGAGAACCAATATTCCGCTTCGCCGAAGCCTTTCACGGAGATGACGTTCAGCAGGAACATGATGCCGAGGAACAGCGCGCTCCAGATCCAGCCGGGCGTGTCCGGGAACCAGTAGCTCATCACCAGCTGTGATGCCACCAGGTCAACCGCGATGGTCACCGCCCAGTTGTACCAGTAGTTCCAGCCGAGCGCGAAGCCGAAGCCTTCTTCGACATATTTCTGGCCGTAAGTGGAAAACGAGCCGGAGACCGGCATATAGGCTGCCAGCTCGCCGAGGCTCGTCATCAGGAAATAGACCATCAGACCGATGAGAATATAGGACAACAGCGCGCCACCCGGGCCCGCCTGAGAAATGGTCGCACCGGAAGCGACAAAAAGCCCTGTGCCGATGGAGCCGCCAATGGCGATCATGGTCAGGTGGCGCGCCTTCAGTTCGCGACGCAGCCCAGGCGCTTGTGTGGTTTTAGATTCGGAAACCATATAAAAATAATGCCCATCCATCAAAAGAGGCGCGATTGTAGCAGAGTTGCCGCTAAGCGCCTGGTGGAAATACGCGGTTATAAGAGAGCTTCATGATCGCTCGAGGATTATAAGTAAAGCAGCGAATCGGGGCGTTGAGAGGAAAAAAACTGATGATGAGCGCGCCGTGTGACGCGCTCCGCGAAATCAGAGTTCGCAATAGCGCAAAAAACGCGCCAGCGCGCTGGAGAGATGTTTTTGTCGGTGATGAATGCGGTAAAGCGTGCGCACCAGCGGCGGCAGCGGCACTTTCACTTCTACCAGCGAGCCGGTTTCCAGCTGCTCGGCGATCACCCGTCGCGACAGGCAGCTCACGCCAAGCCCGTGGCGCACCGCGTGTTTAATCGCTTCCGAGTTGCCAAGCTCCATGCTGAGGCGAAACTGCGGCAAATGTGACAGCAGCAGATAATCGACAATTTCGCGCGTGCCGGAGCCTTTCTCGCGCAAAATCCACGGCATGGCGGCGAGCCGTTCCAGCGTCACTTCGCCTTCCAGCAAGGGGCTTGCGGGCGAGGCGAACACCACCAGTTCATCCTCAAGCCACGGCTGCGCCACGATTTCTGCCATATGGCACGGCCCTTCGATAAGCCCGATATCCACGCGAAAATCGCACACCGCCTGCACCACGTCGAGACTGTTGCCGACGCTCATCTCCAGCGGCAGATCCGGAAAGTCGCGGCGATAGCGGGCAATGATTTCCGGCAGAATATAGTTGCCGATGGTGCTACTGGCGTAAACGCGGATAGCGCCATTGTCGTTGCGAAACAGCCGCTCGATTTCGCCCGCCTGCTCCAGCAGCGCCACGGTGCGCGGATATAACAGCCGCCCGTGTTCATTGACAACCAGCCGCTTGCCGACGCGGTCAAAAAGCTGCACGCCGAGCTGGCCTTCCAGATCGGTGAGCGCCGCGCTGACGGCGGACTGAGAGAGGGACAACATCTGAGAGGCCTGGGTCGTCGAACCACTTTTCAGGACTTCGGCGAACACTTCCAGCTGGCGTAAGGTGATGTGCATGATGACCTCGTGCGAACGCAACCGTGCTTACCACTTATTAAGATTAATTATAAATATATAATCAATTTTAATTTTATACCAGAACGGCATAAGCTTATTCCATAACAGGAGGACGCGATGACCACACTGACTTATTCTGAACGCCATCATGGGCTTATGCATTTCTTGCCGGGTCTGGCGCTGACCGGTTTACTCACCGCCGCCGCTATCTGGATCGGCGCGATTCCGGCCGTAGGTAACGCGGGTTTCAGCGCGCTGACCGTGGCCATTCTCGGCGGGATGATTATCGGCAATACGCTGTACCCGAAAATCCATACCCACTGCGACGGCGGCGTGCTGTTCGCCAAACAGCATTTGCTGCGCCTGGGCATTATTCTGTACGGGTTTCGTCTCACCTTCTGGCAGATAGCCGATGTGGGTGCCAGCGGCATTCTGGTGGACATCCTGACGCTCGCCAGCACCTTTACCCTCGCCTGCTGGCTCGGGCAGAAAGTGTTCAAGCTTGACCGTGAAACCAGCTGGCTGATTGGCGCGGGTAGCAGCATCTGCGGTGCCGCCGCAGTGCTGGCGACCGAGCCGGTGGTGAAAGCGCAGGCGAGCAAAGTCACCGTGGCGGTCGCAACGGTCGTGATTTTCGGTACGCTCGCGATTTTTGTCTACCCGCTGCTGTGGCCGTGGCTTGCGCCGTGGTTTAGCGAACAGACGTTTGGCGTGTATATCGGCTCAACGGTGCATGAAGTGGCGCAGGTGGTCGCGGCAGGCCATGCGGTCAGCGCGGACACCGAAAACGCGGCGGTGATTGCCAAAATGCTCCGCGTGATGATGCTGGCTCCGTTCCTTCTGCTGCTGGCAGGCCGGGTAAAACAGCTCTCTCCACGCAATGGCGAGAAAGCGGGCAAGATTACCATTCCGTGGTTCGCCCTGCTGTTTATTGTGGTCGCGGCGTTTAACTCCCTGCATCTGCTGCCGCAGGCGGTCGTGCAGACGCTGGTGGCGCTCGACACCATTCTGCTGGCGATGGCGATGGCGGCGCTCGGCCTGACGACCCACGTCAGCGCGCTGAAAAATGCTGGTGTGCGTCCGCTACTGATGGCGCTGGTGCTCTTCGTCTGGCTGATTGTGGGCGGTGGCGCGATTAATCTCGCGGTCACGCATCTGCTGGCATAAAGCGGCACGCCTTTCCCTGCTCTGTCCGCTATGATAAAACGTTCCCCCTTTTGCGGGTATGACAGGAGAAAACGATGAAGTTTATAGGCGCGCACGTCAGCGCATCGGGCGGGGTGGCGAACGCCCCGGCCCGCGCGGCGGAAATTGGCGCGACAGCCTTTGCGCTGTTTACCAAAAACCAGCGCCAGTGGCGCGCGGCGGCGCTGACGCCTGCCGTCATCGACGAGTTCAAAGCCGCCTGCCGCAAGCATGGCTACGGCCCCGGTCAGATTCTGCCGCACGACAGTTTTCTGATTAACTTAGGCCACCCGGAGCCGGAAGCGCTGGAGAAATCCCGCGCGGCGTTTATCGACGAGCTGGCGCGCTGCGCGCAACTCGGCCTGACGCTGCTGAACTTCCACCCCGGCAGCCACCTTCAGCAGTTAAGCGAAGAGGCCTGTTTGTCGCGCATCGCCGAGTCGGTGAATATCGCGCTCGATAAAACCGAAGGCGTGACGGCGGTGATTGAAAACACCGCAGGTCAGGGCAGTAACCTCGGTTTCCGCTTTGAGCATCTGGCGGCGATTATCGATCAGGTGGAAGACAAATCCCGCGTCGGCGTGTGCATTGATACCTGCCACGCCTTCGCCGCGGGTTACGATCTGCGCACCGAAGAAGACTGCGAGAAAACCTTCGCCGAATTCGACCGCATCGTCGGCTTTCAGTATCTGCGCGGGATGCACCTCAATGACGCCAAAAGTACTTTCGCAAGCCGCGTCGACCGTCACCACAGCCTGGGCGAAGGTAATATCGGCTTTACGCCGTTTCGCTGGATCATGCAGCAGTCGCATTTCGACAACATTCCGCTGATTCTGGAAACCATTAATCCCGATATCTGGAATGAAGAAATCGCCTGGCTGAAGGCCCAGCAAACGGGCGGCGCGCAGGCGTAATTACGCCTCTCCCTCGCGGTGCGGCGCTTCAAGCTGCGCCGCAAGCCAGTTCAGCGAGGCCAACCCGGCGCGGGCGCTCTCTTCGGCGGGTGCCTGCTGCCACGCATCGCTGAACACCTCAAGCGACCACGGCCCCTGATATCCGCTCGCCATTAATGTGCGCGCGAAATCCACCACCGGCAGGCTGCCTTCGCCCGGATACGCGCGAAAGTGGCGGCTCCACGCCTCCAGCGGTAAATTTTTGCGCGGCGCATCGGCGAACTGCGTAAAGAAGATTTTCTCAGGCGCAATGCCCTTAAGCGCCAGCGTATCTCCGCGCGCCAGCACGTGAAAGCTGTCTAACACCAGGCCGAGCGCCGGATGATCCACCGCGTTCACCCGCTCCCAGGCCTGCGTGTAGCGGTTCACATGGCGGCCCCAGGCGAGCGCCTCATACCCCACCCGTGCGTCAAACTCTGCGGCAATTTCCGCAAGGCGCGCTAAATCCTCCGTCTGCCGCGCCGGATCGGCGCTGCTGTCCGCCTCCAGATTGCTGCACGCCAGTAGACTGCGGCAGCCCATTTCGCGCATCGTCTCAAACGTGCGGTACGCGCGCTCGCGCGTTTGCGGCCACGCCTCAGCCGGCACGCCGTCAACGTTACGCAGCGGCTGATAAAGAAAAATGGTTAAGCCCAGCTCCCGGCACAGCGTAGCCAGCCGCGCCGGGCTTTCGCCCCACTCCGTGAAATCGGGTTCGAATATCTCGACGCCGTCGAAACCGGCCTGCGCGATGGCGCGCAGCTTTTCCGGCAGGGTTCCGGCGACACACAGCGTGGCGATTGAGCGCAGCACAGCGTCCTCCTTTAAGCGATACAAAGAGTTAAGTGTTGACGCAAATGGCGCAGAGGGCAAAAAAGACGTGTAACGGGGAATACAGAGGGGGATAAAAAACTCCCTGCCGGAGCAGGGAGTTATCAGCATCAGGCCGCTTTCGCCGCCAGTTCGCTTTCCGGACGTTTCAGGAAGGCATACACCAGACCCGCCAGCAGCGAACCTGCTACGATGGCGAGCAGGTAGCCCAGCACCGGGCTGATAGCGCCTGGGATCAGCAGGACGAACAGACCGCCGTGCGGCGCCATCAGTTTCGCACCAATCGCCATGGAGATAGCGCCAGTCAGCGCACCGCCCACGATACAGCACGGGATCACACGCATCGGGTCACGCGCTGCGAACGGGATAGCGCCTTCGGAGATAAAGCACAGGCCCAGCACCAGCGCCGCTTTGCCGCCCTCCTGCTGGCCTTTGTCGAATTTACGACGCGCCACCAGGGTAGCGATACCCATCGCCAGCGGCGGAACCATACCGGCCGCCATAATTGCCGCCATCGGCGCATAGACCTGAGAACTCAGCAGCCCCACGCCAAACGCATACGCCGCTTTGTTCACCGGGCCGCCCATATCGGTACACATCATGGCACCGAGGATAGCGCCCAGCAGGACGGCGTTCGCCGTACCCATGCCCTGCAGCCATGCGGTCAGGCCCGCCAGGATTTTAGCCACCGGCGTACCGATCACGTAAATCATCGCCAGACCCACAATCAGGCTGGAGAACAGCGGAATGATAAGGATTGGCTTCAGCGCCTCCATGCTCTGCGGCAGCTTCACTTTGCCGCTGATGGCTTTCGCCACGTAACCGGCCAGGAAACCCGCGATGATGCCGCCGATAAAGCCGGAACCGGTGCTGACCGCCAGCATACCGCCGATAAGACCCGGCGTGAGGCCCGGACGGTCGGCGATGGAGAACGCGATATAACCGGCCAGTACCGGCACCATCAGGGCGAACGCAGAGCCGCCGCCGATTTTCATCAGCGCTGCCGCCAGCGTCCCTTCCTGTTTAAAGGCTTCGATGCCGAACACAAACGAGAGCGCAATCAGCAGACCACCTGCCACCACCATTGGCAGCATATAGGAGACGCCGGTCAGCAGATGACGGTACGGACCCGCGCCGCCCTGCTCTTTTTTATCGGTCGCCACAGTGCCAGCGCCTGCTGGCTGATACGGTTTGGCTTCCGCCACCGCTTTGTCGAATTCCTGCGCGGTTTTCTTCAGCGCCAGACCCGTTGAGGTGCGATACATCGGTTTCCCGGCGAATTTCGCCAGATCCACTTCGATGTCCGCCGCCACGATGACCAGATCCGCCTGCGCCACTTCTTCCGGCGTAATCGCATTACCCGCGCCGACAGAGCCGCGCGTTTCCACTTTCACCCACCAGCCGCGTTTTTTGGCTTCGGTTTCAATCGCTTCCGCCGCCATAAAGGTGTGCGCCACGCCGGTCGGGCAAGCCGTGACCGCCACAATGCGTTTCGGGCCGCTGGCGTTTACGCTTGCCGCAGGCGCGGCGGCGACAGGCGCGGTATACGCCTTCGCATTCGATTTCGCTTCGCTTAAAAACAGCTCCGGGTGCGCCACGGCGCGATTAATATCGCCGAGGTAAACCTTTTTGCCATTCAGGGATGCGTCTGCCGGTACGGCACTGCCGATAACAATCGCCAGTTCCGCATCGTTCGGGTTATCGGTTAATTCCAGCTGTGCTTTTTGCGCGGCGGCACCAAGCAGCGTTTTCGCCATATAAGCGCGGGCCTGTCCACACCCGGGCTCGATAATCAGCAGCGTTTTCATTATGCCTCTCCTGCTGTTAGTGGAAGGGTTTTAAGTCGACACGCGCCATCATTGCGGCCAACTGTGTCCTGTCGGTGATGCCGACGTTGCTCTGGCTGACCGCCAGCGCCGCCACCGCCGTTGCAAGACGTAGGGTATGTTCACTGGATTCACGCATCAGCAAGCCGTAGATCAGGCCGCCAACCATGGAATCCCCTGCCCCGACCGTACTGACGACGTCACAGGACGGCGGTTTGGCGATCCATTCACCCGACGCGTTTACCCACAGCGCCCCTTCCGCGCCCAGAGAGATCACCACATGGGCGATACCCTGTTCGCGAAGCGCGTGAGCCGCCTCGATAACATCTTTGAGTTCCGGCAGCTTGCGGCCAGCCCAAATCTCCAGCTCACGGCGGTTCGGTTTCACCAGCCACGGCGCGGCTTTCAGCCCGGCGACTAGTGCCTCGCGGCTGCTGTCGAAAATGATGCACGGACACTGGCTGCGCAGACGGGTCATCCAGTCGGTAAACGCTTCCGGAGAAACGCCCGATGGCAGGCTGCCGCTGACGCATACCATGTCGAACTGGCCAAGCCAGGTTAAGGAGTCATTAACGAAACGCTCCCAGTCGGCAGGCGTCACTTCAAAACCAGAGAAGTTAAGGTCGGTCACTTCGCCGTCTTTTTCCGTCAGTTTGACGTTAATGCGGGTACGGCCCTGCACCACCTGGAAACGGTTGGCGATGCCAAGTTCGCTGAACAGCTGCTGAAAGCCGTCCTGGTTATCTTTACCGAGAAAACCGCCCACGGTGACGTCGATACCTAAATCTTTGAGCACTTTGGCGACGTTAATGCCTTTACCCGCAGCGTGCAGGCCGGTAGTCCGCACGAGGTTAACTTCGCCGCGCTCAATCTCTGCGCAGTAACCTACCAGGTCATATGCCGGGTTGAGAGTAATAGTGGCGACACGTCTGCTCATGCTGCGCCCTCCCCGAGACCCGCGTTGATGGCTTCGCCGATGGCGTCCAGCGCCGCCTGCGCATCGTCGCCCTGTGCGGTAAAGCGCAGGCGATGGCCTTTCTTAACGCCGAGCGCCACGACTTTCATCAGGCTGCGGCCATTCGCCGGTTTACCGGTGCCGTCGAGGTTGGTGACGGTGACATCGCTATTGAACTGTTTGATGGTGTTCACAAGCACCGTGCCCGGACGAGCATGCAGGCCGTGCTCGTTACGCACGGTGAATTCGGCGCTCAGCACATCTTCGCCTGGCGCGTCATCGCTGGTCAGCAGCGTCAGCAGCGTGGCGGCGTCGGCGTTCAGCAGACGGTCAGCTTTGTTCGCGATCAGCAGTTCGCTGACGCGGCCCAGTACCTGCAGCGGCTGATCGTCAGCGACCGCGACCGTCAGCAGCAGGCCGACGTTTTCGCCATCCTGCGTGAACGGCTGCGCCGGACGGCTCACCGCGACCGCGCTGGCGAGGTTGCCCTGCGCGCTGTCAGCAAGCCAGACGCCCTGGCCGAGGTTCAGCGGTTTAGCGTTAATCACATGGCTTACGAACTCCGCATCCACCGCGCCCGCTTCGCTGAGACGACCGGCGTTCAGCGCCTGTAACGTCACAAGGCTCGTGGCCGCAACGTCAAGCGTGAGGGTGTCGTTGTCCAGTTTCATGCCCGCGCTTTGCTTCTCGCCCATGAGCAGCGCACGCAGCTCTTCGGCGGTGGTCGCGGTTTTCAGCTGTTCAGCAATCGCATCGTCGCTCAGCACATGGGTGAGCTGACGCAGCAGGCCTAAGTGTTCATCGGAGCTGGCCGCGATGCCGATGGCGACGTACGCTACCTGATCGTCGCCCCAGGCGACGCCCTGCGGGAACTGAAACACCTGGACGCCGGTTTTCAGCACCTGGTCACGCGTGTCCGTCGTCCCGTGGGGAATGGCGATGCCGTTGCCTAAAAAGGTGGAGGTTTGCTTCTCGCGGGCCATCATGCCGTCAACATAACCGGCGCTGACGTTGCCCGCTTTCACCAGCGCGTCAGCAACCTGACGAATCGCGGCTTCTTTATCTCCGGCATGAGCGCCGGGATGGATATCCTGAACAGATAACTGGAACATGGTCTCCTCGCTTGCTGAACCCGAATCGTTTCAGCCGTTGTGAGAAAAAGAGCGTTGTCACGCCAAATGAGCAAAACGAGACAACGCTGAAACGTTTCAAGAAAGTCTGCATTCTCCGCGCTCTGCGCGCAAGAAAAGCCGTTATTGACGTGTTGAATATTAGAGATCCCGCACATTTCACCCCTTAGTGAAACGCGGCGGGTGCCAGGTTCAGCTTTTTTCCGGGAAGGTTCAGCTGGCTTCAGCAAAGCGGCAAAATGATTATGAAATGCTATTTTGATTTTTTGTGGCGTCGTGGCGTCGGGTTGCTGTTCAAATAATGACAAGAGGCGTAAACTCCGCCCCTTCTTTACCGATACTGCTTACGCTATGCAAAACGACTCCCTCGCGGCCCCGCGGCGTCCGCTCGATTTCACATCAGCCTCGTTTCTGATCGTTGCTTTTCTCACCGGTATTGCGGGCGCGCTGCAAACCCCGACGCTGAGCCTGTTTCTGACGGAAGAGGTACACGCACGTCCGGCGATGGTCGGCTTCTTTTTTACCGGTAGTGCGATTATTGGCATTTTCGTCAGCCAGTTTCTGGCCGGGCGCTCGGATCGTAAGGGCGACCGTAAATCCCTGATTTTCGCCTGCTGCCTGCTGGGCGCGCTGGCGTGCCTGTTGTTTGCCTGGAACCGCAACTATTTCATTTTGCTGTTTGTCGGTGTGTTCCTGAGCAGTTTTGGTTCGACCGCCAACCCGCAGATGTTCGCGCTGGCGCGCGAGCACGCCGATCGCACCGGGCGCGAAGCGGTGATGTTCAGTTCGGTGCTGCGCGCGCAGGTGTCGCTCGCCTGGGTGGTCGGGCCGCCGCTGGCGTATGCGCTGGCGATGGGGTTCGGCTTTCAGGTGATGTATGTCAGCGCCGCGGCGGCGTTTGTGCTGTGCGCGCTGATGGTCTGGTGCTTTTTACCGTCGATGCGCAAAGAGCCGCTCGCGACCGCCGCGCCGCTGGAAGCGCCGCGCCGCAACCGGCGCGACGCGCTGTTGCTCTTTTCGGTGTGTACGCTGATGTGGGGCACCAATAGCCTCTACATTATTAATATGCCGCTGTACCTGATTAACGAGCTGCGCCTGCCGGAAAAACTGGCGGGCGTGATGATGGGCGCTGCCGCCGGGCTTGAGATCCCGGTGATGCTGATTGCAGGCTTCTACGCCCGTAAATTCGGCAAACGCTTTCTGATGCGGGTCGCGGTGGCGGCAGGCGTGCTGTTTTATCTCGGCATGCTGACGCTGCACAGCCCGGCGCTGCTGCTGGCTTTACAGCTGCTGAATGCCATTTATATCGGCATTCTGGCCGGTATCGGCATGCTTTATTTTCAGGATCTGATGCCAGGCCAGGCGGGTGCGGCGACCACGCTGTACACCAACACCACGCGCGTGGGCTGGATCATCGCCGGGTCGCTTGCGGGCGTGATTGCGGAGCTACTCAACTACCACGCGGTGTTTTATGTGGCGCTGGCGATGACCGCAGGCGCGGTCTGGTGTTTGTGGCGCATTAAGGACGTTTAAGGCGCGGTCAGCGCCTCAAGGTGAATAAGAAAGGTCATCGCCTCGTGGCGGCTTTCGCCGCACATCTCTTTCGAAGGCTGAAGGCCGCCGCAGACTTTCGGGCGCAGCGGCGAGCCAAACAGCTTACAGCGCAGGCGTTCGTCAAGCTGGACGCAGGGCGTATTGGCCGGTTTGCCGTCGGGCATGCCCGGGATGGGGCTTGAGATCGACGGTGCGGTGCAGCAGGCACCGCAGTCGGGGCGACATTCCATACATTCTCCGTGACGACGCTCAGGCGTCGGTCAGTGATTTTTCAAGCAGCAGCCGGTAATCTGCCACCTCGCCCTTCTTTTCCAGCCCGATAACCTGGTAACCGTTGCGGAAAAGCAGCATAAGCCTGGCGCCGATTCATAGCCGAGCGTAAAGCCCACCGGCTCTGCACCGTCATACGCCACCAGCGCGCAGGCGACGCGCTCGCCGATACGCTGGCGGATAGCCTGCGCATCATGCAGGCCGGCGAACTCCGGGATCAGACGATAAACGGTAGCCGTTTCTTCAGGCAGGACATGACGGATGGAAATCGGCATGGCGGCTCCTCGCGTGAAAGCCGGGCATTGTAGCGTTTTGCCTCGCCCGGTACAGCACTGATGTCGAAAAACTCACCGCGCGCGACTTTTTCGGTACGTCTCGCAATGTACGTAATTCCGCTTGCCTGGCGCGTGCCTCGCGAGTAACTTGTCGCGATATTTTGCATATTCCAGCTTAACAGGACACGTCGATGCCAAGAGCGAATGAAATTAAAAAAGGTATGGTGCTGAATTACAACGGCAAACTGCTGATTGTGAAAGATATCGATATTCAGTCGCCGAGCGCGCGCGGCGCGGCTACGCTGTACAAAATGCGCTTCTCTGATGTCCGCACCGGGCAGAAGGTGGAAGAGCGTTTTAAAGGCGACGATATTCTGGACACCATTACGCTGACCCGTCGTTTTGTCGATTTCTCCTACGTCGACGGCAACGAGTATGTCTTTATGGATAAAGAAGACTATACGCCGTATACCTTCACCAAAGACCAGATTGAAGAAGAGCTGCTGTTTATGCCGGAAGGCGGCATGCCGGATATGCAGGTACTGACATGGGACGGCCAGCTGCTGGCGCTCGAACTGCCGCAGACGGTGGATCTGGAGATTGTGGAAACCGCGCCGGGCATCAAAGGTGCCTCCGCGAGCGCCCGCTCCAAGCCTGCCACGCTCTCAACGGGCGTGGTGATTCAGGTGCCGGAATACCTGAGCGCCGGTGAGAAAATCCGCGTGCATATCGCCGAGCGCCGCTATATGGGCCGCGCCGAGTAATCGCCGCCCTGAGAAAAGACAAAGCCCCGCCAGTGCGGGGCTTTTTTTATGGCGGTGCTGACGGTTACAGCAAATCCGGGAACAGTACTTTTTTCAGCGCCAGCTCCACACCGCGCACTTCCGCAAGCCCTTTCAGGCGGCCAATCGCCGAATAGCCGGGGTTGGTTTTCTTGCGCAGATCGTCAAGCATCTGGTGGCCATGATCCGGACGGAACGGGATCGGGCGCAGATCGCCTGCTTTTTTACGGCGTTGCTCTTCGGTCAGAATCGCTTTTACCACCGCGACCATATCGACGTCGCCATACAGATGCGCGGCTTCATGGAAAGTTTTCGGGTTCGCCTCGCGGCAGGTGGAGCGCAGATGCGTGAAGTGAATGCGATCGGCGAAGGTTTCCACCATCCGCACCAGGTCGTTATCCGCCCGCACGCCGTATGAGCCGGTGCACATGGTGAAACCATTATGAATGCTGTCGACGGTCTCTTTCAGCCACTGCATATCTTCAATGGTGGAGACAATGCGCGGCAGGCCGAGGATCGGGCGCGGCGGATCGTCCGGGTGGACTGCCAGGCGCACGCCCGCTTCTTCGGCCACCGGGACAATCGCTTTCAGAAAATACGCCATGTTGTCGCGCAGCGCGGTCTTATCGATATGGTCATATTCGCTCAGGCGGGCGCGGAACTGATCCAGCGTATAGCCCTCTTCCGCGCCCGGCAGACCGGCGATGATATTGCGCGTCAGCGTCTCAATCTGCGCCTCGCTCATGGCGCTGAAATAGTCCTGCGCCTGGCGCTGTTCATCGTCGGTGTAATCATGACGCGCGCCGTCGCGCTTTAAGATATGCAGTTCAAAGGCCGCGAAGGCGATGTGATCGAAACGCAGCGCTTTTGAGCCATCCGGCAGCGTGTATTCCAGATCGGTACGCGTCCAGTCAAGGATGGGCATGAAGTTGTAGCAGACGGTATCGATGCCGCAGGCCGCCAGATTGCGGATGCTCTGCTGGTAGCTTGCGATGTAACGATCGTACTGGCCGGTATGGGTTTTGATATCTTCGTGCACCGGAATGCTTTCGACCACCGACCAGGTCAGGCCTTTCTGCGCCAGCTCCGCCTGACGTTTTTTGATCTCCTCCACCGGCCAGACTTCGCCGTTGGGAATATGGTGCAGCGCAGTGACGATGCCGGTCGCTCCGGCCTGTCTGATGTCGTCCAGCGAAACCGGATCGTTCGGCCCATACCAACGCCAGGTTTGTTCCATCTCCCTCTCCTTAAAAAGTTGTTATACCAATATCACTAACCTCTATGATGACTACCATACATGTTTACCTAAAACCGTCAAACCACATGCTGTCCGCTATTGATCCAGCTCACAAACCCCGGATATTTACGGCACACCAATTCAATTTGTTGTCATATAACTTTACACTGATTTTGTTAAATAATGGTTATCAGGATATGTGAGAAATGAATAATATCGCTTCCGCCACGCTGCCTGCTTCGGTCCAACGCCCCACTTACGACCGCCGCGCCCTGCAAACCCGCATCGTGCATTTTGGCTTCGGCGCGTTCCACCGCGCGCATCAGGCACTGCTGACTGACCGGGTGCTTAACCTGAACGGCGGCGACTGGGGTATCTGCGAGATAAGCCTTTTCAGTGGTGATGAATTGATGAGCGCGCTGCGCGCCCAGGATCATCTTTATACCGTGCTGGAAAAAGGCGCTGACGGTAATCAGGCTATTATTATTGGCGCGGTAAATGAATGCCTCAACGCGAAGCTCGACGGGATGGACGCGATTATTGAGAAATTCTGCGAGCCGCAGGTCGCTATCGTCTCATTAACCATTACCGAAAAAGGCTACTGCATCGATCCTGCGACCGGTCAGCTTGATACGCAAAACAGCCGTATCGCGCACGATCTTGAAAACCCGCACCAGCCGCAATCCGCGCCGGGTCTGCTGGTTGAGGCGCTGCATCGCCGCCGCGAGCGCGGGCATGCGCCGTTTACCGTGCTCTCCTGCGATAACATTCCTGATAACGGCCATGTAGTGCGCGAAGCGGTGCTCGGCATGGCGCATCAGCGCGATCCTGCCCTTGCGCAGTGGATAGCCGACCATGTGACATTTCCCGGCACGATGGTGGATCGCATCGTCCCCGCCGCGACGCCGGAATCGCTGGCGGAAATTGCCGACGCTCTCGGCGTTGCCGATCCGTGCGCCATCAGCTGTGAGCCATTCATTCAGTGGGTGATTGAAGATAATTTCGTCGCGGGCCGCCCGGCCTGGGAGGACGCGGGCGTCCAGATGGTGGATGACGTGCTGCCGTGGGAGCAGATGAAATTAAGAATGCTGAACGGCAGCCACTCTTTTCTCGCGTATCTCGGTTATCTGTCGGGCTATGCGCACATCAGCGACTGCATGAACGATACACACTTTCGCGACGCGGCGCGCCAGCTGATGCTGCGCGAACAGGCACCGACGCTGCGCATTACTGGCGTTGACCTTACCGGCTATGCCGACAGCCTGATTACGCGTTTTGCCAACCCGGCGCTGAAGCACCGCACCTGGCAAATTGCCATGGACGGCAGCCAGAAACTGCCTCAGCGTATGCTCGATTCGGTGCGCTGGCATTTGCAGCACGGGGGCGAATGGTCGCTGCTGGCGCTTGGCGTGGCGGGCTGGATGCGCTACGTCAGCGGCGTAGATGACCGCGGCCAGCCTGTCGACGTACGCGACCCGCTCGCTGAAAAAATCGCGGCGCTGGTACAATCGAGCAGCGAAGATGAACGCGTCGGCGCGCTGCTGACGCTCAAAGAAGTCTTCGGTGAAGATCTGCCGCAGCATCCGCTGTTTATTCATACGCTGAATGCCGCCTGGCAGTCGCTGTGCCGTCTGGGCGCGAAAGAGGCGGTTGCCCGGCTCGCACGCCGCTGATTTTTAACCCTGAATGCTTTTAACGCGGACGCGCGCCTGCCCGTCCGCGTTTTCTCTTCTCATGCCCATTATTTTTATCCAGAATGTCGCCTGATGATTTATTCCCGTCAGATATTTATCAGGAGCGCACGTGACCCGTACCAGTCTCATTACCGGTTTTCTTGGCAGCGGAAAAACCACCACGATCCGTCATCTGCTGGCCCATAAAGATCCTGCGGAAAAGTGGGCCGTCCTGGTCAATGAATTTGGCGAAGTCGGCATCGACGGCGCGCTGATGGCCGACAGCGGCGCGATGTTAAAAGAGATCCCCGGCGGCTGCATGTGCTGCGTTAACGGCCTGCCGATGCAGGTTGGATTGAATACCCTGCTGCGCCAGGGAAAACCCGATCGCCTGCTGATTGAGCCAACCGGACTTGGCCATCCGAAGCAGATCCTCGATATGCTGACCTCAGCGGTCTATGAACCCTACATTGATCTGCGCGCCACGCTTTGCCTGCTCGACCCGCGTCAGTTGCTGGATGAAAAATATGTCGCCAATGACAATTTCCGCGACCAGCTGGCGGCGGCAGATATTATCGTTGCCAATAAACAGGATCGCAGCGATGCGGCAAGCCTTGCGGCGCTGAACGCCTGGCGCGACGAATACGCCGCCGACCGGGAACTGGTGTTCGCGACTCAGGGTGAAATCGACCCGGCGTTGCTTGATAAGCCGCGTCTTAACCTGCGCGAGCTGCCCGCCAGCGCGCATCATGCGCATTCACATGCCACACGCAGCGGCCTTGCCGCGCTGAGCCTGCCGGGCAATCAGCGCTGGCGTCGTAGTCTTAACAGCGGTCAGGGGCATCACGCCTGCGGCTGGATTTTTGATGCTGATACGGTGTTCGATACTATCGGCATACTGGAGTGGGCTCGGCTGGCACCGGTTGAGCGCGTAAAAGGCGTGCTGCGCATTCCTGAAGGGCTGGTGCGTATTAACCGCCAGGGGCAGGATTTTCATATCGAAACCCAGAGCGCGCCACCGCCGGACAGCCGCATTGAGCTGATTACCGCCGCTGAAACGGACTGGAACGCGCTTCAGTCCGCTCTGTTGAAGCTTCGTTTAAACACCTCGCTTTAACGTTACCCTTTTGTGAAACTTCAGACGCCCATGATGACTTCCCGTTTCCCCGCGATCCTGCTGCTTAATCTGGCAGGTGCCGTCCTTTTTCTTTCCTGGTATCCGCCGGCGCAGACCGGATTCTGGTTTACCCTTGATGCCGGGATTTTCCACTTTTTCAATCACCTGGCCGCCACCAGCCACAGCTTTTTATGGTTTCTGGCGATAACGAATAATCGCGCCTTTGACGGCTGCTCGCTGCTGGCGATGGGCCTGCTGCTGCTCTGGTACTGGCGCAAGGCCACCCCGCCTGGCCGCCGCCACATCATTATTATGGGCATTGTGATGCTGCTTTCTGCGGTGGTGCTGAACCAGCTTGGGCATCTGCTGCCGGTGTCGCGCCCGAGCCCGACGCTGACTTTTGAAGACAGCCTGCGCGTGGGCAAAATGGTGGGGATCTCCACCAAAGACGCCTCGACCGACAGTTTTCCGGGCGATCACGGCATGATGCTTTTAATATTTGCGGGTTTTATGTGGCGTTATTTCGGCGCTAAAGCTTTCGGGCTTGGCCTGCTGATATTCTGCGTTTTCGCGCTCCCGCGCATGATGATTGGCGCGCACTGGTTTACCGATATCGCCGTTGGCTCTTTGTCAATCGTTTTTATTGGTCTTCCGTGGATTTTATTGACGCCGCTTAGCGATAAAATAATTACCTGGCTTAATAATCATCTACCTGGTAAAAAAACAACAAATTCATAACAATTAATAAATACTTTAAAAGTAT
The DNA here is from genome assembly GCF_011605905.1 of Cronobacter sp. HA18003. Lineage (NCBI taxonomy): Bacteria > Pseudomonadati > Pseudomonadota > Gammaproteobacteria > Enterobacterales > Enterobacteriaceae > Cronobacter > Cronobacter sp. HA18003. The sequence continues at coordinate 155,253 of NZ_JAANQO010000011.1, read as the reverse complement.
GTTCAACAGGGATCGTTAAGGGTTCCTGTTTATTTTATAGACACACCTTCCCGAACGCCTTTCGCAAGACTTTCATATATTCGTCATAAAAATGAATAGGTTGTCTATTTTTACGACAAATCGTGAGTCCTTATCCTTTCTTTGCCACTGCTATACCGGGCATTACAATTTCTTATAAAAAAATAAATAAAACCACTCGCCATATGGGGTTTGTTCAGGTAATCTCGGGAGCGTTTTGCGGTTTAAGGGCATTTATTGGTAATGCAAATAAAAAGTGTGGCCTACCACACAATTTAGCTCACCAGGAATTGTCTTACCCCCCAGAGCTCATTAGTCTCGGCACGTTTAGCATTTTTTATAACGATTTTTATCGTTAAGGACTTCAAGGGAAAACAAACATAATGGTCAAATCTCAACCAATCCTGAGATATATCATGCGGGCCATTCCCGCAGTCGCTGTGGCAGTTTTGCTTTCAGCATGTAGCTCCACCAATACCGCAAAAAACATGCATTCTGAGACGCATGCAGTAGGTGAAAACGACGGGCTGTTACTGCAAGCCTCTCAGGATGAATTCGAACAGATGGTCCGTACGCTGGATGTGAAATCCCGCATTATGGATCAATACGCTGACTGGAAAGGCGTGCGCTATCGCCTCGGCGGCAGCACTAAAACCGGCATCGATTGTTCCGGCTTTGTGCAGCGAACCTTTCGCGAACAGTTTGGTTTAGAACTCCCGCGCTCTACGTATGAGCAGCAGGAAATGGGCAAGCCGGTCGATCGTACCCGGTTGCGCTCCGGCGATCTGGTGCTGTTCCGCGCTGGATCTACCGGCCGTCATGTCGGCATTTACATCGGCAACAATCAGTTTGTGCATGCGTCCACGCGCAGTGGCGTCATGATTTCCAATATGGACGAACCGTACTGGAAGAAGCGCTATAACGAAGCGCGCCGCGTACTGAGCCGTAGTTAATCCGGTATGACGATTTCCCTTGATCGTCCTTGCTGAATAAAAAAACGCTGCTGATGCAGCGTTTTTTTCGTCTGTGTCTCTGTTCTTGCCGCTTCTGTAACCCCTCACCTCAGGCGGGTTTTCTGTTAAGCTGGTTTCACGCCAGTTGCTCGCACAGGAACTAAAAAGGATGTTATCCAGTCCGCCTTTTGCTTCAACACTGTCCACGCCCCGTAAAATTATTCTGGTCGGTATTGCGACAGGCCTGGCCCTGGCGTTGATTATCACGATCGCTGCCCGCGGCTGGCTGCATCAGCAGCGTGAGAATCAGTACGATCTGCTGGCGCGGGATATTCATCACTATCTCAATACGTATTTTGCCCAGCTGAAATCCTCCGCCGACGCGCTGCAACCGCTCACCCTTGCGGAATGCGGCACCGTGTCGTCTGAGCTTACTTCTCGTGCGGCGTTTAACCTCAACGTGCGCGCTTTTTTACTGGTCAGAGACGGCGCGGCCTACTGCTCTTCCGCCACCGGCAAGCTTCACCTGCCGCTTCGCAATCTCGCTCCGGATATCGACACTCATAAAACGGTTGATATCAGCATTATTCCGGGCACGCCAATGATGCCCGATAAACCGTCCATTGTGATGTGGTTCGGCAATCCGTTGATGGAAGGTCGCGGGATCGTCACTACGCTTAACGTGAATCTCACGCCGTATCTGGTCTACACCGCGCGCCAGAACGATCTCAACGGCCTGGCTCTGGTAGCGAAAGACAGGGCGCTGACCACATTTTCCGGCAAGGTCATGACGCCAGATGAACTGCCCGCCTCACCGCTGCGTAGTGAAAGCGTGCAGGGCTATCCGCTGAAGCTTTATCTCTATGGCGACACCATGCCCGCCGAAGACCGCCATCTGGCACTGCTGCTCGGTTTATTAATTGGCCTGCTGGGTGGCACACTGACGGTGATCCTGCTGGCGCTGCGCGCACGATCGGGCCGTGAGATCGTCAGCGCCATCAAGCGCAATCAGTTTTTCGTGGTTTACCAGCCGGTGGTGGACGCCGCCACGCGTCAGATCCGCGGCGTCGAGGCGCTGATGCGCTGGGAACACCCGAGCGCGGGCATGATACCGCCGGACGCGTTTATTAATTTCGCCGAGGCCCAGGGGCTTATCGTTCCCTTAACCCGCCACCTGTTCAGGCTCATCGCCCAGGATGTACCGCGCCTGCAACAGACGCTACCGCCGGGTGCCAAGCTCGGTATTAATATTGCGCCCGGTCATCTTCATTCCGCGCAATTCAAAATGGATATTCAGAAGCTGCGCGCCTCGCTGCCGCCGGATTATTTCCAGCTGGTATTTGAGATAACCGAGCGCGATATGATCCGCGAGGAAGAAGCGCTGGATCTTTTTCAGTGGCTGCATGAGCAAGGCTATGAAATCGCGGTCGATGACTTTGGCACGGGCCACAGCGCGCTTATCTACCTTGAGCGCTTCACGCTGGATTACCTGAAGATCGATCGGGGGTTTGTGAATGCGATCGGCACCGAAACGATCACCTCGCCGGTACTGGATGCCGTCATCAGCCTTGCGAAACGCCTGAATATGGCGACAGTTGCCGAGGGCGTGGAGACGCAGGAGCAGGCGAAATGGCTGACCGTGCGTGGCGTGAACTTCTTACAGGGCTACTATTTCAGTCGCCCGATGCGTGCCGCCGATCTGCCTGCCAGCATGAAAGAAGCCGACGCATAACGCGGGGCTATTTCACAATCGCGCGCGGCTCCCTTATTATGCAGCCATGCTGTTACCGCGCCCGTTCAGGCCCCGGAGAAGGACACACCACCTCAATGATTGCACGCGCGTTCGTTTTGCTCGCTCTTATGTTCAGCGCTGTTTGCCAGGCGCAGACCATTCATGAAAGTTACTCCCTGGCGGTGCTCGGGGAGCCGAAATATGTCGTTAACTTCAACCATTTCGATTACGTCAATCCGGCGGCCCCGAAAGGCGGCAACATCACGCTTGCCGCCATCGGCACGTTTGATAACTTCAACCGCTACGCGCTGCGCGGCAACCCTGGCGTGCGCACCGAAACGCTCTACGACTCGCTCTTTACCAGCTCTGATGACGAGCCGGGCAGCTACTACCCGCTGATTGCCGAAATGATCCGCTACCCGGACGACTTTTCATGGGCGGAGGTGACGATAAACCCGCAGGCGCGTAACCACGACGGCTCCCCCATTACCGCGAAAGATGTGGCGTTTACCTTCCATAAATTTATGACCGAAGGCGTGCCGCAGTTCCGGCTCTACTATAAAGGCGCGACGATGAAGGCCATCGCGCCGCTGACGGTGCGCATTGAGCTGGCGCAGCCTGGTAAAGAAAATATGCTCGGTCTGCTGACGTTGCCGGTAATGCCGGAGAAATTCTGGCGCAACCATAAGCTCAGCGATCCGCTCTCCACACCGCCGCTTGCGAACGGCCCTTATCGCGTCAGCCAGTGGCGAATGGGGCAGTATATCGTCTACTCCCGCGTGAAGGATTACTGGGCCGCTAACCTGCCCGTGAACCGCGGCCGCTGGAATTTCGACACCATCCGTTACGACTACTATCTCGATGACAACGTCGCTTTCGAGGCGTTTAAAGCCGGCGCGTATGACTTCCGCCCGGAAACCAGCCCGAAAAACTGGGCGACGCGCTATACCGGCAGTAATTTTGACCGCGGCTATATCGTCAAAGACGAGTTTGAAAAAACCACCGCGCAGGACGCGCGCTGGCTGGCATTCAACATTCAGCGGCCTTTCTTTGCCGACCGCCGCGTACGCGAGGCGATTTCACTCGCCTTTGATTTCGAATGGATGAATAAGGTGTTGTTCTATAAAGCCTGGCGGCGGCCGAACAGCTATTTTCTGAATACCGAATACGCGGCGCGCCACTATCCTGACGCCGACGAGCTCACCCTGCTGGCACCGCTTAAAAAAGAGGTGCCGCCTGAAGTCTTTACCCGCATCTACGAGCCCCCGGTGTCGCGCGGCGACGGCTTTGACAGAGAGAATCTCCTCAAAGCGCTGGCGCTGCTGAAAGAAGCGGGCTGGGAGCTTAAAAATAACAAGCTGGTGAACCGCGAAACCGGCAAACCGTTTACGTTTGAACTGCTGCTCGGCTCGGAGGGCAATAACCAGTGGGTGTTACCCTTCCAGCACAGTCTGACGCGGCTGGGCATTACGATGACCATTCGTCAGGTGGATAATTCGCAGCTCACCAACCGACTGCGCAAACGCGATTTCGACATGATGCCGACGCTCTATCGCGCGTCGCCCTGGCCCGATACCGGATTGCAGATAAGCTGGGCCTCAGACTATATCGACTCCTCGTGGAACACCCCCGGCGTACAGAACCCGGCGGTGGATAAACTGATAGCGCAGATTATCGCAAACCAGGGCAATCAGCAGAAGCTGCTACCGCTCGGCCGTGCGCTCGACCGCGTGCTGACCTGGAACTATTACATGATCCCGATGTGGTACGCCGCCGCGGATCGCGTGGCGATGTGGAACAAATTCTCGCGCCCCGCCACCAGCCCGCTCTACACGATTGGCGTTGATACGTGGTGGTATGACGTCAATAAAGCCGCCACGCTGCCAGAAGCACGGCGCTGAGGAGAATTATGGGCGCTTACCTGCTTCGCCGCTTACTGCTGCTGATCCCGACACTCTGGGCCATCATCACGCTTAACTTTTTCATCGTACAGATAGCGCCCGGCGGCCCGGTGGATCAGGCGCTTGCCGCTATCCAGTTTGGCAGCGCCAGCGGCATCCCCGGCGTTCAGAACGGCGGGATGCAGAGCAGCCGTCCGCAAAACGGCGTGATGAACGTTAACGAGAGCCACTACCGCGGCGCCCGCGGGCTCGACCCGGAAGTGGTCGCCGAAATCACCCACCGTTACGGGTTCGACAAACCGCTACATGAGCGCTACCTGAAAATGCTGTGGGATTACGCGCGTTTCGATTTTGGCGACAGCCTGTTTCGCAGCGCGTCGGTCATCGATTTGATAAAAAACAGCCTGCCGGTCTCGGTCACGCTCGGCCTGTGGAGCACGCTGATAATCTATCTGGTGTCGATTCCCCTCGGCATTCGTAAGGCGGTGAACAGCGGCAGCCGCTTCGATGTCTGGAGCAGCGTGGCGATTATCACCGGCTACGCCGTGCCTGCCTTTTTGTTCGCCATTTTACTGATTGTCGTTTTCGCCGGCGGCACCTGGTTTGATCTCTTCCCGCTGCGCGGGCTGGTCTCGGCTAATTTCGACACGCTGCCGTGGTATCAGAAAATTACCGACTATCTCTGGCACATTACGCTGCCGGTGCTGGCGACGGTGATTGGCGGCTTCGCGACGCTCACCATTCTTACCCGCAACGCGTTTCTCGATGAGATCCGCAAGCAGTATGTGGTAACGGCCCGCGCCAAAGGGCTTGGCGAGCAGCAGATCCTCTGGCGTCATGTGTTTCGTAACGCCATGCTGCTGGTGATTGCGGGCTTCCCGGCCACGTTTATCAGCATGTTTTTCACCGGTTCCGTGCTGATTGAGGTGATTTTCTCGCTCAACGGCCTCGGGCTGCTGGGCTATGAAGCCACCGTGTCGCGCGATTATCCGGTAATGTTTGGCACGCTCTATATTTTCACCCTGGTCGGCCTGCTGCTGAATATCCTGAGCGATATCACTTATACGCTTGTCGACCCACGCATTGATTTCGAGAGGCGTGGATGAGAAGACTCAATCCGGTCAATCAGGCGCGCTGGGCGCGGTTTCGTCATAACCGGCGCGGCTACTGGTCGCTGTGGATTTTCGCGATAATTTTTGCCTTAAGCCTCTGTGCCGAGCTTATCGCCAACGATAAACCGCTGGCGGTGCATTATCAGGACCGCTGGTATTTACCGCTTATCCATAACTACAGCGAAAGCGATTTTGGCGGGCCGCTCGCCACGCCTGCCGATTATCAGGACCCATGGCTGCAACAGCGGCTGGAAGATAAAGGCTGGGTGCTGTGGGCGCCGGTGCGTTTTAGCGGCACTGCGATTAATTTCGCGTCGGATCACCCCTTCCCTGCCCCGCCGTCGGCGCAAAACTGGTTGGGCACCGACGCCAACGGCGGCGATGTGCTGGCGCGCATTCTGTATGGCACGCGCATCTCCTTGCTGTTCGGGATAATGCTGACGCTCTGCGCCAGCGCCATCGGCATTACGGTTGGCGCAATCCAGGGCTACTACGGCGGCAGAATCGATCTGTTCGGCCAGCGCTTTATCGAGATCTGGTCAGGCATGCCGACGCTGTTTCTGATCATTATTCTTTCAAGCGTGGTGCAACCGGGCTTCTGGTGGCTGCTTTTGATAACCGTGCTGTTCGGCTGGATGACGCTGGTAGGTGTGGTGCGCGCCGAGTTTCTGCGTACCCGCAATTTTGACTATATCCGCGCCGCCCAGGCGCTTGGCGTCAGCGACCGCGCGATTATCTGGCGTCATATGCTGCCAAACGCGATGGTGGCGACGCTGACATTTCTGCCGTTTATTCTGTGCGGCTCAATTACCGTGCTGACGGAGCTCGATTTCCTGGGCTTCGGGCTGCCGCTCGGCTCGCCCTCGCTCGGCGAGCTGCTTTTGCAGGGCAAGAATAACCTCGAAGCGCCTTGGCTTGGCCTCACCGCCTTTTTCTCGCTGGCGATTTTACTGTCGTTACTCATTTTTATCGGCGAAGCGGTTCGCGACGCCTTCGATCCCGGTAAGGCGGTCTGATATGGCGCACCCTCTGCTTTCCATCGACAATCTTTCCATCGCGTTTCGCCAGCAGGGCGTTGAGCGCCAGGTGGTGGATTCGCTGTCGCTGGCTATTGAACCGGGCGAAACGCTGGCGCTGGTGGGCGAATCGGGCTCCGGCAAAAGCGTCACGGCCCTTTCCGTGCTACGCCTGCTCCCGTCGCCGCCGGTGGTTTATCCGCAGGGCGATATCCGCTTTCAGGGGCAGTCGCTGCTGCACGCCAGCGAACGCGAACTGCGCGCGGTGCGCGGCAACCAGATAGCGATGATTTTTCAGGAGCCAATGGTTTCCTTAAACCCGCTGCATACCGTGGAAAAACAGCTTTATGAAGTGCTGTCGCTGCACCGCGGAATGCGTCGCGAGCCCGCGCGCGCTGAGATCCTCACCTGCCTTGAGCGCGTCGGTATTCGCAACGCATCGCAGCGGATGAACGATTTCCCGCACCAGCTTTCCGGCGGCGAACGCCAGCGCGTGATGATCGCGATGGCGCTGCTGACCCGCCCGGCCCTGCTCATCGCCGATGAACCGACCACCGCGCTGGACGTCACGGTGCAGGCGCAGATCCTGCAACTGCTGGCGGAGCTTAAGCGCGAACTCAACATGGGGCTGCTATTTATCACCCATAACCTGAATATCGTCAAACGGCTCGCGGATAACGTGGCGGTGATGCAGAACGGGCGTTGCGTGGAGCAAAACCGCGCCGCGGCGCTGTTCGCCGCGCCCGCGCATGACTACACCCGTCGCCTGATTAACGCCGAACCCGACGGTTCTCCGGTGCCGCTTCCTGAGCCTGCCGTACCTTTACTCACTGTGCGTGGGCTGAGCGTGGCGTTTGAGAAGCGTCGCGGGCTGCTGCGGCGCGTCGCGGGCTATCATCATGCGCTCAAAAATTTAAGCTTTACGCTGCATGCGGGCGAAAGCCTGGGGCTGGTGGGCGAATCGGGGTCGGGCAAGAGTACGTCAGGGCTTGCGCTGCTGCGCCTTATCGCCTCAAAGGGCGAGATTGTTTTCGACGGGCATCCCCTGCACACACTCAACCGCCGCGCGCTGCTGCCGCTGCGCCGCCGCATTCAGGTGGTATTTCAGGATCCGAACTCATCGCTCAACCCGCGTCTTGATGTGCAAAGCATTATCGCCGAAGGGCTGCGCGTCCATCAGCCAGCGCTGACCCCGGTTGAGCGCGAAGCGCAGGTGATTGATGTGATGCGCGAAGTGGGGCTCGATCCCGAAACGCGCCACCGTTACCCGAGCGAATTTTCCGGCGGCCAGCGCCAGCGCATCGCCATCGCGCGGGCGCTAATCTTAAAACCCGAGTTGCTTATCCTGGATGAACCGACGTCGTCGCTCGATCGCACCGTACAGGCGCAGATCCTTTCACTGCTGAAAAAGCTACAGCAAGAGCATCAGCTCGCTTACCTGTTTATCAGCCACGATCTCCAGGTGGTGCGCTCGCTGTGTCATCAGGTGGTAGTGTTGCGTCAGGGAGAGGTGATTGAGCAGGGCGACTGTCAGACGGTTTTCGCCGCCCCGCGTGAGGCTTATACGCGCGAGCTGTTAACGCTGCGCTGAGGCTCAGAAAGGATTCTGGCCGGAAAACGGCTCGGCAATCGCCACGCCGAAATTCTTCAGACGACAGGTGGCCGCGAACTCATCCTGATGGCTCACGAACAGGCACGGCTCGCCTTCGCACTCCAGCACGGAGCAATCCACCGAGATATCATTCAACGCCTGGCTGAGCTTCTGCATCACCGGCCAGGCTTTTTCGCCGTCCGGGCTTAACAGGCGCAGGCCAACCAGACAGTTGTCGCAGTCCGGGCCCTGTTGCGGAATCGGTTCAACTTTTGAACCGGCGAAACCCGCCCGCCACCGATAGCTCTGCGGCAAGCGATGAACGATAGAGAGTTGTAGCGTATTCAAGATAGTGTCCCCGGAAACATAAATTTTACAAGTCATTCACATAAAGATTAACACATGTTGACAAAAAGTGATCGTGTCAACAAAGAAAACGGTTTCATTGCCACCGCATTCTCCGGTTATTTCCTCACCAACGAGGCGGTTATTTTGTGCGTTGGCTCGCATTTTGGCGCTATATGTACCCCGTTACGCGCCCCGACACAACCTTTTTTAATACAAGGCCGTGACTTTTTACGCGATATATTTTTACATTCAGGAAACGAAAATGACTCAAGAAAGCGCGACAGAGGGGCTTAATGCGTGAGTAAAAGGCGGGAGTGATACTCCCGCGAGAAGATCAGACAGCGCGTCGGCGAGGACGACTGGCGTAGAGATAAAAGAGAATGGAACAGGTAGCGCAGAAGAAGATGGAAAGCAGCATTGGCCAGGCGGAGTTGAACGTCGCCATAGAGAGCAGCGCGCCCATAATCGCCCCGATCCCGAAGCGGAACGTGCCCGCGAGCGACGAGGCCGTGCCCGCCATATGCGGAAACTCATCCAGGATAACCGCCATCGCGTTGGACGCCACCAGCGACACACAGCCAACAAATGCCGCCACGCCCAGCACCAGCGACCAGAAACCGATATCAAACTGCGCGCTAATCACCAGCCACACGGCCATCGCAAACTGAATAAACAGCCCGGCGCGGAACATTTTCAGCGCGCCCACGCGGCGCACAAAGCGGCTGTTAATGATGGTCATCACGAACAGAAACACGATATTCAGCGCGAAGTAATAACCGAAGTGTTGCGGCGAAACGTGATTCAGTTCGATATAGACAAACGGCCCGGCGCTTAAAAACGAGAACATGCCGGCAAAGCTGAAGCCGCTCGCCAGCATATAGCTCAGGACGCGCTTATGGCGAAACAGCGTGGCGAAGTTGCCAAGCGTGGTGCGAAAGTGAAACTTCTGGCGACGCTCTACCGGCAGCGTTTCGCGGATAAGAAAGAAAATCATGGCGCAGGCGAGCAGCGCCAGCACCGCGAGGATCCAGAAAATCACGTGCCAGTTAAACCAGACCAGCACCGCCCCGCCCGCCATCGGTGCCAGCAGCGGCGCGATGGTTGTCACCAGCATCACGAAGGACATCATGCGCGAGAACTCTTCCTTCGGGTAGATATCGCGCATCAGGGCGTTAATCACCACGCTTGCCGCCGCCGCGGAAAGCCCGTGCAGAAAACGCATATAAATGAGCTGATCGATGCTCTGGGCCAGCGCGCAGGCGATGGCGGCCGCCGCGAATATCAGCGTGCCGCCGAGAATAACCGGCTTGCGTCCCAGACTGTCGGCCATCGGCCCATAAAAAAGCTGGCCGATAGCAAAGCCCAGAATATAGGTGCTGAGCGTCATCTGGGCGCTGCCCGCCTCGACGCCAAACTCGCTGGCGATAACCGGCAGCGCCGGGAGATACATATCGATAGAGAGCGGCATCAGCATGGCCAGCAGGCCAAGAATAAACACAATACCCAGCGACGAATTCTGCCTGGTGGTCACAGTTGACTCCTGAAATTAGCGTGACGGCATGCCAACGCTGGCAATTTCGTCTTCGGTTAACGGGCGGTATTCGCCAGGCGCAAGCTCAGGATCGAGTTCAATCGCCCCGATGCGCTCGCGATGCAGACCGACAACGTGATTACCCACCGCCGCAAACATGCGCTTCACCTGATGATAGCGCCCTTCGCTGATGGTGAGACGCACTTCGGTCGGGGTGATCACTTCAAGCTGCGCCGGTTTGGTGAGATCTTTTTCATTGTTGAGCTGTACGCCTTTGGCAAACAGCGCCGCGGTGTCATCCGCCACCGGCGATTCCAGCGTCACCAGATAGGTTTTCTCGCAATGGTGGCGCGGCGAGGTGATGCGGTGCGACCACTGGCCGTCGTCAGTCATCAGCACCAGCCCGGTGGTGTCGATATCCAGCCGCCCTGCGGCGTGCAGCTTATGCGCGACCGGCTCGTCCAGAAAATAGAGCACCGTCGGGTGATCCGGATCGTCGGTGGAGCAGACGTAGCCCTGCGGTTTGTTCAGCATAAAATAGCGCGGGCCGTTCTGCTGGATGAGCGGATTGCCGTCATACTCGACGTCGTTATCCGCCAGCAGTTTAAAAGCGCTGTCTTTTACAATCTCGCCATCCACCGTGACCCGGCTGGCGCGAATTTCACGGCCAGCAATAGCGCGGCTGACGCCAAGCTGCTGGGCGATAAATTTATCAAGTCGCATTACGTTTATAAGCCTGTTGTTGATGCAGTTCCGACGCGGGGGCGGGCAAAGCGCCCGTCAATATGCTTGAAGCGGAATCAGAGCCGTCAGTATAACGGGCAATGGCCCGCTCACAAGATGAAAATGATTCGTGGCATAATATTAGCGTGATCCCTATTTCTGCAGGCCCCATGTCCTTTACTTTACGTCCCTACCAGCGCGAAGCGGTGGATGCCACCCTTAACCATTTTCGCCGCCACGACGCGCCAGCGGCGATCGTTCTGCCGACCGGCGCAGGCAAAAGCCTGGTGATAGCCGAACTGGCGCGGCTCGCACGCGGCCGTGTGCTGGTGCTCGCCCACGTGAAAGAGCTGGTGGCGCAAAACCATGCGAAATATCTGGCGCTCGGGCTTGAGGCCGATATTTACGCGGCCGGTCTCGCGCGCAAAGAGAGCCACGGCAAGGTCGTGTTCGGCAGCGTGCAGTCGGTGGCGCGCAACCTCGACCATTTTCAGGGAGAATTCTCGCTGGTGATTGTCGATGAGTGCCATCGCATCAGCGATGATGACGACAGCCAGTATCAGCAAATTCTCACGCACCTGCGTAAGCAGAACCCGCGCCTGCGCTTACTGGGGCTGACCGCGACACCGTTTCGCCTCGGCAAAGGCTGGATTTACCAGTTCCATTATCACGGCATGGTGCGCGGCGATGAAAAGGCGCTGTTTCGCGACTGCATCTACGAGCTGCCGCTGCGCTATATGATTAAGCATGGCTACCTGACGCCGCCGGAGCGCCTCGATATGCCGGTGGTGCAATATGACTTCAGCCGCCTGCAGGCCCAGGGCAACGGGCTGTTCAGCGAGGCCGATCTCAACCGGGAGCTAAAACAGCAGCAGCGCATCACGCCGCATATCGTGAGCCAGATAGTCGAATTCGCCGCTGACCGGCGCGGCGCGATGATTTTCGCCGCAACCGTCGAGCATGCGCGCGAAATCACCGACCTGCTGCCTGCCGGCGAAGCGGCGCTTATCACCGGTGAAACGCCAGGGCGCGAGCGCGACGCGATTATTGAGGCGTTTAAAGCCCAGCAGTTGCGTTTTCTCGTCAACGTGGCGGTACTCACCACCGGCTTTGACGCGCCGCATGTGGATCTCATCGCTATTCTGCGCCCGACTGAATCGGTCAGCCTCTATCAGCAGATTGTCGGGCGCGGGCTGCGGCTGTCGCCGGGCAAAAAAGATTGCCTTATCCTTGATTACGCGGGCAACCCGCACGATCTCTACGCGCCGGAAGTGGGCGCGCCGAAGGGTAAAAGCGACAACGTGCCGGTGCAGGTCTTCTGCCCCGCCTGCGGTTTTGCCAATACGTTCTGGGGCAAAACCACGGCGGATGGCACGCTTATCGAGCATTTCGGCCGCCGCTGCCAGGGCTGGTTCGAAGATGACGAGGGCCACCGTGAACAGTGCGACTACCGCTTCCGCTTTAAAAACTGTCCGCACTGCAATGCGGAAAACGACATCGCTGCGCGGCGCTGCCGCGAATGCGACAAGGTGCTGGTAGATCCGGACGATATGCTGAAAGCGGCGCTGAAGCTTAAAGACGCGCTGGTGCTGCGTTGCGGCGGCATGCAGCTCCAGCCAGGCGCCGATGAGAAAGGCGAATGGCTGAAAGTGACCTATTACGATGAGGACGGCGCTGACGTCAGCGAACGCTTCCGCCTGCACACGCCCGCGCAGCGCACCGCCTTCGAACAGCTTTTTATTCGCCCGCACACCCGCACGCCGGGCGTGCCGCTGCGTTGGATAACCGTCAACGATATCGTCGCCCAGCAGGCGCTGCTGCGTCATCCCGATTTTGTGGTGGCCAGGCTCAAAGGCCAGTACTGGCAGGTGCGTGAAAAGGTGTTCGATTATAACGGGCAGTTCCGCCGGGCCAATGAATTACGCGGATAGCGGCGGTTTTCGTTGCCCCTGCGCGTTCAAATAGCTATAATGCCGCCCGCTTTTGCATCCGCAAAGCCAGTCATTTGCCTGTTGCTGGGTCGCCTGTAACAGGTTTCTTTATTAAGAGAGATGTCAATGTTTACTATCAACGCTGAAGTACGTAAAGAGCAGGGTAAGGGTGCGAGCCGCCGCCTGCGTCACGCCAACAAGTTCCCGGCTATCGTTTACGGTGGCACCGAGGCTCCGGTTGCAATCGAACTGGACCACGACAAAGTGATGAACATGCAGGCTAAACCGGAGTTTTACAGCGAAGTGCTGACTCTGGCTATCGATGGCAAAGAAGTTAAAGTAAAAGTTCAGGCTGTACAGCGTCACCCGTACAAACCGAAACTGCACCACATCGACTTCGTTCGCGCGTAAGTGCAATGAAGAAAAAACGCCGCGCTATGCGGCGTTTTTTTTGCCTGTGATTCAGGCGCAAAAATTAAGGGCGGAAATTCCGCCCTTTTTCATTTCACGTTTATTTGCCTGACGTCCGGCGCTGTAGCTGATCGCGCAGGTTCGGCGGCGTGCCTTTAATGGTCAGCGTGTCGGTCGCCGGATCCCAGAAAATACGCTCGCCAAGCAGCATGGCGTCGAAGTTAATCGTAAGCCCTCCGCCGCTGCCGGCGTATTTGGTCAGCTGACGCAGCGTGCTGCGGTCCGCCGGGAAGGTCTCTTCCAGCTCATAGCCCTGCTCCGCCGTAAACTCCTGGAAGCTTTTCTCGCCAAAACTCGGCAGCTCTTTGGAAAGCTCAGACAGCGCAATTTCTTCGCCCGCCTGCAACTGCTCGTTACAGTAGCTGTAGACCTGCGCGCGCACGTTCTGGCGCTCGGCTTTATCGAGCTGCGCCTCGGCGGTGAAATCATCCAGCGCCTGCAACAGCCCGCGGTTCTGCGCTTTGGTATCAAGCCCCACGCTCGCGCCCAGGAAATCCATAAAGAAATCGGCGACCTTGCGCCCTACCCGGCCTTTCAGGAAGGTTAAGTAGCGGGTCGATTCCGGGTTGGTTTCCCATTCGGTCAGATCGATGCGCGCGACGATATCGGCGTGGTTGATATCCAGATAGTGCGTGGTGCTGATGTCGAGCTGTTCGTTAACGCGCATGCTGCTTAAGTTGTTCAGCACCGCCACCAGCAGGTATTCGACCGCGAGATAACGATAGTGACAAAACAGCACGATGCCGCCTTCCGCGAACGGGTATTTCGCCAGCTCGTCACGCAGACGGCCGGTGGCCGCGCGGCTGAACGCCAGGAAATCTTCATCGCCGCGGCGGCACTGGCGCAGCGCCTCGGCAAGCTCGCTCTCTTCGTTAAAAAGGCCGTAGGCTTTGCTTTTCGCGCTGTAGACGCGATGCAGCTCGGCCATCATTTCCGTGACCGTATTGCCTGGTTCAAGCAGCGAGTCGCGCAGGATAAGCTCAAGATTCTGCTCATCGCGCTTAATTAACTGATGTAAGGCAATCTGGTTGATATCCAGACTCATGATAAACTCTCCTGTTGGGCAGGGGCGTATTCAACCACTGCCTGCCGTCCTGCGCAACCGCTGATAAAAAAGCGGAAATAAAGCCACTGCTACGGTAAGATATTGGACTTTCCTGAACAAACTGATGTTGATTTATGCCACAACTATCCCGCTATAGTGACGAACGCGTTGAAGAATTACTGACTGAACTGGCGAGCGTGCTGTCAAAGCACAAGGCGCCGACCGACCTTTCCCTGATGGTACTTGGGAATATGGTCACCAATGTTATCAATAACAGCGTGGCTCCCGCGCAGCGCAAGACGCTGGCGCGCTCCTTCGCGGAGGCGTTGCAGTCCTCCATTCGCGACGATAACGCGCATTAAGGAAGAACGTTAAAAAGCTATGGTGACTAACCGTCAGCGCTACCGCGAAAAAGTCTCCCAGATGATCAGTTGGGGGCACTGGTTCGCCCTGTTCAATATTCTCTTCTCCATTGTCCTCGGTAGCCGCTATCTGTTTATCGCCGACTGGCCCACGACCCTGACGGGCCGGGTTTACTCCTACGTGAGTCTGGTGGGCCACTTTAGCTTTCTGGTGTTTGCCACGTACCTGCTGATCCTGTTCCCGCTCACGTTTATCGTGATGTCGCAACGGCTGATGCGGTTCCTGTCGGCGATTCTCGCGACCATCGGCATGACGCTGCTGCTGGTCGACAGCGAAGTCTTTACCCGCTTCCACCTGCATATCAATCCGGTGGTCTGGCAGGTGGTGATTAACCCCGATCAAAGCGAAATGGCTCGCGACTGGCAGCTGATGTTTATCGCGGTGCCGGTGATTTTGCTTATCGAGATGCTGTTCGCCACCTGGAGCTGGCAGAAGCTGCGCAGCCTGACGCGCCGCCGCCGGTACGCGCGCCCCGTGGCCGCGCTCTTTTTCGCCTCGTTTGTGACTACGCACGTGATGTATATCTGGGCCGACGCCAATTTCTACCGTCCGGTCACGATGCAGCGCGCAAACCTCCCGCTCTCCTACCCGATGACGGCGCGCCGTTTTCTGGAAAAACATGGCCTGCTGGACGCGCAGGAGTATCAGCGCCGTCTGGTGGAGCAAGGCGATCCGGAGGCGGTGAGCGTGCAATATCCGCTGAGCGATCTGCGTTACAGCGATATGGGTTCCGGCCATAATGTGCTGTTAATTACGGTCGATGGGCTTAACTACTCGCGCTTTGAAAAACAGATGCCGTCGCTGGCGCAGTTCGCGCACGACAACATTAACTTCACCCAGCATTTCAGCTCCGGGAATCTGGCGGACAACGGCATCTTCGGCCTGTTTTACGGCATTTCGCCGGGCTATATGGATGGGGTGCTGGCCGCGCGTATTCCGGCGGCGCTGATCACCGCGCTGAATCAGCAGGGTTATCAGCTCGGCCTGTTCGCGTCAGACGGTTTCAGCAGTTCGCTGTATCGTCAGGCGCTGCTGTCCGACTTCTCGCTCCCTTCGGCGCAGCCGCAGAGTGATGATCAAACCGCCTCGCAGTGGATTAGCTGGCTGAATAAGTACGCCTCGGAAGATAACCGCTGGTTCTCATGGGTCTCCTTCAATGGCACCAACATTGATGAAGACACCCAGCAGGCGGCCTTTACGCGCCGCTACGCCCGCGCGGCGGGGAATGTGGATACGCAGATTGATCGCGTGCTGGCGTCGCTTAAAGCGAGCGGTAAGCTGGACAATACCGTTGTGATTATCACGGCGGGCCGCGGCGTTCCGCTTGGCAAACAGCAGGAGAGCTTCGGCTGGGATCGCTCGCGCATTCAGGTGCCGCTGGTTATCCACTGGCCGGGCACGCCTGCGCAGCGCGTGACGAAACTGACCGATCATCAGGACGTGATGACGACCCTGATGCAGCGTCTGTTGCATGTGCGCACACCGGCTTATGAATATTCGCAGGGCGAAGATCTCTTCTCCCCTGCCCGCCGCAATAACTGGGTGGTGAGCGCGGATAACAATACGCTGGCGGTGACGACGCCGCAGATGACGCTGGTGCTGGACAACAACGGCAACTACCGGATGTATGACCTGCGCGGCGAGCGAATGAAGGACGATAAACCGCAGCTCAGCCTGCTGCTGCAGGTGCTGACGGATGAAAAACGCTTCATTGCTAACTGATTGATTATTTATAAATCACTCGGCCAGGCGCGGCTTGCAATCAGCGTGAAAACGGGTAGTATAAGCCTCCACGTCGGCACGTAGCGCAGCCTGGTAGCGCACTGTCATGGGGTGTCAGGGGTCGGAGGTTCAAATCCTCTCGTGCCGACCAAAATTTAAATGCGCCAGTCCGCAGCAATGTGAGTGGCACATTACCCCGGAAAAGAGCAAGTCGAGAGACTTGCTCTTTTTATATCTGTCGTCTCCTGACCGATGCGTTTATCATTCCCGTTCCTGTAAATACCCCCCTCTCTTTAGGCAAAAAATAACCAGTCGCACACTGACGCATACCTGTGATTTCATGTCTGCTCGCCTGAAACATTACAGTCAGTCAGAAAGAGATGTCCGCGGTTGATTTTACTGCTCTCCTGCTACAGACCGGCTATTATCTGTACCTGCTAATAGCGAATATCAAATAAAAAATTACACGCACAACAACATCATGTTCTGGTATGCCGCCCTAAATTTTGCCTGGTAAAATAATGACGGAATCAGCATGAGCCGCTCATTGCTTATTACCATCCAGAAATGTGCGATTAATGCGCATTCTGTCAGCCATTTTTGAGCCAAGGATAATAGCTAATCGCGTATCTTACCTGTGAGAGACCTGCACAGGAGCACGGACAGACAGCTACTACATATGAGGGATCTGGAAGGTATTATTTTCCCATCAATCATCTTCAAATATGTTGTTGAAGAAGGAAACTTTTGAACGGGGGTAATGATGAACTTGTTAATATCAAAAAAATTAAAATACTTTATTGTTTGTTTTGAAGCGAAATGCATCAACAGTGCGGCAGAGCAACTGTGTGTAACACGCTCACCTCTCGCCCGCGTAATCTACGAAATGGAAGAAAAAATGGGAGGGAAATTATTTATCAGAAAATATAATTACCTTGAACCAACAGAATTAGCGATTACGCTTTATGAGAAAATCAAACCTGTTTACGACCTCCTCTATTCGATAGAAAACGACTTCAGTATCTCAGCCAAATGCTCCCGATTTGAGTTACTTTGCGACATTAGTGTCCCACTGGTCATTTATCAGCATATTTTATCCTGGCAAAAAAAAACGAACCAGCCTGTGTGTTGCAGGCGCGTCTCTGTCTCCTGCGCCGATATCCAGTCTCTTCACACTAACCCCGACGCAGGCATCTTGTCCTTCAGAGAAATAGCTTACACTGATAATCTTATTTTTCATAAAGCCAGTGATGAATCCATTTTCCTTCTTATGCCTGAGACACTTCACGTCACAGCGCTAAAAAACTTTAACAGCATCCGTAATGTAAGCCTGCTTATCAGAAAGGATGTTTTCTCCAATGAGTTAAAAGGAATTATCTCAAATAGCATCAAAAGCTTTATACCGCATGTGGATATCATAGAAACAGACAGAGATACGGCCTCTATTCTCATTTCAGTAAGTTCGGGAGAAGGAATGATGTTATTACCCGAATGTCTCACTTCGTTTTTTTCGCCACCGGGTGTAAAGAAGATAAAAATACCAGACATCAGAATTCAGAGCGGGCTTTATATCAATAAAAAACATAAAAGCACAGCCATTGTTTCTGACATTATGCAAGTATTAGCCGCCATTACAAAACAAGCACAGTAATTCCTTTCTTGCTTATTAAGACCGACATGCCATAAAATCATCTCTGATGTATTGTTGTCAATCATATACATCAGAGATTTTAATACCATGCTTTACAATACAGTCTTTGCGATGTGTTATTTTTTCTTTTCGAGCACTTTATCAATATCAAATCCTGTCCTTTTCTTAATGATATAAACCAGAATACGGTTAATACCCTTTGATCCCACCAGCGCGATGCAGATGGCAATAGTTCGTGAAGATATCCGCATGCCGAAGATGGATGACATGCTAATGATATGCGGCCTGATAAGAGCAAAGAGCAGGATACTGATAATCAGATCGCCTGTTCTTTCACGCAGCCGACCGCCGCCACATAACCATCTGCCCACCTCACCCAGGGTCAATATGATCAAAATTCTGATCATTTCTATCGGGTCGGAAACGAGTGTCATGATTATCTCTCCCAATGCTACCTTACTGCTCATCAATATACTCCTCAGAACATACTCACCACCTCTAACGTGTTATGTGAACCTGTAACGCACTTCATTTATAAAAGCCCCCTCATTCTTCTCAAACCGGTACAGCCCGTTTCCGCGCGCTCATCGTGTAATGAGCGTACGGGCAAAGCCGCCAGACTATTTTTTCTTCCGGTAAATTGTTCGTATACAGATATTTCAGCAATAATCTTTACTCCCGTAAGCCATTCTCAAACAGCGATAAACAAAATTAATCCACGTGTAGCAGAGACCCTATTATTATCTATTTTATATAGCTTTAAACTGGCCTTTTTTTGCAAAAAAGTGAGCATAAAAATACACTTTATATATCACCCTGTTTATTAGCACGCTTAACCCCCCTTATCATCACTGGAATATTCTTATTAATCCTATTATAGTAATTTCCGCTTTCAGACTCGGCGTTAGCCAGTTAATAATGTCAGCGTTAATAACATTTACTTACATGTTCAACAAAAGGTATTGCAAAGGGTCATCATTTTTTATGCTCTCGTTGACTTTTAGCAGGAGAAACCATCGATACATTTAATCCTTATTGAAGGCGCTTTGCTGTAATTATTTAAATTCAGCAACTTACTCTTTTACATACTCATCCTGTTATTCCAGGAGCATTAATGCTGTCTGGTCTGGCATCGATATTTATATGGGAAATTAAGGCATAGGTTAATACTGCATTTTTCAGGATATTAAGATGCATTTGGCATCATTAAGGATACCTGTAGCACGGGTGTTGATTGAGAATTTATGCATGAGCAATCCATAATGGAAAAGAATACGTTAAAAATTAGCCTGTTAAAAAAGATTGTTATCTGGGCGCAAATCCTCCTACAAATAGCGTTCCCTTTATTAGTATTACCCGCGCACGCCTCATCCGGGCCTGGCGCGACTGAAACAGATATGTCTGATGCGTCAACGCTTAGCGCGTCGCTTGCCAGCAGTGCGGCACAAAATGGCGCTGATGCAATGAAAAACACCGCAACACATCTCGCAACAACTCATGCGGCCTCAACGGTTGAAGAATGGTTAAGCCATTTCGGTACTGCGCAGGTCACGCTTGACGTCGATGATAACGGAAACTGGGATAATAGCGCTTTTGATTTCCTGGCTCCGCTCTATGACAATAAGAAATCCGTGCTTTTCACCCAGCTAGGCATTCGCGCACCTGATGGCCGCACGACCGGCAACATTGGCTTAGGGGTACGCACATTCTATGTCCGCGACTGGATGTTCGGCGGTAACGTCTTTTTTGATGATGATTTTACGGGTGAAAATCGCCGGATCGGATTTGGCGCTGAAGCCTGGACAAATTATCTCAAACTTTCCGCCAATACGTATATTGGAACCAGTCAATGGCACAACTCAGGCGATTTTGATAATTACAATGAAAAGCCTGCTGACGGTTATGACGTGCGCGCAGAAGGTTATCTTCCTTCGTTTCCACAGCTAGGCGCGAAATTAATGTACGAACAATATTACGGTGATAACGTGGCGTTGTTCGATAAAGATCATTTGCAGAGTAACCCCTCCGCAGTGACGGTCGGTTTAAATTATACGCCCGTGCCCCTGATTACCGCTGGCATCGATTATAAGCGTGGCCAGGATTCCATGGACGAAATGAAGTTCAGCCTGAACTTTCACTACGCGCTTGATAGCTCATGGCAGTCGCAAATCTCCCCCGAGCAAGTGGCCACACGACGGAGTCTGGCTGGCAGCCGTTACGATCTCGTTGATCGCAACAATGAAATTATCCTGCAATACAAGAAAAAAGCGACGTCAAAAGCGGTGGCGGATATGACGCTTGCAACAATAAAAAATAACAGTCCGGCGGATGGCACCTCTGCCGACACCGTTACGCTTCATGCTGTCACCGCTGATGGCAAGCCTGCCGCCCATGCCGCCATCGTCTGGACGGTGAGTGGCAACGCGGCTCTGAGCAGTACGAACAGCGTGACGGATGCAAATGGCAATACTTCCGTTAACCTGACGAATACGACTGCGGGTCAGGTGATCGTGACCGCCACCTCCGGTTCTGTCGTACGCACGACATCTGCGGCATTCAATCTCTTAGTCGCAAATCTGGATCTCGTCGTCACTAAAGATAACAGTATTGCCGACGGCACCGATCAAAACGCCGCCCAGGTACAGGTGAAAGATGCCAGCGGTAAAGGACTCTCCGGCGTTGCGATATCCTGGAAAGTGGGCAATGGTGCCACAATTGTCAGCAGCGACAAGGCCACGAACAGCAGCGGTGTGGCAACGATTCATCTTTCTTCCACGACCCCGGGCGCTATAAAGCTGAGCGCCAGCGCCGGGAATAAGACGGATTCCGTAAACTCAACCTTCGTGAGCCAGACTGTCGCCGCTGTCGCAGTAACCATGACCACCAACAATTCCCCTGCCGACGGCAGCACAGCCAACGTCGCGCAGGCGCTGGTTACCAGCGCATCCGGCCAGCCGATGCCGGGCGTCAGCGTCACCTGGAACGTGGGAACGGCCACCGCCACCACGCCGCTCAACGTCACCACCAACGCCAGCGGGATCGCCACCGTCAGCCTCACCGACACCACGGCGGAAACCGTCGCGGTCAGCGCCAGTGCGGGCGGTAAATCCGGCAGCGCCTCTGCGGTCTTTACCGCGGTGCCGGTGAATGATGTCGCAGTGACCATGACCACCAACAATTCCCCTGCGGACGGCAACACAGCCAACGTCGCGCAGGCGCTGGTAACCAGCGCATCCGGCCAGCCGATGCCGGGGGTCAGCGTCACCTGGAACGTGGGAACGGCCACCGCCACCACGCCGCTCACCGTCACCACCAACGCCAGCGGGATCGCCACCGTCAGCCTCACCGACGCCACGGCAGAAACGGTCGCGGTCACCGCCAGCGCGGGCGGTAAATCCGGCAGCGCCTCTGCGGTCTTTACCGCGGTGCCGGTGAATGATGTCGCAGTGACCATGACCACCAACAATTCCCCTGCCGACGGCAGCACGGCCAACGTCGCGCAGGCGCTGGTTACCAGCGCATCCGGCCAGCCGATGCCGGGGGTCAGCGTCACCTGGAACGTGGGAACGGCCACCGCCACCACGCCGCTCACCGTCACCACCAACGCCAGCGGGGTTGCCACGGTCAGCCTCACCGACACCACGGCGGAAGCTATCACCGTCAGCGCCACTGCGGGCGGCAAAACCGGCAGCGCGATCGCTGTCTTTAGCGTTGTGCCGGTAAGTAGTGTCGCAGTGACCATGACCACCAACAATTCCCCTGCGGACGGCAGCACAGCCAACGTCGCGCAGGCGCTGGTTACCAGCGCGTCCGGCCAGCCGATGGCGGGCGTCAGCGTCACCTGGAACGTGGGAACGGCTACCGCCACCACACCGCTCACCGTCACCACCGATGCCAGTGGTCTCGCCACCGTCAGCCTCACCGACACCACGGCAGAAACGGTCGCGGTCATCGCCAGCGCGGGCGGTAAATCCGGCAACGCATCCGCAACCTTTACGTCTGTTTCGCTCAAAGCGGTGAGTGTTTCGCTGAGTTCGGTCGGAAGAGGAAATGCGGCAGATCCGGGCATTACGACCGCGCAGGTAAAAGACATTAATGGCAATCCGGTGGCCGGAGCGACCGTCATTTGGTCTACCCCCGCTAACGGCTTTATCCACTGTAATAGCGGTCAATCCGTCACCGATGCGCAGGGACAGGCAACACAAACTTGCTACGCGGTGAGTGGTAACGTGTTTGGTTTCTCTACCACTGTAACGGTCGATCCACAGGATACCGTTGATCCTTCAATCCCAGTAACGGCCACCAATACCAGAGATTATTTGCTTTAATCATGGCATCTTATTAACTCCCCTGATTTCGGCTCCGTATGGAGCCGAAATCCTTTGCATATACGGTGTATCTCCGTTTAACGATGCACACTATTATTTCAAATATTTCCTTAGTTTTTCGCAGCAGTGATTAAACGTGGAGAAAAAACCTAATCAATTGATAATATTTACAATTTTATACCATGCCGTTTTTCCCCGAATGAAGCCCCGAAAGTCCTTGGAAAAAGCACATTTCCTGTCCTGTTTTGATTCAGTATTTTTTTTAGCCGTTCTTTATTCTGACCCGGACGCAGAAAACAACGGACGTCTGTTTCCGTCAGGAAAATAGTCATTCTCTTGTTTCTGTTTTTAATTACTTTGTCTGTTAGGGAATAATACATGGCAACTTATTCTGTATTTACCGTTACCGCCGATAAATCCGCGCTGCCGTCTGACGGCTCGCTTGCCGCCACCATCACAGCGATTATCCATGATGACACCGGCGCGCCAGCGCCTGACGGAACCACGGTAAACTGGACGGTTACGGCGGGCGGTAAACTCTCCGCAGCCACGTCCACCACCGATGCTTCTGGCGCGGCTATCGTTGAAGTTACCGCTATCGCAAGCGGTATTCTGACGGTCACCGCCACCACCGCTGATGATGACACAGGCAAGCAGACCAGCATCTATGCCAGCACCGCACTGCCTGCGCCCACGGTTTCTGGTGCCACTGAGGCTGACCAGTACACCCTGGATTATTATGATCTGCAGCTTGGCGTGCAGATGGTTATCCCGCATTATCCCAACGCGACGGCTGGCGATCGGATCACCTTCTGGTGGGGCGATTACTCTCATTTTACTACGCTAACCGATCCATCGACGCAGTTGCCGATGGTCATTGATATCAGCCTTGAAATTCCCCCGTTCTACCTTGAGGACGGCAATTATCCGGTTTATTACACCGCCGCTGACGCCGCCGGCAACACCAGTTATTCCTCAGCCCTTCCAGTTGTGATTGCCAATGGCGGGCAGACTGCGCCAACGCTGACCAAACCGGTTATTCCGGCAGGAACGGATAGTTACATTAACATCGCCGATGCAGCCAATGGCGTAAGCGTGGAGGTCTCTTATCCGTCCATGGCGGCGGGTGACGTCATTACGTTGTACTGGCCTGCTGTAGATTCCAACAATAACCCGATCATGGGTGCCAGCGGCTCATTCTCTTATACCGTCAGCGCCAGTGATACCTCTTACACCTTTATCGTTTCTTCAGCGCTCTTTTTCCCCAATGCCGGTCAGGGCTATCAGGGATCGGTTGACGCCTACTACACCGTACTGCCTGCGGGTGCCTCCACGGTCGAGCTCTCTTTTGACCAGAGTGTCAACGTGGATACCGTGCCGCCGGGCTTTAACGCGTAGCGGCGCGTCATAAAAGGTTTCATTAACCGTAAGCATGCCCGGCGGTACGCTCTTATGCCACCGGGCCTTTTATCCCCTGACAGGACACCCTGACATGACGATTACTTCAACGCTGCCGCCGCCTGAACTACCACAAATGGTCAATGATGGCTACATCACCGAGACAGAGCTGGAGAGTGATGGCGGTATCGTGGTTAACGTTGCACGTTACACGAACGCGGCGAAAAATGATTACCTTTGTCTCTATTTCGACGGCGAGCTATTTAGCACGCTTTCTCTCCCCGATCCGGATACCTATGCCTGGCCCTGGTCAAGCCTGATCCCGGTATCCGGGACGGCATGGCCTGCGGATGGGCCACATCAGGTCTGGTACGTCGCCACCGATGCCGCGCAAAACACGTCGGCTTCGCCGGTCGCCACCGCCATTGTTGATCGCCAGCACGTCGATGGCCTGCCGCCGCCAGCCTTTCCTGATGCAGATGCGACAAACACCATCACCTATGCATCCGTAATGCAAAATGGCGGCACGCACGTGAAAGTGCCATGGAGCACGGCAGCCTATAACACCGGCGACACGGTCTATGTGTACTGGCGGGCGTTTGATGCGAACGGAAACGCGGTACCTGCAAGTGACAACAGCGTCACGCACACTGTCGCGACGCCGGATGTCGGTAACGGGTTCAGCGTGCTGGTTTCTTCCCCCTTTGTTACGGCGGTCACAACCACCGGCAGCGCGGAAGCCTGGTACACCGTAATACCGTTAACCGGAACGGCGCAGAGTTCACAAGATGCCACCGTGAACCTGGATATGACCGGCAGCGGCATTTATCCGGCTCCGGTTATCCCGGCCGGTAATGATGGCTGGGTGTCCTGTGACGACATTACGACTGACGGGCTGGAGGTGGATATTCCGCCCTGCTCTCAGTTTGTCGTCGGAGGCGGTGTGGTCGTTTACTGGCAAGGCTACAGCACGAGCAGCGTGCCGCTTCCGGCCGCCGCCTGGCAATCCCCGCTTCATATCCTGACGCAGAGCGATATCTCGGCAGGTTTCAGCGTGACAGTGCCTGTCACTTTTATCACGCCCATTGGGGTCGGTTCCGCGCAGGCATGGTACTCCGTAACGGCACCTGCCCTTGCCGGGGTTTCCGATATAACCCGCGTTCAGGTTGACAGCCAGCACTGCCTCTTGCTTCCCGCGCCCGTTTTCCCTGCTGCGGCTGGCGACAATACCATTACCGCCAGCGAAGTCTCGGCTGACAGCGGCACCGATATGGTTATCACATATCCCGGCATGGTCACTGGCGATACGTTGACCGCATTCTGGACGGGTTACCAGACGACGCCGGACGCGCCCGTACCTGGGGCCACCTGGACGCAAACCCGTGTGCTGACAGGCACAGAAGCACAGGCCCGGCAGGCCGTTTTCCATATTCCTGCCGACACGATGACGCCCGTAGGCGAGGGCTACGGAGAAGGGAGATATCAGGTGATGTATCAAAGCGGCGGTATCGCTTCATCAGCGGCAACAGAAGCCAATCTGACGGGCGATAACACATCCAGTTTAATCATGACGTGCGGAACAGGTGCCCCGTTCTTTGATCCAACCGTTCCGGTCAGGCCGCTCAATACCGTCACGCTTTCAGGACCAGCAGGCGCGGGCATACAGCTATCATTATCCAGCAGTTCCAACGCCTGGTTTAACCCGTCGGGAGAACAATTACTGACGCTTACGCTTGATGAAAGCGGCCAGGCAAGCGCGCAGGTATACAGTTTTTCAACCGGCAATGTGCTGGTGAGCGCGACAGGACTCACCAATCCGCAACTCAGTGCTTCAGCCAGCATGGCTTTCAGCGCCTGGACGCCGGGCAACGGCGATTTACTCAGCTACGGTATTTCTACTTTCGCAGCCGCCGATGGCCGCAGCACCTGTGGCGTCTATATGCAAACCACCGAGGCCTCTGGCGCAACTCAGGTCAGGCTGGCGCTCACGTCTCCCACCAGCGCCATCCTTCCGGTATCCGGTTCGACTATCGCTTATGCGAACGTCAGTACCTCCCATGCCGCTGGTTTTGATGTCACGGATATTGTGGCGGAAACGGTGCGTTTTACCTTATCCCTGCCTGACACAGGAACGTATGTCACCGGACAACTGGCGTTTTCGTCCTGGCCTGCGGCGGCCTGCCCGGCCTGAACCTTCACTCTGGAGAAAATATGATGCCAATCAACACTAACGCCGGCAGCAGCCTGATTTTTTATACCGGCAAAAATGAAGCAGGCAATCTGCAAAAAGTCCTGCACGGCGAAGCTGGTGAGCTGGCCGCCAGTTCTGCCAGCTGGACATATCAGTCCGTCGCCATGTCTGCAATGCAGGCCTTTATCAACAGTGCCGTTAATCCCGGTGACGCCTCATACGTTTATCTGGGTCATCGGGAAGATATTATTCCGGTGACACAGAACGATCTGACCCTGCTTTATCCTTCTTCCGATCAATTCCCGCTGAACTATCTGGGGATCGATCCCATGCAGGTCGCCGTGGTCTGGCTGGATGTGGACGCCGCGCAGGCCGCCCCAAACGCCGTCGCCGCCTTCAGCCAGGTAGGGATGAGCACCACGACCATCACCACACTGGCCCTGCCGGGCAACCCAGGCGCGCTCGGGTTTGTGGGTAAAAGCGCCGGCAGCTCTGTCGTGGCGACCTGTCAGTATGGTGAGTACAACCCCAGCAATGGCACGGTCAACTGGACCGGAAGCGGCTCCCTGTTATTGCAGGGAACCGGTGGGGCCGTCACGGTGACAGATCTTGGCGGATTTCCTGACGGCTGGATCTTCAGCGCTCCTCAACTGCAACCAGATGGCAGTTGGGTCGTGACGCTGGAGGGCGGCACACCCGCGTCTGACACTATCAGTAGCGTGACGGCAAACCCAACCAGCATTGTGGACGACGGCGTGAGCAGTTCGACTATCACCGCGACCGTCGTTAACGGTAGCGGTCAACCCATCAGCGGCGTCCCCGTCAACTGGACAACCACGCTGGGCACCCTGAGCGTCCCCTCATCAGTCACTGGCAGCGATGGCACTGCGAGTACCCAACTGACCGACAACGGCGCGCCTGGCACCGCGACCGTCACCGCCACCATCACCGGTGACAGTAAATTTGCAGATGTGATCGTTAGCGAAAGCACGGCGGGGTATGTGATCTCCAGTCTGACCAGCGACAAAGACAGTATCGCCAGTGACGGGGTGGACGCCGCCAGGCTAACCGCTACGGTGAAAGATCAATCCGGAAACGTGGCCACGGGTGTGGCGGTATACTGGGCGACTTCGCTGGGTAATCTGAACCATCCCGAACAGGATACCGACAGCGCCGGGCAATCAAATGCCAAACTGACCGACAGTGGAGATACAGGGAAAGCCGTAGTCACGGCTTCGCTGGATAACGGCAATCAGTTTGCCTATACCATCGCCCTGACGGAAGCCGTGCCGCTCAATCTTTATTGCTCCACCGGCGCGCCGTTAAATACCGGTATGCTCGCTGCGGTACAGCCGACCAATAAAATCGCCCTCTATGGCACGCCCGGCAAAGCGGTACAGCTTAACGTTACCGGAAGTGCAAGGTTCATATCGGGTAATGCGCAATCGCTGAGCGTCACGCTCGATGCCTCAGGCTACGCCCTGGCTGACGTCGTTGACACGCAGGCGGAAAGCGTGACCGTAAGCGCGACCACCTCTGGCGAAACGCTCACTGGCACCATGGCCTTTATGGCGGCCTCCGATAAAGGCGCTATTTATGTCAACAGCCAGACGCCTGCGGATAATAAAACACCGAATACGCTCTACTGGTGGGATTACCAGGGTGCTGGCGTCAGCAGAGTACAGGTATCGTTAAGCGGAAATATGCATTTTTCAGACAATACGCAGGAGGGATTATTTCCGCTTAATGCCCCTGGCGGCGCGGTAGCAATCGATATTTTTGATGCGACGGCTGAAATCGCAGCCGCCACGCTGGCGCCAGATAGCCCTTATTATGTGCCATCAGCGGAGAATATTTCTTTTCTGGCTTATCAGCCCTGAAAACCGCGGCAACCCTCTTTTTATCTGCACCCCTGAACAAGAGCCAGGAAATAAACAGTATAAAAATAGGCGATGACATCTGGCGTTATTACGTCCGGATGAATGCAAGTCAGCCATTTATTTAAGGTAGAAAACATGAAAAACCAGAAAATATTATATCACACTTTATGTGTGGTAGTTTTGCTCATTGCGGGTATAACACAAGCATTAGCGAATTGTGTTGTCTATCCGCAACCTGATGCGACTGTGAATTTCGGAACAGTGACGGTGACATCAGATATTCCCGTCGGCGGGGTTATCGCTTCGCAATCAATACCCGCCACAAATAATAAAGAAATGGAGTGTGACGCTGGATCTTACGGTTATTTTCATTTTCACTTATCTTATTCTGCGAATGAAACCTCCATCAGCCATGTCTATGAAACAAACCTTCAGGGCATTGGGGTTCGCGTTTTGCAAAATGGGTTTTATTTTACGTCCCCCTATACTTCAAGCCCTGTCTGGACAGGCCCGACTGCAGCTTATGATGCGAATCCGACCATTGTCGATCTCATAAAAACATCTGATACGCCAGAAGCCGGGGTTTTAGATATAAAGCAATTGGCCGTCAAAAATTTCTATTATTCCTCAGCGGAACATCAGGACAGAGCGTACAACATGGGAAATACAACAATTGTCGTTCCTTCCCTGTCATGTACCGTTCTGACGCCTACGGTTGCGGCAAATTTAAACAATCATCTCACCACAGAGTTTACCGGTATCAACAGCACCACAGCCAGTGTGGAGCTTCCGATTAAACTCAGCTGCCCTGCCGGAATTATGGTGTATGCAAAACTGGATGCCACGGCAGACACGGCCACCCCTCAACCGGGCGCCATTAAATTAACGCCCAGCAGCGTACTGACCGCCAGCGGCGTGGCCATTCAAATTGTGGACGCCAATAATAATGGCGTTCCGATCGGCAGCATTAGCCAATTTAAACCACTTACTCCAACCATACTCAATTTTGGCTGGAAGG
This sequence comes from Cronobacter sp. HA18003, assembly GCF_011605905.1. Taxonomy (NCBI): domain Bacteria; kingdom Pseudomonadati; phylum Pseudomonadota; class Gammaproteobacteria; order Enterobacterales; family Enterobacteriaceae; genus Cronobacter; species Cronobacter sp. HA18003. Next base: position 126,270 of record NZ_JAANQO010000011.1, on the reverse strand, counting down.
CCCGTTATTTACAAACGGCAGAGATAGTCGCCGCCGGTGATGCGAATGCTTCGGCCACCGTGACTATCAATTACCAATAACAGGAGAAATATTATGTCTGCCAGTAAATTATTTTCAAAAACTACGTTGATGACGTTGCTCATTTCAGGTGGAATTAGCTGGGCGCAGGGCGCACAGGCCGCAGATACTGTCCAGATGACCATGACGGGAATTATCCAGGCGCCTGCAGCGACGGCATCCGGAGCGCAAACCGGCGTCGTGATTGAAGGAACGCGGGTTATTTATCAGCCAGGACAAAAACAACATTCTTTGACCGTACGAAACCAGAGCAAAGAACGCTGGCTGATTGAATCATGGGTGGATAGCGATGCAGTCACGGGCACAACAGACAGTGCGTCAACACCACCATTTGAAGTATCCCCAGCGTTATTCCGACTCGACCCGAATAACGTCAGAAAACTTCATATTATTCACAAAAATGCACCTCTTCCCACTGACCGGGAATCGGTTTACTGGATCACGATTAAAGCCAGCCCGCAAGGGCTGGAACAAAAAAGACATGCGCTGGCTGTGGCCATGAATCAGCGGATGAAATTATTTTACCGTCCTGCCGGTTTAAAAGCACCGACCCGCAGCGATTATCAAAAAGTGATATTTAGCCGGGCGGGAAATACCCTGCATGCGGAGAATCCGACACCTTACTGGATTACCTTTTATTCCCTGATGGTGGGCGAAAAAACAATTGATACGCAAGGAAGAATGTTGCCACCAAAAGGATCAGCAACCTATTCTCTGCCGCCAGAGCCTGGCGGGGATAATATCGTCTGGCAGGTGACTGACGATCGCGGCGGAAACAGTCCCAGGCTGGGATCACGCCTCGTATCTCAATAGCTGTGCTCTGGTTCTGGCGTTAAAATATCCATCAAAACCAGCCGTTAAGGCTGGTTTTTTTATCTGCGATGTCCTCGGCCGCTCTCACAGGTTTCAGCGCTATACTTCATACCATTGTCTCATCCGCCGCGAGGACGTATGCAACGAGAAGATGTCGTCTCCAGAAGCCTGGCGTCGGTCGGCTATGACCAGGACCGCCGGGTGCTGGAAATCGCCTTTCACAGCGGCGCGGTCTATCACTACCAGAACGTGCCGGAGCAGGTGTGGCTCGCGCTGGCGCGCGCCCCATCAAAGGGCCGCTACTTCCGTAAAGCCATTCAGGATCGCTTTCCTTACCAGCGCGTTGAGTAATCGGCGCGGTCGCAAGACTGGCGTTTTGTCGCCTTGCTCTGTACCATCGCCCGTCCCTGCTGCCCGCAAAGGGCGGCGCTCATTATAAAACACCTGCAAATACTCATGTCTGATACTCAAACTGCGGCTCGGGCGGTGCCTGAGCTTTCTGTCGCGCATGTGCTGCGCACACCGCGCCTGCTGATGCGCGAAACGCTGGCGGGCATTCTGACTGCGCTGGCGCTGATCCCGGAAGTGATTTCGTTCTCGGTCATTGCGGGCGTCGACCCGAAAGTGAGCCTGGTGGCGTCCATTGTGCTGTGCTTCAGTATGTCTCTGCTCGGCGGACGCCCGGCGATGGTGACCGCGGCGGCAGGCTCGGTGGCGCTGGTCATCGGCCCGATGGTGCATCAGCACGGCGTCGGCTACATTCTTCCCGCGCTGGTGCTGGGCGGCATCATCCAGATCCTCTTCGGGCTGCTGGGGCTGGCGCGCATGATGCGCTACATCCCGCGCTCGGTGATGACCGGCTTTGTGAACGCGCTCGGCATCCTGATTTTTATGGCGCAGGTGCCGCACGTCTGGGGGCAGAGCCAGATGGTCTGGCTGCTGTTTGCCGCCACACTCGCCATCGTGCTTCTCCTGCCGCGCATGACCAAAAGCGTGCCGTCGCCGCTGGTGGCGATTGTCGCGGTAACGGTCATCGCCTGGGCGTGCGGGCTGACGCCGCCGACGGTCGGCGACGAAGGCCCGATGACGCCGGGCCTGCCGGGCTTCACGCAATTGCTGGTGCCGCTTAACCTGGACACCCTGCGTATCGTCTGGCCCTGCGCGCTGAGCATCGCGTTTGTCGGGCTGATGGAATCGCTCTTAACGGCGCGTCTGGTGGATGACATCACCGACACGCCGTCCAGCAAGCGCCGCGAATGCTGGGGGCTGGGTGTTGCCAATATCCTGAGCGGGTTTTATGGCGGCATCGGCGGCTGCGCGATGATCGGTCAGACGGTGGTGAACGTAGAGCTGGGCCGCGCCCGCTCGCGCTTTTCCACTATCGCCGCGGCGCTGGTGCTATTGCTAATGGTGACCGGGCTGAGCGCCGTGATGGCGCAGATCCCGATGGTCGTGCTGGCGGGCATTATGATGGTGGTGGCGGCGAAAACGCTGAACTGGCACAGCATCGCGCCTGCCACGCTCAAACGCATGCCGGTCTCTGAAACGCTGGTGATGGTCGTTACCGTTATCGCCACCGTCTGGACCGGCAACCTCGCTATTGGCGTCGCGGGCGGCGTACTGTTTGCGATGATGCTCTTCGCGCGTCGCGTTGCCCACGTGGTGCGCGCTGAGCGCGAGGTTATTGATAACGGCAATGCGGTGCGCTACCGGGTGCGCGGCCCGCTCTTTTTCGCAAGCAGCAACGATCTCTACGAGCATTTCCGCTACGCCGACGATCCGGCGCGGGTGATCATCGATTTAACCCACGCGCAGATCTGGGATGCCTCCACCGTCGCGGCGCTGGACGCCATCGAAACGCACTATCAACGCTATAACGCGACGGTGGAAATTGAAGGGCTGGATATGCGCAGCCACGAATTCCACCAGCGGCTAAGCGGTAAACTCTGAAAAAACCACCGCCAGCGCGGTGATTTCAGACCCTGCAAGGCGGAAGACCGTTTCCGCCTTTTTGATGCGCGCGGCTTAACTGCCGGTACGCGCCAGCACGTCGCGGCTCGCGAGCTGGCGCTCGTCGCCGGTCAGTTCGGACAGCACGCCCTGACGCATCTCCAGCAACCGGTCAGCATGAATGAAATAGTGATCGTCATGGCTGATGGCGAACACGGTTTTACCCATCTCTTTCATCAGCGGCAGCAGCACCTGATAAAACTCGCGGCGGAAATGCGGGTCCTGATCGGCGGCCCATTCATCAAGCAGGATGATATCGCGCCCTTCCGCCAGCGCCAGCAGCAGCGCCACGCGCTTTTTCTGCCCTTTCGAAAGTTTCAGGTTGAGGATTTTGCCGTTCTCAAGCGTCAGCTTATTGACCATTTTCAGGCGATGAAGCCAGGTTTCCACCAGCGCCGGGTCCGCCTCTTTGCCGCCAGGGCCGAGCAGTTTGTCAAACAGCCAGACATCGGTGAATACCGCCGAAAAATGCTGGCGGTACGCGGCCATGTCACCTGCGGAAAGCGGTTTACCGTCTATCAGGATTTCGCCGGATGCGGGTTCATACAGGCCGGTTAAGAGCATTGCGAGCGTCGATTTGCCGCTGCCGTTGCCGCCAATCAGGAACAGCAACTCGCCGCGATGGATAGTGAGATTAATCGGCCCCACGCTGAAACTGCCGTCGTGATAGGTAAACGTGACGTCACGTAATTCCAGCTGCTGCCAGTGGTCATTGCGCGCCGGGCGTTCAAAGGCCGGCTCATAAGGCACGAGCTGAAACTGTTTGAGTTTGTTAAACGCCACCTGGGCGGAGAGCAGCGGCGGCAGCGCGCCCATCGCCGCGAGCAGCGGCGTGCGCAAAAAGAGCAGCGCCAGCGAATAGGTAGCCGCGACGGTGGTATCGGCCCAGCCAAGCCCGTTCGCCATCCAGAACACCAGGCCAATCACGCCGAGCATCATAATATTCGACCAGTTAACGGCGCTCAGATGGAAAGTATCGGCGCGGATAATCTGTTCGCGGTAACGCTGCGCGTTCGGCGTGTAGATCTTATCGAAGATGTACTCTGCGCGCTCGCGGTTAAGCGCCAGTTCTTTGCGCCCTTCCAGCACTATCTGGAAATCTTCATACAGGCTGTCCTCCACCTCACGAAGCGTGGAGAGGTGTTTATAGACCCGCTGCACCAGCAGATAACCTGTCCACATTGTCACCGCGATCCACAGCGCGGTTACCACAAGCATTTTGCCGGACAGCCAGCCGAGGTAGGCGGCGCTGCCGAGCGTCAGAATAACGCCCTGCACCAGCTCCGGCAGGCGCACAAACGCGACGGTGATATTGCGCACATCGCTCGCCAGCCCCGCCAGCAGCGTGGCGCTACCGAGCTTTTCTATCTGCCCGACCGGCGTATCCATAATGCGTTTGATAAACTCACCGCGCAGCCGGTAAACAAAGTGGTGACCGAGCATGGTCAGCGCCAGCTGGGAGCCGAGCGTCACCGCCATCAAAAGCACCAGCAGGCCGAGAAACTCCGGCAGCACCGAGGCGCTAAGCTCGACGGTGGCAATCAGGCGCTGATTGATAAAGGCGATAAGCCCGATGCCGAGCGCCGCGCTGGCGAGGCTCAGCGCAAGCACCAGGGAAAACGGCCAGCGATACTGGCGCCAGACGAGACGCAGAAGTTCCATAAATAAACATGACTCAGGCTGTGAAAACAGCGAGCAGTTTAAACGGCTCTGCGGTCACATCAAGAATAATTCTTATTTTTATCCGCGCGCCTGGCGGAAGGTAAGATTGTAGCGATATTCACCGGTCGCCGGGTGCTGGCCGGGCTTGAGCGGCTGTATACCGTGATAAAACAGCCGCGACGGCCCGCCCCACACCACCACATCGCCATGCTCAAGCAACAGACGCTTCAGCGGATCGTTACGTTTCAGGCCGCCGAACTGAAACACGGCGGGCAGCCCAAGCGAAACGGACACAATCGGCGCGCGCAGATCCGGCTCGTCTTTATCCTGATGCAGCGACAGCTTCGCGCCCGGCGCGTAGCGGTTGATAAGACAGGCGTCCGGTGTGAAATCGAGATAGCCCGCCGCGCTCGCGGCTGCGTCGCACAGCGTGCGAAAGGCATCCGGCATCGCGGGCCACGGCGCGCCGGTTTGCGGGTCGACCTGGGCATAAAGATAGCCCTTCTGGTTGGTGCTCCAGCCCACCTCGCCGCAATTGGTCATCGCGACCGACATGGTATAACCGCCGGGCGTCACCATATGGCGAAACGGCGAACGGGCCGCGACGGCCTCAATGCTCGCCATCAGCGCGGGCGCAGAGGCGAGCGCGAAACGGCGCAGCACCACGGCGCCGTCGGCAAGCGGCTCCTGCCAGGGGTCGGCATCGGCAAAAAGATCGAGCATTATTTCTCCTGTTCACGTTCGCGAGCGAGCAGCCGCGCCTTACGGTCAGCGCCCCAGCGGTAGCCGGAGAGCGCCCCGTCGCGGCGCACCACCCGGTGACACGGCACCACGATAGCGAGCTTGTTGGCCGCGCAGGCGCTGGCGACAGCGCGCACCGCCTGCGGATTGCCGGTACGCTCCGCGAGCGCCTGATAGCTTATCGTGCTGCCGGGCGGCACCGACTGTAGCGCCTGCCAGACGCGTAGCTGAAACGCGGTGCCGCGTAAATCGAGCGGCAGCGCCAGTTCGCCCTGTGGCGCATCGAGCCACGCAATAACCTGCGCCACCTGCGCACGGAAAGTGTTATCCGGCGCGAGACGCTCTGCATGCGGGAAAATGGTCGCGAGTTCTGCTTCAAGCGCCGCGGCGTCATCCGCCAGCAGCACGGCGCACAGACCGCGATCGCTGGTCGCCACCAGACACAGCCCCGCCTCGCAGGGCGCGATGGCGTAGCGAATTGCAGTCTGTTCGCCGCCGCGCCGGTACTGGCGCGGTCGCATGCCAAGTGCGCGGTTGGCGTCGCGGTAGAGCGCGCTGCCAGAGGAAAACCCGGCCTCCCAGAGCGAATCCGTAACGCTCATGCCGCCACGCAGCGCCGCCTGGAGTTTTTGCGCGCGCAGCGCATTTTGCCAGGCTTTGGGCGTCATGCCGGTAATCGCTTTGAATTCACGATGAAAATGATACGGGCTCATAGCGGCGCTTTCGGCAAGTGCAGCCAGCGTCAGCGGCGTGTCGCTCTGTTCCATCAGCCGACAGGCCGCCGCGATACGCTGCGCTTTTTGCGCCTGCGGCGTGAGCCCTGCCGGCTGGCAGCGTTTGCAGGGGCGAAAACCTGCCGCGCTGGCGGCGTTGGCATCTTCGTAAAAACGCACGTTTTCGCGAAGCGGCCTGCGCGCCCGGCACGACGGGCGGCAAAAAATCCCGGTGGTCACCACCGCAAAGACAAAAGCGTTATCGGCACGCGCGTCGCGGCTTTCCACCGCCTGCCAGCGGGCGTGCTCGCTGGTAAAATCTGCTACGTTCATGGCGCTCTCCTTCTTACAGGTTAGCGTGAGTTTGCCCGACCAGCCGCCTGTGAAAACGCATCTTCTTGCTTTTTAATTTTCGGTTTTATCAATGAAGCCTGCGAACTGCGGCGACATCCAGGTCGCGAAGCTGTCGCCCTCGCGGGTGATCAAATAGACCGCGAGCTTCTCACGCAGCGCCACCGCTTTCGCTTTTTCCGGGCCGAGCACCATCAGCCCGGTGTCCCAGGCGTCTGCTTCCAGCGCCGTCGGCGATATCACCGTTACCGAGACCAGCTTATGCGTGATGGGCCGCCCGGTCGCGGGGTCAATCACGTGCGACAGGCGTTTACCGTCAAGCTCATAATAGTTGCGGTAGCTGCCGGAGGTACTGATGCCGTGGCCGTTAATATCCACCACCGCCTGGACGGCGTTTTCCTGGTCGGTTGGCTTCTGGATAGCCACGCGCCACGGATGCCCGCCGGGGTTCATGCCGCGGCTTGCGAGCGCGCCGCCCACCGACACCAGATAGCGGCTGATGCCCTCTTCTTCCATCAGGCGCGCCAGATGATCAGCGGCGTAACCTTCGCCGACGGTGGAAAGGTCGACATACAGGTCGGGCAGATCTTTTTGCAGCCACTGCTGCCCGGCACCGTTGATAACTTTCAGGTGCGACAGGCCGGTGCGCGCGCGGGCCGCGTCGATCTGCGCCTGATCCGGCGTTTTCACCGGCTGTTTATCCGGGCCGAAGCCCCAGAGATTAACGAGCGGCCCGACGGTAATATCCATCGCGTTGTCGGTTTTTGCGCCAACGCGCAGCGATTCGGTAACGATATCGGCCATCGCCTCATCGACCGGCCAGGGCGCCGTGGTGCGGGCATGATTAAAACGCATCAGCGCGGAGTCATCCTTCCAGGTGGAGAGGAGCCGGTCGTCGGCGTCGAGGCGCGCCTGGATTTTCTCACGCAGTTCGCTTGCGCGCGCTGTATCAACGTCCGCCAGGCTGACGCGCCACGACGTCCCCATCGTTTTGCCTTCCAGCACCAGCGCCTGCGGGGCGTTGTCACAACCGGCAACCATCAAGGCAGCAGTCAGCAGCAGGGTTCGTAAAGCCAATAATTTCACACGTTTCTCCTCTGTAACGGCGGCGACAGGTTACCCTATTTTCTTCAGACATAAAAAAAGGAGCCCGCAGGCTCCTTTTGCACATCAGGTCGGGGATTAGAACTGGTAAACCAGGCCTACCGCTACGACGTCATCGGTGCCGATACCAGCCTGACGGGTGAATTTGTTGTCATCCAGCAGGTTGATTTTGTAATCCACGAAGGTGGACATGTTTTTGTTGAAGTAGTAGGTCGCGCCAACATCAACGTATTTCAGCAGATCCTGGTCGCCGAAAGATTCGCCGGTGGTTTTGTTGGCGATGTCTTTACCGCGGGACTGCAGGTAAGCCACGGACGGACGCAGGCCGAAGTCGAACTGGTACTGTGCTACCACTTCGAAGTTCTGCGCTTTGTCAGCAAAACCGTAGATGTCGCTGCGGTCGCCGTTAGAGGTACCGAAACGGGTTGCGTTGTAGGTCTGGGAGTACTGCGCTGCCAGGTAAATGTTGTTCGCGTCGTATTTCAGGCCGCCGGAGTAAACTTCAGCGTGGTCGCCTTCACCGAACAGGGCAGCATTGCTGGCGTTCTGGTCAGCAGTACGTTTGGAAGTGGCCATCGCGCCGCCTACGCTGAAGCCTTCGCCCAGATCGTAGGTCAGAGACATGCCGTAGCCGTCGCCGTTCTGTTTCAGCAGGCTGCGACCGCCAGTGGCGTCGTTTTCACCGGAAACGCTGCCGTTTTTACCCTGGTACTGCAGGGCGAAGTTCAGGCCGTCAACCAGACCGAAGAAGTCGGTGTTACGGTAGGTCGCGATGCCGTTGCCGCGAGACTGCAGGAAGTTGTCCGCACCGTAAGTGTCGCCGCCGAATTCCGGCAGAACGTCGGTCCAGGAGGTCACGTCATAGATAACGCCGTAGTTACGACCGTAATCGAAAGAACCTGCGTCACCGAATTTCAGGCCTGCGAACGCCACACGGGTCCAGGACTGGTTGTCGTTTTCAGCGGTGTTGCCCTGAATCTGATATTCCCACTGGCCGTAACCGGTGATCTGATCGTTAACCTGGGTTTCGCCTTTGAAGCCGATACGCATGTAGGTCTGGTCGCCGTCAGCGCCTTTGTCGTCAGAGAAGTAATGCTCAGCGTCAACTTTACCGAACAGATCTAATTTGTTGCCGTCTTTATTATAGATTTCTGCCGCATTTACGCTGCCTGCAACCAGCAGAGCCGGGACCAGCAGGGAGAGAACTTTAACTTTCATTATATTAACCCTCTGTTATATGCCTTTATATTATTATTGCCACTGCTCACTAATTCAGGGAACTAGCGGGCAAATCCATTGTCCGAAACCGGAGCCGAATAATCCAACAGGAATATGATACGAAAACTTTTTAGGTGTTTCATAATGCCTACAAAATGTAAAAAAGTATTAACGAAAGGGAACTTTTTTCCGCACTAATCGCTAAATAAATTCGCACTAATTATCAAGAAAACACAATTAATGCAGTAAAATCAATGACATTATCATTCAGATTATTTACCGCACTGAATGCCAAAACCAAATAAGAAGAGTCCACTAAAATAACTCTCGCTATCATCATTAACTTTATTTATTACCGTCATTCAGATCTGAATGTTCGTTTTACCCCTATTACCGCCGGATGCTCGCATCCGGCATTTTTTTGCCTGAAATTTCAGTTTCAACTATTTCAGGGTAAATTAGCGTAAAGTTAACGACTATTAATTAATCATATTGCCGTTATTTTGTTCGCCAGCAAATTATCCTCCCCGTTATCTTCACTCAATAGGGCACCGTCCTGACGCGGTCGAAAGCCACGTATGCCGCAGTTTCAGACCGTTCTCACCATCTGGTAAATCATACGTTTCGCTTTATACTTCATTGTTTGCGATACTGTTAAAGAAGACGGTTATCGCCCCGATAAGCCCTGTGCTACGGGCGTCGCGCGCTGGTTTCACCGCGACGTTGCAGGACAAAAGGCAAAAAAATGGATAGCTGCCGCCGGCGCAGCACGGTTCTCTTTTCTTTACACGGCGCAGGCCGGTGGATTACGCACAATAATGAGTCAGCCAGACGCAATGATCCCCAATAAATTTTCCCTTATGCCGGGCAGTATTACCCGTTTCTTCCTTTTACTGATTGTGGTGTTGCTGGTGACGATGGGCGTGATGGTCCAGAGCGCCGTCAACGCCTGGCTGAAAGACAAGAGCTACCAGATAGTCGATATCTCCCACGCGCTGCATAAACGGGTGGATACCTACCGCTACGCCACCTGGCAGATTTATGACAACATCGGTGCCAGCGCCGCAGGCCAGAACGGCGAAGGCTTACAGGAAACGCGCCTGCGCCAGGATGTCTATTATCTGGAAAAGCCGCACCGCAAAACCGAAGCGCTGATTTTCGGCTCGCACGACAGTTCGACGCTCGATATGACGCAGCGGATTTCAAGTTATCTCGACACGCTGTGGGGCGCGGAAGGCGCGCCGTGGTCGATGTATTATCTCAATGGCCAGGACAACAGCATGATCCTGGTCTCCACGCTGCCGTTAAAAGATCTCTCCGCCGGTTTTAAAGAGAATTCCATTAACGCGATCGCCGATTCGCGCCGCGCCGAGATGCTTCAGCAGGCGAACGCGCTGGATGAGCGCGAGAGCTTCTCTCCGTTGCGCAAACTCGCCTGGCAGAACGGTTACTATTTCACCCTGCGCACCACGTTTAACCAGCCGGGCCATCTGGCGACGGTGGTTGCCTTCGACGTGCCGATTAACGATCTGATCCCGCCTGGCATGCCGCTTGAGAGCTTCCGCCTTGAGCCTGACAGCCGCCAGAACGCGCTTACAGGGCAGAATAAAGACGATCCGGACAGCGTCACTATTAATTTCAACAGCAACCGCATTGAGATCTCGTCCGCGCTGACCAGCACACAGCTGCGCATCATCTGGGAAGTGCCGTTCGGCTCTCTGCTGATGGAAACGCTGCAAAATATCCTGCTGCCGCTGCTGCTCAACATCGGCCTGCTGGCGCTGGCGCTGTTTGGTTATACTACCTTCCGCCACCAGCCGAGTCGCCCGGTGGAGGCCGTTACCACCAGCGCGAATAATGCTGAGCTACAAATGCTGCGTGCGCTGAACGAAGAGATTTTGAGCGTGCTGCCGCTGGGGTTACTGGTGCACGACCAGGAATCCAGCCGCACTATCATGAGCAACAAAATCGCCGACCACCTTCTGCCGCACCTGAATCTGCAAAACATCACATCAATGGCGGATCAGCATCAGGGCATTATTCAGGCGACAGTCAATAACGAGCTTTATGAGATCCGGTTGTTCCGAAGCCAGGTGGTGCCGCGCACCCAGATTTTCATTATTCGCGATCAGGATCGTGAAATTCTGGTGAACAAAAAGCTCAAGCAGGCGCAGCGTCTGTATGAGAAAAACCAGCAGGGCCGCTCGGCGTTTATGCAGAATATCGGCGCGGCGCTGAAAGAGCCGACGCAACAGCTGGCGCATCAGGCGGCGCTGATTGAAGCACCGGAAAGCCAGGTGCTTGCCGAGCAGGCCGAGCGCATCGCGCGCCTGGTGGATGAAATTCAGCTGGTGAATCAGCTGGAGGCGGATTTCTGGCGCCCGACGCCTACCGACTTCACCATTCAGGAGCTGATTGACGAAGTGGTCCCGGAAGTGCTGCCGGTCATCAAGCGTAAGGGTTTACAACTGCTGATTAATAACCAGCTTGCCGCTAATGAAGAGCGCCACGGCGATCGCGAGGCGCTGCGTAAAGTGCTGCTGATGCTGCTGCACTACTCCGTCACCACCACGCAGATTGGCAAGATTACGCTTGAGATTATGGCGGAAGAAGGCGCGCGCGAGCGTCTGCTGTTCCGCGTGCTGGATACCGGCGAAGGCATCAGCAACAGCGAAATCGATAACCTGCACTTCCCGTTCCTGAACGACACCTCTAACGATCAGTTTGGCAAAGCTAACGGCCTCACCTTTTATCTGTGCAACCAGCTGGCGCGCCGCCTCGGCGGTCATCTGAATATCAAAGCCCGCAAAGAGCTGGGTACGCGCTATTCGTTGCACGTGACGATGCCGGTGGAGCCGCTGGAGACCGAAGAGAGCGACGAGCGGCTGCTGGATGACGTTATCGCGATGATCGATATTACGTCGAACGAAGTTCGTAATGTGGTGGTGCGCCAGCTCGAACAGTGGGGCGCGTCCTGCATCACGCCGGACGAAAGATTATCAAGTCAAGAGTACGATATATTTTTGACTGATAATCCGTCTAATCTTACTGCCAACGGCCTGCTTTTAAGCGATGATGAGGCCGGCGTACGACGCATCGGACCAGGACAGCTGCGCGTCAACTTTAATATTAGTCACGCAATGCAGGAAGCAGTGCTACAACTAATTGAAGAGCAACTGGCGCAGGAAGATATTCCTGAATCTCCAATGGGCGGCGATGAAAATGCGCAGCTTCATGCCAGCGGCTATTATGCGCTGTTCGTCGATACGGTACCGGATGATGTTCAGAGATTGTATACTGAATCGTCCGCCGGCGATTTTGCTGCGCTGGCGCAGACGGCGCACCGCCTGAAGGGGGTGTTCGCTATGCTGAATCTGGTTCCCGGCAAACAGTTATGTGAAACACTGGAGCATCTTATTCGCGAGAAGGATGCCACAGCCATAGAAAAATATATCAGCGACATTGACGTTTACGTCAAGAGCCTGCTGTAGCAAGGTAGCCTAATACATGAACAATATGAACGTAATTATTGCCGATGACCATCCGATTGTTCTGTTCGGCATTCGCAAATCTCTTGAACAAATCGAGTGGGTGAATGTTGTCGGTGAGTTCGAAGATTCCACAGCATTAATTAACAATTTGCCGAAGCTGGACGCGCATGTCCTTATCACCGACCTCTCCATGCCGGGCGATAAATACGGCGACGGTATTACGCTTATTAAATACATTAAGCGCCATTTCCCGACCTTATCTATTATCGTGCTGACGATGAACAATAACCCGGCCATTCTGAGCGCCGTGTTAGATCTCGATATCGAAGGGATTGTTCTTAAGCAAGGCGCGCCGACCGATCTGCCGAAAGCGTTGGCTGCGCTGCAAAAAGGCAAAAAATTTACCCCGGAAAGCGTCTCCCGTCTGCTTGAGAAGATCAGCGCAGGCGGCTATGGCGATAAACGCCTGTCGCCGAAAGAGAGCGAAGTGCTGCGTCTGTTCGCAGAGGGCTTCCTGGTCACCGAAATTGCCAAGAAGCTGAACCGCAGTATTAAAACCATCAGTAGCCAGAAGAAATCGGCGATGATGAAGCTCGGCGTGGATAACGATATCGCGCTGCTGAACTACCTCTCTTCCGTGAGCCTGACGCCTGCGGATAAAGAGTAATCCCTGCTGTCCCTGCCCGCCGGGCAGGGACACACCGCCGTCTCCCGCCCTGCTTTTCCTGCCATTTTTTACACAATCAATCAATGCCGCTAATGATGACGCGCTATGGGTTTTTATTCTCACACGGGTAAACCATCGCGCGCCGCTCATGCATGAGGGCGCGCGTTACGATTAACCGCGCGTCTTGCGAACCCTGTCGGCATACACCGCCAGCGTCTGCTTCAGCACATCCAGCGTCACCGGTTTAGACAGACAGCTGTCCATCCCGGATTCCAGGCAGCGCTGTTTCTCTTCCGCCAGCGCGTTAGCGGTCACGCCCACAACCGGCAGCGTCATGCCAAGCTCGCGAATACGCTGCGTCAGGCGGTAACCGTCCATGTTCGGCATGTTGACGTCGCTTAATACGATATCGATATGGTTTTTGCTGAGCACATTGAGCGCGTCCACGCCGTCATTCGCGGTACGGCACTGATAGCCCAGCGTACCGAGCTGATCGGCCAGCAGTCGGCGGTTGATCGGGTGGTCATCCACCACCAGAATCATCATATCTTCGTTCTGTTCGGCGCTGGTGGAGGACGCAGGCAGTACAGGCTCGCTGCCCGGCACGTCGACATTAATGCTGTAAATGCGTCCCAACAGCGTCAGAAGCTCATGCGGTGCGGCGACGCTGTGCATCCAGACGCCCGGACTGCGCTCCACCGGAATTCCGATATGCCGGCGGCAGAAGAAGATAACCCCTCTGCCCTGCCACTCGACGCAGTTTTCATCGTCGGTAATCAGGATATCGTCTTTATCCGGCGTTTCGCCGTGATGATTTTGTACGCGGATATTGTTGCGCGAGAGCAGGCCCTGCAAATATTCGCACAGCGACGCGTTGCGTACCGCCAGCCAGCAGCGCTTATTGGAAAGCCCGTCGACGTTGGGCTTCGGCGGCAGCTGTGCCTGCCAGAGCGGAATGCGGATGGTAAACTGACTGCCCATACCCGGCTCGGTATCGACCGAAATATCGCCATCCATCATGTTGATGAGTTTTTCGCAGATAGCGAGCCCAAGCCCCGTTCCCTGGAAGTTGCGCTGCACGCCGGTTCCCACCTGGAAGAACGGATCGAAGAGCCGCACGACCTCTTTCGCCGGAATGCCAACACCGGTGTCGCGCACGCGGAAGCAGAGATAATCGCCCTGAGTACCGACATGCAGAATAATGCAGCCGATGTCGGTGAATTTAATGGCGTTGCTCAGCAGGTTGGAGATCACCTGTTGCAGTCGCATCGGGTCGCCCAGCAGCGACATCGGCACGTCTGGCTCGATAAAGCAGTAGAGGCCGAGCTGTTTACGCACCACCAGCGGCTGATAGTTGGCAGTGATATGGCTCATCACTTCGCGCGGTGAAAACTCGCGCGGCTCGATTTTGAGCTGTTCCGATTCGATTTTAGAGAAATCGAGAATATCGCTGATGATTTTCAGCAGCAGGCTTGAAGAGTTATGCATCGCCGTCACCAGACTATCGACGCCTTTCGGCAGCTCCTGCGTTTGCAAGAGATCGAGGTTACCGATAATCCCGTACAGCGGCGTGCGCAGCTCGTGGCTGACGGTCGCCAGGAACATCGATTTCGACTGGCTCGCCTGCTCGGCCGCCTGGGCCATCTCCTGCAGCGACTCTTCCATTTTAACGCGCGCCGAGACATCCACCAGCACGCAGATCGCCACGTTTTCATTGCGATAGCGCGAATGCACAAAGCTGATTTGCAGGTTGGTGTTGTTGCTGGTGAGCACGTCGACGAAATTCACCTGCTGCCCGCAGATAATCTGCGTGAGCCGCTGGCGGTCTTCATGCGTCAGCATGTTCAGATAGTTATGCGCCAGCTCGTTGGAGATAATATTGGTCCCGTCCTGGGTGCGCAGAATACAGATCCCGACCGGCGCGGAGGCAACGATTTTACGGTTGAACTGCTCATGTTCTTCCAGGCGCTGCGCGTCGTTTTCCGCCGGAATAAAGATGCGTCGCTCATACATGCGCGCCAGCGTAAACAGCACAATCCCCACCAGCACATTCAGCAGTACGGCGTTGAGGATAAGCATCCGGATGCGCTCCAGCACCAGATCGACCGGCACGGAATAGACAATGCTAAGCGACGACGGCGGCAGGCTCTTTTTCAGAATCAGCTGCTTAAAGCCAGACGTATAGCCAAACCACGCGCGCTCCTGCTCCCACTCGCCATTCGGCTCAAGGTTGGTTTCCGAACCGGTAAGCGAAAAGAGCGGCCGATCGTTTTCATCGAGAATCGTCACACCCATTGGCATACTGCCGGGCGTAAAGAAATTTTCAATGCGGATGGTCTGCTCAATACCCAGCAACCCTTGCAGGCGGTTCGCCAGGTAGACTGGCGTCAGCGAATAGAAATTACCGATACCAGGACGCTGGCCAGCCGATACCCAAAACAAGCTGTTGCTACGTTCGTCCTGCGGCGCGTTGCGATATTTAATGATGCGCTCATGCAGCGCCTGCAGGGTTTTGTCGCGCTCAAGCGGGATCTCACGCAGACCAAAATCCGCCATGCAGAGGTTATCGGAGCCTATCAGAAACACGCGGTTTAAGTCGTAGGCGGCGGAGAAGTTATCGTGCCAGTAGCGCAAAAACCAGGAGAGTGATTGCAACGAGCCGCGCCAGCTCGTCCCGAGCGAGTTACAGTCGGAATCGGAAAACAGCGGCACAAACGACGGCGCGTTCAGCGCATCATTTTGCCCACGCCCGCTTTTCATCAGCGCATCGATATTTTCCAGCCGGTTTTCAGCCACATACTTCAGCTCTTTCATCACATCAGACGTGCGCTGAATATAGCGCTGCGCCTGATCGTAACTCAGGTTAAATTCCTGACGAATTTCCGACTCTTTCACATGCAGCGCGCTTACGATGTAAAACACCGAAAACAGGGCGATAAGCAGCCAGAGCAGCAGCGCCAGCGCCCGGAAAAGATAGCGAGACACTTTAAGCGTCGAGCGGAAAGAGACGAAGTATTTCAAGGGGGCACCAGCCAGCCGTGAGGTAAGAAAAAGGAATGCCGTTAAGGTAGCCGCAAAACCCTTGTGCCGCAACGGCAACGCGCTTATCCGGCGATATTCAGAGCAGCCTGCCCCGCAAAAAGAAAGGGCCGGTCAGACCGGCCCTTTCATAAGGCAAAACACGGTGTGCGAAAGCCGCGCGACGATTACTCGTCTGCGTCGTCCACCGCATCGTCGTCGGCGTCGGTTTCCGGCGCGATGTCGTCATCGCCTTCCGCCACGCTGCCGTCGATGGAGTCAAGCTCTTCGTCATCCACCGGCTCGGCGACACGCTGCAGACCCACCACGTTTTCATCTTCCGCAGTGCGGATGAGGATAACGCCCTGAGTGTTACGGCCTACCACGCTGATTTCCGACACGCGCGTACGCACAAGCGTACCGGCATCGGTGATCATCATGATTTGGTCAGCGTCATCGACCTGCACCGCGCCGACCACCGGCCCGTTGCGATCGGTCACCTTGATGGAGATAACCCCTTTCGTCGCGCGCGACTTGGTCGGGTACTCTTCCACCGCGGTACGCTTGCCGTAACCGTTCTGGGTGGCAGTCAGGATAGCGCCTTCGCCGCGCGGCACGATAAGCGACACCACGCTGTCGCCTTCGCCGAGGCGAATACCGCGCACGCCGGTGGCGGTACGGCCCATCGGACGCACCGCGTCTTCTTTAAAGCGCACCACTTTGCCCTGCGCGGAGAACAGCATCACTTCGTCTTTGCCTGCGGTCAGGTCGACGCCGATAAGCTCATCGCCTTCGTTCAGGTTCACCGCGATGATACCGGCGGTACGCGGACGGCTGAACTCGGTCAGCGCCGTTTTCTTCACGGTACCGCTCGCGGTCGCCATAAAGACGTTAACGCCCTCTTCATATTCGCGTACCGGCAGAATCGCGGTGATACGCTCGTTCGCTTCCAGCGGCAGCAGGTTGACGATAGGACGTCCACGCGCGCCGCGGCTCGCTTCCGGCAACTGGTAGACTTTCATCCAGTAGAGACGGCCACGGCTTGAGAAGCAGAGGATCGTATCGTGGGTGTTGGCCACCAGCAGGCGGTCGATAAAGTCTTCTTCTTTAATACGCGCGGCGGATTTGCCTTTACCGCCGCGGCGCTGCGCTTCGTAATCCGTCAGCGGCTGATATTTCACATAGCCCTGGTGAGACAGGGTGACCACCACATCTTCCTGGTTAATCAGATCTTCGATGTTGATATCGGCGCTGTTGGCGGTGATTTCGGTGCGGCGCTCGTCACCGAACTGATCGCGGATAAGCTCCAGCTCTTCGCGGATCACTTCCATCAGGCGGTCGGCGCTGCCGAGGATATGCAGCAACTCAGCGATCTGCTCCAGCAGCTCTTTGTACTCGTCGAGCAGTTTTTCATGCTCAAGGCCGGTGAGCTTTTGCAGACGCAGATCGAGGATCGCCTGCGCCTGTTGCTCGGTCAGCCAGTATTTGCCATCGCGAATACCGAACTCTGGCTCCAGCCACTCCGGACGCGCGGCGTCATCACCGGCGCGTTCCAGCATCGCAGAAACGGTGCCAAGCTCCCACGCCTGCGCGATGAGGCCCGCTTTCGCTTCCGACGGAGTCGGCGCGCGGCGAATCAGTTCGATAATGGGATCGATATTGGCCAGCGCAATCGCCAGACCTTCTAAGATATGCGCGCGCTCGCGGGCTTTGCGCAGTTCGAAGATGGTGCGGCGGGTCACGACTTCACGACGGTGGCGAACAAACGCCGCCAGAATCTCTTTCAGCGTCATGATCTTCGGCTGACCGTGGTGCAGTGCGACCATGTTGATACCGAAAGACACCTGCAGCTGCGTCTGGGAATAGAGATTATTGAGCACCACTTCGCCCACGGCGTCGCGTTTGATCTCAATAACAATGCGCATACCGTCTTTGTCAGACTCGTCGCGCAGCGCGCTGATGCCTTCGACGCGTTTCTCTTTCACCAGTTCGGCGATTTTCTCGATCAGGCGCGCTTTGTTCACCTGATACGGAATTTCGTGCACGATAATGGTTTCGCGGCCATTTTTCGGATCGACTTCCACTTCCGCGCGCGCGCGAATGTAGATTTTGCCGCGCCCGGTGCGGTACGCCTCTTCAATGCCGCGACGGCCATTGATGATGGCGGCAGTCGGGAAATCCGGGCCGGGGATGTGCTCCATCAGCCCTTCGATGCTGATATCTTCATCATCGATATAGGCGAGGCAGCCGTTGATCACTTCCGTCAGGTTATGCGGCGGAATGTTGGTCGCCATCCCGACCGCGATACCGGAAGCCCCGTTTACCAGCAGATTCGGGATTTTGGTCGGCATGACGTCCGGGATTTTTTCCGTGCCGTCATAGTTATCGACAAAATCAACGGTTTCTTTGTCGAGGTCGGCCATCAGTTCATGGGCGATTTTCGCCAGACGGATTTCCGTATAACGCATCGCCGCGGCGGAGTCGCCGTCGATAGAACCGAAGTTGCCCTGACCATCCACTAGCGTATAGCGCAGCGAGAACGGCTGAGCCATACGTACAATGGTATCGTAGACGGCGGAATCACCGTGGGGATGGTATTTACCGATTACGTCACCAACGACACGGGCGGATTTTTTGTAGGCTTTATTCCAGTCATTGCCCAACACGTTCATGGCGTAAAGTACGCGACGGTGTACCGGTTTGAGGCCATCTCGGACATCCGGAAGCGCGCGGCCGACAATAACCGACATCGCGTAATCCAGATAGGAGTTCTTTAACTCTTCCTCAATGTTGACCGGTGTAATTTCTCTGGCAAGGTCGCTCATCTGACCGTTATCCCTCTACTGTGTCCCGGATTCAAAGGTCGCAAATTATAACACAGCCGCGGCCTGTTCGGTAAACCGAATAGCCCCGTCAGGCCGCTTTATTCCCTACTAACGCCTGTTATACTCGACGCTCTTGCGAAGAAAGGAGTAAAGGCGTCCATGAATGCTGAAAAACCGCCCGTTGCGCACAACGTAGACTTAGAAGAAATCGCCAAATTTGAAGCTGTCGCTTCGCGCTGGTGGGACACTGAAGGGGAATTTAAACCGCTGCATCGCATTAACCCGCTGCGTCTTGGCTATATCGCCGAACGCGCCGGTGGCCTGTTCGGGAAAAAAGTGCTGGATGTCGGCTGCGGCGGCGGCATTCTCTCAGAGAGCATGGCTCGCGAAGGCGCGAACGTCACGGGGCTCGACATGGGCGCGGAGCCGCTGGCGGTGGCGCGTCTACACGCGCTGGAAAGCGGCGTTGAGCTTAACTATGTTCAGCAGACCGTGGAAGAACACGCCGCGCAGCATGCCGGTGCCTATGACGTCGTGACCTGCATGGAGATGCTCGAACACGTGCCGGACCCGCGCTCGGTGGTGCAGGCCTGCGCTCAACTCGTAAAGCCCGGCGGCCACGTCTTTTTCTCCACGCTTAACCGCAACGCCAAATCCTGGCTGATGGCGGTGGTAGGCGCAGAATATGTGCTGCGCATGGTGCCCAAAGGCACGCACGATGCCAAAAAATTCATTCGCCCTTCCGAACTGCTGGGCTGGGTGGACGAAACGCCGCTGGAAGAGCGTCATATCATCGGGCTGCATTACAATCCGCTGACCAACCGCTTCAAGCTCGCGCCAGGCGTTGATGTTAACTATATGTTGCATACACAGGCTAAGAAACCTGTCTGAAAACCGTCCTGTCAGAAGCTTTTCGTATTAAAAATTGCGCAACGTTCTGTTGCGCCATTTCTTTCCTGACCAGGAAATCAGCGTTCGATCAAATTTTCATTTTTTTTCCTGCCGCCTTGACAAGCCCTCAAGGCCTTATGTGATGAGGACTTACTTAATTTCGAGATTTTGCAACCGCAAATTAACACCGAAATCAAGGCTTGTTCTCAAAAGAATCCGGACTAGAATACTCACCATATAGCGTTTCACTTATCTCAAACCCCCTATATATAGTATTTATCCACAGAGTTAGTCACTTGTGGATAAGCGGGGGATATTTCTATTTCACGGATTTCACGGACAGGTATTACCCATGAATCAGAGTCTGCTGGTAACAAAACGAGATGGCAGCCAGGAACGCATCAACCTGGATAAAATTCATCGTGTTCTGGACTGGGCTGCGGAAGGTCTGCATAACGTCTCCATCTCCCAGGTAGAGCTGCGTTCTCACATTCAGTTCTACGACGGCATCAAAACCTCCGATATTCATGAAACCATCATCAAGGCGGCGGCGGATCTTATCTCCCGCGACGCGCCGGACTATCAATACCTGGCCGCGCGCCTGGCGATTTTCCACCTGCGCAAAAAAGCCTACGGTCAGTTCGAGCCGCCGAAACTGTACGACCATGTCGTGAAGATGGTGGAGCTGGGTAAATATGACCACCACCTGCTGCAGGATTACAGCGAAGACGAGTTTGCGCAGATGGACGGTTTTATCGACCACTGGCGTGATATGAACTTCTCCTACGCCGCCGTGAAGCAGCTCGAAGGGAAATACCTGGTCCAGAACCGCGTTACCGGCGAGATCTACGAAAGCGCGCAGTTCCTCTACATTCTCGTGGCGGCGTGCCTGTTCTCTAACTACCCGCGCGAAACCCGTCTGGATTACGTGAAGCGTTTCTACGATGCGGTCTCCACGTTTAAAATTTCGCTGCCGACGCCTATCATGTCCGGCGTGCGCACCCCGACCCGTCAGTTCAGCTCCTGCGTACTGATCGAGTGCGGCGACAGCCTGGATTCCATCAACGCCACCTCCAGCGCCATCGTGAAATACGTTTCCCAGCGCGCCGGTATCGGCATCAACGCGGGCCGCATCCGTGCGCTCGGCAGCCCGATCCGCGGCGGCGAAGCGTTCCACACCGGTTGCATTCCGTTCTACAAACATTTCCAGACGGCCGTGAAATCCTGCTCGCAGGGCGGCGTTCGCGGCGGCGCGGCCACCCTCTTCTACCCGATGTGGCATCTGGAAGTCGAAAGCCTGCTGGTGCTGAAAAACAACCGCGGTACCGAAGCGAACCGCGTGCGTCACATGGACTACGGCGTACAGATCAACAAGCTGATGTACCAGCGCCTGCTGAAAGGTGAAGACATCACGCTGTTCAGCCCGTCCGACGTGCCGGGCCTGTATGACGCGTTCTTCGCCGATCAGGACGAGTTCGAACGCCTGTACACCCGTTATGAACAGGACGAGAGCATCCGCAAACAGCGCATTAAAGCCTCTGAGCTGTTCTCGCTAATGATGCAGGAGCGCGCCTCTACCGGCCGTATCTACATTCAGAACGTGGATCACTGCAACACTCACAGCCCGTTCGATCCGGTTGTCGCGCCGGTGCGTCAGTCTAACCTGTGCCTGGAAATCGCGCTGCCGACCAAACCGCTGGATGATGTGAACGACGAAAACGGTGAAATCGCGCTCTGCACCCTGTCTGCTTTCAACCTGGGCGCTATTGAGAGCCTGGACGAACTGGAAGAGCTTTCTACGCTGGCAGTTCGTGCGCTGGACGCCCTGCTGGATTACCAGGATTACCCGATTCCGGCGGCTAAACGCGGCGCGATGGGCCGTCGTACTCTCGGCATCGGCGTGATTAACTTCGCTTACTATCTCGCGAAGCACGGCGTGCGTTACTCCGACGGCAGCGCCAACAATCTGACGCACAAAACGTTCGAAGCGATTCAGTACTACCTGCTGAAAGCCTCTAACGAACTGGCGAAAGAGCAAGGCGCGTGCCCGTGGTTCAATGAAACCACCTACAGCAAAGGCATTCTGCCAATCGACACTTACAAGAAAGATCTGGACGCGATCGCCAGCGAGCCGCTGCATTACGACTGGGAAAGCCTGCGCGAATCGATCAAGACGCACGGCCTGCGTAACTCCACGCTGTCCGCGCTGATGCCGTCCGAGACCTCTTCGCAGATCTCCAACGCCACCAACGGCATTGAGCCGCCGCGCGGCCACATCAGCATCAAGGCGTCGAAAGACGGTATCCTGCGTCAGGTGGTGCCGGACTACGAACAGCTCAAAGATCAGTACGAATTGCTGTGGGAAATGCCGGGCAACGACGGCTATCTGCAGCTGGTGGGCATCATGCAGAAATTCATCGACCAGTCGATTTCTGCTAACACCAACTACGATCCGACACGCTTCCCGTCAGGTAAAGTGCCGATGCAGCAGTTGCTGAAAGACCTGCTCACCGCTTATAAGCTCGGTGTGAAGACGCTGTATTATCAGAACACCCGCGATGGCGCGGAAGATGCCCAGGACGACCTGGCGCCATCCATTCAGGATGACGGCTGCGAAAGCGGCGCATGTAAAATCTAAAACGCAGGGCGGGGAAACCCGCCCTCTTGTTGTTAAGGCCGTAGGGCGGGTACGCGAAGCGCAACCCACCATTTACAGCCGAACCGTTAACAGCCGAACCGTTGGCCGTAGGGTGGGTAAGCGAAGCGCACCCACCGTCAACAGCCGATATTGTTTGCAGACAGGATCTACGTCATGGCCTACACCACATTTTCACAGACGAAAAACGACCAGCTTCTTGAACCCATGTTTTTTGGCCAACCGGTCAACGTGGCGCGTTACGATCAGCAAAAATATGAAATTTTCGAAAAGCTTATCGAAAAGCAGCTGTCATTCTTCTGGCGTCCTGAAGAAGTGGACGTTTCCCGCGACCGCATCGATTTCCAGGCGCTGCCGGAGCATGAAAAACACATTTTCATCAGCAACCTGAAATACCAGACGCTGCTTGATTCCATCCAGGGCCGCAGCCCGAACGTGGCGCTGCTGCCGCTGATCTCCATCCCGGAGCTGGAAACCTGGGTCGAAACCTGGGCGTTTTCCGAGACCATCCACTCGCGCTCTTACACCCATATCATCCGCAACATCGTCAACGATCCGGCGGTGGTGTTTGACGACATCGTCACCAACGAGCAGATCTTAAAGCGCGCCGAAGGCATCTCGCACTACTACGACGATCTGATCGAGATGACCAGCTACTGGCACCTGCTGGGCGAAGGCACTCACAGCGTTAACGGTAAAACCGTGACCGTGAACCTGCACGAGCTTAAGAAAAAGCTCTACCTGTGCCTGATGAGCGTCAACGCGCTGGAAGCGATTCGCTTCTACGTCAGCTTCGCCTGCTCTTTCGCCTTCGCCGAGCGCGAACTGATGGAAGGCAACGCGAAAATCATCCGCCTGATTGCCCGCGACGAAGCGCTGCACCTGACCGGTACCCAGCACATGCTGAACCTGATGCGCAGCGGCGAAGACGATCCGGAAATGGCCGCGATTGCTGAAGAGTGCAAACAGGAGTGCTATGACCTGTTCGTGCTGGCGGCGCAGCAGGAGAAAGAGTGGGCGGAATACCTGTTCCAGGGCGGCTCCATGATCGGCCTGAATAAAGATATTCTGTGCCAGTACGTTGAGTACATCACCAACATCCGTATGCAGGCTGTTGGTCTGGATCTGCCGTTCAAAACCCGCTCCAACCCGATTCCGTGGATCAACACCTGGCTGGTGTCTGATAACGTGCAGGTAGCGCCGCAGGAAGTGGAAGTGAGCTCTTATCTGGTCGGCCAGATCGATTCTGAAATCGACCATGACGATCTGAGCAGCTTCCAGCTCTGATATGGGTCGTATTACGCTTCGCGTAACGGGCACCGAGTTGTCGTGCCCGGACGAGCACCCTTCCCTGCTGGCGGCGCTGGAGTCACACGCGGTGACGGTCGAGTATCAGTGCCGCGAAGGCTATTGCGGCTCGTGCCGCTGCAAACTGGTCGCAGGCCAGGTGCAGTGGCTGACAAAACCGCTGGCGTTTATTCAGGAAGGCGAGATTCTGCCCTGCTGCTGTAAACCGCAGGGCGATATTGAGATTGAGATGTAACAACGCCGTATTGTCGGGTGGCGCGACGCTTACCCGGCCTGGCAAACCATACTACCGGGCCGGATCAGGCGAAACCGCCACCCGGCAATATCAGCGATTATCTTTCAAAAAACTCACCGCTTTATCCGGGAAATCGGTAAATAGCCCGTCCACTTCCGCCTTGTTATACAGCACGTCATAAAGCTGATTCACGTCCGTGGCATACACCGGCAACTGGTCGGCGCGCACCGTATACGGGTGCACCTGCAAATGGCTGGCGTGCGCCTCTTTCGCCATATCGGTCAGCGTCACGTGGTCTTTGGTCGAGCCTTCCGCCACCAGCATATGGTAATCCGGCCCGATGCCATCGGCGTACTGCGCAATCTGCTTCATGGCGCCCGGTTTAAACATCCAGTCATAGCGATAGTTTACCCATTTGCCATCGGCCTGTTTCTCCTGGGTTTCGTTCCAGTCGGTGTAAGCGATAAGCTGCACCAGCTTCAGATCCATTCCCAGTTTTGGCTCCAGCTCATTCTTGATGCGCTTAAGCTCGTTGGCATCGAAACATTGCAGATAAACCTTATCCTGCTTCGTGGTGTAGCCATATTTTTTCAGGGTTTCCAGCACCTTAAGGGCGATGTCTTTCCCCTCCTGATGATGGAACCACGGCGCTTTGATCTCCGGGTAAATACCGATGTTTTTGCCGGTGGAGTGATTCAGCCCCTGCACAAACTCGATCTCTTCTTCAAAGGTATGCACCCGGAAATCGGATTTGCCCATCGGGAAGCGGCCGGGGAATGTCTGCACCTTTTTGCCATTTTCCAGCTCGAAGCCTTCGCTGAATTTCAGCGATTTGATCTCCGCGAGCGTGAAATCTATCGCGTAGTAACGACCATCTTTACGCGCGCGGTCCGGGAAGCGCTCCGCCACGTCGGTGACGCGATCCAGGTAGTGGTCATGCAGCACCACCAGCTGGTCATCTTTGGTCATCACCAGATCCTGCTCAAGGTAATCCGCGCCCTGCGCATAGGCCATCGCTTTGGCAGGCAGCGTGTGCTCCGGCAGGTAGCCACTGGCGCCGCGATGCGCGATCACCAGTTTATCCGCCGCCAGCGCGCTTGCCGACATTACGCCAATCGCCAGCGCCGCCAGCGTCATTTTCAGTTTCATCGGTGCTCCTTATCCGCGTTTCGCAAGCGTTGCATGGTGGTGTTTATGCTCACCGACCATCACGATAATCAGCAGTAATACCGCCAGAATGCTGCCGCCAATCATCACCATAAAGCCGCCATCCCAGCCGAAGAAATCGACGGTGTAACCGACGATAGCGCTCGCCGCCACCGAGCCGCCGAGGTAGCCGAACAGGCCGGTAAAGCCCGCCGCGGTGCCCGCCGCTTTTTTCGGTGCCAGTTCCAGCGCATGCAGACCAATCAGCATCACCGGGCCGTAAATCAGGAAGCCGATGACAATCATGCACGTCATATCAATGTTTGGGTTGCCCGGCGGGTTGAGCCAGTAAACGATAGTGGCAATAGTCACCAGCGTCATAAAGAACACGCCCGTCGCGCCGCGGTTGCCGCGGAAAACTTTGTCCGACATCCAGCCGCAAATCAGCGTGCCGGGGATGCCTGCGTATTCATAGAAGAAATATGCCCACGAAGATTTATCCAGCGCGAAATGCTTCACCTCTTTTAAGTAAGTCGGCGACCAGTCGAGGATGCCGTAGCGCAGCAGATAAACGAAGACGTTCGCGATGGCGATGTACCACAGCAGCTTATTCGGCAGCACGTATTGCATGAAGATCTGCTTCGCGGTCAGCTCTTCTTCGTGCTTCTCGTTATAGTCGTCCGGGTAATCATTTTTGTACGCTTCGATGGGCGGCAGACCGCAGGACTGCGGCGTATCGCGCATCAGGGCGAAGGCGATAATCGCCACCAGAATCGCCGCGAACGCAGGCATATAGAGCGCGGCGTGCCAGTCGTTGAACCATGCCATGCCGAGCAGGAACAGCAGCGGCGGAATACCGCCGCCCACGTTATGGGCGCAGTTCCACACGGAGACAATCCTGCCGCGCTCCTTCTGCGACCACCAGTGCACCATCGTGCGCCCGCACGGCGGCCACCCCATGCCCTGGAACCAGCCGCACAGGAACAGCAGCACAAACATCACCATAATGCTCGACGTCGCCCAGGGAACGAAGCCCATAAACAGCATCACCGCCGCCGCGAGGATCAGGCCCGCGGGCAGAAAGACGCGCGGATTCGAGCGGTCAGAAACCGAACCCATGATGAACTTCGAGAATCCATAAGCGATGGAAATGCCCGAAAGCGCAAAACCGAGATCGCCGCGCGAGAAGCCCTGCTCCACCAGATACGGCATCGCGAGGGCAAAGTTTTTACGCACCAGATAGTAAGCGGCATAGCCGAAGAAAATCCCCATAAAAATCTGCCAGCGCAGGCGACGATAGAGCGGATCTATCTCGCCGTCAGGCAGCCTTGCGCGATGCGGGGCGGGTTTAAAAATACTTAACATCTCTGTCTCCTGCTGATGAGGTTTATATCTATTCGTTTTACTTATGTTTCCTTTGCGAGCGTGATAGTAGGCAAAATGGATTATTTATGCTGTGAAACGTCGCACAAAATGTTACAGAAATATGACAATCGAAAACAAAAGCGCAAATTTTTGCCATGTATTTTCGAATGGTGCGCGTTTACTTTCGATTAAGCGCATAAAAGAGAAGGAAAATGCGCGGTGTGAGCGCCAGTACGCTAAATGGAAAACAGAGAGGGGAATAGAGCGCAGAGCAGCGCGTCTGGATGTTCAGCAGATAACGGACGCCCGGCTCTGCACAGGCGCCCCGTTACGCCGTCAGACCGTGTGCGTGTCAACTACCTGCACCCAGCCCTGGCTTGCCGTCACGTCCTGGCCGTTAAGCCAGCGGCGCACCAGCGTGAGCGCCATCATGGCGCAAATCTCCTGGCGGATATGCAGCGCGTAGCGGCTGGCGTTAAAGCGCAGGCGCACGGCATGGGTGCCCTGCGGCGTGGTGAGCGCGATGTTAATGTTGTCGTCTTCAAAGCTCGCGATGCTCAGCGCCAGATCGGCGAGATGACGGCTGCGACGATCCACGTTCCAGTGGGCGGTCTGCGCCAGCGTCTCCACCTGGGCGGGCAGCACTTCGCTTGCCAGCAGCGGCGCGTCGGCCCCCGAGAGTTGCAGCGCCAGCAGGCCCGCGGTGAACTGTTCGCTTAACGTAATGCTGAGCTGCTGCTCGCGCAGGCAGCGGGCGATCTGGGCGGGCAGCGTTTCGGTGCCTTCAAAAATCAGGCTGTCGCCCGCCACTTCACGCACTTTTGGCCAGATAGCTTCCATCTCCGCACGCCGCGACGCAGGCCCGGTGAGTTTGAGTTCAATGACTGGCGTGGAGGAGCGGTAGCCCATCACGACGTCCGGCGGCAGCGGCAGCGTATCGAGCGCGGCGGCGAGGTCGCTTTCAGAGCGGCCAAAGGTGGTGAGACGCAGACAGAGCGGGGGTTCGGGGAACGTAAAGCGCTCGCGCAGGCGCGGCAGGATCTCATGCTCCACCATGCGCTTAAATTCAGACGGCACGCCCGGCGTGAAGAAAATCAGACAACGGTTGAGCTTCATCGCAAACCCGCAGGCGGTGCCGACCGGGTTGTCGATCATTTCGCTGCCCGCCGGCAGCAGCGCCTGTTTGCGGTTGCTGGCGGCCATTACGCGCCCGCGCGCTTCGAAAAAGCGCTCCATCTGCGCGAGCCAGCCTTCGTGCAGCACCAGCTCCACACCCGCCGCGCGGGCCGCCGCTTCAGCGCTGAGATCGTCGCTGGTCGGCCCCAGGCCGCCGTTGACGATTAAAATATCGGCGTGCTGGCTGCGCTCGGTCAGCGCGGATACCAGCGATTCCAGGCTGTCGCCCACGGTGTTACGGCGGGTCAGCGGCAGTCCCTGATTAAAAAACAGATCGGCAAGCCAGGCGGCGTTGGTATCGACAATCTGACCGTGCAGCACCTCATCGCCGGTCGAGAGCATTTCTGTCTGTAGCATTATTTTCTCCGCAAGAAGGGAACGCTTTACTATAGCGCGCAGAGAAAAGAAGAAGGAGAAAAACAGGCGCAGCGGAACACCGCGCCCGGAAAATCAGAAGCCTGCGCTGACGCCCAGGTACGGGCCATCGGCCACTTTGCTGTCGCGATCGCCGTCTTTACCGGTCAGGTTAATATAGCGATAACCGGCTTCGACGCTAATCGGGCGGAAGATCGAGAAACGCGCGCCCGCGCTGGCTTCCTGGTAATCGTTCACGCCGCTGGAAAGCGAATCCGGCGAGTAGTAGTAGTCACCAAACAGTGAAAGATGCTGGCCGAGATCCCAGCGCACGCCGCCGCCGACCGCCGCCGCGTAGCCTTCACTGCCTTCTTTCGGGCTCAGGTAAACCGCCTTCACGCCCGGCGTCACCATAAACGGCCCGAGCGGCATATTGAAGCCCAGGCCCGCGCCCACGATATCGCCGTGATCGTCATTGTGCGCCCAGTTGCCGGTCAGTTGCAGACCGCTGCTTTCAGTGCCGAGGCCCACGCCCATATTGGTGTAATGCTCACCCACGGAGCCGTTGACGCTGATGGCGCTCGCCTGGGTGGCAGCCAGCAGCAGGCCGGCCATTGCTAAACGAAGTGTGTTTTTCATTCCATGTGTCTCAAAAAAAGAAAAAGTGCCCTGCAAAACGCAACGCGGCATTGTACCCGTATCGGGGCGGCAATCAACGTGGGGCGGGCGCGGCAGGCCTGCGGCACCTGAAAAAGGAGAAAACACCTATGCAGAAAAGCATTAAACGCCGCTTTGACCTGGCGCAGAGGCATGAAGAAGCAGACGCACGCGTACCAGCAGGCCACCGAGCTGCTCGCCTTTTAAGAGTTCGGCGCGGGTGCGGTGCCAGCGGGCGATATCGTTAACCAGCGCCAGTCCCAGCCCGGCACCGGGGTGCGTGCTGGCGTTATCGAGACGGCGAAACGGCGTCAGCGCCTGGTCGCGCTGCGCGGCATCAATGCCGGGGCCGCTGTCTTCGACCTCAAGGCGCGCCTCCCCTGCCTCAACGCAGACGCGCACCGTCACGACGCCGCCCGCGGGCGTATATTTCAGCGCGTTATCGAGCAAATTGGCGCACAGCTCCGCCAGCAGCAGCGGTTCAGCGGCGACCCACACCGGCCCCTCTTCGCCTTCATAACCAAGATCGACGGGCTTGCTGCGCGCCTGCGGCAGCCGTGAAAAACAGCTTTCCCGCGCCGCTGCCACCAGATCCACCACATCGAGCGCGCGCGTCTCGCCGGGCTCGGCGCGCCGAAGCGTCGCGAGCTGTAATAACCGCTCGGTCAGATCGATAGTCTGATCGAGTGTCGTGCTCATCGCCTGAAGGCTTTCGCGCCACTGCGCCGGATCCGGGCTCGCCAGCGCCACAGCCGCCTGGGTTTTCAGCACGGCCAGCGGCGTTTTTAACTGATGCGAGGCGTCGGCGCTGAAGCGCTCCTGGCGGGCGATGAGCGCGCGCAGGCGGCTCATATAACGGTTGAAGGCGATAATCAACAGGCGCGTTTCCGACCACGGCAGCAGATCGGGCAGCGGCGTCAGTTCGCCGGGCGCGCGTCTGACCATCAGGCGCGACAGCTTGCGCATCGGTTTCAGCACGCGGCGCAGCAGCAGCCCGGCGAGTACCAGCGTTAACAGCACCAGCCCGCCCTGCGAGAGCGCAGACGAGATGAGCAACTGCCGCGCCAGCAGATGACGCGACTGCAACGTCTCGGCGACATAAATCTCCGCCATGCCGACCACGCCGCCTTCGTTAACCGGCTGCAACAGCCGCGCCACCCGCAGCCGCTGGCCCTGATAGGTCGCGTGATAAAACCACGCCAGCGCCGGGTAAAGGTCGGTACGCGCCATGCCGCCCGGCATCGGGGGCAGATCGTCATAGCCGGAGATAACCCGCCCGCGCGTATCTTTCACTTTGTAGTAGAGGCGGTCATTCATGTTGCGCTCGACGCTATCGAGCACCACCCAGGGCACGTCCGCCTGTAATTCGCCGTGCTGGACGTTCAGGCGCTCGGCCACAATACGTGCCGAAGCCAGCAGCGTGCGATCGTAGGCCTGGGTTGCGGCGTTCAGCGCGCTGACATAGCTGTTTAACACGGAAAATGCCCACAACAGCGAGAGCGGCAGGCCGAGGAACAGCAGCAGTTTTCCGAGCAGGGATTCAGGGCGCAACCAGCTCATCGCTGCACTCCAGTACATAGCCCAGGCCGCGCAGCGTGGTGATTTGAACGTTGCTCGCCAGCAGTTTTTTACGCAGTCGGTGAATATAGATCTCAATGCTTTCCGGGCTGACGTCGTCGCTTAAGCTGAACACCTGTTCGAAGAGTTGCTGACGGGTGACCGGACGGCGGCGACGGTACATCAGCACCGTTAAGAGCGCATGTTCGCGCGGCGTGAGCGCAAGCGGCCTGCCCTGTAGCTCGAAATAGCCTTCGTCGTGAAAGGTCAGTTCGCCGAGCCGCTGGGCCTCCTGCACCTGCCCTTCGCTGCGGCGCACCAGCGCGCGCAGCCGCGCCTCCAACTCGCTCAGCTCAAACGGCTTTGGCAGATAATCATCAGCGCCCTCGTTAAGCCCTTTTACGCGGTCGGCCACCGCGCCGTGTGCGGTGAGCAGTAACACAGGCACCGCCTGCCCGCGACGACGCAGACGGCTTAATACCTCAAGCCCGCTCATGCGCGGCATTTCAATATCCAGCACCGCCACGGCGTAGCGCTCGTTTTGCAGCAGGTGATCCGCCGCCAGCCCGTCGCCGACGCAGTCCACCGCAAAGCCGGTGTTCGCCAGCGCTTTCTCCAGCCAGTGAGCCAGCTCACGGTTATCTTCCGCCAGTAAGAGACGCATATCACATCCAGTAAAGTTTCTGTCGCGATGAAAGGAAACTGAAAGGCTTTAGTTTTAACAATCATGCAACCGATACGCTACAAAGCAGTTCACATAATCAGAAACATCACGGCAGTCATGCATGAGGATGAAAATGAAAACATCACTTCTCTCTACCCTGTTAGCAACGTCTCTGGCTTTCTCTTTTACCGAAGCCGTGGCGGCAGAAGCACCGTCGCGCCCGGAGTGCATCGCGCCTGCCAAGCCCGGCGGCGGCTTCGATTTAACCTGCAAACTGATTCAGGTGAGCCTCCAGGAAACCGGCGCGCTGGAAAAACCGATGCGCGTGACCTACATGCCAGGCGGTGTCGGCGCGGTGGCCTATAACGCGATTGTGGCTCAGCGTCCCGGCGAGCCGGGCACCGTGGTGGCGTTTTCCGGCGGCTCACTGCTTAATCTCTCGCAGGGCAAATTTGGCCGCTATAACGTCGATGATGTGCGCTGGCTCGCAAGTGTCGGCACCGATTACGGCATGATCGCGGTGCGCGCCGATTCGCCGTGGAAAACGCTCGGCGATCTGATGAAAGCGCTGGAGAAAGATCCGAACAGCGTGGTGTTTGGCGCGGGCGCGTCGATTGGCAGCCAGGACTGGATGAAAACCGCGTTGCTGGCGCAGAAAGCGGGCGTCGATCCGCACAAGATGCGCTACGTGGCCTTTGAAGGCGGCGGCGAGCCAGTCACCGCGCTGATGGGCAACCACGTGCAGGCGGTGTCCGGCGATCTCAGCGAGATGGTGCCTTATCTCACCGGCAATAAACTGCGGGTGCTGGCGGTCTTCGCGAACGAACGCCTGCCCGGCCAGCTCGCCCAGGTACCCACCGCTAAAGAGCAGGGCTATGACCTGGTGTGGCCTATTATTCGCGGCTTCTATGTCGGCCCTAAAGTCAGCGACGCCGATTACCAGTGGTGGGTCCAGACTTTCGAAAAACTCCAGCAAACCGATGAATTCAAAAAGCAGCGCGATCTGCGCGGCCTGTTTGAGTTCAACCTGACCGGCAAAGCGCTGGATGAATATGTGAAAAATCAGGTCAACGACTACCGCGAAAAAGCCAAAGCCTTTGGGCTGGCGAAATAGCGCAGGAGGATGTGATGAGCGATCGCATTTTTGCGGGGATCTGGATCCTGCTCTGTATCGGTGGGCTATTTGTAGGCTGGCAAATCCACAGCGAGTATGCCTACGAACCGGTCGGGCCGCGCCCTTTCCCGATGGGCATTATCGCGCTGATGCTGCTGTGCGCGGTGCTGTTACTGCTGCGCCGTCCGGATGTCGTGGACTGGCCGCATCACGCCGTGCTGCAACGGCTGGTGGTGATGGTGATTGTGCTGTTGCTCTACGCCGGGGGCTTTGAATGGCTGGGCTTTCCGCTCGCCACCGCGCTGCTGACGGCGGTCATCGGCATGCTTTTCGGCGCGCAGCTACCGGCGGCGCTGGTATCCGGCGTGGTGATGGGCGGCGTGCTCTGGTACGCCTTTGACCGCCTGCTTGACGTGACGCTGCCTCTCGGGGCCTGGCTTAATTAACGGGAGCTTTTATGGATACCTGGCTTTATCTCTCACAGGGCTTCGCCGTCGCGCTGACGCCCACCAATCTGCTGATTGCGCTGATTGGCTGTTTCGTCGGCACCATCGTCGGGCTGCTGCCGGGCCTCGGGCCGATTAACGGCGTCGCTATTCTGCTGCCGCTGGCGTTCGCGATTCATCTGCCGGCGGAATCGGCACTGATCCTGCTCGCCACGGTCTATATCGGCTGTGAATATGGCGGGCGCATTTCATCGATACTGCTCAATGTGCCGGGTGATGCGGCAGCGATAATGACGGCGCTGGACGGCTACCCGATGGCGCAGCAGGGGCGCGGCGGCGTGGCGCTCTCTATCTCCGCCGTCAGCTCGTTCGTCGGCTCGTTTATCGCTATTTTCGGCATTATCCTTTTTGCACCCGTGCTGGCGGAGTGGTCGCTGGCGTTCGGTCCGGCGGAATATTTCGCGCTGATGGTGTTTGCCATCGCCTGTCTTGGCAGCATGATGGCGCAAAACCCGCTGAAATCATTCCTGGCCGCGCTGATTGGCCTCGGGCTCGCGACGGTCGGTGTCGATGCCAACACCGGCGTGTATCGCTTCACGTTTGACAGCGTACATCTCTCGGATGGCGTGCAGTTTATCGTGGTGGTGATTGGCCTGTTCTCGGTCTCCGAAATTCTGCTGATGCTGGAGAGCACCAGCAGCGGCCAGACGCTGGTGCGCAAAACCGGGCGGATGCTGTTTAACGCCAAAGAAGCCGCCGCCTGTACCGGCGCGACGCTGCGCTCGTCGGTAGTTGGCTTTTTTGTCGGTATTCTGCCGGGCGCGGGGGCGACCATCGCGAGCGCCATTACCTATATGACCGAGAAAAAGCTCGGCGATAAAGACGGCTCGTTCGGCAAAGGCGATATTCGCGGCGTGGCGGCACCCGAGGCGGCAAACAACGCCTCGGCCTGCGGCTCGTTTATCCCGATGCTGACCTTAGGCGTGCCCGGCTCCGGCACCACGGCGGTAATGATGGGCGCGCTGACGCTCTATAACATCACGCCGGGGCCTGCGATGTTTACCGAACAGCCGGATATCGTCTGGGGGCTTATCGCGGCGCTGCTTATCGCTAACGTAATGCTGCTTATTATGAACATTCCGCTGATCGGCCTCTTCACCCGCATGCTGACCATTCCGCTGTGGTTCCTGGTGCCAGCGATTGCGGCGGTTTCGGCGGTGGGCGTTTACGCGGTGCACAGCACGACATTCGATCTGCTGCTGATGGTGGGTCTCGGCGTGCTGGGTTATATCCTGCGTAAAATGCATTTTCCGATGTCGCCGCTGATTCTGGGCTTTGTGCTGGGCGAGATGCTGGAGCAGAACCTGCGCCGCGCGCTCTCTATCAGCAACGGCGAGCTCGGTATTCTCTGGCAGAGCGGCGTCACCAAAACCCTGCTCATTATGGCCACGCTGGTGATTATCGTACCGCCGCTGGTGAAGCGACTGCGTAAGCGCCCGTTGAAAACGCAGAGCGATCTCTCTTCCTGATAGCCACCCTCGCTGGTGGCAGTTAAAATGCCGCCAGCGAGGGAAGACGTTGTATTTTCGCCATATCTGCCCGATAGTTAGCGTTTTACATTTCTGGCAGATCATTATGACCGTCACATCATCTCGTACGGCGTTAACCTTCGCAGCGCTGGTGCTGGCCCTGATCCTGATTTACACCGGCATCAGCGCCAAAGACAAACTCACCTGGCTTATGGAAGTGACGCCGGTCATTATTATCGTTCCACTGCTACTGGCCACACACTCGCGCTATCCGTTAACGCCGCTGCTTTACGTACTGATTTTCTTCCATGCCATCATTTTGATGGTCGGCGGTATGTACACCTACGCGAAAGTGCCCATCGGTTTTGACGTTCAGGCGTGGCTGGGATTAAGCCGCAATCCTTACGACAAACTGGGACACTTTTTTCAGGGTCTGGTGCCGGCGCTGGCGGCACGGGAGATTTTGCTGCGCGGCGGCTACGTTCACGGTCGTAAAATGCTCGCCTTCGTGGTCTGCTGTATCGCGCTGGCGATTAGCGCCGTTTACGAATTAATCGAATGGTGGTCGGCGCTGGCGCTGGGACAAGGTGCCGATGACTTTCTCGGCACCCAGGGCGATCCCTGGGACACCCAGTCGGATATGTTTTGCGCCCTGCTTGGCGCGCTCACTACCGTGTTCGCGTTGAGTCGCTGGCATACGAAGCAGCTAGTGAATATCCAGCGTCCCTGAATCCGCAATCGCCTGCTGGTTTACCCAGTCGCGTAGCGCCCGGCGGGAAATTTTAATCCCGCCGTTTTTAAGCGTCTCCGGCAGCCGAAGCCAGGCAACCGGCTGCTCAAATCGCGCCAGCTTATCGCTTGCCCACAGGCGCAGCGCCTGTGGCTCAAATGACGCCTCACACTCGATGACTGCCACCGGCCGCGCGCCGAACTCGTCATCCTCCAGCGGGACGACAAACGCCTGCCGCACCTGCGGATGCTGGCTCAGCACGCGCTCGACCGCCTCCGGCTGAACGCCTTCCCCACCGCAGAAAAAAAGATTATCCAGCCGTCCGGGCACCAGTAATTTGCCGTCGCGCCACGCGCCGCGGTCGCGGGTGGCGAACCAGCCCCGCGCATTGGTGAGCGGCACCAGCGCGCCGTCACGCCAGTAGCCAGCGGCCATGCTGCTGCCACGCAGCCAGATCTCATCGCCTGCGAGCATCACCTCGCGTCCCGGCAGCGGCACACCTACATCAGCCTCGCCATCGGCGCGTTTCGCGCACACCGTCGAGGCAAACTCCGTCAGCCCGTAGCCGCACCAGCAGGCGATCTCCCGCTGTGCCGCCGCTTGCGTCAGCGCAACCGGGATCGCAGCACCACCGAGCAACACCGCTTTGAGGCTCAGGCGACGCTCCGGCATCGTTAACAGCCGCCAGAGCTGGGTCGGCACCAGCGAGGCGTGCGTGCAGCCTTCCAGCGCCTCGTAAAGCGGCAGGGAATCACGTACCGCCAGCTGCGCGCCTGCCCGCAGCCAGCGCCAGAATATTCCCTGACCGGAGACATGAAACAGCGGCAGCGAGAGCAGCCAGCAGTCGGCGGCATGAAACGGGATCAGGCTCAGCACGCCCCTCGCGCTCTCCAGGTGTGCGAACGCCGTATGAACGGCGGCTTTCGGCAGGCCGCTGGAGCCGGACGTTAGCGTCATGGATACCAGGCGATCCGCCTGCCACGTAGCGGCATGCGTCGCCGCAGGCTCGCGCCAGTCGAGCAACGTAAGGCACGGCAACGCGGGCGCATCACCGATACAAACGGCATACCGCAACGTGAGCGACGGCAGCAGCGCGTTGATTAACGGTGCCGGCAGTTGCGGGTTTAGCGGCAGAATACGCGCGCCGCACTGTAACAGCGCAAGCCAGGCGAGCAGCGTTCGTTCGCTGTTTTTCGCGCACACCGCCACGCCGTCGCCGTCGCGCACGCCCTGCTGATGAAACCCTGCAGCAAGAGCATCAATCCGCTTGCAGAGCGCGCGCCAGGTGATATCGCCACTGTCGGCGCGCAGCGCGATGTCATGCGGCCTCATGCTTGCCCAATGACGCCAAGGCCAGTCGAAGAGACTCACAGCAGCGGCTCCAGCGCATCCACAGGCCAGCACGGCAGCGGGCTGCCCGGCCACGGGCGCACCAGTTGAGCCTGCATCAGCGCGAGCGTATCGAGCCCCGGCGTGACACCCGGCGTCAGCCAGGCGGCAAGCCGCGCGAGCTGGGTCAGCCCCAGGCTTGACTCAATGGAGGAACTGATGACCGCCGTCAGACACTGCGCATGAGCCTGCGCCACCTGCTGCTGTACCGTTTGCAGACTGCCGGTGAGCGTCGGTTTGATAATCACCGCCCGCAGGCCTGGCTCGGCTGTAATGGAAAAATCGCGTTCGCGCAGGCTTTCATCCCAGGCGATGGCGATACCGGTTTCGGCGGCGAACGCGCGGGAATCGTCAGGGGTTTTGCAGGGTTCTTCGATAAATTCGATGCGCGAACGGTACGCCGGGTTAACGTATTTCGCGAACTGCTGCGCTTTCAGCGGCGTCCAGGCGCGATTCGCGTCAAGACGCAGCGTGAGATCGGGAATCGCCTCCAGCAGCAGGTTGACCACCATGCCGTCGCGCACCGCCTCATACAGCCCCACTTTAACTTTGGCGACTTTCTTGCCGGTCAGCCCGGCGAGGCGTGCGAAGAGTTCATCCGGATCGCCCGTACACAGCGGCGCGGTGTGATAATTCGCGGCCACGGGCAGCGTGCCGTGAAGCTCCGCCTGCGCCATGCTTAAACCAAACGCGACGCTTGCCACCTCCGGCAGCGGCTGTGCGTCGCCACGCTGCCAGGCACGGAGCCAGTCGCGCGCGGCAGACAGCGCCGCGTCCAGCGTCTCGTCGCTAAACCCCGGCAGCGGCGCAATGTCTCCCCACCCTTCGCGTCCGTTGTCAGAAAGGCGCACCAGCAGGCCGTCGCGGGTTTTCAGGCGCCGCTCCCGCAGCACCACGCCTGCGTCCATCGGCACCTGATAACGATAAAGCTGAGCCGCACGCATTATGGGTTACGCTTGAATTTGCTGAAATCTGGCTGGCGCTTCTGGTTGAACGCATTGCGTCCTTCCTGCCCCTCTTCGGTCATGTAGAAAAGCATGGTGGCGTTGCCTGCCAGCTCCTGAAGCCCCGCCTGACCGTCGCAGTCGGCGTTGAGCGCCGCTTTAAGGCAGCGCAGCGCCATCGGGCTGTTTTGCAGCATTTCGCGGCACCAGCGCACCGTTTCTCTCTCAAGCTCCGCCAGCGGAACGACGGTATTCACCAGGCCCATATCCAGCGCCTGCTGCGCGTCGTACTGACGGCACAGAAACCAGATTTCACGCGCCTTTTTCTGGCCGACGATGCGCGCCATATAGGACGCTCCCCAGCCGCCGTCAAACGAACCGACTTTCGGGCCGGTCTGGCCGAAGACGGCGTTTTCCGCCGCAATGGTTAGATCGCACATCATATGCAGTACGTGGCCGCCGCCAATCGCAAAGCCCGCGACCATCGCCACCACCGGTTTCGGGCAGGTACGGATCTGACGCTGGAAATCGAGCACGTTGAGATGATGCACGCCGGAGTCGTCCTGATAGCCGCCGTAGTCGCCGCGCACTTTCTGGTCACCGCCCGCGCAAAAGGCTTTTTCACCTTCACCGGTGAGGATAATCACGCCGATATTATCGTCATAGCGCGCATCGGCCAGCGCCTGGATCATCTCTTTAACGGTGAGCGGGCGAAACGCGTTGCGCACCTGCGGACGGTTGATGGTGATTTTAGCGATGCCGTCAGTGGATTTGTGGTAGCGAATGTCGGTGTAGCCTTCCGAACAGTCGAGCCATTCGGCAGGCGCATAAAGCATCGCTTCATCAGGATAGATCATGGGAGTTCTCCGTTAGGGGCGCAAAATCGCGTTAAGACAGCAGGCCACCGCAGCCGGGTTTTCCCGGTGTGCGTTGTGGCCCGCGCCAGTAATGAGATGCAAAGGCACATTGAGCGTGGCGGCGAGCGCGCGAAATTTTGCATCGCGCTCCCCGCACAGGTAATGAAATGGTACTGAAAGCCGCGCTAAAGGCTCATACAGCGGCGGCTGGCGGCCAGGCGATGTGGCTTCCAGCATCGTGGCCAGGGCAGTGGGTGCATTGCAGGCGCGCAGCGTGATTAATTCCTGGCGCTGTGCATCTGTCAGCGTGGCGAAAACGGGCTGGCGATACCAGGCGTCCAGCACCGTTTCAATCGGTTCATCGTGAAACCGCTGCGCCCACTGTTTATCCGCAACGAAACGCGCATCGCGCTCATCGGCATTCAGAAGCCCCGGATGGCCACCCTCAACCACAAGCCCTCGCAGGCCGGGCGTATTCCCCTGCGTGGCGTGAAACATCGCTATCCGCCCGCCGAGCGAGTAACCCACCAGCCAGTATTCAAGTATGTTGTAACTATTTAACGTTGCGATAAGCTGTTCGTTCACGTGCGCAAAATCAACGGCGCAAAGATGCGCCGAGCCGCCGTGGCCCGGCAGATCGATAAACAGATGGTTATGCTCAACGCAGGCCGCGGCGACCGTCTGCCATTCCCGATGGTCGCCAAGAAAACCGTGCAGCCAGACGACAGTGCCCCGCGCGGCAGCACGGGCGGGCTGAAAATACGCGGTCAGCGGCATCAGGCGCACACCGCTTTGAGTAAACGCGAGAATACCTGCGCACCGGCGGTTTCCGGGACGCGCAGTTCAATGACTGTGGCGACCGATGAACGCCACGCGCGCGTCACCGCCTCTTTAAGCGCGGCCAGGCTCTCCGGCGCGTCGTAGTTCAGCGAAAACATCGCCGCCGCGGGCGCAAAACAGACGTTTTGCGGCATACAGTAAAATTTTTCGCGCTCGCGGGCGGGCGTCGGGAGCATGGAAAAAATCTGCCCGCCGTTGTTGTTCACGACAATCAGCACGAAAGGCGCGGGCGCGTCGCGCAGGAGCGCCAGCGCGTTGAGATCGTAAAGCGTGGAGAGATCGCCCAGCACGGCAAGCGTGGGTTTTCCGGTGGCGCGCTGTACGCCCGCCGCGGTAGAAACCAGCCCGTCAATGCCGCTCGCGCCGCGGTTACCATAGACCGGGTAACCGGCAGGCAACTGCGCCAGCGCATCCACCAGCCGCACCGTCAGGCTGTTGCCGAGAAAGAGCTGGCCGTCTGGCGGCAGCAGTTCCGGCAGGCGGTGCGCCACCTGCGCCTCGCCCCACTCAGTGAGTTCGCGCGCCACAATACGCTGCGTCTGCGCCGCCAGCCCTTCCAGCGGCTCATCCCATGGCATCATGGGGTGCGCCGGATGCTGTTCAAGCCAGGCGGAGATATCCGCCACAATCCGACGCCCGCGGTGGTGTGCCGGATCAAGCCGCCCTGGCAGCGGGTCAACAACCCAGTACTCCTGCGGGCGACATTCGCTTTGCCACTGCAACACGCGCTTGCCGGTCAGGCTGCCGCCAAACTGAACGACAACCGGCGCCTGCGCGAGCAGCGCGGCGGCACGCGGGTGCGCGAGCCAGAGATCGGCGCATGGCAGTGGCTGGCCGGTTTGCGAGAGCACATCGCCAATGAGCGGCCAGCCAAGACGCGCCGCCCACTGCGCAACGGCTTCGCCCTCCTGCGCCGTCAGCCTGCCTGCCAGCACGACCCCGCGCTGTTCGCGCCAGAAAGGCCAGTCCGCCTGCGCGCTGACCGCCTGTATTTTCTCATAGCGCAGCCAGGGTGTTGTCGTCTGCCACCACTCGCCTGGTGCCTGCTGCCACGTAAGATCGGTTTCGTCCAGCTCGCCATAGAGCGGTTCGGCGAATGGTGTATTGATATGCAGCGCGCCTGCCGCGAGCGCGCCCATCGTTTCATCGATGGCGCTGATAAGCCAGGCGGCGGGAATGGAGGGCGTGGGGCGCGGTAAATCGAGCGTGGCGGCGGGGTGTGAGCCAAAAATGCTGTGCTGGCGAATCGCCTGGTTCGCGCCGCAGTCAATCAGCTCCGGCGGACGGTCGGCGGTGATCACCACCAGTTTTTCGCCCGTCAGCCCGGCTTCTATCACCGCGGGATAAAGGTTCGCCACTGCCGTACCGGACGTGACAATCACCGCCACCGGCTCGCCGCTTGCTTTGGCAAGCCCGAGCGCCAGATGGCCAAGACCGCGCTCATCGAAGTGCGTATGCGGCGTGAACGCCGGATGTTGCGCGGCGGCGAGCGTCAGCGGCGTGGAACGCGAGCCCGGCGCGATGCAAAGATGGCGCACGCCGTGGCGGCTCAGCGCTTCGAGAATGACGCCCGCCCAGCGGCGGTTAAACGTGCTTGTC
The DNA here is from genome assembly GCF_011605905.1 of Cronobacter sp. HA18003. Lineage (NCBI taxonomy): Bacteria > Pseudomonadati > Pseudomonadota > Gammaproteobacteria > Enterobacterales > Enterobacteriaceae > Cronobacter > Cronobacter sp. HA18003. The sequence continues at coordinate 86,122 of NZ_JAANQO010000011.1, read as the reverse complement.
GACATAAGCTTGTCCGGTATCAATTTAGCCGGTTTATTATAAAGCCTCGTCGGAATCGAATTTTGATATGGGTCGGGTTGTGGCTCGGCTCATGAAGTCAGAAGCGTGAGCAGCGCCGCCGCTTTGTTCTCGATCTCCTGCCACTCCAGCGCGGCCTGCGAGCCCGCCACCAGCCCGGCACCCGCGTAAATACGGATTGTTTCGTCCTTCAGGCGCGCCGAGCGCAGGCTGACGCAAAACTCTGACTGCTCCATCGACAAATACCCGGCAGAGCCCGCATACCATTCCCGCTCAAACGGTTCGTGCTCAGCGATAAAACGGCGCGCCGCCTCGCGCGGCAGTCCGGCCACTGCGGCGGTAGGCTGTAACTGATGCAGGCATGCGGCGTCATCGGGCGCGAAAAGGCGCGCGGTCATCGCACACCGGAGATGCTGCACCCGCCGCAGCCGCATCACCTCCGGCAGCCGCGTTGTGATGCTGTGCGCAATCGGCGCCAGGCGCGCGCGAATGTCTTCCACCACCAGCGCATTTTCGCGGCGATTTTTATCATCATTCAGCAGCCAGATGGCGCGCGCCTGCGCCTGACTGTCGTCGGGAAGATTTTCCACCGTACCCGCCAGCGCCTCGGTATCCAGCGCCAGCCCATTGCGCCGCCACAAGCGCTCCGGCGTCGAGCCAAGAAACGCCTCGCGCGCGCTGAAGGCCAGATAAAAGTGGTAGCAGTGGTGATTAGCCTCGCGGCTGGCGGCCATCAGCGCCGTCGCGTCCGGTGGCGCGAGAAAACGCAGATCGGTGGCGCGCGCCAGCACCACTTTAGCGAAATCGCCGCGCTCAATAGCGTGTGTCGCCGCGCCAACCAGTTGCGCCCATTGCTGCGCCTGCGGAATATCACATCGGCTGACGCGGCGCGGCGGGCGTTGCAACAGCGTGTGCCGCGCTGGTTGCAGGTTGTGGATAAGCGGCTTTAACGCCTGCGCCGCTTTGTATTGTGAGCAGGCACTATAAATGTTCACTATCAGCCAGGCGCGATCGTCCTCCCGGCGCAGCTCCAGGCGCGGCAGGAAAAAAAGCCCATTTTGGGGATCGAACGCGTTCAGCCCCCAGACACGAAGGCCTGGTGTATCCGCATGCTTGTGTAAAAACGCCTGCGCCTCGTCGAGACTTGAGAATGTGCATGCCGCACCAAGCGTGGCAACCTCTTCATTGCCTTCACGAGAGCGCCAGTAAAACTGCGGAAACCCTGGCTGCGCGCCAAGCCAGGCGAGTAAATCGTAAAATTCAGGGGAAAATTCAAACGCGCAACGGCAGAGACCGGGCGCATCAGGCACGTCCGCAAGCGCCTTTTCAGCCAACGCCTGCGCGGCGGCGAGGGTATTCACAGGTTTCCTTTCCTCTGCTTAAAACCCTGCATTCTACAGGGCTTTGCGCGCAAAAAAAATGGCGCACCCGAAACGGATGCGCCGGTGCGCGATGTGCGGAGGATTAACGACGGGCTAACAGCAGGCCCAGCACCAGACCTGCGGCGGCACCGATACCAACGCCCTGCCACGGTTTTTCATGCACATAGTCATCGGCACGATAGACCGCCTGTTTGGCGCGGAAGTAGTAGTTGTCGGACGCGGTGCTGACGCGGTTTTTTACGTCATGCAGCGCCTGCTCGGCACGCGCTTTCAGTTCAACATACTTTTGATCCGCTGGATCGCCGGACGAGCGCAGGATCTCTTCCAGAGTATCGCTCAGCAGAGTCAGGTCATCGTCGACACGCGTTTCATAAGGTTGTGAAGATAAAGGCATAACTGGTCTCCGTGTTATCAAGTTACCGGTTTGCTAACTATAGACACACTCACGCTTTTTTGCCTGGACGCGGTTCGCGCCGCATCCCGACGTGCGGGATGCCGTCTTCGTCGTAGATCTCCGTGGCCGGGACAAAACCAAATTGTGCGTAAAACGCCTGCAGATGCGCCTGTGCGCTCAGGTATAGCGGGCTTTCCGGCCAGTTGCGCTCGCAGCTCTCAACCGCGCGTTTCATGAGTTCAACACCCAGCTTTTCACCCCGTGCGGCACCTGAAACAATAACCCGCCCTATCGCGACCGGCGCATATGGATCGTCACTTTTCAGAATCCTCGCATAAGCAATCAGCTGATTATCGCGCCAGGCCAGCAGATGACGGTTTTCGCCCACCAGATCTTCGCCGTCCACATCCAGATAAGGACACGTTTGTTCAACCACAAATACTTCACAGCGCAGCTTCAGCAGCGCGTACAGCGTCGGGACATCCAGCTCGGCGTGATGTTTATCCTGCCAGTCGATCATATTGGGCTCCGGTGTGTGCGGCTTTCCTCGTTATACTAAAAGCTTTCGCGCAATCGTACAGAGTAAATTCCTCATGGAACTGACATTTTTAGGCACCAGCGCCGGGCTGCCGTCCACCACCCGCAACGTGACGGCCATTGTCCTGAACCCGCAAAACAATCGCTCCGGGCTGTGGCTTTTTGACTGCGGCGAAGGCACCCAGCACCAGATGCTGCGCGCCACGGCCACCCCCGGCAAAATAGAGAAAATTTTTATCACGCACCTGCACGGCGATCATATCTTCGGGCTGCCGGGCCTGCTGTGCAGCCGCTCCATGGCGGGCTGTGAGACGCCGCTTGAGATTTACGGCCCAAAGGGCATCGCGGAATTTGTCGAAACCACGCTACGTCTGAGCGGCTCCTGGACCAGCTACCCATTAAACGTGCATGAGATTACCGAAGGGCAGCTATTGGACGATGGCGAGCTTACCGTGACCGCGTACCCGCTGACGCATCCGGTGGAATGTTACGGCTACCGGATCGAGGAGCAGGATAAACCCGGCGCGCTGGACGCGGCGCGCCTTAAAGCGGCGGGCGTTATGCCAGGGCCGCTGTTCCAGCAGCTCAAGCGCGGCGAGACGGTGACGCTTGCTGACGGGCGCACGGTGTGCGGCGCAGATTACCTGAGCGCGCCCCGCCCCGGCAAAAAAATAGCGATTTTCGGCGATACCGGCCCGACGCCACAGGCGGTTACGCTTGCCCGCGATGTGGATGTGATGGTCCATGAAACCACGCTTGAAGCGGCTATGGCGGAGAAAGCTAACGGACGCGGGCACTCGACCACACAGCAGGCGGCTGAGGTGGCCAGAGACGCGGGCGCGAAGCGCCTGTTGATGACGCACTTTAGTTCACGCTATAGCGCGGAAGAGTGTCAGCGGCTGCTCGCCGAATGCCAGGCCATTTTCCCGGCAAGCGAGCTGGCGGAAGATTTCCTGACCATCACGGTATAGCGCCCATAAAAAAACCGCCGGTAAACGGCGGTTTTTATCTTAAGCACAAGGCTTACATCAGTGGTTTCGCCAGCTGCACCAGCGTAATCAGCGGCTGCGGCCAGACACCCAGCACCAGCACCAGCAGTGCGGAAATCAGCACCACGACACCGCCCGCGCTGTATGCCCAGTTGGACGGCGCATCGCGGTTGAGCTGCTGCGGCGCGTTCAGGTACAGGCTCACTGCCACGCGCAGGTAGTAGTAGAGACCAATCGCCGAACCCACGACTACCGCACCGGTCAGCCACCACAGGTTGGACTGCACGCCGACGGCCAGCACGTAGAATTTACCGATAAAGCCGAGCGTCATCGGGATACCCGCCAGCGACAGCATCATCACGGTCATTACGGCCGAGAGAATCGGACGGTGCCAGAACAGGCCTCGGTAGGAGTAGAGCGAATCCGCGTCCGGACCGCGATACGGGCTGGACATCAGGCTCACCACGCCAAACGCGCCGAGGCTGCTGAAGAGATAACCCGCCAGGTAAACGCCCACGGTTTCCATCGACATATCGCCGCTTTTCAGCGCAATTAGCGCGACCAGCAGGTAGCCCAGATGGGAGATGGATGAATAACCGAGCAGACGCTTAATGTTGGTCTGGGTCAGCGCCATCAGGTTACCGAAGAGGATGGAGGCGAAGGCCAGAACACCTAACACCACGCGCACCGCCTCGCTGTCACCTACCGGCGCATAGAGGAACAGACGCATCACCACACCGAAGATAGCGATTTTGCTCGCGGTCGCCAGGAAAGTGGAAACCGGCGCAGGCGCGCCCTGGTAGACATCCGGCGTCCAGAGATGGAACGGCACCAGAGAGAGCTTAAAGCCGAGACCGACAATCATCAGGCCCAGACCCGCCAGCAGCAGCGGCTCGCTCAGCATGTTGTCCGCGAGGCTCTTACCGAGCGTCACAAACGACAGGCTGCCGGACTGCGCATAGACCAACGCCATACCAAACAGCAGGAAAGACGACGCTGCGGCAGACAGAATGGTGTATTTGATCGCCGCTTCCAGCGAGCGTTTCTGACGGAACGCATAACCGACCAGACCAAACAGCGGCAGAGAGATAAGCTCGATACCCAGGAACAGCGATGCCAGATGATTGGCGTTCGCCAGAAGAATACCGCCCAGTGCGGCGATCAGCACCAGCAGATAAAACTCTTCCTTGTTATCGTTGTAGCCCTGCAGCCACGGATAGGCGAAGGTACAGGTGGCGAGGCTCGCCAGCAGCACCAGGCCGGTATACAGCATGGCGTAACCGTCCACGCGCATCAGCGGCGTGACGTCCATCGCGCCCGCCTGACCCACGAACCACAGCGACAGCAGCGCGGCGTTCAGGCCAACAACGGACAGCGTGGCATTGAGGAAGTGATTACGTCGCCACGCAATGGAGAGCATCACAACTACCACCGTCAATCCGACGATCAGCAGCGGTAGCAGCGCGATCAATTGTTGAGTAGTTATTGTCATGGCGAATTACGGCCTTGTAGTTGAAACAGAATCGGTAAACCACTGCTGAATATTGCTCATCGCCGAATGGGATGTATCCAGAATTGGCTGGGGATAGAAGCCCAGCAGTACCAGAAGCACCACCAGCAGCAGGATCATAAACAGCTCGCGCGGCGACAGGCCGCGAATCTCCTGACGCGCCGCCTCGCTCTTCGGCTGACCGAAGTACGCGCGATGCAGCATCGCCAGTGAGTAAACGGACGCGAACACCAGACCGAAGGTCGAGATGACGGTAATCACCGGGACCACCTGGAAGCTGCCGAACAGGATCATGAATTCGCCGACGAAGTTACCGGTGCCCGGCATACCGAGCGTCGCCACGGCAAAGAACATCGACAGCGCCGGCAGCCATCTGATTTTGCTCCACAGGCCACCCATCTGGCGCATATCGCGAGTATGCAGACGTTCGTAGAGCTGGCCGCACAGAATAAACAGACCCGCCGCGGAAAGACCGTGAGCGATCATCTGAATCACCGCACCCTGATAAGCGAGCTGGCTACCGGTGTAGATGGCGATCAGCACAAAGCCCATATGGGAAACGGAGGTGTATGCGATAAGACGTTTGATGTCGTACTGGGTGAAGGCCATCCACGCGCCGTAGAAAATACCGATTACGCCAAGCCACATCGCGATTGGCGCGAATTCGGCAGAGGCGTTCGGGAACAGCGGCAGCGAGAAGCGCAGCAGACCATAGGCCGCGGTTTTCAGCAGAATACCCGCGAGGTCAACGGAGCCTGCGGTCGGTGCCTGGGAGTGCGCGTCCGGCAGCCAGCCGTGCAACGGCACCACCGGCATTTTCACCGCAAACGCGATGAAGAAGCCCAGCATCAGCAGGTATTCGACACCGTGAGACATCGGCGTTTTCAGCAGGCGTTCGTAGTTGAACGTCCACTCGCCGGTGGCGTTGTAGTGCACAAATACCAGCGCCAGGATGGCAATTAACATCACCAGACCGCTCGCCTGGGTATAGATGAAGAACTTGGTCGCCGCGGTGATACGCGTTTTACCGTCCGATGCCTTATGGCCCCACAGGGCAATCAGGAAGTACATCGGCACCAGCATCATTTCCCAGAAGAAGAAAAACAGGAACATGTCGATGGCGAGGAACACGCCAATCACGCCGCCCAGGATCCACATCAGGTTGAGATGGAAGAAGCCCTGATATTTCTCAATTTCATTCCAGGAGCAGAGCACCGCCAGCACGCCGAGCAGTCCCGTCAGTACCACCATCAGCAGCGACAGCCCGTCGATGGCTAAATGGATGGTGATCCCAAAGCGCGGGATCCAGTCGAGAATGAACTGGTCCTGCCACTTCGGAAACTCACCGGATTGCGTCAGGGAGTAGCCGCCCTGCAACCAGAGTTGCAGGCCGAGCGCCAGCGTCAGTCCCATCGTAATCAGCGCAATCCAGCGCGGCACCTTGACGCCGAAGCGTTCGGTCTGCCAGCACAGGAAGCCGCCGATAAAGGGAATCAGTATTAGCCAGGGTAGTAACATGGCGATTTTTGTTCCTTGTTTAAGTCCAGCTCAGGCTATCTTACTCGCCACCGTGAATCCCGCTGCGCGCAGAGAGTCTCCACGGTGGCTTCGCTGATAACGCCTGTCCTTTCGGACTTGATTTTCAACGAATTCTTTTAAAATTCACTTATGAATCAACGCAACACCATCAGCAACACCAGTACGACTACCGCACCGACGCTCATGGATGCGACATACCAGCGCAGGTAACCGTTCTCGCTCAGCAGCAGACCGCGGCCTGCGTAGCGGGAAAGGATGGCCGGAATGTTCATCAGCGCATTCAGCGGATCGCGTTGCAGCAGCCAGGCGATACCCAGGAAAGGCTTAACGAAGACTTTGTCATACAGCCAGTCGAAGCCCCAGGCGTGATACCACCAGGTACCGAAGAAACGACCCGGCGCGCTTTTGGCGACGGCGGTAACCAGCGTGCGTTTGCCAAGCCACAGCCAGGCGGCGATCAGGATACCGACAATCGCTACCACGCCCGAGGTGATTTCCAGCGCCATTTTGCCTTCGTGACCGAAGTGGTTTTCCGGCAATACGCCCGCCAGCGGCGGCGTAATCAGCGCGCCGACAAAGGTCGAAAGCACCAGCAGCACGATAAGCGGCAGATGATGAGTGATCCCCTTCCCGGCGTGTGCGTGAATTTTTTCTTCGCCGTGGAACACGATGAAAATCATGCGGAAGGTGTAGATGGACGTCAGGAACGCGCCAACCAGACCCGCCAGCATTAAGTAGTTATGACCGTTGGCAGCAGCACCCCACAGAATTTCATCTTTACTATAGAAGCCTGCGGTCACGACCGGCAGAGCAGCAAGGGCCGCGCCGCCCACCAGGAAGCAGGCGTAAACCAGCGGAATGGATTTACGCAGGCCACCCATTTTGAAGATGTTCTGCTCGTGATGGCACGCCAGAATGACGGAGCCGGACGAGAGGAACAGCAGCGCTTTAAAGAACGCGTGCGTCATCAGATGGAAAATCGCCGCATCCCATGCCTGAACGCCAAGCGCCAGGAACATGTAGCCAATCTGGCTCATGGTGGAATACGCGAGAACACGTTTGATGTCGGTCTGCACCAGCGCGGCGAAGCCCGCCAGCACCAGCGTAATGGCACCAACGATACCAACCAGATGCAACACGTCCGGCGTCAGCAGGAACAGGCCGTGGGTACGGGCGATCAGATAAACGCCCGCGGTCACCATGGTCGCCGCGTGGATAAGCGCGGAAACCGGCGTCGGGCCTGCCATCGCGTCCGCAAGCCAGGTCTGCAGCGGAAGCTGTGCGGATTTACCGACCGCGCCGCCAAGCAGCATCAGCGTCGCCCAGCGCAGCATTTCATTGCCATTGGCAAAATGCTGCGGTGCCAGTTCAACCATTTCACGGAAGTTCAGCGTACCCAGTTCGTTGTAGAGAATGAACAGCGCGAAAGCGAGGAAGACGTCACCCACACGGGTCACGACAAACGCTTTCATCGCGGCGGCCCCGTTCTTCGGATCGGTGTAGTAGAAACCGATCAGCAGATAGGAGCACAGGCCCACGCCTTCCCAGCCGAGGTACATCAGCAGCAGGTTATCGGAGAGCACCAGCACAACCATGCTCGCGATAAACAGGTTGGTGTACGCGAAAAAGCGGGAATAGCCCTCTTCGCCGCGCATATACCAGGACGCGAACATGTGGATCAGGAAGCCCACGCCGGTGACCACGGAGAGCATCGTCAACGAAAGACCGTCCAGCACCAGGTTAACACCGATGTTGAAATCGCCAACTGACATCCAGGTCCACAGCGGCAGAGAAAACGCCTGCTTGCCGTTATTAAAGAAATCAATGCCAGCGTAAGCGGTGACCAGCGCCGCCAGTCCCACAGAGCCGACCCCAACCGTCGCGGAGAGGTTTTCCGACCAGCGACCACGGGAGAAGGCGAGCAGAATATAGCCAATCAATGGCAAAATAATGGTTAATGCGAGCAGGTTCATCCACGCATCTCACTTACTGAATCGATATTCAGGTTCTGGCGACGACGATGGAGTTGCAGCAGCAGCGCAAGGCCGATACTGGCTTCTGCTGCGGCTAAGCTAATCGCCAGGATATACATTATCTGACCGTCGGTCTGACCCCAGTAGCTGCCCGCGACCACGAAGGCCAGCGCGGCGGCGTTAATCATGATTTCCAGCCCAATCAGCATAAACAGCAGATTGCGACGGATAACCAGACCGGTCAGACCCAGGACGAACAGAATAGCCGCCAGGATCAGTCCATGTTGTAACGGGATCATGCGCGCTCCTCCGTTTTTCTTTTCGACGCGTCCGACGGAGCACCGCCGCGCACGCTTACCACATCGCCCGCTTTCTCTTCACGGCCAAGATGGAAGGCCACGACCAGGCCTGCCAGTAACAGCATGGAAGCCAGTTCGACCGCCAGTACGTAAGTCTGGAACAGGTCTTTACCAACGGCTTTGGCGCTAATCGGGTTGCCTTCAATGCCCTGATCGTTAACGCCCAGAATGGCGTAGACAATCACCACCAGCAGAACCGCCGAGAGAATGCCAGGGCCAATCCAGATTTGCGGTTTGAGCCATTCGCGCTCCTGACGCACCACGGAATCGCCGAGGTTGAGCATCATGACCACGAACACGAAGAGCACCATGATGGCGCCTGCGTAGACGATGATCTCCAGCGCACCGGCGAAGTAAGCGCCGAGTGAGAAAAAGACGCCTGCGATCGCCAGCAGCGAGATAATCAGGTACAGCAGCGCCTGTACCGGATTGCTGTGGGTGATCACCCGGGCGGTGGTCAGGACCGCCACAAGGGCGCAGATATAAAAAGCGAATTCCATTCCTGACTCCTTAAGGTAACAGGCCTTTGACGTCGATAGGTTTGGCTTCGTTTTCCGCGTCGCCTTTATCTTTGCCGTCGATTGCCATACCCGCCATCCGGTAGAAGTTATATTCCGGGTATTTGCCCGGACCGGAGATCAGCAGGTCCTCTTTTTCATACACCAGATCCTGGCGCTTGAACTCGCCCAGCTCGAAATCCGGCGTCAGCTGGATAGCGGTGGTCGGGCAGGCCTCTTCGCACATGCCGCAGAAAATACAGCGTGAGAAGTTGATGCGGAAAAACTCCGGATACCAGCGACCGTCTACCGTCTCCGCTTTTTGCAGAGAGATACAGCCCACCGGACAGGCGACCGCACAGAGGTTGCAGGCCACACAACGCTCCTGACCGTCCGGATCGCGCGTCAGCACGATACGGCCGCGGTAGCGCGGCGGCAGATAAACCGGCTCTTCCGGATACATACGCGTTTCGCGTTTGGAAAACGCGTGCAGGCCAATCATCCAGATACTGCGTAGTTGGGTGCCGAAACCAACCACTATGTCTTTCAATGTCATGGTTTTCTCACCCCTTATGCCGCTGTCTGCCAGAGAATGACAGCCGCGGTTACCAGCAGATTGATAAGCGTCAGCGGCAGGCACACTTTCCAGCCGAAGGACATTACCTGGTCATAACGAGGACGCGGTAATGCGGCGCGAATCAAAATAAACATCATCATGAAGAACGCGGTTTTCAGCGCGAACCAGATGAAAGGCGGTAACCAGGGGCCCTGCCAGCCGCCGAAGAACAGCGTCACGATCAGCGCAGAAACAGTCACAATCCCGATATATTCGCCCACGAAGAACAGACCGAACTTCATGCCGGAATATTCGATGTGATAACCGTCAGCCAGCTCCTGCTCCGCTTCCGGCTGGTCAAACGGGTGACGGTGACACACCGCTACGCCCGCGATAGCGAAAGTGATAAAGCCGAAGAACTGCGGGATAACGTTCCAGAGATGCGCCTGGTTGTTCACGATGTCGGTCATATTGAACGACCCGGCCTGAGCGACAACACCCATTAGCGAGAGGCCGAGGAACACTTCGTAGCTCAGCGTCTGCGCGGAGGCGCGCATTGCGCCCAGCAGCGAGTATTTGTTGTTGCTCGACCAGCCTGCGAACAGCACCGCGTAAACGCCAAGGCCCGCCATCATCAGGAAGAAGAGGATCCCGATATTGAGATCCGCCACGACCCAGGTCGGGCTGACAGGCACAATCGCGAACGCCAGCAGCAGCGAGGTAAACGCGATCATCGGTGCCAGCGTAAAGATAACGCGGTCGGAGAAGCGCGGGATCCAGTCCTCTTTAAAGAACATCTTGATCATGTCCGCGACCAGCTGGAGCGAACCGCCCCAGCCTACACGGTTCGGCCCGTAGCGGTTCTGGAAGAGGCCGAGCAGACGACGCTCGCCAAAACTCATGAACGCGCCGCAGCTCACAACCACCAGCAGAATGACCACCGCTTTCAGGATGCTGAGCAGGATCTCAATAACATCCGGTGTCAACCAACTCATTGCGCAGCCTCCTGCAGATTTTCAAGACGAGCGCCAGCCATGACAGGCGCGATGCCCGGCATGCCCATCGGCAGACCGACCTGCCCTTCCGTCAGCCCTTCCGACAACTGCAACGGCAGCGTGATAGTCTGGCCTTCATAATTGAAGGAGACCTTCGCCCCCGCATTGACGCCAAGCTTCGCGGCATCAGCCGGATTCAGGCGGATGTACGGCTGCGGCATGCGGCTCTGGAAGACCGGTGAGCGCTGCGACAACTCGTCGCTGCCAAACAGATGGTAGTAAGGCGCGATACGCCACTGACCATCCTGCGGCGCGAAACGCTGCGGTATGGTCGTGAAGTAATCGATAGCGCCCTCGCCCGCCTCAATGAGGCGCACGCCCGGATCGCCATGACGCAGGTGGCCGCCCACTTCGTCCTGGAATTTGTTCCAGGCCTGCGGGGAGTTCCAGCCCGGTGCCCAGGCGAACGGCACCTGAGAACGCGGCGCGTCCGGATGGTTGTTCCCTTCCATGGAGAAGGCGAACATGGTGTCTTTATCCTGCGGCTGACGCGGCTCGTGAACGCTGATGTTCGCGCGCATCGCGGTGCGACCGCTGTAACGATGCGGTTCGCGCGCCAGTTTCTGGCCGCGGATGCGGAACGTCGCGTCCGGCGCGGCGTTTTTAATGCCCGCCAGGTGCGGCAGTTTTTCGATGCAGGCGTCGATCACATGATCAAGCTGCGTCCAGTCCGGATGACGGTTTTCCAGCGTGCTGTGCAGCGAATGCAGCCAGCGCCAGCTTTCCAGCATGGTCACGGTGTTGTCGTAGTACGACGGGTCATAGACCTGGAAGAAGCGCTGCGCGCGGCCTTCGTTGTTGATGACCGTACCGTCGCTTTCGGCGAAGCTCGCGGTGGAGAGCACAAGGTGCGCGTGATCCATAATCGCGGTGCGCTGATGGTCAATCACCATCACCAGCGGCGCTTTCGCCAGCGCTGCATCCACACGTGCCGCCGAGGCGTGACGGTGCAGATCGTTTTCCAGCACGATGACGGCGTCAGCATTGCCGGTTTCGAGCTCGTTCAGCGCGTCGTCAAGTGAACCGCCGCCAATCATGCCGAGACCGACGCTGTTAACCGCGCGGGCGATCATGGTGATGCCGACATCCGCGCCGCGGCCTTTCAGGGCTTTCGCCACGTTCGCGGCCGCCTGAATCACTTCCACGCTACCGGCGTTGGTGCCGGAGATAATCAGCGGCTTCTTCGCGCCTGCCAGCGCCTGCACAACCACGTCTACTTTGTTTTGCAGATCGCGATCCAGCCCTTCCACCGCAGGCGATGCGGCATCCAGCGCGTTGGCGATGGCAAAACCGAGACGCGCCTGATCTTCCACCGGCGCGCGATAAGTCCACGCGGCGATGTCGTCCAGACGGGTGCTGTCAACGTTGGTCACAAACAGCGGATGTTTGGCGCGCTGGCCGATGTTCAGGATGGCCGCGATCTGCCAGTCAGCCACTTTCTGGGCCGCCGCCATTTCACGCGCTTTGCCTTTCACCGCCTGACGTACCGCCAACGCCACGCGCGCACCGGTCTGGGTGATGTCTTCGCCCAGCACCAGCACGGCATCGTAAGATTCAATCTCACGCAGCGCTGGTGTGCGGATGCCGCTGTCACGCAGCACTTTCAGCATCAGTTGCAGACGTTCCTGCTCACCCGCCGCGATGCCGGTATAGAAGTTTTCCGCACCGACCAGTTCACGCAGCGCGAAGTTGCTTTCGACGCTCGCGCGCGGGGAGCCGATACCAATCACTTTCTTCGACTGGCGCAGAATATCCGCCGCACCCTGCATCGCCTGTTCGGCGTTCAGGGTGATCAGGTCATCGCCACGGCGCTGCACCGGACGACGCGGGCGATCTTTCAGGTTGACGTAGCCGTAACCGAAACGACCGCGGTCGCACAGGAAGTAGTGGTTAACGGTACCGTTGTAGCGGTTTTCAATGCGGCGCAGTTCGCCATAACGTTCGCCAGGGCTGGTGTTACAGCCCAGCGAGCATTGCTGGCAAATGCTCGGCGCAAACTGCATGTCCCATTTACGGTTGTAGCGCTCGGAGTGCGTTTTATCGGTGAAAACGCCGGTCGGGCAAATTTCGACCAGGTTACCGGAGAATTCGCTCTCAAGCGTACCGTCTTCGGGGCGACCGAAATAGACGTTGTCATGCGCGCCGTACACGCCGAGATCGGTGCCGTCAGCGTAATCTTTGTAGTAACGCACGCAGCGATAGCAGGCGATGCAGCGGTTCATCTCATGGTTGATGAACGGCCCCAGATCCTGATTACGGTGAGTACGTTTGGTGAAACGGTAGCGACGGAAGCTATGGCCGGTCATTACGGTCATATCCTGCAGGTGGCAGTTGCCGCCCTCTTCACAGACCGGGCAGTCGTGCGGGTGGTTGGTCATCAGCCACTCCACAACGCTTTCACGGAACTGTTTCGCTTCGTCGTCATCAATAGAAATAAAGGTGCCATCGGATGCCGGCGTCATGCAGGACATCACAAGGCGACCACGGGTATCTTCCGCGTTCTGATATTGCTTCACCGCGCACTGGCGGCAGGCACCGACGCTACCCAGCGCCGGATGCCAGCAAAAATAAGGAATATCGAGGCCGAGCGACAGACACGCCTGCAGCAGGTTGTCCGCGCCGTCTACCTCATATTCTTTGCCGTCTACATGAATCGTAGCCATAGTCAGCATGCTTCCAGTTGGCCTGGCGCGAGCCAGGCGTTAATCAAAATGCTTTTACCAGCGCGTCTTGAGCAGGTTCGGCTGAATACCATTGATGGCACGGGTGTTGCCGGGGCTCTGCTTAATGCCCGCTTCGAATTCGTCACGGAAATATTTAATGGCGCTCTGAAGTGGCTCTACGGCACCTGGCGCATGGGCGCAGAACGTTTTACCCGGCCCCAGGAAGCGGCAGAGCTGCTCCAGGGTTTCGATATCCCCCGGCTGCCCTTCGCCGCGCTCCAGCGCGCGCAGGATTTTAACGCTCCACGGCAGCCCGTCACGGCATGGCGTACACCAGCCGCAGGACTCGCGCGCAAAGAACTCTTCCAGGTTACGTACCAGCGACACCATATTGATTTCGTGGTCGACGGCCATCGCCAGCGCGGTGCCGAGACGGCTGCCCGCTTTACCAATGCTGGCGAATTCCATCGGCAGATCGAGATGCGCGTCGGTCAGGAAGTCTGTTCCCGCGCCGCCCGGCTGCCAGGCTTTGAATTTCAGGCCGTCACGCATGCCGCCCGCGTATTCTTCGAGGATTTCACGCGCGGTAGTGCCAAACGGCAGTTCCCAGACGCCCGGGTTTTTCACGCGCCCGGAGAAGCCCATCAGCTTGGTGCCTTTGTCTTCGCTGGTCGACAGGCCCTGATACCACTCCACGCCGTTGGCGAGAATGGCCGGCACGTTGCACAGGGTTTCTACGTTGTTAACGCAGGTCGGTTTACCCCACACACCGCTGGATGCCGGGAACGGCGGCTTGGAACGCGGGTTGGCGCGACGGCCTTCCAGCGAGTTGATAAGCGCCGTCTCTTCACCGCAGATGTAGCGGCCCGCGCCGGTATGCACGAAGAGTTCAAAATCGAACCCTGACCCGAGAATGTTTTTACCCAGCAGGCCCGCTTCGGTCGCTTCCGCGATAGCGCGGCGCAGACGCTCGGCGGCTTCGATATACTCGCCGCGCAGGAAGATGTAACCACGGTACGCTTTCAGCGCGAACGCAGAGATCAGCATGCCTTCCACCAGCAGGTGCGGCAGCTGTTCCATCAGCATGCGGTCTTTATAGGTGCCCGGCTCCATTTCATCGGCGTTACACAGCAGGTAACGGATGTTCATGGATTCGTCTTTCGGCATCAGGCTCCATTTCAGACCGGTCGAGAAGCCCGCGCCGCCGCGCCCTTTCAGGCCCGCGTCTTTCACGGCATTGACGATTTCATCCGGCGCCATGCCGGTGAGCGCCTTACGAGCGCCTTCGTAGCCGTTTTTGCTGCGGTATTCTTCAAGCCAGACCGGCTGCTTATCGTCGCGCATACGCCACGTCAGCGGATGCGTTTCGGCAGTACGAATTATCTGTTTCATTTGTACTGCTCCAGAAGTTCAGGGATCCCTTCCGGCGTCAGATAACTATGAGTGTCCTCATTAATCATCATGGTCGGCCCTTTGTCGCAGTTGCCAAGGCAGCAGGTCGGCAGCAGGGTGAAGCGTCCGTCAAACGTGGTCTGGCCCGGTTTGATGCTCAGGTGTTTTTCAATCGCGGACTGAATGCCCTGATAGCCAGTGATATGGCACACCACGCTGTCGCAGTAGCGAATCACGTGACGGCCCACCGGCTGGCGGAAGATCTGGCTGTAGAAGGTAGCGACCCCTTCGACGTCGCTCGCCGGAATGCCCAGGACTTCCGCTATCGCATAGATAGCGCCGTCCGGCACCCAGCCACGCTGCTTCTGAACGATTTTCAGCGCTTCAATGGACGCCGCACGCGGGTCTTCGTAGTGGTGCTTCTCGTGCTCAATCGCCTCACGCTCTGCCGCACTCAGCTCAAAAGCCTCGTTCTGTGGTTGTTGATTCTCGTGCATAGTTAGCGATCCACATCAGACATTACAAAATCGATACTACCCAGATAGACAATCAGGTCGGACACCAGGCTGCCGCGGATCACCGACGGGATCTGCTGAAGATGCGGGAAGCTCGGTGTACGGACGCGGGTACGGTAGCTCATGGTGCTGCCGTCGCTGGTCAGGTAGTAACTGTTAATCCCCTTGGTTGCCTCAATCATCTGGAAGGATTCGTTGGCCGGCATGACCGGGCCCCAGGAAACCTGCAGGAAGTGGGTAATCAGGGTTTCGATATGTTGCAGCGTGCGCTCTTTCGGCGGCGGCGTGGTCAGCGGGTGATCCGCCTTGAACGGGCCTTCCGGCATGTTTTTCAGGCACTGCTCAAGAATACGCAGTGACTGGCGCACTTCTTCGACTTTCAGCATCACGCGGGTATAGCAGTCGCTGATGCCGCCGCCGACCGGCACTTCGAACTCAAAGTTCTGATAGCCAGAGTACGGGCGGGCTTTACGCACGTCGAAATCGATACCGGTAGCGCGAAGGCCTGCGCCGGTAGTGCCCCATGCCAGCGCTTCTTTGGCGTCATACGCCGCCACGCCCTGAGAACGGCCTTTCAGGATGGTGTTTTTCAGCGCCGCTTTGACGTAAGAGTCGAGACGTTTTGGCATCCACTCAAGGAACTCTTTGAGCAGGCGATCCCAGCCGCGCGGCAGGTCGTGCGCGACGCCGCCAATGCGGAACCAGGCCGGGTGCATACGGAAACCGGTAATCGCCTCAACCAGATCGTAGATTTTCTGACGATCGGTAAAGGCGAAGAAGACCGGTGTCATGGCACCGACGTCCTGAATAAATGTCGAGATGTACAGCAGATGGCTGTTGATGCGGAACAGCTCAGAGAGCATTACGCGGATGACTTCCACGCGCTCCGGCACCTGAATCCCCGCCAGTTTTTCCACGGCCAGCACGTACGGCATTTCGTTTACGCAGCCGCCGAGGTATTCGACGCGGTCGGTATAAGGAATGTAGCTGTGCCAGGACTGACGCTCGCCCATTTTCTCCGCGCCGCGGTGGTGATATCCGATATCCGGCACGCAGTCGACGATCTCTTCGCCGTCCAGCTGCAGGATGATACGGAACGCACCGTGCGCCGACGGGTGGTTCGGGCCGAGGTTCAGGAACATGAAATCTTCAGTGTCGTTGCCGCGCTTCATGCCCCACTCTTCGGGCTTGAAGGTCAGCGCTTCCATTTCCAGCTCTTCTTTTTGCTTAGTGAGCGTGAAGGGATCGAATTCCGTCGCGCGCGCCGGGTAGTCTTTACGCAGCGGGTGCCCTTCCCAGGTCGGCGGCATCATGATGCGGCGCAGGTTCGGGTGACCGGTGAACGTAATACCGAACATCTCCCAGGTTTCACGCTCATACCAGTTGGCGTTCGGGAAAAGGCGGGTAAAGGTCGGCACGTTGAGGTCGTTTTCCGACAGCGCCACTTTCAGCATGATGTCGCGGTTGCGATCGATGGAAAGCAGGTGGTAGAAAACGGAAAAATCCGCAGCCGGTAAACCGTTGCGGTGGGTGCGAAGGCGCTCATCCATGCCATGCAGGTCATACAGCATGACGTAGGGTTTCGGCAGCTTTCGTAAAAATTCGCCAACTTCCAGTAATTGTTCACGCTTAACCCAGACAACCGGAACACCGGTGCGGGTGGCCTGAACGGTAAAGGCATCCGGCCCAAAACGGTTACGCAGTTCGCCAATCACCGGATCGTCGAGGTGATCCCTGGTCTGCCACACAGGCAAAACGGCGTCTTGCGCAGTTAAATCGGTCATATTGTTCACCATTGCCAATGGTCTGTGATGACTGTCGGGCGGCGGCTTCTCGCTGTCGTTTATTGGTATACGTGAGAAGCGACCTCCCGCAGGCGCAAATTAAATTTCGTCCGGCGTACGCAGGTTAGTGACTGCGATACGTTCGCCGCGTTTACGCTCACGCTCTGACTGCATGTTGGCGCGATAAACGCCCTGATCGCCAACCACCCATGAAAGCGGACGGCGCTCTTTGCCAATCGACTCCTGCAGCAGCATCAGCGCCTGCATATACGCTTCCGGGCGCGGCGGGCAGCCTGGGATGTACACATCCACGGGCAGGAATTTGTCCACGCCCTGCACGACGGAATAAATATCGTACATGCCGCCGGAATTCGCACACGCGCCCATGGAAATCACCCATTTCGGTTCCAGCATTTGGTCATACAAACGCTGAATTACCGGAGCCATTTTGGTAAACGGCGTACCGGCAACCACCATGAAATCCGCCTGACGCGGGGAAGCACGTAGTACTTCCGCGCCGAAACGCGCAACGTCGTGAACCGCGGTGAACGAGGTCACCATTTCCACGTAGCAGCAGGAAAGGCCGAAGTTATAAGGCCACAGGGAGTTTTTACGCCCCCAGTTCACCATGTCATGCAGGGCATGCTCGAGCTTGCCCATGTAGACGCTGCGGTGTACATGCTGTTCCAGAGGATCAGTCACAATCTCCTGTTTTTGCAGGGGGTAACGGTCATTCTCACCGTCGGGATCTATGCGGGTGAGCGTATAGTCCATCTTATTGCCTCGCTGTTACTGCGTATGACGATTAGTGAGACTGCCGGCTTCTTCGGTGTTAAGACGTTCGCGACGTGAGCGCGAAGGCGTCCACTCCAGCGCGCCGATGCGCACCAGGTAAACCAGACCAGCCAGTAGCACTAAAATGAAAATTGCGGCCTCGATAAAGCCGAGCCAGCCGACTTCACGAACTGATGTTGACCAGGCGAAGAGGTAAAGCGCTTCCACGTCAAAGATGACGAAGAACATCGCTACCAGGTAGAACTTCGCGGAAAGTCGTAAGCGGGCGGTGCCGACCGAGTCGATCCCCGATTCGAACGGGGTGTTTTTGTACCTGGCGCGGGCGCGTCCGCCGAGGAACCAGGCGCCGACCAGCATCAGACAACACAGGCCAATGGCAACAATAAGAAAGATACCGAACGCCCAGTGATGAGCGATAACTTCAGTGGATGTTGACATACTCATTGCTTACTCATCAAAAGTGGCGCTAAAGCCTCTGCTCTTGCTGGCAGATGAACGCCACATCGATTCAAGGGGAGGAACAATCAACCGTACAATAACTGCCGGAATTATTACTTAAGCAGCAAATTGATGGGGTTTTTTACTCCTTTCTATAACCTTTTGTCAACTTTAACAAAAGAAACCTAACATTAGTTTACATCTCCCCAAGACCCTTAACATTTGATGCTTTAAGCGTCCTGTGAGCCGCGTGCGAGACTACGGAGCCCGGCGGGTGAATCGTGTCCGTTAAAAGTGAGAAGACATAAACACCCCTTATTTTGGCAGGAATTTCTGACTATTCCTCCCCCTCGTCGGGAGTATTTTCTTGATCTGAGACACGCTTTTGTTAATTGACCACTGAAAAAGGCAACAAAATCGCTCACTTTTTAACAACAAAAGTAAAATTTTCTGCTGGCATACCAGTCGCAAAAGCGGATGAAGAGAGTGGAACAGTGGATGATAAGGGCGTTTTATCAGAGCTAATTACAGTCACTTAGAGTGCGAAAGTGTATAAAAAAAGCCTCTGGAGATCCTGAGACCTTCAGAGGCTTTATTAACACAGTTTTAACAAAAGCAGAGAAATTACTCCAGATCGCCCTGCATCAGGAGAGTATCATCGCCGCCTTCAAGCGTGGCGGTATAACGCCACGGCTGATAGTGGCTTTCCATCGCCTGGAAGATGATTTCCGCCATTTCGTTTTTGCTGTTCGCGTTGCGACACAGCATGTATTGCGTCTCCGGCAGGACGGGCAGACCGTCTGACGCGCCAAGCACGCGCAGTTCCGGGCTCATCATCTCGACCGGGCGCGCGGTGATGCCAAGCCCCGCTTTCACCGCGGCACGCACCGCCGGCAGTGTTGATGCGACATAGGAGATACGCCACGGTACATTCGCCGCATTCAGTTGCTCAATAATCACTTCACGATGCGGGCTTGGCTCATCAAGCATCACCAACGGCACCGCTTCATTTTTGTGCAACGTGTAGTCGGCGGCGCAATACCAGAGCGTGGGCGACGTACGCAGTACCAGCGAGTCCAGATTCTCCGGCTGATGCGTGGTGACTACCAGATCGATCTCCTGCTGGTTGAGCATCTCGATGATGTACGGGTTACGCTGAACGCGAACATCAATCGCCAGCTTCGGATAAACCGAACTGATGCGATTGAGAAGATACGGCAGGATGGTATCCGCCGATTCGTCAGAAGCGCCAATGGTCAGGACGCCCTGCAGATTGCTATACATTAGCGAAGTGCATGCTTCATCATTGAAGCGCAAAATTTTACGGGCATAACCCAACAACTGGATGCCGTGTTCGGTTAAAAGCTTATTACGCCCGTGGCGGGCGAAGAGCTCTTTACCGACCAGTTGCTCCAGGCGCTGCATCTGCTGGCTGACGGCCGACTGCGTACGGCATACCGCTGCCGCCGCGGCGGCAAACGTGTTCAGATCGGCGACTGCGACAAACGTTCTCAGCAGATCGAGGTCGAGGTTTAAGATCGGACGATTTGCGTTAATCATATTGTTATCACTTTCAGGTAACCGCACGCAGCGGGCACCGTCTGTTGCTATGTGTAAAGGAAAGAAAGCAATTCCTTTTGAAGCATGCTTCCGGGCTAACACAACCCGCGTCGGAAGACCGCCATGCGCTTTTCTAATTCAAACCCCTGGTTATTAAAACAGTAAAAGGGGCATTTCTCTGTTATCGTTGTGCCTTTATGTCAAATATTCTGCACAGCGAACCCGTGATTTGAATTAAAAATCTGGCTACGTTGGCTAAGGCGAAAAGCAACAACTTCACGACCTTAACATACTCTGGCAAAAGAAAAAAAAGAGTATATAACTATGCCTGACTTGTGTCCTGAATGACTATAAAAACAACCAGTTGCCCGCAAGAGGCGTTACGGCCTGGCTGCGCTGGCGAAACGTCTCGCGCAGGCGGCTTTATAATATCGCAAATCTGTTCTTTTTTTAAGACTTCGTGCGATTTTACTTATACGAGCCAGTAAATTTCAAAATTTTCGTAACTCTATTACAGACATCGTCAGAACCAATAATTAATATTATTTAATAATTCATAATTTCTCCGTCTTTTCATATAACAAGATTGTTACAAAGCGCGTTATACCGCCGCCTTTTTACAGTAATAAAGGTTGGGTTAAAGCCTGGCTAATTTCTGTGGGTAAATTTCATATCGCGTGAATTAATTAACGCGCTAATGTTGTGATTCTCCAGCGATGGTGGCATCAACCATAGTTAAATCTTATACCAGCACAAAAATTACAACTCACTCGGTTTTACAATATTTTATAAAACAAAAAGTTAATTATTAAAAACTTAACACCATTCAAATGAAGTGTTGATGCAGAACCTGGCCGGCACAGGAGGCTTTAAAAGCATGAGCGGGAGGAGTAAATTGTCGGCCATCGGCTTCCATGGCAGGAAGCGCAAAACAAGTAAGGTTCTGACGTTATGTCACCCATCGAAAAATCCAGTAAGCTCGACAATGTCTGTTATGACATCCGCGGCCCGGTGCTTAAAGAGGCCAAACGCCTTGAAGAGGAAGGTCAAAAAGTTCTTAAGCTGAACATCGGCAACCCGGCGCCTTTTGGCTTTGACGCGCCAGATGAGATTCTTGTCGATGTCATCCGCAACCTGCCCACCGCGCAGGGCTACTGCGACTCTAAAGGGCTCTACTCCGCCCGCAAAGCTATCATGCAGCACTACCAGGCGCGCGACATGCGCGATGTGACGGTCGAAGATATTTATATCGGCAACGGCGTGTCAGAACTGATAGTCCAGGCGATGCAGGCATTATTGAACACCGGTGACGAAATGCTGGTGCCTGCGCCCGATTATCCGCTGTGGACCGCGGCGGTGTCGCTCTCCGGCGGCAAAGCGGTGCATTATCTTTGCGACGAATCCTCCGACTGGTTCCCGGATCTTGACGATATTCGTGCCAAAATCACGCCGCGCACCCGCGGGATTGTCATCATCAACCCGAACAACCCGACCGGCGCGGTCTACTCTAAAGAACTGCTGCTGGACATCGTTGAGATTGCCCGTCAGCACAACCTCATCATTTTCGCCGACGAAATCTACGACAAGATCCTCTACGACGACGCGCAGCACCACTCGATCGCCGCGCTGGCACCGGATCTGCTTACCGTCACCTTTAACGGTCTTTCTAAAACCTACCGCGTAGCGGGTTTCCGTCAGGGCTGGATGGTACTGAACGGGCCGAAAAAACACGCCAAAGGCTATATCGAAGGGCTGGAAATGCTCGCCTCGATGCGCCTGTGCGCTAATGTGCCCGCACAGCATGCCATTCAGACGGCGCTTGGCGGTTATCAGAGCATCAGTGAATTTATTGTACCCGGCGGGCGGCTTTACGAGCAGCGCAACCGCGCGTGGGAGCTGATTAACGACATTCCGGGCGTTAGCTGCGTTAAACCGCGCGGCGCGCTCTACATGTTCCCGAAGATCGACGCAAAGCGATTTAATATTCACGACGATCAGAAAATGGTGCTCGATTTCCTGCTGCAGGAAAAAGTGCTGCTGGTTCAGGGTACCGCGTTCAACTGGCCGTGGCCGGATCACGTGCGTATCGTGACGCTGCCGCGCATCGACGAACTCGATCTTGCCATCACTAAGCTCGGCCGCTTCCTTTCCGGCTATCATCAGTAACCGATTCGGGGGGAGATTTGCATCTTCCCCCCGCTCCCCTCACAATGGTTTTTTGTCGCAGTCACAGACAAGGGATCTTTATGAGTCAGAGTCATTTTTTCGCCTACCTTTCCCGCCTGAAATTAATCAACCGCTGGCCACTCATGCGCAACGTGCGCACTGAAAATGTCTCTGAACACAGTCTGCAGGTGGCGATGGTTGCCCACGCGCTCGCTGTGATTAAAAACCGGAAATTTCAGGGCAATGTGAATCCCGAGCGCATCGCGCTGCTGGCGATGTACCACGACGCCAGCGAAGTGCTGACGGGCGATCTGCCCACCCCGGTGAAATATTTCAACTCCCAGATAGCGCATGAATATAAAGCCATCGAGAAAATCGCTCAGCAGAAGCTGATTGCAATGGTACCGGAAGAGTTACAGGACATCTTCGCCCCGCTGCTTGATGAGCACCACTACACGGAAGATGAGAAATCGCTCGTGAAACAGGCCGATGCGCTGTGCGCCTATCTGAAATGTCTGGAAGAGCTTTCGGCGGGCAACAATGAATTCCTGCTCGCCAAAAGCCGTCTGGAAAAAACGCTGGCGCAGCGGCACAGCGCCGAAATGGACTATTTCATGCAGGTCTTCGTGCCGAGTTTCCATCTTTCCTTAGATGAAATCAGCCAGGACTCCCCGCTCTGAGCGGTTCAGAACGGGAACAGCACAGGGATTAACAGTACGCAGACCACCATCACGATAAGCGTGAACGGCACGCCGGTTTTTACAAAATCACTGAAGCGGTAGGTCCCCGGCCCCAGTACCAGCGTGTTGACCGGCGACGACACCGGCGTCATAAAGGCCGCTGACGCCGCCATCGCGATGCCCATGGCGAACGGGTACGGTGACACGCCCATTGTCTTCGCCGCCGCCAGCGCGATCGGTGCCATCAGCACGGCCGTCGCGGTATTGGAGATAAACAGCCCAATAACGGCGCACATGATAAACAGACAGCCCAGCATTATATGCGGGCCATAGCCGCCGACGCGCATCAGGCCGTCAACAATCAGCGCCACCCCGCCGGTTTTTTGTAGCGCCTGTGCGAATGGCATCATACCGACAATAAGAATAATGCTCGGCCAGTGAATGGCTTTCCACGCGCTTTCGGGGTTAATGCAGCGAAACTTACCCATCAGCAGACAAGCAATTATTGCGGCGACAGGATTCGGAATTTCATCCGTCAGCATCATCGCCACCATCAGCGCCAGACAGAAGATGGCGTGCGGTGCCTGACTGTGAGCGGGCGAAGCGTCGCTCTCTTCCACCGGCAGATTGAGCACAACCACATCGCGGCTTTTCTGCCCGAGCTGGCTGATAAGCTTCCAGGTACCGACCACTAAGAGTAAATCCCCAAGCTCAAGCGGTTCGTCCACTATCGCACCCGGCAGGGCTTTCCCTTCGCGTTTAATGCCGACGACATTCAGCCCGTAGCGGCTGCGGAAATTCAGTTCGCGTACCGTTTTCCCCACCATGGTTCCTTCCGGCGTCAGCGACAGCTCGGCCATGCCGACATCCAGCGCCTGATCGGAAAAATAGTCGCCGCGCAGAATCATCGGCTCCAGCTGCTGCTCGCTGCAAAACTGACGCAAATCGATATCAGACGCGGAAATATCTATCAGCAACACATCCCGCGCGCGAAACTCCGTCACGCCATTCACATCCACAATCACACGGCGAAAATGACGCCAGCGCTCAACGCCTATCACATTCGCGCCATAGCGCTCACGGAGTTTTAAATCATCAAGGCGATGGCCGATAAGCGGCGAGCCGGGGCGAATGGCGAGGCGGCGCGCCCGCCCCGTGAGATGATAATCGCGGATAAAATCGCGGAAGGTGCGGCGGTTCCACGCCTGCGGCTTCTCGCGGCTGTCACCGGAGCCGAGCATAAAACGCATCAGGAGCATATAGAGGATGCCAAGCGCGAGGATTGCCAGGCCTACGGGCGTCACGCTAAAGAAGCCAAAGCCCGGATGCCCTTCGCGCAGCAGTTCGCTGTTCACCACCAGATTTGGCGGCGTCGCCACCAGCGTCATCATACCGCTGATAAGCCCGGCGAAGCTTAACGGCATCATCAGCCGCGACGGCGCAATTTTCATCCGCGCGCAGACGCTTATCACCACCGGAATAAAAATCGCCACCACGCCGGTGGAACTCATAAACGCGCCGAGTCCGGCAACGGTGAGCATCAGAAGGACTAACATGCGGGTTTCGCTGCTGCCCGCCATCTGCACCAGCCAGGCGCCCATTTTTGTGGCAACGCCGGTACGCACCAGACCATCGCCAATCACAAACAGCGCGGCGATAAGAATGACGTTGGGATCGCTGAACCCTGCAAAGGCTTCGTTAACGGTCAGCGTCCCGCTGAGAATGAACGCCACAATCACCAGCAGCGCTACGGCGTCCATACGGATTTTCCCGGTGGCAAACAGTAAAACCGCCCCACCTAATAGCGTCAGCACCCAGATTAATTCACCATTCACAACGTATCCTTGTGTTGTCATCACGGCCCCAGGAAACGAAAACGGCGGGAAGCAACCCGCCGTACAAAGAAAGGTGGCGCGAGAGCGCCTGAGGGCGGAGAGCCGTTACGGCTGCTTTTTAACGCTGACCCAGCCGTCCGCTCCTTTTTCCAGTACCAGTTCGGTAAAGGATTTAATCACCAGTGCCGCCTCGTCAAGACGCGGCGTATCGGCAGGCGGGTTAGCGGCAATCACCGGGCAACCCGCCGCAAGGCCAGAGAGAATGCCCGCCGGCGCGTCTTCCACGACAGCACACTCATGAGGCGCAAGCCCCAGCAGCTCAGCGCCGAGCATATAGGCATCCGGCTCCGGTTTGCCACGCTTCACGCGCTCCGCGGTAACGAACACTTCCGGCTTCGGCAGCCCCGTAGCACCACGACGCGCGGAAGCAACGGGCATAGAGCCTGAAGTGACAATAGCCCAGGGGATGCGGGCCTCGTTCAAATGGTTCAGCAGTTCCAGCGCGCCCGGCAGCGCGACGATGCCTTCGGTATCACTCGCTTCTATTTGTTCCAGACGATGAAACTCCGCCATGATCTCGTCTTCGCTGTGCCCCGCCATAAAATGACGGAGCGACGTGATCGCCTGCTTACCGTGAATAAAGCCCAGCACTTCGTCATGCGCGATGCCAAAGCGATCCGCCCAGTGACACCAGGCGCGTTCAACGGCGGGCAGAGAGTCCACCAGCGTACCGTCAAGATCGAACAAAAACCCTTTACATTCCACAGCCTTCTCCCGTCAGGCGTTAATAATCTGCATAATTTCGTTGGCGCACAAATGGTACTGCCGCGGACACGCCTGCCACACTTTCAGCATCCGTTGATATTTCTCCCACATCGGGGTTTGCGCGTTAAAGCCGTGCGTGCCGGCGTCGAAATGGGTATAGCGCCCTTCGGTATTAACCAGAAACCGCACGTAACCCAGAAAGCGCGCTTCGGTCGCCGCGTCAAAGCCCAGGAAGGTGACGCGACGCTCATCAATGCTCTGGCCTTCTTTCATATTTGATCTGGAGACCTGGAGGGCATGATACATCTCCATGATATCGATGACGGTGCGGCAGGTTTCTTCGCTGAGCTCGCCGAAATCGCGGTCGAGTTCGCGCATCTGTAGCCCGTAACCGCGCTCAATAATGGTTTGCAGGCGGCGATAACGCTCGCCATTTTCCGGATCGAGCAGGGTCATCATTTTGTACTGGTTGGAGAGAATAAGACGCTGGGCATGGGTCATTTCCATGGTGTGCTCCTGTTACAGGCGAAGCCCGATCAAAGTGGGATACTGCCCTTACTTTGCCTTTTTTTGCCCAAACGTCTTTTGATCAATTACAAGTCATCAAGAAATGTTTTATCAAGTTGCTTAAACGCACGTTTTAAGGTGTCGGCCAGCGCCTGATAATCGGGCTTGCCTTCCACCGGCGCGAGCGCCTGCCCCGCCTCCTGCAATTTCGTGCGCACTTCATAAAACCAGTTCAGCGTGCCCGGCGGCAGCGGCGTGACGGAGCGTTTGCCAAGCCACCACAGGCCCTGCATCGGCATACTCAGCGCGAACAGCGCCGTAGCGACGGCAGGCCCCAGCTGGCCGCCGAGCGCAATCTGCCAGCAGAGCGTAAATACGGCGACGGGCGGCATAATGCGTATCGCAAAGCGCGTGGCGCGGATTACGCGGTTTTCAATAAAGACCGGTGCCAGGCGTTTATCAGTCGGCCAAGTCTTGGAATAGTGTTGCCCACGACGAAACAGGCTAAAAAAGCTCACGGGGCGATTTTCAGGTGTCGACATGGCCTTACCTCAACTTCATTAATAAAAAATAAAATTTTCCTGCAAGATAACAACTCTCTATGACAACGTTCAAAATATTTTGTCAATACAAGTCGCAATCAGTTATCCTGTGCGCGCCTGCGATGGCGTAGAAGGCAAAGCCCGCGCTGTCAAATCTTTAAGGCCGTCTTTCGCGCCGGAAATTTGCGCAAAATGGCGTAAACTCTGTTTATTTCTTCGTCACAGCAGAATCTCGCTTCGCTATGACGTTAATCATAAATGTCGGCGTCATCTTACGCTACGCTGAGAGACTCACTGACGTTTTTTTAGCCACGTATCATTAATAGGTACTTCCATGTCGAGTAAGTTAGTACTGGTTCTCAACTGCGGTAGCTCCTCACTGAAATTTGCCATCATCGATGCACTGAACGGTGACGAGTACCTGTCCGGTCTGGCCGAATGTTTCCATCTTCCAGAAGCGCGTATCAAATGGAAAATGGACGGCGGCAAACACGAAGCGGCGCTTGGCGCCGGTGCGGCTCACAGCGAAGCGCTGAACTTCATCGTTAATACTATTCTGGCACAAAAACCAGAGCTGTCTGCACAGCTGACCGCGATTGGTCATCGTATCGTGCATGGTGGCGAAAAGTATACCAGTTCCGTTGTGATTGATGAGACTGTTATTCAGGGCATCAAAGATTCCGCCTCTTTCGCACCGCTGCACAACCCGGCTCACCTGATCGGTATCGCCGAAGCGCTGAAATCCTTCCCGCATCTGGCGGATAAAAACGTGGCCGTGTTCGACACCGCGTTCCACCAGACCATGCCGGAAGAGTCTTACCTCTATGCCCTGCCGTACAAACTGTACAAAGAACACGGCATCCGTCGCTACGGCGCACACGGCACCAGCCACTTCTATGTGACGCAGGAAGCCGCAAAAATGCTGAACAAACCGGTGGAAGAAGTGAACATCATCACTTGCCACCTGGGCAACGGCGGTTCTGTTTCCGCTATCCGTAACGGCAAATGCGTTGACACCTCCATGGGTCTGACCCCGCTGGAAGGTCTGGTTATGGGCACCCGCTCCGGCGACATCGACCCGGCTATCGTCTTCCATCTGCACGACGCGCTGGGTATGAGCGTTGATGACATCAACAAACTGCTGACCAAAGAGTCCGGTCTGCTGGGCCTGACCGAAGTCACCAGCGACTGCCGTTATGTTGAAGACAACTACGCGACCAAAGAAGACGCGAAGCGCGCGATGGACGTTTACTGCCATCGCCTGGCGAAATACATCGGCTCTTACACCGCGCTGATGGAAGGCCGTCTGGACGCGGTCGTCTTCACCGGCGGCATCGGCGAGAACGCGGCGATGGTTCGCGAACTCTCCCTCGGTAAACTGGGCGTGCTGGGCTTCGAGGTTGACCACGAGCGCAACCTGGCCGCGCGTTTCGGCAAATCCGGCTTCATCAACAAAGAAGGCACCACCCTCGCGATGGTCATTCCGACCAACGAAGAACTGGTTATCGCGCAGGACGCCTGCCGTCTGACCGCCTGATCCCTCACCGCCAGCCTCGCTGGCGGTGTTGTTTTATGTGGTGCCAGCCGCGCGGCTGGCTGCAACAAAAAGAGGATAAACCGTGTCCCGTATCATTATGCTTATTCCTACCGGAACCAGCGTCGGCCTGACCAGCGTCAGCCTCGGCGTGATCCGCGCTATGGAACGTAAAGGCGTTCGTCTGAGCGTCTTCAAACCTATCGCCCAGCCACGTACTGGCGGCGATACGCCGGACCAGACCACGACTATCGTGCGTGCTAACACCAATTTGCCGGCTGCTGAGCCGCTGCGCATGAGCCACGTCGAGTCGCTGCTCTCCAGCAACCAGAAAGACGTGCTGATGGAAGAGATCATTGCTCGCTTCCATGAGAACACCAAAGATGCCGAAGTGGTGCTGGTGGAAGGCCTGGTGCCGACCCGTAAGCATCAGTTCGCCCAGTCGCTGAACTATGAAATCGCGAAGACCCTGAACGCGGAAATCGTGTTCGTGATGTCTCAGGGCACCGATACCCCGGAACAGCTGAAAGAGCGTATCGAGCTGACGCGCAGCAGCTTCGGCGGCAGCAAAAACGCCAACATCACCGGTGTTATCGTCAACAAACTGAACGCGCCCGTGGACGAGCAGGGCCGCACGCGCCCGGATCTTTCCGAGATTTTCGATGACTCCACGAAAGCGAAAGTCATCAATATCGATGCTCAGCATCTGCAGGCCATCAGCCCGCTGCCGGTTCTCGGCGCGGTGCCGTGGAGCTTTGATCTTATCGCCACCCGCGCTATCGATATGGCCCGTCACCTGAACGCGACCATCGTTAACGAAGGCGATATCAAAACCCGCCGCGTGAAGTCTGTGACGTTCTGCGCGCGCAGCATTCCGCACATGCTGGAACATTTCCGTCCAGGCTCCCTGCTGGTGACCTCCGCGGATCGCCCTGATGTGTTAGTGGCTGCCTGCCTCGCCGCGATGAACGGCGTGGAAATCGGTGCCATCCTGCTGACCGGCGGCTATGAAATGGACGAGCGCATCAGCAAGCTGTGCGAACGCGCTTTCGCTACCGGCCTGCCGGTATTCATGGTGAACACCAACACCTGGCAGACCTCGCTCAGCCTGCAGAGCTTCAACCTTGAAGTGCCGGCAGACGACCACGAGCGTATCGAAAAAGTGCAGGAATATGTGGCAAGCCACGTTAACGCCGAGTGGATCGACTCTCTGACTGCCGCCTCCGAGCGCAGCCGTCGTCTCTCGCCACCAGCGTTCCGCTACCAGCTGACTGAGCTTGCGCGTAAAGCGGGCAAACGTGTTGTGCTGCCGGAAGGCGACGAGCCGCGCACCGTGAAAGCCGCGGCCATCTGCGCCGAGCGCGGCATCGCGACCTGCGTGCTGCTGGGCAACCCGGATGAAATCGCGCGCGTTGCTGCCGCACAGGGCGTTGAACTGGGCGCAGGCATCGAAATCGTCGATCCGGAAGTCGTGCGTGAAAGCTATGTGGCGCGTCTGGTTGAGCTGCGTAAAAACAAAGGCATGACCGAAGCGGTCGCCCGCGAGCAGCTGGAAGATAACGTGGTGCTGGGCACGCTGATGCTGGAGCAGGACGAAGTGGACGGTCTGGTATCAGGCGCGGTTCACACTACCGCGAACACCATTCGCCCGCCGCTGCAGCTCATCAAAACGGCACCGGGCAGCTCGCTGGTCTCTTCTGTGTTCTTCATGCTGCTGCCGGAACAGGTTTATGTGTACGGCGACTGCGCGATCAACCCGGATCCGACTGCAGAACAGCTGGCCGAAATCGCCATCCAGTCCGCCGATTCCGCTGCCGCTTTCGGCATCGAACCGCGCGTGGCGATGCTCTCCTACTCCACCGGCAACTCCGGTGCGGGCAGCGATGTCGAAAAAGTGCGTGAAGCGACCAAACTGGCGCAGGAAAAACGCCCTGACCTGGTTATCGACGGCCCGCTGCAGTATGACGCTGCCGTTATGGCTGACGTAGCGAAATCCAAAGCGCCGAACTCACCGGTTGCCGGCCGTGCTACCGTGTTCATCTTCCCGGATCTGAACACCGGTAACACCACATACAAAGCGGTACAGCGCTCTGCCGACCTGATCTCCATCGGGCCGATGCTGCAGGGTATGCGCAAACCGGTTAACGACCTGTCCCGTGGCGCGCTGGTTGACGATATCGTCTACACCATCGCCCTGACGGCAATTCAGGCAAGCCAGCAGTAATCACTGCTGAAAAGAAAGCAAAAGGCCGCGCGATGCGGCCTTTTTTATATCCTGTCAGTACGCGCTTAAGCACGCTCCAGCGAAAACCATCGCCGCCACACAAAGCGAATCACGTAATACTCCACCGTGCCGAGCAGTAAAAACCAGATGCAGAAGATGATGGTGTAGAGCTGGTTAAGATCGACCAGATGGAACATCGTCATCAGGTGCTGCGCCAGCGTCAGCGTGAGTCTCGGGGCCGGCAGCAGCAGGCAGGAGAGAAACGCCAGCAGCAAAATGCCACCAGCGGTGATGAGCGTTTCAAGAGGATGCTTCATGAGAGGCTTTCGGTTAGTTCAAAAGCGTATTGTCAGGGAATCTGGCGCGCTATGCAAACCGCCCGCGCTCAGTGGTTGGTCGGGGCATCGCCCTGCTTGCGCCAGGTGCCAGGCGACATCCGATACTTACGCGTGAAGAGTCTCGTAAAAGTTTGCTGAGAATCGAACCCGTATTTCATGGAAATATCCAGCACGCGGTCGTTGGTGGCACGCAGGTCCTGCGCCGCCAGCCGCAGCTTTTTCTCGCGAATATAACGCCCGATGCTCTCCCCTTTATGATGGTGAAAAAGCCGCTGCAAATGCCATTTCGAATAACCCGCGTGGCGCGCGATATCATCAATGCGCAGCGGCTTATGAAGATTGTCATCAATCCAGTCGGTCAGCGTTTCAATAACCTGAGCGGGAAGTTCCATAGAATCCCTCCAGTAGTGGTAATCGCAATGATGTTTCAGGCCTTCGCCTGTCCTGAATTCCGGCTCGCATGAGCGCTCTGCTCATTTTCCGGGCGAAAACGGCCCGCACGCAGCACCATCAAAAATGGTAGCCAGTGAAACTTGATAATGAGTGAGTAAACACTCATTATAGGAATGTCGGCCGATTCGTCAACTCTGTTTTTTCCTGTGATCGCAAGCCTTGCAGCGGATCGGCGAGTCGTGATTCAATCTGCCCTTTTTACAGGAGAGCAATGTCCGTGGCGCGTCCCCGCAGTGAAGATAAAAGAATGGCGATTCTCGAAGCCGCCACCGAAGCGATAGCCGAGGCGGGCCTTGGCGCGTCGACCGCGCTTATCGCGCGTAAAGCGGGCGTGGCTGAAGGGACGATATTTCGCTATTTCGCCTCCAAGGACGATCTCTATAACGCGCTCTATGTCCATCTTAAGCAAGATTTCTGCCGTTCGATGATAGGCAAGCTCGACAGCAAGAACGACCACAAAGAAAATATTCGTTATGTCTGGAACAGCTTTATCGACTGGGGGTTAACCAAACCGGAAGCCAATCTGGCCGCGCGTAAGCTCGAAGTCAGCAGTCGTATTACCGATGAAAGCAAAAAACTGGTGACCGATATCTACCCGGAGCTCCATGAGCTTTGCGAGAAATGCATTTTGCCGCTGTTCCGCTCCAGTGAATTTCGCGCGTTTGGCGATGAAATTTTCTTTGCGCTGGCGCAGACGACCATGGATTTCGCGACGCGCGAACCGGCGCGCTCTGACGAGTTTAAAGCGGTGGGATTTGATACGTTGTGGCGCGCGATGTGCGACAACCAGCAGGCGTAAGCTTACGCCGAAAAAGCCGCCCCGCGCGTCGCTGACGATGGCGGGGCCGCGACGCTTAGCTGAGCGTAGGGTTTTTCTCTTCCTGCTCTTTTTCTTTACTGTCTTTACTGTGACCGCCACTCTCCTGACCCGCGTTGCGGCTCAGCCAAAGCGAAAGCGCTTTTAGCGTATCCGGCGTAAATTCATCGCAACGCGCCGTTATCTCTTCCGGCTCCATCCAGCATACTTCGCTGATTTCGCTCTCCTGGAGCGCGAACGGACCGTGGGAGACGCAGCTGAACAGCCCGCCCCAGACGCGACAATGCTCATCTTCAAAATAAAACTGCCCGTGCTCGGCGAAAGGAACGCCCGCGATGCCCAGCTCCTCTTCCGCCTCGCGACGCGCGCTCTCAAGCAGCGCTTCGCCCGCCTGCACTACGCCGCCTGCGGTGGCGTCGAGCATGCCCGGCATAAAGTCTTTGATATCGGTGCGACGCTGCACCAGGATTTTGCCCATACCATCATGCACCACGATATAGGTCGCGCGGTGACGCAAACGTTCGGCGCGCATCTGCGCCCGGCTGGACTGCGCTATCACCTCATTGTCTTCACTGACAATGTCCACCCATTCCATGTCTGCCAAATGATTCTGCTCCACCATCAGGAAACCTTCTGTAATAAGCGCTCTTACGGCGCGTTCTGGTTGTTCGGTAAATTAAGGGGAAATCGCGATCTGTGCAATAACCTGCGAGGTTTCCAGGGTAATGACGCTCAGCGTATCGCCATTGAGGAACCCGTAGCTTGCCGGATGCCCGCCTTTCGGCATACTGATTGAGCCTGGATTAAAGTGGAACTGCTCGCCGTGGCGCGCCGCCACCGGAATATGCGTATGGCCGTAGATCAGGACATCGCCTGCGGCCAGCGGCGGCAGGTTATCGGGGCTGTAGAGATGACCGTGGGTCAAAAAGAGCCGCTGTCTGGCGAGCAACACCTGCTGCCAGGGCGCGGTGACGGGAAACTCCAGCAGCATCTGGTCGACTTCGCTGTCGCAGTTGCCGCGCACCGCGATAATGCGGTCGGCCACGGTGTTAAGTCGTTTCGCCACTTCGCCTGGGGCGTAGCCCTCAGGAAGCGGGTTACGTGGCCCGTGGTTTAAGAAATCTCCCAGCAATACCAGCCAGCGGGCGTCGCTGTCGGCAAAGCGCGCCAGCAGAAGCTCTGTGGCAGGCAGCGAGCCGTGAATATCCGAAGCAAACATCAGCTTCATTACTCACCTTCCGAATGAAAATTGTGGTGCACGCATGATAACGGATCGCGCCGGGCTTATCAGCCCAAACGCCTGGCAGAAAGTGCGATATAACGCTGCACTGACGCGCGCTGCCACTGGAACGCAGCATAGTCGGCAAGCGCCTCCGGCACCGGGTCGCCATGCATGACCAGCCGGTTAATCATCAGCGCCAGATCGGTATCTGCGAGTGACCATTCACCAAACAGATTTTGTTGCCCGTGCACAAGTAACGCCTGCGCGCACGCGATAAGCTTATCCGCCGCCGCCTGCCCATCTGCACTTAATGGCGCGTAGCGGGCCGCACCAAAGATAACGTCAGTCGGACGTTCAGCACGTAACGCGCCCAGATCGCTGCGCAGCCACGCCTGTACCTGGCGGGCGCGGGCACGTTTTTCAATATCGTGCGGATAGAGCCTCTCCCACACCGGCGGCGCAAAGCGCTCTTCAAGATATTCCGTGATGGCGGAGGATTCGCTCAGCGCGAAATCGTCAATCACCAGCAGCGGCACACGGCGCGTCAGGGCGAAGCCCTGCCAGTCGGCCTGTAAATGTTCGCCGCGTGACAAATCGCGGGTTTGCAGCTGAAATTGCAGACCTTTTTCCTGAAGCGCCACCCAGACGGACATCACGTAAGGGCTAAAGAAACTGGCATCGGACCAAAGCGTAATGGCGGGCTGCGACATAGCAATTCTCATCTCTGATGGCGGATAGCTAAAACTATACCGTAAACCGTTTTCTGTCATGCTGCCGACTATGAGAGCTGCCGCATTATTCAGCAAACCGCCTATACTTTGAGCACGCCAAATCCCCATCTAAAGGACGCTGTCATGCTGGATCTCTACTACGCCCCGACGCCGAACGGCCATAAAGTTACGCTGTTTCTTGAAGAGGCCGGGCTTGAGTATCGCCTCCACCGCGTTGACATCAGCAAGGGCGAGCAGTTTAAACCGGAATTTCTCGCCATTGCCCCGAACAATAAAATTCCCGCCATTATCGACCATGCGCCCTCCGACGGCGGCGCGCCGCTGAGTTTGTTTGAATCGGGCGCGATTTTGCTCTATCTCGCCGAGAAGAGCGGCAAGCTGTTGAGCGGCGAACTGCGCGAGCGTCAGGTGACGCTACAGTGGCTGTTCTGGCAGGTTGCCGGATTCGGGCCGATGCTTGGCCAGAATCATCACTTTAATCATTTCGCGCCCCAGGCGGTGCCTTACGCCATTGAACGCTATCAGGTGGAGACACAGCGTCTCTACGGCGTGCTGAATAAGCGTCTGGAGAAATGCCCGTGGCTTGGCGGCGAGCGTTACAGCATTGCCGATATCGCCACCTATCCGTGGGTGGTGTCGCACGAGCGCCAGCGAATCGATCTCGACAACTTCCCGGCGGTCAGTAACTGGTTTGAGCGCATCAGGCATCGCCCGGCGACCGAACGCGCGTACCAGCTCGCCAGCAGTTAACCAGTGCAAATTCGTTGATAACCTTCTCTCTTTACAGGAAAAATTACGCCCGGCGTGCGCCATATCTCAGGCAAACCTTGCCGGGTCGCCTATGCTGAAGAGATAACACTACGTTATGCGCGGGCGGCGCAGGAGGCACTTATGGAGATTCTGATAACTGGCGGTACTGGCCTGATTGGCCGCACGCTGACATCGCGCCTGGTGGCGTTAGGGC
Organism: Cronobacter sp. HA18003; assembly: GCF_011605905.1. Classification (NCBI taxonomy): domain Bacteria; kingdom Pseudomonadati; phylum Pseudomonadota; class Gammaproteobacteria; order Enterobacterales; family Enterobacteriaceae; genus Cronobacter; species Cronobacter sp. HA18003. Next base: position 51,388 of record NZ_JAANQO010000011.1, on the reverse strand, counting down.
ATCACGTCACGGTCCTCACCCGCAATCCTGAGCGTGCCCGCGCGCGGCTCGACACCGCTATTACGCTGGTGCCGGGCCTCGATCACTTCAGTAATCTCGATACGTTCGACGCGGTGATTAACCTCGCGGGCGAGCCTATTGCCGATAAACGCTGGACCGCCGCCCAGAAAGAGCGCCTGTGCCAAAGCCGCTGGCATATAACGCAGCAACTGGTGGCGATGATGCAGGCTGGTAGCAATCCGCCTGCGGTGTTTCTCTCCGGCTCTGCGGTCGGTTATTACGGCGATCTCGGCGAAGTGGTGGTGACGGAAGACGAACCGCCGCACAGCGAATTTACCCATAAGCTTTGCGCCCGCTGGGAGCAGATAGCCGAAGGCGCGCAAAGCGATAAAACCCGCGTCTGCCTGCTGCGCACCGGCGCGGTGCTTGCGCCCGATGGTGGCATGATGAGCAAACTGCTGCCGCTGTTTCGTCTGGGCCTTGGCGGGCCGATTGGCAGCGGCCGTCAGTATCTCGCCTGGATCCATATCGACGATATGGTCAACGCGATTATCTGGCTGCTGGATAACGATCTGCGCGGGCCATTTAACATGGTCTCCCCTTACCCGGTGCGCAACGAGCGCTTTGCTCATGCGCTTGGCCACGCACTGCACCGCCCCGCGCTGATGCGCGCGCCCGCAACCGCCGTGCGCCTTATGATGGGCGAATCCGCGGTTCTGGTGCTGGGCGGCCAGCGCGCCCTGCCTAAACGCCTGGAGGAATCGGGCTTCGGTTTCCGCTGGTTTGAGCTGGAAGAGGCGCTGGAGGATATCGCTGCGCGAGCGCGTTGATGCCGTCTTTGGCTACGCGGGCAATGATGGTGCCCGCGTCCCGCTATTTTTTACACGTTTCACCCGCCGCTGGCATTCCCTCACCTGATTACGTTATAATCAATATCACGAATATCATTTATATCACGAAGGGGGCACGATGAGTTCCCGTCCACGCCACGTAAAACTGAACGAGTATCCACTGGACGTCAGCGTCGAGTTTGTCGATGTCGGGCATCTGGTGACGTCCCTGCACGAGACGCCTGCGCCCTGGGGACAGATTCACCTTTCCGATATTCCCGGTGAAGACGCCGGGCGCTATTTGATGCTCAAAATGCCGGACAACCTGGACGAAGAGACGCTGGATAACGATTTGCGGCTTGCAATTGTCAGCGCCGTCACGGCGGTGTCGCAAATGAAGCGCGCCGGGCACCATAGCGAGCCCGCGCACGCCGCGCCGTTGCAGGCCCGTAATCGCGAGCGGCTTGATGCGCTGCGCCAGACCGTGCTTGATGAAGGCCAGTGGCTGTCTGCAGGCGAAGTGAGCCTTGCCGCCGGTGCCGCGCTGAAAAACCCGAGCGCGACCGCGAACCGCTGGAAACAGGCAGGTAAAGTTTTTGCGCTGCCGGTCAACGGCAAAGATCGTTACCCCGCCTGGGCGTTTGACGAAGGCGGTCAGCCGCTGCCGTCACTCAAACCCATCCTTGCGCTGTTTCGTGAGAAAACGCCTTGGAGTATCGCCCTCTGGTTTCATTCGCCCAATGCCTGGCTTGGCGGCGCAAAACCCAAAGACCGTCTGAAAGCCGATCCGCAGGCGGTGCTGGACGCCGCAAAAGCGGAAGCCGAAGGGCCGATGCATGGTTGAATTCAGGGAAGAACGCCTGCCTGCGCCGCCTGCAGATATGCAAGTGCCGCGCGTCACGGTATGGCCCGCAGGGAGGCGGATAGTTCGCGTTCACAGCCGTCAGTTCGCGGGCGACGCTTTCAACCCCTGTTATGGTAACGCGCGTTTCAGCCCGCTACAACGCGCCGATGGCCGTCTTATTCCCACGCTTTATGGTGGTATCGACGCCGAAGTGGCGATTATGGAATCGCTGTTTCACGATGTCCCGACAGGCGCCTCTGGTGCCAGCTTCGATCTGCACAAAGCCCGCGAACTCTGCATCAGCACGTTAACACCGGACGTGGCGCTTGAGCTCGCTAACCTGACGCCGGTACTGCTGCGCCGCTGGGGCGTCACGCAGGCGGCGCTGACGGGCAGCTCTCCGCAGAGTTATCCACAAACGCGCCTGTGGGCGTCGGCCATTCACGCCGCGAATCCGCGCCTTCACGGTATTAGCTGGGCGTCGCGCCAGCACGGCGGCAAAGCGCTGATGCTGTTCGGGGATCGCATCAACCGTCTTACGCTTCATGAAAGTCTGCCGCTGATACCGGGGGCACTGACCGACATTTACCGGCTGGCCGAAGAGATGGGCCTGATTCTGATAGACGACGAGGCATAACCGGCGTCCCTGCCGGACTGATAGATATTACTTCAGCGATCCCTTCAAAAACTGCTGCAGACGCGGGCTTTGCGGGTTGTTAAAGAGCGCGTCCGGCGGCCCTTCTTCTTCGATTTTGCCCTGATGCAGGAAAATCACATGCGAGGAAACGTGGCGGGCAAACTCCATTTCGTGCGTCACGACCACCATCGTTTTGCCCTCTTCGGCGAGCTTCTGCATGATGCGCAGCACTTCGCCCACCAGTTCCGGGTCCAGCGCGGAAGTCGGTTCGTCGAACAGCAAGACATCCGGCTCCATCGCCAGCGCGCGGGCAATAGACACGCGCTGCTGCTGACCACCGGAGAGATGCACCGGGTATTTGCCCTGCGCGCGCTCATCGATGCCCACTTTGGCGAGGTATTTCACCGCACGCTCGCGCGCATCCTGTTTGCTTAAGCCCAGCACCTGAACCGGCGCTTCCATCACGTTCTCCAGCACCGTCATGTGGCTCCACAGGTTAAAGTGTTGGAACACCATCGTCAGGCGCGTGCGCAGAAGGCGCAGCTGGTTTTTATCCGCCACCTTGAGCTGACCGTCTTTATCACGCACCAGCGTAATGTTCTGGTTGTTCACCACGATGGTGCCTTCGCTGGGCTTTTCCAGGAAGTTGATGCAGCGCAGGAAGGTGCTCTTGCCGGAGCCAGAAGAGCCGATAATGCTGATGACATCACCGGCGTTCGCCTTCAGCGATACCCCTTTAAGCACTTCATGTTCGCCGTAGCGCTTGTGCAGATCGGTAACGTTTAATTTATTTTCAGACATGCGTAGCCACTCAGTGCGTTGAAGCCGGTTTCAGGTGCCGCAGCCAGCGCTTTTCCGCCCTGCGGAAGAGGCTTATCAGCACATAAGAGATAATCAGGTACAGCACCGCCGCGATGCCAAACGCCGTAAACGGCTGATAAGTGGCGGCGTTAATATCGCGGGCGATCTTCAGCAGATCCGGGACGGTCGCGGTAAACGCCAGCGCCGTGGAGTGCAGCATCAGAATCACTTCATTGCTGTAGGCAGGCAGCGCGATGCGCAGCGCCGACGGCAGAATAATGCAGCGGTACATTTTAAAGCGTGAAAAGCCGTAAGCGCGCGCCGCCTCGATCTCGCCATGCGGCACCGCGCGAATGGCACCCGCGAAAATCTCGGTGGTGTATGCGCAGGTGTTGAGCGTCAGCGCCAGCACGGTGCAGTTGAGGCCGCTTCGGAAAAACTCATTGAGTAAGGGCGTGCCTTTCACCACTTCCAGCGTATACATGCCGGAGTAGAACACCAGCAGCTGCACGTAGAGGGGCGTGCCGCGAAAGACATAGGTAAAGAGCCAGATGGGGAACCAGACCAGTTTGTTTTCCGAAACGCGCCCAATGGCGAGAAAAACTGCCAGCACACCGCCCATCACCACCGAGGCGATAAGCAGCCAGAGCGTAATCGCCACACCCGTAAAGCGATAGCCGTCGGTCCACAGCAGGGATTTCCAGTACTCCTGAATAATTTCGATCACAGGTCAGCCCTCTTCACGCCCACGGTATAGCGGCGCTCAAGCAGCAGCAGAACGCCGTTGGAGAGCGTGGTAAACACCAGATAAATCAGCCCGCAGACAATCGCGAAGTAAAACGGCTGCCAGGTGCTTTTCCCGGCAAGCTGCGTCGCTTTCACGACATCTTCCAGCCCCAGTAGCGACACCAGCGCGGTGGCTTTTAAAATCACCTGCCAGTTGTTGCCGATGCCCGGCAGCGCATAGCGCATCATGGAAGGAAACAGAATCCGGCGGAAGGTTTGCGAGCCGGTAAAACCAAACGCGGTCGCCGCCTCGATATGGCCTTTTGGCACGGCGAGATACGCGCCGCGGAAGGTTTCGGTGTAATAAGCGCCGTAGATAAACCCAAGGGTGATAATGCCCGCGATCATCGGGTCGATATCAAACTGGCTGAATCCCAGCGCGTCGGTAATGGCGTTCAGCGCGATCTGCAAACCATAAAAAATCAGCAGCATCAGAACGAGATCGGGCACGCCGCGAATCAGCGTCGTGTACGCCTCAAAAATCAGCGCCATCGGGCGGTTGCGTGAGAGCTTCGCCCCTGCGCCGACCAGACCAATCGCCACCGAGAGGACAACGGCGCTGAGCGCCAGCTCCAGGGTGACGAGCGCGCCCTGAAGGATTACCTGTGAAAACCCATACAGCATGGTGACTTATCCTGTACTCAGCGTGCGCACGGCCCATCGGCGCCCCGCAGGGCGCCGTGCAAACGCGTGCGGATTAATCGCCGTAGACGTTAAAATCGAAATACTTTTTGGCAAGCTTCTCGTAGGTGCCGTCGGCGCGCATGTCGGCAAACGCCTTGTTCAGCGCCTCGCGCAGTTCGTTATCTTCTTTACGGATCCCCATCCCGGTGCCGACGCCAAAGAGTTTTTCATCTTTAATCGACGGGCCGCCGAACTGATAGCCTTTGCCCACCGGCTGCTTCAGAAAGCCTTCACTGGCGGCCACTTCATCCTGAAACGCGGCGTCGATACGGCCCGCGGTCAGATCGGAATAGATATTGTCCTGGCCCTGATAAGAGACAATTTCCACGCCTTTCGGCGCCCAGTGCTCATTACCGTAGGTTTCCTGAGTGGTGCCCTGCAACACGCCCACGCGTTTGCCCTTCAGCGACTCCAGCGTCGGCTGGATGGGCGAGCCTTTTGCCACCACCAGGCGCGAATCCGCAGCGTAGAGCTTGTCGGTAAAGGCGATTTCCTGCTGGCGTTTTTCGGTGATCGACAGCGACGACATAATCGCGTCGATTTTCTTCGCTTTCAGCGACGGGATCAGCGCATCCAGCGGCTGTTCAGTGAACGAACATTGCGTCTGAATGCGTTTGCACAGTTCTTTGGCCAGATCGATGTCGAAACCAACCAGTTCACCCTGCGCGTTTTTCGATTCAAACGGCGCATAGGTAGGGTCAGTGCCGATACGTAAGTGCTGCGGAATTGCTGCGAAAGCCCCAGAAATGCTGGACAGCGCCAGCCCCAGAGAAAGTGCTAACAGCCTTTTTTTCATAACTATCCTCATCAGACGCGCATATTTAAATGTCAGGCGGAAAAACTGCACTTATCGTGCCATCACTGCCGCCTCGTAATCAAAACTTTATGCGCGCTGAGATAGATTTATTTTCATTTTCGGTGCGTAGAAATGCACACATGCTCTTCTCTGGTGCATAACCTGCACCATTTTGCGTCATGCCAGCCAGGCACGCACCAACATAGTGACTGGCTGGCAAACGCGTTACAGATAATCAGTCGCCGTAGACGTTAAAGTCGAAATATTTTTTCGCCATTTTGTCGTAGGTGCCGTCTTTGCGAATCTCGCCGAGCGCTTTGTCGAACGCGGCTTTCAGCTCGGCGTCTTCTTTACGCAGGCCAACGCCGGTACCATCGCCAAAGTAGTTTTTGTCTTTTACCGACGGGCCGGCAAAGGCGTAATCCTTCCCGGCAGGCTGTTTGAGGAAACCTTCGCTGGCAGCCACTTCATCCTGCAGCGCTGCATCAAGACGGCCCGCCGAGAGATCGGAGTAGATCAGATCCTGGTTCTGGTACGCCACGACATCCACACCCTTCCCGCGCCATTTTTCATTGGCGTAGGCTTCCTGCGTGGAGCCCTGCAGCACGCCCACATGTTTGCCTTTCAGCGATTCAATAGTCGGCTGAATGGTCGCGCCTTTGGCGGCAATGAGGCGGGAGTCGGCGGCATAAAGCTTGTCAGAGAAGGCAATCTCTTTCTGACGCTTTTCGGTAATAGAGAGCGAAGAGATAATCGCGTCGATTTTTTTCGCTTTAAGCGACGGGATCAGCGAATCGAAATCGCTGCCAACCCAGGTGCATTTCACCTGCATGCGTTTACACATCTCGTTGCCGAGATCGATATCAAACCCGACAAAATCGCCTTTGGCGTCTTTTGAGGAGAACGGCGCGTAGGTGGCATCCGTACCGATGCGTACCGTCTGGGGAAGCGCGGCGAAAACGCTGGCGCTGGTGGAAAGGCCAAGCAGTAAGGAGAACGCGAGCACCTTCTTCTTCATACATTACCCTCAAGTTTTCTGTTTTATTATCTGTTGCGTTGTGTGTTGCAACCAGACGTTGCACTTCCCATGCCAGCTTTGCGTAGTCGCATACGCCGCCATGATTTGTTAAAAAATGGTTGCAATGAAGTTGTGTGAATGAAGATAGCATTCCGCACAGCAGACGCTGAGCGTGAAATCGCAAAAAGCGGGATTAAATGTCGAGGATATGATCGCGCTTGCAGAATTGCCCCACAATGAGGCACCGCGCTGCGCTTTGCCTCATCGTGAAGCGCCTTACGCGCCTGGCCAGCGGGTGAAGAGATCGGCAGGAAGCGTGATATCGAGCTGATCGAGCGCGCGGTTTACCGTCTGGTTAATCACATCATCCAGCGTCTGCGGACGATGATAAAATGCGGGCATCGGCGGCATGATAATCGCGCCAAGCTCAGCTGCCTGGGTCATCAGACGCAAATGGCCGAGATGCAGCGGCGTTTCCCGCACGCACAGCACCAGCCTGCGACGCTCTTTTAACACCACATCCGCCGCGCGGGTCAGCAGCCCGTCGGTATAGCTGTTCACGATGCCGGAGAGCGTTTTAATCGAACACGGCAGAATAATCATCCCGTCGGTTTTAAACGAGCCGGACGAGACGCTGGCGGCGATATCGCGCGCGTCGTGGTTTACATCAGCCAGCGCCTGAACATCACGCACGCTCATATCGGTTTCCAGCGACAGCGTCTGACGCGCCGCCTGGCTCATGATGAGATGCGTTTCCACCTCTGCCACCGCCTGAAGCGTCTGCAACAGGCGAATGCCATAAATCGCGCCGCTGGCGCCAGAGATGCCGACAATGATTTTTTTCATGGAGTTATCTGGAAAAGGAGCACTGAGCGAGACTTTGCCGCAAGACGCGACGAGATGCAAACGGGGATTTCGCCCCTCGCGTTGCGCAAGGGGCGACGGCACGCGGGAAGATTAACCTTCGTTGTGCATCTCTAAGTTTTCGACTTCGTTCTGGCGCATGACCGCTTTGGCGTCGTCGTTACGCAGGGATTCGAGATATTCCAGGTACTGGTGATCGACATCTTTGGTGACGTAAACGCCGTTAAAGACCGAGCATTCGAACTGCTGAATATCCGGGTTCTCGGCGCGCACGGCTTCGATAAGATCGTCGAGATCCTGGAAAATCAGACCGTCAGCGCCGATGATCTGGCGGATTTCATCTACTTCGCGGCCGTGAGCGATGAGCTCGTTGGCGCTCGGCATGTCGATACCGTAGACGTTCGGGAAGCGAATTTCCGGCGCGGCGGAGGCCAGATAGACCTTCTTCGCGCCCGCCTCGCGGGCCATCTCGATAATCTGCTCGGACGTGGTGCCGCGCACGATAGAGTCATCCACTAGCAGCACGTTTTTATCGCGAAACTCGGCGCGGTTGGCGTTCAGTTTGCGGCGCACCGATTTACGGCGCAGATGCTGTCCCGGCATGATGAAGGTACGGCCGACGTAGCGGTTTTTCACAAAACCCTGGCGGTAGGGTTTGTTAAGAATGCGCGCAATTTCAAGGGCGATATCGCAGGAGGTTTCCGGGATCGGGATCACCACGTCGATATCCAGATCTTCCCACTCGCGCGCGATTTTCTCGCCGAGCTTTTTGCCCATTTCCACGCGAGCGCTGTAGACGGAAATCTTGTCGATAAAAGAGTCCGGACGCGCGAAGTAAACATACTCAAACAGGCACGGGTTACTGACCGGGTTGTCAGCGCACTGGCGCGTGAAGAGCTGGCCTTTTTCGCTGATATAAACCGCTTCGCCAGGCGCTACGTCGCGCAGGAACTCAAAGCCCAGCGTATCGAGCGCCACGCTCTCGGAGGCCACCATGTACTCGGCGCGGCCGTTACCGGCATCGCGTTTACCAAGCACCAGCGGGCGAATGCCGTTAGGGTCGCGAAACGCTACCATGCCGTGGCCAATGATCATCGCCACACACGCGTATGCGCCGCGGATCAGGCGGTTCATCGCCGCGATGGCCGCGAAAATGTTGTCCGCTTCCAGCGGGTAGTGACGGAAGTTATCCAGCTCGCTGGCGAAAATATTGAGCAGGATTTCAGAATCTGAGGTGGTATTGATATGACGGCGCTTCTCTTCAAAGAGCATTTTGCGCAGTTCATGGGCGTTCGTCAGGTTGCCGTTGTGGGCAAGCGTAATACCGTAGGGCGAGTTCACATAGAACGGCTGGGCTTCGGAGGCGCTGGAGCTGCCTGCCGTCGGGTAGCGCACATGGCCGATACCCATATTGCCCTGCAGACGCTGCATGTGGCGGGCTTCGAATACATCATTCACCAGGCCGTTCGCTTTACGCAGACGGAAGCAATTATTCGCATCGATGGTGATGATGCCTGCGGCATCCTGCCCGCGGTGCTGAAGCACCGTTAACGCGTCATAAATCGACTGGTTGACCGGCATAACACCGGCGATCCCGACAATACCGCACATGTTGTCTTTTCCTCAATTCAAAGACCGCCCCCGGCACGATTACCGGGGCAGGAAACTTGACGAGCTTTGCAGATAGTCAAAGAACCATCTGATGATGAAACTGAACTGCGGGATGAGCTGCGACTTTTGCCAGTCCTCGCTTTTGGACAGGCCCGTGAAGGTATCAAGAAAGAACAGAATGGCGGCGACAATCAGCACGCCCCGCAAGGCGCCGAAACAGATCCCCAACACCCTGTCTGTACCCGACAGGCCGGTTTTCTCCACCAGCGCGCCAATCACATAGTTGACTATCGCACCGACGATAAGCGTCGCGATAAACAGCACCGCGATAGCAATCCCATTACGTACCAGTTCGTCTTCAAAGCCGGTGAACCAGACTGCCAGGTAAGTGTAGTAATGACTGGCGACAAAGAAAGCACAGCCCCAGGTGACCAGCGACAGCGCCTCTCTCACGAAGCCGCGGATGAGGCTGACCAGACACGAGAAACCCACTACTGCAATGATGGCGTAATCTATCCAGACCATGAATGTGTCCCACGATAAAACGCCCTGACATCCGGTTCGGGGCGCATTCTAACAGAAAAAGAAAACGTTTGCGTAGGGATTTCCTTTCCACGCGTTAATAAAAAATGGCGTTGAAAAAATCTTCAACGCCATCCGTCCGTTACGCCCGCGGGCGGCAAAAAAGCGCCGTAAGCGGGCCGTCTGTGGCGCGATGCGGTTTCTCGATGCGCCTTTAAAAAAGACGCCAGACCGCTTAATTCACGCTGTAATTCATTATTACGCCGTTAAGCCCTGACAGGCTGTTCAGCTCGCCAAGCGACGATTTTAACTTATCCTTCGACGCCTCCGGCCCTACCAGAATGCGGGTGATTTTCCCTTGCACCGGCGTGGACGGCGACGTATACGCCCGATAACCCGCCGAGCGCAGTTTGCCGACGATTTCATTGACTTTATCGGCGTTTTTCAGCGCACCGAGCTGCACGACATACGCCTTGCCCGCAGGCGGCGTCTGCGGTTTCTCCGGCGGCGCGGTTTTCGCAGGCGCGGGCGCTTCGGCCTCGCTCACCATCGCGAGCTGCTCGTCGGTTTTATCACGCTGCGGCTTGCTCTGGGGCTTATCGGCAGTCCGTGTTTTCGCAGGCTCCGTCGCTTTCGGCTTCGCAGGCGTCACCGGCACTTCATCCAGATCCGCGCCGGTATCGGCAGGCAGTCGCGTGGTATCTATCGACGTCGCCGCCGCGTTACCGGCTCTTACCTCTTCCGCCGCGCCTTCCGGCGGCTGAGACGGCAGCGCCTGCGTTGCAGCCGGCAGCATATCCGGCTCGTCGCGATCGCCAGGCTTCGGCACCAGCGGGATCGCCGCGAACTCATCCTGATAATGTTTTTTCTGGCCGTCCAGCAGCCCTGGCAGCACGATAACGCCCAGCGCCACCAGCACAATTGTGCCGACTAATCGGTTCTGAAACTTACTCGCCACCTCGTCTCCCCGCGTCCATCTCTTCCATTACCGCTGCGACGGTATGAAACGACCCGCATACCAGCACCGTATCGGCGGGCTGCGCGTCGGCCAGCGCCGCGTGCCAGGCCTGCGCCACGCTATCAAAGACAGCGCTGGCCTGCAGATGTTCCGCAAGCTCTTCGGCGCGGGCGCCGCGCGGCCCGTCCAGAGGGGCACAATACCAGCTATCCACGACCCTCTCCAGACAGGCGAGCGTTCCGGCGATATCTTTATCATGCAGCATGCCGATAACGGCCAGCACGCGCCCGGCGGATGGCGACTGCGCGAGCCGCTGCGCCAGATAGCCCGCCGCGTGCGGATTATGGGCCACATCCAGAATGATGCGCGGGGCCTCGCTCACAATCTGGAAACGCCCCGGCAGCGCGGCGCGCGCGATGCCGTCGCGGTAAGCCTGCTCGCTAATCGCAAGGCCGCTTGCGCGAAGCGCGGCGAGCGCGGTCGCCGCGTTAGGCTGCGGCACCTGCGGCAGCGGAAGATGAGTCAGTTCGCCGTCGCCATCACTAAAGCGCCAGCCGTCGCGTTCCGCCTCATAGCGCCAGGCGTCGTTCACACGCAGCAGTCGTGCGCCCTTCTCCTGCGCCACCTGCGCGATGGTGTGCGGCATATCCGTCTCGCCCACCACCGCCGGTTTGCCCGCGCGGAAAATACCGGCTTTCTCGCGCCCGATGCTTTCACGATCCGGCCCCAGCCAGTCGGTATGATCGAGCGCGATGCTGGTGATGACCGCCACATCGCAATCCACCAGGTTGGTGGCGTCCAGACGCCCGCCGAGACCGACTTCGAGGATAACGACATCCAGCTGCGCCTGCTTAAAGAGCCACAGCGCGGACAGCGTGCCATATTCAAAGTACGTGAGGGACGTTTCACCGCGCACAGCTTCAATCTCCGCAAAGGCGGCGGTGTGCTGGCTTTCGGCAAGCTCCTCGCCCTGCACACGCACGCGCTCGGTGTAGCGCACCAGGTGCGGCGAGCTGTAGACACCCACGCGATAGCCTGCCGCCATCAGCACCGCTTCGAGCGTGCGGCAGGTGGTGCCTTTGCCATTAGTGCCCGCGACGGTAAAGACAAACGGCGCAGGTTTCGCCACATCAAGCAATGCCGCCACGCGCGAGACGCGCTCAAGGCCCATGTCGATGGTTTTACCGTGCAGGTTTTCCAGATAAGAAAGCCACGTGGCCAGAGGCGACGTGGCTTGGGGAAGGTGTTGCTTTTCCATGATGCCCGTATCCTGGTTACGGTTCATAAACAAGAAGGGCAGTGCCTTATGGCCCTGCCCTTCATGACTATCAGGCCTCGTGATCCTGGTCCGGTACCGGCGGCACGACCACCGCTTCACGCGGCGCGTCCGGGCTTGGTGCCGGAAGGTTCATCAGCTTCGCCAGAATGCTGGCAAGCTTGAGGCGCAGCTCCGGGCGACGCACGATCATATCGATAGCGCCTTTTTCGATCAGGAACTCACTGCGCTGGAAGCCAGCCGGCAGTTTTTCACGCACGGTCTGCTCGATAACGCGCGGGCCGGCGAAGCCAATCAGCGCTTTCGGCTCGGCGATGTTGAGATCGCCAAGCATCGCGAAGCTCGCGGAAACGCCGCCCATGGTCGGGTCGGTCAGCACGGAGATGTACGGCAGACCACGCTCCTGCATTTTCGCAAGCGCCGCGGAGGTTTTCGCCATCTGCATCAGCGACATCAGCGCTTCCTGCATACGCGCGCCGCCGGAGGCGGAGAAGCAGATAAGCGGGCAGTTGTCTTCCAGCGCCTGCTCAACCGCACGCACGAAACGCGCGCCCACGACGGAACCCATTGAGCCGCCCATAAAGGCGAACTCGAACGCCGCCGCAACAACCGGCATACCGTGCAGGGTGCCTTTCATCACCACCAACGCGTCTTTCTCGCCGGTTTCCTTCTGGGCGGTGGCCAGACGATCCTTGTATTTTTTGGAATCACGGAACTTCAGCACATCTTTCGGCTCAAGCTCACTGCCCAGTTCCACCAGCGACCCTTCGTCTAACAGGCTGTGCAGACGGTCGCGCGCCGCCATGCGCATGTGGTGATCGCATTTCGGGCAAACCTCAAGGTTACGCTCCAGTTCGGCGCGGTAGAGTACCTGGCCGCAGCTGTCGCACTTGGTCCACACCCCTTCCGGGATGTTTGCCCTGCGAGTGGGAGTAATATTGCTTTTATTGAGAATTCGTTCAATCCAGCTCATTGATAACCTTTCTGCCTGAACCTGGTCGATGCCAGTTTTTCTGTGGGGGCGCATAATGCCATTATTGCCTTCCACAGACCATAAATGGTGCTCATTAAACCATAACGGCCCGCAACTTTGGATAAAAAAGTGGTCGAACCGCCAGAGGGCTTATTTTGTCTGGCGCGCCGCGGCGCGTTTGTGACGCACCACTTCATATACGCCCGGCAATACCGAGAAGACGATAATAGCGACGATCAGCAACTTCAGATTGTCCTGAATAAACGGCATCGCGCCAAAGAAGTAGCCCGCGTAGGTAAACAGCAGAACCCACAACAGCGCGCCCACCACGTTATACAGGGCAAAATGACGATAGGACATATGCCCCATCCCGGCGACGAACGGCGCGAAAGTGCGCACGATCGGCACGAAGCGGGCGAGGATAATCGTTTTACCGCCGTGACGCTCATAAAACGCATGCGTTTTATCAAGATAGCTCTGACGGAAGATTTTTGAATCCGGGTTGCTGAAAAGCCGCGCGCCAAAGAGTCGGCCTATAGTGTAGTTCACCGCGTCGCCGAGTATCGCCGCGATAACCATTAAAAGCGCCATCAGGTGCACATTGAGATCGTTGGACGGCAGCGAGGAGAGCGCGCCCGCCACAAACAGCAGCGAATCGCCCGGCAGAAATGGCGTCACGACCAGACCCGTTTCGCAGAACAGGATCAGGAACAGGATCGCGTAAACCCAGATCCCGTACTGCGCCACCAGCTCCGCCAGATGCACGTCGATATGTAAAATAAAATCAATCAGAAAGCGAATAATGTCCATACTGGTTCTTCTTCCCCGACTGCTGTCAGTCAGCTAAAAAAAGTGGGCCCATCGGCGGCTTCGGAAGCTCAAACTGCGCCGGATAATCCACCGACACCAGATAGAGCCCTTCCGCCTTCGCCGTCGCTGCCGCAAGCGTTCTGTCCTTAGCCGCCAGCAGTTCTGCCATCCAGCTCTCCGGCTGGTTACCGCAGCCTATTTCCATCAGGCTGCCAACGATATTACGCACCATATGATGCACAAACGCGTTAGCCTTGATATCCACCACAATGTATGCCCCGAAGCGCTCAACGTTAATATGCATCAGGTTGCGCCAGGGCGTGCGGGACTGGCACTGCACCGCGCGAAACGAGGTAAAGTCGTTTTCGCCGATAAGACACTGCGCCGCCCGGTGCATACGCTCTGCGTCCAGCGGCAGATGGTAATGCGTCACCCCTTGCGAGAGCACCGCCGGTCGCAAACGGTGATTATAGATAACGTAGCGGTAACGGCGAGCCGTGGCGCTGAACCGGGCGTGAAACTCTGCGGGCACATCTTTCACCCAGCGCACCGCGATGTCACCAGGTAAATTCGCATTTACGCCGAGCGTCCAGGCGGCATCCTTGCGAATAGCGGTCGTTTCAAAGTGCACCACCTGTCCGGTGGCATGCACGCCCGCGTCGGTACGGCCCGCGCAGAAGACGTTAATCGGCTCGTTCGCCACCTGCGAGAGTGCTTTTTCAAGCTTCTCCTGAACGCTGCGCACTTCCTGCTGACGCTGCCAGCCGTAATATTTACTGCCGTCGTACTCAATGCCAAGCGCGATTTTAACTACCGGCTTTTCCAGACTCTCCGACATCAGTACAGGTACTCCTGCAGCAGTTTTTCCGCCGTTTTGATGGCCATCAGCGCGCCGCCGAAGCGCACGTTATCAGCGACCGACCAGAACTGGATCTGCTCCGGCATGCCGTAGTCGTTACGCACGCAGCCGATGGAAAGATGCACGCTGCCGGAGGCGTCGCCCACCTGCGTCGGATAGTCGTTCTCTTCAGAGAGCGCGATGTCCTGATCGCGCTCCAGCGCGTCGCGGGCTTCTTCCGCCGCGAGCGGGCGCAGCGCTTCGAAATTCACCATCTGGGCATGACCGTAAAATACCGGTGCCTGTACGCTGGTGACGGAAATCATCAGGCCTTCGTCCTGCAACACTTTGCGGACTTCATCGACCAGACGGCGATCCTGGCGCACGCTGCCTTCGCGGTCCGGCAGCAGCGGCAGCATGTTGAACGCCAGCTGGCGGCCAAAATGATCGTCTTCATCGACCGGCATCCCGTTCAGCAGGCGCGCGCTCTGGCCCGCCAGCGCGTCCACCGCCGTTTTACCCTGCGCGGAAACGGACAACAGATTCGTCACCTGAATGCGCGACAATCCGCCCGCTTCCATCAGCGGACGCAGCGCCGTCAGAAGCTGGCTGGTCAGGCTGTCGGCCACCGCCACCACATTGCGGTTGCGGTAATCCGCCAGTACATACGGGTTGACGTCCGGCACCACCAGCGGCACGTCCGGCTCCAGCGCGAACAGGCCGCTGGAATCGATAACCAGACAACCGGCGTTAGTTGCGTCATCCACGTAGCGGGCGCTTGCTTCCTGGCCTGCGACGAAAAAGGCGAGCTGCGCCTGAGTCCAGTCGAACGCGTCGGCGTCCTGCACCTGCACGCTTTTACCGTTGAAGCGCAGCGTTTCACCCGCGCTTTCATTGCGCGCCAGCGCATAAAGTTCACCCACCGGGAACTGACGCTCGGCGAGTTGCTCAAGCAGGGCCTCTCCCACGGCGCCCGTCGCGCCCAGTATGGCGATATTCCAGCCTTCAGACATGGTGGTTTTACTCCAGAAAATAAAATGCCTTCCCCGCGGGTTTGCGGGGAATAAGAGAATCAGTGATTAACGGATCGGATGATGGGTCGCGTTAAAACCCAGCTTTTGCAGCAGCGCGGCGGCGGCTTCGTCATCGCACTGCACATAGAGCGACGACCATTCGCGGCGCTCCTGGTAATTTTTGCGAAGCTTATCAAATTCGCCCGGCATGCCCGCCACGCGGCGAAGCGGCGCGTCGTCGCGGCGCACATCATACACCAGATGCACCAGCCGTTTCAGCGTCGGCTGATCGAGCGGCCCCTGAAGCGTGATGCGGCCAAACTCCGGCGGCGGCAGCAACGTGGCAAGCGCCACCTGTTGCGGCGTGCCGAGAAACTGGCTGTACGCCTCAAAGACCTGCGTAGTGCCGCGCGCTTTGCCTTCCAGCGTATAGCCCGCGATATGCGCGGTGCCGATATCAACACGCTTTAAAAGCTCAACGTTCAGCGCAGGCTCCGGCTCCCAGACATCCAGCACGACACTGAGCGGCTGCCCCGCCTCAAGGCGCGCCAGCAGCGCGGCGTTATCGACCACCGGGCCGCGGCAGGCGTTAATGAGAATAGCGCCAGGCTTAAGGCGCGCGATCAGCGCCTCGTCGGCCAGATGCAGCGTTTTGTACGGCCCTTCTTTAAAGAGCGGCGTGTGGAAGGTGAGAATGTCTGCTTCGCGCACCAGCTCGTCGAGCGTGCGGAAATCGCCGCTGTCGCCGCGATCGGCACGTGGCGGATCGCACAGCAGCGTGCGCACGCCGAGCGCCTCCAGCCGCGCCTGCAAACGAGAACCAACGTTGCCCACGCCGACAATACCGACAGTGCGGTCGGTAAGCGCAAAGCCGTCGCGCTCGGCAAGCATCAGCAGCGCGGAGAACACATACTCAACGACCGCAATCGCGTTGCAGCCGGGCGCGGCGGAAAACCCGACGCCCGCCTCGCGTAAGTAATCTTCATCAACGTGATCGGTGCCCGCCGTGGCGGTGCCGACAAACCGGATGTTTTTGCCTGCCAGCAAATCGCGATTGACCTGCGTGACCGAGCGCACCATCAGTGCGTCGGCGTCGTCCAGCGCCGCCTGCGGGATCGGGCGGCCAGGCACGGCCTGCACCTCGCCAAGACGGCTGAACAGCTCGCGTGCGTAAGGCATATTTTCATCAACGAGGATTTTCACGTTTCTCTACCTGTTTATGTGCGGGAGATAGCCGTTAAGTGTGCCATAATCTCGCCGCCAGGCATACTTAACAGCGTGGTTAGTTTCGCGGCACCGTCCGGTCAGGTTAAGGATTATTGATGATGCAACCCATTCATGGCGCCACGCCCCGCCCGGCGGGGGAGCCTCCCACATCGCCCCACTCCGCAGGCGAGCAGCCGCTTTCCACTCAGCAGCGCACGGTGCTTGAGCGGCTTATCACCCGGCTTGTGGCGCTAACCCAACAGCAAAGCGCCGAAGTCTGGGCCGGTATGAAGCACGATCTGGGCTTAAAGAGCGATGCGCCGCTGCTTTCGCGCCACTTCCCCGCCGCCGAGCAGAATCTTAACCAGCGGCTAGGCCAGGCGCAGCAGACCCACACTCAGCGCCAGGTGTTGTCGCAACTGACCGAGCTTCTGAACGTCGGCAACAACCGCCAGGCGGTGAGCGATTATATCCGCCAGCAGTTTGGGCACACCGCGCTGAACCAGCTTTCCGGCGAGCAGCTCAAAAGCGTGCTGACGCTGCTGCAAAACGCGCAGCTGAATATTCCGCAGCCGCAGCAGCGCCCGGCGACCGACCGCCCGATGCAGCCCGCGGAGCATAATACGCTCAACCAGCAGGTAACGAAGCTTGCCGCCGCCACCGGCGAATCGCCGAAGCTCATCTGGCAATCGATGCTGGAGCTTTCTGGCGTGAAAAGCGGCGAGCTGATTCCGGCGAAGCATTTCGCGGCGCTCTCGACCTGGCTTGTCGCGCGCCAGACGCTCGCCGACCAGCCCGCGCCGACGCTGCACAGCATTCAGGCCGCGCTGCGCCAGCCGCTGGAATCGCGCGAATGGCAGGAGATAAGCGACTACGCGCAGCAGCGCTTTCAGGCCACGCCGCAAACAGTGCTGACCACCGCGCAGGTGCAGGATATTCTTAATCAGGTGTTTATTCGTCGCTCGGAAGGGTCGCCGGAAACGCTTGAAGTGCGCCATATTCAGCCTATCTACAGCCCGCTTATCGCGTTTTTCACCCAGCCGATGAAGCAGATTTCCGCGAAACCCGGCCTTGCGATGTTCCTGCTGGTGCTGGTTATTCTTCTGCTCTGGCTGGTTATCTGACAGGCAGCAAAAAGGCGTCTTACGACGCCTTTTTATTTTCCCCATACCCCGTATCAGAAACTTAACGACACGCCGGCCATCACGCTGCGGTTGCTGTTGCGCCCGTCGCTGGTCTCCTGCTCGCCCGTCAGATTCAAATTCAGCGCCGGGTTCACCTGCCAGCCGAGCGACACCGCGCTGGTCAGCGTTTTCTCAGGTGCCGTCACGCCGTGCAGCGGCACTGGCTGATCCACGCCGGTAAAGCTCGCCTGATAGCGGCCTTCATCCTGGCTCAACGCACGCTGCAGGTGAGTCTGGAAGCTCAGATCCAGCCGCCCGTGGGTTTGCAGATCGAACGTGTACGCCGCGCGCAGCCCCGCGCCCGCCTGCCAGCGCGTGGTGGTCTGGTTGTCGGCGCGCAGGCCAAAACCTGAGCCGCTCTTCTCGCTAAACGCATCCTGCTTCAGCGTGATGTATTGCGTATCGATAAACGGCGTCACGGCTAAGCCGTCCACGTTGAAGCGATAGCCGGTCTCGCTGCCAAGCGACATCCAGCTGCCGCTCTGACGGCTGCTGACGCGCTCGGAACGGCTGCCGAGCCACAACATACGGCGCTGCTGGCCGTCGTAATACCCGGACGCCAGACGGCCGGTCAGGTAGTAGCCGCCGTAGATCTTGCCGCCGTACAGCGCAGCTTCACTCAGCGTGCCGGTATTGCGCTCGCCGCCGCTGCTCAGCGCGCTGAACGTGTCGGTGCGCGACAGTGACGTGCCGATAAACGTGTGCTCATCAATAAACCGGTCCTGGCCGGTCACCCACCCTTTCATGGAGTAGCTCACCGGCGAATATCCGCTGCGCCCGAGGCTGCCGTTCCAGGAGAGCGTATCGCTCCAGCTACGGCTTTGCGGCGCGTCCAGCAGCGCGTTGATGTGATTCGCGCTGCTGCGCTGATTCACATTGATGGCCTGCCAGGTGAGCGCCGCCGTCGCTGCCGGAAGCTGGCCGGAGAGGCTCTCCAGCGCCGCGCGGGCAGACGTGTTATTGGAGATGTGCTGCAACTCGCCCGCCGCGGACGCAAACGAACTGGCGCGTACCGCCACGCCGGTCGCGACTTGTTTATCAAGCTGCGTAAACGCCTGCTCCAGACGCACGGCGGCGGACTGCGTGGCCGCAGACGTGCTGGCGACTTTGGTCTGCGTCACCTGCAGGCGTTTGATGTTCAGCCATACCTGTTTCGTGCTGTAGCCCAGCGAACCCGTCAGGAACACGCCCGCCGACTGCGTAAAACGGCTGAACTTGCCGGATACCGCGCCCGCGTTGACCACCGGCTGGCGCGCCTGGGTGATGTAGCCTGCCGGTACGCCCAAAAGATGCAGGTTACCAGCGAGCGTCGCGCGCCCCGCCACATCCAGCGTCGAGCCGAGCATAAACGCCAGGCCGCCGGTGGTGCGCTGCGTATAGTTGGTCATAAAGCGCGTTTTGCCGTCGCGCAGCAGCACGAAACCGCTGTTATCGACATTGCCTTTTACCGTGCGCACATCCAGCGTGCCCGCGCGGCCAATGTTCACCGCGGAGGCCAGACTTTTCGCCGATGACAGGCTACCGCCCAGCACCTGTGTGGTGCCGGTATAGCTGGCGTCCTGCGTCAGCACCAGCTTGCCGGTACCGCCTTTAATCAACCCGCCGCTGCCGCTGATGGCGTTGCTCCAGGTCGAGGTGTAGCTGTTAAACGCGACGCTCACGGTGCCCCAGTTAAACTTCGCCGGGCCGTTAATCGCCTTCGCGGCGTTCAGCAGGCCGTAACCAAATACCGCGTCCACGCCCGGTGCGCCGATATCGGTCGCGGTGCCGAGCACCGTCTGGCGAACGAGGTCGTTAGTAAAATACGGATATTTCTGCCAGACCATCGCCGCCACGCCGGAAACCTGCGGCGCGGCAAATGAGGTGCCGCTCACCAGGCGTAGCACCGGTTTGCCGGTGCTGTCGGTCGACTGTACATACACGCTGCCGGGTGCCGCGAGGCAGCTGTTTTTCATTACGCCGCAGCGGTTAGCGTAGCTTGCGATATAGCTCGGGTTAAAGGTGTCGACCGCCGTAGCCACCAGCCAGCCCTTATCCAGCCCGGAGGCGGGGGCCAGCGATGGCAGTTTCGCAACGCCTACCGGATTCGCCGCGCCATCGTTGCCGCTCGCAAACACAATCAGCCCGTTATACGACGAAATAAAAGGCTTCCAGGCGTTTACAAAATAGGTAGTCGTGGCGGTGCTAGTCGGGTTCCAGTCAGGAATACCCCAGGAGTTATTGATAATTTTCGCGCCTGCACGCGCGAGATCGTAGTTAATCTGCCCGAAATTCAGGCTCTGCCGGGTATTGGCGACATCAGGAATGATACGCGCGCTGATAAGCGTCGCGCCCGGCGCAGTACCGCCGGTGAACAGGCCTGTGGCGCGGCCCGCGAGCGTCTGGGCGACCATCGTGCCGTGGCCGCGCACATCGCCCACGCTCAGATTATTGGCGCTCGGATCGACATAGTTCAGCGTGCCTTTCACCACCCCCAGCAGCGCCGGATGCGTGGTCAGAATACCGGTATCCGCCACGCCGACTTTTATCCCGGCGCCGTTAATGCCTGCCGCGCGCGCCGTCGCGGCGCTGGTGATAAACAGCGGACGGTTATAGTTGGTGCGCGTGACGACATCCGCTGCCGCCACAGAGGGGACATACGTGAAAGTATCATCCGCATTCTTCTTTGCGCTGGCAGAGGCGGCCCCTGAGCAGGCCAGAATAATAAGTGGAATCACTTTTCCTGTGGTCAAAAAAGTCCCTTTACCCAGAGATACGTCTGTGGGCATGGTTGGTTTCCCCGGCTGGCAAGGCCTCGTGAGAGGCAAACAACTATTCCCTGAATTCCGCAAACTGATTTCGGATTTCTTTTATGCTGCGTCCTTCACTCTTATCTTTTTGAAAAGATTGAGAATGGCATTATGTGATATGCGTTTCCGCTACGAGTTACCGTTATTGCGAAGAAAACGGCCACTCAGATATATACGGATATATCGTCAAAAAATGCCATAACTTTAAGAAAGAAGCCAATAAAGGTATTTTCATTAAACTAAATTATATTTATCAGCAGGTTAGAATTATTATAAATATATTTTTTACGACTTAAGTTAAATTAAATAAAAAAAGAAAAGTTTAAGCCATGGTTAAATAGGGATTTTCATGAAACGACACACATCAGGAAGGAACAATGTTTAAAACTATTAAATCAAAAGGTTATTCTTAATAAGGCAGGAGAGATGTCAGTAACTACAGGGAGGAGCAGATTAAGCCTGTTTCGGATAAAAAAACAAGAAATGTTAAAGGCGGAGAGTAAATATAAAAAAAGGAGCCTTTCGGCTCCATTTCTTTTAAAGAGACGTTACGCCTGATATTTACGCATGACCAGCGTGGCGTTGGTGCCGCCAAAACCGAAGCTGTTGGACATTACCGTCGTCAGCTCACGCTCAACCGGCGCGGTGATGATGTTCATGCCTTTCGCCTGCTCGTCCAGCTCTTCAATGTTGATGCTCGGCGCGATAAAGCCGTGCTCCAGCATCAGCAGCGAGTAGATAGCTTCCTGAACGCCTGCGGCACCCAGCGAGTGGCCGGTCATCGCTTTGGTCGCGGAGATAGCCGGCGTGTTATCGCCGAAGACTTCACGAATAGCGCCAAGCTCTTTCACGTCGCCAACCGGCGTAGACGTACCGTGGGAGTTCAGGTAGTCAATCGGCGTATCCACGCCATGCATCGCCATCTTCATGCAGCGCACCGCGCCTTCGCCAGACGGTGCGACCATGTCGGCACCATCGGAGGTTGCGCCGTAGCCGACGATCTCTGCATAGATGTGCGCACCGCGCGCCAGCGCGTGCTCCAGCTCTTCTACCACGACCATACCGCCGCCGCCTGCGATGACAAAGCCGTCACGGCTTGCGTCATAGGTACGGGACGCTTTGTCCGGAGTCTCGTTGTACTTAGTGGAGAGCGCGCCCATCGCGTCGAATTCACACGCCATTTCCCAGCCCAGCTCTTCACCGCCGCCCGCAAACACGATGTCCTGTTTGCCAAGCTGGATCTGCTCAACCGCGTTGCCGATGCAGTGCGCGGAAGTCGCACACGCGGAGCTGATGGAGTAGTTAACGCCGTGGATTTTAAACGGGGTCGCGAGGCAGGCGGAAACCGCAGAGGCCATCGCTTTAGTCACCACGTAAGGGCCGACCGCTTTCAGGCCGCGCGGGCTGCGCATCGCGTCAGCGCCGAACACCTGGGCTTTGGACGAACCACCGGAGCCGGCCACGATACCGACGCGCGGGTTGTTCTGATACACCTCGTCGGGCAGACCAGCGTCTTTAATCGCTTCCTGCATGGAGAGATAAGCATAAATAGAGGCGTCGTTCATGAAACGCACCACTTTACGGTCGATAAGACCGGTGGTGTCCAGCTTCACGTTGCCCCAGACGTGGCTGCGCATACCTGCGTCGAGAAATTCTTGAGAGAAAGTGATCCCCGAGCGTCCTTCACGCAGGGATGCCAGGACTTCCTGCTGGTTATTACCGATGCTGGAAACGATGCCCAGGCCAGTAATTACTGCACGTTTCATTCAATACCTCTTCGAGTACGCTAAGTAAGTTGTCGTGTCGCAAGATAGCGTACAGTTGTACGCCGAACAAGTCCGATCAGCCAGATTGGCAAGAAATTTGCGATGTCTGACCGGGCTCGCTAAGATCGTGCGACTGCCTGTCATTCGAGCCATTTACGTGAAACCTATCGCCATACAGCCCGCCAGCCTGACGTTTAATAATGAGGGTACACCTGTTTCCCGAGATTTTGATGACGTTTATTTTTCCAATGATGACGGTCTGGAAGAGACCCGCTATGTCTTTCTGGACGGTAATCAGCTCCCTGAACGCTTTATGACACACCCGCGTGACAGCTTTATTGTCGCCGAAAGCGGATTTGGCACCGGGCTGAATTTCCTGACGCTCTGGCAGGCGTTCGCGGCGTTTCGCGACGCGCACCCGGACGCTACGCTGCAACGCCTGCACTTCATCAGTTTTGAAAAATTCCCGCTGACGCCTGCCGATCTTAAAAGCGCGCACGCCCACTGGCCGGAACTCGCGCCGTGGGCGCAACAGCTCCAGGCACAGTGGCCGATGGCGCTGCCGGGCTGTCAGCGGCTGGTGCTGGATGGCGGACGCGTGACGCTCGATCTCTGGCTTGGCGATATCAACGAACTGGTCGATACGCTGGATGACACGCACAACCGCCAGGTGGACGCCTGGTTTCTGGATGGCTTCGCGCCGTCGAAAAACCCGGAAATGTGGACGCCAGGCCTGTTTACTGCGATGGCGCGCCTCGCCCGCCCCGGCGGTACGCTCGCGACATTCACCTCGGCAGGCTTTGTGCGCCGCGGGCTGATTGAGGCCGGGTTTGACGTGGTGAAGCGCAAAGGATTCGGGCGCAAGCGCGAAATGCTGACAGGCGCGCTCAGCCATGACGCGCCGCCGCCTGCCCGCGCGCCCTGGTATGCGCGTCGTCCGGCGAGTGGTGATAAAGACGTAGCGGTTGTCGGTGGCGGCATCGCGAGCGCGCTGCTCGCACTCGGCTTATTAAGACGCGGCTGGCAGGTCACGCTCTACTGCGAAGATGACGCACCGGCGCAGGGGGCATCGGGCAACCGCCAGGGCGCGCTCTATCCTCTGTTAAGCCATCATGACGCCGCGCTGGCCGCCTTCTTCCCGGCGGCCTTTACCTTCGCGCGCAGGCTCTATGACGCGCTGCCGGTCAGTTTCGATAAAGACTGGTGCGGCGTGACGCAGCTTGGCTGGGATGAAAAGAGCCAGACGAAAATCAACCAGATGCTGGATCTCGCCCTGCCGGACACGCTGGCGCATGGCGTTGACGCGCGAGAAGTGCGCGAACGCTGCGGCGTGAAGACGGGCTGTGGCGGCATTGAATATCCACAGGGCGGCTGGCTCTGCCCGGCGCAACTGACTGCAGGCGTGCTGGAACTTGCGCAGGCGCACGGCCTGCGGGTGCACTACGGGCACAGGGTGAGCGCGCTGCATCGGGAAGACCTGGACTGGCAACTCGACTTCGCGAACGGCGCGCAGGCGCGCCACGCCGCCGTGGTACTGGCGAACGGGCACCAGCTCAGCGGCTTCCCGCAAACCGAAAAGCTGCCGGTCTACCCGGTCGGCGGCCAGGTGAGCCATATTCCCACCACGCCGGGCCTCGGCGCGCTGCGCCAGGTGCTCTGTTATGACGGCTACCTGACGCCGCAAAACCCGGCGAATGCGATGCACTGCATCGGCGCCAGCTATCACCGCGGCGTGAGCGAAATGCGCTACCAGGAGGAAGACCAGCAGCGCAACCGCCAGCGGCTTATCGACTGCCTGCCCGCGGCCAGCTGGGCGCAGGAGGTGGACGTGAGCGCGGGCGACGCGCGCTGCGGGGTACGCTGCGCCACACGCGATCATCTGCCCATGGTCGGCAACGCGCCGGATTACGCCGCGACGCTTCGCGATTACGCGACACTTTCCCAGGATGCCAGCGCGCCGGAGACGGTCATGCCCGCGCCGGTGCTCAAGAATCTCTTTGTGCTGGGCGCGCTCGGCTCGCGCGGGCTGTGCAGCGCGCCGCTGGCCGCTGAGATTTTAGCCTCGCAAATGAGCGGCGAACCGCTGCCGCTTGATGGCGCGACGCTCGCCGCGCTGAATCCCAACCGGCTGTGGGTGCGTAAGCTTCTCAAGGGGCGTGCGGCGAGTTAATGCGATAATGTCGGGCAGGTGACGTGGCTGAAAGCGTAAACGCTAAAAAAACCTGCGCGCCGGGCGGCGCGCAGGCTGTGAGGCTTAGTTGAGCTTCGCCTGCTGGAACAGGTTGTCCCACATGCCCAGCACCAGCGCCTGGTCGCGCGGCGAAAGCTCGCCCGCGTGGATCGCCGTCTCAAGGCTGTTGGTCACTTTGGTATATACCGCCTGCGGCGAGTGGTCGTCGCCCTGCTCCAGCGCCGCGACGGCAAGCGTCAGGTGTCCGCGCAGGTAGCCGCTGGCGAACAGTTCGTCGTCGCTCGCGTGCTCCACCATCTCATCAATCAGCGCCAGAATACGTGCTTCAAATTCGGCAATCATTCGTTTTCCTCGGTTAATAACATGGCGATTAGCACAAGTCTTCCGGCCATGGGAATTGTTGCGCCGCCAGCGGCGGCGTCTGGTAAAAATCCTGTAAGGCCGCGATAAAGCGCGCCGGACGTTCGGGAATGCCGTTGGTCAGATACTGCATCACCTGCGCGTGCACCCGGCGCTGAAACGCGATGCGATCCGGATCGAAATCGCCGTTAAGATTGTCGCAGCTGACGTTAAACGGAAAGCCCGCCGCCACGCAGAACAGCCACTCCAGCGCCTGCGGTTTGACTTCGACGTCTTCAAACTGGCTCTGGGTTTGCGCATCGCGCCCGTCCGGGCAGTACCAGTAGCCAAAATCCACCAGCTCGCGCCGCGCTTTCCCCGCGATGCACCAGTGCGAAATCTCATGCAGGGCGCTGGCATAAAAGCCGTGTGCGAACACCACGCGGTGATAAGGCGCATCGGCATCTGCCGGAAGATAGATCGGTTCGTCGTCGCCTTTAATCAGACGGGTATTAAAATCACCGGCAAAACAGCCGTCGAAAATAGTAATTAAATCCTGATAGTGGTGTTCACGCATTACGCCATCCCCAGCCAGTGGAGGATCTCCTGTCCGTGGCTGTCATATAACAATTTGGCGCTCATCACCGCCGACACGATAACGATCATCGGGCGGATCAGGCGCTGTCCTTTACTTAATACCAGACGCGAGCCTAAGCGCGCGCCGAGAAACTGTCCGGCGAGCATCACAAAGCCGGTGCCCCAGATAACTTTGCCGCCAATGATAAAGAGCAGCAAACCGCCGACGTTAGACGTGGCGTTAAGCACTTTCGCATGGGCGGTGGATTTGGCGAGGCCAAAACCGGCGAGCGTCACAAACGCCAGCGCGTAAAACGAGCCTGCGCCGGGGCCGAAAAAGCCGTCATAAAAGCCGACGCAGCCGCCCGCCACCAGCGCGAACGGCAGGCCATACAGCCTGCGCTGGCGATCGTCTTCGCCAAGGCGCGGCATCAGCAGAAAATAGAGACCAATGGCAATTACCAGCACCGGCAGGATCTGGCGCAAAATATCGGACTGCACATGCTGCACCAGCAGCGCGCCGCTGGTGGAGCCGATAAACGTCATCAGGATATTGAGCTTCTGGTCATGCAGGCTGACCACGCCGCGGCGGATAAAATAGAGCGAAGCGGAAAGCGAGCCGCCGCAGGCCTGGAGTTTATTGGTCGCCAGCGCCTGGGCAGGCGACATCCCCGCCGCCAGCAGCGCAGGCACGGTCAGCAACCCGCCGCCGCCTGCGAGGGCATCGATAAATCCTGCCAGCATCGCGACAAAAAAGAGCGCTGTCAGCAACAGCGGCGAAACCATAAACCAATCCATCACGGCCATCCTTAGTCGGTATTAAAGAACGTGTTTGTCGAGCAGCGCCTGACATGACGGCGGCAGCGGCGGCGGCGTGGTTTTCTCAGGCTTGCTGCTGCCAGGTGCGGCAGGCTTAAACCAGCTTTGCAGCTCTTCACCACAGCCATCGCCCGGCGGCGGCGGGTCTTGCTCCACGCACTCCAGGCTGTCCGGCGGGCAGCGCAGACGCACGTGCATATGGGCGCGATGCTGGAACCACGGGCGCACTTTACGCAGCCAGTCGCGATCCGGCCCGGCATCCAGGCAGAGCTGCTGTTTGATGGCCGGGTTTACGAAAATACGCGTCACTTCATCATCAAGCGCCGCAAGCTTAATCAGCCCGCCGATCTCCGGCTTCCAGAGTGACTGCACCACCGATTTCCCGTCGCTTGAGACTAAATCCAGCGCCTGCGGACGACGCAGTTGCGCCGTGCTCCAGCGCGTTTTCGGCAGTTGCAGGAAAATATCGACGTCGAGCCCCGTCTGGTGGCTGGCGTGGCCGCCGTTGAAGCGCCCGCCCGCAGGCATTCCCATATCGCCCACCAGTACCGTTCCGAGCTGCAAATCGCTCACCTGGTTGCTCAGGCGCTCGATAAAGCGCACCAGCTCCGGGTGACCGAAATAGCGGCGCTGGTCGGTGCGCATGATTTGATAGTGCTCTGACTCGATCGGCAGCGGCTGCGCGCCGACGATACAGCCGTTAGAAAAGGTGCCGATCGACTGGGCCGCGCCCGGGATCGGCTGGGTGATTTTCTGCCACGGCGTGGCGGCGCTTGCCGCGCTGCAGGCAAGCAGCGCCAGCAAGGCTAAGCAGAGTTTTTTCATGACGTTACCAGCGAGGAAGCGTGGTGGTGACATCCGCGTTCTGGGCGCGGTGACGCAGCAGGTGATCCATCAGCACGATAGCCATCATCGCCTCGGCGATCGGCACGGCGCGAATACCCACGCACGGGTCGTGACGCCCGCGGGTGATCATCTCGACTTCCTCGCCAAAGCGGTTAACGGTACGGCCCGGCACGGTGATGCTGGAGGTCGGCTTCAGCGCGATGTTCGCGACAATCTGCTGGCCGCTGCTGATGCCGCCGAGAATGCCGCCCGCATGGTTGCTCTGAAAACCCTCTTTGGTGATTTCATCGCGGTTTTCGCTGCCTTTCAGCGCCACCACGCCAAAGCCTTCGCCAATCTCCACACCTTTCACGGCGTTGATGCTCATCAGCGCGTGGGCGATGTCGGCATCGAGACGGTCAAATACCGGCTCGCCGAGGCCCGGCGGCACGTTATCCGCCACGACCGTTACTTTCGCGCCAATGGAGTCGCCCTCTTTTTTGAGCGCGCGCATCAGTTCGTCCAGCGCTTCCAGTTTATCCACATCCGGGGAGAAGAACGGGTTCTGCTCCACCTGCGCCCAGTCTTTGATCTCCAGCGGAATATCACCCATCTGGGTCAGACAGGCGCGAATGACGATGCCGAATTTCTGCGCCAGATACTTTTTGGCAATGGCACCTGCCGCCACGCGCATGGCGGTTTCACGCGCGGACGAGCGCCCGCCGCCGCGATAATCACGCAGGCCATATTTCTGTTCGTAGGTGTAATCGGCGTGTCCTGGACGGAACACATCTTTAATCGCGCTGTAATCCTGGGAGCGCTGATCGGTATTTTCAATCAGCAGGCCGATGCTGGTGCCGGTGGTCACGCCCTCAAACACGCCGGAGAGAATTTTCACCTGATCCGGCTCGCGGCGCTGCGTGGTGTAACGGGAAGTGCCTGGGCGGCGGCGGTCGAGATCGTGTTGCAGGTCGGCTTCGCTCAGCGCAATGCCCGGCGGCACGCCGTCAATGATGCAGCCGAGCGCCAGACCATGCGACTCGCCGAAAGTGGTTACGCGAAAGAGTTGTCCAAGAGTGTTGCCTGCCATCACGGCTCCGTTGTCGTGTCGTTGTGGTGTTTTTATGGTTCAGCGGGCCTGCGCCCGCCTGTTGTTAATCTTTGTAGATGCTGAAGTGTTCGCGGGCGCTGATGAGCTGCGCTTTGGTCAGCATAAAGACGCCGTCGCCGCCGTTGTCGAACTCAAGCCAGGTAAACGGCACGTCAGGGTACTGCTCCATCAGATGTACCATGCTGTTACCGACTTCACAAATCAGAATACCGTTGTCGGTCAGGTAGTCCGGCGAGCAGGCGAGAATGCGGCGCGCGAGCTTCAGCCCGTCGCTGCCCGCCGCCAGGCCGAGTTCCGGCTCGTGGCGATATTCGTTCGGCAGATCGGACATATCTTCTTCATCCACGTATGGCGGATTGGTGACGATGATGTCGTACTGCACTTTCGGCAGATCGCGGAACAAGTCAGAGCGGATCGGCGTGACGTGATGGATAAGCCCATGCTCTTCAATATTGTGCTCGGTCACGGCCAGCGCGTCGGCAGAGATATCCACCGCGTCAACTTCCGCGTTCGGGAAGGCGTACGCGCAGGCGATAGCGATGCAGCCGCTGCCGGTGCACATATCAAGAATGTGCTGCGGTTCGTGGTCGATAAGCCCGGCGAAGCGGTTATTGATTAGCTCGCCGATAGGCGAACGCGGCACCAGCACGCGCTCGTCGACATAAAATTCGTGGCCGCAGAACCAGGCTTTATTGGTGAGATACGCCACCGGAATACGCTCGTTAACGCGGCGGATCACCCGCTCCACGATACGATGACGTTCGCTGGAGGTCAGGCGCGCGGTGCGCATATCTTCCGGAATATCAAGCGGCAGGTAGAGCGACGGCAGCACCAGCTGCACGGCCTCATCCCAGGGGTTGTCCGTGCCGTGACCATACCAGATGCCGGCCGCACTGAAGCGGCTCACCGCCCAACGCAACATATCCTGAATGGTATGCAGTTCACTGACTGCCTCATCGACGAAAATTTTATCCACACTGCCCTCCGCATGACGCTCCGCGTTAAATTCGGCGGCTAGTTTGCCATGAAGGCGGCGATAAATCAGCAACCGGCGCGTCATCGCCGAAAAATGGCTTTTGTTTGGCGACGCGCCAAACTCGGGTACACTGCCTGCGCAAAGAGAAAGAAGAGAAGAAGATGAAAAAGAAGCCATCGCTAAGCGAAGAAGAAAAGTCGCTGTTTCGCGCGCTGATGAGCGGAACGCGCGAGCTGAAACAGGACACCATCGTGCATCCGCCCGCGCGTAAAAAGCTACGCGAGGTGCCGCCAAAACGCCTGTTGCAGGAGCAGGTGGACGCGAGCCACTATTTTTCTGATGAATTCCAGCCGCTTCTGAACAGCGACGGGCCGATGCGCTATGTGCGCCCTGGTGTGGATCACTTCGAGCTGAAAAAACTGCGCCGCGGCGACTACTCGCCCGAGCTGTTTCTCGATCTCCACGGCCTGACGCAGATGCAGGCCAAGCAGGAGCTGGGCGCGCTTATTGCCGCCTGCCGCCGCGAACATGTGTTCTGCGCCTGCGTGATGCATGGCCACGGTAAACATATTCTCAAACAGCAGACGCCGCTGTGGCTAGCCCAGCACCCGCACGTGATGGCCTTTCATCAGGCGCCGAAAGAGTATGGCGGCGACGCCGCGCTGCTGGTGTTAATCGAAGTGGAAGAGTGGCAGCCGCCGCAGTTGCCTTAAGCGTCGCCTGCACTGCAGAAACAGAAAGAGCCGCATCAGCGGCTCTTTTCTTTTATGGTTCAGGCTTGAGTTAAATCGCTTTCGCCATTTTGAGATTGCAGGGGCTCATCTGCCAGTTAAAGATGCCCTTGTCGTTATCGCCCTCAACCGTCACACAGGCGATAGCGGACGTGGAGAACATCGGCGGCGTTTCGCCAGGACAGAGTTCCGCCACCAGATAACCGACCAGCGGCAGGTGGGAGATAACCATGACCGCGCTGACGCCATCACGGGCCAGAACGTGGAGGTAATCGCTCACCAGACCGACATCGCCGCACGGCGTGAGCTCCGGCAGAACTTCGGTTTTGACAGGCAGGCTCATGGCCTCTTTCACGACGTCCAGTGTCTGTTCGGCTCGCAGGAAAGGGCTCACCAGAACACGTTCGATATCCACCTTTTGACCTTTTAACCAGGTCGCCATTTGACGGGATTCATCACAACCGCACGCGGTCAGAGGACGAACCGAATCACTGGCGGCATCGAGTGCTGCGTCGCCGTGACGCATGATAAAAACTTGCATATTGCACCGCTTTTGTTGACCAGAAGCGCCAGCGAGAGCTTAAAAAGCAACGCGCTTTTTAAGGGTATCGTCTGGCGGTCGGGCATTGTGCCTGATCCGTACTTCGAATGAAACGCTGTTTTTTACCTTATTGACGTAAGTATAGTCAATCACTGTTTACAAATTAGCCAGCGCTGCGTTTTCGATATCAGGAACGTTCTTATATCAGACCGTCATTTCAGCTTGCAGGTTCCCCGCGAGCCAAAATGTTTGTCCGGTCTGCGCCATGCGCAACAGCCTGTCGCACGGGGTAAAACGGTCTCCATAACGGGTGGCAAGACGCGTGAGCGTCGTCGCCATGGCCGCCGCGCCGAGCGTGTCCATATAGCGGAACGGGCCGCCAAGAAACGGCGGAAAACCGATGCCAAACACCGCGCCGATATCGCCGTCTCGCGCGGAACGCACCACGCCTTCATCCAGACACCGCGCCGCCTCGTTAAGCATCATCATGACGCAGCGCTCGGCAATCTCCTCGCCGCTCAGTTTCCCGCCGGGTTTAACGCCAATAAGCCCGTAAACCGCAGGGTCAACCTGTTTTTTGCTTTTACGCCCTTTCGCCGGATAAAGATAGAAACCGCGGCCATTTTTTCTGCCTTTGCGATCGTCATTCAAAATTGCTGCAACGGCGTCTCCCGGCGCGCTGAATCGCGGCCCGTAAGCGCGCTCCAGCACCGGCATAATTTTGGTGCCGACATCAATGCCCACTTCATCAAGCAACTGAATCGGCCCCACCGGAAAGCCTCTTTTGACCAGCGCCTCGTCGATTTTCTCAATGCTCTCCCCTTCCATCAGGCAGCGCATCGCCTCATTGATGTAGGGAGCGAGAATGCGGTTAACATAAAACCCGGCGCAGTCGGCCACCACGATCGGCGTTTTGCCCTGTTTTTTGGCAAGCTGAACGGTGGTGGCAATGGTTTCCGCGCTGGTGCCCGCGTGCGGGATAACTTCCACCAGCGGCATTTTATCCACCGGGCTGAAGTAGTGTAGGCCAATCACCTGCTCCGGGCGCGTAGCGCCTGCGGCGATATCGCCGATAGGCAGCGACGAGGTATTAGACGCGAAAATCGTATGCGGCGCGGTATGCGCCTCGATCTCTGCCACCATGTTTTGCTTAAGCGTTAAATCTTCGAAAACCGCTTCCACGACGATATCGCGCTGGTGAAATCCACGGTAATCGGTGCTGGCGGAGATGAGCGCCATTTGAGCGTCGCGCTCGCTGGCGCGCAGATGACGACGACGCACTTTTTTCTCAAGCAGATCCCAGCTGTATTTCAGGGCATGGTTAATGCCTTTTTCGCTGATGTCTTTGATACGTACCGGCAACCGGGCTTTGGTGGCGGTGACATACGCAATCCCGCCGCCCATCAGCCCGCCGCCCAGTACACCGACCGAGTGCAGCGCGCGCGGGGCGGCCTCGCTGCCGGTCTCTTTTTTAAGCTCGGTGGTGGCGAAGAACAGCCCTCGCAGCGCGGCAGATTCCGGCGTCATCGCCAGCTCGCCAAAGGCGCGGGCCTCAGCCTGGTAACCGCTGGCACTGCCCTGCTCAAGGCCGGTGCGCACCACGTCAATAATGCGCTGCGCCGCCGGATAGTTACCGTGGGTTTTCTGGTGCGTTTTCTGCGTCACCATGCGAAACAGCAGCGCGCGGCCAATCGGGCCTGCGAGCAAACGCTCGCGAACCGGCAGACGGCGCGGCGCGGGACGGCGCTTTTTCGCCAGTTCGGCAGCGGCTTCCAGCAAAATAGATTGCGGCACCACATCATCCACCAGCCCGGCTTTCAGCGCCTGACGCGGCCTCAGCTGTTTGCCCGCAAGGATCATCTCAAGCGCGGTGCTAACGCCAACGAGGCGCGGCAACCGCTGCGTGCCGCCGGAGCCCGGCAGCAGCCCAAGCTGCACTTCCGGCAGCCCGAGCAGCGTTTTCACATCATCGGTACAGATGCGGCTGTGGCAGGCAAGCGCCAGCTCCAGCCCGCCGCCAAGGCACGCGCCATGAATGGCCGCGACCACATGCACCGGCAGCGCGCGGATCTCCGCCATGATCTGCTGGCCCTGGCTTGCCAGCGCTTCGGCCTCCTGCGCGCTCTGGCAGTGCGCGATCATGTTGATATCCGCACCGGCGATAAAGTTATCCGGCTTGGCGGAGATAAATACCACGCCCGCGAGATCGCGGTTTTCCCGCAGCGTTTTGACAATCGCGCGGACGTCGCGGGCAAACTCCGCCTTCAGCGTGTTCATTTTCTCGCCCGGCACGTCGATGGTGACCACCGCAACATTGTCCGGGCGCATCTGTAAATTAAATGCGGATGTCGATTCCATTATTCGGCCTCCAGTACCATTGCCGCGCCGAGCCCGCCCGCCGCGCAGGCGGTGACCAGCCCGAAACCGCCGCCGCGGCGGCGCAGTTCATTGAGCGTCTGGGTGATCATTCGCGCGCCGGTGGCCGCGAACGGGTGCCCGTAAGCGATAGAGCCGCCGAGCACGTTAAATTTGCTCTCATCCACCTCACCGGTAGCCTGGCTGCGGCCCAGCACCTCGCGGGCGAAGCGGTCGCTCGCCATCAGCTTCAGGTTGGTGAGCGTTTGCGAGGCGAACGCCTCATGCATATCAATAAGCGTGAGATCGGCCATCGTCAGTCCGGCGCGCTCGAGCGCCAGCGGGGTCGACCAGGCCGGGCCCAGCAGCATGTCCTGCCAGACATCGACCGCGGTAAAAGCGTAGCTGCGCAGATAGCCGAGCGGCGTCAGGCCAAGCTCGCGGGCGCGGGATTCCGTCATCAGAATGACCGCCGCCGCGCCGTCGGTGAGCGGCGTGCTGTTCGCGGCGGTCACGGTGCCGTGTTTACGGTCAAATGCCGGGCGCAGTTTCGCGTAATCGGCCAGCGACGAAGTTTTGCGGATGTTGTTGTCTTCGCTGAGCGGCTCGCGGTACGGCGGCGTGTAAGCGGTCATCACTTCTTCACGCAATTTGCCTTCCGCCCACGCCTGCGCCGCCAGCTGGTGCGAACGATGCGCCAGCGCGTCCTGCTGTTCGCGGGTGATGCCGTGCGTTTTCGCCATCTGCTCGGCGGTGTCGCCCATGCGAAGTCCGGTGGAATATTCCGCCACGGCGGGCGGCACCGGCAGCAGGTCACGCAGACGCAGGCGCGAGAAGAGTTTCAGTCGCTGTCCGGCGGTGCGGGCTTTATTCGCGTCCACCAGCGTGCGCGCCAGTTTTTTACTGACGCCAATCGGCAGCACGGAGGAGGAATCGGCCCCGCCAGCGATCCCGGCGCGGATAGTGCCCGCCATCAGGCTTTCGGCGACGTTCGCCACCGCCTGAAAACTGGTGGCGCAGGCGCGGCTGACGCTGTAGGCGTCGGTATGGACGCTCATGCCGGTGCCGAGCACGATTTCGCGCGCGATGTTGGGCGCTTCCGGCATCTGCACCACCTGGCCGAAGACGAGCTGTTCAATAACTTCAGGCGGGATTTCGCTGCGGGCCAGCAGTTCGCCGACCACCATTTTACCGAGATCGACCGCCGGAACGCCGTGGTACGCCGTTGCCTGACGGGCGAAAGGCGTGCGCAATCCACTGACAATGGCAATGCGATCCCCCTGCCGGGTGACCAGCGGTAGTGCCTGACTCATAACGTTCCCCTGTGAAAAGGCTAAAGATGAATTAAGTGGTCTGACCTGATAACAGTTTTAACCAGAATTTTACATTCAGCCAATCACATAAAGGAAAAATTGCGAGGCAAAACACGAATTACGTAACAAGAAATGCGCCCCGGAGTGCCGGGGCGTAAGCGATGGGATTAACGCAGACCTAACTGGAAAATAACGGTTTCCGCCTGGCAGGCGAAAACAAAATCGATATCCAGACGCACGCCGTCGGCTTCTTCAGTAAAGCGCGGGGTGATCTGGCACGGCTCAGATTCGACTTCACGCGCTTTGGCGGTGAGAGCCGCGAGCGTGGCTTCAGCGTCGGCGCGGTTTTCAAACACGCGGCTGTAAGAGGCAACGCAGTCGGTATTATCAATAATGGTGCCTACATCAATACAGCAGCAAACCGGGGTTTCATCAGCACTGCATTTGGTCATGGTGATTTCCTCTGTATTTCCTGAAAAGGGATAAGGCTATTTTACGCCCCGCGCCGCCACCGCTCTACCTGTTCTTCCCGTTTACGCTTATAAGTGACCGAAATCACACTTAAAAATGATCTAAAACAATAATCACCAGATTGATGAATTTCTGAACCCCAAAATTTTGCTAAACGGATCGCGTTTCTTAGATCACAATTGAAAAAACTTATAAACATACTTGCAACATCTCTGCTGGTCGGACCTATACTCTCGCCACTGGTCTGATTTCCATGCCGTACCTCAGACCCTACACTCCGCGCTCCTGTTACGTCACGTAACATTATTTGAATAAAAATAAATGGATGAGGTTATGGTCATGCGCCAGAAAACCCTGTTTACCAAATCTGCTTTAGCAGTCGCAGTGGCAATCGTGTCTTCTCAGGCCTGGTCCGCAGGTTTCCAGTTAAACGAATTCTCTGCCTCCGGTCTGGGCCGCGCCTATTCCGGGGAAGGCGCTATTGCGGATGACGCGGGCAACGTCAGCCGTAACCCGGCGCTGATTACCATGTTCGATCGCCCGACATTCTCCGGCGGCGCGATTTTCGTCGACCCGGATGTGAATGTGTCTGGCCGTTCCCCGACGGGACGTAGCCTTAACGCCGATAACATCGCGCCGACCGCCTGGGTGCCGAACCTGCACTTTGTCGCGCCGATCAACGAGCAGTTTGGCTGGGGGGCGTCCGTCACCTCCAACTACGGCCTCGCCACCGAATATAGCAACAGCTATGCCGCAGGTTCTGTCGGCGGTAAAACCGATCTCGAAACGCTGAACCTGAACCTCAGCGGCGCGTATCGTCTCGATAACCACTGGAGCTTCGGCCTGGGCTTCGACGCCGTGTATGCGCGCGCCAAGATCGAGCGTTACGCGGGCGATCTGCCGCAAATCATCGCAGGCGGCTTACCGGGACTCGTGCAGTCCGGCAAGATCGATCCGCAGACTGCGGCACAGCTTGGCGCGGCTGCAGGCGGCATCAACAGCGACACCCAGATTGCGCACCTGAAGGGTGACGAGTGGGGCTTTGGCTGGAATGCCGGTATCCTGTATGAACTGGATAAGAACAACCGCTACTCGCTGACCTACCGCTCTGAAGTGAAAATCGACTTCGACGGCGACTATAAGAGCAGCCTGCCGGCAGCCCTTAACCCTGTTAACGCCGCGCTGGGCCTCGGCCTGCCTTACGGCACGGGTGGCAGAACCACCGGCGGCTCGTTGACCCTGAACCTGCCTGAAATGTGGGAAGTGTCTGGTTATAACCGTATCGCGCCGCAGTGGGCGATTCACTACAGCCTGACCTACACCAGCTGGAGCCAGTTCCAGGAGCTGAAAGCGACCAACAGCAACGGCGACACCCTGTTTAAGAAAGAAGAGAAATATAAAGACGCGTACCGCATCGCCCTCGGCACCACCTATTATATGGACGACAACTGGACCTTCCGTACCGGTATCGCCTTTGATGACAGCCCGGTGCCAGAGCAGCAGCGCTCTATTTCCATTCCTGACCAGGACCGTCTGTGGCTGAGCGCCGGTACCACTTACGCCTTCAATGAAGACGCCTCTGTCGATGCCGGTGTGTCTTACATGCACGGCCAGCACGTGGAATTCACCGAAGGCCCGTACACCTTCAAATCTGAAGGTAAAGCGTGGCTATATGGCGTGAACTTTAACTACCGTTTCTGATTGCTCTGTCACGACAAAGGCGAGCTGCGGCTCGCCTTTTTTATTGCGCCTTATCGTTCGGAAATAAAAAAGCGAGCCTCGGCCCGCTTTTTTTATTTACCTTAAGAATGATCGCATCCGGCGTTTTATTCCGAATCGATATCCTTGAGATCGCCTTCGATCGCCTGCGCGTTCGGGTTTTCATTTGGCTTAAGCTTACCGCCGTTGGCGATAAAGTCGTGACGCTGGAAATAGGCCTCACGCACCAGAATGTAAGGATCGGAAGACTGGCGCAGCAGGCCGTCGGAATCGAGCAGTTGCGCGCGGGTCTCCACGCCTTCCACCGCCCATTTGCCGAGCGACAGCGGCCAGGTCAGCCAGGAGAGCACCGGATAAGTGGTGTCCGCCATATCGCCGACATCTTCACGCAGCGTGAAGCTGCCATAGAACGGCAACTGCACATACGGCCCGTAACCGACGCCATAGGTGCCGAGCGTGCTGCCGAAACGGTGCGGCTCTTCGCGCTGCAGTTTCGGGTTCGCCATACCGGCCACGTCGATGAAACCGCCCATCCCCAGCAGGGTGTTCAGGAAGAAACGGGTAAAGTGCACCATCCCCTGGTAGGGGTCGCCCTGCAGAAATTTATTAAGCATTGAGGCGGGTTCTTCAAGGTTGCTGGTGAAGTTGCCCAGCCCGTTGCGCGCCGGTTGTGGCACGTAGTCGCGCCAGGCGACAGCCACCGGGCGCAGCACATAAGGGTCCACCACGTCATAGTTAAAAGTAAACATGGTGCGGTTGAACCCTTCAAAGGGGTCGGAACGCCCTTGCTGCGGCTCTGACGAACTGGCGCAGCCCACTAAAAGCGTGGCCGCCAGCGCAAGCCCGGTAAGGCGAAAGTTCATAGCAGTCTCCCTGTAAATGGTAACTAACCCGCTCCTGATGGCGAAGGTGCGACCAGGACGTCCACCGGCGCTGCCGGGTTGAGCGTGGTGAAGCGGCGCTCGCCTGTCCAGTCTCCGGGTTGTACGGCCGCGTTGCCGTCCCGGGAAATATGCACCTTCACAATGCCCTGCGTGACGTGTTCAAGCCCCCTGTCCGGGAGCATCGCGTCAGCGTCATCAAGCGTAATTGTCAGCGGAAAATGACCCAGCGGCAATTTTTTCACCAACACCGGTACGTTTGATGCGCCATCCGTCACGCTGATAAAGAGTATCCCTTTATCCGGCAAGGCTTTTTTCGAAACGGGTGAGAGCGTGATTTTAACAGCCAGTCTCGCGTTGTCCATGCCGCTGTCCACGCGCGCCTGCGCAATGCCGCGCACGACCGCCGCACGGCGCGCATCGCCCGGCGGCAGGCGCGTCAGCATCGACTGCCAGATGGCAATCGCCTCCGTATAGCGCTGCTGGCGAAACGCGCTGAAGGCAAGCAGCCCCTGCGCGCGCAGATTATCAGGTGCCTGCGCCGAGACGTCTTTTAGCATTTGCTCGCCGAGGCGGTTATCGTCCGGCTGCGGCGAGCGCGCCAGCACTTCAGCATAGTCGAGCCGCGCTTCGATGCTTTGCGAATTGAGCTGCCAGGCGCGTTTAAACGCTTCTGTAGCGGTATCAGCATTATTGAGCACCATACCGATGCGCCCGAGCATCGCCCAGCCCGCGCCATTATGCGGGTCGTCCTGCAAACGCGTGCGCAGCCCAAGCCCGAGGCGCGTCAGCTCCTCCACCGTGAGCGGTGTTGCGTGCGGATCCATCACGCGCGCCACCAGTGAGGGTGTCTCGCGCACCGCCGCCTGCCAGTCATTCACCTGTTTAAGGCTATGCGTCGCCATGAACAGCCCGCCGCTCACCGCCACGACCAGCAGCACGCCCGCCAGCAACACACCATTACCCCTGTGACTCGTTTTCTGCCCGCGCGGCTCGGGAATATCCGCCAGCAGGCTGTATTGTAATTCCACCACCAGCGCCTGACGAGCCTCGGGCGGCTCCTCGTCAAGCTCCCGCAGGCGCGAGTAATAGAGTGTGCGGTTCAGCGCATCGCGGCTGACCGCGCCCCGCTCGCGCCACGGCCAGAAGACCAGCGCCGCAACGCCCACCAGCAGGACGACGATAACCATAATTAACGCGCTCACGGGCGTTTTCCTTCTTCATTCAGTAGCGCGCGCAGCCGCTCCTGTTCGTCTTCGTCAAGCGCGAGCGGCTCCCGTCGGATGCGACGCGCGCGGATCACCAGCACGGCAACGCCGCCTGCCGCAAAGAGCGCGGGCAGCAGCCAGAGCAGTATCGTGCCGGGCGTAACGGGCGGATCGTAGGTCACGAAATTTCCGTAGCGCGCCACCATATACGCCACAATCTGCTCGCGGCTCTGCCCCTGCTGCATCAGCTCATAGACTTTCTGGCGCATATCGGCCGCGATCATCGAACCGGAATCAGCGATGCTGTTGTTCTGGCATTTCGGGCAGCGCAGCGCGCTGGTCAGCTCGCGGAACTGCTGCTCCTGCGCCTCGTTCTGAAAAGGGTACGCCTCGATGGCGGCAGAAACATGACACGCCAGCAGCAGGCCAGCCAGCAGGCTTAACAAACATTTCACGGCTCGACCTCCTGATTCAGCGCATCCCACAGCGGTTTGACGTCCTGACGCCACACCTCGTCATTCAGATCGCCCGCGTGGCGATAGCGAATCACGCCGCGCCCGTCGATAACAAACGTCTCCGGCGCGCCATAAACGCCCAGATCCAGCCCCAGCATCCCGCTGCCGTCAAACAGGCTCAGCGCGTAAGGGTTGCCGAGCGTATTGAGCCAGGCCACGGCTTTAGCGCGATCGTCTTTATAGTTAAGCCCGACGATCCGCACGCCCTTTGCGGCCAGGCCGTTGAGAAACTGATGTTCGGCGCGGCACGTCGGGCACCAGGTCGCCCAGACGTTAAGCAGCAGCGGTTTGCCGTTCAGGAGAGCGGCGCGATCGTAGGTCACGTTCGGGTCATCAAGCGCGGCGAGCCGGAACGCGGGTAGCGGTTTGCCCACCAGCGTGGATTCGAGCTGAGACGGATCGTCCCCCGCCGCGTTGCGCGTCAGCTGCCAGAACAGCACGGCGGCGAGCAGCAGAAACAGCGCCAGCGGGAGAAGTAAAATACGGCGTCTCATGCGGCCTCCTGAATTTTTCTCAACCGGTAACGCGGGTCGAGCAGACAAAGCAGCCCGCCGAACGCCATCAGCAGCCCGCCGTACCAGATCCAGCGGACAAACGGTTTGTAATAGAGCCGCACCGCCCAGCTACCGTCATCGAGTTCTTCACCGAGCGCCGCGTAGAGATCGCGCGTCAGCCCGCCGTCGATGGCGGCTTCGGTCATCACCACGCGGTTGCTGTTATAGGCGCGTTTTTCGGCGCGCAGCGTCGCCTCGGGTTTACCGTCGCGCAGCACATCGATAATCCCGACCGCACCGCGCCAGTTTGGCCCCTGCGCGTCGCGCACTTCGCGAAACACAAAACGGTAATGATGAATATCAACGCTGTCGCCCGCCGTCATGCGCACATCGCGCTCCACGCTGTAGTTCTGGCTGAACGCGATCCCGATAACCGTTACCGCAAGCCCCACGTGCCCGAGCGTCATGCCCCACTGGCTGCGGCTTAATTTCCCCAGCCCGCGCCACAGGCCGTGGCGGTGCGTGGCGCGCTCAAGCAGCTCCATCAGCGTTAACACCAGCACCCAGACCGCCATAATCAGCCCGGCGACCGTCATCGCGTTAATGCTGTCCTGCAAAAGCCAGGGCAGCATCAGCGAGGTCGCGAGCGTAACGACCAGCGCCACCAGCAGGCGACGGCGCAGCTTTTGCGGCTCATCGCGCCGCCAGCGCACCAGCGGCCCGACGCCGAGCAGCAGCGCGAACGGCACTATCAGCGCGCTGAACAGCACATTGAAAAACGGCGCGCCGACGGAAATCGACCCCAGCCCCAGCGCCTTATGCACCAGCGGCAGCAGCGTGCCGAGCAGCACCACCAGCATGGCGGTGATAAGCAGAATATTGTTGCCGAGCAGAAAACTTTCACGCGACCAGAGCGCATTGCCCACCCGCGCCCTGACGCTGCCGCCTTTCACGGCATAGAGCAGCAGCGAACCGCCGATGACAATCACCAGCAGCGCCAGAATAAACATGCCGCGCGCCGGATCGGAGGCGAACGCGTGCACGGAGACCAGCACGCCGGAGCGCACCAGGAACGTGCCGAGCAGACAGAGCGAAAACGCGGTGATGGCGAGCAGCACTGTCCAGGCGCGGAAGCTGCCGCGCTTTTCCGTCACCGCCAGCGAGTGCATCAGCGCGGTGCCCGCGAGCCACGGCATCAGCGAGGCGTTTTCGACCGGGTCCCAGAACCACCAGCCGCCCCAGCCGAGTTCGTAATAGGCCCAGGCGGAGCCAAGCACAATGCCGATGGTCAGAAACATCCACGCCGCCTGCGTCCAGGGGCGCGACCAGCGCGCCCAGGCGGTGTCGAGCCGCCCGGTTAAAAGCGACGCCACCGCAAAGGCGAACGCGACCGAAAACCCGACATACCCCATATACAGCAGCGGCGGATGGAAAATCAGCCCGATATCCTGCAGCAGCGGGTTGAGATCGCGCCCTTCAATCGGGTATTCCGGCAGTGTGCGCGTGAAGGGGTTTGAGGTCAGCAGAATAAACAGCAGGAAGCAGAAATTAATCCCGCCCATCACCGACAGCACGCGGGCGATCGCCTCCTGCGGCATGGCGCGGCTGAACATCGCGACCGCCAGCGTCCACGCGCCCATCAGCAGCACCCAAAGCAATAGTGAGCCTTCGTGCGCGCCCCAGGTCGCGGCCACGCGATACCAGACCGGGAGCTCGGTGTTGGAGTTACTCGCCACATAGAGCACCGTGAAATCGTTCACCACAAAGGCATGCACGAGGATAAGAAACGCGCTTATCAGGCAGGCGAAAAGCGCGCAGGCGAGCGGGCGCGCCAGCGCCATCAGCCGCGGTGCCTGACGCATCGCGCCCCACTGCGGCCAGAGCGTGAGCAGCAGCGCGAGACCTGCGGCGAGGCACAGCAAGAAATTCCCGATTTCCGGCATCATGGGCGGTTGTCCTTATACGCCTGCGGCGGACGCGTGTGGTTGGCATCCATCGCCGCTTTCACCTCCGGTGGCGTGTAATTTTCGTCATGCTTCGCCAGCACTTCGCGGGCGTGAATACGCTGATCGTCGCCCAGCACGCCCTGCGCCACCACGCCCTGCCCTTCACGAAACAGATCGGGCAGAATGCCGTCGTAATCCACATCGACCACACCGCGTGCGTCATAGAGACGAAAGCTCACCTTCAGGCTCCGGCTGTCGCGCTTCACGCTCCCTGGCATCACCATGCCGCCGACGCGCAGCCGCTGGCCCGGTTCTGGTTTCTCCTGCGCGGCACCTTTGCCGTAGAGAATTTCACCCGGCGTATAGAAGAGATCGATATTGGCGCGCAGCGCGTAGAGCACCAGCGCCATCGTCAGCCCGAGGCCCGCCAGCACCGTAAGCGCGACCCACAGGCGCGTTTTACGACGCGGGTTCATCGCGACACCCCCGCGCCCTGACGTCGACGCTCGCGCGCCTGACGTTTCGCGATATCCCGGCGCAGCGCATGGCGCGCCAGACGCGTATGCGCTATCAGCAGTGCCAGCGGAATCACCGTCATCGCCACCGCCAGCCAGACGTAAAAGGCGTAGCCGCCCATCAGGAAAAATGTGGTT
Source organism: Cronobacter sp. HA18003 (assembly GCF_011605905.1). Lineage (NCBI taxonomy): Bacteria > Pseudomonadati > Pseudomonadota > Gammaproteobacteria > Enterobacterales > Enterobacteriaceae > Cronobacter > Cronobacter sp. HA18003. The sequence continues at coordinate 9,518 of NZ_JAANQO010000011.1, read as the reverse complement.
AACGCGGCGGTCATGATTTTTTCTCCAGCACCGCGGCCACCCACGGGCGATGGCGCTCCTGAAGCAACAACAGGTTGCCGAGGCGCATCAGCGTGAGCGTCATAAACAGGCACAGAAAACCGGCGATATTCCAGCGCAGCGGCGCGCGCATGCTCGGGTCGATGCTCTGCTGCATATTGGTGGAGCCCTGATGCAGCGTGTTCCACCACTCCACCGAGTAGTGGATGATGGGCAGATTCACCACGCCCACCAGCACCAGTATGCCCGCGGCGCGGCCCGCGAGGCGGCGGTCGTCAAAGGCGTGCCAGAGCGCGATGACGCCCGCGTATAAAAACAGCAGCACCAGCTCGGAAGTGAGCCGCGCATCCCAGATCCACCAGGTGCCCCACATCGGTTTCCCCCAGGCGGAGCCGGTTGTCAGCGCGATAAAGGTGTAGACCGCGCCCACCGGGGCCATCGCCATCACGGCCAGGTCGGCCGCCCGGTTCTGCCACACCAGCCCGATAAACGCCGCGACCGCCATTGAGGCGTAAATGCCCATCGAGCCCATCGCCGCCGGAACGTGCAGATACATGATGCGGTAGCTGTCTCCCTGCTGGTAATCGGGCGGCGCAAAAACAAAACCCCAGATACAGCCCGTCGCGAGCATCACGGCGCCCGGCCACGCGAACCACGGCGTGAGCCGCTGGCAGAGGCCGTAAAGCCGTTCAGGCCGCGCCCAGGGGTGTAAGAATTTCCACATGCTATTGCTCACATAAAATTATCGCCCGCGAAACCGGGCCTACTGAATAGTGATACGCAGCGCCGCCGCCGTCGCGAACGGCATTAGCGTGACGCTTGCTGTTAAAAACGCGCCGGAGAGCGCGAAAAACCCGCCGACCGGCAACTGCATCACGGCGGCATCCACCGCGGCGGTGGAGAAAATCAGCAGCGGGATCGCAAGCGGCAAAATAATCAGGCTCAACAGGATGCCGCCGCGGCGCAGCCCGGCCGTCAGCGCCGCGCCCAGCGCGCCGAGAAAGCTCAGCGTCGGCGTGCCAAGCAACAGCGTCAGCATTAGCGTCAGCGTCGCATGGCCGTTCAGTCCCATCAGCAGCGCCGCCAGCGGCGAGAGCACGACCAGCGGCAGCCCGGTCGCCACCCAGTGAGCGGTCACTTTCGCGATAACCACCACAGGCAGCGGCGTTGGCACCAGCATGAGCTGTTCGAGCGCGCCGTCGCGCGCGTCGTCGCGAAACAGCCGGTCCATCGCCAGCAGCGAGGCGAGCAGCGCCGCCACCCACACCACGCCTGGCGCGATGCGCGCGAGCAGCTGCGGCTCCGGGCCTGCGCCAAGCGCGAACAGGACAATCACCACCAGAAAAAACCACAGCGGGTTGAGGAGCTCAGCCTGGTGACGCGCGGCGAGACGCAGCTCGCGGCGGATAATGCGGCCCATCATGCGGCGGGCTCCGGCGTCAGGGTTAATGTGCGGTGGGCACCAGTAAGCGCCAGCGGTTGGTGAGTGGTGACTATCACCGTGCCGCCGCGTGCCGCGTGCGCCTCAAGACGCCTCGTCAGCGTCGCCACGCCTGCGGCATCAAGCGCCGTCAACGGTTCATCCAGTACCCACAGTGATGCTTCGCTAAGCCACAATCTTGCCAGCGCTACGCGGCGCTGCTGGCCTGCTGAGAGTTGTTCAACCGGGAGATCTTCATACCCGCCAAGCCCGATGGCGGCAAGCGCCTGCCAGCGCGTCTCGCGCCGGGTCAGTGGGTGATAAAACGCGAGATTTTCATCGGCGGTAAGCGCCGCTTTGATACCCGGCAGATGGCCGAGCCACAGCAATTCCTGATGAAAGGCAGAGCGCTGATGCGCCAGCGGTTCGCCGCGCCAGTACACCTCGCCCTCTTCCGGGCGCGCCAGCCCGATCAGCAGGCGCAACAGCGAGGTTTTCCCGGCCCCATTCGCGCCGGTCAGGTGCACAATCTCGCCCCGCGACACGCGAAACGAGAGCGCGCGAAATAGCAACCGCTCGTCGCGCAGGCAGGCAAGATTCCGGGCTTCTAACATGGGACAGCTCCTTTCAGGCGAGTCGGGAATAGTACCACAGGGCAATGGCGCGGCCACCCCGCGGACTGTGCAGGCGGCGAAACCCTGCGCGATGCCTCGCAAAATATTCATCACGCAGGGGAATTATCTGTTTTTCCTGATAATACCCGCCGACGCGCTACGCTTAATGCATTCCCTTATTTGACTGGAGTACATAATGAGCAAACCTGGCGAGGAAAAAATCGGCGAGGCGGATGAGCTGGAAGTCGAAAGTGAAGAAAAAGAGAGCGGAGAAGAAATAGAAGTGGATGAAGAGGAACTGCCGTCGCGCGCGATGGCCATCCACGAGCACATCCGCCAGGACGGCGAGAAAGAGATGGAGCGCGACGCGATGGCGCTGTTCTGGTCGGCCATCGCCGCCGGGCTGTCGATGGGCGCGTCGCTGCTGGCCAAAGGTATTTTCCACGTCCACCTGGAAGGCATTCCTGGCGGATTTTTGCTGGAAAGCCTCGGCTACACCTTTGGCTTTATCATCGTCATCATGGCGCGCCAGCAGCTCTTTACCGAGAATACCGTCACGGCGGTGCTGCCGGTGATGCAGAACCCGACCGGCACCAATATGCGGCTGTTGCTGCGGCTCTGGGGCGTGGTGCTGCTCGGTAATATCATCGGCACCGGCCTCGCGGCGCTGGCGTTTGAGTTTATGCCGATTTTTGACGAGGCAACGCGCGACGCGTTTGTGACCATCGGCATGGAAGTCATGCACAACACGCCAGGGGAAATGTTCGCGAACGCGATTATCTCCGGCTGGATCATCGCGACGATGGTGTGGATGTTCCCGTCTGCGGGTGCTGCGAAGATCGTGGTGATTATCCTTATGACCTGGCTTATCGCGCTCGGCAACACAACGCATATCGTGGTCGGCACCGTCGAGATCCTCTATCTCGTGTTTAACGGCACCATTCACTGGAGCGAATTCTTCTGGCCGTTCGCCCTGCCGACGCTTGCGGGCAACATCATCGGCGGTACGTTTATCTTCGCGCTGTTAAGCCATGCGCAGATCCGTAACGACATGAGCAATAAGAAGAAATCGGAAGAAAAAGCGCGCCTGAAAAAGGAAAAGGCAGCGCGTGAAAACGAAACCGGGCGCGGTTCACAAAAACGCTGACGGTGGCGATTGTTTAACCGAACAGGCGGCTAAGCCCTTAACGGCGGTGTAAAAATCGGTATACTGACGCCGCCTCGTCCCCTTAGTTAAATGGATATAACGAGCCCCTCCTAAGGGCTAGTTGCAGGTTCGATTCCTGCAGGGGACGCCATTACCAAACCTCAAATAGTCCAACAAATTCCATAATTCATTAAGAATTAAACAAAATCCCTAAAAACCACGTCTAGCTGGGTTCTATATTTTCTAATGGAATCTATACGCACTTGCGTATAGGATTGTGTATAACCCGGTTCGATCTTTTTTCTATACACATGCTGCTCTCAGACCTCCAAATTAAACGTGCCAAACCTAAAGAAAAATCCTATACCCTTAATGACGGGATGGGGTTGTCACTGCTTATAGATACAACTGGCAGTAAGGGCTGGCGCTTTCGTTACCGTTTCGCCGGTAAACCAAAGATGATTTCGTTTGGTGTATATGGTGAGGTATCACTCGCTGAAGCACGGCAAAAGCGCGATGAATGCCGATCTATGCTGGCGAAGGGTATTAACCCCAGCGAAGCCCGCAAAGCAGAAAAAATCGCGCTGCAATTCGCCCATGAAAACAGCTTTGAGGCTGTCGCTAAAGAGTGGCATTCGTCAAAAACGGCCACATGGTCGCACGGGTACGCAAAAGAGGTTCTGAGTTGCCTTGAGAAGGATATTTTCCCCTATATCGGCCAGCGTCCCATTGAACAAATCGAACCTCTAGAACTATTAACAGTCCTGCAAAAAATTGAGAAACGAGGGGCACTTGAGCAGACCAGCAAAATCCGTCGCCGTTGCGGCGAAGTGCTGCGTTACGCCGTTGCTACTGGCAGGGCAAAATACAATTTTGCTCCCGATCTGGCTATCGCACTCAGCAGACCTAAAACTCAACACTTCCCGTTCCTGACTGAAAGCGAGTTGCCCGAGTTCGTCAATGCTCTGGATAACTATCAGGGCAGTTTAGTCACCAAATACGCCACGCAGCTGTTGATGCTAACAGGCGTGCGAACAATTGAACTACGCGCAGCGGAATGGGCTGAGTTTGATTTAGATAATGCCTTATGGGAGATCCCCAAAGAACGGATGAAGAAACGCCGCCCCCATCTGGTTCCGTTATCTACTCAAGCGATCAGCATATTGAAAAAGCTGCAAGAAATAACTGGGAATTACAGCCTCGTTTTCCCTGGGCGAAACGACGTCAGGAAACCAATGAGCGAAGCCAGTATCAACAAAGTGATAAAGCTGCTTGGCTATCATGGTCGGTTAACGGGTCACGGCTTCAGGCATACCATGAGTACTATTTTGCATGAACATGGTTTTGAAAGCGCCTGGATTGAAATGCAACTTGCGCATGTTGATAAGAACTCCATTCGAGGCACATACAACCATGCTCAATACCTTATACAAAGGGCAAGTATGCTTCAATGGTATGCTGACCATATACTAATCTAAATATATTTCCTTTCTAACATGCAAAGAACAGGATAGCCGTCGATAAACGTTCTATTAACTGAGTCGATTAGACTTAACACTTCACACTCTATTTCGACAAATAAATTCTTGGGTCCATTATTTATTTTCATTCCTATTTTTGATGTTGCATCAATTATTTTTCTCTGATGAGTCTGGTATTTATAATTACCATTCAACGATGATATATTATAATTAGCTTCCTCAATCACAGATTTAATACCATTGAGAAAAGTCAAATATTCAGCGCTATAATTAAGATCTCCCTTCTTTGATCTAGGAAAAATCACATTATACCAAGCATAAACGTCTATTGTATCAGGATATATTTTCTTTCGCTTTGCAATTTCTGTATTTACAAAATCTCTAAACATAGAGAAATGTGCTATATGATTTGTTATATTACTATTATCAATCCCTGAACGATAAGTTCTTAAAGCAACAATCACCCCACCAATAGTTGCAACCAAGGCAATAAACCATCCAAAAGCTTGAGCTAATGCAATCACCCCTTTTATCTTTTCAGAAAAATGGTCTATACATTTACTTTGTATGCACAGATCCAATTTATACATATCCTGAGATATAATAGTTGAGGTTAATGAAAAAAATAAAACAAAAATAAAAACAAAAGAAATAATCGCTATAAAGAAAATAAAATATTTCATTCCATTATCTTTGGACATTCGGCTTAATCCTGTTCAGTCGCTTACGTAAATCCTTCACTACTTCGTAAAAAGACGAACTTCTGTTTATCAAAGATAAGAGATGGCTAACAAGTTGATATCGACGAAAGTAAATATCACTAGTATTATAACCTTTAGCATGTAATTTCTCGAGTTTTACTAACTTACCTTTGCAATCAACAACATCTTTATATGATGGCATAGGCCGTATTAATTTTATTTTAGACATAAAAACAAGATGTTTTTCATGTCCAACTCGGCCTAATTTGTTAATCCTCCCCATACATCTGTTGAATTCAATCCTATATGCCAAACTTGTTTTATTATTATTTTTTGATGCATTAGCAATTAAGTTATGCAAAGAAGCTCGTATTTTTTTTACTTCATCTGACGGTAATCTAGGTTTACTATGATCTATTCTTAATCCATGAACAACAAGAGGCTTAGTTGAGGTAATAAACACACCTGACTTTTCTATATTTATCGGCAAATCTTTTTTAGCCAACATATCTTCAATATGCTTTCTAATTTGTGAGAAATCAAAATCATGGATTTTTGATGATACTGTTATATCATCAACCAAACGTGTATAGACAAGTTTTTTACGCTTAGCTCTTGCATATATACCAGCTTCGACATCATGCAAACATAACGACGCTATATAGCTAGATGTTAAGGCACCTTGCACAATGAAATCACCAGCACAACAAACATCTACTATATAATCTAAAGCATCGTTTTTGATATTCAGAACTTTATCAAAAACATCTCTTACGATATCTTGATGGATGTTATCGAAAAAATCCTTAATATCAATTTTCAGAATTGATTTAGCGGCACAATGCTGGCTAGCACATGTAATATAATCTCTTTTTATAGATTCATCGTCATTATCACACGGCACTGAACCATATAAATAAACAGGCCAAATCACAAGAGGCCGAAAAATACGAGAGTTAATTCTTCGCTGCAATCTCTTTAATTTAAAATGAGGTCTATAGACCGTTCTCATAGTCCCATCTATTTTTGGTTTTTCGAGTTTTACATAGCGTTTTTCTAATGGGATAGCTCTGATCTCTTCAAGTTCTTCGATGGAAAAACCCAAAGTCTGAGAAAGCTTTATCAACGATGGAATCGCAGATTCAGTTGTTTTTATTGGTCTATCAGAAGACATGCTAATATCTCATGGCAAAGTTACTTACGGTCTCCCCATAATCAAGGGTGCAGAAAAACAGAGATGCCTACACCAAAAGTTGCTAGCAACAGCCTCTGTTCTCTACGACCGTAAGTAATGCCCGACAGCTACGGCGCCAGCCGTCGTTGGCGGCGGTGGGGCCTCGGATCGAGTCTGGATAACCAGACGCCCCCTAGGGGGCAAAAGCTAGCAAATTATTAACTTGGTTGCAGCATTCAAAGCGAAACGCTTGAGCTGAAAAAACCTTACCAGTATTTTCCTTCAAATACAACAGACTGAAGATTAGATCGCGCAGATTTACCTTGCACAGATAGCCCACCTTCTAACCGTATTTACCGCCATTTCATATTTATCCATGCCTGGTACAAAAAAGTGTAAACGACCAAAATCGCACTACACCGCACCCGCCTGCGGGTTCTGGATCACATAATTTTTTCAGTTTCGAGTTGTTACAGACGGTATCGCCAGTCCGCGCCACTGCCGGGCTGGCGAGCCAGAAAGCAGACTGAAAAAGTTGAAAGAAATTTCACTGTTTTTCACTTTCGATTCTTTACCAAGCTGTGCGGCAGAGAGTTAACCCGCTGATTTTACAGTTTAAATTTAACTTTGCGTGACCTGCAGACTGGGATTTCAAGCAGATAATATTTTGCATGCGATTGATAATAAAAGGATTTTTTCAGGATGAAACTGAAAAAAACAGACACCCAAAACAGGGTGCCGGGCATGTTCGTCAGAATGCCCGGCAGTTGTTGTTAATGCTTTTCTTCGGCCTCCTGTAACAACGCCAGCGCCTTTTTGCGGTCATGCTCTCCCAGTGAGTCAATCAGCTCCTTTACCCGCCCCTGCCCGCTCAGCGCGCTGGGGCTGATGGTGTGTGAGAACGAGACATTCATTACAAAGGAGTGCCCGCATTCCATATTACTGCACTGGCAGTACACATCAGCCAGCTGGGGATGTTTGCGGTTAGTCTTGCGTATCTTTGCGTCTGCCAGACATACCGGGCAGGTCATTTTCATTATCCGCATGGTTATTCCTTTAAAAACAGGCCCGCCAGAAATAAGGCTCCCGACATGGCGCTTTCTGTCAGAGACGTGTAACAGTGGTAACACCGGTAACATCGTTGATATTAAAAGAGAAATCCCGTTACCACTGCGGTATTTACTGTGGTAACACGCGGTAACAGGCTGTTTTCTGTTACCAGTGTTACCACTCATGTTTTCTGACTGGTAACGGTCACACGCCGCATAAACACAGGCTGTTACCTCTGTTACCAGTGTTACCTCAGATAAATAAGACTCGCGCGATTTAAACCGGGTCCGCGCTCCCCAGTACCTGACTGTTAAACTGATACACCCGCTTGAGCCCTATCTCTGGCAGGCGGACGTTGGTCTGTGTACGCCCTTCGCTGCCCGCCTCCAGCCACCCGGCGGCCACGCACAGCCGCGCCACCTTACGGGCATCAAAACCCTTGCAGATTTCCTTCCAGCCGGACGGCAGCACATAAAAGGTGGTTACCGGCTCGCTGTCATTACCGCCCTTCTCCACCTTACGGAACCCCATCATGGATACAGGCCGGTTGCGCTCGTCATGCCAGTCGGCAAAGCGGCTGAACTGGTTGCGGGTCATGAAGTCGCACACCTGTTCCAGTGCGGCCTTATCCTCCTGATTGGCGGTATGGCCACGGTCAGCCATCCATGAGGCCAGACAACGCTCAGCGGCCCGGAAAGCCTCACCCTCCGGCCAGCCGGTGATACCGGCGCGGGTGGCAAGCTCCCCGGCCATTGCCACCAGGGCAAAGCGCGTGACTGCACGCCCGACCTGATTCCCCGCATCCTGCGGCGTCAGCCTGCGGGTAAACGCCTTCAGCATGGCCTTAGCCTCGCTGGTCACCTGCGGTAAATCCTGCGTCAGGTGATGCAGCCAGTCACGGAACGGCGCGCCGTGATGCAGCTTCACTGCCTGCTCAAGGTGCTCTGCCAGCGCCTTGCCGCCGCTGAAGCCATGCAGCTCCTCAAACACGCCGAATCTGCCCGAATCGCTGGGGATCTGGATCATCCTGACCTCAACACCGGCATAGGTGCGTTCTCCGGCATTTGCGGCGTGTTCAACCAGTGACAGCTCGCCGGTGGACAGAAACAGCAGGTTCCAGCGGTTGGTTTCCCGTACAGAACCGTCTGTTCTGGCGCGGGCCTTACCCTGCCCGTTCGCCAGCATATAGGCGATGTTACCGGCCTCCCGCCCGTCCACCTCACGGATTTCGTCAAGCATCAGCGTGGCGTCGTTGCGGCGGCTGGCCGTGCCTTCCAGCGCATTACCGGTGGCGCGCCACGTATGCCAGAAGTCGGTTCCCCCACAGACGGAAGCAGCCACCTTCATGGTGGTGGTTTTGCCGTCCGTGGATTCGCCCTTGAGGTGATAGCCGCCTCCGCTCATGCCCACCAGTTGCAGCAGCGGTGCGGCAAAAGCCAGGCTGACGGCAAAAGCCACCCGCGCGTTCCCCACGCAGTAGCGGCTTATCTGTTCGCGCCATTCGTCTGCGGTGCCGTTCACCCGGAAGTCACGACCCTGCACGCTGCTGGTCTGTAAAATCACAGACTGCGCGTCGCGGCCTATCACTTCGTCCTGAAGCACATAGACGCCACCGTGCCAGCCGGTTTTGTTCACGCAGGTCACTTTTCGGTCAGGTTTACACAGCGAGATATATTCCATCAGATGCGCACGCGCCATCCCGTTGATGTTGATATAGGAAAGCCCGTTAACCAGCAGCACGCGCCGCAGCTCTTCCCCGCTGCCGCCAAGCAGCTCCATCGGCATGGCCCATTTGCGGCTGTTGCCGTTGGTGTCCTCCCACTCCAGCAGGCGGCCATAATTACTGCCGTCAGCATCACTGGTAATGGCCGTCACACGCAGGGGGCTGCAAATTTTGATGTTGCGGATTTCCG